>NZ_JAAOZF010000003.1:1586-5618 GCF_011759705.1 Microbacterium ulmi | reverse complement strand
GTGTTAACGCGGAATGGCCACCCTGCGTTGGGTGGCCATTTCGGTGAAGAAGTCCGGCGGTGTCCTACTCTCCCACAGGGTCTCCCCTGCAGTACCATCGGCGCTGTGAGGCTTAGCTTCCGGGTTCGGAATGGGACCGGGCGTTTCCCTCACGCTATGGCCGCCGAAACACTATGGATGTTTCAGTCTGCACGAACATGATTCATGTTGGTGCGGTTCTCGACCGTACATCGAGAACCACTCAGTGGACGCAAGCACCGAAGAACGGTGTGTTATCAAGTCATCGGCTTATTAGTACCAGTCAGCTGCACGCATTGCTGCGCTTCCACATCTGGCCTATCAACCCAGTAGTCTGGCTGGGAGCCTCTCACCCGAAGGTATGGAAGTCTCATCTTGAGGCCGGCTTCCCGCTTAGATGCTTTCAGCGGTTATCCATCCCGAACGTAGCTAATCAGCGGTGCTCCTGGCGGAACAACTGACACACCAGAGGTTCGTCCAACCCGGTCCTCTCGTACTAGGGTCAGATCCTCTCAAACTTCCTACGCGCGCAGCGGATAGGGACCGAACTGTCTCACGACGTTCTAAACCCAGCTCGCGTACCGCTTTAATGGGCGAACAGCCCAACCCTTGGGACCTACTCCAGCCCCAGGATGCGACGAGCCGACATCGAGGTGCCAAACCATGCCGTCGATATGGACTCTTGGGCAAGATCAGCCTGTTATCCCCGAGGTACCTTTTATCCGTTGAGCGACAGCGCTTCCACAAGCCACTGCCGGATCACTAGTCCCGACTTTCGTCCCTGCTCGACCTGTCAGTCTCACAGTCAAGCTCCCTTGTGCACTTACACTCGCCACCTGATTGCCAACCAGGTTGAGGGAACCTTTGGGCGCCTCCGTTACTTTTTGGGAGGCAACCGCCCCAGTTAAACTACCCACCAGGCACTGTCCCTGAACCGGATCACGGTTCGAAGTTAGATATCCAGAGTGACCAGAGTGGTATTTCAACAACGACTCCACGTGAACTAGCGTCCACGCTTCACAGTCTCCCACCTATCCTACACAAGCCACACCGAACACCAATACCAAGCTGTAGTAAAGGTCACGGGGTCTTTCCGTCCTGCTGCGCGTAACGAGCATCTTTACTCGTAATGCAATTTCGCCGAGTTCGCGGTTGAGACAGTTGGGAAGTCGTTACGCCATTCGTGCAGGTCGGAACTTACCCGACAAGGAATTTCGCTACCTTAGGATGGTTATAGTTACCACCGCCGTTTACTGGGGCTTAAATTCTCAGCTTCGCCTTGCGGCTAACCGGTCCTCTTAACCTTCCAGCACCGGGCAGGCGTCAGTCCGTATACATCGTCTTGCGACTTGGCACGGACCTGTGTTTTTAGTAAACAGTCGCTACCCACTAGTCTCTGCGGCCTCCAAACGCTTTCGGAGCAAGTCCTTATACGCCGAAGGCCCCCCTTCTCCCGAAGTTACGGGGGCATTTTGCCGAGTTCCTTAACCACGATTCTCTCGATCTCCTTGGTATTCTCTACCTGACCACCTGAGTCGGTTTGGGGTACGGGCGGCTAGAACCTCGCGTCGATGCTTTTCTTGGCAGCATAGGATCACCCACTTTTCATCCGCATCGTGTCTCAGCCTCGATGAGGGACGGATTTGCCTATCCCCCGGCCTACGCACTTGCCCCGGGACAACCATCGCCCGGGTTGGGCTACCTTCCTGCGTCACACCTGTTAATACGCTAACCGCACCAGCATGGGGTCACGCGCTAGCTCCCACGCTCTCACCCCGAAGGGATCGATACACAGGAATTCGGGCGTTTAGCACCACTGGATTGATTGGGGCGGTTCTTCGCCGGTACGGGAATATCAACCCGTTGTCCATCGACTACGCCTGTCGGCCTCGCCTTAGGTCCCGACTTACCCAGGGAAGATTAGCTTGACCCTGGAACCCTTGGTCTTTCGGAGGACGTGTTTCTCACACGTCTTTCGCTACTCATGCCTGCATTCTCACTCGTGTGGCCTCCACGGCTGGGTCACCCCGCCGCTTCACCGGCCACACGACGCTCTCCTACCCATCAACACGGCTGGACCACGAAGGCCTACCAATAATGTCAATGCCACAACTTCGGTGGCGTGCTTGAGCCCCGTTACATTGTCGGCGCGGAATCACTTGACCAGTGAGCTATTACGCACTCTTTCAAGGGTGGCTGCTTCTAAGCCAACCTCCTGGTTGTCAAGGCAACTCCACATCCTTTCCCACTTAGCACGCGCTTAGGGACCTTAGTTGGTGGTCTGGGTTGTTTCCCTCTCGACTATGAAGCTTATCCCCCACAGTCTCACTGCTGCGCTCTCACTTACCGGCATTCGGAGTTTGGCTGACGTCAGTAACCTGGTAGGGCCCATCGGCCATCCAGTAGCTCTACCTCCGGCAAGAAACACGCAACGCTGCACCTAAATGCATTTCGGAGAGAACCAGCTATCACGAAGTTTGATTGGCCTTTCACCCCTATCCACAGCTCATCCCCTCAGTTTTCAACCTAAGTGGGTTCGGCCCTCCACGACGTCTTACCGTCGCTTCAGCCTGGCCATGGATAGATCACTTCGCTTCGGGTCTAGGACACGCGACTGAATCGCCCTATTCAGACTCGCTTTCGCTACGGCTACCCCACACGGGTTAACCTCGCCACGTATCGCTAACTCGCAGGCTCATTCTTCAAAAGGCACGCTGTCACCCCTGCTAAGGAGGCTCCAACGGTTTGTAAGCAAACGGTTTCAGGTACTATTTCACTCCCCTCCCGGGGTACTTTTCACCTTTCCCTCACGGTACTTGTCCGCTATCGGTCATCTGGGAGTATTTAGGCTTATCAGGTGGTCCTGACAGATTCACACGGGATTTCTCGGGCCCCGTGCTACTTGGGATACTCTTCACGCCAACACACGCATTTCGACTACGGGGCTATCACCCACTATGGCCCGCCTTTCCAAGCGGCTCGTCTATACGCTGCCGTCACGCCGGCTGCTCGGCAGAGCAGCCCGAAAAGTCCCACAACCCCGAATACGCAACTCCTGCCGGATATCACACGCACTCGGTTTAGCCTGTTCCGGTTTCGCTCGCCACTACTAACGGAATCGCGGTTGCTTTCTCTTCCTGTGGGTACTGAGATGTTTCACTTCCCCACGTTCCCTCTACCCGCCCTATATATTCAGGCGGGAGTCACTGGGTCGGCACGCCGCCCAGCGGGGTTTCCCCATTCGGACACCCTCGGATCAAAACTTGCTTATCAGTTCCCCGAGGCTTATCGCAGATTGCTACGTCCTTCTTCGGCTCCAGATGCCAAGGCATCCACCGTTTGCTCTTAAAGACTTGAAATCACATGAGTTCATCAAAAACCAGACCGGCCGAAACCGGACCAGCAAATGACTAATGATCTTTAAGATCATCAAAACGAACCGGCCGAAACCGGTTCGAAGATGCTCGCGTCCACTGTGTAGTTCTCAAAGTACGGGCGGTACCCTCCCCGCCTGCCCACCGGGCAGCCAGAAAAGGCCCCGAGGTTCGTCTGCTCCCGACCCGAAGATCGAAGCGCATCCGGTCCCTCAGGACCCAACAGCGTGCATGTGCGAGATCCAGCGATCTCCACGGTTCCAGCTGCAAGCAGCGTACTGAGTGAGGATCTCCATCCTTCGCACCAAGTCAAATGTTCCACCCATGAGCTGACCAGTCGAGGGCATTCGCCTCGAGTCTGGCTCTGGACACCCGGAGGTGTCAGATGCTCCTTAGAAAGGAGGTGATCCAGCCGCACCTTCCGGTACGGCTACCTTGTTACGACTTAGTCCTAATTACCGATCCCACCTTCGACGGCTCCCTCCACAAGGGTTGGGCCACCGGCTTCAGGTGTTACCGACTTTCATGACTTGACGGGCGGTGTGTACAAGACCCGGGAACGTATTCACCGCAGCGTTGCTGATCTGCGATTACTAGCGACTCCGACTTCATGAGGTCGAGTTGCAGACCTCAATCCGAA
>NZ_JAAOZF010000003.1:0-1495 GCF_011759705.1 Microbacterium ulmi | reverse complement strand
AATCCGAACTGGGACCGGCTTTTTGGGATTCGCTCCACCTCACGGTATTGCAGCCCTTTGTACCGGCCATTGTAGCATGCGTGAAGCCCAAGACATAAGGGGCATGATGATTTGACGTCATCCCCACCTTCCTCCGAGTTGACCCCGGCAGTATCCCATGAGTTCCCACCATAACGTGCTGGCAACATAGAACGAGGGTTGCGCTCGTTGCGGGACTTAACCCAACATCTCACGACACGAGCTGACGACAACCATGCACCACCTGTATACAGACCTTGCGGGGCGACTGTTTCCAGCCGTTACCTGTATATGTCAAGCCTTGGTAAGGTTCTTCGCGTTGCATCGAATTAATCCGCATGCTCCGCCGCTTGTGCGGGTCCCCGTCAATTCCTTTGAGTTTTAGCCTTGCGGCCGTACTCCCCAGGCGGGGAACTTAATGCGTTAGCTGCGTCACGGAATCCGTGGAATGGACCCCACAACTAGTTCCCAACGTTTACGGGGTGGACTACCAGGGTATCTAAGCCTGTTTGCTCCCCACCCTTTCGCTCCTCAGCGTCAGTTACGGCCCAGAGATCTGCCTTCGCCATCGGTGTTCCTCCTGATATCTGCGCATTCCACCGCTACACCAGGAATTCCAATCTCCCCTACCGCACTCTAGTCTGCCCGTACCCACTGCAGACCCGAAGTTGAGCCTCGGGATTTCACAGCAGACGCGACAAACCGCCTACGAGCTCTTTACGCCCAATAATTCCGGATAACGCTTGCACCCTACGTATTACCGCGGCTGCTGGCACGTAGTTAGCCGGTGCTTTTTCTGCAGGTACCGTCACCCGAAAGCTTCTTCCCTGCTAAAAGAGGTTTACAACCCGAAGGCCGTCATCCCTCACGCGGCGTTGCTGCATCAGGCTTCCGCCCATTGTGCAATATTCCCCACTGCTGCCTCCCGTAGGAGTCTGGGCCGTGTCTCAGTCCCAGTGTGGCCGGTCACCCTCTCAGGCCGGCTACCCGTCGACGCCTTGGTGAGCCATTACCTCACCAACAAGCTGATAGGCCGCGAGCTCATCCCTGACCAAAAAATCTTTCCAACCACTAACCATGCGGCTGCGGCTCATATCCAGTATTAGACGCCGTTTCCAGCGCTTATCCCAGAGTCAGGGGCAGATTGCTCACGTGTTACTCACCCGTTCGCCACTGATCCAGAAAGCAAGCTCTCCTTCACCGTTCGACTTGCATGTGTTAAGCACGCCGCCAGCGTTCATCCTGAGCCAGGATCAAACTCTCCGTAAAAAACGAAAACCACAACCCACCCCAAAAGGGCAGACCGCAGCGAGTTCAACCATGACCAAACAGAATGCCATCACTGACATATCCGATGCCGACACCAAAGTGCCGGACTTTGATCCAAAGGAATCTCACCCGATCCGAAGACCAGGACGAGGTAAAATTTGGCATTTGACAAGTGCACGCTGTTGAGTTCTCAAGGATCGGACACTCC
>NZ_JAAOZF010000002.1 GCF_011759705.1 Microbacterium ulmi | reverse complement strand
ACCACAACCACGAGCTGAGCTCATCGGCGAGCGTGGCTTCGTCGATGCGGCCACCGTCCGGCTGGACAGTGGCAGGATGTCGCTATGCCCGAGTCTCCGGAGGTGCAGGCGCTGGCGGACTCCCTCCGCGAGCGACTCTCCGGGCGCGAGGTCACGGCGGTCGATGTCCTCGAGTTCCGCACCGTGAGAACCCGCGCTCGCCCGCTCGGATCACTCGTCGGCCATCGTCTGCGCGCATCCCGCCGCTTCGGCAAGCATGTCGCGCTCGGATTCGATGCGACCAACCTCGTCGTCTCACTGGGGCGACACGGATGGGCACGCCTGAATGCGACGGTGGGGGCCGCGCAGCCCGCGGGGGGTCCGCCGGCTCTCGCGTCGCTCCTCTTCGACGACGGGAGCGTGCTGGAGCTGACGGATGCGGGAACGTGGGTCTCGATCGGGCTCTCGGTCGTCGACGATCCGGCTGATGTCGCGGCAATCGCGAAGCTCGGTCCCGATCCCGCCGATGCGTCCTTCACGCGCGCCGTGTTCGCGACAGCGCTCGCAGGCCGCCGCAAGCAGATCAAGGCGATCCTGCAGGAGCAGGAGTCGATCGCGGGCATCGGCAACGCGTACTCGGACGAGATCCTGCACGCCGCGAAGGTCTCTCCCATCGCTCACGCGACGACGCTCGGAGTCGTGACGCTCGACCAGCTCTACGACGCGACGGTGGCGACCGTGCGGGACGCGATCGCCGCGAGGCGCGGCATCCCGATCGATGAGCTCAAGGCCGCGAAGGTCGCAGCCATGCGCGTGCACGGTCGTGCGGGGCGGGCGTGCCCCGTATGCGGCGACCTCATCCGGTCCTTCACCTTCGCGAGTGCGACCGCCGAGTACTGCCCGACCTGCCAGACCGGCGGCGCCATCCTGTAGCGACGTGCCGTCAGCCGCGATCCCAGCCGTAGGTGTTGAACCACGCAGCGCGACTCGATGCCTCCTCTTCGGATCCCGCGCCGCGGAAGGCGTCATGTGCGGCGAGCGTCTCGTCGGGGGACAGCTCGACGAAGCCCCAGCACACGAGACACAGCGCGCGCCCGCCGGGAAAGCCGCCCGGGAGCAGCCGCGCCTTGGCGGCGTGCCTGCCTCCTCCCGCGCACGCCGGCGGATCGGCCTCGAGCTCGGACCACATCTGACTCGTGCCGACGCGATTGTGCAGTCCCGGATGCCCTGCAGCTCGCGTGCAGATCACACCGGCACGCCGACTGCGGCACCAGCGCGCCGTCGGAAAGCCGTCCACGACGGGAGTGTATTGCGCTCGACGCATGCACGCCTCGTCGGGCCGACGAGCGTCTAGCATGGAGGGATGGCAACGTCGAACCTTCCCGCTCCCGTTCTTCAGCCGCTGCAGCCGGTCGCGGACGACAAGAACCTCCTGCCCGTCGTCGACGATGGCGCATCATGCTGCGGCGGTTTCTGCAGCACGAACTGACGGGCGCATCGCGACCCGCCCATGCCTGATGGACCGTCTCGCGCGCTGACAACCATCGGCCGCATCCTCATCTCAGAGGAGTCCGTCTACGGCCTCATCCTCGTCTCCGGGATGATCGTCGTCAGCAACTCGCTGACCGGAACGTCAGCCAACGCCCTGCTGACCGTCGTCATCACGGTCATCGTGTTCTTCTCCGCGCACGTCTACGCCGGCACCATCGCAGGACTCGCGAAGGAGCACACTCGCGGCAGCGTCCGCGCGAGCTTCGCCGCGGCGTTCCACCACTCGGAGGGCATGCTCCTCATCGCGATCGCCCCGATCGCGGTGCTACTGCTCGGGGTGGGCCGTGTTCTCGACGACGATGTCGCCATCTGGACTGCCCTCATCGTCGACACGGTCATCCTCGGCGTGCTCGGCTGGTTCGCCGTCGCCAGTTGGGTAAAGCGCTTCTGGCCTCGCATGCTCAGTGCGGTGATCACGGCCGCCTTCGGCGCCGTGCTCATCCTTCTGAAGGCCCTCATCCACCACTGATCGCCTCGTCGTCGCGGAGCGCGCGTCCACGGGTCACGCCGGCGCGCCAGTGACGCCGCCGGGACGCCGGCGGCGCCGCGGCGCCGGCGCGTCAGTCCGCGGCGGCGGACACGGTGCTCGGCTCGTCGGCGGGCTTGCGGATGAGGAACGCGCCCACCAGCAGCGGGAGCGCCACGATCGCCGCGAGCAGGAATGCCGCGTGGGCACCCGCCGCGCCCGCCGCAGCCTCGCTCGCACCGGACTCGAGCGAAGACGCCGTGACCGCCGACAGGACCGTGATGAGCACGGCGATGCCTGCCGCGCCCGCGACCTGCTGCACCGTACCCAGGACGGCGGAACCGTACGCGTAGAACTTCGGCTCGAGCGACGCGAGGGATGCCGTGAACAGCGGCGTGAACGACAAGGCGAGCCCCAGGGACAGCACCGTCTGCAGCACGACGATGATCCACAGCGGGGTCGATTGCGTGAACGTCGTGTACGCCCACAGCACCGACACCGCGATGATCGAGCCAGGGATGAGCAGGACCTTCGTGCCGCGCGCGTCGTAGATGCGCCCGATGAAGGGGCCGGCGATACCCATCGCGAGCGAGCCGGGCAGCACCGCGAGCCCCGTCTCGAGCGGCGAGATCTCGAGGACGCTCTGCATGTACAGCGGCAGGACCGTTATGACGCCGAAGAACGCGACCGAGAGGACCGCCATCTGCGCGATCGACAGCGCGAAGTTGCGCGAGCGGAAGACCCGCAGGTCGAGGAGCGCGTCGTCGACCCGCTGCAGGAGCACCTGGCGCCAGAGGAACAGGCCGAGCGCGACGACGCCGACGCCGAGGGCGATCCACAGCGACAGTGTCGAGACGGCCTCGGCCTCCGCTCCCGCCGTGTGGCTCACGGCGCCGCCGATCTGGCTGAGGCCGTAGACGATGCCCCCGAAGCCGAGTGCGGACAGCACGATCGACGGGACATCGATCGGTGCGCTGGTGGTCTCGCCCAGGTTGTGGATCCAGCGCGCGCCGATCGCGAGGGCGACGAGCGCGATGGGAAGGACGATGCCGAAGATCCACCGCCAGCTCAGGTTGTCGAGGAGGAACCCCGACAGCGTCGGGCCGATCGCGGGCGCGAGCGACATCACGATCGAGACGCGCCCCATCATCCGCCCGCGGGCATGCGGGGGGACGATCGTCATGAGGGTCGTCATGAGCAGCGGCATCATGATCGCCGTCCCGGACGCCTGCACGACGCGCGCGACGACCAGGACCGGGAACCCCGGTGCGACGACCGCGATGAGCGTGCCGAGCGAGAAGAGGCTCATGGCCGCGATGAAGATCTGCCGCGTCGTGAAGCGCCGCAGCAGGAACCCCGTGATCGGGATCACGACCGCCATCGTCAACATGAACGCCGTCGTGAGCCACTGCGCCGCGACGGCCGTGATGCCGAGGTCGCCGATCAGGTGGGGGATCGCGACGCCCATCGTCGTCTCGTTGAGGATCGCCACGAACGCCGCGGCGAGCAGGAGCCAGATGACGCGGCTCTCCTCGGGGCGGAGCACGGGCTGATCCGCGGCGGCAGCGGGGGCGGGGCTGGCGCCGGGCCTGATGTCGGTGGCGGCCATGCGTCGTCTCCTCGGTTCTCGGCGATGCGGGGGAAAGGGCACACGTCGGCCCGTGAAGCGCCTCGGGGAACAGCGAAGCGGCCACCCCCGATGCGGCACCTTGAGACTAACCGCCGGGTCCGACACGGCATTCCCCTCGGAGGTGGAAACATTCGAGCATGGCAGCCAGACATACGACCGTGCTCCTACGCAGCGTCCTCTCCCTCGTCGTCGGCGTCGTGGTCGGCGTGATCGTGACGCCGCTGCTCGGGCTCGCGGCGGGACTCCTGGCGGGATGGGCCGCGCTCGCGCTCACGAGCGTCGCCTGGGTCCTCCTCACGGTGTGGTCGATGGATGCCGCGCGGACCAGGGCTCACGCGACAGCCGAGGACCCGGGGCGCAGGATCGCGCGGCTCGTGGCGCTCGTCGGAAGCATCGCAAGCCTCGGCGCCGTCGCGGTCGTGCTGCTGCAGACGCGGCATGCGGGAGACGTCGCGTCGTTCTTCCTCGCAGGGATCTCGGTCGTCGCGGTCGCGGCGTCCTGGGCTCTCATCCAGGTCGATTACCTCCTGCGCTACGCGCACGTCTACTACTCGGATCCCGTCGGCGGGATCGACTTCAACCAGGAGGCCGACCCGGAGTACACGGACTTCGCCTACTTCTCGGTCGGACTCGGGATGACCTACCAGGTCGCCGACACGAACGTGCGCACGAACGCGATCCGGCGCATCATCATCGCCCAGACGCTTCTCGCGTATCTGTTCGGCGCCGTCATCCTCGCGACCGTCATCAACCTCGTCACGAGCCTCGGCTGACGGAGCGCCGCTCCCTTCGGGGTGCCCGTCGTTAGGCTGGCCCTCATGAGCATGGGCGGCATGGGCGGCATGGGCGGGGGCGGCGGACGCGGAGGGTTCCGAGGCGTCGACGAAGCGGCGCAGAAGAAGCTCAACGCGCAGGCCCCGACGATCCCCGATCTGGGAGCGCGGGTCGTCGGGCTGTTCCGCCCCTACACGGGACGCATCATCGTGACGGGCGCGATCGTGATGGCCGGCGCCGCGATCGCGGTGATCCCGCCGCTGCTCGTGCAGCGCGTGTTCGACGACGCGCTCTTCCCGACGGACGGCAGCGGGGTCGACATCCCGCTCCTCATCAGGCTCGTCCTGTTCATGATCGGGCTCTTCCTGCTGTCGGCGGGACTCGGCGTGACGCAGACGTGGCTCACCTCGACCGTCGGCAACAACGTGACCGGAGACCTGCGGGTCCGGCTCTTCGAGCACCTGCAGGCGATGGAGCTGGGCTTCTTCACGCGTACGAAGACCGGGGTCATCCAGTCCCGGCTCCAGAACGACGTCGGCGCCGTCTCGGGCGTCCTGACGAACACGGTCACGAGCATCCTCGGCAACGTCGTGACCGTGATCGCGTCGCTCGTCGCGATGATCCTCATCGACTGGCGCCTGACGCTCATCGCGCTGTTCCTCATGCCGCTGCTGATCTTCGTGCAGCGCCGAGTGGGGCAGGTGCGCGCGCGCATCGCCGGGGAGACGCAGGAATCCCTGTCCGAGCTCACCTCCATCACGCAGGAGACGCTGTCGGTCAGCGGCATCCTGCTGTCGAAGGCCTTCAATCGCCAGCGCTCCGAGTCGCAGCGGTACAGGTCCGAGAACGCGAACCAGGTGCGGCTGCAGGTGCGGCGAGCCATGAGCGGTCAGGGCTTCTTCGCCGTCGTGCAGGTGCTCATGGCGAGCGTGCCGGCCGTCATCTATCTCGTCTCGGGATACCTCATGACGGGAGGTGCCGACACGATCACGGCGGGCACGATCGTCGCGTTCACGACCGTGCAGGCGCGACTGCTGCAGCCGCTCATGGGGCTCATGCGGGTCGCCCTCGACCTGCAGACCTCGAGCGCGATCTTCGCCCGCATCTTCGAGTACCTCGACCTGCACCCCATGATCGAGGACGCCCCCGGCGCGATCACGGTGTCGAAGGCGCCGGGACCTCTCGGGCAGATCGCGTTCGAGGACGTCGTGTTCCGCTATCCGGATGCCGCGGAAGGCGTGCGGCCGACGCTCGGCGGCATCTCGTTCACGGCCGAGCCGGGGCAACACGTCGCGTTCGTCGGTCCGTCGGGAGCGGGCAAGACGACGGTCCTGTACCTCGCGCCGCGGCTGTACGAGGCCTCAGGGGGCAGCGTCCTGTTCGCGGGGGAGGATGTCCGCCGCCTCACGCAGGAGTCGATCATCGACGCCGTGGGGATCGTGTCGCAGGAGACGTACCTCTTCCACGCGACGATCCGCGAGAACCTGCGGTACGCCAAGCCCGAGGCGACGGATGCCGAGATCGAGGCCGCGTGCGTGGCGGCGAACATCCATCACATCATCACGAGCTTCGAGGACGGCTACGACACCGTCGTCGGCGAGCGCGGATACCGCCTCTCCGGCGGCGAGAAGCAGCGCATCGCGATCGCGCGCGTGCTCCTGAAGGACCCGCCCGTCCTCCTCCTGGACGAGGCGACGTCGGCGCTCGACACCGTGTCCGAGCGGGTCGTGCAGGAGGCGCTGGAGACGGCATCCCACGGGCGCACGACTCTGTCGATCGCGCACCGGCTCTCGACGGTGATCGGCGCCGACGTCATCCACGTCATCGAGGCGGGCCGCATCGTCGAGTCGGGGACGCACTCGGAGCTGCTCGCGCTCGGCGGGCTGTACTCCGAGCTCGCGGCGGAGCAGCTGGCGGCGTCGAAGATCCTCGAGGTCGAGGAGGCGCAGCCGCGCGCGGCGCTGCCGGAGCGACGCGCCGACAAGGCTCCGGAGGATGCGGATGCCGCAGCCGCCGTCACGCTCCTCGTCGAAGACGCACCGGACGACGAGCACGTGTGGCCGCACCTGGGCGACGACGGCGCGTACGTGCCTCCCACGCGCGGCTGAGCTCGCCCCGGCCGATCGCGCGGCGGCACTCGGGGCTCATGCCGGGAAGGCGACGGGCCGCGGCCGCCGCGTGCGCATGACCGTCGTTCGAGCGCGGACGGGCGCGTCACCAGAGTCGCGCGGCGTCGACGAGCGTCGCGGCCTCCGCGTCCAGCTCGGCGCCGGCGCCTCCCCGTGCCCACACGTCGCGCGTGAACCGTCCGAGCGCGCGCCGGTACGCGTCGTCCGGATGGCCCTGGGCGATCCGGACGAGGGGCGGGACGTCCATCGCGAGGATGAGCCTCACGCGGGATCGCGCGGCGGCGGGATGACCCGTCGCCTCGAGCACCTCGATGCCGCCGGCCATCGCCTCGAGGTAGTCGCGAAGGACGGGCACGGCATCCTTCGTCTGCGTGATGGAGGATCCGTCGGCTCGCTCGCGCCAGTGTGCCACGACATCCGGGACGACGTCGAACGCGCGGGCGCCCGCGTACATGCGCTGCGCGACGATCTGGTCCTCGTACGCCTTCCCCTCGGGGAAGGCGAGTGCGAGCCGGCGCCAGAAGTCCGTGCGGCTCACCTTCGACCACGCGACGATGTTGCCGGATGCGTCGGGATGCCGGTCGATCGTCGTGGCCCGCCGCTCGGGGTCGGTCGCGGCAGAGACCCACGGCTGGACGACACCGGGCTCGTAGCCCCCGATGCCGTCGGGCCGCAGCCGCACGTACGCGCCGATCGCGAAGTCGCTCCCGGTCTGGTCGAGCACGCCGAGCAGGCGGTCGAGGGCGACGGGGGTGAACAGGTCGTCCGCGTCGAGGAACCCGAGGAAGGGCGTCCGGACGTGCTCGAGCCCTGTGTTGCGCGCCGCGCCGAGCCCCCGGCGGCGCGCGTGGTGCACGACCCGGAAGCGCGGATCGGCCGCCGCCGCGCTCTCGAACAGCGCTCCCGTCCCGTCCGTCGACGCGTCGTCGACGAGCACGGCGACCCAGTCCCGGCGCGTCTGACGGCGCAGCGAGTCGAGGGCTTCCGCCGCGTACGGAGCGACGTCGAAGCCCGGCACGATGACGGTGATCGCTGCGGGGGGCACGTGCCCGATCCTATCGACGGGCCTCAGCGGGAGACCGCGGCGACGGATGCCGCGACCGCGTCGGCGACGGCATCCAGCGAGTCGCGGAGCCCGTGCGGGAAGGTGAACCGCACCGCGGTCTGCGCGACCTCCGGCCCGATGCCCATCGCCAGCAGCACGTGTGAGGGCTCGTCGCTGCCCGCGGCGCACGCCGAGCCGCTCGACGACACGACCCCGCGGCGCTCGAGCTCGAGGAGCACGGCCTCGCCGCTCGTTCCCGCGAACGTGAAGCTCGCCGTCGCGGGGAGGCGATGCGCGGAGTCGCCCGTCAGGCGGGCGCTCGGGACGAGCACGAGGACGCGCGAGATGAACGCGTCCCGCAGGACCGTGAGCCGCGCCGCCTCCGCATCGCGCTCCGCCTCGGCGAGCTCGAGCGCGGTCGCGAGGCCGACGGCGCCGGCGACATCCTCCGTGCCGCTGCGGCGGCCGCGCTCCTGACCTCCGCCGTGCAGCAGCGGCTCCAGCGGGATCCGGCCGCGGACGCCCAGCGCGCCGGTGCCCTTCGGGGCTCCGACCTTGTGGCCCGCGATGGAGATCGCGTCCGCGCCGAGCCCCGAGAGGGGCAGCCAGCCGGCGGCCTGCACGCCGTCGACATGGACGGGGATGCCGCGCTCGCGCGCGACGGCGGCGATGGCGGCGACATCCTGAATCGTGCCGACCTCGTTGTTCGCGTACCCGAACGTGAGCACCGCCGTGTCGTCGCGCAGAGCGGCGGCGACGGCATCCGGATCAAGCCGCCCGCCCGCGTCGACGGGCACGTGCGTCACCTCGAACCCGTGCACGCGGCGGAGGTGGTCGACCGATTCGAGGATCGACTCGTGCTCGATCGGGGTCGTCACGACGTGACGCGCTCCGCCGTGCAGCTGCGCCGCGACGGCGATGCCCTTGACCGCGAGGTTGTTGGCCTCGGTGCCGCCCGACGTGAAGACGACGTCGCTCGCACGCATGCCGAGCACCCGCGCGACGCGGCGGCGCGCCTCTCCGAGGGCTTCCGCTGCGGCCTCGCCGACCGTGTGGTGACTCGACGGATTGCCGAACCAGCGGGTCAGGAACGGCATCATCGCCTCGAGCACCTCGGGGCGCACGGGTGTCGTCGCCGCATTGTCGAGGTACAGCATCGTCATGCCGTCACACGGGCTCTGCCGCGCCGGCGAGCCGCATGTCGAGTCCGAGGTCGAGTGCGCGCGCGGAGTGGGTCAGCGCGCCGACCGAGATGACGTCGACCCCGGTCTCTGCGATGTCGCGGACGGTCGCGAGCGTGACGCCCCCGCTCGCGTCGACCGTGGCCCGCCCGCCCACGAGCTCGACTCCGCGGCGCAGGTCGTCGAGCGAGAAGTTGTCGAGCATGATCGTGCCCACTCCCGCCGCGAGCACGGGCTCGATCTGGTCGAGCCGGTCCACCTCGACCTCGACGTGGGTCGTGTGGGGCAGGAGCGCGATCGCCCCTTGGAGCGCCGCCGTCACCGAGACGGCCTTCTCCGCCAGCACCGCGAGGTGATTGTCCTTCGCCATGACGGCGTCGGACAGCGAGAACCGGTGATTGTGGCCGCCGCCGTTGACGACGGCGTGCCGCTCGAACACGCGCAGCCCCGGCGTCGTCTTGCGGGTGTCGGCGATGCGGGCGCGCGTGTGCGCGACCTCGGCGACGTACAGGTTGGTGAGGGTCGCGATCCCGCTCATCCGCTGCACGAAGTTGAGCGCGACGCGCTCCGCCGTGAGCACGGACCGCGCGGGCCCCGACACGACCGCGAGCACGGCGCCGCGCCCGAAGAACTCGCCGTCCTCGACCGTGAGCCGTACGTCGACCGCCGGGTCGGTGAGCCCGAAGGCGGCGGCGAAGACCTCGCCGCCGCTGAAGACGCCCTCTTCCCGCGCCACGAGCTCCGCCGTCGCGACGGCGTCCTCCGGGACGAGATACGCGCTCGTGAGGTCGCCCCAGGGGGCATCCTCCTCGAGAGCGGCGGCGACGACGCGGTCGATCGTGCGGCGGGTCAGCATCAGGCGGCTCCAGTGGTGAGGGAGGTGAGAGCGGATGCCGCGGCGGGGGCGCTCGCGGACGGGACGTCGCGGCGGAAGTGCGCGCCGACCGATTCGCGCCGCGCGCGGGCGGCAGCGACGAGCCGCTCCGCGACGACGAGGAGGTTCTCGTCCTCGAACCCGGCTTCCGAGCCGGGTGCGCGGGCGGCGGCCCTCCACGCCGCGAGGACGGATGCCGCGTGCCGCAGCCCCTCCTCGTCGCGGACGAGCCCGGCATCCTCCCACAGAAGCTCCTGGAGCGCTCCGCGGGAGAAGGCGGGGGCGTTCGGATCGGGGGCGACGGAGACCGGCGCCACCGCCGAGAGCCGTGCCGGCGCGCGCCATATGCCGTCTGCGGCATCTATCGCGATCGCGTCGCCCGCTCGGGCGCCGAAGACCGCCCCTTCGAGGAGGGAGTTGGAGGCGAGACGGTTCGCGCCGTGGACGCCCGTGCGGGCGACCTCGCCGACGGCGTACAGGCCGGGCAGCGTCGTGCGGCCGTCGAGATCCGTCGTCACGCCGCCCATGAGATAGTGCGCTGCGGGGGTCACCGGGATCGGCTCCCGCGCCCAGTCGAGCCCGCGGGCACGGACGGCGGCATCGATCGTCGGGAACCGTCGCGCGAGGAAGGCCGCACGCTCGGCGGCATCCTCCGAGTAAAGGTGCGTCGCGTCGAGGAAGACCGGCCGTCCGTCCTGCAGCTCCATCCGGTGCGCGATCGCACGGGCGACGACGTCGCGCGGAGCGAGCTCCCCATCCGGGTGGGCGTCGAAGGCGAAGCGGCGTCCGCGTTCGTCGATCAGCGTCGCGCCCTCGCCGCGCACGGCCTCGGACACGAGGAAGGCGTCGCCGGTCCCGATGATCGTGGGGTGGAACTGGTAGAACTCGAGCTCTCGGACGTCCGCGCCCGCTCTCAGGGCGGCCGCGATGCCGTCGCCCGTCGCCACCGACGGGTTCGTCGTGTGCGCGTAGAGCTCGCCCGCTCCGCCCGTCGCGAGGACGACGGCGTCGGACTCGATCGTCTCGCGGCGTCCTGCGACGGCGGGGGAGGCATCCGGGTGCTCGCCGACGAGCAGCTCGATGCCGCGCACGCGGCCGCCGCGCACGACGAGATCCACGAGGAAGGCGTGCTCGATCACCCGGACGTCACTCGCACGCAGCCGCGCGACGAGGGCCTTCTCGATCGCCGTGCCGGTCGCGTCGCCGCCCGAGTGAAGGATGCGCGGATAGGAGTGCGCCGCTTCGAGCCCCTTCACGAACGCGCCGTCGTCGCCGCGGTCGAACGCGACGCCGAGGTCGACCAGCTCGCGGATGCGCGCGGGGCCCTCCTCCGCGAGGACGCGGACGGCGGCCTCATCGCTCAGGCCCGCTCCGGCGACGAGCGTGTCGCGGATGTGGTCCTCGACGCGGTCGTCGTCGAACATCACGCCCGCGATGCCGCCCTGCGCGTAGCGCGTGTTGGCGTGCTCGAGCACATCCTTCGTGACGAGGGTGACGCGGCATCCGTGCTCGATCGCGTGGAGCGCGACCGTCAGGCCCGCGATTCCCGACCCGACGACGACGGCATGCACCGTCACGACGCCTGCTCCCAGCCCGCAGCGGGCGCGGCCGGGGGCTTGGCCGCGAGCATGCGCTCGAGTGCGACGCGCGCAGGATCGGCGACGTCCCGCGGAACCGTGATCCGGTTGCGGACCTCGCCCTCGACGAGGCCCTCGAGCACCCACGCGAGGTAGCCGGGGTGGATGCGGTACATCGTCGAGCACGGGCACACGACGGGGTCGAGGCAGAAGATCTCGTGCTGGGGGTGCTCTGCCGCGAGGCGCTGGACGAGGTTGACCTCGGTGCCGATCGCGAACGTGGTCGGCTCGGTCGCGGCCTCGATCGCACGGCGGATGTAGTCGGTCGAGCCGGACTCGTCCGAGGCGTCCACGACCGCCATGGGGCACTCGGGGTGCACGATGACCCGCACGCCGGGATGCTCGGCGCGTGCCTTGTCGATCTGGTCGACCGTGAAGCGGCGGTGGACGGAGCAGAAGCCGTGCCACAGGATGACGCGGGCGGTCTCGAGCTCGGTCGCCGACGCTCCGCCGAGCGGCTTGTTCGGATTCCACATCGGCATCTGCTCGAGCGGCACGCCCATCGCCTTGGCCGTGTTCCTGCCGAGGTGCTGGTCGGGGAAGAACAGGACGCGGCGCCCGCGTGCGAAGGCCCACTCGAGCACGGTGCGCGCGTTCGAGGACGTGCAGACGATGCCGCCGTGACGCCCGACGAATCCCTTGATCGCGGCGGAGGAGTTCATGTAGGTGACGGGGATGACGGGGACGAGGCCCTCGGCATCCGTCGCGTCCATGTCGCCGTAGACGTCCGCGAGCTGCTCCCAGCACTCCTCGACCTGGTCGATGTCGGCCATGTCGGCCATCGAGCAGCCCGCAGCGAGGTTCGGCAGGATGACGGCCTGCTCGGGCTGCGAGAGCAGATCGGCCGTCTCGGCCATGAAGTGCACGCCGCAGAACACGATCGCCTCGGCCTCGGGGTGCGCCTTCGCGGCGTTCGCGAGCTGGAACGAGTCGCCGACGTAGTCCGCGTGCGCGACGACCTCCTCGCGCTGGTAGAAGTGTCCGAGGATCACGACACGCTCGCCGAGGGTCCGCTTCGCGGCGCGGATGCGGTCGTCGAGCTCCGCCTCCGACGCCTCGCGGTACTCCGCCGGCAGAGCGCCCTGTCGCGGCGACCCCGTCGGGATGACGTCGCCCATCGACGAGCCGGGGCCGTAGCCGGGTCGGATGTCGAAGTTCCACGGGCCGGCGGCGAGGTCGGTATTGCACGTCTCGGCGCCGGAGACGCCCGCGACGATGGCCTGGATCTCGTGATCGACGCTCGCGTCGATCGGCCGGGGCTGGAGAGTGATGCTGAGGGCGGGCATGGTCGTGCTTTCTTCGGATGGTCTCAGTGGCGGATGTCGAGCGGGCCGCGATCGGCGAGCTCGACCTCCCTGTCGTAGCGGTAGAGGCGGGCCGGGCGATGGCTTCCCGTGCGGAAGTCGTCCGTGGGGATGAGCGTGTCGGAGCTCTCGACCTGGCGACGGAAGTTGGCGGGGTCGAGGCGGCGTCCGAGGATCGACTCGTACACCTCGCGCAGTTCGGCGAGGGTGAAGACGTCGGGCAGGAGGCCGTGCGCGATGCGGCTGTAGCCGACCTTGTTGCGCAGGCGCCACAGCGCGTAGTCGACGATCGCATTGTGGTCGAAGGCGAGGTCGGGGAGGGACTCCGCGTCGAACCAGTCGACGTTCTCCTGGGGCTCCGTGCGCGTCTCGTCCTCCCGCACGAGCGCCCAGTACACGATCGAGACGACGCGAGACGGCGACCGGTCGACCGCGCCGAACGCGTACAGCTGCTCGAGGTAGGCGGGGGAGAGCCCTGTGGTCTCCGCGAGGGTGCGCGAGGCTGCGGCATCCAGCCCCTCGGTCGCGTCGAGCCATCCGCCCGGAAGCGCCCACTGGCCCTCGAAGGGATCGCGTGTGCGACGCACGAGCGGCAGCACGACGGCGGCGCGCTCGTCGCCCCGCGGACGGCGCAGCGTGAAGATCACCGTCGAGACGGCGACGCGGATGTCGCCGTCTGCGCGACGTGCCGGGGCATCGGCTTCCCTCGTGAGGTCTGTTCGTGTCATGGTGACTCTAACTCGTTGAACCGATCTTATAGTCACCGCGACACGAACTGCAAGTCGGGGCGCGCGCGTCCCACACGCCCTGCGTCCGCGGCGCGTGCACGACACGGTCGGCGGGATATGCTGGTCGGGCAACTGAAGACTGGCCCCATGACCCACGCGGGAGAGCCCCGGCATCCGTTCTCGAACGGCATGCCGAGCACCGAAGGAGCAAGCCTCCCCGCCAATCTCTCAGGTCCGCGTACCGCGCGGGTCGGGCCGCTCTGGAAAGTGGCTCCCAGCGAGCCCGCCGACGGTGAAAGCCGGATGCCCGCATCCTGCGAAGCTCTCAGGCCCATGACAGAGGGGGAGTTCTACAGGCGTCGCCCGACGTCTGCCCGCCGACACCGGGAGAACTCATGACCGAACTTCGCACGACGCCCCTGCACGACCGCCACGAGGCCCTCGGCGCGTCGTTCACCGACTTCGGCGGGTGGTCGATGCCGGTGCGCTACAGCTCCGACCTCGCCGAGCATCACGCCGTCCGCGCTGCCGCCGGGCTGTTCGACATCTCGCACATGGCGGAGTTCCTCGTGACGGGGCCGGGATCGGGTGCCTTCCTCGACTACGCGCTGGCGGGACGCCTGTCCACCCTGCCGATCGGCAAGGCCAAGTACTCGCTCCTCCTCTCGGACGAGGGCGGCATCGTCGACGACGTGATCGTCTACGCGATCGCCGAGGACCGGTACCTCGTCATCTCCAACGCGGGGAACCGGGATGCCGTCGCCGACGCCCTCGCGCAGCGCGTGTCGCGGGCGCCCGTCGCGGCCGCCTTCCACCGCGAGCCGTCGGCCGGCGTCGTCTCCTTCCTCCACGTCGAGGGCGTCTCCGACGTCGCGACGGTCGAGGACGTCTCCGACCGGTTCGCGCTCATCGCCGTGCAGGGGCCCCGCGCCGAGGAGATCCTCGCGACGACCGACGGCGTCGAGGTCGACGGCCTCGCCGGCCTCAAGTACTACGCGTGGCTCGGCGGATCCTTCGAGGGCGCGCCGCTGTTCGTCGCCCGCACGGGCTACACGGGAGAGGACGGCTTCGAGCTCCTCGTTCCCGATGCCGTCGCCGGCGCCCTGTGGGACTCGGTCCTCGCGGCGGGCGAGCCGCTCGGGCTCGTGCCCGCGGGCCTTGCGGCGCGCGACACGCTGCGGCTGGAGGCGGGGATGCCGCTGCACGGCCACGAGCTGTCGGTCGACACCCTCCCCGCTCAGGCGGGGCTCGCGCGCGTCGTCGCCCTCGACAAGGACGACTTCGTCGGCAAGGCGTCGCTCCAGGCCGTCTTCGCCGTCGACGCCCCCGTGCTCGTGGGTCTCGTCGCGGACGGCAGGCGCGCCGGCCGCGCGGGATACGCCGTGCTGTCCGGCGACGACGTCGTCGGCGAGATCACGAGCGGCGCGCTCAGCCCGACCCTGGGGCATCCCATCGCCATGGCCTTCGTCTCGCCTGCCGCGAGCGAGCCCGGCACCGAACTGACCATCGACGTGCGGGGGACCCGCATCCCCGCGACCGTGACCGCCCTGCCCTTCTATCGGAGGAACAAGTGACCGATCTCAACGCCCTGAAGTACACCGCCGAGCACGAGTGGGTCGCCGTCGACGGCGACGTCGCGACGGTCGGCATCACCGACTACGCGGCCGACAAGCTCGGAGACGTCGTCTTCGTCGACCTCCCCGGCATCGACTCCGGCGTCACCGCCGGCCAGGTCTGCGGCGAGATCGAGTCGACGAAGTCGGTGGGCGAGCTGTACGCACCGCTCACGGGCGACGTCGTCGCCGTCAACGAGGCGGCGGTCGACGACCCGTCGCTGGTCAACTCCGACCCGTTCGGCGACGGGTGGCTCGTCAAGCTCAGGGTGTCGGCGGCCGACGTCGAAGGGCTCCTCGACCGCGCCGCCTACGTTGCGCTGACGGAGGCCGACGCGTGAGCACGGCAGAGCTCGCCGGGGCGGCGCCCGCCGTCGTCGCGGCCGCCGCGGAGCGCGCCGGCCGGTTCTCCGCACGTCACATCGGGACGGATGCCGCAGCCCAGCGCCTCATGCTCGACGCGCTCGGCTACGACACGGTCGACGCGCTCGTCGGCGCCGCCGTCCCGGCATCCATCCACGTGCAGCCGCGCGCGACCTCGTCGATCCCCCCCGCCGCGACGGAGGCCGAGGCGCTCGCCGAGCTGCGCGTGCTCGCATCGCAGAACCGCACGGCCCGGCCCATGATCGGCCTCGGCTACTACGACACGTTCACGCCGTCGGTCATCGCTCGGAACGTCCTCGAGAACCCGTCCTGGTACACCGCGTACACGCCGTACCAGCCCGAGATCTCGCAAGGCCGGCTCGAAGCCCTCATCAACTTCCAGACGATGGTGACCGACCTGACGGGCCTCGCCACCGCGAACGCGTCGATGCTCGACGAGTCCACCGCGGTCGTCGAGGGGATGCTCGTGGCGCGCCGCGCCTCGAAGTCGGCGTCGAACGTCTTCCTCGTCGATGCCGACGCGCTCCCGCAGACCAAGGCGCTCCTCGAGCACCGCGCGGCAGCCCTCGGCATCGAGGTGCGGTACACGTCGTTCGCCGACCTCTCGGAGGTCGCCGCGTTCGGCGCGTTCCTCCAGTACCCCGGTGCATCGGGGCGCGTGTGGGATCCGACCGACGCGATCGCCGCGCTCCACGGGCACGGCGGCCTCGCCGTCGTCGCCGCCGATCTTCTCGCCCTCACGCTGCTGCGCTCGCCCGGCGCGCTCGGCGCCGACGTCGCCGTCGGCACGACTCAGCGCTTCGGCGTGCCGCTCGGCTTCGGCGGGCCGCACGCCGGCTACATGGCGGTGCGTGCGGGTCTCGAGCGTCAGATGCCCGGCCGCCTCGTCGGCGTGTCTCAGGATGCCGCAGGGCATCCCGCCTACCGGCTCGCGCTGCAGACGCGGGAGCAGCACATCCGCCGTGAGAAGGCGACCTCGAACATCTGCACCGCCCAGGTGCTGCTGGCCGTCATGGCCTCGATGTACGCCGTCTACCACGGGCCCGAGGGGCTCCGCTCGATCGCCGGGGAGGTCGCTCAGAAGGCCGAGGCCTTGGCCGCACGCCTGCGAGAGTACGGACTCGTCGTCAGGCACGACGCGTTCTTCGACACGATCAGGGTCGTGACCCCGGGCCCGTCGGGGCGCGTCGTCGAACGGGCGCGCTCGAAGGGCTACCAGCTGTTCTGGGTCGACGACGCGACCGTCGGGGTCTCGGTCGACGAGACGACGACGGCAGACGACCTCGCCGTCGTCGCCTGGGCGTTCGGACTCCCCGAGGCGGAGCGCGACGTGCGGGACCTGCCGTTCGGCGAGGCCGAGCCCCTGCGGGGCGTCGCGGCATCCCTCCTCCGTCAGGAGGACTTCCTCACGCACCCCGTCTTCACGGCGCACCGCTCCGAGACGGCCATGATGCGGTATCTCAAGACGCTCGCCGACCGCGACTACGCGCTCGACCGGGGCATGATCCCACTCGGCTCGTGCACCATGAAGCTCAATGCCGCGACCGAGATGGCGGCCGTGTCCTGGCCCGAGTTCTCGCGTGTGCATCCGTTCGCGCCTGAGGCCGACGTGCACGGCTACCTCGCGATGATCGAGCAGCTCGAGACGTGGCTCGCCGAGGTGACGGGCTATGACGCCGTCTCGCTGCAGCCCAACGCCGGCTCCCAGGGCGAGCTCGCGGGCCTGCTCGCGATCCGCGGCTACCACCGCGCGAACGGCGACACGGGGCGCACCGTGTGCCTCATCCCTTCGTCGGCGCACGGCACGAACGCGGCCTCCGCCGTCCTCGCGGGCATGAAGGTCGTCGTCGTCGCGTGCGACGAAGCGGGCAACGTCGACCTCGGCGACCTGCGCGCGAAGATCGCTCTGCACGCGGCGGAGCTCGCGGCGCTCATGATCACGTACCCGTCGACGCACGGCGTGTACGAGCACGAGGTCCTCGAGATCACGCAGGCCGTCCATGACGCGGGCGGACAGGTGTACGTCGACGGAGCGAACCTCAACGCCCTGCTCGGCTTCGCCCGCTTCGGCGACCTGGGCGGCGACGTCTCGCACCTGAACCTGCACAAGACGTTCGCGATCCCGCACGGCGGGGGAGGACCCGGCGTCGGCCCCGTCGCGGCGAAGGCGCACCTCGCCCCCTACCTGCCCTCGCATCCGCTGTCGCAGCGGGCGGACCACGCGGGCGGCTTCGTGTTCGAGGGAGGGCCGGTCTCGGCCGCGCCGGCGGGCTCGGCATCCATCCTCCCCATCTCGTGGGCGTACGTCCGCATGATGGGCGCGGAGGGGCTGAAGGATGCCACGGCCGCCGCCGTCCTCGCGGCGAACTACATCGCGGCACGGCTGGAGGACCACTACCCGGTGCTGTACGCGGGGGAGGGCGGCCTCGTCGCCCACGAGTGCATCCTCGACCTGCGCCCGCTGAAGGAGGCGACGGGCATCTCGGTCGACGACGTCGCGAAGCGGCTCATCGACTACGGCTTCCACGCGCCGACGATGTCGTTCCCCGTCGCGGGCACGCTCATGGTCGAGCCGACCGAGTCGGAGGACCTCGGCGAGATCGAGCGCTTCATCGAGGCCATGATCGCGATCAAGGCCGAGGCGCTCGCCGTCGCGGCGGGCGAGTGGCCCGCCGACGACAACCCGCTCGTGGGCGCACCGCACACGGCCGAGTCGGTCGTCGCGGGGGAGTGGACGCACCCGTACTCGCGCGAGAAGGCCGTGTACCCCGTGCACGCGCTCGTGCGCACGAAGTACTGGCCGCCCGTCCGTCGCATCGACAACGCCTATGGCGACCGCAACCTCGTGTGCGCCTGCCCGCCGATCGAGGCGTTCGCCTGACGCCGCGCGCGTCTGCGGACGTCGGAGGATCGGGCCGGGCCCGGAGGATCTCTCCCGAGACCTGCGAGGTTCGCGCGATCCTCCGAACTCGGTGACCGCGAGGTCGCGGGCTACGGGGTGGGGGTGGGCGTCGGCGTCGGGACGGGTCCGAACACGCCGGGCCACAGGGCCGCGGCGAGCGGATATCCGACGAACGCGACGACGTCGAGCAGCGTGTGCGCGATGACGAGCGGCATGACACGACCCCAGCGGCGGTACGCCCATCCCATCACGACGCCCATGACGAAGTTCCCCACGATCGGACCGACGCCCTGGTACGCGTGGTACGCGCCGCGCAGCGCCGCCGACGACAGGATGATCGTCCACGGTCCCCAGCCGAGCTGACGCAGCCGCGTCGTGAGATACCCGATCAGGACGACCTCCTCGAGCAGGCCCGCCCGCAGCGCGCTGAGCACGAGGATCGGGACCGTGTACCAGGCGGCGTCCAGCGGCGACGCGACGACGGCCACCGTGAGACCGGCAGCCCTGCCCGCCGCGTAGAGCGCGAGACCCGGGATGCCGATCCCGGCCGCGATCGCGAGGCCGAGGCCCAGATCGCGCCCGAAGCGGGAGAGATCGAGCCCGATCCGGCGGAAGGGGCTGCGTCCGGCATCCCACAGGAGATACAGCACGAGCCCGACGAGCGCGAAGGAGAAGAGGATGTCGAGCAGCTGGTACAGCGCATCCCAGAACGCCTGCGCGGACTGCGTCGGATTGAGCTGCGTCTGCTGCTGTCCGAGCGGGATCTCCGCGAGATACCGCCGCACGAGGGTCAGGATGGAGTAGAGCGCGGACTGTCCGACCGAGATCGCGAGCACGAGCGCGATCTCCCACGTGAGCCGGGAGCGCGAGATGACGGGGGACGAGCGTCCCTGTCGATCGACGTCCGCGGCCACCACGTCAGATTGCCACATCGTCCACGCTTTTTGTTAAGGGTCTGTAACAGTATTCGCCGTCGGTTGGAGCAAACGGGTAACTGTGCTTATGGTGGCCCCTGTCCCGTAACGTCCTCGGTCGATGACGCGCGGGGACACATCATCTCTTGCACAGGAGGACAAGTGAAGCGCAACAAGATCGCCCTCGCGGGCCTCGCGCTGCTGGCTGCGGGCACCCTCGCACTCGCCGGCTGCGCGGGCGGCGGCGGCACCACGCCGACGACGGCGCCCGAAGGGGACAGCTCCGCCATCATCACGACCAACGGCTCGGAGCCGGAGAACCCGCTGATCCCGACCAACACGAACGAGGTCGGCGGCGGCAAGATCCTCGACTCGATCTTCGCGGGGCTGGCCTACTACGACGGTGACGGCAAGATCGTCAACGACATGGCCGACTCGATCACGGTCGACGACCCCTCGACGCTCACCGTCGTCCTCAAGGAGGGTCAGACCTTCACGGACGGCACCGAGGTCCTCGCCGACAACTTCATCAACGCGTGGAACTACGGCGCGCAGCTGTCGAACGCGCAGCAGAACCAGTCCTGGTTCCAGGACATCGAGGGCTTCAACCCCGACGCCGACTCCGACCTCACGGGCCTCGAGAAGGTCGATGACCACACGTTCACGATCAAGCTGACCTCGCCCGTCGCGGCCGACTTCGCGCTGCGCCTGGGCTACTCGGCCTACTACCCGCTCCCCGACGTCGCCTTCGACGACATCGAGGCGTTCGGCGAGGCCCCGATCGGCAACGGCCCCTACAAGCTCGCGAGCGACACGGCGTGGCAGCACGACGTCCAGATCGACCTCGTGAAGAACGAGGACTACCAGGGCGGCCGCCAGGCGCAGAACGGCGGTCTCACGATCGTCTTCTACGCGACCCAGGATGCCGCGTACGCAGACCTGCTCGCCGGCAACGTCGACGTCATCGACGGCGTTCCCCCGACGGCTCTGCCGACCTTCGAGTCGGAGCTCGGCGACCGCGCCGTCAACCAGCCGGCAGCCGTGTTCCAGTCCTTCACGATCGCGCAGAACCTCCCGCACTTCAGCGGCGAGGAGGGCGCGCTGCGTCGTCAGGCGATCTCCCTCGCGATCAACCGTCCCGAGATCACGAAGGTCGTCTTCAACGACACCCGCACGCCCGCGAGCGACTTCACGTCGCCCGTGATCGACGGCTGGTCGGACTCGCTCGACGGCGCCGACGTGCTCGAGTACGACGCCGACAAGGCGAAGGAGCTGTGGGCCCAGGCCGACGCCATCTCGCCGTGGAGCGGCACGTTCCAGATCGCGTACAACTCCGACGGCGGTCACCAGCCGTGGGTCGACGCGGTGTCGAACTCGCTCAAGAACACGCTCGGCATCGATGCGTCCGGCGCTCCGTTCGTGGACTTCGCGGGTCTGCGCAAGCAGGTCAACGACCGCACGATCACCTCGGCGTTCCGCACGGGCTGGCAGGCCGACTACCCCGGTCTGTACAACTTCCTCGCGCCGCTGTACGGCACGGGTGCGAGCTCGAACGACGGCGACTACACGAACCCCGACTTCGACGCGCTGATCGCCGAGGGCGCCGCGGCCGCGAACCAGGACGACGCGAACGCGAAGTACCAGGACGCTCAGGAGATCCTGCTGAAGGACCTCCCGGCCATCCCGCTGTGGTACTCGAACGTCACGGGCGGCTTCGCCGAGACGGTCTCGAACGTCACGTTCGGGTGGAACTCGGTCCCGCTGTACTACGAGATCACCAAGGAGTAACTCCGGATCTCACCCGTGGGGCGGTGGCGCGAGCCACCGCCCCACGGGCTGTTCGCCCTGGCCACTCGCGCTCCGCACCCGCACGCGGCACGATGGCTGTGAGAGGATTCCGGCGCATAGCTCGTTCGTGACGTGCGCATCGCGGCCGGAAGCTGGAAGGAAAGCGGATGCTCGGTTACATCCTCAGACGTCTGCTGCAGGTCATCCCCGTGTTCTTCGGGTCGACGCTGCTGATCTATTTCCTCGTGTTCGCGATGCCCGGCGACCCGATCCTGGCGCTGTTCGGCGACAGGACGCCGAGCCCGCAGCTGCTCGACGCGCTGCGTGCGCAGTATCACCTCGACCAGC
This sequence comes from Microbacterium ulmi, assembly GCF_011759705.1. Taxonomy (GTDB): domain Bacteria; phylum Actinomycetota; class Actinomycetes; order Actinomycetales; family Microbacteriaceae; genus Microbacterium; species Microbacterium ulmi. Next base: position 803,099 of record NZ_JAAOZF010000002.1, on the reverse strand, counting down.
CGTTCATCGTGCAGTACTTCTTCTACATCGCCGGCATCTTCCAGGGGAACATGGGCGTCACGTTCTCCGGTCAGTCGGTCAACGACGTTCTGGCGCGCACGCTGCCGGTCACGGGCCGGCTGGCGATCATGGCGATCGCGATCGAGTTCACGCTGTCGATCGTCATCGGCACGGTCTCGGCTCTGCGCAAGGGCAAGGTGTTCGACAACGTCTCGCTCGTCATCGCTCTCGTCTTCGTCGCGGTCCCGATCTTCGTGCTCGCGTTCATCGCGCAGTACTTCCTGGCGATCCAGCTCGGGTGGTTCCGGCCCACTGTCGGCTCGCAGAACGACTGGGGTGATCTCTGGCTGCCGGCGATAGTCCTCGGCGTGAGCCTGTACGCGACGAGCATGCGCCTCATGCGCGGCTCGGTGATCGACACGCTCAATCAAGACTGGGTGCGCACGGCCTACAGCAAGGGCCTCCCGCGCCGCCGCGTCATCCCCGTGCACGTCCTGCGCAACTCGCTCATCCCCGTCATCACGAACAGCGCGACGAACTTCGGGGTCCTGCTCGTCGGCGCGACCGTCACGGAGGCGATCTTCAACGTCCCCGGGGTCGGCAACACGCTGTTCCGCGCGACGCTCGCCCACGAAGGGCCGACGATCGTCTCCTTCGTGACGGTCTTCGTCATCATCTACGTGATCGTCAACCTGTTCGTCGACCTTCTCTACGGTCTGCTCGACCCGAGGATCCGCTATGTCAAGTGACTCCGCCGCGACGCATTTCGTCGCCCCCGTCAAAGACGAGACGATCGCGGTCGACGCGGTCCGCGTCGACGCCAAGCCCACGAGCCTGTGGTCGGACGCGTGGCGCGATCTGCGCAAGCGCCCGACGTTCTGGCTCGCACTCGCGGTCGTGTTCGTCATCCTGCTGATGGCGGTGTGGCCGACGCTGTTCACCCAGACGCCGCCCAACGCCAACTGCCAGCTCGCCAACAGCAACGGCGGTCCCGCGCAGGGGCATCCCCTCGGCTTCACCTTCCAGGGCTGCGACATCTGGGCGCGCATCGTGTGGGGCTCGCGGACCTCGCTCGCGGTCGGCCTGCTCGCGACCCTCATCGGCTCGACGATCGGACTCGTGATGGGTGCGCTCGCGGGCTTCTACGGCGGCTGGCTCGACTCGCTGCTCTCGCGCATCGGCGACATCTTCTTCTCGATCCCCTACATCCTCGCGGCGGTCGTCGTGATGAGCGTCTTCTGGCAGTTCCGGAACGTCTTCACCCTCGCGCTCGCCATCGGCGGGTTCGCCTGGGCGTCGACGGCGCGCGTCGTGCGCGCTGAGGTGCTCAGGGTGCGCCAGGCCGACTTCATCACGGCATCCCGTGCCCTGGGCCAGTCGCGGTTCCGCATCCTCCTGTCGCACGTCGTGCCGAACGCGATCGCACCCCTGCTCGTCATCTCGACGATCGGTCTCGCGGCGGCGATCGTCGCGGAGGCGACCCTGACCTTCCTCGGCGTCGGGCTCGGCAGCGACGTCATGTCGTGGGGCAACGACATCTCGCAGGCGCAGCAGTCGCTCCGCGTCGCTCCCATGGCACTCATCTACCCGTCGATCGCGCTCACCCTGACGGTGCTCGCGTTCATCCTGCTGGGCGAGCTCATCCGAGACGCCCTCGACCCGAGAGCGAGGGCTCGCCGATGAGCGGCATCACCGACGCACCCCTGCTGAGCATCCGCGACCTGAGGGTCGCCTTCGACACGCAGTCGGGCACCAACGAGGTCCTGCACGGCGTGAGCTTCGACGTGCTCCCGGGCGAGACCGTCGCCATCGTGGGGGAGTCGGGCTCCGGCAAGTCGACGACGGCCTCGGCCATCGTCAACCTCCTCCCCGGGACGGGCCATGTGACGGCCGGCAGCATCACGCTCGACGGACGCGAGCTGACGACGCTCACGAAGTCGCAGATGGAGCGCGTGCGCGGACGCGACATCGGCTATGTCCCGCAGGACCCCATGTCGAACCTCAATCCCGTGTGGAGCATCGGCTTCCAGGTGAAGGAGGCGGTCCGCGCGACGGGCATCGCCTCGGGCCGGAGGGATGTCGAGGCCCGCGCGATCGAGGTGCTCAAGCAGGCCGGACTCGGCGATGCCGAGCGGCGTCTGCATCAGTACCCGCACCAGTTCTCCGGCGGCATGCGCCAGCGTGCGCTCATCGGCATCGGGCTCGCGGCCGACCCCAAGCTGCTCATCGCGGATGAGCCGACCTCGGCGCTCGACGTCACGGTGCAGCGCGTCATCCTCGACCACATGGCCAAGCTCACGCGCGAGCTCGGCACGTCCGTGCTCCTCATCACGCACGACCTCGGCCTCGCCGCCGAGCGCGCCGAGAAGATCGTCGTCATGAAGGACGGCGAGATCGTCGAGGCGGGTCCGAGCCGCATCATCCTCGAGAACCCGATCCATCCGTACACGAAGCGTCTCGTCACGGCCGCGCCGAGCATCGCGTCGCAGCGCATCCAGACGTCCTCGCGGGAGCGGATCGATCTCGACGTCGACCCCGCCGCGCCTCCTGCCGTGCGCGTGACGGATCTCACGAAGGACTACAAGATCCGCCAGGGCGGCTTCCGCAGCGAGCCGTTCCGTGCCGTGGATTCCGTGTCGTTCGCGATCCCGCGAGGAAAGACGCTCGCGCTCGTCGGCGAGTCCGGATCGGGCAAGTCGACGGTCGCGAAGATGGTGCTCAAGCTCGAAGAGCCCACTTCCGGCACGATCGAGATCGACGGCCGCCACATCGAAGGCCTCACGAGGAAGCAGGCGTTCGAGATGCGCCGGCGCATGCAGCCGGTCTTCCAGGACCCGTACGGCTCGCTCGATCCGCTCCGCAACGTCGGCAACACGATCTCCGAGCCGCTCGACATCCACAACGTGGGCGACAAGGCGTCGCGCCGGGCACGAGCGAAAGAGCTCCTCGACCAGGTGTCGCTGCCGCAGGCGCTCGCGACGAGGTACCCCAGCGAGCTGTCGGGAGGCCAGCGTCAGCGCGTCGCGATCGCGCGCGCGCTCGCGCTCAAGCCCGACATCGTCGTGCTCGACGAAGCGGTCTCCGCACTCGACGTGCTCGTGCAGGACCAGGTCCTCCAGCTTCTGGCGCAGCTGCAGGAGGAGCTCGACCTCACATACCTGTTCATCACGCACGACCTCGCCGTCGTGCGCGTCGCCGCCGACGACGTCTGCGTCATGGAGAAGGGACGCATCGTCGAGCAGGGCACGGTCGACGCGATCTTCGCGAACCCCTCGCAGGAGTACACGCGGCGTCTTCTCGACGCGATCCCGGGCGCCGCGATCCCGCTCGGCCGCGGACTCTAGAGCGCCGTGACGACTTCACCACGGGGCCGCGCGCGACCGCCCGTGCGGACGCTGCGCGCGACTTCGTCGCTCGTGTCGTTCTGGGCCGCGGTCGTCATCGCCGTCCTGCTCGTGGGGGATGCCGCCGTGCGCGGCCGATGGGATGTCGTGGCGGTCGCGACCGCCCCTGTTCTTCTCGGAGTGTGGGCGATGTGGATGCTGCTGTGGCGGCCAGGCATCCGTCTCGAGGCGGACCGTGCTGTGGTGATCAACATCGGACGCGTGCACGAACTGCCGTGGTCGCGCGTCGAGTACGCGACTCAGCGTATGCAGATCGTGTTCACGCTCGACGACGAGTCGACCCTGACGGCCTGGGGTGGGCCCTTCTCCCGCCGGCCAGGCGCGCGCGGCCCGCGGATGGATGAGCGCGGCACGGTCGACGCCGTCGACGTCATCGAGTTGACCCGCGCCGCAGCCGTCCCATCGAGCGATCCCGTGCGCCACCGTTGGGACGCGATCCCGTTGACGGTGGGACTGGTGCTCGCAGCCGTTGTCGTGGCCCAACTGGGCTTTTTGCGCTCCTAATGTAAACGTCTGGAAACAAAACAGGCAAAGTTGTCTGTTCATCCTTCGCGAGTTGTTAAGGTTGACCACAGTCGCGAAGTCGCGACCCAGAAGTGCCGCGTGACCTCGCGGTCGCCGCGAGCCTTTGGGGGCATGACATCTTGTGACGCTCTACATCATTCGACGTGTGTTCAACTACGCCGTCCTCACCCTCGTTGCGGCGTGCTTCGCGTACATGCTCGCAAGCCTCGGGCTCGATCCGGCCTGGGAGTACCTGCTTCGCAATCCCCCCGCACCGCCGGAGACGATCGAGTCGATCTACAACAGGCTCGGCGTCAACCCCGACGTGCCGCTCCTGCAGCGCACGTGGACATGGCTCACCAACATCTTCACGGAGGGCTCGCTGGGCCTCACGGTCGGCTACCAGCCCGTCACCGCTCAGATCGCGATCCGCGCCGGTGTGAGCCTCCAGCTCTTGCTCGTCGGGTCGATCGTCGGAGCGATCGTAGGCGTCATCCTCGGCGTGTGGGGAGCCGTGCGGCAATACCGCTTCAGCGACCGCGTGGTCACGATCCTCTCGTACCTCGTCATCGCGACGCCGACGATCGTCATGGCCATCGTCCTCATGATCGTCGCGACGAACGTCAATCAGGCGCTCGGGTTCCAGCTGATCAACTTCAGCGGGCAGTACTCGCCGGGAGTGGCCGACTCGTTCTGGCCCCAGTTCTGGGATCGGATCTCGCACCTGATCCTGCCCACGTTCGTGCTCATCCTCGCGGCTGGCGCCTCGTACAGCCGGTATCAGCGCAACGCGATGCTCGACGTCCTCGGCGCCGACTACATCCGCACCGCTCGCGCGAAGGGCCGCACGCGCGGATCAGCACTCGTGCGGCACGGCGTGCGTGTCGCACTCATCCCGATGTCAACGTTCTTCGCGTACAGCTTCGGCACGCTGGTGGCCGGCTCCGCCATCCTCGAGCTGATGTTCGGGTGGCACGGGATGGGCGAGATGGCGATCCAAGCAGTTCGCCAGAACGACATCAACTCCGTCGCAGGATCGACGCTGTTCGTCGCGATCCTCATCCTGTGCTCCTCGACACTGTCCGAGGTCCTCTATGCCGCCCTCGACCCGAGAGTGAGGCGATGACATGACCGCAACGGAAGCGACGCTGGTCGAGATCGACCCCGCACTGCCGCTCACTGAGACACCCGCCCGCAAGCCCGCATCCCGCGGCCGCATCATCTGGCACCGGCTGCGCCGGTCGCGCGGGTTCTGGATCGGCGCGATCGTGCTCGGCGCGATCGTGCTGTGGGCACTCGTCGGCCCGCTCCTCTGGCCGATCGCGTTCGATCTGCGCGACTATTCGGCGCTCAACCAGCCCCCGAGCGTGCAGCATCCCTTCGGCACGGACACGCTGGGCTACGACATCTTCGCCCGCGTCATGCAGGGGCTTCGGATCTCGCTCATCGTCGGCTTCGTGGCGGGTCCCCTCGCGACGCTCCTCTCGGCTCTCGTCGGATCGATCGCCGGCTACGTCGGCGGGTTCACAGACAAGGCGATCGCGTGGGTCATCGACCTGCTCCTCGTGCTGCCGTCCTTCTTCATCCTCGTGCTGCTGTACCCGTTCTTCAGGAATGCCGGATGGATCGTCATGACCTTCTTCCTGGCTCTGTTCGGGTGGATGATCATGGCGCAAGTGATCCGGTCGCAGACGCGTTCGCTGCGCGAGCGGGAGTTCGTCAAGGCGGCCCGGTACATGGGCTTCGGCTCGTGGTCGGTCGTCACGCGCCACATCGTCCCGAACGTCGCATCGCTCCTCATCATCGACGCCGCGCTCGGCGTCGGCGCGATGATCCTCTCCGAGACCACCCTGAGCTTCTTCGGCTTCGGCGTGCAGGCACCCGATGTGTCGCTCGGCACACTCATCGAAGACGGCAACACGGCCGCCGCGACCCGGCCCTGGCTGTTTGCCTTCCCGGCGGGCACCCTCGTGCTGATCCTGCTGAGTCTGAGCCTCATCGGCGATGCGCTCCGCGACGCGATCGACCCGACGTCGGGGGTGAACCGTGGCTGAGACCCTGTCCTTTGCTGCACAGCCGCTCGACAGCGTCGACCGCACGCCGCTGCTGCAGGTCAAGAACCTGTCCGTGACGTTCCCCGGCAACGGCACTTCCGTTCACGCCGTCCGCGACATCAGCTATGAGATCTACGAGGGCGAGTTCCTCGGGATCGTGGGCGAATCGGGCTCGGGCAAGTCGGTGTCGTCGCTCGCGGTGATGGGGCTGCTGCCCGACACGGCGAAGATCGAGGGCGAGATCCTGTTCAACGGGCACAACCTGCTCGAACTGGACGACCGCGAGCTGTCTCGCATCCGGGGCCAGGAGCTCGCGATCATCTTCCAGGATCCGCTCTCCGCAATGACCCCCGTCTACACGGTGGGCGACCAGATCGCCGAAGCTCTTCGCCTCCACGACGCGAAGCTCAGCAAGCCCGCCGCCCTGGCTCGCGCCGCCGAGCTGCTCAAGATCGTGGGCATCCCCGACCCGGACCGGCGCGTGCGCGCCTTCCCGCACGAGTTCTCGGGCGGGATGCGGCAGCGAGCCATGATCGCGATGGCGATCGCGAACGATCCGCGCCTCATCATCGCCGACGAGCCCACCACGGCCCTCGACGTGACGATCCAGGCGCAGATCCTCGAGGTGCTCGAGAAGGCGAAGGAGCTCACGGGCGCCGCCGTGTCGCTCATCACGCACGACCTCGGAGTCGTCGCCGGCCACGCAGACCGCGTCGCGGTCATGTACGCGGGCAAGCTCGTCGAGACGGGCGACGTCGGGACGATCTTCTCCGAGCCGTCGATGCCGTACACGATCGGCCTGCTCCGCTCCGTGCCCAACATCCGCACAGCCGGAACGCAGCGGCTCGTGCCCCTCGAAGGCCGACCGCCCGCGCTGGACGCACTGCCGAAGGGGTGCCCGTTCGCCGCACGCTGCCCGGCGGCGCTCGACGTGTGCCGCGAGATCGAGCCCGAGCTGGCCGGCCACAGCGCGATTCCCGGACACCTGAGCGCATGCCACCGCGGAGGCGAGATCGCAACGGGGCTCGTCGGCCGCGCCGAGATCTTCCCGCGCCCGCCGGCCCTCCCCGAGACGGAGAAGGCCGACGTGCCCGCCGACGCAGCGGTGCGCGTGACCGAGCTGGAGAAGCACTTCCCGCTCTTCCGAGGCGGCGTCTTCCGCCGGCAGGTGGGGACGGTCCGTGCGGTCGACAAGGTGACCTTCGACCTCAAGCCCGGCCGCGTGCTCGCGCTCGTGGGCGAGTCGGGATGCGGCAAGACGACGACCATCCTCGAGCTCATGGAACTGACCAAGCCCCAGGGCGGACAGATCCTCTTCGAGGGCAAGGACGTCGCGAAGCTCAGCGCGAGCGGTCGTAGGGCGTTGCGTCGCGACATCCAGATCGTGTTCCAGGACCCGGCCGCTGCCGTCGATCCTCGTCTGCCCATCAGCGAGGTCATCGCAGAGCCGCTTCTCGCGCACGGGGTGGGGCGCGACGCCCGCAACGACAAGGTCCTCGAGCTCCTCGAGCTCGTGGGGCTCGATCCGTCGATGGCCGACCGCTACCCGCATGAGTTCTCGGGCGGGCAGCGCCAGCGCATCGGCATCGCGCGCGCGCTCGCGACCGACCCCAAGGTGCTCGTGCTCGATGAGCCGGTCTCCGCGCTCGACGTGTCGATCCAGGCGGGTGTGATCAACCTTCTGCAGGATCTGCGCGATCGGCTCGGCCTCTCGATGATCTTCGTCGCGCACGACCTCGCCGTCGTGCGGCAGATCGCCGACGACGTCGCCGTCATGTACCTCGGGCGCATCATCGAGTCCGGTCCCATCGCCGAGGTGTTCGACATGCCGCGGCATCCGTACACGCAGGCGCTCATGTCGGCGGCGCCGATCCCCGACCCGGTCATCGAGCGCGAGCGGGCGCGGGTCCTGCTGGACGGCGACCTGCCCAGCCCTGCGGAGCGGATCGACGGATGCCGATTCCGGACGCGCTGCCCCCTCAAGCCCCTCCTCGACGAGCGTGCCCAGGCTCGCTGTGTCGGCGAGGACCCCGCGCTGCGGCCTTTCGGCCGCGCGAACGTCGCCTGCCATCACGTCGAGGACAACGTCCTCGTCGTCGGCTGACGGTGAAACGACTCCGTCGGCCCCGGCGGAGTTCCGAGAGAAAGAGAAGCACATGATTCGCAAGAACACGGCACTTGCGGGCCTTGCTGCGATCGGCGTAGGAGCCCTCCTGCTCGCCGGCTGCGCATCGACCCCCAACACGTCGTCGTCCGAGTCGCCGACGCAGGAGCAGCTGCCGCTGGTCGGCTATGAGCAGGTGGCCGCGAGCGATCTCGCGGACGGTGGCGAGCTCAACCTTGCCGTCACCAGCACCCCGACCGATGAGGGCAGCTGGAACCCCAACCACGCCGCGGCCCAGAACGTCGACGTCCAGCAGGTGCTGGAGCCGACCCTCGGCTACCTCGTCATCCCCACGGAGGACGGCTCGTGGCAGGTGGACAAGAACTACGCCACCAGCGTCGAGCTCACCAGCGAGGACCCTCAGATCGTCACCGTCAAGCTCAACGAGGATGCGGTCTGGCAGGACGGCTCGCCGCTCACGGCGAACGACTACGCAGCGACGTTCGCGGCGCTGCGTGACACCGAGTCCGGATATGAGACGATCCCGTCTGCCGTCTTCCAGGCCATCGACTCGGTCGACGTCGCCAACGACTACGAGTTCTCGGTGACCTTCGCCGAGACCTTCGCCGACTGGCCGAACCTGCTCCAGACTCCGCCTCTGCCCGCGGCCGTCGCGAGCGATGTGAACAGCTTCAACACCGCTTTCACGTCGGCGCCCGCGCCGTCGAACGGCCCGTTCATCTTCGACAAGATCGATAACGACGCCAAGATCTTCACGCTCATCCCCAACCCCAACTGGTGGGGCGAGAAGCCGAAGCTCGACACGATCACGTTCAAGGTGATCGCGCAGGAGGCGCTGCCGCAGGCCTTCGCCAACGACGAGATCGACTACATGGAGATTCTGACGCCTGATGCCCTCGAGACGGCCACGAGCAAGGATGGCGCCGTCATCCAGCGCTCGGGCGGCCTGACGTGGAGCCACCTCACCTTCAACGGCAAGTCGGCACCGTTCGACGACGTCAACGTCCGCAAGGCCGTCGGCATGGCCCTCGATCGCGAGCTCATCGCCCGCGTTGCCAACGAGCCCCTCGGCGCCCCGGCGACGACGACCGGTGACTGGATCTTCATGCCCGGCCAGGAAGGCTACGAGGACCACTTCGGTGACATCATCGGGCACGACCTCGACAAGGCCGCGACGCTCCTCGAGGACTCGGGCTGGAAGCACGAGGACGGCGAGTGGACGAAGGACGGCAAGACGCTGACCTTCTCGGTGACCGTTCCCGCCGGGACGGAGTCGAACATCAACCGCGCCCTCGGCGTGCAGGACTCGCTCAAGGCCCTGGACATCGAGGTGACCCTCGATCAGGTTCCGAGCGCGGAGTACTTCAACAACATCGGCGCGGGCAAGTTCCAGTCCGTCACGTTCGGCTGGCAGGGCACGCTGTTCCCGATCTCGTCGGCGCAGCCCGTGTTCTACCCCGAGATGGAGTTCGGCGACGAGAACGGCTACAACTACGCGTTCATCTCCGACGACCGCCTCGGCCCGCTGTGGGAGAAGGCGAACAAGGAGCTCGATGAGACGAAGCGCATCGAGATCGCTCAGGAGATCAACGAGGTCATCGCGGACTACCTGCCGATGGTTCCGATCTACCCCTACCCTGAGGTCGTCGCGACCGACAAGGGCCTGGCGAACTTCGGAACGGCGACGTTCAAGTCGACCGATTGGTCGCTGGTCGGTTACCTCAAGTAATCACCACTGGGGCGGGGCGGGATCCTTCGGGGTCCCGCCCCGTTCCTGTTTCGCCGTCCCTCGCCCGCGGGCGAGGGACGGCATGCCTTCTGGGCACGGGACCTGCGATAAACTGAGATGCCGGCATCCCGGCACCTCCCCGCATCGCAAGGACCCTCTCATGGCGCGCGCCCTCCGTCCGGACCTCCGAAACGTCGCGATCGTCGCGCACGTCGATCACGGCAAGACGACGCTCGTCGACGCGATGCTCCGCCAGACCGGCTCTTTCGGCTCGCACGAGCACATGGAAGAGCGCGCGATGGACTCGAACGACCTCGAGCGCGAGAAGGGGATCACGATCCTCGCCAAGAACACGGCGATCACGTACAGCGGCATCCACACCGACGCTCCCGTCACGATCAACGTCATCGACACGCCGGGTCACGCCGACTTCGGCGGCGAGGTCGAGCGAGGCCTGTCGATGGTCGACGGCGTCGTGCTCCTGGTCGACGCGAGCGAGGGCCCCCTGCCGCAGACGCGCTTCGTTCTGCGCAAGGCGCTCGAGGCGAAGCTCCCCGTCATCCTGCTCGTCAACAAGACGGACCGCCCCGACGCGCGCATCGCCGAGGTCGAGGAGGAGGCGCACGACCTGCTCCTGGGCCTCGCATCCGACCTCGTCGACGACGTTCCCGACCTCGACGTCGACGCGCTCCTCGACGTGCCGGTCGTGTACGCGTCCGGTCGCGCGGGCGCGGCATCCCGCACTCGCCCTGAGAACGGCGAGCTCCCCGACAACCCCGATCTCGAGCCGCTCTTCGAGGCCATCCTCGAGCACGTGCCTGCACCCGCGTACGACGACGAGGCTCCCCTGCAGGCGTGGGTCACGAACCTCGACTCGAGCCCGTTCCTGGGTCGCCTCGCGCTGCTGCGCGTCTTCAACGGAACGCTCAAGAAGGGCCAGACGGTCGCGTGGGTGCGACACGACGGCTCGCACTCGAACGCCCGCATCACGGAGCTGCTCAAGACGCGCGCGCTCGAGCGCTATCCCGCGGAGTCGGCGGGCCCCGGCGACATCGTCGCCATCGCCGGCATCGAGGAGATCACGATCGGCGAGACGATCGCCGACCCCGAGGACGTGCGGCCGCTCCCCGCGATCCACGTCGACGACCCCGCGATCTCGATGACGATCGGCACGAACACGTCGCCGCTCGTGGGCAAGGTCAAGGGCCACAAGCTCACGGCCCGCATGGTGAAGGACCGCCTCGACCGTGAGCTCGTCGGCAACGTCTCGCTCAAGGTCGTCGACATCGGACGCCCCGACGCGTGGGAGGTGCAGGGCCGCGGCGAGCTCGCTCTCGCGATCCTCGTCGAGAACATGCGCCGCGAGGGCTTCGAGCTCACGGTCGGAAAGCCCCAGGTCGTCACGCGCCGCGTGGACGGACAGCTCCAGGAGCCGTTCGAGCACCTCACGATCGACGCTCCCGAGGAGTACCTCGGCGCGATCACGCAGCTGCTCGCAGCCCGCAAGGGACGCATGGAGACCATGACGAACCACGGCACGGGCTGGGTGCGGATGGAGTTCGTCGTGCCGAGCCGCGGGCTCATCGGCTTCCGCACGGAGTTCCTGACGACGACGCGGGGCACGGGCATCGCGAACGCGATCTCGCACGGCTACGAGGCCTGGGCCGGCTCCATCGTGACGCGCCAGAACGGCTCTATCGTCGCCGACCGCTCCGGCGTCGTGACGCCCTTCGCGATCATCGCGCTCCAGGAGCGGATGTCGTTCTTCGTGCAGCCCGCGCAGGAGGTGTACGAGGGCATGGTGATCGGCGAGAACTCCCGCAACGACGACATGGACGTCAACATCACCAAGGAGAAGAAGCTCACCAACATGCGCTCGTCGACGGCCGACACGTTCGAATCGATGACTCCGCCTCGGCAGCTCTCGCTCGAGGAGAGCCTCGAGTTCGCCCGCGACGACGAATGCGTCGAGGTGACGCCTGAGATCGTCCGCATCCGCAAGGTCGTCCTCGACGCGACCGAGCGCGGCCGCGCCGCGAGCCGTCTCAAGCGCCAGGACGCCAACGCGTAGAGCCACTCGCGCACGGGTGGCACGGGATGCCGCGCTGCCTCGCTCGGTAGGCTCGATCGGGTGACCTCCGTGCCCGATCCCGCCGACGAGGCACGCCGCGCCGCGCGGTCGGGGCTCGGCGTCGCCCTCGCGACGAGCGCGTACGGGGTGTCGTTCGGCGCGCTCTCGGTCGCGTCGGGGCTCGACGTCTGGCAGACGTGCGTCCTGAGCCTGCTCATGTTCACGGGCGGATCGCAGTTCGCTTTCGTCGGCGTCATCGGCGCCGGCGGTCTCGCCGCGGCCCCCGCCGCCATCGCGTCGGCATCCCTCCTGGGTGTGCGCAACATCGCGTACGGCATGCGCATGTCGCCCGTCATCGGGACGGGGTTCTGGCGCCGAGCCGCGGCCGCGCAGTTCACGATCGACGAGTCGACGGCCGTCTCGCTCGCGCAGTCGACGCGGCGCGCGCGTCTGGTCGGGTTCTGGATCACGGGCCTGGGCATCTACGTGGGCTGGAACCTGTCGACGCTCGCCGGGGCGCTCCTGGGCGACGTCCTCGGCGACCCCAAGACATACGGACTGGATGCCGCGGCCGCCGCCGCGTTCCTCGCACTCCTGTGGCCACGGCTGCGGCAGCGCCAGCCCATCGCGGTCGGTCTCGCGGCCGCGGCGGTGGCGACGATCCTCACGCCCGTCCTCCTTCCGGGGCTTCCCGTCCTCGTCGCGGCTCTCGTCGCGATCGTCGTGGGATGGGTCAACTGGCTCGGGCACCCGAACCTTGATCCGCGGGAGCCGACGGCGCCCGAGCCGGACGACGTCCCCGAGCGGGAGGGGCTGCCGTGACCCTGTGGAACGCTGTGCTGATCGCGGCGATCGTCTGCGTCGCCTTCAAGACCCTCGGATACCTCGTGCCGCCCAGAGTGCTCGAGGCGCCCCGGCCCTCCCGCATCGCGGACCTGCTCACCGTCGCCCTGCTGGCGGCGCTCGTCGCGGTCCAGACGCTGGGCGACGGCCAGGCGATCGTCGTCGATGCGCGCATCCCCGCCGTCCTCGTCGCGGCGGGGCTCCTGCTCCTGCGCGCGCCGTTCCTCGTCGTGGTCGCGGCAGCGGCTCTCGTCGCGGCCCTGCTGCGGCTGTGGGGCTGGGCGGCGTGAGTCGACCGGCGGCTACAGTGGGGGAGTGACCTCGATCCAGCCGGTGCGCATCGGAACATGGGTCGTCGCCTTCGTCGTGGGCGCCGTGTACGGTCTCGCCGGGACGATCGCCCAGTCGTTCGCGCTCGGATGGCTCCCGCTCGGGCTCGTCGTCGCCGTGGTCGGCAGCGCGGCGCTGCTGGTCGCCGTGCGTCTGCTCACGGCCGACAGGTGGGCCGCGCTCGCGACGGGCCTCGGCATCATGACGGCGACGCTCGTGTTCTCGGGCCAGGGGCCAGGCGGGTCGGTCATCGTGCCGCAGGTGCCCGAGGGTCAGTTCAATCCCGGCGTCGTGTGGACCATCGCCGTCCCGCTCGTCGTCGCGGTCGTCGTGGCCTGGCCCGAGCGGATGCGGGTCCCGACCGGCGGCTAGACTGAGTGCGTGACGTACGTGATCGCTCTGCCGTGTGTGGATGTGAAGGACCGGGCCTGCATCGACGAGTGCCCTGTGGACTGCATCTACGAGGGCGAGCGGTCGCTGTACATCCACCCGGACGAGTGCGTGGACTGCGGGGCGTGCGAGCCCGTGTGCCCTGTCGAGGCGATCTACTACGAGGACGACCTGCCTGACGAGTGGCAGGACTACTACAAGGCCAACGTCGAGTTCTTCGACGACATCGGCTCGCCCGGCGGCGCGGCCAAGGTCGGGGTCATCCACAAGGACCACCCGATCATCGCGGCTCTGCCTCCGCAGGACCACTGACGTGGGAGTCGGTGACCTCGCCGATTACCCGTGGGATGCCGTCGCTCCCTATGCGGCGCGTGCCAAGGCGCATCCCGGCGGACTCGTCGACCTGTCGATCGGCTCGCCCGTCGACCCGACGCCGGCCGTGGTCCGCGACGCCCTGTCCGCCGCGACCGATGCGCACGCCTATCCGCTGACGGTCGGCACCCCCGCGCTGCGCGAGGCCGTCGTGGACTGGTACGCGCGCCGCCGCGGTGTCGTCGGCCTCACCCCCGACCAGGTCCTCCCGACGATCGGCTCGAAGGAGCTCGTCGCGCTCCTTCCGACGCTCCTCGATCTCGGACCAGGCGACATCGTCGTCCACCCCAGGGCCGCGTATCCGACGTACGAGGTCGGCGCGCGCGTCGCGGGGGCGACGCCGCTCGCCGCGGACGACCCCGCGGACTGGCCCGACGGCACGAAGCTCGTGTGGATCAATTCGCCCGGCAACCCCGACGGCCGGGTGTGGGATGCCGCAGCCCTCCGGATCGCGGTGGCGCGCGCGCGCGAGCTCGGCGCCGTCCTCGCGGGCGACGAGTGCTACGCGGAGCTGGGCTGGGAGTCTCCGTGGGATGCCGAGCCCATCCCGTCCGTGCTCGATGCCCGGGTCGCGGGCGCGGACGTGACCGGCATCCTCTCCGTCTACTCCCTGAGCAAGCAGTCGAACCTGGCCGGCTATCGCGCGGCTTTCCTCGCGGGGGATCCCGTGCTCGTCGCGCGGCTGCTGGCGGCGCGCAAGCACCTCGGTCTCATGCTGCCGGGGCCCGTGCAGGCCGCGATGGTCGCTGCCCTCGGCGACGACTCGCACGTCGCTGCGCAGAAGGAGCTCTACCGTGCGCGTCGCGGCATCCTGAAGCCCGCGCTGGAGGCGGCGGGCTTCCGCGTGGATCGCAGCGAAGCGGGTCTGTACCTCTGGGCGACGGAGGGCCGCGAGGCGTGGGACAGCCTTGCGAGGCTCGCCGATCTCGGCATCCTCGCGGGTCCCGGCGTCTTCTACGGACCCTTCTTCCCGCAGCACGTGCGCCTCTCGCTCACGGCGACCGACGAGCGCATCGCGGCAGCCGCCGAGCGTCTGCGCGGCGCCTCCCGAACGGCGTGATCCGGAGGTTTCCTCCACCCGGATCCCATGGCCTTTGGCCGTGTCCGCGGTAGCCTTCTGCGGCCATTAGGCTGTAACAGCGCAGGATGCCGGCATCCGTCCCCCTGTGCAGGTCCCGGGCGGAACACCGGTCCGCTGGGGTCATGACCCCCCGAACCCACCAGGAATCGCGAGGAGGCGCCGTGAGCGATGCGGGCGCGCAGCAGGAGAAGGCCACTCTGACGGTCGGCGGCAGGACCGCCGAGCTCCCGCTCCTGCGAGGTACCGACGGCGTGCCGAGCATCGACATCTCGACGCTCACGCGCCAGACGGGCCACACGACGCTCGACTACGGGTTCGTCAACACGTCGGCGACGAAGTCGGCGATCACCTTCATCGACGGCGACAAGGGGATCCTCCGCTACCGCGGCTATCCCATCGAGCAGCTCGCGAAGAACAGCACGTACCTCGAGGTCGCGTGGCTGCTGCTCTACGGGGAGCTGCCGTCTGCGAGCGAGCTCGAGGAGTTCGACAACCGGATCCGCCGCCACACGCTCCTGCACGAGGACCTCAAGAGGTTCTTCTCGTCGCTCCCGCACACGGCGCACCCCATGTCGGTGCTCTCCTCGGCGACGGCAGCCCTGTCGACGTACTACGAGCACCAGTCCGACCCTGGCAACCCCGAGCACGTCGAGCTCAACACGATCCGCCTTCTCGCGAAGCTTCCCGTCATCGCGGCCTACGCGCATAAGAAGAGCATCGGACAGGCGTTCCTGTACCCCGACAACGGGCTCGGGTTCGTCGACAACTTCCTCAAGCTGAACTTCGGCGTCCTCAGCGAGCCCTACGAGATCAATCCCGTCATGTCGCGCGCGCTCGAGCGGCTGCTGATCCTCCACGAGGACCACGAGCAGAACGCCTCCACCTCGACCGTCCGGCTCGTGGGGTCGACGGGTGCCAACCAGTTCTCGTCGATCTCCGCGGGCATCAACGCCCTGTACGGACCCCTCCACGGCGGCGCGAACGAGGCGGTGCTGAACATGCTCGCGCAGATCCGCGACTCGGGCGAGAGCGTCCAGCGCTTCGTCGAGCGGGTCAAGAACAAGGAAGACGGCGTCAAGCTCATGGGCTTCGGACACCGCGTCTACAAGAACTACGACCCGCGCGCGAAGCTCGTCAAGGAGTCCGCAGACGAGATCCTCTCGGAGCTCGGCGTGCACGATCCGCTTCTCGAGCTCGCGAAGGAGCTCGAAGAGCTCGCCCTCAACGACGACTACTTCAAGGAGCGTCGTCTCTACCCGAACGTCGACTTCTACACGGGCGTCATCTACAAGGCGATGGGCTTCCCCACGCGCATGTTCACGGTCCTCTTCGCGATCGGGCGCCTGCCCGGCTGGCTCGCGCACTGGACC
This sequence comes from Microbacterium ulmi, assembly GCF_011759705.1. GTDB lineage: Bacteria > Actinomycetota > Actinomycetes > Actinomycetales > Microbacteriaceae > Microbacterium > Microbacterium ulmi. The sequence continues at coordinate 786,826 of NZ_JAAOZF010000002.1, read as the reverse complement.
GAGATGCAGCGAGACTCGCAGACGAAGATCGGGCGCCCGCAGCAGCTCTACACGGGCGCGAGCGAGCGCAACTACCCCGGCGTGGTCTGACCGCTCATCGCTCGCCGGCGACGCGGCGAGCGGCGCAGTGCAGGTCGACCCTTCACGCCCTGCACCCACTCCCGATCACGCGGCCGCATCGCTATCGTGATGCGTGACGGCGGGGTTCCGTCGCAGGCATGGAGGGCGGAGCCGCGATCGTGTGGACCCAGGACATCGACCCGTTCGGAAACATCTGGGTCTCCGCGGTCGTCGCCGCGGCGCCGATCCTGATCTTCCTGATCTGCCTCGTCGCCTTCAAGCTTCACGGCCTCATCGCGGCGGCGATCGCGGTGGTGGCGGAGATCGTCGTCGCGGCGTTCGCGTTCCAGATGCCGCCTGGCGGCATCGCGGGGTCTGCGCTGTTCGGCCTGCTCACGGCGATCTGGCCCATCGCGTACATCATCGTCATGGCCGTGTGGCTCTACCGGCTCGCCGTCGCGAGCGGCCACTTCGACGTCATCCGCGCATCGATCGGCGGGATCTCGCCCGACCAGCGCATCCAGGTCCTCTTGATCGCGTTCGCGTTCGGCGCGTTCCTCGAGGGCGCGGCGGGCTTCGGCGTGCCGATCGCGATCTGCGCGGCCCTTCTCGTGCAGCTCGGATTCCGCCCGGTCAAGGCGGCCATGATCAGCCTGGTCGCGAACGCGGCGGCCGGGGCGTACGGCGCGATCGGCATCCCCGTCATCATCGGAGCGCAGGTGGGCGGCGTCGACGTGCTCGAGCTCTCGCGCATGCTGGTTCTGCTCATCCAGCCCCTCGCCCTCATCACGCCGTTCCTCGTCGTCGCGATCCTCGACGGGTGGCGCGGCCTGCGCGAGACCTGGCCCGCGACGCTCGTCGTCTCCGTCGTGTTCAGCGGCGTGCAGGCGAGCGTCCTCTGGTTCCTGGGACCCGAGCTCGCCGACATCGGGTCCGGCCTCGCTGCGATGGTCGCGCTCTTCGTGCTCGGCAGGTACTGGCAGCCCAGGCGCATCTTCCGCGAAGACGGCGGCGCAGCGCCCGAGCCGCACCGCCACAGCGTGCGCGAGATCCTGGTCGCGTGGAGCCCCTTCTACATCCTGACGGGCTTCATCTTCGTGTGGAGCATCCCGTGGTTCCGCGACCTCTTCGCGTCAGGCGGTGCGCTGTCGGGAGCCGTCGTCAGCCTTCCGATCCCCGGCGTCACCGGCGCGATCACGACGCCCGCAGGGGAGGCCATCTCGAACACGTGGGGGTTCACGCCGATCAACGCGACGGGAACGGCGATCCTTCTCGCGGTCATCGTCTCGTTCTTCACCATGCCGACCCTCAAGCTCGCCGATCTGTTCGACGAGCTGATGGAGACGATCCGGATGCTGTGGGGCGCGCTCGTGCTCATCGCGGCGATCCTCGTGCTGGCGAACATCGCGAACTTCAGCGGCGGCTCGGCGAGCATCGGAACGGCCCTCGCCGAGGTCGGCCCGATCTTCCCTCTCTTCGCGCCGATCATCGGCTGGTTCGGCGTCTTCATCACGGGATCGGTCGTCAACAACAACACGCTGTTCGCGCAGCTCCAGGTCGCGACGGCTCAGCGCATCGGCGTCGACCCCGTGCTGCTCGTGGCCGCCAACACGGCGGGCGGCAACACCGCCAAGGTGATCTCCCCGCAGTCGATCGCGATCGCGGCCGGTGCCGTGGGGCTCTCAGGGCGCGAGGCGGAGATCCTGCGGGCGTCGATCTGGTACAGCCTCGGGATGCTCGCCTTCACGTGCGTGTGGACGTTCGTCCTGTCGCTCGTTTTCACCTGACGCTCCGGTGCGGGTCAGGCGTGCAGCGCCTCGTTGAGCGTCACCCCGACGCCTGCGCGGCGCACGGCCTCGATCGCCCCCGTGAGCGAGTTGCGACGGAACAGGATGCCGTCCCGGCCGGAGAGCTCTGCGCCCTTCACGACCGGTCGCGAGCCGTCATGGCGGGAGGGCTCGTCGGCGAGGACGATCTTCGATCCTGCCGTCACATAGAGCCCCGCCTCGACGATGCAGTCGTCGCCGATCGAGATGCCGACGCCCGCATTGGCGCCGAGCAGCGAGCGAGCCCCGATCGAGACGCGATGTGCACCGCCGCCCGAGAGCGTGCCCATGATCGACGCGCCCCCGCCGATGTCGCTGCCTTCGCCGACGACGACGCCCTGCGAGATGCGGCCCTCCACCATCGAGGCACCGAGGGTTCCCGCATTGAAGTTGACGAAGCCCTCGTGCATCACGGTCGTGCCCGGAGAGAGGTAAGCGCCCAGGCGCACGCGCGAGGCGTCCGCGATGCGCACCCCGGGCGGCGTGACGTAGTCGAGCAGCCGCGGGAACTTGTCGAGGCCCTGGACCTGGATGCCGTCGCGCTGCAGGAAGGGGCGGAGTCGCTCGAGATCGTCGGGGTGGACGGGCCCGGCCGTCGTCCAGGCGACATTGGGCAGGTGGGCGAAGATGCCGTCGAGGTTGACCTCGTTGGGACGGACGAGCCGATGCGACAGCGCGTGCAGGCGCAGGTACGCGTCGGACGTCGTCGACGGGGGAGCGGCGATGTCGATCTCGAGCGCGACGACGTCGACGTCGACCGCTCGACGGGCATCGGGGACGGCGAGTCGTTCGAGGTCCTCGGGGGGCATCGAGGGGTCGAATCCCTGCGGCAGACGGCCCAGCCGGGGCTCGGGGTACCACGTGTCGAGGACCGTGCCGTCGCCCGACGTCGTCGCGAGGCCGATGGCCCAGACCCATGTCTCGTCGCTCATGCTGACAGGCTACCGGCGCGTCACGCCGCGTGTGCGTCGGTAGACTCGGGGGATGCCGGCGCTCGATCTCTCCGCCCCTTCCGTCGACATCGCGAGGGCGATCTGCGACATTCCGAGCGTCTCCGACGACGAGACCGTGCTCGCCGATCTCATCCACGCCGCGGTCGACGCGCTCCCTCACCTGGACGTCTATCGCGACGGCGACACGATCGTCGCGCGGACGGATCTCGGGCGGGCGCAGCGGGTCGTCATCGCGGGACACATCGACACCGTGCCGATCAACGCCAACGTGCCGACCCGTGGCATCGTGATCGACGACGAGCCCTACCTGTGGGGGCGCGGCACGGTCGACATGAAGTCGGGCGTCGCCGTGCAGCTCAAGCTCGCCGCCGAGCTCGTCGACCCGCGCGTCGACCTCACCTGGATGTGGTACGACCACGAGGAGGTGGACTCCGATCTGAACGGGCTCACACGACTCGCCCGCACACGTCCGGACCTGTTCGCGGCCGACTTCGCGATCCTCGGCGAGCCGTCCAACGGCACGGTCGAGGGCGGATGCAACGGCACGCTCCGGGCGCTCGTGCGCACGAAGGGCGTCCGGGCGCACAGCGCCCGCGCGTGGATCGGCGAGAACGCGATCCACAACGCGGCGCCCATCCTCGCGCGTCTCGCGGCGTACCGCCCGCGCAAGGTCCCCGTCGACGGTCTCGTCTACCGCGAGTCCCTCAACGCCGTGCGCATCTCCGGCGGCGTCGCGAGCAACGTCATCCCCGACGCCTGCGAGGTCGAGGTCAACTACCGCTTCGCACCGAGCCTGACGGCCGAGCGCGCCGAAGGACACGTGCGCGACGTGTTCGCCGGGTTCTCCGTCGAGATCGTGGACTGCGCGGAGGGCGCCCGCCCCGGGCTCGACGCTCCGCTCGCCCAGGAGTTCGTCGCGGCCGTCGGTGCCGAGCCGACTCCCAAGTACGGGTGGACGGATGTCGCGCGCTTCGCCGCGCTGGGCGTGCCTGCCGTCAACTACGGCCCGGGCGACCCGCATCTCGCGCACCATGACGAGGAGCGCGTCCCGCTCTCCCAGATCGCGGACGTCGAGCGGGGCCTTCGTTCGTGGCTGACCGCCTCCTGATCCCGCAGGGGCTTCGCGCGACGTTCGGCCAGACGTGGCGCCGGCAGCCCGTCGCGCTGCGGATCGGCATCCTGTACCTGCTGTCGCGCGCCGCGACGACGCTCTTCCTCATCGCCGCGGCGGAGATCTCGGGGCCCGCCTCGCGCTTCGGCCCCGAGGCCACGATCGGCACGCTCGCGATGGGGTGGGACGCGCAGTGGTACTGGTACCTCGCCGAGAACGGATACCCCGCGGACCTGCCCCTGACCGACGCGGGACAGATCGCCGAGAATCCCTGGGCGTTCATGCCCCTCTACGCATATCTCGCGAAGGTGATCGGCGTACCCCTTCAGACGTGGCCGACCGCGGCGATCCTGATCTCGCTCGTCGCGGGATACCTCGCGTGCCTCGTGCTGTTCCGGATGCTGCCTCCCCGCCTCGACGAGACGGCGGCGCTCTGGGCCGTCCTCTTCTTCGCCTCGGCGCCGCTCGCCGCGATCTTCCAGATCGGCTACGCGGAGGCGCTGTTCCTCCTGTGGCTCTTCCTCGCCCTCGACCGCGTGATGCGACGCCGGTACGCGTGGGTGTACCTGCTGATCCCTCTCATGGGCTTCACGCGGCCGGGAGTGCTCGCCTTCGGGCTCTTTCTCGGGCTGCACGGCATCCATCGCTGGATCACGAGACGGCGTGAGCCGCTGCCGGCGCGCGACATCGTGCACATCGTGGCGCTCGGCGTTCTCGCCGTCGTCGTGGGGTTCGCTTGGCAGGTCGTCGCGGGGATCGTCACGGGTCGGCCAGGCGCGTACCTCGCGACCGAGCTCGCGTGGCGGCGGAACTGGCTGAGCGACCCGCCGACGACGTTCGTCCCGTTCGAGGGTCTCCTCTCGGGCACGGAGTTCTGGTTCACGCGATGGGGGCTCGGCGCGGTCGCGGGATGGATCGCGCTCGGGCTGATCGTCGCGGGGATCGCCGCGCTCCTCCTGTTCGAGCCGCATGTGCGCCGGCTCGGGGTCGACGTGCGGCTGTGGTCGGCGAGCTACCTCGTCTACCTCGCGGCCGTCGCCTTCCCGCAGTCGAGCATCTTCCGCCTCCTCGTGCCGCTCTCGCCGCTGTGGGGAGCCGCTGCCCTTGCGCGCTCCGTCCCGTGGCGTATAGGCGTGCTGGCGGCCTGCCTCCTCGGCCAGTGGTGGTGGATCTACAACATGTTCGCGCTCGCCAACACGTACTGGCAGGTGCCCTGAGCGCGGGTCGCGGGTCGAATTGTCCACCACGAGCGACCGGAGCGTCAGCCCGCGTCCTGACCGGGGGATAAACTTGACAGGCAGACCTACGACGAAAGGGAGCCACTGATGGCAGCCATGAAGCCGAGAACCGGAGACGGGCCGATGGAGGCCGTGAAGGAGGGTCGCCTGATCATCGTGCGCGTGCCGCTCGAAGGTGGCGGGCGTCTGGTCGTCTCCGTGAACGACGCTGAGGCCAAGGAGCTCTACGACGTGCTCGGCGGTGTCGTCAACGCGGCCTGAACGCCAGATCCACGTGGAGCGGCCGGTCCTCGGACCGGCCGTTCGCGTTCTCCCGGGGTCGCTCCGCCCTGTCGCGTCGGCGTCGAGCGGTCAGTCGGTCGCGACGGTCGTGAGCTGCAGGAGCCCCTCGCCGACGATCGAGAGGGCGCCGATGACGGCCGGGGAGGACTGCGTCTCCTGAATGAGCGAGCGGTAGGCGGCCGTCACAGGGTCACGGCGCACGGGATCCGCGACGGCGCCGCCGCCGAGCACGCGCGGGATGAGGACGGTGCCGCCCGCGCGGACGAGCCGCAGCCCGTGCTCGACGTACTCGATCACGCCCTCCGGGTCGGCGTCGACGAAGACGATGTCGTAGGACGCCTCGTTCATGCGGGGCAGGACCTCCGCCGCGCGGCCCGTGATGAAGCGTGCGCGCGCCGCTGGGATCTTGGCGTCGGCGAAGGACTGGCGCGCGACCGCGAGGTGCTCGGGCTCGCTGTCGATCGTCGTGAGGGTCGCCCGCGGGGACCCGTGCAGGAGCCACAGGCCCGACACGCCGGCGCCCGTGCCGATCTCGACGATGTTGAGCGCCTGGGACGCCGCCGCGAGGACGGCGCACTGCGCGCCCACAGCCGCGCTGATCGGCGTCGCGCCCAGCTCGAGCGCGTGGGCGCGCGCTCGAGCGATGTGGTCGGGTTCGACCGTCGCCTCTTCGGCGTACCGGTGGTTCGCGGCCTGCTCGCTCATGGATCCTCCTCGGCCAGCGTAACGTGACGCGCGGCGGGCTCCTGGTTCGGCGCGGCGGTAACCTGGGAGCATGTTCCTGGGGCTGACGTGGGAGAAGCTGCTCGTGCTTCTCGTGGTCGCGGCGTTCCTCGTCGGACCCGAGCGCCTGCCGCGGTACGCCGAGGGGCTCGCGCGGCTCGTCACGCGGGCGCGCGACTATCTGCGGAGCGCCAAGACCCGCGTGCAGGACGAGCTCGGCGAGGACTTCGACGACGTCGACTGGCGCACGCTCGACCCTCGTCGCTACGACCCTCGCCGCATCATCCGCGAGGCGCTCCTCGACGACGCGCCGCTGCCGCAGACGAAGCCCGTCTCGCCGGGGGCGCCGACGGCGGTCGCGGCATCCGCCCCCGCTGCCCAGTCGTTCCACCCCGGAGAGCCGGCGCCGTTCGACTCCGAGGCGACATAGGGCTCAGCGCGGGGCGAACGGCAGCGACCGGCCCGCGAGCCCGCGGGGCCGCGACGCGAGCCGCTCAGCGAGGCCAGCGATCGCGATGGCCGCGGCATCGCCGGGGTGCGCCACGACGACGGGGATGCCGGCATCCGCGTCCTGGCGGAGCGCGGGGCTGAGCGGAATCGATGCGAGGACGCGCACGTCGTCGCCCTGTGCGGACAGCGCGTCGGCGACGGCCTGCGCGCCCCCCGCGCCGAACAGGTCGAGGACCGTGCCGTCGGGCAGCGTGAGAGGCCCCATGTTCTCGACGACCCCGACGACCCGCTGACCCGTCTGGCGGGCGACGAGCGCGCTGCGGATCGCGACGTCGGATGCCGCCGACTGCGGCGTCGTGACGACGACGACGTCGGCGTGGGGGAGCAGCTGCCCGACCGAGATCGCGACGTCGCCCGTCCCCGGCGGCATGTCGAGCAGGAGCACGTCGAGGTCGCCGAAGTACACGTCGGTGAGGAACTGCTGCACGGTCCTGTGGAGCATGGGCCCGCGCCAGGCCACGGCGGCACCCTCGTCGCCCTCGCGCAGGAACATCCCGATCGAGACGACCTTCACGCCGTGCGCGACAGGCGGCACGATGAGCTCGTCGATGCGCGTCGGCTTGGCCGTGCGTCCGTCCGCGTCGACGAGCCCGAGGAGCCCCGGGATGGAGAACCCGTGCACGTCGGCGTCGACGAGCCCCACCGCGAGCCCGCGTTCGGCGAGCGCGACGGCGAGGTTGGCCGTCACGGTGGACTTTCCGACGCCGCCCTTCCCGCTCGTGACCGCGACGACGCGCGTGAGCGAGTCGGGCCCGAACGGCATGACGCGCGCCGCGCGCCCGCCCCGGAGCCTCTCGGTGAGCTCGCGTCTCTCGTCGGCCGTCATGACGCCGACGTGGAGCGCGACGGAGTCGACGCCGGGAACGGATGCCGCGGCATCCGTCACGTCCCGCGCGATCCTGTCGGCCGCGGGGCATCCCACGATCGTGAGCGCGATCCCGACGTCGGCGACGCCGCCGTCGACCGAGATGTCGCGGAGCATTCCGAGCTCGGACAGCGGCCGCCGCAGCTCGGGATCGACGACAGCGCCGACAGCTGCGCGCACGGCCTCCGCCGACGCGGTCACCGAGCCTCGGCCTCCCCGGCGCCGGCATTCACGGCGCGGGCGTCGAGCTGCTCGAGGAGCGCCTTGAGCTCCTGGCGGAGCACGTCGCGCGTCACGACCTCGTCCGAGACCTCCGTCAGCGCCATCCGCAGGGCGACGACCTCGCGTGCGAGGTATTCCGTGTCGGCGAGGTTGCGCTCGGCCCGCTGCCGGTCCTGCTCGATCTGCACGCGATCGCGGTCGTCCTGCCGATTCTGCGCCAACAGGATGAGGGGGGCCGCGTACGACGCCTGCAGCGAGAGGATGAGGGTCAGCAGCGTGAAGTTGTACTCCCGCGGGTCGAACTGCAGCTCGCGCGGCATGGCGGAGTTCCAGGCGAGCCACACGACGACGAAGATCGTCATCCCGATGAGGAAGCCCGACGTCCCCATCCCACGCGCGAACGCCTCGGAGAAGCGGCCGAAGCGGTCCTGCGACGGCTGCGACGGGCGAGACAGCATCCCCGTGCGCCCGCGGGGGGCGTCGAGCGAGATCTGGCGGCTGTTCCGGGCCATCAGCGCCTCCTCGGGATGCTCGCAGTGTTCGTCGGGACGGGGGCGGGACTGTCGTCATCGCCGTCGTGCGATCGCCAGTCCTCGGGCAGGAGGTGGTCGAGCACGTCGTCGACCGACACGGCGCCCACGAGCCGATGGGCCTGGTCGACGACGGGCAGCGACACGAGGTTGTAGCTCGCGAGAAGGCGGGCGACCTCAGCCGCGGACGCCGTCGCGGGGACGGGGTCGACGGTGTCGTCGATGATGGCGCCGAGACGCTCGTGCGGGGGGTAGCGCAGCATCCGCTGGAAGTGCACGGTGCCGAGCAGACGACCCGTGGGAGTCTCGTACGGCGGGAGCGTGATGAAGACGGCGGCGGCGAGAGCGGGGTGCAGCTCGTGGCGGCGGATGAGGGCGAGCGCCTCCGCGACCGTCGCGTCGGCGGACAGGACGATCGGCTCGCTCGTCATGAGACCGCCCGCCGTGTCGGGCCCGTACTTCAGGAGCGCGCGGACGTCCTCGGCCTCCTCGGGCTCCATGAGGTCGAGCAGCTCCTCGAGCCGCTCCTCGGGGAGCTGGGCGAGGACGTCGGCGGCGTCATCCGGCTCCATGGCGTCGAGGATGTCGGCGGCCCGCTCGTCGCCGAGGGCCTCGAGGATGTGCACCTGGTCGTCTTCGGGCATCTCTTCGAGCGCGTCGGCGAGACGGTCGTCCGGCAGCTCTTCGGCGACCTCCAGGAGGCGGTCCTCCGGCAGGTCGAGCAGAGTGTTGGCGAGGTCGGCGGCCTTGAGCTCGGAGAAGGTCGCGACGAGCTGCTCTGCCGACTGCGCCTCGCCGGGGGTCTGCTGCTCGAGCACGTCCGACCAGTTCGCGAACGTCGTCGGCCCCTTCGCGAAGGGAGAGGCGCTCGTCTTGGGCTTCCGAAGGAACAGCTGGCCGATGTCCCACTCGCCGAGGCGATTGCGCTCGATCGCGACGTCCTCGATGACGGCCTCGCCCGAGCCGTCGGTGAAGTACACCTTCCTGCCGAGGAGCTCGACCATGACGCGCACTTCGCCGCCGCGCTGCTGGAACCGCCGCACGTTGATGAGCCCCGTCGTGATGACCTGGCCCGTCGCGATCGAGGTGACGCGGCCGATCGAGAGGAACACGTGACGGCGGCCAGGGATCTCGACGACGAGTCCGACGACGCGGGGCGGATCGTCCTTGCGATAGATGACGACGACGTCCCGGACCTTGCCGAGCCGATCGCCCGCCGGGTCGAAGACGGCGCAGCCCGCCAGGCGCGCGACGAAAACCCTCTGCGTGCTCACACGTCCCAGCGTAGTCCGGCCATCGTGGGAGGATGATGACGTGAGCATGATGGGCGGGCGTCTTCCCCAGGGCTTCGACGAGGTCGGACAGACCGTCGCGTCCTATCCCACGTACGAGGCTGCGCAGAAGGCGGTGTCGTCGCTCATCGCGGCCGACGTGCCGGCCCGCGACATCGCGATCGTCGGCACGGGGCTGCGCTCGATCGAGCGCATCACAGGCAAGCTCGGCTATGCGACCGCTGCGCGCTCGGGCGCGATAAACGGGCTCCTGCTGGGACTCCTCTTCTCGGCGATCTTCGTGCTGGGCACGCCCTCGCCCCCCATCCAGCTCTTCGTCGGCGTGCTGTTCGTCGGCATCGCGATCGGCATGCTCATGAGCATCATCTCGTTCGCGATCGTGCGCCGCCGCCGCGACTTCGCATCGGTGATGCAGGTCGTCGCCGAGCACTACGAGGTCTCGGTCGCCTCCGCGAGCGTCAACCGCGCGCGGCAGGTGCTGGGCGCCCAGACCGTCGTGGCACGGCCCGCTCCTGCGCCCACGGTCGATGCGAGCGAGCCGCCGCGATACGGGGAGCGGGTCTTCCCCGCCCCGGCCGGGGGCGCCGCACCGGCGTCCGGCGACCGGCCGCCCGTGGGAGCCGCGGCGGGCGCCGAGCCGGAGCCGCAGGCCGCGGCGGGACGCAGTGCGCGCGGTGGAGCCGACGCCGGCGCGGACTCTGCGCAGGATGCCGATCACGAGCCCGAGGCCGGCCACGAGCCCGAGGCCGGCCACGAGCCCGGTCCCGAGGGCGACCATGAGGTTGGTGCCGAGGGCGAGCACGAGCCCGGTCCCGCAGACGGCCGCGCGCCGAGCGCGGGCTCCGAGGAGGACCCCGCCGCGACACGAGAGCCCCCGCGCGGCTGACGTGGGCTCGGACGAGGAGCGGATCGCGGTCGGTCTCCCGTCCGGTTCGGTCGACGTGTCGGCGGACTGGACGCGGCCGGACGGCGCGTGGGCGGTCGTGGCGGTCGCGCACGGAGCGGGAGCGGGCTACCGGCATCCGTTCCTCACGGGCTTCACGGCGGCGCTCAACGTCCACGGGTGCGCGACGCTGCGCTTCACCTTCCCGTACGCCGAGGCGGGACGGCGCATGCCCGGACCCGCGGCGCACGCCGTCGAGGCCTGGCGCGCGATGTCGGAGTTCGCGGGCGATCGCGCACCCGATCTCCCGCTGTGGGCGGCGGGAAAGTCGTACGGCGGGCGCATGGCCTCCATGGCGGCCGCGGAGGGTGTGATCCGCCCGGCAGGTCTCGTGTACCTGGGGTATCCGCTGCATCCGCCCGGGGAGCCCGAGAAGGCGCGCGTCGCGCACCTGCCCGACATCGCACAGCCGCAGCTGTTCGTCGAGGGCACGAACGACCGGTTCGTCGATCCGCACGACCAGCTCGAGGCGGCCGTCGCGTCCTGTCAGGACGCCGATATCGCCTGGATAGAGGGCGCCGGTCACTCGTTCGACGTCAAGGGTCTCACGCGCACTCCCGATGAGGTGGGCGCAGCCCTCGCGCCGGTCGTCGTCGAGTGGATGCGGTCGCGGTCCTGATCCGTCAGGTCCGAGCGGGCCTCACACGCCCGCTGCCGCGATCCACGCCTCGATCTCGTCGGCCGTGCGGGGGATGCCGCCCGACAGGTTGACGGGGCCGTCGGCGGTCATCAGGACGTCGTCCTCGATGCGCACGCCGATCCCGCGGTACTGCGCGGGGACCGTGAGATCGTCGGCCTGGAAGTAGAGACCGGGCTCGATCGTGAACACCATGCCCGGCTCGAGGAGCCCGTCGTAGTACATGTCGCGCCGCGCCTGCGCGCAGTCGTGCACGTCGATCCCGAGGTGGTGGCTCGTGCCGTGCACCATGTACCGGCGGTGCTGGCCGCCCGAGTCTGCCGCGAGCGCCTCCTCGGCCGTGACCGGCAGCAGTCCCCATTCGGCGACGCGGGCGGCGATGACCTGCATCGCCGCCTCGTGGACGGCCCGGAACGGGATGCCGGGACGTGCGACCGCGAACGCGGCATCCGCTGCCTCGCGCACCGTCTCGTAGACCTTGCGCTGCACCTCGGTGAAGGCGCCGCTGACGGGGAGCGTGCGCGTGATGTCGGCGGTGTACAGGCTGTCGACCTCGACGCCCGCGTCGATCAGGATGAGATCGCCGGGGACGACGGCCCCGTCGTTGCGGGTCCAGTGGAGGTAGCAGGCGTGCGGCCCCGAGGCGGCGATCGTGTCGTAGCCGACAGCGTTGCCGTCGCTGCGCGCGCGCTGATGGAACACGCCCTCGACGATCCGCTCTCCGCGGGGGTGCTCGATGATCCGGGGGAGCTCCCGCACGATGTCGTCGAACCCGTCGGCGGTCACCTGCACCGCGAGGCGGAGCTGCTCGATCTCGTAGTCGTCCTTGACGAGACGGAGCTCCGAGACGAAGCGCGTCAGGTCGGCGTCCTCGCCGACCACGAGGTCGTCGTCCGAGCCCTCGAACGCGTCGATGTGCGCCGTCGCGAGCCCGAGGTCGGACGCGACGCCCGACAGCGCGGGACGCGGGCCGATCCAGAACTCCCCGATCGCGGCGTTCGAGTAGAACTCGGCCGTCGTGCGGTCGGCGCGCTCGCGGAAGTAGAGCGTGGTGTCGTGGCCGCCTTCCGAGCGCGGCTCGAACACGAGCACCGACCCGGGCTCGCTGTCGGCCGCCCAGCCGGTCAGGTGCGCGAAGGCCGAGTGGGCGCGGAACGGATAGTCTGTGTCGTTGCTGCGCTGCTTGAGCTCGCCCGCGGGGATGACGAGCCGCTTGCCGGGGAACGCGGCCGAGACGCGTTCGCGGCGCGCCGCCGCGAACGGCACCTGCTCGCGCGGCGGAGGAGCGATGTCGGGCCGTTCCGCCCAGCCCGTGGAGATCGTGTCGAGGAACCCTTGACCGTAGCGCTGACGACGGTTCGTCGTCGAGTCCGCCGAGGCGGGCTCCTGCGCCGTGCCGTCCTCGGAGCCCACGCGCCCGTCGGCTCGGGTCAGGGCGTGGGCGATACCTGGAGTGGGCGTGGCGTGCGTGCTCATGCCCCCAGTCTCGCACGAGCGGACCGGGGAGCGTCTGTCAGCCGGCCGGCTCGAGCTGCACGATGAGGGGACGGTGATCGCTGCCGGAGCCGTCGAGCGAGCGCAGCACGAGCGATCCCGTCGGCGTCCAGTTCTTCGATGTCATGACGTGGTCGATGGGCGCCCCGAGGAGTGCGGGCATGTCGGTCGACCAGGTCCCGACCGACCCGTTGCCGGTCGCCTCGGCGACATCGCGGCAGCGGCCGAGCGTGCCGTCGTCGACCCCGAGCCCGTGCAGGTGGTCGAGGGTCGCGTTGAAGTCGCCCGCCATGATGACGTCGTCGGCTGCGCACTGGTCGGCCAGCCACTGCAGGTCGTCGCGCCACGCCTGCATGTACTGCTGGCGCGGAGCGACGGCGTGCGCCGCGACGACGATGGGTCCGTGACCGGAGATCGGCATCGCGACGGCGCTCGGCACGGTCGACGTGTTGCTCGATCCGTCCTTCGACGAGTCGATGACCGCATAGTCGCCCAGGCGCGGCGAGATGAGGATCGTCGTCGACCGCGCCCCCCATCCGTCCGTGCCGTACTCGGCGTGGTACGCCCACATGCGATGTCCGAGATCGCGCATCGAGAGGGCCACCTGCTCGCCCGTCTCGATCGTCGTCTCGGGGAGGGTCACGATGTCCGCGGCCATCGCGACGGCGATCTGGGCGATCTGCTGAGCCGAGGTCGCATCGCCGGCGGTGTTCCACGTCATGACGCGCACGCTGGTGTCGGTCTTCTCCGGGAGCCTGTCGGTGCCGATCCCGCGCGACATGATGATCGCGGCGTTCGCGACGACGCCGACGAGCGCGATGATCGCGATGGATGCCGCGAATCCGCGCACGGGACGGGCGATCGCAAGCAGCAGTGCGACGATGAGGACGATGCCGAACCCGACGAGCACGGCACCCCGGAACGACACGATCTGCGCCACGGGGAAGTACCGGTCGACACGGAAGAAGGACGGCCAGGTGAGGGCAGCCGTCGCGATCGCGAACACGACCGTCACGAGGATCCCGAGCAGTCGCAGCACGTCGGCGACTCTATGTCCTCTGTCTGGGAGATCGACCGATGCCGCGGCGGCGGAGGGCGATACCCTCAGGGGATGCAGGACGATCGCCGCTTCGAGAGCCCGGCCGATCTGCACCTGCACTCGATCCGCTCCGACGGCACCGAGACGCCTGCCCACGTCATGGCCTCCGCTCACCGCTACGGGATCCGCACGGCGGCGCTGACCGATCACGACACGACGGCGGGATGGGCCGAGGCGGCCGAGGCCGCGGCATCCCTCGGCATGACGTTCATCCCCGGGATGGAGCTGTCGGCGAAGAACGAGTGGCGCAGCGTCCACATCCTCGCCTACCTGTTCGACCCCGACGACGCGGGGCTGCGCGCCGAGACCGAGCGGATCCGCACGGACCGTGTCGGACGAGCCGAGCGGATCGTCCGCAACATCGCACGCGACTACCCCCTCACGTGGGACGACGTCGTGGAGCAGACCGAGATCGGCGCCACGATCGGCAGGCCCCACATCGCCGACGCGCTCGTCGCGCGAGGACTCGCGCGCGATCGCGGCGAGGCGTTCGGCGGCATCCTGCACCCGCGCGAGGGCTACTACGAAGGGCACTACGCGCCGGATCCGCGCACGGCCGTGCGGCTCATCGTCGCGGCGGGCGGCGTGCCGATCATCGCCCACCCGACCCCCGCCGGGCGCGGAAGGATGATGCCGGTGCCGCTGCTCGAGGAGCTCATCGCGCTCGGGCTCGCGGGGTTCGAGCTCGAGCATCGCGAGAACACCGACGAGGGGAAGCGTGTCCTGCGCAGACTGGTCGAGCGTCACGATCTCATCGTGACGGGATCGAGCGACTACCACGGGCTCGGCAAGCCGAATCTCCCCGGAGAGAACACGACGAGCGCGGACATGGTCGCGCGCATCGTCGCTCTCGGCAACGGAAGCGCCCCCGTCTACCCCTGAGGGCGGACGAGGGCGCTGCGACGCATGCCGATGCCTACGACAGAGCGCGGGCCTTCAGCGCGTCGTACTCGGCCTGCGAGATCGTGCCCGCATCCAGCAGCGACTTCGCCTTCGCGATCTCGTCCGCGGGGCTGGAACCCGCGACCTGCTTGATGTAGTCGTCCTGTGCGGCGCGGTACTGCCTGGCCTCCGCGACCGACCGCTCGCCCATGCCCTTGCCGCGGGCGATGAGGTAGACGAGCGCCGTGACGATCGGGAAGAAGATGAGGAAGAAGATCCAGACGGCCTTGAGCCAGCCGTTGAGCTTCTTGTCGCGGAACAGGTCGCCGATGATCGCGAACAGAGCGAACAGGTAGGACACGAAGATGAAGGCCCACAGGAACCACCAGATCAGATCCCAGAACGAGCCCCAGAAGCCCTGGTACTGGTAGCTGATCGGGGTCACGTCGAAGAATCGCACGGTCGGTGCCTTTCTGAGTGCGGAACGCCGGCGCGACGTGCGCCGTCGCGCTCACATTAGCGCGGCGCTCCTGGTCGGCGACGGAGGTGACGTGACATGTCTTCGTGCGTCACCCGGGCCGGGTGACGCATCTCAGACGGCCGGAGTGTTCGATCGGGGACCGCGGCGACGACGTCGCCGCGCGGGAGCCGGCCTGCCGTCGTGGTGCTCCGCGCCGCCGCCGTCGTGCGTGCCGCGGCCGTCCGGGGCGCCTGCAGCGCCGGCCGTCGTGCTCGCGGCCCCGCTCGCCGCCGCGGACGTCTCGCCGCCCACGCGGGCCGCGGCATCCGCCTCGAACGTCGCACCGACGCGCTCGGCTCCGGATCCGCGCGAACGGCGACGGCGACGACGCGTCGCGGCCTCGCTCTCGCCCTCCGCGGCGGCATCCGCCGCACGCTCGGGCTGCGGACGCGCCGGCTGCGACTTCGGGGCCGTCACGAGGCGCCCCTTCGTGCCGACGGGGATGTCGAGATCCTCGAACAGGTGCGGGCTCGACGAGTACGTCTCGACGGGCTCGGGCTGTCCGAACTCCAGGGCGCGGTTGATGAGGGCCCACTTGTGCAGGTCGTCCCAGTCGACGAACGTCACCGCGATGCCGGTCTTGCCGGCGCGGCCCGTGCGCCCCGCGCGGTGCAGGTACGCCTTCTCGTCGTCGGGGATCGTGTGGTTGATGACGTGCGTCACGTCGTCGACGTCGATGCCGCGGGCCGCGACATCCGTCGCGATGAGGACATCGCGCTTGCCGGCCTTGAACGCCGCCATCGAACGCTCGCGCGACTCCTGGCTCATGTCGCCGTGGACGGCGGCCGCGTTGAAGCCGCGATCGCCGAGCTCGTCCACGAGCTTCTGCGCGGCGCGCTTGGTACGCGTGAAGATGACGGTCTTGCCTCGGCCGTCGGCCTGGAGGATGCGGGCGATGACCTCGTCCTTGTCGAGCGAATGGGCGCGGTACACGAGGTGGCGGATGTTCGCCTGCGTGAGCCCCTCGTCGGGGTCGGTCGCCCTGATGTGGATCGGGTTGGTCATGAAGCGGCGGGCCAGCGCGACGATCGGTCCGGGCATCGTCGCGGAGAACAGCTGCGTATGGCGCACCGCGGGGACCTTCTGGAAGATCTTCTCGATGTCGGGGAGGAAGCCGAGGTCGAGCATCTTGTCGGCCTCGTCGAGCACGACCTCGGTCGCGTTCGAGAGGTCGAGCAGGCGCTGGTTGGACAGGTCGATGAGACGACCAGGCGTGCCGACGACGATCTGCGCGCCGGCCTTGAGCTGCTCGATCTGACCCTCGTAGGCCTTGCCGCCGTAGATCGCGACGACGCTCGTCGAGCGGTTCTGCGTCAGCATGTCCATGTCTTCGTACACCTGCACGGCGAGCTCGCGCGTCGGCACGACGATGAGCGCCTTCACCCCGTGCGCAGGGTCGAGCCCGAGGCGCTGCACGACGGGGATGCCGAAGCCGAAGGTCTTGCCCGTCCCCGTCTTGGCCTGGCCGATGATGTCCTGGCCCGGAAGGCCGAGGGGGATCGTCTGCTCCTGGATGGGGAACGCATCGACGATGCCCTTCGAAGCGAGGGCGTCCACGATGTCCTGGTCAACGCCGAGTTCGGCGAAGGTCGTCACGATATGAGCCTGTCTGGCGGCGAGGAAGTCCGCCGGGGAGGTGATGGATCCACGCCCTTCACTCATCCGCAGGCGCGGGGCCCCGATCCGACGCCGGGGAATCCCCAGTCTACCGGGGAGGGCGGGTTCTCCCGAATGCCCGGCGTCGCCGCACTCGTCGCGCCCCTGCGCCGGCCGTAGGCTGGAGGCGTGGTGGACTGGTTCTGGAAGCGCCGCAGGCCCGAGGGCCGCGCGCTGTCGCTGCGATCGAAGGACGATCTCGGCGACACGACGAGGGTCGACTTCGAAGAGCTCGCGCCCGACATCGACACGTACCTCGGGCAGGCCGCGTACCTCCAGCTCGGCTACTTCGAGACGCTGACGCGCCTCATCCGGGCGACCCCGGGGCTGTCGGACAAGGAGTCGCTGTCGCGTGCGGCGGGGGCGGCGCTCACGAAGCACCAGGGGCTGGTCGGCCTCATCCGCGAGCGCGACCTCGATCCGACGGAGATCATGCTGCCCTTCCGCGAACAGCTCGACGCCTTCCGGCGCGAGACGCTCGGCGCGCGCCCGCAGGAGACGATGCTCTCGGTGCATCTGACGGCGGGGCTGCTGGACGACTTCTACTTCACGCTCTCGGCGAGCTACGGGGAGACGGGTCGCCGCGTCGCCCAGATCCTCCGCGCAGACCATGACAGGCAGGCGATCGTCGACATCGTCAACCGGACGATCGAGAGCGACCCCGAGTGGCGGTCGATGCTCGCGCTGTGGGGCCGCCGCCTCGTGGGCGACACTCTTCTGGTCGCGCGTTCGGCGCTGCGGCCTTCGGGCCTCGCCGTCGCGGACGAGATGCGCGTCGAGCCCGTGTTCACGGAGCTCATGGCTGCGCACTCGCGTCGCATGGACGCGATGGGGCTCGCGGCGTAGCGGGCCGGGCGGCCGGTCGGGTTCGGCCCTGAGCACCGTTCGGCCGTGAGCACCGTTCGGCCGTGAGCACCGTTCGGCTGTGACCACCGTTCGGCGGCCGCGTGCGGCGGTCAGCCCAGTTCGAACGTGCGCGCGGGCGACGTGCGGCCGCCCACCTCGATCTGCTGCCCGAGATAGCGGCTGTGGGTGCGCAGCATCGAGCCCGCCCCTTGGCGGATGTCGAGGTCGCGCGCCAGCTGCGCCGACAGCCGGATGGCGGCGGAGCCCGTGGCCTCGTCCTCGCGGATGCCCAGACCCGGCGCGAACATGCGCGCTCGAACGCGCCCTCCGCCTTCGTCGATCCATGCCCACACGTAGTGGAGCCCCCTGCCGTATGCGTCCGGATCGACGCCTTCGACCGCCTCGACCGAGTCGAGCTGCTCGAGCTGGAACTCCGGCGCCCACTCCGGAAGCGCCCTCACGAACACGAGGTCGCCGTCCGCGCGGACGCGGACGTCTCCCGCGGGAACGGCGATCGAGCGGATGTCGTCGCCCGAGCCGAGCAGCCACGCGGCAAGGCCCACGAGGGGGTGCCCCGAGAAGGGAAGCTCTCCGGCGCGACCGAAGATGCGTGCTCGGGCGTCTCTCCCCGACACGGAGTCGATGAAGACCGTCTCGCTGAACCCCACGTCGGCGACGATGTCGCGCTCGCGTCCGCGCGTCGACGGCGAAGCCCACGCGATCCCCAGCGGGTTCCCGTGCGCGCCCGCCTCGTCGACGAAGACGTCGACGAGATCGATGGTCAGAGCCACACTGCGATTGTGGCAGGCGCGCAGGCCCGATCGAGGGCGTGCGAGCAGGATGCCGCGGCATCCGCTCGCGGATCGGCCGACGCTAGGAGAGCTTGAGACGCGCGCGCGCGCGTGCGTCGTGCGAGCGGCGGACGCGTGCGAGGACGACGCCGAGCGGGAAGGTCACGACGGCGGGGACGACGACGGCGGACAGCCACAGCAGGCCGTTGTCGGGCCCGAGGCCCGCCCACGTCAGGATCATCCACACGAGCGAGGACGACAGCGCCCCGACGAGCGGCAGCAGGGCCGCGCCGCGCGTGTCGCGGCCCGTGACGGAGTAATGGGCCGCGGCGCCGATGGCTGCACCGAAGATCAGAGCGAGAAGGATCTCCACGGGGATGCTCCGCTCAGGCGACGAATCCGACGCGGCGCGTCTCTTCCGTGCCGACCTCGACGAAGGCGAGAGCCGCCGTCGGGACGATGTACGAGCTGCCCTTCGCGTCGGTGAACGTCACGTGCGTCGCACCCGCATCGAGCGCCGCCGCCACAGACTTCTTGACGGCGTCGGCCGACTCGCTCGTGTCGAAGTTGAGCTCGCGGCCCGTGTTCGCGATGCCGATGCGGATCTCCACGTGAGTGCCCTCCTTGCGGCCCGAACGCCGCCGATTCGTGCTGTGCGCGCCCCGGTCCGGCCCGCCGCATGGCAACTCTACGACACGGCGCGGACGCCCCGGCGCGGCCCGCGCACGCTGACGGCGAACACCCGCCGCGGGCTCGGCGGGCGCGGGCGATGTCGGTGCGCCGCGCTACCGTGCTGGTATGACTCTGGGGGAGCATGCCGGCGCGGAGCCCGCGCTGGACGATGTGCAGCGCGCCGTGGCGGAGCTGCCGGCCGAGGCGTCCGGCGTCGTGGTGGGCGCACCGGGCACGGGCAAGACGGCGACGCTCGTCGCGCGCGTCGCGCACCTCGTGGCGGCGGGACTCTCGACCGACGAGGTGCTCGTGCTGACCCCGACGAGGCAGACGGCGACGGCCCTGCGCGACCGGCTCGCGCTCGCCGTCGGGCGCGCGACGTCGGGCTCGCTCGCACGCTCGATCGCGTCCTTCGGCTTCCAGCTCGTCCGCGCCGCCGAAGTGCACGCCGGAGGCGAGCCTCCCCAGCTGCTGACGGGCGGAGACGAGGATCAGCTCCTCCAGGACCTCCTCGACGGCGACGCCGACGACGAGCGCGCAGGCGCGGGCCGCGGCTGGCCGGACTGGCTCGGACCGCAGATCCGCTCGACGCGCGGCTTCCGCACCGAGCTTCGCGCGTTCCTCGCGGAGTGCACGACGCTCGGCATCGAGCCCGCTCGGCTGGAGAGGCTGGGCGAGAGCCTGGGCCTTCCCGCGTGGAGCGCGGCCTCCTCCTTCTTCCGCGAGTACCTCGACGTGAGAGCGCGCATGCGCGGCGCGCATCGCGATGCCGCGGGCCTCGTCCGCGAGGCCGTCGGCATCCTCCGCACGGCGCCCGCGGGCCCGGCGCCTGTCTTGGGCGCCTTCTGCGCCGTCAGGGCCGTGCTCGTCGACGACGCGCAGGAGCTCACCCTCGGTGGCGTCGAGCTCCTCGAGGCGTGCGCGGCCCGTGGCATCGCGGTGCTCGCGTTCGGCGACCCCGACGTCGGCGCAGGCGCCTTCCGCGGAGCGTCGCCTGAGAACTTCGCGCGGCTCGCGGGCGCGCTGGGCACGGCGGCCGTGCTGCGCACGGCGCATCGCGGAACGTCCTTCCAGACCGACGTCGTGCGCGCCGTGACGCAGCGGATCGGCGCCGTCGGGGTCGTCGTGCACCGCACGCCGTCCGCGGGCGCCGAGCCGGATGCGTCCCTGCGCGCCGTGACGCTGCGCTCGTCCGCGGAGGAGTTCGACGCCATCGCGCGGCTGCTGCGCGAGCGGCACCTCTCAGACGGCATCCCCTGGAGCCGCTGCGCCGTCATCGCCCACGACACACGCCAGGTCACGGCTCTCGAAGCCGAGCTGTCGGCGAGGGAGGTGCCCGCGCGAGCGAGCGGGCCCGGCACGGCACTCGGCGCGCTCCGGCCCGTGCGCGGGCTCCTCGGCCTCGTGGAGCTCTCGATGCGGGATGCCGAGACCTGGACGCACGGCGAGGTCGAGGAGGCGCTCGCGGGCGCCGTCGGCGGTCTCGACCCCGTCGAGCTGCGGCGGCTGCGGTCGGCGCTTCGGCACACGGAGCTCGGGGCAGGGGGAGAGCGCTCGGGGCGCGATCTCCTGCTCTCTGCGATGCGGGTTCCGCTCGAGTTCGAGCTCGTCGACTCCCGCGAGGCGCGGCGGGCGGCAGCGGTCGCCCACACGATCGCGGCGCTGCGCGAGCAGCTCGAGGCGCACGCGACGGCCCACGAGCTGCTCTGGACGGCATGGGATCGCAGTCGGCTCGAGCGCGTGTGGAGCGAGCAGGCGCGCGGTCACGGCCCGCTGGCCGAGCAGGCGAACCGCGATCTCGACGCGGTCGTCGCCCTGTTCCAGGCCGCCAAGCGATTCGTCGAGCGCGATCTGAACGCCGATCCGCGCGCGTTCGTCCGCGGCATCCTCGAGAGCGACGTCGCGGAGGACCGGCTCGACGCCGTCGTGCCGGCCGGAGCCGTGAGCATCCTCACGCCGGCGGGAGCCCTGGGGGTCGAGTTCGACACGGTCGTCATCGCCGGCGTGCAGGAGGGCGTGTGGCCGAACCTCCGGCTGCGCGGGAGTCTGCTCGACACGTGGAGGCTCGCGGACGCCGCGGCGACGGGCGGCGCGGCATCCGCGGCCGCGATCGATCGCCGGCGCGATGCCATGCACGACGAGCTGCGGCTCTTCGTGCGGGCGCTCTCGCGCGCGACCGCACGGGTCGTCGTGACGGCCGTCGACGACGACGACAAAGGGCCGAGCGTCCTGTTCGAGTTCCTGCCAGACCCCGAGCCCGCGACGAAGGCGATGGAGCACCCGTTGTCGCTGCGGGGGCTCGTCGCTCTGCATCGCCGGGCGCTCACCGAGCCCGGCCGATCGCAGACACCGCGTGAAGGTCGGGCTCGCACGGCCGCCGCGGCGGGCCAGCTGGCGCTCCTCGCCGACGCGCACGTGCCCGGCGCCGACCCCTCGCAGTGGTACGGGATCGCGGCGCCGAGCTCGACGGCGCCGCTGCGCGACCTGGCACGCGAAGACGTCCGCGTCTCGCCCTCCCGGCTGCACACGCTCGAGGAGTGCGAGCTCGACTGGGTCATCGGCGACCTCGGCGGCGACCCGGGGGGCACGACGGCGGGGCTCGGCACGATCATCCATGCCGCGCTCGAGCACGCGTCGGGCGGCGACGAGGCTGCGCTGTGGGCCGCGGTCGAGGCGCGCTGGGGCGAGCTCACGTTCGAGGCGCCATGGCGCGAGCGCGCCGAGCGGACGCGCGCGCGAGACCTCGTCCGACGCCTGCACGCGTACCTGCGGGAGTTCGAGGCGTCGGGCGGCACGCTCGTGGGCGCAGAGCCGCACTTCGAGGTCGCGATCCCGCTCGACGACGAGGAGGCGTTCGAGCATGGCGCGATCCTGTCGGGATACATCGACCGCGTCGAGCTCACGCCCGACGGGGCGGTCGTCATCATGGACCTGAAGACGGGCAAGGCCGAGCCGCAGACCGACGCGAAGGTCATCGACAACCCGCAGCTGGCGGCCTACCAGCTCGCGTTCGAGGACGGTGCGATCCCCGCCGTCGCGGGTCTCCCGTCGGGCGGGGCCAAGCTCCTCGTGCTCAGGCCGACGTCGAAGAAGGAGCCGTTCGTGACTCCGTGGCAGCCGCCGTTCGACGACGAGCGACGCACGGCCTTCCTCGCGCGCATCCGCGACGCGGTCGGCGTCATGCGCGGGGACTCGTTCGCCGCGCCCTACGAAGAGCACTGCCGCGATGAGTTCTCGTATGGGCTCTGCCGCATCCACACGATCGGGCCGGTGAGTGCGTCATGACCCTGTCGGCCGAGGTCATCGCCGCCGCGCTGGGCCAGTTCCCGCCGACCGCCGAGCAGACCGCCGTCATCGAGGCGCCCCTCACGCCTGCACTGGTCGTCGCGGGCGCAGGCAGCGGGAAGACCGAGACGATGGCCGGGCGCGTCGTCTGGCTCGTCGCCAACGGACTGGTCCGCCGCGACGAAGTGCTCGGGCTCACGTTCACCCGCAAGGCGGCGGGCGAGCTCGCCGAGCGCGTGCAGCGGCGGTTGCAGCGACTCGGCGAGTTCGAGCGGCACGGACTGCTTCCGCATCTTCCCGCGCTGCACGCGGCAGGTCGCCTCGACGTGTTCGCGGCGATCGAGCGCGAGGCCGGCGAGAGCGCGAAGGCGGCGGGGGAGCGGCGGGCCGTCCTCGCTCGGCTCGCCGCCGAGGTCGGGGCGTCGGGCGGCGAGGACGCGGATGCCGATGATCTCCTGCATCGTCCCGTCGTCGCGACGTACAACAGCTTCGCGGACCAGATCGTCCGCGAGCATGCGCTGCGCATCGGGCGGGATGCCGAGGCCGCCGTCCTGTCCGAGTCCGCCGCATGGCTGCTCATGCGGCGGGTCGTGCTGGCCTCGGACGATCCTCGGCTCGAGCTGCGCGAGTCGTCGCTGCGTACGATCATCGACGCGGCGCTGCGCATCGCCCGCGACTCCGTCGACAACCTCGTCGACCTCGATGCGCTCGCCGCGTTCCCCGACGAGTTCCACCACGTCGTCGAGGTTCCTTCGACGACGTCGCGCGTGACGGTGTACGCAGACATCGACAAGGCCGAGACGGATGTCGCGGGGCTCGGTCTCCTGTCGGGACTCGCACGGGAGTACGCGGCGCAGAAGCGTCGGATCGGCGTCATCGACTTCTCCGACCAGGTCGCGGGGGCGCTCGAGGTCGTGCGCGGCCATGTCTCGGTCGCGGAGGAGCTGCGCGCGCGCTATCGGATCGTCCTGCTCGACGAGTATCAGGACACGTCGGTCGTGCAGACCGACCTGCTGGCGACGATCTTCGCGGGAACCGCCGTCATGGCTGTCGGCGACCCGCACCAGGCGATCTACGGATGGCGCGGTGCGAGCGCCGGAAATCTCGGCGGCTTCCCCGGCGCGTTCGCGCCCGGCGCTCCGTGTCTGCGGTTCTCCCTCTTGACGAGCTGGCGCAACAGCGCGACGGTGCTGCGCGCCGCGAATGCCGTCCTCGCACCGCTCGCGGCGAGCGCCGCCGTTCCCGTCGAAGAGCTGCGGGCACGGCCCGGCGCTCCCGCAGGCGAGGTCGAGCTCTCCTTCGAGACCGACCTCGACACCGAGACCGACCGCGTCGCCGAGTGGTTCGAGCGCGTGCGCGCGGAGCGCGCGGCCGAGGGCAGATCGACGACGGGGGCCATCCTCTTCCGCTCGAAGAAGCACATGGTGCGATTCGGCGATGCGCTGGGGCGCCGCGGCATCCCGCATCGCATCCTCGGTCTCGGCGGGCTCCTGTCGACGCCCGAGGTCGTCGACGTCGTGAGCGCCCTGCGGGTCATCAGCGACCCCTCCGCGGGCTCCGCGCTGATCCGCCTGCTCGCCGGCCCGCGATGGGCCATAGGCCTCGCCGACCTGCGTGTCCTCTCGCAGCTCGCACGTCGTCTCTCCAGCCATGACGCGGCACTGCAGCCCCTCCCCGCGGAGGTCGCGGAGCGCGTGCGCAACGGCGCAGGCGACGAGCAGGGCTCGCTCGTCGACGCCCTCGACTTCGTGCTGCGGTCGAAGGCCGACCACGGCTGGCTCGCCGACTTCACCCCCGACGCCGTCGTGCGCCTGCGCGAGGCGGCGGGGGTCTTCGCAGGCCTTCGGCGTGCGGCGGGGATGCCGATCCCCGAGCTCGTCCGTCTCATCGAGCTCGAGCTCCGGCTCGACATCGAGCTCGCGGCGAACGAGGCGCGCGGGCCGGCTCGTATCGCCTCGGCGCAGCTGCGCGCGTTCGTCGACGAGCTGCACGGCTTCCTCGCGGCTGACGAGACGGGCTCACTGTCGGCGCTGCTCGCGTGGCTCGACCACGCCGAGAAGCTCGACGAGTTCGCTCCGCGCACGGAACCGCCCGAGGACGACGTCGTGCAGCTCCTGACGATCCACGGCTCGAAGGGACTCGAATGGGATGCCGTCGCCGTGGTCCGGCTCGTGAAGGACGAGCTTCCGAGCGCACCGCGAGACCGGCGAGGCTGGCTCTCGTTCGGCGTGCTCCCGTACGCATTCCGCGGGGACTCCGCGTGGCTGCCGACCTTCGCCTGGCGCTCCGCGACCACGCAGCAGGAGCTCAAGCAGGCGTTCGACGCGTTCCTCGGCGCCAACGTCGACCGTCAGCTCGGCGAAGACCGGCGCCTCGCCTACGTCGCGGTGACTCGCGCTCGCGATCACCTGCTGCTGACCGGCGCGAGCTGGTCGGGCACGAAGAAGGCACGCCCGCAGAGCACGTTCCTCGTCGAGATCGCCCAGGCCCTCGATCGGCCGCTTCCCGCCGACGACCCCGGCGACAACCCCTACCTGGGGGAGCGGCGCACGCTGCAATGGCCGATCGACCCGCTCGGGGCTCGACGAACGCCTGTCGAGCGTGCCGCGCAGCTCGTCCGTGACGCGCAGTCCGCCCCGCGGGATCGCGCCGAACGCGACCTCGAGCTGTTGCTCGTCGAGCGGGACGAGCGCCAGCGCATCGCGCTGCGCTCTGCGCCGACGCGCATCCCGGCGTCTCGCTTCAAGGACTTCGTGACGGACTACGACGGCACGGTCGCCCGGATCGCGCGGCCGCTTCCGGAGCGCCCGTATCGGCAGACGCGCCTCGGGACCCTCTTCCACGCGTGGGTGGAGTCACGGGCCACCCGACCCGGACATGGAGGGTCGCTCGACGACGCGCTGTGGGAGGCCGACGACGACGGCGTCGGCATCGCCGCATCGGAGGACGACCTCACGGCGCTCGAGCGCCTCCGTGAGAAGTTCCTCGCGTCGGAGTGGGCCCCGCTGAAGCCCCTCGAGGTGGAGACCGAGATCGACTTCACGACGACCGACCTGGACGGTCGCCCGCACATCGTCATCTGCAAGCTCGACGCCGTCTATCGTCGGGGCGACCGCATCCAGATCGTGGACTGGAAGACGGGTTCTCCACCCCTGGACGATGTCGAGCGGCAGCAGCGCATGGTCCAGCTCGAGCTGTACCGTCGCGCGTACCACGAGAGGCACGGCATCCCGCTCGAGGAGATCGACGTCGCCCTGTACTACGTCGCGCACGACCTCGTGCTGAAGGGCTGACGGCTGCGACACCGCCGGGACGACGGCACGGACCGCCCAGACGGCACGGATCGCCGGGATGCCACGGATGGCAGGGACGCCACGGATGGTCGGGACGGCACGGACCGCCCAGACGGCACGGATCGCCGGGATGCCGCTGCACGTCCGCCGCGAGGGCTGGGGATCAGCGGTCGGTGCCGGTCCAGCGGCGCAGCGCCGCGTCGGCGGCCCGCGACGCCTCGGCCGCGGCATCCTCCGGCGAGCCGTGGACGTCGATCGCCTCCGGCTCGGCCTGTGCGACCGGCAGCCTGATGGGCGCCGTGGAGGTGTCGTCGGCGTCGAAGGCGGCGACGGGGGCTGCGTCGGGGGATTCCGCGGCGGGAGGGGTTGCGGCCGGGGCGTCTGAGGCGTCGACCTCGGTCGCGATCCACAGCGCGAGCTCTTCGGGATCGTAGGCGTCGGTCTGCATCGAGGTGTCGACCTCGCCGGCGGAGGCGGCGGGGACCCGGTCGAGGAGGGCGATCGCGTCGTCGACGTCGAGCAGGTCGTCGGGAACGAGGTCCTCTCCGTGGACGCCGTCGGCCAGCGACTCGAGCAGGGCCGTGGCATCCTCCACGATGTCCTTTCGGGCCGAGTCGTGCCCGTGCACGAGCCACTTCGCGAACTCGAGCTCGGCGTACAGCCGCGAGCGCTCGCGCAGAAGCGGGTCGGGCGCGCGCTGACTGGACGCCGCATACGCCTCGTAGACGTCGTCCGCCGCGTCGGGAGCGGATGCGAGCCACTGCAGATCGGTCGCCGGGTCGCCGACCGAGAGCCCGTGCCACTCGAGCATCCCTGTCACCCTGGGCACCTCGTCGGCGTCCTCGAAGAGGAAGGATGCCGCGCCCGCGCCGCCCTGCACGACGGCGGGCTCGAACCGCCACAGGCGGTCTGCCGCGAGGGCGCGCAGCCAGCGGGTGCGCAGCGTCGCGGGCAGGGAGCGGGTGGCCGCCGCCCGTTCGACGACGCGGGCGACGTCGTCGCGGACCTGCTGGGGCGTGCGGACGGGAAGCCCCTCGGCGCGGACGATCGACAGCGGCAGCGCGTGCAGGGCAGCGAGCGCCTCGCCGATCGAGGTCGCAGCTCCTGGGCCGCCGGGAACATGAGCGGCGTCGACGCGATAGCCGGGGAGGAAGTCGACCACGACTGCGCGGGCCTCGCCGATCCCCGACTCGCCGAGCAGCTCGGGGGCGCGGAACGGGAGCAGTGCACGGACTCCGGGGGTCAGCGCGCGCAGCGCTCGGACCTCGGCCGCGAGCTCGGCTCCTGCGTCGGCGTCTGCAGGAGCGCGCACGACGACGCGGCGGCCGTCCGAGAGATCCGCGACGGCGGAGTCGAATCTGCCGGCCGAGCCCTCCGTCAGGACACCCGCCGCGACGACCCCCGCCCGAGGCAGAGCCGATGTCACGGACGCGGCTAGAGTGAGGGGTGAGCGTGCCATGAGCCCAGGGTAGGTCGGGCGCGCGCGTGCGCCGCCGCGCCACGCCCTGGCGCGCCGACTGATGCAGAGAGGTCCGCGATGACGGCGCAAGTGCCCACCGAGCCGGCTCCGCTGGCCCGGGCCGGTCTCGATCGTGCGGCC
Organism: Microbacterium ulmi; assembly: GCF_011759705.1. Taxonomy (GTDB): domain Bacteria; phylum Actinomycetota; class Actinomycetes; order Actinomycetales; family Microbacteriaceae; genus Microbacterium; species Microbacterium ulmi. The sequence continues at coordinate 759,496 of NZ_JAAOZF010000002.1, read as the reverse complement.
GACGAGCGCACGGCGGAGGGGCTGCTCGACGCGCTGCGCGCGGATCCCCGCACGCGCGTGCTCGTGCTGTCGGGCGACGCGGCACCTCTCTCGGGGCCCGGCTCGCTGCTCTATGTCGAGCCGGAACGAGCCCCCCGCGACGCGGAGTGGGCCTTCCTCGGCCGCGACGCGAACGGCGCCGCCGTCGTCGCGGCGGTGATCCCGAAGCGGGAGTCCGAGCCTTTCGCCGCACCCTCGGGATGGGCGAGCCTGCGCGCCGTGGGGGGCTCCCTCTCGGGGACGGATGCCGGGGCCTTCGTCGAAGCCCTGAGCCTCGGCCGCTGGCTGCTCGACGCCCCGTTCTGCCCGGCCTGTGGCGCGCTCACGATGCTGCGCCAGTCCGGGTGGTCGCGGCGGTGCCCGTCGTGCGGGCGCGAGCACTTCCCCCGCACCGATCCCGCCGTGATCGTCGCGATCACGAGTGCGCGGCATCCCGATCGGCTTCTCCTCGGCTCCAACTCGTTGTGGGAGGACAACCGGTACTCGTGCTTCGCGGGCTTCGCCGAGGCAGGTGAGTCGCTCGAAGCCGCCGTGGCACGCGAAGTGCGGGAGGAAGCGGGCATCGACCTCGTGGAGGTCCGCTATCGCGGGTCTCAGGCGTGGCCGTACCCTCGCTCGCTCATGCTCGGATTCCTCGCGACGGCCGTCGACGACGAGTCGGCGCGGGCGGACGGAGACGAGATCGCGCACGTGCGATGGTTCGACCGCGAGGAGATCGGCGAAGCGCTCGCAGGGGGCGGCGACATCCTGCTCCCGGGGCGGGCGTCGATCGCCCACCGCCTGATCTCGGATTGGCACGCGAACGCATGAGCGGCGCCCTGCGCGATCTCGACCCGCAGCAGCTCGAGGCGGTGACGACTCTGCGAGGTCCCCTCGTGGTGCTCGCAGGCGCCGGCACGGGCAAGACCCGCGTCATCACGCACCGCATCGCGCACGGCGTCGACACGGGCGCGTACTCGCCGGGGCGGGTCATGGCGGTGACCTTCACAGCGAAGGCGGCGGGGGAGATGCGCGGCCGGCTGCGCGCATTGGGCGTCGAAGGCGTCGCCGCGCGGACGTTCCACGCGGCCGCGCTCGCGCAGCTGAACTTCTTCTGGCCGACGCTCGCGGGCGACTCCGCCCCCGGCATCGTCGACAACAAGGTGCGCCTGCTCGCGCACGCCGCCGACGGCCTCGGAATCGATCCCGACACCGCGACCCTTCGCGACGTGGCGAGTGCGATCGAGTGGCGCAAGATCACGATGCGCAGCGTCGACGCGTACGCCGCGGCGCGCCCGCACGGGATCGGCAGGCTCGACATCTCGCGCGTCGTCGACCTCCAGCGTGCCTACGAGCGGCTCAAGGACGAACGGCGACAGCTCGACTTCGAGGACGTCCTCCTCGCGTGCGCGGGGATGCTCGAGGCGGAGCCGCAGGTGACGCAGGCCGTCCGCGAGCAGTACCGCCACTTCACGGTCGACGAGTACCAGGACGTCTCTCCGCTCCAGCATCGCCTTCTCGAGCTGTGGGTCGGCGACCGACGCGACCTGTGCGTCGTCGGGGACGCGAGCCAGACGATCTACTCCTTCGCCGGCGCCGACGCACGCTACCTCCTCGAGTTCGCGCGTGAGCATGCGGACGCGCGCGTTGTGCGCCTCGAGACGAACCACAGGTCGGATGCCCCGATCCTCGCGGTCGCGAACGCGCTCATGCGCGACCGTCCGGGAGCGCTGGAGCTCGTCTCGGCGCGCGACGAGCCGGGGGTCGTGCCCGAGGTGACGGAGTTCGCCGACGACGAGGCGGAGGCACGCGGCGTCGCCATGCGCATCTCGGCGCAGCTGGCGGGCGGCGTCGATCCGCGCCGCATCGCGGTGCTCTACCGTTCGCACGCCCAGTCGGCGGAGCTGCTGCGTGCGCTCGCCGACGCGGGGATCGCCGCGACGGTGCTCGGCGGGCGTCGATTCTTCGAGATCCCCGAGGTGCGCCAGGCCGTCATGGAGCTGCGCGCAGCGACCGTCGCGCCGATCGAGACGGGGTTCGTCCAGACGGTCCGCGACATCCTGCGCTCGCGGGGGCTGAGCGATGAGCCGCCCGAGGCGGGAGGGGCGCTGCGCGACGCGTGGGAGGCGCGCGGCGCGCTGCTGCGGCTCGCGGAGGAGGCGCCCGACGGCACGACCCTGCGCGCGTTCACGGACGAGCTCATGGCGCGGGCCAAGACGCAGGACGAGCCCGCGATGCGCACCGTCACGCTCGCGACGCTCCATGCGGCCAAGGGTCTGGAATGGGACCACGTCCATCTCGTGGGCATCGCCGAGGGGCTTCTCCCGATCAGCTACGCGACGACCTTCGAGCAGGTCGACGAGGAGCGCCGGCTCGCGTATGTCGGCATCACGCGGGCCGGGCGAACGCTCTCGCTGTCGTGGGCGCGGGGACCGCGCGAGCGATCGGCGTCGCGATTCCTTCGAGAGATCGGCAGCGGCACGCTGCGTGCGGGCGGTGCGATCTCGTCGTCCGCCGCAGCGAGCCGGCGCGCAGCGTCACCGAGTGCGCGATCCGGACCTCAGGGCTCTGCTCGGCGTCGTTGAGCAGACCCGCCGCGGCGATTCCCGCCTCGACGAACGTCGTGCGTCCCGCATCGGGGCACGGGCGTCCGAGCAGCTGGGCGGCGAGAAGCGGCCACGCGGGATCGGCGTCGCGCCGATGCGCGGCGACACAGGCGAGGCACGCCGTCCGTCCTGGACGGACGAGCGGGCCGAGCTCGACCGCGTCGCCCGTGAACACGACGGGCAGGTGCACGGCGTCTCGCGACATCAGCGCGGCGGCGCGCCGCGGCTCGACGAGATGGTGCGCGAGCACCACGACAGGAGCGTCGTCGGGATCGTGCGACCATCCGACGTCGAACCATGTCTCGCGCCGGACGTCGAAGCCGGCGTCGGCCATGGCCTGCGCGAACGCGTCGGCCGAGGATGCCGGGAACCCGTCGGGCGTCTGCACGACGACGCGCCCTCCGCGCCGTGCGCGCGGCATCTCGAGCGCGCGGGCGATCCGCTGCACGAACCGCTCGCCCGCCCCGGGGGGAGCGCCGAAGGCCGTCGCGACGGGTTCGAGCGCGGCATCCGGGATGCCCTTCTCGAGCTCGCGGACGAGCCTCTCCTGCCACGGCTCGGGCTCGACCACGATCGCGACGGGATCGACGCCGAACTGGAGCGTCGTCGGGGTGCGCCAGAGCGGCGGATGAGCGGGGTCGAGTCGCGGCATGCCCCGATCATGGAGCCGCCGCGGGCGGTGGGACGGGTTGTCCACAACGGCGGGCGAGTGCGGACGGCCTCTCGCTCGCCTGTGGAGGAGCCGGCGCGAGCCGGCTGCATGGACCGGCGGCGGAGCTCCGAGCCGGGCGGCGGGCCCGGCGGCATAGACCGGACGCGGAGCGCCAAGTCGCGGATCGCCTAGACCGGACGGGGACCTTCCGGCGCGTCATCCGGCTCCGCGGCGTCGTCGGGCTCCGCGGGCCCGCCGCCGTCGCCCGCCTCGGGATCCGCGGGCCCGCCGTCCTCGCCCGCCAGCAGCGCCGCGAGAGCGTCGTCGAACTCGTCGCGAACCGGCTCCTCGCCGCGTGCCCGCGCCTCCAGGCGTGCGACCAGGGCGGCGGGGTCGTCGATGTCCTCCGACGTGGGCATGAGGTCGGGGTAGTCCCAGAGCGCATCGCGCGCGGCGACGCCGACGGCATCCGTCACGGCGCGCCACATCGCGGCCGCCTCGCGCATGCGGCGCGGGCGCAGCTCGAGACCGACGAGCGACCCGAGCGCCTGCTCGGCGGGGCCGCCGACGGCGCGGCGCCGCCGGACCGCCTCGGCGATCCGCTCGGCGGAGGGCAGCCGCGACGTCGCCTCTGCCGTCACGACGTCGACCCAGCCCTCGATCGACGCGAGGAGGTTCTCGAGCCGCGTGAGCGCCGTGGTCTGCGCCTCCGAGCGCTGGGGGAGCAGGGCGCCGCTCTCGAGCGCCTTGCGCAGCTCCTCCGGCTCGGACGGGTCGAACCGCGACGCGAGGTCTTCGAGCGCGCTCGTGTCGACATGGATGCCGCGCGCGAAGTCCGTCACCTGCGAGATGACGTGCAGACGCAGCCACTTGGCGTGGCGGAAGAGGCGGGCGTGCGCGAGTTCGCGTGTCGCGATGTACAGCGCGAGCTGGTCTTCCGGGATCTCGAGATCGCGGCCGAAGTCCGCGAAGTTCTGCGGCAGGATCGCGGCCTCTCCCGCCGGCAGGATCGGGATGCCGACATCCCCTCCGCTCACGACCTCCTTCGAGAGCCTGCCCACGACCTGGCCGAGCTGCGTCGCGAAGAGCGATCCGCCGACGGTGCGCATGAGCCGACCGGCCCCCTGCACGAGCCCCTGCATCTCTTCGGGCGCCTGATCGCGCAGCGCGCTCGTGAGGGCGTCCGCGATGCTCGTCGCGACGGGCTCGGCGAGCTCCTGCCAGACCGGGAGGGTCGCCTCGACCCATCCGCCGCGGGTCAGCGTCTTCGGCGGCTGTGCAAGCTCCGAGATGCTCGTCGCCTCGCTCAGCCAGAGCGTGGCGAGGGAGAACGCCTGATCGAGGTCGGACCTCTGCCCGTCGGTGACGCCGAGGCCGTCCTGGTTCGCGATGTGCAGCGCCTGCCGCTGCGCGAGGTCCCACGAGATGCCGCCGTCGGCGCCCGCGAACGCGCCCTGGAGGTGCTGCATGACGGTCTGCATCATGGCCGGGTCGATGCCGAGGCCCGTCAGCCGTTCGAGCTGCTCCGGATCGAGCCCCCCGGCTTCGCCGCCGAACAGCTGGCGCATGAGCTCCTGGAACTCCTCTTCGGGGCTGCGATCGTCGTCCGCCACTTCAGCCGCCTTTCAGACGTGCCTGTCCGTCCCGTCCTACGCTAGTCGCACGGATCATCGCTCCTCCCGGACGCGACTCGATCGCTGTACGCCGGTCGCGAACGACCGCGCATCCCGGAGAGAAAGGCCGTCCTTGGCGCTGTTCGATGAGAACGTGGAGGTCACCCCGTCCCCGCGTCGCACCCTCTCCAGAGGCACGATCGCGGGCATGTGGTCCCTCTCGGTCGCCCTGATCCTCCTGCTGGTCATGACGTTCCTGCCCACCGCGTACGTCATCCAGCAGCCGGGGCCGGTCTACAACACCCTCGGCGAGGCGACGACGTCCGACGGCGAGCAGGTGCCTCTCATCTCCATCGACGGTGCCACGACGTACCCGACGGAGGGGTCGCTGGATCTTCTGACCGTCCAGGTCGTCGGCAACCGCGAACGGACCCCCTCGTGGTTCGAGCTCGCCGCCGCATGGTTCCAGCCGAGTCGCGCCGTCCTGCCGATCGACGCGGTCTTCCCCGTCGGGCAGACGACCGAGGAGCGCAACGAGCAGAGCGCGGCCGACATGGTCGACTCGCAGAAGGAGGCCACGGCCGCCGCCCTGACCGAGCTCGGGTACGACATCGACGCGAGGGTCACGGTCTACTCGGTGCTCGACGACTCCGCGGCCGATGGGATCCTCGAGAAGGACGACGTCATCCTGTCGGCGGACGGCCGGCCCGTGACGGATGCCTCATCCCTCCGGGAGATCGTGAACGAGGGCGGCGGCGACCCCGTCGAGCTCGTCGTCGAGCGCGACGGCGACGAGCTGACGCTGTCGGTCACGCCGCGCGAGAGCGAGGTCGAGGGCGAGTCGACGCTCCTGCTCGGCATCACGCTCCTGCACGACTACGAGTTCCCGTTCCAGGTCACGATCCAGCTCAACAACGTCGGCGGCCCGTCGGCGGGCATGATGTTCGCGCTCGGCATCATCGACACCCTCACTCCCGGCGAGCTCAACGGCGGCGCGAACGTCGCGGGCACAGGGACGATCTCCGCAGACGGGACGGTGGGGCCGATCGGCGGCATCCGTCAGAAGATGTGGGGTGCCGTCGACGCCGGCGCGACCTACTTCCTCGCCCCCGAGACGAACTGCGCGGAGGTCGTCGGGCACGTGCCGACCGGATTGCGCGTCTTCTCCGTCTCCGAGCTCGACGACGCGCTCGACGTGCTCGAGGCGATCCGCGATGACGGCGACCTCGACGCGCTGCCGACGTGCACGGCCGGATGAGGGGCGCACGACGTTCCTAGGGTTCCTACAGGCAACCCCCAGATCTCGCCCGCCTAGGATGAGACGGTGACCACGACGTCAGCGCCGAACCAGGCCACGCCCTCCCGCACCCGCCGTATCATCGCCATCTCGATCGCGATCATCGCGGCGGTGATCGTCGCGTTCTTCGTGTTCGCGAACCTCTACGCGGATTGGCTGTGGTACGACCAGCTCGGATACTCCTCGGTGCTGCTCACGCAGTGGACGGCGCGCATCCTGATGTTCCTCGTCGGGTTCCTCGGGATGGGGGTGCCCGTGTGGCTCGCGATCCAGCTCGCCTATCGCCTGCGGCCCGTCTACGCGCGCCTGAGCTCGCAGCTGGACCGGTACCAGGAGGTCGTCGAGCCGCTGCGCCGTCTCGCGATGTGGGGGATCCCCGTCTTCTTCGGCTTCTTCGCGGGGTTCGCCGCCTCCGCGCAGTGGGAGACCACGTGGCTGTGGTTCAACGGCGTCGAGACGCCCGTGACAGATCCTCAGTTCCACCTCGACACGGGCTTCTACCTGTTCGCGATGCCGTTCTGGGGGTCGCTGCTGGGCTTCGTGTCGGCCGTGCTGCTGGTGTGCCTGCTCATGACGGTCGTCGTCTCCTACCTGTACGGGTCGGTGCGCGTGGGCCAGCGCGAGCTGCGCATCTCCAAGTCGGCCCGCATCCAGCTCGCCGTCATCGCGGGCCTGTACCTCCTCGTGCAGGCTGCGAGCCTGTGGCTCGATCGCTTCAAGACGCTGGTCGAACCCGGCGGCATCGGCCGCATCACGGGTCCGGGCTTCACCGAGACCCACGCGGTCATCCCGGGGCAGACGATCCTCGCGATCATCGCGGTCGTCGTCGCCGTGCTCTTCTTCGTCACGGCCCTCATCGGCCGCTGGCGCTACCCGCTCATCGCGACGGCCCTGCTCATCGTCTCGGCGATCGTCGTCGGCATCGGCTATCCGTGGTTCGTCAACACCGTCCAGGTGCGCCCGAACCTTCTCACGCTCGAGAGCGAGTACTACCAGCGCAATCTCGATGGGACGAAGGTCGCGTTCGGGATCGACGGGCTCGAGAAGAGCGACTTCGAGGCGAGGACGGATGCCGAGGCCGGCGCCCTGCGCGCAGACGCCGAGACGACGGCGCAGATCCGCATCATGGACCCCGCGATCATCAGCCCGACCGTCCGCCAGCTCGAGCAGTACCGGTCGTACTACCAGTTCCAGGATCCGCTCGACGTCGACCGCTACGAGATCGACGGTCAGTCGCAGGACGCTGTCGTCTCGGTCCGCGAGCTCAACCTCGCCCAGCTCGGCGCCGGCGCGACGAACTGGTACAACACGACCCTCGTCTACACGCACGGCTACGGTCTGGTCGCGGCGAAGGGCAACGCCCGCACGGCCGACGGCAACCCCGAGTTCTTCGAGCGCGGCATCCCTGCGGCCGGAGCATTGACCTCGAGCGAGAAGTTCGAGCCGCGCGTGTACTTCGGCGAGAAGTCGCCGACGTACTCGATCGTCGGGGCCCCCGGGGGGACGCGCGACATCGAGCTGGACTATCCGTCCGGCTCGGACGGCGGCTCGAACGAGACGAAGACGACCTTCACGGGCGACGGCGGTCCGAGCATCGGCAGCGTGTTCAACCGCCTCATCTACGCGCTCAAGTTCCAGTCCGAGCAGATCCTCTTCTCGGATGCCGTCAACGAGGACTCGCAGATCCTCTACGACCGCGATCCGATCACGCGGGTGCAGAAGGCGGCTCCCTACCTCGAGCTCGACAGCGACCCGTACCCGAGCGTCGTGGACGGACGGATCGTGTGGATCGTGGACGGCTACACGCTGAGCGCCAACTACCCGTACTCTTCCGTCGTATCGCTGTCGGCGGCGATCGCGGACTCGAACAACACCGCGCCGCGCTTCGCGCTCGACAACATCAACTACATCCGCAACTCGGTCAAGGCGACCGTCGACGCGTATGACGGCAAGGTCACTCTCTACGCATGGGACACCACCGACCCCGTGCTGCAGGCATGGCAGAAGGTCTATCCCGCGACCGTCAAGCCGGTCTCCGACATGTCGGCCGACCTCATGAGCCACGTGCGGTACCCGACAGATCTGTTCAAGGTGCAGCGCGCGATGCTCGGCGTGTACCACGTCGACGACGCGCAGTCGTTCATCCAGCGCGACAACGCGTGGGAGACGCCGAACGACCCGCAGAACGCCACGCGTCTGCAGCCGCCGTACTACCTGACGATGCAGATGCCCGGGCAGACCGCCCCGACGTACTCGATGTTCACGTCGTTCATCCCATCGTCCGAGGGCGGGAACGCGCGCAACGTGCTCATGGGCTATCTCGCCGTCGACTCCAACGCGGGCGACCAGTCCGGCGTGCGAAGTCCCGACTACGGCAAGCTCAGGATGCTGGAGATCAGCGCCGAGACTCCCGTTCCGGGTCCGGGGCAGGTGCAGAACACGTTCGACGCCGATCCGAGCGTCTCGGCCTTCATCAACATCCTCAAGCAGGGTGACTCCGAGGTTCTCAAGGGCAACCTGCTGACGCTTCCCGTCGGCGGCGGCCTCCTGTACGTGCAGCCGGTGTTCGTGCAGTCCTCGGGCGGCACGAAGCTGCCGACGCTGCAGAAGATCCTGGTGTCGTTCGGCAACGCCGTCGCGTTCGAGGACACCCTCAACGACGCGCTCGACGTGCTGTTCGGGGGCGATTCGGGGGCGGATGCCGGTGACGGCGACGTCACTCCGTCTCCCGAGCCGACCCGCCCGGGCTCGTCGCCGCCCGACGAGGGCGACACCGGTGCGAGCGCCGAGTTCCAGGCGGCGCTCGAGACGGCGCGCCAGGCGATGCTCGATCGAGACGCAGCCCTCAAGTCGGGCGATCTCGCGGCGTTCGCCGAGGCGGACGAGCGGCTGACGGCGGCCGTGCAGGAGCTGCTGGCACTGGGCGGCTGAACCCGCAGGAGGGGCCCGTGGACGATCCCCGCTCCGAGCCGTGATAGGCTTTAGATGTGCCGCGGGGTGGAGCAGCTCGGTAGCTCGCTGGGCTCATAACCCAGAGGTCGCAGGTTCAAATCCTGTCCCCGCAACGAATGAAGAAGGCCCGGTCCGAAGGACCGGGCCTTCTTCATGTCGTCCGTGGATCGGCGCCCGCGAACCTGCGTCTGGGGGTCCCGGGCGGCGGCCGGGTTGTGCCGCCGCGGCGAGCAAGGGCCGCCGCCCGCGCTTGCCACGGCATCCGGCACGGGCGAGGATGAACCATGCCCGATCCCGCGACCCACGATCTCGACGACGGGCGTGACGAGACGCCCGCGGAGCGGGCCGACCGCAACTGGAGCGAGGTGCTGCAGGAGCTGCGCGTCATGCAGACCGGCACCCAGATCCTCACGGGCTTCCTGCTCGCACTCGCGTTCCAGCCGGCGTTCCGCGATCTGTCGAACGGCCAGCGTCTCGTCTACCTCATCCTCATCGTGCTGTCGGCGCTGAGCGCCATCGTCGCCCTCGCCCCCGTTGCTCTCCACCGCGTGCTCTTCCGGCGCCGGGCCAAGGAGGTCGTCGTCGCGTACGGGCACGCGGCGCTCGTGACCTCGCTCGTGACGGTCGCGATCCTCCTCGTGGGGGTCGTCGGGTTCGTCTTCGACGTCGTCGTGGGAGACGCGGCATCCTGGATCGCCATCGCCATGCTTCTGGCGGTGCTGGCGACTCTGTGGCTCATCGCCCCCGCCGTCATCCGTGCCCGTCACTTCGCGAGGAGTCCTCGATGACCGCCGTCGCCGTCGCCCAGTTCGCTCCCGCCGCCGACACGGAGGCGAACCTCGAGGTCATCGCGCAGCTCGCCTCGACGGCGGCGCAGCGCGGAGCGCGCGTCGTCGTGTTCCCGGAGTACTCGAGCTACTTCGTCGACCTGTTCGACGAGTCTCTCGCCGCGCACGCCCAGGAGGTCGACGGCCCGTTCACCTCGGCTCTCGCGCGCATCGCCGCCGAGCACGGTCTGGTCGTCGTCGCGGGTCTGCTCGAACGCGGCGGAGACGGGCGGCGCGTCCGCAACACCGTCGTCGCGGTCGCCGCCGACGGTGTGCGGGCGCGCTATCGCAAGCTGCACCTCTACGACGCGTTCGGCCAGCGCGAGTCCGATTGGGTCGAGCCCGGCGAGCTCGCCGAACCGGAGACGTTCGAGGTCGAGGGGCTCCGGTTCGGCCTCATGACCTGCTACGACCTGAGGTTCCCCGAGGTGGGGCGCCTGCTCGCGGATGCCGGGGCGGATGTCTTCCTCGTTCCGGCCGAGTGGGTGCGCGGGCCGCTCAAGGAGCACCACTGGCGCACGCTCGTGCACGCGCGCGCGATCGAGAACACGGTGTTCGTCGCGGCCGCCGACCACCCGCCGCCGCTGGGGGTCGGCGCGTCGATGATCGTCGATCCTCAGGGGGTCGAGATCGCCGCGGTGGGCACAGCGACCGACGTCGCGGTCGCACATCTCGATCAGGCGGCCGTCGAGCGCGTGCGGCGCGTCAATCCTGCCCTCGCGCTCCGGCGCTTTCGCGTGACCGCCCGCTGAGGACGATGACCCCTGGCGGCCTCAGCGGAGATCCGCGAGGCGGGATGCCGCCTCCTCGAGCACCTCGACGCGCTTGCACGCCGCGAACCGCACGAGAGTCGCGTAGTCCCCGGCTCGTGCGGGCGTCACGAAGGCCGTGAGCGGTATCGCGACGACCCCCGCACGCGCGGGGAGCATGCGGCAGAAGGCCGCGGCATCCGTCGCCCCGAGCGGCGCCGCATCGACGACGGTGAAGTACGAGCCTGCGGGGACCGACACGTCGAAGCCCGCGGCCGAGAGGCCCGCGCCGAGGAGGTCGCGCTTGGCGCGCAGGGTCGCGGCGATCCCGTCGAAGTACTCGCCGGGAAGCCTGAGGCCCGTCGCGATCGCGGGCTGGAAGGGCGCCCCATTGACGTACGTGAGCCACTGCTTGACCGCGAGCACGACGTCGACGAGGTCGGACGGACCGCACACCCACCCGATCTTCCAGCCCGTGGTCGAGAACGTCTTGCCGCCGGACGAGATCGTGAGCGTGCGGTCCCACGCTCCCGGAAGCGTCGCGATGGGCACGTGCGGCTCGTCGAAGACGAGGTGCTCGTAGACCTCGTCCGTCACGATGATCGCATCGTGCGCGTTCGCGAGCCGCACGACCTCGGCGCGCACGTCGGGGGAGAAGACGGCTCCCGTGGGATTGTGCGGGTCGTTCACGAGGATGACGCGTGTGCGGTCGGTCACGGCATCCCGAAGCTCGTCGAGATCCGGCTGGAAGTCGGGCCAGCGCAGCGGAACCGTCACGAGCCGCGCCCCCGCAAGGGCGATGACCGCGGCATACGAGTCGTAGTAGGGCTCGAACACGACGACCTCGTCATCGGGGCCGTCGATGAGAGCCAGGAGGGTCGCCGCGAGGGCCTCCGTCGCGCCCGCGGTGACGAGCACGTCGCGGGCGGGATCGAGGTGGAGGCCGTAGAAGCGCTCCTGGTGCTCGGCGACGGCCGCCAGGAGATCGGGGATGCCGCGCCCCGGCGGATACTGGTTGACGCCGTGGGCGATCGCGGCGCGCGCTGCGTCGAGCACCTCGGACGGCCCGTCCTCGTCGGGGAAGCCCTGCCCGAGGTTGATCGCTCCCGTGTGCGCCGCGAGTGCGCTCATCTCGGCGAAGATGGTAGGACGTGTCGAGCCGTCGGCGCCGATGAGGCCCGCCCCTTCCAGGGTGCGACGCCAGGCGCCGGGAATCTCTCGCATCCGGTTCACGCTACTCGCATAGTCGAGTCCCACTCGCGGCATAAGAAACCCACAGCAATGCGCGGCATCGTGGTAACCGCTTGGTCAGAAGGAGCAACGATGAGCGACATCCAGGGCAACGGCCCCGCAGATTCCACGAGCGACGCAGGGACGACTCCGGCGAGCCCGGATGCCGCCGCCGCGGCACCCGCTCCCACCCAGACGCCGCACGCGGTCGGCTACGGCCAGCCGTCCGTGCCCGCGCAGCCCGCCCACGCCGCGGCGCAGTCCGCAGGCGCCGCACCGCAGCCCGGCAATCCCGCGCAGCCCGGCGTCGCGCCGCAACCCGGCAGCCCCGCGCAGCCCGGCGTCGCAGGGCCGCAGGGCTACCCCGCGTACCCGCCGCAGGGCTACGGACAGCCGTACGGCACGCCGCGGCCGCAGGGATACGCCGGCCAGCCGGCGCAGCCGCCGTACGGGTCGTCGTTCGGCGCCGCGGCCTCCGGGCAGAGCGGAGCCCCGTACGGCGCGAGCCAGACGCAGCCCACCCTCCCCCTCGGCGGCCAGCAGGCGGCCGCGGGCACCGACACGAAGAAGAAGTCGGGTGCGGGCAAGGTCGTGGGGCTCCTCGTCGCGGCGGCCATCGTCGGCGGTGCGGCGGGCCTCGGCGGCTCGGCGGCAGGATTCGCGCTGTTCGCGCCGACGGCATCCGCTCCGCAGAGCGGGCCGGCGACCGTCACGGTCAACGACACCGGCTCCGTCAACCAGACGACCGCGATCGCGGCCAAGGTCGTCCCGAGCGTCGTCACGATCTCGGCCTCGAGCGGGTCCAGCGGCGGTACGGGGTCGGGCGTCGTGCTCACGGAGGACGGCTACGTCGTCACCAACACGCATGTCGTGACCCTCGACGGCGCCACGGGCAATGCCGCGATCCGCGTGACGACGTCCGACGGGCAGGTATACGACGCGACGGTCGTCGGCACCGACCCGACGTACGACCTCGCCGTCATCAAGCTGGAGGACGCGTCGGGGCTCACCCCGATCCGGTTCGGCGACTCGTCGAAGCTCAACGTGGGCGACCAGACCGTCGCCGTCGGCGCGCCGCTCGGTCTGTCGAACACCGTCACGACCGGCATCGTGAGCGCCCTCAACCGCTCGATCGAGATCGCGTCCTCGGCCGCGCCCGACTCGAGCGCACAGGACGGCGAGCAGGACGACGAGGGCGGTCAGGAGAACGGCCAGGAAGGCCCGTTCTTCTTCGACTTCGGCCAGGGCCAGTCGCCGCAGCAGACGGCCGACACGATCAAGATCGCGGTCATCCAGACCGATGCGGCCATCAACCCCGGCAACTCGGGCGGCGCGCTCGTCGACTCCGAGGGCAAGCTCATCGGGATCAACGTCGCGATCGCGACGGCGGGCGGGTCGGGCGGGGAGTCCGGCTCGATCGGCGTCGGCTTCTCGATCCCGTCGACCATCGTCAAGCGCATCAGCGACGAGATCATCGCCGACGGCGCGGCGACCCACGGCCTGCTCGGGGCCACAGTGCAGGCCGCGGCATCCGTCGAGGGCTCGACGATCACGGGCGCGTACATCAAGGAGATCACGGCGGGCGGCGCCGCCGCCGCGGCGGGGCTCCAGCCCGGCGACACCGTGACGGCGTTCAACGGCACGCCCGTGACCGACGCGACCGACCTCACGGCGCAGGTGCGCGCCGTCGCGGCAGGGAGCAAGGCCACCGTGACGTTCGTGCGCGACGGCCGGACCCAGACCGTCGACGTGACGCTGGGGTCCCTCCCCACGGAGTAGGCCCCTTCGGGAACAGGACGCCGCCCCGCGATAGGCTCGCGGGGTGGCGTCCTTCTCGTTCGGCGCGGGAAACCTGAGCAAGCTCGTCCGCATCCCGCTCTACCTCGCAGGCCGTCTCGCCACCCTCGTGATCCCGCGCACGCGCGACGAATGGGTGTTCGGGTGCGCCGTCGGCATCGCGGACGGCGCGCTCGCGCTGTGGGAGGTCGTCGCGGCCGAGGGCAGGCCTGCCGTCTGGCTCGTGGCGAACCACCGTCAGGCTCAGGATGCCGCGGCCCGCGGCATCCCGCACGTTCCCGCGTACTCCCTCCGCGGCTTCTGGCGCACCGCTCGCGCGCGCGTCGTCGTCGTGACGCACGGGTTCGGCGACGCGAACCGGTACGCGCAGGCGGGCGCCTTCATCGTTCAGCTGTGGCACGGCATCCCGCTCAAGAGGATCGGCCTCGACTCGCCGGAGACGACGCGGGCGCCGTCGATCCTGCGCCGCGTGCCGGGCCTCTCGCGTCTGCTGGCCGCGCTCTACCGGGGCGCCGCGCGACGGATCGCGGTGCTGCCGGCCGCGTCGCATCTCGTGCGCGGGCGCCTCGAGTCCGCCTTCGCGCTGCCCGACGCACGCGTGCCCGTCACGGGCGAGCCGCGAGTCGACGTGCTGGCTCGCGGCACGGCCGCCGAGCGGCGCGCGGCCGCCCGCGCGGGCATCGAGGCGGCCGTCGGCGGGGTCGACGCCGGCGCGAGGCTCGTCCTGTACGCCCCGACGTGGCGCGACGGCGAGCCCGACCCTGCCGTCCCGACCGCCGACGAGTGGACGGCGATCCTCGGCATGCTGGAGCGGCGGGACGCCGTGCTCCTGGTCCGATCGCACCACCTCGGCGAGGGCGACTACGCACCCCCTGTCGCGACCGACCGAGTCCGCGGGCTCGGCAGCGACCTCGTCGCCGACGTCACGCCGCTCCTGCCGGGGTTCGACGCGCTCGTGACCGACTACTCGTCCCTCGTGTTCGACTCGTCGCTCGTGCCCCTGCCCGTCGTGTTCCTCGCGCCCGACGTCGAGGCCTACGCGCGGCGGCGGGGCTTCTACGGGCGGTTCGAGGACGTCGCGGGCGGCGACGCGTCGACGACGTGGGCCGACGCCGTCGCGCGGCTCGACGAGACCTTCGGCGACGACGGGGCACGCGAGGAGCGTCTCGAACGCGCGCGCAGCCTCGACGCGCGCGTGCATGCGTTCCGCGACGGACAGAACGCCTGCAGGGTGTACCGTGCCATCCTGGCGGGCCTGGGGGAGCAGCCTCCCGCCGAGACGAAGGGAACCACATGACCGACGCCCGGTTCAGCTCCGACGGCGGGGCGAGCCTGATCCTCTCGGGCGAGGGTCCGCGACCGGACTCGATCGAGCTCGTGGGCGCCCGCGCGCGAGTCGCGGCATCCGTCACGGGTCGCGGCAGGACGTGGAAGGCGGCGCTCCGGCTGCGGGCGGCTCGCTGGGGCGGCCCCGAGCTGCCGCTTCCCGCCGGCGAGTACGAGCTTCGCGTCGTCCGCGCGGATGGCGCGGGGCAGATCGAAGCTCCCCCCGACGTGCCCCTCGTGCTTCTCGGCACCCTGCGGGCGTCGCTGTCGGGGTGGTCCGTCACGATCGGCCCGCCGATCGACCCCGCCTACGACTCGGGCGAAGGCCAGGACGCCCTCGAGCGGCGCTATGCGACGCGGCCGGGCGGACTCGAGAACGCGGTGTTCTTCGAGAGCTTCTACGGACGCAACGCGAGCTGCAATCCTCTCGCGATCGACCGCGAGCTGGCTCGGCGCGCACCGGGCGTGACGCGATACTGGAGCGTCGTCGACCTCTCCGTGCAGGTGCCCGAGGGCGCGATCGCCGTCGTCGAGGGCAGCCCCGACTGGTGGCGCGCCAGAGGAGCCGCGCGGCTCCTCGTGGTGAACGACTGGCTGCGCCGCCGCTTCTCGCGACGCAGGGGGCAGATCGTGCTGCAGACGTGGCACGGCACCCCGCTCAAGCGCCTCGCGCTGCACCGTCCCGGATTCGAGCCCCGGCGCGCCGCCGCGGTCGTCAAGGAGTCGCGGCGCTGGAACATCCTGCTCGCGCAGAACCCGTACTCCGCGCGCATCCTCGGCAAGGCGTACGCATTCCTCACGCGTCCCGTGTGGGTCGAGGGGTATCCCCGCGACGACGTGCTCACGGGCGGCGACGGCGCGCAGACCCGTGCGTCCCTCGGCATCCGCCCGGACGAGCGCGTCCTGCTCTATGCGCCGACGTGGCGCGACGACAGGGCCGAGATGGTCGACTTCCTCGACCCCGCGGCGCTCGCCGCCGCGACGGATGCCGTCGTGCTCGTGCGAGGTCACTCGCGCACGCTCCAGCCGGGGCGGGATGCCGCGGGCCCGCGCGTCATCGACGTGACGGGCTTCCCCGACACGTCGCGGCTGCTCCTGGTCGCCGACGCCCTCATCACGGACTACTCGTCGGTCATGTTCGACTTCAGCGTCACGCGCAAGCCGATGTACTTCCTCGTGCCCGACCTCGAGCACTTCCGCGGCGAGCTGCGCGGGTTCTACTTCGACCTCGCCGAGCATGCGCCGGGGCCCGTGGTCCGCTCGCAGGACGAGCTCGTGGCGGCCCTCGTCGGCGGAGATCCGTCCGAGTTCGCCGCGAAGTACGAGCTGTGGCGCGAGAAGTTCAACGCGCGTGACGACGGGCGCGCGGCGGAGCGCGTCGTCGCGCGCATCCTCGACCAGGGGTTCGTCGAGCGGTAGCCGCTACGGCAGGGGCGTGTTGCGGTCTCCGAGCCGCGACGTGTCGACGGTGTCGTGCGCGCCGGCCGCGACCCCCGCGAGAAAGCCGGCGCCCCACGACAGGTGCATCGTGGGCAGGACGGCGGCCGTCCACAGCTTGTCGCGCCATCCGCTGCCGCCGCCGGGTCCGATCGCCCACGCCGCGACGAGGAGCACGTACGCGGCGACGGGGAGATAGACGACGGATGCCGCGACCGCCCACCAGCCCGCGAGGACGCCCGTCGCCTGCAGCACCCCGACGACGACGCTCAGCGCGATCGCGACGAGCAGGGCGGGGGGCGCGAAGAAGCGGACGGAGTTGCCTCGGCCGAAACGGCGCACGAGCTCGCCCCGCCACCGGCCGGTCGCCCGGAACTGGCGGGCCAGCCGGCTCCAGCTCTCGCGCGGCCAGTAGGTCACGGCAAGGGCGGGATCGAACCACACGCGGTAGCCGGCGCGTCGGATCCGCAGGTTGAGCTCCCAGTCCTCGCCTCGTCGGATCGACTCGTCGAAGAGCCCGACCTCGTCGAGGACGGAGCGTCGCATGACGCCGAGGTATGCCGACTCGGCTTCGCCCTCCTGCGTTCCGCCGTGGTACGCGCCGCCGCCCAGGCCAACGGGGGAGTTGTACGCGCGGGCGACGGCGCGCTGGAACGGCGTGCGGCCGTCCGCCCGCATGACGCCGCCGACGTTCGCCGCGCGGACACGGTCGAGGGTCGCGAGGGCGCGCGTCGTGTAGCCCGCCTCGAGCTCGGAGTGCGCGTCCACCCGCACGATCGTCGGGTAGCGGCCCGCGCGGATCGCCAGGTTGAGACCCACGGGGATGTCGGCGGCGGGATTGTCGACGAGGACGATCCGGTCGTCTGCATGCGCGATCTCCCTGGCGAGCGCGGTCGTGCCGTCGGTCGACGGTCCGAGCGCGAGGATCAGCTCCATGGGTCCGTCGACATCCTGCGCGAGCACCGTGGCGACCGCGCGGGCGAGGTAGGCGCGCTCGTTGAGCACGGGCATGACGAAGCTGACGCCGGCGCGTGCGGGAACGACCGGCGCATCTTTGCGTCCGGACGCGACGACATGCACGCGTCGATCCTTTCACGTCAGCCTGGACAGAACCCCGAACGGCTCGTTCCGGGCCGTCGATAGGGTGGGAGCGTGGCAATCGTCTCGGATGCGCGCAAGGCCGTCGCGCTCGTTCGCAAGGCCGTCGACAACCGCATCGCTGTCAACGACGTGCGTCGCGCACTCGCGGCGAGGCCGCCGCATCCGGAGCGCCACTACACGGTCGCCGTCTACTTCGCCGACGGCGTCGTCAACATGTACCAGATGCGGCAGTGGTACCGCCCGCTCGCCGAGCTCGCGAAGCGCTGGCCCGTCGTCGTGCTGAGCCGGGCCGCGACCGGTGCGCAGGCGCTCGTACGGGAGGACGCGCTGCCCGTCGCGTTCGTCCCGACGGTGCGAGACCTCGAGCGCTTCATCGCGAAGCAGGACATCCGGGTCGTCCTTTACGTGAACCAGAACACCCGCAACTTCCAGATGTTCCGCTACGGGCGCCGGTGGCACGTGTTCATCAACCACGGCGAGTCCGACAAGATGTACATGACCACGAACCAGTTCAAGGCGTACGACTACGCCTTCGTCGCGGGGGATGCCGCGCGCGAGCGTCTCGCGCGCGTGCTGTGGGACTACGACCTCGACGCGCGAACCATCGAGATCGGGCGTCCCCAGGCCGACCACTACTCGGGCACGCTGCCGTACACTCCCGACGGACGCACGGTGGTGCTGTACGCGCCGACGTGGGAGGGCGACCGGCCGTCGGCGCACTACGGCTCCATCCGCACGCACGGCGAGCAGCTCGTCGCGGCCCTCCTCGCGACCGGGCGGCACCGCGTGGTCTACCGTCCGCATCCTCGTTCCGGCGTCGTCGATGCCGAGTACGGCGCCGCGAACAAGCGCATCGTCGCCGCGCTTCGGGCGGCCAACCTCGCCGATCCGGCCGCGCAGCACGTGTTCGACGACGGGCCCGAGCTCGGATGGCAGCTCGCATCCGCGGATGTCGCCGTCGTCGACATCTCGGCGATGGTCTACGACCGGCTCGCCGCAGACAAGCCGCTCATGATCACGCGCCCTGCGGACCCGCGCGCCTCGATCGACACGCACGGCTACCTGTCCGCGTGCGAATGGCTGGATGCCGAGGCCGCCCCCGACATCGTCGCCGAGACGGATCGGGTGCTGGGCGACCCTGAGTCGGTCGAACGGCTCGAGCACTGGGTGCACCGATACTTCGGCGACACGAGGCCGGGGGCCGCGACGGAGCGGTTCCACGCTGCCGTCGAGCGCCTCATGGACGAGTGGGACGCCTGGCACGCCCGCACGACGGACGAGTCCGACGACGAGGAGCTCGACCCCGACGAGGCGGAGCTCGACGAGTGAGCGCGGGCCTCGCTGCCGGCCTTCCGACGGCTGCCTCGCGATGTCGGCGCCTGCGTCGGCGCGTCGGGTCGGGGGCGCGTCGGGTCGGGGGCGCGAGGCAGACGTCGGTGCGGTCGGCTCGCTAGGCGGCGGGCGTCGGCGCGCCGGCGAGACGTGCGATCGCCCGCAGCGGGATCGCGACCCAGGTAGGACGGTTCCGGGACTCGTAGATCGCCTCGTACACGGCCTTGTCGAGCTCGAGCGCCGCGAGCAGGGTGCGGTCGACGTCGAGGTCGACGCCCGCGACCCGTGCGTAGCCGTCGAGGAACGCCTGTCGCGCCGCCCGTGCCCACGCGAGCATCGGGTCGTCGGAGCGATCGGGGTGGTCGAGCCTGATGGAGCCCGCGACGTAGTCGAACGAGCGGAGCATCCCTGCGACATCCCGCAGCGCGAGATCGGGGCTGCGCCGCTCGGCCATCGGCCGCAGCGGCTCGCCTTCGAAGTCGAGGAGCATCCAGCCGCGCTCGGGAGAGCGCAGCACCTGGCCGAGGTGGTAGTCGCCGTGGATGCGCTGGAGGGGCGGCCAGTCGGCCTCGAGAGCACGGCGGTACACGCTCTCGACCGCCTCGCGGCGATCGGCGATCGTGGGGACCTCGGCGATCGCGATCGCGAGCCGTCGCTGCCACGTCGCCGCCGTCGCCTCCCGGTCGGCGGGAGCCGTCGTCACGGTCGGGAACAGCTTCGCGAGATCGAGATGGACGTCCGCCGTGGCGGCGCCCAGTTCGCGTGCGTGCGCCGTGAAGTCATCGCCGGCGGCCGCGGAGTGCAGGGCGACCCGCCATGCGTCCTCGACGCCGGGCAGGAACTCCTGGGCGAAGGCGAGCGAGCCTTCCACCGTGTCGCGGGATGCCGCATCCGGCCATGTCCCGGCGATGGAGCCGATGGCACGCGGCACGTGTGCGGAGCCCGCGTCGGCGAGCGCCGTCTGCAGCTCGATGTCGGGGTTGAGGCCCGGATGCAGCTGCCGGAAGACCTTGCAGATGACCGGCATGCCGGCACCGTCCGGCTGGTAGATGACGGAGGTGTTGGACTGCTCGCCCGCGAGGACGCGGGCGGGTGCGGCGATGTCTATGGCGCCGCGGTGGGTCTTCACTCCGACGGCGACGGTCCGGGGGCCGTGGCCCTCCCCGCCCTCCGTCACGAGCCGGAGGAGCGCGCGCGTGTAGGCGGGGTCGAACGCGCCGTCGATGAAGGTCGTTCCGGGCTCGGGACTGCCGATGACGTGATCGGGGGACGCCTCGACCGTCGCGGTCGCACGGGCGACGACGGGGATCTGGTAGAGCACGACGGGGAGGGCGCCCTCATCCGCGACGAGGAACGTGCGCACGGTCGCGTCGTCGTCGGCGGGCAGGTCCCACCACGCGACGAGGCGGAGGCTCGGCGGTCGCCCCTTCGCGGCGTACCACCGCTGTCTCGGCATCCATGCCGCGAGACACGCCAGCGTGCTGTCCATACATGCGAGGTTATGGCCCGCACGGCGTCGATGTCGAGGATTTCCTGCAAGCGCTTGCATATCGCCGGCGACAGCCGCCGGAGGAGATCCCGGTTCGACGGCTCGCGGGCGCTGGCCCACGACGGTCTCAGCCCACCAGGAGCACGATCGCGGCGATGACCGACGCCAGCGCGAGCACGAGCGCCGCCGCGATGAGCGTGACGTGGACCGTGAGGAACCGCGTGGCCCTGCCGTTCGCGTCCCGAGCTCGGGGATCCTGGGCGACCCGGCGGTAGAACGAGGGCCAGACGACGACGTTGAAGGCGGCATTGAGGAACAGCAGGACGATCGCAGCGGTCACCGTTCGAGCCTAAGCGGCGGGCGAAGGCGTCTCGCACGCGCGACGACTGCTCGCGGCCGGCGCGCGACGCCCCGCGCCCCGCCGGCGAGGATGGTCCTCGGCCCGCCTGATCAGGGTCGGTCCGCGGCCGGGCCCTCGCTCGTCTCCTGCTGTTCGGCGATCTCCATCTCCGGCGCGACCGGGACGACGATCGACTCGACGGCCGCCACGCCTTCGCCGAGCAGCCCGATGAGACCCACGTCGGCGGGTGCGGCATCCGGCAGCCGCTCGGCGGTGGACTCGGGGCGATCGGGCTCGGAAGGAAGCCCCGCCCACTCGGACGGCTCCTCCGGGCGAGGTGTGAACAGACCCATGGCAGCTCCCCTTCTCGACGAACTCCTCCGTCGACCCATCCTCGACCGTCACATCACGAACCGCCACACGTACTCGACCCCGGTCGCGGGACGGAACCACGCGAGCGTCACGACGACGTCGTCGGGATCGACGTCGCACAGACACAGCTCCACAGTCTCTCCCGGGAGCATCTGACCCCAATGCTCCGTCGCCGAGCGCATCGACGCCGGCGCCGCGCGGACAGGGGAGGGACCACGATCGGCGGATTCGACGAAGACCCGCACGAAATCGACGACTCCCGCGCTCGCATTCGTGACGCGGGGGTGCGCGCGCAGGCCGCGGTCGACGCGCCAGGGCAGCGGATAGGCGGCGGGCGGGGCGGTTTCGTCGGGGTCGAGTGCGCGGAGCATGCGGCCGACGGTAGGAGCGGCATCCGACGCCGGAGCCCGTGATCCAGGCCTCGCGGGCTCTGGCGGGGGAGAGACCCGCGGAGCCGGGGAGCTGGGGAGGAGCCGCCGCGCTGAACGCAGCGGCGAGCCGGCGGAGGAGCGGTTCAGGACTCGATCGGCCACACGATCAGCGGTCGGGATCGGCGTCGGCGTCCGATTCCCTCGCGCGGATCGCCAGGAGCCGCTTCCCGGCCGATCCCACCGCCGACGCGCTCTTGGCGACTCCGCCTGCGATGGCGTCGCCCGCCCGGCGCAGACCCCGCGACGCCGACGTCTCGAGGCGCTGCGCGCCCGGTCGCGGCTCGAGGTCGGCCGGGAGAGCGAGCGGCGGCACGCCGAATGCGCGGCGCGAGTTGACCAGCACGCGCCGCCCGAGGATGTTGTTGCCCGCGCCGCCGATCGCCGCCCCGATGCCGAACGGGATCGCCTTGCCGATGATCGACACGCCGCCCTTCGCCGCGAACTGCTTGATGAACGAGCTCTTGAGCCGGTCCACGAGCGGACCCACAGCGGCCCGCGGAAGCGTCTTCGTGATGAGCTCGCCCCAGTAGCGGTCGCGCGTGAGGCCCTTGCCGGAGGCCTGCCCCGCGAGCTGGGCGACGAGATCGATGCCCTCCTTGCCGAGCAGGAGCGTCAGCACGAGTGCGCGTGCGCGGTCGGGATCGGAGACCGCGATGCCGTGCACCTCCGCCGCCGACTGCGCGAACAGCGTCGTCGCCTCGAGGAAGCCGACGGTCTCGACGCCGCTCAGTGCGAGCGTCACGCCCGTGCCGATCCCGGGTACGACGGCCGTCGCGCCGACGGCCGCGCCGCCCGTCGTCACAGCGGCGAGATAGCGCCGCTCGAGATAGCGGATGATCTGAGCGGTCGAGGCGTCGGGATGGCGGAGGCGGATGCTCCGCAGGTGCGCGAGCACCGCGGGGCGCTGGACAGCGAGCACGCGGTCGAGCGCCCTGACGGCGCGCGGGTGCTCCTCCGAGCCGACGGGCGGGATGCCGTTCGCCCAGGGCGAGTCGTCCGGGAGGGAGTGGATGCGGTGCACTTTCTCGGCCATATCAGGCCGATCCTATGCAACGTCGGCCTCAGGACGCCTGAGGCTTGACAGGGCTCAGACGAACAGGTTCGCGCGCTCGAGGTCTTCTGCGAAGTCGACCTCGACGGCGTAGAGGTCGGAGATGTCGAGCGGCTCGAGCACGAGGCCGTCCTCCGCGATGGCGAGCTCGAGACCGCGCTCGAAGTAGTCCTGGTCGTCGACGCGCGTGAGCTGGCGGATGAACGCCTTCTTGTCGCGGCTCGAGATGTAGTTGATGCCGACGGCCTCGCCGATGCCGCCCTTGACCGTCTTCGAGAGCTCCTTGATGTGGCCCTCGGCGGTCACGGTGTACTTGACCTCTTCGTCGCTCACCTTGGAGGTGTTGACCGTCACGAACGACTGGTCGCGCTCGATGAGCGCGATCGCGCGGCCGAGCACGCGCGGGTCGAACACGACGTCGCCGTTCATCCACAGCACGCCGCCCTTGCCGGTCGCGTTGAGGGCGCGCAGCAGGCTCTTGGACGTGTTCGTCTGGTCGTAGACGTCGTTGTACACGTAGTCGACGTACGGGAACGCCTCGACGATCGTCTCTGCGCGGTAGCCGACGACGGTCGTGATGCGTGCGGTCTTGCCGAACGCGGCACGGATGTTGTCGTGCTGCTGCTGCATGATGCTGCGCCCGTCGCCGAGCTCGGTGAGCGGCTTCGGCAGACTGCGGCCGAGCCTCGAGCCCATGCCTGCGGCGAGGATGACGGTCTGAATGGTCAAATGAGAGCTCCTGGAGTGTGTGGTTCACCGTCGGTTCACCGACGCGACACTCCGTCGTGCCTACGCCATGGTAGCGATCGACCCCTGTGAACCCGCAGGATATCGGGGTCCCGTTGTCGTTTCGTGACAAAACCTTCATCCACGACTCCGACGCGGGGAACCCTCTCTCGACCTCCCGCTTGCTACGTTGGATCGCGTGACAGCCTCTCTCCCGGTGCCACACGACGACTTTCCGGACACCCCGGACGGCAGTGTCGACGGCGCCCGGGCAGACCGCGCACCCATCGTCAAGCTTCCGCCCAAGCCGCGCAAGCCGCGCAAGCCCGCGGTGACCGCCGCGCAGGCTGCGAAGGATGCCGAGACCGCCGCGGCGAAGCCCCCGCGGCGCGCCCCGCGCACGTCGGCGGCGCGGCGCGCCCCGGTCCATCCTGGTCCGCCTCCGCCGCTTCCTCCCGACCTTGCCGCGGAGGGGCTCGTCATCCCGCCGAAGCCGCCGCTCCCCGACACGGAGCGCGAGCCGTCGAAGGCCGACGAGGCGAACGCCGCCCCCGCGCAGGACGAGACGAGGGATGCCGTGCAGCCGACCGCTCAGGAGATCACGGACTCTCCCGCCGCCGAACCGGCGGGAGAGCTCGCCGACGACCTCGACGGCGTCGCGCCGGCGGAACGGTCCGACGAGGAGGCTCCGGAAGCGGCAGAGCCATCCGACGACGAGGAGACGCCGGCGTCGGCGGAACCGCTCGACGACGTCGCGCCGACGGCGACGGAGACCCCGGCTGTGGGAGAGCCCGCACCGGACGAGTCCGCGGTGTCGGACGACGACGCTGCTTCCGGCGAGCCGGCCCTCGCCGCGGAGGACGCGGAGCCCGTCGAAGCCGCCGCGGAGGACGCGGAGCCCGTCGAAGCCGCCGCGGAGGACGCGGAGCCCGTCGAAGCCGCCGCGGAGGACGCGGAGCCCGTCGAAGCCGCGGTCGACGCCGGTTCCGACCTCGCCGGCGCCGCGGGAATCCCTGACAACGACCCCACGGCCGACGCCGTGGATACGGCGCCCGAGCTCGGCCCCGTCGCTGACGACGCCGCGGTCGCGGCATCCGTGGCCGTCGCGGGTGCCGTCGACGCGCCGGCCGTCGTACCCGCCGAGGTGCAGGAGCAGGCGGCCGCGATCGATGCCGTCTTCGCGACCGAGGATTCCGCCGCGGCCTCCGCGACCGTCGCCGGGACGGCGGCGCTATCGCTGCGCGGGGTTCAGAAGTCCTTCGGCGACACGCGCGCGGTCGACGGGATCGACCTCACGGTGCCCGCCGGCACGTTCTACGGCCTCGTCGGACCCAACGGTGCGGGGAAGACGACGACGCTGTCGATGATCGCGGGGCTGCTGCGTCCCGATCGCGGCTCCATCGTCGTCGGCGGTGTCGATGCGGCGGCGCACCCTCTCAAGGCGAAGCGGCTCATGGGTGTCCTGCCCGACCGGCTGCGCACGTTCGATCGGCTGACCGGCCGCCAGCTGCTCTACTATTTCGGCGTGCTGCGCGGGCTCAAGCCCGCCGTCGTCGAGAGCCGGACGGCCGACCTCGCCCGCGCGTTCGACCTCACCGACGCGCTCGGACGCGTCGTCTCGGACTACTCGGCCGGCATGACCAAGAAGGTCATGCTCGCGGGGGCCATGATCCACTCGCCGCGGCTGCTCGTGCTGGACGAGCCGTTCGAAGCCGTCGACCCGGTCTCGAGTGCGGTGATCCTCGACATCCTGTCGGCGTACGTCGCGCACGGCGGCACCGTCATCCTCTCGAGTCACGGCATGGACCTCGTCGAGCGCGTGTGCTCGCGCGTCGCGGTGCTCGTCGCGGGCCAGGTGCTCGCAGAGGGGACGATCGACGACGTGCGGGGGGAGCTGACCCTCGAGCAGCGCTTCATCGAGCTCGCCGGCGGGCTCAGCGACGTGGAGGGGCTCGAGTGGTTGCATACGTTCTCCGACTGAGGGCCGCGCTGCTGCTCGGCGCCGTGCGGGGGACGCCCGGGCAGACCGCCCGCGTCGTCGCGGGGTTCGTCGTGGTGGCCGCCGCCGTCGCCGCCGCGTGCTGGGCGCTGCTCACGCTGCGCACGGCGCAGGCAGACGTCGTGCTGGCTGTGACGGTGCTCGGGGGCTCTGCCGTGACCCTCGGCTTCGCGCTCGCGCCCCTGGTCGGCGGTGCGACGGACCAGCTCGACCCCCGGCGCTTCGCTCTGCTCGGGATGCCGCCGCTCCGGCTGGCGGGCGCGCTCGCCCTCGCCGCGCTGCTGAGCGTCCCGACCCTCGCGCTGGCCGTGGTCGCGATCTGCGCCGCCGTCGTGTGGTCGGCGCACGGCGTTCCCGTCGCCGCGGCGATCTTCGGGGTCGTTCTCGGCGTCACGACCTGCGTCCTCGTGGCGCACGTCTCGATGGCGCTCACCTCGCTCTTTCTGCGCGAACGACGCTCGCGTGAGCTGTCCGGGCTCTTCGTGCTCGCGATCCTCGTCGTCGTCGTCCCCGTCGGGGTCTTCCTCGCATCTCTCGAGTGGCGCGGGAGCGTGCCCACGCAGCTGGAGGAGGCCGTCGGCGTCCTCGGGGGCACCCCGCTCGGCGCGGCGTGGGCCTATCCCGGTCTGCTCGCCTCGGGCGACCCGAGCGCGCCGGTCGGGGCCCTCGTGGCCGTCGCCACGATCGCTGTCCTCGCGGTCCTGTGGGTGTGGGCCGTCCGGCACGCCCTGACGACGACGGAACGGCCTCTCGCGGTTCGCGAGCGGGGAGGTCTCGGCTGGTTCGCCGTCGCACCCGGCACGCCGGGCGGCAGCATCGCGGCCCGCAGCCTCGTGTACTGGCTGCGCGACAGCCGCTATCTCGTGAATGTCATCGTCATCCCGATCGCCGCTCTCCTGACGACCGTCCCGCTGCTGATCGCGGGGGTTCCGGCCGAGTACGTCGCGCTGGTCCCTGTGCCCTTCATCGCGCTGTTCCTCGGCTGGCTTCCGCACAACGACATCGCCTACGACTCGACCGCCGTGTGGATGCACATCGCGAGCGGCGTGCGCGGCTTCTCCGACCGCGTCGGGCGCCTCATCCCGGTGCTGCTCATCGGCCTGCCGACCCTCGCCGTCGCGATTCCCATCGCGATCTCGCAGCACGGTCGGTGGGCCGTGCTCCCCGCCATGGTCGGAGTGTGCGGATCGCTCTTCCTGTGCGGACTCGGGCTCTCCAGCATCGCGTCGGCCGCCGCGCCGTACGCCGTGTCGCGACCGGGTGAGAGCCCGTTCCAGCAGCCGCAGAGAACCCGCGCGAACGGCGCCATCGCGCAGACGCTCGTGATGCTCGGCGCCATCGCGCTCAGCGCCCCGGCGCTGTGGTGGGCGTGGCTCGCGCTCACGGGCGACATCGGGGCGGCCGATCTCGCGCTGTGGGGCGGGCTGGGCGTCGGGGCGGCCGTGCTCCTCGTCGGCATCGGCGTGGGGTCCGTCGTGTTCGAGCGTCGCGGCGGCCGGATCATGGAGTTCGCGGAGTCCACGTGACGACGGATGCCTCGGCATCCGCCCGAGGTCCCGTGGCGCGCGGCTACACTGGCTGACCATGAGCACTCCCCTCGAAGGCCCCGACCAGGGCGGTCTCGCGACCCTCGACCGCGAGCTCGAGGAGCTCCTCAAGGAAGAGCATTTCGAGCCGGGCGATCACGAGCGCTTCTCGCACTACGTGAAGAAGGAGAAGATCCTCGAGTCCGCGATCACGGGCAAGCCCGTGCGCGCGCTGTGCGGCAAGAAGTGGACGCCGGGACGCGACCCCGAGAAGTTCCCCGTGTGCCCGACGTGCAAGGAGATCTACGAGTCGATGGCGGGCTGACGCCGACCGTCACGCGTCGACATAGATGGTGGGGATCGCCGGGTCGGACCGGCTGAGCGCGAGTGCCCTGACCGGCAGCTCCTCGCGCACCTCGGCATGGTGGGCGCGTGCCGCCTCGACGCCGGCGGGACCTTCGAACGCCGGGTCGATCTCACCGTCCACGACGAACCGCACCTGGAGCGGGCGGGCACCGGGATGCTCGTCTGGGGTGTCGACGGCCTCGAAGCCGTCGGAGATCGCGATGATCTCGCTCGTCGCCGTGCCGCGCTCGAGGGTGCGGAAGGCGGCCTTGCGCCCGCCCTTGGACGCCTTGTCGGTCGACGCCTTCGCCACCGAGACCCAGGCGCCGTCGGCATCCTGCCTCGCGACGAGCTTGTAGACCATGCCCGACGTCGGCGTGCCCGAGCCCGTCACGACGGACGTGCCGACGCCGTAGGAGTCGACGGGGGATGCCGCGAGCGCCGCGATCGCGTACTCGTCGAGGTCGCTCGTCACCGTGATGCGGGTGGCGGTGGCACCGAGCTCGTCGAGCTGCACACGGACCTCGGCCGCCACGATCGGCAGGTCGCCCGAGTCGATGCGGACGCCTCCGAGTCCCGTGCCCGCGACGCGGACCGCCGTCTCGACGCCCTGGCGGATGTCGTACGTGTCGACGAGAAGCGTCGTCTCGACCCCCAGCGCCGCGATCTGGGCGCGGAAGGCGTCCTCCTCGGTCTCGTGCAGGAGCGTCCACGCGTGCGCCGCGGTGCCCATCGTGGGGATGCCCCACGTGCGCCCGGCCTCGAGGTTCGACGTCGCGCCGAACCCCGCGATGTACGCGGCGCGCGCCGCCGCGACGGCCGACCGCTCGCCTGCGCGGCGCGAGCCCATCTCGGCGAGCGGCCGGTCGCCGGCGGCGACGGCCATGCGAGCCGCGGCCGTCGCGACGGCCGAGTCGTGGTTCAGGATGCTGAGCGCGAGGGTCTCGAGCACGACGCCCTCCGCGAACGTGCTCTCGACCGTCAGGACGGGGGAGCCGGGGAAGTACAGCTCACCCTCGCGGTACCCCGTGATGGTTCCCGTGAACCGATAGGCGGCGAGCCAGTCGAGGGTCGCGGCATCCACGACCTTCCCGTCGCGCAGGAACGCGAGCTCGTCGTCGTCGAACCGGAAGTCCCGGAGAGCCGCGAGAAGCCGGCCCGTGCCGGCGACGACGCCGAAGCGGCGACCGCCCGACAGGCGCCGCCCGAACAGCTCGAAGACGCAGGGACGATCGCCCGTGCCGTCGCGGAGCGCGGCATCGATCATCGTGAGCTCGTAGCGGTCGGTCAGGAGGGCGGTGGACGCGCGCATGCGGTCAGCCTAGGGCTCGGGCGGAGGGCGACGCATCCGCCTGGCGTAGGCTGGACGATCGTGAACGACGCGCCGATCGGCATCTTCGACTCCGGGGTCGGCGGGCTCACCGTCGCCCGCGCGGTCTCGGCGCAGCTGCCGAGCGAGTCGATCCTCTACATCGGCGACACGGCGCACTCGCCGTACGGGCCGAAGCCCATCGCCGACGTCCGGCGGTACGCGCTCGAAGTGCTCGACACTCTCGTCGACCAGGGCGTCAAGATGCTCGTGATCGCCTGCAACACGGCATCCGCAGCCATGCTCCGCGATGCGCGCGAACGCTACGACGTCCCCGTCGTCGAGGTCATCGGCCCCGCCGTGCGCACCGCGATCTCGACGACGCGCAACGGACGCATCGGCGTCATCGGCACGGCCGGCACGATCGGCTCCGGCGTGTACCAGGACATGCTCGGCGTCGACGAGCGGCTCACGGTCTTCGCGCAGGCGTGCCCACGGTTCGTGGAGTTCGTCGAAGCGGGGGTCACGGGCTCGCCCGACGTGCTCGCGGTCGCGGAGGACTACCTCGCGCCCCTCCGCCATGCGGGCGTCGACACGCTCGTGCTGGGCTGCACGCATTACCCGTTCCTGGAGGGTGCGATCAGCTATGTCATGGGCCCCGACGTGTCGCTCGTCTCGAGCGACACGGAGACCGCGAAGGACGTCTACCGCCAGCTGGTCTCCCGCGACCTGCTCGCGAGCCCGGATGCCGACCCCCGCCACGTCTACGAGGCGACGGGGGACTCCGCCGACGACTTCCTCCGTCTCGCGCATCGCCTGATGGGCCGGGAGGTGTCGAGCGTGCGGCTCGTGCAGACCGGCGCGATCGACCTTCCGTCGGCGCGGGGCTGAGGAATCCATGATCCGCGTGTCCCCCTCTGACCGACCTGCGTCCGGCCCGAGCGGGTCACCGATGACAGAACCAGGACACCGATGACAGAACGAGGACACCTATGACCGACATCGTCCGCGCCGACGGCCGAACCCCCGCAGACCTGCGGCCCATCACGATCGAGCGGGGCTGGAGCGCTCAGGCAGAGGGATCGGCCCTCATCTCGTTCGGCGGCACGAAGGTGCTGTGCACGGCGTCGTTCACGAACGGCGTGCCGCGGTGGCTCACGGGCAAGGGCAAGGGCTGGGTGACGGCCGAGTACGCGATGCTCCCGCGGGCCACCAACGAGCGCAACGACCGCGAGTCGGTCAGAGGCAAGATCGGGGGGCGCACGCACGAGATCTCGCGCCTCATCGGCCGTGCCCTGCGTGCCGTCGTCGACACGAAGGCCCTCGGCGAGAACACGATCGTCATCGACTGCGACGTGCTGCAGGCGGACGGCGGCACCCGCACGGCCGCGATCACGGGGGCCTACGTCGCGCTCGCGGACGCGATCGAGTGGGGCCGGGCGAAGAGGTTCATCGGCCAGAAGGCGACCCCGCTCATCGACTCGGTCGCGGCCGTCTCGGTGGGCATCATCGACGGCGAGCCCATGCTCGACCTCGCGTATGTCGAGGACGTGCGTGCCGAGACCGACATGAACGTCGTCGTGACGGGCCGGGGCCTGTTCGTCGAGGTGCAGGGCACCGCCGAGGGGGCGCCGTTCGACAAGCGCGAGCTCGACGCGCTGCTCGACCTCGGCGTCGCAGGGTGCGCGCAGCTGCGCGATGTGCAGATCGCAGCGCTCGCCCCTGCCGTCTCGCCGGAGTGACACGGATGCCCCGCCAGCTCGTGCTCGCGACGCACAACCCGCACAAGGTCGAGGAGTTCCAGGCGATCGTCGCGGCGACGCGACCCGATCTCGAAGTGGTCGGCTACGACGGCCCCGAGCCCGTCGAGGACGGCGTGACGTTCGCCGAGAACGCACTCATCAAGGCGCGAGCGGCGTCCCTGCACACAGGCCTTCCGGCGCTCGCGGACGACTCCGGCATCTGCGTCGACGCGCTCGGCGGCGCTCCGGGTGCGTTCTCCGCGTACTGGGCGGGGCACGCGAAGGATGCCGCGGCGAACACGGCGCTGCTGCTCGACCAGCTCTCCGACATCCGCGATCCGCACCGCACGGCGCAGTTCGTGTCGACGATCGCCCTCGTGGCGCCCGACGGGCCCGAGCACGTCGTCGAGGGCCGGTGGCAGGGGAGGCTCGCGCTTGCACCCGCCGGTGCGGACGGCTTCGGCTACGACCCGGTCTTCGTCCCCGACGGACAGGAGCCCGGGGCCGAGCGGACGGTGGGCGAGTGGACGGCGGAGGAGAAGAACGCGGCATCCCATCGCGCGCGCGCCTTCCGCGCGCTGGTGCCCCTGCTCGCCGAACTCTGACGCGTCAGACCGCGCGGGACTCAGTCCCCGCGAGCGCGCCGACGCCCGTGAGGAGCGCCGTCAGCACCGTGCCGTAGTGCTCGTCGCTGCCGTACCGCCCCATCGCCTCGGCGACGGAGGCGGTGAGGGGAAGCCCGGGATCGGGCGGCGCGGCGATCCGCTCGGCCGTGACGGGCCCCTGCAGCCCCACGCGCCCGACCGTGAAGGCGGCCCAGCCGTAGTTGAGGGCGAGGATGCCGCTGAACACCGCGACGGCGTCGTCTCCCGTGATGCCGGCCTGGGAGAGGATGCGCAGCGCGTTCTCACCGATCGGCAGGGCGTTCGGACCGGGCAGCGGGCGCCCGAACAGGGGGGCGATCGCCCACGGATGCGCGAGCAGCATCGCGCGGTGGTATAGCGCGAAGACCGCCAGATCCTCGAGCGGGTCGTC
Organism: Microbacterium ulmi; assembly: GCF_011759705.1. Classification (GTDB taxonomy): domain Bacteria; phylum Actinomycetota; class Actinomycetes; order Actinomycetales; family Microbacteriaceae; genus Microbacterium; species Microbacterium ulmi. The sequence goes on along the minus strand of NZ_JAAOZF010000002.1, from coordinate 728,194 downwards.
GGTCTCGGGCGCGGGCTCGATGCGCCCGAGGACCCGGTCCAGGAGAGCGTCCACGAGCTCGTCCTTCGTCGCGAAGTATCGATACAGCGCCATGGGCGACGCGCCGAGCTCGTCGGCGACCGCGCGCACGGTCAGCGCCTCGAAGCCCGCCGACGCGACGCCCTCCCCGGCATCCAGGATCGACTCGACCGTGAGGGAGTTGCGCGGACGGCGCTGTCGGGGGTGAGCGGTGTCTGTCATGTGCGGGTCTCCTCGAGAAGGCGCCTCTTGCGTACATTGTATGTTATGGCATAACGTACAACGTACACACCCTCTCGAGGGTCACTCGATCGGAGCCCACCATGTTCCTCCTCCGTTGGATCCCGACCTTCCTCGCCTTCCCTTTGGCAGGGTTCGTCGCCGGGACGCTGTTCGGCTCGATGAGCAACCCGCTCGTCGCGCTCGCCGGCGGTCTCGTCGTCGGTCTGTCGCTCGGGGCGGCACAGTGGCTCGCGCTCGGCCGGATCGTGGACTGGCGCTGGCTCGTCGGCACGGCGCTCGCGTCGGCCGCGGGCCTCGCCGTCGCCGTCCTCCTCGCCGGGCCGCCGACCGAGACCGGATCCGCTGTCGTCGCCGGCGCCGTCGGCGGCCTCTTCGTCGGATCCGTGCAGGGGATGCTGCTGGGACGGGGCATCCGGATCGCGGCGCTGTGGGCGGTCGTCGTCGCGGGAACGTGGGCGCTCGGCTGGTTCCTCACGTCGCTCGTGATCGTCGATCTCGACCGCGCGCATGCCGTGTTCGGATCGAGCGGTGCGATCGTCGTCACGCTCGTGACGGGTCTCGTCCTGCGGGTCGTCCTGGGCAGGCGCGCGGCGCGCAGGTCGGCCGAGGGCGCCGACGAGGGCGACATCGTCGTCGAGAGTCACGCGTGAACGCCGTCTTCGCCACCACCGGCATCCTGCTCGTCGCGCTGCCGATCGCCTTCAACGTCGCCTTCGCACTGCTCGCCGCGCGCTTCGACTACCCGGACATCCTCCGCAGGCCGACGGCGGAGATCCTGGAGCGCTTCCGCGCCGGCGGCTCGGGCCTCGTGCTGCTGTGGTGGGGCTTCGCTCTCACCGCCGTGCTCCTCGCACCCCTCGCGGCACTCGTGTCGACGAGTCTTGCGGATGCCGCACCCGCCGTGGTCCAGACGGGCCTCGTCGTCGGGATCCTCGCCGCCCTCGTGCAGTTCCTCGGGCTCATCCGCTGGCCGTTCCTCGTGCCTTACCTGGCGCGGACGAGCGCCGGGGCTCCCGACGGGTCACCGCGCAGCGAGGCTGTCGAGATCGTGTTCCAGTCGTTCAACCGGTACCTCGGCGTCGCCGTCGGCGAACATCTCGGCTACCTGTTCAGCGGCGCGTGGACGGTGCTGGTCGGCGTCGCGATCCTGCAGTCGGATGTCGTCGGCTGGTGGATCGGGCTCGCCGGCATCGTCATCGGCGCGATCCTCGCCCTGTGCTCTCTCGAGTTCGTCGGACCGTTCGAGGAGCGCGGCTGGACCTTCGCAGGAGCGCTGACTCCGATCGCGTACATCGCGTGGTCGCTGTGGCTCGCGGGCCTCGGCGTGGCCTTCCTCATCTCCGCGTTCGGATGAACGTGAGAATCGGACTCATTCCCGACTAGCCCGAGCCGAGGCTCGTGAGGCCCACGGCTCGTAGCCTGGGGAACATGCACGACCACGCGCCGTCGGAGGGGATCCGTGGAGCGAGCAGCCGCCGCCTCCTCGCGATCTCGCTCGCGATCACCTCGACGGTGCTCGTCGTGCAGGTCGTGGGCGGCATCCTCTCGGGGTCGCTCGCGCTTCTGGCGGACGCGGCGCACATGTTCACGGATGCCGCGGCCCTCGTCATCGCGCTCATCGCGAGCATCGTCGCCGCGCGCCCCGCAAACGACCGCCGCACGTTCGGGTATCAGCGGGCCGAGGTCTTCGGGGCGGGGATCAACGCCGTCATCCTCATCGCGCTCTCGGTATGGATCGCGGTGGAGGCCGTGCGGCGGCTCATGTCGCCCGGCGAGATCGAGGTGGCAGGCGGCCTCATGCTCGTCGTCGCGATCGTGGGTCTCATCGCGAACGCGATCGCGCTGTGGCTGCTGAGCGCGGCGCAGAGATCGAGCATCAACGTCCGCGGCGCGTATCTCGAGGTCCTGGGCGACCTGATCGGCTCGGCCGCCGTCATCGTCGCGGCGATCGTCATCACGACGACCGGCTGGCTTCAGGCCGACGCCCTCGCATCGCTCGCCATCGCGGCGATGATCGTGCCACGCGCGGTCGGGCTCCTGCGCGAAGTCGGCTCGGTGCTCAGCGAGGCGACGCCGAAGGGGATGCAGGTCCAGACGATCCGGGACCACATCCTCGAAGCGCCCGGCGTCGTCGACGTGCACGACGTGCACGTGTGGCAGCTGACCCGCGGTGCCCCGGTCTTCACGGCGCACGTCGTCGTCGATGCCGACGCGTTCGCGGCGGGTCGCGCGGGCGACATCCTCGGCGCGCTGCAGGGATGCCTCGCGGAGCACTTCGACGTCGAGCACTCGACCTTCCAGCTCGAGCCCGCGGGCCACGTCGAGCACGACGCCCACACGTGATCGCGCGCTCGCCGTCGACGCTCGGCGAGGGGACGAGGCGGGCGCTCAGGGCTCGCGGACGACGTCTGCGGGCGACTTGTCGGGTCGCAGGCCGCGCCAGCGCGAGTGGCGGAGGATCCCGTCGGGGGTGAACTCGGCGAACTCGACCTCGGCGACCACGTCGGGGCGCACCCACAGCGCGTCGGACGCGTCGGCCGCCGGGACGCCGACGAACGGGTTCGCGTCCGCGCGCAGCGGGGTCAGCACGGCGTCGAGCCGCTCGAGCGTGGACTCGCTGAAGCCCGCGCCCACGCGCCCCGCGTACTGCAGACCGGCGGGCCCGGGAACTCCGACGAGCAGCGACCCGATCGACCCCGTGCGACCTCCCTTCCCCGGGCGGATGCCACCGACGACGACCTCCTGCGTGTGCGTGAGCTTGACCTTGAGCCAGTCGTCGGAGCGCGCGCCGCGGCGGTAGCGCGACGCAGGGTTCTTGACGACGACCCCTTCGAGGGCGAACCGACGGCTCGCCGCCAGCGCGGCATCCACGTCGTCGAAGGCGGGGGGCACGGCGATCGCGGGGATCGCCTCCGCGGCGAGCGACTCCAGGATGCCGCGGCGCTGCGCGAGCGGGAGGGATGCGGCATCCTGCCCCGCGTACGACAGCACATCGAAGAGGTGATAGCGGACGGGGGTGCGCTCGATCTCGCGCTCGATCTCGCGCGGCTTCGTCAGGTGCATGCGGTTCTGCAGCCGCGTGAAGCTCGGCTTGCCCTGGGCGTCGAGCGCGACGATCTCGCCGTCGACGATCGCAGGCTCTGCGCCGAGCTGCGCGTCGACGCGCGTCAGCTCCGGGTAGCGCGCCGTCACGTCGGTCCCGCTGCGCGAGAAGAGCCGGAGGCGGCGGCCGTCCCACACGCCGATCGCGCGGATGCCGTCCCACTTCACTTCGGCCCACGCGCCCCAACGGGCCGCGGTCGAGCGCGCCAGCGCCGGCGTCGACGTCGTGGCGAGCATGGGCTTGAGGTCCGAGGGCCGCGGCGGCGCCGCCTCGGAGCCGTGCTCGCTCGTTCTCCCGTCGCCGCTGGACGTCGCGCCCGCACGGCCCCGCGCCGGGCCATGCGGACCAGAGCCCACGGGGGAGTGGGGGAGCACGTCGGCGGCCGCGTGCGAGCGTGCCGCACTGCCCGCGGCGTCCGCCTGCTCCGAAGGCTCGACCGGCTGGCCCGAGGGCTGCGGCCGGCCCGCGGCATCCGTCTTCATGCGGTGCAGGAGCCACGACGACTTCTCGCCCTGCCCGTCGGTGCGGATGAGCGCGAGCCGGACGGATCCGAGCGGGCCGCCCGGGCGCCCGTGCGCCGTCAGGATGATCTCGTCGTCGCGCCACTTCTCCAGGTCGTAGCGGCCGTCGTCCCAGATCGTGACGCTTCCCGCGCCGTACTCGCCGCGCGGGATGGTCCCCTCGAACGAGCCGTATTCGAGCGGGTGATCCTCCGTCATGACTGCGAGGTTGTTGCGCTCGCTCGTGGGAGGCACGCCGCGCGGCACGGCCCAGCTGACGAACACGCCGTCGTGCTCGAGCCGGAAGTCCCAGTGCAGGCGCGTCGCATGGTGCTCCTGGATGACGAACCGCGGCGCCTCGCCAGAAGGCGTCGCAGGGGCGAGCGGGTCGTCCGGCACGGGCTCGGGGGTCTTCCCTGCCGTGCGCTTCGCGATGTACGTCGACAGCGGCCCCGACGGCGCGCCTCGCCCGCCCGCGCGGAAGCCCAGCGCCGCGAGCGGATCGCCGATCCGCTCCGCGCGCTCGAGCACCTCGTCGAACCGGAGGTGCCGCAGCCGCGGTTCGTCGAGCTCGTCCCACGTGCGCGGCGCCGCGACCGTCGGCTGGGGGCGCCCGCGCAGCGAGTACGGCGCGATGGTCGTCTTCGACCCGTTGTTCTGGCTCCAGTCGATGAGCACCTTCCCCGGCCGCTCGACCTTCGCCATGCGGCTCACGACGAGGTCGGGATGATCCGCTTCGATCGCCTTCGCGAGCTCGCGGGCGACGGCGGTGACCTGGTCGCTCGTCTGCGTCCCCGGCAGCGCCGCATACAGGTGGATGCCCTTGCTCCCGCTCGTGACGGGGGCGGGATCCAGGCCCATGCCGCGCAGGATCGCACGGCACCACCGCGCGACCTCGGCGCACTCCGCGAGGCCCGTCTCGGGGCCGGGATCGAGGTCGAGGACGATCCTGTCGGGGTCGTCCCGACCGCCGTCCTCCGAGAACCGCCACTGCGGCACGTGCAGCTCGAGGCTCGCGACCTGCGCGAGGTAGACGAGGGTCGCGACGTCGTCGACGAGCGGATAGTCCTTCGCCCCCGTCGAGTGGTCGATCGGCATCCGCTGCACCCACTCGGGGGCGCCGCGCTCGAGATCCTTCGCGAAGAACGAGGGATGGTCCACGCCCTCGGGCCACCTCTTGCGCGTGACGGGCCGGCCCGCGACGTGCGGGAGCAGGAGCGGCGCGATGCGCGAGTAGTAGTCGAGCACCTCGCCCTTCGTCGTGCCGGTGTCGGGGTAGAGGACCTTGTCGAGGTTCGTGACGCGCAGGCGCCGGCCCCCCACGCTCACGAGCTGGTCGCCCCCCGCCATGCGCCCAGGCTAGCCGTGGCAGGTGTGACAGGTGTGTACTGGTGGGATGAGGGCGATCTGGAAAGGCGCACTGACCTTCGGGCTCGTGAACGTGCCCGTCAAGGTGTACTCCGCGACGGAGGACCACGACGTGTCTCTCCATCAGGTTCACAGCACGGACGGCGGCCGCATCCGATATCAGCGCATCTGCGAGCTCGACGGCGAGGTCGTGCCCTTCCAGGACATCGACAAGGCCTACGACGACGGCGAGAAGACCGTCGTCCTCACGAAGGAGGACCTCGCGTCGCTGCCCGCCGAGCGCAGTCGCGAGATCGACGTCGTCGAGTTCGTCCCGAGCGATCAGATCGATCTGCTGACCCTCGACAAGGCCTACTACCTCGAGCCCGACTCCGCCTCTCCCAAGGCCTACGTCCTGCTGCGCAAGACCCTCGAGCAGACCGACCGCACGGCGGTGGTCCGCTTCTCGCTGCGGCAGAAGACACGACTCGCCGCGCTGCGCGTCCGCGGCGACGTGCTCGTGCTGCAGACGCTCCTGTGGTCGGACGAAGTGCGCGAGGCCGCGTTCCCGGCGCTGGACGAGCCCGTGCGGATCTCCGCGAAGGAGCTCGAGCTGTCGGCATCCCTCGTCGAGAGCTTCTCGAACGACTTCGACCCCACGGAGTTCGCGGACGAGTACCAGGAGGAGCTGCGCACCCTCATCGACGCGAAGCTCGAGAAGGGCGACGCGCTCGACACGGCAGAGACCTTCGGCGAGCGCGGCGACGAAGAGACCGGTGGCGAGGTCATCGACCTCATGGAGGCGCTGCGCGCGAGCGTCGAGCGATCGCGGGCGGCACGGGACGAGTCGAAGGGCGGCTCGTCCGGGGGTGCCGCAGACGAGAAGGATGCCGCTGCCAAGCCCCCGAAGAAGAAGCCGGCCAGGGCCTCATAGTCGTCATCGCCAGAAGACCGCGACCACGACATCGGCGATCGCGGCGATCCCGGCCGTGTACAGCAGCGGCCGCAGAGGCTCGTCGCCGGATCCGGCCGCTCGGCGGCGGCGTTGCAGGATGAGGGCGGCGGCGGCGGCGATGAACACGATGAGCGCGATGCCGATCTTGACCCCGATCTTGGGACCGATGACGTCCAGATCGCTCGCCCGCCGCACTCCGACGAGCGCGAAGCCGGTGAGGAGCTGCACGACGGCACCGATCATGATCAGGCCGAACTGGATTCCGCTCGCGCGCCGCAGCTGCAGGAGGAACGAGCCGATGATGGCAGCGAGACCCAGGAGGTGTCCGACGAGAAGCGCGAGACGGGCGACCTCGAGCGCGCTCATACGACGTCTCCCCGGGCGGATCGGCTCGACGCGGCTGAGCGGCGGGAGGTCGAGACCGCTCCGCGCGGGAGCAGCAGGATCAGGACGACCCCGGTCGCGACGTGCATGAGCCCCAGCACCGCCGTCGTCACGGGGGTGGCGTCGAGCAGTGCGAGCGGCGGGAGCGAGAGCACCAGCACCGCTGACGCGACGGCCGTCCAGACGACGCGCGGGCGTGCGGTGAGACGCTCGATCACCGTGAGGGCGCCCCACGCGGCCACTGCGACGGGGAACGCGGTGACGATCACGAGGAGCAGATCGATCGTCAGCGTTCCGATGAGCGGGCTCGAAACGATCAGTCGAGCGCCCGCGAGCGCGGCGATCAGCCAGACGATGACGGATGCGCTCCCGCCGGCCAGGGCGACGCCGGCTCGGTAGCCGCTGCGCGAACGGGGGATGCGGTGCGGTGCGGTCACATCGACTCCTCGGTGTCGGATCGGCAGGGCTCGTGCCCTTGAGATCACGACGATGCAGAGTCGCGAAGTGTGAGGCGCAGGACACCGGGCGGATGCCGCAGGCGCCGGCGCCTCACAGTTCGGTGGCGCGCTTCGTCATACTGGCGAAAGGCGGTGCGAAGGGAGCCGGCATGCGATCCGTGGCCGAACATCGCGGGCTGCTCATGAGCGTCGCGTACAGGCTCGTCGGCTCGGTCGTCGAGGCGGAGGATGCCGTGCAGGAGGCGTTCACCCGCTGGTATGCGCTGACGCCCGCGGCCCGCAGCGCCATCGACTCGCCGGCCGCGTGGCTCGTGACCGTCACGACCCGCATCTGCCTCGACACGCTCGGGTCGGCGCGAGCCAGACGCGAACGGTATGTCGGCGAATGGCTGCCGGAGCCCGTGCCGGCGGACGCGCAGTGGACGAGTCACGCCGCGCCGGACCGTGGGACAGACCCGGCCGACCGACTCTCCCTCGACGAGTCGCTGAACATGGCCCTGCTCGTCGTCCTCGAGGCGATGACGCCGGCCGAGCGGGTGTCGTTCGTGCTCCACGACGTCTTCCAATACACGTTCGTCGAGATAGCAGAGATCGTCGGCCGATCGCCGCAGGCGTGTCGGCAGCTCGCATCGTCCGCCCGGCGACGGGTGCGGGACACGCGCCGCACGAGCGTCTCGGAGCTCGAGCACACACGCGTGGTCGGCGCGTTCAAGGTCGCGCTGGACTCGGGGGACATCGCGCAGCTCGTCGAGCTGCTCGACCCGCGTGCGACGATCGTGGGCGACGGCGGCGGCGTCGTCCGTGCGGCGATCGAGCCGATCGTCGGCGCCGAGACCGTCGCGCGGTACATTCTCGGCCTCTCCGACGTGCAGCCGGACCTGCGCTTCGAGGTGGCCGTCGTGAACGGAAGGTCGGGTCTGGTCGTGAAAGACGCGACGGGGCTCACGCTTGCCGTCGCGGCGGTCGCAGTCGCCGAAGGGCGGATCCGGTCGATCTGGGCCGTGCGCAATCCGGCCAAGCTCGCAGCCTTCCGGCAGCGCTGATCAGGGCCGGGCTGCGCCGTCCCCATCGTCGCCGTCGTGGCGCGGCTCCGGTCCGCGCTCGAACACCTCGGAGTCGAGCACGAGTGCCTGCGCCTCGACGGCGTCGGTCTCGACATCCTCCCCCCGGGCAGCGGCTCTCTTCGCCTTGGAGCGTTCGCGGAAGTAGTGGAACAGCGTCACGAGGGCCGTGCCGCCGACGGCCGCGAGCAGGATGAGGTCGATGTACTCGGCGACCAGGTCGCCCACGACGGGGATGAACCCGATGAGGTAGCCGAACATCGTGAGCCCGAAGCCCCACAGGATGGCGCCGACGAGGTTGAAGAGCGTGTACTGCCCGCGGTGCATCTTGCCGACGCCCGCTGCGACGGGGGCGAACGTGCGCACGATCGGCACGAACCGCGCGAGGATGACGGTGAGTCCGCCGTACTTCTGGAAGAACGCGTTCGTGCGCTCGACGTTCTTGACGCTGAACAGCCCCGACTCTCTGCGCTCGAAGACGGCGGGGCCGCCCTTGTACCCGATGAGATAGCCGACTTCGCCGCCGAGGAACGCCGAGAGGCCGATCAGAAGCGACACCCACCACACGTTGACGCCGAAGACGCCGTTGGGCGCGGCGGCCGTCGAGTGCGACAGGAGTCCCGAGATGACCAGGAGCGTGTCGCCGGGCAGCAGGAAGCCGATGAGCAGGCCCGTCTCGGCGAAGACGATGAAGCACACCACGAGCAGGGCCCATGGTCCCGCCGCGGCGATGATCGTCTCGGGGTCGAGCCAGGGGATGAGGGCTGCGTTGTGCACGGGTGTCCCGTCGGTCATATGCGGTCGGCGGTGTACTGCCTTGAAGGGGTGACGCGTGCGGAAGGTGGGACTTGAACCCACACGCCCGGAGGCACAGGAACCTAAATCCTGCGTGTCTGCCAGTTTCACCACTCCCGCGGGTGCGATCAGTCTACTTACCTCGCTGAGCGCCGGCTGAGGGGGATGACCCCCCGATCGGGATGTGGATAACTCCACGAGGATGCCGCGGGCTCTTGCGAGGATGCTCCGGTGACCCTCGCCGCTCCCTCACCCGCCGCAACGGTGGCCGAGCGTGTCCGGGAGCGGCTGCGGGCCGAGCGCATGGATCCCGCCCGCGACCCGGAGCTCGCGGCGCAGATCGCGCGCGCCGAGGTGCGCCGCCACAACGACTTCGCACTCGCGCGCGGGCTCATGCCTGTCGACGACGAGGCCGCCTGCGTCCGCGAGGTCCTCGCGTCGGTCGCGGGCTACGGACCGCTGCAGCCGTACCTCGACGACCCGTCGGTCGAGGAGATCTGGCTCAACGCGCCCGACCGCGTGTTCATCGCACGAGGGGGCGTCCCGCAGCGCGTGCCCCTCGTGCTCACCGACACGCAGGTGCGCGATCTCGTCGAGCGGATGCTCAACGCGACCGGTCGCCGAGTGGACATGAGCCAGCCGTTCGTCGACGCGTCGCTTCCCGACGGCTCGCGGCTCCACGTCGTGACGAGCGAGATCGCGCGCAAGCACTGGTCGGTCAACATCCGCAAGTTCCTGCCCGCCTTCCGCGACCTCGATCTGCTCGTGCGAGCCGGCTCGCTCCTGCCGCACGGCGCGGATCTGCTGCGTGCCGCGATGGCCGACGGCCGCAGCGTCGTCGTCTCGGGGGCGACGCATGCGGGCAAGACGACCCTGCTGGGTGCGCTCATCGCCGCGTGCCCGCCCGAGCACCGCATCGTAACGTTGGAGGAGACGTTCGAGCTGGCCGTCGACGCACCGGACCTCGTCGCGATGCAGGGTCGCCAGCCGTCGCTCGAGGGCACGGGCGAAGTCACGCTCCGCCGGCTCGTGAAAGAGGCGCTCCGCATGCGCCCAGACCGGCTCGTCGTCGGCGAGGTGCGCGACGCCGAGGCGCTCGACCTCCTGCTCGCGCTCAACACGGGGGTCCCGGGCGCCGCCACGGTCCATGCGAACTCCGCGCGCGAGGCGCTCGCGAAGCTCGCGACGCTGCCGCTGCTGGCGGGCCGCAACATCGACGCCGGATTCGTGCAGCCGGCGGTCGCGGCATCCGTGCATCTCGTCGTGCACTGCGAACGGGATGCCGCGGGACGCCGCCGCATCGCCGAGATCGTCGAGCCGACCGGTGTCGCCGCCGGCGTCGTCACGGCGCGCACCGTCTACACGGCGGACGCGTCGTGACGTTCGTGTGGGGGGCGGTGCTGGCGGCCGGCATCCTGCTGACGATCTCGCCGTGGGTGTGGCCCGCCGCAGCCGAACGCGCTCCACGGAGCGTCGACCTGCGGCTCGCGAAGCTCCTCGCCTCGGCGGGGTACGCCCGCGTCTCGCCGAGCTCGTTCCTGGTCGTGTCGGGTGCGTGCGCCCTCGTCGCAGCCGCGACGGCGTGGCTCGTCGCGCACGTCGCCGCGCTCGCGCTCGTCGCCGCGGTCGCGGGGGCCGTCGCGCCCACGGCCTGGCTCCGCGCGCGCCGCACGCGTCTGCTGCGTGTCCGCCGGGGGCTGTGGCCCGACGTGTGCGACCTGCTCATCGCCTCGGTGCGGGCGGGGATGTCGCTTCCCGACGCCGTCGCGAGCCTGGCCGACTCGGCCCCTGCGCCGCTGCGCCCCGCGTTCGCCGCGTTCGCACGCGACGTCGCGGCGTCGGGGCGGTTCGACGCGAGCGCTCAGCGCCTCAAGGAGACCCTCGCCGATCCTGTCGCCGACCGGATCATCGAGACGCTGCGCATGGCGCGCCAGGTGGGCGGGACCGAGCTGACACCCGTGCTGCGCGCACTGTCGTCCTCCGTCCGCGCCGAGGCGGCGCTGCGGGCCGAGGTCGAGGCGAGGCAGTCGTGGATCCGGGGAGCCGCCGTGCTGGGCGTGACGGCGCCGTGGGCGATCCTCGCACTGCTCGCGCTGCGCCAGGAAGGCGCGCGCGCTTACGGGAGCCCCGAAGGTGTCGTCCTGATCCTCGCGGGCGCGACCGTCTCGGTCGTCGCGTACCGCATCATGCTCCGCGTCGGACGGCTCCCGGAGCCGCGGAGGTGGTTCGGGTGACCGACATCTCGCTCGCGATCGTGCTCGGCGGCGCGTTCGGCGTCGGCGTGTGCCTGCTGCTCACGCTCGCTCCGCGCTGGGGCGCCCCGAGCCTGTCCCGCCGCATCGCCCCGTACCTCAGGGATGTGGCCGACGTCGACGCCATGAGGGGCTCCGAGGCGGGAACGCTCGACATCGCGGGACTCCTGCGCGGCGCGCAGGCGAGGCTCGGTGCCCTCCTGGGGGGCGCGGAGGGCGTCGAGCGCCGTCTGCGGCAGTCCGGATGGCCGATGGATGCCGCGGCCTTCCGCGCACGGCAGCTCGTGTGGGCGGTCGTCGGCGTCGCCGTCGGGGGAGTCCTCGTCATCGTCCTCGTGCTGTCCGGGCGCGCGTCGGGCGGGCTCGCGCTCCTGCCGCCGCTGTGCGCGGTGGCAGGGGCCGTCGTCTGCGACGCACGCCTGACGCAAGCGGCACGCGCGCGTCTCGCCCGCATCGAGGAGGAGCTTCCGACCGTTCTCGAGTTCCTCGCGCTGTGCCTCTCGGCCGGCGAGGGCATCCTGGACTCGCTGCGTCGCGTCGGAGAAGTCGGCTCGGGGGAGCTCACGGCCGAACTGCGCGGCGTCGTGCTCGCCGTGGGCACGGGATCGCCGCTCGGAGACTCGCTCGCTCTGCTCGCCCGGCGCCTCGACGTGCCGGCGCTGACGCGCTCGATCGATCAGCTCGTCGCGGCGATCGAGCGCGGCGCGCCGCTCGCGCAGGTGCTGCACGCGCAGGCGCTCGACGCGCGAGAGGACGCCAAGCGAGGACTCATCGAACGCGCGGGGCGGAAGGAGATCGCGATGCTCCTGCCGCTCGTGTTCCTGATCCTGCCCTTGAGCGTGCTGTTCGCCGTCTTCCCCGGCGTCTTCATGCTTCGACTCGGAATCGGCTGACCGCACACGGTCGGAAGGAGAAACCATGTTCCGCTCACTGCTCTCGCGTCTTCGCACGGGCGTCATCGACACGCTCGAGGACGAAAGGGGCGACGTCCCAGGATGGGTCCTGATCACCTTGATGACGGCGGGACTGGTCGTCCTCATCTGGGCCCTCGCGGGCCCCGCCCTCCAGGGCCTGTTCGAACAGGCGATCGACCGCGTCTCCGGCTTCTAGCCCCGTGCACAGGCTGCGCCGCGCGATCGGCGGGCTCGCCGCCGACGAGAGCGGCGCGAGCCCCGTCGAGTTCGTCCTCGTCGGAACTCTCCTGACGTTGCTGACGCTCGCCGTGCTTCAGTTCGGCCTGGCCGTCTACGTGCGCAACGTCGTGCACGACGCCGCCGTCGAGGGCGCGTTCCACGCCGCTCTCGCCGACACGACGCTCGCCGATGGAGTCGAGCGCACGCGGACGATCGTCGCGCGGACGGTCGGGCCGGAGTACGCCGCCGACGTCTCGGCGCGTGAGACGGAGGTGCTCGGTCAGCCCACGGTCGAGATCTCGGTACGGGCGCCGCTGCCGCTCATCGGGCTCCTCGGAGCGCCCAGGATGCTGGAGGTGAGCGCGTATGCGCCGCTCGAGTCGCTCGACTGACGGCCGGGAGTCCCTCGTCGACGACGAGCTCGGGACGGCGCCGCTCGAGTTCATCCTCGTCGGCCTTCTCCTGCTCGTCCCCCTCGTCTACCTCGTCGTGGCGCTGGGTCTCATCCAGGGACAGGCTCTCGGCGCGCAGGCCGGGGCGAGGCACGTCGCGAGGGTCGTGTCGACGGCATCCGACCTCGACACGGCGCGCGAACGGTCCGACCTCGTGCTGGCGTCCGTCGTCGACGAGTACGGGCTCGACCCCGCCGCGGTCTCCGTCTCGATGGAATGCGCCCCAGCGGGAACGACGTGCCCGTCGGCGGGCGCGACGCTCGTCGTGACGGTCGCGACCCGTGTCGCGCTGCCGCTCGTGCCGCCGGTGCTCGGACTCGATCGGATCGCGAGCATCCCGATCGAGGCGTCCGCGACGCAGAAGATCTCGCGGTTCTGGGGTTCGCGATGAGGCGCCTGCGCGCGCGACTGGCGGCCGCGTCGCGCGGCGACGAGGGAAGCATCCTCCCGCTCACGTTCGGGTATGCCGCGCTCTGCCTCGTGGCGGTGCTCGTGTGCGTCGACGCGACGAGCCTCTATCTCGCCCAGAAGCGGCTGGATGCGCTCGCGGATGCCGCGGCGCTCGCGGGCGCGGACGGCTTCGCGCTGACCGTCGTCGACGGCGAGCCCCGCGCGCAGCTGCGCGAGCAGGACGTGCGGGCGCAGGCGGAGGCGCTCGTCGTCGCCGTGGGCGGCGACGCCGTGCTCGTGTCGGCGGGGACCCCGGACGGGGTGTCGGCGCGCGCGACCGTCGCGGGGACGTGGCATCCTCCCGTCTTCGCGCCGTTCGTGCCGGCAGAGGTCGCCCTCGAGTCGACAGCGACGAGCCGCACGGCGCTGCGCTGACGAGAGGTCGGCTCAGCGCCGCGGCACGAACCTCGGCACCCAGCGGATGAAGGCGGCGGCGCCGACGAAGCCGACGACTCCCATGACTCCGGTCGCGATCGCGAGCGACGACACGGCAGCGACCCCCGAGACCACGAGCGGCGCGACAGCGCCGCCGGCGTCGGTCAGCGTCCGCCACGAGCCGAGGAACGGCGCCGGATCGGCGGGAGGCGCGGCATCCGCCCCCAGGGTCAGCAGGATGCCGCTCGACAGGCCGTTCGCGACCCCGAGGACGGCGGAGAAGAGCGCGAACCACATCGCGGCCTGCGTCGTGTCGTGCGTGAAGGCGAGCGCGAGGAACCCCGCTCCCATGAGGATCATGGCAGGAAGCGCGGCCCACAGGCGCCCGAAGCGGTCCATGACCTGGCCGCTCGCGTAGAAGAGCGCGAAGTCGATCGCGCCCGAGATGCCGACGACGAGCGCGATCGTCTGCGCGTCGAGGCCGATCGACACGCCCCACAGCGGCAGCACGACCTGCCGTGCGGATCGCACGGCGGAGAGGGACGCCGCCGCCAGTCCGAGCCGCGACAGCACGACGCGGTGTCGCCACATCGTCCGGAACACGCCGACGCGCTCCTGCGTCGGGATCGCGCCCGTGACGGCCTCGCCCGTGTCCTCTGCGTCCGCCGAGCTGCCGTTGCCCGCGGCCTCGGCCGCCAGCTGCGTCTCGGGATCGGGGCCGAGCAGGACGAGCAGGACCGTCGCGACGAGGCACGCGGCGAAGAACCAGATCGTGGCGTGCTCGTCGTCGAACAGTGCGAGCAGGGCAGCCGCGATGAAGGGGCCGACGAACATTCCGAGCCGGAACGAGCCTCCGAGCAGGGACAGCGCCCGAGCGCGGAACGACAGCGGCACACGCGTCGCCATGAACGAGTGGCGTGCGAGCCCGAATGCCGCCGCGCAGAACCCGATGAGGAACACGGATGCTGCGAACACCCCGAGGCTCGGCGCGAGGAGCATCCCGGCGAGACCTGCGAGCGAGATCGTGCCTGCCGCCGCCATCGTGACCCGCTCGCCGAAGCGCGCTACCGCCCATCCCGCGGGGATGTTTCCGCACAGCTGCCCGACGACGAGCGCCGCCGCGACGAGGGCGGCGGTCGCGACATCCGCTCCCAGCTGGGCGGCGATGACGGGGATGAGCGGGATGACGGCACCCTCGCCGAGGGCGAAGAGCACCGTGGGGCCGTAGATCATCGGCCCGAACCGGCGCAGGACGTCTCCCGCTCCTGCGGGTTCGGGGCGGGCGCTCATCGCATCCACGATAGTCTGGACTGTCATGCTCGACTTCGATCCCTCCGCCGACATCCAGGCCCTGCGCTCCACGTTCGCCGACATCCAGGCGGTGGTCGACGTCGACGCGCTGCGCGCGGAGATCGCGCGGCTGAGCGAGGAGGCGGGCGTCCCCGACCTGTGGGACGACCCCGCCAAGGCGCAGAAGGTCACGAGCGCCCTCAGCCACCGTCAGTCCGAGCTCAAGCGCGTCACCGACATCGAACGGCGCCTCGACGACGTCGAGGTGCTCGTCGAGCTCGCCAACGAGATGGACGACGAGGACTCCGCCGAGGAGGCGCGCCATGAGATCGCCGAGCTGCAGGATGTCGTCAGTCAGCTCGAGGTGCAGACGCTGCTCGACGGCGAGTACGACGAGCGCTCCGCGGTCGTGACGATCCGCTCGGGCGCCGGAGGCGACGATGCCACCGACTTCGCCGAGATGCTGCTGCGCATGTATCTGCGCTGGGCCGAGCGGCACAAGTACCCCGTCAAGATCATGGACACCTCTTATGCAGAGGGCGCGGGCATCAAGTCGGCGACGTTCGAGATCGACGCCCCCTACGCCTACGGCACGCTCTCGGTCGAGGCCGGCACGCATCGCCTCGCGCGCATCAGCCCGTTCGGCTCGGCCGACAAGCGGCAGACCTCCTTCGCCGCGGTCGAGGTCATCCCCGTCATGGAAGAGGCCCAGGAGGTCGAGGTGCCGGAGAGCGACATCCGCGTCGACGTCTTCCGCTCGTCGGGGCCCGGCGGTCAGTCGGTCAACACGACGGACTCCGCCGTGAGGATCACCCACCTGCCGACGGGCCTGGTGGTCTCGATGCAGAACGAGAAGTCGCAGATCCAGAACCGCGCCGCCGCCATGCGTGTCCTGCAGACCCGTCTCCTCCTGCTCAAACGCGAGGAGGAGGCCGCGACCAAGAAGGAGCTCGCCGGCGTGATCACCGCGAGCTGGGGCGACCAGATGCGCTCGTACTTCCTCTACGGCCAGCAGCTCGTGAAGGATCTGCGCACGGGCTACGAGGTCGGCAACCCGGCATCCGTCTTCGACGGCGATCTCGACGGACTCATCTCGGCGGGCATCCGCTGGCGCAAGCGCAAGGACGACGACTAGCGACTCCCGGCGCGAGAGGCGCGGACGACCAGAGGGTCGTCCGCGCCCGCGTTCGGCAGGGCGTCAGCCGATCGCCGTCGTCCACGCTCCGTCGGCCGTGATCATGATGATCGACGGTCCCGCCTTCACGGGCACGGTGCCCTGGTAGGCGCCGATCTCGTTGACGAGCAGACCGAAGTCGAAGGCGCTGCCGGTCTCCTGGTACACGACGAAGTTGCGCTCGCCGGTATGGGCGAATGTCATCGCGGCGGCGTCGCCCGTGTAGAAGAACACGCCGTCGCCGCTGCCGGACGCGGGAAGCGCCGTCGCCGCGGACATGGGCGTGATCGTGAGGGTCCACGCGCCGTCCGCCGTGATCTGGAGCTGGGTCGCGTCACCGAGCGCGTTGACGCCGAAGACGGTCGTGCCGCTGTAGGCGCCGATCGTGTTGACGAGCAGCTCGGCCGTGCTCTCGTTCGCCGCGTCCAGACCCTGGATGGCGAAGTTCGACGAGCCCGAATGCGTCGCCGTGACGATCCCCGCCTGAGCCCCGGCAGGCAGAGCGATGAGCGAGTCGCCTGCGCCCTCGTGCGTGACCGCGTCGAACGTGCCGAACGTGTCGTCGGCCCACGCCACGGCCTCTGCGAGAGGATCCGCGGGGGCCTCGGGCTCCGCGGCGGGCTCCTCGGGAGCGGCGGCCTCCTCCGAGATGGTCGTCTCGCCCGTGTCGACGGCGGCGTCCGAGTCCGATCCGCCGCGCAGACCGTTCATCGCGAACGATCCGACGACCACGACACCCGTGATGATCCAGGCGACGACCTTGACCTGGTCGTATCCCTCGAGCGGGCGCCCCTGCTTGTCGGTCTGCTTGCCCGCGAGCGTGATGATGAGGTCGACGAGCCACCAGATGCCGGCCCCTCCGAGCGTGAAGAGCTTGAGGAGTCCCGTGCCGACCTTGCCGAGATAGAAGCGGTCGACGCCGAAGACGCCCACGAGCAGCGCGAGCAGCCACGTGACGAGGAACGACTTCTGGGCCGGCGCGTACTGCGGAGGAGCGCCGAACGCGCCGGGCAGGGGGGCTCCGGGCGGCGGGTAGGCGCCGGCAGGGGCGTAGGCGGCGGGCGGGGGAACGGCTCCCTGCGGGGGAACGCCTCCCTGCGGGGCGCCGTAGGCGGCCGGCGGGGGATATGCTCCCGTCGGCCCCGGGATGGGCGGCGGCGCCGGCTGCGGCGCCGGAGGCGGGATGTTGGACATGATCCTCCTTTGGATGTGGTCTGACCACGGGGTTCCAGCATCCCTCATCACGACTGGGAGACCTCTGTGGGCAGACCACAGCGGATGCCGAGACGCGCGAGTGTCGCAGGGACGCATCCCCACGCCCCCGCTTAGGCTCGATGAGCCATGATCCGGTTCGAGAACGTCACGAAGCGCTACCGAGGCACCAGCAGACCCGCCCTGACCGACGTCGACTTCGAGGTGCAGCGCGGCGAGTTCGTGTTCCTCGTCGGCGCGTCCGGCTCGGGGAAGTCCTCGTGCCTTCGCCTCATCCTCCGCGAGGACATTCCGAGCGAGGGGAGGGTCGTCGTCCTCGGACGCGATCTGCGCACGCTCTCCAATCGCAAGGTGCCCTACTTCCGCCGTCACATCGGCGCCGTCTTCCAGGACTTCCGGCTGCTGCCGACCAAGACCGTGTTCCAGAACGTCGCCTTCACCCTGCAGGTCACCGGCTCCTCACGCGCGTTCGTCAAGCAGGCCGTCCCCGAGGCGCTCGCGCTCGTCGGCCTCGCGGGCAAGGAGAAGCGATTCCCGCACGAGCTGTCGGGCGGGGAGCAGCAGCGCGTCGCCCTCGCGCGCGCGCTCGTGAACCGTCCCCAGGTGCTCCTCGCCGACGAGCCGACGGGCAATCTGGACCCAGCGACATCCGTCGACATCATGCAACTGCTCTCGCGCATCAACTCGGGCGGCACGACCGTCGTCATGGCGACGCACGAGGCCGGATTCGTCGACCAGATGCGGCGTCGCGTCATCGAGCTGCAGAACGGCGAGCTCATCCGCGACGAGCGGCACGGCGGCTACGGCGACACGTCGAGCCTGCCGAGCCTCGCACCCGAGCCCGAACGCGGCGCCGCGGCCGTCGCGGCGCTGACCGCCGTGCTCGAGGTCCACCGCGAGCTCGTCGGGACGGGCTCGGTGGAGCTGCCGGTCGCCCCTCCCGCCCCTGCTGCTCAGCCGCGCGCGGAAGAACCCGCCCCCGAGGTCGACGACGCGAAGGCGGAGGTCGAGGCATCCGCCGACACGCCGCCTCGCCCACCGGCTCCCGCGGCTGCGGAGGCCGCGGAGGCGGGGGAGACGGCATCCCGCACCAATCCGATCCCCGTCGTCGATGCGGTTCAGCTCGACGTCGACGAGCTGGGACTCGCCGACCGGCTCGGCCTCGACGGCGACGAAGACGAAGTGGGGCCCACGTCGTGAGGTTCGGTCTCATTCTCGGAGAGGCGCTGTCGGGGCTGCGCCGCAACGCGTCGATGGTGATCTCGGTCGTGCTGGTCACGTTCGTGTCGCTCACGTTCGTCGGCGCCGCGATCCTGATGCAGCTGCAGATCGGGAAGATGCACGACTTCTGGGTCGATCGGGCGCAGGTGGCCGTCTACATGTGCACGTCGATCTCGCAGGTGGGCACGTGCACAGACGGCGCGGCCACGGAGGACCAGATCGCGCAGGTGCAGGCACGGCTCGACAGCGACGCCCTCGCGCCGCTCATCCGCGATGTGACCTTCCTCGATCACGAGCAGGCGTACCAGGAGCTGCTCGACCTCGTCGGCGAGGAGGACGCGAGCGTCCTGACCCCCGACCAGGTCAACGAGACCTTCCGCATCACGCTGGCCGACCAGACGCAGTCCGATGTCATCGTCGAGGCGTTCAGGGGGATGCAGGGCGTCGAAGACGTGACGGACCAGCTCCAGTACCTCGAGCCGCTCTTCTCCGCGCTGACGGTCGCGACGTACATCGCGGTCGGCATCGCCGTGCTCATGCTCATCGCGGCGGTCCTCCTCATCGCGACGACGATCCGCCTGTCGGCGTATGCGCGACGACGGGAACTCGGCATCATGAGACTCGTCGGCGCGTCCAACCGGTTCATCCAGACGCCGTTCATCCTCGAGGGAGTCTTCGCGGCGCTCCTGGGCTCCGTCCTCGCGAGCGCCGCCGTCGTCGCGGGCGTGCAGTTCGGCGTCAACGGATACCTCCGCCAGCGCATCCCCTTCGTGACGACCTGGGTGGGGCTCCCGGACGCCTGGATCGTCGTGCCGATCGTGATCTGCATCGGCGCCGTGCTCGCCGCGCTGTCGGCCGGCTTCGCGATCCGCAGATGGCTGCGCGCATGACCGACCCCGACCCCGTACCCGAGCGCCGCAGGCTTGCGAGCACCGGCTGGATCGGTGCCGCGGGACTCGCGGCGGCGGCGGTGCCGCCGTTCGCGTTCTGGGTCGCCATGCAGACGGCGATGGCGGGGCGATCCGAGCTCTTCCTCGCGTGGTTCCTGACGTCCGTCGTGGCGACCGGATGCGCGATCCTCGCGCTCGTGGTGCTGCGCCGACGCGGCGCGGACGGCTGGTTCGCGGGCGTCATGACCGTCGTCATCGCGGCGGGGGTCGTCGGCTACTTCCTCTGGATCTTCGTGATCGTGCTCACGATCGTGTATCCGGGCTGACGCCCGGGCATCACCGGCACGCCTCTGTTCGGATAGACTGGCAGGCCGCCGCGCCGCGGCATCCGCCCGCGCACGAGCGCGCGGCATCCGATCGAGGAGTTCAGTCATGCCCAGGGAACGCGGGGAGAAGGTCGTCGCGACCAATCGTCGCGCCCGCCACGAGTACGCGATCGAGAAGACGTACGAGGCCGGCCTCGTGCTCACGGGCACCGAGGTCAAGTCGCTGCGACAGGGCCGCGCCAACCTGTCGGACGGGTACGCGTACATCGACGGCGGCGAGGCGTTCCTGGATGCCGTGCACATCCCCGAGTACTCGCAGGGGCACTGGACGAACCACGCCACGAAGCGCGTGCGCAAGCTGCTGCTGCACAAGGACGAGATCGTCAAGCTCTCGCACGCCGTCGCGGCGGGCGGCTACACGCTCATCCCGCTCAAGCTCTACTTCTCGGACGGCCGCGCCAAGGTCGAGATCGCCGTCGCCAAGGGCAAGCACGAGTGGGACAAGCGCCAGACGCTGCGCGAGCGGCAGGACAGGCGCGAGGCCGAACGCGCCATGCGCTCGCGCAACCGCCTCGGCGAGTGACCCGCGCGCGGCCGGCCGCTCTCAGCCGACGGGCAGCGCCTGCGCGCCCTCGACCGCGCGGTCGGTGAACGCCTCCTTCGGCACGAACACGAGCAGCGCGGCGGCGACGAGAGCCGTCGCACCGCAGACGATCCAGACCGTCAGGTAGCCCGAGAACGATCCCGCGGTGCCTTCGGCGGCGACGCCCGAGCCCGTCGCGCCGTGGAAGAGCGCGATGCCGAACACGCACGAGGCGATCGCGCCGCCGACGGTCTTCACGGAGTTCGTGAGCCCCGTCGCGACGCCGGTCTGCGTCGGAGGTGCGGCGGATGCCGCGGCAGCGGGAAGCGCTGCGACGAGGGCGCCGGAGCCCAGGCCCACGATGACCATGTTCGTGATGAGCTGCGCATACGCGGCGTGGAACGGGACGAACAGCAGGAAGCCGATCCCGACGAGCGTCGCCGCCGCGATGAGCGTGCGCCGCGGAGTCGCGAGCCGTGCCGCGAGCGGGAAGACGAGGGCACCCGTGATCATCGCGATGAGGTAGACGCCGATGATGAGCGAGGTCGCGAACCCGCTCGTCCCGAGCCCGTATCCGTACACGTCCGGATCCGTGCGCGCGAACGTCGACAGCGGCGCCTGCGCGCCGAGCACGCTCACGCCGAACAATCCCGCAGTGAGGAACACCGGCCCGAGCGCGGGTGACGCGAACATCCGCACGTCGATGAGCGGGTCGTCGACCCGCAGCTCCCACAGGACGAAGGGCACGACGAGCGCGACGCCGAGCGCGACGACGGCCCATGCCCACGGATCGGCGGGGCCGTTGAGTCGAAGAAGGCTGAGACCGCCCGTGAACGCCACGAGGGCGATCGAGATGAGGACGAGGCCCGTCACGTCGAGACGTCCGCCCGTCGACTCGGGCGACTCCTCGACCCCGAAGAGGATCACGAAGAAGCACACGACCACCAGCAGCGCCGGGACGATGAGCACGACCTCGAGCGGCAGCGCGTCGACGAGCGCCCCGCCGACGAGAGCGCCCGTGATGGCGCCCGTCTCGAGCGCGGCGACCAGGAGGCCCGCAGACCGCGCCGTGATCGTGGCGCGGCCCGGCATCCGGCGCGCGCGAGACCAGATGAGCGCGATCTCCAGCGGCAGCCATACGACGTAGAAGCCCTGGACGGCCCACGCGGCGAGGAAGAGCCCGAACGAGTCGGTGAACGGCAGGACGAGGGATGCCGCGGCCGTCACCCCCGTCGAGATGACCAGCATCCGCTTGTGGCCCACCATGTCTCCGAGCTTCGCGAAGGCAGGCACGACGAGCGCCGACAGCATGAGCTGGGTCCCCTCGAGCCAGTTCACGTCGGCGTCGTGGATGCCGAGGTGCCGGGCGATGTCGGTCAGCATGGGCGTGTAGAAGCCCTGGAGGACGCCGCTCGTGAACTCGACGAAGGCGAGGAAGCCGACGACTCCGGCGAGAGTTCCGAGCGTGACGCGCTGCGTCATCCGTGCTCCTTCGCGGGGATGATGGATTCGGGTCGCATCACTGTAGCCGTTCGAGGAGGGCGCGATGGAATCGCTCTCCCCGCTCGAGCTCGGAGATCTCCACTCGCTCGTCGACTCCGTGGATCCCTGCGCGCTGCGCCGCCGACATCGCGAGCGGCGCGAAGCGGTAGACCGCGGGAGAGAAGGCGTGATAGTGCCGGGAATCGCTCGCCTGCATCATGATGTACGGCACCGTCGCCGCGTGGGGATGCGACACGGCGACGGCCGCCGCGATGAGGGCGAACTGCTCGTTGCCCGTGGGCGACTCCGCTGACGGATCGTCGCCTTCGACGACCTCGATCCGCACGAGCGGGTCGCCGATCCGCTTCCGCAGCCGGCGGACGGTGCTCTCGACCGTCTCGCCGAGCGCGATGCGCAGGTTCAGCGTCGCGGACGCCTGCGACGGCAGGACGTTCGGGGCCGTCCCTCCGGACTGCATCGTCGCGGCGATCGTCGTCCGCACGAGCGCCGCGGGTTCGCCGCCCATCGCCGCGAGCGCGCGCGCCGTGAGCAGCGGAGCGGCGGCGAGCGCTCGGTACAGGATGCGGCCGGGCCCGCCGGCCCGGTCGGCGAACAGACGCAGCATCCGGGAGATCGCGGGAGGCGTGCGGGGCGCGAACGTGCCGGGCGTGAGGCGGTCGACGGCGCGGGCTATGCGCCCGACCGCTGTGCGCGCGGGCGGCGCGGACGCGTGCCCGCCGTCGCCGCGCGCGTCGAGTCGAACGGTCAGCACGCCCTTCTCGCCGACGCCGACCATCGCGGCGTCGCCCCGCACGAACGGCAGCGGCGCGTCGACGACGGCCCCACCCTCGTCGATCACGATCCACGGAACGACGCCGCGGTCGCGGAGGGACGCCGCCGTCTCGCGCGCCGCGCGGCCGTAGACCTCCTCGTCGCCGCCGAACGAGAGATACACGTCGCGGGCGGGCGTGAACCCGGCGGCGAGGAGATTCTCGACCGCCTCGAGGATGACCACGAGCGGACCCTTGTCGTCGAGCGTGCCCCGCCCGTACACCCAGCCGTCGGCGATGCGGCCCTCGAACGGCGGGTACGTCCACGGGTCGCTCTCGTCCACGGGGACGACGTCGTAGTGCGCCATGAGGACGGCGGGGGCGGCTGCGGCATCCCGCCCCGCCCAGCGGAAGAGCAGGCCGACGTCGGTGTGGCGCTCGCGCTCGAGGTGCGCGTGCACGAGCGGGTAGAGCTCGGCGATGAGGTCGACGAACGCGTCGAACGGCTCGAGGCCGCGCGCGTCGCGCTCGGCCGACACTGTCGGGAGCTGGATCATGCGGGACAGGCGCTCAGCGACGCCGGGGCGGACGGAGACGGATGCCGCGGCCCCGCCGCGGGCTTCGGCCGCGCTCACCGGGCCGAGAACCGGGCCTCGACGCCCGCCGTCACGAGGATGTCCTCGGGATGGAGCTCCATCGAGGGGCCGGCACCGGCATCCGCCGTGGCGAACATCATGGCCTTCGCGGCGCGCGCGAGGGGGACGGGCCCCGGCTGGCCGCCGTCCGTCAGGAGGCCGAGATCCGCGATCTCGAGCGCGGTCACGGTCGACAGGCCGATCGCGGCCGCGTACGCGTTCGCGCGGTCGACGGCGACCGAGACGGCGCGGGCTGCGACATCCGCCTCCGTCGCCTTGCGAGTCGCCGGCGTCAGCTGCCACGAGACCGCGTCGATCTGCACGCCGTCACGCGCGGCGGCGTCGGTGATCCAGAGCGAGAGGGCGCCGAAGTCCGTGAAGGTCGCGCTCAGCTCGACCGACGCGTAGTGCACGAGCGCGAGCTGCCTGCCCTGGTCGTTCCACGGCCGGTTCGCCCAGACGGACACGCTCTGGCTCGACCACTCGCGCACGGCGCCCTGCGCCTTGCGGACCGCGAGATCGTCTCGCAGCGGCTCGGACAGCCCGACGATGCGCTCGACGACGGCGCCGCGCTCGGGACCCTCCGCTCGCACGGTCAGACGGACGGTCGCCTCTTCGGGCGCGATCCGGGTCTCGTGCTCGCCGCGGACGGTGATGATGACTTCGCTCACGCCAGTGACTCTACGCGTCGCAGGGCGACGCGCGAGAGGCAGCCCGCGCCGTGCGCGCTGTGGTCAGCCCGCGCCGTGCGCGCTGTGGTCAGCCCGCGTCGAGCGGCGCCTTGACGAACGCCAGCTCCGCGGCGTCGGCCGCCCAGCGGACGTCCGTGGAGGTGAACAGGTAGGCGCCGCCGTCGGGATGCTCGAGATAGAAGCCCTCGGGCGCTTCGGAGCTCACATACCCCTGTGCTGCGAGGGTCTCGCGTGCGTCCGTCGAGACCTCGCTCGCGACGAGCGACCACGCGAGGTCGACGACGTCATCGGCCGGCGTCGCAGGGTCGGCGGCCCACCGGCACACGACGGCGCCCTCCGGCACGCCGTCGAGGAACCCGTCGAAGGGCCTCGGTCCGATCTGCTGATCGACGATGTCCTCGCCGGTCCAGCCCTGAGCGTCCATCATCGCGAGGAACTCGTCCGTCACGGTGTTCTGACAGGTTGCGGCGGGGTCTGGGTCGGGCGTCGGCGTCACGAGACCCGTCGGCGTCGGAGCCGGCGTGGACGACTCCGACGGTGAGGAGGTGGCGGTCGGGGTGGCCGTCGGCGAGGCGACAGGCGCCGGAGCGACGACGGCCGCCGTGATGCCGATGGCCACCGCCACGACGGCAGCCGATCCGGCGATGATCCACAGTCGCGACGTCTCCACGGTGCGAGGGTATCCGACGCTCGGCGCAGGACGAGGAATACACGGATGTCGAGGATTCGTTGTATTCTGTGATGCTCGGTGCCTCGGCATCCGGGGCTGACAACTCAAGAGTGTGACAACGGCCCTCCACACGGAGGAACCCACGGGGATGATCGGTTTCGACATCGCCTGCGTAACTGCGAGAAGCGGGCCGAGGATGCAGGGTTATCTCGTAAACGATCTCTGCAAAACAATAAGTGCCGATGCAAAGCGCACTGACTTCGCCCTCGCTGCCTAAGCGAGCCTGAAGTCCGTCAGACCGTAGGCGATCCCGCTGCGGACCCTGGCGTCATCTAGGGATCTCGCTGCGTGACGGCGCCTGGACGTCACGCGGGACTCTTCCCAGGCTGGGCCTGTCGACTTAGGTGTCTGTGACAAAGGTCGGGGCCGAGCAGAACGTCTGCACAGACTGCGCCCGGAGAAGGCGCAGGCACTCAGCGATGGACGGGGGTTCGATTCCCCCCATCTCCACCAGCCGTTGTCACGGAAAGGGCTCGACTCCCGCGGATCACGCGGAAGTCCGGGCCCTTTCTCCTTCCTGGGCGACCGGGAAGGAGCTATGCGGCTCGCTGCTCGTGGACGTCGGACTCGAGCGTCGCGCCGTTGAGCTCGAGATACGCGCGCCGCTCGGTGATCGACAGCGTC
The DNA here is from genome assembly GCF_011759705.1 of Microbacterium ulmi. Lineage (GTDB taxonomy): Bacteria > Actinomycetota > Actinomycetes > Actinomycetales > Microbacteriaceae > Microbacterium > Microbacterium ulmi. Next base: position 703,039 of record NZ_JAAOZF010000002.1, on the reverse strand, counting down.
ATCGTGTTGCGACGCTCGACCAGCGCGGCGGCCGCGTCGACGAAACCGGGGTCGAAGCTGAAGAGGCGGATCTCATCGGCCCTGTGGATCCGCTTGCCGGCCCAGGCGGCGGAGACCTTCGCCGGATCGCGATGCGTGTAGACGACGGTTCGCTCGGCCTGCATGCTCCCGGTGTGCAGCCGCGCCGCATCCGGCGCCCCGACCTCGATCCATGCGGTCAGGCGACCCGTGAGGTCGCGGACGTGGACGGCAGGCTCGTCCGTCGCCGCGATGCCTTCGCTGAATCCGATTCCCTCCTCGAACTCGAGGCAGTAGGCGAGCACGCGCGTCATCATGAACGCGTCCGTCTCGGAGGGGTGGCGGGCCACGCGGAGCACGGCCTCCTCGTAGACGCCGCGATCGATGTCGGCCAGCTGAACCGTAAAGGTGTGGATCGTCGCTCCCGCCGCCATAGCGTCCGAGCCTACGCGCTGCGCCGTCGCCGGCCGTCCCGCGACCCCACGCGTCATGCGGGATCGGCGATCTCGCGCTCGGCACGGGAACACGGGCGCCTGCGCCGCCGTTCTATGGGACGTGACTGAAGGAACCCGCCGCGCAGCCGTCGTCGTGATCGGAGCGGGTCAGGCCGGACTCTCGGCGGCGTACCACCTGCAGCGCAGAGGGTTCGCGAGTGCGATCGACGAGCCCGGGGCCTCCCGGACCTTCGTCGTCCTGGATGCGGATGCCGCACCCGGCGGAGCATGGCAGCACCGCTGGGAGTCGCTGCGCATGGCCACGGTGAATGGCATCTTCGGCCTCCCCGCGATGCCGACGCCTCCGTTCGATCCGGACGCGCCGAGCCGGGATGCCGTGCCGAGCTACTTCGCGGAGTTCGAGCGGACGCACGCCCTGCCGATCCTGCGTCCTGTGCGGGTGCTCTCGGTGCGAGGGGCGAGCGACGATCCCGACGACGATCTCATCGTGACCTCGGATGCGGGCAAGTGGACGGCGCGTGCCGTGATCAACGCGACCGGCACGTGGACGAACCCGACGCTTCCCGTCTACCCGGGCAGCGAGACGTTCCGAGGCCGTCAGCTCCATACGCGCGACTTCGCGTCGGCCGAGGAGTTCGCGGGCCTGAGGGTGGCGATCGTCGGCGGCGGCATCTCGGCCATCCAGCAGCTCGACGAGATCTCGCGCGTCGCGACGACGTTCTGGTACACGCGTCGCGAGCCCGTGTTCATCGAGGGAGAGTTCACTCCCGAGACGACCGGCCGCGACACGATCGCGAAGGTCGTCGCCGACGTCGAGGCGGGCAGGCCCACGGGCAGCATCGTCTCGTACACGGGTCTGCCGTGGACGCCGTACGCCCGGGCCGCGAAGGCGCGCGGAGCGCTCGAACGCCGGCCCATGTTCACGGCGATCGAGCCCGGCGGCGTGCGCGAGGCCGACGGCGCGTTCACGCCTGTCGACGTCATCCTGTGGGCGACGGGGTTCAGGCCTGCGCTCGCCCACCTCGACCCGCTCGGCCTGCGCAACGACCTGGGCGGCATCCCGATGCGGGGAACTCAGCCGGTCGCGGATGCCCGCGTCCACCTCGTCGGGTACGGGCCGTCGCAGTCGACCGTCGGGGCGAACCGCGCCGGTCGCGAGGCCGTCGCGCGGGTCGTCGCGCTGCTGGATCGCGAGCTCGAACCGGCCGCGTGACCGGGGGAGGACGGCGGCGTCAGCTGCGGGGCCACTCCACGAGCAGCAGGCCCTGCTTCGTGTCGGCGAAGGTCACCGATCCGTCGCGGAACAGGTACGTCAGGCCGTAGCCTTCGTCGTCGGTCGTCAGGGCCGTGTCGGGGCTCTCCGTAATGTAGACGCCGTCCGACGCCTCCTCCTTGCGCCAGCCGCCCGCGACGAGCTCCTCCTGGACGGACTTGGCGTCGTCCGCGGAGATCGGCGCCCAGCCGAACATCTGCATGTGGTCGCTCGCCGTGGAGAAGTCGCCCCAACGGCAGAAGACCCCACCGGGGATCTCGAGCGATCCGATCCAGAACGCGTCGGGCTGCACGGTCCAGCCGACCGCCTCGAAGTCGGCGACGGTGGCGGGCGGGATGAGCGTCTCGCACGTCGGATCCGCAGGGGACTCAGGGGCGTCGGGCGTCGCGGTGCCCTCGGGCGCGGCGTCGGTCTGCGTGGGAGCGGGGGCGGAGTCCTCCGTCGGGGCGGCCTGGGGAGTCGTCGCGCACCCCGTCGCGAAGACGGCGGTGGCTGCGATCACGAGCGCCGCTGCGCCGAGGCGGAGTGAGGAGAAGGTCATCGGCGGGACTCCGTCGGGGTCGCATGGGGGGAGTGGAGGAGGGTGAGGAAGTCTTCGTGCAGGATGCCGTTCGTCGCGAGCGACGACCGTTCGGAGATCGAGTCTGCGCCGTCGAAGGACGTGAAGCGTCCGCCGGCCTCTGTGACGATCGGGACGAGCGCCGCGATGTCGTACTCCTTGACGTCGAACTCGGCGACGAGCTCGAGCCGGCCCTCCGCGAGGAGCATGTACGGCCACGTGTCGCCGTAGCCGCGGTCGCGCCACACGCCGCGCGAGAGGCGCAGGAGAGCGTCGGCGTGACCCGCGTCGTCCCACTGCGCGATGCTCTGGAAGCTCACGCTCGCCTCGGAGAGCGCGGACACCGTCGAGACGGAGAGCCGGCGCTCGCCGCCGTCCGGCGTGTTTGTCCACGCGCCGAGGCCGGATGCCGCCCACCAGCGCCGTCCGATGGCGGGCTGGCTCGCCACCCCGACGCGCGGGACGCCGCCGATCGCGAGGGCGATGAGGGTCGTCCACATCGGAATGCCCCTCAGGTAGTTCGCCGTGCCGTCGATCGGGTCGATGATCCACTGGCGCGCCGCGTCGCCCGTCGAGCCGAACTCCTCGCCGAAGATCCCGTCACCCGGGCGCTCCGTCTCGAGCACGGCGCGGATCGCACGCTCGGTCGCGAGGTCTGCCTCCGTCACGTGGGTCGCGTCGGCTTTCGTGCGGATGTCGAGATCCGACGCGCCGAAGCGGCGCATGGAGACGGCGTCTGCGGCGTCCGCGAGCCGCAGCGCGAGCGCGAGCTCGCCGCTCAGATCGCCGTCGAAGGGCGCGCTGAAGCGGGGGGAGCCGGAGGGGGAGGTCACGCGTCAAGGATATCGGGCGGGGACGTGCCCCGATTTCGTGGAGACGGGATCGTGATGCTAATGTTGACCCTCGGTTCGGGTCATCCGAACGACGCGCCTCTAGCTCAATCGGCAGAGCAATTGACTCTTAATCAATGGGTTCAGGGTTCAAGTCCCTGGGGGCGCACCACCGAGAACGCCCGGTCGGATGTGAATCCGACCGGGCGTTCCGCTTCTCCTCGTCCGCTCGTGCGGATGCGACGACGGCCCTCCGCGACATCGCGGAAGGCCGTCGTCTTCAGACCCGGCGCGACGAGTCGGCCGGCCGGGAGCCCCATCAGAGCGTCATGCTGCGTCTCCCATGAGCACCGCGACGGCCTCCTCCTCGGCATCCGCGTCGTGCGCGTCGATGTGTGCGAGGCGCTTGCGTCCCAGCACGATCGTGACGGCGGCGACGAGGACGGATGCCGCGGCGAACAGGTAGGGGACGGTGGCGTCGAAGCTGTGCCAGAGCGCCGCGGCGATCGGCGGGGCTGCCGCGCCTCCGAGGAAGCGCACGGCTGAGTACGCGGACGAGGCGACGGCTCGCGGCTGATCGGTCGCTTCCATGACGGACTCGGTCAGCACGGTGTTCATGATGCCGAGGAGGAGCCCGCCGACGACGATGCAGGTCACGAGCGCCGCGGGGATCGCGACGAAGACGCCGGCGAGGATCAGCACGACCGCGAGCAGCGGCAGGACGATGAGGATGACGGTCGTGCGCCGCATCCTGCGCACGAGCATCGGCGCGACCCACACGCTCGTGACGGCGAGCGCGACGCCCCAGCCGAAGAACGTCAGGCCGATGCCCATCGCGCCGAATCCCAGCGGGAACGGCGAGAACGCCAGCAGGACGAAGAAGCCGATGTTGTAGAACAGCGCGGTGACGGCGAGGATCGCTAGGGCGGGGATGCGCAGAGCCTTGAACGGCGCCGAGAACGGCACGGGCGCGCGCCTCTCGCCGGGGCCGCGCAGCAGCACGAGCACGGCGACGAACGCGATCGCCATGAGCGCGACGACGCCGAAGAACGGGCCTCGCCAGCTCACCTCGCCGAGCAGGCCCCCGAGGAGCGGGCCGATCGCGATGCCGAGACCGAGCGCCGCCTCGTACAGGACGATCGCGGCCCCGCTGCCGCCGGAGGCCGCTCCGACGATCGTCGCGAGCGCCGTCGAGATGAAGAGGGCGTTGCCCAGGCCCCAGCCCGCCCGGAAGCCGATGATGGCGTCGACGCTGCCGCTCATGGCGCACAGGAGCGAGAAGGCGACGATGAGCGCGAGACCCACGAGGAGCGTGGCCTTGGCGCCGATGCGGCTCGACACCCAGCTCGTCACGAGCATCGCGAGGCCCGTCACGAGGAGGTAGCTCGTGAAGAGCAGCTCGGTCTGCACGGGGGAGGCCTGCAGCGACTCGGCGATCGCCGGGAGGATCGGGTCGACCAGGCCGATGCCCATGAAGGCGACGACGCACGCGAATGCGACGGCCCACACCTGGGCGGGCTGCTTCCACACGGAGACCTGCACGGCGCCGCTCATCGTGCGACCTCCAGCGCGCCGGTCCTGCGGGCGAGGACGGATGCCGCGACCCGCAGCGCCTCGCGCTCGACGTCGTCGAGATCGGCGAAGTGCGGGGCGAGGGCCTCGCGCAGCTGCGCGCGCCACTCGTCGAGGGCGGCGAGACCGGCATCCGTGACCGACAGGACGGTGGCGCGGGAGTCCGCGGCATCCTGAGTCCGCTCGAGCAGGCCCGCATCGGCCATCTGGCCGGCCAGACGCGTCATGCCGGGCTGCGTCACGCGGCTGAGGGTCGCGAGCTCGCCGATGCGGAGAGGGCCGTGGTCCCGCAGCAGCGAGATGGTGCGCCACTGCGCCGCGGGGGTCTCGTTGCGGGTCTCGGCGGCCGCGAGGCGCGTGAGCGCGTGGGCGGCGACGATGAGGGTCTCGATGTCGTACTCCTGAGTCACCAGAAAAGCATAACGCAGATATATACCACTGTGATACATCGCCCGGACGACCTCGCGAAAGTAGCGAATCGGTAACGACGTGGGTCTGCAGGGCCGCGGAGTCTTGCGGGGAGCGCGCGGGCTTCCTACATTTACCACTACCTGAATCATGTTTCAGGTCCTCGACCTTCCAATGGTGAAAGGCACGCACATGCGGGTTACGAAGAAGTTGCTCCTGGGCTCCGTGGTCGCCACGGCAGCTCTCGTCCTGGCGGCGTGCGCGCCGTCGGCGACGACCCCCTCGGCCGACGAGACGGAGGGGTCGGGCCCCGCCGAGATCACGGTCGGCATCATCACGAGCGAGACCGGACCGCTCGCCGGCTACGGCAAGCAGTACCTCGACGGCTTCAAGGCGGGCCTGGACTACGCGACCGACGGAACGGGAGAGGTCGACGGCACGAAGATCACGGTCGAGTACAAGGACGACGCGGGCGACCCCGACAAGGCCGTCACCGTGGCCAAGGAGCTCATCGGCGCAGGCGTGAACATCCTCGCGGGAACCGCATCGTCCGGTGTCGCGCTCAAGCTCGCCGAGCAGGCCGAGCAGAACAAGGTCCTGTACATCTCGGGCCCCGCCGCCGTCGACGCGCTCACGGGCATCAACGGCTACACGTTCCGCTCGGGGCGTCAGAGCGCTCAGGATGTCGCGACCGCCGGCACGTTCCTCGACGACATCGAGGGCAAGACCATCACGGTGTTCGCGCAGAACACGGCGTTCGGACAGGGCAACGAGGCCGCCGTCCAGGCGATCCTCGGTGCCAAGGGTGCGACGGTGAACTCGGTGCTCGTCGCGGAGGACGTGACGGAGTTCACGCCGTTCGCGCAGCAGGTGCTCGCGGGAGACCCCGATCTCGTCTTCGTCGCGTGGGCGGGCGCCACGTCGGGCGCGATGTGGCAGGCGATGAGCCAGCAGGGCGTCCTCGACGCGATCCCCGTCGTGACGGGGCTCGGCGACGCCGCGACGTTCGGCGCGTACGGCGAGGCATCCGAGAAGATCAGGTTCCTCAACCACTACTTCCCGGGCGCCAACGACAACGACGTCAACGAGGCGATGATCGACGCGATCGAGAGTGCGGGCGGCACCCCCGACCTGTTCAGCCCCGACGGCTTCAACGCGGCGCTCATGATCGTCCACGCGATCGCGGAGGGGAAGGGCGACGTCGACGCGATGGTCGCGGCGCTGGAGGGATTCGAGTTCGAGGGGCCCAAGGGCACCACGACCGTGCGGGCCAGCGACCATGCGCTCATCCAGGAGATGTACCAGGTCGAGCTCGTCGCCGACGGCGGCGGTTTCGTCCCCGAGCTCGTCGACACGGCCGCTGCCGACGACGTCGCTCCCGCCGAAGCCGAGTAGCCGGAGGAAGCGCAGCAGTGAACGCTCCCGTCCCGTCCGCCCTCCGCGTCGACGGCCTCGGCCTTCAGATCGGCGGCGCGACGATCCTGAAGGATGTCGACCTCGATGTCGCCGCCGGTTCGCTCGTGGGCATCATCGGGCCCAACGGCGCCGGCAAGACCACGCTCTTCAACGTGATCTCGGGGCTCGTGAAGCCCACGGCGGGTCGCATCCTGATGGACGGGGCCGACATGACGTCGGCCTCCGTGCCCGCACGCGCGCGGGCGGGCCTGGGGCGCACGTTCCAGACCTCGAGCCTGTTCCCCAAGCTCAGCGTCCTCGAGAACGTGCGGCTTGCGGCCCAGGTGTCGCTCGGGGGCGACTACTCGCTCCTGAGGTTCCCGAGGCGAACGGATGCCGCGACCCGCGTCGCGCTCGAGAAGCTCGACGCGGTCGGTCTCGGCCACAAGCGCGACGCGCTCGCCGGCGACATCTCGCACGGCGACAAGCGCAAGCTCGAGATCGCCGTGCTCCTGGCCACGGATGCGAGCATCGTCCTGCTCGATGAGCCGATGGCCGGCGTCGCATCGGGCGATGTCGCGGGGCTCGTGGACAGCATCCGCGACCTGCACAGGGAGACGGGGTGCACCGTGCTGCTCGTGGAGCATCACATCGACGTCCTCATGGGGCTCGTCGAGAAGGTCGCCGTCATGTACTTCGGCGGCATCATCGCCTACGACATCCCGCAGCGGATCATGGCCGATCCGCTCGTGCAGAGCGCCTACCTGGGAGCTGCGGCCGCATGAGCACGGCAGAGCCCATCCTCACGGTCGAGGGGCTGCGCTGCTCCATCGCCGGGCAGCAGGTCGTCGAGGACGTGAGCTTCGTCGTCCCGGCGACGGGCATCACGGCCATCCTCGGCCGCAACGGCGTCGGCAAGACGTCGACGCTCCGCGGCATCCTGGGCCTCATCCATCGCCGCGGGGAGGTCCGCCTCGCGGGCGAGCGCATCGACGCGATGCCCACCCACCGGATCGTGCGACGCGGGGTCGGATATGTCCCCGAGGACCGCGAGGTGTTCGCACGCCTCACGGTCGCCGAGAACCTCGCGCTCGCCGAGCGTCAGCGCGAGCCGCGGCGCGAGTTCGTCGCCCAGCTCTTCCCCGATCTCGTCGCGCGCCGCGACCAGCCCGCGGGAACCCTCTCGGGAGGGCAGCAGCAGATGGTGTCGGTCGCGCGGGCGCTCCTCAACGACAATCGGCTGCTGCTCGTCGACGAACCGACGAAGGGGCTCGCGCCCCGGATCGTCGCGGAGGTCGCCGACGCGCTCCTGGAAGCCTCCAAGACGGTGCCGATCCTGCTCGTCGAGCAGAATCTCGAGGTCGTGCGGCGCCTCGCGGGCGGCGCGATCGTGATCGGGGGAGGAAGGGTCGTGCACACGGGCCGCGCCCTCGACATCCTCGACGACGCGGACCTGATCAGGCGCCTGCTCGGCGTGGCCGCCGAGCCATCCGTGCACGCTTCGGGGGAGCGCGCATGAGCACCCTCGTCCTCACTCTCATCACGGGCGTCGGCCTCGGCGCCCTGTACTTCCTCGTCGCGAGCGGGCTGAGCCTCATCTACGGGCTCATGCACGTGCTCAACTTCGCGCACGGCGCATTCCTCACCCTGAGCGCCTTCATGGGCTGGATCGTCGCGCAGGCGCTGGGCACGGCATCCTGGGGCTCGTTCCTCGTGTCGATCCTCGTGGGGGCGCTCGTGGGCGCCGCCTTCGCGACCGTCACGGAGCTCGTGCTGATCCGCCCCCTCTACGAGCGGCACATCGAGCAGGTGCTCGTGACGGTCGGCCTCTCGTTCGCGGCCGTCGCGCTCTTCGAGGGGATCTGGGGCACGGACGCCATCACGATCGCGGGACCCCCGTGGCTGCGGGGCACGACCGACGTGCTGGGCGCGAAGGTCCCGAACGTCTACTGGGTGCTCATGATCGCGGCTGCGCTCGTGCTCGCCGCCCTCGTCGTCTTCCTGCAGAAGACCCGCTACGGCATGATCATCCGCGCGGGCGTCGAGAACCGGTCGATGGTGACGGCGCTCGGCATCGACGTCCGCCGGTCGTTCACGCTCGTCTTCGCGATCGGCGGGGCAGCCGCCGGCATCGGGGGCGTGCTCGCGATGCACTACTCGACGTTCGTCTCGGCTCACCTGGGCCAGACGCTCCTGATCTTCGCGTTCATCGTGACGGTCGTCGGCGGGCTCGGCTCTCTCGCCGGGGCGGCGGTCGCATCGGTGCTCGTGGCCGTGCTGCAGCAGTTCGCGAACTTCTACCTCGGTGGGACGGGCGACTTCATCGTCGTGATCCTGCTCGCCCTCGTGCTGCTCGTGCGCCCCTCGGGCCTGCTCGGAAAGAGGGCGTGACGGTGCAGACCCCCCGAACGGCCGGCATCGTCCGCCTCCTCCCGCTCGTCGTCGGCGTCGCGCTCGTCGCGTTCATGGCGCTGCTGCCGATGCTGAACCTGTCGCTGCCCGGCATCCTCCCTACTCCCACCTATCTGCCGGGAACGCTCGCGCTGCTGTCGCTGTGCATGGTGTTCGCGGCGCTCGCCCTGTCGTACAACCTGCTGCTCGGATCGGGAGGGATGCTGTCCTTCGGCCACGCCCTCTACTTCGGCGCGGGCGCGTACGGCCTCGGCATCGCGCTCGAGCGCTTCGGCGTGCCGCTGTGGCCCGGCGTGCTCGTCGCGCTCCTCGGGGGCATGGTCATCGCCGTCGCGACGGGCGCGGTCGCGATGCGGGTGTCGGGCATCCCGTTCGCGATGGTGACGCTCGCGTTCGCGCAGGCGGGATCGGTGCTGGTGCGCCGCAACTCCGCCGTCACGGGCGGAGAAGAGGGGCTCGGCCTCGACACGAGCCAGGTTCCGGATGCCTTCCTGGGCGTCGTCAACACGCGCAACCTGTACTGGCTGTGCCTCGCGGTGCTCGTCGTCGTCTACCTGGTGACGCTGTGGGTCGACACGTCGCGGCTCGGGCACCTCGCCCGTGCGGCCCGCGAGAACGAGCAGCGCGTGCGGGTTCTCGGCCTGCGTCCCTACCGCGCGAAGCTCGTCGTCTTCGTCATCGCGGGCCTGCTCGCGAGCCTCGCGGGCGTCGCCTACATGCTTCTGCAGTCGGGCACGGTCCCGCGGGCCGTCTCAGCCGACCTCACGATCACGGTGCTCGTGATGGTCGTGCTCGGTGGCGTCGGCTTCAGGTGGGGTGCCATCGTGGGAGGCGTGCTGTACACGCTGCTCGATCAGCGGCTCACGGTCCTCGCGGGATCCGACGCCATCGCGGGGCTTCCCGGCATCCTGCGCGTGCCGCTGTCGGAACCGCTCTTCCTCCTCGGGGTGCTCTTCATCCTCGTCGTGATGTTCCTGCCGGGAGGGATCGCGGGCACGATCGACGCGGCCGTGCGCCGTCGTCGCGGGGAGCGCGTGCGCGACGCCCTGCGCGGCATCGACGACGCGACCGTCGAGACCGAGCTCGTCGAGACGGGGGCGCGGACATGACGGGGGAGGCGGGGCTCGACGATGGGCCGCACACCGTCGGGCGCTGGCTCATCGACCGCGCGGCGCGCTCGCCGAAGCGCGTCGCGATCGACGATCGCGGCGTCACGATCGACTACGCGACGCTCGCGACGCGGGCGGCCGCTCTCGCAGAGCGCCTGCGCGGAGCAGGGTACGGCCCGGGCGACCGGCTCGCGACGATCTCGGGAAACTCGAGCGACCACGTCGTGGCGTTCTTCGCGTGCGCGCTGTCGGGCATCGCCCTCATGCCGCTGTCGTGGCGTCTCACGCCCCGCGAGCTGACGGACCTGCTGGTCCGCTCGGCGCCCGCGCTGATCCTCGTCGACGACGAGTACGCGGCGCTCGCGGCGGACGCGCTGTGCGCCCTCGGCGACGTCGCGCCGGTCGCGACCCTCGGCACGACCGGGGTGGAGGCCGTCGTCCCGCGCTCGCGCGCTGCCCGGCCGACGCGACACGTCGAAGACGACGACCCGCTCCTGGTCATCTACACGTCGGGCAGCGAAGCGGCGCCCAAGGGGGTCGTCCTGACGCACGCCAACTGCTTCTGGAACAACCTCGCGCTCGCCGAGGCGCTGCCGCTGCGGCACGACGACGTCGTGCTCGCGATGCTCCCGCAGTTCCACGTCGCCGCCTGGAACTGCCAGCCGCTGCTCGCCTGGTGGGTCGGCGCGACCGTCGTGCTCGAGCGCTCGTTCCAGCCGGCGCGCGCGCTCCAGCTCATCCGCGAACGCCGTGTGACCGCCATGATGGGCGTTCCGACGCAGTACGCGATGCTCGCAGCCGACCGGGACTGGCACCCCGGCGCCGTCTCGTCGCTGCGCCTCGCGCTCGTCGGCGGCGCGACGATGCCGCAGGAGGCACAGGATGCGTGGACCGACGCAGGCGTCGCCCTGACGCAGGGATACGGGCTCACGGAGGCGGCCCCCAATGTCCTCCACCTGCCCGCGCACGAGGCCGCGGCGCACCCGGGTTCCGTGGGGTTCCCGTATCCGCACGTGACGGTGCAGCTCGTCGACCCCGAGACGCTCCTTCCGCTGGCGGGCGAGGCGACGGGCGAGCTGTGGGTGCGCGGCCCGAGCGTCTTCGCGGGCTACCTCGACGACCCGGCCGCGACGGCGGCCGCGATGCACGACGGGTGGCTCCGCACGGGCGACCTCGCCCATCGCGACGCAGGCGGGGCCTTCCGCATCGTGGACCGGATCAAGGACATCTACATCTCCGGCGGCGAGAACGTCGCCCCTGCGGAGGTCGAGCTCGCGCTCCTGCGGCATCCGCTCATCGCCGCGGCGGCCGTCGTCGGCGTGCCCGACCCGGTGTGGGGCGAGCGCGGCGTCGCGTTCGTCGTCCGTGCCCACGGAGCTGCGCTCTCGTCCGACGAGGTCCTGGCCCATGCCCGGCGCAATCTTGCGGCATTCAAGGTGCCCGTCCACATCGCCTTCGTCGACGAGCTGCCGCGCTCGACGATCGACAAGCTCGCCCGTTCGCGGCTTCGCGATCACGCTCGCCGTCTCATGAAAGGAGCCCGGCATGAGCCTGCCCGATGACCTGCTCGACGAGGATGCCGGGCCCGTCTCCTCCGCCACGGGGCGTCCTCTCACCAAGCGCGGCGAGGCGACCAGGGCGCGCCTTCTCGAGGCAGCCGAGACCGTCTTCGCCGAGCAGGGCTACCACGAGGCGTCGATCGTCAAGATCACGGAGCGCGCCGGCATCGGCCTGGGCACGTTCTACCTCTACTTCGACAGCAAGAGGACGATCTTCGAGGCGCTCGTCGTCGATCTGAACCGTCGTGTGCGGCACTCCATGTCGGAGGCGATGGCGGGCGCGTCGTCGCGCCTGGAGGCCGAGCGCGCCGGGTTCGCGGGGTTCTTCCGCTTCACGGCGGCCCACCCCGCCCTCTACCGCGTCGTGCGCGAGGCGGAGTTCGTGTCTCCCGACGTGCTGAGGCTGCACTACACGCGGATCGTCGAGGGGTACGAGCAGGGGCTGCGCGCGGCGCAGCACGCGGGCGACGTCGACCCCGGACTCGACCCCGCCGTCGCGGCGTGGGCGCTCATGGGCATGGGCGAGCTCATCGGGATGCGCTTCCTGCTGTGGGAGCGCGACGATGCGGGCGGGTCGCCGGGCGAGCTCGACCCCGTCGTCTTCCGCGCCATGACGCGGTTCATCGACAATGCGCTCGCCCCGCGAGTCGGCGGCGCGCGGGAAGGCGGACAGGCATGACCGGACAGGACCTGAGCGGTCGCCGAGCCCTCGTGACGGGAGGAGCGAGCGGCATCGGGCTCGCATGCGCCCACGAGTTCGCGCGCCGCGGTGCGCACGTCGTGATCGCCGATCTCGACGCGGATGCCGCCGCGGCGGCGGCGTCCGACATCGGAGGCGAGGCGTGGGTCGTCGACCTCTCCGACACGCCGGCGCAGGAGAGCCTGCACCTCGACGTCGACATCCTCGTCAACAACGCGGGCATCCAGCGGGTCGCGCCCATCCCCGACTTCGACCCCGCGGCCTTCCGTCTGCTGCACAGGCTCATGGTCGAGTCGCCGTTCCTCCTGATCCGCGCGGCGCTCCCCGCGATGTACGAGCGGGGGTGGGGGCGCATCGTCAACATCTCGAGCGCGCACGGCCTGCGTGCGAGCGCGTTCAAGTCCGCCTACGTCTCTGCCAAGCACGCGCTCGAGGGGCTGTCGAAGGTGACGGCGCTGGAGGGCGGGCCGCACGGCGTCACGAGCAACTGCATCGATCCGGCGTACGTGCGCACGCCCCTCGTCGAGAAGCAGATCGCCGATCAGGCAAGAGTGCACGGCATCCCCGAACATGAGGTGGTCGAGAGGATCATGCTGACCGAGACCGCCATCAAGCGCCTCGTGGAGGCGGACGAGGTGGCGTCGCTGGCGGGATGGCTCGTCTCCGACAAGGCGGGCATGGTCACCGGCGCCTCCTACACGATCGACGGCGGATGGACGGCGCGGTGAACGACCGCGGAGCGGGCGTCCACGCGTATCGCACGATGGATGTGCCGGTCGCCGGCGGCGACCTCCGGGTCGGGGTGTGGGACCCCGTGGGCGATCGCACCGACGACGTCCTCCTCGTCCACGGCGTCACGGCGTCGCATCTCGCGTGGCCGTTCGTCGTCGAGCGGCTCGCCGGCGTGCGTGCCGTCGCCCCCGACCTGCGGGGCCGTGGTCGCAGCGACCGGCTGCACGGCGCCGCGGGGATGCGCGCCCACGCGGACGATCTCGCGGCGGCGCTCGACGCTCTCGGCATCGAGCGGATGCTCGTCGTCGGACACTCGATGGGCGCGTTCGTCGCCGTCGTGTTCGCGCATCTGCACCCCGACCGGGTCTCGCGCCTCGTGCTGGTCGACGGGGGGCTGCCGCTCGACGCGCCGGCGGGTCTCGATCCCGACGCCCTCGTCTCGGCGATCCTCGGACCGACGGCCGCGCGCCTGTCGATGCGCTTCGCCGACACAGGGGAGTACCTCGACTTCTGGCGGGAGCACCCCGCCTTCCGCGACGACTGGACGCCCGAGCTCGAGCGGTATCTCGCGTACGACCTCGTCGACGACGGCGCGGGCGCTTTCCGGCCCGCGACGAGCTACCGCACGACCGCCGACGACACGATCGACATGAACACCGGGTCCGCGCTGCCGGACGCGCTCGCGGGGCTGCGGCATCCCGCCCGATTCCTCACGGTTCCGCGAGGCCTGCAGAACGAGACGCCTGGGCTGTACGCGCCCGCCCATCTCGCGCGGATCCTTCCGGACGCGCCAGGCGTGTCGCACACCGCGGTCGACGCGTTCAACCACTACACGATCGTGATGTCGGCGGCGGGAGCGGATGTCGTCGCCGCCGTCGTGCGCGAAGAGCTCGCGGCGGCGCGTGCGGCCTCGGCCGCGTAGCGGCCCTCGCCCGCGTGGGCAGGGGGCGGGCCTTGCCCGCGACGTGCCGCACTGGGACCGGTCGACCGTGCGCGCGGCGAAGGGCTCCGCCGTCGCGCGCACGGGCTCATCGCGCGGTCGCGGAGACCCGCGTCGTCAGCTGGTGCGCGTGGGCGAGGAGGATGCGGCCGAGCTCGGGCAGCCGATCGGGCCCGAAGCGGAACTCGACCCCCGTGAGGCTCAGCGCCCACTGCGGGTGGCCTTCGCGCGTGAAGACGGCGGCGCCGAGTCCGTAACTGCCCTCGACGATGAGCCCCGGGTTGACGGCGTATCCGCGCGCCTTCGTCTCGGCGAGGCGCGCGCGCAGCCGAGGCTCCCCGTGGGCCGCACCCCAACGCTCGGGAAGGTCGGGATGCCGCTCGAGATACGCGTCCACATCGTGGGGTGGGAGGAACGCGAGCATGACGAGCCCCGCCGACGCGACGCCCAGCGGGAACCGGATGCCCTCCGAGAGGACGAACGAGCGGATCGGGAAGCTCCCCTCCTCACGCAGGAGGCAGACCGTCTCGTCGCCGCGGCGCACCGACAGGAACGCGCTCTCCTCCGTCCGCACCGCGAGCGAGCGGACGATGTCGCGAGCCATGGCGGTGATGTCGTAGCGGGATGCTGCGACCGTCCCCATGAGGTACAACTCGGGGCCCGGCATCCATCGACTCGTCCGCTCGTCCTGGTCGACGAGGCCCTCGTGCCGCAGCGCGGCGAGCAGGCGATGCGCCGTCGGGCGTGTCAGCTCGGCGCGCCGAGCGAGCTCGGCGACCGCGAGCCCGTCGTCGCCGGCGCTCGTGACGAGCCGCAGCAGGCGCGCGGCGCGCGAGATCGACTGGGCTCCGGGGACGGACTTCTCGGCCACGTGTCCATCATATGGACGATTGAGCACGCGACCTCCACATGACAAGGCGCGACGCGACCCAGATGGCGGCAACGGCGCAGGATGGAGACAGCCGCGGGGCCGCGGCATCCGTCACGGGACGAGGGAGTGGCACGTGATCGACAAGACGTGGGCGTCGGCTGCGGAGGCCGTCGCCGACATCCCCGATGGAGCATCGCTGGCAGTCGGCGGGTTCGGGCTCTCGGGCAACCCCATGAGCCTCATCGAGGCGCTGCACGACCAGGGCACGAAGGATCTGTCGATCGTGTCGAACAACTGCGGCGTGGACGACTGGGGGCTCGGCATCCTCTTGAACGACAGGCGGATCCGCAAGATGACGTCGTCGTACGTCGGCGAGAACAAGGAGTTCGAGCGCCAGTTCCTCGACGGCGACCTCGAGCTCGAGCTGACGCCGCAGGGGACCCTCGCCGAGAAGCTGCGCGCGGGCGGCTCGGGCATCGCGGCGTTCTACACGCAGACCGGCGTCGGAACGCAGGTCGCGGAGGGCGGTCTGCCCCGTCTCTACGACGGGAACGGCGGCATCGCCGTCGCGTCGCCGTCGAAGGACGTGCGCACGTTCGCCGTCGGCGGCAGGTCGCGCGAGTACGTCCTCGAGGAGGCGATCGTGACCGACTTCGCCCTCGTGCACGCCAAGATGGGCGACACGCACGGCAACCTCGTCTTCAACAAGGCGGCCCGCAACTTCAACCCGCTCGCCGCGATGGCAGGCAGAGTGTGCATCGCGCAGGTCGAAGAGCTCGTCCCGGCGGGCGAGCTCGACCCCGACGAGATCCACCTCCCCGGCATCTACGTGCATCGCATGGTGGAGGTCGGACCCGACATCGACAAGCGCATCGAGCGGCGCACGGTCACGGCCGGCTCGGCATCCGAAGGAGCATGACGATGGCCCTCACCCGCACCGAGATGGCGGCCCGCGCCGCGCAGGAGCTCGCCGACGGCGCGTACGTCAACCTCGGCATCGGCCTGCCGACGCTCGTGCCCAACTACGTCCCCGAAGGGGTCACGGTCGTGCTGCAGTCGGAGAACGGCATCCTCGGCGTCGGGCCCTACCCGACGGAGGAGGATGTCGACCCCGACCTCATCAATGCAGGCAAGGAGACGGTGACGGTGCTGCCCGGCGCCGCGTTCTTCGACTCCGCGACGAGCTTCGGCATGATCCGCGCGGGCAAGATCGACGCGGCGATCCTCGGCGCCATGCAGGTGTCCAAGACGGGCGACCTCGCCAACTGGATGATCCCCGGCAAGATGGTCAAGGGTCCGGGCGGCGCGATGGACCTCGTCCACGGCGCGGGCAAGGTCATCGTGCTCATGGAGCACGTCGCGAAGGACGGGACGGCCAAGATCGTCGACGAGTGCTCGCTGCCGCTCACGGGCCGCGGCGTCGTCGACCGCATCATCACCGACCTCGCTGTCATCGACGTGACGTCCGAGGGGCTCGTCCTCGTGGAGACGGCGCCCGGCGTGACCGTCGACGAGGTCGTCGCCGCGACCGAACCCGAGCTGCGCGTCCCCGACGCGCTCAGGATGGAGGCATGAACATGACACACGACGACATCGTCATCGTCGCCGCGGCCCGCACGCCGCAGGGCCGTCTGAAGGGGCAGCTCGCGTCGTTCACGGCGCCTCAGCTCGGCTCCCTCGCGATCAAGGGGGCGCTCGAGAAGGCCGGCATACCCGCGGAGGCGGTCGACGCCGTGCTCGTCGGACAGGTGCTGCCGGCGGGCTCTGGCCAGAACCCCGCACGGCAGGCGGCGATCGGCGCGGGTCTCGGGTGGCACGTCCACGCCGGCTCGGTCAACAAGGTGTGCCTGTCCGGCCTCACGGCGGTCATCGACGGCGCCCGGATGCTCGCGCTCGGCGACGCGACGGTCGTCGTCGCCGCGGGCATGGAGTCGATGACGCGCGCGCCGCACCTGCTCATGGGGTCGCGCGAGGGATGGGCGTACGGCACCGTCGAGGTGCTCGACCACATGGCCTACGACGGACTCACCGACGCGTACGACCGCGTGAGCATGGGCGCGTCGACGGAGCGGCTGAACGCGGAGTACGACGTCACGCGCGAGGCTCAGGATGCCGTGGCCGCCCGATCGCACCAGCGCGCGGCCGCCGCGACCGACGCCGGCGTGTTCGAGGCGGAGATCGTGCCGGTCGACGTGCCGCAGCGGCGCGGAGAGCCCGTCTCGATGACGACGGACGAGGGCATCAGGCCCGACACGACCGTCGAGACGCTCGCGGGCCTTCGCCCGGCCTTCGCGGAGGACGGAACGATCACGGCGGGCAACTCGTCGCAGATCTCCGACGGCGCATCCGCCGTCGTGCTCACGACGCGCGCGCATGCGGACGCCAACGGATGGGACGTCCTCGCCGTCGTCGGGGCATCCGGTCAGGTCGCCGGCCCGGACAACTCGCTCCACGCGCAGCCGGCCCGCGCGATCGAGAAGGCCGCGGCGAAGCAGGGGATCGCCGTCTCCGAGCTGGACTTCGTCGAGATCAACGAGGCGTTCGGCGCCGTCGTCGCGCGCTCGCAGGCGGAGCTGGGACTGTCCGACGACGTCGTCAACATCCACGGCGGCGGGATCGCGATCGGACACCCGATCGGAGCCTCCGGCAATCGGCTCGTCGTGCACGCCGTGCACGAGCTCGTGCGCCGGGGCGCCGGCACGGCGGCCGTCGCGCTGTGCGGCGGAGGAGGCCAGGGCGACGCGCTCATCCTCACCCGCTGAACAGCCCCTTCCGCGGCGGGCTGATTCGGCACGCCGCGGGCGGCGGCGATAGCGTCGTCTGCGTGACGACGATCTCACCCCTCACCGATGCCGACCGCGACGACTGGCTGCCGCTCTGGCAGGGCTATGTCGACTTCTACGAGGCCGCGGTCGCCGACGACGTCACCGATGCGACGTTCGCGCGCCTCGTGGCGGCTGAGGCGCTCCACGGCGCCGTGGCGAGGGATGCCGATGGCCGCGCGGTCGGCATCGTGCACTGGCTGTTCCACCCCGCGACGTGGACGACGTCGACGTACTGCTACCTCGAGGACCTCTTCGTGGCGCCCGAGGTGCGCGGCGGAGGGGTGGGGCGTGCACTCATCGCTCACGTGCGCGAGCGGGCGGCGGCATCCGGAAGCAGCAAGGTCTACTGGCTCACGGACGAGTCCAACGCGACAGCGCGGGGGCTGTACGACAGGGTCGCGACGCGGACCGGGTTCCTGCACTATCAGATCCCGCTCCCCGCGGCGCGGAGCTGAGGCCCCGCGTCGCAGGGCCGACGCCTCTCAGCCGCGGAGGCGCCGCTGCAGGTACTTGCGCTCCTTGCCGTGGACGGGGGAGTCGTCGGCGATGAGGTGCCCGGTCGTGGCGCGCCGCGTGTCGACGATCGCTCCGATCGCGAGCGCGAGCGTGATGCCCCAGCTCAGCCACGCGAGCCCCGTGCGCCACGTGAACGGCTGGTCGCCGCGCAGTCCCCGAAGCAGCGCCATGCCGCTCGTGATCGCGCCGATGATCCCGGTGCCGAAGAGGTACTTGCGCATGAGCCCACGCTACCCCGCGGGGTGAGAGCGTGCGAAGCGTCCCGACCGTCGCGATAGCCTGAGGAAGACCGCAACCGAACTGGAGAACCCGTGACCAACGCGCAGTTCGTCGTCGTCGCCAACCGTCTGCCCGTCGATCGGCAGTCCGTGGACGAGCAGGAGGTCTGGCGCCGTTCGCCCGGTGGGCTCGTCACGGCACTCGAGCCCGTGATGCGCGCGACAGACGGCGCATGGGTGGGCTGGGCGGGGCAGGCCGGCCTCGATCTGGAGCCGTTCGAGTTCGAGGGGACGCTCCTCGTGCCGGTGCCGCTGTCGGCCGACGAGGTCGAGTCGTACTACGAGGGGATGTCGAACGACACCTTCTGGCCGCTGTACCACGACGTCATCGCCGCCCCGCGCTACCGGCGGGTGTGGTGGGACGCCTACGTCAGGGTGAACCGTCGGTTCGCCGAGGCTGCGGCATCCGTCGCAGGACAGGGTGCGACCGTCTGGGTGCAGGACTACCAGCTGCAGCTCGTGCCCGCCATGCTGCGCCAGGCCCGGCCCGACCTCACGATCGGCTACTTCCACCACATTCCGTTCCCGGCATACGGGCTGTACTCCCAGCTGCCGTGGCGCAAGCAGGTGCTCGAGGGTCTCCTCGGCGCCGACGTCATCGGCTTCCAGCGTGTCGCCGACGCGAGCAACTTCGCGCGGGCGGTGCGCCGGCAGCTGCGATACCAGACGAAGGCCTCCGGCATCACGGTCCCGTACCCCGACGGCACGACCCGCAACGCCCTCGCGAAGGCCTTCCCCATCTCGATCGACACGTCGTCGTACGCCGAGCTCGCCCAGCGCGACGACATCCGGGCCCGGGCCGCCGAGATCCGCGAGAGCCTCGGCAATCCCCGCAAGATCCTGCTCGGCGTCGACCGGCTCGACTACACGAAGGGCATCCGGCACCGCCTGAAGGCGTTCGGCGAGCTGCTCGAGGACGGACGCGTCGGTGTCGAGGACGTCACGCTCGTGCAGGTGGCGAGCCCGAGCCGTGAGCGCGTCGAGGCCTATGTCCAGTTGCGGGGCGAGATCGAGTCGATGGTGGGCCGCATCAACGGCGACTACGACACCGTGGGCCACACGGCGATCCGATACCTCCATCAGGCGTACCCGCGCGAGGAGATGGTGGCCCTCTTCCTCGCGGCCGACGTCATGCTCGTCACAGCTCTGCGCGACGGGATGAACCTCGTCGCGAAGGAGTACGTCGCGGCGCGCACCGACAACCGCGGAGTGCTCGTGCTCAGCGAGTTCACGGGAGCGTCCGACGAGCTCACGAGCTCGGTCCGCATCAACCCGCACGACATCGACGGGCTCAAGGACGCGATCGTGCGGGCGATCGACATGACACCGGGGGAGCAGGGCAGACGCATGCGGGCCATGCGAAGGAAGGTGCTCGTGAACGACGTCGCCGCATGGTCGAAGAGCTTCCTCGAGGCGCTCGAACAGGCCGGGAGGAGCGCGTCATGACCGACCCGATCGCACGGATCGCGGCGACGGAGCGCCTGCTCGTCGCCCTCGACTTCGACGGCACGCTCTCGCCGCTCTCCGATGACCCCATGGCCTCGCGCATGTCGCCCGCCGCGCGCGACGCCGTCGGCGCGCTCCTGGATGCGCCCGACACGGTCGTCGCGCTCGTGTCGGGCCGCAGCATGCACGATCTCCGCCTCATCGCGGAGCACGAGGACGACTCGCCGATCCTCCTCGCGGGGTCCCATGGCGCCGAGTACTGGATCCCGGGGGAGGGGCGGCTCGAGCTCGCCGACGATCCCGTCGACCTCGCGCTGCGCGACACGCTGCGCGAGCACGCCGAGGCCGCGACGGCGACGCTGGACGGGGTCTGGATCGAGCCGAAGACGTTCGGCTTCGGCGTGCACACACGACGAGCGGATGCCGCGACGGCCGCCGCCGCGAACGCGACGGTGGACGCGCTCATCGAGGCGGAGGCTCCGCACTGGCGCCGCCGGACGGGGCACAGCATCATCGAGTACTCGTTCCGCCACGAAGGCAAGGACACCGGGGTCGCGACCCTCCGCCGCCGCACGGACGCGACCTCTGTCCTGTTCGCGGGCGACGACGTGACCGACGAGGACGCGCTCGAGAGCCTCGGCCCCGACGACCTCGGCGTGCACGTCGGGCACAGGCCCACCGCGGCATCCGTCGTCGTGCCCGACATCCCTGCGATGGCGGCGCTGCTCTCCCGCCTCGCGGCGGAGCGCTCTGCTGCGCGCAGGGCGGCCGTCCCGGGTGAGCGGGCCACCCCGCGCGGATAGACCCCTCGGGAGAGCGACCCGTCCTGCGGGAATAGGATTCAGGGTATGCCCAACGACCCGCGCATCCCCGACTCCGCGATCGACATCAAACCCCGAAGCCGCGTCGTCACCGACGGCATCGAGGCCACGACCTCGCGAGGCATGCTCCGCGGCGTCGGCATGGGAGACGAGGACTGGGACAAGCCCCAGATCGGCATCGCGTCGAGCTGGAACGAGATCACCCCCTGCAACCTGAGTCTCGACCGTCTCGCGCAGGGCGCGAAGGAGGGCGTGCACTCGGGCGGCGGCTACCCGCTGCAGTTCGGCACGATCTCCGTCTCCGACGGGATCTCGATGGGCCACGAGGGCATGCACTTCTCGCTCGTCTCGCGCGAGGTCATCGCCGACTCCGTCGAGACCGTCGTCATGGCCGAGCGCCTCGACGGCACCGTCCTGCTGGCGGGCTGCGACAAGTCGATCCCCGGCATGCTGATGGCGTCCGCCCGCCTCGACCTGTCGAGCGTCTTCCTCTACGCGGGCTCCATCGCCCCCGGCTGGGTCAAGCTCAGCGACGGCACCGAGAAGGAGATCACGATCATCGACTCCTTCGAGGGCGTCGGCGCGTGCCTCGCGGGCCGGATGTCGGAAGCCGACCTCAAGCGCATCGAGTGCGCGTTCGCCCCCGGCGAGGGGGCGTGCGGCGGCATGTACACCGCCAACACGATGGCCTCCGTCGCCGAGGCCCTGGGACTCAGCCTCCCCGGCTCCGCCGCTCCGCCGTCGGCCGACCGCCGCCGCGACTACTTCGCGCACCGCTCGGGCGAGGCGGTCGTCAATCTCCTGCGTCAGGGCATCACGACGCGCGACATCCTCACGAAGGAGGCGTTCGAGAACGCGATCGCCCTCGCGATGGCCCTGGGCGGCTCGACGAACGTCGTCCTGCACCTGCTCGCGATCGCGCGCGAGGCGGAGGTCGAGCTGAGCCTGCACGACTTCAACCGCATCGGCGACAGAGTCCCGCACGTGGCCGACATGAAGCCCTTCGGAAAGTACGTCATGAACGACGTCGACCGGCACGGCGGCATCCCCGTCATCATGAAGGCGATGCTCGACGAGGGGCTGCTCCACGGCGACGCGCTCACCGTGACGGGCAAGACGCTCGCAGAGAACCTCGCCGACCTCGACCCCGACCCGATCGACGGCACCGTCATCCACACGTTCGACAACCCCATCCACGCGACGGGCGGCCTCACGATCCTGCACGGCTCGCTGGCGCCCGAGGGAGCCGTCGTGAAGACCGCGGGCTTCGACGCATCCGTCTTCGAGGGGCCCGCGCGCGTCTTCGAGCGCGAGCGCGGCGCGATGGACGCGCTGGAGGCCGGTCAGATCGAGGCGGGCGACGTGGTCGTCATCCGCTACGAAGGCCCCAAGGGCGGTCCCGGCATGCGCGAGATGCTCGCCATCACGGCGGCCATCAAGGGCGCGGGGCTCGGAAAAGATGTACTACTCTTGACGGACGGTCGATTCTCAGGCGGCACAACCGGACTGTGCATCGGCCACATAGCACCCGAAGCGGTGGACGCAGGTCCCATCGCCTTCGTGCGCGATGGTGATCTGA
Organism: Microbacterium ulmi; assembly: GCF_011759705.1. Lineage (GTDB taxonomy): Bacteria > Actinomycetota > Actinomycetes > Actinomycetales > Microbacteriaceae > Microbacterium > Microbacterium ulmi. Next base: position 680,741 of record NZ_JAAOZF010000002.1, on the reverse strand, counting down.
TACGGGTCGATATCGCGGCTCGCACTCTCGACCTACTCGTCGACGAGGCCGAGCTGAGCTCCCGCCGGGAAGGCTGGGAGCCGCTTCCCCCGCGCTATACCCGTGGCGTCCTGGCCAAGTACTCCCGACTCGTGCGTTCTGCCGCAGAAGGCGCGGTCACGGGGTAGCTCCGGCGACAGCACCCTCCCATCTCCCACTCGAGGAAGATCACCATGCCCTCCGATTCCGCGTTGGCCGTGCCTCGGCCTCCCGTCCGCACCGCGTCCGCGTCCGCGCCCGTGCTCACCGGAGCGCAGGCGGTCGTCCGCTCGCTCGAACTGCTCGGCGTCACCGACGTCTTCGGGCTGCCCGGGGGCGCGATCCTCCCGGTGTACGACCCGCTCATGGACTCGACGGCGCTGCGCCACATCCTCGTCCGTCACGAGCAGGGCGCAGGCCACGCAGCCGAAGGTTATGCCGCCGCGTCGAACAAGGTCGGCGTCGCGATCGCGACGTCCGGCCCCGGCGCGACCAACCTCGTGACCGCGATCGCCGACGCGTACATGGACTCGGTGCCGATCGTCTGCATCACTGGCCAGGTCTTCTCGAACCTCATGGGGACCGACGCCTTCCAGGAGGCCGACATCGTCGGCATCACGATGCCGATCACGAAGCACTCGTTCCTCGTGAAGAAGGCCGAAGACATCCCCGGCGCGATCGCCGCGGCCTTCGAGATCGCCGGAACAGGGCGCCCGGGCCCCGTGCTCGTCGACATCACGAAGGATGCGCAGCAGGCCGAGGTGCCGTTCGTGTGGCCTCCGCGCGTCGACCTGCCCGGCTACCGTCCCGTCACGAAGGCGCATGGCAAGCAGATCCAGGCGGCCGCGCAGCTGCTCGCGCAGGCGAAGAAGCCCGTCCTGTATGTGGGCGGCGGCGTCATCCGCTCGCGTGCGTCGAGCGAGCTGCTCGCCCTCGCGGAGTCCACGGGCGCTCCCGTCGTCACGACGCTCATGGCCCGCGGCGCGTTCCCCGACTCGCACGCGCAGCACCTGGGCATGCCGGGCATGCACGGGACAGTCCCGGCCGTCCTCGCGCTGCAGGAGGCCGACGTCCTCGTCGCGCTCGGCGCGCGCTTCGACGACCGCGTGACGGGCAAGGCGGCGCTGTTCGCCCCCGGCGCGCAGGTCGTGCACGTCGACATCGATCCCGCCGAGATCTCCAAGATCCGCACGGCGGACGTGCCGATCGTCGGCGATCTGCGCGACGTCCTCATCGACCTGGATGCCGCATACCGCGGCGCGACCGCCGGCGCGACCCCCGACATCCGGGAGTGGTGGTCGTTCCTCGACGGTCTGCGCGACGAGTTCCCGCTCGGATACACGCAGCCCAGCGACGGACTGATGTCGCCGCAGTACGTCATCCAGCGGATCGGCGAGCTCACCGGCCCCGAGGGCGTCTACGCCGCCGGGGTCGGCCAGCATCAGATGTGGGCTGCGCAGTTCATCAAGTACGAGCGCCCCAACGCGTGGCTCAACTCGGGCGGCGCGGGCACGATGGGCTACTCGGTTCCCGCGGCGATGGGCGCGAAGGTCGCAGAGCCCGACCGAGTCGTGTGGGCGATCGACGGCGACGGCTGCTTCCAGATGACGAACCAGGAGCTCGCCACCTGCACGATCAACAAGATCCCGATCAAGGTGGCGATCATCAACAACTCGTCGCTGGGCATGGTGCGGCAGTGGCAGACGCTCTTCTACGACGGCCGCTACTCGCACACCGACCTGAACACGGGCCACGACACCGTCCGCATCCCCGACTTCGTCAAGCTCGCCGAGGCGTACGGCTGCCTCGCGATCCGCGTCGAGAACGAGGCGGACGTGGATGCCGCGATCACGCTCGCGCTCGAGACGAACGACCGCCCCGTCGTCATCGACTTCGTCGTGAGCGCCGACGCGATGGTGTGGCCCATGGTGCCGCAGGGCGTGAGCAACAGCTACATCCAGTACGCGCGCGACCACGCGCCGGCGTTCGAGCAGGAGGACTGACGTGTCGAGTCATGTGCTGAGCCTCCTGGTGGAGGACAAGCCGGGTCTTCTGACCCGCGTCGCGGGGCTCTTCGCCCGCCGCGGCTTCAACATCGAATCGCTCGCCGTGGGCGTCACGGAGGTGCCGGGACTGTCCCGCATCACGGTCGTCGTCGACGTCGAGGAGCTGCCGCTCGAGCAGGTGACCAAGCAGCTGAACAAGCTCGTCAACGTCATCAAGATCGTCGAGCTCGACTCCGCGGCATCCGTGCAGCGCGAGCACATGCTCATCAAGGTGCGTGCCGACAACCAGACCCGCTCGAATGTCCTCGAGGTCGTGAACCTCTTCCGCGCGCAGATCGTCGACTACGCCGCGGACGCGCTCGTCGTCGAGGTGACAGGCGACAAGGGCAAGGTCGAGGCCTTCCTGCGCGCGCTCGAGCCGTTCGGCATCAAGGAGCTCGCCCAGTCGGGCCTGCTCGCGATCGGCCGCGGCGGCAAGTCCATCACCGAACGCGTGCTGCGCGGCTGACCCCCGAACTCACAGAACCGAAACCCAAGGAGAAACACACACCATGGCCGAGATCTTCTACGACGACGACGCCGACCTGTCGCTCATCCAGAGCAAGAAGGTCGCGATCGTCGGCTACGGCTCACAGGGCCACGCGCACGCGCAGAACCTGCGCGACTCGGGCGTCCAGGTCGTCATCGCGCTCAAGGACGGCTCGAAGTCCGCCGCGAAGGCGCAGGAGGAGGGCTTCGAGGTCAAGTCCGTGGCCGACGCGGCCGAGTGGGCCGACCTCATCATGATCCTCGCGCCCGACCAGTACCAGCGCGGCATCTTCACGGAGTCCATCAAGGACACGCTGACCCCCGGCAAGACGCTCGCCTTCGCGCACGGCTTCAACATCCGCTTCGGCTACATCCAGGCGCCCGAGGGGGTGGACGTGATCCTCGTCGCGCCCAAGGCGCCGGGTCACACCGTCCGCCGCGAGTTTGTCGCGGGCCGCGGCATCCCCGACATCATCGCGGTGGAGCAGGATGCCTCGGGCCAGGCGTGGGACGTCGCGAAGGCGTACGCGAAGGCCATCGGCGGCACCCGCGCGGGCGTCATCAAGACGACCTTCACGGAGGAGACCGAGACCGACCTGTTCGGCGAGCAGGCCGTGCTGTGCGGCGGTGTGTCGCAGCTCGTGCAGTACGGCTTCGAGACGCTGACGGAGGCCGGCTATCAGCCGCAGATCGCCTACTTCGAGGTCCTCCACGAGCTCAAGCTCATCGTCGACCTCATGTGGGAGGGCGGCATCGCGAAGCAGCGCTGGTCGGTCTCCGACACGGCCGAGTACGGCGACTACGTCTCGGGCCCGCGCGTCATCGACCCGCGCGTCAAGGAGAACATGCAGGGCGTCCTCGCCGACATCCAGTCGGGCGCGTTCGCGCAGCGCTTCATCGCCGACCAGGACAACGGCGGCAAGGAGTTCTACGAGCTGCGCGAGAAGGCGGCCCAGCACCCGATCGAGGAGGTCGGCCGGGAGCTGCGCGCCCTGTTCGCGTGGAAGCAGCAGGACGCCGACTACGTCGAGGGCTCCGCCGCGCGCTGACCCGCACGAGTCGTGGCGCCTTCCGCGCAGCCCGAAGACGCGCAGCCCGAAGACCCTCGGCGCATCCCGCCGAGCACGGCTTGACACAAGCCACACGAGCCCGGTCCCTTACAAGGGGGCCGGGCTCTCGGCATCCGTCAGCGCTTCATGGCGATGCCGGGCCGGCTGCCGCCGCATACGGCAGGCAGGCGAGGCGCGATCCGCGCAGTTCGCCGCGACCCGCGCGAGGTCCTTGTCGGAACTGTTCACCTCCTCGTAACGTGCATGCATCGGAACGAGCCCGCCGGCCACGGCATCATGGGCGAGGTCCATCCCGCCCGGTCATGCATCCGGGCCATCACCGAAGGAGCCCATGCCAGTGCGCGCGACGAGATCCATGACGGGAGGGCTCACAGCCCTCGTTCTGATCGCGGGAGGAGCGCTCGTCGCGCAGCCGGCAGCGGCCGTGCCGACCCTCGACTCTCCCGTCGTCATCAACGAGATCTACGGCGGCGGTGGCAACTCGGGTGCGACGTACACCCACGACTTCGTCGAGCTGTACAACCCCACGGCCCAGCCCGTCGACCTCTCCGGATGGTCGGTGCAGTACGCGTCCGCCGCCGGCGCCTCCTGGCAGGTGACGGCGCTCACCGGCACGATCGCCGCGGGCGGGTACTTCCTCGTCGGCGAGGCGCAGGGCGCGAGCGGCACGACGACACCCGTGTTCGACACGTCAGGGTCGATCGCGATGAGCGCGGCCAGCGGAAAGGTCGCGCTGGCGTCGTCGACGGCGCCGATCCTTGGATCGTCGGGCGACTCCGTCGTCGACTTCGTCGGATTCGGGGCCGCGAACGCGTTCCTCGGAGCCGCCGCCGCCCCCGTGCTCGACAACACGACGTCGGCCTCGCGGAGCGACACGCACGCCAACACGCTCGACAACGCGGCCGACTTCGTCGCGGGCGCTCCTACTCCGCAGAACGCGGCCGGCGGCACGGACCCCGGCACGGACCCCGGCACGGACCCCGGCACCGACCCCGAGCCGGCGTCGTCGCCCGTCGTCATCAACGAGATCTACGGCGCGGGCGGCAACAGCGGCGCCGTGCTCGACCAGGACTTCGTCGAGCTCTACAACCGCACCGACGCTCCCGTGTCCCTGACCGGCTGGTCGCTCCACTACGCGTCCGCGACCGGCGCCTTCAACAACCGCACGGCGCTGAGCGGCAGCATCCCCGCCCACGGCTACTTCCTCTACGGCGGAGCGAGCGGCACCACGGGTGCCCCGATCCCGACGCCGGATGCCACGGGATCGCTCAACCTCTCGGGGACGACCGGCAAGGTCGCGCTGACCAGCACGGCCGTGGCACCGACATCGCCCGCCGACCCGCAGGTCGTGGACTACGTCGGGTTCGGCACGGCCGGCGCATTCCTCGGCACGGGCCCCGCGCCCGCGCCCAGCGCGACGAGCTCGACCTCCCGGAACGAGACCCACGCCGACACGCGCGACAACGCGGCCGACTTCACGGCCGGCGCGCCGACGCCGCAGAACGCGGGCGGCGAGGACCCGGGCGAGGACCCCGACCCGGAGCCCGGCACCGCGAAGACGATCGCCGAGATCCAGGGGACCGGCGCCGCTTCGCCGCTCGTGGGGCAGACCGTCACGACCGAAGGCGTCGTCACGGCCCGCTACCCGTCGGGGTCGGGCCAGTTCGCGGGCTACGTCATCCAGACACCCGGCACAGGTGGAGCCATCGACCTCGCTGCGCACACGGCGTCCGACGCGGTGTTCGTCTTCTCGGGCGCGACCGTCGGGAGCGTCGCGCTCGGCGACCACGTGCGCGTCACGGGCGGGGTGAGCGAGTTCTTCGGCCTCACCGAGCTCACGGTCGCGGCCGGCGGAGTCACCGTGCTGACGGATGCCGCGGCGCCCGTCGCGCCCGTCTCGGCGCTCTGGCCCGCGACGGACGCCGCGCGCGAGACGCTCGAGTCGATGCTGTACGCGCCGGCCGGAGACTTCACGGTGTCGAACACGTACAGCACGAACCAGTACGGCGAGGTCGGGCTCGCGGCGGGCGCCATCCCGCTTCTGCAGCCCACCGAGGTCGCGGACGCGGGCTCCGCGGAGGCGCTCGCGGTCGAGGCCGACAACGCCGCGCGGCGGGTCGTCCTGGACGACGGCACCTCCGTCAACTTCCTCAGCTCCGCGAACAGCGCGCTCACGCCGCCGTACATCTCGCTCGACGAGCCCGTCCGGGTCGGAGCATCCGTCACCTTCACGGCTCCCGTCGTCGTCGACTTCCGCAACGACGTGTGGAAGCTCAACCCGACGACTCCGTTCCTCGCGGGCGGCACGTCGCCCGTCTCGTTCGAGGACGACCGCACGGCGGCGCCGGCTGCCGTCGGCGGCGACTTCTCGATCGCTTCGTTCAACGTCTTGAACTACTTCACGACGCTGGGCGAGGACCTTGCGGGCTGCTCCTCGTACAACGACCGCACGGGCGACCCCGTGACGGTGAACTCGTGCCCGGGCACGGGTCCGCGCGGCGCATACGAGCCGGAGGACCTCGCTCGGCAGCAGGCCAAGATCGTCGCCGCGATCAACGCGCTCGACGCGGATGTCGTCGGTCTCCTCGAGATCGAGAACTCGCTCTCGGTGGACGGGGTGGCGGACGAGGCCCTCGCGACCCTGGTCGACGCGCTCAACGCAGCGGCGGGCCGCGCCAAGTGGGCGTTCGTCCCGTCGTCGGCCGACCTGCCGCCGGCGCAGTTCCAGGATGCGATCACGAACGCGCTCATCTACCAGCCGGCGGCCGTGAAGCTCGCGGGTGCGCCGCGCGCGCTCGGCACGGAGAGCAGCGACACGGGCGCGTTCGCCAACGCGCGAGAGCCGATCGGCGCCTCCTTCGCCCCCGTCGACGGCGGCGAGCCGGTGTTCGTCGTCGTCAACCACTTCAAGTCGAAGGGCTCGGCGGGCCCGTGGCCGGGCGACGCCGACACGGGCGACGGACAGGGAGCCTCCAACGAGTCGCGCGTGCGCCAGGCGACGGCGCTCGCGACGTGGGCGCCGATCGCGGCCGGCGACACGGAGGCGATCGCCCTCGTCGGCGACTTCAACTCCTACACGCAGGAGGATCCGCTGCAGGTGCTCTACTCGGCCGGCTACGTCGACGCCGCATCCGCTCTCGCCCCGGGGCAGTACTCGTACTCGTTCGACGGCCTCTCCGGCTCGCTCGACCACGTGCTCCTCAACGGCGCGGCCCGCGAGCGTGCGGAGGGCGCAGACATCTGGGAGATCAACGCCGAGGAGTCGATCGCCCTCGAGTACAGCCGATACAACTACCACGGCACGCTCTTCTACGCGCCCGACCAGTTCCGCTCGAGCGACCACGACCCCGTGATCGTCGGCCTGGACGCGGGCGAGATCGCGCCGACCGAGCCCGCCTGGGCGGCGCGCACGGTCTACAGCATGGGCGACAGGGTCTCGTACGCCGGCAAGGTGTTCGTCGCCCAGTGGTGGACGCAGAACCAGGCGCCCGGCGACCCGTACGGTCCGTGGGCGGAGGTCGGCCAGTCCGTCCGATGCGACACGGCGACGCTGCAGCAGTGGACCGCCTCGTGGGTCTACACGGGCGGCGAGACCGTCGTGCACGATGGTGAGCGCTGGCGCGCCAAGTGGTGGACGCGAAACCAGGTGCCCGGCGACCCCTACGGGCCGTGGCAGCCGCTGGGTGCGTGCTGATCGGCGGGTGCACGCCGATCGGCTGATCGCGCCGTCCCGTCCGGCCGTCGCCTTCCCCTCGGGGAAGCGGCGGCCGGACGCATGCGGGCTGCGGCAGGCCTGCGCGGTCCTGACGCGCCCCGTTCACCTCGGTGACGGGGTGCGTCCGCGGGCGGTTCATCTCCGTCCGCGACCCTCGCTGGCGTGCGCGTCGCGTTGCGTCTCACGGCGATTATGGCAGTGTCCCTCTTCGTGACGGCGGCGATCGTCGCCACCCCGCGGGATGCCGCGCATGCGACGTCGAGCGGCACGGCATCCGTCCTCATCGACGAGATCTCCGTCGGCGGACCCGACGGGCGGGCCGGCGGCTTCTTCGAGCTCCGCAACCACGGCGACCGTCCGGTCGACCTGACGGGCTGGGCGGTCTTCCGGTGCAGCGTGGCAGGGCTGCGCGCCAAGCCCACGAGCCCCGAGATCGACCTGACCGGCACGGTGCTCGCTCCGGGCGAGCGGCTGCTCGCGGCGCACATGGGATGGCGCGGCCCCACCGCGGGCGAGACCTTCACGCAGAGTCTTCCCGCCGAGGGGTTCGGTCTCGTCGTCGTCGACCCGACCGGTGCCGTGGCCGACGGGGTGGCGCAATACCCGAACACGCCCGCGCCGACGCAGAGCGAATGCGCTCGCACCCCGAACCTGCCTGCGACGCTGGCGATCGGGCTGAGCGAGAGCTGGCAGCGCACCGACGACGGGTGGGTGCGCGCGAAGGCGACGCCGGATGCCGCGAACGCCACGGCGCCCGACACGGGGCCGCCGTCGGCCCTGCGCATCGACGAGGTCGCGGCGGCCGGCCCCGCGGGGCACGGCGACGACTTCGTCGAGCTGCGCAACACGGGCTCGGCGCCGCTGTCCCTGGAGGGCTGGCGGCTCTACCGCTGCACGGCGAGGGGCATGCTCGACGCCGGCACGCTCCAGCACGAGTTCCGCGCGGGCGATCGCCTCGCGCCCGGCGCCCGGCTCGTTGTCGGGGGCCCGGACTTCTCCGGCGAGGCGCGCGTCCGTACCGCGACCTCGCTCGCCGACCTGGTCTCAGGGGTGCTCCTCGTCTCGCCGGAAGGGCTCCGCGGCGACGGGATCTCCGTGTCGTCCCGCGGGGACACGGCCTGCCAGACGGGCGACGACAAGCTCCCGGCCGTTCTCGACCACCGCTCGGGGGAGAGCTGGCAACGGCAGCAGGACGGCTCGTTCGCCGTCGCACTGCGCACCCCCGGCGCGCGCAACGCGCCCGGGCGCGCGCTCGTCGACGAGCGGTTCGCGTACCCGTCCAGCCCGGCCGTCGCCCTCAGCGAGGTCTCGACCGACCCCGGGATCGACGGCGTCGCACGACGCAACTACGCCGAGCTCGGCAACTACGGCCGCGCCTCCGTCGACATCTCGGGGTGGCGGCTGGTCGCGTGCGGCACGGACGGCTTCCGCCGATTCGACGACCTCGCGGTCGTCCCGGACGGCACGCGCCTCGCGCCGGACGATACCTGGCTCGCCGCCCTCGACGGCACGCCGGACGCGGCCTCGGCCGACGCGCGGTACGCGACGCCGCTGGCCCTGACGGGCGCGGGCGTCTGGGTCGAAGACCGCGAGGGCCGCCGGGTCGACAGCGTCGGCATCTACCACCGCAACGAGATGGACGAGAGCGTCGACCGCGTGAGTCCGTGCACGAAGGGACTGCCGCTGCCGACGTTCGGCACGGACAGACTCCGAGGCGAGACGTACCAGCGGGCGGGCTTCACAGGCGACGACTCCGTCGACTTCGTGCCCGCCGTCGCGACGCCGGGGCGGATCGACGAGCGGGCGCCGGTCGAGCTCGCCTCGCTCGCCGCGCACGCGCTCGCGGGGGCGCGGGCGGCCGCCGACACGGTCGGAGCGACGACCCTCGCCGCCGCACACGCGGCGGCGCCGGCATCCGGAGTCCCTGCCCGCGTGCTCGCCGCCTTCTCAGGATCCTCCGGCGCGCCGCTGGTCTCGCGATCCCTCGACGGCGAGACCGACCTGGACCCCGCAGCGCCCGCGCTCTCGCGCGACGACGGCTACGGCTTCCCCTACGTGCGTCTGCGCATCGCGCTTCCTGCCGGCGCATCGGCGGTCGGCTGGGCGGGACGCACGATCGGACGATCCGCCGTGCGGCTGTCCGCGTGGGATCGGGACGCCGCGGCTTGGCGCGCGCTCGACGAGGCAGCGGGAGCCCGCACGGCGCACAGCGGCACGGCGGACGAGACCGTCTCGCTGACGGGACGACTCACCGCGTCGCAGATCTCCGACGGCACGGCCGACCTGCTGGTGCAGGTCGTCGAGCGCCGCAACGCGCCCGCCGCGGACGCCGCCGCGATCGCCGACCCGTCCGACTACGACGTCGCGATCAGCCACCTCACCGACACGCAGTACTACAGCGAGGCGTACCCCGAGGTGTACGCGGGGGAGGTCGCGTGGATCGCCGCCAATGCGGCGCCGCGCAAGATCGCGTTCGCGACGCACACGGGCGACCTCATCCAGAACTGGGTCGACCCCGACCAGACCGAGCCGCGCGCTCGCCGAGAGTTCGCCGTCGCATCCGCGATGCAGCGCGTGCTCGACGACGCGGGCGTCGCGAACAGCGTCCTCCCCGGCAACCACGACAACAAGCGAGGCGTGAGCAACGACCTGTTCAACGAGTTCTTCCCGCCATCGAGGTATGCCGACGCGCCGTGGTACGGCGGATCCATCGCGCCGGGCGACAACAGCGCCAGCTGGTCGGAGTTCACGGCCGGGGGCGCGCGGTTCGTCATGCTGTCGCTCCCGTATGCGTACGGCGAGCGGGAGATCGCGTGGGCGGAGGGCGTCGTCGAGGCCCACCCCGACGCGAACGTCGTCATCTCGACGCACGAGCACGTCACACCGAAGCTCCGCGACGCCGTCGCGACGCGGTCGACCTCCTCCCGGTGGGTCTCGCATGCCGATCGGCTCTGGGAGCGGGTCATCGCTCCGCATCGCAATGTCGTGACCGTTCTGTCGGGGCACTTCCACGGGCTCGGAGCGATCGTCACGGAGGACGCGGGCGGACTCGAGGGGCACACGGTCCTGGAGGCGCTGGCCGACTATCAGGAGTTCCGTACGCACACGGGTGAGCGTGCGACGGGGTTCCAGCGTCTCCTGCAGATCGACCTGGGCGCAGGCTCGCTCGCGGTCGACGCGTTCTCCGTCGCCCTCGACGCGACGTCCAGCCACCCGTACGACTACGAGCAGTTCGTCCCCGACAACGGGCTCGAGACGACACCATCGAACGAGCGACCCTGGCGGATCCTCGAGGACGGACTGCAGCAGCGCTACACGGCGGCCGACGACGCCTTCGCCGTGCCGCTCGCGCTGCAGTACGCGAAGGCGGTCGAGACGGACGGCGTCTGGACGGACGACGGCAGAGGGCCCGCCTTCGACCGGATCGGGATCCGGTCGAAGGCGAGCCCTCGCGTTCAGTGACGGGTCAGGATCGCGGCTGCCACGGCCCGTAGGGGTCGCCGGGCGTCTGGTTGCGCGTCCACCACTTGGCGGTCCACGTGCGCCCGTCGTACGTCACGACGTCACCCGCGTCGAAGATGCGGGATGCCGTCCACACGGCGGACCCGTCGTCGAGCGTCGCGATCTCCTGCCACGGCCCGTAGGGGTCGCCCGGCTTCTGGTTCGACGTCCACCAGGAGGCGAGGTACTGCCGTCCCTGGTAGCCGACGCGATCGCCCTCGTTGTAGACCGCCTTCGCGTCCCACTCCGCCACGGCGATCGTCGCCGAGCCGGACCCGCCGACGTGCGACGTCCAGGAGTAGCCGTCGGGCGCGACGCGGGTCGCCGCGGCGTCGACGTCGAGCGCCGCCGTGCCGAGGCGGTCCGTCGCCCGGAACGTCACCCGCACGAGGTCACGCGTCGTCACGGGCCCCGCGGCGGAGAGCCGGATCGTGAGCGTGCCTGCCGTCGTGCTCTGCCCTGCGACCGCGAGCCCCGCCGCAGCCGAGACCTTCTCGACCCGCAGCCTGCTCGCGTCGAACGACACGGTCAGGTCCGTGTCGTCGACGGCCGTCGGCGCGGCGAACGACACCGTCGCGTCGAACAGGGCGCCGGGCTTCGCTGTCGGCGCCGTCACCGTCAGCGCCGACCGCTCCGGCGCCGACCACGGGGCCGAGGCCTCGTCGTACGTGTGGAACGGGTACGTCTTCGCGGCGACGAGCTTGTCGCCGACCGCCGCGGAGGTGTCGCCGCGCAGGTAGTACTTCATCATCGCGAGGAGGTACGCGGTGTCGTCGAACGTGTGCGTGTGGCCGCCGTCGTGGAACGCGACGCCGATGCGGTCGGGCACGTCGAGGAACTCGTACGCCTTCTCCGCCGCGCGGTAGCTCATCGCCATCGACTCGGGGTTCGTGCCGAAGTCCGAGAACCCGCCCGTCACGAGCAGCGGGCGCGGGGCGACGAGCGCCATGACGGAGTGCTGATCGAACGGCAGCCGCACGGGCGCCGGTGAGTCGGGCTCGCGGAACTCGCCGAAGATGTCGGCGAACCACGGCGCGTTGCCGCCGAACGTGTTGTTGATCGTCTCGACGTAGCCGTTGATCGAGCTCGCGTCGTCGACCGCCCACGGATAGGCCTGCCCGCCGTTGTCGACGCGATAGTCCTTGCCGGCGAACTGGTAGCGCCAGCTCGACGCGCCGCCCGTGCCCGATCCGTTCGGCGCCACGACGGCGATGCGGTCGTCGAAGGCGCCCGCCACGAGCGTGCCCTTGCCGTAGCGGGAGTGTCCCGTGACCGCGATGCCGTCAGGGTCGAGCTCCGAGATGGCGCGCTCGCCCGTCGCCGGATCGACGTACGAGATCGCGTCCACGATCCTGCTGACCCCCCACGCCCAGGCCATGAGCGTGCCGGTGTCGGCTCCCGCGATGTCCTTCTCGTACGGGAAGAAGTCGTAGTAGATGCCCGTGTGGTTCTCGTTTCCGACATCCGTCGGGGTGTACGCGATCGTCGCGATGCCGTTGGCGAGGAACTGATCCGCCCCCGGCACTGCGCCGAAGCCGATGACGACGGGGTACGGTGCCGAGAAGCCGGACGAGGCGTCGGGAACCTGCAGCACGGCCGTGAACGACCTGCTCACGCTCTGCCCCGCGACGTCGTTCGTCATGCGGATGTCGATCGCGGGCTGGCTCGTGAAGCAGAAGCAGCCGAAGTCGAAGCCCGAGCGCTCGCCGTGAGCGGCGGTGAGCGAGGCCGGAGCGCCCGCCTGGTAGCCGTACTCGTAGTACTGCGCCATGCCGGCGATCTCCTCGCGGCGGCGGTCCCAGTCGGCGGTCGACTCGACGCGCGAGCCGTCGAGGAACTGGAACAGGTCGGGCATCCCCGGCTGATCCGGCAGGTGCTTCGGATCGGGATACGGGCCCGTGCGCTCGAGCGCGAAGAGCGCGTCGCTGAGCGCGCTGCGGGCGGCATCCACCGTCTGCTGCGAGGCGGAGTCGTCGGCGAAGACGGCGCGCGCGACCTCGAGCGGCTCGTCGATGACGGACGCGTTGCCGTAGATCGCACGGTTGACCCGCCCCGCCTGCGTGATGGCGTAGAAGAGCTCGATCCTGTCGACCCGGGGCGGGATGTCGGACGGCTTGGCCTCCAGCGCGATCGTGCCGAACAGCCCGGGGCGCTGCCACTGATTGCCGGTTCCGTCGTGCCAGAACAGCTGGCCGACCCGGTTGCCGCCGGCGCCGTCGTTGATCTGGACGTCGAAGCCCAGCGTCCTGCCCGAGGTCAGGCCGCCCTCGACGAGGTCGCCGACGCGGAACACCGACTCGACGACGTAGCCGCCGTCGGTCGTACGGGTGTTCGAGATGAGACGGTCGTCGCCGCCGTGGTCGAACGACGGACGGTTGTCGTAGCTGATGCGGAACTGGAAGTCCTGCAGGGCGACGTACGTGGTGTGCGCGGCGGACTTGTCGTCGACGAGATCGACGAACACCTCGACGGAGTCCTGGTTGTAGAGCTGGCCCGAGCTGATGTCGAGCTGCGGATCGGTGACCTCCGTGAGCGTGTACAGATAGTTCTCGTCCCACACCGCCTTCACTTCGGCGCTCGCGACCGGGGAGCCCGTGCGCTTCGCGACGGGCACGGGCGCGACATCGTCCCAGAGGGGATCCGCCGCGCTGCCGCCGATGTTCGGCGAGCCGTAGCCGATGACGAGCGGATCGCCGGCATCGCCGGTCTCCGCGTGCGCCGCGGCGGGGATGAGCGCGACGACGAGCGCGGCGACCGCCGCGGTCATCCCGGCTCGGGGGAGGGGACTTCGCATGTGGACTCCTTCATCCATGCGGGCCGCGGCGACTGCGCCGGCGGGCGGAGCCTGTTGACCTCCGCATGAAAGAACGTATGAGGGGGCTATGCGCCCGCGACATGGGGAAATCCAAGATGATGGGAGAGAGTTCAGAAAAGGTTTACAGAGCAGGACGGCATGCGAGACGGCGAGGATGCTGCGGCGCGGGGTCATCTCGGCGTCGAGGTCGGCTACTGCGCGTATCGCACGTGCCCCGCGGACTGGTCGATGCCCCGCGAGCGCATCGACTTCATCGACCTCACGTATGTCGTGTCCGGTCGGGCCGAGTACACCGTCGACGGCGTTCGGCACGAGGTGAGCGCGGGCGACCTCGTCTGCATCCAGCCGGGATCCGTGCGGTCCGCCTCGACGCCGCTGGACGACCCGATGACGTGCATGGCGATCGACTTCGTGCTGCGCGCCGAGGAGGGAAGTCGCCTGCCGCTGGCGACCGTGACGCGCGTCGGCATCGATGAGGAGCTGATCGGCCTCCAGCGCGAGCTGTGGCACACGTGGGTGCACCGCGCCGACCGCGACCTGCCGCGCATCGACGGGCTCGTCCTGCTGATCCTGCATCGCTGCGCGGCGCTCGCCGATCCCGGCGCGTCGCGTCGGTGGCGCGATCCGCGCGTCGACCGCGCCGTGCGGTACATCACGGACCACTTCGCCGAGCCCGTCACGGTGGCCGCCATCGCCGAGCGCGCGGGGCTGCACCCCGTGTACTTCGCGGACCTCTTCCGCCAGGAGACGGGCCGCAGTCCCCGCCAGTATCTGACGGACGTGCGGCTGCGCAACGCCGTCGACATGCTCCGCAGCGGGAAGTTCCGTGTCCGCGACGTCGCCCGCGCATGCGGGTACCGCGACGAGGGGTACTTCAGCAGGCACGTCCGCGAGGTCACCGGGCACCCGCCGTCGGCGTTCCTGCGCGCTCCCTCCGCGCCGTGGCCGCCCGGAGGCGCCGACGCGGCGGACGCGTGACGGATGCCGCGGCATCACGCCGGGGCGCGGCTCTCTTCCCTCGAGGGGCGGCTCTCCGGACCCGCCCCCGACGTCGGCCCGCTGACGGATCACGCCGTCCGCGACGTCCAGGCCCGGTTCGCGCCACCCGTCGACGGCGTCGTCGGTCCGAGCACGTGGCACGCGCTCGTCCTCGCGAAGTTCGAGGAGGCGCGGCATCCGGCTTCGTCGTCTTCGCGCACGGCGACGACGCCGCGCATTACGCTGACACACGTGACACCCGGACGCGACGACGAGGCCCTCTCGTGGGGCGGCGATGACGACCCGACGCTCGACGTCGGCGTCGGCAGGGCGAAGGACCCCGGGCCGGAGGGGACGACGGGGGCCGCCGAACCCGTCGCAGCCGCGCCGGTCGGTCTTCCGGAGGGATTCGAGGCCGTCGGCAAGGGCAGCCACGACGTCGCGCGGCTGGACGCCGACGGCACGGTCGCGCCGGACCCCGCCGCGGCGCCCCTCGGCAACGCGATGTTCGTCGCGCTCGGCGTCTTCGGCGGCGCGTACCTGCTGTACGCCATCGGCTGGGTCGTCGGGGGGATGCGGCTGCAGGGCCGGCTCGAGTACCTCGTCTCCGACGTCATGTTCCAGGGGAGCTTCTGGCTCGCCGTCCTGGCGCCGGTCCTGTGGTTCGCGACCGTGTTCCTGCTCACGATCCGCAGCGCCGCGTGGGTGCGGATCGCGTGGCTCGTCGGGGGAGCCCTGCTCCTCGTGCCGTGGCCCTTCATCCTCACGGGGGCGGTGGGGCGATGAGCCGGTCGACGGATGCCGCGTCCCCCGCGCACCGCATGCCGGTGTGGCTGCTCGGCACGATCATGGGGCTGTTCGGGCTCTTCTACGCGTACGCCGTCTGGAACGCGATCGCGAACCTCATCCAGACCGCGCAGTTCTTCGGCGACGCCGGCCGGCCGCTCAACGCCTTCGGCTGGGCGGTGTGGATCTTCGCGATCGTCTTCCCGGTCATCGTGTACGTCTTCGCGTTCCGGCTCTCTCACCGCCGGCCCGCCCACCACGCCCTGCTCATCATGCTGACGGGTCTCGGTCTGGTCGCGGTGTTCTGGCTCGATCTCGTCGCGTACACGGCGCTCAGCCCGAGCTCGCTGCTGAGCTGACTCGCCCGTCACGCGCACGGTTCGCCCAGGTGACCCCCGCTAGGCTTGTGTTCAGCCTCGCCCCGATCGCGTGCGGCGCGGCATCCACCGCTCTGCCGTCCATCGCTCTGCCGCCGCCCCGAAGGTCCTGCCTGTGTCGAAGCCTGTCGTCCTGATCGCCGAAGAACTCTCTCCCGCCACGATCGACGCGCTCGGTCCCGACTTCGAGATCCGCAGCGTCGACGGCGCAGATCGTTCGGCGCTCCTGCCGGCGCTGGCCGAGGCGAACGCCGTGCTCATCCGGTCGGCGACGAAGATGGATGCCGAGGCCATCGCCGCGGCTCCCGCCTTGAAGGTCATCGCCCGCGCAGGCGTGGGCCTGGACAACGTCGACATCAAGACGGCGACGACGGCGGGCGTCATGGTCGTCAACGCGCCGACCTCGAACATCATCTCGGCCGCCGAGCTGACGATCGGGCACATCCTGAGCCTTGCCCGGCGCATCCCCGCCGCTCACGCGTCGCTCGCCGCGGGCGCGTGGAAGCGCAGCTCGTTCACGGGCACGGAGCTGTTCGAGAAGACCGTCGGCATCATCGGCCTCGGCCGCATCGGCGCGCTCATCGCCGCGCGTCTGCAGGCGTTCGACATGCGCGTCGTCGCGTACGACCCGTATGTCACGAGCGCGCGCGCACAGCAGCTCGGCGTGCAGCTCGTGTCGCTCGACGATCTCGTGGAGCAGAGCGACTTCATCACGATCCACATGCCGAAGACGCCCGAGACGACGGGCATGATCGGCGCGGAGGCGTTCGCGCGCATGAAGCCCACGGCATACGTCGTCAACGTCGCACGCGGCGGGCTCATCGACGAGGAGGCGCTCTACACGGCGCTCACGACGGGCGAGATCGCCGGCGCGGGCCTGGACGTGTTCTCGAGCGAGCCCCCCGCACAGGACGGACCCGCGAGGAGGCTCCTCGACCTGCCCAACGTCGTCGTGACGCCGCACCTGGGCGCCTCGACCGACGAGGCGCAGGAGAAGGCCGGCGTCTCGGTCGCCAGGTCCGTGCGCCTCGCACTGGGCGGCGAGCTCGTGCCCGACGCCGTCAACGTCGCCGGCGGCGTCATCGACCCGTACGTGCGCCCCGGCATCCCGCTCGTCGAGAAGCTCGGACAGATCTTCGCGGCCCTCGCCCGCAGCCCGCTCACGAGCCTCGACGTCGAGGTGCACGGCGAGCTGAACCAGTACGACGTCAAGGTGCTCAAGCTGGCAGCGCTCAAGGGCCTGTTCACGAACATCGTGAGCGAGACCGTCTCGTACGTCAACGCGCCGCTGCTCGCGGACCAGCGCGGCGTCGAGGTGCGCCTGCTCGTCGACGACGACAGCCCGGAGTACCGCAACGTCATCACGCTGCGCGGCGCCCTCTCGGACGGCTCGCAGCTCGCCGTGTCGGGCACGCTCACCGGCACGAAGCAGATCGAGAAGCTCGTCGGCATCAACGACTACGCGGTCGAGCTGCCGATCGAGAAGAACCACATCGTCATGCTCTACGCGGACCGTCCCGGCATCGTCGCGGTGTACGGCCAGAAGTTCGGCGAGGCCGGCATCAACATCGCCGGCATGCAGATCGCACGCAACACGGCCGGCGGCCAGGCGCTGTCGGTGCTGACGGTCGACTCGCCCGTGCCCGACGAGCTGCTCGACGAGGTCCGCTCGGCGATCCAGGCCGACCTGTTCCGGCAGATCGAGATCACAGAGTCCTAGGCGGCCTGCGAGCCCCGCGGCGTCGGGGGAGCGCGACCCCGGTCGCGGCATCCTGGACCGTCGTCGGTGCGCGGTCAGGGCGCGACGGCGTCGACGACGAGCGCGACGAGCGCGTCGAGCGCGGGACCCGAGGGCACCGCAGTGAGGGGCGCGTCGCCGCCGAGGGCGTTGTTGAAGTAGAGCCCGTCGCTCACGAGCATGACGAGGTCGAGCGCGGCGTCGTCTCGGACGTGCGGACGCAGCACGTCCGCCCACCGGTCGCGCATGTCGCGCAGCGCGGCGCTCGCTGCGCCGCTGCCGCGCTGCGCGAGGCGCGAGACGGAGATGATGGCGCGGTCGAGGGGATCGTCGTCCATGACGGACGATCGCAGGAAGTAGGCGACGGCACCCTCCGGCGCGGCCTCGATCGCCGCGACGTCGGAATCGACGAGACGGCGCAGCCGGTCGACGAGACCCGCTTCGAGCGCGTCCTTCGAGGCGAAGTGATACAGCAGTCCGCCCTTCGAGACGCCGGCGGCGCGGGCGGCGGCATCCATTGTCGCGGCACGTTCGCCGTCGGTCACGAGGAGCCCTTCGAACGCGTCGAGGACGCTCTCCCGGGCGCTCGGCGGGCGGCTCATGGCTCGATCGTATCCATCGCGGCGCGCACGCCTGATACTATACCGGCTGGACGGTATAGAAATGATGACGCTCACGCAGGAACTCCGGATCGCCGACGCCGAGGCGCGGCCCGTCGGCGCGCGCGGATGGGCCGCGCTCACCGTGCTCATGCTTCCGGTCCTGCTCGTCTCGGTCGACAACACGGTGCTGAGCTTCGCGCTCCCCTCGATCGCCCTCGACCTCGCCCCGACGTCGATCCAGCAGCTGTGGATCGTCGACGCGTACCCCCTCGTCCTCGCGAGCCTGCTCGTGACGATGGGCACACTCGGCGACCGCGTCGGACGGCGACGGATGCTGCTCATCGGCGCGACCGGCTTCGCGGCCGTGTCGGCCGTCGCCGGCTTCGCGCCCACGGCCGTCCTGCTGATCGCGGGACGCGCCCTCCTCGGCGTCTTCGGGGCGATGCTCATGCCGTCGACGCTGTCGCTCATCCGGAGCATCTTCAGCGACCGCGACCAGCGGCGCCTCGCCATCGCTATCTGGGCGGCCATGTTCTCGGCCGGATCCGCCCTCGGGCCGATCGTCGGCGGCCTCCTCCTCGAGCGCTTCGCGTGGGGATCCGTGTTCCTTCTCGCCGTGCCCGTGCTCGTGCCGCTCCTGGTCCTCGCGCCGATCCTCGTGCCCGAGAGCCGGGACCCGTGCCCCGGCCGCATCGATGCGCCGAGCATCGTGCTGTCGCTCGCGACGATGGTGCCCATCGTGTACGCGATCAAGGAGCTCGCCGTCGACGGCCTCGCGAGCGTCGCGCCCGTCCTGTTCGCGGTCGGCGCGGGCTTCGGCGTGCTGTTCGTGCGCCGGCAGCTGCGGCTCGAGGCGCCCATGCTCGACATGGCGCTGTTCCGCCGGGGCACCTTCACGGGAGCCATCCTCGTCAATCTCCTGAGCGTCGTGGCGCTCGTCGGCTTCCTGTACTTCGTGGCGCAGCATCTGCAGCTCGTCGTGGGCCTGAGCCCGTTCGAGTCGGGACTCGCGCTCGTGCCGGGACTCGTCGCGATGGTCGTGTCGGGACTCGTCGTCGTCCCGATCGCGAAGCGCGTGGCACCTCGCATCGTCGTTCCGTCCGCGCTCGCGTTCTCGCTGCTCGGATACGTGCTCGTCGCGGCGAGCACGTCGAGCGCGGACCTCGGCCTGCTCGTCGTGGCGTTCGTGTCGCTCGGGGTCGGGGTCGGCATGGCCGAGACGATCTCGAACGAGCTCATCCTCTCGAGCGCGCCGCCGTCGAAGGCCGGTGCGGCGAGCGCTGTCTCCGAGACGGCCTATGAGCTGGGCGCCGTGCTCGGCACGGCGATCCTCGGCGGCATCCTCGCGGCGCTGTACCGCACGAACCTCGTGCTGCCTGCGGGGCTTCCCACGGGCGCAGCGGATGCCGCGCGCGAGACCCTCGCGGGCGCCGTCGCGGCGTCGCACGGACTGGAGCCGGGTCTTGCGACGGCGCTGCAGGATGCCGCGGCCACGGCGTTCGATGCGGGCGTCGGGGTCGCGGCGCTCATGGGGGCGGGACTCGTCGTCGTGGCCGCGGTCGTGGCCGCGACGACGCTGGGCCCCTCCCGTGACGACGGGTCCAGCACGCGGTGACCGGGTCGACGCCGCGCCCGTCCCGTGACGACGGGTCCGGCACGCGGTGACCGGGTCGACGCCGGGCCCGCCGCGACACCGATCCAGCGTGCGCCGACTCGGACTCTCACGTCCCGGGCGGTCGCCGCAGATAGGTCAGCACGGCCAGGACTCGACGGTGGTCGTCGGCGGCCGGCGGAAGCCCCAGCTTGTGGAAGATGCTGCGCACGTGCGACTCGACGGTCTTGTCCGTGAGGAACAGCCGCACGCGGATCGCCGCGTTCGACCGGCCTTCCGCCATGAGTGCGAGCACCTCGCGCTCGCGATCCGTCAGGACCGACAGCGGGTCCCGCGCGGTCGTCGCCGAGAGCATCGCCGCGACGACGGCGGGGTCGATGACCGATGCGCCGCCCGCGAGGCGCTCGAGCGCCTCGACCAGTTCGGCGTCGTCGGCGACGCGGTCCTTGAGGAGGTAGCCGAGGCCGGACGCCCCTTCCCGCAGCAGGTCCACGGTGTACTGGGGCTCGATGTGCTGCGACAGCACGAGCAGCGGCTGGCGGGGTCGCGCGCGGCGGATGGAGAGCGCCGCCTGCAGCCCCTCGGTCGTGTACGTGGGCGGCATCCTGACGTCGAGGATGACGACGTCGGGATCGTGCCCGGCGACAGCCGCCTCGAGCGACGGCAGGTCGTCCGCCTGCGCCACGACGTCGACGTGCGCCTCCGTCAGGAGCCGGGCGAGCCCCGTGCGGAACAGCACCGCGTCGTCGGCGAGCACGACTCTCATGCGCCCGCCGCCTCCGCGAAGGGGAGGCGCGCGCGCACCGTCGTGCCTGCGCCCGGGGGGCTCACGACGTCGAGCGTCCCGTTCGCGGCGGCCACCCGGTCGGCGAGGCCGCGCAGCCCCGACCCGCGGGCGGCATCGGCACCTCCGACGCCGTCGTCGGAGACGGCGACGCGCAGCGAGTCGCCGTCCGCGGCGACCGCGATCGACACCTCGTCCGCCGCGGCGTGCTTCGCGACGTTCGCGAGCGCCTCGGACACGACGAAGTAGGCCGTCGCCTCGACGGGAGGCGCGAACCGCCCCGCGGGGAGCTCGAGCGCGGCGACGCGCACGGCGGAGCGATCGGCGAGCGCGCGGACGGCGGGACCCAGACCCGCATCGGTGAGGATCGCGGGATGGATGCCGCGCGCGAGCTCGCGCAGCTCGTCGATCGCGAGCCGCAGCTCCTCCGCGGCCTCGCCGATCGTGGCGGCGGCCGCGTCGCTTCCCGACTCCGCCTCCCGCTTGGCGGTCTTGAGCGCGAGCATGAGGGAGAGCAGCCGCTGCTGCGCGCCGTCGTGGAGGTCGCGCTCGACCCGCTTGCGCTCGGCGTCGCCGGCGGCCACGATCCGCCGTCGGGATGCCTGGACCTCGGCGAGCTGCTCCTCGACCTCGGCCCTGAGCGCATCGTTCTCGATCACGAGGCCGGCCGCCGCCGCGGCGGCCTCCACGACGACGGGGTCGAGTCCTGGATCGTGGACGAGGGCCGCGCGGCGCGCGCTGTCCCGTCCGACGATGACGGCCACGGCCGCGCTCTCCGACGGCGCCAGCGCGACGGGAGCACCCGCGGCATCCGTCCACGCGCCGGAGGCGTCCGCGTAGCGCACCCGCAGCCCCGGGTCGCCGACCGCGTGGCGCAGAGCCGACTCGAGACCGCCGGGTCCGAGCGGCTGACGGATCTCCCTGACGAGGTCTCCCACCGACATCCGGGCCCGGAGGAGGCCCCACACCACGACGAGGGGAAGCGCGATCTGCACGACCGTCACGAGCTCGCCGAGGACGCTCGCGACGGGGTCCGGCGCGTTCGTCAGCGAGCCCAGTGCTCGAGCGGTGAAGGCGCCGCCGCCGACGGCGATGAGGATCCAGAGGGGACGCAGGTCGCGTCGCTGCGCGGGGGAGGCGAGCGCCCAGCGCTGGCCGAAGGCCACGAGCATGAGCGCCACGATGACGGGGGTTCCGAGATCGCTGAGCGAGGCGAAGACCCCGAACGCGGTCGTGGAGGGCCACAGATCGAGCGTCGGGACGAAGTCCTCGAGACCCTGCGCGACTCGATCTCGAGTCGCTTCGACGCCGAACGCCGTCCCGACGATCCACACGTACGAGGCGATGATCACGACGCGGCCGAGCCGTGTCGCGGCGCGCCCGTCGGGGAACACGAGCGCGACGTGGACCAGGAGCGCCGTCGAGGCGGGAAGGGCGACCTGCGCCCACGCGAACAGCGGCGCGTACGCCGTGTACGCCCAGACGGACAGGAACCAGACGATCCCGTACACGAGCAGCAGGATCCCGATGACGTTGCGCGGCCTCCGGTACATCGCGTACACCCCGGCGGCGAGATAGGACCCTCCCGAGATGAGGTCCAGGAGCTGGTTGCCCGTCCACTCGGTGGCAGCGCGGATCCACGCGGCGCCGACCGCCCACACGAAGCACGCCGTGCCGAGGGCGACGAACGCCAGCGTGCGCCGCGCTGCGACGGCGCGCGGTCGCGCTGCGACGTCAGCCGACATCTCTCGCCACGACCCCGAGGAGCGCCGTGCCGCTGAGGTCGGCCTTCTCGACGAATCCCGCCGACACGGCGGCGACGAGATCGGGATCGACGTCGTCGGACGAGCGGCTCGAGGTCAGCACGACGATCGTCTCGCGGTGCACCGAGCTCGCGACCTCGAATCCCGTCATGTCGGGAAGGACGATGTCGAGGAGGGTCACCTCGGGGTGCAGCTGCGCGACGGCGTCGATCGCGGCCGCCCCGTCCGCCGCCTCGCCCACCACCTCGAAGCCGTCGTCGGTCAGCACGCGCCGCGCCCAGGAGCGGAACGAGTCGTGGTCGTCGACGATGAGAAGGGTCGGCATCACTCGGATTCTCCCAGCGGTCGCGACACCTGTCATCAGGGTCAGCACCGACGCGGATTCCCGCGCACGCCCGGATGCCGCCGCCCGGCCCGCATCCGTACCGTCGAGGCATGAGCACGCACATCGACAGGCCCCTAGCGTGGCGGGGCGGCCGTGCCTGGGCGGTCGTGGTCGCCCTCCTGCTCGCGGCCGCGATCCTGGCAGGCATCGCCAACTCCTCCACGACGACGCAGACGCCGGGGAGGCCGGCTCCGTACCCCGCGCCGATGGCGCCGGCGCCGCCCGCTCCCGACGACCTCGACTGACGCGTGCGGCGGCGCGCAGCTCGGCGGATAGCCTGGGTGGGTGTGCGCCGCACGCCCGGTCGCGCACGCGGAGCACCCCGAGCGAGGAGAGCAATGAGTCCCGAGTCCCGCGTCCAGCACCAGCAGCGCGTCGTGAAGCTCGCCGTCATCCCCGGCGACGGCATCGGCCCCGAGGTGGTGGCAGAGGCGGAGAAGGTGCTGGATGCCGCGACCGCCGGCTCCGGCATCCTGTTCGAGAGGACCCGCTTCTCGCTGGGGGCCGCTCGCTTCCTCGAGACGGGCGACACCCTCAGCGACGCGGACCTCGAGGCGATCAAGGCGCACGACGCGATCCTCCTCGGAGCGGTCGGGGGAGTGCCGGGCGACCCGCGCCTGAAGGACGCCAACATCGAGCGCGGACTTCTCCTCAAGCTCCGGTTCGAGCTCGACCACTACGTCAACCTGCGCCCGTCGAAGCTCTACGACGGCGCTCCGGGCCCGCTCGCGGCGCCCGGCGACATCGACTTCGTCGTCGTGCGAGAAGGCACGGAGGGGCCGTACGTCGGCAACGGCGGGTCGATCCGCCGCGGGACGCCGCACGAGGTCGCGAACGAGACATCCGTCAACACCGCCTACGGCGTCGAGCGCGTCGTGCGGTACGCGTTCGACCTCGCCGAGCGGCGCCGCAAGAAGCTCACGCTCGTGCACAAGACGAACGTCCTCGTGCACGCGGGCGGAATCTGGCAGCGGATCGTCGACGCCGTGGCGCAGGAGCACCCCGACGTGGCCGTAGACTACCTGCACGTCGACGCAGCAACCATCTTCCTGGTCACGAACCCGGGCCGCTTCGACGTGATCGTCACCGACAACCTCTTCGGCGACATCCTCACCGACTTGGCCGGCGCCGTCACAGGAGGCATCGGTCTCGCCGCTTCGGGAAACATCAATCCCGACGGCGCGTTCCCGTCGATGTTCGAGCCCGTGCACGGATCGGCACCCGACATCGCAGGACAGCAGCTGGCAGACCCCACGGCCGCGATCCTCTCCGTCGCCCTCCTGCTCGATCACCTCGGGCTCCGAGACGAAGCAGCGCGCGTCACCCGCGCCGTGGAGGAAGATGTCGCAGCCCGCGGGGATGCCCGCACCACCACTCAGATCGGCGACGCGATCGTCGCGCGGGTCCAGGCGTAGCCTGGAGTGACAGCGGCATCGCCTCGCACTCGACCGTTCAGGACGTGACATGACCCTTCTCGACGACCCCGACACCGGACTCGCACCGCTGCAGTTCGCCGTCACCAAGAACCTTGCGGCAAAGACCACGGCGCAGCGTGAAGAGCTGCTGCGCGATCCCGTCTTCGGCACCGCGTTCACCGACCACATGGTCGACATCTGCTGGTCGGTCGGCGGCGGCTGGCACCGCCCGCGCGTCCAGCCCTACGGCCCGCTGTCCCTCGACCCGGCGGCGGCCGTGCTGCACTACGGCCAGGAGATCTTCGAGGGCATCAAGGCGTACCGCCACGCCGACGGCTCGATCCACACCTTCCGTCCGCGCCAGAACGGCCTGCGCCTGCAGCGCAGCGCGCGCCGCCTCGCGCTGCCCGAGCTGCCCGTCGAGTACTTCGTGCAGTCGCTGCGCGAGCTCATCGCGGTCGACGGCGCCTGGGTTCCGTCGGGCGCCGACCAGAGCCTCTACCTGCGGCCCTTCATGTTCGCCAAGGAAGCCTTCCTCGGCGTCCGCCCCGCGAACAAGGTCAACTACTACGTCATCGCATCGCCCGTCGGCGCGTACTTCAAGGGCGGCGCCAAACCCGTCTCGATCTGGCTCAGCGAGGACTACGCCCGCGCGGGCAAGGGCGGCACGGGCGCGGCGAAGACCGGCGGCAACTACGCGGCAAGCCTCCTGCCGCAGGCAGAGGCGTACGAGGAGGGCTGCGACCAGGTCGTGTTCCTCGACCAGGACCGCAACGTGGAAGAGCTCGGCGGCATGAACATCGTCTTCGTCTACAAGGACGGCACGATCGTCACGCCCCAATCCGACTCGATCCTCGAGGGCATCACCCGCGACTCGCTCCTTCAGCTCGCCGTCGACCGCGGACACAAGGTCGAGGGCCGCGACGTCTCGATCGACGAATGGCGGTCGGGAGTGGCATCCGGCGACATCGTCGAGGTCTTCGCGTGCGGCACGGCCGCCGTCGTGGCGCCGATCGGCGTCCTCAAGGGCCGCGGCTTCTTCGACGAGCAGCCCACGGGCCCGCTCGCGCTGTCGCTGCGGGAAGAGCTCACCGACATCCAGTACGGACGCCGCGAGGACACGCACGGCTGGCTCGTGCGCCTCGACGGCTGACGCGCCGAACGAAGCCCCTGGGTAGGCTGGACGGGTGAGGATCGCCCGCTTCAGCCACCAGGACGCCATCAAGTACGGGATCGTCGACGGGACGGATCTCGTCGTCCTCGAGGGCGACCCGATGTTCGCGGGGTTCGACACGACGGGGGAGCGCGTTCCGCTCTCGGACATCGCGCTGCTCGCGCCGGTCATCCCGCGCTCGAAGGTCGTCGCGATCGCGCGCAACTATCGTGACCACGCCGCGGAGCTCGGCAACGAAGTCCCCGCCGAGCCGATGCTGTTCTTCAAGCCGAACACGTCGGTGATCGGACCGGGCGACGTCGTCGTGCTGCCCACGCAGTCTCAGCGCGTCGACTACGAGGGCGAGGTCGCCGCCGTCATCGGTCGCATCGCGAAGAACGTCTCGGCCGAGGACGCGCTCGACTACGTGTTCGGCTACACGATCGCCAACGACGTCACGGCCCGCGATCTGCAGAAGACCGACGGCCAGTGGGCGCGTGCGAAGGGCTTCGACACGTTCTGCCCCCTCGGCCCCGCGATCGAGACCGAGTTCGATCCGGCCGCCGAGGTCTGGATCGAGACCCGTCTCAACGGCGAGGTGAAGCAGCGAGGACTCCTCGGCGACATGGTGCACTCCGTCGCCGAGGTCGTCGCCTACGCGTCCGCGGCGTTCACGCTGCTGCCGGGCGACGTCATCCTGACGGGAACGCCCGCGGGCGTGGGCCCGTTCGTCGCGGGTGACACGGTGGAGGTCGAGGTGACGGGTCTCGGCATCCTTCGCAACACGGCACGGGACGCGTGAGCCGGTAGGCAGGCTCGGCACCTCTCCAGGCGCGGCGGCATCCGCTCACTAAGCTTGAGGCGATGTCCTCTGCACCCGATCCCCGCACCACGACCGCGACCGGCGCCGACGTGCGCGTGCGGTTCTGCCCGTCTCCGACCGGCCTGCCGCACGTCGGCATGGTCCGCACGGCCCTCTACAACTGGGCGTACGCGCGTCACACGGGCGGGAAGCTCATCTTCCGCGTCGAAGACACGGATGCCGCACGCGACAGCGAGGAGAGCTACCGCCAGCTCGTCGACGCGTTGACGTGGCTCGAGATCGACTGGGACGAGGGCGTCGAGAAGGGCGGCCCGCACGAGCCCTACCGGCAGTCGCAGCGACTCGACATCTACGCCGACGTGCTGCAGCGGCTCGTCGCGACCGGAGCCGTCTACGAGAGCTACTCGACTCCCGAGGAGATCGACGCGCGCAACGAGGCGAACGGCCGCGCGAAGCAGCTCGGCTACGACAACTTCGATCGTGACCTCACCGACGAGCAGCGGGCGGCATTCCGCGCCGAGGGCCGCGAGCCGGCGTGGCGCGTGCGCGTGCCCGATCACGACGTGACGTACGTCGATCTCATCCGCGGCGAGGTCACATTCCCTGCGGGCTCCTTCCCGGACTTCGTCGTCGTGCGGGCCGGCGGACAGCCCCTGTACACGTTCACGAACCCCGTCGACGACGCGCTCATGGGCATCACCCACGTCATCCGCGGCGAAGACCTCATGCCCTCGACGGCTCGTCAGCTGGCGCTCTACGCGGCGCTCATCGACGCCGGAGTGACGACGTTCGTGCCGCGCTTCGGACACATGCCGCTCGTCCTCGGCGAGACGGGCAACAAGAAGCTCTCCAAGCGCGACCCGCAGGCCGACCTCTTCCTGCATCGCGAGCGCGGGTTCATCCATGAAGGCCTGCTGAACTACCTCGCCCTCCTCGGCTGGTCGATCGGCCCCGATCGCGACGTCTTCTCCCTCGAGGAGTTCACGGCGGCGTTCGACATCGTCGACGTCAACCCGAACCCCGCGCGCTTCGACCAGAAGAAGGCGGAGTCGATCAACGGGGACCACATCCGGATGCTGGAGCCCGCCGACTTCGCGACGCGCATCGTGCCGTATCTGGCCGCGGCAGGCATCGTGGGGGAGGAGCCGACGGATGCCGAGCTCGCCCTCATCGCGAAGGCCGCGCCCCTCGTGCAGGAGCGCGTGCAACTGCTCGGCGAGGTGCCAGGACTGCTCGGCTTCCTGTTCGCGCAGGACGTCGTCTACGCGCAGGACGCGCTGTCGTCGCTGCCTGCCGACGCGAACGAGGTCGTCATCGCGTCCGTCGGTGCGCTCGATCTGGTGCCCGAGGCCGAGTTCACGGCTGCGGCCGTGCAGGACGCGCTCTCCGCCGCGCTCATCGACGGGCTCGGCCTCAAGCCCCGCGTCGCGTATGGGCCGCTGCGGGTCGCGCTGAGCGGGCGCCGCGTGTCGCCGCCGCTGTTCGAGTCGATCGAGCTGCTCGGCAAGGCCGAGACGCTGCGTCGGCTGACGGGCTTCGTCCAGCGCTGACCGGACGCCGCGCGCGGCGGGTCGCGCGGTTTGGATCAGCCGCCGCCGTCGGCTAGACTCGATCCTCGGCACGACTTCGGTCGAACGCCTTGGGGTATGGTGTAATTGGCAACACGGCTGATTCTGGTTCAGTTGTTCTTGGTTCGAGTCCAGGTACCCCAGCAGTAGATTTGGCGAGATCCCGCGGCTAAACAGCCCATCGTCCATCCCCTGGTCAGAGCCCGTTTCGGGCCTGGTGACGAGATACGGGACGAAATACCGCTCCCGCACGGCTAAGGCTGCCGATCCGCGGCGTCCCGCCCCGGATGCTGCCGGCTACGGCTGCCTACTGCTGGGAGCCCGGTCGTACCTGACCGTCATGGATCAGACGACGCCCGTTCTCCTCACCAGCCGCGAGGTCGCCGACCTCCTCCGCGTGCCTCTGCGCACCGTCGAGGACTGGAGGGTGACCCGCTCCGGCCCGCCTTGGCTGAAGCTCGGCCGCCACGTCCGCTACGACCGCGACGAGCTCCTCGCCTGGGTGAAGGAGCGCCGGCATGGGTAGGCCACGCATCCCCGCCGGGGAGATGGGCACCATCCACATCACCCGCCTCGCCACCGGCTACCGCGCCCGCGCTCAAGCTCGCGACGACGGCGGGAATCTCCATCAGCTGCGTGTGGTCGCCGACACCGAAGAGGAGGCTCGTGCTCTACTTCTCCGACGAGTTGAGGCGCTCAGCAGTTCCGCTTTCAGTGGACTCGACAGCCGCAACACGATCGCTGAAGCGGGCACCGCGTGGCTGGAGCAGATCCGCGCCCGAGCCGTCGCCGGGTCCCTGTCTTTTTCCACCTACGAGTCGTACGAGACGACGCTGCGGCGGCTTGTCGTGCCACAGTGCGGCGGGATCACCCTCGGAGCGCTCACCGTCGGCCGGTGCGACCGCATCATCCAGGCGATCCTGCTGGAGAAGTCCGTCTCCGCCGCCCGGCGGGCACGCGCGGTACTCGGGCTGATCTGCGGCTACGCAGTTCGTGACGACGCGATCCCGTTCAACCCAGTCCGCGATGTGCAACGTCTGCCGCTCCCCGAGAAGAAGACCTCGATCCTCACGCCCGCGCAGATCGCCGGGATCCGCGAGCTGATGGAGCACTGGCGCGAGGACCAGTCCGACGGGCCGCGCCCGAACCACCGGGCGCTCATCGACGGGATGGACATCATGCTCGGTACGTCGGCACGCGTGGGGGAGTGCATCGGCCTGCGACGCCGGGACGTGGATATCATCACCGCACCGCCGACGATGCTCATCGACGGCACCATCATCCAGAACAAGGAACAGGGCATCGTCCGTAAGAACGCCCCGAAGCGCACTCGACAGCGTCGCCGCGTCGCCCTGCCGGCCCTGGCGGCGGACGCGGTGCGGCGACGCCTCGCGCTCGCGCCATCAGGGCAGGACGCGCTCCTGTTCGGAACGAAGACCGGCAACCCGATCAGCGTCAGCAACTACGAACGGCTGCTGCGCTCGTTCGTCGACGACAATCGCGAGGCGCTCGAGAAGCTCGGCGTCGAGGTGGACGAGTACAGCACGCACATCTATCGCCGCACTACTGCGACACTCGTCGAACGCGCAGCCGGGCTCACGCTCGCCTCCCGGCTGCTTGGGCACGCGAACGAGCAGATCACCCGTGCCAGCTACGTCGTAAGCGCCGAAGAAGTCGACCCGATCACGGTCGAGATCCTCGACGAGCTGCTGGGGAGCTGACTCCATCAACGGAAACTAAGCCCGCTATACTCTATCTGTAATGGTTTTCGCCGAGAGGGGTGGCGTGGACGCTGAGACACCGGTGCTCTTCCGATACCGAGATCTCCCCATGCATGGGATCACTCGCCACAGGCTCGGGCAACTACTCGAAGCCGGTGAGTACGAGCGGATCGCCCCCGGGCTGTTCATGCGCGCCTGGGCCACCGACGACACCACAGCAGGATGGATGGCAGTCGCGGCCAAGCGCCCGGAAGCGACCATCTGCCTGAGCACCGCCCTCGTGATCTACGACCTCACGGACGAGATCCCGTTCCAGAGCGAGATCGCCATCCCGCGCGGCACCCAGCCGGTGACCGTCCACGGACTCCACATCGGCTGGCACCGCTTCGACCCCGACACCTTCCACATCGGGCGCACCGAGCACGCCCTACCGGGCGGGATGTCGATCGGCCTGTACTCGGCCGAGCGCACCATCGTCGACCTGTTCCGCCTCAGCCACCACTGGGGCAGCGACTTCGCCATCGGAGCGCTCAAGCGTTGGCTCCGCGAGCGCGGCAACTATGCCTCGAAACTGCTTGACGTGGCACAGCACTTCCCGAAGGCATCACCCACAATACGGCAGACCCTGGAGATCTTGCTGATCTAGCGGTCCGCGAGGGCGGCACGATGCCGAAGCAACTGCTTACCTGGGGTCGTCGAGTCGGGCCTCGCCTCCCCTTGCACGAGGAGTGACGAGCACTCGCTCCGGTTGAAAGCCCCGGTGGCCGCGACGCGGAGCCTGCATGATACGGATCTCGAACAGGACCTTGATGATCCGACGCCGCTCCTCCAACTCCAGGGTTTCCCACGCCGCGGTCAGGTCCTCGGCGCCAATGAGATCCCGGAGCGTACGGTCGGCGATCGGAAGCACGAGCTGCTGCTGGGCCTGCTCGATCTCGGGACGCAACGTCTTCTCGATCTGAGTCAGCAGCGTGAAGCTGAGCTGGCCCTCTGAGGAGAGCTCGGTGGCGCTCTGCAGTCTGTCCTCAAGTTCCTTCAGCCGCTGCCGAGCTGCGAGTGAGTGCGTGATCCAGTCATCGTCCTCGCCGGCGAGCAGCGCGATGTGATCCGGCTTCGCGAGCCACCGCAGCGCGTAGTCGGTGACGTACTGGTCGAGGTCGGCCGCGACGAGCGCGACCTTGTAGCAGCCGCGGAACTGGCACTGGTAGCGCACCACCCTCGGGGCATCGCCCTGCGCGCGACTGAGCGTCCGACGCAGAACCCGTCCGCAGTAGTCGCAAATCGCGATGTGCGACAGCAGCGACTTGGGTGTCACCCCGTCACCGACATGTACCCGTCTCGACGGGTCGAACAGGAGCCGCTGCAGGCGGACGAAGTCTTCCGCTGAGATCAACGGTGCCCAGCCCGCGTCTCCGATCACCTGCCCGCGGAAGACCCGCTTGCCGGCGATCGTCGGATTCTTCAGGATCAGCTTCACGGTCGAGGGGGTCCAGCCGGCCGAGATGTTGCCGTTCCGTGCTCCCTGCGGCGTCTCTTCGCCGAGGTCCTGCATCCGATTCGCGATCGCTGTCACCGGAGTTCCGTCGAGGACTTCCCGCGCCATCATTCGAACGAGCTCTCCGGTGCGGGGGTCGGGCTCCTGGCCGATGAGCACCCCGGTGCTCTCGTCGTAGACGCGCCGGTACCCGTAGGGGATCCGTCCATGCGGGCGTCCCTTTTCCGCGATCATCCGGACCGTCCGAAGCTGCCGTTCGCGCATCGTGTTCGCATCCGCCTCGGCCCGGAGGAACTCGAAGCCGAGCATGAACGTGTCATCCGATCGCGTGAAGTCGAAGACACGCCCCTGGGTGAGATAGAGGACGCCCGCCTCCTGGCACGCGGCACGCAACTCGACGTAGACGCTCATGTCGCGGCCCGCCCGAGACGGCTCCCAGGTTACGAACCCATCGATCTCCCCGGAAGCGATGAGACGAAGCGCTTCGTCGAATCCTTCGCGTTCCCGGCGTCGCCACTGCGACGCGGAGCGGTCCGCATCCGTGATGACGCGCGCGACCCTCCAACCGAGAGGCTCGCACCAGGCGCGGCAGTCGGTGATCTGATCCTTGATCGACCGCATCAGCTTCAGTCGATCCTGGGATGCCCGCGCGTAAATCAGCGCTCTGATAGGGGTGGTTGATTGGTTCTTGGTGCTCTCCATGACGGATAGGTATGAAGCCAGTTCCAACGATCGGTTCCTCTCGTGACATGAGTCACCAAGCCTTCCGAAGGAGGGATCAGGGATAGACGCGAACCGTGCCGTGGAGTGCGAGAACGGCCCGAAGTCTGGGGTTCCAACGTCCTATTTGTCGACGAGGCGAGAGATAGTACGTATGAAGCTCACATCTGAGCTCCGTGGCCACAGCAAACCCACCATCACTCACCCGCCGCAACGAGACCGCGAATCCTGCCCCCGCTAGTTCCTCGATCGGGCCTTCATGCATGACGCGGGAGCTCGCTGACTACCTTGGCGTGCCCGTCTCCACCGTCTACGACTGGCGCACCAACAGCAAAGGCCCGCGCGCGTACCGTTTCGGCAAGCGCATCATGTTCGGCGTCAGCGACATCCGTGCGTGGATGGACACGATGAGCGAGCCTCACGTCCAGCCTTCGGGCGCCGCTACCTTTCCCGCAGCGGGGGAGGGCGCGCGTGGGTAGGCCCCGCACGCCGATCGGCACCTTCGGCGTCATCGCCTCCAGCAAGCAGCCCAACGGCAACCATATCGCCCGTGCCCGGTATCGCGACTGGGACGGCAAGAACCGGCTCGTCCAGGCCACTGGGCCCTCCATCTCCGCCGCTGAGCGGAAACTGAAGCAGAAGCTCGCCGAACGGTCCCTCTACCAGCCAGGATTCAACGGGATGAGCGCCGACAGCCCCTTCCCGGAGCTCGTCGCCTACTGGCTGGAAGACATGGAGATCGAAGGCCGCCTCTCACGAACCACGAGGCAGCTCTACGAGCGGGACATGCGTGCCCTTGTTCTCCCGGCGTTCAAGGACCTCACCCTTCGGGAGATCGAGGTCGCCCGCTGCGACTACTTCCTCAAGCAACTCGCCAGACGCAGCTACAGCCGAGCCAAGCATGCCCGCGTCGTCCTCCGCCTTGCCCTCGCGCTCGCCGTCCGCCACGAGATCCTGCCCCGCAACCTGATGGATCATGTCTCCCGGCTGCACCGGAAGAAGGCCATCCCGGACGCGTTCACAATCGGCGAGGTGCTGGAGATCCGGGCGGCGATC
Source organism: Microbacterium ulmi (assembly GCF_011759705.1). Lineage (GTDB taxonomy): Bacteria > Actinomycetota > Actinomycetes > Actinomycetales > Microbacteriaceae > Microbacterium > Microbacterium ulmi. The sequence goes on along the minus strand of NZ_JAAOZF010000002.1, from coordinate 648,112 downwards.
AAGGCGTGGGAGTCGTGGCGGGTTCTGGCGGGACCGCGGCCGGACCGTCAGCTCGGGCAGATCGTCGAGGTCATGCTCGGCACCTCCGCCCGCATCGGCGAAGTCCTCGCCATCCGACTCCAGGATCTCGATCTGGACGGTCCGATCCCGACGGCACGGATTGCCGGGACGATCATCAGCCGCAAGGGTGAGCCGACGCACCGGCAGGATCATCCGAAGACGGATCGCTCGGTTCGCCGCGTCGCGCTGCCGTCGTTCGCGTTGCAGGCGATCCGCTCGCGCCTGCTGCGTAGCGGAGACGCCGAACCGGGCGCGCTCTTGTTCAGCACGCGGGTCGGGACGCCGCACACGACGAACAACATCCGCCGGCTCCTGCGCGACGTGATGAACGGGGCCGGGATCGAGAACGTGACCCCGCACCGATTCCGCCGCACCGTCGCCACCATCGTCAACGACGCACAAGGCGCGCTCCTCGCCTCCGAGCTCCTCGGCCACACCGACCCGCGGATCACGATGCAGCACTACATCCAGCGCAGCGAGACCGTGAACCCCGTGACTGCTGAGCACCTGGAGCGCGCTCTTGGGAAAGCCGGGTGAACACGCAGACGCGGAGGCATCTCCCTATCTCGTACGGGGACGATGTCTTCGCTGGTGTGTGACGGAGGCAACGATTGAGTCCGCGAGCTGAACAGAGAGCATGCGAACGCCCCGCTATACCGCCGACAGTTTCACCGACTCTGGTGTGTTCGTGAAGCACCTCGATGGAGGACGACTCCGTGCCCCGGGCGGGAACCTCAGCCCCGTCTCCGTCTTCGGCGGCCGTTGAGCCGCGCCGCGCAACGACGTGCCAACGCTGTTCTGAGCCTCGCCGCACTGCCTTCCTCACAAGGGTGTGTCGGTCTCAGCATGACTGTTTGTAACGGATAGTATACGTAACGTGATTGATCTGAAGAAGGTCGACGATGAAGGGCTCACGGGCCTCGACCGAGCTCTGCGTGGCGAGCGCTTGCGCAGGCGCGGTGCATGGCGGGAGTGTGAGCGTTGCCACGAACGATTTCTCGGACGCGGGGATGCTCGATTCTGCTCAGCACGGTGTCGCGTTGCGGCGCATCGGGCCGACAGGAAAGGGACGTCATGAGCGATCGGGTACGGGTTCTTGCGTCCAGGCGCTACGGCACGCTGTCTCCTCTTCGGTACCCCGGAGGTAAAGCGGCACTCGCGGGGTTCTTCGGGGACATAATCAAAGCGCTGCATATCGAGCATCCGAGATACATTGAGCCCTACGCGGGCGGCGTCGGAGCTGGCATTGCGCTATTGCGTGAAGGTATCGTCGCGCATCTTGTCGTCAACGACATCGACCCTGCGGTGCATGCGTTCTGGAGGTCCGCAGTCGAGCACAACGCCGAGCTAGTCGGGCGAGTCCGCTCGACCCCGCTGAATGTCGAGGAGTGGCAGAAACAGCGAACCATCTACCGGGCGAAAAACGAAAAGAACATCTTGGATCTGGGCTTCGCGTTCTTCTACCTGAACCGCACCAACCGTTCAGGCATCCTCAATGCCGGTGTCATCGGCGGGCAAGCGCAGACCGGCAACTACAAGATCGATGCTCGATTCAATCGTGAGACTCTCGCGCAGCGGCTCACTGCAATCGGAGATCTGGCTGATCGGATCACCGTGACCGATCTCGACGGGCGAACCGTGATCCAGAATTACGCCCAGGACGATAGTGCCTTCATGTACATCGACCCGCCCTATGTCCAAGCCGGATCGCAGCTCTATCTCAATGCGTTCGACGGGCGCGATCACAAGGCTCTCGCCGCAGTTGTCAATGCTGTCCATCCAGCGCACTGGCTCATGACCTACGACACGGCGCCACTCATCGAGGGCCTGTACCGAGAGCAGTTCCAGTGCCGGCTGGAGCTGACCTACTCAGCGCGGTACCCAGGCCAAGCGGAAGAGCTGCTCATCGCCTCAAGTGCGGTCGCGCGCGCGATCATGGAGTCGCAGTCGGTGCAGGAGCAGTCGACGGTAGACGTAGCAAGTGCCTGAGCAGCGGGTTCACGACTCTCCAGGCTTGGCGCACGTCATCCGCTGACACGGAGGCATCTGCGCTGTGCGCAATGAGGTTGAACCACTGGATCGAGCCGTGCTTGTGGACGTTGCCCGACTGGATCGCGTTGATCGTCGCCTTTAGTGACTTCTCGCTGCCATAGGTCTGAACCACCTGCGCGAACACCTTGCTCAGTTCACCCGTCACAGGCGTCGAGGACCCCTCGAAGTGCACCTTGATAGTCGACTCCAGCACGGAACGCATCAGAATGGCAGCAGCGATGGGAAGCCGCGCGAGGCCGATCTCGCGGAGCTCGTGATAGCGGAGCTTGAGGTTCAGCGGGGCGTTCTCGTATCCGAGTCCCGTCAGGTCGAGAGTGTTCTTCGTGTCGGGATGGTTCGGGCCGCGCGTACCGGGACCAGGGGTAGGGTCGGCCGTCGGTGCGGCACTACTCCAGGTACCGGAGCTTCGTGTAGCAGGAGTATCAGTCCCTGAGCCCGACACCCCAGAAGACCCACCCGTGGGCCGCGGCGTCGGCGCGGGCGAATCCGGCGCTCCGGTAGCCGGAGATGTGATCGTCTGTCCATTGAGGCGGGCGACCAACGTTTGATGGGGCGTGCTTGCCTTCTTGAATTCTGGCGAGCGGGTGTTGAGCCGGTCTGCGCGGAACTCGTTGACCAAGTACTCGAGCGCGTCGAGCCTTCCGCGTGGCAGGGTCGCGGCGATCTGTTCCGGCGATGACGACCGAGGAACGAGGTACCCCTCCTTGTCGAACTCCGCGCCGATGGCGAGGGCGATGTCCTTATTCCGATACGCGTACTCGAACACTGACATGCGCAAATCGTCACTTGCCGCGTACTGGCGCAGGCTCGGGTCGGTGAACGGCACTTCTGCGAGATACCGACGCATGAACGCCATCTTCATGAAGCGGACCACATCGACATCTGGGTACTGCGCCTTGACATCGTCTACCGTCGTCTGATCGTCCACCAGCGAGTAGTAGAACGTAGCCTGCTGGTCACGGCTCCAGCGCCGCTTGGAGATCCCGGTATGCAATCTCGCCACGTGAGGCGCGGCCGCCGCCCTATCCGGCGCGACGATCACCCGGACTCGCTCGGGTAGATCCTGCGCCTCGACCGCGTACCGCTTGAGCAACGCCCGAATATCGCTCTCATGTCCGGGAACGAGCGTGGGGTTCTGCAGTGCCTTCAGCGCGCTGACGCGGCGATTACCTTCCAGCACGACGTAGGGCGGGCCGTCCGTGCCAGGGGTGCTGGCAATCACGATCGGAACCTCGTTGTCAAAGTAGCCGTCCCTGAGTATCAGCCGCGCGGCGCCAAGGACGTCCTCTGACGCGAACAGATACTTCAGCGCTCCGGCCTCGTCGTCGCGTCTCGTCGGGATGCGGTAGTTCTCGAGGTCGAGGAGGAGCCCGTCGAGGTCGACCTCGACGATTGGGAGCTGCTCGTACGCCATGCTCGGCCCTTCGCTTGATCGGCTGCTGATTCTCTACGCAGAGCACCTAGCAGAGCCGTTGCCTCGTCATACCGTATCCGGGGGCTCCCGGCATCGCGGAGGGACACGACGCACCTCCGTCCAATCGGGAAGCCTGTGCTGCGGCGACCTCCCGCGATAGAATGGAGGTCGCGTCGCACAGGCGATGGAGAAGGAGGTGCGAGCCGTGGAACGTCGAACCGTGACCAAGGAGACCGTGAAGCAGTTCGCCATCCGATCCACGAAGGAGTCGGCCGAGCTCGAACGCCGCACCGTCCCCGCCGGGCACGTGCGCTCCGAGCGCGTCGAGCGGTTCCTCGCTGAGCGTCGCCAGCGCGGCTGATGCCGCTGACGCCGGGCTATGGCGAGACGCCCGTCACCGACGACGAGGCCGACGCACTGCTCCCGCAGGCACGCGAACTCCTCGGCGAGCCGATCACGAAGGCTGACGTCTACGACCTCGAGCAAGCCGTGCAGGAGGAAGTCGCCGAGGAACTCGTCACGGCCGTGCTCGACGGCGCGCTCACTGTCGATGAGCTGCTGACCGATCACTACGTGCGCGACCTGCACCGTCGCCTCTATGGCGACATCTGGACTTGGGCCGGCATCTACCGGAAGCGCGAGCTGAACATCGGCGTCGCTCCCGAGATGATCGCCGTCGAGCTCCGCGGCTCGCTGGAGACCATCCGCTACCGCTGGCAGCACACCGACGACTGGATCGCCCACGAACTTGGCATCGCCGCCCACGCGGAGGCTGTACGCATCCATCCCTTCACCGACGGGAACGGGCGAACGACGCGCCTGCTCGCCGACCTCCTGTTTCTCGCTGCGCAGGATGCTGAGCCGCCCCAGCGCTACTTCTGGGACCTCGACAAGCCCGAGTACATCGCCCGGCTTCGGCAGTACGACCAGTCCCGCGACCCGCGGTCACTCGCCGGGTTCATCGAGATACGCGCGCTCGGCGAGTAGTGAGGGTCGACCACTTAGTTTGTCGCTCACGCGACGTCGAGCGTTGATCGTGCGCGCTTCCGCCGTCTTGTCGGTTGCTCCGGGTTGAATAGACGCAGACGTTGCAGGAGCCAAGCAAAGGAGGCCGCAATGGCCGAGAGCCAGCATCGCTACCTCTACGAACGCTTGGGAGATCACGACTTCCAGCAGCTCGTCAGCGCAGTACTCGCTCATCAGTTCCCTGAGTACATTCCGATGGCGTTGCGTCAGGCTGATGGAGGACGCGACGGCCTGCGAAAGCTCGACGCCGACAAGGTGATTGTTTACCAGGTGAAGTGGTCCGTCACTGGCAAGGAACGAAACCCAGTGAGCTGGCTTGACCAGGTCGTCCGAGATGAGGAATCCAATCTGCGAAGGCTAGCGAGCGAGGGAGTTCGCCGCTATTTCTTGGTCACCAACGTGGGCAGCACCAGTAGGCCCGGGTCAGGAACCTTCGATCAGCTCGACGAGAAGCTCGAGCAGTACGCGAAGGATTTCGGGTACGAGCAGATGACTTGCTTCTGGCGCGAGGCGCTCAATCCGTGGGTTGACAACGCTCCGACCGAGACGAAGTGGGCGTATGCAGACATGCTCGCTGGATGGGACCTCATTCGCTATCTCATCGCCGAGCAGGTCGGCGCCGCCAAGGACAAAGCGAATCGCGATCTCATCCGCAAGGTCGCGGCGGCGCAGTGGGATGACGACCAGAGGGTCAAGTTTAGTCAGTCGGATGTTGACCGAGAGAAGGTCGTTGATCTCTTCGTGGACGTTACGGCCGACCGAATCCACACGGTTGCGAGCAGCCATCAGCGGGATGCGTTGACTCATGTGGGTGGTGCCGCCGCGTACCTCTTGAAAGCCCCCGCCCCGTTCACGCTCGTTCGAGGTGCACCGGGGCAAGGCAAGTCGACTCTCAGCCAGTACATTTGCCAGGCTCATCGCCGAGCATTCATGCCCGCAGCTGAGCAACCGGCTTCACTACCCAGACTGGACAAGCCACGATTCCCGATTCGGCTGGATCTCAGCGACTACGCGCTCTGGCTCGGCGGAGCGGATGTGTGGGATCACTCCGATGACAGCCGGCTGCGTCGAACCAAGGCCCGCAAGGCTGAGCAAGCCACGATAGAGCGATTCCTCGCCGATCTGATGGCGCACGAAAGCGGCGGCATCGCCGTCGACCCAAAGACGGTGCAGGACATCTTCGAGCGCGTGCCTAGCCTCGTTGTGCTGGACGGTCTCGATGAGGTGGGCAGCGCGACCATACGCGGCAGAATCGTCAAGGAGATCGACAAGTTCGTCGGCCGAGGAGCGGCCTACACGGACCCCCCGAAGATCGTCGTCACGACGCGTCCGAGTGCAGGCGAGCTGCCTGAGCCATCTACGAGACTCTTCGAGATCGTGACACTCAATCAGCTCACGGTAGAGCAACGGGACTCCTACCTGCGCAAGTGGTGCGCTGTCCGCGGTATCAAGGGAAAGGACGGCCGCGCGTTGCGGAAGAGCTTCAAAGAGAGGAGCCGTGAGCCATACATCAATGAGCTCGCCGGCAATCCGATGCAATTGACTATCCTGCTCGACCTTCTACAGCAGCAGGGCGCAGCGACGCCTACCCAGCGAACAGACCTCTACGACAAATACGTTGATCTGCTTCTGGCCCGCGAGGCGAACAAGCATCCAAAGACGGTCCGCGACCACAAAGAAGAGCTTCTTGAGATCATCCCGTTCCTCGGCTGGTACCTCCACGCACACACGGAGGAGTCGCAGATCAACGGCCGCATGAGCGTCGAGGAATTGAAGGCCGCTATGCGGCATTTCCAACAGACCTATGGCAACCGCGAGTCGATCGTTGACCAACTCTTCGAAGGCGCCAGCGATCGGTTGTGGGCACTCACAAGCAAGATCGATGGCACCTACGAGTTCGAGGTCCTCTCGATGCGGGAGTATTTCGCAGCTCGCTTCCTCTATCGCAATGCTGGCGAGGACAATGCCACATTCGACAGCACCACTGTGCTCCGAGAACTGCTCCGTCGACCCTACTGGCTGAACACCGCGAGATTCTACGGCGGCAACTCAAAGGGAAGCGATATCTACCCGCTGACGGCGGGTATCGAGGAAGAGTTGTCAACGAGCACAGCGCCCGCGTCCTACTTGGCCGCGTGGGCTCTCCTCGCTGACGGCGTATTCCAACGTCGGCCGCGCGAGGCGCGCAAAGTGCTCACGGCCCTCTGCTCCGACGAAGGCATCAAGATCCTGTTGGCTGCACTTGATCGGCGCGACATCGTCGGACTACCCGAGCTTCCAAGTCTCCCGGACACCGACGGCGCCGACCCCACCTGGGAGAGGCTCACGACCCTGATCCGCAACAATCCTGCGGACCCGGAGAACATGCAGCGGATACGCGCGCTGCGGGAGCTGCTGAACCAGCGTAGCCAGTTCGCGGAATGGTGGCATGCGCGACTCGAGGAATCGATCGGCACGCCGCAACAGAATGCGTGGCTAGAGATCGGAGCCGAGTGCGAGGCCGGCTCAGGCGTGACCGCCTCCTTCGACCAGATCGACCTGTCCGACGGCGGTGCCCAGCTCTTCCTAAGCGCCGGCCTCGTCCCGTCGAGCGGAACGCCGCTCGAAACCGCGCTCATCGACGCTGTCCTAGACGGCGAGTGCCCGCAGGTGACGTCGACGCGCTCCCTGCCCGCACAGATTGCGGTCGCTCTGTCGCCAGGAGATTTCTTCACGACTTCGAAGACAGGGTTCGTCGCTGGCGACGAGCGGACAAAGCGACGCCGAAGCGAGGCAATCAACCAACTCCGGAAGGTCAAGTCCCCCTACGAAGGCATCGCCAAGCAGAGAGCCGTCAAAGTTGGGCAGAAGGGAAGCACCTTCCCCTGGGCTGAGACAGCGGCCGCGTTGCACGCGTACGTCGGACGCTGCTGGCTTGCCTCGGAGATCGCCATTATCGGAGCGGCATCGCCGTTCACGACGGCGTACACGAAGAGGCCCGACGCCACCGCCTTCGGCAACGCGAGCCATCCCTCCGTACTCCTTGCGCAGAGCCGGGGAAATAGCCGTGATGCGGATTGGTGGCGCCAGCAGCTCGATGCGCTTGACGACGACCTGGCCCGAGCAGAGTGGGCCTTGGCTCTCTGGAGTGTGGCTTCCGGAGCCGTCGTGACAGCACTACTTCCTTCGCTCGAGTCTGCGCTCGAACAGCTTCCCGGTGCACGACGCCGCACAGCCTTCAGAGCGGCGGAACAGATCGCCCGGTATGGCTGGCTTAGCAGCCGGGCAGTCACTGGCAACGTCAGAGATCCAGAACTCGCCGCTCTTATCGAGCTGCGCACCTCGGCTCCGCAGGTAGACGACGCGGTAAGCACCGAGCTGTCCTCGCGGGAGCACCCTGCGCAAGCATCGCTGCTGAGTGTTGCTCGAGCCGAGAAGTGGCTGAAGGTTGACGCACAGGCCGCCTATCGGTAGCTCGCTCGGCTCCGGGGGAGCATCCAATGAGATCGGTTCGACCGACGCGCCTCGACCGGCACAGGCACAAACGTATGCAGCATCGGAGTTCCTGGCTTCGGAGCACTGACAGTCGGGACGTGAACGTTCGTATGCTCGGGATATGACTTCGTCGGCCACGGTGCTCTACGTGATGATTGCGTCTCCCGGTGATGTAAGCGACGGTCGAGAGGCGGCGTTGCGAGCGATCTCCAGCTGGAACGAGTCAAACGCGCGGACGCGCAGCGTCGTAGTGGTCCCACTGCGCTGGGAGTCGGTAGTGCCGCAAGCCGGGGATCACCCGCAGGCGATCATCAATGCGGCCTTGCTCGACAACGCGGACGCACTCGTGGGCATCTTCGGCAGCAGGATCGGCACAGCAACGCCGACAGCTATCTCCGGAACTGTCGAAGAGATCGACCGTGCCGTCGCAGATGGGAAGCGTGTGCACCTCTGGTTTTCGACAGCGCCGCATCCAAACGATGTCGACATCGAACAGCTCGCGGCGCTTCGCCAGTTCCGGGACGACTTGGCGCGACGGAGCCTCTACGGTACGTACGCGAACGCCGACGAATTGATTGCCAAGGTCTGGGCCGCCATCGACAGCGACATCGAAGCGCTCGGTATTGGTGGGCCTCTTGACCCAGCGCCTGCTCTCGCAGGCGTGAAGCTGATCGTGCAGAGCGGTAGCGAGAACATCCCCGAGCAAGATAGCCGCGGTCGCCTGAAGACGAGGGTGCGTCGGTTCATCGATGTGAAGAACGAGGGCGGCATCGACGCGGAGTCACTCACCGCACGCGCGGGGGATCGGCAGGCCAACCTCCTGTACGAAGGCGACCGCCCTCGCACCCTTCACGCTGGGCAGCTCCAGCGCTTTCGATACGATCTGTCGATTGCAGACGGCGTCCCGACGAACGTCCTCGTGAAGTGGACCGAAGAAGGCGAGCCACGCGAGAGACTGTTTGACGTCTAGGACGGTGGGGGACCAGAAGGGGACCAAAACCCTGCAAACTATGCATCCCATGACATGAAAAGAGGCCGTCTGCGTGGCAGAACGGCCCGGAAAATCAGCGATCCGGCCCTGTCGAGGCACCTGGGGGTCAAGTGCGCTGGGCCGCCCACGGGACCCGCTCAGGTGACCAGATTGGTGACCAGAAACCCCCAGGTCGGCCGGCATCAGCCGGTGGTTGCCGGTAGAGTCGTTGCCATGAGAACCGCGGAATCACGCGGATTCTCGCCGATTCGGCGCCGTGGCGTCATCTGGTCCGAGCCCGTCAGTTGTTCTTGGTTCGAGTCCAGGTACCCCAGCTTCAAGAGAACCTCCGCTCAGGCGGGGGTTTTCTCGTCGATCCGGGGTGCCGCCGGGTACTGTCGTGCCGATCCGATCCGATGCGTCGCGGATGTCGAAACCTCGCGTCGCGTCTGGGCGCCGGGGGATACGCGTACGACGTCGTCGACGAGGACTTTGGGCGCAGCATCCGGGTGACCGCCCTACGGTGTCGTCCTCCGGATCCAGGAGATCGAGCCGGCCACCGTCACCTGCTCGCAGGACACGCTCTGAGCGCCACGAGGGGCGATGGCGCCGCCAGGGCGATGGCGTCGCGAGGGGGGATGGCGTCGCGAGGGGGATGGCGTCGCGCAGGCGCGGATGGACGCCGAGACTCGCGAGCGACCGATGGCGATCGAGCGTGAGGCTGCGCCCCACCGGACCGCACTCCACAGTTCGCCCCGCCTCCGTCGCCTGTCAGCTCGCCGGGCGAGAATGGACCGCGTGACGATCTTGACGCCGGATGCCGAGCACGAGCTCCACGAACTTCGGCGCCGCGCATACGGCCCCGGGTCCGAGGCGGGGCTCGATGCGCACGAGCTCGAGCGACTCCAGCTTCTCGAGGAGCGGGTGCGCGCGCACCGCACACGACCGACGTCGGCGGCCGACGCCGTGCGGGGTGAAACGCCAGCAGCCGCCGCGGTGCGGGGCGACGCGCCATCGTCCGGAAGGGCTCCGGCGTCTGCCGAGCCGGCGACGAAGCCTGGCTCGGAGTCCGAGACGGCGACGGCCGAAGCCGGAGCCGGAGCCGAGGCCGCAGGCGCGCGGCAGACCGGCATCGAGTCAGGCTCGCGGGCCGCCGGTCTGACACGCCTCCTGCGCCGTGGGTGGACGGGGATGGCGGTCGGCGTCGGGATCCTCCTCGGCGTCTCCGCGACGTTCGCAGGGATCGCGCTCGGCGAGCGGGCGCCCGACGTCGTGCTCCATCAGGCGAGCGATGACGCTGCGGACAAGCCCATCGTGCCCGTCGGCCTGGACTATCTCGCGGGTGATCCCGACTCGCTGAAGCACTTCGGAGAGTGGGAGGGCGTGACCCTGTGGACGATGCGGCGGGCCGACGACGCGGTGTGCCTCCTGCTCACGATCGACGGCGGCCTGCTGGACTGGGGCTGTGCCCTGGACCGGCTCGACCCCCAGGTCGACCTGTGGGTCTTCGGGGGCCTTTCACAGATGATCGACGCCGATCTGCCCGTGGGAAGCACCGTGCGGTTCGTCGTCCGCGATGACACCGTCGACGTGTGGATCGACCCCGCGGGCGAGATCGTCGAGAACGCGATCAATCTCGGATGACCTCGGCGAGCGCCTCTTCCCCCAGCGCCGCATAGTCCGGGTTGTCGTCGCTGTGCACGAGCAGGATGAGTGCGACGGCGACGGCCCACGCCCGAGCGCGCGTCCAGGTCGCCTCACCGTATCGATCGCCTGTCGCCGCGATGAACGCGTCCCTCCCGGCTGAGTCGAACGCGAGCCAGGCGACCGCGAGGTCGTACGCGGGGTCGCCTCCCGTGACGTCGCCGAAGTCGATGATGCCGGCGAGCTCGGCTCCGTGCGCGACGAGATTGCCCGGATGCAGGTCGCCGTGGATCCACAGGGGCGGCTGTGCCCAAGGGGACGCCGCGAGCCCCGCCAGCCAGAGCCGGTGCGCCTCGGCGAGCCCTGCGGCACGGGCACGGCTCCGCAGGGCCGAGAACCGCTCTGCGACGGCATCGGCGCGCTCCGCGAGCGGGCCGCCGCGAACGGGGTTGACGGGATGATCGGCCGGCGCGGGGAGGTGCAGCGCCAGGAGGGCGTCCGCGAGCGGGACCGCCCAGCCTGTGCGGAGCGCACGGGGCACGGCGAGGCCCGGCATCCCGTCGATCCACGGGACGACCGACCACGCCCACGGGTACCCGGAGCCGGGCGCTCCCGCGAAGAGGGGCGCAGGGACCCGGATGCCGGTCGGCCCGATGCGCGCCGCGATCGAGGGGAGCCAGCGCTGCTCGTGGACGATCAGCGGCGCTCCGAGACGGCGTCGGGGCAGACGCACGGCGAGGTCGTCTCCCAGACGCCACACGGCGCTGTCCCACCCTTCTGCCGCGAGGGCGAGTGGGAGGATCGCGGCATCGGGGAGGGCGTCTGTCGCCTGCGTCACGAGGAGCCGTCGCACGAGCGGCTCGTCGATCACCACCTCCGCGCGGGGCTTGTCGGGCACGAGCCGACTCTATGACCTCGTGGGAACGTCTGGGAAACGTGTTGTGTATATGTTTGTATGTGTTGTATTGTGTGGATACTGACGAGGGGGCGGGAATGTACGCGACGGAGCGGCACGAACTGATCGAGCGACTTCTCGGCGACGACGGCCGAGTGAGCGTCGTCGAGCTCGCACGGCGATTCGACGTCACGACCGAGACGATCCGCCGCGACCTCGACCAGCTGGAGAACGCCGGCATCCTGCGGAGGGTTCACGGCGGCGCCGTCCCCCGAGAGCGGGCGAGCACCGCGGAGCCCTCGCTCGCCGAGCGGCTGCAGCACCACGGCGTCGCGAAGTCGGCGATCGCCGAGCGAGCGCTCGAGGCCCTCGGCCGGCGCTTCCGCGGGTCGCTCTATTTCGACGCGGGCACGACGACGGGGGCCGTGGCCGCGCGGCTCGCAACCCACCTCGACGGCGGCCCCGTCGAGGTGGTGACACACGCGCTCACGCTGGCTCACACGCTCGCAGGCGTCCCCGCCGTCTCGCTCTCGGTCGTCGGCGGCCGCGTTCGCGGGCTCACGGCCGCGGCCGTGGGCGCCGACACGGTGCGGGCGATCGAGTCGCTGCGCCCCGACATCGCGTTCCTCGGCGCCAACGGGCTCTCGGCGGGCTTCGGCGTCAGCACGCCGGATCCCGACGAGGCCGCGGTCAAGGCCGCCATCGTCCGCTCCGCACGCCGAGTCGTCCTCGTCGCCGACTCCGAGAAGCTCGGCCGAGAGTTGCTCGTGAGCTTCGCCCCGCTCTCCGCGATCGATGTGCTGGTGACGGATGCCGAGCCCGACGCCGAGCTCGCGACGGCACTCTCCGAGGCGGGCGTGGAGGTGTGGCTCGCATGATCGTGACGCTCACGGCGAACCCTGCGCTCGACCGCACCATCACGCTCGAGGCGCCCCTGCGCCCCGGCGACGTGCAGGCCGCCGTGTCGGCGCGCGAGGACGCGGGAGGCAAGGGCATCAACGTCTCGAGGGTCGTCGCGGCCGCCGGGGTCGACACGATCGCGGTCCTGCCGCTCGCGGACGACGACCCGTTCGATGCCGCGCTGCGTGCGAGCGGCGTCGTCGCTCGCCGTGTCCCGATCGCGGGGCACGTCCGCGAGAACGTGACGATCACCGACCCCGCCGGCGTCACGACGAAGCTCAACCTGCCGGGCGTGGCACTGGGCGAGGCCGACGTCGCGGCGATCGTCGACACCGTCGTGGCGGCGTCCGAGGGCGCGCGCTGGCTCGTGCTGGCGGGCTCGCTCCCGCCCGGCGCCGGCGACTCCTTCTACGTGCAGGTGATCGAAGCGGTGCGCGACGCCTACGGCGACGCCGCGCCGCGCATCGCCGTCGACGCGTCGGGCGCCGCCCTCGCGGCGGTCGTCGCGAGCGGGCGTCCCGATCTCATCAAGCCGAACGACGAGGAGCTCGCCGAGCTGGCGGATGTCGCGCTCGACGACGCTCGAGACCTGCCCCGGACCGTGCTCGACATCGCGCGACGGCTCGTGCCGAGCTCCGTCGGCGCGGCCCTCGTGACGCTCGGAGCGCACGGCGCCGTGCTCGTGGACGGCGACGGCGCATGGACCGCCGTGCCGCCGCGCATCCGCGTCGCGAGCACGGTCGGCGCCGGCGACAGCTCGCTCGCCGGCTACCTGCTGGCCGCCGCCGAGGGCGAGGGGCCGGAGGAGCGCCTGCGCCGCGCCATCCGCTACGGCGCGGCCGCGGCATCCCTCCCCGGCACGCAGGCGCCTTCGCCCCGCGACCTCCCCGACGGCGCCATCGCGATCGCCGGCCTCTCATGACGCTTCCGCACCACTCCCGCACCGACCATTGGAGGTCATCGTGACCCGCACCATCACCCCAGAGCTCGTGAGCCTCGACGTCGAGCTCGGCTCTGCGAAGTCCGACGTGATCCGCGCGCTCGCAGGCCGCGTCGCAGCCCAGGGCCGAGCGACGGATGCCGCAGCCCTGGCCGCCGATGCGATCGCGCGCGAGGACAAGGACGAGACGGGGCTGCCCGGGGGCATCGCGATCCCGCACGCGAAGAGCGCGGCCGTGACGGTGCCGTCACTCGCGTTCGCGCGGCTGTCGCCGGGCGTCGACTTCGGCGCGCCCGACGGACCCGCCGACCTCGTGTTCCTCATCGCGGCGCCCGAGAACGCGGCGGAGGCGCACCTCGCCGTGCTGTCGAAGCTCGCGCGCAGCCTCATGCAGAGCGACTTCACCGCGAGCCTGCGCGCGGCGCAGACCCCGGACGCCGTCGTCGCGATCGTCGAGGACGCGATCGGCGAGGCGCAGCCCCCCGCGTCGGAGGCCCAGGGATCCTCCGCCGGGTCTGCTCAGGCCCGTCCCGTCGAGGGCGCCGCCAACGCGGCCACTGCTCTCGTCGACGGGCTCGCGATCGACGGCCGCCCCGCCCGCATCGTCGCGGTCACGGCCTGCGCGACGGGCATCGCGCACACGTTCATGGCCGCCGACGCGCTCACGGCCGCCGGGAAGGACGACGGCATCGACCTCGTCGTCGAGCCGCAGGGCTCGAGCGGATACAAGGCCCTGCCGCAGAGCGTCATCGACGCGGCCGACGCCGTCATCTTCGCGACCGACGTCGACGTGCGCGAGCCGCAGCGATTCGCGGGCAAGCCCGTCGTGCGCTCCGGCGTCAAGCGGGGCATCGAACAGCCCCAGCAGCTCATCCGAGAGGCCGTCGCCGCTGCGAACGATCCCGGTGCACAGCGTGTGACGGGAACCGCGACGATCGCCGCCTCGTCGACGACGCACGAGAGCACCGGCGCCCGCATCCAGCGGTGGCTGCTCACCGGCGTGAGCTACATGATCCCGTTCGTCGCGGGCGGCGGTCTTCTCATCGCCCTCGGCTTCCTCCTCGGCGGGTACGACGTCACGGAACACGCCGGAGAGGTCATCATCGAGAACTCCCTGTGGGATCTGCCCGCGGGAGGCCTCGGACAATACCTCGGCTCCGTCGCGTTCATGATCGGGTCGACGTCGATGGGATTCCTCGTGTCGGCCCTCGCGGGCTACATCGCCTTCGCGATCGCCGACCGCCCCGGCATCGCCCCCGGGTTCGTCGCGGGCGCCGTCGCCGTGCTCATGTCGGCAGGGTTCATCGGCGGCATCATCGGCGGCCTACTCGCGGGCTTCGTCGCGTGGTGGCTCGGCCGCCTCGACGTTCCCCGGTGGCTCCGCGGGCTCATGCCGGTCGTGATCATCCCGCTCGTCGGCTCGATCGTGGCGTCCGGGCTCATGATCCTGTTCCTCGGCCGTCCCATCGCCTGGCTCATGGAGCAGATGACGAACGGCCTCAACGACCTCGCCGCCACAGGCGCGATCGTGATCGTCGGCGTCATCGTCGGACTCATGATGTGCTTCGACCTCGGCGGTCCCGTCAACAAGGTCGCGTACGCCTTCGCGGTCGCGGGGCTGGGCACGGCATCCGCCACCAACACGACGCCGTACCTCATCATGGCGGCGGTCATGTGCGCCGGAATGGTGCCGCCGCTCGCGATGGCCCTCGCCTCGACCGTCATCGCACGTCCCCTCTTCACCCCCGTGGAGCGCGAGAACGGCAAGGCCGCGTGGCTGCTCGGAGCCTCGTTCATCTCGGAAGGGGCGATCCCGTTCGCCGCGGCCGACCCGCTGCGCGTCATTCCCGCCTCCATGGCGGGGGGCGCCGTCACGGGTGCGCTGAGCATGATCTTCGCGGTCCAGTCCCGTGCTCCGCACGGTGGCATCTTCGTGTTCTTCGCGATCGACCCCATCTGGGGTTTCCTCGTCGCCCTCGCGGCCGGTACGGTCGTGACAGCGCTGCTGGTCGTCGCGCTGAAGCGGTTCGTCGCTCCCAAGGAGCTCGAAGCCGCCGATGCCGCGGTCGCAGTGCCCGTAGCGGCATGATCCGAGGAGGAGAAATGGCAGAACGTCAGGCCACCATTGCGAGCAGCTCGGGGCTGCACGCGCGTCCCGCGAAGCTTTTCGTGCAGGCCGTGCAGGAGAAGAAGATCCCCGTCACGATCGCGGTGGAGGGAGGGCCCGACCTCAACGCCGGCAGCATCCTCTCGCTCATGGGCCTCGGCGCCTCGCAGGGCACCGTCGTCACGCTGAAAGCCGAGGGGGAGGGGGCCGAGCAGGCGCTCGACGACCTCGTCGGACTGCTGGAGACCGACCTCGACGCGCAGTAGGCGCTGACGAACGGATGCCGCGGCCCGCCGGGTCGCGGCATCCGTTCGTCGGGTGTCACGTCTCCGCGCTGTCACCCGGCTCGAGCACGAGGAACTCGCCGCCGCCCTGCTCGACGGCCCACGTGAGACGCGCGCGATGCATGCCGCGGCCGATGACCGAGAGCGTCATGTCGTGCGTTCCGAACGCGCGACGCGGCGCGACCGCGAGGACGAAGTCCATCGCCTCGCCGATCTTGAGCCACGGTGCCCCGAGCGGCGCCGCCAGCAGCGTGACGTCCGCGCCCTTCGGCACGGCATACGAGTCGCCCGGGTAGTAGAACTCGCCGTCGACGAGCACGCCGACGTTGTCGACGACCGGGATCGTCTCGTGGATGACGTTGTGCGTGCCGCCGAAGAACCGGAGAGTGAACGGCTCGACCGTGACGGTGTCGCCCGCGTGGACGACGACGATGTCGTAGCCGGCGGCCGCCCGCGCGAGCCCCTCGGGACCGTAGATCGGGATGCCGGGGAACGACGACAGCAGCCGGTCGAGATGATCGGCGGTCCAGTGGTCGGGATGCTCGTGCGTGAGGACGACGGCGACGACGTTCTGGACGCTCTCGAGGGGAAGCGTGAAGCTCCCCGGATCGATGACGAGCGTCTTGCCCTCCTTCTCGACGGAGAGCGCGGCATGTTCGAATTTGGTGACTCGCATGGTTCGAGTCAACCGCGTGCGAGCAGGCCCGGGCAACCACGGCAGCGGGATTCGGGCTCTCCACGCATCGCTGCGCGCTGCGCGGAGCCTCGGGCGCAGCGGGACCGCCCGCGCGTGCGGCTTCTCACCCTGCCGGGGCCGGAAACGACAGAATGCCGATCCTTTCGGACCGGCATTCTGTCGTTTGTGACCCCAGCGGGATTCGGCCGCTCCGCCCCTCCACGCATCGCTGCGCGCTGCGCGGAGCCTCCGGCGCAGCGGGACCGCCCGCGCGTGCGGCTTCTCACCCTGCCGGGGGCCGGAAACGACAGAATGCCGATCCTTTCGGACCGGCATTCTGTCGTTTGTGACCCCAGCGGGATTCGAACCCGCGTTACCGCCGTGAGAGGGCGGCGTACTAGGCCGCTATACGATGGGGCCGAAGCACAACCGTTCAATTATGGCATGGCCCCGGCATCCGTTCCAAATCGAGGCGGGTGCTGCTTCGCCGTGTCAATCGACGGGCGTCTTCGCCGCGCGGTTGCGCTTCACGATGCGACGGACGCCCCACACGACGAGCCAGGCGACCGCCGCGACGGCGAGCCACGGAAGCAGGAATCCGAGCGCGATCACGATGCCGTTGAGGGTCGCGAGCAGCCAGTTCCACCCCGTGACGATGCCGTCGCCGAAACCCGCAGGGTCGGCTCTCACGACCTCGGCCGGCTCGACGAGCGACACCGTCAGCGACGAGAGCGAGATCTGGCTCTCGAGCGACGTGAGCTGCTGCTGGTACGACTCGAGCGTCGCCTGGCGGTCGGCGAGGGCCTGCTCGGCCGTGATCAGGTCGGCGACGCTCCCCGCCTGCGCCATGAGCGCCGTGAGCCGGTCGACGGACGCCTGAGCGGCGTCGATGCGGGCGCGGAGGTCGACCGTCTGCTCCGTGACGTCCTGGCGGTTGATCGCAGACGCCTGCACCTCGCCGAGCTCGGACAGCGCCGCGATCGTGTCGGCGAGCTGATCGGCCGGGACGCGCACCGTGATCCAGTCGCCGCCGAGCGGATACGGCATCGACGGATCGTAGACGAGGCCGCCGTCGATCGTCGTGCGCCCGGGGCTCTGCGAGACGACGCCCGAGCCGTCGAGCGTCATCGACTCGACGTAGCCCCCGCGCTCGGCTGCCGCGTCGCCGATCGCACGCGCGGCCGCGGCCGCGTCATCCACGAGCACCGTCGCACGCGCGGTCGCGATGACCTCGCGACCGGCGGTCCCGTCGGACGCTCCCGAGACGGCCTCGGCGCCGAGCCTGTCGCCGCCGGAGTCGGGTTCGAACACCTGCGCGGGAGCCGGGGCCTGCGCCGTGTCGGCGACGGACGCGCCGCCGCTCGATCTCAGGACGAGGCCCGAGATGCTCGGCGCGACGACCGCGAGCACGACGATCGCGGCGGCGGCCGCACCGCTGGTCAGCCAGACCGTGCGCCGCCTGCGCGCCCTCTTCGCCGTCGCAGCGGCATCCCGCCGGATGCCCGACACGACCTCGTGCTCGATGCGGGCGATGGTCTCGTCGGCGAGCTCCGGCAGATGCTCGAGCTCGACGGAGTCCGTGGTGGCGTTCATGATGTCTCCTCGACGACGGTCCGCAGGCGCGTGCGGATGCGGGAGAGACGATTTCTGACGACCGCGTGGCTCACGCCCAGCTCGTCGGCGGCAGCCTGGTAGGCGTAGCCGTCCGCGGCGCACAGCCGGAAGATGTCGCGGTCGAGGGCGCTGAGCCCCGCCACCTCGCGCAGGATCCGGTCGGCGAGCTGCGCCCCGATGACCTGCTGCTCGACATCCACCGTCGACGGGAGCGTGTCGTCGGCCGACGCGCCCGCGTGCTCGCGGTCGCGCCTCTGGATACGGATGCGGTTCGCGGCCTGGAACCGGCAGACCGTCGCGAGCCACGGCAGCAGCGACTCGCCGCGCAGCTCCAGGTCGGGGATCTTGCGCCACGCGACCAGGAACGTCTCCTGCGTCACGTCCTCCGCGTCGGACGGGTTTCCCAGGAGTGCGTGGGCGAGCCAGTACACGGGCCGCACGTAGGCGCGGTACAGCTCGCGGAAGGCCTGCTCGCTTCCGCGCGCCGCACGCGCGACCAGCACCGCGTCATCCCTCGACTCCTGCAGTGCCATGCCCCGTCCGATCGCCTCACGGGTCGCGGCCGGAGGGTCGCGACGGTGCGGATCATCATTGTCTCTCACCCCATCAGTGTCGCGGAGGCGGCATCCGTCTCATCGGGAACCGGAACGGATCGCGGGACCGTCGTCCGGCGGCGCGGGCATGCCTGTATTCTGATCGCGCGAGAGGGAGTATCCCGGTTTCGCGCGTTCCGTCATCACGAGCCCCGCCGTCGGGTCTCCGGTCGCGCACCGCAGTCCGCGGGGGAGAGACTTTCGATCCCCGTCGACCCTCCGAAAGGCTCCCATGGGCTTCGAGATCCCCGTCTGGTTCGAAGTCAGCGCCCTCATCGCGCTGACGCTCGTGCTCGTCGCCGACCTGCTGCTGATCCTCAAGCGCCCGCACATCCCGTCGATCAAGGAGGCCACCCTCTGGGTGGTCTTCTACGTGGCGCTGGCGATCGTGTTCGCCTTCATCCTGTTCGCAGTGACGGGAAGCAGCGACGCGATGGGCCAGTTCATCGCGGGCTGGCTCACGGAGTACAGCCTCTCGATCGACAACCTCTTCGTCTTCGTGCTGCTCATGAGCCAGTTCGCCGTGCCGCGCCGCTACCAGCAGGAGGTCCTCATGGTGGGGATCATCATCGCGCTCGTGCTGCGCGGGATCTTCATCATGCTGGGCGCCGCGCTCATCGAGAACTTCAGCTGGATCTTCTACGTCTTCGGCGCCTTCCTCGTCTTCACCGCGTGGCGGCAGGCGTTCCCGGGCAAGCAGGAGCAGGATGCCGAGACCGAGACGTGGATCGTGCGGTTCCTGCGCCGCTTCATCGACATCAGCGACTCCTACGACGGCTCGAAGCTGCGCACGATCCTCGGCGGCAAGAAGGTCTGGACGCCGATGCTCCTCGTGTTCGTCGCGATCGGCTTCACCGACCTCATCTTCGCGATCGACTCGATCCCGGCGATCTTCGGCATCACGCGAAGCCCGTTCATCGTCTTCACGGCGAACCTGTTCGCGCTCATGGGCCTTCGGCAGCTGTACTTCCTGCTGGGCGGGCTGCTCGATCGCCTCAAGTACCTGCACTACGGCATCGCGTTCATCCTCGCCTTCATCGGCGTCAAGCTCTTCTTCCACGCGCTCCACGAGAACGAGCTGCCGTTCATCAACGGCGGACAGCACGTCGAGTGGGCGCCGCAGATCTCGACCTGGGTCTCGCTCGGGGTCATCGTGCTGGCGATGGCGGTCGCGACCGTCGCGAGCATCTCGTCCTCCCGCAGGGAGCTGAAGTCCGCCTCCGCGGATCCGGCGCCCCCCGCGGAGGAGGAGTCGCCGGCCGACCGGCCCGACGGCGGGCGCTGATCCTCGCGGAGGGTGAGCGAGGAGTCGGCTGAGCCGCGGCATCCGGAGCCGGTGGTATTCTGACCAGGTGCGGATCGCTCGCCTTCTCCTTAGCGGCCGCGACGAGTCCTAGTTCCCCAGGCCTCACTCGTCGCGGAGTTTCGTCGCGGGCTTGATCCCTTGTGGGCGCAGTCCACTTCCGAGGAGAACGACACCAATGAGCATCCCCACGTCCGACGCTTCCGTCATCCCCGACACGCCGCGCACCCTCGCCGAGAAGGTGTGGGACGACCATCTCGTCGTCAAGGGCGAGAACGGCGAGCCCGATCTCATCTACATCGACCTGCACCTCGTGCATGAGGTCACGAGCCCTCAGGCGTTCGACGGCCTGCGCGCCGAGAGCCGACCGGTGCGCCGCCTCGACCTGACGATCGCCACGGAGGACCACAACACCCCGACTCTCGACATCGACAAGCCGATCGCCGACCTCACGAGCCGCACGCAGATCGAGACCCTCCGGCGCAACGCCGCGGAGTTCGGCGTGCGCCTGCACTCGCTCGGCGACAAGGAGCAGGGGATCGTCCACGTCGTGGGCCCCCAGCTCGGCCTCACGATGCCCGGCATCACGGTCGTGTGCGGCGACAGCCACACCTCGACGCACGGCGCATTCGGCGCCATGGCGTTCGGCATCGGCACGAGCGAGGTCGAGCACGTGCTCGCGACCCAGACCCTGCCGCTCAAGCCCTTCAAGACGATGGCGATCACGGTCGAGGGCGTGCTCAAGCCGGGCGTCACCGCGAAGGACGTCATCCTCGCCGTCATCGCCAAGATCGGCACCAACGGCGGCCAGGGCTACGTGCTCGAGTTCCGCGGAAGCGCCATCCGGTCCCTTTCGATGGAGGGCCGCATGACGATGTGCAACATGTCGATCGAGGCCGGCGCGCGCGCAGGCATGGTCGCCCCGGACGAGACGACGTTCGCCTACCTCAAGGGCCGCGACCACGCGCCGAAGGGACAGGACTGGGAGGATGCCGTCGCGTACTGGCGCACGCTGCCGTCCGACGAGGGCGCCGTCTACGACGCCGAGGTCTTCCTCGCCGCCGACGAGCTCGAGCCGTTCGTCACGTGGGGCACGAACCCCGGCCAGGGCGTGTCGCTGAGCGATGTCGTGCCGGACCCCGCGTCGTTCGCCGACGCCAACGAGCGCGCAGCCGCCGAGCGGGCCCTCGAGTACATGGACCTCGAAGCGGGGACGCCCCTGAAGGAGGTCCCCGTCGACGCCGTGTTCATGGGCTCGTGCACGAACAGCCGCATCGAGGACCTGCGCGCCTTCGCGTCGATCGTCAAGGGCCGCAGGAAGGCCGAGGGCGTGCGCGTCATGGTCGTGCCCGGTTCGGCCCGCGTGCGGCTCGAGGCCGAGGCCGAGGGGCTCGACAAGGTCTTCACGGAGTTCGGAGCGGAATGGCGGTTCGCCGGCTGCTCCATGTGCCTCGGAATGAACCCCGACCAGCTCGCACCCGGCGAGCGCTGCGCGTCGACGTCGAACCGCAACTTCGAGGGACGGCAGGGCAAGGGCGGGCGCACGCACCTCGTCTCGCCGCTCGTCGCGGCCGCGACAGCCGTGCGCGGGACGCTCTCCAGCCCGAGCGACCTCGAGTCTCTGGAGCAGCCCGCGGCGATCGGGGCGGAGGCCTGACATGGAGAAGTTCGCGACGCACACCGGCATCGCTGCGCCGCTCAAGCGCTCGGCGGTCGACACCGACCAGATCATCCCCGCCGTCTATCTCAAGCGCGTCACCAAGACGGGCTTCGACGACGCGCTCTTCGCCAGCTGGCGGCAGGACCCCGACTTCGTGCTGAACCGGCCCGTCTACGCGGGCGCCAGCATCCTCGTCGCCGGCCCCGACTTCGGCACGGGGTCCAGTCGCGAGCACGCCGTCTGGGCGCTGCGCGACTTCGGCTTCAAGGTCGTCCTCAGCACGAGGTTCGCCGACATCTTCCGCGGCAACGCGGGCAAGCAGGGCCTCGTGACGGGCGTCGTGTCGGAAGAGGATCTCGAGGCGATCTGGGCGGCGATGGATGCCGAGCCCGGCATCGAGATGACGGTCGACCTCGAGTCCCGCACGGTCGTCGTCGGCGCGCTCCGGGTCGCCTTCGACATCGACGACTACACTAGGTGGCGGCTTCTCGAAGGGCTCGACGACATCGGGCTCACGCTGCGCAACGAAGAAGCGATCGCGCAGTTCGAGGCTCGCCGCGAGGCATGGCGGCCGCGGACCACTCCTGTTCCGTAAGCCAGGGCGCCGCCCCACCAGGGCGGCCACCCCCGACAGACTGCCCCCTCGACACACAAGTGAGGTCCACCGGATGAAGACACTCCTCAGCGACTCGGCGAACCCGAAGTCAGGAGATCGGGAAATGGCCGGAGAGGTCATCCGGATCCGCGGAGGGCGACCGCTGACGGGTCGCGTGGAGGTCAAGGGGGCGAAGAACCTCGCGACGAAGGCCATGGTCGCCGCGCTCCTCGGCGAGACGGCGAGCATCCTGCGCGACGTCCCGGACATCAGCGACGTGCAGGTCGTGAAGTCGCTGCTCGAGGTGCACGGCGTGGTGGTCGAGGCGGGCGACGAGCCCGGCTCGCTGACGTTCGACCCGAGCGGCGCCGTCGCGGCGCACTTCGAGGAGATCGACGCGCATGCCGGGGCCTCCCGCATCCCGATCCTCTTCTGCGGCCCGCTCCTGCACCTGCTGGGCGAAGCGCTCATCCCCGACCTCGGCGGATGCCGCATCGGCGACCGGCCGATCAACTTCCACATGGACGCGCTGCGCGCGTTCGGCGCGATCGTCGACAAGAGCTACGAAGGCATCCGGATCACGGCGCCCAACGGGCTGCACGGCGCGAACATCGAGCTGCCGTACCCGAGCGTCGGCGCCACCGAGCAGGTGCTGCTGACGGCCGTGAAGGCCGAGGGCGTGACAGAGCTGCGCAATGCCGCGATCGAGCCCGAGATCATGGATCTCATCGCCGTGCTGCAGAAGATGGGCGCCATCATCTCGTACGAGCCCAACCGCGTCATCCTCATCGAGGGGGTCGACTCGCTGCGCGGCTACGACCACCGGAGCATCTTCGACCGCAACGAGGCGGCCTCGTGGGCGTGCGCGGCACTCGCGACCGACGGCGACATCTTCGTCGGCGGCGCGCGGCAGCAGGAGATGCTGACCTTCCTCAACGTCTTCCGCAAGGCCGGCGGGTGGTTCGACGTGCGCGAGGACGGCATTCAGTTCCGCCGCGGGGGAGTCCTCAAGCCCGTCGTCGTCGAGACCGACGTGCACCCGGGCTTCATGACCGACTGGCAGCAGCCCCTCATCGTCGCGCTGACGCAGGCGGAGGGCGAGTCCATCGTCCACGAGACCGTGTACGAGAACCGCCTCGGGTTCACGACCGCGCTCGTCCAGATGGGCGCCGACATCGTCGTTCACCCGCACGGGCTCGACACGGAGGGCCGGCGCGTGCCGCGGCGCGCCCTCGAGCAGGCCGCCGTCATCAACGGACCGACGCCGCTCCACGGCGCCGACGTCGTCGTGCCCGACCTGCGCGGCGGCTACAGCTACCTCATCGCCGCGCTCGCGGCCGAGGGGGAGTCCGTCGTCCGCAACGTCGGCATCATCCGCCGTGGATACGAGAAGCTCTTCACGAAGCTCGACGCGCTCGGCGCCGACTTCGACGTCGTCGGATAGCGCCCGTGGCAGCATCACAGCCGCGTGCCTCGCGCGAGAAGACCAAGCCGAGCGCGTTCTGGCCGCTCGCCGCGATCGTCGTGCCGCTCGTGGGCCTCATCGCGAGGATCGAGATCGAGGGCGGCGAGAACCTCCCGCGGGAGGGCGCCTACGTGCTCGCCCCGAGCCACGACAGCGAGTTCGACCCCCTGATCGTCGCGGTCGCCACGTGGCGGCTCGGGCGCGCGCCGCGGTTCATGGCGAAGGAGAGCCTCTTCCGCGTGCCCGTGCTGGGCGCCGCGCTGCGCGCGACGGGCATGGTCCCCGTGGCCCGTGCCGCCTCTGCGACGGCGGCGAAGCAGACGATCGAGACGGCGGAGCAGCTCGTCGAGCACGGTCGCGGCGTCATCGTCTATCCCGAGGGCTCGCTCACGCGCGACCCCGACCTCTGGCCGATGCGCGGCAAGACCGGCGCAGTCCGGCTCGCGCTGGCCGGCGACATCCCGCTCATCCCGCTCGCGCACTGGGGCACGCAGGCCATCCTGCCCCGCTACGGGAAGCTGAGCCTGTGGCCGCCCCGCAAGCGCGTGAGGGTGCTCGTCGGCGAGCCGGTCGATCTGTCGGCGTTCCGCGAGCGCCAGCACCCGTCGGTGCTCGTGGAGGCGACCGACGTGCTCATGGCGCGCATAGCGCAGCTGCAGGGCGAGCTGCGCGGACTCCCCGCTCCCGCGCAGCGGTGGAACCCGGCCGAGCACGGTCAGAAGGAGACGGGGCGCCTTGAGCCGTAGGCAGGATCTTCCCCGCGTCACCGTCATCGGGGCCGGGAGCTGGGGCACGACGTTCGGCAAGATCCTCGCCGACGGAGGCGCCCACGTCACGATGTGGGCCCGGCGCCCCGAGCTCGCGAACGAGATCAACGAGGCCAAGCGCAACAGCGAGTACCTCCCCGGCATCAACCTCCCTCGTGAGATGGCGGCGACGCACCACCTGTCGGAGGCGCTCGACGGCGCCGAGCAGGTCTACCTCTCGATCCCGAGCCAGGCTCTGCGCCAGAACCTCAAGGCCGTGCGGCCGCTCGTGGCGAGGTCGGACGTGCCGATCGTGTCGCTCATGAAGGGCGTCGAGCGCCGGACGGGGCTGCGCATGAGCCAGGTCATCGAGCAGGAGCTGCACTGCGAGCCGTCGAGGATCGCCGTCGCCTCCGGTCCCAACCTCGCGCTCGAGATCGCCCGCGAGCAGCCCACGGCGGCCGTCATCTCCTCGACGAGCCAGGAGACGGCGGATGCCGTCGCCCGGCGTGCGCGCAACCGGTACTTCCGCACGTTCGTCAATACCGACGTCATCGGCACGGAGTTCGGCGGCGTCCTCAAGAACCTCATCGCCGTCGCGATCGGCATCGTCGACGGAGTCGGCTACGGCGAGAACACGAAGGCCTCGATCATCACGCGGGGGCTCGTCGAGATGACGGACTTCGCGGTCGCGCGCGGCGCGCAGCACGAGACGCTGCAGGGTCTCGCGGGCCTCGGCGACCTCATCGCGACATGCCAGTCGCCGCTCAGCCGCAACAACACGGCGGGCCGCCTGCTCGGCCAGGGATACAGCTTTCAAGACGTCATCAAGCAGATGAACCAGACGGCGGAGGGCCTCGCCTCCGTCGCGCCCGTGCTCCAGCTCGCGAAGGAGGCCGGCATCGAGATGCCGATCGTCGAGCAGGTCAAGCGCGTGCTCGACGGCACGATGAACCCGCGCGACATCGCGCCGCACCTGACGACCGACGACGACAGCCCGAAGGGCGAGAGGACGCACAATGGACAAGCCGGCGGTGGTGGTGCTCTTTGGAGGTCGCTCCAGCGAACACTCGATCAGTTCCGCGACGGCGGGCGGCGTCCTCCGCGCGATTGATCGCGACCGGTATCGCGTGATCCCGATCGGCATCACGCGGGACGGGGCCTACGTCCTCGAGGACGACGACCCCGGCAAGTTCGCCCTCGACGCGGGCCGGCTCCCCGAGGTCGTCGACAACGGCACCCGCATCGTCTGGCCCGACTCGGCCCGCTCGCGCGAGCTGAAGGTGCGCGATGCCGCGGGCGAGCACTCCCTCGGCGACGTCGACGTCGTGTTCCCGATCCTGCACGGCCGCTTCGGCGAGGACGGCACGATCCAGGGCTTCCTCGAGCTGCTCGACCTCCCGTACGTGGGCGCGGGCGTGCTCATGTCGGCGATAGGCATGGACAAGCACACCACCAAGAGCGTCCTGAAGGCCGCCGGAGTCCCGGTCGTCCCGTGGGTGCGGATCACGCGCGCCGAGCGGACGCGCGATCGGAGTCGCTGGGAGCAGCAGCTCCGCTCCCTCGGGCTCCCCGTGTTCGTCAAGCCCGCCCGCGCCGGCTCGAGCGTCGGCGTCTCGAAGGTCTCGGCGTGGGACGAGCTCGACGCCGCGCTCGAGACGGCGTTCGCAGAGGACACCGCGGTGCTCGTCGAGCAGGCGATCGTCGGCCGCGAAGTGGAGTGCGGTGTGCTCCCCGGGCGCGACGGCGGCCTGCCGCGCGTGAGCCTCGCGGGCGAGATCGTCGTGACCGGCCGCGACTTCTACGACTTCGAGGCGAAGTACCTCGATGCGCCCGGCATCGAGCTCGTGTGCCCCGCAGATCTGCGCGAGGGCGAGCTCGCCGAGATGCAGCGCATCGCGGCGCGCGCGTTCGAGGCCGTCGGCGGAGAGGGCCTCGCACGCGTCGACTTCTTCTTCACGGGCACCGAGTTCTACGTCAACGAGGTCAACACGATGCCGGGCTTCACGCCGATCTCGATGTTCCCCAAGTGCTGGATCGCGTCGGGGATGTCGTATCCCGATCTCATCTCGGAGCTCGTCGAGGCTGCGCTCGATCCCACGGCGTAGCTCCTCGATCGCCCCGCGTAGCGGCTCGATCGCGCGGCGCACCGGCTACTCGTCGATGGGACGGTCCGTGCAGACGGCACCGGTCGCGGGGAGCCTGCCGACGGCGAGGCCGAGCTGGTCGAGCACCTCGCGCGCGCTCACGACGTCGTAGTTCAGGTAGACCTCGACCGCCGGCGTCCGGCCGAACGACGTGAAACGATACCGGGGGGCGTCGGCGTCGTCCATGAGCCAGTCGACCCCTCCCGCCGTCTCGCACGGGAGGGTCGAGGGGCCCGGCGTGTCGAGTCCGCACGTCAGGATGACGGATGCCGGGTTCCCCCACGCGCCGGTCGCCTGCGCGTCCGTCCACCGCCGCTGCTGCCCGTCGACGGAGTCGGGGAGGCGCACGGTGACATCCGCGCATGCGGGGTCGTTCGCCCCCTCGGCGGGGGTGAGCGACACGGTGGAGGCGCATCCCGCCAGGGTCAGGGCTCCTGCCAGGGAGAGGACGGCGGCAAGGGCTCTGCGGGTCACCCTTCCAGGCTAATCGCTCGGCTCGGCGCGCTAGCGTGGAACGATGACCTCCGCCGCGTCCGAACAGACCGTGGGCGAGGTGTCCGAGGGCGCGATCCTGCGGCGCATCCTGGATCGCCTCGGACCGTCGGCGGCTCTCGTCGGGCCCGGCGACGATGCCGCGGTCCTGTCGGCCCCCGACGGCCGCGTCGTCGCGACGACCGACACGCTCGTGCACGGGCCGGACTTCCGCCTCGCGTGGTCGACGCCGTTCGACCTCGGCTGGAAGGCCGCCGCCGTCAACCTGTCCGACATCGCGGCGATGGGTGCGCGGCCGACAGCCCTGCTCGTCGCGCTCGCGATGCCGGACGACACGCGCCTCTCGGTCGTCGACGGAGTCGCGGAGGGGCTGCGCGCCGCATGTGCGACCCTCGCACCCGGCTGCGCCGTCGAGGGCGGCGACCTCACGGTGTCCGACACGCTCACGATCGCCGTCACCGCGCTCGGCTCGCTCGACGGGCGCGCGCCCGTCCTTCGCTCGGGCGCGCGGGCAGGCGACGTCGTCGCCGTCGCCGGCGAGCTCGGCGCGGCGGGCCGCGGTCTCGCGCTGCTGTTCGGGCGGTTCCGGGATGCCGCGGGCACGCCCCTTCCCGTCGATGACGCGACCCTCAGCCCCGCCGAGGCGGCGGACCTCGCGGCCCAGCTCCGACCGCGCCCGCCGATCGCCCTCGGCGTCGTCGCGGCGGATGCGGGTGCCACGGCGCTCATGGACGTCTCGGACGGCCTCGTGCTCGACGCGACGCGGATGGCCGCGGCATCCGGAGTCACGATCGCGTTCGCGGGGGGACTCGACGAGGCGGCCCTGAGCGGGGGAGAGGACCACGCGCTGCTCGCGACCTTCCCCGCGGGCGCGGCTCTCCCGGAGGGGTTCCGCGCGATCGGCGCGGTCGTCGCGCGCGGACCACACGCCGTGACGATCGACGGACGGCCCCACGGCGGCCGTGACGGCTGGGACCCGTACCGGGACTGGGACGCAGGCCGCGGCTGAGCTCTGCGATCCGCGAACGGCTCACGCCGTCGCGGAGGCCCACCACATCGTCGTGTCGCCGTAGCGCTTGGAGCGGCTGACGGCGAGTCCGGGCGGCAGCGCGGGCTCGGGCGAGCGGGATGCGCGCTCGATCACGACGACGCCGCCGGGCGCGAGCAGCGGCGCGAGCGCTGTGAGCGCGGCGGCGAGCTCGGTCTCGCCGAGCTCGTACGGAGGATCCAGCAGCACGAGATCGAAGGGTCCCGCCGCGCGCGCGAGGAAGGCGGCGACGGTCGAGCGGTGCACGCGGACCGCGGCATCCGCTCCGAGCGCCTTCGCGACGCGCGCGGCGTTGCGCTCCGCGATCGCGGCGGCGCGCCCGTTGAGCTCGACGAGGTCGACGGATGCCGCGCCCCTGCTGAGGGCCTCGAGGCCCAGCGCACCGGAACCCGCGTACAGATCGACGACGCGCGCGCGGGCGACCGTATCCGCGGACTCGAGCGCGCTGAAGAGGGACTCGCGCGCGCGATCGCTCGTGGGCCGGGTTCCCGCGGGGGGCACGTCGAGCACCGTGCCGCCGGCGCGGCCGCTGATGATGCGGGTCACACCATCACGATAGCGACGAGTCGTCGGCGACCACCGCATCCTCCGCACGCAGCCGGGGCTGCGTGCGCAGCTCCGGGCGTAGCCCCGCCTTGTCGGCGTAGAAGGCGCGGATGCGGTCCATGTCGGCGGCGACGTCGCCTGTGAGATCGAGGGTCGGGCCGAGACCCGTCGTCATCGTCGTGCGGTCGACGTATCCGAGGGTCACGGGCATCCCCGTCTCGTGCGCGATCCGGTAGAAGCCCGACTTCCAGTACGGGTTCGCGCCGCGCGTGCCGTCGGGGGTCACGACGAGGCTGAAGACCTCGCCCGCCCGGATGCGCCGGACGACGTCCGCGACGACGCGGGCGGGGTCGTCGCGGTCCACGGGGATGCCGCCGATCTTCGTCATGACGGGGTCGCGCCAGCCGCGGAAAAGGCTCTTCTTGCCGAGCCAGCGCATCTCGATTCCGAGGCGCCAGGCGATGCCGAGCATCAGGACGAAGTCCCAGTTCGAGGTGTGTGGGGCGCCGATGAGGATCGTGGGCCGCGTCGGCGCGGGCTCGCTGCGGAGGGTCCAGCGGCTGAAGGCCCAGAAGAGACGGGCGAGGAGGCGTCGGAGCATCCGGCCAACGCTACGCGAGCCGGCATGGCGGCCCCGGTATACGTCGGCAGCCGAGACCGGCGTCCGCGCCCGTCTCTAGACTCGGAGCATGCCCGGCCTGACGCTCGACTCGCGCCTCGACGGCGCCGTGGGCGGCAAGACGGCGGCGGCGCTCGAGCGCGCGTTCGGCATGCGGACCGTCGGCGATGTCCTCTCCCACTACCCGCGGCGGTACGCGCGCCGCGGCGAGCTGACGCCGATCTCGTCGCTGCCGGTCGGCGAGCCCGTGACGATCGTGGCCGAGGTGCGCCGCGTCAACGAGCGGCGGATGCAGGCCCGCAAGGGCTCTCTGCTCGAGGTCGTCATCAGCGACGGCAACGGAGAGCTCTCGCTCACCTTCTTCAACCAGTCGTGGCGGGTGAAGGATCTGCGCCCGGGCCGCCGGGGCATCTTCGCGGGAAAGGTGGGGGAGTACCGCGGCGCCAAGCAGCTCGCCCACCCCGACTACGAGCTGTTCGACGACGAAGACACCGCGCGGCTCACGGCCGAGGCGTACGCCAGCCTTCCCATCCCCATCTATCCCGCGACGGCGTCGGTCGCGAGCTGGCAGTTCACGAAGATCGTCGACGTCGTCCTCGGCAGCCTCGGAGACGTCGCCGACCCGCTCCCCGACGAGCTTCGCGCGCGTCACGGCCTGCTCGAGGCGCGGACCGCGATCGAACGCATCCACCGGCCGCAGTTCCCCGACGAGATCGAGCCCGCGAGGGCCACGCTGCGCATGCAGGAGGCGTTCGTGCTGCAGGCCGCACTCCTGCAGCAGCGGCAGTTCGTGCGGGCGCTGTCGGCGACCAAGCGCCCCGCAGGAGCGCTCCTGGAGCGCTTCGACGCCGCCCTTCCGTTCCCGCTGACGCCCGATCAGGTCGCGGTCGGCGATCAGGTCGCTCGCGACCTCGTCGGAGACTGGCCCATGAATCGGCTCGTGCAGGGCGAGGTCGGTTCCGGCAAGACGCTCGTGGCACTGCGCGCCATGCTCCAGGTCGCGCAGTCCGGGGGGCAGTCGGCCCTCATCGCTCCCACGGAAGTTCTCGCGGGGCAGCATCTGCGTTCGATCGCCCGGATGCTGGGGCCCCAGCTCGCCCCCGAGCTCATGCCCACCCTCCTGACCGGCCAGCTTCCCGCCGCCGAACGGCGCAGAGCCGCACTGCGAGTCGCGAGCGGTCAGGCGCGCATCGTCGTGGGCACGCACGCCCTGCTGAGCGAGTCGACGACCTTCGCCGACCTCGGGCTCGTCGTCGTCGACGAGCAGCACCGGTTCGGGGTCGAGCAGCGCGAGTCGCTGCGCGCCAAGGGCTCGTCTCCGCACGCGCTCGTGCTGACTGCGACGCCGATCCCCCGCACCGTCGCGATGACGGTGTTCGGCGACCTCGACGTCTCGACGATCCGCACGATGCCGGCGGGCCGCGCGGGCGTCCAGACGTTCGTCGCCCCGCTCGCCGAGAAGCCCGGATGGTTCTCTCGGGTCTGGGAGCGGATCGCGGAAGAGGTCGCGCAGGGGCGCCAGGCGTTCGTCGTGTGCCCCGCGATCGACGCCGAGAAGGCGACCGAGGACGACACCGCCGACGAGCCCGTCGAGCCTGCGCAGGAGCGCACGCGGTGGGGCGTCGTGCAGGTCGAGAGCCTGCTCTCGCGGCATCCCGCGTTCGAGGGCATCCGCGTCGAGATGCTGCACGGGAGGATGCCGTTCGACGAGAAGGACGCCGTCATGCAGGCGTTCGCGCGCGGCGACATCGACGTGCTGGTCGCGACGACCGTCGTCGAGGTCGGCGTCGACGTCCCGAACGCGTCGACGATGGCGATCCTCGAGGCCGACCGGTTCGGCGTCTCGCAGCTGCACCAGCTGCGCGGCCGCGTGGGCCGCGGCGGTGTCCCCGGCCTGTGCCTTCTCGTGACCGAGGCCTCCTCGGGGTCCCCCGCGCGCGAGCGCGTCGAGGCGGTCGCGGCGACACTCGACGGGTTCGAGCTCGCCGAGGTCGATCTCGAGCTGCGCAGCGAGGGCGATGTGCTGGGGGATGCGCAGTCGGGCGTGCGGTCCTCGCTGCGGCTGCTGCGCGTCGTGAAGGACGCCGATCTCATCGCCGAGGCCCGCGTGGCCGCCGAGCGCGTCCTCGACGACGACCCCGCCCTGTCGCGGCATCCCGGGCTCGCGGCGGCGATCGAGCGTCGGGTCGGCATGGAGGAGCGAGCGGCTCTCGGCAAGAGCTGACACAGTCGGGACCGCACCGCGGCTCGCCGATATGCTGTGCGGATGAGCAGCCGGATCGCCGTCGTCCCGGGTTCTTTCGATCCTCCGACGCTGGGGCACATCGACGTCATCCGTCGTGCCGCCGCGCTGTACGACGAGCTGCACGTTCTCGTCGTGCACAACCCCGACAAGGAGGCGATGCTGCCGATCGCGCACCGGCTGGCGCTGCTGGAGCAGTCGATCGCCGAGGGCGAGGTCGTGGGCAATGTGATCGTCGCGTCCTGGAGCATGGGGCTGCTCGTCGACTACGCGACGGATGTCGGAGCCGGCGTGCTCGTCAAGGGCATCCGCTCGCAGGTCGATGTCGCGTACGAGACTCCGATGGCGATCGTGAACCGCCACCTCGCCCACGTCGAGACGGTCTTCCTCCTTCCCGACCCCTCTCACGCGCTCGTGTCGAGCTCGCTCGTGCGGCAGGTCGCCGGGCTCGGGGGGGACGTGTCGCCCTTCGTCCCCGGGCCCGTCGCGCGCTTCCTCGGCTCCGACGGCCCCTGACGGCCCGTGCGGACGGGGCATCCCGCACGGGCCGTCTCCCAGCCGGGCGCCGGTAGCATGGATCCTCGTGAGAAAGCACCGGCACGGCCCCTTCGACGTCTCCGTCCGCGACATCGTGCACCGTCCCGGCGAGATGCGCGAGCTGTCGCTCGAGCTCGCCGCGCCCGCGCGATGGGGCGAGGGACTCGTCTCGATCCCGGAGGGCGAGCCTGTCGTCGTCGACGTGCGCTTCGAGTCCGTCCACGAGGGGATCCTCGCCTCCGGGACGGTCGACAGCGAGTACACGGGCGTGTGCGGGCGCTGCCTCACCGACATCGCAGAACCCGTCCAAGTCGAGTTTCAGGAGCTTTTCGCGTATCCTGGAGAGGAAGCAGCTGACTTCGAGGTTCAAGACGACCACGTGGATCTTGAAACTCTGGTCAGGGATGCGATCGTCCTGTCGCTCCCGTTTCAGCCGGTGTGTCAGCCGGATTGCCCCGGCCTCGATCCGGTCACGGGCGAGCGTCTGACCAGCAGCACCGGGAACGAGCAGCCGGAAACCATCGACACGCGGTGGGCGGCGCTCCAGGACTACACCTCAGACCACGACGACGACGCGCCGCGCGCCGCCGCCGAGAACACAGAGAAGAGCTAGCCATGGCAGGTAACCCCCCGAAGCGGAAGGTCTCCCGCTCCAACACCCGTTCGCGTCGCGCGCAGTGGAAGGCCGAGGCCCCCACGCTCGTCAAGACGATCGAGAACGGCAAGGTCGTCTACAGCCGCCCCCACCACGCGAAGGTCGTCACCGACTCGCAGGGCACCGAGCTGTTCCTCGAGTACAAGGGCCGCAAGGTCGCGGACGTCTGATCCCGCCGCGGCGGATCGTGACCGACGTCACCTCTCCGAGCCCGGCGCGTTCTGAGCTCACCGACAAGCTCGGGGTCGACATCGACCCCGAGCTTCTCGCGTTGGCTCTCACGCACCGCTCGTACGCGTACGAGCACGGCCAGACGCCGCACAACGAGCGCCTCGAGTTCCTCGGCGACTCCGTTCTCGGCCAGGCCGTCACGGTGCGGCTCTTCACTGCCCACCCCGATCTCGACGAGGGCGCGCTCGCGAAGCGGCGCGCAGCCGTCGTGTCGACCGTGGCCCTCGCGGAGGTCGCGCGGGGGATCGGGCTCGGCGCGCACATCCTCCTCGGCCGCGGCGAGGACCAGACCGGCGGCCGCGACAAGGACTCGATCCTCGCCGACACGACGGAGGCCGTCATCGGGGCGACGTATCTGTCGGCAGGGCCGGATGCCGCGACCGCCCTCGTGCTGCGGCTCGTCGAGCCCCTCATGGCCGACCCCGAGCGCTACGGCGCCGCCATGGACCCGAAGACGAGCCTGCAGGAGCTCGCGGCTCGCATCGACGCCGCACCCCCTGTCTACATCGTCGACTCGACGGGCCCCGACCATGATCGGCGGTTCACGGCGACCGTCACGGTCGGAGACGTCTCGGCGTCGGGGACGGGCTCGAGCAAGAAGCAGTCGGAGATGGCGGCCGCCCTCGCGGCGTGGCGGGAGCTCAGCGGGCGTGCCTGAACTGCCCGAGGTCGAAGTGGTCCGCTCCGGCCTCGCTCCCGCCGTCGCGGGCGCGACCGTCGTCGCGGCGACCGTGCTCGACGATCGCGCGCTCACGCGCCACGGCGGCTCGGCCGCCGCGTTCGAAGCCGATCTCGCGGGGCGCGAGATCACGGGGGCCGCCCGCCGCGGGAAGTTCCTCTGGCTCCCCCTCGTCGGGCGGGACGGCGGCGTGCCCAGCGACGCGGTCGTCGGCCACCTCGGCATGAGCGGGCAGCTGCTGCTGCGGCCGTCCGGCGCCACCGCCGAGCGGCACGAGCGCGTACGGCTCGACATCCATCACCCGCTGCACGGCGAGATCGCCGTCGTCTTCGCCGACCAGCGCACGTTCGGCTCGCTCGCGATCGACTCGCTCGTTCCGACGCCGGATGCCGCACCCGGCGGCCGGGGCACCGAGCTCGCCGTCGTGCCGAGCCAGGTCGCGCACATCGCCCGCGATCCGCTCGACCCCGCGTTCCGCGACGACATCTTCCGTGCAGCGCTCGCGCGGAAGGACTCCGCGATCAAGCGGGTCCTGCTCGACCAGACGACGGCGAGCGGGATCGGCAACATCTATGCCGACGAGGCCCTCTGGGCGGCGCGCATCCACCCCGGGGTCCCTGCTCGCGCGCTGTCGACGCGCGCCGTGGGCCGTCTGCTCGCCGAGGTACGCGCCGTCCTCGAGAAGGCTCTCGCCGAGGGCGGCACGAGCTTCGACGCGCAGTACGTCAACGTCAACGGCCAGGCCGGATACTTCGTGCACTCCCTCAACGTCTATGGACGAACGGGCGGGCCGTGCCCGCGGTGCGGGCGGCCGATCGTGCGGGTCTCGTTCATGAACAGGTCGAGTCACTACTGTCCGCACTGCCAGCGAATGCCGAGACCTCCCGCCTGAGCAGCCGTTCAGCGCCCAGCGGCCGCCGCGGCATCCACCGTCTTCTTCCACGCGCCCTCGTACGCGATCGGCACGAACCCGATCGCCTCGTTGATGTCGAGCATGGGCCGGTTCTCCTCGGCGTTGTACGTGATGACCCGCGGGGAGTCGGGCACGAGCCGGCGCCAGGAGAGCAGGCCCGCGCACTTGACGAGCATCCCGAGCCGGTGGCCGCGATGCTCTCGCAGCACGAGCGTGTCCTCCTGGTGGGATGCACGCGTCCGGTCGTTCCCGATCACCAGTTCGTTGAACGCCACGAGCTCGCCCGTCGCGACGTGCTGTGCCGCGGTCACCTGGATCGTGCTGCCGGCGTCGACGTACTGGGCGTCGTGCGCCGCGATGCGCGCGGCATCCCACACCTCCTCGTCGAACTCCAGCGCGGCAGACGGGGCGTCCGTCGACATGCGCGACTTCATCCAGGCGTAGCCTGCGACGTGCTCCTGCGGCGTCGGTGCGAGCCATTGGACCACCCGATAGCCGGATGCCGCGGCCGTCGCCTCGGCGAGGAGCCGCTCGAGATGCGCCGGGTCCGCGCGCAGGTCGAGGGCGCTGCAGCGCTCGACCTGCTCGAGGGCGTAGCCGTGGCGCAGGAAGAACCGTGCCGCGTGGTCGCGGGGGATCGTTCCGAAGCCGGTCGGCGCGGCCAGTCGCGGCGCCCCCTCGCTCGCGTGCTCGGCCCACGACTGCAGCACGGAGCGCGACTCCTGTCGAGCCGTGCGCTCGACGAGCGCGAGGGCGGCCGAGCCGAATCCGCGGCCGTGGAACGCGTGCAGGATGTCGATGAACCAGAACGCGGTCGTCGAGCCCTCTTCGAGGGGCAGGCCGAGGCCTGCTCGGCCGATGACCTCCGCGTCGAGCTCCAGCAGCCATACGAGCTGACGCTCGTACTGCTCGTTGTGGTAGTGCGGGAGCAGCTCGTGGGGCGGCACTGCGTGGTCGTCGTGACCCGAGACCTCGCGCAGCACGGCGTTGCGCACGCGCGTCATCTCTGCGAAGTCGGCGGAATCCCGATCGTCCATGGAGGCCGGAATGCGAAGGTCGCGGATCACGAGGTCCGTCGTGATCGTCATGATGTCTCCTTGATTCAGTGGCAGCCCGGGTCCGCCCGAAGGCGGACCCGAGCGGTCAGGGGCGAAGGCACCCGAGCAGGTGCGCTTGAGCGATGACGCGCTCGCGCTGTGCCTGGGCGTACTCGCCGTTGCGCTTGGGCACTTCTGCGGCGCGTTCGAGCCTGCGGGAGCTGCGGCGGACGAGCCACGTGCCCAGTCGCAGGGTGAGGCGCTCGGCGGGCGTGAGCCGTTCGAGCGGGATGGACGGGAGGGTCGAGCGCCTGTCGAGGTCGAACGACCAGACGGGCGTCAGGGTGTCGTGCATGATCGTCTCTTCCGAGTCGTGGGATGGAGGGGGGAAGGAGTGCCCGGACATGGGCGTACGCGCGAGATGGCGCGATCGGATCGCCCGAGCGAGAGCCCGCTGTCACGCCGAGCGCGAGGACGCGCAGGTGCGTGCGCCCGTCAGAGGACGGAGCTCTCCCGTGCCGCGGCGGTCAGCCCGCGCGGCGGCCGGTGGCGTCGAAGGACGGGGTCACCGGAGCGATTCCGCGGGACATGCCGGCTGGCACGATCTCGAGCGAGATGTAAAGCATCATCGGTGACCTCCTTTCGACTTCTGACGCGAAGAGTGACGTTAGCGCGCTCCTGATACGTGCGTCAAGCGATTCTCCCGAATCCGCCGTGTCTCCGGCGTGTCGCCCGCTGTGCCGGAGCGCTCTCCACAGATGCCCGGGACGCCCGTTCGGGGATGTGCCGCCGTTGCTAGCGTGTGGCAACCGCGCGGGAGCGCGGCATCCGTCCCCCCGACCAGAGGAACCAGAGTGACCGAACCGACCGACCCCCCGCTCGACGAGCGCATCGCCGCCACCGCCGAGACTTCCGACACCTCGACCGCCGCCGACCTCGCCGTCGCGGACGAGCCGCCCGCCCCCGCACCAGAGCGAGTCGGGCGGGGCGCGCTGTTCGCCGTTCCCGTCCTTCCCATCGGAGTCGTCGCGTGGGTCGTCGTGTGGCAGCTCGGCTTCGTGTCGGCGTTCGTCGCCTTCGGCCTCGTCGCGCTGGCGGCCTTCCTCTACCGACTCGGATCCGGGGGGCGCGTCGGAGGGAGGGGTCTTGCCGTGATCGTGGGGCTCACGGTCGTGACCCTCGTCGTCGCCTTCCTCGCGGGCTTCGCCGCCGACCTCGCGGCGTTCCTGGCGGTGCCGTTCCCCGGCAGCATCGGCGACCCCGTGTTCCTCGACAACCTGGCGCTCAACCTCTTCGACAACCCCGAGCTGTGGGCGGAGTACCTGCCGACGATCCTCATCTCGGTCGGGCTCGCCGCGCTCGGCGTCTTCAGCGTCGTCCGCCAGCTCGCGAAAGAGGCGCGCAGCACGCGCTGACGTCGCGTCGGCCTGCCACCGCGGGGTTGGATGCCGCGTCCGCTAGCGTGGACGGGACATCCATCCCGCGGAGGCGCGCGCATGCACCTGAAGAGCGTGACGCTCAAAGGCTTCAAGTCGTTCGCCCAGCCGACCACCTTCGCCTTCGAGCCCGGCGTGACGGCGATCGTCGGTCCGAACGGCTCGGGCAAGTCCAATGTCGTCGACGCGCTCGCCTGGGTCATGGGCGAGCAGGGCGCGAAGACCCTGCGCGGCGGGAAGATGGAGGACGTCATCTTCGCGGGCACCGCGACACGAGGACCCCTCGGACGTGCCGAGGTCCAGCTCACGATCGACAACAGCGACGGCGCCCTCCCGATCGAGTACACCGAGGTCACGATCAGCCGCACGCTGTTCCGCAACGGTGCCAGCGAGTACGCGATCAACGGCGAGTCGTGCCGCCTGCTCGACGTCCAGGAGCTGCTGAGCGATTCGGGACTCGGTCGCGAGATGCACGTCATCGTCGGCCAGGGGCGCCTCGACAGCGTGCTGCAGGCGACGCCGGAAGACCGTCGAGGGTTCATCGAGGAAGCGGCCGGCATCCTGAAGCACCGCCGTCGCAAAGAGAAGACGCTGCGCAAGCTCGACGCGATGGAGGCGAACCTCACACGTCTCAGCGACCTCGCGGGCGAGCTGCGGCGCCAGCTCAAGCCGCTCGGGCGTCAGGCCGAGATCGCACGCGAGGCGGCGACGATCGCCGCCGTCGTGCGCGACGCGAGGGCGCGCCTGCTGGCGGACGAGCTCGTAGGGCTCCGGCGCGAGCTCGCCGATCACGCCCGCAGCGAGCAGGAGCGCCATTCGGAGCGGCTGGTCCTGCAGGAGCAGGTCGACGGCGTGCGGGCGCGCATCGAGCAGCTCGAGGCCCGGCAGCGCTCGGAGGCCGTCGACCAGGCCCGCCGGGTCGCGTTCGACCTCGAGCGCGCACAGGACCGCATGCGCGGCCTGTACACGCTCGCGGGTCAGCGCCTGGCCCTTCTCGGCGACGCGGAGGACGACTCGGCCGTTGCCGCGACGACCGTCTCGCAGGCCATGATCGACGAGGCGCGAGGCGAGGTGGACGACATCGCGTCCGGCCTCGGCGACGCGCAGGATGCTGCGGCGAGCGCCGCGCGCGACGTCATCCGCGCGCGGGCCGAGCTCGACGCGCTCGACGCCGACATCGCGGCGCAGAGCGCGCTCGTGTCGAAGCACGACATGCGCATCACGGCGCTGCGCGGATCGGCAGAGGCCGCGGCATCCGCCCTCGCCGCCGTGCGCACCGCCGTGGATCGGCAGCAGCGCGCGCTGGACGCGGCCCTCGCCCGGCGCGCGCAGGCCGAGGAGGCGCTCGCGGGGGTCGATCCGGACCTCGTGCCCGAGGGCTCGTCCGCGGAGCACGCTGCCGAGTACGAGCGGGCGCAGCGCGAGGCGACGGATGCCGAGGCCGAAGTCGGACGCCTGCGCGAGCGTCTGCACGCGGCGGAGCGCGAGGTCGAGGCGCTGACGGCGCAGACGGCGGCGCTCGGCCGCGCGCTCGATGTCCGCAACGCGGCGGCCGAGCTCGTCGCACGGGGCGGCGCGGGCGTGCGAGGGCTCATCGGCGACGCGATCAAGGTGCGGCCGGGATTCGAGGCCGCCATCGCGGCCGCGCTCGGCGGGCTCGCGGAGGGTGTCCTCGTCGGCTCGCACGACGACGCCTTCGCGACGGCGCGCGCCGCACGCGACGACGATCTCGGCGTCGTCGACATCGCGATCGCGGAGGCGACCCCGGTCGCCGTCGACCTGCCCTCCCTCGCGGGCGTCGTGCGCGCACGCGACGTCGTGGACGGGCCGGACGGGGTGCTCGGCATCCTGTCGCACACGCTCGTCGCCGACGACCTCGACGCTGCGCGCGCAGCGGTCGCGGCCCTCCCGGACGTCGAGGGACCCGTGTCGATCGTGACCCGGGCGGGGGAGGTCGTGACCCGCTTCACGGTGCGCGCGGGCTCGGGAGGGGGAAGATCGCGGCTGGAGCTCGCCGCCGAGCGGGATGCCGCGGCCGAGCGCAGAGCCGAGATGACCGTCGTCGCCGACTCGCTGCGCGAGGCCCTCGCCGAGAAGGTCCGCATCCTCGACACGGCTCGTCACCGCACGAAGGCCGCGCTCGAGGCGCTGCGCGCGCACGACGCGGCGCTCGCGGCGCACACGGAGCAGGTCAACCGGGCGACCGTGCGGCACGAGGCCGCGATCGCCGAGTGCGAGCGACTCGCGGCGGGTCTCGCTCAGGCGCAAGCGGCCATGACGGATGCCGAGGCCTCCGCACGGTCGGCGCACGACCAGCTGACGACCGCGCTCGAGGCGCCCAGGCCCATCCTCGACGTGTCGGCCCGCGACGGACTGCTCACGGCTCTCGAAGAGGCGCGCGAGGGGGAGATGCGGACGCGCCTCGACGTCGAGACGCTGCGCGAGCGCGTCCGGGCGGGTGAGGGACGTGTCGTTCAGCTCGAGAGGCAGCGGGAGCGCGAGCGCGAGGCGGCGGCCGAGGCGGCGCGGCGCGCCGTCATCCGTCGCGCGCAGCGCGAGCTCGCCGCGGACGTCGCAGGCAAGCTCCCCGCCGTGCTCGACGCCATCGCGCGCTCGGTCGCGCAGGCGCGTGTCGAGCTCGCGGCGGCGGAGTCCGCGCGCGCGGCGATCACGACGGAGCTGACGGCGCTGCGGACGCAGGAGGCCGCCGTGCGCGAGCGTCTCACCGGCCTCACGGAGAGCGTGCACGGGCTCGAGCTCCAGATCCACGAGAAGCGCCTGCACGTGTCGAGTCTCGTCGAGCGAGTGGCGTCGGAGCTCGGTCTCGAGGAAGACATTCTCGTTTCGGAATATGGCCCTGATCAGCCGATACCGGGAGACGACGCGGACGGGCCCGACGAGGGCGCGGCATCCGAGCCCTTCGACCGGGCGTCCCAGAAGCGGCGCCTGCAGGAGGCGGAGCGCAAGCTCGGACAGCTCGGGCGAGTCAATCCGCTCGCGCTCGAGGAGTTCGCCGCGCTCGAGCAGCGGCACAAGTTCCTGACCGAGCAGCTCGCAGACCTCGCCCAGACCCGCCGAGACCTCATGACGATCATCGAAGAGCTCGACGAGCGGATGCAGACGATCTTCCTCGCGGCGTTCGAAGACACGAAGACCGCCTTCCACGACGTCTTCCCGATCCTCTTCCCCGGCGGAACGGGGAGCATCTCGCTCACGAACCCGGAAGACCCGCTGACGACGGGGATCGAGGTCGCGGTTCGCCCGGTGGGCAAGAAGATCGAGCGACTCTCGCTGCTGTCGGGAGGTGAGCGCTCGCTCGCGGCGGTCGCCCTGCTCACGGCGATCTTCATGGCTCGGCCGAGCCCCTTCTACATCCTCGACGAGGTCGAGGCGGCACTCGACGACGCCAACCTCGGACGCCTGCTCGGCGTCTTCGAGCAGCTGCGCGAGAACAGTCAGCTCATCGTCATCACGCACCAGAAGCGCACGATGGAGATCGCCGACGCCCTGTACGGCGTCTCGATGCGGCAGGACGGCGTGTCCGCGGTCGTCGGTCAGCGGCTGGGGGATCGCGCGGCGAGCTGAGCGCGGACGGCGTCAGGAGATGCCGCGACGCACGATCGCGATGGCGTCGTGCGGACGCAGATCCGCCGCGCTGCGGCGTGCCGCGGCGAGCCCCTCGGCGCCGGCGTGGCCCACGACCCGGTCGCGCAGCGCAGCCTCGCCGCGCCGCGCGATGGGCCACGCGAGGAGTCCCGCGCGCGAGCGCAGCGCCTCGACGGTGCCGAGCGCCTCCGCCGCATCGGCCGGACGGCCTTCGGCGGCCGCGAGGTCCGCAAGCGCGACGAGGCAGAAGCACGCCGTGATGGTCCCGAGCTGAGGACCCTCCAGCTCGTCGAGCACGCCCGCGAGGGTCTCGCGCACCCCGTCGAGGTCGCCCGCGTGCACATCGAGGATCGCGCACTGCGTGCGCGCGCTCGATGTCAGCCACAGGTTCCCGAAGCGCGCGCCGAGGTCGTTCGCCTCCTCGAGGAAGCGGCGAGCCTCGCCGTCGCGGCCGACCGCGGCCTGCAACATCCCTACCGTCAGCGCCGCGAACGCGACGAATGCGTCGTCGTGCGCCGCGAAGCCGTCGTAGGCGGTCGAGGCGGCCGCGAGGGCGCCGTCGAAGTCGTCGCGGATGGGCAGGCTCCACGAGGTCGCGAGCTGCAGCGCGTTGCGCAGGGCCGGCTCGTCGATGCGCCCGAGGACCGCAGGGATCTGGTCGACGGCGGCGATCGCGCCCGCGTCGTCGCCCACCGCGACTCCCGTCACGGCCTGGGTGAAGAGGATCTCCGCGTGCGCGCGATCGTCCCACGCCGGACCGGCGGCGATCGTCTCGAGCTGCCGTATCCACTGGCGGCCCTCGATGAGCCGGTCGCTCGTCTGCCAGTAGAGCCACAGCGAGCGCAGGAGGTGAGGAAGGCGCAGCACGTCGTGCCGGAAGAACCACTCGATCGCGAGGCGGATGTTCTCTTCGTCGCGCCGCACACTCTCGGACCACGGCGTCGTCAGGTCGGCGGGGACGTCGTCGGTGTCGATGACGGAGGCGAAGTGCTCCGCGTGGCGGCGCTCGGCACCGTCACGCGCGTGGCCCGTCAGCCGCTCCGCTGCCAGCTCCCGGACGACCGCCAGCATCCGGAAACGCGGCTCGGCGTGCGTCGCCTCCACGCTCACGAGACTGTGACCGGCGAGCGCGTCGAGCCTGTCGAGCGTGTCGAACTCGTCGGCATCTGCGATCGCGGCGGCGGCGGCGATCGACCAGCCGCCCGCGAACACCGAGAGCTGCGCGAGGAGGCGCTGCTGCGGCTCGTCGAGGAGGTCCATGCTCCACTCCACCGTCGCGCGCAACGTGCGCTGCCTCTCGGGGAGGTCGACGGGGCCGGAGCCGAGGGTGTCGAGCACGCTCTCGAGACGCGCGAGCAGAGAAGAGGGATCGAGCAGGCGCGTGCGCGCCGCCGCCAGCTCGATCGCGAGAGGGAGGCCGTCGAGCCGGTGGCAGATCTCGCGGACCGCGGACAGGTTCTCCCTGGTCTCGGGGATGCCGCGGCGCACGGTGCTCGCGCGATCGAGGAAGAGGCGCACCGCCGGGAGCGAGCTCGCCTCCTCGGGAGGGACGTCGGCGGTCGGCGCACCGGAGTCGAGGGACCCCAGCACGTACTCGTGCTCAGCGCGAAGGCGCAGGGCGACACGGCTCGTCACGAGCACGTCGAGCCGGGGACACCGCGTGAGCAGCTCGTCGAGCTGCGGCGCGGCGGCGGCGATCTGCTCGAAGTTGTCGAGGATGAGCAGCCCTTCGTCCTGCCCGATCTCGTCGGCCAGGGCGTCGAGCGCGGACCTCGTACCCTCCACGACCGCGCCGACCGCGGTCGCGATGCGGGGGAGGAGCTCCGCCGGATCGAAGACCGCCGCGAGCGGCACGAACCAGACGGGCTTGACCCCCTCCGCCAGCACGGCTTCGCCGACGGCGATCGAGAGCCGCGTCTTGCCCATGCCGCCGGGGCCCGTCACATCGACGAGCCGCACGTCGTCGCGCGCGAGCATCCCCATCACCGCGGCGACGTCCTCCGACCGGCCGATGAGCGGCGTCGACGCGACGGGCAGCGATCGGGCGAGGGCCGGTCCGGAGGGAGGAACCACGGGCGAAGAGGCGGATTCCTGTTCCCGCTGCGAGGTGACGAATCGCTCGCTGAGCAGGAGGGCGAGGTCGTCGCGGACGAGGCGGCCGAGCTCGCGGGTGCTGCGGAAGGTGCGATACGCATCCGTGCCCTCGGAGCGGAGCTCGTCGATCATGGCGGTCAGGCGATCCTCGCGCTCCGGCGCGGGCGCTTTGAGGTAGAGCAGCCGTGGCCTGTGTCCGGAGAGCCGGAACTCGTCCTCGAGGCCGGAGATGTCCATGCCCGGACCGACCCACCCGTAGCTCTGCCAGTACAGGCCGATGAAGATGTCCGACTGGGCGAGATAGGCGCGGTAGAGCTCCTGCGGTGGGTGCGGGCGCGCGCCGAGCTCGAACATGACGGGGGCGAGGCCCAGGCTCTCGATCGCACGGCGGACGGCCGCGCGCTCCTCCGCGAGCTCGGCGAGCGTCGAGCTCACGAAGACGCGCAGCCGCTGGTCAGGGGTCCGGATGACGGGAACGGCGGAGTCCTGCGACGTCATGCGCTCATCATGCCGCGACGGGCGCGGGGATTCGAGACCGCGCGGAGCGTTCGGGCGCCCGCCTCTAGGCTTGAGCGCATGGCAGAGAGCTCCTGGTCGCTCGGCCGCGCGCTGCGCGGCATGTTCGTCAAGCCCACGATCGACGAGACGACGTGGGACGACCTCGAGACGGCGCTGCTGACCGCCGACTTCGGTCCCGACATCACGGAACGCATCGTCGACGAGCTCCGCGAGAAGGTCGAGCGCTACCGCACGACCGACCCGCGCGATCTGCAGCGGATGCTCAAGGAGAC
Organism: Microbacterium ulmi; assembly: GCF_011759705.1. Lineage (GTDB taxonomy): Bacteria > Actinomycetota > Actinomycetes > Actinomycetales > Microbacteriaceae > Microbacterium > Microbacterium ulmi. Next base: position 604,621 of record NZ_JAAOZF010000002.1, on the reverse strand, counting down.
GCTCGAGGAGCACTTCGCCCGGTTCGACACGACGCTGCGCCTCACGGAGCGCCCCGCCGTCGTGCTCGTCGTGGGTGTCAACGGCGTCGGGAAGACGACGACGATCGGCAAGTTCGCGAAGTTCCTGCAGCGGTACGGCCGCTCCGTCGTCGTCGGCGCTGCCGACACGTTCCGCGCCGCGGCCGTCGACCAGCTCGCGACGTGGGCCGAGCGCGGGGGCGCGACGATCGTCCGGCCTCAGCACGAGGGCCAGGACCCGGCGTCCGTCGCCTACCAGACGATCGACTACGCGAAGCAGACCGGCACCGAGATCGTGCTCGTCGACACGGCCGGGCGGCTGCACACGAAGGGCGGTCTCATGGACGAGCTGTCCAAGATCCGTCGCGTCATCGAGAAGCAGGCGCCCATCAGCGAGGTGCTCCTCGTGCTCGACGCGACGACGGGGCAGAACGGCGTCCTCCAGGCGCAGGCGTTCCTCGAGCACGCGGGCGTCACGGGGCTCGTCATCACGAAGCTCGACGGGTCGGCGAAGGGCGGGTTCGTGCTCGCCGTGCAGGAGCGCACCGGCATCCCCGTCAAGCTCCTCGGCCAGGGCGAGGGCATCGGCGACCTTACCGGCTTCACGCCGCACGTGTTCGCGGCATCCCTCGTCGAATGATGCCGCAACGCGGCGTCGGCTCTACCGCACCGGCGGCGTCGGTGGTTGCATAGGGCCATGGCGATCGAGCACGACTTCTTCGGACTCCTCGAGTCGGGCCCGGACGGTTCGATCTTCTGGTCGGAGAACGTCGAGCTCGGCGACCAGACGGTGACCGTCGACTTGACAGCGCCCGACCAGGACGACGTCTCGGAGGCGGCGCTGGATGTCGCGGCAGGCCTCATCTCGTCCCTCGAGACGATCGACCGGAGCGCGCGCAACGCGATGGTCTCCGAGCTCGACTCGCGCACGAGCGAGGTGACGGAGTACGTCCTGCAGCAGGAGGCGTCTCTCGGCGACGACCTCGAAGACCTTCTCGTCGACATCTCCGGAGACTCGCACATCGACATCATCCGCTCGCTGCAGCTCATGAGCATGACGATCCTCGCGGACGAGCACGGCGGTTCCGACCCGTTCGCGGTGCTCGAGTACGCGCTCGACCCGGACGCGACGGACGACGTGCTGCTGGTCAATCTCGACTCCGACGGCGACGTGCTCTCGGTCACGAGCGCGGACTGACGCAGGGCTGCCCGCGGCAGGCCGAAGCCCGACCCGCCGCGCTTCATCGCACGCCGGACCGGACGCCGTGAAGGCTCAGACCGCCTGAGCGAACCCGAGGTGCGCGCCGGCGATGTCGGCTGCGAGATGCGCGAGGTCGTCGGGGATGTCGCGTCCCTTCGACACCATCGACTGCGCCCACAGGCGCCCCGCGCGGTACGACGAGCGCACGAGCGGGCCGGCGAGGACGCCGAGGAACCCGATGCGCTCGGCCTCGTCCTTGAACTCGACGAACTCCTGCGGCTTGACCCAGCGCGCGACCGGAAGGTGGCGCGGCGACGGCCGGAGGTACTGCGTGATCGTGATGATGTCGGTGCCGGCGTCGTGCAGGTCCTGCAGCGCCTGCACGACCTCTTCGGGCTCTTCGCCCATGCCGAGGATGAGGTTCGACTTCGTGATGAGCCCGGCATCCCGCGCCTGCGTCAGCACGTCGAGCGAGCGCTCGTAGCGGAACGCGGGGCGGATGCGCTTGAAGATGCGGGGGACGGTCTCGACGTTGTGCGCGAACACCTCGGGCCGCGCGTCGAAGACCTCGCCGAGCAGGGCGGGGTCGCCGTTGAAGTCGGTCGCGAGGATCTCGACGCCTGTGCCGGGGTTGTCGGCGTGGATGCGCCGAACGGTCTCGGCGTGCAGCCAGGCGCCGCCGTCGGGCAGGTCGTCGCGCGCGACGCCCGTGACGGTCGCGTAGCGCAGCCGCATCCGCTGTACGCTCTCGGCGACGCGCCGTGGCTCGTCCATGTCGTAGTCGGCAGGCTTGCCCGTGTCGATCTGGCAGAAGTCGCACCGACGTGTGCACTGCGAGCCGCCGATGAGGAACGTCGCCTCGCGGTCCTCCCAGCACTCGTAGATGTTGGGGCAGCCGGCCTCCTGGCACACGGTGTGCAGGCCCTCGCCCTTCACGAGCGAATGCAGGGCCTGGTACTCCGGGCCCATCTTGGCCTTCGTCTTGATCCAGTCGGGCTTGCGCTCGATCGGCGTCTGGGCGTTGCGGACCTCGAGGCGCAGGAGCTTGCGGCCGTCGGGGGCTGAGGCCGGGCTCGACTCCGCACCGGATGCCGGCGTGCCGCAGGAGCTCACGCGACCACCCCCGCGTACTCGGCCTCGAACGCTCTCGTGACGGTGTCGACGATGTCGGCGGGGGAGATGTGCGCGCCGACGACCTCGCTCACGGTCGTGACTCCGGCATCCGTGATGCCGCACGGGATGATGCCGCGGAAGCCCGCGAGCGTGTTGTCGCAGTTGACGGCGAAGCCGTGCATCGTCACGCCCTTCTCGACGCGGACGCCGATCGCGGCGACCTTGTCCTCCGACAGGGGCCGGCGTACCCACACGCCGCTGCGGCCCTCGACCTGGTAACCCTCGACGCCGTGGTCGCGCAGCGCCGCGATGAGGAGGCGCTCGATGCGGCGCACGTGCGCGACGACGTCGACGGGCTCGCCGAGGCGGACGATGGGGTAGCCGACGAGCTGGCCCGGTCCGTGCCACGTGATCTTGCCGCCGCGGTCGACGTCGACGACGGGCGTGCCGTCGGTCGGGCGCTCCCGCGGCTCGGTGCGCTTGCCCGCGGTGTAGACGGCCTCGTGCTCGAGCACGATGAGCGTGTCAGGACGGATGCCGGCGACGACGTCGGCATGGATGCGCCGCTGCAGCGCCCAGCCGTCGTGATACGGCACATAGTGCGGGGCGAGGCCGGCGGTGAGGATCTCGAGCACGGGTGCTCCTTCGCTCGTGGCGTTCTTGGATCGCGTCCAACAATACGCCCGACCGAGGGTGCCGGACGCGGAACCACACGAGTGCGGCGGTTCGGTGCATCCGCTGCGACCATATGCGGCGCGGATGCGTCGAACCGCCGCACTCGTGGTGCCGCAAAGTACGCTGGGCGCCGTGAACGAGCAGCGGAGCGGCAGGCCCCGCGCCTCGTCTCGCGAGACTCTCGCGGAGGCGGCGTGCGAGCTGTTCCTCGAGCAGGGGTACGAGGGCACGTCGATCGCCGACATCGCGACGCGCGCAGGCGTGAGCCGCTCGAGCTTCTTCAACTACTTCGCGTCGAAGGCCGACATCCTGTGGGCGGGGCTCGACGAGCGCATCGCCGCTCTGGCGTCTCGGCTGGAGTCCGACGAGACGACGGATGCCGCGTCCGCCGTCCGCTCGGCGCTCACCGACCTCGGCGCCGACCTCGCACCCGACAGCCTCGCCCTCGCGATCGTCAACGCGGACGCGATGGGGCTCGAGGCCGAGCTCGAGCGCGAGGCCGGCGTTCGGCGGTCGCGCATCGCGGCGACGGTGTCGGCGCGCGTCCGCCGCGGAGGAGCGGACGGCATCCGTTCGCGCGTCGCCGGCGCCGCGCACGCGGGAGCGGTGCTCGCGGCGATCGAGGCGTGGGCGCACGACGGCGCAGGTCGCGCGCCGCTCGCCCGCACACTGGCGGAGGCGCTGGATGCCGCATCCCCGACTCTGCCGATTCCCGTGCGGCAGCTGCGGGTCGTCGTGCGGGCCGAGGACTTCGGCGATGCGCTCGCGTTCTACCGCGACGAGCTCGGCCTCGTCGAGCAGGAGTCGTACCAAGGCGAGGGGGGAGCCCGCGTCGCGATCCTCGGCGCGGGCCGCGCGACGCTCGAGTTGTCGAACCCCGCGCAGGTCGCCGTGATCGATCGAGTCGAGACCGACGGGGATGCCCCGAGCGACCCGATCCGCATCGCGTTCGAGGTCGGGGACACGGCCGCTGTCGTTTCGGCGCTCGCCGATGCAGGGGCGGAGGTCGAGGCATCCGCCCGCGAGACGCCGTGGCGCTCGCTCAACGCCCGCCTGCGCGGCCCCGCCGGGCTGCAGGTGACGATCTTCCAGGAGCTCGGGTCGGAGTAGGCGCTGCCCGGATGACTGAGGTACGAGCCGACACGCCGGGGTCGGCCCCCGGTCTTCGGTGTGTCGCCCGATCGGCCCGTCATGGATGACCTGGCAGTTGCTGGTCGGCGCCTCGGCGGGGGAGCACGGACGGCCGGGGTTCGCCCGACACGCAGGTGGGCGGCGGGGGTGCATCGGCAGGTCGCCGATCCAGCCAGCCATCGGTGACGAGAACACGGCGGACGGCCTGGACGAATCGCGGGATGCCGGACACGTACGAAGTGACGACACCCCGACGATGGAGAGACCATGACCCCGGATCTGCTCGACGACCTGCTCGACCGGTCGGCGCCCGCGACGCGAACAGCGCGAGGTGCGGACCTGCGCGGGATGATCACCGACGCACGTGTCGAGGTGCGTCCGGTTCGACGGACGGTGCGCGCGCCGCTCATCGTCGGCGGACTCGTCGTGCTCCTCACGGGTGGCGCAGGGGTCGCCGTCGCCGCCGATCTGATGCAGTGGGAGCCATGGGCCGAGGATCCAGTCGGCGCCTACACGTACACGCTTCCGAGCGGCATCGAATGCGAGATGCGGCTCGGCAACTTCCACACGAGTCCGCAGCGGCTCGAGGACGACGTCGAGCGAGACCTTGAAGCCTGGTTCGACGGCACCGACGTGCTCGCGCTTGCCAGGGAGCGCCTCCCCGAGGAGATCGAGCAGATCCGCGCCGGGACGAATGTCCTTCACCTCGATGACGGAACCGAGGTGGACGCCGGCTATGGCACGGAGCACTACGACGCGGACCACGAGTACATGGACGCGATGGGCTCCGCTGTCGGAGAGCTGGTATGGGCGGAGGTCGAACGGCTCGGGTACGCCGACATCGTCACGAGCTACGAGGGCAACGGCTACTGCCCTGGACTCGGCGAATGAGCTCGACGGTTCGGATGAGAGCTCAGGGTGCCGCCGATCGGCTCACGACCGCCCTGACCGAGGCATCCCCGTCCCTCCTCGCCTACCTCCAGCGCCGCGTCGGGTTCGACGACGCGCCCGACCTCCTCGGCGAGACGATGGTCGTCGCGTGGCGGCGGGTCGGCGACCTCCCCGCCGATCCCGAGCGTGCCCGCATGTGGCTGTTCGGCATCGCCCGAGGAACGCTGCTCAATCACGCGCGCGGCGAGCGGCGCCGGTGGGCGCTCGCTGACCGCATCCGCGGGCATGCGGGGGCGGATGCCGCGGCCCCCGCCGCCGACGAGGGATCCGAGGTCCGCGACGCCATCGCCCGGCTCGACGCCGACCTGGCGGAGCTCGTCCGGCTCGTGCACTGGGAGCGGTTCAGCCTCGTCGAGGCGGCCGAGGTGCTCGGCATCCCGGCATCCACCGCCCGCGGGCGGTACGCGAGAGCGAAGGACGAGTTGCGGGCAGCCCTCGGAGTCGAGGTGCGCTGAGCGTCCCGCTCACGGCGGAGCCCGGCATCCGCTCCCGTAGAATCGGGGGATCATGGCTACCTTCGGCACGCTCTCCGATCGTCTCACCGAGACCTTCCGCAACCTCCGCAAGAAGGGGCAGCTCACGCCCGCGGACGTCGACGGCACGGTGCGCGAGATCCGTCGCGCCCTCCTCGACGCCGACGTCGCGCTCGTCGTCGTCAAGGAGTTCACGGCGAAGGTGCGCGAGCGCGCGCTCGGCGACGAGGTCAACCGGGCTCTGAACCCCGCGCAGCAGGTCGTGCAGATCGTCAACGAGGAGCTAATCGGCATCCTCGGCGGCGAGCAGCGGCGCCTGCAGTTCGCCAAGAACCCGCCGACGGTCATCATGCTCGCGGGCCTGCAGGGCTCGGGCAAGACGACGTTCGCGGGCAAGCTCGCGAAGATGCTCGAGAAGGACGGACACACGCCGCTCCTCGTCGCAGCCGACCTCCAGCGCCCCAACGCCGTGAACCAGCTGCAGGTCGTCGCCGGCCAGGCAGGCGCTGCGATCTACGCCCCCGAGCCGGGAAACGGCGTCGGCGACCCCGTGCAGGTCGCGCGCGAGGGCGTCGAGGTCGCGCGCCGCCAGCAGCACGACGTCGTCATCATCGACACCGCGGGCCGCCTCGGCGTCGACGCCGAGCTGATGAAGCAGGCCGCCGACATCCGTAAGGCGACAACGCCCGACGAGGTGCTCTTCGTCATCGACGCGATGATCGGTCAGGATGCCGTCAACACGGCCAAGGCCTTCCAGGACGGCGTCGACTTCACGGGCGTCGTGCTGTCGAAGCTCGACGGCGATGCCCGCGGCGGCGCTGCCCTCTCGGTCGCGTCCGTCACCGGCCGGCCCATCATCTTCGCGTCGACCGGCGAGGGACTCGACGACCTCGAGGCGTTCCACCCCGACCGCATGGCGAGCCGCATCCTCGACCTCGGCGACATCCTGACCCTCATCGAGCAGGCGCAGAACGCGTTCGACGAGGAAGAGGCCATGAAGATGGCCGAGAAGCTCGCGACGGAGCAGTTCACGCTCGAGGACTTCCTCGAGCAGATGCAGCAGATGCGCAAGATGGGCTCGATGAAGAAGATGCTCGGGATGCTGCCGGGCATGGGGTCGATGAAGCAGCAGCTCGACGACTTCGACGAGCGGGAGATCGACCGCACCGAGGCGATCATCCGCTCGATGACCCCGGCCGAGCGGCGCAACACGAAGCTCCTCAACGGCTCGCGGCGGCTGCGCATCGCCCGCGGCTCGGGCATGACCGTGACCGACGTCAACCAGCTCGTGCAGCGCTTCGACCAGGCCGCCAAGATGATGAAGACCGTCGCGCGCGGCGGCGTGCCGAACATCCCGGGCATGGGTCCCATCGGCGGCAAGCCCGGCGCGTCGTCGAAGCGCGGCAAGCAGCCCAAGAGCCGCGCGGGCTCGCGCTCGGGTAACCCCGCGAAGCGCGCGGCCGAGAACTCCGGCATCGCGGCTCAGGCGGCCTCGCAGCCGACCGGTTCCGGGTTCGGGCTCGGCGGCCTCGGCGCAGGCAAGGGCGCGCCGAGCGCGGAGGACCTCGCAGAGCTGCAGAAGCTCCTCGGCAAGGGCTGACGACGGCCGTCAGCGGGCGCGCCGAGGCCGTCAGCGGCGGCGCGAGAGCGTGTCCGCGCGCAGTCGGGCGGGCGTCTCGCCGTAGCGCCGACGGAACGCGCTGATGAAGGCCGCTGTGCTCGCATAGCCCACCTCGGCCGCGATCCCGCGCACGTCCTGGTCCGTCGACAGCAGACGGCGGGCGGCCCGCAGACGCACGTGCGTGCGCCAGTCGGGGAAGCGCATCCCCGTCTCTCCGGCGAAGCAGCGCTGCAGCGTCTTGGCGCTCGCGTGAACCTGCAGCCCCCATTCCTCGAGGGTCTCCTGCCGTGAGGGGTCTGCGAGCAGCTCCTGAGCGACCGTTCGCGCGCGGGGGTCGGTGGGCAGTCGCAGGTCGTCGACGGATCCGGTCGCGATGATCTCGCACACGCGTGCCCGTGCGGACGCGACGGCGCTCGCCGTCGCGAGCCCCGGCTGCGCGATGGTGCGGGCGAGGGCGTCCAGCTCGTCCGTCCGCAGCACATGATGCGGGTCGCTCCACGGCTGCGGAACCTGCTCGGGCGGGAGGAACACGGGGAGCACGAGCGCGCCCGGATCGGGGATGACGGTGTGGGGGAGCGCCGAGGGGATCCACAGCGCCTTCGTCTCGTCGACGATCCACTCGTGTCCCGCGATGACGACCCGCACGCGGCCGATCGCCGTCCAGGTGAGCTCGTGCGCGTCGTGGCGGATCGTCACGGCGTCGATCAGCTTCGGAGCCGCACGGTGTCCGGTGCTCGTCATCGATGGTCCAGGAGGAGTCATGGTCGGTAGATAAGGCATGCCTAAGCTAACAGGGCGCGGAGAGTTCGCCAAGGATGTCGCATCCCGCACAGATTTCCCTTGGAGGACCATATCTTGACCACGCGTGCCCATTCCGGTGCCCGTCGCGTTCCGCATCCCCTGTATTCCCGCACGCTCGTCGTGCGCGAGACGGCGGAGCTGTCGCCGACGATGCGCCGCGTCCTGTTCGACCTGCCCGCCGAGATCCCGCTCATCCCGGTCCTGTCGCTCGCACCCGCCGATCACGTCAAGCTCGTCTTCCCCGACGAAGACGGCGGCGCGCTTCGGCTGCCGACGGTCGTCGAGGACCGGCTCGTGCGACCGGACGGACCACCGCCCGTCGTGCGCGACTACACCGTCCGAGCGGTCGACGAGACCACGCGCGTGCTGACGCTCGACTTCGTCACTCACGCGCACGGACCCGCCGGGCGCTGGGCGTCGCGAGCTGTCGCAGGCGACGTCCTGGGATGCCTCGGCCCCCGCGGATCCTTCGTGTTCCCCGGCGACTACGACCGCTACCTGCTCGGCGCCGACGAGACGGCGCTGCCCGCCCTCGCGCGCTGGCTCGAGGAGGCCCCGCGCACGGCCCGGGTGGACGCCGTCGTGGAGGTGCCGGACGCCGCGTCGGAGCAGAGCTTGCCGCGTCATCCCGGCGCCTTCGTCCGCTGGGCGCACCGCGACCGCGGCGAGACCCTCGTCTCGGCTCTGGCAGCGCTGGACGAGGGCGGCGACGAGACGTTCGTCTGGGTCGCGGGCGAGGCGACGCAGCTCGTCGGGCTGCGCCGGATGCTCGTGCGCGAACGCGGGGCCGACAAGGGCCGGGTCGACATCGACGGCTACTGGAAGTCCGGCGTCGCCGGGCTCGATCATCACCTTCCGCTCGACGAGTCGGAATGACAGGAGAAACACGTATGAGAAGAACATCCCGGCTGCTCACGGGGGTCGCGGCCCTCCTCGCAGCGACCGTCGCGTTCACGGCGTGCAGCACCCCCGCCCCTGCGGAGTCGCCGACGACCGCGCCGGAGGACGCCGCCTGGCCGCGCACGATCACTCACGAGCTCGGGACGACCGAGATCGACGCGAAGCCGGAGCGTGTCGTGACGACGTCGATCACGCTCGCCGGGACGCTCCTCGCGATCGACGCTCCCCTCGTCGCGAGCGCCGCGACGACGCCCGGCGATCTGACCGACGAGAACGGCTTCTTCTCCCAGTGGGCGGATGTCGCCGCCGACCGCGGCGTCGAGGTGCTCTACCCCGACCTCGAGCTCGACCTCGAGGCGGTCATCGCGGCGGACCCCGATCTCATCGTGATCTCGACGACCGGCGCCGACCAGACCGCTGACGCCTACGACCAGCTCTCCGACATCGCCCCCACGATCGCGGTGAACTACAGCGACAAGAGCTGGCAGGACGTCGCCGAGATCCTCGGCGAGGCCACGGGACTCGAAGACGAGGCGACGGCGACCGTCGAGGGCTACGACGCGCACGTCGCCGAGGTCGCCTCGAAGATCACCGTCCCCGAGGGAGACGTGAACGCGATCGTCTTCAACGGCACGGAGAACGACAGCGCATTCGCCAAGCCCGGCGGACCGCACGCGACGATCCTCGACGCTCTCGGATTCTCGGTCGTCGGCGCCCCCGACGACGTCGACACGAGTCAGGCGCCGCGCCAGGACTTCGCCTTCGTCTCGACCGAGAACACCGTCGCGAACCTCACGGCACCCACCGTGTTCCTCATCTACGGCGACGACGCGACGAAGGAGCAGCTGCTCGCGGAGCCGCTGTTCGCCTCGGCGCCGGCCGTCGTCTCGGGCGACGTGTATCCGCTCGGGCTGACCTCGTTCCGGATCGACTACTTCAGCGCCCTCGGCATCGTCGACGCGATCGCCGGCTTCTTCGGAGGCTGAGCTGCTCCCGCACGCCGGGCGCACGGGCTCCGCGACGCGACAGCGTCGCGGAGTCCGCCGTCTGGCGCTCATCCTCATCGTGCTCGCGGCGCTCGTCGTCGTGAGCGTCGTGGTCGGATCGCGCATGATCGAGCCCGGCGTCGTATGGCGGTCGATCGTCGCGTTCGACCCAGCCGACGACCGGCACCTCACGGTGCATTTGCTGCGGCTCCCGCGGACGCTCCTGGTCCTCGTCGTGGGTGCGGCCCTCGGCGTCGCGGGCACGGTCATGCAGGCGATGACGCGCAATCCCCTCGCAGAGCCGGGGCTCCTCGGGGTCAACGCGGGGGCGGCGGCCGTCGTCGCGACCGGCATCGCCGTGACGCAAGTCGTCGCGATCGAGTGGTACCTGTGGTTCTCGTTCCTCGGCGCGGCACTCGCTGCGGGACTGGTCTATGCGCTCGGAGGCGCGCTGAGCCACGCGGCGAACCCCGTGCGGCTCGTGCTCGCGGGCGCGGCCGTCAGCGTCGTGCTCGGCGCCTACACGTCGACGCTGCTGCTGAACTTCCCCACCGTGTTCGACCGCTTCCGCTTCTGGGACGCGGGCTCGTTCCAGGGCCGCAGCTGGGACGTCCTCGGCCCCGTGTCGATCGCCATCGCGGCGGGCCTCATCCTCGCGATCGCCGTGTCCCGGTCTCTCAACGCGCTCGCGCTCGGCCCCGAGTTCGGGCGTGCCCTGGGCGTGAGCCCGCGTCGCACGTGGATGCTCGCAGGCCTCGCGGTCGTGCTGCTCGCGGGTGCCTCCACTGCGGCCGCGGGGCCGATCGCGTTCATCGGGCTGACGGCGCCGCTGATCGGCCGGTCCGTCGTGGGCCCCGACTACGTGCGCCTCATCCCGGTGTCGGCCCTCATCGCGGGAGGCATCCTGCTCTCCGCCGACATCGCCGGACGCGTCGTCGCATTGCCGAGCGAGCTGCAGGCATCCATCGTGAGCGCTCTCATCGGCGCACCCGTCTTCATCGCGCTCGTGCGGCGCAGACGGGTGCCGGCGCTGTGAGCGTCGCGCGCGCCGTCCGCGTCGGCGACCTCTCGGTGCGGCTGCACCCCCGTGCGGCGACGGTCGTGGTCGGGGGGCTCGTCGTGTGCCTCGCTCTGGGCGCGGTGAGCCTCATGACGGGGAGCACTCCGCTCGGCATCGGCGATCTCCTCGACGTCGTGACGGGCGACGCCGAACCCCGGGTCGCGAGCATCGTCGGACGGATACGGATGCCGCGCTACGTCGCCGGCGTCTTCGTCGGCGCCGCCCTCGCCGTCTCGGGCGCGGTCTTCCAGTCCATCTCGCGCAATGCGCTGGGCTCACCCGACATCATCGGCTTCGTGACCGGCTCCGCTACGGGAGCCGTCGTCGCCATCACGGTGTTCGAGGCGCCGCCCCCTCTCGTGGCGCTCGCGGCGGTCGTGGCGGGACTCCTCACCGCGATCGTCGTCCTCGTCCTCGCGCGCGGAGCGCGCGGCTCGGCCGGGTACCGGCTCATCCTCGTGGGCGTCGGCGTGGGCGCCTTCCTCGCCGCCGTCAACACGACGCTCCTGACGCGAACCGAGGCGAGTGTCGCGATGGGCGCGCAGGTCTGGCTCACGGGGACGCTCAACGCGCGGTCGTGGGATCAGGCGCTGTGGGCCGTGGGCGCGGTCGTCGTGTTCGTGCCGGTCATTGTGGGGCTCTCGCGCGCGCTCGAGGTGACGGAGTCGGGCGACGAGCTCGCGATCGGCGTCGGCGTGCGCGTCCAGGCCGCACGCCGCGTCGCGCTCGTGTGCGCCGTCGTGCTCGCGGCCGTCGCGACGGCGGTGTGCGGCCCCATCGGGTTCGTCGCCCTCGCGGCGCCTCACCTCGCGCGCGCTCTCGCAGGCGGTGCCGCGGTCCCGATCCTCACATCCGCCGTGACCGGGTCGGCACTGCTCGTCGGCGCAGACATCGCCGCGCAGAACCTCCCGCTCGGGCTCCGCGTGCCCGTCGCGCTCATGACGGGCGTGCTCGGCGGCTTCTACCTCATCTGGCTCCTCTCACGGAATAGGCGGCTATGACCAGCGACCTCCCTCCCACCTCGCCGGGGGACGTCGCGCCCGTGCTCGAGGCCGTCGATCTCACCCTGGGCTACGACGGGCGCTGGGTCGCGACGGGGCTCGGCATCCGGATCGCCCCTCGCGAGCTCACGGCGATCGTCGGGCCCAATGCGTGCGGCAAGTCGACCCTGCTGCGGGCGCTCGCGCGTGTCCTGACGCCGGAGTCCGGCGTCGTGACGCTCGACGGCGTGCCCGTCCGCGAGCTCGCGAGCAAGCAGTTCGCGCGCCAGGTCGCGCTTCTTCCGCAGACGGCGATCGCGCCGGACGGGATCTCGGTCGCCGACCTCGTCGCGCGCGGGCGATACCCGCATCAGAGCTTCTTCCGGCAGTGGTCGGCCGGAGACGAGCGGGCTGTCGGGGCCGCGATGGCCGCGACGGGCGTCGCCGACCTCGCGAGCCGGACTGTCGAGGAGCTGTCGGGCGGCCAGCGCCAGCGCGTCTGGATAGCGACGGTGCTGGCGCAGGAGACCCCGATCCTGCTGCTCGACGAGCCCACGACGTTCCTCGACATCGCGCATCAGATCGAGGTGCTCGAACTGTGCCGCGCCCTCAATCGCGATCGCGGCGTCACGGTCGTGGCCGTGCTGCACGACCTCAACCATGCCGCGCGCTATGCGGATCGGATCGTCATGATGCGCGAAGGCGCGATCGTGGCCGAAGGCAGCCCTGCCGACGTGCTGACGGAGGAGCGCGTCGAGCACGCGTTCGGCCTCGCGTGCCGCGTCGTCGAAGACCCGGTCGCCGGCACGCCGCTCGTCCTGCCGCTGGGTTCGGCGCGATGAGATCTCCGCTCAAGACGCCGCTGACGACGGAGGGGACGCCCGTCCGGGTGCCTCCAGGGGCACTGAAGGCGGATGCCGCGCGGCCGGGGTTCTGGGACAGGCACCCGCGGACGCCCCTGCTCGGGCGGCCCGCGGGCGAAGGGATGCGGGAGGTCCACTTCGTGTGGCGTCCCGAGCCCGGTCTCGAGGCGATCGTGCACGTGAACTCGCTGACCGATCGTCATCGCGCCGACATCACCGCCGCGCGCTTCGTCCCCATCGCCGACGACGTGTGGCACGTCGGATACGTGCTCCCCGAGACGCTCGTCGCGAGCTACCGCGTCGTGGCGCTCCCGCACATCCCCTCCGACATCGGGCGCGAACGGTCGGCGTGGAAAGGCGTCCACGAGGCCGGTGCGCCCGATCCGCTGAGCCCTGAGACGATCACGAACCCGCTCGGCGGAGGCTCGAGCGTCCTGCGGATGCCGCGCTCGCGCGAGCACCCGTCGTGGTCCGCCCTGCGGCACGGCGCCGCGCCGCAGGGGGAGCCGCTGCGCCTAGGAACGGAGCATCCCGCGTGGCTCGTGCGCCCGGCGGGGCAGGTGAGTCGCCTGCTCGTCGTCTTCGACGGGGAGGTGTGGCTGCGGATGGGGTTCGCGCACGCCTTCGCGCATCGAGGCGAGTCGGCTCTGGCGGCCGTCCTCGTCGGATCGGGCTCGCTCGAGCAGCGCGCCGCCCTGCTTCCTCGTCCTGACCGGGTCGCGCAGCTCGTGGAGCGACAGATCCTGCCCGCCGTCGAGGCGGCGACGGGAATCCGGCTCGGTCCCGACGCCGTCGTCGCTGCGGGGGAGAGCTTCGGCGGCCTCGCTGCGGCGGGGCTCGCGGTTCGGCGACCCGACCTCGTCGCGACGGCGATCGCGCAGTCCGGGTCGTACCACTACGGCGAGGGTCGCCCGCTGCGCGGCGACGCGGTGGAGCCCGGCGACCTCGTCGCCCGGCTGCTACGCGGTCGCGCGCACGGACACGTCGTCGTGCAGGCGGGAGTGGAGGAGGAGACCCTCGCGCCCCTGTCGCGGACGTTCGCGGAGACCGCGGATGCCGCGGGCATGCGCATCTCGCACGAGGAGTGGTCGGGAGGTCACGACTTCGCGTGGTGGAGCGACGCGCTCTTCTTCGCCCTGGACGGCCTGTGAGCGCGTCTGCGGCGCTCAGTCGCCGAGTGCCGCGAGGTGCTCGCGCAGAGTCGGGCCCGCGCGGAACTCGCGGATGAGGTGCTGCACGACCTCGCGAAGATCGCCGTCCGCGGCATCCGCAACGAACACCTGCCGCGCGTAGCTCGCACCCTGCGTGAGGATCGTCTCGATCCCGGCGAACTCCCGCGCGCACTTGAGCTCGACGGCGATGTCGTGCAGCTGCTCCATCGTCTCGCGGAGATGCTCTGCGACAAGGCGCTGTGTGCCCTCGCGATCGACGATGAGGCGCGCGTCGAGCCCGTACCGTGCCGCCCGCCACTTGTTCTCGCGCACGAACCACGGCGGCAGGCTCAGCAGCTCCCTGCCCTCGTCGAGCTCGCGGGAGAAGTGCTCGACGAGCACCTGCACGAGCGACGCGACGGCGGCGAGCTCAGGCAGCGTCGACATCCCGTCACACGCCCGCACTTCGATCGTGCCCCATCGCGGGGCGGGCCTGATGTCCCAGCGGACCTCCGTCGCATCGGCGATGACGCCCGTCCCCACCATGTCGTCGAGGTACGCCTCGAACTCCGCCCAGCTCTGCAGCGGCCACGGCAGTCCCGCCGTCGGCAGCTGCTGGAACACGAGGGCGCGATTCGAGGCGTATCCCGTGCGCTCCCCGGCCCAGAACGGGCTCGACGCCGAGAGCGCCTGCAGGTGCGGCAGGTAGACCGCGAGGGCGTTGATGAGGGGGAAGACCTTGTTGACGTCCTCGACGCCGACGTGCACGTGGATGCCCCAGATCATCATGTTGCGACCCCACCACTGGGTGCGCTCGATGAGCGTGTGGTAGCGCGTCTTGTCGGTGACGCGCTGGTCGAACCACTGCGCGAAAGGGTGGCTCCCCGCGCACAGGAGCTCCACCTCCAGCGGATTGCTCACGGTGCGCACGGCCGCGATCGCGTCCGCGATGTCGTCGACGGCGGCGGCGACGGTGTCGCCCACGCCGCTCGTCACCTCGACGGTGTTGGTCAGCAGCTCGCCGGTCACGGTGTAGCGCTCGAGCGAGGTCTGCTCGCCGAGGGCCGCGAGGATCTCGGGGGCGCGGGGGACGAGGTCGCCCGTGCTGCCGTCGGCGAGCATCAGCTCCCACTCGAGTCCGACGGTCGAGCGGGCGGAGGTCGCGAAGGAGACCGTCATCCGCACAGTCTGGCATGGGGTCGTCCCGTGAGCGCGGAGGACGCAGACATGGCGGATGCGGCACCCGGCGCTTCGCACATCGAGCCGGATCCGGCAGGCACGGGCACCCGCCCGGTTCGCGGGGATGCCCGCGATGTGAAATAATCGTGGGTCGGACACCGCACTCGACCCTCTATCCGGTGCGCTCGTCCGCTCCAGAGCTCCCGCCGGGTGTGCACCCCACGCTCCAGGCGCCGTTCATCCGCCTTTCCACACATTCAGGAGAATCGTGGCTGTCAAGATCCGTCTCAAGCGCCTCGGCAAGATCCGTGCGCCCTACTACCGCATCGTCGTGGCCGACTCGCGCACCAAGCGCGATGGTCGTGTCATCGAGGAGATCGGCAAGTACCACCCCACCGAGCAGCCCTCGTTCATCGAGGTCGACTCCGACCGCGCGCAGTACTGGCTCGGCGTCGGCGCTCAGCCGACCGAGCAGGTCCTCGCGATCCTCAAGCTCACGGGCGACTGGGGCAGGTTCAAGGGCGACGCGAACGCCGTCTCGACGGTGAGGACCGCCGAGCCCAAGCCCGAGTTCTCGATCGACGCATCGAAGAAGTCGGTCATCAAGCCCAAGGCCGAGAAGAAGGCCGAGGAGCCCGCTCCCGTCGAGGCCGAGGCCTCCGCGACAGACGCAGAGTAGTCCGTTGCTCGCCGCCGCGCTCGAGCACCTCGTCAAGGGGATCGTCGATCACCCCGACGAGGTGCGCATCCATTCGTCCGCCTCATCCCGTGGGGATGTCCTCGAGGTGCACGTGCACCCCGACGACCGCGGGCGCGTGATCGGGCGCGGCGGCCGCACGGCCAAGGCCCTGCGCACCCTCGTGGCCGCGCTGGCCGACGGCCGGCGCGTGCGCGTCGACGTCGCGGACGGCTGACGTGGACGCCTCCCACACGGCGGACGAGCCCACGGGCCCCCGCCCGTCCTCTTCCGCCCGCACTCAGCTGCGCGTCGGTCGCCTCGTCAAGGCGCACGGCCTCAAGGGCGCGCTCAAGCTCGAGCTGTACACCGACGACCCGGACGGGCGCTTCGTCCCCGGCGCGGCCTTCACTCTGCAGGTCCCGGAGTCGTCGCCGTGGCACGGCAAGCTGCTCACGGTGCGCGAGTTCCGCTGGATGAACAGCCACCCCGTCGCGTTCTTCGAGGGCGTCGACGACCGCACGGCCGCTGAAGGCCTCGTGCGCGCGATCCTCTGGATCGATCAGGATGTCGAGACCGACGCAGACGAGGACGACGCCTGGTACGACCACCAGCTCGTCGGCCTGGACGTCGTGCGCGACGACACGGTCGTCGGCCGCGTCGTGCGCGTGGACCACCTGCCGGCGCAGGATCTGCTCATCATCCGCCTCGCGGCGGGCGCGAGCGACGCCGAAGTGCTCGTCCCGTTCGTCAAGGCGATCGTGCCCGAGGTCGACGTGCCCGGTGGACGGGTCATCGTGACCCCGCCCGCAGGCCTGTTCGAAGAGCTCGAGGACGACGACCGGGCGCAGCAGGAGGACGGCGCCGAGGACGAGATCCAGGATGCCGCTGCCGACGAGGACGAGCCCGCGGAGGACTGACGTGCGCATCGACGTCGTCTCGATCTTCCCGTCGTTCTTCGACGTCCTCGAGGTGTCGCTGCTGGGCAGGGCCCGTGGCAGCGGACTGCTCGACATCCGGGTCCACGACCTCCGCGACTTCACTCACGACCGGCACCGCACGGTCGACGACACGCCATATGGAGGCGGCGCCGGCATGGTCATGAAGCCGGAGCCGTGGGGCGAGGCGCTCGACGAGATCGCGTCCGGCGGCTCGGCCGATGCCGGGACCGGGCCCGTCTTCGTCTTCCCCTCGCCCGCGGGCGAGGTCTTCACGCAGGCGACGGCGCGGGAGTTCGCCGACGAACCGCACCTCGTCTTCGGATGCGGCCGTTACGAGGGCATCGACGAGCGCGTCTTCGCGTATGCCGCGACCCTCGGGCGCGTGCGTCTCATGAGCCTCGGCGACTACGTCCTCAACGGCGGCGAGGTCGCGGCGATGGCCATGATCGAGGCGGTCGGGCGGCTCGTTCCGGGCGTCGTGGGCAACCCCGAGAGCCTTGTGGAGGAGTCGCACGAGGACGGGCTGCTCGAATACCCCTCGTACACGAAGCCCGCGTCGTGGCGCGGCTACGACGTGCCCGACGTGCTGTTGAGCGGGCATCACGGGAAGGTCGCGGAGTGGCGGCGCACGCAGCAGGTCGAGCGCACGCGCGAGCGCCGCCCGGATCTGCTCGGCTGATTCGCGCGACCCGCGGACGGGAGGGGGCGCGCTCTCGTTCGGGCAACGGTGATCGAATGCGGCATCGGGGTGCCCGAACATGATGCGCGGGGCGCCCCGATCCGCAAGAGTTGTCGTACAGCCATCGAAGGGGGAGCCATGCGCCGCGCCAAGATCGTCGCCACTCTCGGTCCGTCGACCCGGTCGTACGAGGTCGTGGAAGCGCTCGTGCGCGCGGGGCTCGACGTCGCGCGCATCAACCGAAGTCACGGAGACTACGCCGAGCACGAGCAGGCGTACGCGAACGTCCGGCGCGCGAGCGCCGAGACGGGGCGCGCCGTCGGGGTGCTCGTCGATCTGCAGGGGCCCAAGATCCGGCTCGCCCGCTTCGCCGACGGCCCGCACCACCTCGATCCGGGCGACGTCTTCACGATCACGACGGAGGACGTCGAGGGCACGCGCGAGATCGTCGGGACGACGTATCCGCAGCTCGCGGCCGATGTGAAGCCCGGAGACACGATCCTCGTCAATGACGGCAAGGTGCGCCTGCGGGTCCTCGATTCGGACGGCGTGCGCGTCCGGACGGAGGTGGTCGTGGGGGGCGAGGTGTCGAACAACAAGGGCATCAACCTCCCCGGTGTCGCCGTCACGACACCCGCCCTGAGCCAGAAGGACGAGGCCGATCTCCGCTGGGCGCTGCGCCTGGGCGCCGACATCATCGCGCTGTCTTTCGTGCGCAGCCCGAAGGACGTCCACCGCGCGCGCGTCATCATGGCGGAGGAGGGCCGGGACGTGCCCGTCGTCGCGAAGATCGAGAAGCCCGAGGCGGTCGAGCATCTGCAGGAGATCATCGACGCTTTCGACGGTGTCATGGTGGCCCGCGGCGACCTCGGCGTCGAGCTCCCGCTCGAGGCGGTGCCGATCGTGCAGAAGCACGCGATTGAGCTCGCCCGTCGCTGGGCGAAGCCCGTCATCGTCGCGACGCAGATGCTCGAGTCCATGATCGAGAACCCCGTTCCGACGCGCGCCGAGACGAGCGATGTCGCGAATGCCGTCATCGACGGCGCCGACGCCGTCATGCTGTCGGGCGAGACGAGCGTCGGCGCGCATCCGGTGACGGTCGTCGAGACGATGGAGCGCATCATCGCCTCGACCGAGCAGCACGGGCTCTCGCGCATCCCGCCGCTCGGCACGAAGCCGCGCACGCAGGGCGGCGCCATGACGCTCGCGGCCGCGAGCATCGCCGAGTTCGTCGAGGCGAAGTACGTGTGCGTCTTCAGTCAGTCGGGCGACTCGGCACGGCGGATGTCGCGGCTGCGGCATCCGGTCCCCATCATCTCGTTCACGGACCTGCCGGGCACGCGCTTCCGCAACGCGCTCATCTGGGGCGTGCAGACGTTCCTCGTCCCGCGCGTCACGACGACGGACGAGCTCATCACGATCATCGACGACACGCTGCTGGGCGAGGGTCTCGCGAAGATCGGCGACCGCGTCGTCATGACGGCTGGCGCGCCCCCTGGCATCGCGGGCTCGACGAACAACGTGCGCGTCCACATCGTCGGAACGGGCGTCGGCGAGACGCTGTAGACGACGGATGCCGCGGCATCCGTCGCGGGGGATGATGGGTCAGTCGACGCCGAGCCAGGACCGGTCGGTGAGGACGATCGGGCCGTTCTCCGTGATCGCGACGGTGTGCTCCGCGTGCGCGCCGCGCGAGCCGTCGGCGCTGCGCAGCGTCCAGCCGTCGGGGTCGGTGACGAGCCGGTCCGTCGTCTGCAGGAACCACGGCTCGAGCGCGACGACGAGCCCCGCGCGCAGCGGATACCCGCGGTTCGGCTTGCCGTCGTTCGGAACGTGCGGGTCGCCGTGCATGACGCGCCCGACGCCGTGCCCCCCGAAGTCGGTGTTGATGGAATAGCCGTCGCCGTGCGCGACGGCTGCGATCGCGGACGACACGTCGCCGATGCGGTTGCCGACCAGCGCGGCGCCGATCGCGGCATCCAGCGCCCGCTCGGTCGTGTCGATGAGCGCGAGGTCCTCGTCGCGCGGGGTGCCGACGACGAACGACACCGCCGAGTCGGCCACCCAGCCGTCGATCGAGACCGCGAAGTCGAGCGAGACGAGGTCGCCGTCCTTGAGCGCGTAGTCGTGGGGGAGTCCGTGCAGGACGGCGTCGTTGACCGATGTGCAGATCACCTTGCCGAACGGGCTCGCGCCGAACGACGGGTGATAGTCGATGTAGCAGGACTCGGCCCCGGCGCGGCGCAGCAGATCGTGCGCGCGCCGGTCGATCGCGAGGAGGTTCGTTCCGACCTTCGTCTCGTCGCGGAGCGTCGCGAGCGTCTCGGCGACGAAGCGCCCGGCGGGTCGCATCGCCTCGATCTCGGCAGGGGTCCGCAGCTCGATCATCCTGTTCCTCTCGTCCTTTCCATTCTGACGGATGCGCCTGCGCGGGCCTGGGAGGATGCCGCGCACCGCGCCGATGGGGCCCTCCGCCCCCGGCGCCGGCGTAACATCGGCGATATGTGGCTGCGACGCGCCTTCTTCCGCTGGCTGATCCCCGCCGCGTTCCTGCTGCCGCTGTGGCTCCTCGTGGGCTGGGGCGTGTTCAACGCGGGCGGCTGGGCCTTCGTGTGGGTGCTGTTCATCGCGATCCCGTCGGTCTTCGTGAGCCAGCTGCTGCTCACGCTCCTCGTGCGCGCCCGCGGAACCGTCCGCGCCTCGCGGGCCGTGTCGTGGTGGGACGTGCTCGGCTTCACCCTGTGGCACGCTCTCATCGTCTCGCTCGGCCTCTACCGGCCGGAGTGGTGGGCGGTCGCGATGGTCGCGGCCATCTTCGTCGCCGTCGGGCTGTTCTGGGTCGAGCTGTGGCAGCTGTGGCGCGAGGCGAAGCCCGGAGCGGTCATCCTGCACTCGTCCGACGGGATGCCCTACCTGCCGCCCACTCCGCCTCCGCCGGCGGATGCCGCGAACCCCGAGGTGATCGTCATCTCCGAGAGGAAGCGGCCGACGGCCTCCTGACCCGTTTTGGTCGGCCGCGGCATCCGTGGCAGAATTGATGTTTGTGCCCTGACCAGGTTCTGCCTCAGGGGAATCCGTCGCACGGCGTCAGCCGGCGGCCTCGGGCACGACGTCCTTTCCATTCCTTCGCGCGGTCGACCTGTGGCGGCCGCAGAGAGACATGATCATGCAGATCCTCGACTCCGTCGACGCAGCATCGCTGCGCTCGGACATCCCCGACTTCTTCCCCGGTGACACCGTCAAGGTGCACGTCAACATCACGGAGGGCAACCGCTCGCGCATCCAGGTCTTCCAGGGTGTCGTCATCGGCCGCTCCGGCGACGGCGTGCGCGAGACCTTCACCGTCCGCAAGATCAGCTTCCAGGTGGGTGTCGAGCGCACCTTCCCCGTGCACAGCCCCGTGATCGACCACATCGAGGTCGTCACCCGCGGCGACGTCCGCCGCGCGAAGCTGTACTACCTGCGCAACCTCCGCGGCAAGAAGGCCAAGATCAAGGAGAAGCGCGACCGCTGAGTCCCGCCGACCCATCGTCACGACGCCCCGCAGGCACGCTGCCGCGGGGCGTCGTCGCGTTCGCGCGCGGATGACGGATGCTGCGACTCCCGTCGCAATGCCCGGATCGGGCCAGCCTGTGACCGCGGAGTGTGCGAACCTTGAGAGGCCGGATGAGTCCCGTCGGCGCGAATGAAGAAGGACCCAGATGACGACCGAGCAGACCGCGCCCGCGGATCCGATCCCGGCGCAGGCGTCGGTCGCTCCCGCTCCCGCCCCTGGCCGGACGCGCGGCAGGCGCACGCTGCTGTTCCTGCGCGATGTCGTCGTCATCGTTCTCGTCGCCGTCGTCGTCTCGCTCGTCATCAAGACGTTCTTCGTGCGCTCGTTCTACATCCCCTCGGCCTCGATGGAGGACACGCTCCGCATCGACGACCGGATCCTCGTGGATGAGATCACGCCCCGATTCGGCGGCTACGACCGCGGCGACGTCGTCGTCTTCCGCGATCCGGGCGGCTGGCTGCCGCCCGTCGTCCAGGAGCCCCGCCCGCCCCTCGTCGAGGCGTGGGACTGGGTGCTCTCCCTCGTGGGGCTCGCAGCCCCCGACAGCCAGGACCACCTCATCAAGCGGGTCATCGGCCTTCCGGGCGACCACGTCGTCTGCTGCAACGCGATCGGCCAGGTCGAGGTCAACGGCGTGCCCATCGACGAGTCCGGGTACCTGAAGCTGCAGCCGGGCAAGCCCGCGCCCGAGGTGAAGACCTACGACGTCACGGTCCCGACGGGGTCGCTGTGGGTCCTGGGAGACAACCGCGATCGCTCCCAGGACTCCCGCTACCACACGGAGGAGCCGGGCAAGGGATTCGTTCCGATCGACAACGTCGTCGGGCGCGCGTTCCTCATCACGTGGCCCGTCGCCCACCTCGGCTCGATCGACTTCCATCACGACGCCTTCGCCGGCATCCCCGATCCCGCCTCCGACTCCGCGGACCCATCGGCGCCATGACCGTCATGGAGCCTCGCCTGACGCTCGAGCGACGGCTCCTGCGCGAGCACCCCATCGTCATCGCGTGCGACGAGGTCGGGCGCGGTGCCCTCGCCGGGCCCGTCGCCGTCGGCGCCGTCGTGGTCGACGCCCCTCGCGCGCGCAAGCGCGTCCCCGAGGGCCTGCGGGACTCCAAGCTCGTCCCCGAGCCGCGCCGCGCCGCGGTCGCGGCGCGCGCGGCGGCGTGGGTGTCGCACAGCGCCGTCGGCTGGGCCAGCTCCGTCGAGATCGACGAGATCGGCATCATGCGGGCCCTCGGGCTCGCGACGATCCGCGCTCTCGCCGATCTGCGCGCGCACGGCGTCGTGCCGGAGGACGCGGTCGTGATCCTCGACGGCAACTACGACTACATCACGCCGGCGGGCGCCCGCGGGCTGCGCGTGCAGCCGGTCATCAAGGCCGACAGGGACTGCGCGAGCGCGGCCGCGGCATCCGTCATCGCGAAGGTCGCGCGCGACGCGCTCATGACGCACCTCCACGACGAGCTTCCCGCCTACCAGTGGGCGCGCAACAAGGGCTACGCGAGCCCCGAGCACCGCGAGGCGATCCGCGAGCACGGCACGACCTCGCACCACAGGCTCTCGTGGGCGATCGAGGGTGCGCAGCCGCTGTTCTGAGGCCGCCGCCCCCGAGTGCGCCGCCTAGGATGGAAGAACCATGGATGACGAGGTCTTCGAGGACTACGACCGCGAGCTGGAGCTGGCGCTCTACAAGGAGTACCGCGACGTCGTATCGCAGTTCCAGTACGTGATCGAGACCGAGCGGCGGTTCTACCTCGCGAACGAGGTCAACGTCGTGCGCCGAGACACCGAGCACGACTTCTACTTCGAGATCTCGATGAACGACGTGTGGGTGTGGGACATCTACCGGGCCGATCGGTTCGTCAAGTCCGTGCGGGTGCTCACCTTCAAGGACGTCAACGTCGAGGAGCTCTCGCGCAGGGACTTCCACCTCCCCGAAGAGCTCTCCCTCGACAGCTGACCCCGCCGCCGTCTCCTCCCCAAGGCGAGGCGCACAGGCGGTCGCCAACGGATGCCCCCGCCAGCCGCTCGATCGGGGTCTGAGCGCGCGAGCATGCCTGCATGGCAGACAAAGACGTGCTCGGGCGCGCGGGCGAGGACCGCGCCGTCCGATATCTGGAGTCCCTGGGCTACGAGATCCTCGACCGCAACTGGCGCGCGCGTGACGGCGAGCTCGACGTCGTCGCGGCCTCGCACGGTGAGCTCGTCGTCGTCGAGGTCAAGACCCGCCGCACCGACGGATTCGGGCATCCGTTCGAGGCGATCGACAGCCGCAAGCTCCGGCGCCTGTGGCGTCTCGCGATCGCCTGGATCGCAGCGCACCCGCAGCAGGTGCAGGGCCGGCGGCTGCGGATCGACGCGATCGGCCTGATCGGCGCCGACCCCGCGTCCGCCCCGATCGAGCACCTCGAGGACCTCGCGTGACGGTCGCGCGGACGTGGTCGGTCGCTCTCGCGGGCATCGAGGGGCGACTCGTCGAGGTCGAGGCCGACCTGTCGAACCAGCAGCCCGACTTCAAGATCATCGGCCTGCCCGACAAGGCGCTCGGCGAGGCGGCCCAGAGAGTCCGCAACGCGTGCTCCAACAGCGGGCTCCCCTTCCCTCGTCGCCGCGTCACCGTCAACCTGTCGCCGGCGAGCCTGCCGAAGCACGGCTCCGCCTTCGACGTCGCCATCGCGATCGCGACCCTCGCGACCGAGCTGCCGATGGACGCAGCCTCGGTCGCGTCGACCGTCCATCTCGGCGAGCTCGGACTCGACGGGCGCTTGCGCCCTGTCCCGGGAGTGCTCCCGGCCGTCGTGGCGGCGGCGCGGGCGGGCATGCGCACCGTGGTCGTCCCCCACGCGAACCGGGCGGAGGCGGAGCTCGTGGCGGGTGTGGAGGTGCGCGGAGCGGTGAGCCTCGCGGATGTCGTGCGGGGCCACGGCGCCGACGTCGATGCGCCCGACCTCGATCCGGTCGCCGAGCGGGACGCCGCGGCTGCGCCCATCGAACGGCTCGATCTCGCCGAGGTCATCGGGCAGCGCGAAGCCGTCGACGCGCTCGTCGTCGCGGCGGCCGGCGGTCATCACCTCCTGATGTGCGGGCCGCCGGGCGCGGGCAAGACGATGCTGGCCCGACGGCTCCCCGGCATCCTTCCCGACCTCGACGACGGTGCCGCCCTGTCCGTCGCATCGATCCGCTCGCTGTCGGGAGAGCCCGTCGCGACGCTGTCCCGCACGCCGCCGTTCGAAGCCCCTCACCACTCGGCCAGCATCGCGGCGCTCGTCGGAGGCGGGTCGCGCATCCTGCGCCCCGGCGCGATCGCCCGGGCGACCGAGGGCGTCTTGTTCCTGGACGAGGCAGGTGAGTTCTTCGGCTCGGCGCTCGACGCTCTGCGTCAGCCGCTCGAGACGGGATCGATCACGATCCACCGCGCAGGGGCCACGGCGGAGTTCCCCGCGCGATTCCAGCTCGTCCTCGCCACGAATCCGTGTCCGTGCGGCGATTATGCCGTCGCCGGCGGGACGTGCGTGTGCCCGCCCGCGGCGATCCGTCGATATCTCGGCAAGCTCTCGGGCCCTCTGCTCGACCGCATCGACATCGAGCTCTCGCTCGCGCGCGTGTCGGTCGCGCAGCACACCGCCTCAGCGGCGCCGGGACTGACGTCGGCGGAGGCGAAGGTCCGCGTCGCCGAGGCGCGCGAGCGCGCGGCCCTGCGTCTGTGCGGCACCCCCTGGACGACCAACGCCGCCGTCTCGGGCACATGGCTGCGTCAAGGACCCCTCGCACCGACCCCCGCCGTGCGGCGACCGCTGGATGCGGCGCTGCATCGGGGAGCGCTGACGCTTCGCGGATACGACAGGGTGCTCCGCATCGCCTGGTCGCTCGCCGATCTGGAGGGCGCGCCGCAGCTCGCGGTCGGCCACATCGGCCGCGCGCTCTACCTCAAGAAGGGGATCACGGCATGACCGCGCTCGACCTGACCTCTGCCGCGGCGCGCGTCGCGCTCTCACGGATCGCCGATGTCGCCCGGCTCGACGACGGCGCCGTCGTCGAGCGCTATGCGGGCGTGGTGTGGAACAGCCTGACCGAGCCGGGCGACGGCGTCGCGGGGCGCCTGCTCGCCGACCTCGGCGCCGTCGAAGCGCTCGAGCGCCTTGCCGCCGGCCGCCTCGCGCCGACCGAGAGCGTCGGCCCGAAGGAGCTCGACGACGGCAGGCGACGATGGATGCCGCGGCTCGTCCCCGGCGCGCTCGCCCACGCTCTCGAGATCGCCGCCGTCATGGGTGTGCAGCACATCGCGCCCGGCGACCCGGCGTGGCCGGCGCAGCTCGCCGACCTCGGTGACAACGCCCCGCTCGCGCTCTGGGTGCGCGGCGACCCTTCGACGCTCGCCTCCTTGACGCCGTCGGCGGCGATCGTCGGCGCGCGGGCCGCGACCTCGTACGGCGACCATGTGGCGATGGAGCTCGCGGCCGACCTCGCGGGCAGCGGCATCCCGGTCGTCTCGGGCGCCGCATACGGCATCGACGGCGCGGCGCACCGGGCGGCCCTCGCTGTGGGCGGCGTGACGGTCGCGCTGCTGGCGGGAGGAGTCGACCGGCCCTACCCCTCCGGGCACAGAGACCTCATCTCCCGCATCGCGGGCGCGGGCGCGGTCGTGAGCGAAGTGCCGTGCGGATCGACGCCGACCAAGTGGAGGTTCCTGGCGCGCAATCGGCTGATCGCTGCGCTGACCGATGCGACGATCGTCGTCGAGGCGGGCTGGCGAAGCGGCTCACTCAACACGGCGGGTCACGCCGCCGCCCTCGGCCGTGCCGTCGGCGCCGTGCCCGGCCCCGTCACGAGCGGGGCGTCGGCGGGGTGCCACCGGCTTCTTCGCGAGTTCGGCGCCGAGTGCGTGACATCGGCCTCCGACGTGCGCGAGCTCCTCTCCCTCGGGAACGCTCCCGAGACGGCGAGGGGCGGCGACGACCGCCCGGCGACCGACGACCGCGCACGCGTCCGCGACGCCCTCAGCTCGAGAGGGTGGCGCGACGTCGACGACGTCGCTCGTCGCAGCGGGATGTCGCCGCAGGACGTCGAGGCGCACCTCGGGATCATGCTCCTCGAAGCGGAGGTCGTCCGCGACGGAGGCGCCTGGCGACGCGTGGGCGGCGCGGCGTGAGTCGCGGATGGAGTCGGCAGGCGGCCCTCGGAGCGCCACCGACACATGCGGGCTGCCGCGCGGCATGCTGGGAGACATGCGGATGCGGGAGGCGGCGGAGCGCTATGCGGCGCACGTGCGCGACGTGCGCCGGCTCTCGCCCGCGACAGTCCGCGCCTATCGTTCCGACCTCGCGGACCTCGACGCCTCCGTCGGTCCCGTCGAGCTCGCCGACATCGATCTGGAGCACCTGCGGCAGTGGCTGTGGACCGCGACGCAGCGGGGAGACGCCCGTGCGACGATCTCGCGTCGCACCGCAGCGGCACGCGGATTCTTCGCGTGGGCGGTCGACGCGGGCCTGCTCGAACTCGATCCGAGCGTCCGGCTCGTCGCCCCCAAGCGCGGGCGGACGCTTCCCAAGGTCGCGGCCGCCGACGCGCTCGCTGCGCTGCTCGACGGGCTGAGCGCGGCCGATGACGACGGCGATCCCGTCGCGCTGCGCGACCGAGCTGTCCTCGAACTCCTGTACGGATCGGGCGTGCGCGTGTCGGAGCTCTGCGGGCTCGATCTGCCCGACCTCGATCCGGACCGCCGCACGGCCCGCGTGCTGGGCAAGGGATCGAAGGAGCGCGTCGTCCCTTACGGGCTTCCCGCGGCACGCGCCATCGACGCGTATCTCGTTCGTGCGCGCCCCGCGCTGCGCGATCGCGCGACGGGAGGAACCGGCGGAGCGGCGGACGCAGACTCGCTCGCCGTCTTCCTCGGAGCGCGGGGGAGGCGTCTGGGTGCCCGCGCCGTCTACGACGTCGTCGCCCGCGTGGTCGGTCCCCTCGTCGGCTCGGCCGTGGGACCGCACGCCCTCCGGCACTCGGCCGCGACGCACCTCCTCGACAGGGAGGCAGACCTGCGATCGGTGCAGGAGCTGCTCGGGCACGCGAGCCTCGGCACGACCCAGATCTACACGCACGTCTCGAGCGAGAGGCTCGCCGCGAGCTATCGGCTCGCGCATCCTCGGGCCTGAGGCCGCTGGGTCCGGTCACCGGTGCTCTCGATGGCCGGGACCGCCCGCATCGCAGCTTCTTCGCCAATTACATGACATGTCACGTACGACGGGAGGCGAGCGCCGCGGGCGGTCAGGACTCGTGACGTGCACGGCGAGGGAGACGCAGATGGCTCATGCAATCGTGCTGACGGAGTTCGGCGGGCCGGACGTGCTGCGGTGGCAGGAGGTCGCAGAGCCCCAACCGGCGCGAGGGCGGATCCTCATCCGCGTGCGCGCCGCAGGCGTCGGTCCGACTGACCTGCACATCCGCCGCGGCGATCTCGTGGGGGTCTTCCCGCAGGGTCCTGGATCCGTGCTGGGCTTCGAGGCGTCCGGCATCGTCGTCGCCCTGGGGGAGGGTGTCTCGGGAGTCTCGATCGGCGACGAGGTCGCAGCGCTCCTGCCCGACCAGGGCGGGTATGCCGAGCTCGCCGTCGTGTCGACGTGGGTCGCGAAGCCGCCCTCCGTCTCGTGGAGCGACGCGGCAGCGTTGCCGGCATCGGCCGAGGTCGCGGTGGGCCTGCTGCGCGAGGTGCGCGCCGCAGCGGGCGAGACCCTTGTCGTGCTCGGCGCCGCCGGCTCGGTGGGACAGATCCTCGTCCAGCTCGCCGCAGCTCAGGGTCTCAGAGTGATCGGCCTCGCCGGCGAGCGCGACGGCGCCCTCGTGCGAAGCCTCGGCGGCGAGCCGGTCGCGTACGGCCAGGGGGCGTTCGAGCGGGTCGCCGCCGTGGCCGACTCGGTGGATGCCGTCATCGACGCCGCGGGGCGCGGCGGCATCCGCGAAGCCATCGACGCCACGGGAGACGCGACGCGCGTCATCACCCTGGTCGATCCCACGGCCCTCGCGCTGGGCGCCCGGTTCACCGAGCCCGGACCCCAGCGCGCCCCGGACGCCCTCGACATCACGATGCCGATGCTCGCCTCCGGTGCACTGCGGCTGAAGGCACGGCGGGACATGCCCCTCTCCGATGCGGCCGAGGCGCATCGAGCGCTCGAGTCAGGGAGCGTCCGCGAGAAGGTGATCCTCCTGGCCTCATGAGGGACCGACGCGGCGATCCTCCGGCTGCTCGGCGGGCGGAGGCGGGATCGATCCCTCGTCGCACAGGGTCCGGTAGATCGACTCGAGCGTCGAGCCGAACCGATCCAGCTCTTCGCCGGTCGCGATCCCGGCGAAGAAGACCCTCTGAACGAGAGCGAAGTGCAGCGGGGTCGCAGCGCGGAGGAGCGTGACGCCTTCCTCGAGGAGCGTCACCTCGGTCACCCGGCGGTCGATCTCGGACCTGCGCCGCTCGACGAGGCCGCGCCTGGCCATGCGGTCGACCTGGTGCGACGCGCGGCTCCGCTCCCACCCGACGTGCTGCGCGAGCTGCGAGACGGCCATCGTCCTGTCGTCCCGGGAGTAGAGGGCCGCGAGCACGTCGTAGTCCGCGAGCGTGATGCCGCTGTCGGCCTGCAGCTGTCGCCCCATCTCGTACGAGAGCCGAAGGCGCACGCGCATGTACGTCAGCCACACCCGCAGCTGTTCGGAGCTGAGCCGGCCGGGGATCGACGACCTGTGCGCATCGTCATGAGTGGACATCGAGACGATTCTGTCAGCCGCACGCAAGGACCGCCTCGGGTCAGCAGCACGGCAGCAGGACGGCCCGCGGCACGCCACCGAGCAGCAGCAGCGGATTGACGTACTCACCGTCGAGCCGGACGCCGAAGTGCACGTCGCCGGGCGCCGCGTGGCCCCCGGCGGCGATCGTCCCCACGGTCTGGCCACGACGCACGATCGCTCCCGGCTCGAGCGCGGAGTCGACGGGCTCGAGAGTGGTCACGAGGCCGTCGCCGTGGTCGATCGTCAGGATGCCCCGACCGGCGACCCTCCCCGAGAAGGCGATGATCCCGTCGGCAGGTGCCAGCAGGTCCGCGGCCGCCTCCGTCGGAGCGAGGTCGATGCCGCGATGGCCCGCGGCGTACCGATGGGCCGGCTGCTCGTAGGGCGCCGTGAGCCGGAACCGCTCGAGGGGCCACACCCACCCTCGCTGCGCGAGATCCGCGGCATCCGACGCCGTGCGCTCGTCCTGGCGGCCTGTCGCCTGCGCGGGGGACGCGCCGATCAGGATGCACGCGACGAGCATCGCGGTGAACCGCACACCCGCATTCCGACGCATCCGTCCATGCTCCACGTCCGCGGGTGCGACCGCCGCGCGGCGGCGGAGGAGCGGGGATCGATGCCCGGGCACGCCGGATGGGGAGGAGCGGCGCCTGATACACTGGGAGGGCACTCCGCTCGTCGGGGTGACTCCGCGTGCCCAGAGCGCGGCGGCGATCCACGGATCCCGCAGCGCGGCATCCCACTCCCAACGGTCCTCAGAAGCTGAGGCGGGTGTGTGCCGGGCACCAGGCTCGCCGACCAGACAGGTCAGGCGCGAACAAACCGAAAGCGGCGCCCAGGCGCCAGAACAGGAGAACGGCCATGGCCGTCGTCACCATTCGCCAGCTGCTCGACAGCGGCGTCCACTTCGGACACCAGACCCGCCGGTGGAACCCGAAGGTCAAGCGCTTCATCCTCACGGAGCGCAGCGGCATCCACATCATCGACCTCCAGCAGTCGCTGACGTACATCGACAAGGCGTACGAGTTCGTGAAGGAGACCGTCGCGCACGGCGGCACGATCCTCTTCGTCGGCACGAAGAAGCAGGCGCAGGAGATCATCGCCGAGCAGGCGACCCGCGTCGGCCAGCCCTACGTCAACCAGCGCTGGCTCGGCGGCCTCCTCACCAACTTCTCGACGGTGTCCAAGCGCCTCGCCCGCATGAAGGAGCTCGAGGAGCTCAACTTCGACGACCCCGCGGCGAGCGGCTTCACCAAGAAGGAGCTCCTCCTCAAGCAGCGTGAGCTCGACAAGCTCCACAAGTCGCTGGGCGGCATCCGGAACCTCCAGAAGACGCCGTCGGCGATCTGGGTCGTCGACGCCAAGCGCGAGCACCTCGCGATCAACGAGGCCTCGAAGCTCGGCATCCCGGTGATCGGCATCCTCGACACGAACGCCGACCCCGACGAGTTCCAGTACCCGATCCCCGGCAACGACGACGCGATCCGCTCCGTGAGCCTGCTCACGCGCATCATCGCCGACGCCGCAGCCGAGGGCCTCATCCAGCGCCACAACCCCACCGACGAGGCCGCCGAGGCAGAGCCCCTCGCCGACTGGGAGCGAGAGCTCCTCGAGCAGGGTGCGCCGGTCGTGACCGACGTCGCCGAGGTCGAGACGATCGCGACCGAGTCCGCCGCCGACGCCGAGGGCGCCGCTGCGGCCGAGGTCGTCGAAGAGGCTGCCGCGGTCGACGCCGCCGAGTAGTCCCACCCGGACATCAACTACCGCTCCGGCGGGACCACGGCAGCCGTGGTCCCGCCGGAGCATCCACGAGAACTCACCACGAGCCACAAGCAAGGAGCCGCCACCCATGGCAAACTTCACGATCGCCGACATCAAGGCGCTGCGCGAGCAGCTCGGCACCGGCATGGTCGACACCAAGAAGGCTCTCGAGGAGGCCGACGGCGACCTCGAGAAGGCCGTCGAGATCCTGCGCCTGAAGGGCGCGAAGGGCAACGCCAAGCGCGCCGACCGCTCGACGAGCGAAGGCCTTGTCACGGCCAAGGAGCACGAGGGTCGGGTCACGATCCTCGAGCTGAACACCGAGACCGACTTCGTCGCGAAGAACGAGCGCTTCATCGCCCTCGCCGACAAGGTGCTGGATGCCGCGTCCGCCGTCTCCGCCGATTCGGCCGAGGCCGCGCTGGTCGCCCCCGCGGGCGCCCAGACGGTCGCCGAGCTCATCTCGGACGAGGCCGCCATCATCGGTGAGAAGGTCGAGCTGCGCCGCGTCAGCACGCTCTCGGGCGACAACTTCGAGATCTACCTGCACAAGACGAGCAAGGACCTGCCCCCGCAGGTCGGCGTGGTCCTCGCCTACTCGGGCGACGACGCCGAGACGGCGCGCAGCATCGCGCAGCACATCTCCTTCGCCAACCCGACGTACCTCTCTCGCGACGAGGTCCCGGCCGACGAGGTCGACAAGGAGCGCGAGATCGTCACGGAGATCTCGCGCAACGAGGGCAAGCCCGAGGCGGCGCTTCCGAAGATCGTCGAAGGCCGCGTCAACGCGTTCTTCAAGCAGGTCGCCCTCCTCGACCAGGACTACGCGAAGGACAACAAGCTGTCCGTCGCGCAGGTCGCGAAGGACGCCGGTCTCACGCTGACGGGCTTCGCCCGCTTCAAGGTCGGCGCGTAGCATTCCGGGAAGGCCCGCATCGGATTCGGTGCGGGCCTTCCTCATGCCTCGGCACGCAGCCCCGCGCCTGTGCCCCGACGACGTTCGATAGTCTGCAACCGCGACGAGAGGATCACCGTGATCGATGAAGCCACCGGACGCCGCCGCGTCCTCCTGAAGCTCTCCGGCGAGGCCTTCGGGGGTGGTCAGCTCGGCGTCAACCCCGACATCGTGAGCCAGATCGCCCAGGAGATCGCCGAGGCCGTCGACCGCGTCGAGATCGCGATCGTCGTCGGCGGGGGCAACTTCTTCCGCGGCGCCGAGCTCAGCCAGCGCGGCATGGACCGCGGCCGCGCGGACTATATGGGCATGCTCGGCACCGTCATGAACGCTCTCGCGCTGCAGGACTTCCTCGAGCAAGCGGGAGCAGCGACCCGCGTCCAGTCCGCGATCGCGATGACCCAGGTCGCAGAGCCGTACATCCCGCGTCGCGCGGAGCGTCACATGGAGAAGGGACGCGTCGTCATCTTCGGCGCCGGCGCGGGCCTGCCGTACTTCTCGACCGACACGGTGGCTGCGCAGCGCGCGCTCGAGATCGGCGCCGTCGAGGTGCTGGTCGCGAAGAACGGCGTCGACGGCGTGTACACAGCCGATCCCAAGAAGGATGCCTCGGCCACCCGCATCGACCGCATCACGTATCTCGATGCGCTCCAGCGCGGCCTGAAGGTCGTCGACTCGACCGCCTTCAGCCTCTGCATGGACAACGGCATGGGCATGCGCGTGTTCGGCATGGAGCCCGCGGGCAACGTGACGCGCGCGCTGCTCGGCGAGTCGATCGGCACGCTCGTCACCGTCTGAACGCCTCCCGGTCCGTGGAGCCGAGCCGACTAGACTGAGAGGCCGGATCAACCGAATGGAGTCATAGTGATCGCCGACGTCTTGGCCGAGGCCGGATCCCGCATGGACCGGGCCGTGGAGGCCGCGAAGGACGACTTCGCCACGGTGCGGACGGGTCGCGCGAACCCGCAGCTGTTCCAGAAGATCCTCGTCGACTACTACGGCTCGCCCACGCCGCTCGCCCAGCTCGCGTCGATCAACAGCCCCGAGGCGCGCAGCCTCGTCATCACGCCCTACGACAAGTCGGCGCTGAGGGCCATCGAGCAGGCGATCCGCGACATGCCCAACCTCGGCGTCAACCCCACGAACGACGGCAACCTCATCCGCGTCACGATGCCCGAGCTCACGCAGGAGCGCCGCAAGGAGTACGTCAAGCTCGTGCGCTCCAAGGGCGAAGACCACAAGGTGCATCTGCGCGGCATCCGTCGCAAGGCGAAGGACGACCTGGATGCCCTGACCGGCGAGATCAGCGACGACGAGATCGCGCGCGGCGAGAAGGAGCTGGACGGACTCACGCGCGCGCACGTCGACGAGATCGACGACGCGCTCAAGCGCAAAGAGGCCGAGCTCCTCGAGGTCTGAGGCCCGCATATGAGCGACGCATCCGGAGGAGCGCCCGGCGGCGAGTCCCGGGGCGAACCCGAGGCGCCGTTCTCCCGAAGCCGTGCCGCGGACGCCGCGAAGCCGGCGGGCGAGCAGACACCCGACTTCCAGGCGCACGTGCGCGCCGCGCGGTCCGAGTTCGAGAGTCAGGTCGCGCACGCGCGGGCGGAGTTCGAGGAGGCGAACGAGCGGATCAAGCAGCGGACGGGTCGCGATCTCATCGGGGCGATCCTGATCGGCCTCGCGATCGGCCTCGCCCTGATCGCCTCGCTCATCTTCCTCAAGCAGGTGTTCATCCTGTTCGCGCTCGCGGCGAGCACGCTCGGCATCTTCGAGCTGCATCGCGCTCTGACGGGCGCAGGGCGCCGCGTCGACATCGTGCCGCAGCTCGCCGCCGGAACGGTCCTCGTGATCGCGGGCTACTTCGCCGACCCGTGGCTGCACTGGGTGACGGTGTTCGCGGCCGTCGCCTTCGTCGTCGTGTGGCGCATGATCGCGCAGATGGCCGCTCGCGACGGACGCACGTACGGGCTCGTGCTCGGAGACGTCCTGATCGCGGCGTTCGTCCAGCTGTACGTGCCGTTCCTCACGAGCCTGTGCGTCGCCCTGCTGAGCCAGGACCACGGCGAATGGTGGGTGCTCGCGTTCATCATCGTCGTCGTCGCGTCGGACACCGGCGCGTACGCGGCGGGGCTCTCCTTCGGGAAGCACCCCATGGCGCCGCGCATCAGCCCCAAGAAGACGTGGGAGGGCTTCGCGGGAGCGGCCGCCGCGGCCCTCGTCGCGGGCGTCCTGCTCGCGATCTTCATGCTCCATCTGCCTGCGTGGACGGGGGTCGTGATCGGTGCGCTCATCCTTCTCACCGCGACGCTCGGCGACCTCGGCGAGTCGATGGTCAAGCGCGACATCGGCATCAAGGACATGAGCTCGTGGCTGCCCGGCCACGGCGGAGTCCTCGACAGGCTCGACTCGATCCTCCCGTCCGCAGCGGCCGCGCTGGCGCTGTACTACCTCCTGAACCCATTGGCTGCCTCATGACGACAGAGACCCCCACCTCCGCCTTCCCCCTCACGACGGGCCGCACGAAGGGCTATGACCGCAGCGCCGTCGACGCGTTCCTCGACGACGCGCGCACCGCGTTCGAGCAGGGGACGGGGATGGCGTCGGCCGATGTGCGCAGCGCCTCCTTCCGTCTCGTCCGCCACGGCTATGCGATCGCGGCCGTCGACACGGCGCTCGCCCGCATCGAGGACGCCTTCGCCTCCCGCGAGCGTCAGGCGGTCGTCGTCCGCGGCGGAGTGCGCGAGTGGGTGGGGCAGACGCGCGAGACGGCGCAGACCGTCCTCGACCGGCTGACGCGCCCGCGCGGCAAGAGGTTCGACAGGGTCAGCGTCCTGCGCTACGGGTATCGCATCGACGAGGTCGACCTCGTGGCCGACAAGCTCGCGCGCTACCTCGAGACGGGGGAGTCCGTGACCGTCGAGCAGGTGCGCGCCGTCGCCCTGCGGATGCAGCGCGGCGGCTACCGCGAGACGCAGGTCGACGCCGTGCTCGACGCCGTCGTGGAGGTCATGCTCGCCGTGGCCTGATGCCCGCGGGCGGGTGAGAGAACGCTCATCCCGAGACGCTCAAATGGCACGCTCAGGGACGGGCCGCTAGACTCTGGACACTGTGACCTCCGGCAACGAGATGATTCCCGCTGCATCCCGACGGATGCGTCGTCACGAGGCAGAGACCGTGACGGCTCCCGCAGCCGCCCCCTCGGCGCCTCGTGCGACTCCTCCCGCGACCGCGCGCTGGTCGCGGCGTCGCGGGGTCGTCGGCGTGTTCGCGGCGTTCTGCGCGATCGGGTTCGTGGCCGCCTATGTCGGCCCGACGGGGGCCGCGCTGGCGGAGGCGAACGACGACGACGCGGCCGCTGCCGTCTCGATCTACAAGTCGTCGATCGACGAGGCCCAGACCCTCGTCACCTCGGAGGACGCGCAGCCCCAGGAGGCCGCATCGCTCGATCGCGGCGGGTACACGGTGTACGTCGCCCCGAAGGAGACGCCCAAGCCTGCGCCGAAGTCGGCATCCTCCTCGTCGTCGGGCACGCGCTGGACGCCGCCCTTCGTGTCTCCCGATCCGGGATCCGCGCAGGCGATCGCGTACGACATGGTGAAGGCTCGGGGCTGGGGCGACGACGAGTTCGCCTGCCTCGTCGCGCTGTGGAACAAGGAGTCCGGCTGGCGCGTCAACGCGTACAACCGCGGCAGCGGTGCCTACGGCATCCCCCAGGCGCTCCCCGGAAGCAAGATGGGCTCGGCCGGCGCCGACTGGGAGACCAATCCCGCCACGCAGATCGCGTGGGGCCTCGGCTACATCGGCGGCCGCTACGGCACGCCGTGCGGTGCGTGGGGTCATTCGCAGTCCACCGGGTGGTACTGACACTCATGCCGCGGTCGAACCGTGGCCGCCCCTCGTCGGCGGGCGACGAGTCGTTCGAGCGGTTCCTCGCAGGCTGGAAGCGCACCGAGTCGCGACGCGGCGCAGAGTGGACCGTGCAGCCGGTCTCGGCGGCGAAGGCGCTGAAGACCTATCGCTGCCCCGGCTGCGGCCGCGACATCCCGTCCGGTGTCGCCCACGTCGTGGTGT
This sequence comes from Microbacterium ulmi, assembly GCF_011759705.1. Taxonomy (GTDB): domain Bacteria; phylum Actinomycetota; class Actinomycetes; order Actinomycetales; family Microbacteriaceae; genus Microbacterium; species Microbacterium ulmi. The sequence continues at coordinate 569,103 of NZ_JAAOZF010000002.1, read as the reverse complement.
GGCGAGCCGACGGCGTGCTCGGCGACAGCGCCGATCTGGCCGCGCGGCGGCATTGGCATTCGCACTGCTGGAGGATGGCGTGATGAGCGCACGCGGGAGGATCGACTGACGTGGAGATTCGCGGACCACTGCTGCTGCCTGCGCGGCGCGAGGACATCGAGCTGGCGACGCTCGACGGGCTGACGCTCGTCGGCGAGCTCGCGCTCCCGCGCGATCGCGAGCCCGTGGCGACGCTCGTGACGCTGCACCCGCTGCCCACGGCGGGCGGCTTCATGGACTCCCACGTGTTCCGCAAGGCCGCCGGGCGCTTGCCTGCCCTCGCCGACCTTGCCGTCGTGCGCTTCAACACGCGCGGGACGACGTCGCCGCGAGGAACGAGCGAAGGCGCGTTCGACGGCGGCGAGTCCGAGGCGTTCGACGTCGCGGCGGCGATGGACTTCGTGCGAGAACGGGGCCTGCCTCGCCCGTGGCTCGTGGGCTGGTCGTTCGGCACGGAGCTCGCGCTGAAGTACGGGCGCGACCACGACATCGAGGGCGTCATCCTGCTGTCGCCGCCCCTGCACCGGGCGACGGAGGAAGAGATCGCCGCATGGGCCGACGATGATCGACCTGTCGTCGTGATCGTCCCCGAGCTCGACGACTACCTGCGCCCCGCCGAGGCGACGGAGCGGTTCGCCGCGATCCCGCACGCCGTGGTCATCCCCGTCGAGGGCGGCAAGCACCTGTGGGTCGGGGAGAACCAGACGCGCCGCGTGCTGACCGAGATCGTCGCGGCGGTCAACCCCGACGCGCTGCCGTTGCCGACGGAGTGGGACGAGGCCGGAGTCGAGGCATCCGCCTAGAGCGCCGTCAGCGCTCGTTCATCCTGGGGATGACGACCTGCCGGTAGATGATCAGGATGCTGGCGGCCACAGGGATCGCGATGAGCGCGCCGAGCAGCCCCAGAAGCGATCCGCCGGCGAGCGCCGCGATCACGACCACGGCCCCGGGAACCGAGACGGCGCGGTTCATGATGCGCGGCGAGACCACGTACGCCTCGATCTGCATGTAGATCAGGTAGTAGATCGCGGCGGTGATGCCCGTCGGGACCGAGCCGAGTCCGGGGATGAAGCAGATCAGCACGATGATCGTCGAGCCCGTCAGCGTGCCGACCAGCGGGATCAGCGAGAAGAAGAACGCGATGACGGCGAGCACGGCGGGGAACGGCGCCTGGATGATCGTGAGGAAGACGGCGCTCAGGACTCCATTGATGACGCCGAGCGAGACCTGGCCCATGACGTAGTAGCCGACCGAGTCCGTGATCTGCTCCGCGAGGTCGATGAAGCGCGGGCGCTTCGACGCGGGGACGAGCTGGTAGACGGCCCGCTTGAGCGACGGCGTCGACGCCGTGAAGTAGATCGTGAGGATGAGGACGATGAAGGCGCCCGTGAGGCCGGCCACGATCTGGGCGCCCGCGGCGATGAGGCCCCCGCCGATGGAGCCGACGTCGAGCGACGCGACCCAGTCCTGGATGTACTGCCACACCTGCTCGACATTCAGGTTCGGGAACCGCTCCTGGATCCACCCCCGGATGTCCTGGACGATGTCCTCCCATTGGCCCTGCCGCACGATCTTCTCGATCTGCGTCACGAGCTGCGAGATCTGGGCGATGATCACGGGGAGCACGATGAGGATGATCCCCGCGAAGATCGCCAGGACGCCCAGGATCGTGATGAGCACGGACAGCCAGCGCTTCAGTCCGCGCCGCTCGAGCCACGCGACGATGGGATCGAGGCCGAGCGACAGGAACAGCGCCGTGCCGACGTAGAGCAGGATCGTGGACAGCGTCTGCAGGCTGTTGATGAGCAGGAGGCCGAGCCCCACACCGAGGGTCGCGACGAAGGCGACGCGGAAGGGGTTGTGGAACTTCACGGTGTCTCCTCGGACTGCGTTCGACGTCGATTGCTGTCACGTCAGGATACGCACAGGCCTCGTTCAGACGCGGGATTGGCCCCTCTCTGGGGATCTTCAGGTGTGTGTCGCTAGTCTGAAATGTCGATTCAGCGGTCGCGCGCGCCTGCGCGGCCCGGGGAAGGTGTGGATTCGTGCGATTCGTGTGGGCCGTCGTGGCATTCGTGCTGGCGGCCGTGATGATCGGTGCGGGGATCGCCCAGCGGACGGTCTTCCAGGGACCGAGGACCGAGACCACGCAGCTCGAGGTCGAGCAGGAGGCGCCGTACACCCTCATCGACGGCGCCGTGCTCAACCGCCTCCCCGGATCCCAGACCCTGCGCGCGCAGGCGGACGGCACGATCTTCGTGTCGTACGGCCGGACGGCCGACCTCAAGGCGTGGCTGTCCGACTCGACCTACAACGAGGTCGCGCTCGACGACGAGGGTGCGGCCGTGTCGACCTTCGTCGAGCCCGAGCAGACGCAGCCGGCGACGGGCGCCGACGCGGGATCCGCTGATGCCGTGACGGAGCCCGGCGACGCGGAGGCGCCCCCCGCCGAGCCAGCCGCCCCCCGCAGCCCGGCCGGCTCCGACCTGTGGCTCGACGAGTTCCAGCAGGACGACCTGCTCATCGCACCCCTTCAGCTTCCCGACACGATGAGCGTCCTCGTCGCCTCGGACGGGGTCGCCCCCGCGCCTCGGACGATCTCCGTGTCGTGGCCGATCGCGAACTCGACGCCGTGGGCGGGTCCGCTCATCGTGGGCGGCGGCATCCTCATGGCGATCGGCGTCTTCCTGTACTTCCTCGGCATCCGGCACGTCCGCCGCTCGCGCGGTCCGCGCCGCAAGGGCCTGCCGATGCCCGTGACCGAGCCGATCGATCTCGCGGTCGAGAGCGAGGACAAGGGCGTCATCACGTCTACGCCGCGGACCCGGCGTGCGATCTCGGGCCGGCGCGCGTTCGTCGCGGTCCCCGCGGTCGCGGTGTCGGCGCTCCTGTTCACGGGCTGCACGGCCGACGCGTGGCCCACGCTCGCCCCCACGGCCACGCCGACTCCGACCGCGAGCCTCATCGTGCCGGAGGGTCAGCAGCAGCCCGCGGTCACGGAGGCGCAGGCGGAGCGGATCCTGTCGCGCATCTCCGCGACGGTCGAGGAGGCCGACACCAACCTCGACGAGGCGCTCGCGGCGACGCGGCTCGACGGAGCGGTGCTCGCCGAGCGCACGACCAACTACACGCTGCGCGGCGCGATCCCGGATCAGGCGCCGCTCGAGAAGATCCCCGCGAAGCCGCTCGAGATCACCCTCCCGCAGGCGCAGGACGCGTGGCCGCGCACCGTCATGACGGTCGTCACCGACGCCGCCGACAAGTCCGCGAGCATCATGTACCTGACGCAGCAGGACGCGTGGTCGCCGTACAAGCTCACCTACCTGTCGAGCCTCGAGGCCGCGACCGAGATGCCCGACCTCGCACCGGCCTGGATCGGAGCGCCGCTCGTCCCGCCGGACCTCTCGTTCCTGCTGATGCCGCCCGACGAGGTCGCCGCGGCGTACTCCGACATCCTGAACAACGGCGACGACAGCGAGTTCGCCGGCATGTTCGAGGCGGAGGGCGACCAGTTCCGCGCAAGCGTCACGACCGACCGGCAGGCGCGCCTCGACGAGTTCAACAAGACCGGGTCGACGACGGGCAGCCTCACGTTCGGATCCGCCCCTGGCGCGTTCGCGCCGATCGCCCTCGCGACCGTGGAGAGCGGTGCGATCGTCGCGGTGAACCTGAACGAGACCGACACCGTGAAGCCCACGCAGGCCGAGGCCGTCATCAAGCTCACCAACAACGCGACCGTCAAGACGCTCGCCGGCGTCGAGCAGTCCTCGACGGGGTTCACGACGACCTTCAGCGACCAGCTGTTCTTCTACGTGCCCGCCCAGGGCTCGACCGAGAAGATCCGGCTGCTCGGCTACGCCTCCAACATCCTCGACGCGAAGGTGATCAAGTGAGCGACGCCTCCCTGGGGGCCGCACTGCGCGGCGCCGTTGACCTGTCCTCCCTGCGGAATCGTCCCGTGCAGACGGCGACGACGGCCGCACCCACGGCATCCTCCGGCGCCGCACCCTCCCTCGTCTTCGACGCGACCGACGAGACGTTCGGTCAGGTGCTCGAGCTGTCGCGCACCGTGCCGGTGGTCGTCGACCTGTGGGCCGAGTGGTGCGGGCCCTGCAAGCAGCTGAGCCCCATCCTCGAGCGCGTCGTGATCGAGCTGGGCGGGCGCCTCGTCCTTGCGAAGGTGGATGTCGACGCCAACCCCCAGCTCGCGCAGGGCTTCCGCGCGCAGTCCATCCCCATGGTCGTGGCGCTCGTCGCGGGGCAGCCCGTCCCGCTGTTCACGGGCGCCGTTCCGGAGCAGCAGGTGCGCGAGGTCTTCGCGCAGCTCCTCCAGCTCGCCGCCCAGCACGGCGTCACAGGCACGATCGCCGTCGACGGAGACGGAGACGGAGAGGCCGAGGCCGACGGCACGGAGCCGCCGCTTCCTCCGCTGCACGCGGAGGCGTTCGACGCGATCGAGGCGGGCGACTACGCCCGCGCGGCGGCGGCGTACGAGAAGGCTCTCGCGGAGAATCCGCGGGATGCCGAGGCCCGCGCGGGGCTCGGCCAGGTGCGCCTCCTGGCCCGTGTGCAGGATGCCGATCTGCAGGCGGCGCGCGCCGCCGCGGCGGCGAACCCCGCCGACATCGACGCACAGTTCACGGTCGCCGACCTCGATCTGTCGGGCGGACACGTCGACGACGCGTTCGGGCGGCTCCTCGAGCTGTTCGCGATGCTCCCCGCCGACGAGCGGCCGCGCGTGCGGGAGCGTCTCCTCGAGCTCTTCGGCCTCGTGGGCGACGCCGACCCGCGTGTCATCCGGGCGCGCGGCCGCCTCGCGAGCCTGCTGTTCTGACGCGCTGCCCGTCGGGGCGGTGAGCCCGGCACAGCCGCCGAGGCCACTCCGCCGAGGAGGCTCCGGCCGCGTGTCTCAGCCCTGCGTGGGCGACGGAACGTGCGCCTCGGGGTCGTGGCGCAGCCACAGCACGCCGAGCGGCGGCAGCACCATCGACGCGCGCTTGTCGCCCGACGCGTGGACGACGCCGAGGTTGCCGACACCCGAGCCGCCATAGACCTGCGCGTCTGAGTTGAGCACTTCGTGCCACACGCCCGCCTCCGGCATGTCGAGCTCGAAGCCGTGGATCGGAACGCCCGAGAAGTTGCACACGACGACCACGGAGTTGCCGTGCCAGTCGCGCCGGGCGAACGCGACGACGTTGGGGTTCCACGTCGGCGCGCCCAGGCGCGTGAACGCGGCGCCGTCGCTGTCACGCGCCCACAGCGCGGAGTGCGTGCGGTAGGTGCGGTTGAGCTGTGCCACGAACTCGTGGAGCTGCCTGTGCGAGGGCTGGTCGAGCATCCACCAGTCCAGGCCGCGGCCCTCCGACCACTCCGACATCTGGCCGAACTCCTGCCCCATGAACAGGAGCTGCTTGCCCGGATGCCCCCACATGAACGCGAGGAACGCGCGCAGGTTGGCGAGCTTCTGCCAGTGGTCGCCGGGCATCCGCGCGAAGAGCGAGCCCTTGCCGTGCACGACCTCGTCGTGGCTGATCGGGAGGATGAAGTTCTCGCTGAACGCGTATACGAACGAGAACGACAGCTCGCCCTCGTGGTGCGAGCGGTACATGGGATCGCGCTTGATGTACTGCAGCGAGTCGTTCATCCACCCCATGTTCCACTTGAACCCGAAGCCGAGACCCGCCCGGTTCGTGGGGGCCGTGACGCCGGGGAAGCTCGTCGACTCCTCGGCGATCATCGCGATGCCGGGGTAGCGCTTGTAGGACGTCGCGCTGACCTCCTGCAGGAACGAGATCGCCTCGAGGTTCTCGCGTCCGCCGTGGATGTTGGGGACCCACTCGCCGTCCTCGCGGGAGTAGTCGAGGTAGAGCATGGAGGCCACGGCATCCACCCGCAGGCCGTCGACGTGGAACTCCTCGTACCAGTAGAGCGCGTTCGCGACGAGGAAGTTGCGGACCTCCCGGCGGCCGTAGTCGAAGATGTACGTGCCCCAGTCGCGGTGCTCGCCCCGGCGCGGATCGCCGTGCTCGTACAGCGGTCCGCCGTCGAACCGGGCGAGGCCGAAGTCGTCCTTCGGGAAGTGACCCGGCACCCAGTCCATGATCACGCCGATGCCCGCCTGGTGCAGGCGGTCGATGAGGTAGCGCAGGTCGTCCGGGTGGCCGAAGCGGCTCGTGGGGGAGTAGTACCCCGTGACCTGGTATCCCCACGATCCGCCGAAAGGATGCTCGGCGAGCGGCAGGAACTCGATGTGCGTGAAGCCCTGCGCCGTGACGTACTCGATGAGGGCATCGGCGGCGTCCCGGTACGAGAGGCCCGGCCGCCACGACCCGAGATGGACCTCGTAGACCGACATCGGCTGCGACACCGGCTGACTCGACGCGCGCCGCGCCATCCAGTCGCCGTCGTTCCACACGTACGAGGACTCCGTGACGACGGATGCCGTCGCCGGCGGCACCTCGGCGAACCGCGCCATCGGGTCGGCCTTGAGGATCCAGTCTCCGCGCTTGGTGAGGATCTCGAACTTGTACGTCGTTCCGGCTCCGAGCCCGGGGACGAACAGGTCCCACACGCCGCTCGCGCCGAGCGAGCGCATCGCGTGGCCCTGCCCGTCCCACCCGTTGAAGTCGCCGACGATCCGGACGGCGCGCGCGTTGGGCGCCCACACCGCGAACGCCGTGCCGCGCGACCCGTCGTGCTCGCGGACGTGGGCGCCGAGGTGCCGCCACAGCTGCTCGTCCCGGCCCTCGCGGATGAGGTGCAGATCGAGCTCGCCCAGCACGGGGAGGTGGCGATACGGATCGTCGGTCGTGAAGTCCGGTCCGTTCGCGTACGTCGTCACGAGCTCGTAGGGGAGGAGGTCGCCGCCGCGGGTGCCCTCCCAGATGCCCGAGCGCACGTGCTCGAGCGGGACGCGCGTGCCGTCGCTGAAGACGGCGGTGACGCTCTTCGCGAGCGGGCGACGCGCCCGGACCGTCCACTCTGCGGCGCCCTCGGCATCCATCCCCGGGTGGATGCCCAGCACGTCGTGCGGGGCGAAGTAGGACCCCGAGGCGACGGCGTCGAGCAGGCGGGCGTCGGGCGTGGTCATCGGGTCTTCCTTACGTGGAGGATGTGGACGGGCTCGGCGAAGGCGTCGAGCCGCACGAAGTTGTGATCGGACCACGTCCAGTGCTGGTTCGTGAGCAGCTCCTCGACCTCGAACGCATCCCCGGGGTCGACGCCCCAGATGCGCGTGTCGAGGTGGATCATCGTCTGGCGGACCGAGTGCGGGTCGACGTTCGCGACGACGATGATGGTGTCAGCCGCGCCCGTCGGCGAGAGAGCCGCATCGAGGTGCTTCGAGTACACGAGTATCGCGTCGTCGTCGCTCCAATGGGCCGACCAGTTGCGCAGCTGGCGCAGCGCGGGATGGGCGGCCCTGATCTCGTTGAGGCGCGTGAGGTATGGCGCGAGCGAGTCGCCGTGGGCCTCGGCGCCCGCCCAGTCGCGGAACTTGTACTCGTACTTCTCGTTGTCGAGGTTCTCCTCGGACCCGGGTCGGGCGACGTTCTCGTACAGCTCGTACCCCGCGTACACGCCGTAGAGGGGTGCGGATGTCGCGGCGACCGCCGCGCGGATCTTGTACGCGGGCCGCCCGCCGAACTGCAGGTACTCGGTGAGGATGTCGGGCGTGTTGACGAACAGGTTCGGACGCATGAAGTCGGCCGTGTCGTTGGCGACAGAGCCGAGGAACTCCTCCAGCTCCTGCTTCGTGTTGCGCCACGTGAAGTACGAGTAGCTCTGCTGGTAGCCGGCGATCGCGAGGGCGCGCATGGGCGACGGGCGCGTGAACGCCTCGGCGAGGAAGACGACATCGGGATGCTCCGCATTGACCGTCGCGATGAGCCACTCCCAGAACTGGAGGGGCTTGGTGTGCGGGTTGTCGACGCGGAAGATCTTCACGCCCTGCGCGATCCAGTGCCGTACGATCCGCAGGACCTCCGCCTTGATGCCCTCCGGATCGTTGTCGAAGTTGATCGGATAGATGTCCTGGTACTTCTTCGGCGGGTTCTCCGCGTACGCGATCGATCCGTCCGGGAGCGTCGTGAACCACTCCGGGTGCTCGGCGACCCACGGATGATCGGGCGCCGCCTGCAGGGCGAGGTCGAGGGCGACCTCGATGCCCTCCGCCTTCGCGGCCCGCACGAACGCGCGGAAGTCGGCGAGCGTGCCGAGGTCGGGGTGGACCGTGTCGTGTCCGCCCTCCGCGGCGCCGATGGCCCACGGCGAGCCAGGGTCGCCCGGCTGCGGGTCGAGCGTGTTGTTGCGTCCCTTGCGGTTGATGCGGCCGATGGGGTGGATGGGCGGCAGATACAGGACCTGGAAGCCCATCGCCGCCACGGCGGGAAGGCGCCGGACGGCGGAGCGGAACGTGCCGCTCTTCACCGTGCCGTCCTTGAAGCGGCGCGCCCCCTCGGAACGCGGGAAGAACTCGTACCAGGCGCCGACACCCGCGAGCTCCCGCTCGACGAGCAGCTCGCGCTCGTCGCCGATCGTGACGAGCGACATGAGGGGTCGTGCGGCGAAGTACGCGGCGATCGCCGGGTCGCGGACCGTGTCGAGGGCGCCCGCGTCGGGGATCGCGGCATCCCGGAGCCGCTCGGCGGCGCTCGCCAGCGCGCGGCGCTCGCCGACGGGGCGCCATCTCTCCGCGACCGCGCGGTCGAACAGGCGCGCCCCCAGCTCGCGCATGAGGTCGGCGTCCACGCCCGCGGCGATCTTGACGTCGGCCGCATGCTCCCACGTGGCGAAGTCGTCGGCGAATCCCTCGAACCGGAACCGCCACACGCCCTCCTCGAGCGGCGCGACGAGGGCGGACCACGTGTCGAAGCCGTCGTGGAGCGGTGCGAGGCGATGCAGCGACTCGTCACCGGACGGTGAGAAGAGCCGCACGTGCACGCCGATGATGTCGTGGCCCTCGCGGAAGGCCGTGACACGGAACGGGACGACCTCGCCCGCGAACGCCTTGGGTCGGAATCGCCCGTCCGGGACCGACGGCGCGGGCGCCGTCAGCGGGATCCGTCCCATCACGGTCGAACGGGTGGGCTGCCAGGCGGACGCCGGACGGACGGGGATCGAGGTGGCGCTCCGCCAGGATCCGGAGCGCGCGGTGCGCGACGTCGTGACCACGGTTCGAACCTACCTTGCGCTCGGAAGGGATGTCAGGGATCGGCATCGCCGGGAACTGCTCAAGCGCTCACTCCATCCGGAACAGGTGCATCGACGTCGCGACGATCGGGAGCACGTCGCCGGGCTCGTAGACGGCGTGCTCGTCGCTGGGCCGCTCGTCGGCGCTCGACCAGAGCGCGACATAGCGGGTGATCCCGTCGATGACGGGGAGCGTCACATCGATGGGCCGCTCGTTGCCGTGGATGATGAGGAGGATCCTGTTGGGCGCCTCCTGCTCGGGCGTCGACGCGGCGTCGTACTGGAGCGTCCGGTGCGCGGGGTTGGTCCAGCGCTCGATCGACATCGTCTCGCCGTGCTCGTCGTACCAGTCGATGACGGATGCGCTCGGCACGACCTTCTTGTCGTGCGCGAACCGCTTGGGACGCAGCGCGGGATTCTCCCGGCGCAGCTGCAGGAGCCGCTGGACGTGCGCGAACAGGTCCTCCTGCCAGGGCGCATGCTCCCACGAGATCCACGTGAGAGGCGAGTCGTGGCAATAGGCGTTGTTGTTGCCCCGCTGCGTGCGGCCGTACTCATCGCCCGCGGTCAGCATCGGGATGCCGGCCGACAGCAGCAGCGTGCCGAGGAGATTGCGCATCGCCTTGCGGCGGGTCGCGAGGATCGTCGTGTCGTCGGTGGGCCCCTCCGCGCCGTGATTGAAGGAGCGATTGGTGTCGGCGCCGTCGCGGTTCTGCTCGCCGTTGCCCATGTTGTGCTTGACGTCGTACGAGACGAGGTCGCGCAGCGTGAAGCCGTCGTGCGCGGTCACGAAGTTGATGCTCGCGAGCGGGCCGCGCTCGTCGCTGAACGTGTTCGAGGAGCCGGCGAGCCGCGTCGCGAAGCCGCCGACGCCGACCGGCGCGGTCGACGCGCGACGCGCGTAGTCGACGTCGCTGAGCCAGAAGTTGCGGACGCGGTCGCGGTACCGGTCGTTCCACTCGTGCCAGCCGGGTCCGAAGTTGCCCGTCTGCCAGCCTCCCATCCCGACGTCCCACGGCTCGGCGATCTTCTTGACGCCGGCGAGCGCGGGATCGTTCAGGATCGCCTGCAGCAGAGGATGATCCGGCGAGAAGTCGTGGTTCCCATCGCGACCGAGGGTCGTGGCGAGGTCGAAGCGGAAGCCGTCGACCTGCACGTCGTCGGCCCAGTACCGAAGCGAGTCGAGCACGAGGCGGGCCGCGGCATCCGTCGACGTGTCGACCGAGTTGCCGCACCCCGTGACGTCGATGTATGCGCCGTCGTCGTGCTGACGGTAGTAGGCGCGGTTGTCGAGACCGCGCAGGCTCGTGCGGGGGCCGCCCAGCGCCTCCTCGGACGTGTGGTTGTAGACGACGTCGAGGATGACCTCGAGCCCGGCCTCGTGGAGGAGCCTCACCATCCCCTTGAACTCGCGGAGGATCGCCTCGGGGCCGGCCATGCGGCTCGCGTCCGTCGCGTAGGCGGCGTGGGGCGTGAAGAAGTTGAGGGTGTTGTATCCCCAGTAGTTCGAGAGCCCGTGCTGGAGCAGCCGGAGCTCGGACGAGAACTGGTGCACGGGGAGCAGCTCGATGCTCGTGATGCCGAGGGAGAGGAAGTGCTCGATCATGGCGGGGTGCGCGAGCCCCGCGTACGTCCCGTGCAGCGCGGGCGGCACTGCGGGATGCCGCTTGGAGAGGCCCTTGAGATGGCCCTCGTAGATCACGACCCTGTCCAGCGGCACATCCGGCTTCGTGACGCCCCCCCAATCGAACGAGCCCTCCACGACGACGGAGCGCCAGTCCTCGAAGCGCTGGGCGACGAGTCCACGCGAGTACGGCTCGAGCAGGAGGGTGCCGGGGTTGAAGGTGTTGCCCGCGCCGTGCGGGCCGTCCGCACGCACGGCGTAGCGCGTGCCGGGCCGGAGCAGCGGAGTCGTGACGGTCCAGACGCCGCCGGCCGCGGGCTCGAGCGCGACCGTGTCGACGATCCAGTCCAGGTCGGTGTCGTCGAACACGACGAGCTCGACGGACGCGGCGCGACCGGCCCACACGCGAAGAGTCCCGCCGTCGGGATGGAGCGTCACTCCCATCGAGTCGAGGTCTGAGCTGAGCAGGCCGGGAGTCGTCGCCACCGTGGCCGTGGACTGCGGGCGGGTCATGCGCTCTACAGTAGTGACGCCGTGCGTCGGAGATGTTACGTCGCCGCGGGCCCGCACGGCGCCTGCGGGGTGCGCGCGAGCCGCGCGTCCGACGCGGGACGCGCCCCGGCCGCGCCGCTGGAACGCGCGATCCGGGCCCGCCTCGGCCCACCCGCGCACCGGCGTGGGACAGTGGAGGGGTGACGGTGTACCTCGATCATGCGGCCTCGACGCCGTTGCGCCCCGAGGCGCGTGAGGCATGGCTCGCGGCATCCGAGGTCGTCGGCAACGCGTCGTCGATCCACGGATCCGGCCAGCGGTCGCGACGGGTCCTGGAAGACGCGCGCGAACGGCTCGCCGCCGTGCTCGACTGCGATCCGATCGAGATCGTGCTCACGTCGGGCGGGACGGAATCGGCGAACCTCGCGCTGAAAGGGCTGTGGTGGGCCCGCGAGGAGGGGCGGGATGCCGTGATCCTGCCGGACGGCGAACACCACGCGACGCTCGACGCCGTCGAATGGCTGCGCTCGCACGAGGGAGCGCGGATCGTGCCGGTCGGACTGGATGCCGTCGGCCGGATCCCGTCGGAGGCGTTCGCGGCGGCTCTCCCCGGCGCCGCTCTCGCGACCGCGCTGATCGCGAACAACGAGGTCGGGACGATCAACGATGCGCGAGCGCTCGCGGACCACGCGACCGCCGCCGGCGTCGCACTCCACCTGGATGCCGTCGCGGCGTTCGGGCACGTTCCGGTGTCGTTCCGGCAGCTGCGCGGCGCGTCCGTGGGCGCGGCCGGCCTGGCCGCGCTCGCCGTGTCGGCCCACAAGATCGGCGGACCGGTCGGGGTCGGGGCGCTCGTGGTCTCGCGGCACGCTCGCCTGTCCGCGCTCATGCATGGCGGAGGACAGCAGCGCGGCCTGCGCTCCGGCACGCAGGACGTCGCAGGCGCCGCCGCGTTCGCCGCCGCCGCCGAGCTCGCGGTCGCCGAGCTGGAGCTCGAGCGGGCACGGCTCACGGCGCTGCGCGAACAGCTCGTGCGCGGCATCCTGTCCTCGATCCCCGAGACGGAGCTGCTGGGCGACCCCGTCGACCGGATCCCGGGCAACGCGCATGTCCTCTTCCCCCGTGCGGCGGGCGAGACGCTGCTCTTCCTCCTCGATCAGGCGGGCATCGCCGTCTCGACGGGATCGGCATGCCAGGCGGGCGTCCCCGAGCCGTCGCACGTCGTGCTGGCGCTGGGGCGGACGGATGCCGAGGCCCGCCAGGTGCTCAGGATCACGCTGGGCCGCACGTCGACGGAGGCCGACGTCGACGCCCTGCTCGCGGCGATGCCTGCGGCGGTCGAGCGGGCACGCGCCGCGTCCGCGCTGGCGTGAGCGCACCCACGGTCCCCGGCGGGCGCCTCGCGATCGACCCGCGGACGGTGACAGCTGTCGCGCGGGGTCGGGCGGAGCGCGCTCCCAGACCCCGCTCGTAGACTGGACCCATGCGGATCCTGGCGGCCATGAGCGGCGGTGTCGACTCCGCCGTGGCGGCCGCGAGGGCCGTCGAGGCGGGGCACGAGGTCGTCGGCGTGCACCTCGCGCTCTCCCGCGCGGGCGGCACGCTGCGCACGGGCAGCCGCGGTTGCTGCACGATCGAGGATGCGATGGACGCGCGCCGCGCGGCGGACAGGCTCGGCATCCCCTTCTATGTGTGGGACTTCTCGGAGCGCTTCCGCGACGACGTCATCGAGGACTTCGTCGCCGAGTACCGCGCGGGCCGCACGCCCAACCCCTGCATGCGCTGCAACGAGAGGATCAAGTTCGCCGCGCTCCTCGAGCGGGCGATCGAGCTCGGGTTCGACGCCGTGTGCACGGGACACTATGCGACGCTCGTCGACGGCCCGCGCGGGCGAGAGCTGCACCGCGCGTCGGATGCCGCGAAGGACCAGTCCTACGTGCTCGGCGTGCTCACCGCCGAGCAGCTCGCGCACACGTACTTCCCGCTCGGGTCGACGCCGTCGAAGGCCGTCGTCCGCGCGGAGGCCGAGGCGCGCGGGCTCACGGTCGCGCACAAGCCCGACAGCCACGACATCTGCTTCATCCCCGACGGCGACACGCGCGGCTGGCTCGCCGACCGTGTCGGCGCGGCGCGCGGCGACATCCTCGACCGCTCGGGTGCCATCGTCGGCGGCCACGACGGCGCGCACGCGTTCACGGTCGGTCAGCGGCGCGGACTTCAGCTCGGAGTGCCCGCGCCCGACGGCAGGCCCCGCTTCGTGCTCGAGGTGCGCCCCGTCTCGAACACCGTGGTCGTCGGCCCGAAGGAGGCCCTCGCGACGGCCGAGATCGCGGGCGAGCGGTTCTCGTGGGCGGGCCGCCCCGAGGCCGCCGACGCGTTCGACTGCGACGTGCAGATCCGCGCGCACGCCGAGCCCGTGCCGGCCCGCGCGGTGCTCGCCGACGGGCTCCTGACCGTCACTCCCGTCGAGCCGTTCGACGGTGTGGCGCCTGGTCAGACGGCCGTGCTGTACGACGGCACGCGGGTCATCGGGCAGTTCACGATCGATCGCACGGTCTCGGCGGTGCCGGTCGGCGCCTGATCTGCTCGCCTCCTCCACAAGGACGGCATCGCAGCGGCGGCTGCACAGCCGCTGGGGTCGGCTCCGCAGCCGATCGATCTGCCGGTCTACGTTGGCTCGACCCCACTCACAAGGAGGCCGAGAGCCATGACCACGATCGACCCCCGAGCACGCCGCAGCACGGACGCCGAGCCCGCACCCGCGCATCGCCGACGATCACGGCTGGCGGCCGTCGTCACGGGAGCGGCCCTGTGCCTCGCCGTCTGCGCGACGGCCGGGGTGTCGAACGCCGCCTCCGGAAGCGCCGCCGATCGCGTGATCGAGGTCACGGGCCGGGAGCCCGTGTCGATCGAGAGCGGTGTGGTGCGCGGCGCCTGCTTCACCTACTCGCTTCCCGACGTCGGCGCGACGTGGCAGGTCGTCGACGAGTCGCGAGGATGCAGCACCTCGGTCGTGCCGGAGGGCGGAGACCTCCTCGTGCAGTTCTTCGTCCGCGCCCGCGCCGGAGGCGGGACTCCTCGCGACCACGCCGATCAGATCCTCGCGGCAGCGGATCCCGAATCGGTCGTCGAGACGCGGACCGTTCGACTCGGCGGCCGTGACGTCGTGCGGATCGTGCAGGATCTCGACGCCCTGCGGATCGCCACCTATCTCGTGCAGCTGGATCGCCCGGTGATGCTGAAGGGGCAGTCGGTCGCCGTCGTCGACATCGGAGCCCCCTACAGCCCGTGGCACGAGCGCGTCGTCCAACGGGTGATCGCCTCGCTCGGAGCGCCCGACGGGACAGCGGGCGATGTCCAGCCCCCCTCCTAGACTGGCGGGGTGACGGATGCCGAGGCCCACGAACTTCCCGATCTGACGCTCGACGAGGCGCGCGCACAGGCGCAGAGCCTGACCGAGCAGATCCTCGAGGCGCGCGACGCCTACTACGGTCGCGACACGCTCATCGTCGACGACGCGACGTACGACGAGTGGATGCACCGGCTCGAGGCCATCGAGCGACTGCACCCCGAGCTGCAGGGGCAGGACTCGCCGACGCTGACCGTCGGCGCCGCCGAGAGCTCGCTTTTCGCGCCGGTCGAGCACGCCGAGCGCATGCTGAGCCTCGACAACGTGTTCAGCGACGAGGAGTTCCTCGCGTGGGCCGCGAGGGTAGAGCGCGACGCCGGCCGCCCTGTGCACTATCTCTGCGAGCTGAAGATCGACGGCCTTGCGCTGTCGCTGCGGTACGAGCACGGACGCCTCACGAGTGCCGCGACACGTGGCGACGGCCGCGTCGGCGAAGACGTCACCGACAACGTCCGGCGCATCCGCGGCATCCCGCACGTGCTCGAGGGAGAGGGGCATCCCGACCTCGTCGAGGTGCGTGGAGAGGTCTTCTTCACGGTGGCCGACTTCGAGTCGCTCAACGCGTACCAGGAGGCGATGGGAGACAGGCTCTTCGCGAATCCGCGGAACGCGGCATCCGGCTCGCTCCGCCAGAAGACCGAGGGCAAGAACGAGAGGCAGCTGCAGGCCGTGCACGAGCGGCTGTCACGGCTTCGGCTCACGGTGCACGGCATCGGCGCGTGGCCCAACCCGCCCGTCGCGACACAGAGCGAGGTGTACGGGCTCCTGCGATCGTGGGGGCTGCCGACCAGCCCGTACTTCCGCGTCGCCGAGTCGGCGCAGGGCGCCGACGACTTCATCCGGCACTACGGCGAGCACCGGCATGCCGTCGAGCACGAGATCGACGGCATCGTCGTCAAGGTCGACGAGCTCGCTCTGCACGACGAGCTCGGCGCGACGAGCCGAGCACCACGGTGGGCGATCGCGTACAAGTACCCCCCCGAGCAGGTCAACACGAAGCTGCTCGACATCGTCGTGTCGGTCGGCCGCACAGGCCGGGCGACGCCGTTCGCGGTGATGGAGCCGGCGCGCGTCGCGGGCTCGGTCGTGCGCCAGGCGACGCTGCACAACCAGGACGTCGTCAAAGCGAAGGGCGTGCTCATCGGCGACACCGTCGTGCTGCGCAAGGCGGGCGACGTCATCCCCGAGGTGCTCGGGCCCGTCGTCGAGCTGCGCGACGGCACCGAGCGCGAGTTCGTCATGCCTGAGCTGTGCCCCGAGTGCGGATCGCGGCTCGCACCCGCGAAGGAGGGCGACATCGATCTGCGCTGCCCCAATGCGCGGTCGTGCCCCGCGCAGGTGCGCGGGCGCGTCGAGCACATCGGATCACGCGGCGCGCTCGACATCGAGGGGCTCGGCGAGGTGTCGGCCGCGGCGCTCACGCAGCCCGTCCGTCCCGAGACACCGCCCCTCGTGACGGAGGCCGGCCTGTTCGATCTGCGGGCGCAAGACCTCTTCGGCATCGACGTCGTCGTGCGGGATGCCGAGACGGGCCTTCCGCGGCTGCTCGACGACGGCACGCCAGACACCCGCTCGCCGTTCCGGCGCCAGCGCAAGGCACCGCTTCCCGGGCGCGAGGCGACGGCATCCCGACCCGACCCGCGGCACGACCCCGACGGCCCCTTCGACGGCGACGACGACTTCATCCTGTCCGCCGTGGCGACCGAGCTGCTGGCGAACCTCGAGGCGGCCAAGACGAAGGAGCTCTGGCGCTTCCTCGTCGCGCTGAACATCCGCCACGTCGGACCGGTCGCCGCGCGCGCCCTCGCGCAGTGGTTCGGGTCCGTCTCGGCGATCCGCGCAGCGTCCCGCGACGACCTCGCGTCGGTCGAGGGCGTGGGCGGCATCATCGCGGACTCCCTGCTCGACTGGTTCGAGGTCGACTGGCACCGCGAGATCGTCGAGCGGTGGGAGGCCGCCGGCGCCCGGCTGGCCACGCCCGGGCATCCCGGTCCCGGCGCGTCGGTCGCCGAGGGCGGCGTCCTCGAGGGGATCACGGTCGTCGCGACGGGCTCGCTCGAGGGGTTCAGCCGCGAGGGAGCGCAGGAGGCGATCATCAAGGCCGGCGGCAAGGCGGCGTCGAGCGTCTCGAAGAAGACCGACTTCGTCGCCGCCGGCCCGGGCGCAGGCTCCAAGCTCGCGAAGGCCGAGGAGCTCGGAGTGCGCATCATCGACGCAGCGCAGTTCAGGATCCTGGTCGAGCAGGGACCGAGCGCACTCGACGCACTCGCCCCCGATGCGGGATGATCAGGGCATGGGCGACACGACGAGGCAGTGGATCTACCGCATCGTGCCGGCGCGCCCCGGGATGCCGGCAGATCCGACTCCCGAGGAGGTCGCTCTCGCTCAGGCGCACTTCGCGTACCTCGTCGAGCTGAAGGAGCGCGGCATCCTGGTGCTCGCGGGCCGCACGCAAGAGGACGACCCGGTCGGCATCGCGATCTTCGATGCGCCCGACGAGCCCGTCGCGAGGGCGCTCATGGATGCCGACCCGGCGATCGCGGGCGGACTCTTCCTCGCGACCCTGCACCCGTACAGCGTCGCCGTCGCGCGCGACTCGCTCTCGTGAGCGCTACTGCGCGGCGCCCGTCAGGTTGAGCAGCGACTCGCGCACCTGGCGGCGCAGGACCTTGCCGATGAGCGACTTGGGAAGCTCGTCGACGATGAAGACGCGTCGAGGCACCTTGTACGGCGTCAGGATGCTGCGTGCGAACTCGCGGATCCCCTCGATGTCGGGGTCGCCGGCGCCGGGCGAGAGGACGACGGCCGCGACGACCTCTTCGCCGGAGCGCTCGTTCGGAAGCCCGACGACGGCCGCGTCGTCGACCTGAGGATGCTGTCGCAGCGCGTTCTCGACCTCGGTCGGGGCGACGTTGAAGCCTCCTGTGATGATGAGCTCCTTGATGCGGTCGACGATCCGGACGAAGCCCGCGTCGTCGATCTGCACGATGTCGCCCGTGCGGAACCAGCCGTCGACGAAGACGCGCTCGGTCTCCTCGGGCTTGCCGTAGTAGCCCTGGAACACCTGCGGCCCGCGTACGACGAGCTCGCCCCGCTCGCCTGCCGGCACGTCGCGGGTCGGCTCGTCAGGGTCGACGACGCGGCACTCCGTGTCCGGCAGCGGAAGTCCGACGGTACCCGGGACGCGATGGGCCGCGACGGGGTTGGCCATCAGGACGGGTGAGCACTCGGACAGGCCGTAGCCTTCCACGAGATAGCCGCCCGTCGCCGCCTCGAACGGCACGACGAGCTCGTGGGGGAGTGCCATCGCGCCCGAGATCGCGATGCTGGTGCCCTGCAGCGAGACGCCCTTCTCCTTCGCGGCCTTCAGCAGCCGGTCGGCGATCGGTGGGACGAGCGGAAGGAAGGTCGCCGGGTGCTTCTTGGCGACCTCGAGCACCATGTCGGGGTCGAAGCGGGGGAACAGCACGAGCCGAGCGCCCATCGACATCGCGAAGGTGAGGCACAGCGTGAGCCCGTATGCGTGGAACATGGGGAGCACCGCGTACACGACGCACCCTTCGCCGCGATGGATCGACGGCACCCACGCCTGCGCCTGCTTCGCGTTCGAGAGCAGGTTCCGATGCGTGAGGGCGGCTCCCTTCGGCGTGCCCGTCGTCCCGCTCGTGTACTGGATGATCGCGAGATCGTCGGTCGCGGGCTTCGGGTGCGACGCGGGCAGCGGCTCGGCCGCGACCAGCGTCTCCCACGCGATCGTGCCCGAGACGCGCTCCGTGAGCGAGCGGCGGGCGTCGCGAGCCTTCGCGATCGGAAGCCGCAGAGCGACTCGCATGCCGAACGGCATCGCCTTCGTGACGTCGACCGAGATGACGTGCGGCACGGTGAGGTCGGCCGGGAACTCCTGCACCGAGCCCACGACCTTGCTCCAGACGATCGCGTGCTTCGCGCCGTGGTCCTCGAACTGCTTGCGCAGCTCCCGTGGCGTGTAGAGCGGGTTGTGCTCGACCACGATGGCGCCCAGTCGCAGGATCGCGTAGAAGGCGACGATGTGCTGCGGGCAGTTCGGCAGCACGATCGCGACGGGGTCGCCCGAACGCACGCCGAGAGCCTTGAGGCCCGCGGCGGCGCGCTCGATCGAGTCGAGGAGCGCGTGATACGGCGTCTCGCGGCCGAAGAACTGCAGCGCGGGGGCCTCCGGGTAGTCGCGAGCGGACGCCTCGACGATGTCGACGAGCGATCCGGAGACGGGCCCCAACTCGGCAGGGACCCCCTCGGCGTAGCTGGCGGTCCAAGGGCGAGGCGGGTCGAACGTCGTCACGCGTCCAGCCTACGCCGGGGCGAAGGGGCGGCACAGGCGGCCCAACTAGACTGGTGCGGTGTCTGAAATCACCCCAGATCTCGTGCGCCACCTCGGCGTGCTCGCCCGGATCCAGCTGAGCGATGCGGAGGTCGAGCGACTCACGGGTCAGCTCGACGTCATCGTCGACAACATCGCGAAGGTCTCCCAGGTGGCCACCCCCGACATCCCCGCGACGAGTCACCCGATCCCGCTTGAGAACGTCTTCCGCGCCGACGAGGTCGGCGACATGCTGACTCTCGAACAGGCCCTTCGGAATGCTCCGGATGCCGCGGACGGGCGTTTCCGCGTGACGGCGATCCTGGGGGAGGAGCAGTGACCGACCTGACCCGTCTGTCGGCCGCCGATCTTGCCGACAGGCTCGCGAGCCGCGAGATCTCGAGCGTCGAGGCGACGCGCGCGCACCTCGACCGGATCGCCGCCGTGGACGGCGACATCCGAGCCTTCCTCCACGTGAGCGACCACGCTCTCGAGGTCGCGGCCGACATCGACCGCCGGCGTGGAGCGGGCGATCGGCTCGGGCCCGTCGCGGGCGTCCCGCTCGCGATCAAGGACGTGCTGGTCACGACGGACATGCCCTCGACGAGCGGCTCGAAGATCCTGGAGGGATACCTTTCGCCCGTCGATGCGACCGTCGTCGCGCGCTCGCGCGCCGCCGGACTCGTCCCCCTGGGCAAGACGAACATGGACGAGTTCGCGATGGGCTCGTCCACGGAGCACTCCGCCTACGGTGCGACCCACAACCCGTGGGACCTCGACCGGATCCCCGGCGGCTCCGGCGGCGGCTCCGCGGCCGCCGTCGCGGCCTTCGAGGCTCCCCTCGCGCTCGGCTCCGACACGGGCGGCTCGATCCGCCAGCCCGCGCACGTCACCGGCACCGTCGGCCTCAAGCCGACGTACGGCGGCGTGAGCCGCTACGGCGCGATCGCCCTGGCCTCGTCGCTCGACCAGGTCGGCCCCGTGACGCGCACCGTGCTCGACGCGGGTCTCCTCCACGACGTCATCGGGGGCCACGACCCCCACGACTCGACGTCGCTCGCCGAGGCCTGGCCCTCGTTCGCGGCCGCGGCACGCGAAGGGGCCCGTGGCGACGTCCTCAAGGGACTCAAGGTCGGCGTCATCAAGGAGCTGCCCGACAGCGGCTTCCAGGCTGGGGTCTCGGCATCCTTCCGCGGCGCACTCGCAGCGATGGAGGCGCACGGCGCCGAGCTCGTGGAGATCAGCGCGCCCCACTTCGAGTACGGCGTCGCCGCGTACTATCTGATCCTTCCGGCCGAGGCATCCAGCAATCTCGCCAAGTTCGATTCCGTCCGCTTCGGCCTGCGCGTCGACGTGCCCGGCGGCACAGTCGAGGACGTCATGGCCGCGACGCGCGACGCGGGCTTCGGCGACGAGGTGAAGCGGCGCATCATCCTCGGCACGTACGCCCTCTCGGCCGGCTACTACGACGCGTATTACGGCTCCGCGCAGAAGGTGCGCACGCTCATCCAGCGCGACTTCGACACAGCGTTCGCGCAGGTCGACGTCATCGCGACGCCTTCGGCGCCCACGACGGCGTTCAGGCTCGGCGAGAAGATCGACGACCCGCTGCAGATGTACCTCAACGACGTCACGACGATCCCCGCGAACCTCGCCGGCGTCCCGGGGATCTCGATCCCTTCGGGTCTCGCAGAGGAGGACGGACTGCCGGTCGGCATCCAGTTCCTCGCCCCGGCCCGCGAGGACGCACGTCTCTACCGCGTCGGCGCGGCGCTGGAGGCCGTCCTCGTCGACTCGTGGGGCGCACCGCTGCTCGATCGCGCGCCCATGCTGGGAGGGGCTCTCTGATGGCCAAGGACACCCTGATGGACTTCGACGCGGCGCTCGAGCTGTTCGAGCCCGTGCTCGGCTTCGAAGTGCACGTCGAGCTCAACACGAAGACGAAGATGTTCTCTGCGGCGGCGAACCCCGCCAACTCGGAGAACCACGACGCAGCGCCCAACACGCTGATCGCGCCCGTCGACCTGGGGCTCCCCGGATCGCTGCCCGTCGTCAACGAGACCGCCGTCCGGTACTCGATCAGCCTGGGCCTGGCGCTCGGCTGCTCGATCGCGTCGCCGTCCCGGTTCGCGCGGAAGAACTACTTCTATCCCGACCTCGGCAAGAACTACCAGATCTCGCAGTACGACGAGCCGATCGCGTTCGAGGGCTCGGTCGACGTCGAGCTCGCCGACGGCACGATCGTCACCGTGCCGATCGAGCGCGCGCACATGGAAGAGGATGCCGGAAAGCTGTCGCACGTCGGAGGCGCGACCGGCCGCATCCAGGGCGCCGAGTACTCCCTCGTCGACTACAACCGTGCAGGCGTTCCGCTCGTCGAGATCGTCACGAAGCCCATCTTCGGCGCGGAGCACCGTGCGCCCGAGATCGCGAAGGCGTACGTCCAGACGATCCGCGACATCGTGCTGTCGCTGGGCATCTCCGAGGCCCGCATGGAGCGCGGCAACCTCCGCTGCGACGCGAACGTGTCGCTTCGCCCACGCGGCCAGGAGAAGCTCGGCACCCGCACCGAGACGAAGAACGTCAACTCGATGCGCTCCGTCGAGCGCGCTGTGCGTTACGAGATCCAGCGTCAGGCCGCGATCCTCGCTGCGGGCGGCACGATCACGCAGGAGACGCGCCACTGGCACGAGGACACCGGAACCACCTCGCCGGGCCGCCCGAAGTCGGACGCGGACGACTACCGCTACTTCCCGGAGCCCGACCTGCTGCCGGTCGCCCCCTCGGTCGAGCTGATCGAAGAGCTGCGATCGGCGCTGCCCGAGCCGCCCGCCGTGCGCCGGCGCCGGCTGAAGACCGAGTGGGGCTTCACCGACCTCGAGTTCCAGGATGCCGCCAACAGCGGGATCCTCCCCGAGATCGAAGCGACCGTCGCAGCGGGCGCCTCACCGGCATCCGCTCGCAAGTGGTGGACGGGCGAGCTGACGCGCATCGCGAAGGTCGAGGGCAAGGAGCCCGCCGAGCTCGTCGAGCCCGCCGCCGTCGCGGAGCTGCAGAGGCTCGTCGATGCCGGCACGCTCACCGACAAGCTCGCGCGGCAGGTGCTCGAAGGCATGGTCGCGGGGGAGGGCACGCCTCAGCAGATCGTCGACGCTCGCGGGCTTGCGGTGGTCTCGGACGACGGCGCGCTCATCGCCGCGATCGACGAGGCCCTCGCGGCGCAGCCCGACGTGCTCGCGAAGATCCGCGACGGAAAGGTGCAGGCCGCGGGTGCCGTCATCGGCGCCGTCATGAAGGCGATGCGGGGGCAGGCCGACGCGGCCCGTGTCCGCGAGCTCGTGCTGGAGCGCGCCGCGCAGTAGCGTGTCGGCGGTCCCTGGGACAATCGACTCATGGGACGTGGCGACGGTACGGGCCGGCTCGTCTCGCCTCCTGACGCGGACGACGCCGGCACCGGCATCCTGCACGTCGACATGGATGCGTTCTACGCGGCCGTCGAGATCCTCGACGACCGGACGCTGAAGGGCAAGCCGATCATCGTCGGGGCCCCAGAAGGGCGCGGCGTCGTCTCGAGCGCCTCGTACGAGGCGCGTCGGTTCGGCGTGCGCTCGGCCATGCCGGTCGGACAGGCGCTTCGGCTCTGTCCGACCGCGATCGTCGTCATGCCGCACTTCGAGCGGTATCTGGCGCTGTCGGCGGAGGTCATGCGCATCTTCCGGGAGTTCACGCCGCTCGTCGAGCCGCTCTCGATCGATGAGGCGTTCCTCGACGTGCGCGGCGCGCGGCGGCTGTGGGGGAGCCCAGGCGAGATCGCGCGGATGCTGCGCGCCCGTGTGCTCGACGAGACGGGGCTCACCTGCTCGGTCGGCGTCGCGGCGACCAAGCACGTCGCGAAGATGGCGTCGACCATCAGCAAGCCCGACGGACTGCTCATCGTCGCGGAGGCCGACACCGCCGCCTTTCTCGCCGCGCGCCCCGTGCGCGCGCTGTGGGGGGTCGGTCCGAAGGCCGCCGAGGCGCTCGAGGGCCGCGGCATCCGGACCGTCGCCGACGTGCTGGAAGCGCCGCGCTCCGTGCTCGATCGCGCGCTCGGTGCGGCGACGGGCGATCGCATCTGGCATCTCGCACGCGGAGTCGACCCCCGCGAGGTCGACACGGAGCGGGTCGAGAAGAGCGTCGGTCACGAAGAGACGTTCGACGTCGACATCGACGACACCGCGATCCTGCGGTCGGAGCTGCGGCGGCTCGCAGACCGTGTCGGCGCGAGGCTGCGCGCGAACGGCTGGGAGGCGGCGACCATTGCGATCAAGGTGAGGTTCGCGGACTTCTCCACGGTCAATCGATCGCAGACGCTGTCCGAGCCGACGGCCGTCGGACAGCGGATAGGGGATGCCGCGCACGACCTGTTCGCCTCGATCGACCGTCGTCTTCCCGTGCGGCTCGTGGGTGTGCGCGCCGAGAAGCTCCGGCCCGCCGGCGTCGCACCCCCCTCGCTGTGGGACGACGACGAGGAGTGGCGACGCCTGGAGGGCGCGCTCGACGACGCCGCCGCCCGCTTCGGGAGAGGCGCCGTGACGCGTGCGACGCTCCTGGGCGGCATGCGCGGCGGGCGGACGCTCCCGTCGAATCCCCGCCCTCCCCGCATCGACTGACCATCCGCCCTGGGCAGGCGGTCGCACGCCGAGTACCGTGGGACCATGCCCAACATCGCAATCGAGCTCGCGCAGCAGACGGCCTCTATCGGAGTCACGTCCGTCTACGGCGAACAGCAGGACGTCGACGGCGTCCGCCTCGTTCCCGTCGCGATCGCCGGGCATGGCTTCGGCGGCGGCTCCGACGACGAGGGGAACGGCGGCGGCGGAGGCGGCGGATGGGCCGTTCCGGTCGGCGCCTACATCCGCAAGGGTGACGATCTGCGCTTCGAGCCCAACATCGTCTCGCTCCTGGCTGTCGCCGTTCCGTTCGTGTGGGTCGCGGGCAGCGCGCTCAGCCGTGTCATCCGCGCCCTCAAGAAGTAGCGACCCGTTCGCTGCGGCGATCGATGTCGCGACGGTGCGGGTCGTCGCTGCGGTCAAGGCCGTCGGCGCGTCGAACCCCGTGGTCCTGATCGACGGACGCAGCGGCGCCGGCAAGTCGAGCCTCGCACGTCGTCTCGTCGCCGCGTGGCCGCTCCGAGGACGCGTGCAGCTGGTCGCGCTCGACTCGCTCTATCCCGGCTGGGACGGGCTCGCCGAGGGCGTCGAGTCGGCGCGGGAGCTCATCCTCAATCAGCACGCGCGCGGGTTCGTGGGCGTATGGCAGCGATGGGACTGGGATGCCTCCGCCCACGCCGAGGCGCACGCCGTCGATCCGTCGCTGCCGCTCATCGTCGAGGGATCCGGCATCATCACGCCCGTCACGGCACGCCTCAGCGACGTGCGGGTATGGCTCGAGTCGCCCAGCGAGTCGCGGCGACGTCGGGCGCTCGATCGGGACGGCGAGACGTATCGGCCGCACTGGACGCGCTGGGCCTCGCAGGAGGACGACCACGTGCGCCGAGACGACCCGGTCGCACATGCGACGGTCGTCGTGCCGATCCCGTGACGCCCGCGGATCACCCTTCGATCGCCCTGACGAGGCCGTCCAGGCGATAGCCGAGCCATTCGTAGATCCCGAAGCGGGGGTCCTCGTCGTCGTGGTCGTCGGCGTCCTCGATGCCGAGCCGCGTCGCGAGGACGAGGCGAACGGCTGCGAGGGTGCGCAGCCACGCGTGCACGGCATCCGGAGCGAGGACCACGGCGACGTTCTCGGTGAGGGCGGCGTCATCGGAGTCTTCGGGAAGGAGGGCGGCGTCGTGAAGCGACACAAGCACCGCCGCAGCGTCCTCCTGGCGGCGCGCGAGAAGGTCGTCCTGAGTGAGGTCGCGGAACTCGCGGGACGCCTCGGCGTCGTCGACGTAGGCGTCGGGCACGAGGCGGGCGACGGCGCTGTCGTCGGAGGCGTCCTCGGTCTCGTCGAGGAGCTCGGAGAACTGCGACACGAGCGCGGAGAGGTGAGCCGCCTCGATACGGGCGAGCTCGACGACGACGGTGCGGTCGGTCATTGCGGTGCCTTCCGGACGGTGGCCCACAGCCCGTATTCGTGCATGGCCCGGGTGTGCAGCTCCATCTGCTCGCGAGGACCCTCCGCCACGACGGCGTGGCCCTCGTTGTGGACCGCCAGCATGAGCCGCTCGGCAATCGGCTTGGGCAGCCCGAAGTACTCGCGGAAGACGTGGGTCACATAGCTCATGAGGTTGACGGGGTCGTCCCACACGACGGTCTGCCAGGGCGGCGCGCCCTCGACGGACTCGTCGATGCCGAGATCGTCCTCGAGCCGCGGCGTCGCGATGCCGGCAGTCATGCCCACCCCAGCTCGTGGAGGCGCTCGTCGTCGATCCCGTAGAAGTGGGCGATCTCGTGCACGAGGGTCGTATGGATCTCGTCGCGCAGCGCACCCTCGGTGTCGCACGCGGCCAGATGCGGTTCGCGGTACACGATGATCCGATCCGGGAGCTCTCCTGCGCCGTAGCGGTCGCGTTCGGTGATCGCCCAGCCCTCGTACAGCCCGAAGAGGTCGGGGCTGCCGTCCTCCGGGCGGTCCTCCACGACGAAGACGACGTTGTCGAGCCCCTCGACCATGTCGTCCGGGAGAAGGTCGAGCTCGTCGACGACGAGCTCCTCGAACGCGGCGGCATCCATCTCGAGCACGACCGCCAACCTAACCGGGGCGCTTCGCACTGCGTGCGCGCGACCCTCGTTCGCTCGGCTCGAGAACGCGTGGCATTCTCGGCGTCGCTCTCTTGGGGTGAGTAACGGGACTTGAACCCGCGACCCCCTGGACCACAACCAGGTGCTCTACCAACTGAGCTATACCCACCATGTCTCCCGCGCGAGCGGGCAACCCATTGATTCTCTCATATCTCCGGGACCGCTGATGACACTAGACGGATGCCGCGGCCGCTCTCGCGCCGTCGCTCGTGGGACCGGGCTGCGGAACGAAGACCGCCTGACGGTAATAGGCGAGCTCCCGGATCGACTCGAGAATGTCGGCGAGGGCGCGGTGCCCGCCGCCCTTTGCAGGAGCGTGGATGTATGCACGGGGATACCACCGCCGCGAGAGCTCTTTGATGCTCGACACGTCGACGTTGCGATAGTGCAGCCAGCGGTCGATGCGGGGCATGTACTTCGCGAGGAACATGCGATCCGTGCCGATGGTGTTGCCCGCGAGAGGTGCCTTGCCTTCGCGGGGCACGAACCGCTGGATGTACTCGAGCGCGAGGAACTCGGCTTCGGCCGCGCTGACACCCTGCGGAATCTCGTCGAGCAGACCGGACTTCGAGTGCATGTCACGGACGAACTCGCTCATGTGGGCGAGCGCCGACTCGTCGGGCTTGATCACGATCTGAAATCCTGGATCGAGAGGTCGCAGCTCGAAGTCCGTGACGACGATCGCGATCTCGACGAGCTCGTCCGAATCCAGATCGAGGCCCGTCATCTCGCAGTCGATCCAGACGAGCCGGTCGTTTTCGGAGGCGCCCACCATGGCCCCATCCTAACGACGGCATACGACGCGACGACCTGAATCGGCCGCCGAGCCCCTCCGATGGGTCGCTGGCGAGTCGCGACATCGCGACCAACACCATCGACCCGACCGTCGCTGCTGGCGCGACACACAGAAGGAGCCCGGTCGATTGCCGGGCTCCTTCTCCTCATATCTCCTGTGTCGTGACTCAGGTGAGACCTATGTCACGACTCATCACAGAGCCCCTCCGGGAGGATTCGAACCCCCGACCTTGCGGGTAGAAACCGCTCGCTCTGTCCCCTGAGCTACGGAGGGAAGGTCAGTCCAGATTACCGGTCCGCCGGCGACCCTGTGGATCTCCTCCACGACGAGCGTCACACAGCGTGCGACCCTGGCGGACGCCCTGGACCGGGCGTAGCGTCGGGTGCAGTCACCAGGCGAATCCCGAAAGGAGTGTCGAAATGACGGAAACGACTTCACGCCGCCTCTGGGTCGCGTACGGCCACGCAGGGGCGCTTGGCACGATCGAGAAGACCGAGGACGAGGGGTACGCCGTCCGGATGGCCGGGGCCGACACGAGCCTCGGTGTCTACCCGTCGATGGAGGTCGCGAAGAACGCCCTCTACTCGCGGCTCAAGCCCGGCTCGGATTGGCCCGAGTTCCGCGAGCACTGATTCAGGATGCCGCGGCGGCGGTCTCGTCGGTCGCGGCCGTCGCGCCGTCACGGCGCGCGTGCGTTCCGCCACGCGGACGACTCGTCTCGCCGCGCCGTCGACCGCCGTGTCTGTTCGCTCCGCCGTGCGGACGCGCCGCGCCGTCGTGCGGGCTCGAGACGTCGAGCAGGGGCAGTGCCACGTGCACGAGCGGTCCGATGAGGGCAGCGAACAGCACGGTGCCGATGCCGACCGTTCCGCCGAGGATCCAGCCGACAGCGAGCACGCTCACCTCGACGAGTGCTCGGCACGCCCAGATGGGCCAGCCGAGGCGCGAGTGCATGCCGGTCATGAGGCCGTCGCGGGGTCCGGGCCCGAAGTGCGCGCCGATGTACAGGCCGGACGCGATCGCCACGACCACGATCCCTGCGACCAGCACCGCCACCTGCGCGACGATCCCAGACACGGGAGGAATGACCGCGAGCGCCCCCTGCATGCTCGTGCCCACGAGCAGGATGTTGGCGATCGTGCCGATGCCCGGTCGCTGGTGAAGCGGAATCCACAGGAGGAGAACGACGAATCCCAGGATGTTCGTCACCCAGCCGATGCCTATGGCGGTGTGGATGGCGAGACCTTGAGCGAGCACCGTCCACGGGTCGACGCCCAGTCCCGCCTCGATCGTGAGCGCGCAGCCGGTCCCGTAGAGGACGAGACCGACAAGAAGTTGCAGGACGCGTCGAGTCATGTCGACATCCAACCGCACAATTGGATCGAGCCGTTCAGTCCAATCTGAGTATTCTGGCTCCATGGATTCTCGTGTCTCGGCTCGTGCACTCACGGCGGCGCTCGGCGGCTGGCGGACGCGCGAGCCCGCCTACGAGGCTCTGGCCGACGGAATCCGACTCCTCTGCCTCGACAATCGGCTGGCACCGCGAACCGCGCTTCCCGCGGAACGCGAGCTCGCCGCGATGCTCCACCTGAGTCGCAGCACCGTGGCGGCGGCCTACCGGAGCCTGCGCGACACGGGCCACATCGCGAGCCTCCGAGGCTCGGGCAGCGTGACGCTTCCGCTGCGCCGTCGCGATCCCGGGCGGGTGATCTCGGGGGCCGGCGCGATCGATCTTCAGCAGGCGAGTCCTCCCGCCTGGCCCGGTCTTGCCGGAGTGATGGCGGATGTCGCGACCTCATCCGCCGCCCTCGTCGCTCGCTCGGGGTACGACGTGCTGGGGCGCCCGGACCTGCGCGAGGCGATCGCGGCCCTGTACACGAGACGAGGCATCCCGACGACAGCGGCCGAGATCCTCGTGACGACGGGAGCGCAGTCGGCGATCCACCTGCTCTCGGCCGTGCTGCTCGGACGGGGGGACCGCGTCCTCATCGAGACGCCCACCTACCCTCACGCGGCCGACGCGCTGCGGCGCGCTGGTGCGCGGCTGGTCGGTGTGCCCGTGACGATCGATGACGGCTGGGACATCGAGCGCGCGGAGCAGGCTCTTTCGCGGACTCTCCCCGTGCTCGCCTACCTCATGCCCGACTTCCAGAACCCCACGGGCGGATCGATGTCGGCCGACGAACGTGCTGCGATCCACAGGGCGGCCGAACGGGCGGGGACGATCCTCGTGCTCGATGAGACGACAGCGGACCTCGACATCGATCGAGGACCTGTGGCACCTGGCTTCGCGGGCGGCGACCCCGCGACGGTCGTCCGCGTGGGATCGCTCGGCAAGACCGTGTGGGGAGGCCTGCGGGTCGGCTGGATCCGCGCCGAGGGCGATCTCGTCCGCCGCCTGGTCGCGGCCCGGTCGTCGCACGATCTGGGAACTCCCGAGTTCGAGCAGGCAGTCGCATCGCGGCTTCTGCCGCGGCTCGACGAGATCGTCGCCCAGCGGTCGCATCTGCTGAAGGCGGGGAGGGACTCTCTCATCTCCGCGCTCGGACAGCGGATTCCCGAGTGGCGCGTCCCGCGAGCGCAGGGCGGTGTCTCGCTGTGGATCGAGCTCGACGCGCCGCTCAGTGCTGCGCTCGTCATGGACGTCCGGTCGCGAGGAGTGCTGCTGTCGGCGGGCCCCCGCTTCTCGGTCGAGGGCGGACACGACCGTCACCTGCGGCTGCCGTTCACATCGCCATCGGATGACCTCGAGCGCGCCGTCGACCTTCTTGCGGAGGCGTGGGCGCGCGTGCGCGCCGGCGCACCCATCGCCTCCGTCGACCAGCTGGAGTCCGTCGTCTGACGCCCTCGCGCGCCGATCACCGAGTGAATCTCAGGCAGTCGACCGCGTCGTCGGCCGACCAGAAGTCGCCGAGATCGCGGAACGCCCGTGTCGCGGCATGGAAACGGCGCGCGCGGAACCGACGCTCCGAGCCGATCGAGAGCACCTGGAGATGGCCGATCACGCGTCCGTTCCCGTCGATGACGCGCCACAGCGACGGGGCCGCGGACACGAGTCGCACCTGGCTCGGCCGTTGCAGCACCGGTGGTGATGTCGGGGTGGACGTGATCGTGAGCATGATGACCTTCCTCTCTCTCCTGATTCGAAGATATGTACGACCTCCGACATTGCGCGTGCCCGCCAGACCGGCCACAGGGGCTCCTCCACAGGCGGCACGAGCTCGCGGTCGTCCCCAGACGCGGCGAACGCCCGCGTCGGTTCGGCCGGCTGACGGGATCCTGGTCATCGCGTCGGTGCCCGCCGGGCACGGGGGCACCGACGCGGCTCGCGGGAGGACAGTCCCCCGCGACGAGCGAGAGGATGCGAGATGAGCGACACGATCACCGTCACCGGCAACATCGCCACCGACCCCGAGCACAAGAGGACGTCGGCGGGGATCCCCATCACGACGTTCCGAGTGGCGAGCGGGCAGCGCCGGTTCGACCAGGCGACGGGCAGATGGACGGAGACCGGCACGAACTGGTACACCGTCTCGACCTACCGCGGCCTTGCCCAGCACGCGTTCCACTCGCTGCGGAAGGGCGACCGCGTGCTCCTCACCGGACGCCTGCGCGTCCGCCAGTGGGAGAGCAACGGAAAGAACGGAACGGCTGTCGAGATCGACGCGGAGGCCATCGGACACGACCTGCTGTGGGGGCGGTCGACCTTCGAGAAGGACGCTCCGAGCACCGCGTCCACTCCTGCGCAGGCTCCGGCGGAGTCGTGGGCAGGCGGCCCCACCGCGCCCGCCGAGGCCGACGCCTGGGCGGCGGCCCCCGCCCGGGACGGCGAGTGGAGCGTTCCGGGAGCGGATGACGGTCGAGCCGGTGTCGAGCGTGAGCGCGCCGCCGAGCTGGTCGGGGCGGACTCGCCGTTCTGAGCAGGGGCTCGGCCCTGCCGGGGGTCAGGGGCGGCGGCCATAGACTCGGTTCCGTGTCCCGCCGCCCCGATCCGCTCGCGCGTCTGGCCGCCGCGGCGACGGTCGCGACGATCGCGGCAGGTGTCGTGCTCGGCCTTGCCGGATGCTCCGTGCCGGCGCCGATCCCATCGCCGTCCGGCGTGCCGACCGGCATTGCGACGCCGAGCGAGTCTCCCGCCCCGAGCCCTACCCCGACCGGACCGGTCCTGGATCAGAACGGCACGGCCGAGGCCAACCTCCCGCTCTTCACGAGCGTGGTCGACGCCGTGTGGGCTTCTCCGCAGCAGGTGCAGGGGCGCGCGTATGTCGACGCGCTCGTCGCGGCGGGCTTCGACAAGTCGGCGATGCAGCTGACACCGGATGAGTCGACGGTCGGCAATCCGGCCGAGAGCATCCAGTTCTCGATCCGTTGGGGCTCGGAGTGTCTCATCGGGCAGGTAGGCCCGGCGACGGGCGCTCCCTTCACCACGATCGTCCCCGGGCTCGAGGGTGGGACGTGCCTCGTCGGGCGCACCCGCCCCATCGACTGGTGACGGACGCCGCCCCGGTGCGACCGCCCGGTGTCGGCATCCCGTACCGGCGGCACCACGGGCGATCGGCTGGCCGGACCCCGGGCATGTGCCCGGTAGGCTTGAGGGTCGGGTTCGATATCGAGGAGTGAGTGGCAACAGGTATGGCCGAGTACATCTACCAGATGGTCCGCGCCCGCAAGGCGGTCGGCGAGAAGCTCATCCTCGACGACGTCACGATGGCGTTCCTCCCGGGCGCGAAGATCGGCATGGTGGGTCCCAACGGCGCCGGAAAGTCGACGATCCTCAAGATCATGGCGGGCCTCGACCACCCGTCCAACGGGGAGGCGAAGCTCACACCCGGATTCACCGTCGGCATCCTGATGCAGGAGCCCGTCCTCGACGAGTCCAAGACGGTGCTCGAGAACATCCAGGAGGGCATCGCGATCAAGGCCAAGGTCGATCGCTTCAACGAGATCTCGGCGCTCATGTCCGACCCCGACGCCGACTTCGACGCGCTGCTCGCCGAGATGGGCGTGCTCCAGGAGGAGATCGACGCAGCCGACGCCTGGGACCTCGACTCGCAGCTCGAGCAGGCGATGGACGCCCTTCGCACGCCTCCGGGCGAGGCATCCGTCTCGAACCTCTCGGGTGGTGAGAAGCGTCGCGTCGCGCTCACGAAGCTCCTCCTGCAGAAGCCCGACCTCCTGCTCCTCGACGAGCCGACGAACCACCTCGATGCCGAGAGCGTGCTCTGGCTCGAGCAGCACCTCCAGAAGTACGCGGGCGCCGTCATCGCGGTCACGCACGACCGGTACTTCCTCGACAACGTCGCGGAGTGGATCGCCGAGGTCGATCGCGGCCGGCTCATCGGATACGAGGGCAACTACTCCACCTACCTCGAGAAGAAGGGCGAGCGACTGGAGGTCCAGGGCAAGAAGGACGCCAAGCTCGCGAAGCGGCTCGCGGAAGAGCTCGACTGGGTGCGCTCGAACGCGAAGGGCCGCCAGGCGAAGTCGAAGGCACGGCTCGCACGCTACGAGGAGATGGCGGCCGAGGCCGACCGCACGCGCAAGCTGGACTTCGAGGAGATCACGATCCCGCCGGGTCCGCGGCTGGGCAGCATCGTCATCGAGGCGAAGAAACTCCGGAAGGGCTTCGACGGCCGGTCGCTCATCGACGGACTCAGCTTCAGCCTGCCCCCGAACGGGATCGTCGGCGTCATCGGTCCGAACGGCGTCGGCAAGACGACGCTCTTCAAGACGATCGTGGGCCTCGAGCCGCTCGACGGCGGCGACCTCAAGATCGGCGAGACGGTCAAGATCAGCTACGTCGACCAGACGCGTTCCCACATCGACCCGAGCAAGACGCTGTGGGAGGTCGTCTCGGACGGCCTCGACATCATCACCGTCGGCAAGATCGAGATCCCGTCCCGCGCGTATGTCTCGAAGTTCGGCTTCAAGGGCCCGGATCAGCAGAAGAAGGCCGGCGTCCTCTCCGGCGGCGAGCGCAACAGGCTCAACCTCGCGCTGACGCTGAAGGAGGGCGGCAACCTGCTGCTTCTCGACGAGCCGACGAACGACCTCGACGTCGAGACGCTGCAGTCGCTCGAGAACGCTCTGCTCGAGTTTCCCGGCTGCGCCGTCGTGATCACGCACGACAGGTGGTTCCTCGACCGGATCGCGACGCATATCCTCGCCTACGAGGGCACCGACGACGATCCCGACAAGTGGTACTGGTTCGAGGGCAACTTCGAGGCCTACGAGGAGAACAAGATCGCACGACTGGGCCCGGATGCCGCCAAGCCGCACCGGTCGGCGTACCGCAAGCTCACGCGCGACTGACGATGCGACGGGCACGGGTGACCGAATGAGCGACACGGCCGAGAAGCCGAGCGGCGGCACACGTCTCCACGTGCCGATCCCGCTCCGATGGGGCGACCTCGACGCGTTCAATCACGTCAACAACACGTCGATGCTCAAGCTCCTCGAAGAGGCGCGCGTGCGCGCCTTCTGGCTGCCCGAGGCGGGAGAGACGGCACCCGCGACGGCGGTCCTCGAATCCGGGCTGCACAGCGGGGTCCTGACCCTCATC
Source organism: Microbacterium ulmi (assembly GCF_011759705.1). Lineage (GTDB taxonomy): Bacteria > Actinomycetota > Actinomycetes > Actinomycetales > Microbacteriaceae > Microbacterium > Microbacterium ulmi. Next base: position 535,868 of record NZ_JAAOZF010000002.1, on the reverse strand, counting down.
GCGCGCCAGGAGATCGAATACCTCGCGCCCGTGCCGTACCAGCGGCATCCCCTCGACGTGCAGCTGTGGTTCGGCGCGCTCGGCGGATCGAGCATCGAGGTCTGCTACGAAGTGCGCAGCCCCCTCGAGACGGCGGAGCGGAGCGGCGGACAGACGGTGTATGCGCGGGCCACGTCGATCGTCGTCAAGGTGGATGCCGCGACCGGCCGCCCGCTCAGGCTGTCGCCCGAGGAGCGCGCTGCCTGGTCGCCGTACGTCGACGACCCGATCGTCTACACCCACCGGCGCTGACGACCGTCGAGGACGAGCCGACTCACCCCGCGGGGCCGGACTCCGGCACGCGCACCATGATCTCCTGAGCGACGGTGGCCAGCAGCAGCCCTTCCCGCGTGTAGATGCGCCCCGTCGCGAGACCTCGGCCGCCGAGCGCATTCGGGGACTCCTGCACGTACAGCAGCCACTCGTCGACACGCCCTGAGCGGTGCCACCACATGCCGTGGTCGAGGCTCGCGACCTTGAGCCCCGGGGTCGCCCACGGGACGCCGTGCGCGCGGAGGACGGACTCCTGGATCGTCAGGTCGCTCAGATACGCGAGAGCCGCGCGGTGGAGGAGGGGATCGTCGGGCAGCGGCCGACGGGTGCGCATCCATACGGCCTGCCGTGGAACGCGTTCGCCCTCGACCGACGTGTAGATCGGCTTGGTCACGTGCCGCAGGTCGACCGGCCGATCCGTGAAGAGCCGCTTCGACATGGGGTGCAGCCCCGTGAGGTGATCCTCGTCGTCGGAGACGTCGTCCGGACCGGGGATGCCGTCGGGCATGGGGGCCTGATGCTCGATGCCCGGATCCTCGTCCTGGAAGGACGCGATCATCGAGAAGATCGGAACGCCCTCCTGATACGCCTGGGTCCGGCGCGTCGAGAACGAGCGTCCGTCATGGATGCGGTCGACGGCGAACGTGATGCCCTTCGACGAGTCGCCGGGGCGCAGGAAGTATCCGTGCATCGAGTGCGCCGTGCGCTGCTCGGGGAGCGTGCGCGACGCCGCGATGATCGACTGGGCGAGAACCTGGCCGCCGTACACCCGTCCGAGCGGCATCGACTGGGACACACCGGTGAAGATGTCCTCGGTCGTGCGGGCGTCGCTGTCGGCGAGGTCGAGCACCGTGAGCAGCGAAGCGATGGGATCCTCGGTCCGCGCTGACGCGTCGGTGGCGGCGTCGGTCACTGTGTCTCCCGTCTCGCGAGCGGATGCCGCGGCTTCGCTTGGTAGTTTAGGGCGGATGTCGCAGCGCCTTCTGTTCCCCGACCACCACGCCGCAGCCGACGCGCTGACGTTCGCGAGTCGCGCTGCGCGGCTCGGAGACGGCGCCGTCCGACTGCGTGCCGCGGACGGCGTGCTCGCGATGACGTCGGCGCCCTTCGCGCCACGGGGACTTCTCGACAGCACGCCGACCGTGCTCGGGCTGCGCGTGCTCCGCGTCGACGCAGAACTCGTGTGCGACCTCGTGGTCGAGGCATCCGAGCTCGTCGCAGCACCCGACGACGGGCGAGCCGTCGTCCTGCCTGAGACGGGTCTCGCGCCCCCGTGGGCGGGCGTGTCGCCTCCGCGCGGCGGCTGGAGCGAGGACGGGGCGGTCGCGGCATCCGTCCTCGCGACACGGGCGCAGTGGGGGATCGCCGCGGTCGCCGAGGCGATGCCGCAGGACCCGGGAGAGGACATCGTGCGCACGATCCGGGCATCCGTGTGGGGCGTGCCCGACGACGCGCTCGGGGGTCTGCCGCTCGGAGTCGCGTTCGCGGCCTTCGGCCTCGGCTTCATCGCGGGTGACGAGCAGGCCCAGCGCCGCACCGCGGGCGCGTGGACGCGCCTGACGCTCGCTCGCGGCCACGTGCTCGTGCGAGGACCCGTGCGGACGGGCCTGACGCCCGTGCGGACCACCGGCACGCCGCGCTGACAGCGAGCATCCCCGCCGGCGCCCCGCGCCGGGGAGTGCACGCCGACCGCGTCGCCCGCCACGACGGCACGGTTCCTGTCGAGTGTCGAGCCGCGCCCCGGCCGCTGCGGTCGCCTTCGCCCGCTCGCTCGTCGTGGCGAGGGAGTGATCCCCTCGTCGCGCGGACGGCCCTCGCCGCGTGCTCAGGGAGGGTCGCTCGGACGGCAGAAGCGCGAGTGCGAGCGGATGCCGGTGCCCGCGCGAGGATCCGCCCGCGATCCCGTCATCCCCGTCATCGGACGGGGGCACTGCCCGCGGCGGCTCGATGTCGCACGGCTCAGACCGAGGCGGCAGCAGCGCGACCCGCCGTACGGCCCGAGAAGAGGCATCCCCCCAGGAACGTGCCCTCGAGGGCGCGATACCCGTGCACGCCGCCGCCCCCGAATCCGCTCGCCTCGCCGGCCGCGTAGAGACCGGGAACGGGGATGCCGCCAGGGGCGAGGGCCCGCGCGGAGAGGTCGGTCTCGATGCCGCCGAGCGACTTGCGGGTCAGGATGTGCAGCTTCACAGCGATGAGGGGTCCGGCCGCCGGATCGAGGATGCGGTGCGGCGTCGCCGTGCGGATGAGCCTGTCGCCGCGGTAGGCGCGCGCGGAGCGCAGCATCGCGATCTGCGCGTCCTTCGTGAAGTCGTTGTCGATTTCGCGATCGCGCGCCTCGAGCTCATACCGGACGAGCTCGGGGTCGAGGGCATCGCCGCCCGGGAGTGCGCGCATCCCGGCGACGAGGTCGTCGAGGCTGTCGCGCACGACGAAGTCGGCGCCCTCGTCCATGAACGCCTGCACGGGTCCCGCTGCGCCCCTGCCCAGTCGCGACGTGATGAGGAGCGGCAGGTCCCTGCCCGTGAGATCGGGGTTCTGCTCGCTTCCCGAGAGCGTGAACTCCTTCTCGATGATCTGCTGCGAGAGGACGAACCACGAATGGTCGTGCCCGGTGCTCCGCAGGTGCGCGAGCGTACCGAGGGTGTCGAAGCCCGGAAAGAGGGGAACGGGAAGACGCGCACCCGTCGCGTCGAGCCACACGGACGATGGCCCCGGGAGGATCCGGATGCCGTGCCCCGGCCAGACCGGATCCCAGTTCTGGATGCCTTCCACGTAGTGCCACATGCGGTCGCCGTTGATGAGCCGCGCTCCCGCATGCTCCGTGACGGCGAGCATCGAGCCGTCCACGTAGGCGGGGACGCCCGTGACCATCGTCTCGGGAGGTGTGCCGAGACGCTCGGGCCAGCGCGTGCGGACCAGGTCGTGGTTGCCGCCGATGCCGCCGGACGAGACGATCGTCGCGCCCGCCGTGATCTCGAACGAGCCGACCACCTCGCGAGTGGTCGCATAGCCGCGTGCCGTGCCGGACGGCGCGAGGATGTCCCCTGTCGCGCCCGTGACGGCGCCGTCGGCTGTCGTGAGGGCCGTGACGCGGTGTCGCTGCAGGATCGTGAGACGGCCGCGGGCCTCACCCTCCTCGACCGCCGCCTGGAACGGCGCGACGAGCCCGGGACCGGTGCCCCACGTGATGTGGAAGCGCGGCACGGAGTTGCCAGGACCCGTCGCGGTGTAGCCGCCCCGCTCGGCCCAGCCGACGACGGGGAAGAAGCCGACGCCCTTCTCGCGCAGCCACGCCCGCTTCTCGCCGTGAGCGAAGTTCACGTATGCCTCTGCCCACCGGCGAGGCCAGGCGTCCTCGTCGCGATCGAAGCCGGCCGTGCCGAACCAGTCCTGGCGCGCGAGCTCGAGCGAGTCCTTGATGCCGAACCTGCGCTGCTCGGGCGAGTCGACGAAGAACAGCCCGCCGAACGACCACCACGCCTGACCGCCGAGATTGGTCCGGGGCTCCTGGTCGACGATGACGACGCGTCTGCCCGCGGCGACGGCCTCGCTCGCGGCGACCAGGCCGGCCAGGCCCCACCCGATGACGAGCACGTCGGTCGTGCGGGTGGTGGGTGCAGGGGGCATGGTCGACTCCTTCGTCGCGCGGGGTGGGATCAGGCGGTGGGCTCGTGCGGCGGGCGCGTCGTCACGGGGAGGGATGCACCATCCCGCCCGCCCGCCGCCGGTCCGATGCCCGAGGGTTCGAACGTGTTCACCATCGCGTGGGCGGCGCGCTGGAGGTAGTCCCACAGCGTCGCTTCATGCAGCGGCGGCAGCTGCAGCTCGTCGACGGCCGCCCGCATGTGCAGGAGCCAGCGGTCACGAGCGGCGGGATCGACGTGGAACGCGGCGTGGCGCATCCGCAGCCGCGGGTGGCCGCGGCGCTCGCCGTAGGTCGTGGGGCCGCCCCAGTACTGCTCGAGGAACATGAGCAGGCGCTCCTCGGCCGGACCGAGGTCGGCGTCGGGGTACATGGGTCGAAGGACCTCGTCGGTCGCGACGCCCCGGTAGAACGCGGCGACGAGTCGCACGAACGTCTCGTGGCCGCCGACCTCGTCGTAGAAGCTCATGGGGACGGATGCGTCGGTCATGGCGTCGTGTCGCCGTCGTCGGGAGCGGCGCCGGAGCCGCCCTTCTTCGGCTTCCAGACGGGCTTGTCCGGCGTGACGGGATGCGGCTTTGTCCTGGGCGGGTTGGCTCCGCGCACGCGCTGCGCCCCCTCCAGGCCCGTGAGCGTGATCGAGTTCAGCTGCGGGAGCGTCAGGCCGAGCTCGTCGATCGCGTGCTTGAGCCGCATGCGCAGCTCGCGTGCCACGTCGTCCTTCGCGTTGGCGCGGGTCTTCATGACGAGCCGGATGACGAGAGCATCGCCGGAGACGGACTCGAGGCCCCACACCTCCGGCTGCTCGAGGACGCGCGTGCGCCACTTGGGATCCTTCGCGAGGCCCTTCGCGGCATCCAGCATGGTCTGCTCGACCTCTCCGATGTCGGCGTCGACGGGCACCGCGAGGTCGATGATGACGCGCGACCAGCCCTGGGACATGTTGCCGATGCGGAGGATCTCGCCGTTGCGGACGTACCACAGCGTGCCGTTGACGTCGCGCACGTGCGTCACGCGGACGCTCACGTACTCGACGATGCCGGTCGCGAGGCCGAGATCGACGACGTCGCCGATGCCTACCTGGTCTTCCGCGACGATGAAGATGCCGTTGAGGACGTCCTTGACGATGTTCTGCGCGCCGAAGCCGAGGCCCGCGCCGATCGCGGCGGTGAGCAGCGCGAAAGACCCGAGGATCGCGTCGTTGATGACATTGACGATCAGGATGATCGCGACGATGACGATCGCGACGTTGACGATGTTCTGCAGGATCGATCCGAGCGTGCGCGTGCGCTGGACGAGTCTGACCGCGGCCAGCGGCGAGCGCTCGAGCGCTTGCGTGTCGTCGACGTTGGCCTTGTTCTTGGCGCCTGAGACGATGCGATTGACGACTCTCCTGATCACGAACCTCAGGAGCCAGGTCAGGACGTAGGCACCGACCATGATGCCGACGATGGCGGCGAGCTTCCAGCCCACCTGCGCGAAGAACGCGCCGACCTCTGCCCAGAAGCCAGGGTCGGCGAGCGGCGTGTCAGGGGGAACGGTCATCATCGTCTCGATCCTACCGAGCACATCTCCTCGTGATCTGGGGGCGGTCAGGGGCGAGCGAGTCCCCATTCGTGTGCGAGGATCACGGCCTGGACGCGGTCGCGCGCGTCCAGCTTGGCGAGGACCCGCCCGACGTGCGTCTTGACAGTGGACTCGCTGAGGAAGAGGGATGCCGCGATCTCGGCGTTGGTCATTCCGCGGCCGATCGCGAGGAAGACGTCCCGCTCCCGCTCGGTCAGCTGCGCCGCCGGGTGGGGGTCGGGCGGCGCGGCGGCCAGATGCGGCGCCATGCGGTCGAGCAGCATCCGGGTGACCCTGGGTGAGAGTATCGCGTCGCCGCGGTGGACCGCCCGAACGGCCGCGGAGAGCTCGTGCCGCTGCGCATCCTTGAGCAGGAAGCCGCTGGCGCCCGCCTCGATCGCGCCCAGCGCGTACTCGTCGAGGTCGAACGTCGTGAGCACGAGCACGCGCGTCTCGGGGAGGTCTCCCACGATGGAAGCCGTCGCGGCGATGCCGTCGATCCCCGGCATCCGGATGTCCATCAGGACGACGTCCGGGCGAAGCGCCGCGGCGAGTCGGATCGCCTCGGCGCCGTCTGCCGCGTCGCCGATGACCGCGAGATCGGGCTCGGCCTCGAGGACGAGCCGGAATCCGACACGGATGAGCTCCTGATCGTCGACCAGGAGGATCCGGATGCGGTCGCTCATGCGGAGGCCTCGGCGGCATCCTGCGGCACCGGGGAGGCATCCTGCGGCACCGGCGGCGCGACGAACGGCAGGTCGGCGTGCAGCAGCCAGCGGCCCCCGCCCGCGGGGCCCGAATGCAGCGTCCCGCCGACGTGCGCGGCACGCTCGACGAGTCCGCGGATGCCGAAGCCGCCCTCCGACGCAGAGCCGTGCGCGCCGTCGTTCATGATCTCGATCCGCACGCGGGTCGGCGAGCGGTCGATCCGCACGCGGATCTGCGTCGCGAGCCGGGCATGGCGCATCGCGTTGGTCACGCCCTCCTGCACGATGCGGCCGGTCGCATAGCGGACCACCGGCGGGGACGTGTCGTCGCCCGTCACCGTGAGCGTGGCGGGGAAGCCCGCGCGCTGTGCCGCGGCGACCGTGCTCTGCGGCGAGACGGGCTCGGCGGGCACGAGCGGGGCGCCCGGGTCGTCGGTGCGCAACACGCCGAGCGTCGCGCGCATCTCGGCGAGCGCCGTGCGCGCCGTCGCGGATGCGGCATCCATCGCCTCGCGTGCGCGAACCGGGTCGTCCGTCGCGGCGGCGCCCTCGGCGAGAGCGACGACGACGGTGAGCGAGTGCGAGACGATGTCGTGCATCTCGCGCGCGATCCGCGTCCGCTCGGCGGCTGCGGCGAGCTGCGCCTGCTGGTCGCGCTCGACGAGGAGCTGCCGCGAGCGGTCGATGACGGCCTCGATGTAGCGCTTGCGGTTGCCGACGTTGACGCCCACGAGCGACCCGATGAGGCCGAAGACGATCGTGAGGATGACCGCGTTCGACGCCGTGCTCACGGCGACCCCGCCCCACGATGCGGAGGCAGCCGCGACGATGGCGACGACCCCGACGGCGATCCCGAATCCCGCCCAGCACGCCCGGTTCGATCGATAGACGGCCATGGAGTAGGCCGTGATGAGAAGAAGCGGCGTGCCGGCGGTCGTCGGGACGACGAGGAAGGAGAGCTGCACCAGCACGGCCATCGCGAACGGGATGAGCGGCAGCCGTCGCCGCAGGAGAAGGGTCGCGCACGCGATCACGACGAGGATGGTGACAGCCGCCGACTCGATGACCGGCACCGTAGTGCGGGCGTACCCGCCCGTGCCCGGCTCGATCGATGAGGTGTACGAGACGAAGGGGACGATCGACAGTGGGAGCCACGCGCCGGCGATCAGGATGTCGGTGAAGAGCGGATGCCGCGCCCAGAACTGGCGGATGACACCCGGCGGACGGGGGAGCCGCAGCTCCGCGTCCGGGTGGACGGCGGAGCTGCGGCTGGACCCGTTCGGCACGGGCTCGACTCTACGCGTCACGTGTGCGCAGGACCGCCCACGAGCCGAGCAGACCCGCGGCGACCCACGCGCCCAGCGTCAGAAGGGCGACGGCATCCGTCATTCCCGCGCCCGTCATGCTGGACTCCTGCCCCGGCATCATGAGCGCCTGGGCTGCGAACATCGGCAGATGATCGGCGAGGTCGTGGATCCACTGCCACGACGGATCGCCGTACGGGAACATGCTCGACACGATGGGCAGCACGAACAGCAGCCCCACGGTCGCCGCGATCGCACCAGGTCCGTTGCGCAGGATGAACCCCCACGACAGCCCGATGAGCGCGAACACCGCCATCGCCAGGGCGCCGTAGAGCACCGGTATGCTCGATGCCGACGGATCGCTCCAGTCGACGGGCGTGTCGCGCAGAATCGGCGCCGTCGCGACGATCGAGATCGCGAAGACGACGAGGCTCGAGACGCCGAGAAGCGCGGCCACGACGACGGCCTTCGAGACGAGCACGGCACCCCTGCGCGGCTCGGCCGTGAGGCTCGAGCGGATCATCCCCGTCGAGTACTCGCCCGTGATCGCGATGGCGCCGAGCGCGCCGGCCAAGAGCATCGTGAACTGCGTCGGGCTCAGCACCGCCATGATCGGATCGATCGTGACGGTTCCCCCTGCCTCTTCCGCCATCGCGGCGGACGACGTCAGCGCGCCGGCGATGAGGAGCGAGACGCCGACCGAGAGCACGACGACGACGCCGATCGACCACCAGGTCGAGCGGAGCGTGGACAGCTTGATCCATTCGCTGCGCAGCAGATGAGGGAACGAGAGGCGGTACGGCGAGGCGGCCCGCGTCTGCGGTGCCGCGGAGGCGAGGGCGGTCATGCGATCTCCTTGGAGTGGTACTCGACGGACTCGCCCGTGAGAGCGAGGTAGGCGTCTTCGAGCGACCCCGTCGTGGGCGTCAGCTCGTGGATGGGGATGCCGCGCTCGGCGGCGAGGTCGCCGATGCGCGCGGCGGGGACTCCCACGACGTCCAGGGTCTCCGGGCTCGTCGTGACGATCTCGACGGCGGGGCCGGCGATCGCCGCGGCGAGCTCTGCCGCACGAGGGCTGCGCACCCGCACGCCCAGGGTGGTCCAGGCGCGCACCAGGTCGCCGAGATCGGCATCCGCGAGCACCTTGCCGCGCCCCAGCACGATGACGTGGTCTGCGGTCTGCGCCATCTCGCTCATGAGATGGCTCGACAGGAGCACCGTGCGTCCTTCAGATGCCGCGTGCCGCACGAACTGGCGCACCCAGCGCACGCCCTCGGGGTCGAGTCCGTTGACGGGCTCGTCGAGGATCAGCGTGTGCGGGTCGCCCAGGAGGGCGGCGGCGATGCCGAGCCGCTGACCCATGCCGAGCGAGAACTTGCCTGCGCGCTTGCCTGCGACCGAGCCGATGCCCGTGATGTCGATGACCTCGTCGACGCGTGAGTTCGGGATGCCGTGCGTCGCCGCCATCGCCCGCAGATGGCTGCGCGCCGTGCGTCCCGTGTGCACGGCCTTCGCGTCGAGCAGCACGCCGACCTCCGTCAGCGGCGCGCGATGGCGCCCGTACTCAGCGCCGTTGACGGTCGTGCGGCCCGCTGTGGGGCGGTCGAGCCCGACGATCATGCGCATCGTCGTGGACTTGCCGGCGCCGTTCGGCCCGAGGAAGCCCGTGACCCTTCCCGGCTGAACCGTGAACGACACGTCGTCGACGGCCGTCTTGTCTGCGAACCTCTTGGTGAGGCCTTCTGCTGTGATCATGCCTTCGACGGTAGAGAGCGAGGGCGTCGGCGCGCGTCCTCCCGCAGTGCCGTCTCCGCCTCCGCGACCGATACCGCAGAACGACGGATGCCCCGGCGAACCAGCGCCGGGGCATCCGTCGTGCGTGCTACTCCGCGTCGCGGGACTGCACCGAGAGGGCGCGCTCGACGCCCGCGAGGTTCTCGCCCACGAGTCGGCGAAGCGCCGCGGGGGCGTCGACGTTCGCGGCGAGCCACGCGCGCGTCGCGTCGCGCAGCGCGACGTTCGCGAGCGGGGCCGGGTAGAGGCCCACGATGAGGTACTGCGCGATCTGATACGAGCGGGACTCCCAGATCGGCAGGAGCATGTCGAAGTAGGGCTGCACGAAACCGCCCAGCAGTTCGACGCCGGCGGGGTGCACGAGACCGAGCGCTGCGGAGCGCACGATGGTGTTGGGAAGGTCGTCGTTCTCGACGAGCGAGTCCCACGCGACGCGCTTGGCCGCGGCATCCGGGAGTGCGGCCTTCGCCTGCGCAGCGAACTCTCCGCCCTTGGCCGTGTTGTCGGCTGCGAGGGCCGCGTCGATGTCGGCGACCGTGACGAGGCCTCCCGCCGCGAGCGACACGAGCAGCTGCCACGACAGGTCGGTGTCGATCTCGAGGCCCTCGAACGCCACGACGCCGTCGCGCACCTGACGTACCCTGTCCCACTGCCCGGGCGTCGCAGCGGCGCTCGCGAACGACGTCACGAACTGCAGCTGGCTGTCGCTGCCCGACTCGGCGGCCTGTGCGAGCGCCCAGAGGCCCTCTGCGACCTTCTCGCGGGTCGCGGCGCGCTTGTCGGGCGCGACGTACGAGTTGGCGGCGAGCTGCAGCTGCGCGAGCGTGGTCCGCACCGTCGTCGACTCGGTCTCGGATCCGATGTTGCGCAGCACGAGGTCGACGTAGTCCGAGGCGGAGGCCTCGGCATCCCGTGTCTGATCCCACGCCGCACCCCATACGAGCGAACGAGCGAGCGGGTCGCTGATCTTGCCGAGGTGCTCGATCGCCGTCTTCAGCGACCGGTCGTCGAGACGGATCTTGGCGTACGCGAGGTCTTCGTCGTTGAGAAGCACGAGGTCGGGTCGCGTGAGGCCCTTCAGCTGAGGCACCTCCGTGAGATCGCCGTCGACGTCGAGCTCGATGCGGTGGACCCGCTCGAGCGCGTCTCCCGAGAGGCTGTAGAAGCCGACGCCGAGCCGGTGCGGGCGGATCGTCGGATAGTCGGCGGGCGCCGTCTGCACGATCGCGAAGCGCGTGATGACCCCGGCGGCATCCGTCACGATCTCGGGGGAGAGCGTATTGACGCCCGCCGTCTCGAGCCACTTCTTCGACCACGACGAGAGCTCGCGCCCGCTCGTGGTCTCCAGCTCGCCGAGGAGATCGGAGAGCTCCGTGTTCGACCACTCGTTCTTCGCGAAGTAGGCGGCGACTCCCGCGAAGAACTCGTCGATGCCGACCCATGCGGCCAGCTGCTTGAGGACCGAGCCGCCCTTCGCGTAGGTGATGCCGTCGAAGTTGACCTGGACGTCCTCGAGGTCGTTGATCTCGGCGACGACGGGGTGGGTCGAGGGGAGCTGGTCCTGGCGGTACGCCCAGGTCTTCTCCATCGCGTTGAAGGTCGTCCAGGCCTCGGTCCACTCCGTGGCCTCCGCCGTCGCGATCGTCGACGCCCACTCGGCGAACGACTCGTTGAGCCACAGGTCGTTCCACCACTTCATCGTGACGAGGTCGCCGAACCACATGTGGGCGAGCTCGTGGAGGATCGTGACGACGCGACGCTCCTTGACGGCATCCGTCACCTTGCTGCGGAAGACGTACGTCTCGGTGAACGTCACGGCCCCGGCGTTCTCCATGGCACCGGCGTTGAACTCGGGGACGAAGAGCTGGTCGTACTTCGCGAACGGGTAGGGGTACGCGAACTTCTGCTCGAAGTATGCGAAGCCCTGGCGCGTCTTCTCGAACACGTAGTCGGCATCCATGAACTGCCAGAGGCTCTTGCGCGCGTACACGCCGAGCGGGATGACACGCCCCGACGCGCTCGTGAGCTCGGAGAACGTCGATTCGTACGGGCCGGCGATGAGGGCCGTGATGTACGACGAGATGCGGGGGGTCGGCTCGAAGGTCCACGTCGCCGCGCCGTCGCCGTGGCGCTTGGGCTCGGGCGTGGGGGAGTTCGACACGACCTTCCACGGCTCGGGGGCCGTCACGGTGAACTGGAACGTCGCCTTGAGGTCGGGCTGCTCGAAGACGGCGAACATGCGGCGCGAGTCCGGCACCTCGAACTGCGAATAGAGGTAGGCCTCGCCGTCCACGGGGTCGACGAAGCGGTGCAGGCCCTCGCCCGTGTTCGTGTAGAGGCAGTCGGCGTCGATGACGAGCTCGTTCTCCTGCGCGAGGTCGACGAGCGCGATGCGCGAGTCGGCGAAGACGACCGCAGGGTCGAGCGCACGGCCGTTGAGCTCGATCGAGCGCACTTCGCGGGCGATGAGGTCGATGAAGGTCGACGAGCCCTCGGCCGCGCCGAAGCGCACGCGGGTCCTCGACCCGAAGACCTCGGGTCCCTTCGTGAGGTCGAGTGCGACGTCGTACGACTGCGTGTCGACGATCGCGCGGCGCTCCTGCGCCTCGATGCGGGTGAGGTTCTCTCCAGGCACTTCTGAACTCCCGTGTGGCTTCCGTGTCTGCCGGACTGTCGCCGCGGAAGGCGACGACGGCAACCGTTCCAGCCTACGGTGTCGTGCGCGACGTCGTGTCGGAGCGCCGGATGTGGCTGCGCGCGTGCTCGATCGCGGGCGGCAGCTCGGCGAACAGATGGTTGTGGTGGCGCAGCGAGTCGAGCACGCCGACGGTGCGGAACAGCTCCTCGTGGCCGGCCTGCACCCCCTTGATGAGCACGGTGACGCCGCGCCTCTCGAGGGCTTGCACGATGTCGGACAGGATGCGGGCGCCCGTCGCGTCGACGAGCTCGAGCTGCGACATCCGGAGGATGACGACCGTCACGTCGTCGCCGAGCGCCGTGACGGTGTCGAAGACCCGATCGGCTGCGGCGAAGAAGAGGGGCCCGTCGAACCGGATGATCGCGATGCCGTCGTCGCCGGGCTCGGGATCCGCGGGGATCGGCTCGCGATGCACGCCGGTCGCCCGGGAGAGGTTGCGCAGGGCGAAGACCCCCGCGACGACGACTCCGATCAGCACGGCGATGATGAGGTCGAACGACACCGTCACGATCGCGGTGAGCACGAAACCCAGGGCGTCCGCGCGGGTCGAGCGCAGGATCGCGCGGACCGTGCCCGCGTGCACCATCCGCACGGCCGTCACCATGAGAACGCCGGCGAGGGCCGCGAGCGGGATGGCCCCCACCGGTCCGGCCGCGATGAGGACCACGAGCAGCAGGACGACCGCGTGGACGATCGCGGAGAGCCGCGAGCGTCCGCCGGAGCGCACGTTGACCGCCGTGCGGGCGATCGCACCCGTCGCGGGCATGCCGCCGAACAGGCCCGACCCGATCGAGGCGATGCCCTGTCCGACGAGCTCGCGGTCGGGGTCGTACGCGCCGGTGTCGGCGAGGGATGCCGCGACTCGCGCAGACAGGAGCGACTCGATCGCGGCGAGCGCCGCGACCGTCAGTGCGGGGAGGAGCAGCGCGCCGAGCGAAGCCGGGTCGAGCGCCGGCAGGACGGGCGCCGGGAGCGAGGCGGGAAGCACGCCGATGACGGCGAGCGGCGTCGGCAGGAGGAACGCGAGAAGCGTCACGACGACGATGCCGATGAGGGAGCCGGGGAGGGAGCGGTGGATCCGGGGGGCGACGACCATGCAGGCGGCGACGATCGCCGCGGCGCCGAGCGCCCACGGCACGTAGGACCAGTCCGCGCCGGTGAGGGACTGACCCGCGGCCACGACGGCGTTCGGGCTGTGGTCGCCCGCGTGCGCCGTGCGGGGCGAGAGGAGGAGCGGCACCTGCTGCAGGAAGATGATCACGGCGATGCCGAGCGTGAACCCCTCGATGACGGGCCACGGGATGAACGACACGGCACGTCCCAGGTGCAGCGCGCCCGCCGCGACGACGACGATCCCCGCGACGACGCTCACAGTCGCGACGGCGGCGGCGCCCTGCGTCGCGACGATCGGGACGAGGATCACGACCATCGCGCCCGTCGGACCCGACACCTGCACGTTCGAGCCGCCGAAGACCGCGGCGAGCAGGCCGGCCACGATGGCCGTGACGAGACCGGCCTCGGCGGTCAGGCCCGAGCTGACGCCGAAGCCGAGCGCGAGCGGCAGCGCGACGATGCCGACCGTGAGCCCCGCGAGCAGGTCGGCGCGCCACGTCCGCCGCGTGAGCGCGTAGTCCGAGGCGCGAGGGACGAGGCCGGCGAGGTAGGCGCCGACGCGCGAACGGAGCGGGACGGCCGGGTTCGTCATCGTGTCGCCTCCGGCAGGGCCGGCAGGTCGCGCGCATCGGCCAGCAGCGAGCCGTCGGCCTGGAGAACGCCGAGCAGGAGCGTGCGCGCCGCCGTCAGCAGGTCGGCGACGGCGGGGTCGGACAGTCGGTAGTAGACGTGGCTCGCGCGCCGTTCGGACTCCACGAGGCGGTGCCGCCGCAGCACCGCGAGGTGCTGCGAGAGATGGGATGCCTCGAGGCCCGTCTCCGACTGCAGGTCTGCGACGCTGCGCTCGGGCGCCGTCGAGAGCAGCTCGAGGATCCGGATGCGGAACGGATGCGCCAGCCCTTTGAAGAGGTTCGCCTTGACTTCGTACAGCGGCCGCTGCCGCGGTGATATCGGCATGATGAAGTCATCATACCGAAGCCTTGCCGACGGCTCCGCGCGTCACACGAACGCGAACAGGGCGGGATGACGATCACGACGAGCGCCGCCCAGGCGAGGTACACGGGAAGGAAGCCCGTCTGCCAGCGTTCGAGGCGGTCGAAGCCCCGCTTGTCGCGCAGGAAGCGGACGAGCAGATACGCGGAGCCGAGGAGGTTCGCGAGCAGGATCAGGTTCAGCCCGAGCGAGGCGACCTTGTTGGCGCTGAACCCGAACGCCCCGATCCGCCCGAGCATCGCGACCAGCACGAGGAGGTCGACGACGATCGCGCTGCCGACGAGCCCCAGCTGGAGCCTCTCGAACCATCCCGGCGGGCGGGCGGCATCCCGTGCCGAGATCGAGTACAGCAGCAGCCCCAGCACGACGATCAGCACGACGTCGAACACGATGAGCAGCTCGCGGTCCGACTGGATGAGGTCGCGCTGGACGACGGCGGCGACGATGAGCGCGAGGAGCATCGCCGTGAACAGGGGAGTGAAGACGCGGGTCAGCACGGGAGCGATGTTCTCGATGACGCTCTGCTTCTCGTCGACGAGCCATGCGGCGATCACGACGGCCCCCGCCGCGCCGCACGGCAGCACCCACTCCACCATGAACCACTGGACGTCGACGCCGATCGCGCCGAAGACCGCGGAGCCGAGGCCGATGAGCACGGCGCCGCCGAGGCCCAGCAGCGCGTAGTAGACGAACCACTCGCCCGTGAACCGCACGAAGTCCATCCGCGCGCGGTCCGAGCGGGCCGCCGTCGGCGCGTAGAGGAGGCCGAGCACGAGCCAGAGGGCGACCGGGACGTGGATGGCGGCGAGACCGAGCGTCATCCCGTCCTGCGCGAACGGGTAGACGTTCACCAGCACGGCGGCGAGTGCGAACGCGCCGGCGACGGATGCCGCGACCGCAGGCGTCGGCCGGTTGCGCCATGCGAAGTACAGGCCGAGGAACGGGAGGACCAGCAGCATGCCGTTGCGGGCATAGAACGCGCTGTCGACGCCGGCTCCGAAGATCGTGGGCCCACCGCCGTTCGAGCCGTCCGGTCCGATCCCGAACAGCGTCGGCGCCTTGAGCGCGAGGCCCGCCGCGATCGCGAGCACGACCGCGACGACCCCGCGGCGACGCCGGACGGATCCGGACTCGGGCTCGCCGAGCACGAGCTGCTTCCACAGCCGGTCGGAGTGCTCGCGGGCGTACTCGCGCGAGAGGTCGTCGAGTGATCCCACCCGCCCGATCGCGATCAGGAAGGACTCGTCGTCGGAGAGGCCCGATCGGCGCAGCTCGTCCATCTGCTCGCGCAGGTGCGCTTCGAGCTCCTCCGCGTCTGCGCGGTCGAAGGCCGTGCGCCGCTCGAGCCGGGTCCGCCATTCGGCGATGCGGGACTCGACCAGGTCGTCGTCGGGCGTCGCGGGCACGTCAGGCCTCCCCGAGTGCGGGTCGGAGGGATGCGGCATCCGTCGCCGACTTCCACACCCGGCGAAGCGCGTCGTCGACGAGGGTCCACTGCCGGCGGTGATCCGCGAGCGCCCGGCTGCCGTCGACGCTCAGCACGTAGTGCTTTCGGGGCCGGCCTTCGGGGGAGGCGTGCCACGACGACTCGACGTACCCGAGGCGCTCGAGGCGGTGCAGGAGGGGGTACAGCATCCCGTCGCTCCAGTCGAGCTCGCCGCCGGAGAGCTCGGAGATGCGCTTGAGGATCGCGTATCCGTACGACTCGCCCTCCGCGAGGATGCCGAGCACGAGCGGAGTCGCCGTCGCGGCCACGAGGTCCTTGCCGATGCGCATCCGCGCTCCTTACCTTGTGCTTCTATGTACCTAGAGCCACAAGGTATCACTCGGCGAGCGTCTGAGACAGTCGGGCGGCGCACGCGGACGAGGGCGAGACCTTCGCCGCTCCCTAGGATTGAGGCATGCGCATCCACATCGCGACCGATCACGCGGGCCTCGAGTTCTCCACGCAGCTGCAGCACCACCTCGCCGACCAGGGTCACGACGTCGTGGATCACGGACCCGTCGAGTACGACCCCGTGGACGACTACCCCTCGTTCTGCGTCCGCGCAGCCCAGGCGGTCGTCCGCGACCAGGAGGCGGGCGTCGAGGCGCTCGGGATCGTGTTCGGCGGATCGGGCAACGGCGAGCAGATCGCCGCGAACAAGGTGCGCGGCATCCGCGCCGCCCTCGTGTGGAACATCTCGACGGCCGAGCTCGCGCGCGAGCACAACGACGCCAACGTCATCGCGATCGGTGCCCGCCAGCACACGTTCGATGACGTGACGAGCTTCATCGACCGCTTCATCGAGACGCCGTTCTCGAACGAGGAGCGGCACGTCCGACGCATCGCGCAGATCGCGGCGTACGAGACCGACGGCTCGCTGCTGCCCGACCCTCGGGCCGCGCGTGCGCAGCCCGATGTCCTCGTCGACGACGACAGCACGTTCGACCCCGAAGCCGGCTGATGCCGGAGGGGCACTCCGTCCACCGGATCGCCCGCCAGTTCGACCGGAACATCGTCGGGCGGACGGTCGCGGCCTCGAGCCCGCAGGGCCGGTTCGCCGAGGGCGCGTCGCTCATCGACGGGCGGGCCGCGGCATCCGTCCGCGCCGTCGGCAAGCAGATGTTCCTCGAGTTCGAGGGCGATCTGTGGCTGCGTGTGCACCTCGGCATGTACGGCGCATGGGATTTCGCGGGCGAGATCCTCGTAGACCCGACGATCGCGTCGGCGAACGGCCGCATGGGCCAGACGAACCAGCGCGGCACCTTCCTCGAGGATGACGCCGTGATGGATGCCGCGGGCGAGAACTCGCTCACCTCGATCGGCGCGCCTCGGCGGACGCGCGTGCACGTGCGCATGTCGGAGCAGACGACGGGGCTCCCCGACGAGGATCCGGGGGAGTGGCCGCCGCCCGTCGTGGGGCAGGTGCGGCTGCGTCTGCTGACCGACGCCACGTGCGCGGACCTGCGCGGCCCGACCGCGTGCGAGCTGCAGACGCCCGACGAGGTCGCCGCCACGATCGCGAAGCTCGGCCCCGATCCGCTCGTCGACGACCTCGCAGAGGGGGAGGAGCGCTTCACGTCGGTCGTGCGGCGCAAGCCCACCTCGATCGCGCTCCTGCTCATGGACCAGGGCGTCGTGAGCGGAATCGGCAACGTGTATCGCGCCGAGATGCTGTTCCGCGCGCGACTGAACCCTCACACCCCCGGTCGCGAGGTGCCGGAGGAGATCGTCCGCGGGCTCTGGCGCGATTGGGCGCGACTCCTGCGCATCGGCGTCGAGACGGGCCAGATGATGACGATGGACGACCTCTCGCCGGACGACTGGCGTGCCGCGATGGCGCACCGCGACGACCGCCACTGGGTCTACCACCGTGCGGGCCTCCCCTGCCGCGTATGCGGCACGGCGATCGTCGTGGAGGAGCTCGCGACGCGCAAGCTGTACTGGTGCCCCTCCTGCCAGGCGTGACGGCGGAGCCTGCGCTCAGAGGTCGTCGACGGGCGCGGACCCGAGCATCCAGCTCCATTCCGTGTCGCGCATGAACCACGCCCCCGACGTGGTCTGCGCCTCGTGCATGTCGACGCCGGAGAACTCGAGGACGCCGTAGGCGAGGTCATCAGGGCACATCAGCGGTTCCGCGGCGCAGCGCGAGAGGGGTGCGGGCTTCCGAGCACACGCGTATCCTGCCACCGCGGGTGCAGCGGACGTGTCCGCGGAGCAGAGGGGCATGAAGATGTCGTCGACAGAGCCGATCAGTCCGTCCGTCGCCGAGAGAGAGCTGGATCCGGGAGGCGCGTTCGTTCTGGCGGAATGGACGGCGGATGCCCCTGCCGGTGCAGCGCGCGAGTTCGTGGCGCCGGTGCACATCCACCACGAGGACGACGAGGGCTGGTACGTGCTCGAGGGGACGATGGGGTTCCTGCTCGACGGCGTCGGGCACGTCGTGCCGGCCGGCGGCGCGGCCTGCGCCCGTGCGGGCGTCGCACACACGTACTGGAATGAAGGCCCCGGGCCCGCGCGGTATCTGCTCGTCATGACACCCCGCATCCGCGCCCTCATCGCGGCCCTGCACGACGAGGAGATCCGCAGCGCGAGGAGCCTCGCGGAGGTGTTCGCGATGTTCGCGAGCGAGCTCGTCGCCGACGGCGCCTCTGCTCGCTGAGCACGGCGCATCCCGCAGCGGGGGGAGGAGGCCCCGGCGGCGCGGACCGTAGGCTGTTCGCATGCGCCAGAACCCCAGCTTCGCGATGGCGGATGTCGTCGAGCTGCGTCGCCTCGTCGACGAGAACCCCTGGACGACCCTCGTGAGCGCGACCGCCGATGGGCTCGTCGCTTCGCACTACGCCGTGCTGCTCGACGACGACCGAGACGACCTGACGATCGTCGGGCATGTCGGCAAGCCCGACGACCTCATCCACGGCCTCGGCGAGCGTGAGCTGCTCGTGGTGGTCCAGGGCCCCCACGGGTACATCTCGCCCGGGTGGTACGGCGACGTCGCCGCCGTGCCGACCTGGAACTTCGTCTCCGCGCACCTCTCCGGGATCCCCGAGCTGCTCTCTCCCACCGAGAACCTGCGTGTGCTCGACCGTCTCGTGGAGCGGTTCGAGCGCGGGATGCCGAACCCGCGTCTCCTCTGGGAGCGTCCGAACGATCCCGACTTCGTCACGAGGCTCGAGAGGGGCACGGTCGGGTTCCGCCTCACGCCGACGAGGATCGTCGCGAAGCGCAAGCTCAGCCAGAACCGGCCGGACGACGTCGTCGAGACGATCATCGCCGAGCTCGGCGCTGGGTCGGGGCGGTACACGGATCCACGGCTTCCCGGCGAGATGCAGCGCGACCTCGACACGCGTCGGGCTGCCCGATGACGCTCGTCCGCGGCGAGACGGCAGCGGTCCTGGCCAACGCGCGGCTGACGGGCGCGGGGCGTTCCGACCCGTTCGGCGACGAGCTCGTCGACGTCCACCTCGCCGACGGGGTCGTCGTCGACATCGCCCCCGCGGGCGCGCTCCGGTCGAACGGAGCGCGGCTGGACGCCGACGGCGCCTGGCTCGTCCCCGGCCTGTGGGACCACCATGTCCACACCGTCCAGTGGGCGCTCGCCGCGCAGCGGGAGCCGCTCGGCCAGGCCGCCTCTGCGGCGGAGGCCGCGCGCATGATGGCCGGCGCCCCCGTGCTCGCCGACGGGCGTCGCGTCGGCGCGGGCTTCCGCGACGCCTTCTGGCCCGACGCGCCCTCGCTCGTCGCTCTGGATGCCGCGACGGGGGAGGTGCCGACCTACCTCATCAACGCCGACGTGCACAGCGTGTGGCTCAACTCCGCCGCTCTGCGTCGCGAGGGCTTCGAGTCGGCCGACGGCATGCTGCGAGAAGGCCCCGCCTTCGAGATCTCGCGCAGGCTGAACGCCGTCGATCCGCGCGCCGGCGACGAGCTCGTCGCGCGGGTGGCCCGGGATGCCGCGTCCCGCGGCGTCGTCGGGATCGTCGACCTCGACATGGCCTGGAACGAAGAGGCGTGGGCCCGGCGTCTCGCGGCCGGCTTCGACGCGCTGCGGGTCGAGTTCGGGATCTACCCCGACCTGCTCGAGCGCGCCGTCGCGGCGGGCCTGCGCACGGGCGACCTCGTCAGGGGCGCGGCATCCGATCTCGTCCGCGTCGGATCGCTCAAGGTCATCACCGACGGCTCGCTCGGCACCCGCACGGCGGCCTGCTCGCACGCCTATCCGGGCGATCCGCACAACCATGGCGTGCTCGCCGTCCAGCCCGAGGAGCTCGTCGATCTCATGACGACCGCGACGGGCAACGGGCTCTCCTGCGCGATCCACGCGATCGGCGACGTCGCGAACAGTCACGCGCTCGACGCGTTCGCGCTGACCGGCGCGACGGGGACGATCGAGCACGCTCAGCTGGTCGCCCACGCCGACATCCCGCGCTTCGCCCGGCTGGGCGTCGGCGCGAGCGTTCAGCCCGAGCACGCCGTCGACGACCGCGATCTCACTGACTCGATCTGGGCGGGACAGACGGCGCTGCCGTACCCTCTGCGGGCACTCGCCGAGTCCGGCGCGAACCTGCTGTTCGGATCGGACGCGCCCGTCAGCCCGCTCGATCCGTGGGCGGCCGTCGCAGCCGCCGCTTTCCGCACGCGCGACGGCCGGGAGCCCTGGCAGCCGGCGCAGGCGCTCGACGCCGCGACGGCCCTCGCCGCCTCGTCGCACGGGGGCTCGGCATCCGGAGCCGTGGTCGAGCCGGGCGGGGTCGCCGACCTCGCCCTGTGCGCGGCCGACCCCCTCACGGCCGGGGAGCCCGAGCTGCGCGCGATGCAGGTCACGGCGACGCTCGTTGCCGGACGGGTCACGCACCGCGCATAGCGGGCACTCGGGACGCGAACCCCTACCGGTTCCCTCGGACGGCGAAGGTCGCCGTGGCACGGGGGACAGCCCCCGTGCCGATCCGGGTGGCACTCGGATGCCGCGCGAGCGCCGCGCTCGCGAGGCTGGGATCATGACCGAAGGAACCCTCATGACCACCGCACAGCCCCGAGCCTCTGCCGCCGCCGTCGAACCGCGCGGCTTCTGGGCGTCGTACGCCGACTGGTGGAGGGCGACGCCGGGGAGCGCCGTCTACCTGCTCGTCGTGTTCCCTCTCGCGATGACGGCGGTGGGCGTGCTCGCGAGCGTGTTCTGGGCGGGCGTCGGGATGCTCATCCTCGTCATCGGCCTTCCCGTCGTGGTCGCATCGCTCTTCGTCGCGCGCGGGTTCGGGGCGGCCGACCGCTTCCTGCTGCGGCTCACGGGGCTCCCCGGGATCGCGGAGCCGGAGTGGACGAGCGACCGGCCCGACCAGACCGGGTTCTGGCGCGTGCTCACGAGGCCGCTGCGCAATGCGCGCTACTGGCTC
Organism: Microbacterium ulmi; assembly: GCF_011759705.1. Taxonomy (GTDB): domain Bacteria; phylum Actinomycetota; class Actinomycetes; order Actinomycetales; family Microbacteriaceae; genus Microbacterium; species Microbacterium ulmi. Next base: position 514,859 of record NZ_JAAOZF010000002.1, on the reverse strand, counting down.
TCGCTCGTGCACGGCATGATCGTGAGCCCCGTCCTCAGCACGATCTCGTTCGCACTGACGGTCGCCTGGCTGAGCGTCGGGCTCGGCGGTCTCACGTACTGGTTCTGGGGACTGTTCCTCCCGCGCGGCGACGCGGGCGAGTGGGGGCGCTACGTCTCCGACGCCGTGCCGTGGCTCTTCGGCGGGTGGTCGAGCTGGGCCGTCGAGGTCGTGCTGTACCTCGCGGCCGGCATCCTGTTCACGATCACGATGCCCTGGGTGCTCGGCGGCCTCGCCCGCGCGCACCACGCCGTCGCGCAGGGCATGCTCGGACGCTGGCCGTCCGACGACCTAGCCGCCGAGGCGCGTGCCGAGGCGATGGCGCGCACGGCCGCAGTGCGGGCGGAGGATGCCGCGCTCCGCCGCCTCGAACGCGACATCCACGACGGACCGCAGCAGCGCCTCGTGCGTCTGCAGCTCGATCTCGCGGCTCTCGAGCGCCGGGCCGAGGCGGGGGATCCGGATGCCGCGGCCGCCCTCGCTCGCGAGGCCCAGGTGCACGCGAAGGCTGCACTCGACGAGCTGCGCGCGCTCTCGAGCGGTGTCGCGCCGCCGCTCCTGCAGGACCGAGGGCTCGTCGCCGCACTCGGGGCCCTCGCCGCGGCGAGCGCCGTGCCGGTGAACGCCGACCTCGATCCCGCGATCGAGACGCAGGTCGGCCCCGAGGTCGCGCGCGCCGCGTACTTCGTCGTCGCCGAGCTGCTCACGAACGTCGCGAAGCACTCAGGGGCGACGGGAGTCACTCTCAAGGCGGCGATGCGGCCCGGCGCGCACGCGATGCTCGACGTCTGGGTCGTCGACAACGGGCGGGGCGGTGCGCATGTCGCGCCGGGTCATGGTCTCGTCGGACTCGAGGGGCGCGTGCAGGGTCTGCGTGGGCACCTCGTCGTCGACAGCCCGCTCGGCGGACCTACGACGGTCGGCGTCCACCTGCCCGCCTCGGTGCAGGCGTGAGCGGCGAGGGCGACGCCTATTCTGAGGGCGTGACCGACCGCCCCCTGCGCGTCGTCCTCGTCGAGGACTCCCTCCTGCTGAGGGAAGGTCTCGTGCGCCTCTTCGAGGAGGCCGGCTACGAGACCGCCGGCGCCTGGGGCGACGCCGACGACGTCGTCGCGCGTGTCCAAGGCGTGAGGGCGGATGTCGCGATCCTCGACGTCCGCCTTCCGCCGACGTTCCGCGACGAGGGCATCCGCGCGGCGCTCGCCATCCGCGCGGCGCTGCCGAGGGTCGGCATCCTCGTGCTCAGTCAGTACGTCGAAGGGGTCTACGCCCGCGAGCTCCTCGCCGACGGCGAGGGCGGGGTCGGGTACCTGCTGAAAGACCGTGTGACATCGCTCGACGAGTTCACGGATGCCGTGCGCCGCGTGCACGAGGGCGGAACCGTGCTCGACCCGCTCGTCGTCCGCGGGCTTCTGGCGGCCCGCGCGGATCCTCTCGCGTCGCTCACGCCCCGCGAGAGAGACGTCCTGGAGCTCATGGCGGAGGGCCGCAGCAACGGCAGCATCGCCCAGCGCCTCTTCATCGGGGTCGGCGCCGTCGAGAAGAACGTCACGTCGATCTTCGCCAAGCTCGGGCTCGAGGAGTCGGCGACCGAGCATCGCCGCGTGCTAGCGGTACTCGCCTTCCTGCAGCGCTGACGACGATGCCCCCCGGTCGAGCGACCGGGGGGCATCGTCGTCAGCGCTACTCGGCGAGGTGGGCGAAGAGGAACCAGCGGTCCTTCTCGAGGCCCTCCTTGATGCCGATGGCGATGTCCTGGCTCGTGAGGTCGACCTCGTCGAGACCTTCGATGGCCGCCTGGATGTCAGGAAGCACGGCGTCGATGTCGGCGATCAGCGCACGGACGACGGCATCCCATTGGGCGAAGCCGGCGCCGACCGCCGTCGGAGCGACCTTCTCGGCGATCGTGCCGAGGCGAGCGTCGACAGGCAGGCCCAGCGCGACGATCCGCTCGGCGGCTTCGTCCGCCCAGCCCTCGACGCGCTCGACGATCTGGTCGATCAGCTCGTGGACCCCGATGAAGTTCGCGCCGCGCACGTGCCAGTGCGCCTGCTTGCCGTTGATCGTCAGCGCCTGGAGTCCCAGCACGACGGGCGTGAGGAATTGAGCCGTGCCCGCAGCGACGGTCGGGTCGGCTGCGGTCGCGGGGGTCGTCTGCGTCTTGGTCATTGGATCACTCGCCTCCGTATCGGCAGAAAACGTCTGCTGAGTGAAACGCTACTCGGGCGTCGGCATTCCGCAAGGAAGCGAAGGCTCGGCTCACCCGTGGCGCAGCGCAATAGGTTGGAGTCATGACGATCGCCGAAGACGCCTCCATTCTGTCCGTCGCGGGGAGGATCCCCGAACTCCACGAGTCTGCGTACGTCGCATCCGGTGCGCGGATCATCGGTGCCGTGACGCTCGCCGAGGGAGCGTCCGTCTGGTACAACGCGGTGCTTCGTGCCGACAGCGACGCGATCACCGTCGGGGCGGGCAGCAATCTGCAGGACAACGTCTCGGTACACGTGGACTCGCGGCATCCCGTCGTCATCGGCGAGAACGTCTCGGTGGGGCACAACGCCGTCGTGCACGGCTGCGAGATCGGCGACGGGTCGCTCATCGGGATGGGCAGCGTCGTGCTCTCCGGCGCCGTCATCGGCGCCGGATGCCTCGTCGCAGGCGGAGCGGTCGTGCTCGAGGGGTCGGTCATCCCCGACGGCTCGCTCGTGGCCGGGGTGCCCGCCAAGGTGCGACGCGAGTTGACCGAGGAGGAACGTGCGGGCATCGTCCGCAACGCGGAGATCTACCGCGCCCACGTGACGGCGCACGAGGAGGCGACTCGGGTGTGACGCGGATCGAGTCGCTGGGTAGAGGCGAGGTCTTCGTCTTCGGCTCCAACTCGCGCGGCGCGCACGGCGGGGGAGCGGCGCGCTTCGCATACGAGCGGTTCGGCGCCGTCTGGGGACAGGCGGAGGGGCTGCAGGGCCAGGCGTACGGGATCGACACGATGTCGGGGCTCGAGGTCTTCGAGAAGCAGGCTCGGCGATTCATCGCTTTCGCGGCGTCCCATCCCGAGCTGCGGTTCCTCATGACCGAGGTCGGCTGCGGGATCGCCGGCTATACACCCGAGGAGGTCGCAGGGTTCTTCCGCGCTGCCGGCGAGAACGTCGAACTGCCGGAGTCGTTCGTCGCGGTGCTCGCCGACGAATGACGCGGCCGGGCTGAGGAGGTGGCCGCGGTCCGCATCGATCGCCGGTCGCACAGCTGAGGTGTCACAGCCACCGCGCCGTCGTGTGGGGAGGGAGGCCGGGGGCGCCTTCGTCGCGTCGGAGATTCCCGGATCTATTGCAGCGGTGACAGCGTGCACTCAGCGTGCGTCGAGTGAAACATGAGAAACCTCTCATATGATTCATCTCGAGCTCGCGGCAGGGCGCTGCCGATGGACGGTCGCACTTGCCGCACGGCGGCTGCGAGCGCCCCCCGAACGACTTGGAGAACGAATGAGCGAGCCGACCCAGGAGTCGACCGCGGTGATCGGACTGACGCCACCACCCGCCCGACGAGCCCCCAAGGCGAAGCGACGCCTACCTGTCTGGGCATGGGTGCTTATCGGAATCGGCGCCTTCGGGCTCGGCGTCCTCCTGTCTCCGATCTTCGTCGTGATCTTCCTCATCGTCCTCGTCACCGGAATCGTCGCTCTTGCGAAGAACACGCCCACGTGGCTCCGGCTGCGCGATCGGAAGGTTGCGATATGGGTGACCGCCGTCTCCGCTGTCGGCCTCCTGATCACCGGCAGCCTCGCGAACGTCGTTCTGGCGGGCGCCACGGACGACGAGCCCGTGGCGTTCTCGGCGGGTTCGTCTGCGGAGTCGACACAGAGCCCCGCTCCTCCCTCGCCGACGCCGACGCCGACGACAGCCAGCGCAGTGACGCTCCTGTCTGTCGTCGATGGAGACACGATCGACACGTCCGCGGGCGAAGTGCGCCTCATCGGAATCGACACGCCCGAGATCGGCCTGTGGGGATACGACCAGGCATCGGCGGAACTTGCCGCCTTCTTGGGAGGCGGGACCCTGACACTGGTCGCGGTCGATGGGCGTGACGACAGCGATCAGTACGGGCGGCTGTTGCGGTACGTGCGCGTCGGCGGTCAGGATGCCGGCTCCCACATGATCGAGACCGGCTGGGCCGTCGCCAGGTACGACAGTCGCGACGGATATGGCGCGCACCCGCTCGAGTCCGAGTACGTCACGCTCGATGCGCAGCACGACATGCCCTCGGAGCCCGCTCCGGCGCCTGTGGCCCCGGCGCCGGCCCCTGTCGCCCCGGCTCCCGTCGCCCCGGCGCCTGCCGAACCCGCGCAGCCCGTCGCCCCCGCAACGGACCCGCAGTTCCGGACGTGCCGAGATGCGAACCAGGCCGGATACGGCAACTATCAGCAGGGCGTCGACCCCGAGTACAACTGGTATCAGGACCGTGACCACGACGGGTGGGTGTGCGAGTTCTGAGCGCACGACCCGGCGGCCGACGTCTTCACCAATTGGAGGGGATGACGGGAATCGAACCCGCACCATCAGTTTGGAAGACTGAGGCTCTACCATTGAGCTACATCCCCGCAGCGGCGTGCCGCGGCATCCATAAGTCTATGGCACGGCCGGCAGCGCCCCGGACAGCATTCACAGACTTCAGAGTATCGAGCGATTCTCGCAGGATCGCGGGCGGATGCTGCGAAGTTCACGCGGTCCTGCGAACCTGGGGCGGTGCACCGCGCACCCCGCCCGTTCAGGCGCCTCGCACGCCCGTCGGCTAGACTCCTCATGGCCGTTCGGTGCACGCGCGCGTGCGCTCTCGCCCGGGGCGTAGCTCAGCTTGGTAGAGCGCCCGCTTTGGGAGCGGGAGGTCGCAGGTTCAAATCCTGTCGCCCCGACCAGTTTCGCCCGCAGTATCTCAATGGCTGCCGCCGGGCCACATCCGCGGCCAGGCGCTCCGGCAGCGCCGTGTCTTCTCCGGATGTCTCACGTTGCCCCGGAGGTGCCGTCGTACCTGTTCGGTATGGACGCCGACACCGCATCGAACCCGTGGGGGCTGGAGCCGCTGCTCGACGTGGGCGAGCTGGCTGCGTACCTCGGCGTGCCGGTCTCGATGGTCTACGACTGGCGCACCCGCGGCCTCGGGCCGCGCGCGCACCGCTTCGGCAAGCACCTGAAGCTCGCGGGATCGGACGTGCGGATCTGGATCGAGCAGCAGCGGGAACTCGATGCGCACGAGCAGGCGGGAGGTGACCCGATGGGCCGCGCTCGGGTCATCCCGGCCCTTCATCGAAAGTGCCGCGAGTTAGGTCGCCACGATCCATCCCTCGGTCCGATCGCCGACCGCCACGACGTCACCCGCGCCGCGCGCGAGCCCCATCACGTCGTTCATGTAGGCGGATGCCTCGGACGGCGTGAATCGCAGGTCGGCCGCGCGGAGTTCGATCAGCTCCCCGCGGGTTCGCAGTCGGACTCGCGGAAGCGGCGGGGGCGGCGCGGCTCGCTATGACCAGGCGCACATGGGCGGGAAGGTTCTCGACGAAGTACGACATCCCGGCGTGGATGGTGCCGTTCTCGATGACGTGGAAGTCGTCGAGCACCAGCGCGACGTCGGTTCCAGCGGAATCGAGGTCGTCGATCAGCGTGGCGATGACCGTCTCGGTCGACGGCGGATTGGACGGCAAGACCTCGAGCGCAGCGCCCCCGACTCCGGCACAGCCCGGTCCAACGCGGTGATCACGTGGGTCCTGTCCTGAACTGGCTCGGCTCGCTGGGGCGCTCGTCGAGCGAGAGCAGGCGACGGCTGTGCTGTCCCCGAGGGAAGTCGGCCACTCGGTCAGGATGCTCGTCTTTGCCGAATCCGGCGGGGGCCGCCACGAGGATGAGTCGGCCGGTCGTGCTGAGTCGAGTGGTCGTCTCTGGCCGGGGGATGGTCGCCGCGCGCCGCGTCGGCACGTGGAGCTCGGTCGTGATGAGAGGCCCGGACGCGGCCCCAACCTAGTCGCGGACCGTGACGCCGTGATCCTCCGCGTGGGCGGCGGCGAGGCCGTCGAGCACCAATTCGAGCCCGAAGTCGAACTCGTTTCCGTACGCGTAGCCCGGCTTCAGGATGAGTTCTGCCGCCATGTCGGCGAGGTTCGGGAACGTCTCCGCCATGTGCGCCTGCTGCGCCATGATCTCCTCGGTCGCTGCGGCGATGTCGCCTGCGGGGTCCAATGGCAGGGAGGCCTCTTGTTGCGCGAAGCCCTGCACGTAGCTGTCGAGCAGCGACATCGCGTGGCCGATCAGGGGCATGGAGAAGCCGGCTGCGCGCAGGCAGCCGATCACCGCATCCAGGTGTCCGAGGGTCGCAGGGCCGGGGGAGGTACGTGCCTTGATGGTGATCGCCCATGGATGCTTCGCCAGCACCGCACGGGTCGAGCGGGCGCGATCCTGCATCGCCTGCCGCCACTCGTTCCCGGCCCGTGGTGTCGAGAACTCCGTGTAGACGGCATCGAGCATGCCGTCGAGCAGGTCGCTCTTGCCTTTCACGTGGTAGTAGAGCGACATCGCCTCGATGCCCAGCTCGGCGGCGAGCTTGCGCATGCTCAACGACTCGAGTCCGCCCGCGTCGGCCAGTGCGATTGCAACGCCGATGGCGCGATCGCGAGTGACGGGTTCCCGTCGTTCGGTGCGAGCCATCCGTGTCTTCCTTCCGGTGTGCTAGACATCACCTTACAACGTATGGTAGCTTCACCACAGCACCCTTACAGCGTAAGGGCGAATCAAGGAGATGCCATGAACGGCAACCGGACGCACGACGCAGTCCCCGACTGGACGATCGACCGCATGCCCGAACTCGACGGCGCGACGATCGTCGTGACCGGCGGCAACAGCGGCATCGGGCTTGAAGCGGCCCGGGTGTTCGCCGCGAAGGGTGCGCACGTCGTGCTCGCCGTGCGCGACGTTCACAAGGGTGAGGATGCGGCGGCCGGCATCGGTGGATCCACCGAGGTGCGCCATCTCGACCTCGCCGACCTGGGCTGGGTGCGTGCCTTCGCCGCCGGTTGGACCGGCGACATCCGCGTGCTGGTGAACAACGCCGGGGTGATGGTCCCGCCGCTCGGGTACACGAAGGATGGATTCGAACTGCAGTTCGGCATCAACCACCTCGGTCACTTCGCCCTCACCAACCTCCTGCTCCCGCACGTCACCAGCCGGGTCGTCACGGTCGCGAGCAGTGCGCACCGCTCGGGCACGATCGACTTCGACGACCTCAACTGGGCGACCCGGAAGTACGGCGGGGGCGCCGGTGGGTACGAGCAGTCGAAGCTTGCGAACCTGCTGTTCTCGCTCGAGCTGCAGCGCCGGCTGACGGCATCCGGATCCTCCGTCCTCTCGACGGCGGCTCATCCGGGCATGGCTTCGACCAACCTCATGTCGAGCTCCGAGAGCGCGATCATGACCGTCTTCGCCACGGTGGTCGTGCGCCTGTTCGCCCAGGATGCGGCAGCCGGCGCGTTGCCGACGTTGTTCGCCGCCACCGCCGAGATCCCCGGTGGCAGCTACGCCGGACCGGCCAACAAGCGCGAGATGGCAGGAGCGCCGGTCCTGGTGGGCCGCTCGGATGCCGCAGCCGACCCGCTCATCGCCGCCCGCCTGTGGGCGGTGTCGGAGGAACTCACCGGCGTGCCCTACCCGGCGGTCCAGATGGCGAGCACCCGATGAAGGCCATCGTCCAGCGCGCCTACGGCGACGCCAGCGTGCTGCGGCTGGAGGAGACCGAGAGCCCTACGATCGGTGACGGCGAGGTGCTGGTCCGCGTTCGGGCTGCGAGCATCAACCACGCCGACTGGGTCTATATCTCCGGCCGGCCGAGCATCTCCCGCCTCGCCTTCGGGCTGAGGACGCCGAAGACACCGGTGCGCGGGAAGGATGTCGCCGGAGTCATCGAAGCCGTCGGGTCTGGTGTCACCGCCTTCAAGGTCGGCGACGAGGTGTACGGCGAACTCGAATCCGGCACCTTCGCGGAATTCGTGGCCGCGCCGGTCGCGAAGATCGCGCGCAAGCCCGCGATCCTCACCTTCGAGCAGGCGGCCACCATTCCTCTTGCGGGCATGACCGCGTACCTCGGCCTCCGCGACGCCGGGGCAGTCACTCCTGGACAGCGGGTGCTGATCAACGGCGCCTCCGGCGGAGTGGGCACGTTCGCCGTGCAGATCGCCAAGGCGCTGGGTGCCGAGGTCACCGCCGTCGCGAGCTCCCGGAACGCGCAGCTCGTGCGCGGACTCGGCGCAGACCGCGCGATCGACTACGCCCGGGACGACTTCACGCTGGACACCGCCCGGTACGACGTCATCCTCGACCTGATCGGCAACCACTCGCTCGGCCGGCTCCGATCGGTGCTGACCCCGAAGGGCACGCTCGTGCTCTCCAGCGGCACCGGGCATCCGGTGTTCGGACCGATGGGACGCATCATGAGCGCCGTCGCGATGTCACCGTTCGTCGGTCAGACGCTCAGCCTCTTCTCGCAGCACGGCACCACCCAGGTCTTGGATGAGCTGCGCGAGCTGCTGGAGGCGGGGCACGTCACGCCAGCGATCGACCGCACCTTCCCGCTCGCCGAGGTGCCGGCTGCGGTCGAGTACTTCGTCGACGAGCACGCCTCCGGCAAAGTCGCGATCTCCGTCTGACCTCGCCCGCCAACCGGCCGTCGAACTGCAGCACCCAACCGAAGGAACACCACATCATGACCACCATCACGTCCCCAACGCCGCACAGGATGAACGCCCGACACATGCTCGCGCTCGTCGCCGGCGTGCTCACCGGCGCCGCCGCACCGACGGCGCTTGCGTACGACTTGTCTCCACTCATCACGATCGCCGCCGTGCTCGTCGGGGTCGCGCTGATCATCGTCGGTGCGACGGGCCTCGGCGGATCCATCGGCGGAGCGCCCCCGGCAGCCCGCAAGGTGAGCGTCGAGGGCGTGCTCGACCCGAAGCTGACGCGCTGGATGTGGCTCGTGAAGTGGCTGCTCGCCATCCCGCACTTCGTCGTGCTGGCCATCCTCTGGATCGCGTTCGTCGTCGTGACCGTCGCTGCCGGGTTCGCGATCCTGTTCACCGGCCGCTACCCGGCTCGGCTGTTCCAGTTCACCAACGGAGTGCTCCGTTGGAACTGGCGCGTCGCGTTCTACGCCAACGGCGTGCTCGGCAGCGACAAGTACCCGCCCTTCACGCTTGCGCGCACCGACTATCCCGCCACCTTCGAGGTCGAGTACCCGACCGCGCTCTCACGCTGGAAGGTGCTGTTCAAGTCGTGGCTGTTCGCGCTCCCGCACCTTGTGATCGTCGCTCTCGTCACCGGCGGCACCTGGGCCGCGTGGACCGGCGGCCACGGCGAGACGCTCTCCCTGCTCGGGCTGCTCCTCCTCCTCGCGGCGATCATCCTGCTGTTCACCGGCGTCTACCGGCTCGGACTGTTCAACCTGATCATGGGCGCACACCGCTGGATGTACCGGGTCTTCGCGTACACGGCGCTCATGCGCGACGAGTACCCGCCCTTCCGCCTCGACCCAGGCGCACTCGAGAAGTAGAAGACGGTCTATCGGAACGATGGCCCTCGCCAATCCGGCGAGGGCCATCTACCTGCGCCACTCGATCCTCGGTCGCATACGGTCGGCTCATCATCCTCCACAAGCCACGGGGCTCGGCACGACCCACGCCTGACCGGCGGTCATCGGCAGCCCACCCCTATCGACCGCAGGCGATCGCAGATGTTCCGATAGACTCTATGTTCGGCCGTCGCCGTATTCCCTGCTGACACAAGGAAACCCAAGACATTCCGGGGCAGCCGGGGCCACCCGGCAATGGCTCGGTGGCCACGGGAGGCCGCAGGTTCACATCCTGTCGCCCCGACGTCACGGCCCCACAGACCCAGACCTGACCGCGAGCTCCCGCGCGGTCTGAACGAGGAGAACGACGCATGGTCAACAGCACCGTCGAGAAGCTCAGCCCCACCCGGGTGAAGCTGAACATCACGGTCACCCCCGAGGACCTCAAGCCGAGCATCGCGCACGCCTACGAGCACATCGCGCAGGACGTCCAGGTCCCCGGCTTCCGCAAGGGCAAGGTCCCCGCCCCCATCATCGACCAGCGCATCGGCCGCACCGCGGTGCTCGAGCACGCCGTCAGCGACGGCCTCGACCGCTTCTACCGCGACGCGGTGGAGGAGCACGGCATCCGCGTCATGGGCCGCCCCAGCGCCGACGTCAAGGAGTGGCCGGCGGAGAAGGACTTCTCGGGCGACCTCAAGGTCGAGATCGAGGTCGACGTCCGCCCCGAGTTCGTACTGCCGGCCTTCGAGGGCACGACCGTCGAGGTCGACGCCGTCGAGGCGGACGACGCGTCGATCGACGAGGAGCTCGACCGCCTGCGCGGTCGCTTCGGCACTCTCATCACGGTCGACCGTCCCGCGGCGTCGGGCGACTTCGTCGAGCTCGACCTCGTCGCGACGATCGACGGCGCCGAGATCGACCGCGCCGAGGCCGTGTCGTACGAGGTCGGCTCGGGGGAGCTCCTCGAGGGCATCGACGACGCCATCGACTCGCTCACCGCCGGTGAGGACACGACGTTCCGCTCGAAGCTCGTCGGCGGCGATCACGCCGGCGAGGAGGCGGAGGTCTCCGTCACGGTCAAGGCCGTCAAGGAGCGCGAGCTCCCCGAGGCCGACGACGACTTCGCGCAGATCGCGAGCGAGTTCGACACGATCGCCGAACTGCGCGACAGCCTCAAGGAGCGCGTCTCGGAGCAGTCCGTCTTCACGCAGGGCTCCGCGGCGCGCGACAAGCTCGTCGAGAAGCTGCTCGCAGAGGTCGAGATCCCCGTTCCGACGGGCGTCATCGAGGACGAGGTGCACAACCACCTCGAGTCCGAGGGCCGCCTCGAGGACGACGTGCACCGTGCGGAGGTGACGGAGGCGAGCGAGAAGCAGTTCCGCACGCAGCTTCTCCTGGACGCGATCGCGGAGAAGTTCGACGTCCAGGTCTCGCAGGACGAGCTCACGCAGTACCTCATCCAGTCCGCCGCGCAGTACGGCATGGCGCCGCAGGAGTTCGTCGACACGCTGCAGCAGAACAACCAGCTGCCGGCGCTCATCGGCGAGGTCGCCCGCAACAAGGCCCTCGCGGTGGCCCTCGGCAAGGTGTCGGTCGTCGACACGAACGGCAACCCCGTCGATCTCGCCGGCTTCGTCGCGATCGAGGACGAGGTCGCAGCCGAGGACGAGGTCGTCGAAGAGGCGCAGGACATCGCGGATGCCGCAGCCGACGCCGATGAGATCATCGAGGCGGAGGAGAAGCCCGCGGCGAAGAAGCGCGCGCCCTCCAAGAAGAAGGCCGCCGCCGACAAGGAGTAGTCGCCGCACGAGCGACGAACCGTGGAGGGGGTGGATGCCGCGGCATCCACCCCCTCCTTCGCGAACGGCGACGGACTCGGAGCCGACGAGAGAGAGGGCGATCGGATGACGACCGATTGGAAGGCACGGGTCGAACAGGTCTGGGCGGATGACGCGCTGACCGACCAGGAGCGCATCGCACGCATCGACGCGCTGGCGATGGAGCGCGACCCGGACGATCCCGTTGCGCTCTTCGAGCGTGCCGGCGCTCGCGACTCGGCCGGCGTCGAGGACGAGGCCGAGGCGTTGTACCGCCGTGCTCTCGAGGGCGGCCTCGACCCCTATCGCCGTACGCGCGCGCGCATCCAGCTCGCCAGCACGATCCGCAACCTCGGCAAGATCGACGAGGCGCTGCGCATGCTCGGCGACGCATACGACGACAGCATCGGCGGGCCGCTGCACGACGAGGCATCCGCCTTCTACGCCCTCGCACTCGCCAGCGCGGGCGACCCGTTGCGCGGGCTCTCGATCTCTCTGCAGGCGCTCGCGCCGCACCTGTCGCGCTACACCCGATCGGTCGCCGGCTACGCGCGCGAGCTGGGGAGCCGGCGCGACTGATCTGCCCACGGCGAACACGGGCGGGTCGCCCCCGACGCGCCGGTAGATTCGATCCCACGACCACCGAATCAGGAGTGAACATGGCCGAACCCCTTGTCGCGACGAGCGTCTTCGACAGGCTCCTCAAGGACCGCATCATCTGGCTCGGGTCCGAGGTGCGCGACGAGAACGCCAACGAGATCTGCGCCAAGATCCTGCTTCTGGCAGCTGAGGACTCCCAGAAGGACATCTTCCTCTACGTCAACTCACCCGGCGGCTCCATCACCGCGGGCATGGCGATCTACGACACGATGCAGTTCGTCCCGAACGACATCGTGACCGTCGGCATCGGCATGGCGGCCTCGATGGGCCAGCTGCTGCTGACGGCCGGCACGAAGGGCAAGCGCTACATCACGCCCAACGCGCGCGTCCTGCTGCATCAGCCGCACGGCGGCTTCGGCGGCACCGCGAGCGACATCCAGACGCAGGCGCAGCTCATCGTGTCGATGAAGAACAGGCTCGCCGAGATCACGGCGGCGCAGACGGGCAAGTCCGTCGAGCAGATCAACGAGGACGGCGACCGCGACCGCTGGTTCACCGCCCAGGAGGCGCTCGAGTACGGATTCGTCGACCACATCCGCGAGTCGGCGACGGATGTCGTCGGCGGCGGCGGAACCGCGAACTGACCGGCCGAAGGCGAAAGAGAGAGAACGCAGAATGCACACCCCCACCTTCGGTCCGCAGACGAGCCCCCGGGGCCTCCAGGTCCCGAGCAGCCGTTACGTCCTTCCGCAGTTCGAGGAGCGCACCGCCTACGGATACAAGCGCCAGGACCCGTACAACAAGCTGTTCGAGGACCGTGTGATCTTCCTCGGCGTGCAGGTCGACGACGCGTCCGCCGACGACGTCATGGCGCAGCTGCTCGTGCTCGAGAGCCAGGATCCCGACCGCGACATCATCATGTACATCAACTCGCCCGGCGGCTCGTTCACGGCGATGACCGCGATCTACGACACGATGCAGTACGTCTCGCCGCAGATCCAGACCGTCGTGCTCGGCCAGGCCGCCTCGGCCGCGGCGGTGCTCCTCGCCGCCGGTGCGCCCGGAAAGCGCCTCGCGCTGCCGAACGCTCGGATCCTGATCCACCAGCCCGCCATGGGCGAGGCCGGTCACGGCCAGGCGTCCGACATCGAGATCCAGGCGCAGGAGATCCTCCGCATGCGCACGTGGCTCGAGGAGACGCTCTCGAAGCACTCGAACAAGACGCAGGCCGAGGTCAACCGCGACATCGACCGCGACAAGATCCTGTCCGCGGAGGAGTCCGTCACGTACGGACTCGTCGACCAGGTCCTGACGACGCGCAAGCGCACGCCCGCGGCGCTCACGAAGTAGCGACACGGGAAGACACGGGGATGCCGCGGCTCGCGGCATCCCCGTCGTCATGTTCGGGATGCCGCATCCGTTCACAACGTCGTGGCGATACGCCCCCGCGTCGGCGGGAGCGTCTAGGCTCGAACCATTCCGGGGGGAAGTGCCCCGTCAGCTGCGAGGAGAGGCCCGATGGCACGTATCGGTGAGAGCGCCGACCTGTTCAAGTGCTCTTTCTGCGGCAAGAGCCAGAAGCAGGTCCAGCAGCTCATCGCGGGCCCCGGTGTGTACATCTGCGACGAGTGCGTCGAGCTGTGCAACGAGATCATCGAGGAGCGTGCCGCCGAGCAGGGGGCGGGCGTCGTCTCGGACTTCGATCTTCCCAAGCCCCGTGAGATCTTCGCCTTCCTCGAGGAGTACGTCGTCGGTCAGGACGACGCGAAGCGCGCGCTGTCGGTCGCGGTCTACAACCACTACAAGCGCGTGCGTGCGCACGGCACGATCCAGCCCGCCGAGCAGCGCGCCGACGAGATCGAGCTCGCGAAGAGCAACATCCTCCTGCTGGGCCCCACCGGCTGCGGCAAGACGTACCTCGCGCAGACGCTCGCGAAGCGCCTCAACGTCCCCTTCGCGGTCGCCGATGCGACCGCGCTCACCGAGGCGGGCTATGTCGGCGAAGACGTCGAGAACATCCTCCTCAAGCTCCTGCAGGCCGCGGACTTCGACACGAAGCGCGCAGAGACCGGCATCATCTACATCGACGAGGTCGACAAGATCGCTCGCAAGGCGGAGAACCCCTCGATCACGCGCGATGTCTCGGGCGAGGGCGTCCAGCAGGCGCTCCTGAAGATCCTCGAAGGCACGGTCGCATCGGTTCCACCGCAGGGCGGTCGCAAGCACCCGCACCAGGAGTTCATCCAGATCGACACGACCAACGTGCTGTTCATCGTGGCGGGCGCGTTCGCGGGGCTCGAAGACATCATCTCGTCGCGGGTCGGCAAGCACGGCGTCGGATTCGGCGCACCGCTGCACAGCAAGGGCGACGACCTCAACCTGTTCAGCGAGGTGCAGCCCGAAGACCTCCACAAGTTCGGGCTCATCCCCGAGTTCATCGGACGCCTGCCGGTCGTCGCGTCGGTATCGCCGCTCGACCGGGTCGCGCTCATGGAGATCCTGACAGAGCCGAAGAATGCGCTCGTCAAGCAGTACCAGCGCATGTTCCAGCTCGACGATGTCGAGTTGGAGTTCGAGCACGACGCGCTCGAGGCGATCGCCGAGCTCGCCGTCGCCCGCAAGACGGGCGCCCGTGGTCTGCGCGCGATCCTGGAGGACGTGCTCGGTCCGATCATGTTCGAGATCCCCTCCGCGGAAGACGTCGACAAGGTCATCGTGACGCGCGCGTCGGTCGACGAGGGCGCTCCGCCGACGCTCATCCTGAGGCAGAAGCGCAAGAGCGCCTGAGCCCCGTCGACCGCGGGGATCAGCCGTCGAGCGTCAGCTCCGCGATGAGCACGTGGTCGTCTGCATACGACCAGAGAGCGTGACGCGACACGGCGAACCCGGCACCGGCGACCGTGCGGGCGAGCGCTTCCGGCGACGCGAACGGGCCGTGCACGCGCGGGTAGCGCGGGGCGGCCCTGTCATGCGTCTGCGCGTGCACGTGGCCCGGCTCGTGGTCGCCTTGTGCGAACGTCGCCGTCACGACCCTGCCTCCCGGCGCGAGCACGCGCGCCCACTCGGAGATGGCGGCGTCCGTGTCGACGATGATGTGCAGCGCCGTCGCGCACGTGACCAGATCGACGGAGCCGTCCGCGGCGGGCAGGGCGACGGCGTCGGCCTGGACCCATTCGGCCGAGGGAAGGGCCCGTCGCGCGACGGCGAGCATGCCGGCCGACACGTCGACGCCCGTCATCCGCAGCTGCGGCCGTCGCTCGGCGAGCGCGCGGAGTACGAGCCCTGTCCCGGTCGCGACGTCGAGGACCGTCCGCACCGTCGCGAGCTCGGCGAACGCGGCGGCCTCCGAGGCGAGGGCGCGGTGCATCGCACTCTCGTCGTAGGCCTCCGCCCGCTCGTCGAACGCCTCGCGGATGGCGCGGCGCACCGCGTCGGCATCCACGTCAGGCGAGTCCTCGGCGCTCCAGGAGAGGCCGGATGTCGGCATCCCGCCCGCGGAAGTCGCGGTAGGCCTCGAGGGGATCCTTCGAGCCGCCGACGCCGAGGAGCCGGTCGCGGAACCGCTCGCCGTTCGCGCGGGTGAGCCCGCCGTTCTCACGGAACCACTCGACCGTGTCGGCGTCGAGCACTTCGCTCCAGATATACGAGTAGTAGCCCGCGCTGTATCCGCCGGAGAAGACGTGCGCGAAGTAGGTCGACGAGTAGCGCGTCGGAACGACGGGATTGTCGAGTCCGATGTCGGCGAGGGCGGACGCCTCGAACCCGGCGACGTCGATGTCGGCGCCCGCCTGCTCGGCCGTCAGCGAATGCCACGCCTGATCGATCCAGCTCGCGGCGAGGTACTCGCTCGTGGCGAAGCCCTGGTTGAACGTCTCGGAGGCCAGCAGCTTGTCGATGACCTCGGCCGGCAGCGGCTCGCCGGTCTCGACGTGCTTCGCATATCCCGCGAGGATCGCGGGCCAGTAGATCCACATCTCGTTGACCTGGCTCGGGAACTCGACGAAGTCGCGGAAGACGGCGGTACCGGCGAAGTGCGGGTAGGTGACCGTCGCGAACAGGCCGTGCAGCGCGTGCCCGAACTCATGGAACAGCGTCGTGACGTCGTCGAGAGTCAGCAGCGT
The DNA here is from genome assembly GCF_011759705.1 of Microbacterium ulmi. Lineage (GTDB taxonomy): Bacteria > Actinomycetota > Actinomycetes > Actinomycetales > Microbacteriaceae > Microbacterium > Microbacterium ulmi. The sequence continues at coordinate 498,679 of NZ_JAAOZF010000002.1, read as the reverse complement.
CGGCCTGCCGGGGGCGGGCTTGGGCACGTTGAGGTTGTTGACGACGATCGGCTTCGTGCCGCGCAGCCGTGACTGCGACACGATCGAGTTCATCCACGCGCCGCCGCGCTTCGTGTCGCGCGTGTAGAGGTCGAGCAGGAACAGCCCGAGCGCGCTGCCGTCGGCGTTGTGCAGCTCGAAGACGCGGACGTCGGGGTGGTACGCGCGCAGATCGGGGCGCTCGGCGAAGGTGATGCCGTACAGCTCGGTCGCGGCGCGGAAGACGCCGTCCTGGAGAACGCGCTCCGCCTCGAACCACGGGCGCAGCGCCGTCCGATCGAGGTCGAACCGCGCCTGACGCACCTTCTCCGTGTAGAACGCCCAGTCGTGCGCCTCGAGCGGGAACGGCTCGGGCTCGGCATCCACGATCTCCTGCAGGGCCGCCTGCTCGCGGGAGGCGTTGGTCGCGGCCGGCGCGGCGAGCCGACGGAGCAGGTCGTGGACCGCCTCAGGGGAGCCTGCCGTCTCGTCGGACGTGACATACTCCGCGTGCGTCGCGAAGCCGAGGAGCTCGGCACGCTCGGCGCGCAGGCGCACGATCTCGCGCAGCACGTCGCGGTTGTCGTTCTCGTTGCCGCGTGCTCCGCGGGAGCGGGACGCCTCGAGGATGCGGCGACGGCTCTCGCGGTTGGTGAGACTCGCGAGGTAGGGATGCCCCGTGAACAGCGTGAGCGTCACGACGTGCTTGCCCTCCAGCCCGCGGTCGACGGCGTTCTGCACCGCGGCCGAGAGCTCGCTCTCCGTGAGCCCGTCGAGCTCGGCGGCATCGTCGAAGACGACGGCCAGGTCGTTCGTGTCGGCGAGGAGGTTCTTCTCGAACGTCGTCGTGAGGGACGACAGTCGCTGATTGAGCTCCGTCAGACGGGCCTTGGCCTCGGCATCCAATCCCGCGCCCGCCTGCGTCATCTCGCGGAAGTGCCGCTCGACGAGGTACCGCTGCTCCGGCTCGAGCGCGAGCTCGTCGAGCCGGTCATGGAGGGTCTTGATGCGCCGGTAGAGCTCTGCGTCGAGCTGGATGGCATCGGTGTGGGCCGCCATGAGCGGTGCGAGCGCTTCGTCGATCTCCTGGATCGCGTCGGTCGCATCGGCGGAGCTGACGGTGTAGAAGGTGCGGGCCACATCGCCGAGGAGCCTCCCGCTCGCCTCCAGCGGCACCATCGTGTTCTCGAACGTCGGCATCGACCGGACCCGCGTGATGGCCGAGACCTCGCGCGTGTGCTCCTGGAACGCCGCTTCGAACGCGGGCAGGTAGTGCCCAGGCTCGATGAGCGAGTAGTCGGGCAGGCCGTACGGGAGCGCACTGGGCGCGAGCAGCGGATTGGCATCGGTCATGGCCACCAGCCTAGAGCGAGTCGCACAGCATGCAGACGAATCTATGCAAAGAAGTGCTTGCAAAGGGATGTTTGCATGGTTACCCTGATGTCATGACCGAATCGCACGACGCCGAGGCCCCCGCGTCGACCGGTGAGAGCCGGGTGCTCGATGCCGGAGCGCTGAAGGCCCTCGCACACCCGCTGCGCGTACGGATCTTCGACATCCTCAGCCAGTACGGCCCGCAGACGGCGAGCTCGCTCGCGGAGCGTCTGGGGGAGTCCAGCGGTGCGACGAGCTACCACCTGCGCGCCCTCGCGAAACACGATCTCATCCGGGAGGTGGAGGGGCGGGGCACGGCGAGGGAGCGCTGGTGGGAGCGCCCACGAGGCTCCGTGACGATGTCGAGTCCGGATGCCGTCCGCACCCCCTCGGGCCGTGCCGCCTCGCAGATCGTCATCACGGAGGTCTACCGCCAGCGCCACGAGCAGCTCATGCACTTCATCGACGAGTCGATGAGGACGGGCGACGTCGACGAGACGGCGGCGGATCTGTCCACCGCGACGACGCGGCTCACGAAGGAGCAGTTTCAGGACATCTCCGAGCGCATCCACGCGATCGTGACGGAAGCGGTCGAGAAGTACCGCGATCAGCAGGGCGACGGAGTGCGGACCTACCTCATGCGTCTCGACCTGTTCCCCATCGACGATGCCAAGCCCCAGACGGAAGGGACGGACCACTGATGGCCCTCGTACACGCGACGCGGATCACGTCGCAGCCCACTCCCGCGGAGCGGGTCGCGCTCGCTATCGCCGTGCGCATCGCCGACGTCGTGGCGTGGCGCATCCAGCGCCGGGCAGACCGCGTCGCCGGCGCAGTACCGGCGCGCACGACGGTGCAGGATGCCGCGGCCGCGCGGGACGCGCATCGCGCCGAGGCGCACTGGCTCGGCCTGCGATGAGGGCACCGGCACCGATCGCGTCGGCGGATGCCGACACGACATCCCCCGCGAAGCGCAGACCGCCGCTCGGCCGCCCCTTCGCAATGCTCTGGGCGGCTGCGGGGTTCAGCAACCTCGCCGACGGCATCGCCCGCATCGCCGTTCCGCTCATCGCGACGACGCTCACGCATGACCCGCTGGCGATCTCGGTGCTCGCGGCGCTCGCCTACGTGCCCTGGCTCGTGTTCGGCATCCCGTCGGGGATCATCGTCGATCGCTTCGACCGGCGCAGGGTGATGGCGCTCGCAAACGTCATCCGCACGGCGACGGCGCTCGTGCTCGCTGTGCTGACGGTCTCAGGGGGGATGACGCTCTGGGCGCTCTTCGCCGCCACGCTCGTGTTCGGACTCGGCGAGACCCTGTTCGACAACGCGACCAACGCCGTCATCCCCTCCGTCGTGCAGCGGTCCGGGCTCGAACGCGCCAACAGCCGCGTCCAGGCCGCGCAGATCGCGATCGACGGGTTCGTCGCCGCGCCGATCGGCGGCGTGCTGTTCGCGGTCTCCCTCGTGCTTCCCCTGTGGGTCGGGGCGGCGGGATACCTCGTGCCGATCGCGCTCGCGCTCCTGCTTCCGCTCTCGGCGGCACGGCCGCTGCTGGACGACCCGCCCGCGGGCCCGAGTCGCGACCTCGCCGACGATGCCCAGCCGACCGCCGCCGAGGCGTTCCGGTGGCTGTGGCGGCACCGCTACCTGCGCAAGATGGTCGTGCTCGGCATCGTCGTCGCTCCCGCGCTCGCGTTCGCGCAGGCCGCGACGATCCTCCTGTTCCTCGACCGGCTCGGAGTGCCGGAGGCGTCGATCGGCCTCGTCACGGCCGGCGTCGGCGCCGGGGCCCTGCTGGGAGCGGTGGTCGCGCCGTGGTGCGTGACGCGGTTCGGACGGGGACCGAGCATGTTCGCCGGCCTCGCGGTCGGGGGCGCCGGAATGATCGCGACCGGGCTCGCTCCGAGTGCCGCGCTCGCGGTGGCGACCTTCGGGATCGGCGCGCTCGCGGTATCGGTGTGGAACGTGCCATGGGCGTCGCTGCGTCAGCAGCTCGTCCCGCACGCCATGATGGGGCGCGTGATCGCGATCACGCGCACGTTCTCCTGGGGTCTGACGCCTCTCGCGACGCTCCTCGGCGGCCTCGTGGCACGAGTCGACCTCGGGCTCCCGTTCGTGATCGGGGGAGCCGTGACGATCGGCGCGACCCTGGTCTCCGCACGGCTCATCATCGCCGGCACGCGAGACGCCGACGCGGATGCCTCAGCCCCCGACGCCCCTCAGTCTCCGGAGAACTCGTCGTCGACGTCGTGACGCACGACGACGGTTCCCGCTGCGTCGACGCTCACGATGATCCCCGTGTCGAGCTCCGCGATGGGACGACCCTCGAGCCAGGTCAGCGTCCAGCGCGGCGCCGGCTGGCCGAGCGCGTCGACGGGAAGGGATGCCTCGACCGCGGCGATCTGCTCACGCAGCGCGGCGGGCACGACCGCGGGCGGCTCCGTGCGGGCCGTCCAGCGCGTTCCGAGCTGCATGTCACACCTCCTGCGGGACGAGCTCGATCTCCGCGACGGAGGTGGACTCCGCCTCGACGTAGTCGATCTCCGCGACGCGGCCGACGGCCTTCAGATCGCCTTCCGCGAGTCGAAGGGACGCGATGACCTGCGGCGTCGCGGCGATCACGACGCGCGCCACCTCCGTCTTCTGCGACGCCTTCGCCTCGGTCTTCGCACGACGGATGCCGATGAGCGCCTCGCCGACGGCGGTGAGCACTGCGCGGTCTCCGTCGATGCCGAGGGGCTCCGGCCAGGCCGCCGTGTGGATCGAGCCGTCCTCGAACCACGACCAGGCCTCCTCCGTCGCGAAGGCGAGCACGGGCGCGAGAAGCCGCAGAAGCGTCGAGAGCGCGAGCCTCAGCGCGAGGGCGGCCGACGCCTGTCCGACGTCGGTGCGGTCGTACGCCCGCTCCTTGACGAGCTCGAGGTAGTCGTCGCAGAACGTCCAGAAGAACGACTCGATGAGCTCGAGCGCCCGCGCGTGATCGTAGGCCTCGTACGCCTTCGTCGCGTCGCGCACGACGCCGTCGAGCGTCGCGAGCATCGACGCGTCGAGAGCGTGCGTGACCTCGGCGCCCTCGGGCACGGGGAACGTCAGCACGAACTTCGCCGCGTTGAGGACCTTGATCGCCAGGCGGCGGCCGATCTTCACCTGCGTGGGGTTCTGCGGGTCGAACGCGGCGTCCGAGCCCAGCCGGCTGGAAGCCGCCCAATAGCGCACGGCGTCCGTGCCGTGCTGCGTCAGGATGTCGGCGGGGGTCACGACGTTGCCCTTCGACTTCGACATCTTCTTGCGGTCGGGGTCGACGATGAAGCCCGAGATGGCGGCATCCGTCCACGGCACGCGGTCGTCCTCGAGGGCGCTGCGCAGCAGAGTCGAGAACAGCCAGGTGCGGATGATGTCCTGGCCCTGCGGACGCACGTCGAACGGGGCGACGAGGTTCCAGAGCTCCTCGTCGCGCTCCCAGCCGCCCGCGAGCTGGGGGGTGAGCGACGACGTGGCCCACGTGTCGAAGATGTCCTTCTCGCCGTCGAACCCGCCGGCCACGCCCCGCTGGGCGGCCGTGTACCCGGGCGGGACGTCGACGGTCGGATCGACGGGAAGCTGTGCCGCACCCGGGATGAGGACGCGGTCGTAGTCGCGGTCGCCGTTCTCGTCGAGCGCGTACCAGACGGGGATCGGGACGCCGAAGAACCGCTGACGCGACACGAGCCAGTCGCCGGTGAGACCGCCGACCCAGTTCTCGTAGCGGACGCGCATGAAGTCGGGATGCCACGACACCTCGCGCCCGAGCGCGACGAGCTTGTCGCGCAGCGCCTCGTCGCGAGCGCCGTTGCGGATGTACCACTGGCGGGTCGAGACGATCTCGAGGGGGCGGTCGCCCTTCTCGTAGAACTTCACGACGTGCGTGAACGGCTTGGGCTCGCCGATGAGCTCGCCGGAGGCGCGCAGCAGGTCGACGATCGTCTTCTTGGCACTGAACACCGTCTTTCCGACGAGCTCCGCATACGCGGACTTCGCGGCATCCGTCACGATCGCGTCGGGCGCTTCGGCCATGACTCGGCCGTCCTGACCCAGGATCGTGCGGTTCGGCAGGTCGAGCTCGCGCCACCACACGATGTCGGTCACGTCGCCGAACGTGCAGATCATCGCGATGCCTGTGCCCTTGTCCTGCTGGGCGAGCGGGTGGGCCAGGACCGGCACCTCGACGTCGAAGAGCGGCGTGCGCACGGTCGTGCCGAACAGGGGACGATAGCGCTCGTCGTCGGGATGTGCGACGAGTGCGACGCAGGCGGCCAGCAGCTCGGGGCGAGTCGTGTCGATCAGCACGTCTCCTCCGCCGTCGGTGCGGTGGAACGCGACGCGGTGGTACGCGGCCGGCTGGTCGCGGTCTTCGAGCTCGGCCTGAGCGATCGCGGAGCGGAAGTCGATGTCCCAGAGGGTGGGCGCGAGAGCCTGGTAGGCCTCGCCGCGCTCGAGGTTGCGCAGGAACGCGAGCTGACTCGTGCGGATCGTGTGGTCGGAGATCGTGCGGTACGTCTGCGTCCAGTCGACGCTCAGGCCCAGCTGGCGGAAGAGGTCCTCGAAGTGCTTCTCGTCCTCCTCCGTGAGCCGCTCGCACAGCTCGATGAAGTTGCGGCGGGAGATGGGCACCTGGTCGGCCGCGCGGCTCGACTTGTTGTCGCCCCCCTCGAACGGGGGAGCGAAGCCGGGGTCGTACGGCAGCGACGGGTCGCAGCGCACGCCGTAGTAGTTCTGCACGCGCCGCTCGGTGGGCAGGCCGTTGTCGTCCCAGCCCATGGGGTAGAACACCGTCTTGCCTCGCATGCGCTCGAAGCGCACCTTGAGGTCGGTGTGCGTGAAGGAGAACACGTGTCCGATATGGAGGGAGCCGGATGCCGTGGGCGGCGGCGTGTCGACGGAGTACACGCCCTCGCGGCCGACCTCGGCGGCGCGGACCCGGTCGAACAGGTACGTGCCCTGCACCGACCACGCGGCATCCCACTTCTGCTCGAGACCCTCGAGGGCGGGCTTGTCGGGGATGTGCGCGTCGGCCATGGGGTCTCCTGAGACGATATGTGCGGCACTGTGTGAGCGTGCCTGAGTGTGGGATGTCGTCCGATTCTACCGTGGCGGGCGACCGGCTGCCGGGCGGGAACCGTGCGCGGCCGCCCTGCGCGCGTGACCGAGGATGCGCCCTGACGAGCGTGACCGCCGCCGCGTCGACGGCTCTTGCCGCTCCCTGCGGCGATCCCGGAGAGTGGTGCCATGGCCACCCGCACCGAATTCCGCACCCGTACGCGCGAGCTCGCCGATCGCCTCGACGGGATGGATGCGTCCGCGACGGCGCTCGAGCTGGGACGCATGAGCCGCGCCGACAGGGCCGTCTCCTTCCGATCACTGCCCAAGACCCGCGCGATCGAGGTGTTCGAGGCGCTCGATCCGAGCATGCAGGCCGACCTCGTGGGAGGCCTGCGCTCCGAGCAGGTCGCCGAGATCATCGAAGACCTCGATCCGGACGACCGCGCGGAGCTGTTCGACGAGCTGCCCGCGGGCCTCGTCAACACCCTGCTGAGCGGGCTCAGTCCGCAGGAGCGGGCGCTCACCGACACGCTGCTGGGCTATCCGCACGACAGCGCCGGACGGCGGATGTCGCCCGAGGTCGCATCGATCTCCGAGCGCGCGACCGTCGGCGAGGCGGTCGCCGATGTGCGGCGGCAGGCGGCGACGGCCGAGACGATCTACACGATCCCCGTGCTGGGCGCCGGGCGGACGGTCGTCGGGGTCGTGTCGCTGCGCGATCTGTTCAGCAGCGCGGATCCGCGCACGCCCGTGCGCGAGCTCATGTCGGCTCCCGCCTTCGTGCGCGCGACGGACGACCAGGAGGCCGCGGCGCGCACGGTCCGCGCGGGCGGATACGTCGCGGTGCCCGTCGTCGACGACGAGCAGCGGCTGCTCGGCATCCTGACGGTCGACGACGCGATGCGCATCCTCGACGAGGAGGAGGCGGAGGACGACGCCCTGTCGGGCGGCTCGAGCCTGCTCGGTCAGCCGTACCTCGCGGTGGGCCCGCTGCGGCTGTTCCGGAAGCGGATCGTGTGGCTGCTCGTGCTGATCGGCGCCGCGGCGCTGACGGTCGGCGTTCAGACCTACTTCGAGGACACGCTCGCCGAGGTCGTCGCGCTCGCACTGTTCATCCCGCTGCTGGTCGGCACGGGCGGCAACGCCGGCGCCCAGGCGGGCACGACGCTCGTGCGCGCCCTCGCGGTGGGCGAGGTCCGCACCGGCGACCTGGTGCGGGTCGTCGGACGCGAGGCGGTGGCGGGAGCCCTCGAGGGCCTGACTCTCGCCGTCGTGGCCTTCGTGCCGGCGATGCTCCTCACCGACGTCGGGATCGCCACCGTCGTGTCGGTCACGATCCTCGGGATCTGCACGCTCGCGACGACGATCGGCGCGGCCGTCCCGATCGTGGCGAAGGCCGTCGGGATCGACCCCGCACTGGTGTGCTCGCCCTTCATCACGACGATCGTCGACACGTCAGGGCTCATCATCTACTTCCTCGTGGCGCGCGCCGTGCTCGGGCTGTAGCGGGTGTGCGCTCTCGAGGGCGCACTCTCCCCGCATGCTTCCCCCTCGCCGCGAGCAGCGCGTGGGTCCGGCGGTCTTGCGCGCGCCCGGTAGAATCGACGCACGAGCACCGATCCGGCCATCACCGGGGAGCTCTCGGAAGAACGGGGCCACGGCCCCCACTAGAACCGAGCGGGGCAGGCCCGTCACAGCCGCAGTGAGAGAGGGCGGATGCCGCGGCATCCGTCAAGCAGGGTGGTACCGCGATCCGCGAGGGTCGTCCTTGCAGACGCATTCGACACGAGCCTCTGCGAGACGACATGACGTATCCCCGCCCCTCCGCCTTCGGCCCTGCGGCCGACTCCGTCGTACCGAGCCCGCGCTTCCCCGAGATCGAGCGCGACGTCCTCCGCTTCTGGCAGCAGGACGACACGTTCCGCGCGTCGATCGCACAGCGCGAGGGCGCAGACGAATGGGTCTTCTACGACGGACCCCCGTTCGCGAACGGTCTGCCGCACTACGGCCACCTGCTCACGGGGTATGCGAAGGACCTCTTCCCGCGGTTCCAGACGATGCGCGGCAAGAAGGTCGACCGCGTCTTCGGCTGGGACACGCACGGGCTTCCCGCCGAGCTCGAGGCGATGAAGCAGCTCGGCATCACGGAGAAGGACGAGATCGAGCGCATGGGCGTCGCGACCTTCAACGCGAAGGCCCGCGAGTCGGTTCTCGAGTACACGCGCGACTGGGAGGACTACGTCACGCGTCAGGCGCGATGGGTCGACTTCGAGCGCGGGTACAAGACGCTCGACACGTCGTACATGGAGTCCGTCATCTGGGCGTTCAAGACGCTGCACGACAAGGGCCTCGCGTACGAGGGCTACCGCGTCCTCCCGTACTGCTGGCGTGACCAGACGCCCCTGTCGAGCCACGAGCTGCGCATGGACGACGACGTGTACAAGATGCGCCAGGATCCCTCCGTCACGGTCACGTTCCCGCTGACGGGGCTCAAGGCCGAGGCGCTGGGGCTCACGGGGGTGCGGGCCCTCGCGTGGACGACGACGCCGTGGACGCTGCCGACGAATCTCGCTCTCGCGGTGGGTCCCGGCATCCGGTACGTCGTCGTCCCGGGCGGACCGCTCGGATCGGCCGACGTGCACCACGGCGCCGACGGGTCCTCCGACGACCCGATCGAGGCGACGGCGCACCGCTACCTGCTCGCCGAGGACCTGCTGGCCGGCTACGCGAAGGACCTCGGCTACGAGACGGCGGATGCCGCGCGCGACGCCGTCGTGCAGACGGTGATCGGCTCCGAGCTCGAGGACGTCACGTACGACCGGCTCTTCGACTACTACGCCGACGCCGAGACGTGGGGCACGGGCAGCGCGTGGCGCATCCTCGTCGACGACTACGTCACGACGAGCGACGGCACGGGCATCGTGCATCAGGCGCCCGCGTTCGGCGAGGACGACCAGCGCGTCACGGAGGCCGCGGGCATCCCGCTCATCATGAGCCTCGACGACGGAGGCACCTTCCTGCCCCAGGTGACGGATGTCGCGGGCCTGCTGTGGATGGACGCGAACACGCCGCTCGTGCGCATCCTGCGGCAGAACGGGCGCCTGCTGCGCCTCGCATCGTACGAGCACTCCTATCCGCACTGCTGGCGCTGCCGGAATCCTCTCATCTATAAGGCCGTGTCGAGCTGGTTCGTGCGGGTCACGGACTTCAAGGACGACATGCTCGCCAACAACGAGCAGATCACCTGGGTGCCGGAGAACGTCAAGCACGGCCAGTTCGGCAAGTGGCTCGAGGGCGCCCGCGACTGGTCGATCAGCCGCAACCGCTACTGGGGATCGCCGATCCCCGTGTGGAAGAGCGACGACCCCGCGTATCCGCGCGTCGACGTGTACGGGTCGTTCCAGGAGATCGAGCGCGACTTCGGGCGACTGCCGCGGAACACGGCGGGGGAGGTCGACCTGCATCGGCCCTTCGTCGACGACCTCACGCGCCCGAACCCCGACGACCCGACGGGTCGCTCGACGATGCGCCGCATCGAGGACGTCCTGGACGTGTGGTTCGACTCCGGCTCGATGCCGTTCGCGCAGGTGCACTACCCGTTCGAGAACCAGGAGTGGTTCGACGCCCACGCTCCCGCAGACTTCATCGTCGAGTACATCGGACAGACGCGCGGCTGGTTCTACCTCATGCACGTCCTGTCGACCGCGCTGTTCGACCGGCCGGCGTTCACGGGCGTCTCGTGCCACGGCATCGTCCTGGGCTCGGACGGCCTGAAGATGTCGAAGTCGCTGCGCAACTATCCCGACGTCTCTGAGGTGTTCGACCGCGACGGATCAGACGCTATGCGCTGGTTCCTCATGTCCTCGTCGGTGCTGCGAGGCGGGAACCTCGTCGTGACGGAGGAGGGCATCCGCGCGGGCGTCCGCGAGTTCCTCCTCCCGCTGTGGAACGCGTGGTACTTCTTCGCGACGTACGCCAACGCGGCAGGCGGACCCGGCGGCGACGGGTACGTCGCGCGCCGGCGCACCGACTCGACGGACGTGCTCGACCGCTACATCCTGGCGCTCACGGGCGACCTGGTGCGGGGTGTCGCGGACGATCTCGAAGGCCTCGACTCCACGACCGCGGCCGGACGCCTCCGCGACTTCGCGGAGGCCCTCACGAACTGGTTCATCCGCCGCTCGCGGGATCGGTTCTGGGTGGGAGTGGATGCCGCAGACCCGGCCACGACCGAGGCCTTCGACACGCTCTACACGGTGCTCGAGACGCTCACCCGCGTCGCCGCGCCGCTCATCCCTCTCGTGTCCGAGCGTGTGTGGCAGGGGCTCACGGGCGGACGCAGCGTGCACCTGCAGGATTGGCCGGACGCCGGAGAGTTCCCCGCGGCATCCGACATCCGCACGGCGATGGACGCCGTCCGCGAGGTGTCGTCGGTCGCGAACGCGCTGCGCAAGAGGGAGGGACGCCGCGTGCGGCTCCCGCTCGCGCGGCTGACCGTCGTGGTCCCGGATGCCGCGTCCCTCGGCCAGTTCGAGGACATCCTGCGCGACGAGCTCAACGTCAAGTCGGTCGAGCTCGTCGAGCTCGGAGCGGACACGGCGGCCGAGTACGGCATCACGCACCGGCTGTCGGTCAACGCGCGCGCCGCCGGGCCGCGTCTGGGCAGGCAGGTGCAGCAGGTCATCCAGGCCGCCAAGGCGGGGGACTGGTCCGAGGCGGACGGAGTCGTGACGGCAGGCGGCATCGCGCTGCAGGCGGGCGAGTACGACCTCGCCCTGGAGACGACGGGCCGCCCAGAGGGAGAGGCGCTCGCACTCCTGCCGGCGGGCGGGTTCGTGCTGCTGGACACGACGACGACCCCGGAGCTCGAGGCCGAGGGCCTCGCGCGCGACGTCGTGCGCGCCGTGCAGGACACGCGCAAGGCGGCGGGCTTCGATGTCAGCGACCGCATCCGGCTGCAGCTGCTGTTCTCGGATGCCGCCGACGCGGAGGCCGTGTCGTCGGCGTTCGAGGTCGCCGACGTCGCGGGCGAGACCCTCGCGATCGAGCACGAGGTGCGGGTCGTCGCGCGCGACCTCCACCTTCCCGAGGACGCCCCCGGCGACGTCTGGCACGCGATCGCGTTCGGCGCCGAGCCCGAACACGTCGCGTTCCAGCGCCCGGGACAGTACGCCAACCAAGGCGGCTTCTACGTCGCCGTGACGAGGATCGAGACATCGGCATGAACGACACGACCCGCGCCGATAGCGTCTACGCGACCCTGCTCGGACGGCAGGGGGAGCGCTGGGTGCAGCCGCGCGTCGAACGCACGCGACGCGTGCTCGAGCTGCTCGACGACCCGCAGCGGACGTACCGCGTCGTCCACATCACGGGGACGAACGGCAAGACCTCGACGAGCCGCATGATCGAGAGCCTCGTCCGCGCGCACGGACTGCGCACGGGTCTGTTCACGAGCCCCCATCTCGAGCGGTTCACGGAGCGGATCATGGTCGACGGCGAGCCCATCCCCGACGCGGCCGTCGCCGACGCGTGGGACGAGATCGAGCCGATCGTCGGACTCGTCGACGCCGAGCTGGAGGCCGCCGGCGATGCGCCGCTGACCTTCTTCGAGCTGCTGACGGTCCTCGCCTTCGTCGCGTTCGCCGACGCGCCCGTCGACGTCGCGATCGTCGAGGTCGGCATGGGCGGGTCGTGGGACTCGACCAACACGGCGGATGGCGATGTCGCCGTCTTCGCGCCCATCGACATCGATCACGCCGACAGGCTGGGCGAGACGATCGCCGACATCGCCGCCGTGAAGGCGGGGATCATCAAGGACGCCGCCGCGGTCGTATCGGCGAAGCAGACCGACGAGGCGGAGGCCGTGCTTCGTGCCGCGGCCGCCCAGCGGGCTGCCGTCATCGCGTTCGAGGGGGACGGGTTCGCTCTTGCGTCCCAGCGTCTCGCGGTCGGGGGACAGCTCATCACGGTCCGGGGCCTGGCCGGCACGTACGACGACGTGTATCTGCCCCTGTACGGCGCACACCAGGGCTTCAACGCCGCCCTCGCGATCGCGGCGGTCGAGTCGCTCGTCGGCGGCGGGACGCAGCGCATCGCGGACGACGTGCTCGCGGAGGGGATCGGCCAGGCCACCTCGCCCGGGCGCCTCCAGCTCGTCGGCGCCGCCCCGACGGTTCTCGTCGACGCGGCGCACAATCCCCACGGCGCGCGAGCGCTCGTCGCGGCGCTGGGCGAGGCGTTCGACTTCGACGAATGGGGTGTGGTTCTCGGCATCCTGTCCGACAAGGATGCAGCCGGCATCGTCGCAGCGCTCGCGCCGGTCGCGACCCGCGTGTTCGCGACTCCTGTGGGGTCCGAGCGCGCCGCGGACGCCGACGCGATCGCCGACCTCGCGGAGGCGGCGGGACTCGACGTGACGGTGCACGCGGATCTGTCCGACGCGGCCGACTCCGCCCGCGAGTGGGCCGCGTCGAGCGAGCGTCGCGCCGTCGTCGTCGCCGGCTCCGTCGTCCTCGCAGGCGAGGCGCTGACCCTCGCGGCCGCGGAGGACTGGAAGTCGGGGTGGACCGAGTGAGCGGATCGCCCGCGGAGCCGAAGCCGCGCCGCCCGCGCGGAGCGGCGGAGTCGCTCGGGTCGATCGTGCTGGCCTTCGAGTCGATCATCGTGTTCCTGGGCGGTCTGGTCGTGTTCGGGCTCAAGGTGCTGCCGGACGGTGTTGCGGACTGGTGGGGGATCGTCGGCGGCTCTGTCGTCGCGCTGCTCATGCTGCTGACCTCCGGCGTCCTCCGGCACCGCTGGGGCATCGTGCTCGGGTGGGCGCTGCAGGCCGTCGTCGCACTCGCCGCGTTCCTCGTGCCGGCTCTCGCGCTGGTCGCGCTGGTTTTCGGCGGGATGTGGGCGTATGCCACGATCAAGGGAGCTTCGCTGGACCGGCGCAATGCGCGCCTCGCAGCGGAATCCGACATCCCGAACGGAGATTGACATGCCCACGGAAGAGACCCTCGTCCTCGTGAAGCCCGACGGCGTCGCACGCGGCCTCGCGGGCGCGATCCTCGCCCGCATCGAGGCGAAAGGGTACGCCCTCGTCGACATCAAGCTCGTCGAGCCCGACCGAGACATCCTCGAGCAGCACTACGCCGAGCACGAGGGCAAGCCGTTCTACGAGCCGCTGCTCGAGTTCATGATGTCGGGACCGTCGGTCGCGATCCGCCTCGCGGGCAACCGCGTCATCGAGGGATTCCGCTCGCTCGCCGGGACGACCGATCCGACGACGGCGGCACCCGGGACGATACGCGGTGACTTCGGGCGCGACTGGGGCCTGAAGGTGCAGCAGAACCTCGTGCACGGCTCCGACAGCCCGGAGTCCGCGGCGCGCGAGCTAGGGATCTGGTTCTGACGCGAGCCGCGCATGCTCGGCGGGGCGACGGCGATGACCGCCGGCATCCGTCGCGGCGTCAGAACAGGGCACCCAGGATGTCGAGCCGCACCTGCGCGAGGATCGCGACGATCGCGTAGCTGACGACCGCGAGCAGGGGCACCCACCCCATGAGCGTCCCCGCGCCGCGGCGGACTGCCGCGGGCGCGGGAAGCAGACCCGTGCGCAACACGTGGAGGGTCACGACGTAATACGTCGGGATCGTGACGATCCACGTCACCATGCACCAGGGGCAGAGCGTCCCGAGGACGAAGATGCTCTGTCCGATGAGCCAGATCACGAAGACGAACGCGAACGTCAGGCCGAGCTCGAACAGCAGCCAGAACCACCGTCCGAACCGCGCGCCCGCCAGGATCGCCATCCCCACAACGATCGGCGCGACCCAGCCGGTGAGCCCCAGGATCGGATTCGGGAACCCGAACACGCTGCCCTGCCACGACTGGAGGTTCGCGGTGCACTGGACGAGCGGGCTGAAGTCGCAGGATGCGATCGCGTCGGGGTCGGCCAGCAGGTGGAGCCGCTCCATCGTGAGCGAGAACGCCGCCCACCAGCCCACGGCTCCGGCGAGCACGAGCCACACCGCGAGCGCCGTCGGACGCGAACGCTTCTGCACCTGTGACATGCCTCGGATTATCGCAGTCGAGGCTATGCGGATGCCGCGTCCGCACCGGCGCGCGATCCGCGGCATCCGCAATCTGGGCATTCGTCGGCGGAAAGTGCGATAATGGTCGTCGATGCTCCGCGGCCGCGCCGCGAGGAGCATCGCCAGAAGACTTCAGGGCGACGAACGCCCTTCGCAGCACGAGCCGCAGGCCTGCTGCAGACCGAGTGAGTTCGCGGCACCGCCTCCCGATGAGACGGAGCGGCGCCGCACGAGATTTCGCCGGGCGACGCGCGGTGTCGCCCGCAGGGAGTAAGCCAGTGATGGCCGATGAGCACAATCAAGAACACGCCGAGCCCCAGACCGATGACGGTGCTGCCGTAGCGCAGGAGTCGCCCGCACACACCCGTGTCGCGGAATCGGACGTCGCCGCGGTCGATGGCGTCGATACGCCGGATGCCGCCGCCGACCGGTCCGGCTCGTCCGGCGAGGGCGAGCACCCGGCGGAGACGGATCCCATCGCGGCGGCCGCCGAGGACGAGGCAGCTCCGCTCCCGCCTACCGAGGATGCGGGCGCGTCCGAGCCCGCGGCCGAGCAGGATTCCGCCGCGCCCGAGCCCGTCGCCGTCGCGACCGAGCCTGAGCCCGAGCCTGCGTCCGAGGCCGAGGCCGAGGCCGAGGCCGAGCTCGAGCCTGTGTCCGAGTCCGAGCCCGATCCTGCGACCGTCACGGCCGAGCCCGAGCCCGTGACTGCGGTGACCCTCGGTCTCCTTCCGGAGGCGTTCGTCTCGGCCGTCTCGACCCAGCTGGTCTTCTATGCACCCGAGATCACGCCGCTGCCTGCGCTGCCAGGTCGGCCGCGTGCAGAGGAGGGCCCGGCGGCGCCCCAGGCGTCGTCGAGCGCGCGCCGACGCAGCCGCGGACGCCGCGGAGGCTCTGAGGAGGCGTCCGAATCCACGGAGCAGCCGACTCAGCAGCACCAGCCGCGCCAGCGCGCCGTCGAGCTCATCACCGAGCCGCAGCGCATCAAGGGGTCCACTCGCCTCGAGGCGAAGAAGCAGCGCCGCCGGGACGGCCGTGAGGCAGGCCGCCGCCGTGCGGTCGTCACGGAGGCCGAGTTCCTCGCGCGCCGCGAAGCCGTCGACCGCGAGATGATCGTCCGGTCGAAGAACGGGCGCATCCAGATCGCCGTCCTCGAGGACAATGTCCTCGTCGAGCACTACGTCGCGCGCAACCAGGACGCGTCGCTCATCGGCAACGTCTACCTCGGGCGCGTGCAGAACGTCCTTCCGAGCATGGAGGCCGCGTTCGTCGACATCGGGCGCGGACGCAACGCCGTCCTGTACTCGGGCGAGGTCGACTGGGACGCCGTCGAGACGGGCAACCAGCCCCGGCGCATCGAGCTCGCGCTGAAGTCCGGCGACCGCGTCCTCGTGCAGGTCACGAAGGATCCCGTCGGCCACAAGGGCGCACGCCTCACGAGCCAGATCTCCCTCCCCGGGCGCTATCTCGTGTATGTCCCGGGCGGCGCCATGAACGGCATCTCGCGCAAGCTCCCCGACACCGAGCGCGCGCGGCTCAAGCGCATCCTCAAGGAGGTGCTGCCCGAGTCGTCCGGCGTCATCGTCCGCACGGCGGCGGAGGGCGCGACGGAAGACCAGCTGACCCGCGACGTGCAGCGCCTCACGAACCAGTGGGAGCACATCTCGAAGCAGGTCGAGACGATCCAGGCGCCGGCACTGCTGCACTCGGAGCCGGATCTCCTCGTCAAGATCGTCCGCGACGTCTTCAACGAGGACTTCACGAAGATGCTCATCCAGGGCGAGGATGCGCACCACACGATCTCGCAGTACCTCGCGAGCGTCGCCCCCGATCTCCTCGACCGCGTGGAGGCGTACGAGGCGGACAACGACCCCTTCGACGAGTTCCGCATCACGGAGCAGATCGAGAAGGCGCTCGACCGCAAGGTGTGGCTCCCGTCGGGCGGCTCGCTCGTCATCGACCGCACCGAGGCGATGACGGTCGTCGACGTCAACACGGGCAAGTTCGTCGGATCCGGCGGCAACCTCGAGGAGACCGTCACGAAGAACAACCTCGAGGCGGCCGAGGAGATCGTCCGCCAGCTGCGGCTGCGCGACATCGGCGGCATCATCGTCGTCGACTTCATCGACATGGTCCTGGAGTCCAACCGCGATCTCGTGCTGCGCCGGCTCGTCGAGTGCCTGAGCCGCGACCGCACGAAGCACCAGGTCGCCGAGGTCACCTCGCTCGGGCTCGTGCAGATGACCCGCAAGAAGCTCGGCCTCGGGCTCCTCGAGACCTTCAGCGAACCGTGCGAGGTGTGCGCGGGACGAGGGATCATCGTCCATCACGATCCCGTCGTGAAGCACCGTGCACCTCTGTCCGGGGGAGTGCCGGCCGGACGCCGCCCTCGCGGCGGCGCAGCCCCCGCTGGCGCGAACGGGACCGGCGGCACGCACACGATCACGGAGGGCGTGAAGTCCGCGCTCGCGCAGATCGCGGCATCCACGATCCATCATCACGACGAGCCGGGTGCCGAGCCCGCCCTCGAGCTGCCGGTCGTCGAGGCGCCGTCCATGCCGGACATCCCCGCGGCTGCCGAACGGCCGAAGAAGGCCCGCAAGAAGCGCAGCGACGCGACGAAGTCTCCCAGGACCGAGAAGGACCTCATCCTCGACTCCGTGCTCAGTGCTCTTCCCGAGCCCAAGGCACCCGGTCAGGGGAGGTCGCGGCGTCGTGTCACGACGGCAGCGCTCACGGGCACGCCCGTGCGGCACGAGCCGACGGGGGAGTAGCGCCGTTCAGCGTCGGTCGCGGGCACGCACGCGCAGCCCCGAGGCGATGAGCCGCCTGACGAGCTCGTGCCCGTCGACGTGCCGCGCGCCTGCGTCGACGAGGCGCGCGTGGGATTCCTCCGGGACGTCGTAGTGGTCGCGATCGAACCCTCGGCGCGGTATGCCGTTCGCCTCGGCGAAGGCGTGGAGCTCATCGATGTCGGCGTCGCTCACGAGGTGCGCCCAGAGGCGACCGTGCGCAGGCCACCGCGGATCGTCGATGAGGATCGCCACGACCCCGATCATTGCAGACGGATGCAGCGACACGGCCGCGTGCTTTTGCCGAAGTACGCCTGATCCGGTAAAGTTGTCCTTTGGTGCGTCCCGTGTCGCATGCTGATGGCGACACTTCGACAAGCTCAGTGACCGGTGGCAAGCCTCGCAACCAGCTCATTGCGAGTCCGCACCATGACTTCCCAGTCTCACAAAGACAACCGGAGCCGTGCGCTCCCAGAAGAAACAAGGTGTGAAGTGGTTTACGCAGTTGTGCGCGCCGGCGGCCGGCAGGAGAAGGTGTCGGTCGGCACGATCGTCGTCCTCGACCGCCAGGCCGCGAAGGTCGGCGAGACGCTCGAGCTCCCCGCGGTGCTGCTCGTCGACGGCGACGCCGTCACGACCGACGCCGACAAGCTCGCGAAGGTGACCGTCACCGCCGAGGTCCTCGGCGAGGAGCGCGGCCCCAAGATCGTGATCCAGAAGTTCAAGAACAAGACCGGCTACAAGAAGCGCCAGGGCCACCGTCAGGACCTCACGCGCGTCAAGGTCACCGGCATCAAGTAAGCCAGGAAGAGACGCAGAGATGGCACACAAAAAGGGCGCAAGCTCCACCCGCAACGGTCGTGACTCCAACGCACAGCGCCTCGGCGTCAAGCGTTTCGGCGGCCAGACCGTCAACGCTGGCGAGATCCTCGTCCGCCAGCGCGGCACGCACTTCCACCCGGGCGCCAACGTCGGCCGCGGTGGCGACGACACGCTGTTCGCGCTCTCGGCCGGTGCGGTCGAGTTCGGCTCGAAGGGCGGCCGCAAGGTCGTCAACATCGTCGCAGCCGCGGAGTAGTCCGGGGCTCGCACACACACTCATCGAGGGGCGGGCTTCGGCTCGCCCCTCGTCCTGTTCCCAGGCATCCGGCCCACCGGTGCCGCCCGCCGAAAGGAGTCCACGATGGTGACATTCGTCGACCGCGTGACCCTGCACCTGCGTGCGGGCAGAGGGGGCAACGGCTGTGTGTCGGTGCGCCGTGAGAAGTTCAAGCCGCTTGCCGGCCCCGACGGAGGAAACGGCGGCCACGGAGGGGATGTCGTGCTCGTCGCCGATCCGCAGGTGACGACGCTGCTCTCGTACCACCACTCGCCGCACCGCACCGCCGGCAACGGCGGCTTCGGCATGGGCGACAACCGCTCGGGGGCTGCGGGCGAGTCCCTCGAGCTTCCTGTCCCGGTCGGAACGGTCGTGAAGGATGCCGACGGGCAGACGCTCATCGACCTCGTCGACCCCGGAACGCGCTTCGTCGTGGCCCCCGGCGGCATCGGCGGACTGGGCAACGCCGCCCTCGCGAACCCCAAGCGCAAGGCTCCGGGCTTCGCGCTGCTGGGCACGCCGGGCTGGGAGGGCGACGTCCTCCTCGAGCTCAAGACCGTCGCCGACGTGGCCCTCGTCGGATACCCGTCGGCGGGCAAGTCGAGCCTCATCGCCGCGATCTCGGCGGCGAGGCCCAAGATCGCGGACTATCCGTTCACGACGCTGCACCCGAACCTCGGGGTCGTGCAGGCGGGCGACGTGCGCTTCACGGTCGCCGACGTTCCCGGGCTCATCGAGGGCGCGAGCGAGGGCAAGGGACTGGGCCTGGAGTTCCTCCGC
The DNA here is from genome assembly GCF_011759705.1 of Microbacterium ulmi. Lineage (GTDB taxonomy): Bacteria > Actinomycetota > Actinomycetes > Actinomycetales > Microbacteriaceae > Microbacterium > Microbacterium ulmi. The sequence goes on along the minus strand of NZ_JAAOZF010000002.1, from coordinate 479,456 downwards.
CACGTCGAGCGCTGCACGGCGCTCGTCCATGTGCTGGACTGCGCGACGCTCGAACCGGGTCGCGACCCGCTGAGCGACCTCGACGTGATCCTCGGCGAGCTCGCCGCCTATCCTGTGCCCGAGGGGCAGATCCCGCTGCTCGAGCGCCCGCAGGTCGTCGCGCTCAACAAGGTGGACGTCCCGGAGGCGCGCGACCTGGCCGAGCTGGTCCGGCCGGAGCTCGAGGCCAGGGGATTCCGTGTCTTCGAGATCTCGACGGTGTCGCACGAAGGCCTGCGTCCCCTCTCGTTCGCTCTGGGCGAACTCGTGGCGCAGCATCGGGCAGCGGAGGCGCTCAAGCCCGCCCCGGAGCGCATCGTCATCCGCCCCAAGGGCTCCGAGCGCGAGTTCTCCGTGCGCGTCGAGGGCGGAACGTACGGCGACATCTATCGGATCCTCGGCGAGAAGCCCGTGCGCTGGGTGCAGCAGACCGACTTCCAGAACGAGGAGGCCGTCGGCTACCTCGCCGACCGCCTGCAGAAGCTCGGCGTCGAGGACGAGCTCTTCCGGGCAGGAGCGACGCCGGGCGCGACCGTCGTCATCGGACTGGGCGACGGCGTCGTCTTCGACTGGGATCCCTCGCTCACCTCCGTCGCCGAGCTCGCCACGGCTCCGCGCGGAACGGATCCGCGTCTTGACGCCTCGACGCGACGCACGACGTCCGAGCGCCGCGAGCGGTACCACGAGCTCATGGACGCGAAGGCGGAGGCCCGCGCCGAGCTCGAAGCAGAGCGCCGCGCGGCGTCAGGGTGGTCTGAGGAGGACGAAGAAGAGTGACAGCGTGGGAACGCGCCGATCTGCAGGGCGCACGCCGTGTCGTCGTCAAGGTCGGCTCGTCGTCGATCAGCGGTGAGAACGCCGGCAAGATCCAGCCCATCGTCGAGGCTCTCGCCGCGGCGCACGCCCGAGGAGTCGAGGTCGTGCTCGTGTCGTCGGGCGCGATCGCGACGGGAATGCCTTTCCTCGCCCTCGCGGAGCGTCCCAACGACCTCGCGACTCAGCAGGCGGCCGCCGCCGTCGGGCAGAACGTCCTCATCTACCGCTATCAGGATGCTCTCCGCCCGTTCCGGATCGTCGCGGGCCAGGTGCTCCTCACCGCCGGCGACCTCGAGAACCGGACGCCCCGCACCAACGCGCGCCGCGCGATGGAGCGGCTCCTGGGCCTGCGCATCCTCCCCATCGTCAACGAGAACGACACCGTCGCGACGCACGAGATCCGCTTCGGCGACAACGACCGCCTCGCCGCTCTCGTCGCGCAGCTGATCGGCGCAGACGCGCTCGTGCTGCTGAGCGACATCGAGTCCCTCTACACCCGTCCGCCGGGAGAGCCCGGCGCGCTCCCGATCGAGCGCATCGCCTACGGCGACGATCTCGGCGGGTTCGAGTTCGGCTCGGTCGTCGTCAACAGCGTCGGCACCGGCGGTGCCGCCACGAAGGTATCGGCCGCGCGCGTCGCCGCGGCGGCCGGCGTCGGCGTTCTCGTCACGAGCTCCGACCTCGTCGGCGAAGCCATGATGGGCGCGCCCATCGGCACGTGGTTCGACCCCAACCCGGAGCCCACGGCGAGCCTCCTCACAGGGCCGGTGCGCACGGCGGGCTGATCGATCGCCCCGAGGCGGCACAGGCGGCTCTCGCCGCCCCGGAACTAGACTGGGCGGATGACGACGACCGCGCGCGATCGCATGCTTCTCGCGAAGGATGCCGCGCGCACCATCGGACTGCTCACGGATGCCGACAAGCGCGACGCGCTGAGGGCCATCGCCGATGCGATCGAGGCCGCAGCGACCGACGTCGTCGCGGCGAACAGGCAGGATCTCGAGCGCGGACGCGCGGCCGGCCTGTCGGAAGGGCTGCAGGACCGGCTCCGCCTGGACGAGCCGAGGGTCGCGGCTCTCGCGGATGCCGTCCGCGACGTCGCAGAGCTGCCCGACCCCGTCGGGCGCATCCTCGACGAGCGGACCCTGCCCAACGGCGTCGCGCTCCAGAAGGTCTCGGTGCCGTTCGGCGTCGTCGGATCGATCTACGAAGCGCGACCCAACGTGACGGTCGACATCGCGGCGCTGGCGCTGCGCTCCGGCAACACCGTGGTCCTGCGCGGCGGCACCGCCGCCGAGCTCACGAATGCCGCCCTCGTGGAGGCCATGCGCGGCGCGCTCGCGCAGCGGGGCCTGGATCCCGAGGCGATTCAGACGGTCGACGAGTTCGGCCGAGAGGGAGCGCGCGAGCTCATGAGCGCGCGCGGCATCGTCGACGTGCTCGTTCCGCGGGGCAGCGCCCAGCTCATCGAGACGGTCGTGACGCAGTCGTCCGTGCCCGTGATCGAGACGGGCGCAGGCGTCGTGCACATCGTGCTCGACGCGACGGCCCCGCTCGCATGGGCACGCGACATCGTCGTCAACGCGAAGGTGCAGCGCCCGAGCGTCTGCAACGCCGTCGAGACCGTGCTCGTGCATCGGGATGCGGCGGATCGTCTCGTATCGCCCGTCGTCGCCGCGCTGCAGGCGCAGGGCGTCACGGTGCACGGCGATGCGATCGTGTCGCGGCTCGCCGACGGCGTCGTCCCCGCGACCGACGACGACTGGGCCACCGAGTACATGAGTCTCGACCTGGCTATGCGCGTGGTCGACGATCTCGACGACGCCCTCGACCACATCCGCCGCTACTCGACGCACCACACGGAGTCGATCATCACGGAGGACGCGGCCAACGCCGAGCGGTTCCTCGCCGAGGTCGACTCCGCCGTCGTGATGGCCAACGCGTCGACGCGCTTCACGGACGGCGGCGAGTTCGGATTCGGCGCCGAGGTCGGCATCTCGACGCAGAAGCTCCACGCCCGCGGACCCATGGGGCTCGCGGAGCTCACGAGCACGAAGTGGCTGGCGCGCGGCGCCGGACAAGTCCGCGCCTGACCGCATAGACTGGATGCCGCGCCTGCTGCGCGATCCCGAACGGAGCTGGAATGACCCTCGCCACGATCATCGCCTTCGCAGCCGAAGAGACCGAGCATCACGGCAACGTGGCGCTGGAGACGGTCGGCTTCGGTCTCACGGCGTTCGTGGTCTTCGCGCTCCTCGCGTTCGTGACACTGTCCTACCGCAATGTGGCCAATCGCCACTCCCACAAGGCGGACGCCTACGCCCGCGCCCACGCGAACGACGTCGAGCGGGCGGGGCACGGCCACTGAGGCCCGACTCGATGCCGGTGACGCAAGCCCCGAGGGTCGGGGTCATGGGCGGGACGTTCGATCCCATCCATCATGGTCACCTCGTCGCGGCCAGTGAGGTCGCGAAGTCCTTCGACCTCGACGAGGTCGTCTTCGTTCCCACGGGAGAGCCGTGGCAGAAGCAGCGCGTGACAGCGGGGGAGCACCGCTACCTCATGACCGTCATCGCGACGGCGTCGAACCCCCGGTTCACCGTGAGTCGCGTCGACCTCGACCGCGAGGGACCGACGTACACGATCGACACGCTCCGGGACCTGCAGGCGCAACGGCCCGACGCGGAGCTGTTCTTCATCACCGGCGCAGACGCCATAGCGCAGATTCTCAGCTGGAGGGACCATGATGAACTGTGGGACCTGGCCCACTTCGTCGCGGTATCGCGCCCAGGACACGTACTGGACACGGCAGGACTGCCCAGCGAAGGTGTGAGCCAGCTCGAGGTACCCGCCCTCGCGATCTCCTCCACCGATTGCCGCGATCGTGTCGCCACGGGAAGCCCCGTGTGGTACCTCGTTCCCGACGGGGTCGTCCAGTACATCGCGAAGCATCATCTCTACCGGAGCAAGGAATGACTACACCCGAGCAGCCCGGAACTCCTCCCCTCACCAGGCGCCAGCTGCGGGAGATCCGCAATACGGGGTCCACACCCGTCGTGACCGCCGTCGTGGTCTCGGACGCCGCGCCCGTCGTCGTCCCGCCGCCGGCCCCGTTGGCGCGCGCTGCGCAGCCGGTGGTCGTCCCCGAGCCTCCCGTGCCCGACGCTTCCGTCGATCTCGGCGTATCGCCGCTGACCCGCCGCCAGGCCCGGCAGCAGGAGCGCATCCGCACGGCATCCGTGCCCGTCATCACCCCCGACATCGCCGCCGCACACCTGACGCACGCGCAGCCCATCGACACGGTGCCCGCCGCGACGACGCCCTCGGCACCCGTCACGATCGACACCCCCGCCGGGCCGCGCATCGAAGACCTCTTCGGGCTCGGCACGGCGCCGGTCCCGCAGTTCGCCGAGCCGCTCGACGACGCCGCTCCCGCCGAGCGGCTCGACGACGCCGCTCCTGCCGAGCCCGAGGCTTCGAGCCAGCCCGTCGACATCGCACCCCTCTGGCCGTCGGAGCCCGAGCCCGTCGCGCCTCTCATCGACACGACGGTCGACGTCGAGCCGGCCGAGGAGGCCGACGAGGCATCCGAGCGGCCCATCGTGAGCCCGACTCTCGGGGCCGACCTGCTGACCACGGATGCGGCGCACATCGCTCTGCCCGCATCGTTCGATCAGCTCATCTCGCGGTCGTCGAGCGGGTCGACGGCGACGCCCAACGCTCTCATCGTGTCGCAGAGCTCTGGCGAGGCATCCATCGTCTCCCCGGTCGCAGCGACGGGCGAAGTGCTCATCACGGGCACGCTCAACCTGCCGGAGGGCCTCGGCTCGCTCGGGCATGTCCCGGGGGCTGCGGACGGCCGCGAAGTGGATGCGACGCTCGTCGACGGCGAGCTGCCCGCGCACTCGTCCCCCACGCCGATCGCCGCGAGCGCCGCCATCAGCACCGTCAAGAACTCGGGCGAGATCATCAAGCCGCCTGCCCCCGAGAAGGGCAACAAGCTGATGGTGTCGCTCGCGATCACGGCGGGAATCCTGGCAGCGGCGCTGCTGGGCGTCCTCGCCGTGGCGATGATCAGCGGAGTGTTCTGATGGTCGCCACCGACTCGTCCCGCGACATGCTCGCCGTCGCCGCAGCGGCGGCCGAGTCGAAGGGCGGCGAGGATCTCATCGCCCTCGACGTGTCGCAGCCGCTCCCGCTCGTCGACATCTTCCTTCTCGTCACGGGTCGCAGCGAGCGGAACGTCGCCGCGATCGCCGACGAGGTCGAAGACAAGCTGCTCGAGGCGGGACACAAGCGGCTGCGCCGGGAGGGACGCGAAGAGGCGCGCTGGATCCTTCTCGACTTCGGCGATGTCGTCGTGCACGTCTTCCACGAGCAGGAACGCGTCTTCTACGGGCTCGAGCGGCTCTGGAAGGACTGCCCGATCGTTCCGATCGAGCTTCCGGCCCGCGTCTCCGCAGACGACTAGGTCTCACTGCAGGCAGAACTCGTTCCCCTCGGGATCGCGCAGCTGGTAGTAGCACTCCGGCCACGGACCCCAGTCCTGCTCGATGAGCCTGACGACGGTCGCTCCGAGCGCCACGAGCCTGTCCTTCTCCGCCTCGAGCTCTTCTCGTGTGGGTCGGCGACCCGGTGTCGCCGACACGTCCAGGTGTATGCGATTGCGACCGGTCTTGCGGTCGGCGGCGTGATGGAAGAAGAGCCGAGGGCCCCTGCCCTCCGGATCTTCCGCGAGACCGCGCTTGGCAAGGTCTTCCGGAGTGAGGCCGGCGTCGAGCAGCTGCTGTCGCAGCGGATCCTCCCAGTCGAGCGGGGGGTACCCGAACACGCCCGCCCAGAAGCGTGCAAGCGCCCTCGGATCGTCTGCGTAGAACACGATGTTGCCGAGTGCGGCCATGCCATGATCCTCTCGTCGAAGCCAGGCTACGGGGCGGCCCCGACGTCGTCGTGGTTCGGAGCACGCCGCGGCATGTAGTAATCTGGTGGGGTTGCTCCGCGCGAGCGGAAGCGACGAGATGGGCCTGTGGCGCAGCTGGTAGCGCACCTGCATGGCATGCAGGGGGTCAGGGGTTCGAGTCCCCTCAGGTCCACCGAAGAACGATCACTCCAGACGATGCCATCGTGCACGGAGGAGCTCCGCACGACGGTGTTGACCGCGGTATGCCGTGCGGCGGCTCTCGGCCGTCTTGTTCTCGCATCCTCTCGCCGGTCTCAGGATCGGAGCCACCCGAGCAGGTCGGCATTGATGGTCTCGGCCTGCGTCGTGGGCATTCCGTGCGGGAAGCCGGCGTAGGTCTTCAGTGTGCCGTTCTGCAGGAGGGCCGCCGACAGCGGTGCGGAGTCCGCGTACGGGACGATCTGATCGTCGTCGCCGTGCATCACGAGGACGGGGACCGTGATCGCCCTCAGATCGTCCGTGAAGTCGGTCTGCGAGAACGCGACGATCCCGTCGTAGTGCGCCTTGGCGCCGCCCATCATGCCCTGCCTCCACCAGTTCTCGATGACCGCCTCGGACGCTTCGACGCCGTCGCGGTTGTACCCGTAGAACGGCCCCGAAGGCAGCGCCCGATAGAAGTCGGTGCGGCTCGCGGCCAGTTGCGCCTGGAGGCCGTCGAAGACGCTCTTGGGCAGCCCGCCCGGGTTGGCCGCGGTCTGGACCATCAAGGGCGGCACCGCGCTGATGAGAACGGCTCGGGCGACGCGTCCCTCGCCGTGGCGGGCGATGTAGTGGACGACCTCTCCGCCTCCCGTCGAGTGGCCGACGTGGATCGCCTCCCGGAGATCGAGGTGCTCTGTGAGTGCGGCGAGATCGTCGGCGTAGTGATCCATGTCGTGGCCTTCGCCTGTCTGCGTGGAGCGACCGTGCCCGCGGCGATCGTGCGCGACGACGCGGTAGCCCTGTCCGAGGAAGAACAGCAGCTGCGCATCCCAGTCATCCGCCGAGAGAGGCCAGCCATGGCTGAACACGATGGGCTGACCGGAGCCCCAGTCCTTGTAGAAGATCTCGATGCCGTCGCTCGTGGTGATGGTGCCCATGTTCTTCTCCTTGTCGATGGCTGTGACGGTGCGCTACCCGGCGGTGTCGGGCGCCGAGCGCGCGAACCGTTCGATGAACGAGATCGCCGTGTCGGCGACCTCGCGCCAGCCGTGATCGATCGTGAGCGAATGCCCGCGGCTCGGCAGCACGACGAACTCGGTGACCCCCGGGTTCTTGGACTGGATCGCGTACGACTGCTCGGTCGGCTTCACGGGGACTGTGTGGTCCTCCTCGCCCGCGATCAGCAGCAGTGGACCACGATCGGGGTTCTTCGTGTCGACCTTGGTCTCGCTGAAGGGGTTGAGGTTGGCGGTGACCACCTGGAAGATCGGGTTTCCCGCGGCGGCGACGTGGAACTCCTCGTAGAGGGCACGCGCTTCGTCCTCGTCGAGCGCATTGGCCCAGCCGTATTGGAAGTCTTCGAACGACAGCGTGACCCCGTGCTTCAGGCTGCTGAGGTGCCCGACCACGGGGGCGGAGGACTTCAGCGAGGACAGGGGCACGGACAGCACTCCCTGGAACGGCGCCGGGTCGACCGCGACCGTTGCCGCGGATGCCCCCTCGCCGGCGATCTTCTGCGCGATCAGACCTCCGAACGAGTGTCCGACGACCGCGGGCTTCGCACTTAGCTCCGCGATGGCTTCCAGGTAGTGGTCGGTCACCTCTTGGACCATCTTGGACGCGAAGGCGTCCGGGTTCGACCGTGCGGCCTCGATGGAGGGCGGGTCGTCCGGCCAGCTGGGGGCGACTGTCGTGTATCCGGCATCCTCGAACAGCGCGCGCCAACGGTCCCAGCTGCTGGAGAGGAGCCAGAGTCCGTGCACGAACACGACCGGCTGCCGACCCGACACGTTGGCGCGTTCGATGTCTGCTCGTTCGATCTCCGTCAGGGTGGAAGCGGCGCTGTGTGCCATGGCTCATCCTTCGCATCGGGTGCCGGTCGGATCGTTCCATCGTGCGCCCCGCCCTGCGGCGACGTCTTGCGCCTGAGTGCACTGTGCTGTGCGTGCTCTGTACGCAGCAGGGACGCGTCGCTAGCATGGGCCCGACAAGGGGGTGTCCGTTTGGGCGCCATACTCGACCTCGAAGAACTCCCGATCACCGACAGCATCGAGTTCCTCCGCGACAGGATGCTGAACGCGCCGGTACCCCTTGCGCTCGAGCCGCACCTCGACGCAGACATGATCGCGCGGACGCGGACCGCCGACCTCGGGTGCGTGCACGTGCTGTCCACGAAGTCTCAGGGCGCCGACATCGTCCGCACCCCTCAGCTCGCCCGTGACGCCACGCGCCCCAGCTTGATGGTGAGCGTGGTCGACCACGGCATGGGGATCGTGGTGCGTGGCGATCGCGTCATGGCGCTTCATCCCGGCGAGATCGGGCTGTACGTCACGGATGAGCCGTATCGGCTCGCATTCACGCCCGGCGCGCTTCGTCACACGTATCAGGTCCCGCTCGACGAGCTCGGACTGTCGCGGCAGCTGATCGCCGACCAGCTCGACGTCGTCATTCATCCGGACCGTGCCACGACGGCCGCCGTCTCCGCGTTCCTTCGCAGCACCGCGAGGAACGCCCCAGGCGCCACGGCGGCGGAGCAGGCCGCGCTGCAGCAGCCGACGCTGGACCTCATCCGCCTGCTGCTCACTCGACCGGTCGCGCAGACGCCGCACGGGCGGGAGGCCGCTGCGACATCGCTGGCCACACGCATTGAAGAGCACGTCAGGACCCGGCTCGGAGACCCGGAGCTGTCGGCGCGGTCCATCGCGGCGACCTTCTCGATCTCCGAGCGATACGTGTACTCGATCCTCGCGCGGCGGGGCATCGAGCTGAGCGATCTGATCCGCGAGCATCGCCTCGCGCAGGCCATCCGGATGCTCGAAGACCCGGAGTCCGCGATGAAGACCATCTCCGAGGTGGCCCATCGATGCGGATTCTCCGACCACGCCCACTTCTCACGGACCTTCCGCGCGCGTTTCGGCATCGCGCCCTCCGATTGGCGCCGCGACGCCCTCTCCCGTCACGCGAGACGAGGCGACCTGTAGCAGGAGGTCGACGGCAGCCGAAGGGTCTGGGCTCAGCGTGAGGCGACAGCGGGCGCGGACGCTGCCGTGCTGGTTGCGAGAGAGCCCGCGGTGGGGGAGTCTGACGGCATGAGCAACGTCACGCCCTTCCTGTGGTTCGACGACGACGCCGAGGCCGCCATCCGCTTCTACACGGATCTCATCCCCGGGTCGGAGATCATCGAGATCGGGCGCTACCCCGACGAGGTCCCCGGCATGGGCGGCAAGGTCATGCACGCGGAGTTCCGGCTCGCCGGCTCGGACTACTACGCGATGGATGCCGGTCCGCAGTTCCCCTTCACGGAAGCGATCTCGCTGTACGTGCACTGCACGACGCAGGACGAGGTCGACCGCTACTGGTCTGCCCTGACGTCGGACGGCGGCGTCGAGCAGCCTTGCGGCTGGCTCAAGGATCGCTGGGGACTGTCCTGGCAGATCGTGCCGGATCGCCTCATCGAGCTCATCCGCGATCCTGACCCGGACCGTTCGCACCGCGCCGTGGAGGCCATGCTCGGCATGAAGAAGATCGACATCGCCGCGCTCGAGGCCGCCGTCACAGGACCGTGACGCGCACCCGCCGGCCCCTGACGGCAGCCGCCCTCGCGGCGGCGCTGCTGACGGCCGGGTGCTCGGCCTCCCCGCCGTCGGCGCCGATCCCGCCGACGGGGTCGGGGCCGGCATCCGTCGCACCTTCTCCGACGTCGTCGGCTGCGGCCGTGACGGGGTGGTGGCGCCCCGCAGGAGCTGCGACGACGCTCACATCCGGGCTCGCCGCTCCGTGGTCGGTCGTGCCTCTCGCGGGAGGCGGCGCTCTCATCTCCGAGCGCGGCGACGGGACCATCCTGGAGCTGCGAGCCGACGGCTCGTCGCGCGTCGCGGGGACGGTGCCCGGCGTCGTCTCGGGCGGCGAGGCGGGTCTGCACGGGCTCGCGCTCCGCTCGGAAGGCGACCGGCTGTGGCTGTACGCATACTTCGGCGCGCAGGACGACAACCGCGTCGTGCGGATACCGCTCACCGGCGAGCCCGGCTCGCTCGCACTCGGCGCGCCGGAGCCGATCCTCACCGGCATCCACCGGGCGGGCAACCACAACGGCGGACGCATCGCGTTCGGCCCGGACGGCTTCCTGTATGTCGCGACGGGAGACGCGGGAGAGCGGGATGCCGCGCAGGATGCGGCATCCCTCAACGGCAAGATCCTTCGACTGACTCCAGAGGGGGATGCTGCGCCCGGCAATCCGTTCGGCACCGCCGTGTGGACGCTCGGGCACAGGAACGTGCAGGGGCTCGCCTGGACGAGCGACGGCACGATGTGGGCGAGCGAGTTCGGGCAGAACACGTGGGACGAGCTCAACCGCATCGAACCCGGCACGAACTACGGATGGCCCCTCCACGAAGGGGTCGCGGGGGCGGCGGGATTCGCCGACCCTCTGGCCGTGTGGCGTCCGGACGAGGCGAGCCCGAGCGGCATCGCGGCGGTCGGCGACACCGTCTTCGTCGCGGGCCTGCGCGGTCAGCGCCTGTGGATCGTCGACACGGACGCCGGGGCGCGGCGTGCGGACCCCGTCGCGGCGCTCGTCGGCGAGCAGGGGCGCCTGCGGGATGCCGTCGCGGCGCCGGACGGGTCGCTCTGGGTCCTGACGAACAACACGGACGGCCGCGGCTCGCCCCGCCCCGGTGACGACCTGCTCCTGAGAGTGCCGCTCGCACGGGGTTGACGCGCGTCCGCGCCGATGGCACCCGTGAGGGTTACGGTGAACGAGTGAGTTCCCAGCCGCGCTGTCCGCACTGCCGTCACTTCGTGTATCTCGACCGGCTCGCGTGCCCCAACTGCGAGGCGGAGCTCGGCTACCACATCCTGTCTCGCCAGTTCTACGGCATCCGCAACGGGCAGGCCGTCATCGACGACGAGACCTGGTACACGTGCTCGAACCGCGAGTGGGGATGCAACTGGCTCGTGTGGGAGGGCGCCCCCGCCGGCCGATGCTTCTCGTGCCGGCTCACGCGGGCGCGCCCCGACGCGGACGACACCGTCGCGCTCGAGAAGCTCGCGAACGTCGAGGAGGCGAAGCGGCGGCTCCTGCTGCAGCTGGGCGATCTGGGGCTGCCGATCGTCCCCTGGAGCGTCGAGCCCGGAGGGCTCGGATTCGATCTCATCTCGAGCCTGTCTCGGGGCAGGCCCGTCATGATCGGCCATGCGAACGGCATCATCACGATCGACCTCGCGGAGAGCCTCGACGACCGACGCGAGGCGCTTCGCGTGCGGCTCGGCGAGCCGTACCGCACGATCCTCGGGCACCTGCGGCACGAGGTCGGCCACTACTACCAGAACGTCCTGCTGACCGACGACGAGCTGTGGGCACGGTGCCGCGAGCTGTTCGGCGACGAGCGCGACAGCTACAAGGACGCACTCGCCCGCCACTACTCGTTCGGCGCCCCGGCGAACTGGCAGGAGTCGTTCATCTCCGAGTACGCGACGATGCATCCGTGGGAGGACTTCGCCGAGACGTTCGCCCACTACCTGCATCTCACGGGAACCCTGCAGACGGCGGCAGCCATCGGCATCCATCTCGACGCGGCCGTCACGAATCTGCGCGACACCGATGTCGTGCCGCAGGAGTCGTACCGCGACGAGCCCGTCCAGCAGCTGCTGACGGACTGGGAGTGGATGTCTCAGGCGTTCAACCGCATCAACCGCTCGATGGGCTTCGGCGACCTGTACCCGTTCGACATGGTCGCTCCCGTCAAGCGCAAGCTCGGCTTCGTGCACGAGATCGTCACGCGTGCGCCGCTCACGACCGAACAGCAGCGCGCCCTCGCGCTGCCGCGCGAGCGAGAGCTGTCGTGACGGCATCCGCTCGTGGCACGGGCGGCGCTGTGACGCACGACGTCGTCAATCAGGCGCCGTGGCGGGTCGACGTCGACGAGTACGCGCTCAACACGCCTCTCGTCGAAGCGGTCGAGACGTTCGGCGGAGGATGGGCGCACGAGGCACTTCACGAGGCGGGCGGTCTCGTCGGATCCGCGTCGTTCCAGGCCGATGCGCACCTCGCCGACATCCACCCGCCGGTCGCGCACAGTCACGACAGGTGGGGCCGCCGTCTCGACGAGGTCGAGTACGACGCGTCCTACCACCGGGTCATCGGGGATGCCGTCGCCCGCGGCGCGCACACGTCGGCGTGGGCGGACCCGCGGCCAGGGGCGGCCGTCGCGCGCGCCGCGATGTTCATGCTCTTCGCGCAGGTCGAGCCCGGCCACGCCTGCCCCGTGTCGATGACGCACGCTGCGGTCGCGTCGCTGCAGGAGGCACCCTGGCTCGTCGACGAGTGGATGCCGCGCCTCTACTCCCGCGACTACGAGCCGCGGCTGCTTCCGCCGGGCGAGAAGTCGAGCGCCCTCATCGGCATGGCGATGACGGAGAAGCAGGGAGGGTCCGACGTGCGAGCGGGGACGACGCTCGGGGTCCACGCGGGCGGTCGCGAGTATCGGCTGACGGGACACAAGTGGTTCTGCTCCGCGCCGATGTCGGACGGGTTCCTCGTGCTGGCCCAGACCCGTCGCGGTTCGGTCGACGAGGGGCTGTCGTGCCTGTTCGTGCCCCGCGTCCTGCCGGACGGCGGACGGAACGTCCTGCGCATCCAGCGCCTCAAGGACAAGCTCGGCAACCGCTCCAACGCGTCGGCCGAGATCGAGTTCGACGGCACGCACGGCACTCTCGTGGGGGAGCCCGGCAGGGGCGTTCGCGGCATCATCGAGATGGTGCAGCGCACCCGCCTGGACTGCGTGCTCGGCACGGCGGCCGGCATGCGGCAGTCGGTCGCGGAGGCGGTGTGGCACGCACGCGGGAGGAAGGCCTTCGGAGCCCTCCTCATCGACCAGCCCGCCATGACGGCCGTGCTCGCCGACCTCGCCCTCGAGGCGGAGGCGGCCGCCCTCACTGGAATGCGGCTCGCGCAGACGTTCGAGAGCGGGGCGTCCGACCGCGATGTCGCGCTGCGGCGACTCGCCACACCCGTGTCGAAGTACTGGGTGTGCAAGCGCGGCCCTCATCACGCGTACGAAGCGCTCGAATGCCTCGGCGGCAACGGATACACGGAGGCGTTCCCGCTCGCACGACGCTTCCGCGAGCAGCCGGTCATGGCGGTCTGGGAGGGATCGGGCAACGTGATCGCCCTCGACGTCCTGCGTGCGCTGACGCGTGATCCCGCGTCGGGGGCGGCGTTCGCCGACGAGCTCGCGTCGACGCGAGGCGCCTCGACGCTTCTCGACGACCACGTCGACCGCTCGCTCGCGCTCCTCTCGTCGCTCGCGGGCTCCGACCCGACGCTCGCGCAGTCGCAGGCGAGGCGGCTGAGCGAGGCGCTCGCGCTCGCCTTGCAGGCCTCGCTCATGGTGAGGCACGCGCCGACAGTCGCGGCGGACGCCTTCCTCGCGGCTCGCCTCGGAGCCGACCGCGGCGCGCAGTACGGCGTGCTCCCGCGCGGAACGGATGCCGCGGCCATCGTCGCACGGCACTGACGAGCCACGCCGCAGGACGCCCCTGACGCCCCTGACGCCCCCGCGTAGGCTGAGGCGATGCCCTTCGCTCGGCGCTCGGCGCTCGTCGTCGCGTCCGCGATGCTCGCCGCGGTCGTCGTGTGCGCGGCACCCGCCGACGCGTCGACCCCGTCTTCGAGCCCCGACGGGGGCGGAGTCGTTCGCGTGCAGGCGGCCGAGCCCGCCGACATCGCGGAGGCGGCCACCGCCAGGGTCGCTGCGATGTCGACGCGCGAGAAGGCGGCCTCCGTCGTGATGGGGCACATCCCGACGACGGATGCCGCATCCCTCCACGACTACATGGCGCGCACCGGCATCGGCGGCTTCATCCTCATGGGTGCGAACATCCCGGCCACGGAGCAGGAGCTGCGCGGCGAGACGGCCGCGCTGACGATCGACCCCGCGCTCCCGCCGCTCATCGCGGTGGACCAGGAGGGCGGCGACGTCTCCCGGCTGCCGTGGGACGGGTTCCCGGCATCCGTCGCTCTCAAGGCGGAGACGCCGTCGGCGGTCGAGTCGGCGTTCGCGGGGCGCGCGGCTCTCGTGCAGCGCGCAGGCATCGGCGTCAACTTCGGCATCGTCGCAGACGTCACCGACGACCGGTCGATGTTCATCTACCGCCGCGCACTCGGCACGACGCCCGAGTCGGGCGCGGCGAACGTGACGGCTGCCGTGCACGGAGAGGCGGGTCAGACGCTGTCGACGCTCAAGCACTTCCCCGGGCATGGCGCTGCCCCTGGCGACTCGCACGGCAGCATTCCCTCGACCTCGATGCCTCAGCAGGAGTGGGCCGCGACGGACGCGCTTCCCTTCGCCGCAGGCATCGACGCCGGCGCGCGGATCCTCATGTTCGGGCATCTCGCCTACACGGCGGTCGACGCGGCTCCCGCGTCCCTCTCGCCGACGTGGCACGAGATCGCCCGACGTGATCTGGGCTTCACGGGGGTCGCGATCACCGACGACCTCGGGATGCTGGAGGCGTCCGGCGTCCCGTCGTACCGAGATCCTGTCGGCAACGCCGTCGCGGCCCTCGCGGCGGGAAACGACATGGTCCTGTCGGTCATGTTCACGACGGCGGACACCGCGCCTCGCATCGTCGACGGCATCGTCGCGGCCGTGGATGCGGGAACGCTCTCGGCGGACCGGCTCGACGACGCCGCGGGGCGCGTCGTCCAGCTGCGACTGGAGCTCGCGGCAGAGGGACGCGGCCTCGTGCCCTGCGCCGACTGCGCGCCGGCCGAGTGACGGTCAGCGAGCGTCGAGCGCCGTGATCAGGCGGGCCCGGATCCCCCGACCGCGCTCCGTGACTCCGCGCTGCCGGCAGACCATCGCCCACTCGTGCAGGCCGAGTCATCCGCAGGTGAAGAGGAAGTCCTCGACGGGATGCGTCTCACCGCGCGTCGATCGGCTCGATCAGCTCGGGGGAGTCGTTGCGCACATTGCCCACGGCCTTCGACACGACGTGGTCGTCGAGCGTCTCGGCCACCGACGGTGCCGCGTCGATCGCGGCATCGAGGATGTCGCGCACGTTGTCTGCCGTGGGATCGAGCCACGCATCCGCGAAGTCGTGGTCGATGAACAGCGGCATGCGGTCGTGGATCGAGCCGAGGTGCCCGATGGAGTCGCGCGTGAGGATCGTGAAGCTCAGAAGCCATCGGGCAGGATCGTCGTCGGCCTTCGAGGCGTCTTTCCACCATTCGTAGAGCCCCGCGAAGAACAGGGGCTCGCCGCCGGCCGGGTGGATGAAGTGCGGAATCTTCTCGCCGTCGACCGTCTTCCACTCGTAGTACCCGGTGGCCGGGACGACGGCCCGGCGCTTGTCCAGCGCTCTGCGGAACATCGGCTTGTCTTCGAGATCCTCGGCTCGGGCGTTGAACGCACGCGCGCCGATCGAGGGGTCTTTCGCCCACGCGGGCACGAGACCCCACCGCGCGGGCTCCAGGCGCCGTGTCGGCGGCTCGGTCTTGCCCGAGTCGAGCACGATCGCGACTCGATCGGTGGGGGCGACGTTGTACGAGGGCTCGGGGAGGTCGTCGCCCTCGAGATCGACCCGGAGGACGCCGACGAGCTCGGACCCGACATTCGCAACGACGAACCGACCGCACATGCGGATCAGCCTACGCGGGGCCCCAGACGTCAGGCCTCGACGACTCCGACCTCCTCGAGGCGTTCGAGCAGCCCCGCCCCATCGGACTCCGTGACCCAGGGAACCGACGCGGCCGAGTGGTCGTTGACGGCCGTCCGGCCGCCCGCGAGGACCGCCTCGGCGGGGGAGAGGCGGCGGATCGCGACGGCCGCCACGTTGGACGGATGCTCGCTCGTGAAGCGCGTGTAGATCTCGTCGTCGCGCTGGCCGTCGTCGCCGATGAGGAGCCATTTGACGTCGGGGAACTCGTGCGCGAGCCGATCGAGGTTGGAGAGCTTGTGATCCTTGCCGCTGCGGAACCAGCGGTCGTGCGTCGGACCCCAGTCGGTCAGGAGGATCGCACCCGGAGGGAACAGGTGCCGGCGCAGGAACCGCATGAGCGTGGGGGCGATGTTCCACGCACCCGTCGACAGATACACGACGGGTGCGCCGGGGTTGTCGCGCGTCACGCGCTCGAGCAGCACCGACATGCCCGGGACCGGCTGGCGGGCGTGCTCGTCGACGACGAACGAGTTCCATGCGGCGAGGAGCGGCCGGGGGATCGCGGTCACCATCACGGTGTCGTCGACGTCGGAGACGACGCCGAACCGCACGTCCGGCCCCACGACGAAGACGCGCGTCTCCACGGGATCGCCGCCCTCGACGGACATCTCGAGCGGCTGCCATCCCGGTTCGAGCGTCGCGGGGAGCACCGTGTCGATGACCCCTCCGCGGTCGGCGACGACCTCGTGGACCGTGTCCCCGATGCGCACGGAGACCTGCGCGAAGCCGACAGGCACCGCGGCGAAGCTGCGCCATCCCCGCACGCTCGCGTACTCGCCGCGTTCGGAGGGCTTGACGAGCGGCACGATCAGCACACGGCCGAGCACGCGCACCCAGTCGACGCCCGCATACCCCGGGAACGGGGTCACGGTGGGAGTCAGCAACCGCTTGCGCGCGCGTCTCTCGCGCCACGCATGGAAGCGGTATTCGAGCCGAGCGAGCCAGAGCACCTTGGTGCGTGCAGGGGCGACGGCGTGCTCGGGCATCCACTCAGTCTTCCATGTCCTCCTCGGGGACGCCTGAACGGACGATGTCCTCTTCGTCGCCGTCGAGATGACGGCTCTCCACGCGCTGGATGATCTTCTTCGCGAGGAAGACCAGCACGAAGAACAGGACGATGACGCCGACGAAGATGTACCCGGCGAAGTGCAGCCGGTCCGCGAGCTCGCGGTAGGTGCCCGCGGCGAGGGCCGCGACGGAGATGTAGAGCGCCGCCCAGAGGACGCACGCGGGTGCCGTCCACGCGAGGAACCGCCGATACGAGAAGCGGCTCATCCCGACCGTGAGCGGCACGAGCGAGTGCAGGACGGGGAGGAAGCGGGACAGGAAGATCGCAGGACCGCCGCGGCGGCGCAGATACCGCTCCGACTTGACCCAGTTCGCGTCGCCGATGCGCCGGCCGAGGCTCGACGCGCGGATCCTGGGCCCGAGGAGACGGCCGAGCCAGAACCCGATGCTCTCGCCCGCGAGCGCGCCGATCACGACGGCGACTCCGAGGACGACGCCTTCGAGCGGGCTCGCGACGGCGGTTCCCGCGACGATCACGATCGTGTCGCCCGGCACGACGAGGCCGATCAGGACGCTCGTCTCGAGCATCATCGCGAAGCCTGCGACGAGTGTCCGCAGAGCGGGGTCGACGCCCTGCACGGCATCGAGGAGCCAGCTGAGGAACTCGTTCACGCCCACGAGCCTAGGGCCGGGCGGTGCGCTCTAGCCTGGGAAGATGATCGACCCGCTCACAGCCGTGCGCCTGGACGGCTGGACGGATCCCGAGCGGGTGTTCCTGGGCGGGCCGGCGCGGCATCCGCATGCCTTCTGGCTCGACGCGGGGCCCTTCGCGCGCGCGGGGTGGTCGGTGCTCGGGATCGGCGAGCCAGAGCCTCTTCCCGGCCTCGTGCGCGCCGTCGTCTGTCGCGGCGCGGTCGACCCGTCCTGGCCGGCGGGGCCGTTCCGCGGGGGCTGGGTCGGCTGGCTCGGGTACGAGGATGCCGCCGCCCGTGCGGGCGCCCCCGTCGCACCGGACGACGGGCACGTGCCGCAGGCGATGTGGCTGCGGGTCGATCGCTTCGTCGCGTTCGACCATGCCGCCGGGTGCATATGGGCCGTGGCGCCGGCATCCGATGCGCTGCGCTTCGCGTCCGAGGTGACGTCGTGGCGTGATGCGCTGCCGGATGCCGCAGCCTCCGCCGCTGTAGGCGCCCAGGCCGTCGCGCGGAACTCCCCGAGCGAGTACGCGGCGCTCATCGAGCGCTGTCGCGACGCGATCCGCGAGGGCGACGCGTACCAGCTGTGCCTCACGACCCGCTTCGGGGTCGCGGGCGCCGTGGATCCCGTCGCGACGTATCGCCGCCTTCGCGCCGCTACGCCGACCCACCACGGCGGGCTGCTGCGGACGGGCGCGGTCGCGCTCGCGAGCGCGAGCCCCGAGCGCTTCCTCGACGTCGCCGACGGCATCGTGCGCACGCGACCCATCAAGGGGACCCGGCCCCGCGGACGCGATCCGGAGGAGGACGCCGTCCTCGCCGCCGAGCTCCTCGCGAGCGAGAAGGAGCGCGCCGAGAACGTCATGATCGTCGACCTCATGCGCAACGACCTCTCCCGCGTCTGCGAGCCCGGCAGCGTCGCCGCCGAGAGGCTGCTCGAGGTGGAGTCGTACCCCGCCGTGCATCAGCTCGTCTCGACGGTCGCGGGACGGCTCGTTCCCGGCACGACCGTGGGCGACCTGCTGGATGCCGCGTTCCCCGCCGGCAGCATGACCGGCGCGCCGAAGCTCTCCGCCATGACGATCCTGCACGAACTGGAAGGCATGGCTCGCGGCGTCTTCTCCGGCTGCTTCGGCTGGGTCGGCGACGACGGCGCGCTCGACCTGGCCATGGTGATCCGATCCGTCGTCACCCACCCCGGCGGCGCGTACGTGGGCGCAGGAGGCGGGATCACGTGGCGGTCGGATGCCGCTGCCGAGGTCGCCGAGGTCGGTGTGAAGGCGCGCGGTCCGCTGGCCGCACTGGGCGCGGAGCTTCCTCCCGGCTGGTGAGGGCGCCCGTCCGGTAACCTGGAGGGGCGCTTTCTGCGCTCGAAAAACCCGTGATTGGTGTCCTTCCGTGAGTCAGACCCTTCCCCCCGAGACCGCCGCAGCCGCCGACGGCAGCGGCTTCGACCCGTACGCCATCCAGCAGAAGTGGCAGGCGCGCTGGGCGGAGGCGGACCCCTTCCGTGCGGGCGGCGCAGATGACACGCGGCCGCGGAAGTACGTGCTGGGCATGTTTCCGTACCCGTCGGGCGACCTGCACATGGGCCACGCGGAGAGCTACGCCTATGTCGACATCGTCGCGCGCTTCTGGCGTCACCGCGGGTACAACGTCCTGAACCCGATCGGCTGGGACTCGTTCGGTCTGCCCGCCGAGAACGCGGCGATCCAGCGCGGCGCCGATCCGCGCGAGTGGACGTACGCCAACATCGCGCAGCACAAGAAGAGCTTCCGCGAGTACGGCTCGTCCTACGACTGGTCGCGCATCCTGCACACGAGCGATCCTGAGTACTACCGCTGGAACCAGTGGCTCTTCCAGAAGCTGTACGAGCGCGGTCTCGCGTACCGCAAGGAGAGCCCCGTCAACTGGTGCCCCAACGACCAGACGGTGCTCGCGAACGAGCAGGTCGTCGACGGGCACTGCGAGCGGTGCGGCGCAGAGGTCGTCAAGAAGAAGCTCACTCAGTGGTACTTCAAGATCACCGACTACGCGGACCGCCTGCTCGACGACCTGAACCAGCTCGAGGGCTTCTGGCCGTCCAAGGTCATCCGCATGCAGCGGAACTGGATCGGACGTTCCGTCGGCGCCGACATCGACTTCGAGATCGAGGGCCGCGAAGAGAAGGTCACGGTCTTCTCGACGCGCCCCGACACGCTGCACGGCGCGACGTTCTTCGTCGTCGCCCCCGAGAGCGATCTCGCCGCAGAGCTCGCGGCGGGTGCGCCGGCGGAGGTCCGCATGCGCTTCCAGGACTACCTCGAGCGCGTGGGCAAGGAGAGCGAGATCGACCGGCAGGCGACCGACCGGCCGAAGACGGGCGTCTTCCTCGAGCGGTACGCGCTCAACCCCCTCACCGGCGAGCGGCTCCCGATCTGGGCGGCCGACTACGTCCTCGCCGACTACGGGCACGGGGCCGTCATGGCCGTGCCGGCCCACGACCAGCGCGACCTCGACTTCGCGCGCGCCTTCGATCTGCCGGTGAGAGTCGTCGTCGACACGACGGCCCCCATCACGGGCGCCATCCCCGTCATCGACCTCGACGACGAGGGCAACCCGATCGTGGACGAGTCGCTCGAGTCGATCGACCCCGCCAGGACCGGCATCGCGCTGACCGGAGAGGGCCGTATGATCAACTCGGGCTCGCTCGACGGGCTGAGCAAGCGCAACGCGATCGCTCGCATCATCGAGGAGCTCGAGGCGGCGGGGACCGGTCGGGCGGCGAAGTCCTACCGCCTGCGCGACTGGCTCATCTCGCGCCAGCGCTTCTGGGGCACGCCGATCCCCATGATCCACACGCAGGACGGCCGCATCGTGCCGGTCCCGGCGGACCAGCTGCCGCTCACTCTGCCCGACGCGCAGGGTCTCGACCTCGCGCCGAAGGGCACGTCGCCCCTCGGCGGGGCGACCGAGTGGATGCAGACGGTCGACCCCGAGACGGGCGAGCCGGCTCTGCGCGACCCCGACACGATGGACACCTTCGTCGACAGCTCCTGGTACTTCCTGCGCTTCCTCTCCCCGGGAGACGCGGGCGAGGCGTTCTCGACGCGCGAGGCCGACAAATGGGCCCCCGTCGACTCGTACATCGGCGGCGTCGAGCACGCCATCCTTCACCTGCTGTACGCGCGCTTCATCACGAAGGTGCTCTTCGACATGGGACTCATCGAGTTCACCGAGCCGTTCTCGAGCCTCATCAATCAGGGCATGGTGCTGCTCGGCGGCTCGAAGATGTCCAAGAGCAAGGGCAACCTCGTCGAGTTCGCCGCGAGCATGGTGGATCCGGGTGCCGACGCGTCCCGCGTCGCGATCACGTTCGCGGGGCCCGTCGAGGACGACATCAACTGGGAGGACGTCTCGACGACGGGTGCGCAGAAGTTCCTCGCCCGCGCGTGGCGCGTCGCGAAGGACGTCATGAGCAGCCCCGACGTCGTGTGGGCCGAGGGCGATCCGGCGCTGCGCCGCGTGACGCACCGCCTGCTGGCGGATGCTCCCGGCCTCGTCGAGCAGACCAAGTTCAATGTCGTCGTCGCACGCCTCATGGAGCTCGTGAACGCGACCCGCAAGGCGATCGACACGGGCGCGGGACCCGCCGACCCTGCCGTGCGCGAGGCCGCCGAGGCGACCGCGATGATCCTCGACCTGTTCGCTCCGCACACGGCGGAGGAGATGTGGGAGATCCTCGGCTACGACGGCTTCGTGGGCCTCGTGCCGTGGCGGCAGGCCGACCCGACTCTCCTCGTCGAGGAGTCGGTGACCGCCGTCGTGCAGATCGACGGCAAGGTGCGTGCGACGCTCGAGGTGCCCGCCCGCATCGGCGGCGACGAGCTCGAGGCCCTCGCCCGCGGGGACGAGCGCGTGCAGCGCACGCTCGGCGGCCGCGAGATCACGCGCGCCATCGTGCGCCCCCCGAAGGTCGTGAGCTTCAGCACGCACTGACGCGCTCCTCCCCAGCGCGGGCGCGAGAGGCGCCGTCCACCATCGGGCCACTCCGGCCGTCCTCGTCGGGGAGGTCGCTCATAGCGTGACGGCGTGACGTCCCTCGAAGCCCCCGACGGGGCACGCCGCCGGATCGGACTCGGCGCAGCCGTCGTCGTCGTGCTCGTCGTGCTGACGGCGACGGTCGGCATCGGCATCCTGCGCTCGGCGTCGGCGCCCGTCGAGTCCGTCACGATCGCCGACGGCGGGCAGAGGGATGCCGCGGCGCCCGAGACCGTCTACGTGCACGTGTCGGGGTACGTCGCGGCGCCGGGGCTGTACGTCCTGCACGACGGCGCGCGGGTCGTGGACGCGATCGCCGCCGCAGGAGGCTTCGCTCCCGACGCCGCAGAAGACGCCGTCAACCTGGCGCGGCCGCTCGGAGACGGAGAGCAGCTCGTCGTCCCGGCCATGGGGTCGGCGCCCGACGCCGCATCGGCGCCGGCCGGCGACGGCCGGGTCAACCTCAACACGGCTGGACCAGACGAGCTCGACACGCTGCCGCGGATCGGCGCCGCGATGGCGGCGCGCATCATCGAGTGGCGCGAGGCCAACGGACGCTTCACGAGCGTCGAAGACCTCCTCGCGGTTCCGGGCATCGGCGACAAGATGCTCGAGGCGCTGCGCGACCTGGTGTCCGTATGAACGTCCGCGGACTCCGGCTGGTGCCCGTCGCCGCCGCCGCGTGGGGGGCCGCGGCCGCCGCGACTCTTGTCCCCGCGCACGCGTGGGTGCTCGCGCTCGTCGCGTGGGGCCTGGGCGTGCTCTCGCTCCGGGCGTTCGCACGACGGATGCCGCGCGTCGTGCTCGTGCTGCCGCGCGTCGTGCTCGTGCTGCTGCTCGTCGCCTCGGCTGCTGTCGCGTCGCACGTCGCCCTCGCGCAGCCCGCACGCATCGCCGCGAGCGCGCTCGGGCTCGACGGAGGGCGCGCGCTCACCGTGACGGCCGTCGTGACGGGCAAGGCAGAGACCTGGGTCACTGGCACGATCGCGTTCGACGCCGTCACGACCTCCCTCGCGTCGGGCGCCGACACGACGGCCCTGCGGATCGACGTCGTGATCACGGTCGAGCCCGACGCGGTCGACGGACGCGTCGACGTCGGGGCGCGGGTCGTCGCGCGCGGGTCGGCGCGCCCGGCAGACGCCGGTGCGCGGGCGGTCCTCGTCGTGCAGGCGACGCGCGGTGTCGAGGTCGTCGAGGAGCCGCCAGGTGTGCTCGAGACGATGTCAGGACTGCGGCGAGGTCTCGTCGCGGCGGTCGAGGGCCTGCCCACGCCCGGCGCGGGCCTCGTCCCCGGGCTCGCGGTGGGCGACACATCGAGCGTCGACGCCGAGCTCGACGCAGCGATGAAGTCGTCGTCCCTCTCGCATTTGACGGCCGTCTCCGGCGCGAACTGCGCGCTCGTGGTCGGGATCGCGTTCGGGGCGGCATCCGCCTTCGGGGCAGGGCGGCGGCTCCGCGTCCTCGTGTCGCTCGCCGCCCTCGTCGGGTTCGTGCTCCTCGTCACGCCCGAGCCGTCGGTCGTGCGCGCGGCTGCCATGGCGACCGTCGCGATGCTCGCGGTCCTGCTCGGAAGGGCCGCGACGGGGATGTCGGTGCTGTCGCTCGCCGTGACGGTGCTTCTCGTCGTCGACCCCTGGCTGTCGACGTCGCTCGGCTTCGCCCTGTCGGCCGTCGCGACGGCGTCGCTCCTGCTGCTGGCCCGTCCGCTGGCGGCGGGCCTCGCGCGTCGCATGCCGCGCGCGCTCGCCCTCGCGTTCTCAGTCCCGCTGGCGGCCCAGCTCGCCTGCGGCCCGCTGCTCGTGCTCATCACTCCGAGCGTGCCCGTCTACGGCGTCGTCGCGAACCTCCTCGCGGGGCCCGCGGCACCCCTTGCGACGATCGCGGGGCTCGCGGCCTGCCTCGCCGCACCCCTGCCGTGGCTCCAATCCGGGCTCGCGGCGATCGCCTGGGCCCCGGCTGCGTGGATCGCCGCGACGGCGCACACGTTCGCGACGCTCCCGGGCGCCCAGCTGCCCTGGATCGACGGCGTGCTCGGGCTCATGGCGCTCGCGGCCGTCGGCGCCGCCGTCGCCGTGCTGCTCGGCGTGCGCGGGGCGGGCCGCCGGCACCGCATCCTGCGCGCGGCATCCTGCGTGCTCCTCGCTCTTGCGGTCGGGATCGCTGCGGGAAGCGTCGCGCTGACGAGCTCCGTCGCAGGCCGATTCACGCTGCCTGGCGACTGGTCCGTCCTCGCGTGCGATGTCGGGCAGGGCGACGCGGTCCTCGTCCGTTCGGGGAGCAGTGTCGCACTCGTCGACACGGGTCCGGATCCCGATCGGCTCGCGGCATGTCTGTCCCGGACGGGAGTCGGGCAGCTCGACCTTCTCGTGCTGACCCATTTCGACCTCGACCACGTCGGCGGGGTCGATGCCGTGCGCGGACGAGTCGGCACGGTGGTCCACGGACCGGCGACCGCGTCGGCGGACCGCGCGCTCGTGGCGGACCTCGTCTCGGCCGGGGCGGAGGCCGTGCAGGGCGCCGCCGGGCTCCACGGGACCCTGGGCGACGCGCAGTGGCGGGTCGTGTGGCCGCCGCGTGCGAGCCACGCGTTCCCGAGCGGCAACGACGCGAGCGTCGTCGTCGAGATAGAAGGGGGAGGGGTGCCGGCGTCGCTGTGGCTCGGCGACCTCTCTGCGTCGCCGCAGCGCGCGCTCGCGGCATCCGGTGTCCTCGATCCGCCGTACGCGCTCGTGAAGGTCGCGCACCACGGCAGTGCGGATCAGGATGCCGGGCTCTATCGCCTGCTCGATCCCGCGATCGCCCTGATCTGCGTCGGCGTCGACAACGACTACGGGCACCCGCGTGCCGAGACCATCGGGATGCTGGAGTCGCTCGGAGCGACCATCGCCCGCACAGACACGCAAGGCGTCATCGCCGTCTCGTCGGCGCCGACGGGTCTCATCGTGAGCAGGGACCGGGCGGGTCTGTAATATCGGCGGCAACTGGCGCAGGGAGCGCGCATGACGGCTGGGGAACGCGGGCGAGTGCGCCCGGAAGCGGTGGGGCGAGTGATCGCGCTGGCGATCGTCGCAGCCGCCGGAGTCGTGGGAACGGTGTGCCTGACGGCGTATGTCGGAGACGGGGCGCACTTCCTGCATCGCATGCTCGTCGAGGGCGGCTTCGCGTTCGGCAATGCGGACAGGACCTTCTCGGCGGGGGTGACGGAGCTGCCTGCGATCGTCGCGATCGCCGTCGGCGGCGTCGACGCGGGGGCGGTCGCGCTGATCTACAGTGCAGGGCTCATGCTGATCCCGACGGCGGCCTGGTGCGCCGCCATCCTCCTGCACTGGCGCACGCCACTCCTGTGGCTCTTCTTCACGATGTGGGCGGTCGTCTTCCCCGTGTCCGCGTTCTTCGCGGTGGGCGAGTACAACCTGACCTACGCTCTCGTCGCCCTCGCGGCGGCGCTCGTGCTGCGGACGGGACCGTGGACGCTCGCGGAGTCGATCGGGCTCGCGGCGGTCTCGGTCGTGCTCCTGCGTTCGTACGAGTCCACGATCTTCCTCGGACCCGTGCTCATCGTCGGCGTCGTGCTCAGGATGCGCGACCGCGACGACGTCGAGGCGGGCCGCGGGCGCAAGCGCGCGACGACGTGGATCGTCGGCGCGGCGGCGGTGCTCCTCGCGGGCGGTGCCGTCCTCGGGCTCGTCACCGCGCTGTGGACGCTGTCGCCGGTGGGCGGCGGAACGTTCGACCAGGCGGCGAACCTCTCGCTGCTCGCGCGCGATCCCCGCGTCGTCGTGGCGGGTGTCGCGGTGCTTGCGATGATCCTCGCGCTCGCGGTCTCCTCGCGGCGGCTCGCCATCGCCGCCATCGGGGTCGGCATCCTCGCGGCGATCGCCCTTCTCGCGGTGCCGATCTTCCCATCGGCGGTTCCCCGCGTGATCGACGCGGACTGGCCCTACCCGTGGATGCACTACAACGCGCGGATCGCGGTGGCCGTGCTCCTGGCCGTCCTCATCGGACTCGCGACCGCGCTGCGGTTCACGCGGCTGGGCGTCAGGGCGCACGACCGCGTGCGCGCCGCGTGGGTCGTGCCCGTCGTCGTGATCGTCGCCATGGGGATCGACTTCGGACGCACGTGCGTCGAGTTCCGCGACTGGACCCACGACTTCGCGCAGACGGTCCGGTCGCGCGCAGGGCTCATCCCCTTCGAGGCGTCCGGTGTGCACCCCCGCTTCACGTGGACGTGGACGAACCCGACGCTGAGCCTCGTCCTGTGGACTCGCGAGGGACAGGGCGTCATCCTCAACAGTGCCGACTACGATGGCTGGGAGCCCTTCGACCCCCACGAGCCGCTGCCGACCGTCCCCGCACGATTCCTCGCGCAGCCGTGAGGCCGGCGACACGGCCCGGTCGCAGCCTCCGTCGCGGGCCATCCTGCGCGGGGCTCGCAGGAGGCGCGCAGCCGGCGCGCGTCCCCGCCCCGCGCGGACGCGACGTCGGCGCCTGTCGATAGGCTGGGCGAATGGCAGGCAGCGCACGACGAGCACCCGCGCGCGGCTCGGCGAGCGCACGCAGCGCGATCCGCCAGCTCTCCTGGCGCGACCCGCAGCCGGCCCCGATCGTCCTCGTGTCCGGGCCGGAGGACGTGTGCGCAGAGCGCGCGACGGCGTCGCTGCGCGAGTATCTGCGGGCTGAAGACCCGAGCCTCGAGGTGTCCGACCTCCGTGCCGACGACTACGTCCAGGGGTCGCTGCTCGCGGTGACGTCGCCGTCGCTGTTCGGCGAGCCGCGCCTGGTGAGGGTCACGGGCGTGGAGAAGTGCTCCGACGCCTTCCTCGCGGAAGCGCTCGCCTACCTCGAGGCGCCGCAGGACGGCGCGACGGTGGTGCTGCGTCACACGAGCGCGACGGTGCGCGGCAAGAAGCTCCTCGACGCCGTCCGCGCGGGCACCGGCGGCGGAGTCGAGATCCCCTGCCTCGCCGTGAAGCGCGACTCCGACAGGTTCGACTTCGCGGCCGGCGAGTTCCAGGCGGCGAAGAAGCGCATCGCGCCCGCCGCGCTGCGCGCCCTCGTCTCGGCGTTCGCCGACGACCTCACGGAGCTCGCGGCCGCGTGTCAGCAGCTGATCGCGGACGTCCCCGGCGACATCACGGAGCAGGTGGTCGAGCGCTACTACGGCGGGCGGGTCGAGACATCCGCCTTCACCGTCGCCGACACGGCGATCGCAGGCCGCTACGGCGATGCGCTCATCTCGCTGCGCCACGCACTGGCCTCGGGCGCCGATCCGGTGCCGCTCGTGGCTGCGATCGCGTCGAAGCTCCGCACGATGGCGCGAGTCGCAGGCAGCGGGCGTGAGCCCTCCGCCGCGCTCGCGGCTCGACTCGGACTCAAGGACTGGCAGGTCGACCGCGCGCGACGAGACCTCTCCGGGTGGAACGAGACGACTCTCGGCATGGCCATCCAGGCCGCGGCGCGTGCGGATGCCGAGGTCAAGGGCGCATCGCGCGACCCCGTCTTCGCGCTGGAGCGCCTCGTGACGGTCATCTCGACGCGCGCGCCGTTCAGCGCCTCCGGGAGCTGACGCGGCGCGATGCCGTCGGCCGCGGACACGGGGCCCGACACGTCGAGCGCCTGCAGGATCCGCCGCCGCGGGATGCAGAAGAGCCCGCCCCCGGAGGGACGGGCTCTTCGAAAATGCGGTCAGAGCGACGCGACCTGCTTGGCGATGGCCGACTTGCGGTTCGCCGCCTGGTTCTTGTGGATGACGCCCTTGCTCACGGCCTTGTCGAGCTTCTTGGTCGCCTTCAGGAGCGCCTTCTCGGCCGAGGCCTTGTCGCCCGCCGTGACGGCCTCGCGCGTGCGACGCACGGCGGTCTTCAGCTCGCTCTTGACGGCCTTGTTGCGCTCGTGCGCCTTCTCGTTGGTCTTGTTGCGCTTGATCTGCGACTTGATGTTCGCCACGTTCGACGGCTCTTTCGTTCGGAGTGTTCTGATGAGTTGCCGGTCGGCGCGAGAGGGGCGCTCCGGCGGTCGTGAGGGGTGAACCCACACGCAAGCCAATCACCGAGTCTATCAGGTCTGGTCGAGCGTCGTGATCGCGAGGTCGAGGAGCGCGTTGAACACCCGCGGCCGCATGGCGGTCACGAGGTGGCTCGTGCGCGGTACGACGATGAGCTCGGCATCCGGGGCCACCCTGCGGAAGAGCCGTTCGTTGATGCGCAGCTGATCGTACTGGCCGTTGATGAACCACATCGGCACACGGATGCGACCGAGCGCCGCGAGCAGGTCGAGCACCGAGAGGCTGCGCAGGGCGACGTCCTGCGCGTCGTACGCATATCCGCCCGCGCCGAAGTCGGCGCGCGTCTCGGGGGGAAGCGTCGCATCGAGCACGCGATCGGCGAGCCACTGTCCGCGATCCGAGAGCGAGTCGAAGCTGCGCGCCAGGAGACGGTAGGTGGCAAGCCCCACACCCCGGGGGATCGCGGTGCAGGATGCCGCGATGAACCCTGCGATGGGGGGCGCGTTCTCGCTGCCGGCGTACTCGATCGAGAGCAGGCCGCCCATCGAGTGGCCGACGAGGAGCACCGGACCTCGGGCGGCGGCATCCCGGACCGCACGATCGATCGTCGCGAACGCCTCGTCGAGCGTGAAGTCCTCGGCCATGCGCGCGCCGTGCCCGGGGAGGTCGATCGTGGTCGCCGGATTCCCGCGCGAGAGGAGGTGCGTGACCTGTGCGCGCCACATCGTCGCGGACGTCCGGATGCCGTGCACGAACACGACCTGGACCGTCATGCGATCAGGCTACGACGGTCCTGTCCGGGACGGCGTCGTCACGGCCCGTCGCGCCGCGACGCGCCGCGTAGCATGGCCGGATGCCAGCGATCGCTCCGCACGTCGGACGGATGCCGGGTTCCGGCGTCCGGCACATCCTCGAGCTCGCTCTTCGACGGCCCGGCACGATCGTGCTCGCCGTCGGCGAGCCGGGGGAGACCGTCGCATCCGGCCCTCGCGAGGCTGCGGCCGAGGCGTGGCGCGCGGGCGAGACGAGATACACGCCCAACGGCGGCATCCTGCCCCTGCGCGAGGCGATCGTCGACAAGCTCGCGCGCGAGAACGGCGTCACGGTCGACCTCGAACAGGTATGGGTCACGGTCGGGGCGACGCAGGCGCTGCACCTGGCGATGGCGCTCACGCTGTCTCACGGCGACGAGGTGCTCGTGCCCGATCCGGGGTACACGACATTCACGATGAACGCGCATCTGCTGCAGGCGAGGCCCGTGCCGTACGCGCTTCGCCCGGAGCGCGACTTCCAGCCCGATCTGACCGACCTCGAGACGCTCGTGACGGACCGCACGCGCGTCCTCATCGTGAACTCGCCGTCCAACCCGCTGGGGTCGACGTTCGACGCGCGCACGATGGCGGCCCTCGTCGGCTTCGCACGCCGCCATGACCTCTGGATCATCAGCGACGAGGTGTACGAGCGGTTCACGTGGGGGCATGCGCACGTGAGTCCCGCCGCGCTCGACTCCGACGATCGTGTGTTCACGGTCTACTCGACGTCGAAGACGTACGCCATGACGGGTGCGCGCGTCGGCTGGCTCGTGACGCCTCCTGGACTTCGTCCCACGATGCTCAAGGTGCAGGAGTCCCTCGTCAGCTGCGTCGACGCGCCGGCGCAGCGTGCGGCGCTCGCGGCGCTCACGGGACCGCAGGATGCCGTCGTCGCCCCGCAGGCGCACTATCGCGGCAACCTCGCCGCCGCGACGGCCGAGCTCGACCGCCGAGGACTGCGCTACCTCGAGCCGACGGGAGCGTTCTACCTCTGGATCGACGTGGCCCACGTCTCGGACGGGAACGTGCTCGCCTGGTGCGAGCGGTTCCTCGACGAAGCAGGCGTCGCCGTTGCGCCCGGCACGGCGTTCGGCGCGTCGGGCGAAGGGTGGATCCGCGTGTGTGTCGCGTCCGACCGCGATCAGCTGATCGAGGGACTGCGGAGGATCCCCGCCCCGATCTGAATCGCGGCCGCTCAGGTTCGCGGCATCCGTCCCCCGTAGAATCGACGGGACATGTCACCGCGCGCCCTGAAGCCCCTCGAGCCGTCCGCGACTCCGCCCGAGCTGATCCGCAACTTCTGCATCATCGCCCACATCGATCACGGCAAGTCGACGCTGGCCGATCGCATGCTGCAGATCACCGGCGTCGTCGCCGACCGTGACATGCGTGCGCAGTACCTCGACCGCATGGACATCGAGCGCGAGCGCGGCATCACGATCAAGTCGCAGGCGGTGCGGATGCCGTGGGCCACCGCCGACAGCACGTTCGCGCTCAACATGATCGACACGCCCGGCCACGTCGACTTCACGTATGAGGTCTCGCGGTCGCTGGCCGCGTGCGAGGGCGCCGTCCTGCTGGTCGACGCGGCGCAGGGCATCGAGGCTCAGACGCTCGCGAACCTGTATCTCGCGCTCGAGAACGACCTCCAGATCATCCCCGTGCTCAACAAGATCGACCTGCCCGCGGCCGACCCGGAGAAGTTCGCCCTCGAGCTCGCGAACCTCATCGGCGGCGACCCGGACGACGTCCTGCGCGTCTCGGGCAAGACGGGCGCCGGCGTCGAGGAGCTGCTCGACCGCATCGTGCGCGACATACCGGCCCCCCAGGGGAACGCGGACGCTCCCGCCCGCGCCATGATCTTCGACTCGGTGTACGACGCCTACCGGGGGGTCGTCACCTACGTCCGCATGATCGACGGCAAGCTCGAGCCGCGAGAGCGCATCCAGATGATGTCGACGAAGGCGGCGCACGAGCTGCTCGAGATCGGCGTCTCGAGCCCCGAGCCTGTGCCCACGAAGGGTCTCGGCGTCGGCGAGGTGGGCTACCTCATCACGGGGGTGAAGGACGTGCGCCAGTCGAAGGTCGGCGACACCGTCACGAACCTCCGCAAGCCCGCGACCGAGGCGCTGCCCGGCTACACCGACCCCAAGCCCATGGTCTTCTCGGGCATCTATCCGATCGACGGCAGCGACTATCCCGACCTGCGGGAGGCGCTCGACAAGCTGAAGCTGTCGGACGCGGCGCTCCAGTACGAGCCCGAGACGTCGGTCGCCCTCGGCTTCGGGTTCCGGTGCGGGTTCCTCGGCCTCCTGCACCTCGAGATCATCACGGAGCGCCTCTCGCGCGAGTTCGACCTCGACCTCATCACGACCGCTCCGAGCGTCATCTACGAGGTGACGACGGATGCGGGCAAGCACATCACCGTGACCAACCCGAGCGAGTACCCCGACGGCAAGGTCGCGTCGGTGTCGGAGCCCATGGTGAAGGCCGCGATCCTGACGCCGAAGGACTACGTCGGCACGGTCATGGAGCTGTGCCAGTCGCGGCGCGGGGCGCTGCTGGGCATGGAGTACTTCTCCGAGGAACGCGTCGAGCTGCGCTACAACATGCCCCTCGGCGAGATCGTCTTCGACTTCTTCGATCAGCTGAAGAGCCGCACGCAGGGCTACGCGAGCCTCGACTACGAGCCGAGCGGACAGCAGGAGGCCGACCTCGTGAAGGTCGACATCCTCCTCCAAGGCGACAAGGTCGACGCGTTCAGCTCGATCGTGCACCGCGACAAGGCGTACGCCTACGGAACGATGATGACCGAGCGGCTGCGCAAGCTGATCCCTCGGCAGCAGTTCGAGGTGCCGATCCAGGCGGCGATCGGCGCCCGGATCATCGCCCGCGAGTCGATCCGGGCGATGCGCAAGGACGTGCTCGCCAAGTGCTACGGCGGCGACATCACGCGCAAGCGCAAGCTCCTCGAGAAGCAGAAGGAGGGCAAGAAGCGCATGAAGATGGTCGGGCGCGTCGAGGTCCCCCAGGAGGCGTTCATCGCCGCGCTCTCGGGGGATGTCGAGAGCAAGGACAAGAAGTAGCGGATGCCGCGCGCACGGCGGCGCGACTTCGCGGCGGGCTCGACCCGGTCTCCGATCGCAGACCCGCCGCGAGGCTATCGGCTCGTCGAACAGTCGGTGCATCTGCGTCCGATCGACGAAGCGGAGCTTCGCCGAGTCGCGACGACGTGGGAGCTCAAGCGTCGGGCGGGCTTCCGCGTTCCCCCGACTCCACCGCGAGCGGGCCAGGACGTCGTCATCACGGCGGGCTTCGCCGGCGTCCGCTTCACCGAGCCTGCGCACGTCGTGTGGGCCGATGCCGACGGCTTCGGCTACGAGACACGCCCGGGGCATCCTCTGCACGGCGAGGAGTCGTTCCTCGTCCGATCACATCCCGACGGCGGGCTCGTGTTCACCCTCCGCTCGCTGTCTCGGTCGGGCGGGGGCCTGTGGGCGCTCGCGCTGCCTGCCGTGCGCGTCATCCAGCACCGGGTCGTGCGCCGGTATCTGCGCGTCGCGATCGACGCGTCCCGCTGACGCGTCGACCCGATTTCTCTCGGCCGCCTCCTCGCGGGGTCGGTAGGCTGGACGACATGCGTCGCGGAACCTTCAAGGACGAGACCGTGGACTACGCCGCCGTCGGCGCGACGCAGGCGCCCGATCTCATGCAGTACCCGCCCGAGCGCAGCATCCCCGCGGAGGAGTCGTGGCGCATCGGCAGCGGGGAGGCGCGCTTCCAGACGGCGAGCGAGGCGCTGCTGTCGTGGGCCGCGCTGCGGGGCGCCGGCCTCGCGCTCACGGACGTGCGCCCCGCGGCGGGCCCCATGTACTCGGGAGTGAGCTTCGACGCGGAAGGCAATGCCATCGCGCCGAGCCGCACCGTCGCCGACCAGCGGTTCGACGCCGACGGCACCCCCTACGTCGGCGCCGGCACGACCGTGAAGGTGGAGGGGCGCGTGAGGGGGATGCGCATCGACGGCGAGCTCCGCGTCATCTTCGCCGTCGAAGAGCCGCGCCGCGTGGGCTTCGCGCTCGGCACGGTCGGCGACTCCGTCGTGAGCGGCGAGGAGTCGTTCATGATCGAGTGGCATGACAACGACGAGGTCTGGTTCACGGTGCGGGCCTTCGACGCGCCTGCGGCTCTCCTCTACCGGCTCGTGCCCGCCATGACGCGGCGTCGCCGCCGCGAGCTCTTCCAGGGGTATCTGCGCGCGATCTCCCCGCTCTACCAGACGCCGGGCTGATGGGCTCCGCGCTGCCGCTCGGCGATCCCGCCCCGGCCGACGGAGCGCTGGATGCCGGCACGGACCCCGCGACGCCGTTCAGCGCCTACCTGCACGTGCCCTTCTGCCGGGTGCGCTGCGGCTACTGCGACTTCAACACCTACACGTCGGGCGAGCTGCGCGGCGCCCGCCAGGACGAGTACGCCGACACGCTGCTGCGCGAGATCGCGCTCGCGAGGGGCGTCCTCCAGGATGCCGGACCCCTCCGTCCCGCCGCCACGGTCTTCTTCGGCGGGGGGACGCCGACGCTGCTGCCGCCGGGCGATCTCGGCCGGATGCTCGACGGCGTGCGCGAGGCGTTCGGGCTCGAGGACGGCGCCGAGGTCACCGTCGAGGCCAATCCCGACACCGTCACGGATGCCGTCGCCGCCGAGCTCGCGGCATCCGGAGTGACACGCCTGTCGATCGGCATGCAGTCCGCCGTCCCGCACGTGCTCGCGGCGCTCGACCGCACGCACGAGCCCGAAGGCGTCACGACGGCCGTGCGGGCGGCGCGGGCGGCAGGGCTCGATGTGAGCCTCGACCTCATCTACGGGGCGCCCGGGGAGTCGCTCGACGACTGGCGCACCTCGCTCGAGACGGCCCTGGACCTCGCACCCGATCACGTGAGCGCCTACGCCCTCATCGTCGAGGAGGGCACGAAGCTGCACAGGCAGATCAGGCGCGGAGAGGTCCCCGCGCCCGACGACGACCTGCAGGCCGACATGTACGAGCTCGCCGACCGACTGCTCGCAGGCGCGGGATACGACTGGTACGAGGTCTCGAACTGGGCGACCGACGTACGGCACCGGTCGCGGCACAACCTCGCCTACTGGCAGGGCGCCGACTGGTGGGGCTTCGGCCCCGGAGCGCACAGCCACGTCGCGGGGGTGCGGTTCTGGAACGTCAAGCACCCGGCTGCCTACGCTCAGCGTCTCGCGGCGGGCGAGTCGCCTGCCGCGGGCCGCGAGACCCCGGATGCCGGGGCCACGGCGCTCGAGAACGTCCTGCTGCGCACCCGCATCCGCGAGGGGCTCCCCGTCGCTGAGCTGCTCGGCGAGGGCCGGCACGCCGTCGCGGCGCTCATCGCGGACGGCCTCGTCGACGGAGGCGAGGCCGTGCGCGGGCGGATCGTGCTGACCCTGCGTGGACGTCTCCTCGCGGATGCCGTCGTGCGGGCGCTCACGGACTGAGGACCGGCGCGTCACGCGCTCACGCCCTGGCGGGCGCGGGCTCTCCGCCCGACGACGCGCCTCCCCGCCTGTCCCGAGCGCATCCGGTAGAATTGGCACTCGGAGAGTGTGAGTGCCAGAACGCGGGTGAGGAGGGCGGAATGGTCAGCGAACGGGGCCTGCAGGTGCTGCGGGCGATCGTGCAGGACTACGTCGACACCCGCGAGCCCGTCGGAAGCAAGTCGATCGTCGACCGGTACCACTTCGGGGTCTCGGCCGCGACGATCCGCAACGACATGGCGCTGCTCGAGGACGAAGACCTCATCGCCGCGCCCCACACGTCGTCCGGGCGCGTTCCGACCGACAAGGGATACCGCGTCTTCGTCGACCACCTCGCCGAGCTCCGCCCCCTCTCGCCCGCGCAGCGCGCGGCGATCTCGTCGTTCCTCGACGCGCCGGGCGACCTCGACGACCTTCTGATGCGCACCGTGCGCGCTCTCACGCAGCTCACGGGCCAGGTCGCGATCGTGCAGTACCCGTCGTTCGCGCGAGCGAGCGTCACGCACGTCGAGCTCGTCGACATCGGCGGCGGACGTGTCATCGTCATCCTCGTGACCGACACGGGGCGTGTCTCGCAGCGCGTGACGTTCCTGCGCGACGAGCTTCCCGACGGCGCCGTCACGCACCTTCGCGCGGTCGTGTCCGGTCTCATCGTCGGCGTCTCGGTGCGCGAGGGATCGCAGCGGGTGGACGCGTTCCTCGCGGAGCACGCCCAGGATGCCGCGTCCTCGTCGGCCGTGTCGGCGGCGCTCCAGCTCGCTCGCGTCGTCGCGGAGGAGCTCGAGGAGTTCCGGCAGGACCGGATGATCATGGCCGGCACGGCCAACCTCGCGCGCCGCGAGGCGGACTTCCGCGGCAGCATCTACCCGGTGCTCGAGGCGATCGAGGAGCAGGTGACCCTGCTCAGGCTCATGACCGAGATGGTCGCAGACGAACACGGGCTCTCGGCGAGCATCGGGCGCGAGAACGCCGCATTCGGGCTGGCGGAGGCATCCGTCGTCGCGAGCGACTACGACGCGACCAGCGGCGTGGCGCGCGTCGGTGTGCTCGGTCCGACTCGCATGGACTATCCCACCAACCTCGCGACGGTGCGTGCCGTCGCACGCTATCTCAGCCGGCTGCTCGAAGAAGACGAGAGCGCCTGCTGAAGACATCGACGATCCCGCGGCGACCCCGCGGGCAGGAAGGCGACTGTGGCTGACCACTACGAGGTCCTCGGCGTCGCGCGCGACGCGACCCCCGACGAGATCAAGAAGGCGTACCGGCGTCTCGCGCGCGAGCTCCACCCCGACGTCAACCCGGGAGAAGACGCGTCCGAGCGCTTCAAGCTCGTGACCCACGCCTATGACGTGCTGAGCGACCCGCAGCAGCGTGCACGGTACGACATGGGCGGGAACGACTCGCCGTTCGGAGGAGGCGGGGGCTTCGGCGGCTTCGGCGACATCTTCGAGACGTTCTTCGGCGCCGCGGCAGGCGGGGGCCGGGCGGGAAGGCCGCGATCCCGCCGCGAGCGCGGTCAGGACGCCCTCGTGCACGTGACGCTCGAGCTGCGCGACGTCGTCTTCGGCACGCACCGCGACCTCGACGTCGACACGGCGGTCCTGTGCGAGACGTGCCAGGGGTCGTGCTGCCAGCCGGGCACGAGCCCTGTGACGTGCGACATCTGCCACGGATCCGGGCATGTGCAGCAGACGGTGCGGAGCCTTCTCGGCAACGTCGTGACGACGCACCCGTGCGGCTCGTGCCAGGGGTACGGCACGACGATCCCGTACCCGTGCGCGACCTGCCAGGGTCAGGGGCGCGTGCGCGCGCGCCGTACGGTGTCGATCGACATCCCCGCGGGCGTCGAGTCGGGGCTGCGCCTCCAGCTCCCCGGCTCCGGCGAGGTCGGACCCGCCGGCGGGCCCCACGGCGATCTGTACATCGAGATCGACGTGACGCACCACGAGGTGTTCAGCCGCGAAGGCGACGATCTGCTCGCGACGCTCGAGGTCTCGATGCCCGACGCGATCCTCGGCACGACGGCCACGATCGACTCGCTCGACGGCCCCGTCGACCTCGAGATCCGCCCGGGAGTGCAGGCGGGCGACGTGCTCACGATCAAGGGCCGCGGCATCACGCCGCTGCGCGGATCCCAGCGCGGCGACCTGCGCGTGGGCGTCCACGTCGTCACCCCGACGCGGCTCGACGCGAAGGAACGGGCCCTCATCGAGGACTTCGCCAAGAAGACCAAGGCGCCGGCGCCGCATCTCGCGGAGTTCCACCAGGGCCTGTTCTCCAAGCTCCGCGACCGCTTCCGGAACGGCTGACGCGTGGCGCTGCACTTCCTCGTCGATTCGGCGACGGATGCCGCACCCGGCGACGTCGTCGTCCTGACGGGCGCGGAGGCTCACCATGCCGCCGCCGTGCGCCGCGTGCGGGTCGGCGAGGAGGTCACGCTCGGCGACGGCCGGGGCGTGTTGCTCACGGGCGCGTGCGAGGCCGTCGCCCCGAAGGAGGTCGTCGTCCGCATCGGGGCGCGCTCCGAGATCCCTCCCGCGCACCCGCGCATCACGCTCGTGCAGGCCCTCGCGAAGGGGGATCGCGACGAGCTCGCCGTGCAGGCGGCGACCGAGCTCGGCGTCGACGAGATCACGCCGTGGCAGGCGGCCCGCAGCGTCTCGCGGTGGGACGCCGCGAAGGCCGCGAGAGGCCGCGCCCGCTGGGAGGCGATCGCGCGCGAAGCGGCGAAGCAGGCGCATCGCGCGTGGCTTCCCGTCGTGTCCGCGCCGACCACGACGGACCAGCTCGCCGCACGGGCCGCGGCATCCCGCGTCCTCGTGCTCGAGCCGACGGCGACGACCGCGCTGTCGCGTGCCGATCTGGGAGCGTCAGACTCCGACATCCTGCTCGTCGTGGGTCCTGAGGGGGGCATCGCGCCCGAAGAGCTCTCGCTCCTGGAGAACGCCGGTGCGACGCTCGTGCGGCTCGGGTCGACCGTGCTGCGCACCTCGACCGCCGGCCCTGCCGCGATCTCGATCGTCAGCGCGGCGCTCGGCCGATGGTGATCCGGCGCGCGCGCCGACCCCGTCGATAGACTGGGCGCATGAGCGAGCCCTCGATCTTCACGCGCATCCTCAACGGGGAGATCCCGTCGGAGATCATCGCCGAGACCGAGAACGCCTTCGCGATCCGCGACATCGCACCGCAGGCGCCCGTGCACCTGCTCGTCATCCCGAAGTCGCAGGAGTACCGCAACGTCGTCGAGCTCGCGGCAGGCGACCCTGCGCTGCTCGCAGAGCTCGTGGGTCTGGCGAACTCGCTCGCGGCGGAGCACTCCGACGGCGACTTCCGCCTCATCTTCAACACGGGCGGGGGCGCCGGCCAGACCGTGTTCCACGTCCACGCGCACGTCCTCGCGGGCGGTCTCGCGGAACGAACCCTCGGAGCAGACCCTCGGTGAGCGATTCTTCCGATTCCCCCGTCGTCGAGCGCGTGTATGCCGACGGCATCGCGATGGTCCAGCTCCTGGGTCCGCAGGACCGGCTCCTGCGCGTCGTCGAGCGCGAGCATCCGGACGTCGACGTCCACGTCCGAGGCAACGAGATCACGCTGACGGGGGATGCCGCGCCCGTCGCCGCCGCCAAGGCGCTCGTCGACGAGCTCATCTCGATGACGCGCGCGGGCCAGGGGCTCGACCCCGCCGACGTCGTCTCCTCGAACCGGATGCTGCGCACGGAAGGCGGCCCGAGGCCGTCCGAGGTGCTCGGCGAGGCCATCCTGTCGTCGCGCGGCAAGATCATCCGGCCCAAGACGGCGGGGCAGAAGGCCTACGTCGACGCGATCGAGGAGAACACGATCGTGTTCGGCATCGGGCCCGCGGGAACGGGCAAGACGTACCTCGCGATGGCGAAGGCCGTTCAGGCGCTGCAGCGCAAGGAGGTCAGCCGCATCATCCTCACGCGACCGGCGGTCGAGGCGGGGGAGCGGCTCGGATTCCTCCCCGGCACGCTGAACGACAAGATCGACCCGTACCTGCGTCCGCTGTACGACGCGCTCAACGAGATGCTCGACCCCGAGCTCGTGCCCAAGCTCATGGCCTCCGGCACGATCGAGGTCGCGCCGCTGGCGTACATGCGGGGTCGAACACTCAACGACTCTTTCGTCGTGCTCGACGAGGCGCAGAACACGACGCCCGAGCAGATGAAGATGTTCCTCACGAGGCTCGGCTTCGGCACGCGCATGGTCGTGACGGGCGACATCACGCAGGTCGACCTCCCGCAGGGCGCGTCGGGCCTCCGGCTCGTGACGCGGGTCCTCG
Organism: Microbacterium ulmi; assembly: GCF_011759705.1. Classification (GTDB taxonomy): domain Bacteria; phylum Actinomycetota; class Actinomycetes; order Actinomycetales; family Microbacteriaceae; genus Microbacterium; species Microbacterium ulmi. The sequence continues at coordinate 441,403 of NZ_JAAOZF010000002.1, read as the reverse complement.
GCGACATCGACGACATCCACTTCGCGTACCTCACGAGCGACGACGTCGTCCGCCACACGCTCGTCGGTCGCATCGTCGACGCGTACAGCGAGTACGATGAGCGCCGCCTCGCGGCCCGTCGCGAACGGGACGAGGCATCCGAGTTCGCCAATCGCGCCGAACGGCGCTCGGCCGCCCGGCCGGCAGGACCCCGTGACCATCTCCCCAAGCGAGGCCGTGCATGACGATCGAGATCAACAACGAGTCGGGGATCGCCGTCGACGAGGGCGTGCTGCTGCGACTCATGGAGCACAACCTCGCGGAGCTGCATGTCAGCGCCGACGCCGACGTCGCGATCGTCCTCGTCGACGAGGGGGCGATGGAGGCCCTTCACGTCCAGTGGATGGACGAGCCCGGACCGACCGACGTCCTGAGCTTCCCGATGGACGAGCTGCGCCCCGGCACGGAGGACATGCCGACTCCCGCGGGCCTACTCGGCGACATCGTGCTCTGCCCGCAGGTCGCCGAGACGCAGGCGGTCGCCGCGAAGCACTCGACGCTCGACGAGCTCATCCTCCTCACGACGCACGGGCTCCTCCACCTCCTCGGCTTCGACCACGCCGAGCCGGACGACGAGCGCGAGATGTTCGGGCTGCAGAAGGAGCTCATCCTGAGCTTCCATGTCGCCGAGCGACGACGCCACCGCACATGACGGCAGCCCTCCTCCTCGTCGCCGCGGTGCTGCTCATCGCGTTCGGCAGCCTCATGGCGGCGCTGGACGCGGCTCTCGCGGTGACCTCCCGCGCGGATCTCGCCGATCTCGGCGCGAACGGGCGCAACGCGGCCTCTCTCCGGCGCATCTCCGACGACCCAGAGGCGCACGCCATCGCGGTCGTCTTCATCCGCATCCTCTCGGAGACGACCGCCGCCGTCCTCGTGACGGTCGCCTTCACCCTGCTGCTCGACAGCATCTGGTGGGCCATGCTCGTCGCCGCGATCCTCATGACGGGCGTGTCGTTCGTCATCGTGGGCGCGAGCCCGCGCACGTGGGGACGCCAGCACGCGAAAGGCCTCCTCGCGGGCGCCGCTCCCGTCGTCCGAGGCGTGCGCGTCCTCCTGGGCCCGCTCGCGCACGGCCTCGTCGCTCTCGGCAACCGCGTGACGCCCGGCGTCGCCCGCAGCGCGTCGTTCGCCTCCGAGGAGCAGCTGCTCAGCATGGTCGACGAGGCGGCGTCGCAGGACCTCATCGAAGAAGACGACCGCGAGCTCATCCACTCCGTCTTCGACTTCACGGACACGTTCGTGCGAGCCGTCATGGTGCCGCGCACAGACATGGTGACGGTCGACGCGACAGCCTCGACGCGCGACGCGATGGCGGTGTTCCTCGAGAAGGGCATCTCGCGGATCCCCCTCGTCGACGACGACGCGGACGACGTCGTGGGCGTCGTGTATCTCAAGGACCTCGTGCAGTTCGGCTTCCGCGACGAGGCGGGATGGCGGGATGCCCCGATCCGCGCGATCGCACGACCTCCCGTCTTCGTCCCCGAGTCGATGAAGGCCGAGACGCTCCTGCAGCAGATGAAGCGCGACGCCGTGCACGTGTGCCTCGTCGTCGACGAGTACGGCGGGGTCTCGGGGCTCGTGACGCTCGAAGACCTCATCGAAGAGCTCGTGGGCGAGATCGCGGACGAGTACGACCCGCGCTCCGACGAGGTCGTCGAGCTCGAGCCGGGCCGCTACCGCGTCAGCGCGCGACTGGGGCTGGACGAGGTCGGAGACCTGTTCGGGATCGAGCTCGAGGACGAGGACGTCGACTCCGTCGGCGGCCTTCTCGGGAAGGCGCTGGGCCGCATCCCGCAGCCGGGCGCCACCGCCGAGTACGAGGGTCTCGTCTTCACGGGCGGAGCGTCGAGGGGCCGTGGCAGGGGCCTCGCGACGGTGTTCGTCGAACGCGGCGCCGCGCTCGCGGCCGCCGACGAGGCCAATGGCACGCACCCGCGCACGGGTGAGGTGCGCGTCGCGAGGTCGAAGACCGGCGACGTGAAGCCTGCCAAGTCGAAGACCGGCGACGTCAAGGCCGCACGACCGAAGACCGGCGACGTCAAGGTCGCGAAACCGAAGACCGGCGACCTCGCCGTCGCCAAGCAGAAGAAGGGCGAGACCGATGCCTGAAGAGACCCGGTCAGGATTCGTGACGTTCGTCGGGCGCCCCAACGTCGGCAAGTCGACGCTCACGAACGCGCTCGTCGGAGAGAAGGTCGCCATCACGAGCGACAAGCCGCAGACGACGCGACGCGCGATCCGCGGCATCCTGAACCGCCCGGCGGGGCAGCTCGTCATCGTCGACACTCCAGGTCTGCACAAGCCGCGGACGCTTCTCGGCCAGCGGCTCAACGACCTCGTCGAGCAGGTGCTGGGCGACGTCGACGTCATCGGCTTCTGCGTGCCGGCGACCGAGAAGGTCGGCCCCGGCGACCGGCGCATCGCGGAGTCCCTCGACGGGTACCGCCGCGCGAAGAAGGTCGCGATCGTCACGAAGACGGATGCCGCGACCCGCGACCAGATCACCGAGCGGCTCCTCGAGGTCGACGGCCTGCGCGAGGACTGGGCGGCCGTCATCCCGCTGTCCGCGCTGGGCGACGAGCAGCTCGACGTCCTCACGGACGAGCTGCTCACGCTCATGCCCGCGGGCCCGGCGCTGTACCCCGACGGCGTCGTGACGGACGAGTCGACGGAGGACCGCATCGCCGAGATCATCCGCGAGGCGGCGCTCGACGGCGTTCGGGACGAGCTGCCGCACTCGATCGCGGTCGTCGTCCAGGATGTCGCGCCGCGCGAGGGCTCCGACCTCACCGACATCTACGCCGACATCGTCGTGGAGCGCGACAGCCAGAAGGCGATCATCATCGGCAGGAAGGGCTCACGACTTCGAGACGTCGGCGCGCGGGCACGGGCCGGCATCGAGCCGCTCGTGGGCGGCCGCGTCTTCCTGTCGCTGCACGTGCGGGTGGCGAAGGAATGGCAGCGAGACCCCAAGCAGCTCGGACGCCTCGGGTTCTGACATGGCCAGGGGCTGGATCGCGACCGCCTGGGGGAGCCCGCAGACATGGGTGTTCGCCGAGAGCGGGCTTCCCGCACCTCGTCAGGGCGAGGTGACGATCCGGGTGAGGGCGGCCGGCGTCAACCCCGCCGACTACAAGCACGTCGCGGCGCCCCGCGCCGGTGTCTCGCTGCCTGTGCCGATCGGCTACGAGGTCTCCGGAGAGCTCGCGGCGATCGGCCCCGCCACGCGGATCGCGTCGGGCGAGGCGCGCATCGGCGACGAGGTGGTCGCGTTCCGCGTGCGGGGCGGCTACGCCACGGAGCTCGTCGTGCCGGCCGAGGACGTGTTCGCGAAGCCGGCCTCGCTCTCGCACGCCGAGGCGGCGAACCTCCTGCTCGCGGGATCGACGGCCGCCGAGATGCTCCATGTCGTCGGAGTCGCCGAGGGCGAGACGATCCTGCTGCACGGCGCGTCCGGCGCGGTCGGCGTGAGCGTCCTGCAGCAGGCCGCCGAGCTCGGCGCGCGCGTCGTCGGCACCGCGAGTCCCGCGAGCTTCGAGCGTGTGCGGAGGTTCGGCGGCATCCCCGTCGCCTACGGCCCCGACCTCGCCGATCGGGTTCAGGATGCCGCGGGCGCGCCGATCATCGCGGCGCTCGACGCTGTAGGCACCGACGAGGCCGTCGACGCGTCGCTCGCGGTCGTCGCGGACAGGAGCAGGATCGTCACGATCGCCGCGCCCCAGCGCGCCGCCGCCGCGGGCTTCCGAGCGATCGCCGGCGCGCTGCCCGAGAGCGCCGCATATCGCGACAGCGTCCGCCGCAGGCTGCTGGAGGCGGCCGCGGCGGGACGCCTGGACGTGCCCGTCGCACGCACGTTCCCGCTGGAGGAGGCCCGAGAGGCCATGCGGCTGCTCGCCCAGGGGCATCCGGGCGGCAAGCTCGCGCTCATCCCCTGAGCCTCCCCGCATCCCGCCCGCGACCCTCGTCGCGTCGCCATGACCCCTGTTCGCCTGCCGCGCGATGTGCTCTAGAGTGTTGCGGACAGAGCCGGAGGCGGGCATCTTCGTGACACGACAGCGCGAGCGAGTGAGTCCTCGGCGCAGGCGTGTCGGCGTGTCGCTCGCGTGCGCGCTCGCACTGGTCGCGGCCATCGTGAGCGCTCCCGTGGCGGCACCGCCGAGCCGAGCCGTCATCGGGGCGCCGGATCCAGGCGCGGCGATCCTCCACGTGCGGGTCGCGGACTATCGCACGGCAGGCTCCGTGATCGCGCCGCTCGCCGGCGTCACCCTGGGCCTCTTCGTCGACGAGCCGTCGGCGACCATCGACTCCAACAGCGGGTTCGCGGTGCCGGATGCCGCTCATCCGCTCTTCTTCACGTGTGTCTCGGACGCCGACGGGGACTGCGTCTTCCAGGTCCCCATCCGAGCCGGATCGGCCGTCGCCGGCGCCGATCAGGTCGCGCCGTTCGCGAACAACACCGACCCGAGTCGCGGCGTTCCGCAGGGCACGCGGCTCTATGTGGCGTCTCTGGCCGCCCCCGCGGGCTACTTCGCGAATCCGTTCTGGCAGACAGGCCCGCTCTCGCCTTCGACGGCCGATCCGCTCATCGAGCTGAGGCATGTCTGGCAGAGTCCTCCGCTCGTCGCCGACCGCTCGTACATCTCGGGCACGGACTGGATCACCGACCCCGGGCTGCAGACGGCGCCTGCGCACGCCAACCCGAACTACACGCGGCGCATCGCGTCGAGCGGAGTCGTCGTGTTCTCCCGGGCCAATGTCGCGCTCCCCGATCGGTGCGGGCTGAACATCGCACTCGTCGTCGACGTCTCGAGCTCGGTAAACGGCTCGCAGGGTCAGCTCGTCACGGCGATGAACCAGTTCGTCGACGCATTGCGCGGCACGCCGTCGCAGATCGCGCTCGTCACCTTCGGCACGGACTCGCCGGGGAACGGGTTCGGGTCGAACACGCCTCTCATGTCCGTCGCCACGACGGCGGAGGCGCGGGCGTTCCGCAACCTCTACGACGACGACGCGGCGCCGCCCGGCTCGAACCGGGACTGGAACGACCCGACATTCTCCTGGCCGACGAACTACACGAACTGGGACAGGGGGTTCGCGGCGACGGCAGCCATGAACGGCGATGCCGCGACCGGCGACACCCACCTCGACATGGTCGTGTTCCTCACCGACGGAAACCCGACGGTCTACGGCGCCAACCCCCTCACGGGCGGCACGCCGACCGATCGCAGCAGCGGGTACACGCGCTTCCGCGAGCTCAGCAACGGCCTCGCATCGGCGAACCTCGTCAAACTGCAGGACACACGCGTCCTCGCCGTCGGCGTCGGGGCGGGCATCAACTCGCCTCAGGCCCGGGACAATCTGCGCACGGTCTCGGGGGAGGTGCGCTTCGACGGCGCGAACATCGGCGTCGCCGACTACCTCCAGACGGTGAACTACGCCGAGGCGGGCGCCGCCCTGCGCAATCTCGTGCTGGATGCGTGTGCGCCGTCCCTCTCGGTCATAAAGCGGATCGTCCCGGACGGTGGCACCGTCGCCGACGCGTATCTGCCCGGCGAGGCCTGGACCTTCGACGCGACGACTCCGGACCCCGAGGTCGACATCGACGGCACTCCGGCCGACACCTCGCACGGAAGCGGCGGCGTCTCGTTCCCGATCGCATTCGATCCGGCGGCCCCTCCGGGGTTCACGGGTCAGATCCGGGTCGAGGAAGGCGTCGGCTCGCTCCCGCAGAGCGCGTACACCCCTCTGCCCGCCGAGACCGCCTGCGTCGAGCGATCGACGGGAGTCGACGTCCCCGTCGACGTCGTGCCGGACCCTGCGGAACCGGATACGGCGTTCTCCGTGCAGATCGGCCTCCAGCAGATGGTCACGTGCACCGTCTTCAACCAGGCTCCGCCGACGGTCCAGCCGGCCTCGGTCGCGGTGCACAAGCTCTGGCGGATCGTGTCGGCGATCGGCGTCGAGATGGCGCCGGACGGACGGCAGCCGTTCGGGCTGAGCGCGACCGCCGCACTGACGGGGCCGGGGACCGGCCAGTTCACGCCCGAGCAGTGGAGCGTGGAGCGCACAGGGTACAACGCGAACCCGGCCGCGCCGATCGCGTCGCGGACCGTGTCGATCGACGAGACGACCACGATCGATCCGCTTCTGCCGTTGTGCGAGCTGACCGAGGATCCCCTCATCCGTGCCGGCGCGCCAGACCCCGACGTCGGCCTCGACGAGTACGACCCTCTGGATCCCACGACAGCTCACCCGCTCTCGCCAGGGCTCAACGAGTGGACGATCCTGAACGAGGTCACGTGCACATCGCAGCTGACGCTGCGCAAGGACGTGACGAACGGGCCGCTCGACACTCCCGAGGGGGAGGACCTCTGGGGCCTGGTCGCCGACAGCCCGTTCAACGACCCGCCGTGGAACGTCGGCGTGTCGGGCACGACGGGGGTGACGGCGGAGGTGATCCCGGGAGCTCTGTATCAGCTCGCGGAGACGCCGGACCTCAGCGAGCACTTCACACAGCATTACCTGCAGCACGACATCCGCACGCAGCCGCTCCTCTACCCCCAGTCGAGCGGCTCCTGGAACTGCCGGCCCCAGTCGGACCCGATCGGCGATCCGTCGGTCGGCGCCGAGGGGGCCGTCATCGTCCCGCTCGGACAGCACTACGAGTGCACGGCACAGAACACGACGGCTCTTCTCACCGTGGCGAAGACGGTGCTGCCCAGCGGGGATCCCCTCGCGTTCACCTTCCGGGCGCAGTTCATCCCGCCTCCGATCATCCCCGACCCGCTCGTGCACGACTTCCAGGCGGGCGCCGCGCAGAGCCTCGTGCCGGGGCAGCGCTATCAGCTCACCGAGCTCGACAGCCCCGGCTACGAGCTCGTGTCGATGACGTGCGAGAGCGCGGGCGAGCCCTTCGATCCAGCCGACTTCACCCTGCTGTTCGGCGCCGAGGCGCACTGCGCGGCCGTCAACAGGTACGGGGACTGGACGGCGTCGAAGTCGAGTGATCCGCCCGACGGCACCGAGGTGGCACCGGGCGACACGATCGAGTACGAGGTGATCGCCTCGCAGATCCTGACCGGAGGCGAGTCGGACGGAGTCGTCGTGACGGAGGACCTCGCCGGCGTGCTCGACGACGCGACACTCGTCGCGGGAAGCATCAGCGCGAGCGCAGGTACGGCTGTCGTGGTCGGCACGTCGATCGTGTGGACACTCGATGGCCTCACAAGCCGAGAGGTGCTGCGGTTCCGCGTGACGGTCGACCCCGGGGCGTGGAACGCGACGCTCGACAACGTCCTGCTGCGCAACGGCGGGGTCGCCTGCGAGACGGTCGCGGCACAGCTCGACCCGTCCGACGCGGACTGCGATGAGACGCACCACCCGACGGCGGCGCCGCCCGACCTCCCCGCCACGGGTTCCGCGCTTTCGCCCCTCGTGCCCGTCATCGGACTGCTCATGGTTCTCGTCGGCGTCGCGGTCGTCGCCTCGGTCGCGCTGATCCGTCGTACGAGGCGGGGCTGAGCGGCGGCGGATGCCGCGCCTCGGCGATGCCGGCGCCGTGTCGCGCCGGCATCGCGCTCGGGCAGCCGCCGTGCCCGTCACACGATCGCGCGGGCCGCGTTCCAGGCGAGTTGGACGAGCTCGGGATGCGCAAGGTCGTTGTGCGCGCCCGAGGCGCCGTCCAGACGTGAGATGACCTCGCTCGCGTCGATGTTGTGCACGGTCGCCGCGGCGAACGCGTCGTCCGCGCGGGCGCCGTGCTCGAGGGGCGGGAGCTCCACGGCATCCGTCAGTCCCTGAATGCCCCATGTGCCGATTCCGCCGTACTTGGGCAGCTCGTCGGCGAGCAGGTACTGGCCGGCGATGCCCACCGCGAGGGGGTAGTACTTGCCGACGGCGTAGTCCCAGGTCGATCTCGTCGCGACGATCGGGCCCGCGACGAACCGGGGCGTCGCGACGTCCGCGAGGTACCCGCGTCCGCCGCCGATGCTCTGCGGAACCGCCCCCGAGAACGCCCACAGCGACACGGCGCCCTGGACGAGGAACAGCGAGTCGACGGGTCGCGGCGGCGGGACGGGGGAGCGACCGGGTCCGCGGACGGCGCTCGAGACGACGATCGTGCCGAAGCTGTGTCCGAGCAGGTGCACGCGCGCCGGGCTCGCACCCATGATCGCGCGCAGCAGTCGCGCGGCCCCGCGCTCGCCGAACTCGCGCGCCTGGTTCTTGCCGTGCCAGAAGGTGAGCTGACGCAGGGGCGTGAGGATGGCCTCCCGGAGCTTCTGGAACCACCCCTCCCCGAGAAGACCGTCGTCGCCGGACTGCTCGGTCGCCGCCTCGGCGAAGACGAGGTCGGGATCCCACCCTCCTCCGAGCAGAGGATCGTCGCCGTCATCCGCCGCCGTGCCCGCCGCGATCACGCGGTACGCCTCGGCGACCTCGAAGGGGAGCTCGTCGCCGGGGTCGGCATCCTGATCCGGATCGACGTCAGCGGCGTGCGCGAGCACCGTCCGGAGCGCCGCACGCAGCTCGGGCGCGTCTCCGAGGAGCGTCGCGTACTCCTCGACCGCCTCGTCCACCGTGACGCCGTCGACGGGAGGCTCGTCGCTGAGCAGCCCGCTGGGCGCGCTCGCGAGCTCGCGATCGCTCCACGCCTTGCTCGGCCAGTGCAGGCCGATGACGAAGGGACGGATGCCGTCGCCGGCTCTGTCAGGATCGGCCGCGCCGAGCCACCGGTCGTACTGGCTGATCGCGTCCTGATAGTCGCCCTGCCAGCCGTGGCTGAGGACGAAGACGTCCGTCACGGCCGCCGCGGGGTCGGCGAGCGCCGCGAGAGCCTGTTCGCTCGCGATCGACCCGTCGGGATCGGGGAGCTCGTCGCCGTGCTTGTCGTAGGAGATCAGGAAGTACTGCCGCTCGGTTCCGGGAATGCGTCGGAGGGACATCGCGGATTCCTTGTCTGTCATCGGCCGGACTGCGGCACGAGCGCGGGCGCGACGACGGTATCGGTGTCGCAGTGCACGCCGTAGAGCAGCCCCAGCGGGTTGTTGTGGTCGGAGAGGAATCTCCTGCGCAGATCGAGCACCACCTCGCCGAGGGCGTTGCCCGCGAACAGCTCGTCGAAGAACGCCTTCGCCCACTCGCTCGCGAACAGGCCCGGAGTCTTGCACTCCGTGCCGATGACGCCGCGCGCGCCCTTCGCGAGGAAGTAGAGCACGAACCCGTCGTAGAAGTCGGGGGTCAGCTCGGCGGACTCGCAGGCGTTGAGGAAGACGAGGGGCCGTGCCGTCAGCGCGTCCTCCCACGGGGCGAAGACGCTCAGCTGTCCCAGCGTGACGCGTTCCCCGCCCGTGAGGATCAGACAGGAGTCCTGCGCGTCGCTGGGGGAGGTCTGGGCGTGGCAGTACAGGTAGAGCACCTTGTCCGTCGTGCTGCTCGTGAGCGCCGTGCCGATGAGGTCGTCGACCGTCGTGCCCTCGGTCAGCACGACGCCGCGGTTGCGCCAGTACTCCCGCTGCGCGGCGATGGGATGCGAGGGCATGCTCGCGTCGATTCCCTCGTTGAAGAGCACCCGGACGGAGAGCTCGGGAGTCGAGGCGATCGTCGGATCCGCGTGGGTCTCGATCTTCGCCATCGTGACCTGCTCGACGACATGGCGCATTCCGACGAAGTTGTCCCACGACAGGGGCGTCGTGTCGAAACGGTCGGCGAGGTACATGAGCGGCCACGGGACGGGGAAGCCCGTCGACACGACCTGCAGGGTTCTGACGTCGTCGCTGAGGCTCTCGCGCAGCCAGGTCCCGATCTGCTTCAGCTGCGGAGACGCCTGTGGCCCCGCGAACAGGGCACGGAAGAGCAGATACCCCTCGAACGCGAGCTTCCGCAGCGCCGCGTCTGTGACCTCGGGAGCGAGATCCAGCTCGAGCGACACGGCCTTGTCGGACACGAAGCCGAGGAGCGCCTCGCGCACGCTCTTGATCCTGGCGCCGAGCTCGTCCTGGGTGATCCAGATCATGACGGGTTCGGGCAGCACATCGCCGGCGGTCACCTCGTAGCCGCCGACGGCGGGCATGAACTCGAGTTTCGCGACGCGCGGCTTCAGCACCCCCGCCGCGCTCGCGGGACGCCCGTAGTTCGCGATCTCCGGCTCGGCGTCGGTGCCGATGTCGAACGTGATGTCGAGGCGCTGCAGGAAGTTGCCGTCGACATCGACGTGGACGGAGAGCTTCGACGGGCCTTCGTGCTTCGGCGTGATGTCGAAGTGCGCGCGCGACTCGGACCGGCCTTCGCGCGAGATGCGATGCGGCTGGGCGAGGGAGGGAACGACGAAGTCGAGACTTGCGAGCCGGATCTGGACGTCGAGGTGCTCCTGACCCGCGGGGATCGTGATGGTCGCCGCGACGGCGGCGACCGCCGCCTGGCTCTTCTCTCCGAAGAACACCATGAGGTCGGCGGTCCTGCCGACCCGCAGCGGTGTCGCCGGGTCGGAGAGCTGTGCGTTCAGCCATGTCGCCACGCTCTCGGCGGCGCCCTCGTCCGCGCCGGTCTGCACCTGCTCCTCAGCCTGCTGCTCCTGCTGATCAGGCTCGTCGGTCGGCAGGGGCGGGGGTGGAGCGGCGGGGCTCGGCGCGGGCCGCGGAAGGCCGGGTCCGCGCGTCGGCGGCGGTGACGGCGCCCACTCGGGGCCTTCCGAGTCCTCCCCGCCGAGCATCCCGTCCTCGGGCAGAGACTCCGGGAGGCCGCGCTCGTCGGCCCCGGCCTGTTCGACGGCGCGGATCGCGGCATCCATCTCGTCGTCTCCGCCGTCGCCGAATCCCATGTATCCGGCATCGATGTCGGACTGATACGCAGCCGCCAGATCGGGACGCTCCCGGAGCACGCGTGCGACGACGAGCGACTGCTCGGCCCACGTCGTCGCCGCCCCCCAGCCGGGGTCTGCCGTCACGACGTCGTAGATCGCGAGCACGGACGGGGGATAGCGGCCGGCGACGAACTCCCGCCCCCGCGGGAAGAGCTGCGTGATCACGACGATCTCGAATGCACCGAACGACAGGGAACCCATGGCCGCCTCGCTCACGCTCCGGATGCGTCGGTCTCGCTCGACGCTGCTGTCCACACAGTAGTGAGGCGTGCATGCGGTGGATAGATACATGCTTCGCATCCATCGCCCGCTCGCGGGGAATGCGACCGTGGGTCGCGAGGCCCGGGAGCACCGTCGACCCGACGCCGATCGTCTCACGCTGGTCCGCGACATCCTGCTACGATCGATGAATGCGCTTCGGCCGGCTCCTCCTTCTTAGCCGCCGCGACGAGTCCTCGTTCTAGGGCCTTCCTCGTCGCGGAGCTTCTGGTTGGCCCGCAATCAACAGGCGAGAGCCATCCCCGATCCGGGGCGAGAGAAGAAGCGACGAATCATGGAGAACACCCAGAAGCCCTCCGGCATGCCGATCCACAAGTATCGGCCCTTCCACCAGCAGATCCGCGTCGATCTGCCCGACCGCACGTGGCCGTCCAGGCGCATCATGACGGCGCCGCGCTGGTGCGCCGTCGATCTGCGCGACGGCAACCAGGCACTCATCGATCCGATGAGCCCCGAGCGCAAGCGCATCATGTTCGACCTCCTCGTCCGCATGGGCTACAAGGAGATCGAGGTGGGCTTCCCGAGCGCGAGCCAGACCGACTTCGACTTCGTGCGAGAGCTCATCGAGGACGGGCTCATCCCGGACGACGTCACGATCCAGGTGCTGACCCAGGCGCGCGAGCACCTCATCGAGCGCACCTACGAGTCGATCGCGGGGGCCAAGCAGGCGATCGTGCACCTCTACAACTCGACGAGCGTCCTGCAGCGCGAAGTCGTCTTCCGCACCGACAAGCAGGGCATCGTCGACATCGCTCGCGAAGGCGCGCGCCTGTGCCGAGAGTTCGAGAAGCGCATCCCCGAGACCACGGTCTACTACGAGTACTCGCCCGAGAGCTACACGGGCACCGAGCTCGAGTTCGCCGTCGACGTCTGCAACCAGGTGCTGGAGATCTTCGAGCCGACGCCCGACCGCAAGGTCATCATCAATCTGCCCGCGACCGTCGAGATGGCGACTCCGAACGTCTACGCCGACTCGATCGAGTGGATGAGCCGGCACCTCGCCCACCGCGAGAACGTCATCCTGTCGCTGCACCCCCACAACGACCGCGGCACCGCGATCGCCGCGGCCGAGCTCGGATACATGGCGGGCGCCGACCGCATCGAGGGGTGCCTGTTCGGCAACGGAGAGCGCACGGGCAACGTCGACATCGTCGCCCTCGGCATCAACCTGCTCACGCAGGGCATCGACCCGCAGATCGACTTCAGCGACATCGACCAGGTCAAGCGCACCGCCGAGTACTGCAACCAGCTGCCCGTCCCCGAGCGCAGCCCGTGGGCGGGCGACCTCGTGTTCACGGCGTTCAGCGGGTCGCACCAGGACGCCATCAAGAAGGGCTTCGAGGCGATGGATGCCAAAGCCGCGGCGCAGGGCGTCACGGTCGACGACATCGAATGGGCCGTGCCGTACCTGCCGATCGACCCCAAGGACCTGGGCCGGTCGTACGAGGCCGTCATCCGCGTCAACTCGCAGTCCGGCAAGGGCGGTGTCGCGTACCTGCTGAAGACCGACCACGCGATCGACCTCCCGCGCAAGCTCCAGATCGAGTTCTCCGGCGTCGTGCAGGCGAAGACGGATGCCGATGGCGGCGAGGTCACGAGCGACGAGATCTGGGCGATCTTCACCGACGAGTACCTGCCGTCGACGGTCGTCGACGAGAAGTGGGGTCGCTTCGAGCTGCTGTCGACGCGCACGCAGAGCGACATGTCGGGAGACGTCTCGCTCGAGCTCACGCTCCGCGACGGCGACGACCGCGTCGCGGCGACGGGCCACGGCAACGGCCCGGTCGCGGCCTTCCTCGAGATCATCCGGGCGCAGGGCTTCGACGTGACGCTGTACGACTACGTCGAGCATGCGCTCAGCGCGGGCGGAGACGCACAGGCGGCCGCCTACATCGAGCTGCAGGTCGACGGCGAGCGCCTGTGGGGCGTCGGCATCGACGGCGACATCTCGACGGCGTCGCTCAAGGCGATCGTGTCGGGCGTCAACCGCGCCATCCGCACGCGCGAGAGGTCGAGCCAGCTCGCGAGCGTCTGATCCGAGTGACGGCGGCGCGCGTCCCCAGGGCGGACGCCGCCGTCACCGGTTCGCTCAGTCGAGCGGTCGAAGGATCCTGTCGAGGAAGCGCTTCGTCCGCTCGTGCTGCGGTGCCGCGAAGAGCCGCTCGGGATCGCCTCGTTCCACGACGGCGCCGCCGTCCATGAACACGACCTCGTCGGCGACCTGGCGCGCGAACTGGAGCTCGTGCGTCACGACGACCATCGTCCACCCTTCGGCCGCGAGCTCCTGGATGACCTTCAGCACCTCGCCGACGAGCTCGGGGTCCAGCGCGCTCGTCGGCTCGTCGAAGAGCAGCAGCGAGGGCTTGAGGGCGAGCGCGCGGACGATGCCGACGCGCTGCTGCTGACCGCCCGAGAGGCGATGGGGGTACGCATCGCGCTTGTCGGCGAGTCCGACGCGCGCGAGCAGCCTCTCGGCGTCGGCGATCGCCTCCGCCTTCGGCCGTTTCTGCACGCGCACGGGCCCCTCGATGACGTTCTCGAGCACCGTCATGTGCGGGAAGAGATTGTGGTGCTGGAACACCATGCCCGACCTGTCCCGCACGGCGAAGCGCGTCGACTGGCTCACACCCGCCGAGAAGTCGGCGTCGGGACCGCCCGCGAAGCGCAGGATGCCGGCATCCGGAGTCTCGAGCCCGTTCAGGGAGCGCAGGACCGTCGTCTTGCCCGAGCCGCTCGGCCCGATGAGAACGACGACTTCGCCTCTGCGCACCTCGAGGTCGATGCCCTTGAGCACCTCGTGGTCTCCGTAGGCCTTGTGCAGGCCTGTCACGCTCAGGAGGATCTCAGGCTGCGACATAGCGGTCGAGCCTCCTTTCCATGCGGTTCTGACCGGCCGACAGCGCGAGGCAGACGATCCAGTACACGAGCGCAGCCTCGATGTAGAGGATGAGGAACTCCTGGCTGAACGCCGCGATCTGCTGCGCGACGCGGAACAGCTCGGTCACGAGGATGAGCGACGCGAGCGATGTGTCCTTGACGAGCGAGATGAAGGTGTTCGACAGCGGCGGTACGCTCACGCGGGCCGCCTGCGGCAGGATGATGCGCCGCAGCGTCATCGTGCGCGACATCCCCGTCGTGTACGCGGCCTCCCACTGTCCCTTCGGCACGGACAGGATCGCGGCGCGGATGACTTCGGCGGCGTACCCGCCGACGTTCAGCGAGAACGCGACGATCGCGCTCGGCCACGGCGGCACGACGATGCCGATCGAGGGCAGGCCGTAGAAGATCACGAACAGCTGCACGAGCAGGGGCGTGCCACGGATGACCGAGATGTACGCGCGGGCGATCCCCGACACGACCCTGCGCCGGGAGATGCGCATGAGCGCGACTCCCAGCGCGATGACGAGCCCCAGGACGAACGAGGCGAGCGCCAGCGGGACGGTACCGCTGATCGCGCCCCAGACGATCGGCCAGAACGAGCTGAGCGCGAGCTGCCAGACATCCATCTGCGCGGACTACTGGGAGATGTCCGCGCCGAAATACTTCTCACCGAGCTTGGCCAGCACGCCCTCGCTGCGCAGCTCGTCGAGCGCCTTCGTGATGTCTGCGGCCAGATCGGCGTTCTTCTTCGTCAGGGCGAAAGCGGACTTCGACGTGTCGTCGGTCTCGGCCGCGATCTTCAGGCCGCTGCCGGGGTTCGTCGTCTCGTAGTCGAGGAAGGTCAGCTTGTCGTTGATCGTCGCGTCGACGCGGCTCTGCTCGAGCAGCGCGACTGCCTGGGCCCACCCTTCGACGGCCTCGACGTTCGCACCGGACTTCTGCGCGAGCTCGTACCAGTTGCTGGTGAGCGACTGCGCCGTCGTCTTGCCTGCGAGGTCGTCGAACGAGCCGATCGAGTCATCGTCGTCCTTCGTCACGATGACGCCGGGGGAGACCGCGTAGGGGGCGCTGAACGCGTACTTCTCCTCGCGCTCGGGCGTGATCGAGACCTGGTTGGCGATGACGTCGAAGCGACCGGCATCCAGACCGGCGAAGATCGCGTCCCACTGCGTCTCCTTGAACTCGACCTCGAGGCCGAGCTTGTCGGCGACGGCTTCCGCGACCTCGACGTCATAGCCGACGAGCGGTCCGGAGCCGTTCTCGTGGTACGTGAAGGGCCGGTACGTGCCCTCCGTGGCGACCGTCAGGGTTCCCGACGTGACGAGGGCGTATCCGTTCTCGTCCGGGGCCGCGGACGGAGAGCCCGACGCGCACCCCGTCAGGGCGGTGAGCGCCGCCACGGCGAGGACGGAGAGGGAGACGGCGGTGGTGCGACGACGAGGCATGGCATGCTTCCTTGTGGGACGGGACGGCTGCGGTACGCAGCGCATCCCTCGAGTTCAGCACTCCGGGCCCGGCGAGCCCACTCGCGTTACGCCAGGTTGCGGTTCACCGCGGCGGTTTGACGATCGGGATGGCAGCCGTCTCGACCGCCACCTTCCGGCGGTGCAGCATGCGCTGCTCCGGCAGCGACACGTCGAAGATGACGGCGAGAAGCCGGATCACGAACGCCACGAGGATCCCCGCGATCGCCGACGGCACGAGGTCGACGCCGAACACGTGGAGGACCGCGAGCACGACGCACCCTGCGCCGGCGGCGACGGCGTACAGCGACCCGACGTGCATGATCGCGACGGGCAGGCCCATGATGATGTCGCGCAGGATGCCGCCCCCGACCGCGGCGCACACTCCGATGAACACGGCGGGAACCGGCGGCAGCCCGAGAGCGAGCGCCTTCGACGTTCCGAAGGCGCCGAACAGCCCGATGACGAGAGCATCGAGGCCCACGATGAGGCGGTTGAGCCGGTGGAACACGCCGGCGAGCAGCATCCCGATGAGGGATGCCGCGACCGCCGTCAGCAGATACCAGTTGCTCTGCAGCGTCGCGAGCGTCGTGTCGAGCAGGAGGTCGCGGATGAGACCGCCGCCCATGCCGACGACGATGCCGATGATCGTGACGCCCAGCAGATCGAGCCGGCGCTGACCCTGGAAGCCGGAGGCGAAGAGGGCGCCCTGCACGCCTCCGAGCCCTACGGCGGTGAGGTCGGCCCAGAGGGGAATCGTGAAGAGCGGCTCGTCCACGCATCGATTCTGCAACGCGAGCGGGCCCGCGCGTGGGATGCCTCGGCCACGGCGGTTCGCGCGCGATCACCGCGTGCCGCGCAGTCGGGTCGGGCAGGATGGGGTCATGACGGAGGGGAGAGCGGGCGACGCCGCCCGCACGCCCGAGGGCGATGCGCGGGATGCCGCGGCCCGGGCCCGGGCGGCTCTCGTCAGCGCGATCGACGTCGTGCGCGGCCGGCTGACGGCCGAGACGCTGCCGCTCGGCGGCGCCGGCGTCGATGAGGCGCGCGTGCGGCGGAGGGAGCTCCTCGCTCAGATCGACGACTACCTGCTCCCGCGCCTGCGCTCGGACGGCGCCCCGCTGCTCGTCGTCGTGGGCGGGTCGACGGGCGCGGGGAAGTCGACGCTCGTCAACTCGCTGCTGGGCGCCGCCTTGACGACTCCCGGCGTGCTGCGCCCGACGACGCGCTCACCCGTCCTCGTCTTCCATCCGGCCGATGCACCGTGGTTCGCGCCCGAGCGGGTGCTTCCGAACCTCGTGCGCATCCACACGACGACGGCACCCGCAGGCGCTGCCGGCGCCGAGCGCGACGGCACGGCGTTCGACGGCGTCCGCGCGCTGAGGCTCGCGCCGTTCCCGGGAATGCCGCCGGGGCTCGCGCTGCTCGACGCGCCGGACATCGACTCGATCGAGTCGGGCAACCGCGAGCTCGCGGGACAGCTGCTGGCCGCCGCCGACCTGTGGCTGTTCGTCACGACGGCCGCCCGCTACGCCGACGCCGTGCCGTGGGACCTGCTGCGCGCCGCAGCGGGACGCCGTGCGCAGCTCGCTCTCGTGCTCGATCGGATCGACCCGGGCAGCGACCCCGTGGTCGCGGATCTCCAGCGCATGATGCAGGAGAACGGCCTGGGCGCGGCGCCGCTGTTCGTCGTGCCGGAGGCCGCGCTCGATGACGGCATGCTTCCGGAGGGCGCCGTCGCCGACGTCGCGGGGTGGCTCACCGATCTCGGCGGCAGCGCCGACGCCCGCGACGACATCGCCCTCGCGACGCGGGACGGCGTCGTCGACGATCTGTGTGTCGCGGCGAGCTCTCTCGCCGACGCCGTGGACGGGCAGGCGGCGTCGGCCGCGCGGCTCACCGGCATCGTCACGAGCGCCTACGCCGACGCCCGTGCACAGATCGAGGCGGCCACGACCGATGGCGCGATGCTCCGCGGCGAGGTCCTCGACCGCTGGCAGGACTTCGTCGGCGCGAGCGCCTTCATGAGGTCGGTCGAGCGCGGGGTCAGCAGGGTCCGCGACGCCGTCGTGGCGTTCTTCCGCGGCGGCGAGCCGGATGCGCAGCCGGTAGAGCTCGCGATCGCGCACGGGCTCGAGGCCATCACGATCGATGCGATCGAGACGGCGCGCGAGCGCGTGCGGTCGGCGTGGCGCGGCGACCCCGCAGGATCGGGCATCCTCATCGATGCCGGCGCGACGGCGGGCGTGACGGGTGTCGGGACGGCGGAGCTGCGTGGGTCCATCGGGGAGCAGATCCGCGGGTGGCAGGGCGATGTGCTCGACATCGTGCGCGAGCAGGGCGCCGGCCGTCGCGGCCTCGCACGCGGGCTCAGCTTAGGCGTCAACGGCCTCGGCGTCGCCCTCATGCTCGTCGTGTTCGGGAGCACGGGCGGGCTGACGGGCATCGAAGTGGGCGTCGCAGGCGGCACGGCGGTGCTGGCGCAGAAGGTGCTGGAGGCCGTCTTCGGCGACGACGCCGTCCGTCGGCTGACGGGCGAGGCATCGAGACGACTGACCGAACGGCTCGGCTCTCTCATCGCGGCGGATGCCGCGATCGCCCTCACCGCCGTCGCGGCGCTGGGCGTGTCCCCGGCGGCGGGAGACGAGCTCCGAGACGCAGTGACGACTGTGGAGCGCGCGGCGGCTTACGAGCGCGCGAGCCGCGTGCACGAGCAGCCGCGCGGCTCGACGCCCGGTCCCTCCCTCCGCGGGGCGAGCCTGCGGGCGATCGCGCCGAGCGAGCGCCGCATCCCGCTCGCGGGCGGCGACGCATCGACGCCGTCGCCCCCCGAGGAGAAGCGTGCAGGGCTCTGGCAGCGCCTGTTCGGCGGGCGCCGGTGATGGCGCGGTTCCCGCTCGCCGAGCGCGTCGTCGATCTCCGGACGGCCGTCGACGCGGTTCACGCCAGGCTCGCCGACGGCGTGCTGCAGCCGGCGCGCACGACTCTCTCGCGTGCGGGAGAACGCGCGCAGCTGTCGGCCGAGCACACCGTCGTCGCCCTCGCCGGGGCCACGGGCGCCGGGAAGTCCACCGTCTTCAACCTGCTCGTCGGCGCGGATCTCGCCCGCACGAGCCGACAGCGTCCCACGACGTCGCTCCCGCTGGCCGCCGTGGCCGAGCATCCCGAGATCGCGGCGGGCTCGGCGATGCTCCTCGAGTGGCTCGGCGTCCACGAGCGTCACGAGCTCGCGGTCTCGCCTCGGCACCCGGACGGGCTCGTGCTGCTCGATCTGCCCGATCACGACTCGATCGTCGCGGAGCACCGCCTGCGCGCGGACCATGTGACCGAGCGCGCCGACCTCCTGGTCTGGATCACGAATCCGCAGAAGTACGCCGACGCGGTGCTGCACTCGCGCTATCTGGCCCCGCTCGCCGGCCACGGGGACTCGGTCGTCGTCGTGCTGAATCAGCTCGATCGCCTCACTCCCGATGAGGCGCGAACGTGTCTGGCCGACCTCGAGCGGCTCGTCCGCGCCGACGGTCTGGCCGCCCGCGTGCTGGGCACCTCGGCCCGCACGGGAGAGGGGATCGCCCAGCTCGGGTCTCTCGTCCTCCGGGCCGTCGAGCGCCGCGAAGCCGCGACCGCTCGGCTGACCGAGGACATCCGCGGGGCCGCGCGCGACCTTATCGCGGCGATTCCCGCGCCGGCCCACGACCCCGTCGAGCTGGAATCGGCACGCAGGCGCCTGCTGGGCGCCCTCGGACGCGCCGCCGGCGTCCCGCTCGTCGTGGAGGCCGTTCGCGACGCGAGCCTGCGCGATGCCGTCGCCCGGACGGGGTGGCCGCCCACGCGATGGCTGCAGCGGTTCCGGTCCGACCCCCTGCGCACGCTGGGGCTGCGGCCCGCGCGGACTTCGACGGATACCGCCGACGCGCCCCCTGCGGAGCTCGTCCGCACGTCGCTGCCGACGGCGTCGCCTGCCGTGCGTGCGCAGGTCGCGACGGCGACACGGGACTTCGTCTCCGCCGCAGCGCTCTCCGGAATCGCGGGGGAGCGGCTCAACGCGCGCGCCGTCTCCGCGTCCTCGACGATCACGGATGCCCTCGACTCGGCGGTCGCCCGGACCGTCCGGCTGCGCCCCGCGCGGTGGTGGAGGGCGGTCGACGCGCTGCAGTGGCTGCTGCTCGCCGCCGCCGTCGCCGGTGGCGCGTGGCTCGGCATCCTCGCGCTCCTCGACTATCTGCGCATTCCGACCGACGGGCTGGTTCCGGCCCTCCCGATCGGAGCGGTCGCGCTGCCGTGGCCGACGGTGCTGCTCGTCGGAGGGATCGTCGTCGGGCTGGTCGTCGCAGGCGCCTCGCGTCTCGCCTCCCGGACAGGCGCGAACAGGCGCGCCGAACGAGTCGCGACAGCGCTCGAGGCGAGCGTCGAGCGTGTCGCGCGCGAGAGGATCCTCGGCGAGGTCGACGCGGAGCTGACGACCCTCGAGACGGCTCGCTCCGCGGCGGCACGCGCCGCACGATGACCCTCGCTCCGCGGCGGCACGCGCCGCGCTGACGCTCGGCCCGCGCGGCCGCACGCCCGTGTCCACCGCAGGCGGGATAATCGAGGGGTGCCCACCTACCGCGACGAGGTCGTGGTCCTGCGTACCCACAAGCTGGGCGAGGCCGACAGGATCGTGACGATGCTCAGTCGACGCCACGGCAAGCTGCGCGCCGTCGCGAAGGGCGTGCGGCGCACGTCGTCGCGCCTGGGCGCGCGGCTCGAGCCGTTCATGGTCGCGGACGTGCAGCTCTACCAGGGGAGATCGCTCGACATCGTTCAGCAGGCCGAGTCGCTGGGCACGTACGGCGCCGACATCGCCGTCCACTACGACAGGTACACGTCCGCGAGCGCGATGGTCGAAGCGGCAGACCGGCTCAACGAGGCCGAGGCGACGCCGCAGCAGTACCTCCTGCTCGTGGGCGGCCTGCGCGCGCTGTCGACCGGCGAGCACGCGTCGCGCAGCATCCTGGACTCGTATCTCCTGCGCGCGATGGCGTTGTCCGGGTGGGCGCCTGCGCTCGACGAGTGCGCACGGTGCGGCGCACCCGGACCGCACGACTCCTTCGTGGCGCAGCTGGGCGGCATGGTGTGCCGGGAGTGTGCGCCGACGGGTGCCGCACGCGTCGACCCCGCGACCGTCGCGCTGCTGCAGTCCCTCATGGCGGGCGAGTGGGACGCCGTGGCTGCCGCGCCCCGCGGCGCGACTTCCGCCGCCTCGGGACTCGTCGCCGCCTATACGCAGTGGCACCTCGAGCGCGGCATCCGTTCCCTCGAGCACGTGGAGACCGCTCCGTGACCCCCAAGCCCTACACGCATCGCGATGCAGTGCCGTTCCGGCCCGTGGACTGGACGGGTCTGTATCCGCCCGCGTTTCCGCGGGGGAGCGTTCCCCGGCACGTCGCGATCGTCATGGACGGCAACGGCCGCTGGGCCAACCGCCGCGGGCTCACCCGCGTCGAAGGCCACAAGGCGGGCGAGGCGGCACTGCTGGACGTCGTCGCGGGTGCCATCCAGGCGGGCGTCACGCACCTGTCGGTGTACGCGTTCTCGACCGAGAACTGGTCGCGCTCGCCCGACGAGGTGCGCTTCCTCATGGGGTTCAACCGCGACGTCCTGCACCGCCGGCGCGATCAGCTCAACGAGTGGGGCGTCCGGGTGCGCTGGGCAGGGCGCAAGCCCCGGCTGTGGGGCTCCGTCATCAAGGAGCTGCAGTACGCCGAGCAGCTCACGCGGGACAACGACGTCCTGACCCTCACGATGTGCGTCAACTACGGCGGTCGTGTGGAGATCACGGATGCCGTGCGCTCCATCGCCGACGACGTCGCGGCGGGCAGGCTCAGGCCGTCGGCCGTGACGGAGAAGCTCATCCAGCGCCGGCTCTACATTCCGGAGATGCCCGATGTCGACCTGTTCGTTCGCTCGAGCGGCGAGCAGCGCACGTCGAACTTCCTGCTGTGGGAGTCCGCCTACGCCGAGTTCGTCTTCCTCGACACGCTGTGGCCCGACTTCTCGCGCACCGACCTGTGGGAGGCGATCGGGCTCTATCTCGACCGCGACCGGCGCTTCGGCGGCGCCGTCGACACACCCGGCGCGCAGGTCGCGGAATAGCACGGCGATCCTGCGAGGTTGTTCCCGACATGACGGACGCCATCAAGATCGACGTGTGGAGCGACATCGCCTGCCCCTGGTGCTACATCGGCAAGCGCAACCTCGAGAAGGGGCTGGCCGCGACATCCGTCGATGACGATGCGCCGGTCGTCGAGGTGGTGTACCACTCGTTCGAGCTCTCACCCGACACCCCCGTCGACTTCGACGGCGACGAGTCGGACTACCTCTCGCTGCACAAGGGCATCGCTCGCGCGCAGGCCGAGGCGATGATCGCTCGCGTGACGGAGGTCGCCGCCCAGGCCGATCTGCACTACCGCTACGACCTGCTCAAGCACACCAACACCGTCAAGGCGCACGAGCTGCTGCATTTCGCGAAGGAGCAGGGGCGCCAGCTCGAGCTCGCGGAGCGTCTCATGTCCGCGTACTTCACGGAGGGACGCCACCTCGGAAGGGACGACGAGCTCGTCCTGCTCGCGACGGATGCCGGCCTCGACGCCGATGCGGCGCGAGAGGCTCTGCGCAGCCGGCGCTTCCTCGACGACGTCCGGGCTGATCAGGCGCAGGCCGCGGCCTACGGCATCAACGGCGTCCCGTTCTTCGTGATCGATGGCAAGTACGGCGTCTCGGGCGCCCAGCCTGCGGAGGCGTTCACGCAGATCGCGCGCCAGGTGTGGGCGGAGCACCTCGGCGCGAGCGATCCCGTCGCCGAGCCCGCGTAGGCGGCAGCCGCAGCGTCAGGCGGGCAGGTTCCGCTCGATGACCTCGATGATCGCAGGGTCGTCGGGCTTGACGCTCGGACGGAAGCGGTGCACGTCGCCGGAGGGCGTCAGGACGAACTTCTCGAAGTTCCACATGACCGGGCCCTTCTTGCCCTCCGCGTCGCGCGCCTTCTTGAGCGCCTTGTAGAGCGGGGCCGCCTTGCCGCCGTTCACCTTGACCTTGTCGAGGATGGGGAACGTGACGCCCCACGTGACGGCGCAGTAGTCGAGGATCTCCTCGATCGACCCCGGCTCCTGGCCCATGAACTGGTTGCACGGGAATCCGAGCACCGTGAAGCCGCGCTCGCCGTATGTCCTCTGGAGCTCCTCGAGCTGCTCGTACTGCGGGGTGAGCCCGCACTTCGATGCGACGTTGACGACGAGCACGACGCCGTCGCCGAAGTCGGCGAGGGACTTCTGCTCGCCGTCCGCGGTCTGGAACGGGATGTCGCGCAGGTCGGTCAGTGTGGTCTCGGTCATACGCCCAGGCTAAGCCCGTCCGAGAGCACGGGGTTCGATTCGGTCCCGTTCGCCGCGCTTGCACAGCGCGACTCTGGGAGAATGGCGGGATGACCACCATGACCGCGCCGGCACCCGCGCTGCGCATCGGGCCCCTCGCGCTCGACGCGCCCGTCGTGCTCGCGCCGATGGCGGGGATCACGAACACGGCCTTCCGACGTCTGTGCCGCGAGTACGGTGCCGGTCTGTATGTGAGCGAGATGATCACGTCGCGCGCGCTCGTCGAGCGCAACGCGACGACGATGCGGCTCATCCGGCACCACGAGTCCGAGACGCCTCGGTCGATCCAGCTCTACGGAGTCGATCCTGCGACGATCGATAAGGCCGTCGCGATCCTCGTCCAGGAGGACCACGCAGACCACATCGACCTCAACTTCGGGTGCCCCGTGCCCAAGGTGACGCGCAAGGGCGGGGGAGCGGCGCTGCCGTGGAAGCTCGGGCTCTTCCGCGACATCGTGACGCGGGCGGTCCGTGCGGCGGGCGACATCCCGCTGACCGTCAAGATGCGCAAGGGCATCGACGCCGACCACCTCACGTATCTCGACGCGGGCCGCATCGCGGAGGACGCGGGCGTCGCCGCGGTCGCCCTGCACGCGCGCACGGCCTCGGAGTTCTACTCGGGCCAGGCGGACTGGTCGGCGATCGCGAAGCTCAAGCAGACGGTCACGAGCGTCCCGGTCCTCGGCAACGGCGACATCTGGGCTGCCGACGACGCCGCCCGCATGATGGCCGAGACCGGCTGCGACGGCGTCGTCGTCGGACGCGGATGCCTGGGCCGGCCGTGGCTGTTCGGCGACCTGGCCCGCGCACTGGGCGGCCCGGAGGCGGCATCCGGCGACCCCGTCGACGCGACGCTCGGATTCGTCGCGCGCGCGTTCCGGCGGCACACGGAGCTGCTCGTCGAGTTCCTCGACGACGAGGAGCGCGGATGCCGCGACATCCGCAAGCACGTCGCGTGGTACTTCAAGGGCTATCCCGTCGGCGGCGACGTGCGCGCCCGACTCGCGACCGCCTCGAGCCTCGCCGAGATCGACGACCTCCTCGCGACACTCGAGCTCGACGCGCCGTACCCCGGCGCCGCGGCGGAGGGGCAGCGCGGGCGCGCGGGCACGCCGAAGCGCCCCGCCCTGCCGGACGGCTGGCTCGACTCGCGCGACCTGGGGTTCGCGGCATCCTGCGCCCTCGCCGAAGCGGAGCTCGACCACAGTGGCGGCTGACGCCGGCGGCGCGGTCGGCGTCGCGTCGGGGCGGCCGGAGGGCTACGACGACGCGGACGCCGCGCGCCTTCATCCCGAGCAGCACAGGTCGCAGCGCGATGACTTCGCGAGGGATCGCGCCCGCGTGCTGCACTCCGCGGCGCTGCGCAGGCTCGCCGCCAAGACGCAGGTGCTGAGCCCCGCGAGTCCCGCGGACTTCGCGCGCAACCGGCTGACGCATTCGCTCGAGGTGGCCCAGGTCGGACGCGAGCTCGCGACCGCTCTGCGCCTGTCGCCCGACGTCGTCGACACCGCGTGTCTGAGCCACGACCTCGGGCATCCGCCGTTCGGGCACAACGGCGAACGCGCGCTCAACGACTGGGCCGAGGACGTCGGCGGGTTCGAGGGCAACGCGCAGACCCTCCGGATCCTCACGCGGCTCGAGCCGAAGGTGCTCGGCGCCGAGGGGCAGAGCTTCGGGCTCAACCTCACGCGGGCGAGTCTGGATGCGACGTGCAAGTACCCGTGGACGGCGGATCATCCGATCCCCGATCCGGGTGGACGGCTCAAGTTCGGGGTCTACCCGGACGACGAGCCGGTCTTCCGATGGATGCGAGACGGCGCGCCGGGGCGCGTGCGCTGCATCGAAGCCGAGGTCATGGACCTCTCCGACGACATCGCGTACTCCGTGCACGACTTCGAGGACGCGATCGTGAACGGCTACCTCGATCCTGCGCGTCTTGCCGACCGCCGCGAGCACGAGGCCCTCGTCACCGCGATCCAGTCGTGGGTCGGGTTCGACTTCGCGAGGGAGGAGCTCGAGGACGCGCTGTTCCGCCTCACGCGACTTCCGGACTGGATCGGCGCCTTCGACGGCACGCGTGCGGCCCACGCGCGCCTCAAGAACCTCACGTCCGACCTCATCGGCCGTTTCGCGCGCGCCGCGACCTCCGCGACGCGCGACTCGTACGACGGCTCGGTGCTGACGCGCTATCGTGCCCACGTGGTCGTCCCGCGCATCATCGAGGCCGAGATGGCCGTGCTCAAGGGCGTCATCGGCGCGTTCGTCGTGTCGATCGACGGCAGGAAGACGCTCTACAAGGAGCAGCGCGGCGTCCTGAAGCGGCTTGCGACGGCTCTGTGGGACGAGCCGGCGGCGCTCGACGCGATCCACCGCGAGGACTTCGCAGCGGCCGAGACGGATGCCGAGCGCCGCCGCGTCGTCGTCGATCAGGTCGCGAGCCTCACGGATCAGCTCGCGATCGCGTGGCACGGCCGACTGGTCGGCGAGGTCGACGCCGGATCGCTCGGGGTGTGGGCGCCGGGCGCACGCACGGTCCGGCTCCGGCCGCCGCTGGATCCCGTCGAGGAGTCCTGATGGCCGGGCGCATCCGCCAGGCGGACGTCGACGAGGTCAAGGCCCGTACGAACATCGCCGACATCATCGGCGAGCGCGTCGCGCTCAAGTCGGCGGGCGTCGGCGCCCTCAAGGGGCTGTGCCCGTTCCACGACGAGCGCAGCCCGAGCTTCAACGTCCGCCCGCAGGCCGGCTTCTACCACTGCTTCGGCTGCGGCGAGTCGGGCGACGTGTACTCGTTCCTGCGCAACATCGACCATGTGTCGTTCACGGAGGCCGTCGAGCGGCTCGCGGGACGCATCGGCTACACGCTCCACTACGAGGACGGCGGCGCGGCACCCGAGACCTCGGGGCGCACGCGCCTCTACGCCGCGAACGCCGCCGCCGCCGAGTTCTTCCGCGGCCAGCTCGCGACGCCCGAGGCGGGCACGGCACGCGCCTTCCTCGGCGGACGCGGGTTCGACGCCGGCGCGGCCGCACACTTCGGAGTCGGATATGCGCCCAAGGGCTGGTCGGGCATGCTCGACGCCCTCACGGCGCAGGGGTTCTCGCGGGAGGAGCTCACGACGGCTGGGCTCGTCTCGCAGGGACAGCGCGGCGTGTACGACCGCTTCCGCGGACGCGTCGTCTGGCCGATCCGCGACGTGACGGGGCAGGTCCTGGGCTTCGGCGCGCGCAGGCTCTACGACGACGACCAGGGTCCCAAGTACCTCAACACCCCCGAGACGCCCATCTACAAGAAGGCGCAGGTCCTGTACGGCCTCGATCTGGCCAAGCGCGACATCTCTCGCGACCACCGCGTCGTCGTGGTGGAGGGCTACACCGACGTGATGGCGTGCCACCTCGCCGGCGTCGGCACGGCGATCGCGACGTGCGGCACGGCGTTCGGCTCCGACCACATCACGATGCTGCGCCGCGTCATGGGCGACGACTCGACGGCGGGCGAGGTCGTCTTCACCTTCGATCCGGATGCCGCGGGCCAGAAGGCCGCGCTCCGCGCCTTCGCCGAGGCGAAGCGCTTCAATGCGCAGACGTACGTCGCGAAGGGGCCGGAGGGCCTCGATCCGTGCGACCTGCGCCTCGCGCGCGGCGACGGCGCCGTGCGCACGCTGATCGACGCCAAGGTGCCCATGGTCGAGTTCGTCATCGACCAGCGCATCTCCGGGTACGACCTCGCCTCCGTCGAGGGCCGGGTGGGCGCGCTGCGCGCCGCGGCGCCCGTCGTGGCGGAGCTGCGGGATCCGCTCCTTCAGCCGGAGTACGTGCGGGTCCTCGCGCGCCGGCTGGGTCTGGACACGGAGGACGTCCGGCGCGAGGTCGAGCGAGCCGCTCGCGGCGGGCGCACCCCGTCACGGACGGCGCCGGCCGCGGGAGCATCCCCCGACGGCGAGCCGGTCGTCCGCGTCACCGTCGCCACGCTCCCGCGGGCGCCCGAGGTCGCTCTCGAGCGTGACGCGCTCATGGGGTTCCTGCAGTTCGGCCATCGACTCGACCCCGCCCTGCGTTCCCGGGCGCTCTCGCTGCCGTTCCGGCATCCCGCACTCGAAGCGGTCAGGGCCGCCGTCGCCGATGCGCCCGACCTCGATCGACTCGGCTGGGCGGGGGATGCCGTCTCCGCCGTCCGCGAGCCGTACCGCTCGCTCGCGGCCGAGCTGCTGACGGCCGTGTTCCCTGCTCGGGACGACGAGCATGCCGTCGCCTCGACGACCGACCTCGCGCGCCGGCTCATCGAGCGCGCCCTCGACCGCGACAAGGCGGAGCTGCTCGGTGCGATCCAGCGCGTCTCTCCCGACTCCGAGCAGGGGCGCGGCATCCGTCTGCGCCTGCGCGAGCTCGACATCGAGCGTCAGCGGCTCCACGCCGACGAATGACACCGGCGAGGCGCAGTGGCGCGCGGATCGTCCGACAGGCAGGATGAGGGCATGACTCGCCGCCGTGACGCCGATGTCGCCATCCGCTGCACCGATCTGTCGATCGCGCGCGCCACGCGCGGCTCTCACGACATCCGGGTCGTCGACGGGGTGACCTTCACCCTTCCGCATGCCGCGACGCTCGCGATCATGGGTCCGACCGGTGCGGGCAAGTCGAGCCTCGCAGCCGTCCTGGCGGGCTCGGAGGAGTTCGGCCTCGCCGTCGTCGGCGGCACCGCCGAGGTCGAAGGCATCGCTGTGCGCCGCCCCGGGCGTGCCCATCGCCTGCACACGTACCTCGCGGGGTACCTGTCGCAGACGGCGGGCAAGCGCCTGCCTGCGCGGCTCACCGTCTCGGAGGTCATCGGCGAGCCCATCACGAGCCGCGACCGGCGCGCCAACTCGCGTGCTCTCGCTGTGCGGGTCGCGACCCTCCTCGACGAGCTCATGCTCCCGCTCGGAGCGGCGGCCAAGTATCCGTATGAGCTGAGCGCGGGGATGCGGCAGCGCGTCGCGTTCGCGCGCGCCCTCGTGCTCGAGCCGCGTCTCTTCGTCGCCGACGAGCCGTTCGCCAACATGGACATCGAGGTCCGCCGTGCCGCCCGCGACGCGATCCTTCGTCGCCGCGACGCCACGGGGATGTCGGCCGTCGTCGTCACGAATGAGCCCGATGTCGTCCGAGACCTCAGCGCGGAGGTCCTGGTCCTGCGTGCCGGCCACACGATCGCGTACGGGCACAGCACGGACGACCTGCTGTGGACCCCGAGCGGAGAGGCCGACCGCCGGCTGGTCTCGTCATGAGCTGTCACGAGCACTCTCGAGGCTTTGCTAATATGGTGTGGTTGCCTCCGCTTCGCGGAGTGTGATCCTCCATAGCTCAATTGGCAGAGCAATCGGCTGTTAACCGATAGGTTCTTGGTTCGAGTCCAAGTGGGGGAGCGAAGGCCTCGGGGCTCCACCCCCGGGGCCTTCTTCGTATCCCTGTGCGACTCCCGGCCGTCGCCGATCAGGCGTCCAGGTCGTCGATCCCCGGCGTCCAGGCCACCCCCGGGTGGCCCCAGCCGCGCTTGCGCGCGATCTTCTGAGCGGCCTTCCAGTCGCCGTCGCTGAGCCGGTCGATGTACAGGATGCCGTCGAGGTGGTCGAACTCGTGCTGCATGATCCGTGCACGCCATCCATCCACCTCGATGCGGACGGGCTCGCCCTCGAGGTCGACGCCTGTGACGAGAACCGACTCCGACCGGCGCAGGGGGAACCGCTCGCCGGGGAACGACAGGCACCCCTCGGACTCCTCGTCGGGATCGGGATCGCCCGGCACGAGCGGGCGCATCCACAGCTCGGGGTTGATGATGACGCCGCGCCACGGCGCACCCTCGTCGTCCTGGTACGCGTACGTGTAGATGCGCAGCCCGACCCCCACCTGGGGCGCCGCGAGACCGACGCCGGGCGCGGCATCCATCGTCTCGAACATGTCGGCGACGAGCGCGCGGATCTCGTCGGTGATCTCTTCCACGCGCGCCGCCGGCGCGTGAAGGACGGGGTCTCCCATGATGCGAATCGGCAGAACGGCCACGCCTTGAGCCTATCGGGGCACTCCGGCGGTTAGGGTCGGAAGGGTGTGGGGGACCGCGTTGAACGACGTCACCGACGAACTCGTCGGCGTGTTCCGCGACCCGGCGATCCTGATCGGCATCCCGCTCGCGCTCCTCGGCGCAGTCTTCATGTCGTTCGGTGCGCAGTACCAGCACCGCGGAGTCACCAAGGTCGAGCGCCTCTCCGGCATGTCGGGCGGCGAGGGCCTCAGCGGGAAGCAGCTCGTCGCGCTGCTCAGGCGGCCCTCGTGGGTCTTCGGGACGATCATGCTCGCGCTCGCGATCGCGTGCCAGCTCGGCGCGCTGACGTTCGCGCCGCTCATCCTGGTGCAGCCTCTCGGTGCGATCTCGCTCGTCATCACGACGCTCCTGAATGCGCGCATCAGCGGACACAGGCCGACGAAGGACTCCATCCGCGCGATCGTCGCGTGCGTGGGCGGCATCGCGATCTTCGTGACGATCGCGGCGTTCGTCGCAACGGAGCACGTCGTCCACGACCGCGAGCTCATCATCATCCTGATCCTGCTCGGCGTGGTCGTGATCGCCTTCGCCGGCCTCTGGGTGTGGTTGCGCGCGCGTGCGCATGCGCTCTTCTACATCGTCGCCTCCGGCGTGATCTACGGATTCGTCGCGACGCTCGCGAAGGTCGTCATCAAGCGCATCCAGGCGGGCGACTTCGAGTGGCTCACACTGCTGTGCCTCGTCTCGCTCATCGCGGCCGTCGCCCTGGGCGCCTACTTCGTCCAGACCTCGTACGCGGTCGGCCCCCCCGACCTCGTCATCGCGGGGCTGACGGTGATCGACCCCATGGTGGCGGTGCTCATCGGCCTCACGGTGCTCCAGGAGGCGTCGACCGCACCGCCGTGGGCGTTCGTCGGCTTCGCGATCGCCGGTGCGATCGCCGTCTACGGCGTCATCTCGCTCGCACGCAACCACCCGCAGGTGATCGCCGACAGCCAGGAGATCCCGATCCAGCGAGGGAGCAGCGGAGCGGTCGTCGACCCGTCGGCGCCCAAGACGGGCTCGATCCGCATCACGGAGGCCGTGTCGAAGGTCTGGCCCAATCCGCCCGTCCACGACGACGACGAGCCGCGCCGGAGGAGGCCCGGCTCCCCGTCGTGAGCAGACACCTCGAAGACGAGCAGCATCCCGGCGTACGCGTGGGCCCGCCCACGAGTGCGCTCGCGCCGACACCCCGCAGACGATGTGAAGGCCCACCCTTCGGGCGAGCCTTCACGTCGTGGGGCGGGTGGGACTTGTCCCCGCCGCCCTCCACGCGCCGCTGTGCGCCGCGCGGAGCCTCCGCGGCGTGGGCCCGCCCACGAGTCCGCTCACGCCGACACCCGCAGACGACGTGAAGGCCCACCCTTCGGGCGAGCCTTCACGTCGTGGGGCGGGTGGGACTTGAACCCACGATCGTCGGGTTATGAGCCCGCTGCCTTGACCAGCTTGGCCACCGCCCCTCGTCAGAAAAGCCTACCGGCCCGCTCGACACACTGACGCAGCGGGTAATCACACGCTTGTCATTCCGTGCGCGGGTGGGTCATAATGACCCTGAGCACAACCGAACAGCACGCCGCGGCATCCGTGGTCCAGGTCGTAGGGGAAGACGTACCTGGAACGAACGGAGAGACCATGGCGACACCGCAGGCGCGCGGAGTGATCTACATCCACTCCGCGCCACGAGCGCTGTGCCCCCACCTGGAGTGGGCGGTGGGGCGTGCCCTCGGGCGCCCCGTGAACTTCGACTGGGCGGACCAGCCGATCCTCGACGGCAGCCGCCGTGCCGAGTT
Source organism: Microbacterium ulmi (assembly GCF_011759705.1). Taxonomy (GTDB): domain Bacteria; phylum Actinomycetota; class Actinomycetes; order Actinomycetales; family Microbacteriaceae; genus Microbacterium; species Microbacterium ulmi. Next base: position 410,621 of record NZ_JAAOZF010000002.1, on the reverse strand, counting down.
CTACTGGGAGGGTGCCGCCGGAACGGGCGCAGCCCTCACGACGGCGATCCGCGGGTGGGAGCACCTGCGCTTCGAAGTGACGGAAGACCCGACGCCGCGCAGCGACGGCGGACGATGGCTGCACACCCCGGGACTCGGCATCCACTATGCGCAGACCGACACCGCGGGCAACGTCGTGATCGGCGAGGATCGCGTCCGGTACGCGATCGAGGTCGCCGCGGGCGATCCGCTCGAGCTGCAGCGCGAGCTGCAGGTCGCACTCGGCTCGGCGTGGGACGAAGAGCTCGAGCCGTTCCGCCACGCGAGCGACGACGCGCCGGTCGTGTGGCTCCACAAGGTCGGCTGACCGTCGGACGACTCCACAGCCTCAGGCGGTTCGAGGCGCCACTACCGGTCGTCGGAGGACGACTTCCCGGAGACCGGGACCGCGAATCACCGCCTGACACGACAGACGCCCCCGGCCGGCTTCCCCGGGGGCGTCTTCGTGTGCAGGCGACTAGACCGACGCGAACGCGGCGACGGCGTTGTGACCGCCGAAGCCGAACGAGTTGCTGATGGCGAGCTGCTGACCCGCGCCGAGCGGCTGCGGCTCTCCCGAGATGCGGAACGGCACCTCGGGGTCGGGGGTCGTGATGTTGATCGTCGGGGGAGCGGTCCGATCCCGCAGCGCGAGCACCGTGAAGATCGCCTCGAGCGCTCCCGTGCCGCCGAGCAGGTGGCCCGTCGAGGCCTTCGTCGCCGACACGGGGATCTCGTCGATCCGCGCGCCGAAGACGGTCCTCAGCGCCTTGTACTCGTTGGGGTCGCCGACGGGGGTCGACGTGGCGTGCGCGTTGACGTGCGTCACGTCGTCGGGGGAGGCATCCGCCATCGAGAGCGCGAGCTTGACGGCGCGCTCCGCGCCGACGCCCTCGGGGTCGTTCGCCGTGATGTGATACGAGTCCGCCGTGACGCCGCCGCCGACCACCTCGGCGTAGATCTTCGCACCGCGGGCCTTCGCATGCTCCTCGGTCTCGAGGATGAGGACCCCCGCGCCCTCGCCCATGACGAAGCCGTCGCGATCGATGCTGCCGGGGCGCGAAGCATGCGACGGATCGTCGTTGCGCCTGGACAGCGCCTGCATCGATGAGAACGCCGCGACCGTGATGGGGTGGATGGCCGACTCCGTGCCGCCCGCGATCACGACGTCGGCGAGACCCGCGCGCAGGTGCTCGACGGCGTTGACGATCGACTCCGTGCTCGAGGCGCACGCGCTGGCGACCGTCCGGGCGAAGGCGCGGGCGTTGAAGTGCAGAGAGAGATTGCCTGCCGCCGCGTTGGGCATGAGCATCGGCACCGTCATCGGCATGACGCGGCGGGGGCCCTTCTCCCGGAGCGTGTCCCACGCGTCCAGGAGGGTCCAGACGCCGCCGATGCCTGTCGCGAAGTCGACACCCAGACGCTCGGGCTCGACGTCGGGGCTTCCGGCATCCGCCCACGCCTCCAGTGCGGCGACCAGCGCGAACTGCGACGAGGGGTCGAGGCGCTTCGCGACGGGACGCTCCAGGACCGTCTCGGGACGCACGAGCGCCTCTGCGGCGAACGTGACGGGCAGCTGGTACTCCTCCACCCAGTCGTGTTCGAGCGTGCGCGTGCCCGAGGCGCCGGAGAGGAGCGCCGACCAGCTCTCGGGTGCCGTGCCGCCGATAGGGGACGACGCGCCGATGCCGGTGACGACGATGCGTGACGTGCTCATATGCTGTGGGTCCTCCGTTGGGCCGGTGGGGGCGCTGTGCGAAACGGCCTCGCGCCCCCACCGGAGCGGTGCTACGCCTGGTTCGACGTGATGAACGTGACGGCGTCGCCGACGGTCTTGAGGTTCTTGACCTCGTCGTCGGGGATGGTGACGCCGAACTTCTCCTCCGCGTTCACGACGATCGTCATCATCGAGATCGAGTCGATGTCGAGGTCGTCGGTGAACGACTTCTCGAGCGCGACCTCGTCGGCCGAGATGCCGGTCTCGTCGGTGATGAGCTCGGCGAGTCCGGCGAGGACCTCGTCGTTCGTGAATGCCATGGGTATCTCCTGTTCTTCGGGTGGTCCCGCGACCCGGGCCGGGTCGCGTTCAGTCTAGGTCTGGGGGGTTTCGGGTCAGGGGAGCACGACGACCTGCGCCGCGAACACGAGGCCCGCGCCGAAGCCGATCTGCAGCGCGAGGCCGCCGCTGAGCTCCGGGTGCTCCTCGAGCAGGCGGTGCGTCGCGAGCGGGATGGATGCCGCAGACGTGTTGCCGGTCGTCTCGATGTCGCGGCCGATCACCACGGTGTCGGGGAGCTTCAGCTGCTTGGCGAACTCGTCGATGATCCGCATGTTCGCCTGGTGCGGCACGAACGCCGCGAGGTCGGATGCCTCGATCCCCGCCGCCTCCAGGGCCTGGCGGGCGACCTTCACCATCTCCCACACGGCCCACCGGAACACGGTCGGACCCTCCTGGCGCAGCGTCGGCCACTCCGCCTCGCCGTCGCGGAACTCCACGAGGGTGTGATTCATCCCGACTGCGTCGGCACGGGACCCGTCTGAGCCCCACACCGTCGGGCCGATGCCGGGCGTGTCGCTCGGGCCTACGACCGCGGCGCCCGCCCCGTCGCCGAGCAGGAACGAGATGCTGCGGTCGGTCGGGTCGACGATGTCGCTGAGCTTCTCTGCGCCCACGACGACGGCGTAGCGCACGATGCCGCCGCGGATGAGGGCGTCCGCCTGTGCGACGCCGTAGGCGAAGCCTGCGCAGGCGGCGTTGAGATCGTACGCGGCGGCGGGGTTCGCGCCGATGCGGTCGGCGACGATCGCCGAGACGGACGGCGTCTGCTTGGGGTTCGAGATCGTCGCGATGATGACGGCGTCGATCTGATCGGCCGGCACTCCGGACTTCTCGACCGCTTCGCGCGCGGCATCCGTCGCCAGGTCGACGGCCGTCGTCGACGTGTCGGCGCGCACGCGCGTCACGATGCCCGTGCGCTGGCGGATCCACTCGTCGCTCGAGTCGATGGGGCCGACGAGGTCGTCGTTGGGGACGAAGTTCTCGCCGCGTGCGGCCCCGTACGCGTAGATCCGGGTGTGGGCGACGCCCGTGGGCTGGACGAGCGAGACGGTCATGCGGTTGCTCCCGTGAGTTCGGCGGCGGCGACGAGGTCGGCCGGGGTCTTGACGGCGACGGACGGCGTGCCGCGCAGCGCGCGCTTCGCGAGGCCCACGAGCGTGCCTGCGGGCGAGAGCTCGACGATGCCCGAGACTCCTGCGTCGGCGAACGAGGCCATGCACAGATCCCAGCGCACGGGGGATGCGACCTGCTCGACGAGGAGGTCGCGGAACACGGCTCCGGATGCCACGGCCGACCCGTCGCGGTTCGTCCACAGCGTCACACCGGGGTCGGACACGTCGGCCTCGGCGGCCGCAGAGCGCAGGACCTCCACGGCGGGCGCCATGTACCGCGTGTGGAACGCGCCGGCGACCTGCAGCGGGATGACCCGCGTGCCGGCGGGCGGCTCGGCCGCGAGGGCCTGCAGCGCTGCGAGGGCGCCCGCGGCGACGAGTTGGCCTCCGCCGTTGTAGTTGGCGGGGGTCAGGTCGAGCTCCTCGAGGCGGGAGACGACGGATGCCTCGTCCCCCCCGATGACGGCGCTCATGCCGGTCGGCGCGGGGGCTGCGGCATCCGCCATCGCCCTTCCGCGGATCCCCACGAGCCGGAGCGCGTCCTCCTCCGTCAGCACGCCGGCCGCCGCCGCGGCGGCGAACTCTCCGACGGAGTGCCCCGCGACGCCCGCGATGCGACCGCGGTCGCGGAGGGCGTTCCACGACAGCAGGCTCGCAGCGACGATGAGCGGCTGCGCGACCTGCGTGTCGCGGATGCGGTCGGCATCCCACTCCGTGCCGGCCGCCACGAGGTCGACGCCTGCCCACTCGGAATAGGCCGCGAGCCGGTCGGAGACACCGTCGAGCTCGAGCCACGGATCGAGGAAACCGGGGGACTGGGAGCCCTGCCCGGGGAAGACCGCAATGATCATCTCACCATCCTGCCAAGGATCGAAGCGGTACTTCTGGCGATCACGGCACAAGAATGGCCAGGGGCTTTGTGCGTGCCGTACAGCGTCACGGGTGCGATCGACGCGAGGGGGCCGGGCGTCTCCGCGTCGCCTCTGTTCCGATCGACCCCAGGATGAGCGCCGTCTGGAGGATGAGCGCTTCGCGCGGACCCGTCGCGTCCCACCCGATCACCTCGGAGACGCGCTTGAGCCGGTACCGGACCGTGTTGGGATGCACGAACAGCTCGCGAGCCGTCGCCTCGAGCGACCGGCCGTTGTCGAGGTAGCTCCACAGCGTCGCGACGAGATCGGCGCTGTGCGCCTGCAGCGGCCGGTAGATCCGCTCGACGAGCGTCTGCTTCGCGAGCGGATCGCCCGCGAGCGCGCGCTCGGGAAGGAGGTCGTCCGCTTCGACGGGCCTGGGCGCATGCCGCCAGGCCTTCGCAACGGCGAAGCCCGCGAGAGCGGCCCGTGCGCTCAGGCTCGAGTCGACGAGGGCGGGAACAGGCGGGCCGAGGACGAGGTGACCTGCGCCGAAGCCGGGCTCGAGTCGCTTCGCGATGTCGGGGAACGGCAGCTCCGTCGTCGGCTCATCACCCTTCGCCGAGGACTCCGCACGGCCGATCACGAGCACGAGCCGAGACCCCTGCACACCGATGAGCACGTCGACGCCCAGCTTGCGCGCCGTGCGGCGGAGCTGGTCGACGTCGAACTGCGGAGGCGTCGTCCCGACCAGCACCGCGACCTCGCCGTGCCCGTGCCAGCCGAGTGCGGCGATCCGACTCGGCAGCTCTTCGTCGGCCTCGCCCGTGAGGATCGAGTCGACGACGAGCGCCTCGAGTCGCGCATCCCACAGTCCGCGCGTCTCGGCGGCGCGCGCGTACACGTCGGCGGCGGCGAAGGCGACCTCGCGGGAGTAGAGCAGGATCGCCTCGCGCACGTTCTCGCCCTTGCTCGCGACGCGCTCCTCGGTGACCTCGACCGTCACGCGGATCAGCTGCAGTGTCTGCTGCAGGCTCACGCTGCGCAGCAGCTCGCGCGGGGCCGCCGCGAAGATGTCCGCCGCGATCCAGGGCGTCGAGTTCGGGTCCTCGAACCACTGGATGAAGGACGAGATGCCCGCCTGCGCGACGAGCCCGACGGCCGATCGTCGCGCCGGCGGCATGTCCGCGTACCACGGGAGCGACTCCTCGAGCCGCTTGATCGTGGCGGTCGCCAGGTCACCCGAGATGCGTCGCAGCCACGCGAGCGTCTCGGCCTTCTCCTTCGGCGCCGAGGGTGCAGGCATCCGCTCGCTCAGCTCTCCCCGCCCGCGTTGCCGCTCGTGCCGGCCGACACGTCGTGCAGGCGGTACTTGTCGATCGCCTGCTGGGAGAGGCCGCGGTCGACGACGCCCTCCTCGGCGAGCGACTGGAGTGCCCGGACGACGACCGACGGGCCGTCGATCTTGAAGAAGCGACGAGCCGCGGGGCGTGTGTCGGAGAACCCGAAGCCGTCGGCGCCGAGCGTCGCGAAACGCTGCGGAACCCACGGGCGGATCTGATCCTGCACCGCGTGCATGAAGTCGCTGACGGCGATGACGGGACCCTGCGCATCGCGCAGCTTCTCCGTGATGTACGCCGTGCGCGGCTGCTCGCTCGGGTGCAGGAAGTTGTGCTCGTCGGCGGCGAGGCCGTCGCGGCGCAGCTCGGTCCACGACGTCACCGACCACACGTCGGCGATGACGCCCCAGTCGTTCTTGAGGAGCTCCTGCGCCTCCTTCGCCCAGGGCACGCCAACGCCAGACGCGAGCAGCTGCACGCGCGGCCCGTCGCCCTCGCCGACCGAGATGCGGTGGATGCCGCGGACGATGCCCTCGACGTCGACGTCCGCCGGCTCGGCGGGCTGCACGAGCGGCTCGTTGTACACCGTGAGGTAGTACATGACGTTGGGATCGGGGTGGTTGCCGCCGTACATCCGCTCGATGCCGGAGCGCACGATGTGCGCGATCTCGTAGCCGTATGCGGGGTCGTACGACACCGTCGCGGGGTTCGTCGACGCGAGCAGGTGCGAGTGGCCGTCTGCGTGCTGGAGTCCTTCGCCCGTCAGCGTCGTGCGGCCGGCGGTCGCGCCGATGATGAACCCGCGTGCCATCTGGTCGCCCGCGGCCCACTGCGCGTCGCCCGTGCGCTGGAAGCCGAACATCGAGTAGAAGACGTAGATCGGGATGAGCGGCTCGCCGTGCGTCGCGTAGGACGTGCCGGTCGCGGTGAAGGCCGCGACAGCGCCCGCCTCGTTGATGCCGACGTGCAGGATCTGACCCTGGGGGCTCTCCTTGTAGGCCAGGAGGAGCTCTCGGTCGACCGACGTGTAGTTCTGGCCGTGCGGGTTGTAGATCTTGGCGTTCGGGAAGAACGCGTCGATGCCGAACGTGCGCGCCTCGTCGGGGATGATCGGCACGATCCGGTGGCCGAAGTCCTTGGCCCGCAGCAGATCCTTGAGCAGGCGGACGAAGGCCATCGTCGTGGCGACCTCCTGCGTGCCCGATCCCTTCTTGGGAAGGGCGTACGTGTCGTCTCCGGGAAGAGAGAGGCCGACGTGGTGCGAGCGGCGCTCGGGCAGGAAGCCGCCGAGCGCGCGGCGACGCTCGACCATGTACTGGATCGTCTCGTCCTCGGGGCCGGGGTTGTAGTAGGGCGGGACGTACGGGTTCTCTTCGAGCTGGGCATCCGTGATCGGGATGCGCATCGAGTCGCGGAAGTGCTTGAGGTCCTCGAGGGTCATCTTCTTCATCTGGTGGGTCGCGTTGCGCCCCTCGAAGTGGTGGCCGAGACCATAGCCCTTGATCGTCTTCGCGAGGATGACGGTCGGCGCCCCCTTGTGCTCGACGGCCGTCTTGTAGGCGGCGTAGACCTTCTGGTAGTCGAGGCCGCCGCGGCGGAGCTTGCCCCAGATGTCGTCGTCCGACCAGTCCTCGACCATCTTCGCGGTGCGCTCGTCGCGGCCGAAGAAGTGGTCGCGGATGAACTTCCCGTCCTCGGCGCGGTACGTCTGGAAGTCGCCGTCGGGCGTCGTGTTCATGAGGCGCACGAGGGCGCCGTCCGTGTCCTTGTCGAGCAGCTCGTCCCAGCCGCGACCCCACACGACCTTGATGACGTTCCATCCCGCGCCGCGGAAGAAGCTCTCGAGCTCCTGGATGATCTTGCCGTTGCCGCGCACAGGGCCGTCGAGGCGCTGCAGGTTGCAGTTGACGACGTAGATGAGGTTGTCGAGGCCCTCGTTCGCCGCGACCTGGAGCTGGCCGCGGCTCTCGACCTCGTCCATCTCGCCGTCTCCGAGGAACGCCCACACCTTCGCGTCGGACAGGTCCTTGATGCCTCGGTTCGTGAGGTACTTGTTCGTCATCGCCTGATAGATGGCGTTGATGGGCCCGAGACCCATCGAGACGGTGGGGAACTGCCAGTAGTCGGGCATGAGCCGCGGGTGCGGGTACGACGGCAGTCCGAGCGGCGCCTTCGACTTCTCCTGCCGGAAGCCGTCGAGCTGCTGCTCGGTCAGGCGCCCCTCGAGGAACGAGCGGGCGTAGATGCCGGGGGAGGCGTGTCCCTGGATGAAGACCTGGTCGCCGCCCGACGGGTCGTCGAGCCCGCGGAAGAAGTGGTTGAAGCCCACCTCGTACAGAGACGCGGACGAGGCGTACGTCGAGATGTGCCCGCCGACGCCGATGCCGGGGCGCTGCGCGCGGTGCACCGTGAGCGCCGCGTTCCAGCGGATCCAGAGCCGGTACCGACGCTCGATCTCCTCGTCACCGGGGAACTCGGGCTCGTTCTCGGGCGCGATGGTGTTGATGTAGTCGGTCGTCGGCACCTGCGGCACGTTGAGCTGAAGCTCGTGCGAGGTCTGCAGGAGGCTCAGCATGATCTCGCGACCGCGCCCCGGCCCCTTCGCGTCGACGAGCTGCTGAAGCGACTCCTGCCACTCGGAGGTCTCTTCTGGGTCGCTGTCGAGTGGGCCCTGCGAGTACGGATCCTGGTCGTTGACGGTCACGGGGAGACCTTTCGTCGTCTGGCAGGTCGTGCCAGGGAATGCGGCTTCAGGTGCGGCCGGCTTTGTTCAGCACAGACAACGCACCATCCACCAGCTTAGTGAGTCCTCGAGTGTCAGGATGGTCGTCATGACGATCCGGACCGGCGACCAGGCACCCGACTTCACCCTGCCCGCGGCGGCGGGGGGAACCCTCACGCTGAGCGACGCGTGGCGCGGGTCTCCTGTCGTCCTCGTGTTCTTCCCGCTCGCGTTCTCCGGCCGCTGTCAGGCGGAGCTGTGCGAGATCCGCGACAACATCGGGGTGTTCCAGGATGCCGCCGTGCGCGTCATCGGCATCTCGGTCGACAGCCACCACTCGCTTCGCGCGTGGGCCGAGCAGCAGGGGTACGGCTTCGACCTCGTGTCCGACTTCTGGCCCCATGGCGAGGTCGCCGGCGCCTACGGCGTGTTCCTGCGCGATCGAGGCATCGCGGCGCGGGCGAGCTTCCTCATCGACACGGAGGGCGCCGTCCGCTGGAGCGTCGTCACCCCCGACACCACCGTCGTGCGTCCGCTGGACGGCTACCGCGAGGCGCTCGCGACGCTGTAGAGGTGTCCTACGATCGTGCTGTGGGGCGATTAGCTCAGCGGTAGAGCTTCTCCTTTACACGGAGCGGGTCGGCGGTTCGAATCCGTCATCGCCCACGGCATCCCCTGCCACCGCATCCTGCTCGGCGACCTCGCGCCGCGCGGCGTTCGCGGGACCCGAGACCAGGTCGGGAAGAGCGGGGTTGTAGTAGACGGCCGTGTCCTTGCCGAGGCGCGAGCGCCGCTGCGAGTACGCGAAGTAGATCGCGAAGCCGATGACGAGCCAGATCACGAAGCGCAGCCACGTCTCGACCGTGAGGTTGAGCATGAGGTACGTGCAGATGATCGCGGACAGCGCGGGAAGCCACGGGTTCAGCGGCACACGGAACGCGCGCGGCAGATCCGGCCGGCGGCGGCGCAGCGCGATGACGCCGACGGACACGAGGACGAACGCCGACAGCGTGCCGATGTTCACCATCTCCTCCAGGATGCCGATCGGCGTGAAGCCGGCGACGACGGCCACGACCGCGGTCACGACGATCGAGATGACCCACGGCGTGCGATAGCGGGGGTGCACCTTCGCGAGCCGCTGCGGCAGCAGCGCGTCGCGCGACATCGCGAAGATGATGCGCGTCGCGCCGATGAGCAGCGTCAGCACGACGGTGGTGAGCCCGGCGACGGCCCCGGCCGAGATGAGCGTGGCCATCCACGCCTGGCCGTGATACGCGAAGGCGTTGGCGAGGGCCGCTGCGGGGTCCAGCTCGTCGTACGACACCATTCCGGTGACGACGAGCGCGACGGCGCAGTACAGGACGGTGCAGATGACGAGCGACGCGATGATCCCGATCGGGAGGTCGCGCTGCGGATTCTTCGTCTCCTCGGCGGTGGTCGCGACGACGTCGAACCCGATGTACGCGAAGAAGACGAGCGCCGCGCCGGCGAAGATGCCGCCGACTCCGAACGCGGCGGGCTCGATGCCCGAGAGGAACTGGAGAAGCGGCTGCGTGAGTCCCGTCCCGGTCTCGCGGGGCGCGGCATCCGGGACGAACGGCGAGTAGTTCGCGGGATTGACGAATTGGATGCCCGCGACGATGACGAACAGCACGATGAAGATCTTCACCGCCACGAGCACGAGGTTGACCCGCAGCGACTCCTTGATGCCGAAGGTCATGAGGCCCCCGAGCACGACGACGAGGAGGATCGCCATGAGATCCACGGTGCCGCCGTAGCCGATCGCATCGGGGATGTGGATGCCGAGCTGGTCGAGGAACAGCCCGAGATACGCGCTCCATCCCTGCGCCACGACACTCGCGCCGAGGAACATCTCCAGGATGAGATCCCATCCGATGATCCACGCGAACAGCTCTCCGAGCGACGCGTACGAGAACGTGTAGGCCGAGCCCGAGACCGGCACGGTCGACGCGAACTCCGCGTAGCACATGGCGGCGAGGCCGCACGCGATCGCGGCGACGACGAAGCTGACGACGATCGCCGGTCCTGCGACCTCGTGGGCCGCCCGTCCCGTGAGCGTGAAGATCCCCGCGCCGATCACGACGCCGACGCCGAAGACGGTGAGGTCGAGCGCGCTGAGCGACTTCTTGAGCCGGAACTCCGGCTCGTCGGTGTCGGCGATCGACTGCTCGACCGATTTCGTCCGCATGAGATTCATCGCATCAACCCCTCGTCCGCAACAGTGCCTGAATGCTAGACCCGCGCGTGCGGGCTCCGACACCCCGCCCGGTCCGGCGCTCCCGTCAGCGCCGAGCGACGAGGCCGATCGCCCCGCCGTCGCCGCACGGCTGCTCGCACCGCGACGCCGGGAGGTAGTTTGGACACGTGAACGCCAGCCCCGCCGACCAGCGCCGACTCCTCGACATCGCCGACCTCGACGCGCGCATCCGCCAGACGGAGCACACGCGCAAGAACCCGCCGCAGGCAGGACGCGTGCACGAGCTGCTCGCGCGACGGCAGGAGCTGACGCAGGAGCTCACGGCCCGTCTCGGCGCGCGCGACGACCTTCGCGCGGAGCTCAGCCGCATCGAGTCCGATGTCGCGGTGGTCGATGCGCGCAGCGCGCGCGATCGCGAGCGGCTTGCGGCATCCTCCAACCCGAAGGAGGCGCAGAGCCTCGAGAGCGAGCTCGCGTCGCTCGCACGTCGCAAGAGCGATCTCGAGGACGGCGAGCTCGAGGTCATGGCTCGGCTGGAGCTGGCAGACGCGGCCGTGGCGGAGCAGGAGGAGCTCATCGCCGCGACGAACGCCGAGGGCACGGAGCTGAGCGCCCAGGGCAAGCGCATCGTCGCGGAGGCGACGGCGAGCCTCGAGCAGGCGACGCGCGATCGGGCGGCGATCGCTCAGGGCGTCTCCGCCGACCTCCTCGGCCTCTACACGAAGGTCGCGTCTCGCAGCGCGGGCGCTGCGCTCCTGCGGCGCGGGACGTGCGAGGGATGCCGCATGGTGCTCTCGGGCACCGACATCCAGTCGCTGCGCCAGGCCGCGGAGGACGCCGTCGTGACGTGCCCCGAGTGCGGCTGCATCCTCGTGCGCACGGAGGAGTCCGGGCTGTGAGCCGGACGCCCCGGGACGACGTGCGCCCCGGCGGACCGTCCGACCGTCCCGTCGGGCGCGATGCCTGCCGTGGACAGCGCTGACGCCGCGACCTGGGTCGTCCTGGGCCGGACGGAGGACGGGGTCGCGGCAGCGCTCCTCGACGCGGAGGGCGTCGAGCTCGGACGCCGCGCCCTGACCGCGAACGGCCGGCTCGAGTGGATCGCTCGCGTCGAGGCGGACGCCGCCCCGCGGTGGGTGTGGCACGACACGCCGGCGTGGTACGCCGAGCTCCTCGCGGCCGGCATCCGCGTCGCGCGATGCCACGACCTGCGGCTGTGCCATGCGATCCTGCGGGACTCCTCGCTCGTCCACGACGACGCCGGACTGCGAGCGGCACGGCAGTGGGATGCCGCCGCCCTCGTCGATGCGGTCGCGGGCGCGCCGGCGCTGTTCGAGATCGAGGCCGACACGGCGGCGGGTCCGACGACGCTGCCCGACCGGCTCGAGGACGCCCTCGCCGAGTTCGCGAGGCAGCGCAGGGCCGCCGCGGCCGCCTCGGAGCCAGGTCGGCTTCGCCTGCTCCTCGCCGCAGAGTCGGCGGGTGCCCTGGTGGCGGCCGAGCTTCGCGCTGCCGGGCTGCCATGGGATGCCGCGGTGCACGACCGGATCCTCACCGAGGTACTGGGACGACGCCCGGCCGGAGGCGGAAACCCCGCCCGCGTCGACGAGCTCGCGGCGCGCGTGCGCGACGCCCTCGGGGATCCCTCGGCGAGTCTCGACTCGCAGCCGAAGCTCCTTCGCTCGCTGCATCGCGTCGGGGTGCTGGTCGAGTCCACGTCGAAGTGGGAGCTGGCCGAGCAGCGGCATCCCGTCATCGCTCCGCTCCTGGAGTACAAGCAGCTGATGCGACTGCTCACCGCGAACGGCTGGACGTGGCTGTCGGAGTGGGTCCATGACGGCAGGTTCCGTCCCGTCTACGTGCCCGGCGGGGTCGTGACAGGGCGCTGGGCGTCATCCGGAGGCGGCGCGCTGCAGCTTCCTCGGCGTCTGCGTGAGGCCGTGCGCGCCGATCCCGGCTGGCTCTTCGTCGTCGCCGACGTCGCCCAGCTGGAGCCGCGCGTCCTGGCCGCGATGTCACGCGACACGGCCCTCGCCGACGCGGCACGGGGTCGCGACCTCTACGCGGGAGTCGTCGCCGCGGGGGCCGTGACGACCCGCTCGGAGGCCAAGATCGCGATGCTCGGAGCCATGTACGGCGCGACGACGGGCGACAGCGGCCGGCTTGTGCCCCGCCTGCGGCGGACCTTCCCGCGCGCGATGGCGCTCGTCGACGAGGCCGCGCGCACGGGGGAGGACGGCGGAGTCGTGCGCACGTGGCTCGGGCGCACGGCGCCGGCTCCCTCGCTGCAGTGGTCGGCGGCGCAGTCGCAGGCCACGGAGGCCCAGGCCTCTCAGGCGGACGAGACGCGCGCACGGCGCTGGGCGCGTGACCGGGGCCGGTTCACGCGCAACTTCGTCGTCCAGGGGACCGCCGCCGAGTGGGCGCTCGCCTGGCTCGCCGACCTGCGCACGCGGCTCGCGGACATGGCCCCCGTCGGGGCTCAGGATGCCGCCCCCCGCTCGGGACCGGCCTTCGCGACGCGGCCGCACCTCGCCTTCTTCCTCCACGACGAGGTCATCGTCCACACGCCTGCCGCTCGCGCGGAGGAGGTCGCCGAGGCCGTTCGGGCGTCGGCAGCGGCAGCCGGTCGGCTGCTGTTCGGGGACTTCCCGCTGGACTTCCCGCTCGACCTGCGCATCGCGCCGACGGCGCTCAAGGAGTGACGCTCAGCCTCCCGTGGCGCTCAGCCCGCGCACGCTGCGGAGAAGGCGTCGTCGACCGACACGTCCCGCAGCAGAGGAGTCGTGAGCAGCACGGGCGCCACATCGCGCGGATCCGCCATCGTGAACCGCGCCTCGACGACGGTGGTGCCGCCGGGAGCGATGTCGACCCGAGCGAGCGACGACGGGAATCCGGCATCCACGACGTTCGTCGACGGCGCGAGTTCGCCGTCCCGCGTGACGCCGCCGAAGAACGAGCCCGGCGGCGCGGCGACCGTGACGTCGAGCGCGATGTGACCCGGCTCCGTCCCCTCCAGACCGCCGCCTGTGACCCACCAGGGGAACTCCGCGCCGGCGTCTGCGGGCGCGATGTTCGTGAGGAGCACGCGCACCACGACGTCGCGTCGACCGTCCGGCCGGCACTCGACCGATCCGATCCCGGCATCCGCCTCGAGGAAGATGCCCATCTTGCCCGCCGTCGCATCGTTCAGATACAGCGCGAAGCCGTCCGCGCCCGCAGCGGTGTGGCGTGCAGCGGGCCCCGCCAGCGCGCCGTCCGCGAGCAGCCTCTGTTCATCGTCGTGAGCGCTCCAGACCGAGAGCCGTCCCTCGTCGATCACGGGCGCCAAAGCCTCGATCCACGCCAGGATGTCGATTCCGCCGGACATCACGTGGGAGAGGACGGTCTGCGTGACGCCCTGCTGGAACTCGGTCTGCGCATCGCGGTCGAGCTCGAAGTACGCGTCGACGGCGACTCGTTGCACGAGGTTCGCCGAGTCGACCTCGGACCCGTCGGCGAGCGTGACGGGACCCGTCACCTCCAGGAGCGCGGCCAGCACACGGGGGTCCAGCGAGACGACGGCGTCAGGTGCGGTGCCCGAGTGCTCCTGCCACCACGCCGAGGCGAGGCGCGCTGCGAGCGTGAAGTCGGCGGGCATCGACGTGTTGGGCACGAAGCGGCCCACGACGTCGCCATAGAGCGCGACGGTCGAGTCGGGGATGGGCACGATGGGTTCGGCGCGGCCAGGGAAGACGCCCGAGTCGGCCTGCGCGACGAGCGAGAGCCTGCCGTCGTCGGCCTCCAGCAGGGCGAACGCACCCGTGACGCCGCCTCCTGTGCGCGGCTCGGCAGGATTCTGCAGAACGAACAGGATGCTGCGCGCGCCCTCCGCGCCCAGGATCCCGGGCAGCACCTCGGCCGCGCGCGACAGCGAGGTGACGAGGGGAGACGCTTGCGCGATCGCCGACGAGAGCCGGCTCACGCCGTCCGCGAGGGGAGCGAGGAGCTGGTCGCCGTGGATCCCGCTCAGCTCCCGGTCGGCGGTCGCGAGCGCGGACGCGGCGCCCGCGAGCGGCTGCTGAGCCCGTTCGACGAGTGCGAGATCGAAGCCGTCGGCCTCGGTGTCATCGTCGTGCTGGACGTCCGCCGCGAGCTCGAGCATGGGTCCGACGGCGGATGTCGAGACCGCGGACAGGTTCGCGGCGACGGTCCGCACGGCGCCGAAGTTGGGCCCCAGCACGGGCATCGCCTGGGCGACTCCCCACGCGGGGTCGCGCGTCAGCGTCCACGCGGCGGACGCATGGCTCGCGAGCGTGTCTGCTGCGCGGCCGAGGCGATCGAGGTCCCGGGCATCCGCCGCGTCGACGAGGTCGCCCGCGACCGGGACGAGCGCCTCGAGCTCACCCTTCGCGAGATACGCACGCACCCCGACCCATGCGAATCCGGCGACCAGCACCGCCAGGAGCGCGCCGCAGACCGCGACAAGCGTCCGCGTGCTCAATCGCGGCACGACGACCCGCTCAGAGTCGGCCGCGGGCCCGTCGACGCACGGCCACGAGGACCACGCCGAGCACCACGATCACGCCGCCGGCGATCCCGAGCGGCACCACGGCGGCAGACACGCCCGTCGCGGGCAGCGAGCCGCCGCGGGGATCCGTCGCGCAGAGCGGCGTCGTGGGCGGATACGACAGCGCGACCGCAAGCTCCGGGTTGACCTGGATCGACGCTGTGATCGCACCGCGGGTCCAGCGGAAGTTGCCGTCCGTCTCGACCCACTGGCCGCCGACGAACTCCCACCCGGGCCAGCCGTCGGCGACGCCTCGGGAGTCGACCGACGCTCCGGGCCACAGCACGGAGCCCTCGAGATGGTTGTCCTGGAGCTCGCCGAGCTCGACCGTCGTGCTGTGGGTGCCGTCCGACAGCACGAGTCTGGCCGTGTGGCCCGTCGAGATCGAGTCGGGGTCGACGAGGGTGACGGAGAAGTGGATCCACGGGACGTCGTGCTCGCATTCGCCGACGGCCGTGGAGCCCGCGAGTGTCGGGGTCCGCGGTTCGGTCGGCGTGTAGCCGTCGTCGGTCTGCACGGGCTCCGGCTGCACTTCGGCCGCGTTCGGCACGGGCGCCGCAGACGCGGCGGCGGGTGCTGCGAGCAGGATGAGCATGGCGGCAGAGATCGCCGCAAGTGACTTGCGCATGGTGCTAAGCCTCCCCAAAGGCCCCTCGACCTCTCCCCAGTGGGAGGTCGTGGTTCAGGGCCAGGGTACTACAGGCTGGGGGCGACCCTCGCAGCCGGGGATGCCCGGCGTGCTCGGAGGTGGCTCGGCTAGACTCGCCCACGCGAATGGGTCGGCCGGACGGTCGCGTCGCGGGCGGTTCGCCGTCTCGCGCCGAGGAACGTCCGGGCTCCATAGGGCAGGGCGGTGGGTAACACCCACCCGGAGCGATCCGCGAGACAGTGCCACAGAGAGCAGACCGCCGGGGCTTCGGCTCCGGTAAGGGTGAAAGGGCGGTGTAAGAGACCACCGGGGTCGTGGTGACACGACCCGCACGGCAAACCTCGCCCGGAGCAAGGCCAGACAGGGGATGACGACGCGGCCCGCCGAGTCCCCGGGTAGGCCGCTGGAGCGGCACGGCAACGTGTCGCCGAGAGAGATGACCGTCGATGGGGCTCACGCCCCGGAACAGAACCCGGCGTACAGGCCGGCCCATTCGCCCCCTCGAGGCGACGCCCGCTCGAACCGCTCGCCTCAGCCCAGGGCGAGCGCGGCGGCCCCGATGATCCCCGCGTTGTTGCGGTGCACGGCAGGCACGATCGGCGTGCCGAGCGTGAGCAGCGGCAGGAACTCCTGGGCGTTCTTCGACACTCCGCCGCCGACGATGAACAGGTCGGGTGAGAACAGGAACTCGATGTGGCTGTAGTACCACTGCAGCCGCTTCGCCCACTTCTCCCACGTGAGGCTCTCCCGCTCCATGACGGAGTAGGCGGCGTAGGCCTCGGCATCCTTCTGCCGCTTCGCCCCCTGCACGTGCCCGAGCTCCGAGTTGGGCACCAGCACGCCGTCGTAGATGAGAGCGGAGCCGATGCCCGTGCCCAGCGTCGTCAGGATGACGAGCCCGTCGACATCCTTCGCCGCGCCGTAGCGCACCTCCGCGATGCCCGCGACGTCGGCGTCGTTCGCGAAGTGGATCTCGCGGCCCAGCCCGTCCTCGAAGAACTTCTCGGCCTCGAATCCGATCCACGCGTCGGACACGTTCGCCGCCGACAGCGTGCGCCCGTGCTTCACGATCGCGGGGAACGCCACGCCGAGCGGGATGCCGTGGTCGTCCGTCGCGCCGAGCGTGTCGAG
The DNA here is from genome assembly GCF_011759705.1 of Microbacterium ulmi. Classification (GTDB taxonomy): domain Bacteria; phylum Actinomycetota; class Actinomycetes; order Actinomycetales; family Microbacteriaceae; genus Microbacterium; species Microbacterium ulmi. Next base: position 393,972 of record NZ_JAAOZF010000002.1, on the reverse strand, counting down.
CACCTGCGTGACGGCGCGGAGCACGTCTTCCGGCTCGGCTCCCGCAGGCGTCGCGACCTTCACCCGATCGCTCACGAGCACACCCGCGTCGAGATCCACGATGCCCGCCTTGATGCCCGTGCCGCCGATGTCCACGCCGACCGCGCGCGCCGCCCCTGATGCCATGCGCTCAGCCTATCCAGACCCGTGCGACCGATCAGTAGGATCGACGAGAGCGCGCCCCGACGAGGAGGACCCGGCATGACGAACGACAGCGAGAAGTACTGGTACAACCTCAGGACGGGCGCGGTCGAGAAGGGGTTCGAGTCGCCTTCCGTCGATCGAGCAGGCCCGTTCGACACGCCCGAGGATGCCGCGAACGCCCTCGGGATCATCCGTGAGCGCTCCAAGGCGTGGGCCGAGGAGGAAGCCCGTGACGACGAGTGGACGTCGTCGGATGACGCGGCCGACGACACCGGCGGCGACCACTAGTCTGGGACGGCGACCGGCACCGGAGAGGATGCGATGGACAAGCAGCGTGACTTCGTTCTGCGGACGATCGAGGAGCGGGGTGTCAAGTTCGTCCGGCTCTGGTTCACGGATGTCATCGGCACGCTCAAGTCGGTGGCGATCGCACCGGCCGAGGTCGAGGGGGCGTTCGCCGAGGGCCTCGGCTTCGACGGCAGCGCGATCGAGGGTCTGACCCGCTCGTACGAGTCGGACCTGCTCGCGCACCCCGACCCGACGACGTTCCAGACGCTGCCGTGGCGCGGCGAGATCGACCCGACGGCGCGCATGTTCTGCGACATCACGACGCCCGACGGCCAGCCCGCCGTCGCCGATCCGCGGCACGTGCTCAAGCGCACGCTCGCGAAGGCCGCCGACGCCGGCTTCACGTTCTACACGCACCCGGAGATCGAGTTCTACCTGCTGAAGTCCTCGCAGTTCGGGCCCGATGGGCCCGAGCCTGTGGACTCCGCCGGCTACTTCGACAACGTTCCCGGCGGCACGGCACACGACTTCCGGCGTCGATCGGTGCGGATGCTGGAAGACCTGGGGATCTCGGTCGAGTACAGCCACCACGAGGGCGGCCCGGGGCAGAACGAGATCGACCTGCGCTATGCCGACGCGCTCGCGACGGCCGACAACATCATGACGTTCCGCACCGTCATCAAGGAGGTCGCGATCGAGCAGGGCGTCTACGCGACGTTCATGCCGAAGCCCCTGAGCGGCAAGCCCGGCAGCGGCATGCACACGCACATGTCGCTGTTCGAGGGCGACGTCAACGCCTTCTACGAAGAGGGGGCGCAGTACCAGCTGTCGAAGGTGGGCCGGCAGTTCATCGCGGGGCTCCTCCGCCACGCCAATGAGATCGCGGCCGTCACGAACCAGTTCGTCAACTCCTACAAGCGCCTGTGGGGCGGCGACGAAGCGCCTAGCTTCATCACGTGGGGCCACAACAACCGCTCCGCACTCGTGCGCGTCCCCCTCTACAAGCCGAACAAGGGCCAGTCCTCGCGCGTCGAGTACCGCGCCGTCGACTCGGCCGCAAATCCCTACCTCGCCTTCGCGCTCATGCTCGCCGCGGGTCTGAAGGGCATCGAGGAGGGCTACGAGCTTCCTCCCGAGTCGGAGGACAACGTGTGGTCTCTGACGGATGCCGAGCGCCGCGCTCTCGGGTACGCACCGCTGCCGGCGAGCCTCGACCACGCCCTCGAGCACATGGAGGAGTCCGAGCTCGTCGCCGAGACCCTCGGCGAGCAGGTGTTCAACTACGTTCTGCTGAACAAGCGCAAGGAATGGCAGGAGTACCGCTCGCAGGTCACGCACTTCGAGCTCAAGAGCAATCTCGAGATGCTGTAGAGCCCGCACGCGAGACGATGTCCACGAGCGAACGCTCCAGCGCCCTCACCGACCTCGCTCGGCGCGGGTTCGGCCGGCTCGAAGCGGCGGAGGCCCTGCTCGTCGAGCTCCAGGAGAGCCTCGGCCTCGGGCGGGACGAGCTCGCCGAGGACGCAGCGGGCGCGGCGGATCCGGATGCCGCGCTCGGCGCCCTCGCACGCATCGCTCGGCGGGACGCGGCATCCATCACGGCCCTCCGCGGCGACGAACGCGGCTGGCGCGCCATGTGGGCGCTCCTGGGCGCGTCGACGGGGTTCGCCGACTTCTTCCTGCGCCATCCCGAGGAGCTGACGCACCTCGTCGGTGCGGGCGCCGAGCTCCCGTCGGCCGACGAGATGCGCACGACGCTCCTCGAGTCCGTCGGCGCCGTGGAGGGATTCGCGGCACGGGGCGGCGAGGAGTCGTGGGTCGCGCTCCGTGTGCGCTATCGACGCATGCTGGCACGCATCGCCGCCTACGACCTGCTCAGTCATTCGCCCGTCGACGAGGTCGCGGCCGTGGCGGCTCGGCTCGCGGATGCCGCAGGCGCGGCGCTCGAGGCATCCCTCGCCGTCGCGCGCACGCGCGTCTCCGTCGGGGGAGCGGGAGTGGGGCTCTTCCCGCGCGAGCAGGTCGCGGCGACACAGCTCGCGATCATCGGCATGGGCAAGACGGGCGCCCGCGAGCTCAACTACGTGAGCGACGTCGACGTCATCTTCGTCGGCGGCGCCTCCGAGCCGCTCTTCGAGGAGATCGGCGAGAGCCGCGTCGTAGACATCTCGACCCGACTCGCGGTGCAGACGATGCGTGGCATCTCCGGCGCCGAGATCGAGCCGCCCCTGTGGGAGGTCGACGCCAATCTTCGTCCGGAGGGCAAACAGGGCGCGCTCGTGCGCACGCTCGAATCGCACCTGTCCTACTACGACCGCTGGGCCAAGAGCTGGGAGTTCCAGGCGCTCCTGAAGGCGCGCCCGATCGCCGGCGACTCCGCCCTCGGCGACGCGTATGTGCAGGCCGTGCAGCCCAAGGTGTGGACCAGCGCGGCCCGCGAGAACTTCGTCGACAGCGTGCAGCGCATGCGCGAGCGGGTGACGGAGCACCTCCCTCCCGATGATGTGCCGTATCAGCTCAAGCTCGGGCCGGGTGGCATCCGAGACGTCGAGTTCACGGTGCAGCTGCTCCAGCTGGTGCACGGGCTCACGGACGAGCGAATCCGCCAGCGCGGCACCCTCGAGGCGCTCGACGCCCTCGTCGCGGAGGGATACATCGGCCGCGCCGACGCCGCCGCGTTCGCGCGCGACTACCGGCTGCTGCGGCTCCTCGAGCACCGCGTGCAGCTCAGGCAGCTGCGTCGCACGCACCTGATGCCGTCGCGTCCCGAGGAGCTTCGGGTGCTCGCGAGGGCGACGGGGCTCGCCGAGACGGGTGAGGCCGTGTGGGATCGGTGGGAGGCCGTCAAGCGTGAGGTGCGCGACATCCACGTACGGCTCTTCTACCGCCCGCTCCTGTCGGCCGTCGCGGCGCTCTCGGCGGACGAGCGTGTGCTCTCGACCGAGCAGGCGCACGATCGCCTCGCCGCCATCGGGTTCGCCGACCCCGCAGGCGCGCTGCGGCACATCGCGTCGCTGACGAGCGGGCTCAGCCGCAAGGCCACGATCCAGCGGCATCTCATGCCCGTCATGATCCGGTGGTTCGCCGACGGCGTCGACCCCGACTACGGCCTGCTCGCCTTCCGCCGCCTCAGCGAACGGCTCGGCGACACCCCCTGGTTCCTGAGGATGCTCCGCGACTCCTCCGGTGCCGCCGAGAGCCTCACGCGCGTGCTGTCCGGCTCGCGATACGTCGGCGAGCTCATGGAGTGGATCCCCGAGTCGGCGGCCTGGCTCGATGATCCCGACCTCCTCGCGCCGCGCTCGGGCGTCGCCCTGCAGGCCGAGGCGCGGGCGATCCAGACCCGGCACGAGACGATCGAGGACGCGATGCGCTCCGTCCGGGCGCTGCGCAGGAGGGAGCTCCTGCGCACGGCGATGGCGGCTCTGCTCGGCGCCATCACGGTCGAGCAGCTCGCCCAGTCGCTCACGACCATCACCGAGGTCACGATCCAGGCCACGCTGAGAGCCGTGCGGCGCGAGGTCGTCCCGCCCGAGGATGACGGCCTCGACTTCTCGGTGATCGCCATGGGACGCTTCGGCGGCCAGGAGCTCGGCTTCGGCTCGGATGCCGATGTCATGTACGTGTACCGGCCGAACGGCGTCGATCCGCAGCGTGCGCACGAGCTCGCACTTCAGCTCGTGGCCGAGCTGCGCCGCCACTCGGACGATCGGCGCCTGCCCCTCGAGCTCGACGCCGACCTGCGCCCCGAGGGCCGCAACGGCCCGGTCGCCCGCTCGCTCGAGGCCTACGCGGAGTACTACCGCCGCTGGTCCCTGTCGTGGGAGGCCCAGGCTCTCCTCCGGGCTCGCGGAGTGGCAGGGAGCGTCAAGCTCATCAGGGCCTTCACGGCGCTCGCCGACGAGGTCCGATATCCGCGGTCCGTCGATCCGCAGGCCCTGCGCGAGATCAAGCGCATCAAGGCCCGGGTCGAGAACGAGCGGCTCCCGCAGGGCGTGGACCCACGCCGCCATCTCAAGCTGGGCCCCGGCGGCCTCAGCGATGTCGAGTGGCTCGTGCAGCTCATCCAGCTCGAGCATGCCCACCACGTGCCCGGGCTGCGCACGACGTCCACGATGGCGGCTCTGCGCGCGGCGCAGGAGGCCGGGTTGATCCCCGCCGCCGCCGCCGACCGTCTCGCGGACGCCTGGCGCCTGGCGAGCCGGCTGCGCTCGGCCAACACGGTCCTGTCGGGTCAGACGAGCGACGTCATGCCGACGGACCGAGCCAAGCTCGACGGCATCGGGCGATTGCTGGAATACCCCCCGCGATCGGCGACACAGGTCGAAGAGGACTGGATGGGCGCTTCGCGCCGTGCGCGCCGCGCCTTCGAGAAGCTGTTCTACGGGTAGGTGCCGTCTCGTCGCTCGCGCCCCGCCGGCCTCGTGTCATGCGACGGAGTTCCGCCTCGTCGGGCGCAGCGTCCGCGGCGGGCAGGCTCGGATGCCGTCACGCGCGGCGGATGAGGTGCCACAGCTGGGCGTACGCCCGCGCCGGCTCCGATGTCGGAGCGTAGGCGCCGAGCGGCGCGCGCGCATCGCCCATCCGCTCGACGACGACCGTGGCGGGAACGTAGACGTCGCTGATCTGGCTGTCCTCGCGCGGGAGCCGGTCGGTCGCCGCCACGTGCGTGCGCTTGCGGCGGTCGACCTGGTTGAGGAATCCGACGAGTGCGACCCTGCGGGAGGCGCCGCGGATGATCTCGCGAACCTGCTCGAGCGAACGGAGGCCCAGTGCGGACGGGAGGAGGGGGAGCACAACGACATCCGCGGCCCGCACGGCATTCTCGGCGACGAGGGATGCACCGGGCGGGCAGTCCAGGATGATGACGTCGTATGCCTTCTGGAGCGGCTTGAGAGCCGCGGCCAGGCGCGTCTCGGACTTCTTCTCGGCGCCGAGCGCGAGCTCGAGGTCGCGGTACGACTCGTCGGCGGGAAGCACGTCGATCCTGTCGACCTGGGACTCGCGGATCGCCTTGTGCGCGGGCTGCTTGCCTCTCACGAGCGCGTCGACACCACCGCGAAGGCGCGGCTTGACCCGCAGCAGCCAGGTCGAGGCCGCCTGCGGGTCCAGGTCCCACAGCAGCACGGAACGCCCTTCGGAAGCGGCCTGCCACGCGAGATTGACGGCGGCCGTGGTCTTGCCGACGCCGCCCTTCGTGCTGTACACGGCGATGACCTTGGCGCTCACGCCTTCATCCTGTCATGTCGCCGTCCGCCGCCGACCCGTCGATGTCGAGTCGATCGCGACGGGCGCAGGAAACAGAAGAGGGACCCCGGTCGGCCGGGGTCCCTCGTCGTGCTGGAACGGGTCAGACGCCGTAGTACAGCTCGTACTCGAACGGGTGCGGACGTTGTGCGAGCGGCTTGATCTCGTTCTCGACCTTGTACTCGATCCACGTGTCGATGAGCTCCTGCGTGAACACGCCGCCCTCGAGCAGGAACGCGTGGTCGGCCGCGAGCGCGTCGAGCGAGTCCTGCAGCGAGTTCGGCACCTGCGGGATGCCCTTGGCCTCCTCGGGGGGAAGCTCGTAGAGGTCCTTGTCGACCGGCTCGTGCGGCTCGATGCGGTTCTTGATGCCGTCCAGGCCCGCCATGAGCTGCGCCGCGAACGCGAGGTACGGGTTGCCCGAGGCATCCGGCGCGCGGAACTCGATGCGCTTCGCCTTGGGGTTCGAGCCCGTGATCGGGATGCGGATCGCCGCCGAGCGGTTGCCGGCCGAGTAGACGAGGTTGACGGGAGCCTCGAAGCCCTTCACCAGGCGGTGATAGCTGTTCAGCGTCGGGTTCGTGAACGCGAGGACCGCGGGCGCGTGCGCGAGGATGCCGCCGATGTACCAGCGGGCGATGTCGGACAGGCCGCCGTAGCCCTTCTCGTCGTAGAACAGCGGCGTGCTGCCGTTCCACAGCGACTGGTGCGTGTGCATGCCCGAGCCGTTGTCGCCGAAGAGCGGCTTCGGCATGAACGTGGCGGTCTTGCCCCACAGCTCGGCCGTGTTCTTGACGATGTACTTGAACTTCAGGATGTCGTCCGCCGCGTGGACCATCGTGTCGAAGCGGTAGTTGATCTCGGCCTGACCGCCCGTGCCCACCTCGTGGTGCGCGCGCTCGAGGATGAGACCGCCCTCGATGAGCTTGAGGCTGATGTCATCGCGCAGGTCGGCCTGCTTGTCGACGGGCGAGACGGGGAAGTAGCCGCCCTTGTAGGGGGTCTTGTTGCCCAGGTTGCCACCCTCTTCGACGCGGCCCGTGTTCCAGGCGCCCTCCTCGGAGTCGACGGAGTAGAAGCTGGAGTTCTGCTTGACCTCGTAGCGGACGTCATCGAAGATGTAGAACTCCGCCTCGGGGGCGAAGTACGCCGTGTCGGCGATGCCCGTGGACGCGAGGTACTTCTCGGCCTTCTTCGCGACCTGGCGAGGGTCCTTCGAGTAGATCTCGCCGTTGCGGGGGTTGTAGATGTCGAAGACCATGATGAGGGTCTTCGCCTCGCGGAACGGATCGAGGTATGCCGTCGACACATCCGGGATGAGCTGCATGTCCGACTCGTGGATGTTGGCGAAGCCGCGGATCGAGGAGCCGTCGAAGAGCTGGCCGACCGTGAAGAACTCTTCGTCGACGGTGCTGGCCGGGATGTTGAAGTGCTGCTGCACGCCAGGAAGGTCCGTGAAACGGATGTCGAGGAACTTCACGTCCTCGTCCTTGATGAACTTCAGCACCTCGGATGAATCTTTGAACATGAAGACTCCAGGAGGTAGGGCATCGGGAACTGCTGACCCGCGACGCGCGGGTCGACTCGACCGTATCGAGAGGGCATTGCCCGGCAGTATCCCGCATGTTTCAGGGATGTTACGCCTCCGCCGATAGGCTGGTCCGGTGCCCGATCCGCTTCCTGAGAACACGTATCCCGGAGAGCGGATCGGCCTTCCCGCGACGGGCCCGGGGAGCATCGCCAAGGTCGGCCGGCGCATCGGCGCACTGGCGATCGATCTGGCGTCGTCGGCGCTGATCGCGTATGCGTTCTTCCCCGTCGTCGACCCGACGACCGATGGGCGCTTCGCCAATCCGCTGGCGTCGAACCTCGTCTTCTTCGCCATCCAGGTGCTGTTCATCCCGACGCTCGGGGGCAGCCCCGGTCACCGCATCCTCGGGATGCGGGTGACCCGCCTCGGCGGCGGCTGGACAGGTGTCTGGCGACCCGCGCTGCGGACTCTGCTGCTGTTCCTGGTCATCCCCGCGGTCATCTGGAACGCCGATCATCGCGGCCTTCACGATCAGGCCGCGGGCACGGTGCTCGTCAGGTCGTGAGGCGTGCTCGTCCGGTCGTGAGGTCGGCAGATCCGAAGGGAGCGGAGCTCAGCGGGGGCGCGGTGCCCGGACCTTCGTGGGGTCGACGCCCTTCGGGATCGGGAGCGACGCGAGGCCCTGCGAGACCGAGTCGATGCGCTTGATGACCGCTGCCATGGTCGCGCGGTCGACCTTCTTCGGGAGCGCCTTGATGGCCGGCGCGAGCTTGGCGATCGGCACTTCGTCGTCGCCGTGGCCGACGTAGAACACGGTGACCGGGACTCCCGACGCGACGCGCTGCACCTTCGAGCGTTCTTCGTTGACGAGCCGCGTCAGGCGGCCGCGCGCTCCTTCGCCCACGATCGCGACGCCGCCGCGGCCGATGGCGCGGTAGACGGCCTCCTGCGTCTTCGGGTTCACGCCGACGGGCATCTCGCTGCCCTGCCAGTTCCGTCCGAGCGACGTCGAGAGGACGTGACCTGCGGCCCCCGGCATCCCGTCGAGCTTCTTGTACATCGCCTTCGTGGACATGCGCGTCATGGCCATGAGCGACGCGAGCACGCCCAGGAGAAGACCCGTGACGGCCCACAGGATGACGGCCCAGATCGCGAAGGGCGGGATGAGGAACCCCGCGAGGATGCCGACGCCGACTCCCGCGAGGAGGATCGCACCGAGCAGCAGCGGCAGCCACCGGAACTCCTGCTGCGTGAAGGTGTACAGGGTGCGGAGCTGGGAGAAGAATCGCGGACGCTTCTCGGGTGCGGTGCTGCGGGCTGCCATGTGCTCCAGCCTACCTTTCCCGTCGTCTCCTCCCCATCGCGGGATGCCCGCCCGCTGTCCCCGGACGTGGGTTCACAGGCCGCCCGGAGCGGCAGGCTCGCACACGCTCGACGGGTGACGACAGCCTCAGACGACCGGCTTCTGCGCGGCCTCCGCGTCATCAGGCGGGTAGGCCCGCCGACCGAGTACCCCTGGTCTGGACTGCTCGCGGTCATGCCGTCGGGCGAGAGCCGCGTACTCGTCGACGTCGACGCCTTCGAGGACGGCTGGCCGGGGTGGGATGCCGCGCCCGGAGGTCACGTCGTGGCGCCCCTGGACGTCCTGCGAGTGAGCCGCGGGCACCTCGCCGTCCTGCCTCTGTGCGTGGAACGGCTCGACGATGTCGTCGCCCGCCGCGACGCGAGCGGTGCGACGCTCACGGACGGGGAGCGCCTGACGGTCGCGGTCAGCCTCGTGCGGGGCCTCGCAGAGCTCGCGACGTATGCGAGCGCCGACGCGACAGGCGCCTGGTGGGTGACGAGCGACGCCCGTCCCGTGTTCGCACCTGCTCCGCACGGCCAGAGCGCCGCCGCGAGCACCGAGGCCCTCCTGCGCCGTCTCGCCGCGGCGTCCGAGCGGCTCGGTGCCGCGCTGGAGGCGGCGGCCGGTCTCGTGACCGAGCCGTCGCGGGTCGCGCGCGAGGCAGAGCGGATCGAGGAGGGGCTCTTCGCCGCAGCGACGCCCGAACCTCTCGCACTCACCGTGTTCTCGCCGCGGCAGGCACGAGCGCTGTCGGTGCACCGCGAGACCGGCGACGCCATCCTGGACGAAGAGGCGCCGGGAGGAGGCCTGTTCCACCACCTCGCCCGACACGTCGACTCCGATCTCGCGGATCTCGCCTCCCGCGCCACGACCGCGGTGTGGCGCGCCTTGCACAGACGCCCACGCGAGCGGCGCGCAGGACCCTGGGTCGCGGCCGGCGTCCTCGTGGCCGCGATCGTCGGCGGCGCCGCGCTCCTTCCCTCCGCAGCCGATGAGCCGACATCCGCGGCATCACCGACTCTCGAGCCCGGACAACGCGTCCCTTCAGCATCGTCGTCGGATGACGAGGACCCGCCTCAGCCGCAGGTCGGCGGCGACCTCGAGTCGATCGCGTCAGCGCTCCTCGAGGCGCGACTCGCGTGCCGCGACGACGTCGCGTGCCTCGGCTCCGTGCTCGCCGAACCCAGTGCGTCCCTTCCCCCCGGCGCGATCGATCTCGCCGCGACTGCGCGGACGATCACTCTTGTCGACGAGTTCGGCGGTGCGGCCGTGCTGCGTGTCGCGGCGAACGACGGCGCGCAGCCCGCTCAGCTCGTCGTCGTCATCCGGGAGGACGAGAGATGGCTGCTCCGCGACGTGCACGACGTCGCGGAGCAGCCATCATCGTGATCAGGGTCAGATGCCGACGTTTCCGTCGAAGGCGGCCGTCTCGAGGCGCGACTTCAGCGCGCCCAGGAACCGCGCCGCGTCTGCACCGTCGATGATGCGGTGGTCGTACGACAGTGCGAGGTACACGTAGGAGCGGATGCCGATCGCGTCGACGCCTCCCGCCGAGACCACGCCGGGCTCCTTGACGACGGCACCCGTGCCGAGGATCGCCGACTGGGGGAGGAAGACGACGGGCGTGTCGAACAGCGCGCCGCGCGATCCCGTGTTGGTGACCGTGAAGGTGCCGCCCGCGAGCTCGTCCGGCTTCAGCTTGTTGTCGCGCGTACGCGCGGCCAGATCGGCGATCTCCGCCGAGATCTGCGCGAGCGTCTTGCCCCCGGCATCCCTCAGGACGGGCGTGAGCAGACCGCGTTCCGTGTCGACGGCGATCGAGATGTTCTCGGTCGCCGGGTACACGATGTTCGTGCCGTCGACCGTGGCGTTGACGATCGGGTACGCCTGCAGCGCCTCGGCGGCGGCCAGCACGAAGAACGGCAGGAACGACAGCTTGCCGCCCGTCTTGGCGACGAAGTCCTTCTGCACGGCTGTGCGGAACGACGCCACTGCGGTGACGTCGACCTTCACGACCGTCGTCAGCTGCGCGGTCTGCTGCATCGAGGCGACAGCGCGCTCTGCAAGGACCTTGCGCAGGCGCGAGAACGGCTGGGTGGTGCCGCGCAGCGGCGAGACCTCCACGGCCGCGGGGGCGGGCGCGGCCGGCGCGGCGGGCGCCGCCGCCGCGGGCGCGGCCTTCGCGGCCTCGGCGGCCTTGAGGACGTCCTCCTTGCGGATGCGTCCGCCGACTCCCGTGCCCGTGACGGTCGACAGGTCGACGTTCTGCTGCTGTGCGAGGCGGCGCACGAGCGGGGTGACGTAGGCGATGCTGTCGTCATCCGCGACGGCGGCAGGAGCCGAGGCCGTCACGGCGGGCGCGGGGGCGGGAGCAGCGGGTGCGGGAGTCGCGGCCGCAGGCGCGGGAGCAGCAGGCGCCGGGGCGGGCGTGGTGGCCACGGGCGCCGCAGCCGCGGGAGCGGCAGGCGCGGGAGCAGCAGGCGCGGGAGCAGCAGGCGCCGCGGCGGGAGCGGGGGCGCCATCGCCGATGCGGGCCAGGACGGCGCCAACCGCCACGGTCTCGTCCTCCTTCACGAGGATCTCCTGCAGCGTGCCTGCGACAGGCGACGGGATCTCGGTGTCGACCTTGTCGGTCGAGATCTCGACGAGGGGCTCGTCGACCTCGACCTGGTCGCCGATCTGCTTGAGCCAGCGGGTGACGGTGCCCTCGGTGACGCTCTCGCCGAGCTCCGGGAGGGCGACGTCCTTTCCGCCCGACGCGGCGGGCGCGGCGGCCGGGGCCGGCGCCGCGGGCGCCTCGGCGGGGGCGGCGGGCTCAGCAGCGACGGCGGGAGCCGCCTCGGCGGGAGCTGCGGGGGCCTCGGGGGTCTCGGCCGCGGGCGCGGGAGCCTCGGCGGGAGCGGCGGAGCCGTCGCCGATCTTGGCGAGGACGGCTCCGACCTCGATCGTCTCGTCCTCCTGCACCAGGATCTCTTCGATGACGCCGCTGACGGGGGAGGGGATCTCGGTGTCGACCTTGTCCGTCGAGATCTCCACGAGCCCCTCGTCGGCCTGTACGGTTTCGCCGACCTGCTTCAGCCAGCGGGTGACCGTTCCCTCTGTGACGCTCTCGCCGAGCGCGGGAAGGACCACGGAAGTGCTCATGGGCTTGTCTCCTTCAGGATGCCGATGTCTTGTCTAGCTTAGTGATGCCGTCGGGCAGGGTTGGTCAGAGTGCGTGCAGCGGCTTGCCCGCGAGCGCGAGGAACGCCTCGCCGAGAGCCTCGCTCTGGGTCGGATGCGCGTGGACGAACGGGACGATGTCCTCGGGATGCGCCTCCCAGCCGACGACGAGCTGACCCTCCGTGATGAGCTCGCCGACGCGGTCGCCGACGAGGTGCACCCCGAGGACCGGACCGTCCTTGAGCCGGACGACCTTGACGATGCCGCTCGTGCCGAGGATCTCGCTGCGGCCGTTGCCGGCGAGGTTGTACTCGTACGCGACGACGCCGTCGGCTCCGTGAGCCTCGACGGCTGCGGCCTCCGTGAGCCCGACGGAGGCGACCTCGGGGCTCGAGTACGTCACCTTGGGGATCTGCACGTCCGGGATGACGACGGGCTGCAGGCCCGCGATCTCCTCCGCGACGAAGATGCCCTGCTGGAATCCGCGGTGGGCCAGCTGAAGCCCGGGCACGACGTCGCCGACCGCCCACACGTGCGCAACGCTCGTGCGCAGCCGTTCGTCGGTCACGACGAACCCTCGGTCGAGGACGACGCCGGCCTGCTCGTATCCGAGTCCGGCCGTCGTCGGGCCTCTGCCGACGGCGACGAGCAGGTAGTCCGCCTCGAAGCTCTTGCCGTCCTCGAGAGTCACGGTCACGGCATCCGCTGTCTGCGTCGCAGAGGCGAAGCGCACGCCGAGCGAGGACGCGATGCCCCGCCGGCGGAACGCGCGTTCGAGCGCCTTGCTCAGCGCGACGTCCTCGTTGGGCACGAGGTGGTCGAGCGCTTCGACGATCGTCACGTCCGCGCCGAACGACCGCCAGACGCTCGCGAACTCGACGCCGATGACGCCGCCGCCGAGGATCACGACGCGCCGGGGGATCTCGGGCAGCTCGAGCGCGTGCTCGCTCGTGAGGATCCGTCCGCCGATCTCCAGACCCGGAAGGGACCGGCTGTACGAGCCTGTCGCCAGCACGACATCCGTCCCGCGGTACAGGTCGTCGCCGACGCGCACGGCCGGGCCCCCCTCGAGCCGGCCCGTGCCCGCGACGACGGTGATGCCGCGCGCCTTGACGAGACCCTCGAGACCCTTGAACTTCTTCGCGACGATGCCCTCGCGGTACTTGCGGACACCATCGGGGTCGACGCCTTCGAAGGACGCCCTGATGCCGAAGTCCGCGGCATCCCTCGTCGTCTCGACGACCTCCGCGGCGTGCAGGAGCGCCTTCGTCGGGATGCAGCCGCGGTGCAGGCAGGTGCCCCCGACCTTGTCCTTCTCGATGAGCGCGACAGACTTGCCGAGCTCCGCCGCGCGCAGCGCCGCGGCATAGCCGCCGCTCCCGCCTCCGAGCACGACCAGGTCGAAGGACCGCTCGCTCACCGGGCAGCCGCCTCGCCGACGAAGCGGATGAGCGACCTCACGGTCGCGCCCGTGGGGCCCTTCTCGGTGAAGCCGTACGCCCCGCCCTTGTTCCAGCCGACGTTGGCGATGTCGAGGTGCACCCACGGGATGCGCGGAGAGTCCTCGTCGTCCGCGGTGCGGCCGACGAAGTGCTGCAGGAAGAGCCCTGCGAACAGGGAGCCGCCGTTGGGGTCTCCGATCTTCGCGTTCTGCAAATCGGCGATGGGGGAGTCGAGCTCCTCCACCATGTGCGCGGGAAGCGGCAGATGCCACGCGAGCTCGTCGACGGATGCCGCGGCCGCGAGGTAGTCCGCGACCGCCGCGTCGTCGCCCATGACGCCTGTGTGACGCGTCCCGAGCGCGATCGTGATGGCGCCCGTGAGCGTCGCGACGTCGACGATGAGGTCGGGGTGCTCGCGGCTGGCCGCGACGAGGCCGTCGGCGAGGACGAGCCGGCCCTCGGCATCCGTGTTGAGCACCTCGACAGTCGTCCCGTCGAGCATGCGCAGGACGTCTCCAGGGCGCGTCGCGTGGCCGGACGGCATGTTGTCGGCGACGCACAGCCAGCCGGAGACGTGGACGGGAAGCCCGAGCGTCGCGATCGCGCGGACCACGGCGAGAGCCGTCGCCGCGCCGCACATGTCGTACTTCATGCCCACCATGGATGCCGCGGGCTTGAGCGAGAGCCCGCCCGTGTCGAACGTGATGCCCTTCCCGACGAGCGCGATGTGACGCTCCGCGCCCTCGGGCGCGTAGTCGAGGTGCACGAGGCGAGGGGGCCGGTCGGATCCCTGGCCGACGCCGAGGATGCCGCCGTAGCCGCCGGCACGAAGCGCCTCCTCGTCGAGGACCTCGACCTCGACGGGAAGTCCTTCGAGCGCCTCGACCGCCTTCGCGGCGAAGTCCGCGGGGCCGAGCCACTCTGCAGGGATCGAGACGAGATCCTTCACGAGCGCGACGGCGGATGCCGCAGCCTCGACGCCCCTGAGGTCGACGGCGTCGGCTGAGTCCGAACCGTGCACGATCACGCGCGACGCGCGCGCCTTGGGCGTCTCGGACTTGTACCCGTCGAAGCGGTACCCGCCGAGGGTCGCGCCCTCCGCCGCGGCCTGCAGCAGCGCCGCATCCGCGCCGGGAACGGCGATCGAGACCGTCGCGAACCCCGTCAGCGTGCGAAGCGCCGCGCCGATCGCATCTCGGACGGCAGCGGCATCCGGCGCCGGTCCCGTGCCCGCGACGGCGAGCGGCTTCTCGGCGCTCTCGGGCGCGTACACGCGCTGGAAGGACGACGCCGCGCCCGTGAAGCCCGTCGCGAGGAGGGCGTCGCGAAGCCCCGGCCAGTCGTCGAGCGACGGCGAGTCTTCCTTGTCGAGGGGCGGGAGCGCCAGCAGGAGCGCGTCCGCGTCTGATTCTCGGAGGGGTGCGGGTGTGAACTCGAGGTCGGGAAGCGACATGTCCTCCATCCTAGATTTCGGTGCGCGCCCGCGAGGGCTCGGCCTCCACACCGGGATCGGCGTGTTCGCTGTGAGCGGGACCGCGAGTGCCCCGGCATCCGGACCGGCTCGTAGCATGGATGCATGCCCTTGTCCGCGTCCCTGTATGAGCGTGCCGTCTCGGCACCGCCCGTTCCGCCGCGGCTGCCGCTCGTGATCGCCCTGACCGGGTTCACCGATGCGGGGAATGCGATCGGGGGTCTCATCGACTACGTGCGCGACGAGCTCGACCCCACGCCCCTCGTCGTCTTCTCGAACGACGTCCTCCTCGACTACCGCGCTCGGCGCCCGCTCATCTCGTTCGACCAGGACCACCTGACCGACTACCGGCCGCAGCGGCTCGAGCTGTCGCTCGCCCACGACGCGCTGGGGCAGCCGTTCGTGGTGCTCGCCGGCTACGAGCCGGACTTCGCGTGGGACGCGTTCACCGCCGCCGTCCTGTCGCTCGCGGACGAGCTCGCGGTGTCGTCGGTCACGTGGGTGCACTCGATCCCGATGCCCGTTCCCCACACGCGGCCGATCGGCACGACCGTGAGCGGCACGCGCTCGGACCTCACCGAGGCGCACTCCGTGTGGAAGCCGCACACGCAGGTGCCTGCCACGATCGGGCATCTGCTGGAGCATCGGTTCGCCGAGGCGGGCACGCGCATCGCGGGATTCGTCCTCCTCGTGCCGCACTACCTCGGCGACACGGAGTACCCCGCGGCGACGATCGCGGCGCTCGACAGCCTCACGGCCGCGACGGGCCTCGTCTTCTCGGGCGACGACCTGCGCGAGCAGAACCGCGACTATCTCTCGAAGGTCGAGGAGCAGGTGGCCGGCAGCGACGAGCTGCAGAGGATGCTGCAGGGCCTCGAAGAGCGCTACGACGCCTACATGGCCGGCTCGACGCTCGCGACGCCGATCATCCACGCCGGCGATCTTCCCAGTGCGGATGAGCTCGCCGCCGAGCTCGAGCGCTTCCTCGCGAGTCGCCCGTCGGGCGACGAGGACAAGCGCGGAGGCTGAGCCGGGCGGGCTCAGGGGAATGTCGCACGGCCGCAGCACGTTGAATCTCATGTGTCGGCCGCGCAGAATCGGCGTTGCGCGGCAAGTGTGAGACAATGTATGACCTGACCCGTTGTCAAACGACCGTGCGAGGCATCCTCGACGCGGCTCGGACTTGACAAGGGTCTTACTAGTGTCCGAGATCGACCGGGGGGCGTTGGACACGCGTCCGTCGGTGAAAGGCGAAACGTGACTTCAGGCACGAAGACGACGGCCCGTTCCCGCGCAGCGAAGGACACCGAGGTCGAGGTCCCCGACGAGGCGGTGGACACGCCCGTGAGCGCGACCGCTGCCAAGCGTGCGCCCGCGAAGACGTCCGCCGCGAAGGCTTCTGCGGCGAAGACTCCCGCGGCGAAGGCTCCGCGCAAGACCGCGACCAAGGCGAAGGCCAAGAGCGCTGACCTCGGCGACGACGAGGAGCTCGAGGACGACGTCGAGCTCGAAGAAGAGGTCGAGCTCGAAGACATCGAGGCGTCCGACGACACGGACGACGCCGCAGGCCCCGACGAGGCACCCGGCACGCAGGCCAAGGGTGCTGTCGCGGCATCCGTCAAGGAGGCCGACACCGCCGAGGGCGACGACGACGAGGAGGACGAGGAGGCTCCCGCCCCCGCGTTCCAGGAGCCTCTCCCGACCGGCGCGATCGTCATCTCGTCGACCGACGACGAGGACATCCCCGTCTACTCGACGCAGATCACGGGTGCGACGGCAGACCCGGTCAAGGACTACCTCAAGCAGATCGGCAAGGTGCCGCTCCTGAACGCGGCCGAAGAGGTCGAGCTGGCGATGCGCATCGAGGCGGGCCTGTTCGCCGAGGAGAAGCTGTCCCACATGTCGGCGGCAGAGAAGTCGAATCAGCTCGGTCTCGACCTGCAGTGGGTCGCCCGTGACGGCCAGCGTGCGAAGTCGCACCTGCTGGGGGCGAACCTGCGCCTGGTCGTCTCGCTCGCGAAGCGCTACACGGGCCGCGGCATGCAGTTCCTCGACCTCATCCAGGAGGGCAACCTGGGCCTCATCCGTGCCGTCGAGAAGTTCGACTACACGAAGGGCTTCAAGTTCTCGACCTACGCGACGTGGTGGATCCGCCAGGCGATCACGCGCGCCATGGCCGACCAGGCCCGCACGATCCGCATCCCCGTGCACATGGTCGAGGTCATCAACAAGCTCGCGCGCGTGCAGCGCCAGATGCTCCAGGACCTGGGCCGCGAGCCCACGCCCGAAGAGCTGAGCCGCGAGCTCGACATGACCCCCGAGAAGGTCATCGAGGTGCAGAAGTACGGCCGCGAGCCGATCTCGCTGCACACGCCCCTCGGCGAGGACGGCGACAGCGAGTTCGGCGACCTCATCGAAGACACCGAGGCGGTCGTCCCGGCCGACGCGGTCGGGTTCACGATGCTACAGCGCCAGCTGGAGTCGCTCCTGGACTCGCTCAGCGAGCGCGAGGCGGGCGTCATCCGCATGCGCTTCGGTCTCGGCGACGGGCAGCCCAAGACCCTCGACCAGATCGGCGACACGTTCGGGGTGACCCGCGAGCGCATCCGCCAGATCGAGTCGAAGACGATGGCGAAGCTGCGGCATCCGTCCCGTTCGCAGTCTCTCCGGGACTACCTTGAGTGACGGTCGCACCGGCTTCGCACGACTCCGGTACGTCCCCGCGGTGCTCGCGGGCAAGCTCGCACGTGTCGCGACGCGACTGCGCGGGGGCGGTTCGGCCTTCCCCGGCTACCTGACGAACAAGCTCGCGCCTTCGCTGCTGCCGGACATCGCGCGAGGGTTTCCTCTGGGCGTCGTGTTCGTGCTCGGCTCGAACGGCAAGACGACGACGACGCACATGGTCAGCGAGGTGCTGCGAGCGCATGGGCTGACGGTGTTCACCAACCCGACGGGCGCGAATCTCCCACAGGGGATCACGAGCGCGCTGCTGGCGGACGGCACGATCACGGGCCGCGTGCGAGCGGATGTCGCGGTGCTGGAGGTCGACGAGGCGTTCGCCGCCGACCTCGCCGACATCCTGTCGCCGTCCGTCGTGCTCTCGCTCAACGTGCAGGTCGACCAGCTCTACCGGTTCTTCGAGACCGAGCGGGTCGCCGACATGATGCTCGACACGTCGACGCGCGCGACGGGGGGCGTCATCGTCAACCGCGACGATCCGTATCTCAGCAAGATCGACCCCGCGACCCTGAAGGCGCCCGTCACGTACTTCGGCGTCGCGCCCGAGATCCTGAACAGGTCGGCGCACGGTCTCGCGAACGCGATGGACACGCGCAGCGGCGTGGCCGGCACGGAAGGACTCGAGGCGCAGGCCGAGGTCGTCGAGATCGCGGGCAACACCGTGACCGTCGATCTCGAGGGGGAGCGCGCGGTCGTCAAGACGCCTGCGCGCGGACTCCACTACGCCGCGGATGCCGCGGCCGCCCTCGCGACGGCTCGGCAGGTCCTCGGCGACGCCTTCCGCCTCGACGCCGCCGCGCGCGGATTCGCCGCGATGAAGCCTGCGTACGGTCGCGGCGAGCTGCTTCCGCTGCGCGCGGAGGGCGACGAGCAGGTCGAGTTCGTCATGTTCAAGAACGGCCCGAGCCTGCAGCTCAACCTCGATGCGCTCGACACCGCGCCCGAGCGTCTCCTGCTCGCGATAGACGAGGGAACCCCCGACGTGTCGTGGCTCTACGACGTCGACTTCGACGCGTTCGACCACGTCGATGTCATCACGGGCGACAAGGCGTACCAGCTCGCGACCCGCATCGCCTACGCGGGCATCCCGATCGGCGTCGTCGAGCCCGACATGGAGAAGGCGGTCGCGCTCATGCGCGCCTTCCCGCGCACGGCCGAGGGACGCCAGACCTGGTTCGTGAACTACGAGCTCATGATGATCGGCCGGCGTCTGCTCGGCCACGGCGACCAGGAGGTGGCACGGCGATGACGGCCCGCATCACGATCGCGCAGCTGTACGCCGAGCTGCTCGGGGTGACAGGAGACCGCGGCAACGTCGAGGTCCTCCGCACGCGTGCGGAGCGTGCGGGGCTGAGTGCCGACGTCGTCCTGGTCGACGTGGGACAGGATCTGCCCGACGCCGACATCGTCGTCATCGGGAACGGCCCCCTCTCGGCCATGCGTGGCATCGTCGACGATCTGCGCAGGCACACGACGCCCCTCGCCGCGCACATCGCGGCGGGTCGAGGCCTGCTCGCGATCGGCGGCGGCGCGGAGCTGCTGGGCGGCGAGATCTCCCTCTCGACCGGCGGAACCCTCGCGGGCCTCGGCACCCTTCCGTTCCGCACGGAGCGCCGGGCGCAGCGCCGGGTGGGCTATCTCGTGGCGGATGCCGCGGGCATGCGCCTCGTGGGCTTCGAAGACCACTCGTCGCTGTGGCACCTCGACGACGGCATCGCACCGTTCGCGCTCGTCGCCGAGGGCAAGGGCACGAGCGACCTGGCAGACGGCGCGCGCGGGGAGGGAGTCCGCAGCGGGAACGCGATCGCGCTGCGGATGCAGGGACCGGTTCTGCCCCTCAATCCCGCGCTCGCCGACCTGCTCCTCGCACGGGCCGCAGCGGAGCACGATGTCGCCTACTCCTCCGGTGACGCCCACGCCGACCTCGATGCGTTCGCGCGGGAGGCGCGCGCGGCGATCGAGGCCCGCGCCCGGAGCAAGACGTACTCGACGATCGGCATCTGACGTCGTGAGCGTGGCCCGACGACACCGCGGCTCGGCGCCCGTTGCGCTCGTGAGCCGCAGCGCCCTCGCGCGGAATGCGTCGACGCTCCCGTCTGCGCCGGCGGGGAAGCGGATCGCCGACCTGCGGCACGACGCGTGGGGGCACGGCGCAGCGCTCGTCGCGCGCGAGCTGATCGACCACGGCATCGACGCCGTGCTCGTCGACGCGGACGCGCGCGACCGCCTCGCCGCGGACCTCGCGGCGGTGCGGGTCGTCACGACCGGCATGGGCAACGTCGATCTCCGCGCGCTGTACGGTCTCCCAGGGGCGTCGACGAGCCCTGTCATGCGCCTCACGGGCTCCGTGCTCCTCGTCAAAGCCCTTCACGCCGGCGAGGGCGTCTCGTACGGGTACCTGCATCGTGCCTCGTCGGACACGAACGTGGCCCTCGTGACCGGCGGCTATGCGCAGGGCATCGTGCGCGCACTCGGAGGCCGCATCTCGGTGGAGGTCGGAGGAGCGGCCCGACCAGTCCTCGGCCGCGTCGCGATGGACGCATGCGTCGTCGACATCGCCGAGCTCCCCGTCGAGCGGGGCGACGAGGTGGTCTTCTTCGGAGATCCCGCGGCGGGGCATCCGTCCCTCGGCGACTGGGTCTCGGCCTCCGGGCTGCGGGCGGAAGAGCTCGTCACGGCCGTCGGCCTGCGCGCGAGGCGCGAGGTGGTCGCGTGACCGCCGAGCTGCACGTCGATCTCGATGCCTTCGCCGCGAACCTGGCCGAGATCCGGCACCGCACCCATCCCGCCGAGCACATGCTCGTCGTGAAGGACGACGCATACGGTCACGGCCTCGCCCCCGTCGTCCGGCGCGCGTGGGCGGAAGGGGTGCGCTGGTTCGGGGCGTTCGACGTCGCGACGGGCCGCACGGTGCGCCGCGCGCTGCCGCATGCGCGGATCTTCGTGTGGATCGTCGCGACGTCCGAGGAGGCGCAGGATGCCGTCGCCGCCGGCCTCGACATCGGCGTCGGCGATCCGGTCCTCCTCGAAGACGTGGCAGCAGCGCAGGGTCGCGCCCGCGTGCACCTCAAGATCGACACGGGACTGCATCGCAACGGCGTGCGCGCCGAGGACTGGCCCGCGTTCGTGTCCCGAGCCGCCGAGCTCGAGCGCCACGGAGCGATCGAGGTGGTCGGGGTCTGGAGTCACATCTCCGAGGCGTCCGACGCGGACGACGATGCGGCACGCGCCGAGTTCGAGAGCGCCGTGCGCGTCGCACAGGATGCCGGGCTCCGCCCAGCGCTGCGGCATCTCGCCGCGAGCGCCGCGTCGTTCGCGCGTGCCGAGTTCCGCTACGACCTCGTGCGCGTGGGGGCCTTCTCGTACGGCATCCGCCCCGCGGGAGGTGCGTCCGACGCCGAGCTCGGCATCCGCCCTATCGCGACGCTGACGGCGCCCGTCGTGCGTGTCGGGGAGGGGACGGTCACGATCGGCATCGGGAGCCTCGACGGGCTTCCCTCGTCGCTCGCCGGGGCCGTCGGCACGCCGGGCGGGCCACGGAGACTGACCGCAGTCGGCGAGGACGAGAGCATCGTCGAGGCGTGGCCAGGCGCAGCCGTCGGCGACACGGTCTCGGTGTTCGGCGCCGGCGCCCCGCTCACGGCGACGGATTTCGCCGAGACCATCGGAACGATCGGCGAGGAGCTCGCCGTGCGCATCTCGCCGCTCGTGCGGCGGACGTACTCCGCGGGCTAGCCGACCTCGACCAGGCGGGCGGTCTCGTCGTGCCACGAGGTGGCGACGGCGCGGAGCTTCTCCTCGTACTTGCGGCCGTGGTGGGCGCAAAACAGGAGCTCGCTGCCGTTGACCTCGGCGGCGATGTAGGCCTGGGCGCCGCAGGAGTCGCAGCGGTCACCGGCCGTGAGGCGGTACTCGAGAACCGCGGTCGGCTCGGCAGGTGTCGAAAGCGTGTTCATCTCGGTGCCTCCTCCTGATGTGAGAGCTCTCTTGCTGGTCAGGAAATACAACCATGGGTTTGTTTCGAGAATGCCGCAAACGGATGACATTTCGCTGACCGCGTACGCCGGAATACGCCGCCGTGTGTCGACGGGACCCGTGCCGGCGGCCCGATTACGCTGGAGGATTGTGACCGCTGAGTACTCCGCCCATCACCTCCAGGTGCTCGAAGGCCTCGAGGCGGTCCGCAAGCGCCCGGGCATGTACATCGGCTCGACCGACTCCCGCGGCCTCATGCACTGCCTGTGGGAGATCATCGACAACTCGGTCGACGAGGCGCTCGGCGGCTACGGATCGCGCATCGACATCGTGCTGCACCCCGACGGCAGCGTCGAAGTCCGCGACCGGGCGCGCGGCATCCCCGTCGACATCGAGCCGCGGACGGGACTGTCGGGCGTCGAGGTGGTCTTCACGAAGCTGCACGCCGGCGGCAAATTCGGCGGAGGCTCGTACGCCGCCTCGGGCGGCCTTCACGGCGTCGGGGCATCCGTCGTCAACGCGCTGTCCGAGCGCCTCGACGTCGAGGTCGACCGCGACGGCAAGACGTGGGCCATGTCGTTCCACCGCGGGGAGCCGGGGGTGTTCTCGAACGGCAGCCCCGCGTCGACCTTCACCCCGTTCGAGGAGCGCAGCGAGCTGCGGGTCGTCGGCAAGACGGCACGAGGCGTCACGGGGACGCGCATCCGCTACTGGGCCGACCCGCAGATCTTCACGAAGGATGCCGCGTTCCACCTCGACGAGCTCGAGCAGCGGGCACGCCAGACGGCGTTCCTCGTCCCGGGGCTCGAGATCGTCATCCGCGACGAGCGCACCGACGTCGCAGCCGAGACGAGCTACCGGTTCGACGGCGGCATCTCCGAGTTCGCCGAGTTCCTCGCTCCCGACGGGGCCGTCACCGACACCTGGCGGCTCACCGGCTCGGGGACGTTCACCGAGACGGTTCCCGTGCTGCAGGCGACCGGGGCGATGGTGCCGACGGAGGTCGAGCGCGAGTGCCACGTCGACGTGGCGGTGCGCTGGGGGACGGGCTACGAGACGGTCGCCCGCTCGTTCGTCAACATCATCGCGACGCCCAAGGGCGGGACCCATCAGCAGGGATTCGAGCTCGGGCTCATGAAGGTGCTCCGCTCGCAGGTCGAGCAGAATGCCCGTCGTCTTAAGGTCGGCAACGACAGGCTCGAGAAGGACGACATCCTCGCGGGACTCACCGTCGTGCTGACCGTCCGCCTGCCCGAGCCGCAGTTCGAGGGCCAGACGAAGGAAGTGCTCGGCACGCCCGCTGTGCGCCAGATCGTCGCGAACGTCGTGACGAGCGAGCTGACGGCGAGGTTCGCGTCGACCAGGCGTGACGACAAGGCGCAGACCGCCCTCCTGCTCGACAAGATCGTGTCCGAGATGAAGGCGCGCATCTCGGCCCGCGCGCACAAGGAGACCCAGCGGCGCAAGACGGCGCTCGAGTCCTCGTCGCTGCCGACGAAGCTCGCCGATTGCCGCACGAACGACGTCGCGCAGTCGGAGCTGTTCATCGTCGAGGGCGACTCGGCGCTCGGCACCGCCAAGCACGCGCGCAACAGCGAGTACCAGGCGCTGCTGCCGATCCGCGGCAAGATCCTCAACGTGCAGAAGGCGTCGATCAGCGACATGCTGGGAAACGCCGAGTGCGCGTCGATCATCCAGGTCATCGGCGCGGGGTCGGGTCGCACGTTCGACCTCGAGTCCGCCCGATACGGCAAGGTCATCCTGATGAGCGACGCCGATGTCGACGGCGCGCACATCCGCACGCTCCTGCTCACGCTGTTCTTCCGGTACATGCGCCCCCTCATCGAGGATGGGCGCGTATATGCGGCGGTGCCGCCGCTTCATCGCGTCATCGTTCAGAACCCGGGCTCCAAGCCCAACGAGACGGTCTACACGTACTCGGAGCAGGAGCTGCACGGACTTCTCGCGAAGCTGAGCAAGTCCGGCCGCACCTGGCACGAGCCCGTGCAGCGGTACAAGGGCCTTGGCGAGATGGATGCCGAGCAGCTCGCGACGACGACGATGGACCGTGCGGGGCGCACGCTCCGCCGTGTGCGACTCGAGGATGCCGAGGCCGCGACCGCGGTGTTCGAGCTCCTCATGGGCAACGAGGTCGCCCCCCGCCGCGACTTCATCATCGACTCCAGCGCGCGCCTCGACCGGGAGCGCATCGACGTCTGAGCCCCCGGCGCGCCGAGGGAGGCGGGGCGAGCTTCTGCTCCTGGCGAGAGCGGGGTCAGCGCGGCCCCGCGCCGGCGCAGCGCACCCCTTCGCGGGCTGAGCGGACGCCAACCCCCGCCCCGCCCCGCCTCGGCGCGGCGCTGAGCCGGCACAGCGCCGCCCTGCGCGGGTTCAGCTCAGTCCGCCCTGCGGAGGCTCAGCTCAGTCCGCTCTGCGGACGCTCAGCGCACGCCGGTGCCGACGAAGGCCACGACGCCGTCGAGCGGCTGGCCGGAGGCGTCCCGCTTCGCGCCCGCGGCCGGGAGGCTGCGCGTTGTCCCGTCGGCGGCGACAGCACGCGGATGCTCACCCACCCACGCGAGCGTCAGAGTGTCCTCGCCCCTGAGGAAGCGCTGCGCTCGAACGCCGCCCGTCGCGCGGCCCTTGGGGGGGAACTCGTCGAGCACCGAGACCTTGCCCGTTCCGGCGTCCGCGCCCGCCAGAGCCTGCGTCGTGCCCGCGATCGTCACGACGACAGCCTCCGTCGCATCGGGCGGCACGGCGCCGAAGAAGACGACGCGCTCGCCCGGCGTGACGCGGATGCCGGCCATGCCGCCCGCGGCGCGCCCCTGCGGACGCACGGCGTCGGCATCGAAGCGGAGCAGCTGCGCGTCGGAGGTGACGAAGACGACCTCGGTCCCGTCGGGCGCCGGGCCCGCGCCGACGACCCGGTCGCCGTCCTTGAGGGCGATGATCTCGACGTCGTGCTTGTTGGCGAGCTCTGCCGCGGCGACGCGCTTGACGACGCCCTGCTCCGTCCCGAGCGCGATCGGCGGCTCGTCCACGAGCGGAACGAGCGCGACGACGTGCTCCGTCCCTGAAAGCCCCAGATAGTGATCCGCGCGGGTTCCCGCCGCGAGCTGGACCGAGTTGCCGGGCACGGAGGGGAGATCGACGGGAGAGAACCGCAGGATGCGGCCCGACGAGGTGACGGCGCCGAGGTCGCCACGGGTCGTCCCGTCGACGGCGGAGCGGATCGCGTCATGCTTCGAGCGCCGCGCGGGCGGCACGATGCCTCCGTTGGGCGCGTCGACGCCGAGCTCCGTGCGCACCATGCGGCCCGTCGCCGAGAGGAAGACACGGCACGGGGCGTCCGCGATCTGCAGATCGACGGCCGCGGCCGCGCTGCGGGACCTCGGCTGGACAGGTCCTCCGTCGAGGAGCAGGGTGCGACGCGGCGTGCCGAACGTCTCGGCCGCGGCATCCAGTTCTCGAGCGACCTGCGCACGCAGCAGCACGTCGCTGCCGAGCAGCTCCTCGAGCTGGGCGATCTCGGCCTTGAGGTTGTCGCGCTCGGTCTCGAGCTCGATGCGCGAGAACCGCGTGAGGCGGCGCAGGCGCAGCTCGAGGATGTACTCGGCCTGGGGCTTGGTCAGATCGAACACGTCCATGAGACGCGTGCGAGCCTGCTCGCCGTCGTCGGACGTGCGGATGAGCTGGATGACCTCGTCGATGTCGAGGATCGCGATGAGCAGTCCCTCGACCAGGTGCAGTCGCTCCTGGCGTCGTGCGAGGCGGTACCTGCTGCGGCGGGTCACGACCTCGATCCGGTGATCGAGATAGACGCGCAGCAGCTCACGCAGACCGAGCGTCTGCGGCTGCCCGCCCACGAGGGCGACGTTGTTGATGCTGAACGAGTCCTCGAGCGGCGTGAGCCGATAGAGGTGATCGAGGACCGCCTGGGGGTCGAAACCGGTCTTGATGCCGATCACGAGGCGCAGTCCGTGGTGGCGGTCTGTGAGGTCGGTGACGTCCGCGATGCCCTGCAGCTTCTTGGCCTGCACGGCATCCTTGATCTTCTCGATGATGCGCTCGGGACCGACCAGGTAGGGCAGCTCGGTCACGACGATGCCCGTGCGGCGAGGGCCGAGCGACTCGATCGACACCTTGGCGCGCGTGCGGAAGCTGCCCCTGCCCGATGTGTACGCGTCCTTGATGCCGTCGACGCTCACGATGATGCCGCCCGAGGGCAGGTCGGGCCCGGGGACGAACTCCATGAGCTCTTCGACGGTCGCATCCGGATGATCGAGCAGGTGGATCGCGGCGGCGACGACCTCGATGAGGTTGTGCGGCGCCATGTTGGTGGCCATGCCCACCGCGATGCCGGTGGTCCCGTTGACGAGGAGATTGGGGAAGGCCGCAGGGAGCACCTCGGGCTGCTGGAACTGACCGTCGTAGTTCGGGATGAAGTCGACGACGTCTTCGTCGAGGTTCTCGGTGAGCGCGAGGGCGGCGGGTGCGAGCCTCGCCTCCGTGTAACGCGGCGCGGCAGGCCCGTCGTCGAGCGATCCGAAGTTGCCGTGCCCGTCGACGAGCGGAACGCGCAGCGAGAACGCCTGCGCGAGCCTCACGAGCGCGTCGTAGATGGGGGCGTCGCCATGCGGGTGGAGCTTCCCCATCACCTCGCCCACGACGCGGGCGCTCTTGACGTGGCCACGATCGGGTCGAAGGCCCATGTCGGCCATCTGGAACAGGATGCGCCGCTGCACGGGCTTGAGCCCGTCGCGCGCGTCGGGGAGCGCGCGCGAGTAGATGACGGAGTACGCGTACTCGAGGAACGAGCCCTGCATCTCCGTCGAGACGTCGACGTCTTCGATGCGTCCGTGGTCGGGGGGAATGGGCTCTGTGCGGGATGCGGGCATGTGGGAGTCTGGCCTCGGGTTACGACGGGCCGGCACGAACGCCGGCGGGGCCGCCCGCCGTCTTCTGAACGGCGTGTGCGAGACTGGCCCCGATGTCCATCAGCCTACCGGCGGACCCGCCGCGCGCCCGGCGGCTCACCGATGTCGTGCCGCAGCTGCTGGCGTCGCTCTCGGGCGCCGGCGACTGGTTCGCCCCCGCGCGGAGCGCGATCGTCTTCGTCGTGGACGGACTCGGCGCACACGGCCTCGCGGCCCGCTCCGGGCACGCCCGCTTCCTCTCCTCGGCCGGTTCGAAGAAGGATGTCGCGCGCACCGTCTTCCCCTCGACGACGACCGCGGCGCTCACGTCGCTCCTGACGGGGGAGGAGCCCGGCGTCCACGGCATCGTGGGCTATCGGGCCCGCATCCCCGGGACCGATCGCGTGCCGAACCAGCTCCACGGGTGGGCGACGGACGGGCTCGACCCCCGCGTCTGGCAGCGGTCGCAGCCCCTGCTCGAGCGGGAGGCAGCGGCAGGGCGCCCCGTGTTCGTCGTCTCGAAGGGCGAGTACGTCGGCACCGGCTTCACGGAGGCGACTCTGCGAGGCGCCGAGTTCGTCCCGGCGGCCTCGGCGGAGGAGCGCGCGACCGTGGCAGCGGAGATCGCGGCGCGGCATCCCGGTGCACTCGTGTACCTCTACGTCAACGACCTCGATGCCGTCGGCCACAAGCACGGCTGGGAGAGCGACGAATGGGTCGCGTCTCTGGAGCGGGTGGATGCCGCGGCCCGCGCGCTCTCCGACTCCCTCGCGCCGGGGACGGGCGCCGTCGTGACGGCCGATCACGGCATGGTCGACGTACCGCGGCACCGCCACGTCCTGATCGGCGAGGGCGACGACCTTGCCGCAGGGGTCAGGCTCATCGGCGGGGAGCCCCGCATGCTGCATCTCTACACGGAGCGCGGCGCGCGAGATGACGTGCTCGAGACGTGGCGGTCGTCGGAGTCGGGCCGATCGTGGGTGCTGTCGCGCGACGAGAGCATCGCGGCGGGACTGTTCGGGTCGGTCCATCCGGAGGTCGAGGAGCGAATCGGGGATGTCGTCGTCGCGGCGCGCGCAGGGATCGCATACTACGACGATCGACTCGCCGACAAGGCTGCGCAGCGCATGATCGGTCAGCACGGCTCGCTCACGCACGAGGAGCGGGTCGTACCCCTCCTGCGGCTCGGCGCGTTCGCCTGAACCGCCGCCCGCGACCTCAGTCGTCTGTGCGGGCGCCGAAGACGATCTCGTCCCACGACGGCATCGACGTGCGACCCTTGCGTCGCCCGGCGCCTTCCGCCGCGACCGCTGGCTCGCGGTAGTCTGCGGCGGACTCTTGTCCATGCTGATCGGCGGGCGCCTCGTCGTATCCCGGTTCGAGCGCGTCGAAGAGCGCGACAGGCGCGCCGGCGCGGTCGGCCGCGATCTCCTCGGTTCCGGGCAGCGGCTCGCGCTGTCCGCGACGACGGCGCAGGGCCTCGAGGAGGTCGGCCGTCTCGGCGGAGGTGACCGACGGCTCTGTCGCGCGCTTGATCGCGGCGTGCTGAACGGCAGGCGAGACGGGGGATGGCACCTCGGGCGTCTCCAGGTCAGCCTCGGGGGCCGGCATCCGACGCGGTCCGAAGGCTCCGCTGTCGAATCGCGACTCGTCCTTGGGGGCCACCACCTCGAGGGCCCGCAGCCGGGGGATGAGCCCCTCGGGGAGAGAGCCCTGTCGCGAGAGCTGGACGGCGTCGGCGTTCAGCGGGGCGAGCGTCGCGCGGCGCGGCTCGAACGACCAGCGGGCATCGTGATCGATCTCGCCCGCCGCGAACTCGAGCTTGACGATCCAGCCGTTCGGCTCCTTCCAGCTCGTCCAGCGCTCGCCCACGGCGCCCGCGTCCGCGAGCTTCGCGCGGACGGCGGTGCCGAACGTCGCGTGGGCGTCGCCGTCGAGCTCGGTCGCAAGCAGGACGGGCACGGCGAGCGCCTGGCCGACGATGTGCTCGCGCTCGGCCAGCACGGGGCCTTCGAAGCGCGCGACGTCCTCGACGCGCGCGCCCAGCAGCTCGGCGACCTCTTCGGCAGAGAGCCCGGCACGGATGTGCGCCTGGATGTCGCGCGGGCTCGGCCTGACCGTGCGCACCTCGGGTTCGCGCCGTGTCTTGCGCAGCTCGTGGCGCAGCACGTCGTCGACGGCGAGTGAGAATCGTTCGCCCGACTCGGTCGCCAGGACGAGTCGATCGTCCTCGGTTCCGATGACTTTGAGCTGTTCCATGCGAAACGCCTCTCCGATCCAGCGGTGTCCGCTCATGCTCGCACGTGAATCCGCGTGGACCGGGAATATCCGGGGCGTGCCGTGAGTTTCACGGATGCGCGGTACGGAGCGGCGAGAACAGCATTTGCGGAAACCACCCTGATCCGGCAAACTATCGCCGCCCCAAAACGGCATGACAGAGCTAGTGGAAGTTGAGACGTTAACGCATGGCCACCGACTACGACGCACCCCGCAAGACGGAAGACGACAGCGAGTCGATCGAAGCGCTCAAGGAGCGTGTTCCCGACAAGCTCTCGGGTGCAGTCGACGTCGAGGATGCCGACAACCCGTCGGGCTTCGAACTGCCCGGGGCGGATCTGTCCGACCTCGAGCTCGACGTCGTGGTTCTTCCTCCCCAGGAGGACGAGTTCACGTGCGTCAACTGCTTCCTCGTGAAGCACCGCTCGCAGCTCGACCACGAGGACTCGGGCGGACCGATCTGCACGGAATGCGCGGCCTAGTCCGAGGCATCCTCTTCTTCGACGCCGCCGGTCGGGAACGACAGCGTAGGGCCATCCCATACGGGTTCGCCTCGGCTCTCGGTCCTAGCCGGCGGTTTCTGCGTTCGCGCGCGCACGGTTGAGCGCCGCAGCAAGGCGGTCGGGCGTGCGCGACGACACGACCCACTCGGTCGTCGGATCGTCGGGATCCGTCACCGGCACGACGACGACGCCGTCGATCCCGCCACGTATGACATGCCACGCGTCACGGCCGAGCCCCGGTCCCCGCCTGTGCCGCGCGTCGTCGCCCGTGAGGGCGACCGGGGCGCCGAGGTATTCGACGCCGATGTGCGCGCGACCCGCCCGCAGCCGCCCGTCGCGCACCTCGACGACGGGCGATCCCGCCACGAGAAGCGCGACGAAGGCGGCGCCGACGAGCACGCCCACGACGAGCGCGACGGTCGTGTCGAGCGGCGCGAACACGAGCGCCGCCATAGGCGCCACGACGGCCGCGCTGACGAGGGCCCACAGCGAGGGGCTGAGCCGCTCTCGGTACGCGGCGCCCGCTCGGGGCCTGATGAAGCCTGCTGTCTTCTGCATTACCCTCGTTGCGTGACCGAATCCGTGGACGTTCCCATCATCGCATCCGAGGTTCCGGTCTACGCCCACCCCGGCGACGCCGGAGCCGACCTCGTCTCCGCCGAGTCCGTGCGGCTGGAGCCGGGTCGGCGCGCGCTCGTGGCGACGGGGGTGCGCGTCGCGATCCCCGACGGCTACGTCGGCTTCGTCGTGCCCCGCAGCGGGCTCGCCGCGAAGCACGGCATCACGATCGTCAACTCCCCGGGCACCGTCGACGCGGGCTACCGCGGCGAGCTGAAGGTCTCGCTCCTCAACACCGATGCCGACAGCGCCTACGATGTCGCAGTCGGCGATCGCATCGCCCAGCTCATCGTGATGCCCGTGTCGCGTGCGCGCTTCATTCCCGTCGAAGAGCTCCCCGAGAGCGTCCGCGGCGAAGCCGGCTTCGGCTCGACGGGGTACCACGGGGGCGCGGCGTAGCCGCCGGCGAGGGCTCGCGGGGATCTCCCCGCGGCCAAGAGAACGAAGGACGGAGTCAAGGCATGACAGATGCCACCCCCCAGGACGCGGCCCGCAAGGTCGCACCGCCGGACCGGGCGGAGGCGGGCCCGTTCGACGAGTCCGAGGCGAACCCCGTCCGCCCCTACATCGATCTCGGCGGCATCAAGATCCTGCCGCGCGAGGGGCTCAACCTGCGCCTCGAAGTCGAGGAGCAGTCCAAGCGCATCGTCGCCGTCGGCCTCGACTACGCAGACTCGACCCTGCAGGTGCAGCCGTTCGCCGCACCACGGACGACAGGGCTGTGGGAGGAGACGCGAGAGCAGATCCGTCAGCAGGTCCGCCAGCAGG
This sequence comes from Microbacterium ulmi, assembly GCF_011759705.1. Lineage (GTDB taxonomy): Bacteria > Actinomycetota > Actinomycetes > Actinomycetales > Microbacteriaceae > Microbacterium > Microbacterium ulmi. Next base: position 363,504 of record NZ_JAAOZF010000002.1, on the reverse strand, counting down.
GCGGACGCGTCGAGGAGCGCGAGGGGCCGCTCGGTCCCGAGCTTCTCGCGGAGGTCCCCGTCATCGCCGGCGCCGACGGATCGACGGGCAAGCGCCTCGCGCGCTTCGTCGGCATCGACGGGCCGCGCTGGTTCCTGCGCGGCGTCATCGGAGGCGCCGCGACCTCCGACGTCGACGCCGCCGCCAAGGTGGAGGACCTGTTCCGCTCGATCGTGGTCGTGCGCGGCACCACGCCGATGCCCCCGCGCGATCTCATCCCGCTGCGGATGCCGTCGACGCCGGGCAGCGCGTGACCGATCCGCTGACCCCCTCGGAGCGCGACGACCTGACGCCCCCGCCGCCGCACCATCGGGAACCGGGAGACGACGCGGGGGAGGAGCCCACGGCGTCGGAGCTGCTGGGCGCCGCGCTCGGCGCCGCCGCGCGAAGGGCGGGGCTCGACCCCGACTCGGACGCCCCGACGGGTCGCGTCATCTGGCAGGTGATCGGCGGCTGGCGCGGCATCCTGGAGTCGGTTCTGCCGCTCCTCGCGTTCGTCGTGATCTACACGGCCACGCATGAGCTTCTCTGGGCGCTCGGCATCTCGGTGGGCGTCGCCGCCCTGTTCACCGTCGTGCGCGTCGCGACGAAGTCGCCGCCGGTCGCCGCCCTGTCGGGGCTCGTGGCAGCCGTCATCGCGGCGGGTCTGCCGCTGTTCACGGGGAACGCCGCCGATCAGTTCGTCGTCGGGTTCGTCACGAACATCGCCTATGGAGCGGCCTTCTTGATCTCCGCCGTCGTGCGCTGGCCGCTCATCGGGGTGATCAGCGGCTTCCTCATGGAGGACGGCCTGCAGTGGCGCCAGGACGCGCACAAGCGCCGCGTCTTCTTCTGGCTGTCGATCGCGTGGGCCGCGCTGTTCCTCGCGCGGCTCGCCGTGCAGCTGCCGTTCTACTGGTCGGGCGACATCGCGGCCCTCGGAACCCTGAAGATCGTGATGGGCATCCCCTTCTTCGCCGCGCTGCTGGCGGGCACCTGGCTCGTCGTGCGTCGGCTGTACCCCCGCTCGAGGACCGACGCGGAGCCTCCCGCCGAGTGATACATTTATCTTGATATCAAGATAAATTCCACCCCGTCAGGGTTAGGCCAACCTCACTAGCCGACGCCCTCGGAGCGGGGGAAGATGGGGAGTGCCGAGTCATCGGCCCGCGCCCGCCGCCGACGAAGGAGACACACGTGTCCACGGTTGACAGCTTCGGTGCCAAGAGCACCCTGACGGTCGGCAGCACCGACTACGAGATCTTCCGCATCGACAAGGTCGCGGGCTACGAGAAGCTCCCGTTCAGCCTCAAGGTGCTGCTCGAGAACCTCCTGCGCACCGAGGACGGCGCCAACGTCACGAAGGCGCAGATCGAGGCTCTCGGGTCGTGGGATCCGGATGCCGAGCCCGACACCGAGATCCAGTTCACGCCTGCGCGCGTGGTCATGCAGGACTTCACGGGCGTTCCGTGCATCGTCGACCTCGCGACGATGCGCGAGGCCGTGGCGGCCCTCGGCGGCGACCCGAAGCGCATCAACCCGCTCTCGCCCGCCGAGATGGTCATCGATCACTCCGTCATCGCCGACCTGTTCGGCACCGAGAACGCGCTCGAGCGCAACGTCGAGATCGAGTACGAGCGCAACGGCGAGCGCTACCAGTTCCTCCGCTGGGGCCAGACCGCGTTCGACGACTTCAAGGTCGTCCCGCCGGGCACCGGGATCGTCCACCAGGTGAACATCGAGCACCTGGCCAAGGTCATCTACGACCGCACCGTCGGCGGCGTGCTGCGGGCCTATCCCGACACGTGCGTCGGCACAGACTCGCACACCACGATGGTCAACGGCCTCGGTGTGCTCGGCTGGGGCGTCGGCGGCATCGAGGCCGAGGCCGCGATGCTCGGCCAGCCCGTCTCGATGCTGATCCCGCGCGTCGTCGGCTTCAAGCTCACCGGCTCGATCCCCACAGGCGTGACCGCGACCGACGTCGTGCTGACGATCACCGACATGCTGCGCAAGCACGGCGTCGTCGGCAAGTTCGTCGAGTTCTACGGCGAGGGCGTGGCCTCCGTCCCGCTCGCCAACCGCGCCACCATCGGCAACATGAGCCCTGAGTTCGGCTCGACGGCTGCGATCTTCCCGATCGACGACGTCACCGTCGACTACCTGCGCCTCACCGGACGCGACGAGCAGACCCTCGCCCTCGTCGATGCGTACGCCAAGGAGCAGCACCTCTGGCACGACGCCGCACACGAGCCGGCGTTCAGCGAGTACATGGAGCTCGACCTGTCGACCGTGGTGCCCTCGATCGCGGGGCCGAAGCGCCCGCAGGACCGCATCGAGCTGTCGCATTCCAAGCAGCAGTTCGAGGCCGACCTGCTCAACTACGCGGATGTCGAGCATGACCTCGTCGACCTCGAGATCGCCGAGTCGTTCCCCGCGTCCGACCCGCCCTCCAACAGCCCGGAGGACGAGCACAACGAGCATGTGCACGTGCACCACAGCCACGCGCCGGCGACGGCCTCCAAGCCGACGCGCGTGACCACGCCCGACGGCCAGTCGTACCTGCTCGACCACGGCGCCGTGACGATCGCGGCGATCACGTCCTGCACCAACACGTCGAACCCGTCGGTCATGCTCGCGGCCGGCCTGCTCGCCCGCAACGCGGTGAAGAAGGGCCTCAAGGCCAAGCCGTGGGTCAAGACCACCCTCGCACCCGGCTCGAAGGTCGTCACCGACTACTACGAGAAAGCGGGCCTGACGAAGGACCTCGAAGACCTCGGGTTCTACACCGTGGGTTACGGCTGCACCACGTGCATCGGAAACTCGGGCCCGCTCATCGACGAGGTGTCGGAGGCCGTCAACCAGAACGACCTCGCCGTCACCGCGGTTCTCTCGGGAAACCGCAACTTCGAGGGCCGCATCAACCCCGACGTCAAGATGAACTACCTGGCGTCGCCGCCGCTGGTCATCGCCTACTCGCTGGCCGGCTCGATGAACTTCGACTTCGAGGTCGACCCGCTCGGCAAGGACCAGAACGGCGAGGACGTCTTCCTCAAGGACATCTGGCCCGACGCCGCCGAGGTGCAGAAGACGATCGACGAGTCGATCAACCAGGACATGTTCACCACGCAGTACGAGACCGTGTTCGCGGGCGACGACCGCTGGCGGAACCTGCCGACGCCCACCGGCGACGTGTTCGAGTGGGATGCCGCATCCACCTACGTGCGCAAGCCCCCGTACTTCGACGGCATGACGATGGAGCTGACTCCGGTCGCCGACATCGCCGGCGCTCGGGTGCTCGCCACGCTCGGCGACTCGGTGACGACAGACCACATCAGCCCCGCCGGCAACATCAAGGCCGACAGCCCCGCCGGCCAGTACCTCACCGACCACGGCGTCGAGCGCAAGGACTTCAACTCGTACGGCTCTCGCCGCGGCAACCACGAGGTCATGATCCGCGGAACGTTCGCGAACATCCGCCTGAAGAACCTCCTCGTGAGCGCCGTCAACGACGGGGCTGTGGTCGAGGGCGGCTACACGCGCGACTTCACTCAGGAGGGCGGCCCGCAGTCGTACATCTACGATGCGAGCCAGAACTACCAGGCCGCGGGCGTGCCCCTCGTCATCTTCGGCGGCAAAGAGTACGGCTCCGGCTCGTCGCGCGACTGGGCGGCGAAGGGAACGAGCCTGCTCGGCGTCAAGGCCGTCATCACCGAGAGCTTCGAGCGCATCCACCGTTCGAACCTGATCGGCATGGGCGTCGTCCCGCTGCAGTTCCCCGCGGGTCAGAGCTGGCAGTCGCTGGGTCTGGACGGCACGGAGATCGTCTCGATCGCGGGCCTCGAGGAGCTCAACGAGGGCGTCACGCCCAAGACCGTCAAGGTGACGGCAGCCCCCAGCGAGTTCTCGCCCGAGGGAAAGCAGACGGTCGAGTTCGACGCAGTCGTCCGCATCGACACCCCCGGTGAGGCCGACTACTACCGCAACGGCGGCATCCTGCAGTACGTGCTTCGCTCGCTCGTCTGACGTATGCCTCTCACGAGTGGGCCGGGGGAACCTCCGACCCACTCGTCGTCGCGGGCGGGACGGCGCGTGCTCCGCCTGCCCCCCTCGCAGGGGCTGTCGAGCCGTCGTGGGTAGACTTGGCGAGGCATCCGACTGCGGGTGACCGTGAGCGTAGACGGCGAAGGGAGTGCGATGGCACTGCTGTCCTCCATCGCAGGACCCCGTGACCTCGACAGGCTCTCGCTCGCACAGCTCGACGAGCTCGCCGCCGAGGTCCGCGCGTTCCTGATCGAGAACGTGGCTCGCACAGGCGGGCACCTCGGTCCGAACCTCGGGGTCGTCGAGCTCACGATCGCGCTCCATCGGGTCTTCGACTCGCCGAACGACCCCGTGATCTTCGACACGGGTCACCAGTCGTACGTCCACAAGCTGCTGACCGGCCGTCAGGACTTCTCCGACCTGCGGGCGCGAGGAGGTCTCGCAGGCTACCCGCAGCGCTCGGAGAGCCCGCACGACGTCGTGGAGTCGTCCCATGCGTCGAGCTCGCTGAGCTGGGCCGACGGCCTTTCGCGGGCCCTCACCCGCACGGGCCGCAAAGACCGGCACGTCATCGCCGTCGTCGGCGACGGAGCTCTCACGGGCGGGATGACGTGGGAGGCGCTCAACAACATCTCCGACGACAACGACCGCAATCTCGTCATCATCGTGAACGACAACGGGCGGTCGTACGCACCCACGATCGGCGGCATGGCGCGGTATCTGAACCGCGTGCGCACGGCAGACACGTACCGCAACCTGCACCGCGGGTCGGACACGCTCTCGCGCAAGCTGGGCCCCGCGGCACGCGCCGTCTACCGCGGAGTCCGCGGGGGCACGCACGGTTTCCTGTCGCGATTCACGAACAACACCGAGCTGTATTCCAATCTCGACATCAAATACCTCGGCCCCGTCGACGGCCACGACCTCGGCTCGCTCATCGAGACTCTCGAGCTCGCGAAGGAGTACGGCGCGCCCGTCATCGTGCACGCCATCACGGAGAAGGGGCGCGGCTACCAGCCTGCGCTCGACGACGAGGCAGACCAGTTCCATGCCGTCGGGCGCATAGACCCGGTATCGGGCACGCCGGTCGGCAGCGCCGCGGGCGCCGGATGGACGGACGTGTTCGCCGAGGAGCTCGTCGCGATCGGCGAGGAGCGCGCCGACGTCATCGGCATGACGGCCGCCATGCTCCGCCCGACGGGACTGCTGCCCTTCGCGCAGCGATTCCCCGATCGCGTCTATGACGTCGGCATCGCCGAGCAGCACGCGGTCGCGTCCGCCGCCGGCCTGGCGTTCGGCGGGCTGCACCCTGTCGTCGCGATCTACGCGACGTTCATGAACCGCGCGTTCGACCAGGTGCTCATGGATGTCGCGCTGCACAAGGCCGGGGTCACGTTCGTCCTCGACCGCGCGGGTGTGACCGGTCCAGACGGCCCGAGTCACCACGGCATCTGGGATCTCGCGATGCTGCAGCTCGTGCCGCACATCCGCATGGCGGTGCCGCGCGACGCGGCTCGCCTGCGCGAGGAGCTGCGCGAAGCCGTCGCGGTGCACGATGCGCCGACCGTCCTGCGCTACCCCAAGGGTGCCGTGAGCCGCGATCTCCCCGCTGTGGAGCGCCTCGCGGACGGCGTGGACGTGCTCGCACGAGGCGAGGCGGAAGACGTCCTGCTCGTCGGGATCGGTCCCATGGCTCATCTCGCCGTCGATGTCGCCGAGCGCCTCGAGGCACAGGGTATCGGCGCGACCGTCGTCGATCCTCGCTGGGTCGTCCCCGTGCAGCCGTCGATCGTCGAGCTCGCGGCATCCCATCGTCTCGTCATCACGATCGAGGACGGCATCCGCGTCGGCGGCATCGGCACGCGCGTGCGTCAGGTGCTGAGGGAGTCGGGCGTCGACACGGCAGTCGACGAGCTCGGCCTCCCCGACGAGTTCATCGATCACGCGACGCGCGAGCAGATCCTCGAGGATGCCGGTCTCACGGCCGCGAAGATCGCCCAGAACATCGTCGCCCAGGTGCTCGGCACACGCCTTCCGGTCGCACGTCAGACGACGTCCGAGATCCCGATCGTGGGGGAGTGGGCCCGCAGTCGCGGCGACGCGTAGCGCTGGCGTTCGCCCCCTCGGAGCGCATCCTCGATCTCGGCGGCGCCGTCACGACGCCGCTCTGCCTGCACGACGAGGGGCTGCCGTCCTCGGCGGAACGACAGCCCCTCGCGGAGGGCCCGGATCAGCCCGCGATACCGGTGATGACCGGGTGGTGGAACGTGTCCGAGAAGACCCGCTTCGACGCGCCCTCTCGGTCGAGGTACGGTGAGGCGCCGCCGTCGATGAAGGGCCAGCCGGCGCCGAGGATGAGGCACAGGTCGATGTCTTCGACCTCAGGGACCACGCCCTCGTCGAGCATCAACCTGATCTCCTGCGCGAGGCCGTCCTGCACACGGCGGAGGATGTCCGCCTCGGTCGAAGGGTTCGAGCCGACAGCGCCCTTGAGCACCTTCTCCGCCGCCTTCGACCAGCCCGTGACGCGACCGGACTTGTCCTTCTCTACGACGTGCTCGAGCTCCGCGAGCCGATGGAAGTTCGCCGAGGCGAAGAACCGGTCGGGGAAGGCGCCCGCCATCGTGTCCTGCACGTGAGCGGCCACCTTCCAGCCGACGAGGTCGATCAGCTGGAACGGCGTCATGGGCAGGCCGAGCGGGCCGAAGGCCTTTTCGACCGTGAGCAGCGGCGTGCCCTCGTACACGGCACGTGCGGCCTCGCCCATGACCTTCGCGAGGAGGCGATTGACGACGAAGCCGGGCGCGTCCGCGGTCAGGACCGCGTTCTTGCCGAGTCCCTTCGCGACGACGAACGCGGTCGAGAGCGCGGCATCCGTCGTCTGCGGGGTCTTGACGATCTCGATGAGCGGCATGACGGCGACCGGGTTGAAGAAGTGGAACCCGACGAGGCGCTCGGGGTGCCGCAGCTTCGAGCCGATCTCCTCGACCGACAGGGACGACGTGTTGGTCGCGAGGATCGCGTCCTCCGCGACGATCTGCTCGATCTCGCCGAACACCTGCTGCTTGACGCCGACCTCCTCGAACACGGCCTCGATGACGAAGTCGCAGTCTGCGTACTCGCTCTTGTCGGTCGTGCCGTGGACGAGTCCGCGCAGCCTGTTGGCGGTGTCCCGGTCGAGACGTCCCTTCGCCTCGAGCTTGCCGATCTCGTCGTCGATGTACGCGAGGCCCTTGTCGACGCGCGCCTGGTCGAGGTCGGTGATCAGCACCGGCACCTGGAGCTTGCGGACGAACAGCAGCGCGAACTGGCTCGCCATGAGGCCCGCACCGATGATGCCGACCTTCGTGACGTTCTTCGCGAGCGCCTTGTCGGGGGCCCCGACAGGTCGCTTCGCACGCTTCTGCACGAGGTCGAACGCGTAGATGGATGCCGCGAACTGGTCGCCGGCGATGAGCTCGGCGAGGACGTCGTCCTCGCGGGCGAAGCCCTCGGCCTTGGTTCCGCTCTTCGCCTTGTCGAGCAGCTCGAGCGCGGCGTAGGGCGAGGTCGGGACCGTGCCGATCTTCGATTCGAGCATCCCGCGAGCCATCTTGATCGCGATGGGCCACTTCGTGAGGCGCTCGATCTTGCCGGGCTCGTTCTTGCGCTCGACCTTGATCGTGCCCGTGAGCACGCCGTCGGCCCACGCGAGGGAGTTCTCGAGATACGTCGCCGCGGGGAAGATCGCGTCGAAGATGCCGTAGTCGAACGCCTGCTGGGGCTTGAGCATCCGGTTCTGCTTGAGAGGATTCGAGATCACGACCTCGAGCGCGTTCTCGATGCCGATGAGGTTCGGCAGCAGGTAGGCGCCGCCCCAGCCAGGGATGATGCCGAGGAACACCTCGGGCAGCGCGATCGCCGCGGCCGAGGCATCCACCGTCCGATACGTGGAGTTCAGCGCGATCTCCAGTCCGCCGCCGAGCGCGAGCCCGTTGACGAACGCGAAGGTCGGAACGCCGAGCTCCGACAGCCCGCCCAGCACCTGGTGGCCGCGCTGCGTGACGAGCTTCGCGATCTCCTTGGACGGAAGGTGCGCGACCTCGCTGAGATCGGCGCCCGCCGCGAGGATGTACTGCTTGCCCGTGATGCCGACCGCGTGGATCTCGCCCGCAGCGGCGCGCGCCTTCAGCGCGTCGAGAGTCGCGCTCAGCTCCGTGAGCGTCGCCGGACCCAGGGTGTTGGGGCGCGTGTGATCGCGCCCGTTGTCGAGGGTGATGAGGGCGAGCACCTTGCCGGAGGCGAGGCGGATGTCGCGCACGGGCGAGTGCGTGACGACCTCGCGGTCGGAGAGCGCCTCGAGCGGCGAGAAGTCGATGTCGTCGTAGCTGGTCATCCGTATGCGTCCTACTTCTTCTTCTTGCCGTCGTAGTGCGGGTTCTCCCAGACGACCGAGCCGCCCTGGCCGAGGCCCACGCACATCGCCGTGAGGCCGTAGCGGACATCGGGACGCTCGGCGAACTGTGCCGCGAGCTGGATCATGAGGCGGACACCCGAGGCCGCCAGCGGGTGGCCGAGCGCGATCGCGCCGCCCCACTGGTTCACGCGCGGGTCGTCGTCGGCGATGCCGAAGTGGTCGAGCAGCGAGATCACCTGGATCGCGAACGCCTCGTTGAGCTCGAACAGGCCGATGTCGTGGATCGTGAGACCGGCCTTCTTGAGAGCCTTCTCGGTCGACGGGATCGGGCCGATGCCCATGATCTCGGGCTGCACGCCCGCGAACGCGAACGAGACGAGGCGCATCTTGGGGGCCAGACCGAGCTCCTTGACGGCTCCGCCGCCCGCGAGCAGCGACATCGTCGCGCCGTCCGTGAGGGGCGACGACGTGCCAGCGGTGACGCGGCCGTGCGGACGGAACGGCGTCTTGAGGGCTGCGAGGTCCTCCATCGTCGTCTGGGGGCGGCGGCCTTCGTCCTCCGTCGCGAGACCCCAGGCGCCCTCCGCATCCTTGATCGCGACCGTGACGAGGTCGGGCTGGAACTTGCCGGCGTCGTACGCGGCCTGCGCCTTGTGCTGGCTCAGCATGCCGAAGCGGTCCGAGCGCTCCTTCGTGAGGTGCGGGAAGCGGTCGAAGATGCGCTCGGCCGTCACGCCCATGTTGAGCGCTCCGGGGTCGACCATGCGCTCCGAGACGAAGCGCGGGTTGGGATCGGCGTTCGAGCCGATCGGGTGACGCCCCATGTGCTCGACGCCGCCCGCGAGGGCGACGTCGTACATCCCGATGCCGATCGAGCCCGCCATCGTCGTGACGCTCGTCATGGCGCCCGCGCACATGCGGTCGATCGCGAAGCCCGGGACGGACTGCGGGAGCCCCGCGAGGATCGCGACAGAGCGGCCGAGAGTCAGGCCCTGGTCGCCTGTCTGCGACGTCGCGGCGATCGCGACGTCGTCGATGCGGTCCTTCGGAACGTTCGGGTTGCGCTCCATGAGGCCGATGGTCGCCTTGACGGCGAGGTCATCGGCGCGGGTGTTCCAGTACTGGCCCTTCTCGCCGGCACGCCCGAACGGGGTTCGCATGCCATCGACGAAGAAGACGTCCGAAATCTCGGCCACATTGCCTCCAGAAAGTTGGGATGACCCCAGCCTAGGAAGGCGTGTCGCGGCGCCTTGCATCGGGTGGCGGAAACCTACGAACCGTCTTCCACGGCCTCCGAGAGCGCTTGCACGGAACTCACAAAGGCATCGGCGATCCCCTGTGCAGTCTGGTCAATCTGCCAGCGTCGCGCGCCGAGCTCGAGAAGGGCGTCTCCGACGGATGCCGCCGTGACCACAGCCGGCGGGCTCCAGGCGACCCGCCGCAGCAGCTCGGGGGTGAGGAGGTTCTCGGTGGGCATGCGCAACTGTTCCGCGAGCTGCTCGACGAGCGGTCGCGCCGCCTTGAGCCGCGCATCCGCCTCGGGGTTGCGGTCGGGCCACGCACGCGGCGGGGGGAGGGAGTCGCCGCCCGGCCCGCGCTCGGTCGGCAGGATCCTGTCGGAGCGACCCCGCTCGATCGCCGCCCACCACCGATCGAGCTCCGAGCGGCTGGCGCGGCCGGTGAACTCCCTCAGCTTCGCGAGATCCTGCTTGGTCGCCGGATCGGCCAGCACCGCGGCGACGAGCGACCGATCGGGGACGAGACGGCCGGGAGAGACATCCTGCTCCTGCGCGTACTCCTCTCGCGCCTCCCACAGCGATCGCGCGACGGCGAGAGATCGGCGGCCCCGCACGGTGTGCAGGCCGCTCAGGCGCCGCCAGGGCTCCTCGCGAGGCGGCTTGGGCACCCTCTCGAGCACGGCGCGGAACTCCTCCTCGGCGAACGCGGTCTTGCCCTGCTCTGCCAGCTCGGCGACGAGCACGTCGCGCACGTCCACGAGGTGCTCGACGTCGAGCGCGGCGTATTCGAGCCATGCCTGGGGGAGCGGGCGCGTCGACCAGTCCGAGGCGGAGTGCGCCTTCGCGAGCGTGACGCCGAGGGTATCCTCGACGACCGCTCCGAGACCGACGCGCTCGTGGCCGAGCAGGCGCGCCGCGAGCTCGGTGTCGAAGATCGACGACGGCTCGAGGCCGAGCTCTCTCAGCGAAGGCAGGTCCTGGCTCGCGGCGTGCAGGACCCACTCCTCGGCGCCGATCGCATCCGCGAGAGCCGTGAAGTCGCCGATGGCGGGAGGATCGAACAGGAAGACGCCCGCACCGCGGCGGAACACCTGCACGAGGTAGGCCCGCTGCGAGTACCGGAAGCCCGATGCCCGCTCGACGTCGACGGCGGCGGGGCCTACGCCCTGCGCGAGGGTGCGCGCGGCGGAGACGAGGGTCTCGGCATCCGAGATCACGATGTAGTCAGTCACGTGCCGTCCTGCGTGTTCCGAGGACCTCGATCCCCTCCGACCCCGGGGGCAGCCCCGCGAGCATGCATACGAGCTCCGCCCACGCCTCGACGTGCGGCCCGATCGGACCGCGCGGCGACCACGACGCGCGCAGCTCGATCTGCGCTCCGTCGCCTTCGTCGGCGAGCGATCCGAACCCCTTCGAGAGCGTCTTCGTCGCGGTGCCGGATGCCGCGTCATGCGCGGCGTGCCGCGAGTCGAGCGCGTCGACCAGCCACGCCCAGGCCACGTCGGTCAGAAGCGGGTCGATGCCGATGTCCGGCTCGAGGGGCGCCTGAGCGAAGCACACGATGCGCCACGCGCCGTTCCAGGCGGCGGGCTGCTCGGGGTCGTGCAGCAGGATCAGCCGGCCCGTGCCGTACGGCGAGTCGACGCCGTGCTCCTCCGGCCGGACGTCTCCTGCGAGAGCGAGAGACTCGGGCGCGAGCCCCTGCGGAGCGGGTATCTCGCGCACCGTGAAGTCGCTGCGGAACTCGACGGCGCGCACATCCGCCGCCGCGGCGGCGAACGACGCCGGAGTCGCGGGGGGACGGAGCGAGGCCACGCGGACAGACTAGAGTGAGGGTCCGATGGTAGTCCCCAGGCGCGCCGCATCACGCGGCGCCTCACCCGCTCTCGCCGCCGGGCTCCGCACTGCCCTCACAGGGCTGAGCGTCACGCTCGCCGGCGTGCTCTCGCTGCTCGCCCTCGCCTCCGTGCGGATGGCTCGGAAGGTCGTCACCCCGGCCGCGCGCGAGCCCGACACACGCATCGTCGGGCTCGACACGGCGGCCCAGACGATCACGCTGACCCGCACGCCCGACACGCGCCTGCCCGGCCGCTACGGCCTGTTCACGACCGGCTCCGAGCACTACCTCAAGCTCGGCTCGGTGCTCGCGGAGGACGGCGAGACCGTCAAGCGCAAGCTGCTCACGCACATCGGCGGACAGTCGCGCCTGGCCGCAGAGGCGGCCTTCAGCGGCTGGTACTTCTCGCGCCCCGAGGAGCTGCACCTCCCGTTCACCCCCGAGCTCGTCGGGTCGTCGCTCGGGCCGTGCCCCGCATGGCTCTTCCCCGCCGGCGACGAGGCGGTGCTCGAGCCCGACACCTGGGTCGTCCAGGTGCACGGGCGCGGCACGACGCGCGCCGAGTGCCTGCGCGCCGTCCCGGTCTTCCATGCGCTCGGCGTGACTTCGCTCGTCGTCTCGTACCGCAACGACGGCGAGGCTCCGCGCAGCCGTGCAGGAACGTACGCTCTCGGTGCGACGGAGTGGCGCGACGTGGATGCCGCGCTCGGGTTCGCGCGGCGGCGGGGCGCGAAGCGCGTCGTCCTGATGGGCTGGTCCATGGGCGGGGCGATCGCCCTGCAGGTCGCGCTCAACTCGGCGCACCGCGACCTCATCGCCGGCATCGTGCTGGACTCGCCCGTCATCGACTGGCGCATCGTGCTCGACTACCAGGCGCGTCTTCTCCACGTGCCCTCCGCCGTGACCGACCTCGCGATCGGCGCGCTCGGCGCGGACTGGGCAGCCCCCGTCACCCGCACGGGCGGCGGGATCCCGTTCGACCGTCTCGACGTCGTGGCCCGCGCGGGCGAGCTGCGGCATCCCGTGCTGATCCTGCACAGCGACGACGACGGCTTCGTGCCGTCGGATGCCTCGCACGACCTCGTCGTGGCGCGTCCCGATCTCGTGGAGATGCAGGTGTTCGACGTCGCGCGTCACACGAAGCTGTGGAACTACGACCAGGAGCGGTGGAGCGACAGCATCCGTTCGTGGTTCGATCGGCGCGTCCTCAGCGCAGCGCCCGCAGCCTCAGATAACTGAACCCCGCCTCGTCGACGAGGTGCCCCGCGACCTCGGCCGCCGCGCGTTCGGCGAGCCGGACGAAGGGCTTGTCGACGGGCTCGAGGGCCGGCGCGACGGTGACGCAGAACTCGTCGATGAGCCCCGCGTTCGCGAACTGCGACGCGAGGGAGGGACCGCCTTCGCACACGATGCGCGTCAGTCCCCGCCCGCGCAGCGCGGCCACGATCGCACCCGGCTGGAGCCGTTCGGAGCCTGGGACGCCGAGCACCTGCACGCCGAGCGAACGGGTCGACTCGGCGAGCTCGTCGGCGCGTCGCTGCGGGCAGACGAGGATGACGCGGCCCGGCGTCGCGCCCTGCTCGAGGCGCAGGCGGTGCCCGGCCAGATCACCCGACGACGTGACGATCGCGAGCCGCACGGAACGCGGGACCACGTACCCCTCGGCGCGGACGCTCTGCGCGCCGACGAGCACGACGTCCGCCTCCGCACGGATCACGCCGAGGATCCGTCGGTCGACGCGGTTCGTGAGCGTCTCGCTCGTGCCGTCCGCGCCGGACGCCGAGCCCGTGAGGCTCGTGATCATGTTGAGCCGCACATAGGCGGCATCCTCCCGCGCGTAGCGCGTGCGCAGCCACGCGCGCGCCTCGTCCGTCGAGGCGTCGACTGCGTCGAGTGTGCGCGGGACGATCTCGGTGACGATCATCCGAGCTCAGGCCGCCTGCTTGGCCCGGACCTGCCGCTTCGCACGCATGAGCATGCCGGTCATGCCGGCGATCCGCAGCGGCGAGACGGCCCGCGTGAGCCCGATCGACTGCGGATAGTCGTCGGGGATGCCGAGCACCTCGTCGACGCTGAGCCCCGCGATGCCCTGCACGAGGATGCTCGCGAACCCGCGTGTCGTCGGCGCCTCCCGGGGCGCCGTCGCGTGCATCGCGACCCTGCCGTCCCCGTCGACGTCGACGACGATGTAGACGGGGGACTGGCATTCGACGACCCGCTCGCACAGCTCCGGGTGGCCCTCGTACTCGGCGGGGACCGCCGGCAGCTCGTTCGAGAACTCGAGCAGAAGCTGCAGCCGGTCGGGCTCGTCGAGCTCGAGGAACTCGTCGCGGATCTCGGCCAGGGTCGCGGGCAGGACGGTGTCGGTCATCCCCGCCATCCTCCCACGCCTCGCGGGCTCAGGCGCTGGCGGCCGACCGCTCGGACTGCGCGACCGAGCCCGGCTCGGCGCCCGCGACGATCGGCACGCGCACGGCGCTGCCCCACTCGGTCCACGAGCCGTCGTAGTTGCGGACGTCCTGGAAGCCCAGCAGGTGCTTCAGCACGAACCACGTGTGGCTCGACCGCTCGCCGATGCGGCAGTAGGCGACGATCGCGTCTCCGTCTGACAGGCCCGCCTCTCCCCGGTAGATCGCGTCGAGCTCTGCGCGAGGCTTGAATCCGCCGTCCTCCGCGACGGCCCGGGCCCACGGCACGCTCTGCGCAGTCGGGATGTGCCCCGCACGCAGCGCGCCCTCCTCGGGATAGGCGGGGGCCGACGTGCGCGAGCCGTCGTACTCCTCGGGCGAGCGCACGTCGATGAGCGGGCCGCGGCCGAGATGGGCGAGCACATCGTCCTTGTAGGCGCGCAGGACGGAGTCGTCGCGTTCGACGACGGGGTACGCGGTGACATCGCGCACCGTCGCGTCGGTCGTGATGGGACGGCCCTCCGCGATCCACTTGTCGCGGCCGCCGTCGAGCAGGCGCACGTCCTCGTGCCCGAACAGGGAGAAGACCCACAGGGCGTACGCGGCCCACCAGTTGTTCTTGTCGCCGTAGACGACCACGGTGTCGTCGCGCGCGATGCCCTTCCGCGACAGCAGCTCGGCGAACCCCTCGCCGTCGACGTAGTCGCGCACGACGGGGTCGTTGAGCTCCGTGTGCCAGTCGACCTTGACGGCGCCGGGGATGTGGCCCGTCTCGTACAGCAGGACGTCCTCGTCGGACTCGACGACGACCAGACCCGGCTGTCCCAGGCGCGCTTCGAGCCATTCGCCCGTCACGAGCCTGCCGGGCTCTGCATACTCGGCGAACTTCGCGGACGACGAATCGAGCTCGACGGTCATGGCTGCTCCTCGGAGGGGTGACGGCGGGGCGACGGTAGGGTGGAACGGTCGATTCCGACGATAGATTCCCCGGCGATGGCTCGCATCATCGTCGTCACGATGCGACACAGGACCACGCCATGACCTCCACCGCGACCGCCGCCGGCATCGTGCACCTCGTCGAGCGCACGCCGCAGGTGAGCGGCGCCGAGATGGTCGCCGCCCTCGTGCCGCCGCCCCAGTTCGACGGGGCGACCTTCGAGACGTACCGCGCCGACGCCGCGTTCCCCTCTCAGCAGGACGCGAAGGACGCGCTCATCTCCTTCTGCGGGTCGGGTGCCCCCGCCGAGCGTGGCGGCGGGCTCTTCCGCCGCGCCAAGAAGGGTCCGCAGCTCAAGCCCGGCGTCTACCTCGACGGCGGATTCGGCGTCGGCAAGACCCATCTGCTCGCATCGATCTACCACGCGATGCCGGCGCGCCGGAAGTACTTCGGCTCCTTCATCGAATACACGGCCCTCGTCGGGGCGCTCGGCTACCAGAACACGGTCGAGCTGTTCCGCGGCTCGGATCTGCTCTGTATCGACGAGTTCGAGCTCGACGACCCGGGAGACACGATGGTCATGACGCGCCTGCTGGGCGAGCTCGTGACGAGCGGCACCCGGCTGGCGGCGACATCCAACACTCCTCCCAACGCGCTCGGCGAGGGCCGGTTCGCGGCGCAGGACTTCCTCCGCGAGATCCACGCCATGGCGGCGAGCTTCGACACGATACGCATCGACGGGACCGACTATCGGCAGCGTGCGCTCGACGGGCACGCCGTCGTGCTGACGGAGCCTCAGTACGAGAGCGCGCTGACGGATGCCGCGGCCCGCTCGCTCGCGTCGGACGACACGTTCGCGGGGCTCGTCGCCCATCTCGCGCGCGTGCACCCGAGCCGCTACATCCGGCTCATCGACGGGCTCGAGACGATCGGCATCCGCGACGTCCACGAGCTCGACGACCAGTCCAGCGCCCTGCGACTCGTCGCGTTCGTCGACCGCGCGTACGACGCGCAGATCCCGATCAGGGCGACAGGCGTCCCGCTCGACCGGGTGTTCGGCGCCGAGATGCTCGCCGGGGGATATCGGAAGAAGTATCTGCGCGCGATCTCGCGCCTCAACGCCCTCACCCACGAGTGACGAAGGGTTTCGGGAGCCGACTCGCGGCATCCCGAAACCTGATGTTTACGCAGCACGCACCCACGTAACCGCCGCGAAACACGACACGCATGCCTCTCGAAACGGTGTGTCACGAAACTGGGCCCCAGCCCCGAGCGCCGCCACCCGAATGCGGCCCCTGCGGGACCTTGAGTAACACGACACATGGATGAGGATTCTCATGGACAGCGGTAACCTCGCCTGGTCCGTCGCCGCGACGGCACTAGTGCTTTTCATGACGCCGGGAGTGGCGTTCTTCTACGGCGGCCTCGTCAAGGCGAAGAGCGTCGTCAGCATGATGATGATGAGCTTCGGCGCGCTCGGACTCGTCAGCGTTCTGTGGATCCTCTACGGAGCCAACATGAGCGCCGTCGACACCCCCTGGGCGTTCGCCGGCAACCCGTTCTCCGACTTCGGCCTCAGCGGGGCCGACAGCGACACGCTCGTCGGCGTGACGTACGGCGCGACCTTCGCCATCATCACCGTTGCGCTCATCTCCGGCGCGATCGCCGACCGCGCCAAGTTCGGGTCGTGGATCATCTTCGCGGGCATCTGGGCGACGCTGGCGTACTTCCCGATCGCCGCATGGGTCTGGGGCGGCGGCTGGATCATGAGCCTCGGCGACACCTTCGGCTTCTCGACGAGCGTGATCGACTACGCGGGCGGCACGGCCGTCCACATCAACGCCGGTGCCGCTGCCCTCGCGCTCGCGCTGGTGCTGGGCAAGCGCATCGGGTTCCAGAAGGGCATCCAGAAGCCGCACAACGTCCCGCTCGTCCTCCTGGGCGCCTCCATCCTGTGGTTCGGCTGGTTCGGCTTCAACGCGGGCGCTGAAGGCACTGCCGGGCTCCTCGGAACGCCCGACTCGAGCGTCGGACTCATCATCGTGAACACTCTCGGTGCGACCGCTGCCGCCGTGCTGGGCTGGCTCGTGGTCGAGAAGTTCAAGGACGGCAAGGCGACGTCCGTCGGAGCGGCCTCGGGCGCCGTCGCGGGCCTCGTGGCGATCACCCCGTCCTGCGCGAACCTGACCCCCGGCTGGGCGCTCCTGCTCGGAGTCATCGCGGGTGCCGTCTGCGCTCTCGCGGTGGAGCTGAAGTGGAAGCTCGGTTTCGACGACTCGCTCGACGTGGTGGGCGTCCACCTGGTCGGCGGTCTCCTCGGAACCCTGTACCTCGGCTTCTTCGCCACGGGCACGGGCCTCTTCCTCGGCGGAGGCTGGGAGCAGCTGGTCCTTCAGGCGATCGCGGCGTTCGGCGTGCTGATCTACTCGTTCGTCGTCGCCTACGTCATCGGCTTCGCGATCGAGAAGACCCTCGGATTCCGCATCAAGAACGAGGACGAGCTCGCGGGCGTCGACACGGCAGTCCACGGCGAAGAGGGCTACCTCATCGACGAGCGCGCCTGACCTCCTCTCTACACAGCAGCCGAGGGGCGCCGCGGGTCACCGCGGCGCCCCTCGCGCGTGCCCGGACCGGCGTCGCGTGGCGGCTAGGGTGACGGATGTGACACAGCGACAGGGAATCCTCGGCGCCATCGCAGGGCTGTTCGGCGGGTCCTCCCGCAGCCACGCGGCCGCACGCGCCCGCGTGGCTCAGGAACAGGATGCCGAGCCCGGCCGGTCGGGGCCCACGGCCACGCTCGAGATCGAGCCGCCCGCACGCGACGGGCTGCGCATCACGTACACCCCTGACAAGGACGGCGATCCCGACGCGGGCGAAGTGGTCTGGACATGGGTTCCGTATGACGAGCGGGACGGACGTGGCAAGGACCGCCCCGTCCTCGTGATCGGCCGCCAGAGCGTCGAGCGGGTCTACGCCGTGCGCCTGACGAGCAAGTCGCACGAGGGCAGTCGCGACTTCCTCTCGATCGGCCCGGGGTCGTGGGACTCCCAGGGGCGTCCGTCGTGGATCGACATCGAGCAGATCTACAGCGTGCACGCCGACGGCATGCGGCGCGAGGCATCCGTCCTCGATCTGGACAGGTTCGTCGTCGTCGCCAACGCGCTGCACCGTCGCTACGGGTGGGATGCCGGACGCTGACACGCCGAAGCTCGCGGGCCGAAACACAGAACACCCGCGGCGTTGCGCGGGTGTCAGCTGTGGGCGATGCCAGACTCGAACCGACGACCTCGTCCGTGTGAAGGAGCGAAGGGCCATCCTCTTGAGTCCCAGTGAGTCCCGTTCCGCCCCGGAATATCAAGGGTTGGGAGCGGACTCATCCCGTTCCGTCACGGCCGCTCACGTCGTCTCCCCGCGAGTCTGTCCACACTGAGTCCACACACTCCGCCAAGATGAGCGCGTGACCAACGCCAAGCCTCCGAAAGCACGGAAGCGGCGTTCGACACGCACGGTAGGCGGCTGGCTAGTCGCCGGCGCATTCCTGCTGACGGTCGCCCTCGCCTTCATCCCGACTGGTGAGGGATGGGGGATCACCGTCGGGGTGATTCTCGTCCTGGTCGCGGGCGGCCTGCAGTTCGGCGGGGCCTTCATGTTTGACAAGGCTGGCCGGGCCGATCCATCGCTAGCAAACGCGGCGGTCGGGCGTCTCTTGTTGCTAACCTCGCAGGCCCGGCGCGCGCGCGTTCGCGCTGAGAACGCGTTTGCCACGGAGACGGGGACGAAGTTGAGGTCTTCAGTTGGTCAACTCAGCGTGGAACTGTCCTACCTGGAAGAGGGCATGAGCGCTTCTGCGCAGGACTGGGCGCTCTTCCATCCCGACGCTATCGCGCGTCTCGCGGAGGAAGATCAGAAGCAAGAACCGGAGGAGCCGTCGTGAGTCGCATCGAAGGCAAGGTAGCCACCGTCCTGAACGAACGTGAACTCGTCCTGAATGTCGGCGCGGAGGAAGGCGTCGAAATCGGAATGAGATTCAAGATCCTCTACCCAGGCGGAATCGAGATCACGGACCCGGACACCAACGAACCGCTAGGGAACGTCGAGTGGCCGAAGACCGAAGTAAAGGTCGTCAGCGTACAGCCGCACATGGCGGTCGGTCGGACCTTCCGCACGGTCACCATCCCCGAGGTAGGCACCCCGTACCTTTCAGCCTTCCGTGCGGCCAGCCTTCTCGGATATGACGCGAACTATCAACCCGCCAAGGAGGTCGTGGAGACCCTCAGGTCTAGCGACGGCTTCGCTGAGAAGGAACTGGACGCATCCGAATCTGTCGTTCAGCGTGGCGACCCGGCAGTCCAGGTCGTTCCCCTTCCGAAGAAGGCCAAGAACCCTGAGGCTGAAGAGGGCTACTGAGGGGCGCGCATGAGCCCCACCAGGCTCAATGCGCGCCCTGCCATCAGTCGCCAGGCTGATCTTCTGAATCGCCGCCGCGTTGGGGAACGCGAAGGACACGCGCATGGTCGCGCGAATCGCTGTGCGGTCGCTGGTGAACTACACGGAGCGGTGCACAGCCAGGTCCACGTCGTTCCGACGCACGATGATCGCGCGGACACGGGGGATGCCCACACGGTGCCCGTTGTCGCGGCCGAGGACACGAACAGGGGCACGCCCTGAATGAGCCGCTGTGGACCCCGGGGCAGGTGTCCGCGTTCGTCATCGCGGCGGGGGAGTCGAGCATGCTCCAGTTCTACGAACTCGCCCTGTACACGGGCCTGAGGCGCGGCGAACTTGCGGGGCTCCGCTGGTCGGACGTGGACGTGCCGGGGAAGGTGCTCCATGTGCACACCAACCGCTGCAGGTCGCACGGCGCGGGGGAGGCTACCGCGCGAACGTGTCGGAGGGTACGGCGAAGAGCCGAGCCAGGCAGGGCCGACAGGTGGGGGCTGGGACCGCGTGCGCTTCGTGCAGTCAGGGGTCAGCGTCTCGCGCAGAACGCGCCACATGTCGCGGCTGGTGAAGCGTGGGAGGAGTCGGGCTGGGTGTAACCAGCGATTCCGTCCACGCAGCGCCGTTCTGAGCGCGCGAAAAAGCCCCGTTCACTCGCCGCTTCCGTGTGATTCCGGGGCAATACTTCTGTGGGCGATGCCGGACTCGAACCGACGACCTCTTCCGTGTGAAGGAAGCGCGCTACCAACTGCGCCAATCGCCCATGATCCGTGAGGACCGAGTCTCGATCCTACCCGATGGGGGAGCCGCTGACGAACCGTCCGAGCGGGACACGCGCGGGCGTCCGCCGGTTTGTGAGTTGGAGAATCGTCGGCTAAAGTCATTCAAGTGCCCGGGACACCGGGAACGAAATGCGGATGTAGCGCAGTTGGTAGCGCATCACCTTGCCAAGGTGAGGGTCGCGAGTTCGAGTCTCGTCATCCGCTCGAGTGCAGGGATCCCCTCGGGGACCATGGCACGTGGGGTCAAACCACACGCGGTGGCGTGGCCGAGCGGCTAGGCACCGGCCTGCAAAGCCGTTTACACGGGTTCGAATCCCGTCGCCACCTCCACTCCCGGTCCCGACCGGAGCACGACCTCGGGCGATTGGCGCAGCGGTAGCGCGCTTCCCTGACACGGAAGAGGTCACTGGTTCGATCCCAGTATCGCCCACCACTCGAAGCCCCCGGAACCCCGGGGGTTTTCTGCTTCTCCGGCATCCTCGCGCGCTAGGCTCGCCACCATGGCGAAGCTCGTGCTCACGCTCGTCGGCGAGGACCGCGCAGGACTCGTCCAGGCCGTCGCGGACGTCATCGCGGCACACGGCGGCAACTGGGAGCGCAGCGAGCTCGCCGAGCTCGCAGGGGCCTTCGCAGGCGTCGTGCTCGTATCCGTGCCAGAGGACAGGCTCGCCGACCTCACGACCGAGCTCGAAGGGCTCCGCGGCATCCTGAACATCACTCCGCACGCGGGCGCCGCCGACGCCCCGCCGGGTGGCGAGCGGTTCGTCTTCACGGTGCTCGGCAACGATCGCCCGGGCATCGTGCGGGAGGTGACGCGGGCGCTCGTCGGGCGCGGGCTCAGCATCGACCGGTTCACGAGCCGCACGCTCGACGCGCCCATGTCGGGCGGCACGCTGTTCGAGGCCGTGGTCAGCGTGCGAGTGACCCCGGATGCCGACGTCGCGGCCGCGACGGCCGATCTCGAGCGGCTCGCGGGCGAGATCCAGGTCGACCTGACGGTCGGCTGACCGTTCGAGATGACGACGCTCGCGGACGGCATCCGCTCTGCGCTCCGCGCCTCGGGCGACCCCGCGCGCGCTGCGGCGCAGCAGGCGTACATGAAGTCGGCGATGGCCTTCCACGGCACGACGCTCCCCGAGACCCGCCGGCTCGTGCGCGCCGCCGTCGCGGGGGAGACGGATGCCGCGACCCTGCGCGCAGCGGCTGCCGACCTGTGGGACGCGGCATCCCATCGCGAAGAGCGCTATGCGGCGCTGGCGATCCTCGCGCTGCGGCCCTTCCGCGGCGATCTCGGTCTCGTGCCTCTCATCGAGCACATGGTGCGCACGGGGCAGTGGTGGGATTTCACAGACGACCTCGCGCACCGGCTCGCCGACCTGCACGACGCGCACCCCGTCGAGACCGCCGCCCTTGTGCGCCTGTGGAGCGTCGACGCCGACCTCTGGATGCGCCGGATCGCGATCATCTCGCAGCTGGGGCGGCGCGACCGGGTCGATTCCGCGCTGCTGGCGGACGTGATCGAGCCGAATCGCACGGACTCGGAGTTCTTCATCCGGAAGGCGATCGGATGGGCGCTGCGCGAGTACGCCCGCATCGCCCCGGACTGGGTGCGCGCCTACGTGGAGACCCACGACCTGAGCCCGCTGAGCAGTCGGGAAGCCCTCAAGCACCTCTGACCCCGCCCTCGGTCTCCCGCGGCGCCGAGCCTGGACATCGCCTGAGTGATCCCTGTGAGCACGCTGTAGATATATCGGTCGCTTCCGACTACGTTCTGCGACAAGGGGAGACAGATTCGGGATGCGGATTGCATCCGGGAAGGGCTCGAAGATGAAGCGACGTTCCGCCGTCCTTGCAGCACTCACCGCCTCGATCCTCGCCGTGGGGACCGCCATTCCGGCGACCGCGGCGACGGATCCGCCGCCGGAGTTCACGGCGACGGCGCTCACGCCGTCCGAGGCCCCGACCGACAGCGCAAGGACCAAGACCGGACGTCTCGCGGAGAGCGACTCCGCCGTCATCGGCCGCACGGACGGCCAGGTCATCACCGCGATGATCAAGGTCGACGTCGACCCCGTCGCGTCCTACACGGGCGACGTGGAGGGGTTCGCTGCGACCAGCCCGGAAGTGACGGGGAAGAAGCTCTCGCTGAGCGACCCCGCCGTTGCGAAGTATCTGCAGCACGTCGAGTCCGTTCTCGCCGACGCGCAGAAGGGCATCGCCGCCGCCGTGCCATCGACCAAGGTCCTGAGCTCGTACGCCATCGCGTACGGCGGGCTCGCCGTGACGGTCCCCGCGCGCGACGCGAAGCTCATCCTGGGCGTGCCCGGAGTCGCGGCCGTGCAGGACAACGCGCGCAGGAGCACCCCCACCCGCGACTCGGGCGCGACCCTCGCGGGGGTTGCGGCATCCGGTCCCGCTCTCGCGGCGGGCGGCGCGGCGCCGCTCGACAACGATGCGAGCACCTTCGTGGGCGCCGACAAGGTCTGGCCCGCGCTCGGCGGTCGTGACCACGCGGGTCAGGGCGTCATCATCGGCGTGCTCGACACGGGCATCTGGCCCGAGCACCCGATGCTCGCCGACAACGGCATCCCGACGCCTCCCGGCGGACTGCGGGACTGCGAGTTCGGGATCGCAGGCGA
The DNA here is from genome assembly GCF_011759705.1 of Microbacterium ulmi. Classification (GTDB taxonomy): domain Bacteria; phylum Actinomycetota; class Actinomycetes; order Actinomycetales; family Microbacteriaceae; genus Microbacterium; species Microbacterium ulmi. The sequence goes on along the minus strand of NZ_JAAOZF010000002.1, from coordinate 340,765 downwards.
CGCCGCCTTCGCGTGCAACGACAAGCTGGTCGGCGCTCGCGCGTTCCTCGACACCCAGATCGCACTGGAGTCGCCCGGCGCTGCGGACTTCTGCACCGCCACCGCGTGCTCGCCCCGCGACTCGGACGGCCACGGCACGCACACGGCCACCACTGCAGCGGGCAGCTACGTCCAGAACGCGCCGATCTTCGGCGTCGATCGCGGACCCGTCAGCGGCATCGCGCCCGGAGCCTCGATCATCGCCTACCGCGTGTGCATCGCAGGCTGCTACACCTCGGATTCGACCGCCGCCGTCCAGCAGGCGATCCTCGACGGCGTCGACGTGATCAACTTCTCGATCAGCGGCGGCGGCTCGGCCTACACGGATGCCGTGGAGCTCGCGTTCCTCGACGCCTTCGCGGCAGGCATCACCGTGAATGTGTCCGCCGGCAACGCCGGGCCGGGGGCCGCGACCGCCGACCACGCGGGCCCGTGGCTGACCACCGTCGCCGCATCGACCTTCGACCGCGCGTTCACGTCGACGCTCACCCTGACCTCGAGCGACGGCACGTCGTTCTCGAAGGGCGGCGCGACGCTGACGTCCGGTGTGACGAACGCGCCCGTCGTGCTGGCGCAGAACGTCCCCGGGTACACGGGCGGCGCGATCTGCAGCACGCCGTTCGCCGCGGGAAGCCTCACGGGCCAGGTCGTCGCGTGCGAGCGCGGCGGGACGGGTCCGAACGGACCCGTCGGCCGCGTCGAGAAGGGCTTCTACGCGACGCAGGGCGGCGCTGCGGGCCTCATCCTTTACAACCCGACCGCGAGCGACACCGAGACCGACAACCACTTCCTCCCCGCGATCCACCTCGAGGGCCCCAACGCCGAACTCGTCGCCTACATCTCGGGGCACCCCGATGTGACGGCGACGTGGGCGGCGGGTCAGTCGACCAAGGCCGCCGGAGACGTCATGGCCGGCTTCAGCTCTCGCGGTCCTCTCGGCGACTTCCTGAAGCCCGATGTCACGGCACCGGGGGTGCAGGTGCTCGCCGGTCACACGCCGGAGTCCACCGACCTCGCGACGGGACCGCAGGGCGAGCTGTTCCAGGCGATCGCGGGAACGTCGATGTCGTCGCCGCACGCGGCGGGCGTCTCGCTCCTCGTCAAGGCGGCTCACCCCACGTGGACGCCCGGACAGGTCAAGTCGGCGCTCATGACGTCGTCTGTGCAGAGCGTCGTGAACCCCGACGGCAGCGCCGCGGGCGTCTTCGACCGTGGCGCGGGCAGCATCCGTGCCGACCGTGCGGTGGCGCCTTCGCTGACCATCAGCGAGACGGCCGCGAACTTCGCGGCGAGCGCGACCAACCCGAACTCGCGGCAGAACCTCAACATCGCGAGCGTCAACGTCAACCCGCTGCCCGGTGCGGCGATCGTCAAGCGCACCGTCACGAACGCCACGAGCGGCTCGCTGACGTTCACGGCGAAGGGCACCAACGCGGACGGACTGCAGCTCATCGTCGCGCCCCTCTCGTTCACGCTGAAGGCAGGCGCGTCTCGGGAGATCACGATCATCCTGAACGGCATCAAGGCGACGGACGGCTGGCACACCGGCCAGGTGACGCTCACTCCGTCCAAGAGCGGCGCGATCCCGGTCGTGCTGCCCGTCGCTGCGAACGTCGGCGATGCCGCGATCGCTCTGACGCAGTCCTGCACCCCGTCGGAGATCGCCCGCGGCAAGACGACGACGTGCACCGTCTCGGCCTCGAGCCAGCTGCCGGTCGACGTCGACGCCAAGATCGACGTCGTCGCCAACCCTCTCCTCCAGGTGACGAGCGTCACGGCGCCCGCCAAGAAGCAGCTCCTCGGAGCCACGTGGAAGGGGACGCTCGCGGGGGCGAAGGCACCGACGATCACGGGCGTGGCACCGGGGACGTCGCCGGCCGGCTACCTCCCGCTGTCGCTTTTCGGGATCGCGCCGACACCAGGGCTCGGAGACGAGACGATCGCGAACTTCAACGTTCCGAACTTCTTGTACGGCGGTGAGGTCTACAACCGGATCGGCATCACCTCCAACGGGTACGCCGTCGTCGGCGGCGGGACCTCGGCGGACGTCGAGTTCGAACCCCACCCGGACGACTTCCCGAACCCGGCTGCACCCAACAACGTGCTGGCCCCGTACTGGACGGATCTCAACTTCGCCAACGGCGGAGCGTTCCGCGCCGGGACGCTGACGGACGGAGTCAACACGTGGCTCGTGCTCGATTGGGACGCGGTCGCGCTCTACGGACAGCCCGACAAGACGAACTCGTTCCAGATCTGGATCGGGGTCGACGGGACGGAGGACATCTCGTTCACCTACGGCACGCTGAACCGCGACGCGAGCTATCCGACGCTGACCGGCGCCGAGAACCGTGACGGATCGAGCGGCGCAACCGCGCCGAACGACAGCGTCGCGGAGGGCACCGAGCTGCGGATCACGACCACCCCGCCCGTCGCGGGGGGCGCCGTGACGTTCGACTACACGCTGAAGGGGCTCATCAAGGGCACGTGGACGACCGCCGCGACTCTCCAGTCGTCCGCGCTCAACGTGATCCCCGTCGAGACGACGAAGATCACCGTCAAGTAGCCCGCGCTCGCAGGGCGTATCGGCGCCGGATCCCTTGTGGATCCGGCGCCGATATCATGTGTGCATGGAACTGCGCCGGCTGCTCGTCGCGACGATCGTCGCGGCAACCGGCACGCGAACGCGTCGCGCCTGAGCGGGCAGGACGCCGCGCGCGTCCGAAGCTGAGCGAAATCCCGTGCGATCCGCACCGGTAGCCTTGATTCCACCTCACGCTCTGGAGAGTTCCCTTGACTGACGTCGTCATCCCGTCGGACGTGGCGTATCCCGCCGACGGCTTCGCCCTCTTCCCCGACCGCTCCGTCGTCGCGCTCCGCGTCAACGGCGAGCTGAAGGATCTCGCGACGATCGTGGAGGCGACGGATGCCGTCGAGCCCGTCGCGATCGACAGCCCGGACGGGCTCGGCATCCTGCGCCACTCCACGGCGCACGTGCTCGCGCAGGCCGTGCAGCGCATCGACCCGCAGGCGAACCTCGGCATCGGCCCGCCCATCACGGACGGCTTCTACTACGACTTCGGCGTCGACGAGCCGTTCACGCCCGAGAAGCTCAAGGCGATCGACAAGGAGATGCAGCGCATCATCCGCGAGGGGCAGCGCTTCGTCCGCCGTGTCGTGACCGACGACGAGGCGCGCGCCGAGCTCGCGAACGAGCCCTTCAAGCTCGAGCTCATCGGACTCAAGGGCGGCGGAGCGGAGAAGACCGAGGGCGCCTCGGTCGAGGTCGGCGCCGGCGAGCTGACGATCTACGACAACGTGAACCGCGACGGCGAGACCGTCTGGAAGGACCTCTGCCGCGGGCCGCACCTGCCGAACACGCGCCTCATCGGCAACGGCTGGGCACTGCAGCGCGTCGCCGGCGCGTACTGGCGGGGGAGCGAGAAGAACCCGCAGCTGCAGCGCATCTACGGCACCGCATGGCCCACGAAGGACGAGCTGCGGGCCTACCAGCTCCGCCTCGAAGAGGCGGCCAAGCGCGATCACCGCAAGCTCGGCAAGGAGCTCGACCTGTTCTCGTTCCCCGACGAGATCGGCTCGGGACTGTCGGTGTGGCACCCCAAGGGCGGCATCATCCGGCAGGAGATGGAGCAGCACGCCCTCAAGCGCCACCGCGAGGGCGGCTACACCTACGTCTACACGCCGCACATCACGAAGAAGGACCTCTTCATCGAGTCCAACCACCTCGTGACGTACAAGGAGGGCATGTTCCCGCCGATCCGCCTCGACGAGGAGCGCGACGCTGCAGGCGAGGTGACGAAGACGGGCATCGACTACTACCTGAAGCCGATGAACTGCCCCATGCACATCCTCATCTACCGCGAGCGCGCCCGAAGCTACCGCGACCTGCCGATGCGTCTCTACGAGAACGGCACCGTGTACCGCTACGAGCTCTCCGGAGCGCTGCACGGGCTCACCCGCGTGCGCGGCTTCACACAGGACGACTCGCACCTGTTCGTCACACCCGATCAGCTCGAAGAGGAGGCGGGCCGTGTGCTCGACTTCGTCCTCTCCATGCTGCGCGACTTCGGCCTCACCGACTTCGAGCTCGAGCTGTCGCTGCGCGACGACGAGAAGGACAAGTGGATCGGCGACGAGGAGCACTGGACCCAAGCATCCGACGCGCTGCGCCGTGTCGCGAAGGCGTCCGGCCTCAAGCTCACCGAGGTCGAAGGCGAGGCGGCGTTCTACGGGCCGAAGATCGACCTCAAGACGAAGGACGCCCTCGGTCGCACGTGGCAGCTGTCGACGGTGCAGATCGACTTCAACCTTCCGGAGCGGTTCGGCCTCGAGTTCACGGGTCCCGACGGCGAGAAGCACCGCCCGGTCATGATCCACCGCGCCCTGTTCGGCTCCGCCGAGCGGTTCTTCGCGATCCTGCTCGAGCACTATGCGGGCGCGTTCCCCGTGTGGCTCTCGCCCGTGCAGGTCGTCGGCATCCCCGTCGCCGACGAGTATGCCGACTACCTCGGCGAGGTCGTCGCCCAGCTGAAGGCCGACGGCGTCCGCGCCGAGCTCGACCACAGCGACGACCGCATGCAGAAGAAGATCCGCACCCACACGACGCAGAAGGTCCCGCTCATGCTCATCGCGGGCGAGCAGGACCGCACAGCGGGCACCGTGTCCTTCCGCTTCCGTGACGGCTCGCAGGAGAACGGCATCCCGATCGCCGACGCGGTGCGGCGCATCCAGACCGCGATCGCGTCGAAGGCGCTCGTCGACACCGCGGAGGACCTGGCGTGACGGACGCTGCGGAGACGGACGTCGAGGACGCCCGGCTGATCGCCGCGAGCGAGCTTCCGGGCGTCCCCGACGAGTTCCAGCGCCTGTGGACCCCGCACAGGATGGCGTACATCCAGGCGGGCCCGCAGGTGCTGCGCGACGCGTGCCCCTTCTGCGCCGCTCCGCACAGATCCGACGAGGACGGCCTCATCGTCGCCCGCGGCGAGACGGCGTACGTCCTGCTGAACCTCTTCCCGTACAACTCGGGCCACCTGCTCGTGTGCCCGTACCGTCATGTCGCGACCTACGACCAGGCCACCCAGGAGGAGGTCGCCGAGATCGGCGCGCTCACGCAGCAGGGGATGCGGGTCCTTCGGCGCGTGTCGCGCTGCGACGGCTTCAACCTCGGGATGAACCAGGGCGCGGTCGCGGGCGCGGGCGTCGATGAGCACCTGCATCAGCACATCGTGCCGCGATGGGCCGCAGACGCGAACTTCTTCCCGATCATCGCGAGGACGAAGGCGCTGCCGCAACTGCTCGGCGATGTCCGCCGCGCTCTCGCCGACGCGTGGGGCGACTGACCGCGGCGGCACGATGCGCCGCGAAGGATGCGGCCGTTCAGCGCACCGCGCGCACGGAGAACTGCATGCGCGGATGCGCGTACGCCTCCTGTGACTCGACGAGCTGCAGCTCGCGCTCGCCTGAGCGGTGCGTGTTCTCGAGCAGGTCGAAGACGCTCGAGGCCGTGCGTGCGAGGGCGTCCGCGGCATCCCCCGTCCGGCGGTAGTGCGCCGTGAAGAGGGCAGCCGTGACGTCGCCCGAGCCGTTCGCCTTCAGGGGCAGCAGAGGCGTCTGGACGATCCAGGCTCCCGCGTCGTCGACGGCGAGCATCTCGATCGTGCCCTCTTCCCGGTCGGGGCGCTCGACGCTCGTGACGAGCACCGTCCGCGGCCCCATCGCCCGCGCCGCCTCCACCGACTCGAGCGTCGACTCGATCGAGCCGGGCTCCGTGCCCGTGAGGAAGCCCAGCTCGAACTGGTTGGGCGTGATGATGTCTGCCACGGGGACGACGCGCTCGCGCAGGAGGACGGGGATCGCCGGGGCGACGAAGCATCCCGACCTCGCGTTGCCCATGACGGGATCGCACGCGTACACGGCATCCGGGTTCGCGGCCTTCACACGTGCGACGGCGTCGATGATGACGTCGCCGATGCCTTCGCCTCCCTGGTATCCGGACAGCACGACGTCGATCTGCGGGAAGACTCCGCGCTCCTCGATGCCCGTGATGACGTCGGCGACGTCGGACGGCGCGATGAGCGGACCGCGCCAGGCGCCGTACCCCGTGTGGTTCGAGAAGGCGACCGTGTAGATGGGGAGCACCTCGACGCCGATGCGCTGCAGCGGGAAGACCGCGGCGGAGTTGCCGACGTGACCGTACGCGACGGCCGACTGGATCGAGAGGATCTTCACCGTCCGATCATGCCACCCGTGCGCATCCGGCGCGGCAGGAGCGGCATCCTGCGCGAACTAGAATCGATGGTTATGACTGAGACCCCCAACCAGGTCGGATCGAGCCGCGTCAAGCGCGGCCTCGCGGAGATGCTGAAGGGCGGCGTCATCATGGACGTCGTCACGGCCGAGCAGGCGAAGATCGCAGAGGATGCCGGCGCCGTCGCCGTCATGGCGCTCGAGCGTGTTCCCGCCGACATCCGCGCGCAGGGCGGCGTCGCCCGCATGAGCGATCCCGACCTCATCGACGACATCATCGCCTCGGTCTCGATCCCGGTCATGGCGAAGGCGCGCATCGGCCACTTCGTCGAGGCGCAGGTGCTGCAGGAGCTCGGCGTCGACTACATCGACGAGTCCGAGGTGCTCTCGCCCGCCGACTACGTCAACCACATCGACAAGTGGAAGTTCACGGTCCCGTTCGTGTGCGGCGCGACGAACCTCGGCGAGGCCCTGCGGCGCATCAACGAGGGTGCCGCGATGATCCGCTCGAAGGGCGAAGCCGGCACCGGCGACGTCTCCGAGGCCACGAAGCACATCCGGAAGATCTCGAGCGAGATCAACGTCCTGCGCTCCATGACGAAGGACGAGCTGTTCGTCGCCGCGAAGGAGCTCCAGGCGCCCTACGACCTCGTCGCGGAGATCGCCGAGACGGGCAAGCTCCCCGTCGTCCTGTTCGTCGCGGGCGGTGTGGCCACGCCCGCCGACGCCGCCATGATGATGCAGCTCGGCGCCGACGGCGTGTTCGTCGGCTCGGGCATCTTCAAGTCCGGCAATCCCGCCGAGCGCGCCGCCGCCATCGTCAAGGCGACGACGTTCTACGACGACCCGAAGGTGATCGCGGACGTCTCTCGCGGTCTCGGTGAGGCGATGGTCGGCATCAACGTCGCCGATCTCGCGGCTCCCCACCGACTCGCCGATCGCGGCTGGTGACGGCCGTGATCCGAGCTCGCCGAGCAGCAGAGCGCGGCTGGTAGCCGATGGCGGCACGTCCCCGCGTCGGCATCCTCGCGCTGCAGGGCGACGTGCGCGAGCATGCCCGCGTCCTCACGGAGCTCGGCGCGGACGTCGACCTCGTGCGACGCCCCGCCGAGCTCGCGGCCGTGGACGGGCTCGTCATCCCCGGGGGCGAGTCCAGCGTCATCGACAAGCTGTCGCGCGCGTTCGGCATGCGCGACCCGATCCGCGCCGCGATCGCCGGGGGGATGCCGATGTACGGCACGTGCGCAGGGCTCATCCTCCTGGCCGAGCGCATCACGGACGGCATCGAGGGGCAGCAGACGTTCGGCGGCCTCGACGTGACGGTCCGCCGCAACGCGTTCGGCAGCCAGGTCGACTCCTTCGAGACCGATCTCGACATCCCGGTGCTCGGAGAGCCGCCCGTGCACGCGGTGTTCATCCGCGCGCCCCTCGTCGAGGACGTCGGCGCGGGCGTCGAGCCCCTTGCGGCGCTCTCGGACGGCCGCGTCGTCGCCGTGCGCTCGGGCGCGCTGCTCGGGACGTCGTTCCATCCCGAGGTCATGGGCGAGCACCGTTTCCACGGGTTGCTCCTCGACGCCGTGCGGAACGCCTGACGTCGGGGGTCGCGCGTAGGCTCGCCGCCATGACGACCTGGGTCGCGCTGCTGCGCGGAGTCAACGTCGGCGGCATAACGATCCGCAGCGCCGACCTGGGCGCGCTCTTCCGCGAGCAGGGCTTCGACGACGTCCGCACGTTCCTCGCGAGCGGCAACGTGCGCTTCGAGACGGATGCCGCGGCGGTTCACCGCGCCGCGCTGAAGTCCCGCATCGAGGCCGCCCTGCGCGACAGGTTCTCGTACGACGCCTGGATCGTGCTCGTCACGCGGTCCGAGCTCGACGCGGCGATCGACGGCTTCCCGTTCGACGCCGACAATCCCGCACGGCAGCCGTGGGTGGTCTTCTGCACCGACGAGGCGACGCGGACGGAGCTCGCGGCGGCCGCGGCATCCCTCGATCCGTCGGTGGACCCGATCTCGACAGGGCCCGGCGTCGTCTACTGGAACCCCGTCAAGGGCACGACGGTCGACACCCCGTTCGCGAAGATGCTGGCAAAGGCGCGCTACAAGGCGACGACGACCAACCGCAACCTGCGCACGCTCGTCAAGATCGCGAGCTGAGCTCCCCGACGAGCCGGGCGATCGCCGCCACCGTGAGATCGACGTCCTCTTGCGTCGTCGCCCACGACGACATCGAGCATCGGAGGGTCGCGCGACCGTCCCACTCGGCGCCGGTGAGGGCGGCCGTGCCCTCCTCCAGGATCGCGGCGCCGAGCGCGCGTGTGGCCTCGTCGTCCTCGAGCCGGAACATCACCTGCGTGTAGGGAACCTCGTTCACGACGATGACGCCCGGGATGCCGCGCAGCCCTGCCTCGAGGCGCCCGGCGTTGTCGCGAAGACGGTCGATGAGGGCTGCGACGCCCCGACGGCCCAGGCTCCGCAGCGCGGCCCACGCGGGCACGCCGCGTCCTCGCCGCGACAGCTCGGGGCTCACGTCCCACGGGTCGAGGCTCGTGAAGACGAGATAGTCGCCGCCCGCGCGGAAGAACGCGATCGCATCGGCGGGGTCGCGCACGATCGCGATGCCGCAGTCGTACGGCACGTTGAGCGTCTTGTGCGCGTCGGTCGTCCACGAGTCCGCGTCGGTCATGCCGTCGGTGAGGGGGCGGAGGCGATCGGATGCCGCGGCCCACAGCCCGAACGCGCCGTCGATGTGGACCCATGCGCCGTGGCGGCGCGCGATGGGGACGAGCTCGGCGAAGGGGTCGAACGCGCCCGTGTGCACCTCTCCCGCCTGCAGGCACACGATCGCGGGTCCGTCGCCGACGGAGAGGGCGGTCTCCAGCGCCTGCGGGATCATGCGCCCCTGGTCGTCGGCGGCCACGACGGTGAACTCCTCGGATCCGATGCCGCAGAACCTCGCCGCCCGATCGATCGATCCGTGACGATGCTCTCCGACGACGAGTCGCACGGCGGGGGCGCGGCGCAGTCCCCGCTTCGTCGCATCCCACCCGACCCGGCGCAGGACGGCATGCTGCGCGATGGCGAGGCACACGTAGTTCGACACCTGCGCTCCCGTGACCCAGCCCACGACCGCCTCCGCGGGGAGCCCGAGCAGGTCGCAGATCCACTCCCCGGCGATACGCTCGAGGGCGACCGTCGTCGGGGTGAGGGTGCTCGAGCCGGAGTTCTGATCCCACGTCGACACGAGCCAGTCGGCGGCCAGGGCGGCAGGAAGCGTGCCGCCGATGACGAATCCGAAGAACCGTCCGCCGGGGATCGCGACCAGGCCCGGCTCCGCCTTGTCGGCGAGCTCTGCGACCACGTCCGCGGCATCTCGGCCTTCTTCGCCGAGAGGCCCGCCGAAGACCGCGAGCATGTCATCGAGCGTCGCCCGGGGCCACACGGGCCGGTCGTCGAGCGAGTCGAGGAAGTCGAGAGCCGCGCGGTGGGCCGCCTGGAGGGCGCGTTGTCGTTCGTCCATGCACACCGAGTGTTCTCCGGTGCGCGTCCTGATACAACGACCATCTCGGGCAGACCCTGTTGCCCGGCCGCGGAGGCTCGCGTATCGTCGCAGCCGGGGGAGCAGGGGAGTGTACCCGCGGGGAGCGGGACGGATGACTGGGGACTCTGTCATGTCCGATTTCTTCACGATGCAGGCGGGCGAGACGACCGCGCCGATACCGGACGGCCCCGTCCTGTGCCAGGCGTCGGCGGGGATGCGCCGCATCCATCGCGTCTTCCTGTGGCTCTACGACGAGATGCCGGGGCTCGCACGCTCCGTCGCCGCGGGCGACACGGCGCGCTCGGCGTACGTGGGAGACGTCTTCCGCAACGTCGACAAGCTCCTGCACGTGCATCATGAGGGCGAAGACCTCTACATGTATCCGGTGCTGCGGGAGCGCGCGCCCGCATGCGCGCTGCACGTCGATCTCATGCTCGCCCAGCACCAGGAGGTCTCGGCCCGGCTGGACGAGATCGCCGCGGTCCGGGAGCGCTGGATCGTCGCCCCCGACTCCGCTCTCGGGGAGGAGCTGGCCACCATGTACGCCGAGCTCTCGAAGGTCCTGAAGGTCCATCTCCGCCGTGAGGTCACCGAGGCGACGCCGGCCGTCGAGAGGGTGATGACCGAGAAGGAGTTCGGCAAGCTCGCGCAGCACGGGGTCGACGAGTTCGAGAAGAAGGTCGTCCTCGCGTACCTCGGCATGATCCTCGCGACGAACCCGCCAGGAGAGCGCGAGGAGTTCTTCAAGGACATCCCCCTCCCGATCCGCATGGCCTACCGACTGGTCGGCAAGGGGCTCTACCGCAAGCAGTACTCGACTCTCTTCCCCGGGCGCGAGATCCCCGAGACGCTGTAGCCCGTCGGGTCGCGGCATCCGGTCGCCTAGAATCGATCCCATGTCCGGCCACTCCAAGTGGGCGACGACGAAGCACAAGAAGGCCGTCATCGACGCGCGCCGCGCCAAGTCGTTCGCCAAGCTCATCAAGAACATCGAGGTCGCCGCCAAGCTCGGCGGCGCAGACCTCGCAGGCAACCCGACCCTCTACGACGCCGTCCAGAAGGCGAAGAAGACCTCGGTCCCGAATGACAACATCGATCGCGCCATCAAGCGCGGAGCGGGTGTCGGCGGCGAGTCGGTCGAGTACACGACGATCGTGTACGAAGGCTACGGACCCAACGGCGTGGCCCTGCTCATCGAGTGTCTGACCGACAACAAGAACCGCGCTGCGGCCGAGGTGCGCACGGCGCTCTCCCGCAACGGCGGAACGCTCGCCGACCCGGGCTCGGTCGCCTACAACTTCTCGCGCAAGGGCGTCATCGTCGTGTCCGGTGAGGGCACGACCGAGGACGACGTCATGCTCGCGGCCCTCGAGGCCGGTGCCGAGGAGGTCGAGCCGCACGCCCAGGGCTTCGAGGTCGTCACGGACGCCTCCGACCTCGTGCCCGTCCGCGCCGCGCTGCAGGCCGCCGGCCTCGACTACGAGTCCGCAGACGTCGAGTTCGTGCCGTCGCTCAAGGTCGAGATCGACGCCGACACGGCGCGCAAGGTCTTCCGCCTCATCGACGCGCTCGAAGACAGCGACGACGTGCAGAACGTGTACAGCAACTTCGACCTGTCGGCCGAGGTCCAGGCCGAGCTCGAGAACGACGACTGACCTCTTCCGAGCCGGGAGCCGCTTCTGCGCCGCACGGCACGCACCGCGTGTCGTCCAGCCGCAGAAGCGGCTTGTCGTTCTCGGAGCGGCGGGTCTGCGGGGCGCCGGGGAGAGGCGGGGCTAGCGTGAGACGGTGAGTCGATTGCGGGTGCTGGGCGTCGACCCGGGCCTCACCCGGTGCGGCGTGGGGATCGTGGATGTCGCACGCGACCGCTCCGCGACCCTCGTGCACGTCGGGGTCGTGCGGTCGGATCCGGGCGAGCCCATCGAACGGCGGCTCGCGAGGATCGCGGCCGGCATCAGGGCCGTCATCGACGAGTTCGCCCCGTCGGTCGTCGCCGTCGAGCGCGTCTTCGCGCAGCACAACCGCACCACCGTGATGGGCACGGCCCAGGCGAGCGGCATCGCGCTGCTCGCGGCGGGGGAGCGCGGCATCCCCGCCGCGACGCACACGCCGTCCGAGGTCAAGGCGGCCATCACGGGCTACGGCGCCGCCGACAAGCGGCAGGTGCAGACGATGGTCGCGCGCATCCTGCGGCTCGACGAGCTTCCGAAGCCGGCGGACGCCGCGGACGCGCTCGCTCTCGCCCTCTGCCATGCGTGGCGCGGCGCCCCCGCCGCGAGTCCGGCGACGACGCTGACGCCCGCGCAGCGCGCGTGGGCCGATGCCGAGCGCGTCGCGCGCCGGTGATCGCCCGTCGCGGGAGCGTGTCGCTCGAACAAACCTGCGAATCCGTCCGTAGGCTCGGAGAATGATCTCCTCGCTGCGCGGACGCGTCGCCCACGTCGAAGCGGAGTCCGTCGTCGTCGAGGTCGGCGGCGTCGGGCTCGCCGTCCACGTGACCCCTCAGGTGGCTCGCACGGCGCACGTCGGCCACGAGCTCGCGCTGCACACGAACCTCATCGTGCGTGAGGACGCGCTGACGCTGTTCGGGTTCTCCTCGCGCGACGAGCTCGTCGTGTTCTCCCAGCTGCTCGGCGTCACGGGGGTCGGGCCGAAGTCCGCGCTCGGCGTGCTCTCCGCCCTGACGGTGGGTCAGATCGCGGATGCCGTCGCGGCCGACGACGACGCTCCGTTCCGCCGCGTGTCGGGCATCGGGCCCAAGACCGCGAAGCTCATCGTCGTGCAGCTCGCCGGAAAGCTCGCTCCCGTCCACGCGACGGCGGGAGCGGCTCCGGATGCCGCGCCCGTCGTGTCGGCGCAGGTCACGCAGGCCCTCGTCGGGCTCGGCTGGTCCGAGCGCATCGCGGCGGAGGCCGTGGCATCCGTCGCCGCCGACGCGGGCGAGCATGAGCGCGCCTCCGTCTCGGCCCTTCTCCGGCTGACCCTCGCCGTGCTCGGCCCTGCCCGGAAGGAGTCCGTCGGTGGATGACCTGCGCGACGTCGGCGAGCCCGTCGACGAGACCGAGCTCGCGATCGAGGGGGCGCTGCGCCCCACGTCCCTCGCGGAGTTCGTCGGACAGCACAAGGTGCGCGGGCAGCTGCAGCTGCTGCTGGACGCCGCTCGCATTCAGCAGCGCTCGCCCGACCACATCCTGATGTCCGGACCCCCCGGGCTCGGCAAGACCACGCTCGCGATGATCGTGGCGCACGAGAGCGGTCGCCCCCTGCGGCTCTCGAGCGGACCCGCCATCCAGCACGCGGGCGACCTTGCCGCCCTCCTCTCGAGCCTCACGCCGGGCGAAGTGCTGTTCATCGACGAAGTGCACAGGATGGCGCGTTCCGCGGAGGAGATGCTCTATCTCGCGATGGAGGACTTCCGCATCGACATCATGGTCGGAAAGGGAGCAGGCGCGACGAGCATCCCGCTCGATCTCGCGCCGTTCACCCTCGTCGGCGCGACGACCCGCTCCGGGCTGCTCCCGAACCCTCTGCGCGACCGGTTCGGGTTCACGGCGCACCTCGAGTTCTACGAGCCCGCCGAGCTGGAGCGCGTCGTCGAGCGCTCCGCCGCGATGCTCGGCGTCGATCTTCCCGTCTCGGCCCGCGCCGAGATCGCCCGGCGTTCGCGCGGCACGCCGCGCATCGCGAACAGGCTCCTGCGACGCGTCCGCGACTACGCCGTCGTGCACGGCGGCGGAGCGGATGCCGCAGCCGTCGCGGCAGCCCTCGAGCTGTACGACGTCGACGCGATCGGGCTCGACCGGCTCGACAGGGCCGTGCTCGACGCGATCGTGCACCGCTTCCGCGGCGGCCCGGTCGGGCTCAGCACGCTCGCCGTCGCCGTCGGCGAGGAGGCGGAGACGATCGAGTCCGTCGTCGAGCCGTACCTCGTCCGCATCGGGTTCCTCGGACGCACGCCTCGGGGGCGCATCGCGACGCCGGAGGCCTACGCCCACCTCGGCGTCGCGCACGCCGACGGGGCCCTGAGATTCGATGACCTATAATCACTGAAGGCTTTCGCCGAACCCCCGAACTTCACGGCAGCGCAGCCATGCTGCGCGCCACACCTGAAAGGTGCCCCTCCACATGACTGAGTGGATTCTGCCCATACTGCTGCTGGTGCTCCTCGTCTTCATGTTCTGGAGCTCGCGGCGACGGATGGCGAAGCAGAAGCTCGAGCAGGAGGCCAAGGCCCGTCAGACGGTCCCCGGCGCCGAGGTGCTTCTGCAGGGCGGTCTGTACGGCACGATCGTCGCGTACGACCCCGACAACCTCGACCAGCCCGCCATCGTCGAGATCGCTCCCGGCGTCGACATCAAGGTGCACAGCCAGTCGATCCTGCGCATCGTGAGCCCCACCGAGGGCGCCGTGACCGAGGACGAGTACCTCGAGGCCGAAGACGAGGCCGAGGAGTACGCCGCCGACGTCGCCGAAGGCGCGGAGTCCTCCGTCAGCGACGACGCGGCGGCCGGCGAGGCCGACACCGACACCGAGCCCGGCGCCAAGCCCCAGGCCTGATCCGTTCGCCCGTACGCCGGGCATCGAGAAAGCTGACCCCTCGTGGCGACATCCACCCCCGTCCGGCATGCCTGGCGCGCCCTCACCTGGCTGCTCGTGATCACGTGCGTGCTGTTCGGCATCAACGCCCTCGGCGTCTACGTCTTCGGCAAGAGCTCCTGGACCCCGGAGCTCGCGCTCGACCTCCAGGGCGGCACGCAGATCATCCTCGAGGCGCAGAGCGCCGACGGGACGGCCCCGACCGACGACCAGATGAACCAGGCGGCGACGATCATCCGTCAGCGCGTCGACGCGTCGGGCGTCGGCGAGGCGGACGTGACGACTCAGGCCGGCAACCAGATCGTCGTGCAGATCCCCGGCCCGGCCGACGAGGAGACCCGCAACCGCATCGAGGCGTCCGCCCAGCTGCAGCTGCGCGCAGTCCTCTATGCGGGCGCGCCGGCGACGACCTTCGTGGGCGACGACGGCAAGGAGACGCCGTACCCGACGCCCGATCCGTCGCTGAACGCCACGCCGACGGCGTCGCCGACGAACGGCAGCGATCCCGCCTGGATCACGGAGAAGCTGCAGGCGCAGTTCCTCGCCTACGACTGCGCGAACCCCGAGAACGATCCCGCGAACGCGCCGAAGGACCAGCCGCTCATCACGTGCGAGGCCGACGGCTCGGTCAAGTACATCCTCGGTCCCGTCGAGCTCGACGGCTCGTCGATCTCGGACGCGAGCTACGGCCTGCAGCAGCAGAACGGGCTGTGGGCGGTCAACCTCAAGTTCGACGACGAGGGCACCCAGACTTTCGGCCAGATCAGCCAGCGTCTGTACGGCGCGACCGCTCCGCTGAACCAGTTCGCCTTCGTGCTCGACGGCTACGTGCTGTCGGCGCCCTCGATGAACGCCGTGATCCTCGACGGCAACCCAAGCATCACGGGCAGCTTCACGCAGGAGTCGGCCAGGACCCTCGCCGACCAACTCCGGTACGGTGCGCTCCCGCTGAGCTTCGTCGTGGAGAGCTCCAACTCGATCTCCGCGACGCTCGGAACGCAGCAGCTGCAGATCGGCCTCATCGCGGGCCTCATCGGCCTCGCCCTCGTCGCGATCTACTCCCTCATCGTCTACCGCGCGCTCGGCTTCGTCATCATCGCCTCTCTCGCGGTGATGGGCGTCCTGACGTACCTCGCCCTGTGCATCCTCGCGTGGCGCATGGGCTTCCGGCTGTCGCTCGCTGGTGTCGCGGGCCTCATCGTGACGATCGGCTTCACGGCGGACTCGTTCATCGTGTACTTCGAGCGCATCAGGGACGAGCTGCGCGACGGCAAGTCGATCACCGGCGCCGTCGAGGACGGTTGGGCGCGGGCAAGACGGACGATCTACATCTCGAAGTCGATCAACATCCTCGCGGCCGTCGTCCTGTACATCCTCGCGGACGCGACCGTGAAGGGCTTCGCCTTCACGCTCGGACTCACGACCGCGATCGACGTCCTGATCTTCATCCTCTTCACGCACCCCGTCCTGCAGCTCCTGGCGCGCACGCGGTTCTTCGGCTCGGGCCACCGCCTGTCCGGGCTCGACCCCGACGCCCTCGGCGCCGTATACCGGGGCCGCGCGCAGTTCCGGGCACCCGTCCTCGAGACGGCCAAAGGCGGCGCCGCCCGCCGCACGCAGAAGTCGCGCGGCGAGGCCGAGCGTCGTCAGACGATCGCCGAGCGCAAGCAGGCCGAGCTCGCGGCCGCGACCACCGCCAAGGGCGACGGCAGACCCGACACGACCGGCAAGGGGGGAGACGCCTGATGCGCTCCATGAACGAGCTCGGCAACGACCTCTACACCGGAAAGACGTCCTTCCCGTTCGTCGGACGCCGGCGCCTGTGGTTCCTCATCGCCGCGATCCTCGTGGTCGGCGCTGCCCTCGTGCCGTTCATCCGACCCGTCCAGTTCTCGATCGAGTTCACGGGCGGCTCGCAGTTCACCGTGTCGGGCGTCACGAGCACCGATCAGTCCATCGCGACGGATGCCGTGCAGTCGGTCGTCGCCGGCGCGACGACGAAGGTCGTCATCGTCGGCACCGACACCGTCCGAGTGCAGACCGATCAGATGAGCGACCCCGAGACGCGTGCGGTCTCCGCGGCCCTCGCCGAGGCGTACGAGGTCGACGCGAGCGAGGTCTCGGCATCCTTCATCGGCCCCAGCTGGGGAGCCGACGTCACACGCCAGTCGCTGTGGGGCCTCGCGATCTTCCTCGCGCTCACGTTCCTGATCCTCGCGCTCTACTTCCGCACGTGGAAGATGTCGGCGGCGGCGATCCTCGGCCTCGTCGACGTGCTCGTGATCACGATCGGCATCTACGCGCTGGCCGGGTTCGAGATCTCGCCTGCGGCCGTCATCGGGTTCCTCACGATCCTCGCCTACTCGCTCTACGACACGACCGTCGTGTTCGACAAGATCCGCGAGAACACGGCCGAGGACGGCGAGGCCACGGGCAGGACGTTCGGCGAGTCCGTGAACCTCGCGGTCAACCAGACGCTCGTGCGGTCGATCAACACGACGGTCGTCGCGATCCTGCCGGTCGGCGCGATCCTGTTCATCGGTGCCTTCTGGCTCGGCGCGCAGACTCTCAGCGACATCTCGCTGTCGATCTTCGTCGGCATCATCGTCGCGGCCTACTCGACCCTGTTCGTCGCGGCTCCGCTGTACTCGTTCTTCCGCGAGAGCGAGCCGGCGGTCAAGGCGCACGATGCGAAGGTTCTCGCGTTGCGCGAGCGGGCGGGCGTTCCGGCCTAGCGAAGACGGCCGGGGCGCGCCCGGCGCGGGCGTAGGATGGATCATTCCGGCGCAGGGGAGGAGATCGGCGTGACCGAGACCGTTCCTGCGGCCGCGCAGACCTCGTCGCTGCGCCGCCTCGTGCCGCGCATCTTCTCGCGCGCGGCGCGCCGCGACGACGTCGAACAGCTCCTCCGCACGGTGCGCACGCACCACCCGAAGGGCGACCTGACGATCGTCGAGCGCGCGTACACCACCGCCGAGGGCGCGCACGCGGGTCAGACGCGTCAGAGCGGCGAGCCGTACATCACGCATCCGCTCGCGGTCGCCCAGATCCTGGCCGATCTGGGGCTCGGGCCCAAGGCCATCGCAGCCGCGCTGCTGCACGACACCGTCGAAGACACCGAGTACGGGCTCGACCAGCTCACGGCCGAGTTCGGCGACGAGGTCGCGATGCTCGTCGACGGCGTCACGAAGCTCGACAAGGTCAAGTACGGCGAGAGCGCGCAGGCCGAGACCGTCCGCAAGATGATCGTCGCGATGTCCAAGGACATCCGGGTCCTGCTCATCAAGCTCGCCGACCGCCTGCACAACGCGCGCACGTGGGGCTTCGTGCCTCCCGAGAAGGCCGCGAAGAAGGCGACCGAGACACTCGAGATCTATGCGCCGCTCGCACACCGGCTCGGCATCCAGGCGATCAAGTCCGAGCTCGAAGACCTGTCGTTCGCCGTCCTGCACCCCAAGCTCTACGCCGAGATCGAGAGCCTTGTGAAGCAGCGCACGCCGCAGCGAGAGCAGTATGTGCAGAACGTCATCGGCGCCGTCGACGCCGACCTGAGAGAGCTGCGCATCCGTGGGCGCGTCATGGGCCGGCCCAAGCAGCTGTACTCCGTCTATCAGAAGATGGTCGTGCGCGGCCGCGAGTTCGACGACATCTACGATCTCATCGGCATCCGCATCCTCGTCGGCAGCGTCCGTGACTGCTACGCGGTCCTGGGCGCCATCCACGCTCGCTGGACGCCGCTGCCCGGCCGCTTCAAGGACTACATCGCGACGCCGAAGTTCAATCTGTACCAGTCGCTGCACACGACCGTCATCGGACCGGGCGGCCGAACGGTCGAGATCCAGATCCGCACGAACGAGATGCATCAGCAGGCGGAGTACGGCGTCGCGGCGCACTGGAAGTACAAGGAGCAGATGAACGGCGGCAAGCCGGACTCCAAGTCCGTCGACGCCGACATGGCCTGGCTCGCGCACATCTCCGACTGGCAGGCCGAGACGGCCGACCCCGGCGAGTTCCTCGACTCGCTGCGCTTCGAGATCGGTGCCAAGGAGGTCTACGTCTTCACGCCGAAGGGGCGCGTCATCGGCCTGCCTGCGGGCGCGACGCCCGTCGACTTCGCCTACGCCGTGCACACCGAGGTCGGCCATCGCACGATGGGCGCCAAGGTCAACGGACGACTCGTGCCCCTCGAGTCCGAGCTCAAGAGCGGCGACGTCGTCGAGGTGTTCACCTCCAAGAACCCAGATGCCGGACCCAGCCAGGACTGGCTCGGGTTCGTCAAGAGCACCCGCGCGCGCAGCAAGATCCGCGGGTGGTTCACGAAGGAGCGCCGCGAAGAGGCGATCGAACAGGGCAAGGAGGCGATCGCCCGCGCGATGCGCCGCCAGAACCTGCCGCTGCAGCGCCTCATGAGCCAGGACTCGTTCGCGGAGGTCGCACAGCAGCTGCGCTACGAGGACGTCTCTGCCCTGTACGCCGCCGTCGGCGAAGGGCACGTGTCGACGCAGTCGGTCATCGAGAAGGTGACGGCGCTCGTGAGCGCGACCGACACGTCGACGGGCCTCATCGACATCCCGGCCGTCGGGCGGTCGCGAGCCCCGCGCGGCGGCGACTCCGGCATCCTCGTGCGCGGCGCCCCCGACATCCTCGTCAAGCTCGCGAAGTGCTGCACGCCGGTGCCCGGAGACGAGATCGTCGGCTTCGTGACGCGCGGCAGCGGCGTGTCGGTGCACCGCGCCGACTGCACGAACGTCACCTCGCTGATGTCGGATCCCGAGCGGATCATCGAGGTCGAGTGGGCCCCCACGACCAAGAGCGTCTTCCTCGTGCAGATCCAGGTCGAGGCCCTCGACCGCTCGGGCCTCCTGAGCGACGTCACGCGCGTGCTCAGCGAGCATCATGTCAACATCCTGTCGGCGACCGTGTCGACCTCGAGCGACCGTCTCGCGTTGAGCAGGTTCGTGTTCGAGATGGGCGACATCGTGCATCTCGACCGCGTCCTCAA
The DNA here is from genome assembly GCF_011759705.1 of Microbacterium ulmi. GTDB lineage: Bacteria > Actinomycetota > Actinomycetes > Actinomycetales > Microbacteriaceae > Microbacterium > Microbacterium ulmi. The sequence continues at coordinate 321,322 of NZ_JAAOZF010000002.1, read as the reverse complement.
CGCCGTGCGGCGCATCGACGCCGTCTACGACGTCTACCGCGTCACGTCGTCCTGACGACCTGCACGGGGGGCGGTCGCGCGGTCGCGCTCTGCCAGGCCCCGCAGGAACGCGAGCGCCGAGCGCTTGTGCGGCAGCGACCCATGCGCGTTCAGCCACGCGATCGCGTCGGATGCGAGACCGGGATGCGCGTCGGCGAGGAGGCGGGCGGCCTCCGCATGGGAGTCGTCGGGCACCCGCGCGAGGTCGGCGAGCGTGCGGACGGGCGAGGTCACGAGCACGCCGCCCAGCACCTGCAGGTCGTCCTGCTCGATCGCGCCGTCGCGGTAGAGGATCCGTCTGCCCATGACGTGATGCAGGCGCTTCGCGACGGCCCGCTGCACCGTGTGCCGCGCGGGAGGCTCGGAGAGCGCGCCGTGCACCCAGGCCGCCGTCAGATGCGTCGCCGCGAGGGTGTCGCCCAGGATGCCGCGAAGCGATCCCGCCCGCAGTCCTGAGGTCTCGACCGCATCGGCCGGGATATAGGCGTCGCCGAGCTCGACGAGGTGCCCGTCGAGTCGCGCGGCCGACAGCTCGGCAGGCGACAGGCGGTCGTCGACGAAGTACAGGAACGGCGAGGCAGGCGACGGGGTCACAAGAGGCAGTGTGCCCCACGCCTGCGACATCGCCCCGCCCGCGCGGCTCCGCTGTGGAAAGTCGGCGGGTCGGGGCGGCAGGGGTCGGTCAGCCGCCGAGCGCGCGAAGCCAGGTCTTGCGCGCCTCGAGCGCTTCTTCGGCCTTCGTGACGGCGCGCTTGTCGCCCGACCTCTTCGCGACCTCGAGCTCCTGCTCGAGCTTCTCGATCGCGTCGGTCAGCTGACGGGTCATGTCGTTGGCGCGAGCCTTGGTCTCGGGGTTGTTGCGCTTCCAGTCGGCGTCCTCGCGCGTGCGCAGCGCCTGCTCGATCTTGCGCAGATCGTCGTCCAGGGCGCGCTCGGCGTCGCGGGGGAAGATCCGGCCGATCTCGTCCCAGCGACGCTGGATCGCCGTCAGCAGCTGCCGCGCCTTCGCGATCTCGGGCTCGTCGGCGACCGTCTTGGCCTCGTCGAGGAGTGCGCGCTTGTGCACGATCTTCTCGCGCGACTCCTCCGCCTCGGCCGCTTCGCGCTCGCCCCGTGCGCCATAGAGCGCGTCGCCGGCGGCCTTGAAGCGGGCCCACAGGGCGTCGTCGGCCTTCTTTCCGGCACGTCCGGCGGTCTTCCACTCGTCGAGCAGCTCGCGGTAGGCGCCGATTCCGTCCTCGCCCTTGGGCGCGAGCGCCTCGGCCCGCTCCACGAGCTTCGCCTTGCGGTCGCGGACGGCCTTGTGCGCCTCGTCGAGCTCGGCGTAGAACTCGCGACGGTGCTTGTCGACCGTCGCGCGCGCGTCGCGGAAGCGGCGCCACAGCTGCTGGCCCGTCGACTTCGGCAGGCGCGCTCCCGTGCGCTGCTGCGTCTGCCATGCGTCGAAGAGCGCGGACATGTCGGCGGACGCCTGCTTCCACTGGATGCTCTTCGGGTCGCGTGCGGCGATCGCCTCGGCCTTCTCGACGAGCTCGGTGCGAGCCTTGACGGCGTCGTCGACGGCCTCGCGGGCTGCAGCGACCTCGGTCGCCGTCGCCGCAGCGAGCTGCGCCGTCAGCGCGGCGACGCGTGCCTCGAGCGAGGCGAGGTCGCCAACGGCAGCGGCTCCCGTGAGCTTGTCGCGGACGATCCGCGCGGTCGAGCGCAGGTCCGAGGCGGACGCGCCACCGCGACGGTGACGCACCTCGAGGAGGGTGACCTCGCTCGCGAGGTCGGCGTACTTGCGCTCGAAGTACGCGAGCGCCTCTTCGGCCGAGCCGTCGGGGTACTGGCCCACGACGCGCCATTCGGAGCCCTCGCGCACCGAGACGGTGCCGTCCTCGTCGACGCGGCCCCACGGGTCGTCCGAGGATGCCGGGGGAGCGGCGGGCTCTCCGGCTCCGGCAACGGCCGGCTCGGCCTCGGACTCCGTCTCCGCTCCTGCCTCGACATCCTCGGTCGCCGGCTCGTGGCGCGCGGACTCCACCTCGGCCGACGCGTCGCTGATCGCGTCCGCATCGGCGACCTCCGAGGCGTCCAGCGTCGCGGCCTCGGCGACCTCGGCTTCGATCACCTCGGTCTCGGCGATGGTCTCGGCGACGATCCCGGCGGCGGCCTCCGGCGCGCTGGGCTGCTCGGCGGCGGCCTCCGGCGCGCTGGGCTGCTCGGGGGCGGCCTCCGGCTCGCTGGGCTGCTCGGCGGCGAGCTCGGGGTCGACGGGGGTTTCGGGAGTGGACTCTGCTGCGGCAGTCACGGGATGCACCTCATCGCGGCTTGCGCCGCCTGCGGGGGATGGACGGCTCCCCAGCCTAGTACGGCCGCGGCCGCTCGCTCAGGGCGTCGGGGTGGGCGACGGCGTGGCGTCCGGGCTCGGAGGCGTCGGCGTCGGCGACGGCGACGAGGTGGGCGCGGGATCGGGAGCGCCGGGACCCATCGTGAAGTACGCGACCTGTCCGCCCACGACGGCGAGGATGAGCACGCCTCCCGCGACGCCCGCGACGAGATTGTCGCGTCGACGGCGGCGGGCCCGGCCCGCGTGGAATGCCTGACGCGCCTGATAGACGCGCGCACGCTCTCGCGCTTCGCGCGCACCGCGCTCCTTGCCTGCCACGGGACCTCCCTCGCCCCGGGTCCGTCCCGGGCGGGATGATCCTACGCAACGCGCCGAGCGCGGCCAAACCGCGCCGATCCGGCGTCGGAGCCCACGACTAGCCTGGAGGAGTGACCTCTCCCGCCGCTCTCTTCCAAGGGCAGACGCCGCTCGCGGTGCGGATGCGTCCGACCTCTCTCGACGAGGTCGCCGGTCAGTCCCACCTCCTGCGCCCGGGGTCGCCCCTCGTGATGCTCGCGAATCCGGATGCCGCGCAGAGCTCGGCGAGCTCCGTCATCCTGTGGGGCCCGCCCGGCACGGGCAAGACGACCCTCGCGCAGGCGATCGCACGCTCGTCGGGGCGGCGCTTCGTGGAGCTGTCCGCGATCACGGCCGGCGTGCGCGACGTGCGCGAGGTCATGCAGGACGCCCTGACCCAGCGCGACCTGTACGGGCAGTCGACCATCCTGTTCCTCGACGAGATCCACCGCTTCACGAAGGCGCAGCAGGATGCGCTGCTGCCCGGCGTCGAGAACGGCTGGGTCGTGCTCATCGCCGCGACGACCGAGAACCCGTCGTTCTCGGTCGTCTCGCCGCTGCTCTCCCGGTCTCTGCTGCTGACCCTCCAGCCGCTCACGGATGACGACCTCGGCATCCTGGTCGATCGCGCCGTCTCCGATCCGCGCGGCCTCAACGGCGCGGTCGAGCTTCTCCCTGAGGCCCGCGAGGCGCTCATCCGTCTCGCGTCAGGCGACGCGAGGCGTGCCCTGACGGCGCTCGAGGCGGCGGCATCCGTCCCCGCCGGAGACGCGCAGAGCGCCGAGTCTGCGCGTCCCGCCCTCACGGCGGAGGACGTCGCGCAGGCCGTCGACCGCGCGCTGCTGCGCTACGACAGGCAGGGCGACGAGCACTACGACGTCATCAGCGCCTTCATAAAGTCGATTCGCGGATCCGATGCCGATGCCGCGGTGCACTACCTCGCGCGCATGATCGAGGCGGGCGAAGACCCCCGCTTCATCGCGCGGCGCCTCATCATCTCGGCCGCGGAGGACGTCGGGCTCGCAGACCCCGCTGCGCTGCCGCTCGCCATGGCGGCGGCCGATGCCGTTCAGCTCATCGGGATGCCGGAGGGCCGCATCCCGCTCGCCGAGGCGACGATCTACCTCGCCACGACCGCCAAGTCGAACGCCGCGTATCTCGCGATCGACGCGGCGATCGCCGACGTCCGCTCCGGCGGCTTCGGCCGCGTGCCGACGCATCTGCGCGACGCCCACTACCCCGGGGCGAAGCGGCTCGGCCACGGCAAGGGATACGTGTATCCGCACGACACCGACATCGGGGTCGCGACGCAGCAGTACCTCCCGGACGAGCTGCGCGGGCGCCGCTACTACGAGCCGACGAACCACGGGCAGGAGCGCGACGTGCAGGCGCGCCTCGAGAAGATCCGGCGGATCCTCGACGGGAGCTGAGCCGGCCCGATCGGCCACGGGACGACGCGGTGCCCGGCGGTGGGGTGGTCGCAGCGGTGGTGCCCGACGCGTCACGGACGCGCGGCGTCGGCGACGACGGGAACCGCCGCGACGTGGAGCTCGGGGCTCAGCCCCGCCGTCAGCAGCTCGGTTCCGTCCGTTGTGACGGCGACCATCTCCTCGACGATGAAGTTCCCGCGCGGGCGGGGTCCGGTCCGCGCCGACAGGATCGGCTCGATGCTCAGCACCATGCCCTCGCGCAGCACGACCTCCGACGTGAAGACGACGCCCGCCTCGCCGAGCCACGGCAGCTCGTGCACGTCGGCGCCGATGCCGTGGCCGACGATCGTGCTGCCGTTGTGCTCGAGCACGCCGTGGTGGTCGAAGACGCGCATGGCCGCGTCGTAGACGTCGCTCGCGCGCACTCCCGGCCGGACGGCGGCGATCGCCGCCCGGTTGGCCTCGAGGGCGATGTCGAACCACGTCAGGGTCTCGTCGTCGACCGGAGAGAGGACGGCCTGACGTATGAAGTCCGTCACGTAGCCGTGGTAGCTGGCACCGCCGTCGACGAGCACGAGGTCGCCCGGCGCGAGCGGCGTGCGATCATCCGCCACTGCGTTGGAGAGTCCGCGCCGCGCACCCGCCATGATGCCGAAGAACGACTGCTTGCTCGTCGTGACCTCCGCCCCCTGCCGGTACATCTCGGCGCCGATCGCCGTGATGAGGTCTCGCTCGGTCATGCCGGGGCGCAGCGCCTCCCATCCCGCCTCGACCGCCGATGTCGAGATGCGCGCGGCCTCGCGCAGGTACGAGACCTCGTGCGTCGACTTGAGCATGCGCACGGTCTGCGCGAGCGGGGTGATGTCGACGAACTCGACGCCAGGGAGGGCGTCCTGCAGCTCGCGGAACTGGCGCACGTTCATCCCGAGCCGCTGCCCGAACCCCAGCTCGATCCCGACGCGCGCCCGCTCCCCGACCGCATCCGCGATCGCGCGGGCGATGTGGGGGATCGGCGCGACCTGCGGCGAGAACGCCACGACCTCGTCGACCCAGGACGTCGCCGCAGCGTTCCCGACCTCCTGCCCGGAGACGACCACTTTCGCCGGCCGGCCCGGATCCGTGGGCAACACGGCCACGAGCGGGCGGAACTTGGAGACCCACAGCACCGTCAGGTAGCCGCTGAAGTACTGGACGTTCTCCTCCTGGGTGAACAGCGCGGCATCGATGCCCTCGGCGATCATGAGCGCGCGCAGCCGCGCGTACCGCGCGGCGTAGTCGCTGCTCGGGAACGCCGCCCCCGGAGGCGCGTCGACCGTGCGGCCGGCGTCGCGCGGACCGAGCGGCTGGATGCGGTCGAGCGCCCGATCGAAGTCGTAAGCGTCCTCCGCGAAGGCGATCATGCGCGCACCACGAGGTCGCGGCTGAGCTCGTCGCTGAGGACCCGCACGCCGTCGGAGGTGACGACCGCGTTGTCCTCGACGTTGAAGAACGGCAGGCGCACACCGCTCGGATGCTCGATCGAGCACTCGAAGGCGAACACCATGCCCTCTTCGAAGAGGATGTCGTCGTCGGGACCGATGCCGGCGAGAGCGGGCTGCTTCGCGCGGGGGATGATGTTGGGCCCGATGTAGAACTCCATGCCCAGCGAATGCCCGACGAACGGCGCTCCGCCGAGAGCCCCGATGCGGAAGCCGGTGGCTTCGACCCAGTCGGTCGCCTCTCGGACGACCGCGTCGATCGACACGCCCGGCTTGATGAGGGTGTCGAGGAGGTCGTTCACGCCGCGGCGGACGGCGTACGCCTCGGACTCGAGCCGCGTCGGCCCACGACCCAGGAAGAGGCCCCGATTGACGTCGGAGTGGTACCTGCCGACGACCGCGGAGATGTCGAAGTGGACCCATCCCGGCTCGACGGGTGTGTCCACCGGCATCGTGCTGAACAGCTGGGAGGAGCCGTCTCCCTCGCCCATGACCTCGGCGAGGTACGACGACTCCGCGCCCTCCTCGAGCTGATAGCGCATGATGCGATGCGACAGCTCGGTCGCCGTCATCCCGAGCTCCACCTCCTCCATGACGCGGTTGAGGGCGCGCGCGCTCGCCGAGACGGCACGCGCCGTGCGCTCGATCTCCAGCGGCGACTTGATCGACACGAGCCGGCGCATGAGCGCCGTGGAGTCGACGAGCTCGACACCGAGATCGCCCTCGAGCCGGCGGCGCAGCTCGAGGAACTTCACGGGGTTGATGCCGGTGGCGCTGTCGGGCCCCCACTCGATGCCGACCCGCATGCCCGCGCCGATGCCGTAGTCGGAGAGGATCGACGCGAGCTCCAGCTCGGAGTCGAAGTGCTCGAAGCTCGCGTTGCACGTCGTGTCGTAGCCGACGTCGTCGCTGTCGAAGGGACCGAACCGCTGGCCGTAGACGTCGGCGTCCTTCGTGATGACGACCATCGACTGCGGCACGATCGCGGGGGTGTTCTGGAAGAACACGGCGAAGAAGCGCGTGCCGGAGAGGTAGTACACGTTGACGTTCCGCGAGACGACCAGCGCATCGAGCCCCTCGATCTCCATGAGGCGGCGGGCACGCGCGACCCGATGCTCGTGCTCCTCGAGGGGATGCTCCGGGAACTTCGGCGGGTGCGGGCGGGTGAGGGAGAGGCGGGACATGTGCGCTCAGAGTCCTTCCGGGTGATCGATCGGTGCGTCGGCGAGGTCGTAGAGATAGGAGACGATGGAACGCGAATAGTCGAGCATTCCGCGGATGGTCGCGTACTCGTTGGGGGAGTGCTGTCCTCCACCGTGCCCGAGGCCGCCCATGCAGACGCCGATCCCGAGCTCGTCTGTGAACAGGTAGAGAGGGGCGGCCCCCGCCACGAGCGGCCAGGGCTCGACCTGCGCGCCCGCGGCCTCGTAGGCGCGCAGCATGGGCGCGTTGGCGAGGTCGGTGAGGCGGCTCTTGCCTGCGGGATAGCCGGAGCGTACCCGGATGTCGACCAGATCCTGGAAGCCGAGCTTCGCGATGTGGTCGCGCAGGCTCTTCTGGACTCCCGCGACCGTCATGCCTGGAGCGAGTCGGATGTCGATCTTGGCGCGCGCCTCGTGCGGCAGCATCGTCTTCATGTTGTCGCCCGCATCGCCGGCGGCCAGCCCGTCGATGTTGAGGCTCGGCTGGAAGAGGAACCGCCGCATGAGCTCCGCACCGGAGGCGTCGTGCTTGAAGCGCGCGACGTCGTAGCCGGTCAGCTGCGTGGCCGGGTCGAACGTGTCGTCGAGCCGGCGCAGCAGCTCGAGGTCGACCTCGTCGGGTGGGGCGACCTCGTCGTAGATGCCGTCGATCGTGATGAGGGTCTGATCGGGGCTCATCATGCTCGACAGCAGGTCGGCGAGGACCCACGCCGGGTTGTGGAACCACCCCGCGTTCATGCCGTGGATGCCGGCGGAGCGCGGTGCTCCCCAGTCGCCCCCGCGCACCGTGAGGTCGAAGAAGGCCATGCCCTTCGTGCCGAGGTACATCAGCACCTTGTCGTTGCGGTCCTGCGAGTAGAACGGGAACAGCGCGGCGTCGGCCGCCAGCTCCTCGAGATGCGCGGGGACGAATCCATGCAGCGACACGCTGCCGAGCTCCTCCTCGCCCTCGACGAGGAAGACGAGGTTCACGGGAAGGGTGCCCGTCCGATCGCGGAGCGTCCTGACCGTCGAGACGAGGTTCGCAAGGGGCCCCTTGGAGTTCATGACGCCGCGGCTGACGATGCACGGCCCGAACCCCGGCAGGTCTACCTCGTCGCCCGAGAACGGGTCGACGAGCCACTCCTCGCCGTCGACGGGCTGCACGTCGTACATGCCGTACACGAGCAGCGTGCGAGGCGCTCCGACGTCGACGCGCCCCAGCACGATGGGGTGCCCGTCGGTCGGCTCGATCCGCGCCTCGCCATCGAGGTCGTCGACGATGGCGGAGCGCACCAGCTCGGCCATCTCGGGGATCCCTTCGCCCGTGCCGCTCACGGAGGGCTGCCGGAGCCATCGCCGGAGAAGGGCGAGATGCTCGTCGAAGTCCTCTTCCATCCAGGCGTGGGCCGATGCGACGAGCGAGGCGACCGAAGTCGATGGGCTAGACATGTATCCATCCGATCTGGGTGGCGATGACGAGCACGGCGAGGCTGCCGAGCCCGAGGACGAGGGCGACTCCGTCGACGGCGCGGAACGGCGTCGCACGCAGGCGGGTGCGTGCACCGCCGAACGAGAAGTCCATGCCGCGCGCCTGGTAGACGACCGACATGAGGTCGACCCACTTCAGGAACACGACGAACAGAGGGTTCATCAGGGTGCGCCAGGCGGCGATGCGGGCCCGTGGTCCGCCGGCATCCATCTCCATCCCGCGCGCACGCTGGGCGTTGTACACGATGCCGAGTCCGTCGGCGACCATCGGGATGCAGCGCAGCGAGGTCGCGATGACCTGCGCGATCGCATGCGGCACACCCACCTTCGTGAGCGAGTAGGTGAGGTCGCCGAGGCGCGTCGTCCGCAGGAGCAGCACCACCCCGAGCAGTGAGCTCAGGACGAAGAAGCTCTTGGCGATCCCGAACCCGAGGGACAGGTCGGTGATGTGCAGGAACGGCGGCAGGGTGAAGAACTCGCGCTGCTCGAGGCCGGCGAACGGAGGCGGGAAGACGAGATTTCCCACGATGATCAAGCACGTGATGACGAGGAAGAACGGCCAGCGCTGCCGGAAGTCGTCGCGCAGGTCGACACCACCGACGAGAGCCAGCAGGAGCAGGACGGCGAAGACCGCCAGCATGCAGAAGAACGGCACCCGGGCCGACGACAGGAGCACGCCCGAGACGATCACCGCCACCAGCATGAAGAGCTTCGTGAGGGGGTTCAGCCGGTGAAGGAACCCGTTCCCGGGCTGGTACGACAGCAGCGACTCGGCCAGCTGGAGCAGTCGGATCACGACGCGGCCCTCGCGTCCTGAGCGCGCGCCGCCCAGATGCGCTCGGCGAGGTCGCGCGGAGAGCGCACCGCCGTGCGCGAGAACGAGCCCGGGCCCAGGATGCGGTCCGAGAGCTCCACGAGCGGGGGAGGCACGAGGGCCGCACCGCGCATCACGGCGTCGTCGGCGAGGACATCGGCCGGCGTGCCGTCGGCGACGAGCCGGCCGGAGGACAGCACGACCATGCGCCGTGCGTGGGCGAGCGCGACCGACATGTCGTGGGTGATCATGACGACCGTGACCCCCGACGCGTTGAGCTCGCCCACCAGCCGCATGAGCTCGGCCAGGCCGTGCTCGTCCTGGCCGGTCGTGGGCTCGTCGAGCAGCAGCAGCTGCGGATCGAGGGCGAGGACGGCGGCGACCGCCACGCGCTGGCGATAGCCCATGCTCAGGAGGTCGGGATCGCGGTGGCGCATGCCGACGAGGCCCGTGCGAGCAAGCGCGGAGTCGACGGCAGCGCGCGTGCGGTCGGCGTCCCATCCCATGCAGTGCGGGCCGAACGCCACCTCCGCCTCGACGGTGTCGCGGAAGAGCTGGTGGTTGGGGTTCTGGAAGATGAAGCCGACGGTCTGGGCGATCTGCGCGACCGTGAGCGCCGCGACATCCCGTCCTCCCAGCAGGACACGGCCGCTGCGGGGTCGCAGAAGTCCGCTGATCTGACCGAGGAGAGTCGACTTGCCCGCCCCGTTTCGGCCGGCCAGCACGACGAACTCGCCGGCCGAGACATCGAACGTGACGCCGTCGAGCACGACGCGGCCGCGGCGCGTGTAGGAGAAGGCGACGTCGTCGAATCGCAGCACCGACGAGGTCTGGCTCGGGGGCGGAGGCTCGGCCGGCACGATCGAGAGCGTCGTCGCCGCGGGCGGGATCTCGCGGAGGAGGCCGGCCTCGTCGACCGGCACCTGTCCGCCCCAGTGCCACCTGCCCGCCGAGATCGACGCCAGCCGATGCGCGACCTCAGTGGCGAGGGGAGGCCGGATGCCGAGGCGCTCGACGAGCTCCGCCTGCTCGAGCAGCCCCCGCGGCGCGCCGTCGTACACGACGCGCCCGCCCTCGAGCGCCACGACGCGGTCCACGAGACCCGCGAGGGCGTCGAGCTCCCGGCCGATGATGAAGATCGTGCGTCCACGCCGGGCGGCGACGGCGGCGATCGTCTCGTATACGTGCTGCGTGCCCTCGGGGTCGAGGTTGGCCGTGGGGTCGTCGAACACGAGCACGCTGGGCTCGCGGGCCAGCGCCGCTGCGATCGCGACGCGCTGCTTCTGGCCGCCGCTGAGCCGCGCGGGGGAGGCGAGCTCGAGTCCGCTCAGACCGCACTCGTCGATGGCGCTCTGCACGCGTCGCTGCATCTCGTCGCGCGGCACTCGGGCCGCCTCGAGCGACATGGCCACCTCGTCCTCGACGGTGAGAGTGAACAGCTGCACCTCGGGATCCTGGAAGACGACGGCGACCTGGTCGGCCATCTGCGCGACGGGCGTGGTCAGAGACGGGAGCTCCCCGACCGTGAGCGAGCCTCGCGTCTCTCCCGCGATGAGCTGGGGCACGACGCCGTTCAGAGCGAGTGCGAGCGTGGACTTCCCCGATCCGCTCGGCCCCGTCAGCAGCACGATGCTGCCCTCGGGGATCTCGAGGTCTACGCCGTCGACGACCCAGTCGTCCGTGCCCTCGTAGCGGAAGCCGAAGCCCTCGAACCGGATCATTCGGCGCCTCTCCCGTCCGCCGCTCAGGCCGCGCCGGCGGATGCCGCGGCGACCGGTGTGATGCGGTAGTCGTCAGCCCACGGGTGGCGCAGGAACGGCACCCGATCGACCCATGCGGGAACGGTCATCCGCCCCGTGCGCGGGAGGCGCTTGCGCAGCTGCGGAACGCTGATGATCGCCTCGGTGATGACGACCGCGACGGCGGCCTGCAGGATCGTCGATCCGACGCCCAGGAGCTGCACGGCCCACGGCATCCCGAGGAACTGGTATGCCATCCACATCTCGATGGGCTGGGCCACGATGTAGGCGAGGACGACGCCCACCGACGGGCGCAGCCCGAACCGCGTGGCCAGTCCCGCACCGAAGCCGAGGATCGCGTTGTAGGGGAGCGCCCCGAACCAGCCCCACAGGACGGGGGTGTACAGCGCGCCGAGGAACCCGCCGAGCGCGCCCAGCAGCGCGCCGCACGTGGCGCCCACGAGGATGCCGGAGATCACGTAGAGGTTGATGCTGATGTTGGGACCGATCGGGATGGCGAGCATCGTGAGGATGCAGCCGAGGGCGCCGAGCAGCGCCGTCCAGATGGCCTTCTTGACGTTCATGCCCCGCGCGGCGGTGGGGGCCGCCGTCGCGCGAGCGCGGGAGGTGTTCGACATGGGGGTCAGTCCTTCTCGTGGGTGTCGGATGGAGCGGGTTCTTGCTGCGCCTCGGGTGCGCCGCCGTGGCGGTAGAGCTGCCATCCCTCGGGGCCGACGATGTGCTCGTACAGCTCCTCGCGGGCGGCGGACACGTCGCCGCGCTCGATCACGTCGATGAGACGCTCGTGGTTTCCCGCGATGCTCTCGTCGTCGAAGAAGTACTGCGCGACGGCGAAGTAGCTGCGCAGCTGGATGCCCAGCACGCGCCAGGCGCTCAGCAGCCGCGGGTAGCCGCTGAGCTCGCACATGGTCTCGTGGAACCGCATGTCCAGGTGCGAGATGAGGACCGGGTCGCGGCGCGGCAGCGCGGCGCGGATCTCGGAGACGATGCCGCGGAGGATCACGAGGTGCTGCGGGTCGCCCAGCTCGATCAGCCGCTCGATCGCGACGGGCTCGAGCGCCGCGCGCAGGCGCGCGATCTCCTCGAGGTCGGCGGTCGTGACGCTGACGACGGTCGTGCCCCGATGGGTCTCCGCCTCCACGAGGCCCTCGCCCACCAGCTGCCGGAGAGCCTCTCGCACGGGAGCGCGGCTGACGCCGAGCTGCTCCGAGAGCTCCTGCTCGATGAGGCGGTCGCCGGGGGAGTACTGACCGGAGCTGATGGCATCCCGGATCGCCTTCACGACCTCCTGTTGCATGGACTGGCGGGAGACTCGGGCGAGGCGACTTTGGACCATGTCGATTGTCTACAACATACATGCGCCGGTGTCGAGATCCGAGGCGAGACCTTTTACACACTCGAAACACATGGCCGCGTCGGGCTGCACGCCTTCGTGTCCCCGATCCGGATCGCGCACCTTCCCGGGCGCGGCATCCCGTTCTGATAGACTTGACCGGCTCGAAACCGAGTTTTCGGGCATCCCCTCTCTTCCTCACCTACCTTCCGGCATGCCCCGGCGTGCAGTCCGGAAAGGGCGAAGAGACGGCGATACGTCCGTGAGGCGTGAAAGACACGTCCACGTCATCGGAAGGAACACTTCGTGGCAACGAAGTCCCAGGACCGCCGCAAGGTCCGCCTGTCGCGCGCGCTCGGCGTCGCGCTGACCCCGAAGGCCGCCCGCTACCTCGAGAAGCGTCCCTACGCTCCGGGCGAGCACGGCCGCACCAAGCGCAAGCAGGACAGCGACTACGCCGTCCGCCTTCGCGAGAAGCAGCGTCTGCGCGAGCAGTACGGCATCCGCGAGAAGCAGATGCGCAACACGTTCAACGAGGCCCGCCGCAAGGACGGCCTGACGGGTGAGAACCTCGTCGAGCTGCTCGAGATGCGTCTGGACGCGCTCGTGCTGCGTTCGGGCTTCGCCCGCACGACGGCGCAGGCGCGCCAGCTCGTCGTGCACCGTCACATCCTCGTCGACGGCCAGACGGTCGACCGCCCGTCCTTCCGCGTGAAGCCGGGTCAGCTCATCCACGTCAAGGCTAAGTCCGAGGGCACCGAGCCCTTCCAGGTCGCAGCCGCCGGCGGTCACGCCGACGTCCTGCCCCCGGTGCCGGGCTACCTCGAGGTCGAGCTCGACAAGCTGCAGTCCCGCCTCGTGCGTCGCCCCAAGCGCGCCGAGGTCCCCGTGGTCTGCGACGTCCAGCTGGTCGTCGAGTACTACGCAGCGCGGTAACGCGCTGCGCGAGGAACGGCGCGTCAGCGCCGCGCCTCGACAAGTACAGCGCGGTAACGCGCTGCGCGAGGAACGGCGCGTCAGCGCCGCGCCTCGACTAGTACAGCGCGGTAACGCGCTGCGCAGGCCGCGGCGCGTGAGCGCCGCGACCGAAACAAGCACAGTGCGATGGTCGTTCGACGCTTCGAGAAGCTCAGCGACGGGAGCCGAAGGGCGCCGGGATCATCCCCGGCGCCCTTCGTCGTATCCGATTACGATGGTGGGATGCCGCGTCCGCGGCGAGGAGTGGGTGACATGAAGAATCTGGTGTGGTTCGTGCTCGGCATCGCGGGCGGCTTCATCGCCGCCCACCTGCTCGACAAGGACCCCCGCGGCCACGAGCTCCTCGCCGAGGTCGACGCGCGCATCAGCGAGTTCACCGACCGCATCGGCGACGCGTACCGCGAGCAGGAGGCCCGCTTCTCCGGCATCGTCGACGCCGCCAAGGATGCTGCCGGCGACGTCGTGGACGCCGCGAAGGATGCCGCATCCGATGTCGCCCACGCCGCCGAGGGCGCCGCGAACTAGCTCTCCGACTCACACCTCCGACGTGCCGACCCCGCCTGCGGGGTCGGATCCGCTCGCCCACCCGAGGAACCATACGCATGAAGACCGCTGAGATCGCGCAGCGCTACCTCGACTTCTTCGAGAAGAACGACCACGTCATCGTCCCCTCCGCCTCGCTCGTGAGCGACGATCCGTCGCTGCTTTTCACGGTCGCGGGCATGGTGCCGTTCATCCCGTACCTCAATGGCACGGTCCCGCCGCCGTATCGGCGTGCCGCCGACGTGCAGAAGTGCATCCGCACGAACGACATCGAAGAGGTCGGCAAGACGGCGCGCCACGGCACGTTCTTCCAGATGCTGGGCAACTGGTCGTTCGGCGACTACTTCAAGGAAGGCGCGATCTCGTACGCGTGGGAGCTGCTCACCTCGAGCGAGGCAGACGGCGGCCTCGGCTTCGCCGAGCGCGACCTGTGGGTCACCGTCTACGAGGACGACGACGAGGCCGCTGGTCTCTGGCAGAGGATCGCGGGGCTGCCCGTCGAGCGCATCCAGCGCCTCGGCCGCGAGGACAACTACTGGTCCACGGGCCAGCCGGGACCCGCGGGCCCCTGCTCCGAGATCTACTTCGACCGCGGACCCGCCTACGGCCGCGAGGGCGGCCCCGCCGTCGACGACAGCAGGTTCACCGAGATCTGGAACCTCGTGTTCATGCAGTACGCGATCACGAACGTGCGCTCGAAGATCGACTTCGACATCGTCGGCGAGCTGCCCAACAAGAACATCGACACGGGCATGGGTCTGGAGCGCGTCGCCTTCATCAAGCAGGGCGTCGACAACATGTACGAGACCGACCAGGTGCGCCCCGTGCTCGACCGCGCCGTCGAGCTGTCTGGCCGGACCTATGGTGCCGTGCACGAGGACGACGTCCGCTTCCGGGTCATCGCCGACCACGTCCGCTCGTCGCTCATGCTGCTCTCGGACGGCGTCACGCCGTCGAACGAGGGGCGCGGCTACATCCTGCGCCGTCTCATGCGACGCTCGATCCGCGCCATGCGCCTGCTCGGCGTGGACGGTCCGACGTTCCCCGACCTGTTCACGGCGTCGCGCGACGCCATGAAGGACGCGTACCCCGTCGTCGAGACGGACTGGTCGCGCATCTCGCAGTACGCGATCGCGGAGGAGGAGACGTTCCTGCGCACGCTCGCCTCGGGCTCGACGATCCTCGATCTCGCCGTCTCGCAGACGAAGGATGCCGGGGGCTCGTCGATCGCGGGCGAGGAGGCGTTCCTCCTTCACGACACGTACGGCTTCCCGATCGACCTCACGCTCGAGGTGGCCGAGGAGGCCGGCCTCACGGTCGACCGCGCCGCGTTCGACCGGCTCATGCACGAGCAGCGGGCTCGCGCGAAGGCCGACGCGAAGTCGCGCAAGCGCGCGATCGCCGACCTGAGCGTGTACAGCCGCTATCGTGCGCAGGGCGAGACGATCTTCACGGGCTACTCCGATCTCGAGACGGAGTCGACAGTGCTCGGCATCCTCGTCGACGGCGTGTCGGTGGATCGCGCGTCGGGGGGTCAGATCGCCGAGGTGATCCTCGCAGAGACCGCGCTGTACGCCGAGTCGGGTGGCCAGGTCGCCGACAAGGGCGTCATCGTCGGCCCGGGCTACGAGCTCGACGTGCTGGACGTGCAGAAGCCCGTCCCGGGTCTTGTGAGCCACACCGTCGAGGTGACCTCGGGAGAGGTCGGCGTCGGGCAGCCGGCGACGACGGTCGTGGATGCCGCGAACCGCCGGGCCGCGCGCCAGGCGCACTCTGCGACGCACCTCGTACATGCGGCGCTGCGCGACACGCTCGGGAAGACCGCGACGCAGGCGGGCTCGCTCAATCGCGCCGGCTACATGCGCTTCGACTTCTCCTGGGGCCAGGCCCTGTCGGATGCGACGAAGTCCGAGATCGAGGAGATCGCGAACAACGCCGTGCGCGACAACCTGGAGGTGACGACGCGCGTCCTCCCGCTCGACGAGGCGAAGGCCGCGGGGGCGATGGCCCTGTTCGGCGAGAAGTACGGCAGCACGGTGCGGATGGTCGACATCGGCGGCCCGTGGTCGCGCGAGCTGTGCGCCGGGACGCATGTCTCCACGAGCGCTGAGATCGGCCTCATCAGCCTCGTCGGCGAGTCGTCGGTCGGCGCGTCGAACCGCCGCGTCGAAGCGCTCGTCGGCCTCGACGCCTTCCGCTCGCTCGCGGCCGAGCGCGCGATCGTCTCGCAGCTCACGTCGAGTCTCAAGACGCCGCGCGACCAGCTCGCGGCCCGCATCGCGGACCTGCAGGCCCAGCTCAAGGCCGCCGAGAAGAAGATCGCGTCGTTCGAGGCGAAATCGCTCGGGGACCGGCTCCCCGCCCTCGTCGGGTCCGCGGCGACCGTGGGCTCGCACCGTGTCATCGCGGAGTCCCTGGGCGCCGCCGCCTCCGCCGACGACGTCCGCTCGCTCGCGCTCCAGGCGCGCGATCGGCTCGGGTCCGATGCCGCGGTCGTGGCGCTCGGCGCGGTCGTGGGGGAGCGTCCCGTCGTCGTCGTGGCGACCAACGACGCGGCCCGAGCTGCCGGTGCGAAGGCGGGCGTCCTCGCGAAGGCCGCTGCCGCAGCCCTCGGCGGAGGCGGAGGCGGTCGCGACGACGTCGCTCAGGGCGGCGGGACGGATGCCGCGGCCCTTCCCGCGGCCCTCGCCGCGGTGACCGCCGCGCTCGGCGGCGCGTGACGGGTTCGTCGTGACAGGTTTCCGCAGGGGAGTGCGCCTGGGCGTCGACGTCGGCCGCGCACGCGTCGGGGTGGCCCGATGCGACCCCGACGGCCTCCTCGCGACTCCCGTGGAGACCGTCGCGCGCGACGACGCCTCGGTCGGGCGGGTCGTCGCCCTCGCGCAGGAGCACGGCGCCTTCGAGCTGCTCGTGGGGCTTCCGCTGAACCTCCGCGGCGAGGACACGGCCTCGACAGTCGACGCGCGAGAGTTCGCTGCGGCGCTGGCCGCGGCATCCGGGCTCGCGGTCCGGCTCGTCGACGAACGTCTGTCCACGGTCTCGGCACACGCCGCTCTGCGTCAGTCGGGGCGATCTCAGCGTTCTTCTCGTAGCATTGTGGATCAGGTCGCCGCCGTGGTGCTGCTGCAGCAGGCGCTCGACCTCGAGAAGAACCAAGGACGGCCACCCGGATCCGCCGTCCTCGCGGAGCAGGAGCCCACCTGACATGCCCGAACCGACGCCGTCGCAGGACGATCCGTTCGCAGATCTCTTCAGCAAGCTCCCCGACCCGAGCGCCCGCACGGCCGTGCACTCGGGACTGCGCGCTGCGTCGAGCGGCCACCGCCCGGAGGAGCCGGCGGCACGCGACGGCTCGACGGCCGCGGACGCGGCTCCGAATCCGACCCCGGCCGTACCCCTCTCGCGACGTGCCGCCCGCGAGGCGGCCGCAGCCGCGACGGGGGCGACCCCCGTGCACGGCGCTCCCGCTCATGAGTCGGCCGAGTCCGCACCCATCCAGCCGCCCGTGCGCGCGTGGGCGACCCCCGTGCAGCCCGAGTCGGCGCCCGAGCCGCCGCACGAGCCAGACCTCGACCCCGATCCGGAGCCCGCATTCGACCCCGAGGCGCCCGCGCCCGCCCTGCCCTATGCCCGCACAGGGGGCATCCGCCTCCCCGATGCCGCCGCGACGCCGCAACCCGGTGGCGGGGTGGAGGGCGAGCAGCGCAGGGCGACGCATCCCGTTCCGACGACGAGCCTCGACGACCTGTTCGCGGGTCGCGCCTCGACCGACGCCGTCGGCGCACCGCCTCCGCCGCCCGACAAGCGCAAGCGTCGCATCGGCGGCTGGATCGCGCTGGGGATCGTGCTCGTGCTCCTCGGCGGCGTCACGGCCGGCGGCTGGTACGTATGGACGACGTACGAGAGCCAGATCCGCGCGTTCATGGGCTGGGAGGAGCCGAAGGACTACGAGGACGGACTCGCGAACGGCGAAGTGTTCGTCACGATCGTCTCGGGCGACACGGGCCGCACGATCTCGACGTCCCTGTACGAGGCGGGCGTCACGAAGACGTCGTCGGCGTTCTACGACTACCTCGTCGACACGGCTCAGAACCCCCCCTTCGTCCCCGGCGTCTTCAAGCTGCAGAAGCGAATGACCTCGGAGGCCGCGCTCGCGGCCATCATGGATCCCGCCAACAAGCAGGAGCACACGGCGCAGCTGCGCGAAGGGCTCACGGTCGCGGACTCGCTCGGCATCCTCTCCGAGAGCCTCGGCATCCCGCTGGCCGACTTCGAAGCCGCCATCGCCGACCCCGCGCAGTTCGGCGTGCCGGTCGACCCCGCGATCGTCGCTGCCGGCGGGCAGCCGCTGGAGGGGTGGCTCTTCCCTGCGACCTACACGTTCGATCCGGGCGTGACGGCGCAGCAGGTCGTGCAGACCCTCGTGGATCGCACCGTGAAGTCGCTCGACGCCGCGAGCGTGCCTGTCGACGACCGTCAGCGGATCCTCACGATCGCGTCGATCATCCAGCGCGAGGCCAGGTTCGAGGACGACTTCTACAAGGTGTCCCGCGTCATACAGAACCGACTCGATCCGGGCAACCAGGAGACCTTCGGGCTCCTGCAGATGGACTCGACGGCGCAGTACGGGTTCGGCGAGATGCACGACGGCACCGTGAGCTCGTCGCAGGAGGCGCTCGACGATCCCAACCCGTGGAACACCTATGTGCATCCCGGGCTGCCCATCGGGCCCATCGCGAACCCCGGCGACGTCGCGATCGACGCTGCGATGCACCCCGCCGACGGCGACTGGCTCTACTTCGTCACGGTGAACCTCGAGACCGGTGAGACGGTGTTCACGTCGAACCTGGCCGACCACAACCGCGCCGTCGCGCAGTGGCAGGACTGGTGCAAGGCGAACCCCGACTCCGGGTGCTGACCCCGTGACGGAGCGGACCCGCCTCGCCGTGTGGGGCGATCCCATCGCGCACAGCCGGTCGCCGCAGCTTCACACCGCCGCGTATCGTGCGCTGGGCCTCGACTGGACGTACGAGCGCCGTCGCCTCTCCGAGGCCGGGTTCGGCACGGCGCTCGCGGCTCTCGACGAGTCGTGGCGCGGCCTGTCGCTCACGATGCCGCTCAAGGGCGTCGCGTTCGCCGCGGCCGCGACGCGAGACCGCCGCGCGGAGATGACGGGCGCCGTCAACACGCTCCTGCTCGACCCCGGGGGCCCGCGCGGGTTCAACACGGATGTCGGGGGCGTCGTGCGCACGCTGCGGGAGGCAGGCATCGCGCACGTCGAAGCGGCGCGCGTCGTCGGGGCCGGAGCGACCGCGACCTCCGCACTCGTCGCGCTGGCCGAACTCGGCGCGCGGCGCGTCGACGTCGTCGCGCGCCGCCCCGCTGCCGTCGATCCGCTCGCCGCTCTCGGGGAGCGGCTCGACGTCGAGGTCGTCGGCGTGCCGTTCGCGGCATCCGGCCACGACGACGTCGACGTCACGATCGCGACGCTTCCGGGGGACGCCGCGGTCCCGGATGCCGCAGCCGACGCGCTCGCCGCGCGCGGCGGTCTGCTGCTCGACGTCGTCTATGGACACTGGCCCACGGCACTCGCATCGGCGTGGGAGCGCGCAGGCGGACGGGCGATCGACGGACTCGGGATGCTGCTGCACCAGGCCGTCCTGCAGATCAGGATCTTCACGACGGGCGACGTCGAGGCCCCGCTCTCCGACGAGGACGCCGTCATCGCGGCGATGCATGCCGGCGTGACCGGCGGGCCGAGCGTCACAGACGGCTAGCGCGAGCGCGATCGGCGTCGCGCACGTGGGAGGATGGGTCAATGCTCCGCGTGCTCACGGCCGGCGAATCGCACGGCCCCGAACTCGTCGCCATCATGGAGGGCCTCCCCGCCGGCGTGCCCGTCACGCGCGCCGCGATCCAGGCCGACCTCGCCCGCCGCAAGCTCGGCTACGGGCGCGGCTCGCGCATGAAGTTCGAGGAGGACGAGCTCACGATCTCGAGCGGCGTCCGTCACGGGCTCTCGCTCGGCAGTCCCATCGCGCTGCGCATCGGCAACACCGAATGGCCCAAGTGGGTCGAGGTCATGAGCGCCGAGCCCGTCGAGCTCACCGACAAGTCCCGCGGACGCGGGGCGGCGCTCACGCGCCCTCGCCCGGGACACGCCGATCTCGTCGGGATGCAGAAGTACGACTTCGACGAGGCGAGACCGATCCTCGAGCGGGCGAGCGCGCGCGAGACGGCGGCCCGCGTGGCGCTGGGCGCGGTCGCTCGCGGATTCCTCGGCGAGCTCGGCATCGGCCTCGTGTCGCACACGCTCTCGATCGGGCCCGTCCGCGTGCCGGAGGGCGCGGCTCTGCCGACTCTCGGCGACGTCGACGCGCTCGACGCCGATCCCCTGCGGTGCTTCGACCCAGCCACGAGCGAGGCGATGGTCGCGGAGGTGGATGACGCGCGCAAGGAGGGCGACACGCTCGGCGGCGTCGTCGAGGTGCTCGCGTACGGTGTCCCGCCGGGGCTCGGCTCGCACGTGCAGTGGGACCGCCGCCTCGATGCGAAGCTCGCGCAGGCGCTCATGAGCGTGCAGGCGATCAAGGGCGTCGAGGTGGGCGACGGCTTCGAGACCACCCGCCGCCGCGGCTCGCAGGCGCACGACGAGCTCTTCGCGAGGGGCGACGGCATCACGCGCTCGTCGGACAAGGCGGGCGGCACGGAGGGCGGCATGTCGACGGGCACGGTGCTGCGCGTCCGCGCCGGCATGAAGCCGATCGCGACGGTCCCGCACTCGCTGCGCACCGTCGACGTCGCAACGGGCGACACGGCGTCCGCCCACCACCAGCGCTCCGACGTGTGCGCCGTCCCCGCGGCGGGCGTCGTCGCCGAGGCGATGGTCGCGATCGTCCTGGCAGAGGCGGTGCTCGAGAAGTTCGGCGGCGACAGCGTCGGCGAGACGCGACGCAACCTCGAGGGCTACCTGGCCGCGATCCCCGAGACGCTGCGGACGAGCGCCGCCAGCGACCCGGCGCTCGGCGCCGCGGCCGGCACCGCCCTCGCCGACGCATGACGGCCCTCGTCCTGATCGGCCCCATGGGTGCCGGCAAGACGAGCATCGGCCGACGTGTCGCCAAGGCGCTCGGGGTGCCCTTCTACGACTCCGACATCGCGATCGTGCGGGCGCACGGGCCTGTCGAGACGATCTTCGCCGAGCAGGGCGAGGAGCGCTTCCGCATGCTCGAGCGCGAGGCGGTCCGCACCGGGCTGGAGGGAGGCGGCGTGGTGTCGCTCGGCGGGGGCGCCGTCCTGCACCCCGGCACGCGGGCGGATCTCGCGGCGCACCGCGTCGTGCTGCTGACGGTCGAGCCGCGCGTCGTCGCATCCCGCGTCAAGGACTCGACCCGCCCCCTTCTGCAGGGCGAGGACGCCCTCGCGCGGTGGACCGAGATCTACGACGCCCGCCGCCCGCTCTACCAGGAGCTCGCCGATGTCGTCTTCGACACGTCGAGCGGACCGCTGCAGGACGTCGTCGACGCGGTCGCCGCGTGGGCGCGCGAGAACCAGGAGGACCCGCAATGACGGATGCCACGACGATCGGCGTGACGGGCGCGTCCCCCTACGAGATCACGGTGGGGCACGGCATCCTGTCGTCCCTCGGCACGGTCCTCCCCGCGGCCGCGCGCAAGGTCCTCGTGATCCACCCGCCTACCCTCGCCGCGAAGGCCGAGGCGCTGCGCGACGCGCTGAGACGCGATCGCGAGGTGCTCCTCGCCGAGATCCCGGATGCCGAGGCGGGCAAGCGCATCGAGGTCGCCGCGTTCTGCTGGCAGGTCATGGGCAAGGCCGACTTCACGCGCACGGACGCCGTCGTCGGCTTCGGCGGCGGAGCCGTCACCGATGTCGCGGGCTTCGTGGCCGCGACGTGGCTGCGCGGCGTCGCCGTCGTGCAGGTGCCGACGACGGTGCTCGGCATGGTCGATGCGGCCGTTGGCGGAAAGACGGGGGTGAACACGGCGGAGGGCAAGAACCTCGTCGGCGCGTTCTGGCCGCCCGCCGCCGTGCTGTGCGACCTCGACCTGCTCGACACGCTCTCGGCCAATGAGCGGGTCGCGGGGTACGCGGAGGTCGTCAAGGCCGGATTCATCTGGGCGCCCGAGATCCTCGACCTCGTCGAGGCCGACCCGCTCAGGGCGGTCGATCCGCACAGCGCGGAGTTCCGGCGCACGATCGAGCTCGCGATCGACATGAAGGCGCGCGTCGTGAGCGAGGACTTCCGGGAGGCGGGGCTGCGGGAGATCCTCAACTACGGCCACACGCTCGGTCACGCGATCGAGCACGCCGAGCGGTACCGGTGGCGCCACGGCGCCGCGATCTCTGTCGGCATGGTCTTCGCCGCCGAGCTGTCGCGCCTCGCGGGGCGTCTGCCGGATGCCGCGGCCCAGCGCCATCGCGACATCCTCGACCTCCTGGGTCTTCCCACGAGCTATCGCGCCGGGGCGTGGCCGCAGCTGCTCGCGACGATGCAGCGCGACAAGAAGAGCCGCGCAGGGATGCTGCGATTCATCGTGCTCGACGACCTCGCACGCCCCACGGTGCTGCAGGCGCCCGACGAGTCGCTGCTGTTCGCCGCCTACCAGGAGGTCGCGGGATGACGGATGCCGTCACCGTGCGTCGCGTCCGCCTCGAGGAGTGGCGCGAGGTGCGCCGTCTCCGCGTCGAGGCCGTCAGCGACCCCGACGCGGCGATCGCGTTCCTCTCGACCGCCGCCGACGAGCAGGCTCGCGATGCGGCGTTCTGGCAGGAGCGCACGGCGGGGGCCGCACTCAGCGATGCGGCCGCCCAGTTCGTCGCGATCGTCGACGACACGTGGGTCGGAACCGCGACAGTGCTGGTGCGTGCGCCTGGAGAGCAGGATCATCTCGACCGCGACGTCGCGCACCGGCGTGCCGATGTCGTCGGCGTGTACGTCGCGCCACGGCACCGAGGCTCCGGCATCCTCGCCCTGCTGTTCGACGCGATCGCAGACTGGGCCCGCGCCCGCGACGTCGACGCTCTGACGCTCGACGTGCACGCGCACAACGCACGCGCCCAGGCCGCGTATCGCAAGACGGGCTTCCTTCCGACCGGCGAGACGCTCGCGAGCACGATCGGGCCCGAGCTCGTGATGCGCCGCCCGGTCTGACCCGGCGTGCGGGGCCGGGTGCGGAGCGCGCGAGCGGCCTGCGCTAGGTTCGGGGGCATGACGCCCCCACGCCGGCTGCTCCTGGTCAACGGCCCCAATCTCAACCTTCTCGGCACGCGAGAGCCCGACGTGTACGGCACGTCGACGCTCGCCGACGTCGAGCGCATCACGACGGACGCCGCGGCATCCCTGGGCTTCGAGGTGCGGGCCGTCCAGAGCAATCACGAGGGCGTGCTCGTCGACGCGATCCACGCCGCCCGGGAGGACTGCGCCGGCATCGTCATCAATCCGGCCGGCCTCACGCACACCTCGGTCGTGCTCCGCGACGCGCTCTCCGCCGTGGCGCTGCCCGTCGCCGAGGTGCACATCTCCGACGTCTCGCACCGCGAGCCCTTCCGCCAGCACTCGTACGTCGCCGACGTCGCGATCGTGCATGTCGTGGGGGAGGGCGTGGCCGGCTACGCGTCCGCGACGCGGCGCCTCATCGACGTCCTGACGGGTCACGCCGAGGGCTGACCTGCACGATGCGCCGGGCGCACTCGGCGGATCGTCCGCCGAGTGCGCTGGGATGATCAGGCGGCGTCGGCGGCCTCCGCCGCATGGGCGGGCGCCGCATCCTTCGCTACGCCCTGGAGCGGACGTGCGGGCACGGGCGCCGCGGCGCGCTTGGCGGGCAGTGCGAAGCAGATGCCGATCGCGACCACGGTGAAGCCGACCGCCCACCAGAACGCGGCGTCGAAACCGTGTGCGAGGCCCGCGAGGTCTGTCGCACCACCGGTCGCCGACTCGAGGATCACGGCGAGGATCGCGGTGCCGAAGGCGCCGCCGAGCTGCTGGGCGAGCCGGGTGATGATGCTCGCGTGCGGCACCTCGTCGCGATCGAGGCCCACGAAGCCCACCGACATGACGGGGATCATGACCGCTCCCATGCCGAACCCGCGCACGAGCAGCACCGCCATGAGCAGCCACTGGCTCGTGCCCGCGTTCGCGAAGGCGAACGGGACCGTCGCAAGGCCCATCAGGACGAAACCGCCGATAGCGACGGTGCGGGCGCCGATGGAGTCGGTCAGCCGCCCGGCGAGCGTGCGGCTGAGGAGCGCGCCGACGCCCTGGGGGATGAGCAGCAGCGCGGCCGCGAGGGCATCGGTCCCGTGGACGATCTGGAAGAACAGCGGCAGCAGGAGCATCGCGCCGTACAGAGACGCGCCGGAGAGGAACAGCACGGCGGACGAGGAGGCGACCGAGCGACGTCGCAGGAGGCCGATGTCGACGAGGGCTCTGCTCGGCCGGCGGAGCTGCGAAAGCACGAACGCGACGAGCAGCAGGGCGCCGACGAGGAGCGGGAGCCAGACGTCCACGCGCGAGAACCCGCCGTCCCGGCTCACGTTCGACAGACCGTAGAGGATGCCGACGAGCGACGGCGACACGAGGACGAGCCCCACCCAGTCGAGCGCCGGCCTGCCGCGCGGAGCGTCGGCGGGGATGAAGCGCCAGGCGAGGGCCAGCCCGACGAGGCAGAACGGCACGTTGACCCAGAACAGCCAGCGCCAGTCGAGCGAGTTGATGATGACGCCGCCGATCGTGGGGCCGAGGATGGGGCCGAGCGCGGCGGGCAGGCTGACCGCCGCCATGAGCTTGCCGAGGCCGACGCCCGCAGGCACCTGCTGGATCGCGAGCGTCGCCATGAGCGGCATCATGAGGCCCCCGCCGATGCCCTGCACGACGCGGAATGCGATGAGGCTCGGCGCATCCCACGCGAGACTGCACGCGATCGAGGCGACGAGGAAGATCGTGAGCGCGATCATCCACAGCCTCTTGCCGCCGATGCGCGCCTGCGCCCAGCCGACCACGGGAATGGCGACGCCGAGAGCGAGGAGATAGGCCGTCGTGACCCACTGGATCGTACTGACGGGGACCTGGAGCTCTGTTGCGAGGGTCTTGAGCGCGATGCTCATGATCGTGCTGTCGAAGATCACCGCGAGCCCGCCGACGACGAGGACGAGTGCGGTAACGATGGCGCTGCGGGGGAGTGCCGGCGCGGGGGCCTGAGCTGTTGACATGGCTTCCTTCGTAAGAAACATGACTGTATCTAATGGGGAATCGTACGCCGGCGGGATAAGATACACAAATGGATCTTGAGCAGACGGCGAAGCGCCGGCGGGGACAGGAGCTCGAAGTCGCCATCCTGGACGCCGGCTGGCAGCAGCTGCTGGACGGCGGGTACGGAAGCTTCACGATCGACGCCGTCGCCGAGCGCGCGGGGACGAGCCGCTCCGTCGTCTACCGGCGATGGGACGATCGCGAGGCCCTGCTCGAGGCCGCCCTCGCGCACGGGCTGCGCCAAGGCATGGTCGAGGCGCCCGACACGGGAAGTCTGCGTGGAGACATGATCGAGCTGCTGCACCGCTCGAACGAGGCGCGCGCACCGCTGGCTCCGCTCATGAGCGTGCTCATCGGATCGCACTTCTCCGAGTCGGGGGGCAGCTTCGCGGATCTGCGCCGGCAGATGATCGGCACGAGGACGCGCGGTGCGCTCGACGACGTGATCGACCGGGCCGCCGCGCGCGGCGAGATCGACCCGGCCCGGCTCACGCCGCGCGTGCGGACGGTCGCCTTCGACCTCTTCCGGCATCACCTGCTCCTCAACCTCACGCCGATGCCCGACGACGACATCGTGGGCATCGTCGACGAGATCTTCCTGCCACTGGTCCGACCGACCCCGACGGAGCCCGGCTGCGCGTGACCGCGAGGGCGGTTCGCGGCGCGCGCCCAGCGTTCGCATCGGGGCACCCCGTAGAATCGGATGTCGGCCGCGTTCCGGAACGCTCGGCGACCGGCCCTCCCTCCTCCACACGAACGGACCACCCACGCTCATGGCATCCACCGCAGACATCAAGAACGGCGTCGTCCTCAGCATCGACGGCCAGCTCTGGAACGTCATCGAGTTCCAGCACGTCAAGCCCGGCAAGGGCGGCGCGTTCGTGCGCACGAAGCTCAAGAACGTCGTCTCGGGCAAGGTCGTCGACCGCACGTACAACGCCGGCGCCAAGATCGACATCGAGAACGTCGACCGCCGCGACTTCACGTACCTCTACAACGACGGCGAGGGCTTCGTCTTCATGGACGTCGCCGACTACGATCAGCTCACCGTCCCGGCCACGACGGTCGGCGAGGCCGCCAACTTCCTGCTCGAGAATCAGCAGGTGCAGATCGCGCTGAACAACGGCAACCCCCTCTACGTCGAGCTGCCGGCATCCGTCGTCCTCGAGATCACCTACACCGAGCCGGGCCTGCAGGGCGACCGCTCGTCCGCGGGCACGAAGCCCGCGACCGTCGAGACCGGCTACGAAATCCAGGTGCCGCTGTTCGTCGAGACCGGCACGAAGGTCAAGGTCGACACCCGCACGGGCGACTACCTCGGCCGGGTCAACTAGCACGTGAGCGCCCGTACGAAGGCGCGCAAACGCGCGCTCGACATCCTCTTCCAGGCCGACGTGCGCGGTGACGACGTCGCGACCACCCTCGCCGCCGAGGCCAAGCGCGCTGCGAGCGAGCCCGCTCGAGAAGCGTCCTGGCTGTATGCGCGCGAGATCGTCGACGGCGTCATCGACAACCGCGACGCCATCGACGAGCAGATCACGACGTTCGCGAAGGACTGGTCGCTCGCCCGCATGCCCGCCGTGGACCGCGCCGTGCTGCGCCTGGCCGTGTGGGAGCTCCTCTACAACGACGAGGTGCCGACGGCCGTCGCGATCGACGAGGCGGTCGAGCTCGCGAAGGAGTTCTCGACCGACGACTCCGGCTCGTTCGTCCACGGAGTGCTCGCCCGCATCGCCCGGTCGTCCTGACCCGAAGCCGCACGGTGGCGCCGGTGTCGACGGTGCTTGCGAGAATGGACGCGTGCACCCGCCGCTGTTCGCCGATCCCGTCGTGCGTCAGCAGTCCGACGCGGGCGGGTACTCGCGTGGCGTGACGTGCTTCCGCAGCGGGGCGGTGCGCCGACTGGTCTGGGACGAGGACGCCCGCACTCTGCGCTCCGTCGTGGCGGGCAGCCGGCCGAGCCCGTACCGCTGCACGATCGTCGTGGAGCCCCGCGCCGCGCGCCCGATCGTCTCGACGTCCTGCACGTGCCCCATGGCGTACGACTGCAAGCACGTCGTCGCGACGCTGCTCGAGAGCAACCGCGTCGCGCGGGCCGCCACGCCGCTCGACTCGCGCGAGACCGGCGCCACGCCGCCCGACTCGCGCGAGACCGGCGCGACGCCGACGCCCGAGCCCGCGCCGGCCGAGTGGCGCTCGCTCCTGCCTCCGGCCCCGCGCGCGGCCGCCCGGCGGCTCGCGCTCGGTGTCGAGCTGCGCCAGCGCGTCCGCCGCGGAGGCTCGCCGTGGGCGCCCCCGCGGACCGAACCTGCGACGCCGCGAGGACTGCACGAGCACGGCCATGAGCTCAGCGTGGCTCTCCGGCCGCTGGAGACCGGAGCCCGCGACGACACCTGGATCAAGGGGGTCGTCTCGTGGGACGCCCTGCGCCGAGCGGGGCATCCCTGGGACCACGCGCAGGCGCGCTGGTTCGTCGAGCTCTTCAGCATCGCGCGCGACGCGCGTCTGCTCGGGACGATGCCCGACGGCTCCGAGTGGCTCACCCTCGACGACGTCGAGTCGTCGCTCCTGTGGACGCAGCTCGCGGGGGCGGAAGGGCGAGGCATCCCGATCGTCGCCACGAGGCGGCGGCAGAGCGTGTCGCTCGCGCGCGCAGCGGCCGTCGGCCTGCACGCGGAGCACGATGCCCGGGGGATCGTGATCTCCCCGCACGTCATGATCGACGGCGATCCGGTGGAGGGCCCGATCGTCCGGACGATCGGGCATGTCGGGGTCTACGCCGTCTCGGCCGTCGGCGAGACGCTCCGCGCGTCGCTCGCGCCCGTGGCGCTCTCGGCCGCCGAGTACGCCGCGCTGAGAGCGTCAGCGCCCGTCGTGGTCCCGCCTTCCGACGCGGCCGAGTTCATCCGCGACCATCTCCCGCATCTCGCGCGCCTCACGACGCTCACGGCAGGCCCGGGAATCGAGGTTCCCGACTCCGCGCGGCCGCGACTGGCGGTGTCGGTGGGATTCGAGCCGTCGCACCGCCTGCAGTTCGCGCTGACGTGGCGCTACCCGGGCGCGCCGCCGGTCGCGGAGGGCACGCCGCCCGACGCGGAGCGCGATGCAGCGGCAGAGGACGAGATCCGCCGTCGTCTCGAGGCCGTGTGGCGCGACGCCGTCGACGTGCCGTTCGCGTCGTCGGGCACCCTCGCGGGCGTCGAGGCCGCGGAGTTCACGGCGCACGCCCTGCCGGCGCTCGAGGCGCTCGAGGACGTCGTGGTCGAGCTGCGCGGCACGCGACCGGCCTATCGCGAGCTCACGGCCGACCCGCGCGTGACGGTGTCGACGGTGGAGACGGACGACGCGGACTGGTTCGATCTCGGGGTCGTCGTGACCATCGACGGACGGCGCATCCCCTTCACGCCCCTGTTCACGGCCCTGTCGCGGGGACGGAAGAAGCTCCTCCTCGCGGACGGCGGGTTCTTCTCGCTGTCGCACCCTGCGCTGCAGCGGCTGCGCGAGCTCATCGACGAGGCCGCCGACCTCGCCGAGTGGGAAGCGGGCACGACGCGGATCAGCCGCCGCCAGACCGATCTGTGGGCCGACTTCGAGGATGTCGCAGACGAGGCGCTGCCCGCCGTGTCGTGGCGTGCGACGGTCGAGGCGCTGCGCGACGTCGACGGCATCGAGCCGACGCGCGCACCCGACGGGCTGCGCGCCCGGCTGCGCCCGTACCAGCAGGCCGGCTTCGACTGGCTCGCGTTCCTCTGGCGCCACCGGCTGGGCGGGATCCTCGCCGACGACATGGGGCTCGGCAAGACGCTGCAGATGCTCGCGCTCCTGCAGCATGCCGTCGCCGAGGGGGAGCGGCGTCCGTTCCTCGTGGTCGCGCCGACCTCGGTGCTGTCGACCTGGCGCGCAGAGGCCGCGCGGTTCGTGCCCGGCCTGCGTGTGCGCGTGCTGGACACGACCGGCGCCACGCGCCGTGAGCCCCTGGCGGATGCCGCGGCATCCGTCGACGTCGTCGTCACGTCGTACACGCTGCTCCGGCTCGACGCGTCGCAGTTCCACGCCCTGGAGTGGGCCGGAGTCGTGCTAGACGAGGCGCAGTTCGTGAAGAATCCGCAGACGAAGGCGTTCCGCGCCGTCCGAGACCTGCGTGCGGACGTCGCCTTCGCGATCACGGGGACGCCGCTGGAGAACGGCCTCGCGGAGCTGTGGGCGCTGCTGTCGCTCACGGCCCCGGGGCTCTTCCCGTCGGCGCGCCGATTCCGTGAGGAGTACGTGCAGCCCATCGAGAAGGGGAGGGTCCCCGAGAACCGGGAGTCCGGGCCGTACCGCGCCGCGCGGCTCGCGCGACTGCGTCGCCGCATCCGCCCTCTCGTGCTGCGGCGCACCAAGGAGGCGGTCGCGGCCGACCTCCCGCCCAAGCAGGAGCAGGAGGTGCGCGTCGAGCTGGGCGCGGCCCACAGAGCCCTGTACGACGCCGTGCTGCAGCGCGAGCGCCAGAAGGTGCTGGGCCTTCTCGACGACCTCGACCGCAATCGGTTCATCGTGTTCCGCTCGCTCACGCTGCTGCGGATGCTGAGCCTCGCGCCCGAGCTCGTCGACCCGGAGCACGCCCACATCGCCCCGAGCAAGCTCACGGCGCTCTTCGAGCAGCTCGACGAGATCGTCGCCGAGGGCCACCGCACGCTCGTCTTCAGTCAGTTCACGTCGTTCCTCCAGCTCGTCGCGGCGCAGCTCGACGCGCGCGGCATCGCGTACGCGTACCTCGACGGCTCGACCCGCGATCGGGATGCCGCGATCGACGCGTTCCGCCGCGGCGACGCACCCGTCTTCCTCATAAGCCTCAAGGCGGGCGGATTCGGTCTGACGCTGACCGAGGCCGACTACGTGTTCCTGCTCGACCCGTGGTGGAACCCGGCGGCCGAGGCGCAGGCCGTCGATCGCGCGCACCGGATCGGCCAGACGCGCAGCGTCATGGTCTATCGGCTCATCGCCAACGGCACCATCGAGGAGAAGGTGATGGCGCTGCAGCAGCGCAAGGCGCGACTGTTCCGCTCCGTCATGGACGACGACGCGCTCTTCGGCCAGGCGCTCAGCGCCGCCGACATCCGGGGCCTGCTCGAGCGCTGAGACCCGCCGCGGCGCACTCGCCCGCCACCCTCGGGAGACCACCGATGCGGCGGGCGCCGCTCTGCGCGATCGGCCCGTCCCGCGAGCGCGATCCGGCCCCTCCCGTAGACTCGATAGCTGTTCGATTCAGGAGGGTTCCATGCGCATCACGGGTCTCGGCCACGCCGGCATGTTCATCGAGACGCTCGGCGGCAGCATCCTGTGCGACCCCGTCATCGGGCCCACCTTCTTCGGCTCATGGTTCCCGTTCCCCGACAATCGCGGCCTCGACTGGGAGCGATTCGGCAAGGCCGACTTCCTCTACATCTCGCACAGGCATCGCGATCACTTCGACCCTGCGCTCATGCGCCGATACATCCCGAAGGGCATCACGGTCCTCCTGCCGGACTACCCGACGGACGACCTCGAGCAGGATCTGCTGAAGCTCGGCTACGACAACATCGTCTACACGCAGGCGGGGGTGCCCCTCGAGTTCGGCGACCTCACGCTCATGATCACGCCGCTGCGAGCCCCGTCGGACGGGCCCATCGGCGACTCCTCGCTGAGCGTCGACGACGGCACGGCGAGCATCCTCAACCAGAACGACTCGCACCCGCTCGACCTCGACAGGCTGATGGCCTTCTCGAAGCCCGACGCGTACTTCACGCAGGTCTCGGGCGCGATCTGGTGGCCGATGGTCTACGACCTTCCTCAGGACGCCAAGCAGAACTTCGCCAAGCTCAAGCGCGACGCGCAGAACAAGCGCGCCATGTACTACATCGAGAAGGTCGACGCCGAGCACGTCTTCCCCATGGCTGGCCCACCCATGTTCCTGCGCGACGAGCTCTTCAGGTACAACGGGTTCGGGCTCGAGAACGACGCGATCTTCACCGACCAGCGGCAGTTCCTCGCGCACATGGCGGAGCTCCGTCCCGAGCAGAAGGGCTACGAGTTCCTCCCCGGGACCGTGGTCGAGCTCGATCATGGTGAGCTCTCGGTCACGCAGACCCTCTACACGGATGCCGAGATCGAGCGGGTCTTCGAGGACAAGTGGGCCTATCTGGCCGAGCAGCGCGATTCCCGACAGGACGAGCTGCGCGCCGAGGAGGCATCCCGCGCCGCGATCCTGCCGCCGGACGAGATGCTCGCCGCCCTCAAGGAGTGGTGGGAGCCGCTGCTGCGCCGCGGCCGCATCTTCCGCGAGGGCGTCGGCGGGCCCGTGCGCATGACGATCGGCGACCTCGACCTGTGCGTCGACTTCCCGAGGGCCAAGGTGCGCGAGTACGCGGGGGAGGAGACCAGCTACTGGTTCACGATCCCCGCCGACCTCGTCTCGACCAACATCCGCGATCACGAGATCGACTGGTCGAACTCGATCTTCCTCTCGATGCAGTTCCAGGCGGGGCGGATCGGCAAGTTCAACGAGTTCATCTACACGTTCTTCAAGTGCCTCTCGCGCGATCGCATCGAGTATGTCGAGAACTGGTACGCCGAGCAGTCGGACGTCTCGGAGGACGTCCAGCTCGAGGACTGGGTCGTGCAGCGCAGGTGCCCGCATCTGCGCGCCGACCTGTCGAAGACCGGCAAGATCGAAGACGGCGTGCTCACCTGCTCGCTGCACGACTGGAAGTGGGACCTCGCCTCCGGTCGCTGCCTCACGACGCAGGGTCACCCCATCCGCGCACGCCAGGCGGAGGACGACCTGCACCGTTCTGCGGCGCAGCCGGCCGCGTAGCGTCGGGTTCCGCAGAAGGCCGGTGCGCCCCCGAGCCACCGGCCTTCTGCGTGCAGCGGGTCAGCTCGCGACGGCGACTGCCGCGCGTGCCGTGCGCCGGCCGACGCGCACCGCGACGTCGACGAGCGACGCCGCGACGACGGCCGCGAGGCCGGCGAGGATCGACCAGCTCAGCAGCTCGGTGTCGACCGGCATCGTCTGGCCGAGGACCGTGGCGACGATCGCGCCCACCGCCAGCAGCGGCATGAGCGCGAGCATGACGACCGTGAAGGGGCGCGACCCCGCGTGCGTGGCCCAGGCCCGTACGAGCGTCCACACGACCGCGATCGCCAGCAGCGGCAGCCAGATCGCGATGAACCACGACAGCAGGGCGGCCGCGACGGTGGCGAGGGCGCCGACCGCCGCGATGACGACCGTCGTCGTGTCGAGCTCACCCGTCGCGCGCACGTTGAGGCCCACGAGGACCGCCGTCGTCAGCAGGCACGCGAGCCCGATGACGGCCGACGACACGAGATAGGCCTCCTGCGTCCAGGGCACGACCATGCCGGTCTGCCCGTAGACGGCGACGACGATCGCCGCGATCCACGCGGCGGCCGCCGCGACCGACATGGCGGGGAGGTGGCGGGAGAGGAAAAGGGACATGAGGCTTCCTTTCGAAGGGACTTCGGTCAGGAGGGACGCCACGAGCGTCGGATCGCCCAGCCGCGCGAGCGCGCGCCGCTCGGCGACGTGCGGCTCGACGCCGAGCGCCTCGAAGCGCTCTCGGGCGGTGAGCAGGTGATCGCGCACTTCGTCGGCGAGGTCGTCGCGGTCGCGCCGCGAGCGCACCCGACGACGGAAGGACTCGACGTACTGATCGATCAAGCCGTCTGCGGCCACGGGTTCCTCCTGAGGACGGATTCGACGGCGTCGACGAACTCGCGCCATCCTGCGTGCTGCTCGACGAGCCGGGCAGCGCCTGTCTGTGTGAGCCGGTAGAGCTTCCGGCGGCGGCCGGACGCGTCCGACCATTCGTGCTCGAGCAGGCCCGCCCGCTCGAGCCGATGCAGCACGGGATAGACCGTGCCTTCCGCGAGATCGAACGACCCCTCGCTGCGATCGCGCAAGCGCTCGATGACCCCGTAGCCGTGGATGGGGCCCGCCGAGATGACGGCGAGCACCAGCAGGTCCAGGTGTCCCTTGAGCGATTCAGCGTTCATGCCTAGTGAGGCTAGGCCTCGTCACGCTAGGTGTCAAGCATCGTCGTCGGGATCGGCATCCGGGTCGCCGCCTGCTCGCCGCTCGACCGCCCGCAGCGCGATCGTCCCCGCGATGGGGGAGAGCACGAGCAGACTCGCCCACGTGAGCTTGGCCGCCGTCGTCCCGACGGAGAACGCGACGGGGATGGAGATCAGGAAGACGACGGGCGTCACGGCCGCACCGACGAGCTCCCACAGGTTCGATCGCGCGTCGGTGCTGCGTCGCTCCAGCCCCCGAGCGCGCCCGACCTGGTAGAACGCGGACTGGCACAGCGCCGCGAGCGCGATGTTGGCCGCGTACAGCGCAGTCGGCAGCGGGAGGTCGGCGGACGCGGGATCGCTCACGCCCTGCGTCGTGAACGCGATGAGCACGACGCTCGCCGCCGCCACGAGGTTCGCGACGACCGTGACCCCGTCGAGTCCGCGCAGTCTCCGCGTGAGGCGCACGTTGACCCGCCACAGCACGACGATCACGGTGAAGCTCAGGATGAAGCCGACCAGCTGAGTGCCGGCGCCCGAAGCGATCAGCGCGTCGAGCGACCGCCACGCCGATGCGGGGGGAGCGTCGACGTTCGAGATGAGCAGCGTCGCCGCGAATCCGTACACCGCGTCGAAGAACGAGACCTGGCGACCGAACACGAACGACGTCGTCGAGGCGAAGTCGCCGGCGCGATGAGCTCCACGCTTCCCGGCATCCGGCCCCGACGCGGACTCACCGCGATCGGTCATCTGCTCATGATCCCACTACGATGGAGTCACCACAGCAACCTTTAACCCCGTCCAGAGAGGCGGAGAAGGGAGCGGCGGATGAGCACGCGCACCGTGCTGCATGCGGCCGACATCGCCCGGGCCCTGACTCGGATCTCCCACGAGATCCTCGAGTCCAACAAGGGCCCCGAGG
The DNA here is from genome assembly GCF_011759705.1 of Microbacterium ulmi. Taxonomy (GTDB): domain Bacteria; phylum Actinomycetota; class Actinomycetes; order Actinomycetales; family Microbacteriaceae; genus Microbacterium; species Microbacterium ulmi. The sequence continues at coordinate 287,361 of NZ_JAAOZF010000002.1, read as the reverse complement.
GTCTCGTCATCCTCGGCATCCCCACCCGCGGAGTCCCGCTCGCCGACCGCATCGCCGCGCTCGTCGGCGAGTTCGGCGGCGCGCCGGTCCCCGTCGGGTCGCTCGACGTGACGATGTACCGCGACGATCTGCACCGCAACCCGACACGCGCGCCCCGGCCCACGCAGATCCCCGCGGGCGGCATCGACGGCAAGACGGTCGTCCTCGTCGACGATGTGCTCTTCTCGGGCCGCAGCATCCGCGCCGCCCTCGACGCCCTGCAGGACATCGGTCGCCCGGCCGCCGTGCGGCTCGCGACGCTCGTCGACCGCGGCCACCGCGACCTCCCGATCCGTCCGGACTTCGTCGGCAGGAACCTCCCGAGCGCGCGGGACGAGCGCGTCAACGTGCGGCTCGCCGAGATCGACGGCATCGAGGAGGTGACGATCGAGTCATGAGGCACCTGCTCGACACCAAGACGCTCTCGCACGCAGACGCCCTCCGCATCCTCGACGTCGCGGAGGACATGGCAGGCACCCAGCAGCGCGAAGTCAAGAAGCTGCCGACGCTGCGCGGCAAGACCGTCGTCAACCTCTTCTTCGAGGACTCGACGCGCACCCGCATCTCGTTCGAGGCCGCCGCGAAGCGCCTCTCCGCCGACGTCATCAACTTCTCCGCGAAGGGCTCCAGCGTCTCGAAGGGCGAGTCGCTGCAGGACACCGCCCAGACGCTGCAGGCGATGGGGGCGGATGCCGTCGTCATCCGTCACGGCGCCTCAGGGGCACCCCGCACCCTCGCGACGAGCGGGTGGATCTCGGCCGGCGTCGTCAACGCGGGCGACGGCACCCACGAGCACCCCACGCAGGCGCTCCTCGACGCCTACACGATCCGCAAGCGCCGCTTCGGGCCCGACAGCCGCGGCCGCGACCTCGCAGGGGTGCGGGTGACGATCGTCGGCGACATCCTGCACTCGCGCGTCGCCCGCTCCAACGTGTGGCTGCTGCACACCCTGGGCGCCGAGGTGACGCTCGTCGCGCCCCCCACGCTCGTGCCGCAGGACGTCTCGCTCTGGCCCGCGCGCGTGCTCTTCGACCTCGACGAGGCGGTCGCCGCGGCACCGGACGCGCTCATGATGCTGCGCATCCAGCTGGAGCGCATGAATGCCGCGTATTTCCCCACTGAACGGGAATATTCGCGGCGCTGGGGACTCGACGCGGGGCGGCTTTCCAGCCTGGGGGCGGATAGCATTGTCATGCACCCCGGCCCCATGAACCGAGGACTGGAGATCTCGGCGGAGGCGGCCGACTCGGCACGATCCACTGTGCTCGAGCAGGTGACCAACGGCGTGTCGGTGCGAATGGCGGTGCTGTACCTGCTTCTCGCGGGCTCGGCCGGAGAGAGTGAGGACGGACGGTGAGCGAAGTCCTCCTGTTCCGGGGCGCGCGCCTGGAAGGCGGCGACGCCGCTGACCTGATCGTCGACGACGGCGTCATCGCCGAGATCGGGACGGGGCTCAGCCGAGCGGGCGCGACCGTCGTCGACGCCGACGGGCTCATCGCCCTGCCGGGTCTCGTCGACCTGCACACGCACCTGCGCGAGCCCGGGTACGAGGCATCCGAGACGATCCTCACCGGCTCGCGCGCGGCGGCCGCAGGCGGCTACACGACCGTCTTCGCGATGCCGAACACGTCGCCCGTCGCCGACACGGCTGGTGTCGTCGAGCAGGAGCTCGCCCTCGGCGAAGCCGCCGGCTACGTCACGGTGCAGCCGATCGGCGCCGTCACGGTCGGGCAGAAGGGCGAGCGCCTCGCCGAGCTCGGCGCGATGGCCGACTCCCGCGCCCGCGTCCGCGTCTTCAGCGACGACGGCTTCTGCGTGTGGGACCCGCTCATCATGCGCCGTGCGCTCGAGTACGTGAAGGCCTTCGACGGCGTGATCGCCCAGCACGCGCAGGACCCCCGGCTCACGGAGGGCGCACAGCTCAACGAGGGCTCCGTCTCGGCCGAGCTCGGCCTCGCCGGCTGGCCCGCCGTCGCGGAGGAGTCGATCATCGCGCGCGACGTCCTCCTCGCCGAGCATGTCGGCTCGCGCCTGCACGTGTGCCACCTCTCGACGGCGGGGTCGGTCGAGATCATCCGCTGGGCCAAGCGCCGCGGCGTGGACGTCACGGCCGAGGTGACGCCGCACCACCTGCTCCTCACGGACGAGCTCGCCCGCGGCTACGACCCCCGCTTCAAGGTCAACCCTCCGCTTCGGCGCGAGGAGGATGTGCTCGCCGTGCGCGAAGGGCTCGCGGACGGCACGATCGACATCGTCGCGACCGACCACGCACCGCACCCCGCCGAGGCGAAGTCGTGCGAGTGGCAGGCCGCCGCGAACGGCATGGTGGGCCTGGAGAGCGCGCTGCGCGTCGTGCAGGAGGCGATGATCGACACGGGCCTGCTCGTGTGGGCCGACGTCGCGCGCGTCATGTCGCGCACGCCTGCGCGGATCGGGCGGCTCGAGGGCCACGGGACGCACCTCCTCCCGGGGCAGCCCGCCTCGGTGACGCTCTACGACCCCGCACCCGTCCGCACGTTCACCGCCGGAGATCTGCGCGGCCGCAGCCTCAACTCGCCGTACGTCGGGCGGGAGCTCCCCGGCGAGGTCCGCTGGACGCTGAACGGCGGCATCCCGACCCTCGTCGACGGCGCCCTCCTCGAGCGGCCGGGGGTGCGCGCATGAGCCGCGAAGGCGCGCTGCTGCTGATCATCGGTGTGACGCTGGTGCTCATCGGACTGGGCGTGTGGGGATGGCGACGACGCACGAGGCGGGATGCCGCGCCCCTCGCGCCGTTCGGCGACCTGCCCGTCGAGGCGACCGTGCGCGCGACGTTCGACGGCTTCTACGTCGCGACGACGAAGCATGGCGAGCCGCTCGAGCGCGTCAACGCGCCGGGCCTCGGCTTCCGCTCCCGTGCGATCGTCACCGTGGCCGACATGGGCGTCGTGCTCGACCTCACCGGCCAGGACCGCATCGTGCTGACCACCGACCGCCTCGCCGACGTCGCGCTGTCCACCGTCGCGATCGACCGCGTCGTCGAGAAGGGCGGACTCGTCCGGCTCACCTGGCGCGCGCTCACGGGCGACCTCGTCGACACCTACCTCCGACCTCAGGATGCCTCGGCGAGGTCGCTCGCCGACGCCGTCCGCCCCCTCCTCTCGACCCCGACAGGATCCGACGCATGACATTCACCACCGATCCCGCCGTCCTCGTGCTCGAAGACGGCACCCGTCACGTCGGCCGCGCCTATGGAGCCCGCGGCACGACGCTCGGCGAAGTCGTCTTCACCACCGGCATGACCGGCTACCAGGAGACGCTCACCGACCCGTCGTACGCGGGGCAGATCGTCCTGCAGACCGCGCCGCACATCGGCAACACCGGCATGAACGACGAAGACCCGGAGTCGCGCCGCATCTGGGTCTCGGGCTACATCGTGCGCGACCCCTCGCGCGTCGTGTCGAACTGGCGCGCCGACGAGTCGCTCGACGACGCCCTCGTGACCGACGGCATCGTCGGCATCAGCGGCATCGACACGCGCGCCGTGACGCGGCACATCCGCTCCGCCGGCTCCATGCGCGGGGGGATCTTCTCGGGCGAGGCCGCGGGCCTGACCCCCGAGGAGCAGCTGCGCCTCGTCACGGACGCCCCGCAGATGGCCGGGCAGAACCTGTCCGCCGCCGTGTCGGTCGCCAGCGCCGAGGTCACGCCGGCACACGGGGGCGTCGAGAGGATCGGCAGTCTCGCGGTGCTCGACCTCGGTGTCAAGCAGCGCACGATCGACAATCTCGCAGCCCGCGGCTTCGACGTGCACGTCCTTCCGCAGGACGTCACGATCGACGGCATCCGTGCCATCGATCCGGTCGCCGTGTTCTACTCGAACGGCCCTGGCGACCCCGCGGCATCCGGCGACCACGTCGAGCTGCTGCGCGCCGTCCTCGACGACCGCCTGCCCTTCTTCGGCATCTGCTTCGGCAACCAGCTCCTCGGCCGGGCCCTCGGCCTCGGCACGTACAAGCTGCCCTTCGGCCACCGCGGCATCAACCAGCCCGTCCTCGACAAGGCGACGGGCCGCGTCGAGATCACGGCGCACAACCACGGGTTCGCCGTCGACGCGCCCATCGACGGGGAGTTCGACAGCCCCCACGGGTACGGCCGCGTCGAGGTGAGCCACGTGGGGCTCAACGACGACGTCGTCGAGGGTCTGCGCGCCCTCGACATCCCCGCGTTCTCGGTGCAGTACCACCCCGAGGCGGCCGCCGGGCCGCACGACGCCAACTACCTCTTCGACCGCTTCCGGGACCTCGTCGTCGCCGACCTGAAGGACAAGAATGCCTAAGCGCGACGACATCAAGAGCGTCCTGGTCATCGGCTCCGGCCCGATCGTGATCGGCCAGGCGTGCGAGTTCGACTACTCGGGCACGCAGGCCTGCCGCGTGCTGCGCGAGGAGGGCGTGCGCGTCATCCTCGTCAACTCCAACCCGGCCACGATCATGACCGACCCCGACTTCGCGGACGCGACCTACATCGAGCCGATCACCCCCGCCGTGATCGAGACGATCATCGCGAAGGAGAAGCCCGACGCGATCCTGCCGACTCTGGGCGGTCAGACGGCGCTCAACGCCGCGATGGCCCTTCACGAGCAGGGCATCCTCGAGAAGTACGGCGTCGAGCTCATCGGCGCGAAGGTCGACGCCATCCGCAAGGGAGAGGACCGTCAGGTCTTCAAGGAGCTCGTCATCGAGGCGGGGGCGGATGTCGCGGCCTCTCGCATCGCGCACACGATGGACGAGGTCCTCTCCGCCGCCGCCGAGCTCGGCTACCCGCTCGTCGTGCGTCCGTCGTTCACGATGGGCGGCCTCGGCTCCGGCTTCGCGTACGACGAGACCGATCTGCGCCGCATCGCCGGCGCGGGCCTGCACGACTCGCCCACGAACGAGGTGCTGCTGGAGGAGTCGATCCTCGGGTGGAAGGAGTACGAGCTCGAGCTCATGCGCGACACGGCCGACAACACGGTCGTCGTCTGCTCGATCGAGAACGTCGACCCCGTCGGCGTGCACACGGGCGACTCCATCACGGTCGCCCCGGCGCTGACCCTCACCGACCGCGAGTACCAGAAGCTCCGCGACATCGGCATCGACATCATCCGCGCCGTCGGCGTCGACACGGGCGGCTGCAACATCCAGTTCGCCGTCGACCCGGCGACGGGCCGCATCATCGTCATCGAGATGAACCCGCGCGTCTCGCGGTCCTCCGCCCTCGCGAGCAAGGCCACGGGCTTCCCGATCGCGAAGATCGCCGCGAAGCTCGCGATCGGCTACCGCCTCGACGAGATCCCGAACGACATCACGAAGGTGACGCCCGCGAGCTTCGAGCCGACGCTCGACTACGTCGTCGTCAAGGTGCCGCGGTTCAACTTCGAGAAGTTCCCCGCAGCCGACACGACGCTCACCACCACCATGAAGTCGGTCGGCGAGGCGATGGCGATCGGCCGCAACTATGCGACGGCGCTCCAGAAGGCTCTCCGCTCGCTCGAGAAGCGGGGATCGAGCTTCCACTGGGGCGACGAGCCCCGCTCGGTCGACGAGCTGCTCGAGATCGCCGCGACCCCGACCGACGGTCGCATCATCGTGCTGCAGCAGGCTCTGCGCAAGGGCGCGACGATCGAGCAGGCCTTCGAGGCCACCAAGATCGACCCGTGGTTCCTCGATCAGATCGTGCTCATCAACGAGGTCGCCGAGTTCGTCAGGACCGCCGACGAGCTGGATGCCGCGACCCTCCGCATCGCGAAGGAGCACGGGTTCAGCGACGCGCAGATCGCACAGCTGCGCGACGACTCCGAGGCGGCGGTGCGCGGCATCCGTCACGCACTCGGCCTGCGTCCCGTCTTCAAGACGGTCGACACGTGCGCGGGGGAGTTCCCCGCGCTCACGCCCTACCACTACTCGAGCTACGACCTCGAGACCGAGGTGACGCCGTCCGAGCGGACGAAGGTCGTCATCATCGGGTCGGGCCCCAACCGCATCGGCCAGGGCGTCGAGTTCGACTACTCGTGCGTGCACGCGTCGTTCGCGCTGTCGGATGCCGGCTTCGAGACCGTCATGGTCAACTGCAACCCCGAGACCGTGTCCACCGACTACGACACGAGCGACCGCCTGTACTTCGAGCCGCTGACGCTCGAGGACGTCCTCGAGGTCCTGCACGCGGAGAGCGCTTCGGGCCGGATCCTCGGCGTCATCTGCCAGCTCGGCGGCCAGACGCCGCTCGGGCTCGCGAAGGGCATCGAGGAGGCCGGGTACACGATCCTCGGCACGAGCCCCGCCGCCATCGACCTCGCGGAGGAGCGACAGCTCTTCAGCGAGATCCTCGACGCGGCGGGCCTGGTCGCCCCGCGTCACGGCACCGCGACCGACGAGGCGGGCGCCGTCGCCGTCGCGGAGGAGATCGGCTTCCCCGTGCTCGTGCGCCCGAGCTTCGTGCTCGGCGGGCGCGGCATGGAGATCGTGTACGACACCCCGAGCCTGCGCGACTACTTCGTCCGCACGGCGGGCGAGGTCGTCGTCGAGCCCGGCAAGCCGCTGCTGGTCGACCGGTTCCTGGACGACGCCGTGGAGATCGACGTCGACGCGCTGTTCGACGGCGACGAGCTCTACATCGGCGGCGTCATGGAGCACCTCGAGGAGGCCGGCATCCACTCGGGCGACTCGAGCTGCACGCTCCCGCCCATCTCGCTCGGCCGCACCGAGATCGACCGCGTCCGCATCGCGACGCGCGCGATCGCCGAAGGCGTCGGCGTGCGGGGCCTGCTCAACGTGCAGTTCGCCGTGAGCGCCGGCGTGCTGTACGTCATCGAGGCCAATCCCCGAGCGAGCCGCACGGTGCCGTTCGTGTCGAAGGCGCTCGGCATCCCGCTCGCGAAGGCCGCGTCGCGCATCATGGCGGGCGCGACGATCGCCGAGCTGAAGGCCGAGGGTCTCCTCCCCGAGCACGACGGCTCGCGCGTGCCGCTCGACGCGCCCGTCGCGGTCAAGGAGGCCGTCCTGCCCTTCAAGCGCTTCCGCACGAAGGAGGGCCACATGGTCGACTCCGTCCTGGGCCCCGAGATGCGCTCGACGGGCGAGGTCATGGGCATCGACCGCGACTTCCCGACGGCGTTCGCCAAGAGCCAGGAGGCCGCGTACGGCGGGATGCCGCTGTCCGGCACCGTGTTCATCTCGGTCGCCGACGACGACAAGCGCGCCGTCATCCTCCCTGCCCACCGCCTGCAGGAGCTGGGCTTCTCGATCCTCGCGACCGAGGGCACGGCCGAGATCCTCGCGCGCAACGGCATCCGCGTCGAGGTCGTCAACAAGTACTCGGCGACGCAGACGACGGGGGAGACGAACATCGTCGACCTCATCAACGCCGGCGAGGTCGACATGATCGTCAACACCCCGTCCGGGGGCATGGCACGCGCGGACGGCTACGAGATCCGCGCGGCCGCCGTCGCGGCCGACAAGGCGCTGTTCACGACGATGGCCGTGCTCGGGGCCGCCGTCAGCGCCCTTCCCGTGCTGCGCGAGGGCTTCGACGTCAAGAGCCTGCAGGAGTACGCCCTCGAGCGGACGGCACGGTCATGACGTCGTTCGGCGCCCGCCTGCGGGCCGCGCTCGACGCGCGCGGGCCCCTGTGCGTCGGCATAGACCCCCACGAGCGCCTGCTCGAGGAGTGGGGGATGGATGCCTCGGCCGCCGGCGTGCGCGAGTTCGGCCTGCGGGTCGTGGAGGCCGCCGCGGGGCGGGCCGGAGTCGTGAAGCCGCAGGTGTCGTTCTTCGAGCGCTGGGGCTCTGCGGGGTTCACGGCCCTCGAGGACGTGCTCGCCTCAGCCCGTGCGGCGGGCCTGCTCGTGATCGCCGATGCGAAGCGCGGAGACATCGGCACGACGATGGACGCGTACGCCCGCGCCTGGCTCACGCCCGGGTCTCCGCTGGAGGCGGACGCGCTCACGGTGAGCCCCTACCTCGGCGTCGGAACGCTCACCGAGACGTTCGCCTACGCCGTCGGCAACGGCAAGGGCGTGTTCGTGCTGGCCGCGACGAGCAACCCCGAGGGCGACGTCGTCCAGCGCGCCCTTCCCCGGGCCGGCGTCCTCGCGGGCGACTCGGCCCGCTCCGCCGGCACCGTCTCGAACCACGTCATCGACGAGGTGTCGTCGTGGAGCCGCGGATCCACGGGCGACGGGGACATCGCGTCGATCGGGTTCGTCATCGGCGCGACCGTCGACTGGGACGACTACGGTCTTCCTCGCGAGATCGTCCCGGCCGCGCCGATCCTCGCTCCCGGCTTCGGCGCGCAGGGCGCCGCGCCCGCCGATCTCCTGCGCCTCTTCGGCGGTCTCACCCCGAACGTCGTCGCGAGCGAGAGCCGCAGCATCCTGAGCGTGGGACCCCGGGCGCTGGCGGCTACCATCGATGCTCGTGCCGACGAATACAGGCGGGCCCGTGACTGACGCTCGCACCCCTCTCGATGAGGCTCCGCCCCACACCCCCGGCGCGCAGACGCGACCCCCCGATGTCGACCGCGTCGCGGCATCCCGTCGAGCCGTCGCCGCGCGCCGCGCCCGCGCCGCGCTGAAGAAGGATGTCGCCATGCGCGTCATCACCCCCCAGGAGCTGCTGCGGCGCGGACTCGCCGATCCCGAGGCGCCCGCGGGCGCGATGCGGGTCACGGAGTTCCTCACGAGCATTCCCGCGATCGGCGAGGGCAAGCGCGACCGCATCCTCGCACAGCTCGGGATCTCGCCGGTCAAGCGCCTCGGCGGTCTCGGCACGCGGCAGCGCGCAGCGCTGCAGGACTACCTCGACGAGCGCTGGCCCGAGCTCGCCCCCCGCGGCGGCCGCAGCAGGCTCGTCGTGCTCGCGGGGCCCACGGCGGTGGGCAAGGGCACGGTCGCGGGGTACATCAGAGACCACCACCCCGAGATCCACCTCTCCGTCTCTGCCACGACGCGCGCGCCTCGCCCCGGCGAGGTCGACGGCGAGCACTACTTCTTCGTCGACGACGACGAGTTCGACAGGCTCGTCCACGACGGCGAGCTGCTCGAGCACGCGACGGTGCACAACCGGCATCGCTACGGCACGCCGCGCGCGCCGATCGAGAAGGCGCTGTCGGAGGGCAGGACGGTGCTCCTCGAGATCGATCTGCAGGGCGCCCGTCAGGTTCGGGATGCCGAGCCCTCCGCGACGCTCGTCTTCCTCCTGCCGCCCAGCTGGGACGAGCTCGTGCACCGGCTCGTCGGCCGCGGCACGGAGGGTCCGGAGGAGCGGGCGCGACGCCTGCGCACGGCCAAGGTGGAGCTGGCCGCCCAGAACGAGTTCGACTTCCGCGTCGTGAACGACGACGTCGAACGAGCGGCGGAAGAGGTCGTCGCTCTGACGCGATGACCCGCACGTGCCAGAGTGGAGGGCATGCGCTCGAGCCGGCCGATCCCCTCAAGCCCCTGGCCGCACGACATGGTCATCGAGGTGCAGGATGCCGCGCACCCGCTGCTGGAGCTCCTCTGGGTGCGGGAGGCGTGGGCGCTGAGCCCCGGTGACGGCGATGCGCCGCCGCTGCTCGCCGTCAGCCCTCGTCGGGAGCCGGATGCCGAGGCGGCACCGGAGGCGTGGTCGCGCGAGTGGCTCGCGATCTGGACCGCCGCGGTCGCCCATGCGGCCGCGCCCGTCGATCGCGACCTCTTCCCGGCGCTGCAGCGCACGGCCGACGGCTCGCCGGAGCGTCGCGAACTGCTCGGCCGCATGATCGGGCCGACGTGGCGCGACCGGTTCGGCGACGACGCGCTCACCGACGGCTGGTCGGCGTGGAACGCCCGTCGCTCCGAGGAGCAGGTCGGCCGCATGCGCGCCGTGCGGGGCCTGGAGGAGCAGCCCGAGCGGATCGCGCTCGACGCGCTCGTCCCGGCGTGGCGCGCGGGCCTCACGAAGATCGTCACGATCCCGTGCGCGGGGGAGCACACGAGGGTCATCGGAGCCCACGCGCTGCTCGTCGCCGACGCGACGAGAGCGGACCCCGATCGATACCGCGCGGCGCTGGCGCGGTTCGCCTGAACGCGCGGGCCCCGGCATCCGGAAGTCTCGCGGTAGAATGATCGGATGCGTCTGCGCGCGCACTCCGCGCCGCACCCCGACATCCGTCCGATTGAGGAGATTCCGCCATGGCAGGAACCAACCAGGGCATCATCGAGCCCCCCATCGACAGCCTGCTCGAGAAGGTCGACTCGAAGTACCAGCTGGTCATCTACGCATCCAAGCGCGCGCGCCAGATCAACGACTACTACTCGGACCTGCACGAGGGGAACCTCTTCGACAACGTCGGCCCGCTCGTCGACTCGACGGTCGAGGACAAGCCCCTCACGATCGCGATGCACGAGATCCACGAGGACAAGCTCCGACTGCGCCACGTCGAGTAGTCGCCCCTCCCACGGCCGGCCCGCCGTCGGATGACGCCACGAGGCGTCGCCCGCAGCGGTGTCGGCCGTTGTGGGCATACTGGACCGCGCCATCCCCACCTCCACCGTCTTCGATCGGGAGCCCCGATGACCGAGCTGCGTCTGTTCACGTCCGAGTCCGTCACGGAAGGGCACCCCGACAAGATCTGCGACCAGATCTCGGACTCGATCCTCGACGCGATCCTGGCCGAGGACCCCGACGGGCGCGTCGCGGTCGAGACGCTCGTCACGACGGGTCTCGTCCACGTCGCCGGCGAGGTGTCGACGAGCGCCTACGTCGAGATCCCCGCGATCGTGCGCGGTGTCGTCAACCGCATCGGGTACACCTCGAGCGAGACGGGCTTCGACGGCAACTCGTGCGGCGTCAGCGTGTCGATCGGCGCCCAGTCGTCCGACATCGCCGCGGGCGTCGACAAGGCGTTCGAGCGCCGCGAGGACGGTTCCGAAGACCCGCACGACTTCCAGGGCGCCGGCGACCAGGGCATCATGTTCGGCTACGCGACGAACGAGACGCCTCAGCTCATGCCGATGGCGGCATGGACGGCGCACCGCATGGCCGAGCGCCTCGCCGACGTCCGCCGGTCGGGCCAGCTGCCGTTCCTCCGCCCCGACGGCAAGACGCAGGTGACGCTCGGCTACGACGGCCAGACCCCCAAGACCGTCCAGGCCGTCGTGCTGTCGACGCAGCACAACGACGACATCGATCTCTCCGACCTCCGCGCGGCCGTCCGGGAGATCGTCATCGATCCCGTGCTCGAGTCGACGGGCCTCGACCTGCCCGACGTCACGTACTACGTCAACCCCGCAGGCAAGTTCGTCATCGGCGGACCCAAGGGCGACGCGGGTCTGACGGGCCGCAAGATCATCATCGACACGTACGGCGGCGCATCGCGCCACGGAGGCGGCGCCTTCAGCGGCAAAGACCCGTCGAAGGTCGACCGGTCTGCGGCGTACGCGATGCGCTGGGTCGCGAAGAACGCGGTCGCCGCGGGCCTGGCCGACCGGCTCGAGGTGCAGGTGGCGTATGCGATCGGCAAGGCCAAGCCCGTCGGCCTGTACGTCGAGTCGTTCGGCACGGGCGTCGTGTCGGACGAGGTCATCGCGAGAGCGATCCGCGACGTGTTCGACCTGCGCCCCAAGGCCATCATCGGCGAGCTCGACCTCCTGCGGCCCATCTACGCGCAGACGGCCGCGTACGGCCACTTCGGGCGCGAGCTGCCCGACTTCACGTGGGAGCGCACCGACCGCGTCGACGACCTCCGCGCGGCCGCCGGGCTCTGACCGTGCCCGCGGGCGTGCGCCGAGGCCGCGCATGACCGCGCGGCGCGTCGCGCGAGTGCTCATCGACTCGCCGCTGCCCCAGCTCGACCGGCTCTTCGACTACGCGATCCCGCCCAAGCTCGAAGCCGACGCGATCCCGGGCGTCCGCGTCCGCGTCCCCCTGCGCACGGCGGGCCGTGTCGTCGACGGCTTCCTCGTCGAGCTGGGCGAGTCCGAGCCGACTCCTCGGCCGCTGTCCGAGCTCGAGTCCGTCGTCTCGCCGGTGGCCGTGCTCCCCGCGCGGCTCTACGCGCTCGCGCGGCGCGTCGCCGATCGCGCGGCCGGCTCGGCATCCGATGTCCTGCGGCTCGTGATCCCCAAGCGGATGGTCCGGGCCGAGAAGGCGGTGCTCGCGGCGGGAGCGCCCGCCGTCGCGACCGTCGAAGCCGAGTCGGCGGCCTGGGCGAGCGCCGTGATCGGCGCCTTCCCGGGCCTTGCCGACGCGATGACGGCAGGCGAGCGACTCGCGCTGGACGCGCCGCCGCACCCCGTCGCCCTCGCGGACGGCACGACGGTCGGCGGGTGGGCGGAGCTGCTCGCGGCAGCAGCCGTCCGCACGCTGGCGGCGGGGCGCAGCGCCGTCGTCGTCGTCCCCGACCATCGCGATCAGGACCAGCTGGCAGCGGCTCTCGCGGGGCGCGTGCCCGACGGCGCGCTCGTGCGCGACGATGCGCGGCAGTCGTCGCCTGCGCGGTATGCCGGCTATCTCCGTGTGCTCTCGGATGAGCCGTGCGTCGTGATCGGAAATCGCTCGGCCGTCTACGCCCCCGCCCACGACGTCGGGCTCCTCGTCGTGTGGGACGACGGCGATCCCCTTCTCGCCGAGCCGCTGAGCCCCGGGGTGCACGCGCGCGACGCCGCCCTCGTCCGCCAGGAGCTCGACGGGTGCGCTCTGCTGTTCGCGGGGCACACGCGCACGACCGACGTCGAGCGCCTCGTCTCGCTGAGCTGGCTGCGCGACGTCCCAGCCGGGCGGCGTGCGTCCCCGCGCGTCGTGCTCAGCGCGACGAGGGAGGGCGAGTCCCGCGGCTCGCGCGTGCCGTCCGCCGCCTTCGCGGCGGCGCGCGAGGCGCTGCGCGACGGCCCGGTGCTCGTGCAGGTCGCGCGTCCCGGGTATGCGCCCGCGCTCGTGTGCGCGGACTGCCGGCGCCCCGCGCGGTGCCTCCACTGCGCAGGACCGCTGCATGCGGCACGGCCGGGGGCGGTGCCCGAGTGCGGGTGGTGCGGACGCGCGGCGACCGCGTGGACGTGTCCGCACTGCGCCTCGACGCGTGTGCGGATGGCGTCCTCGGGCAGCGAGCGCACCGCCGACGAGCTCGGCCGCGCCTTTCCCGGCGTCCGTGTCGTCGTCGCCGACGGCGATCACCCCGTCCTGCGCGTCGACGCGCGACCGGCGCTCGTCGTCGCGACGCGCGGCGCCGAGCCGATCGCCGAGGGCGGCTACCGCGCCGTCATCCTGCTCGACGGCGACCGGATGCTGCAGTCCGAGGACCTGCGCATCGCCGAGTCGTGCCTGCGGTGGTGGTCCAACGCGGCGGCGCTCGCGGCATCCGGCGCCCCCGTGCACCTCGTGGGCGTCGCGGGAGCCGTCGCGCGCGCTCTCGCCACGTGGACCCACCCCGCGTACGCCCGCGCGGAGCTCGCCCAGCGCGCTCCGCTGCGGATGCCGCCCGCAGTCCGGGTCGCGTCCGTGGACGGCAGCACGGCCGCCGTCTCCGCTGCTCTCGACGCCGTGCGCGGCGCCGTGCCCGCGCTCGACGACGAGTCCGTCCTCGGCCCCGTGCCGTCGGGCGATGGTGCGTCGCGCGCCCTCATCCGCTTCGACTACGCGCAGGGCGCTCGGGTCGCGGCATCCCTTCGCGCGGCGGTCGTGAGCGAAGCGCTCCGCACGCGCCGTCCTGCCAAGGGCAGACCTCCCGGCCCGCGCAATACACTCAGAGTGCGGGTCGACGTGCCCGATCTCGACCTCTGACACGGATTCGCGAGGAGCCCATGCGCATCGTCTTCGCCGGGACTCCCGAGGCGGCCGTGCCGTCGTTGCGGCGGCTCGCGGCATCCCGTCACGACCTCGCCGCCGTCGTCACCCGCACGGACGCGCCGCTCGGGCGCAAGCGCGTCCTGACGCCGTCTCCCGTCGCGCTGGCGGCCGCCGAGCTCGGCATCGAGACCGTCAAGGCCGATCGCCTCGACGACGCGGCGACGGCGCGCATCACGGGGTTCGAGCCGGAGCTCGGCGTCATCGTCGCCTACGGCGGCCTCGTCCGCGAGCCTCTCCTGTCCGCCCCCGCGCACGGCTGGATCAATCTGCACTTCTCGCTCCTGCCGCGCTGGCGGGGCGCCGCTCCCGTGCAGCGCGCCCTCATGGCGGGGGATGCCGTCACCGGCGCGGCCGTCTTCCAGCTCGTGCCCGAGCTCGACGCCGGCGACGTCTTCGGCGTGCTGCGCCACGAGATCGACCCCGCCGCGACGGCGGGCGACCTGCTCGCGGAGCTCGCAGACTCCGGCGCCGGGCTTCTCGCCTGCGTCGTGGACGCGATCGCCGACGGAACGGCCGTCGCCGCCCCGCAGGAGGGCGAGGTCACGATCGCACCGAAGCTCACGCTCGACGACGGGCTCATCCGATGGGAAGAGCCGCGGGAGGGCGTCCTCGCGCGCCTTCGCGGCGTCACGCCCGAGCCCGGCGCCCATACGACGCTCGACGGCTCGCGCCTCAAGGTGCTCGCCGCGACCGCGGCCCCTGCCGGCGCCCCTCGACTCGCCGCGGGGGCCCTCGCGGCGCACGGCAGGGCGGTTCTGGCCGGCACCGGATCCGACCCGATCGAGCTCGTGGCGGTCCAGCCCGCGGGCAGGGGCGCGATGGCGGCCGGCGACTGGTGGCGCGGCGCGCGTCTCGTCGACCCTGTGGCGGGCCGATGAGCGCCGCGGAGTCCCGGCGCGTCGCCTACGAGGTCGTGCGCGCCGTCCACGAGTCGGACGCGTATGCCAACCTGCTGCTGCCTCGCGCCCTCGAGCGCGCGCGACTCGCGACGGCGGATGCCGCGCTCGCGACCGAGCTGACGTACGGGACGCTGCGCCGCCAGGGCACGTACGACGCGGTCATCGCGATCGCCGCAGACCGCCCCACGCACGACATCGACCCCGCCGCGCTCGACGCGCTCCGTCTCGGCGTCCACCAGCTCCTCTCGACGCGCGTCGCGTCGCACGCAGCGGTCAACGAGTCGGTCGAGCTGGCCCGCGAGGGCGCGGGCCGCGGAGCCGCCGGATTCGTCAACGCCGTCCTGCGACGCGTGTCCCGCGACACGCCCGGCGACTGGATGGCCCAGGTCGAAGACCGCGCGCGCTCCGACGACGAACGGCTGGGCCTCGTGCTCTCGCACCCCGTGTGGATCGTGCGCGCCTTCCGACGGGCGCTCGCCGCCGAGGGCCGCGCGCACGAGCTGGAGGCGCTCCTGACGGCCGACAACGCGTCGCCCAAGGTGACGATGGCGGCGCTGCCCGGTCTCGCGGACGTGCCCCCCGACGTCCGCCGGACGCCGTACTCGCCGTTCGGGTTCCGGCTCGCGGGCGGGGATCCCGACGAGACCGTGCGCGGATCGGACGGCCGTGTGCGCGTTCAGGACGAGGGATCGCAGCTCGCGGCGCTCGCGCTCACCCGTGCCGAGCCCGTCCGTGCGGGGGAGCGCTGGCTCGACCTGTGCGCGGGTCCGGGCGGCAAGACCGCGATCCTCGCCGCCGAGGCCCTCGCGGGCGGCGCGACGCTCGAGGCGAACGAGATCTCCCCGGCTCGGGCAGGACTCGTGCGGGCTGCCGTCGCGGGCGTGCCGCTCGAGGTCTCCGTGTCGGAGCTGGACGGCCGCGTCCGCGCCTCGGAGTCGCCCGCGACGTACGACCGGATCCTCGTCGATGCGCCCTGCACGGGACTCGGCGCCCTCCGTCGCCGCCCCGAGGCCCGGTGGCGGAAGGCGCCGTCCGACGTGCCCGAGCTGTCGGCGCTGCAGCGCGATCTGCTCGAGGCCGCGATCGTCGCCCTCAAGCCGGGCGGCATCGTCGCCTACGTGACCTGCTCGCCGCACCTCGCCGAGACAGCGGGCGTCGTCGCCGAGATCCGGCGCGAGTTCGGCGAGGCCGTCGAAGAGCTCGACGCGCGCGCCGTGCTCCGGGGCCTCTCGGTGTCGGCCCCCGAGCTGCCCGACCAGGTCGACGGATCGGGACGCGCGCAGCTGTGGCCCCACCGCCACAACACGGACGCGATGTCGATCTCGCTCCTGCGGAGGGTCTGACACCCGAAGGTCTCCGTCATGAGCAGCGCGGGGTCGGCCCAGTCCCAGTAGGGGATCACGACGCCGCGCACACAGCCCTGCACCTTCTGCTCGACGTGGTGGAGGAAGCAGCGGTGCCCGCTCAGGAAGCCGCCTCACGACGACTGTGGGGAGAGAGGTCCCCGCTCGCGATCTGATAGGGATGCCGGTGCACGACGTGGCCACGGTCACTGTTCGTAGCGGACCGACGCCAGGTACTGCCCGGTGTTCCCCACGAAGCCTTCGTCGTTGATGCCGAGGAACAGCTCCCCGTCGGCGTCGCACACGGTGTCCAGCGCCGAGCCGACCACGAACGCGGTCCCGAACTCGCCGATGCGGGCGATGAGCGCGGCGTGGTTCGCGTCGGAGATCACGTTCGTGTCGAGACGTTCGCCCGGCATCCCGTCCGGTCCGGACGTCCGATCGACGGTCGGCCCGTGCTGCACTGTTCCGCTCGCGCGGATGAGCAGCGGCGCTCCCGTCCGGCATTCGATCCCCGTCTGCTTCCACAGCTGGGCCCCCGGCACCTCGACCACGGTCGTCGCGATCGCGGGAGTCGGCGGCGTCGACGCTGCGGGAGGGGTCGTCTCGGTGCTCTGGTCGTCGCCTGCCTGCTGCAGCCACATCGACACCGCGAACGCCGCCGCGGCCAGCACGCCGATCGCCAGAACGGCGACCACCGCCCATCGCCGACCTCGCGAGACGCGCGTCCGCGGCGGATCCGGCGCATCGGCGTGGGCCGGCGCGCGGTCGAGATCGTCGTCCTCAGCGGCGGAAGCCTCAGCCCTGCCGTCCTCCTTCGCCGCCGGAGCAGGCGGCTCGTCGGGGACGGCATCCGCATCGGCCGTCCGCGGGACCTCACCCGCATCCCGCTGCGCCTGCGCCCGCACGGGCTCTGACGGCGCGGCCGGCTGCGGCCGCTCGGCAGCCGAGGCCCTCGCCTCGAACAGGCGCGTGTCCTCGCCGCGGAGGCACAGCACGGGCGTCACCCACTCGAGCGTGTCGCGGCCCATCCCGAGGATCGCGATCCTTCCGCTGCGCGTGGCGTCGTCGATCGTGCGACCGTGCGCGAGCGCGCCGTAGAAGCCGCGGGCGAACGCGAGGGCCGCATCGTCTGTGATCGAGAACTGCATCGCGACGACGGCATCGACGCCGTTGCGCACGAGCGCGGAAGCCGTGCCCGAGTACAGCTCGGTGAACCCCGTCGCACCGGACAGGCACGAGTTGAGCACGACGAGGCGCGGCGCCGGCTCGGCCTCCGCGATGAGGTCCGCGAGCGAGTCGGCTCCGACCCAGTCGGTGCGTCCTCCGGAGGCGCTGAAGGCGAGCTCGCCCTGATCGGTCTCGACGTCATACCGGCTGTGTCCGATGAAGTGCAGGACGTGCCACTCGCCGGCGAGCAGGGACGTGTGCAGACTCTCCCACGTGACGTCCTCGAGCCATTCGAGCTGAACGAGTCCGGCCTGCGTCTGAGCGGCGAGCGCGTCCTCGAGGCGCGCCCGCTCGCCCTCTGCGTCGATCGGATCCAGCCGGCGGGGGGACGACACCATCGCGAGGATCCTCAGCGGCAGCGTGCGCTGCGGAGGCAGGAGCGAGTCGGGGGAGGGGATCTGGCGGATCAGCGAGTCCTTGCGACAGACATAGGCGTGATTCGTCCGGTCGTAGAGGGTCTCCCACGGAAGGGCCGCGAGCCTCGGGTCGGTGAGGCGCAGCCGCAGCTGCACCGTCTCACCCCGCGACAGGGCGACCGCGCGACTCGTGCGATACGCCGCCTCGACATCATCGCGGAACAGCCCGTCGAACAGCTCGGTCCCGATGCGCTGGATATCCGACTCGCCCGGAGTGAGAACCCGCCGCGCCACGACAGAGGACGCGAGCACCGTCTCCTCGAGCGATCGGAGGCGGCCGAGCAGAGCGTCGACGTCGACCTCGAAGACGCCGCGCCCGCCGCCGGTCCCGGCCGACCGAAGCACCCGGACGATCCAGGCGCCGGGGACGTCCCCGCCGCCGACTTCGAGTTCCACCACCGCTGCCATGGAGACCTCCGAGGGTTCGTCGAAGAAGAGGCGTCTGGCGTCCGTCTCGATACATCGACGGCCCGTCGGATCGCCCGCCCATAATGGGAGTCGTGTCTGACAGCAGCGGCATCCGCATCAATCCGAGCATCCTGGCGGCCGACTTCGTGAACATGCGGGCCGAGCTCGCACGCATCGCGACGGCCGACTTCGTGCACGTCGACGTCATGGACAACCACTTCGTGCCCAACCTCACCTTCGGCCCGCAGATGGTCGAGCGCATCCAGGCGACGAGCCCCGTGCCCCTCGACGTGCACCTCATGATCGACGACCCCGACCGCTGGGCGCCCGGCTACGCCGAGCTCGGCGCGGCATCCGTCACCTTCCACCTCGAGGCCGCTGCCGATCCCGTCGCGCTCGCGCGCACGCTTCGGGGGATCGGCGCGCGCGCGGGCGTCGCCGTCAAGCCGGCCACGGGCGTCGAGCCGCTCTTCGACGTGCTCGACGAGTTCGACCAGATCCTCGTCATGACGGTCGAGCCGGGGTTCGGCGGTCAGTCGTTCATGGCCGACATGATGCCCAAGCTCCGGCTCCTCTCGGACGAGGCCCGGCGCCGCGGGTCCGGGGTCTGGCTGCAGGTCGACGGCGGCATCGCGCCCGGCACCATCGAGCAGGCCGCCGAGGCGGGCGCCGACACCTTCGTGGCGGGGTCTGCCGTCTTCGGCGCGGACGATCCGGATGCCGCGATCGCGGCTCTGCGGGCCTCCGCGCACTCCCATCGGCGCTGACGGCGCACCGCGGCGTCCCCCCTGTTCGGTAACCTTGGACGGTGAAGACGTTCGACGCCCTGTTCGCTGAGCTCACCGCGAAGGCGGTGGAGCGCCCCGAAGGGTCCCGCACCGTCTCCGAGCTCGACGCCGGCGTGCACGCCATCGGCAAGAAGATCGTCGAAGAGGCGGCAGAGGTCTGGATGGCCGCAGAGTACGAGCCGACGGATGCCGCAGCCGAGGAGATCTCACAGCTGCTGTACCACCTCCAGGTGCTGATGCTCGCGAAGGGCCTCACGCTCGAGGACGTCTACCGACATCTCTGAGCGTCCGCCCGACATCCGCTCCGACCCCGAAAGCCACGCCCCCATGCTGCGAATCGCCGTGCCGAACAAGGGCTCCCTCGCCGACACCGCCTCCGAGATGCTCCACGAGGCCGGATACGTCGGCCGGCGCGACCCGAAAGACCTGCACGTCATCGACCCCCAGAACGACGTCGAGTTCTTCTACCTGCGCCCCAAGGACATCGCGACCTACGTCGGGTCGGGCGCGCTCGACGTCGGGATCACGGGCCGCGACCTCCTCTTCGACGCCCGGATGCCGGGGGCGCGCGAGATCGAGGCGCTCGGCTTCGGCGACTCGACGTTCCGGTTCGCGGGGCCCCCTGGACGCTTCACCCGGCTCGAAGACCTCGACGGCGTGCGTGTCGCGACCGCGTATCCCGGCCTCGTGGACGCGTTCCTCGACGCGCGGGACATCGCGGTCGACCTCGTGCCCCTCGACGGCGCCGTCGAGTCCGCCGTCGAGCTCGGCGTCGCGGACGCCGTCGCCGACGTCGTGTCGACGGGAACGACGCTGCGGCAGGCCGGCCTCGAGATCTTCGGCCCCGTGCTTCTCGAGTCGGAGGCCGTCCTGATCGGCCCCGCCGTGAAGGTCGACGGCACGGAGACGCTGCTGCGGCGGCTGCGCGGCGTCATGGTCGCGCGCAGGTACGTGCTCATCGACTACGACCTGCCCGTGCACCTGCTCGACCAGGCGGTCGCCGTCGCCCCCGGGATCGAGTCGCCGACCGTGTCGCCGCTGCGCGACCCCGAGTGGGTCGCCGTGCGCGTCATGAGCCCGCGCAAGGGCGTCAACCAGGTCATGGACGCCCTCTACGCGATCGGCGCGCGCGCGATCCTCGTGACCGAGATCCACGCAGCGAGGCTCTGATGGCGCTCGTCTGCCGCGTCATCCCCTGTCTCGACGTCGCCGGCGGCCGGGTCGTCAAGGGCGTCAACTTCGAGAACCTGCGCGACATGGGCGATCCCGTCGAGCTCGCGCGCGCGTACTTCCTGCAGGGCGCGGACGAGATCACCTTCCTCGACGTGACCGCGACGGTCGACGAGCGCGCCACGACCTACGACGTCGTGCGCCGCACGGCCGAGGAGGTCTTCATCCCGCTGACGGTCGGCGGGGGAGTGCGATCGACCGAGGACGTCGCACGGCTGCTGTCCGTCGGCGCCGACAAGATCGGCGTCAACTCCGCCGCCATCGCACGCCCCGGTCTGATCGACGAGATCGCCGACCGGTTCGGCGCGCAGGTGCTCGTCCTGTCGCTCGACGTCAAGCGCGCCTCGGCCGGGGTCATCGACCGGATCCCCTCGGGGTTCGTCGTGACGACCCACGGCGGCCGGACGGAGACCTCGCTCGACGCGCTCGAATGGGCCCGCGAGGCGACCCAGCGCGGCGCGGGCGAGCTCCTGGTCAACTCCATCGACGCCGACGGCACGAAGGAGGGCTTCGACCTCGAGCTCGTCTCGCTCATGCGCGAGATCTCGAGCGTGCCGGTCATCGCCTCCGGCGGCGCAGGACGCGCCGAGGACTTCGCACCCGCGATCCACGCGGGTGCCGACGCCGTGCTCGCGGCATCCGTCTTCCACTCGGGCCAGCTGACCGTCGGCGACGTGAAAGCGGCGCTGGGAGCCGAGGGGATCGAGACACGATGACCGAGACCATCGAAGAGCGCATCGCGCGCGTGACGTTCGACGACAAGGGCCTCGTCGCGGCGATCGTGCAGCAATGGGACACGCGCGAGGTCCTCATGCTCGGCTGGATGGATGCCGAGGCCCTCCGCCGCACGCTCACCTCGGGTCGTGTGACCTTCTGGTCGCGGTCGAGGCAGGAGTACTGGCGCAAGGGCGACACGTCGGGCCACATCCAGGTCGTGCGCGGCGCGCGCCTCGACTGCGACGGCGACGCCGTCCTGCTGCAGGTGGAGCAGGTCGGGCCGGCGTGCCACACGGGCACGCGGACGTGCTTCGACGCGGACGACCTCGACCCCGTCGTCGGGCCCGATCCCGTCGACGCGTCATGATCGCCCGCGCGCGACTCCTCGCGGTGATCGCGATCGTCGCGACGGGGGCCCTCGGCGTCGTCTCGTCGACGCAGACGTGGCTCACGGTGGCTCTCGCCGACGGCGCCCACCGCGAGCTCGCGGTCCCCGGCGCCTCCGCGATCCCCGTCCTCGCACCGCTGAGCCTGGCCCTCCTCGCCCTGGGCCTCGCGCTGACGATCGTCGGACCGGCCCTGCGGTACGTCTTCGGCGCGCTCACGGTGACGATCGCGGTCGCCCTGACCGCCCTCACGGGGACCGTGGCGATGCAGCGCCCGGCATCCGCCGTCGCATCGACCGTCACAGAGGCGACGGGGCTCACGGGGGAGGCCGCCGTGTCGGCGCTCATCACGTCGACGGCGAGCACTCCGTGGCCCTTCGTGACGCTCGCGGGCTGGATCGTGCTCTTCGCCGCGGGGGTGCTGACGCTCTCGACGGCGCACGCGTGGCGCGGCAGCGGCCGCCGGTACCGCCCCGGCGATGCGACAGCCGCTGCCCCCGCGGCATCCCGCCCCCACGACGCGATCGACGACTGGGACGACCTGTCGCGCGGCGCTGATCCGACCGCCTGACCCCGCTAGACTGACGGAACCCGCCTTACCCCGGAGGACATCCATGAGCAACCCCATCGGCGACCCTGGCCACGGACATTCGCCGGCCGCGTGGACGGCTGTCGTCATCATGCTGGTCGCCGTGACGCTCGGCACGGTCTTCTTCTTCTTCGACCTGCCGGTGCTCGTCTGGGCGTCGGTCGCTCTTCTCGTCGTCGGGCTCATCGTGGGCTGGGGTCTGGCCAGGGCGGGCTACGGCGTCAACGGTCCGAAGTACGCGCCGAAAGAGCATTGAGCATGCTCGCCGACCTCACGGCCGGCGCGGTTCAGGATGCCGAGGCTCGCGCCTCAGAGCGGCCGCTTGCGGCCGTTGAGGGGGCAGCGCTCGCGCAGGCGCCGGCACGCGACGCCCTCGCCGCGCTCGCCCCCGCCGACCGCGTCAAGATCATCGCCGAAGTCAAGCGTGCGAGCCCGTCGCGCGGAGACCTGGCCGCCATCCCCGACCCCGCGCTGCAGGCGGGGCTCTATGAGCGGGGCGGCGCCTCGGCGATCTCCGTCCTTACCGAGGCCCGGCGCTTCAAGGGCAGCCTGGCCGACCTCGAGGCCGTCAAGTCCGCCGTCGGCCTGCCCGTGCTGCGCAAGGACTTCATCGCGACCGAGTACCAGGTGCTCGAGGCGCGCGCGTCGGGCGCGGACCTCGTGCTCCTGATCGTCGCGGCCCTCGAGCAGGACGTCCTCGCGCGCCTGCACGCGCTGACGCTCGAGCTCGGCATGACACCACTCGTCGAGACCCACTCCGCGACCGAGGTCGCTCGCGCCGCCGATGTCGGCGCGAGGCTCGTGGGCGTCAACGCGCGCGATCTGTCGACCTTCCACCTCGACCGCGACCTCTTCGGGCGGCTTGCAGAGCAGATCCCCGCCGGCGCCGTGAAGATCGCCGAGTCGGCCGTGCTCGCCCCCGCCGACGTCGCGCACTATCGTGCCGCGGGCGCCGATGTCGTGCTCGTGGGGGAGGCCCTCGTGACCGGCGACCCCGTCGCGACGCTCGGAGCGTTCCTGGAGGCGGGATCGTGAGCCTGCGCGCGGCAACGGGGCCCTTCTTCGGCGAGTTCGGCGGGCGCTACATGCCCGAGTCGCTCGTCGCCGCCATCGACGAGCTGACGGCCGAGTACGAGGCCACCAAGACCGACCCCGGGTTCCAGGCCGAGTTCGCGCGGCTCCTGCACTCGTACGCCGGCCGCCCTTCCGCGCTCACGGAGGTGCCGCGGTTCGGCGCGCACGCGGGGGGCGCGCGCGTCTTCCTCAAGCGCGAAGACCTCAACCACACGGGCTCGCACAAGATCAACAACGTGCTCGGCCAGGCGCTGCTCACGAAGCGCCTCGGCAAGACGCGCGTCATCGCCGAGACGGGCGCGGGCCAGCACGGCGTCGCGACGGCGACGGCGGCGGCGCTGTTCGGCTTCGACTGCACGATCTACATGGGCGAGGTCGACACGCAGCGCCAGGCCCTCAACGTCGCTCGCATGCGGCTCCTGGGCGCCGAGGTGATCCCGGTCACGACGGGGTCCCGCACGCTCAAGGACGCCATCAACGATGCCTACCGCGACTGGGTCGCGAGCGTCGAGACGACGAACTACATCTTCGGCACGGCGGCGGGGCCGCATCCGTTCCCCGCCATGGTGCGCGACTTCCAGAAGATCATCGGCGAAGAGGCCAGGCGCCAGCTCCTCGACGAGCTCGGCCGTCTCCCCGACGCCGTCCTCGCCTGCGTGGGCGGCGGTTCGAACGCGATCGGCATGTTCGACGCGTTCCTCGACGACGAGCACGTCAGGCTCTACGGCGTCGAGGCCGCCGGCGACGGCGTCGACACGCCGCGCCACGCCGCCTCGATCGAGCGCGGCCGACCGGGCGTGCTGCACGGGGCGAAGACCTACGTCCTGCAGGACGAGGACGGCCAGACGATCGAGTCGCACTCCATCTCGGCCGGGCTCGACTACCCGGGCGTCGGCCCGGAGCACGCGTGGCTCGCCTCGATCGGCCGGGCCGAGTACATCCCCGCGACCGACGACGAGGCCATGCAGGCTCTGCGGCTCCTGTCGCGGACGGAGGGCATCATCCCCGCGATCGAGTCCGCCCACGCCCTCGCAGGCGCGCTTCGCATGGGCCGCGAGCTCGGCCCAGACGCCGTCCTCGCGGTGTGCCTGAGCGGGCGTGGAGACAAGGACATGGACACGGCCGCACGCTACTTCGGCCTGTACGATGCCGGAGCGGTGTCGTGAGCCGGGTCGCCTCCGCGATCGACGCGGCGCGCTCGCAGGGAAGGGGCGCGTTCGTCGGATACCTGCCGCTCGGCTTTCCCGATCTCCAGACGAGCATCGACGCGGCCGTCGCCGTCGCCGAGAACGGCGCGGACGTCCTCGAGCTCGGCCCTCCCTATTCCGACCCCGTCATGGACGGGACCGTCATCCAGGAGGCGACCCAGGCGGCCCTCGCGGGCGGATTCCGCCTCCGCGACACGTTCACGGCCGTCCGCGAGATCACCCGGCGCGTCGACGTGCCCGTGCTCGTCATGACCTACTGGAACCCGGTGCTCCAGTACGGCGTCGACCGGTACGCCGACGACCTGCTCGCCGCGGGCGGAGCGGGCCTCATCACGCCCGACATCACGCCGGAGGCGGCTCCCGAGTGGATCGCCGCGAGCGAGCGAACGGGCCTCGATCGCGTCTTCCTCGCCGCGCCGACCTCGACCGACGAGCGCCTCGACCTCATCGTCGAGAGCTCGACGGGCTTCGTGTACACGGTGTCGACGATGGGCATCACGGGGGAGAGGGCGCAGCTCGATGCCGCGGCCCGCACCCTCGTCGAGCGACTGCGCGCCCACGGCTGCGAGCGCGCGTGCGTCGGGATCGGCATCTCGAACGCCGCGCAGGTGGCGGGCGTGCTCGACTACGCGGACGGCGCGATCGTCGGCACGGCGCTCGTGCGGGCCCTCCGGGACGGCGGGCTGGACGGGCTCGCCGAGACGGCGCGGAAGCTCGCGTCCGGCACGGTGCTCGCGCCTGACGCCGCTTAGACTTTCCCCGGCCGGCCGCTCGCCGGAATCCCCCTCAGCAAGGACGTACGCCCCATGATCAACGCCGCGCAGAGCATCCCGACCCAGGGCGTGGTTGCGAGCATCCCGAGTCCGCCCGTGAGCTCCTTCACGTTCGACATCTTCGGATGGCACCCCACGATCCACTTCTACGCGCTGTGCATCATCGCGGGGATCATCCTCGCCGTGCTGCTCACGAACCACCGCCTGACCAAGCGCGGCGCGGAGCCGTGGGTCGTCGTCGACATCTCTCTGCTCGCCGTCCCGATCGCGATCATCGGCGCACGGATCTACCACGTCCTGACGCACTGGGGGTTCTACTTCGGAGAGGGCGCCAACCCGTGGTCGGCGCTGTTCATCTGGGAGGGCGGGATCGCGATCTACGGGTCGCTCATCGGCGGCGCGATCGGCGCGTGGCTCGGATGCCGCTGGACCGGCATCCGCTTCTGGACCTTCGCCGACGCGCTCGCGCCCGGCCTCCTGCTCGCGCAGGCGGTCGGACGCTTCGGCAACTGGTTCAACCAGGAGCTGTTCGGCCTGCCGACCGACGTGCCGTGGGGCCTGGAGATCGCATACCCGAACCCCGCGTGGCCCGTCGGGCTGCCCCAGGGGACCCTGTTCCACCCCACGTTCCTCTACGAGGTCATCTGGAACCTGCTGGGCGTCGTCGTCCTCCTGTGGGCGGGCAGGCGCTTCAAGCTCCAGTGGGGGCGCCTGTTCGGCCTGTACCTCGTCTGGTACAGCGCGGGACGCATCGTGTGGGAGTCGATCCGCATCGATCCCAGCGACATCATCCTCGGTCTGCGCACGAACGTGTGGGCCGCGATCGTCGGCGTCGTGCTGGGTCTGGTCATCATGTTCGTGCAGAAGCGCCGCCACACGGGCCTCGAGCCCTCGCCGTACGTGCCAGGCCGTGAGTGGGCTCCCGAGGGCGCTGTACAATCGCAGAACACGAACGACTTCGTCGATCTCAGCGACCCGAGCAGCGAAGTCATCGAGGCCGCCGCCACAAGCACAGTCGCCACGAAGTAAGGCAGAGTTCGCTCTCCGCATTCCCCCGGGCCGACGTCGTCCCATCTTGAGCATCAATGTGAGGACGGTTGGTATGGCTTCGAGCCCCCGTCACAGCCCCACCGGCCAGTCCGGTCTGGGTGTGTTCCCGTCGAAGCAGGGCATGTACAACCCTGCGTTCGAGAAGGACGCCTGCGGTCTCGCCATGGTGGCGACGCTGCGCGGCGAGCCCGGGCACGACATCATCGACCTGGCGCTGACGGCGCTGCGCAACCTCGAGCACCGCGGTGCGATCGGCTCCGACGCGGGCACGGGCGACGGCGCGGGCATCCTGACGCAGATGCCGGACGCCTTCCTCCGCGCCGTCGTCGGCTTCGAGCTGCCGCCCGTCGGCGAGTATGCGGCGGGCATGGTCTTCCTGCCGCGGGATGCCGAGGCCCGCGCGGCGCAGAAGGCGGGCATCGAGGCCATCGCGGCCAGCGAGAACCTCGTCGTGCTCGGCTGGCGCGACGTGCCGACGCAGGACCACCACCTCGGCAAGCTCGCGTTCGAGGCCCGCCCGACCTTCGAGCAGTTCTTCGTCTCGCGCCCGGCCGTGGGCGACGCGCCCGCGCTGTCGGGCATCGACCTCGACCGCCGCGTCTACCGTCTGCGCAAGCGCGCCCGCAGGGAGCTCGACGCGTACTTCGTCTCGCTGTCGAGCCGCACGCTCGGTTACAAGGGCATGGTCACGACGCTCCAGCTCGAGCCGTTCTACCCCGACCTGTCCGACGAGAGGTTCGCCTCCGAGCTCGCCGTCGTGCACTCCCGCTACTCGACCAACACGTTCCCGTCGTGGCCGCTCGCTCAGCCGCTGCGCATGCTCGCGCACAACGGCGAGATCAACACGGTCAACGGCAACCGCAACTGGATGCGCGCGCGCCAGTCGCAGCTCGAGTCGCAGCTCGTGGGCGACATCCGCCCGCTCCTGCCGATCTGCACGGAGGGCGCGAGCGACTCGGCGTCCTTCGACGAAGTCCTCGAGCTGCTCACCCTCACGGGCCGCAGCCTCCCGCACGCCATCATGATGATGGTGCCGGAGGCGTACGAGAAGCAGACCGACATCGACCCGGCGCTGCGTGCGTTCTACGACTACCACTCGCTGCAGATGGAGCCGTGGGACGGCCCGGCCGCGCTCATCTTCACGGACGGCACGCTCGTGGGGGCCACGCTCGACCGCAACGGCCTGCGCCCGGGCCGATGGACCGAGACGACCGACGGCCTCATCGTCATCGGCAGCGAGACGGGCGTTCTCGACTTCGCGCCCGAGCGGATCAAGCGCCGCGGGCGTCTGCGTCCCGGTCGCATGTTCCTCGTCGACACGGCCCAGCGCCGCATCATCGAGGACGAGGAGATCAAGGCCGAGCTCGCGACGATGCAGCCGTGGCAGGAATGGCTCGACAAGGGGCGGGTGCGCCTGGCCGACCTCCCCGAGCGCGAGCACATCGTCCATCCGATCGCATCGATCACCCGTCGCCAGCGCACCTTCGGCTACACCGAGGAGGAGGTCCGGATCCTTCTCGCCCCCATGGGCCAGAACGGCGCGGAGCCCCTCGGCGCGATGGGCAGCGACACGCCCGTCGCGGTCCTCAGCAAGCGGCCTCGCCTGCTGTTCGACTACTTCACGCAGCAGTTCGCGCAGGTGACGAACCCGCCGCTCGACTCCATCCGCGAAGAGGTCGTGACGAGCCTCAAGACGGGCCTCGGCCCCGAGCCGAACCTCCTCTCGTGGGGACCCGACCACGCCCAGAGCGTGACGCTCGACTTCCCCGTCATCGACAACGACGAGCTCGCCAAGATCCAGCACATCGACCGCGCGCTCCCGGGCCGCACGTCGGTCACGATCAAGGGGCTGTACCACTCCGACCTCGGCTCCGGTGCCATGAAGGCGCGCCTCGACGAGATCTGCGACGAAGTGGATGCCGCGATCGAGCGCGGCGTCGAGTTCATCGTGCTCAGCGACCGCGACTCGAACAAGGACCTCGTCCCGATCCCTTCGCTGCTGCTCGTGGCCGCCGTCCACCACCACCTCATCCGCAACGAGACCCGCATGAAGGTCGGGCTCGTCGTCGAGGCCGGCGACGTCCGCGAAGTGCACCACGTCGCGACGGTCCTCGGATACGGCGCGTCGGCCGTGAACCCGTACCTCGCGATGGAGACCGTCGAGTATCTGGTGCGAACCGGCTTCATCACGGGGATCTCTCCCGACAAGGCGGTCAGGAACGTCATCTACGCGCTCGGCAAGGGCGTCCTGAAGATCATGTCGAAGATGGGCGTCTCGACCGTCTCGTCGTATGCGGGCGCCCAGGCGTTCGAGGCGATCGGGCTGGGCCAGGACGTCATCGACGCGTACTTCACGGGAACCGAGTCGAAGCTCGGCGGGATCGGCATCGAGGAGATCGCGGCCGAGAACAAGGCGCGTCATGACTTCGCGTACCCCGAAGACCAGGCCGCGCGCGCGCACGAGCGCCTATGGACCGGTGGCGAGTACCAGTGGCGCCGCGACGGCTCGCCGCACCTGTTCAACCCCGACACGGTGTTCCGCCTGCAGCATTCGACGCGCACGCGTCGCTATGACATCTTCCGCGAGTACACGAAGCTCGTCGACGACCAGGCGGCCGAGCTCAAGACCCTCCGCGGCATGTTCACGCTGCGCAAGGGCGAGCGCCCGCCCGTGCCGATCGACGAGGTCGAGCCGGTGTCGTCGATCGTCAAGCGCTTCTCGACGGGAGCCATGAGCTACGGCTCGATCTCGCGCGAAGCCCATGAGACGCTCGCGATCGCCATGAACCGCCTCGGCGGGAAGTCGAACACCGGCGAGGGAGGCGAGGACGTCGACCGCCTCCTCGACCCCGAGCGCCGCAGCGCCATCAAGCAGGTCGCGTCGGGTCGCTTCGGCGTCACGAGCCTGTACCTCACCGAGGCCGACGACATCCAGATCAAGCTCGCGCAGGGGGCCAAGCCCGGCGAGGGCGGTCAGCTGCCGCCCACGAAGGTCTACCCGTGGATCGCGCGCACGCGCGGCGGGACGGCCGGCGTCGGGCTCATCTCTCCGCCGCCGCATCACGACATCTACTCGATCGAAGACCTCAAGCAGCTCATCTTCGACCTCAAGCGGGCGAACCCCAAGGCGCGCGTGCACGTCAAGCTCGTGAGCCAGTCGGGCATCGGCGCGGTCGCGGCCGGAACCGCGAAGGCCCTCGCCGATGTCATCCTCGTCTCGGGACACGACGGCGGCACGGGCGCGTCCCCACTCAACTCGCTCAAGCACGCAGGGACGCCGTGGGAGCTGGGCCTCGCCGAGACGCAGCAGACCCTCATGCTCAACGGGATGCGCGATCGCGTCGTCGTGCAGGTCGACGGCCAGCTCAAGACCGGACGCGACGTCATCATCGGAGCCCTGCTCGGCGCCGAGGAGTTCGGCTTCGCGACGGCGCCGCTGGTCGTGTCGGGCTGCATCATGATGCGCGTCTGCCATCTCGACACGTGCCCCGTCGGCGTCGCGACGCAGAACCCGGTCCTGCGCTCGCGCTTCACGGGCAAGCCGGAGTACGTCGTGAACTTCATGGAGTTCATCGCGGAGGAGGTGCGCGAGCACCTCGCCGAGCTCGGCTTCCGCACGCTCGACGAGGTGATCGGCCACAGCGAGCTGCTCGACGTCAACGGCGCGGTGGATCACTGGAAGGCCAGCGGGCTCGACCTGACACCGGTCCTCGAGGGTCCCGCATTCGCGGCGGATGAGCCGCGCCGCAACCTCCGTCCGCAGCACCACGAGCTCGACGAGCACTTCGACGTGCAGCTCATCGAGAAGGCGCAGGACGTCATCGCCCACGGCGGTCGCATCACGATCGACCTGCCGATCCGCAACACGGCCCGAGCGGTCGGGACGATGCTCGGCCACCACGTCACGCTCGCGCACGGGCAGAACGGTCTGAAGTCCGGCTCGATCGTCGTCAACCTCAAGGGCTCGGCGGGTCAGTCCTTCGGCGCCTTCATGCCCGCGGGCATCACGCTGCGCCTCGAGGGCGACTCGAACGACTACGTCGGGAAGGGCCTGTCGGGCGGTCAGATCGTCGTCCGCCCCCCGAAGGCCGCGACCTTCGACGCGTCGGAGAACGTCATAGCGGGCAACGTCATCGGCTACGGCGCGACGCAGGGCACGATGTTCCTGCGCGGCGTCGTCGGCGAGAGGTTCTTCGTCCGCAACTCCGGTGCGACGGCCGTCGTGGAAGGCGTCGGCGACCACGCGCTGGAGTACATGACGGGCGGCCTCGCGGTCATCCTGGGCTCGACGGGGCGCAACCTCGGCGCCGGGATGTCCGGCGGCACCGCCTACATCTACAAGCTCGACCCCAAGCTCGTGAACCGGGAGGCTCTCGCAGCCGGCGAGCTCGAGCTCGGCCCGCTCGGGTCGGGGGACGCCGAGATCCTCCGCGATCTGCTCGTTCAGCACATCGCCGAGACCGACTCGACGCGCGCCGCCGCGCTCCTCGAGAACTTCGAGCAGGAGCTCGACAACTTCGTCCGTGTGCTTCCGCGCGATTACGCGGCGGTACTGCAGACCCGCCAGGAGGCGGTCGCGGAGGGGCTCGACCCCGATGGCGACGTCGTCTGGAGCCGCATCCTGGAGGTGACGGGTGGCTGACCCGAAGGGCTTTCTCAAAGTCACGGAGCGCGAGCTTCCCGCTCGGCGCCCTGTGCCCGTCCGCATCCTCGACTGGAAAGAGGTGTACGAGCCGGGCGACTCGGCCGTGCTCCGCCGCCAGGCAGGGCGCTGCATGGACTGCGGCATCCCGTTCTGTCACAAGGGGTGTCCGCTCGGCAACCTGATCCCCGAGTGGAACGACCTCACGTGGCGCGGCGAGGGCCGCGCGGCGATCGAGCGTCTGCACGCGACGAACAACTTCCCCGAGTTCACGGGACGCCTGTGTCCCGCTCCGTGCGAGAGCGCGTGCGTCCTCGGCATCAACCAGCCCGCCGTCACGATCAAGCAGGTCGAGGTCTCGATCATCGACGAGGCCTTCGGCAACGGCTGGGTCGAGGCCGAGCCCCCCGGACGGCTGACGGGCAAGACGGTCGCGATCGTCGGATCGGGCCCCGCCGGGCTCGCGGCGGCGCAGCAGCTGACCCGCGCGGGTCACACCGTCGCGGTCTTCGAGCGCGACGACCGCATCGGCGGACTGCTGCGGTACGGCATCCCGGACTTCAAGATGGAGAAGCGCCACATCGAGTCGCGCATCCGCCAGATGCAGGACGAAGGCACGCGCTTCCGCGCGGGCGTCGAGATCGGCAAGGACATCTCGTGGAGCGAGCTGCGCGCCCGCTACGACGCGGTCGTCGTCGCGACCGGCGCCACGATGCCGCGCGATCTTCCTCTGCCGGGGCGCGACCTCGCGGGCGTCCACTTCGCGATGGAGTACCTCGTGGAGTCGAACCGGGCGACGGCGGGCGACGCCGTCCCGCACCAGATCACCGCCGAGGGCAAGCACGTCATCGTGATCGGCGGCGGCGACACGGGCGCCGACTGCATCGGCACGGCGCACCGGCAGGGTGCTCTGAGCGTCACGAACCTCGCGATCGGCCGTCGCCCTCCGGGCGAGCGCCCGGAGCACCAGCCCTGGCCGATGACGCCGACGGTGTTCGAGGTGCAGTCCGCGCACGAAGAGGGCGGCGAGCGGGCGTATCTGGCCTCCACCGTCGAGTTCATCGGCAACGAGGCCGGCGAGGTGCGCTCGCTGCGCATCGCCGAGACGGAGTTCGTCGACGGCAGGCGCGTGCCCAAGAGCGGCACCGAGCGCGACATCCCCGCGGACCTCGTCCTCATCGCGATGGGCTTCACCGGCCCCGAGCGGGAGCACCTCGAGGAGCAGCTGGGCGCCCAGTTCACGGGGCGCGGCGCCGTCGAGCGCGACGACGAGTGGCAGTCCACGGCGCCCGGCGTGTTCGTCGCCGGCGACGCGGGCCGAGGCCAGTCGCTCATCGTGTGGGCCATCGCCGAGGGCCGCGCGGCGGCCGCGAGCGTCGACGCCTACCTCATGGGCGAGACGTCGCTGCCGGCACCCGTGCGCCCCACAGACGTCGCGATCGGCCTCTAGGCTCGACAACGGCACACCCCCGCTTCTCAGACGGCCCCGCGTAGGCTTGACGAGGCTCAGATTCGACAACCCGAAACCCAAGAGAGCAGCAGACACGGATGAGACGCGCCAAGATCGTGGCCACACTCGGCCCGGCAACCGACGACTACGAGATGATCCGCGCGATCATCGACGCGGGAGTCGACGTCACCCGCTTCAACCTCAGCCACGGCGACTACTCGGAGCACGAGCAGCGCTTTGCGAACGTGCGGAAGGCCGCTGACGACGCAGGGCGGGCCGTCGCGATCCTCGTCGACCTGCAGGGTCCGAAGATCCGCCTCGGCAAGTTCGCCGCGGGCCCCCACGATCTCGCCGTCGGCGACATCTTCAAGATCACGATCGAAGACATTCCGGGGACGAAGGAGATCGTCTCGACGACCTTCAAAGGCCTGCCTGCCGACGTCAAGGCGGGGGACCACCTCCTCATCGACGACGGCAAGGTGCGCGTCAAGGTCCTCGAGACCGACGGCGTCGTCGTGACGACCGAGGTCGTCGTCGGCGGACCCGTGTCGAACAACAAGGGCATCAACCTGCCCGGCGTCGCGGTGAGCGTCCCGGCGCTGTCGGACAAGGACGAGGCCGACCTCCGCTGGGGTCTGCGCGCAGGCGCCGACCTCATCGCGCTGTCGTTCGTCCGCGACGCGAAGGATGTCCAGCGCGTTCACGTCATCATGGCGGAGGAGGGACGCCGCGTCCCCGTCATCGCCAAGATCGAGAAGCCGCAGGCCGTCGACAACCTCGAAGAGATCATCGACGCGTTCGACGGGATCATGGTCGCCCGCGGCGACCTCGGGGTCGAGCTGCCGCTCGAGGCCGTCCCGATCGTGCAGAAGCGCGCCGTCGAGCTGTGCCGTCGCATGGCCAAGCCCGTCATCGTCGCGACGCAGATGCTCGAGTCGATGATCGAGAACCCCGTCCCGACGCGTGCAGAGACGTCGGACGTCGCGAACGCGGTCCTCGACGGCGCGGACGCCGTCATGCTCTCGGGCGAGACCAGCGTCGGCAAGTACCCCGTCGGCGTCGTCTCGACGATGGCCCGCATCATCGAGTCGACGGAGGACCACGGCCTCGAGCGCATCGCGCCGCTCACGACGAAGCCCCGCACGCAGGGCGGCGCCATCACGCTGGCCGCCATGGAGGTCGCAGACTTCGTCGATGCCAAGCTCCTGTGCATCTTCACCGAGTCGGGTGACACGGCACGGCGGATGTCGCGCCTGCGTCCCCGCATCCCCATGCTCGCCTTCGCGGCGGAGCCCGCGATCCGTCGTCGCATGGCGATCACGTGGGGTGTGCAGTCCACGCTCGTCGAGCATGTCGAGCACACGGACCGCATGTTCATCCAGGTGGACGACTATCTCCTGTCGAACGACCTCGCGAAGGTCGGCGACAAGGTCGTCGTCATCTCGGGGTCGCCTCCCGGAATCATCGGCTCGACGAACGACATCCGCATCCACAAGGTGGGAGACGCCGTGCACGGCGCGGCGCCCATCTACCGCCAGTAGCGGGGGCCCTGTCGCCCGAACGGTCGCGCTCCTAGACTGAGCGCGACCGTTCGCCGTCTCTCTTCCTGATCTTCGTTCCCTTCCTGACGGCGCTCGTGTACCTCATCGCGCGCAGGAGCGGCATCGCGGCGCCCTCCAACGCGTCGCGGGCGAGGGCACCGGAGGAGGACTCCTACCGGCCTGTGGCGTCGTCGAGCCCCGCAGAGGACATCGCTCGCGCGAAGACGCTGCTGGATGCAGGAACGATCTCCCAGGGCGAGTTCGACGCGCTCAAGAGCAAGGCTCTCGGCAACCAGTACTTCGGGGCGTAGACGCGCGAGTCGACGGATGCCGCGGCCCCCGGCATCCGGATGCCATGTCGTGCCGGTGGTGGGAGTCGAACCCACACGCCCTTGCGGGCAACCGAGTTTGAGTCGGTCGCGTCTGCCATTCCGCCACACCGGCCGGCGACTCCGTCGTCGGGTCGCCATCCACTATCTCACGCCCGATCGGCTCCGACGCTGCGCGTCCGTCCGCCATTGCGGCCACACCGGCGCGGGAGCGATTCTCCCAGCGTGTTCGCGAACGGCCATACCGTAGGATTCAAAGGTGACTGAGCAGGAACAGAGCACCGGGTCCGCAGCATCCGCACCGCGTCGCGTCGTCGTCGCTGAGGACGAGTCGCTCATCCGGCTCGACATCGTCGAGATCCTCCGCGACAACGGGTACGACGTCGTCGGCGAGGCGGGAGACGGCGAGACCGCCGTGCAGCTCGCGACCGAGTTGCGCCCCGACCTCGTGATCATGGACGTCAAGATGCCGCAGCTCGACGGCATCTCGGCGGCAGAGCGTCTGAGCAAGAACCACATCGCGCCCGTCGTGCTGCTGACCGCCTTCAGCCAGAAGGAGCTCGTCGAGCGCGCGAGCGAGGCCGGAGCCCTCGCGTACGTCGTGAAGCCCTTCACGCCCAACGACCTGCTCCCCGCGATCGAGATCGCCCTCGCCCGCTACGAGCAGATCATCACGCTCGAGGCCGAGGTCGCCGACATGGTCGAGCGCTTCGAGACGCGCAAGCTCGTCGACCGCGCGAAGGGCCTGCTCAACGAGAAGATGGGGCTGTCCGAGCCCGAGGCGTTCCGCTGGATCCAGAAGGCGTCGATGGACCGCCGCCTCACGATGCAGGATGTCGCGAAGGCCATCATCGAGCAGCTGGCGCCCAAGAAGGCCTGACGCCGGCACGCGACGCAGGGGGACGCCGCGGCATCCCCCTCTCATGAGCGCGCCGGCAGATCCTTGATCATGTTCGTGATGCGGATCGTCGAGCAGCGGCGGCCGTGATCGTCGGTCACGACGATCTCGTGCACCGTCATCGACCGGCCCAGATGGATCGGCGTGCAGACGCCCGTCACGACGCCGGACGTGGCGGATCGCGTGTGCGTCGCGTTGATGTCGACGCCCACCGCGAGCCTCCCGGGGCCTGCGTGCAGGTTCGCCGCCATCGAGCCGAGCGATTCGCCGAGGACGACGTACGCGCCGCCGTGCATGAGTCCGACGGGCTGCGTGTTGCCCTCGACGGGCATCGTCGCGACGCAGCGCTCGATGGAGAACTCGGAGAACTCCATTCCCATCTTCTCGGCGAGAGCACCCATGCCGCGACGCGTGGCCCACTCGAGTCCGTTGACGTCTGCGGCGGCGTGGTCGGTCATGTCGTGCCTTCGGGAGTGCGGTCGGATGGTGCGTCCGAAGCCCTGGCTAGGCTGTCAGGGTGACGGACTCCGCAAAGCCTACCCTCCTGGTCGTCGACGGCCATTCGCTCGCCTATCGGGCGTTCTACGCCCTGCCTGTCGACAACTTCACGACCAAGGACGGGCAGCACACGAACGGCATCTACGGGTTCCTCGCGATGCTCATCAACCTCATCAAGGCGGAGCGTCCCACCCATCTCGCCGTCGCATTCGACACGTCGCGGCAGTCCTTCCGCACGCGCGAGTACGCCGAGTACAAGGCGAACCGCTCCGAGACGCCCGCCGAGTTCAGGGGCCAGATCCCGCTCCTGCAGGACTGCCTGTCCGCCATGAGCATCACGGTGCTGCAGAAGGAGGACATCGAAGCGGACGACATCCTCGCGACGCTTGCGACGCAGGGCGCGGAGCAGGGGTTCGATGTGCTCGTGTGCTCGGGAGACCGCGACACGATCCAGCTCGTGAACGACGACGTCACGCTGCTCTATCCGAACGTGCAGGGGGTCTCTCAGCTCAAGCGCTATGACCGCGACGCCGTCGTCGAGCGGTATGGGGTCCTGCCGGAGCAGTATCCCGACATCGCCGCGCTCGTCGGAGAGACCAGCGACAACCTTCCCGGCGTCCCGAAGGTCGGGGAGAAGACCGCCGTCAAGTGGCTCACGCAGTTCGGGTCGCTCGACGAGCTGCTCGACAACGCCGACAAGGTGACGGGCGTCGTGGGCGGCAACCTGCGGGCGCACCTCGACGACGTCCGCCGCAACCGCGCGCTCAACCAGCTCCTGCGAGACGTCGAGCTTCCCGTCGGTCCCGCCGATCTGGAGGTCCAGCCGATCGACGCGCAGGCCGTGCGCGACATCTTCGCGCGGCTCGAGTTCAAGACGCTCATCCCGCGCGTCGCCGAACTCGCGGGCATCGAGCAGCAGATGGCCGCCGTGACCTCGGCGGCGGCCGCGCTCGCCCCCGTGCCGACCGAGCTGGAGGCGGCACCGCTCGCCGCCTGGGCCGCCGACGCGACGGGCGAGGTCGGCGTCACCGTGACGATGGAGGGCGGGTCGCCCCGCCGCATCGGG
This sequence comes from Microbacterium ulmi, assembly GCF_011759705.1. Lineage (GTDB taxonomy): Bacteria > Actinomycetota > Actinomycetes > Actinomycetales > Microbacteriaceae > Microbacterium > Microbacterium ulmi. Next base: position 250,964 of record NZ_JAAOZF010000002.1, on the reverse strand, counting down.
CTCGCGACCTCCGACTCGGCGGTGGAGGCGATGTGGAGCGACGAGGTCGCGGCATCCCTCGCAGCATGGCTCGGGTCCGACGCGCCCAAGGTGCTCAGCGACGCGAAGCCGCAGATCAAGGCGCTGCGGCGGGCGGGAGTGCGCGTGGGCGGCCTCGCGTTCGACACGATCGTCGCCGGATGGCTGCTGCGTCCGAGCTTCCCCGACAAGACGCTCGCGGACCTCGTCGACAGGTATCTCGACGAGAAGCTGCCCGAGGCCGACCCGACCCAGCTCGTCCCCGAGACCGAGGGCGCGACGCCGGCGCAGCTGTCGTGGTACACGCTGCGGGTGGCCGACGCCCTGCGCGCCGAGCTTCCCGAGAGCGTCGCGACGGTGCTCTCCGAGATCGAGCTGCCGACGCTCCTGACCCTCGCCGACATGGAGCTCGCGGGCGTCGCCGTCTCGCACGCGAAGCTCTCGGCGTTCTCGGGCGAACTCGGGGAGCGTGCCGATGCGATCGCGCTGCAGGCATACGCCGCCATCGGACGCGAGGTCAACCTCGGCTCGCCGAAGCAGCTGCAGGAAGTCCTGTTCGACGAGCTGCAGCTGCCGAAGACCCGCAAGACGAAGACGGGCTACTCGACGGATGCCGCGGTCCTCGCCGATCTGCAGGAGACGGCTCCGCATCCGTTCCTCGATCTGCTCCTCCAGCACCGTGAGGCGACGAAGCTCCGGCAGATCATAGAGTCGCTCGACACCGCGATCGCGCAGGACGGCCGCATCCGCACGACCTATGTGCAGACGGGGAGCCAGACGGGTCGCCTCTCGAGCACCGACCCGAACCTGCAGAACATCCCGGTGCGCACGGAGGAGAGCCGACGCATCCGCGCGGCGTTCGAAGTGGGCGATGGGTACGACACGCTCCTGACGGCCGACTACTCGCAGATCGAAATGCGCATCATGGCGCATCTGTCGGAGGACCCCGGTCTCATCGAGGCGTTCAACTCGGGGGAGGACACGCACCGCTTCGTCGGCGCACGCGTCTTCGGCGTCGCGCCCCAGGACGTCGACTCGCAGATGCGCACGAAGGTCAAGGCCATGTCGTACGGCCTCGTCTACGGGCTGTCCGCCTTCGGCCTGTCGAAGCAGCTGCGGATCGACCAGTCCGAGGCGAAGGAGCTCATGACGGAGTACTTCCGCCGTTTCGGCGCCGTGCGCGACTACCTGCGCTCGTCGGTCGAGCAGGCGCGCATCGACGGCTACACCGAGACGATCTTCGGCCGGCGGCGCCCGTTCCCCGATCTGGCGAGCCCCAACCGCGTGCTCCGGGAGAACGCCGAGCGCGCCGCTCTCAACGCACCGATCCAGGGCAGCGCCGCAGACATCATGAAGATCGCGCTGTTCCACATCCACGACGACTTCTCGGCGAACGGGCTGCGTTCGCGCGTGCTCATGCAGATCCACGACGAGCTCGTCGTCGAGGTCGCCGCGGGGGAGTGGGACGCGGCGGAGCGCATCGTCCGCGCGCGCATGGGCGATGCGGCGAGCCTCTCCGTGCCGCTCGACGTGCAGATCGGCCGGGGCCGCGACTGGAACGAGGCGGGGCACTGATCCGCGTTTGGTCCGCGTCGGACGCGATGCCTAGTCTCGAATCATGACTGACGCACAACGCACACCCACGCCGATCGACACGATCGCCGACGCGTGGGTCGACACCGTCGCCGAGCTGGACCCGGGGCTCGCGACGTACATCGGCCGGTTCGAGTACAACGACCGATTCGGCGACCACTCGCCCGAAGGTCACGAGCGATTCGCGGAGGAGGCACGTGCGACGCTTGCCGCACTGGATGCCGCGTCCCCCGTGGACGCGATCGACGAGGTCACGAAGCTCGACCTCTCGGGCGAGCTTCGGCTCGCACTCGAGCTGCACGACGCCCGTTGGCACCTGCGCGATCTCAACGTCATCGCGTCGCCCGCGCAGGACATCCGGTCGGTCTTCGACCTCATGCCGAAGGCGACGACCGACGACTGGGCCGTCGTCTCGCAACGCCTGAAGGCACTGCCGAGGGCGATCGACGGCTACATCGCGACACTTCGCACGGGCGCGGCGGACGGCATCGTGCCCGCGCGCCGCCAGGTCGCCGAAGTCGTGACGCAGATCGCGCGGTACACGGCCGACAACGGCTTCTTCGCGCAGTTCGTCCGTGAGGCGGCTCCCTCCGACGGTCAGCTGCCCGCATCCCTGGCCCGTGACCTCACCGACAGGGCCAACGCGGCCCGTGTCGCGTACGACCGGCTCGCGGGGTTCCTCGCGTCCGACCTCGCGCCGTCGGCCGCGCAGGACGACGCCGTCGGCCGCGAGCTGTACGCACTGCATTCGCGCCGCTTCCTGGGCGCGACGATCGACCTCGACGAGACGTACGAATGGGGGATCGAGGAGCTCGCGCGCATGGTCGCGGAGCAGGAGGCGGTCGCGGACGAGATCCTCCCAGGCTCCTCCGTCGAGGAGGCCGTCGCCTTCCTCGAGGAGGACGACAGCCGCAAGCTCCACGGCACGGACGAGCTCCAGCGCTGGATGCAGCAGACCAGCGATCGTGCGATCGAGGAGCTCGGCCGCACGCATTTCGACATCCCCGAGCCGATCCGGCGGCTCGAATGCATGATCGCGCCGACGAAGGAAGGCGGCATCTACTACACGGGCCCGACGGACGACTTCTCCCGCCCGGGTCGCATGTGGTGGTCGGTGCCCGAGGGCGTCGAGTCGTTCGACACGTGGCGCGAGCTGACGACCGTGTACCACGAGGGCGTGCCCGGGCATCACCTGCAGATCGCCCAGGCCGTCCACAACAGGGCCGAGCTGAACTCCTGGCGGCGGCTGCTCGCAGGGTCGTCGGGCCACGGAGAGGGCTGGGCGCTGTACGCCGAGCGGCTCATGGAGCAGCTCGGGTACCTGGCCGATCCTGCCGACCGTCTCGGCATGCTCGACGGACAGCGCATGCGCGCAGCCCGCGTCGTGCTCGACATCGGCGTGCACCTCGGCAAGACGCGTCCCGACGGGGAGGGGACGTGGGATGCCGCGTTCGCGCTCGATTTCATGCGCCAAAACGTCAACATGTCGGACGAGTTCGTGAAGTTCGAAGTGAACAGGTACCTCGGCTGGCCGGGTCAGGCTCCGTCGTACAAGGTCGGGCAGCGCATCTGGGAGCAGCTGCGCGACGACGTCGAGGCCGTGGAGGGCGACCGGTTCTCGATCAAGCGGTTCCACAAGCGCGCGCTCGACATCGGCGGTGTCGGGCTCGACACGCTGAGGTCGGCCCTGGTCGGCTGACGATCACTCCTCGTCGGCGCCGGGGTCGCGCGACAGCAGTCGCACGACCTCGGCGTCGCTCGTCTGCGTGAAGTCGTCGTAGAACTGGCCGACCGCCCAGAAGTCACGTGCCGCGGCGACGCAGACGTAGTCGTCCGCTGCCGCGGCATCCGGTCTCCAGCGCTCGGGAGCGACCGGCGTCGCGAGGACGATCCGCGCCGCGCCCCTGGCGCGCACGGCGCGGCACGCCGCCGTCGCCGTCGCACCCGTCGCGATGCCGTCGTCGACCACGATCGCCGTGCGACCCGCGACGGCGGGAGACGCCCGGAACAGTCCTTCTCGTCGTTCGAGCTCGGCGCGCTCAAGATCCTCGACGACCGCAAGCTGCTCAGGGGTCACCCGCGACGCGCGCACGGCGGCCGGATCCACGACTCGCACGCCGTCCGCGATCGCACCGACGGCGAACTCCTCCTGCTCCGGCGCCCCGAGCTTGCGAACGACCGCGACGCCCAGAGGAAGGCCGAGCTCGCTCGCCACGACGGCTGCCACCACGACTCCGCCGCGGGGGATGCCGAGGACGACGGCATCCGTGCCCCGCCACACCTCCAGGGCGGCCGCGAGCCTGTTCCCCGCGTCGACCCTGTCCGCGAAGATGGCCATGACGTCACGGTACGCCGCACGTCGACGACGGGGAATGTCCTCCTCCGCACCGAGGTTGCATGCGCATGAATGGAAGGAATCCACATGACCGAGAGCCTCGCGGACGTCCAGCTCGGACTCGACACCTTCGGCGACGTCACGCGGCGTGCCGACGGCGTGCTGTCGAGCCACGCCGAGACCATCCGCAACGTCGTGGATCAGGCCGTCCTCGCGGACGAGGTCGGCCTCTCCTTCTTCGGAGTGGGGGAGCACCATCGCCCGGAGTTCGCCGTCTCCAGCCCTGAGATCGTCCTGGCCGCAGCCGCCGCCCGCACGAGGAGCATCCACCTCGGCACGGCCGTGACGGTGCTCTCGAGCGACGATCCCGTGCGCGTCTACGAGCGATTCGCGACGCTCGACGCCGTCTCGCGCGGTCGCGCCGAGGTCATCCTGGGGCGCGGCTCGTTCATCGAGTCGTTCCCGCTGTTCGGGTACGACCTCCGCGACTACGAGACGCTGTTCGATGAGAAGCTCGACCTGTTCTCGGAGCTGCTCACCGAGAAGCCCGTCACCTGGCGGGGGACGCTGCGGGCGCCGCTCGAGAACGCGGACGTCTTCCCGAAGACGGAGAACGGGCTGAAGGCGTGGGTCGGGGTCGGCGGAACGCCGGAGTCCGTCGTGCGCGCCGCCCGCTACGGATACGGGCTCATGCTCGCGATCATCGGCGGTCCCTCCGCGCGCTTCCGCCCGTTCGTCGAGCTCTATCACCGTTCCCTCGCGAGTTTCGAGCGCGAGGCGCTCCCGGTCGGGGTGCACTCGCCCGGGCACGTGGCCGACACCGACCAGCAGGCGTGGGACGAGGCGTACGAAGGATTCGAGGCGATGAACAACTCGATCGGACGCGAGCGCGGCTGGCCGCCGTACAGCCGCGGGCGGTTCCAGCACGACGTCGGCCCCGAGGGAGCGCTGTACGTCGGCTCGCCTGAGACGGTCGCCCGCAAGATCGCCGGCACCGTGCGCACGCTGGGCATCGCCCGCTTCGACCTCAAGTTCTCGACGGGCACGCTCCCGCACGAGAAGATGATGCGCTCGATCGAGCTGTACGGCACGAAGGTCGCGCCGCTCGTACGCGAGCTGCTCGCGGAGGGCTGACGCGCAGGGGCGCGGCATCCCTACGATGAACGCATGACGGATGCCGCGCCCGCCGCCGCAACCGACGCCTCAGTGTCGGAGCGGCTCGACCGACTGCCGTTCACACGCGAGCACGCGCGGGTCCTGACCGGTTCGGGACTCGGCTGGGCACTCGACGCGATGGACGTCGGCCTCATCTCGTTCATCATCGCGGCGCTGGCCGCCCAGTGGTCGCTCGCGCCCTCGCAGACCGCGTGGATCGCCTCGATCGGGTTCATCGGCATGGCGATCGGCGCGACCGTGGGAGGGCTGCTGGCCGACAGGTTCGGGCGCCGGCAGGTGTTCGCGCTCACCCTCGTCGTGTACGGGCTCGCGACCGGCGCGAGTGCGCTCGTCGGCGGGCTCGCGGTGCTGCTCGTCCTGCGCTTCCTTGTCGGGCTCGGCCTCGGAGCAGAGCTTCCCGTCGCGTCGACGTACGTCAGCGAGTTCGCGCCCGCGCGCATCCGCGGCCGGCTCATCGTCATCCTCGAGGCCTTCTGGGCCGTCGGGTGGACGGCGGCCGCGCTCATCGGCTACTTCGTGATCCCTTCGTCGGAGAGCGGATGGCGCTGGGCGTTCGCCCTCGGCGCGGTTCCCGCGGTGTACGCGCTCATCGTGCGCTGGGGTCTGCCCGAGTCGGCACGCTGGCTCGAGCGCCGCGGACGGCGCGAGGAGGCCGACGGCGTCGTTCGCGTGTTCGAGAAGTCGGCCTCGATCGAGTCTGTGCCGGGATGGAAGCGGACCGCGTCGCCCGTCGAGCCGGCCGTCGCGACGACGGCCGGCGCGCGTCTGGCGGCGCTGTGGGCGAGCGAGTTCCGCGTGCGCACGCTGTGCCTGTGGATCGTGTGGTTCTGCGTCAACTTCGCGTACTACGGCGCGTTCATCTGGATCCCCTCGATCCTCGTGGCGCAGGGCTACGACCTCGTGCGGTCGTTCCAGTTCACGCTCATCATCACCCTCGCGCAGCTTCCGGGGTACGCCGTCGCTGCGTGGCTCATCGAGGTGTGGGGCAGGCGCACGACGCTGTCGGTTTTCCTCCTCGGCTCGGCGGTGTCGGCCGTCCTGTTCGGCACCGCGGCGGGCCCCGGGGCCATCATCGCGACCGGCATGGCCCTCTCGTTCTTCAACCTCGGCGCGTGGGGCGCCCTCTACGCGGTGACGCCGGAGCTGTACCCGACCTCGCTGCGCGCGACGGGATCCGGCTGGGCGGCCGGTGTGGGGCGCATCGCGTCGATCGTCGCTCCGCTCTCGGTGGGGCCGCTCGTCGTCGCGGGAGGAGCCCCGCTGCTGTTCGTCGTGTTCGCCGCGTTCTTCCTCGTCGCCGCGGCCAGCGCGTGGGGGCTCGTCGACCAGCGCGGTCGCGCCCTCGACGACCGCTGATGCGCGTGGCCTGGTCGTAGGCTGTCGCAGTGGCAGCGGTGCGATATGTGGCGATCGGCGACTCCTTCACGGAAGGCGTCGGCGACGAGCTTCCCGACGGCCGCGTGCGCGGCTGGGCGGATCTCGTCGCCCAGGGCTGGGCCGATGCGACGGGCGAGACCATCGAGTATGCGAATCTGGCGATCCGCGGCAAGCTCGTGTGGCCCATCGTCGAGCAGCAGCTGGAGCCTGCGCTCGCACTCGGGCCGACGCATCTGTCGTTCAACGGCGGCGGCAACGACATGCTGAGGCCCCGGACATCGCTCGCACACGTCGTCGAGGCGTTCGACAGGGTCATCGCGCGCTGCGACGAGGAGGGCGTTCAGCTCATCCTGCTCTCGGGCGCGAACCCCGCTCAGATACCCCTGAGCAGCGTCGTGCAGCGCCGCGGCGACCTGCTCTCGGCCGGCGTCGTCGCGCGCATCGCAGACCGCCCCGACATCCTGCGCGCCCTCAACTGGCCCGACCGCGAACTGTCGACGCCGGGCTACTGGTCGGAGGACCGCCTCCACATGAACGCGCGCGGACATCACCGCGTCGCCGCGCGTGTGCTGTCGTCCCTCGGTCTCGAGCCGCCGGCCGCGTGGTGGTCGCTGCCGCCGATCGCGGATGCCGCCCGCCCCCGCGGTGCGGCCTATTACCGCGACCATGTGGGACCGTGGGTGCGGCGGCGGCTCACGGGCACGTCGTCCGGCGACGACCGCGTCGCGAAGCACCCCGACTGGGTCGACGTCGCACCGCTGGGGTCCTGACGGGCTCGACGGGCGTGCCGTCGCGCGCGCCGCTATCTGTTCAGGTCGCGATCGGCCCCACCGAGTACGTCAGCTCGGCGAACGGGCCGCCCTGACGGACCGACTCGAGCTTCAACCGGTCGGCCCCGAGCGTTCGCGGCAGCAGAGGCTTTCCTCCGCGCAGCGTCGCGGGCGCGACCGACACGCGGATCTCGTCGAGCAGTCCGGCATCGGCGAACTGCCCCGCGAGATCGCCGCCACTGACGACCCACACGTCGCGCCCGCCCGCCGCGTCGCGGATCGCGGGCCAGTGGTGGGCGACGGGTCCGGATGCGAACCGCAGATCGGCGCCGGGCACGGCCGGCAGCGAACGCGTCGTGAAGACCCACGTCGGGCGATCGCCGTAGTAGCCGGGCCACTTCTCCGGGTGGGCGATGAGATCTTCGTGCGCGACGACCCACTCGTACGTCGACGAGCCCTGCACGAGGACTCCGACACCGTCGAGGAACCTGGTGAAGCCGTCTCCGCCGTCGTCTGCTCCCGGCACCGCGAAGAGCCAGTCGAGCGAGTCGTCGGCGTCGGCGAGGAAGCCGTTGAGCGTCGTAGCCGTGTAGAAGATCACGCGAGGCATGACGCCCACGCTAGCCACGGCATCCGACACGTGCGTCGTATTCGACCGAGCGGTATTTTACTGAGTGGTTGAATACACGCGGCGTTGTCGAAGACGGCCGCGTGGTCGAGAAGGACCGCGACGACTTCTCCGACGAGCAGGTGGCCGCGACGATCGCGGGCTGCAACGCCTTCATCGACGACATCGCTCGCGAGCTGCAGCGTCTGCAGGACGCGTGAACTCGAACGGATGCCGCGGCATCGCGACCGCGCGCGAACGACGCCTCAGCGCACGTCGCGCGCGCGACGCGGGCGATCGAGGCCCAGCAGGGCACGCGTCTTCCTGCGCTCGATGACGATGAAGATCCAGCCCAGCACCCAGAACGGCACCTGCGTCAGGAAGGCGAGGCGGAACGCTTCGAGGCTGTAGGTCGACGGAGTCCCCGCGCCCTGAAGATCGAGCGCGACGCCGATGAGGAAGATCGCGAGCAGTCCCGCGAGGAAGCCGCCCGAGTTCGTGATGCCGGTCGCCGTGCTGAGGCGATGGCTCGGGTTGTGCGTGCGTGCATGGTCGAACGCGATCATGGATGCCGGGCCCCCTGTCGCGAGGGCCAGCGCGAGAGCGAGCAGCAGCCACAGCGGCGCGGGCTCGGGCCAGGCGATCACGACGAGCCACACGATGACCTGCACGGCGATCGTGGGGAGCACGAGAGCCCTCGACCGCAGATGCGGGACGCGGCCCGACAGCGCACCCATCACCGGCCCCAGCACCATGCCGCCGACGACGAACAGCAGCATGATCGACGAGGCCTCCGCGCGGGTGCGCCCTTCGCCCGCCGTGAGGAACGGCATGCCCCACAGCATGACGAACGCCGTGCCGGCGAAGGGGGTCGTGAAGTGCGACCAGAACGCGAGGCGCGTGCCAGGGTGCGCCCACGCCGCCCGGATGCCGACGCGTGTGTCGACCGCCGACGTCACGACGCGGATCGTGCCCGTGTCGGTGTCGACCGAGACATCGGCATCCCGGTCCGGCGGATGGTTGCGGACGAGGAGGGCGACGAGGATCGCGAACAGGATGCCGAGCCCCGCGACGCTGCCGAACGCGATCGACCACGACGTCGCGTGCAGGAGCGCCGCGAGCGGGACGATCGCCAGGATCTGGCCGCTCTGGCCGACGAGACCCGTGAGCTGCACCATGACGGGTGCGCGCTGTGCGGGAAACCACGTCGCGATCAGGCGCAGCACGCTCGGGAAGACTGCGGCGTCTCCCGCACCCAGCAGCATCCGCGCCGCGATCGCGACGCCGACGTTGGGGGAGAGGGCCATGACGAGCTGCCCGACGGCCATCAGCACCATGCCGATCGTGATGATGGGCCGCGCTCCGTGCCGGTCGAGGAGGAGCCCGACCGGGATCTGCATCGCGCCGTACACGCCGAGCTGGAGAACGGCGAACATCGACAGAGTCGAGGCATCCGCCATGAACCTCTCGGCCGCGTCGACGCCGACCGCCGACAGCGACGTGCGGTTCGTCACGGCGAGGACGTAGGCCGCGACGCTCACTCCCCAGATCAGCCACGCCCGCCACGAGGGCGCGGAGGTGAGGGGAGCGGCGGTCACGGCCCTCCCAGCCTATGCCCGCCGGTTGGCGCGCCGGCTCAGCTCTCCGGGTCGTACTGGAAGGCGCGCAGCTCCTGTGCGCAGCGGCATGCGGCCGCGATCTTCGCCGCCCATTCGACCGCCGCTTCGTACGACGGCAGCTCGAGCACCGTGTAGCCGCCTTCGATCTGCCGCGTCTGGGGGTAGGTCCCCGCGGTCGCGGTGCCGTCGGCGTCCACGAGGACGGGTGGGACGCTCTCGTCGATGCCGCCGCCGAACACCCACACGCCGGCATCCTTGGCCTCTCGCACGACGGCGTGCGAAGCATCCACGACCGCCTGGAAGTCCCCTTCGGGGATCACCATCGCGCCGCTCGGGAATGAGATCAGGTATTTCGTCATGGGTTGAGCCCTCTCGGATGCCTCGATGCATCCATACTCACCCCGACCGGCTCCCACCGCACCACCCGGATAATGGGCAGGTGGAGTCGTGGGAGATGCGCGAGTGGTTCGCGGAGTATCTCGACGCGTGCAACCGCCACGATCTCGACGCGATCCGCTCGTTCGTCGCCCCCGCGGTGCGTCGCGCGCACCTGCCCAGCGGAGCCGATGCGTGGATCGACGACAAGGCCGACCTCTTCCGCGCGTTCCCAGATTGGCGCTGGCGACGGATCCAGCTCGTCGTCGAAGACGACCGCATTGCGGCTCACGTCCGTGGGAGCGGCACGCACCTCGGCAACTACCGCGGTGTCGCGGCGACCCGGCGACACGTCAACATCGCTCAGTTCGCGATGTATCGCGTCGCGGCCGGGCGGATCGCCGAGTTCTCGGGCTCGGGGTATGACGCGGAGCTGCTGGCGCAGCTCGCAGCGCCGGAATGGTAGGGCGGTCAGAAGTCGAGCACGCCGTCGCGGGCGTCCGAGGCCGGCGGAATCGCGAGCCAGGCGGCGCGCACGGCGCCGAGAGCCTGCTCGAGATCGAGCCCGCCGACCGCGTCCACGAACGTCTTCGCCGCGCGCTGAACCTCCTCGGCATGCACCTTGCCGAGGGCGACGCGGGTGCCGCGCGTCCGGCTGCTCTCGATCAGGTCGTCCGATTCGAGCATCGTGTACGCCTTCGCGACCGTGCCCGGTGCGACGCGGAGGTCGGCGGCGAGCTGACGGATCGATGGCAATCGCTGACCGCCTGCGAGGCCTCCCGAGCGGATGAGGTCGGCGAGCTGGCTCCGGATCTGCTCGAACGGGACGACGGCGCTTCCCGGGTCGAGAGCGATCACGGCGCGACCGCCTCGACGCGATGCGGAGAGGTGCGGTCGACCGCGAGGTCCGGCAGCGTGAGCGCCCACAGCAGAGCGAGAGTCAGGCCGACGACGCTGCCGATCAGCATGAGCACGCCGGCCCATCCGAAGAACACCCCCGTGTTGCTCCAGACGAGGAGGCCGCTGTTGTAGGCCGCGTTCCGGAGCGTCAGTCCCGATTGGACCGCGACCCCGCCGAACTGCAGCAGAACCGCAGCCGCGCTGATCGCGACGATGATGCGATTCGTCGCACGACGCCATCCCGCATCGACCTCGGCGAGGTCGGAGTCGGGGAGTGCGGGCGTCGAGCTGACCCGCCAGAGCGCGACGAATGTCGCCGCCGTCAGGATCGCCGTGGCGACGAGGAGCGGGATGCCGTAGAACCAGCCTGCGTAGGGAGTGCTCACCGAGCCGACGTCGCCGACCTGGAACGCGATCGCCCGGTAGCGCCCCGAGTCGTCGGGACTCGAGGTGAAGCCGGTGAAGAGCACGAAGGCGGTCTGAGCGACGACGAGGATAGCCAAGAGGATCGCACCCGCTCGAGGGAGGTACGAGACGGGCGTGCGCGGTGTCAAGGATGCGTCGCGAACGCGGTCGGCCTCGACGACCGCGGCGCGAGGCGGGATCGCGGCATAGAGAAGCAGACCCGCAGTGGCGCCGACTGCGGGCGACAGCAGGAAGGGAAGACCCAGAAGCGCGGGGAGCGAGTACGAGGCGACGAAGGCTGCGACGATCGCGACGGCGGCGGCAATCACAGCGAGTGTCGCGCGTCGCCTGGCAGCCGAGAGGAGAGCCCGAACCGGTGGGGGCACCGTCTCGTCGCCCTGCGGGCGTCGCCGCGCGACTATCCAGACGATGACGACAGCCAGCACGACCGCGAGCACGTACCCGACCAACGCGACTCCCGCCACAGCGGCCTCCTGTATCGCTCAGTTGATACATGATGTTGCCTGGTGTACCAACCTGTCAATACACGAATCGGGGAGATCCGTCAGCGATGGGGCGTCGGGCAGAATCAGACGGTGGCTTCGACCTTCACACGCTCGTCGGAGTGCTGAGTTGACGCAGCGACTTCTCCACGTGTGATCATGAGCGCATGACGAAGCTCAGAGTGCATAACATCGCCGTGTCGCTGGACGGGTTCGCGACGGGGGAGGGGCAGTCACTCGAGACGCCGTTCGGTCACGCCGGCCAGAGGCTGATGGACTGGTTCTTCCCGACGCACGCCTTCGTCGACGCGCTGGGACACGCCGCGGAGTCGAAGGGAACCGGCACGCGCGGCGTCGATGATGCCTTCGCCGCGGCATCCTGGCAGGGAATCGGAGCCGAGATCATGGGCCGACGCAAGTTCGGACCACAGCAGGGGCCGTGGGAGGACGAGTCCTGGCGAGGCTGGTGGGGAGAGGAGCCGCCCTTCCGCACGCCCGTCGTCGTACTCACCCACCACGCGCGCCCCGACATCACGGTGGGCGAGACGACCTTCCTGTTCCGCGAGCTCTCGCCCGCGGACGCCCTTGCGTTGGCATCCCATCACGCCGGCGGGCTCGACGTGCGCCTGGGCGGAGGCCCCACCGTCGTGCGCGAGTTCCTCGACGCGGATCTCGTGGATCATCTGCACATCGTCGTGGTCCCGATCATCCTGGGGCGGGGCGTGCGGCTGTGGGACGGCCTCGAGAGCCTCGAGACCCGCTTCGACATCGAGGTGACCGCGTCACCCTCCGGCGTCGTGCACTACGTGTGGACGCGGAGCGCAGGCAACCGCGACAGCGTGCGCGACTAGCACTCCGGTCACATCATCGGATGTGCTGGATGCCGAGCTGAAGACGCCGCAGCTGATACCGCGCGGGGTGGAGCCGCGGTGCCTGGAGGTCGAGGCCCGCGTCTGCGGCGATCCACTCGACCACGTCATCTGTGGTTCGGCGATCCGTGTCGACATGGGTCGCGTACCGGTCCTGGGCCAGTGCCGCGACGCAGGTCGGAATCTGACTCATCGCCCAGGTCTCAAGCCGGAGACCTGAACGGAGGAAGGCGATTCGAGTGCTCAGCCGCTTGCGGAGGGTTTCGGGGCTGGCAAGGAGCGCGTAGTGGCGCACATCGAGGCCGCGCGAGCGCAGGCCGCCGACGATCTCATCGAAGTTCGGGATCGGCCACATGCGCGCCGACGAGCCGACGCTGCAGCTCGAACGCCGTGTGAGTCTTACCGGCACCGAACGCGCCGTTGATCCAGATGAGCACAACATCGAAGCATAAGGGGAGCAGGGCTCCGCCTCGTCGAGGGATCGGATCAGCCGCCCCGACTTCCGTGTTCTGACATAATGTGCATTATCGGCGATTGCACGTCGGCTCAGAACGGCGGAGCAGCCGTCTGGGCGGTCGGTGCGGTGTCTCGAAACACCGGAACCCGCCGCTCGGGCTCGACGAGGTATCTCCGGCCCATCGGCGAGATCCACTCCATGACACCGCCCGAGTCCGGGAGCTGTCGCACCGTCCACGATCCGTGGCCCTTGACGACGTGGTGCCCCGTGCAGAACGGGTTCAGATTCTGCAGAGCGGTCTCACCGCCGTCGGCCCACGCTCGACTGTGGTCTATCTCGCATCGATCGGCAGGGATGCCGCATCCGGGCGCGAGACAACGATCGGCGCGCCACTTGACGAGCCGTCTCAGATCCGCGGGCGGGCGGTACTTCGTCCGCCCGACAGAGACGACCATCCCGGTCTCGGGGTGCGTGAGCACTCTCATCCAGTCGCGCGAACCTCCGCAGAGCTCTCGGGCCTTCTCGATCGAGATGGGTCCGACGCCTTCCACCCTGGCCGGTTCGCGGTTCATCGCCGCCTCGTCGGAGAGCAGCGACAGCGCCGGCACCGTCACGACCACGCTCGCGCGGACGCCGCGCGCCGACTTGGGATGACTGCTCGTGGTTCCGTCGATGAGCAGGTCGCACAGCACGTCTGCGCGCAGCTGGTCGAGCGTGCGAGCCTCGCCGTCGCCCTGCCTCAACGCCCCGGCCATCGCGGTCGCGCGGTCGAAGGCTGCACGGACTTCGACCGCCGGAGCGTACAGGGCGAGAAGAGCCATCCCGTCGGCGAGCGTCTCCACTGCGACCCGTCGCGTCGCGACCGCTTTCGCGTGTCGTTGTGCGAGGGTCGCCGACTGCGCATCCTCGATGAGGTGCTCCAGCTTTCGACGGAACACTCCGACCGGCTCGGCCTCTGCCAGCTCCACCGCGGCCGACGTCAATCGCTCTCGAAGCACGGGATCGATGCCGTCGAGGCCGTCTGCGAGGATCTCGGCATGACGTTCGGTCATCCGACCGCGCCCCAGCGACTCCAGGGCATCGGCGTAGCGCTCGACGAGCGCTTGCGCGCGGGCGAGCAGCATCCCCGCTGAGCGTTCCGTGATCCGCAGTGCCGCTGCGATCTCCAGCCGCACGGAGCGCTCGACGACATCGCCCCTCAACCCACGCAGCTCGGCCTCACGGACGGCCTCGCGCCGCATCGCATCGACACGCGAGTAGCGCTCAGCGGCGAAGATCGCCAGCATGCCGTCGACCTCCAGGACGAGATCCAACGCATCGGGCACGAACTGCGCCACGGCCTCGACCTCGTCGCCGCGCCACACTGCTGCACCGGATCCGGGTGCGAGCGCGGCGTCCATGTCCATGCGATCATGGTAGTATATTTCTTCGACTCTGACAAGCCGATTCCGCGGTCACGCTCCGATGTCCTTCGAAGGTATAGGCACTCTCTCGATCATCGCCGATGGTGCGATCGAGCCGCTCCGAGCATCGACGCGCGCCCGGGCTCGACGCGACGAGCGGAGCGCCGTCAGGCCCGCATGCTGCGCGCCTGCCCCAGCACGAGACGGATGCCTCCGCCTTCGTGCAGAATCGTCAGCAGCGTGTGCGTGCAGTCGCGGCAGCGCACGATCGCCGCGGCTGCGTCCCGCTCGACGACCGCCTCCGCGAGCGCACGCCGTGCGCCGCATCCGCCGCATTCGACCTCGATCGTCGTCGCATCGGCGGCGAACACCTCCGTCAGCGCGCCCGCGAGCGCGTTCCCGTCCACGAGCTCGACCTGCATCATGCACCTCCGAAGCGTTCGGTCCTGATCCTCAGCGGCGGATGCCCTCGCGCCACGAGCTTCTGGGCGACCGACTCGACGAAACCCGTCGGCCCGCACACGTACACGACAGGGTCGTCCGCGACGGGGAACGCCGCAGCATCCAGGGTCCCTCCGTCGAGTCGTCCGACCCTCCCCTGCCACCCCGCCGGCGCCACGCGCGTGTACACCCACGCGACACGGATCTCCTCCGGAAGCTCCCCGAGCTCATCGCGATAGATCGCGTCTCGCGGGTCTCGCACCGAGTACAGCAGCCGAAAGGGCGGTCCGGATGCCGCGGCCAGCCGGGCCCGTATCATCGCGCGCAGCGGCACGATGCCCGAGCCGCCCGCGATGAGCTGCACGGGTGCGTCGTCGCCGGCGCGCCACACGAAGTAGCCGCCGAGGGGGCCGAGCACTTCGACCTCGTCGCCCGGCTGGACGTCGCGGACGAGGTACGGAGACACCTCTCCCTCCGGGATCTCGTCGACGGCTATCTCGATCGTCTCGTCGGTGCTCACGTCGCCCAGGGAGTACGAGCGCACCGCCTGGTAGCCGTCCTCCGCCGTGAGCCGGACGTCGACGTGCTGACCCGCGAGCGAGCCCTCCCAGCCCGGAACAGCGAGCCTCAGGATCCTGGCGCTCGACGTGGCGAGCGTCGCCTCGACGACACGAGCCGGACGCCACGAGGCACTCACCAGTAGCGCTCCTCCGTCCAGGGGTCGCCGTGGAGGTGGTACCCGTTCTGCTCCCAGAATCCCGGGTCGTCGTGGCTCTGCAGCGCGATCGCGCGGATCCACTTCGCGCTCTTCCAGAAGTACAGGTGAGGCACCAGCAGCCGGGCCGGGCCGCCGTGCTCGGGATCGAGCGGCTTCCCGTCGAACTCGTACGCGATCCAGGCCCTGCCGCCGAGCAGATCGGCCAGCGGCACGTTCGTCGTGTACCCGCCGTACGAGTGCGCCATCGCATAGGTGACATCGCTGTCGACGCCGGCGAAGATCGTGTCGAGCGACACTCCTCGCCAGGAGGTGCCGAGCTTCGACCACCGTGTCACGCAGTGGATGTCGGTCGCGACATCCTCGGCGGGAAGCGCGAGGAACTCCTCCCAGGTCCAGGTCGTCGAGGCCCCCTTCTCGGTGCGGAGGGTGAACCGCCACTCCCCCAGGTCGATGCGGGGCGTGGGTCCGGCCGAGAGCACCGGGAAGTCTTCGGTCAGGTACTGGCCGGGAGGAAGGCGCGGATCGGACTCACGGCGGCGCGTGCCGAAGCCCCGAGACAGGATCGCCATGGGGCAAAAGTAGACCCGGAGAGGACGTCGCGCGACTGCTCCGTGCCATCGGAGTGCACCATCCGTTCATCGGCGACACGCGCGGGGGTCGCCCCACGGGGCATTCTGCGGGTCTAGCCTGGGTGAATCTCCCAGGAGACTCCCAGGAAGGGGACAGTCATGTCACTCGCATCCGAAGCGGGCAAATCCGCAGTCAACGGCATCCGCACGGCGCTCGGCGTGGGAGGCGTGCTCTCTCTCATCGTCGGCATCCTGATCCTCGTCTGGCCGGGGAAGACCGCCGTCGTTGTCGCCGCCATCATCGCGATCTACGCGATCGCGGCAGGGCTGGTCTACGCCGGGCTCGGCATCTTCAGCAAGGACAAGGGCGGATGGTCGCGCCTGGGCCACATCGCCCTCGGCGTCGTGTTCATCATCGCGGGCATCGTCGCATTCCTGAACCTCGCGCAGACGACGGCCTGGCTCGCCGTGTTCCTCGGCATCCTCGTCGGCATCATGTGGATCGTCGAGGGCATCGTCGCCCTCTCGACGCTCGGTGACGCGCCGTCGAAGGCATGGTCGATCTTCTTCGCGATCATCAGCATCATCGCGGGCATCACGCTTCTGTTCTCGCCCTTCTGGGGCGCGGCGGTCCTGTGGTGGCTCCTGGGCATCGCCCTGATCGTGCTCGGCATCCTGAACATCGTCCGCGCCTTCACCTTCGGCCGCGGCGTCTGACCCGCGCACGAGGAACGGCCCCGGAGCGATCCGGGGCCGTTCCTCGTGCGGGCGCCTACTCCCCCGCGAACGATCCGATGTCGCCGACGAGGCGCGTGTTGTCCGCCGGGACGGGATCGATCGCGGCACGGGCGACCTCGGCTGCGAACTCGGCGACGTTGTAGAGCTTGCCGGCGTCTTCGCGGCGCGCGGCGATCGCGCCGGGGTTCGCCCGCTCGAGGAGGGTCGCGGTGATCGTGCCCTCGATCATGTCGCCCGAGACGACCGTGAAGCCGATGCCCTTCTCCTCCAGCGACGGGATGCGCTCTCGCAGAGCGTCCTCCCCCGCGCGCTTCGAGAGCGCGACCGGCTCGTACTCGGGCATCGTCGGGGTCGTGCGGATGAAGTGGGCCTGGTGGCTCGTGACGAACACGACGCGCGAACCCTCGCCGAGCAGCGGCAGCGCCGTCTCCAGCACGCGCACCTGCGCATCGCGGTTGAGCTGCAGCGCGTAGTCCTCCGCCATGCCGGCCTCCATGCCGCCCGAGGCGTTGAGCACGAGGACGTCGAGAGAGCCGAACGTGCGCGCGACCTCGTCGAACATGGCCTGCACGGAATCGGCATCCGTCAGGTCGGCGCCGACGACGAGCACCTCGACCCCGAGCGCCCGCAGGTCGTTCGCGAGCTTCTGCGCCCGCGGCGCCTTGTTGCGGAAGTTGACGACGACGCTCGCGCCCGCCTCGGCGAAGTAGCGCACGGTGTCTGCGCCGATTCCGCGCGACGACCCCGTGACGAGGGCGGTCTTCCCGGTCAGCGAGCCGGCAGGGAGGATCTGGGACATGGAACGGCTCCTGGATGGTTCGAGTGTGTTGCACAGGCCCTGAGCGGGCGGCGACGGCCACGTCGAGCCTAGCAACGGCGTATGCCCCGACCCCGATGTTAGGGTTCCATCACGGGCCGAACGGAGGCGATGTGGCGCTGCTGCCGGATCTCACGGAGTACATCTGGATCGCATGGCTCGTGCTCGCGCTCCTGTTCATCATCATCGAGTTGCTGACCCTCGAGTTCACGTTCCTCATGCTCGCGGCCGGCTCCCTCATCGGGGGTCTCGGCACCAACCTGCTCGGCGGTCCGTGGTGGCTGCAGGTGGGGCTCGCCGCCGCTCTGTCGGCCCTACTGCTGTTCACGATCCGGCCGCTGCTGCTGAGGCTGCTCCACCGCGGCTCGGAAGCCGTGCCCATGAACGTCGACGCGCTCTTCGGGATGCTCGGCCGGGTCGTCGTTCCCGTCACGTCCGTGCACGGGTCCGTCCGGCTCGACAACGGCGAGACCTGGACCGCGCGACTCGCCGACTCCGCCCCGGGGACGACGCTCGACGTGGGCACGCGCGTGCACGTTGTCGCCGTCCTCGGAGCGACCGTCGAGGTCGCACCCGCCTCGCAAGAACCCCCCCGAGAGAGGACCGCAGACGATGGTTGACATCGGAGCATTCGTCGGGCAGATCTTCGTGATCGTCCTGCTGATCGTCCTGGCGATCTTCGTGATCGTCGTGGTCTTCCGTTCGATCCGCATCATCCCGCAGGCGTACGCGGGGATCGTGGAGCGGCTGGGCCGATATCAGCGCACGCTGGCGCCCGGCCTCAATCTCCTCGTGCCGTTCATCGACCGGCTGCGGCCGCTCGTCGACATGCGCGAGCAGGTCGTCTCCTTCCCGCCGCAGCCCGTCATCACGGAGGACAACCTCGTCGTCTCGATCGACACCGTCGTGTACTTCCAGGTGACCGACGCGCGCGCGGCGACGTACGAGATCGCGAACTACCTGAGCGCCGTCGAGCAGCTCACGACGACCACGCTCCGCAACGTCGTGGGCGGCCTCAACCTCGAGGAGGCGCTCACGAGCCGCGACGAGATCAACGGGCAGCTGCGCCTCGTCCTCGACGAGGCGACGGGCAAGTGGGGCCTGCGCGTCTCGCGCGTCGAGCTGAAGGCGATCGACCCGCCGCACTCGATCCAGGACTCCATGGAGAAGCAGATGCGCGCGGAGCGCGACCGCCGCGCCGTCATCCTCACGTCCGAAGGCTCGAAGCAGTCCCAGATCCTCGAGGCGGAGGGCCGCCGCCAAGCCGAGATCCTGCGCGCCGAGGGCGACAAGCAGGCCGCCGTCCTGCGCGCGCAGGGCGAGGCGGAAGCGATCGAGACGGTCTTCCGGGCGATCCACAACGGCAACCCCGACGAGAAGCTCCTCGCCTACGAGTACCTCCAGACGCTGCCGAAGATCGCCGCGAGCGCGTCCAGCAAGCTCTGGATCGTTCCGAGCGAGCTCACCGACGCGCTGAAAGGGCTCAGCGGCGCGTTCGGCGGCGCGACGGCGGAGAAGGGCGCGAGCACGGAGAACGCCGCGACCGCGGAGAAGGATGCCGCGCCCCGCGCCGAGCCTTCCTCCCCCGCGCCGTGACGCACCCCTGGTTCGAGGGCTCTGCGACGCCGCGAGTGCTCGCCCACCGCGGACTCGTGACCCCGGATGCCGCGTCCCACGGCATCGCCGAGAACTCGTTCGCGGCCGTCGCGGCCGCCCACGCCGCTGGCGCGGTGTACGTCGAGTCCGACTGCCACCTCACGAGCGACGGCACGGTCATCCTGTTCCACGACGACGACCTCTCGCGCGTGACGGGCGACCCTCGCCGCATCGCCGACGTGACAGAGCGCGAGCTCTTCGATCTCATGGCGACGCGGGGCGGGCTCATCACGCTCGCGCAGGCGCTCGACGCCTTCCCCACGACGCGCTTCAACCTCGACGTGAAGGCTGCGAACGCCGCAGAGCCGGTCGGGCGCATCGTCGCCGGTCACGGCGAGCGGGTCCTGCTCACGAGCTTCTCGGACGAGAGGCGCCGGATCGCGCTGGATGCCGCGCAGCGCGCGGGACGCGGCATCCGTCCCGCGACCTCCGCCGGCACCGCGACGATCGCTCGGCTCCTCTCGGCGGTCGCCCTCCGCTCGCGACGGCTCGCCGCCCGCACGCTGCAGTCCGTCGACGCACTCCAGATCCCCGAGCGGCACGGCAGCCTTCGCGTGCTCTCCCGACGCCTCGTCGACGCGGCGCACGAGAACGGCGTCGAAGTGCACGTGTGGACGGTCGACGATCCCGACGACATGCGCAGGCTCGTCGCGCTCGGCGTCGACGGCATCGTGACCGACCGCGCCGACGTCGCCATCGCGACACTGCGCTGAAGCGAGAGAAACACCAGCCAGGGGCCGGATTCCAGCCCCTGTGCATCCACTGTGAATGCCCCCTCAGCGCGCCCCGTTCGGATGATCCCCTCAGGTCGCTTCGTTATACCTGATACCGCGACGAGAGGACCACACAATGGCAGACCGCAGTCTGCGCGGCATCCGACTCGGCGCCCAGAGCTTGCAGAGCGAAGAGGGCGTCGTGTTCCATGAGCGCGCACAGCACACCTATACCTGTACGTCGTGCGGACGTGACACCACCCTGACGTTCGCTGCAGACGCAGAGGTCCCCGAGGCCTGGGAGTGCCGCACGTGCGGTGCCGAGGCGCTGCGTCAGATCGGCGACGGCACGACCGCGACGGTCGACCACTCCGGCGACAAGACGCCCCGCAGTCACTGGGACATGCTGCTGGAGCGCAGGTCGCTCCCCGAGCTCGAGGAGCTCCTGGAGGAGCGCCTCGCCTACGTGCGCTCCCGACGGGGCGCCGCCGAGGGCCCAGCCGACAAGCTCACAGCCTGATCCCGGACCTCTTCACGCGACGCCGGTCTCCTCGGAGGCCGGCGTCTTCGCGTTGCGCCGGGGGGGCGAGCCGCGCTGCGATGCCGAATGCGGCGACCGCCACGAGGCTCCCGCCGCCCAGCACGAGCTGCAGGAACGGCCCGATGACGACGGCGGGGGTGAGCCCCGTCCGCAGCGGCACGTCGCTCAGGAGATGCCCTGCGACGTCCGCAGGCAGTCCGCTGATCTCCGAGCCGTCGGGGGCGATGATCTGGCTCGTGCCGACGGTCGAGATGTTGACGACCGACCGTCCCGTCTCGATCGCGCGCATGCGGGCGAAGGCGAGCTGCTGCAGGTTCTCGCTCGTGCCCCGGAAGTCGGCGTTGTTCGTCTGGAACATGAACACCTGGGCTCCGGCCTTCGCGCCGTCCCAGATGACGTCGTCGTAGATGACGTCGAAGCAGATCGCGAGACCGACCCCCACGCCGTCGAGGTCGAAGATCGGCGGCACCGTGCCGGGGGTGTACTCGCGCTGGATGAGGCCGATGAGGTCGGGCGCGAAGAAGCTGTAGACCGGCCGGTCCGGCACGTACTCGCCGAACGGCACGGGATGCCGCTTGTCGTACATCTGCACGGGATTGTCGGCGCCCGCCTCCCACAGCAGCGACGAGTTGAAGTACAGCTCGCCGCGCTGCGTCACGGCGCTCACGATGAGCGGAGCGTCGACGCGACGCGCGAGGGCGTCGAGCGCCGTCGATGCGACGAGGCTCTGCGTGGGGTCGCCGTCCACGCCTCCCTCCGGCCACAGGACCACGTCGAGGTCCTCGCCGACGAGCGGCTCGGTCGCCTCCAGCTGCGCGTTCAAGACGTCGTACGGGCCGCGATCGTCGAAGTAGCCTGCCGGGCCGTTCCCCTGCACGGCGCCGACGCGGAGCGATCCTGCGGCCGCCGTCGGGAACTGGGGAAGCGCGACCAGCACGAGGGCCGTCACGACGGCCGGCAGGGCCGTGCGCAGGTCTGCGAACCAACGGATGCGCGCCCACTCGATCGCAGCGGCGCACACGAAGACGACGAGGAACGTCAGGCCCGACATCCCCACCCACGACGTGACATCGGCGAGCGGGCCGTTCGCCTGCGTCACGCCGATGCGACCCCACGGGAAGCCGCCGTACGGGAAGGACCCGAGCAGCTGCTCGCGCATCGTCCAGAGCCCCGCCACGACGGCGGGCAGTGCGATGAGCCGCACCCAGCGCCCCGAGCTCGCCCGCGGCATCCAGCGGTACGCGAGGGCGATCGGGATGGCGCACACGGCCGTGAGGATCGCCTCGAGCATCGAGAGCGCGATCCAGGGCACGGGACCGAGGTAGCGCGCCGTGAACGAGAGGTTCACGAGGAAGAACGCCGCGCCGAAGGCGAAGCCGACGAGCAGCGCCGACCATGCACGGCGACCGGCCAGGCTCACGAGCACGAGCGGCACCGCCGCGAACACGACGGGCCACCACGCGAGGGCAGGGAACGCGAGCGTCAGGACGAGGCCGCCCGCTGCCGCTGCGACGACGGCCGCCCACAGTGGCAGGATCGGGCGGGTCGCGGGCACGGAGAAGAGCCTATGCGACGTCCGTCCGCGTCTCCGCCGCGGCCTCGACGGCGGCGAGGCTCAGCTCTCCGGAACGGGCCTGATCGGACGGCACGGGTTGCCCACCGCGATGACGTTCGCGGGGATGTCCTTCGTGACGACCGAGCCCGCCCCGATGACGCTGTTGTCGCCGATCGTGACGCCGGGCGTGATCGTGACGGACCCGCCGAGCCAGACGTTGTCTCCGATGACGACCGGCATCGGAAGCTCCCAGCCCTCGAGCCGACGTGCGATGTCGAGAGCGTGATTCGGCGTGTAGATGCCGCACCGAGGACCGATCAGGCAGTCGGCTCCGATCACGACGGAGCCGCCGCCGATCACGAGGAAGTCGGCGTTGATGAAGGTCCTGTCGCCGATGACGAGGCGCATCCCGTAGTCGATGCTGAGGGGTGGACGGAAGTCGACGCCCTCCCCCGCGCCCGGCACGAGCTCGTGGAACAGGCGCCGAGCCTCGACGCCGTCGTCGTAGTAGATGCGGTTGATCGTGGCGCACGTCGACTGCGCCTCCCACGTCAGCTCTTGGAGCGCGGGTGACGTGCGGTAGCGCATCCACTCGCCGGCCATGAGGTGCTGGAGGTCTTCGTCCGCTTCGAGCAGAGCCTCCATACGCTCGCCGGACGCCTGCTCTCGCTGTGCCATGACTCTCCTCGCACGTATATGTTGGTGTCTCCAACATATACGTGCGAGGGACGCCCGTCCAGTGACGGCACGGATGAGGATGGCCAGACGGAGCTAGACGGAGCTGTACGCGACGATCCCCCGTCGCACGGCGTCCAGCGCCCTGCGCGCCGTCGTCGCGACCGGACCGTCGGCGACGATCGACAGCTGGTCGAGCAGGTCGATCGTCTGCTTCGCCCAGCGCACGAAGTCGCCGGCCGCGAGATCGGCCTCCACGAGCACGCGATCCAGCGGCACGCCGCGCGCCCAGGAGTGCATCGCCTGGGCGAGTCCCGTCGCGACGGGCTCCGTGCCGGGTAGCCGGTGGTCCTGCTCGAGGTCGTCGAGCCGCTGCCACAGCTCCTGCGTGTCGCTCAGCGCCCTGCGGAAGGCTCCTCGCGGAAGCCCCCGCTCGCCGGGACCCGCCTCGTCGCGCCGCGGCTCGTAGACGAGGCAGCATGCGAGAGACGCGAGGGACGCGGCATCCAGCTCCTTCCAGATCCCCGTCCGCAGCGACTCCGCGACGAGGAGGTCTCGCTCGCCGTAGATGCGTCGCATCGTGGCGCCCGCATCCGTGAGCACCGTGCGGCCGTCGTCCTCGACACGCACGTAGTCGAGCTCGCCGAGCACGTCGACGACGCGGTCGAAGATGCGCGCGACGGTTCCCGTGCGCGTCTCGATCTGCTGCCGAAGCTTCTCGATCTGGCGCTTGAGCTTCCAGTACCGCTCGGCCCAGCGCGCATGGTGCTCGCGGTCGGGACACTCGTGACACGGATGCCGCTGCAGCTGCTTGCGCAGCGACGCGATCTGCCGCAGCCGGGCGTCTCGCGTCGCGCGCGACGCGTTGGCGTCCCGGCGCCCCGTCTTCTCGAGGTCGCTCAGCTCACGGCGGATCCGGGAGTACTCGGGGAAGCTCCCGCGGTCGCACGTCATCGCCCGCTCGTACCCGGCGAGGGTCTCCTCCTGCTCCTTCACCTGGCGGGCGAGCCCCACGACGGCTCGATCGGCCTGGAACTGCGCGAACGAGGACTCGAGGATCTCGCGCGCCCTCGCGCGGCCGAACTGGTCGATGAGGTTGACGGCCATGTTGTACGTCGGCCGGAAGCTCGAGTTCAGCGGATAGGTGCGACGCGACGCGAGGGCCGCGACGGCCTGCGGATCCAGTCCCTCGGTCCACTGGATGACGGCGTGTCCCTCGACGTCGATGCCACGGCGGCCCGCGCGGCCCGTGAGCTGCGTGTACTCCCCCGACGTGATCGCGACGCGAGCCTCGCCGTTGAACTTCTCGAGCTTCTCGAGCACGACGGTGCGGGCGGGCATGTTGATGCCGAGCGCGAGCGTCTCGGTCGCGAAGACGACCTTCACGAGCTTGCGCTGGAACAGCTCCTCGACGACCTCCTTGAAGGCCGGGAGGAGACCCGCGTGGTGCGCCGCGATGCCGCGCTCGAGGTTCTCGCGCCACTCCCAGAAGCCGAGGACCGCGAGATCCTCCTCCAGGAGCGACCGCGTCCGCTCCTCCACGACCGCCCGGATCTCCGCGCGCTCCTCGGGCGTCGTCAGCCGCAGGCCCGAGCGCGCGACCTGCTGGACCGCCGCGTCGCACCCGACCCTGCTGAAGATGAAGAAGATGGCGGGCAGCAGGCTCGCGCGCCCCAGCAGGTGCACGACGTCGGGGCGATCGAGCCGCTCGATGCGCTGCACGTTGGCGGAGCGCACGGGGCGTCTGCCGCCCTTCTGAGGACGACGATGGGCCGCCTCGTACCTGCCGCCGCCCGACGCGTACCGTGCGCGCTCGCCTCGGTCGCCGCTGCTGCGGAACTCCTGCGCGCGGCGGTTGTTCTCGAAGTTCGGGCCCTTGAACGACCGGATGCGCATGAGCTCCTGGTTGACCTGCGCCGTCGCGATGCCCGCGCGGTCGTCGAAGAGGGGCAGCAGATCGCCGCGCACGAGGACGTGCTGCTCCAGCGGCACGGGACGCGTCTCGGAGACGATCACCTCGGTGTCGCCGCGCACCGTGTCGAGCCAGTCGCCGAACTCCTCCGCGTTCGACACCGTCGCCGACAGCGAGACGAGCCGCACACGCGGGGGGAGGTGGATGATGACCTCTTCCCACACGGCGCCGCGGAACCGGTCCGCGAGGTAGTGCACCTCGTCCATGACGACGTAGCGCAGGCCCCGGAGGGCGGGCGAGTCCGCGTACAGCATGTTGCGCAGCACCTCGGTCGTCATGACGACGATCCGCGCGTTGCCGTTGATGTTCGTGTCGCCCGTGAGAAGCCCGACCTCGCTCTCGCCGTAGACGTCGACGAGCTCGCGGAACTTCTGATTCGACAGCGCCTTCATGGGCGTCGTGTAGAACGCCTTGTCGCCGACGCCCCCGACGGCGGGCTCGCGCATCGCGAGGTGGATCGCGAACTCCCCGACGATCGTCTTGCCTGCGCCCGTCGGAGCTGCGACCAGGACGCTGCGGCCGTCTTCGAGGGCGCGGCATCCTGCGATCTGGAACGGGTCGAGGCGGAAGCGCTGGGATGCCGCGAACGCGGCCGTGACGGGGTGGGATCGCTCCTCCTGCGCCTGCGCGTACCGCTCCGCGGGGCTGAGGTCTGTCACGCGGTGGCCTCGGGCGGCAGGATCGCCGCGTCGCGCTTGCGACGGCGGCGGTCGAAGACGAGCGACAGCCCGGCCGCCGCGAAGTAGAGCACCACGAGGATGCCGGCCAGCAGCAGCATCGACACGATGTCGGCCGGCGGAGTGGCGATCGCGGCGAAGACGGCGGCGACGAGCACCGCGACGCGCCATCCCTTCAGGATGGCCATGCCCGACACGACCCCCGCCAGGTTGAGCGCCACGAGGAACACGGGAAGCACGAACGAGACGCCGACGACGAGCAGGAGCTTGAGCACGAAGTCGTAGTAGTACGCCGCGTCGAAGAAGGCGGCCCCGCCGTTCGGCACGAACGACGCCATGAGCTCGACGATGTGCGGCATGATCAGCAGGCCCACCCAGCATCCGGCGACGAACAGCGGGATCGCCGCGGCGACGAATCCGATCGTGTAGCGGATCTCCTTGCGCGTGAGCCCGGGCATGACGAACGCCCATACCTGCCAGAGCCACACGGGTGCCGACAGCAGCAGGCCGATCGCGAACGACATGCGCAGGCGCAGGTCGAAGCCGCTCGTCACGGTCGTGAACATCAGCTCGACCTTCGCCTCGTCGCCGGTCGTCTCCGCGATGACGCGGATGGGCTCCGTGATGAGCCAGATGAGGGGATCCGTGAGGAAGAACGCCGCGATCATGCCCGCGATGAGCGCGACCGCTGCGATCATGAGTCGCTTGCGCAGCTCGACGAGATGCTGCGCGAGCGTCATCCGCTTCTCGCGCCGCGGTGACTCGGGTTCCTCGATCCGCGGTCCGGCTGTTGCCACGTCCGGCTAGAGCTTGGTGTCTGTCGTGCCGCCCTGAGTCGACGGCGCCTCGTTCTTGACGGTGGCCTCGGTCGACGTCGTGGACGCTGCGGAGGATGCCGCATCCTGCGCGTCTTCGTCCTTCATCGCCTTCATCTCGCCCTTGAACACGCGGGCGGACTGGCCGACGCTCTTCGCGAGCGCGGGAAGCTTGGCCGCGCCGAAGAGCAGGAGGATGAGCGCGAGGATGATCAGGAAGTGCCACCCTGTCAGACCTGCCATGGGGAATCCCTTCCGTTGGTCGCCTCAGTCTACCTCGCGGAGGTTCCGGGAGGCCGACACGCCGCCCGCCTTCAGCGATACAGCGCGAGTCCTTCCGCCGCCCATTCGGCGGCAGCGCGCCGCGCGCTGAGGGGCTCGAGGATCTCGACCGCTCCGCCCCGGCGCGTCGCCAGGCGACGCAGGGCCCGCTCGTCGGCGAGCCGGACCGTCGCGGTGGACACGTCGCCCGTCGTCTCGATCTCCGCGCCGCGCAGGTAGTCGCCGAGCAGCGGCGCGAGCGAGGCCGCGAAGCGGATCCTCGCGACGGTGTCTCCCTCCCCCGGCTCGAACCACGCGGGCGCGGGCTCCGCGCCGTGCGTGCTCGGGATGCCGGTCAGCTCGAGCTCGCTCACGCGGTCGAGATGGAACGTCCGCATCGCGCGGCGCAGGTGGCACCAGCCCTGCAGGTACCACTGGCCGTCCGCGATGTGCACCTTGACGGGATCGACGGTGCGCGTCGTGGGCGCGGCATCCGGAGCCTTGTAGGTGAACGAGACGGCGACGCGCTCGCGCACGGCGCGGGCGACCGCTTCACGGACCGCGTCGACCGGCTCGGGAGCGAGGATGACGTCAGCCGGCGTGTCCGACGCGCCGCGGGCGAGCTTCGCGAGAAGGCCCGCGAACAGCGCGGTGTCGCCGACGCCGGGAAGCGATCGCGCGAGCTGGAGCCCCGCGAGCAGGGCAGCCGCTTCGCGCGCCGTGAGCTTGGGCGCGCGCTCGAGGGCGACGGAGTTCGTGATGACGACGACGTCCTGTCGCTCGAGCAGCTCCCAGTCGATGTCGAACAGCTCGTTCGGCATGCCGTGGTACCCCCCGCTGCCGGGGAGCCCGATGACGGTGAGCTTCTCGACCATCGCGCGCATCTGCGCGGGCGTCACGTCGAAGTCCTCGGCCGCCTGAGCGATCGAGACCTCGCCCTTGCCGATGAGGTACGGAACGAGCTGCAGGAGGATCGCGGCGCGGTCCGTCGCGACGAGCGGCTTCTTCGCCGTCATGCGGCACCTCCGTGGACGGCGGCGGTCGCCGTGAGACGGGCGATGACGGCCTCGCGCAGCGACGCGGGGTCGACGACGCGCACCTCCGGGCCGTACGACGCGAGCTCGTCGGCGAAGATGTGCACGTCGACATAGGGCACCTGGATCCCCTGCTCGGCGGGCACCGCACGCCGGCTCAGCCGCAGCGCCGCCTCCGTGCCGGGGCTCACCTCCAGGAGCGCCCGCTGGCGCTCGGCGACGGCTTCGATCCCCGCTCGCGCCTTGTCGCCCGCCCCGTCCCGCAGCGCCGGGTCGAAGCCCTCGCGCGTGATCGCGACCTCGCCGACGATGCGCGAGAGGAGGAACGTGCGGTCGGCCGCGGCATCCTGATCGATGCCGAAGACATGCCAGCGCCCTTCGTACTCGACGAGCGCGAGGGGCTGGACGCGTCGCAGGCGGGGAGCCTGCTCGCCCGGCTTCAGATACGGGAAGCTCACGACGCGCGACTGCTCGATCGCCTGCTGCAGCGCCGGGAACGCTGGCTCGCGGAGACTGATGCGCGGCGAATAGCCGATGATCGGCTCGTCGACGGGGATGCCGAGCGCGCGGATCTTGCGCAGGCCGCTGCGCGCCTGGTCCGACATGGAGCCCTGACTCCACACGTCGCCCGCGAGGTTGAGCAGCGCGATCTCGGCGGGCGTGAACTCGATGTCGTCCGGGAGGACGTATTCCGACGTCGGCACGCGATAGCGCGCCTCCCTGAGGTCGTCGGGGTCCGCCCAGTCGCCGATCGTCTCGATCGGAACGCCCAGCCCGCGCAGGCTCTCCTTGTCGCGCTCGAACATCTTCTCGAGCGCGTCCTTCGATGCGCCCGACTCGGTCTGCTCCCGATAGCCCGAGACCGACGTCAGGATCGTGTCCTTCGTGAGGCCCTGCTCCGTGGAGGTGAGAGCCACGACGAGGTTGACGAGCCGCTCCTCGGGCGGGTTCTTGAACGGGCGCTTCGCGGACACCCACTCATCCTAGAGTCGCGGCGAGCGAACCTACTGCGCCGCAGGCGCGTCGATTCCGAGGATGTCGATGACGAAGACGAGGGTCGAGTTCGCGGGGATGGACCCCTGCGCCTGGTCGCCGTAGCCGTCCTTCGGCGGGATGACCACCATGACCTGCGAGCCGACGGTCTGCCCCTTCACAGCCTGCGCGAAGCCGGGCACGACCGAGTCGAGCGCCACCGAGGCGGGATCGGCATCCCACGTCGACTGGAAGACGCTCTTGTCGGCCCACGTGAGACCCGTGTAGTGCACGCGCACGGGGGCGTCGGCGGTGACGACGGCCCCATCCCCCTTGATGAGGGTCTGGACGACCGTCTCGGTCGGGGGCGCGGCATCCGGGATCGTGACTCCGGGGTGTCCGTCGGGCGCGCGCACGACGGCGGGCAGCCCGTTGCCCGAGTTGAACTGGAGCGCGCCCTGCGCCCGCGACAGGAACACCTTGCGCACGTCGACGACGGCGACGGCCGAGTCCTTCTCGCCGATGCCCAGCCCCGCGGCGGTCTCCTGCTCGATGTCGCCCGGCGCGAGCGCGATCGCGACGCGCGAGCCCTCCGTCGCGCACTGGAGCGCCGCCTCGAACGTCGGGAAGCCCTGCGACCAGCGCGAGAGCGCGAACGCGCGGGACAGATCGCCGTCGTACGGCGTCGTGATCACGGTCTCGCCCGTCGCGCCGTCCACGATCGTCACGTCGAGCACGACGAGCTGCGACGGGGAGGTGATCGGCGTCCCCTCGCCCGTCACGACGTCGCGGAAGCCGCCGTCGTCGGTGCGCAGCGGCGCGGGGATCTCGACCTTCGGCGCGGACGAGTCGTCGCCCGACACCGAGATGAGGTCCATGACAGCGGGGGCCGACTCGGTCTGCCGCTCACAGGCTTGCGGACCTGTTGCGGCGCAGCCGACCAGGCCGACGGCGACGAGGGCGAGAGCGGCGACGGCCGCAGGGATCTTGCGCACCGGATCAGTCTAGGCGCCCGGTTCGGCCTCGCCCGACGCGGGCGACAGGGTGTCTTCGCCGCGCCCCGACGCCGCGATGCGCGCTCCGTCGGCGGCCTTCTGCGCCTCGCGGACGCGCTTGCGGAGGTTCTTGTCGGTGATGTGGCGATCGCCGACGGCCCCGGGGGTCCAGGCCTCGACATCCTCGTCGCCGTAGGTCGGCACCTTCGTCGCACGACGCTTGACGTCGGGCGGGACGGCACCCGGCGCGAGGCGGCGCGCCGTCACGAGGAACCCCGTGTGCGCGACCATGCGGTGGTCGGGACGCACGGCGAGCCCCTCCACATGCCAGCCGCGCACCATCGTCTCGCTCGCCTCCGGCTCGGTGAACGAGCCCGTGTTGCGCAGGTACTCCGCGACGCGGCTCAGCTGCGTCGCGGTCGCGATGTAGCACAGGACGACCCCGCCGGGCGTCAGCGCGTCGGCGACGACGTCGATGCACTCCCATGGTGCGAGCATGTCCAGGACGACGCGGTCGACGGATGCCGGTGCTACGGCCCGGGGCAGCTCCTCGACGAGGTCGCCGATGACGACCTCCCACTGCGCGGGTCGCGAGCCGAAGAAGGTCTCGACGTTGGCCTCGGCCACCTCGGCGAACTCCCCGCGGCGCTCGAACGAGACGAGCCGTCCCGACTCGCCCACGGCGCGCAGCAGCGACAGCGACAGCGCGCCAGACCCTACGCCGGCCTCGACGACGACAGCGCCGGGGAACACGTCCGCCTGCGCGACGATCTGCGCGGCATCCTTGGGGTAGACGATCGCGGCGCCGCGCGGCATCGACATGACGAAGTCGCGCAGCAGAGGGCGCAGGGCGAGGTACGCGTGGCCGCCGCTGTTCGCGACGACCGATCCGTCGGGCTGGCCGATCAGCGCCGCGTGTCGGAGGACGCCGTGATGCGTGTGCAGCTCGCCGTCTTCGCGCAGGGTCACGGTGTGCATGCGCCCCTTGGGGCCGGTGAGCTGGACGCGGTCGCCGAGGCGGAAGGGACCGCTGGGTCGCTGGGGGGTCATCGGGCGCCTCCTCGGGCGGCCTCGCGCTGCGTGCGGGAGACGTGGTGGTCGGCGTGGAAGGCCGTGATGTCGTGGACGGTGCGACCCTCGAGAGTCGGCCACAGCGCGTGGGCTCCCGCACCCGCGAGCGACACCATGAGCGGCACGCCGATGACAGCGGCGCCGGCGGCGACGGCGGAGCGGAGCCCGTTGGGCGAGTCCTCGATCGCCACCGCCTCGTCGACGGCGACGCCGAGCGCCTCGCAGGCTTGGAGATAGGGGTCGGGGAACGGCTTGGGGCGCGTCGCGTCGTCGCCCGCGATGACGAGGTCGAACGCGTCGAAGTCGATGAGGTCCACGACGGTGGTCGCCATGCGACGCATCGACATCGTGACGAGCGCCGTCTTGATGCCCGCGGCCCTGAGGCTCGCGAGGAGGTCGCGCGCGCCGGGACGCCATGGCACGCCGCCCGCCGCGATCGTGCGCATGACCTCCTCCGTGAGGCGGTCGATGATGTCCTGCGTGCTCAGGCGCACGCCCGCCTCCTGGAGGATCCGCGCCGACTCGTCGAGTCCGAGGCCGACCAGACGCAGCGCCTGCTCGTGCGACCAGGTGCCTCCGAAGCTCTCGACGAGCGGCGTCTCCGCAGCCATCCAGAACGGCTCGGTGTCGACGAGGGTGCCGTCCATGTCCCACAGGACGGCGCGGAGGGGGCTCGGATTCACTGTTCGATCCTACCGAGCGCCCCTCGAAGGCAGCCGAGCGCTGCGGGCCGCGATGGCGCGCCGACGGTTCGGCGGCCCCGCGTCGGAGCGCGACGCCTATTCTGGATGCACTCCGAAATCGGTCGAAGGGGGTCGCGTGGACGGACTGGGTCGCAGGGTGCTCGTCGCGGCGTTCGACGGCTGGAACGACGCGGGCGAGGCCGCCTCCGCCGCGATCGCCCAGCTGCGCGAGAGCGGGGACTACGAGCCGGTCTTCTCGATCGACCCCGAGCTCTACTTCGACTACCAGTACACGCGCCCGCAGATCGCGACCGATGGCGAGGGCCGCCGACTCCTGCGCTGGCCCGAGGCCACGGTCCTGCGACCCGTCAAGCCCGGCCGCGGGACGCAGCTGTGGCTTCTGACCGGGGTCGAGCCCGCCCGCGCCTGGCAGGCGTTCGCGGGAGAGTTCGTCGACGTCGCTCTGCGTGAAGACATCACGGGCCTCGTCGCGCTCGGCTCGATGATGTCGGACGTCCCCCACACCCGGCCCATCTCCGTGTTCGCCGGGAGCGAGAACGAGCAGATCCGCTCATCCCTGGGCCTGGAGCGGAGCACGTACGAGGGGCCGGTCGGCATCCTGAGCGTGCTCAGCGATGCCGCGGACCGGGCGGGCATCCCGTCGGCGAGTCTGTGGGCGAGCGTCCCGCACTACGTCGCAGGGCACACGCCGTCGCCCAAGGCGACGCTCGCGCTCCTCGACCGGCTCGAAGACATCACGAGCGCGCGCGTGCCACGGGGCGACCTCGCCACCGAGGCGGTCGCGTGGGAGGCGTCGATCGACGCCGCCGCGGCGGACGACGAGGAGATGACGGAGTACATCCGCCAGCTCGAGCGCACACGCGACACCTGGGACTCGCCCGAGGCGTCGGGCGACGCGATCGCCCAGGAGTTCGAGCGGTACCTGCGCCGCGGCGGCGACGGCCCCGGCAAACCGGGGCGCGACGAGCCGCCGCGACGCTGAGTCCTCCCGCGACGCCGAGGACTCCGCGGCAGAGCGCCGCCGCAGAGGGGTCATTGGCCGCGCGTGCCCGCCGCCGGCTCGTGGCGCGCCGCAGGGCCGCAGCGCCGCAGGGCCGCAGCGCCGCAGCGCCGCAGGGCCGCGGGGCTCAGCGTGCGTCGATGACCCCGGCCGAGAGCAGCACGAGCAGCGTCGATCCGAGCGCCACGCGGTAGATCACGAACGGCAGGAAGCTGTGCTTCGAGATCCAGCTCATGAAGAACGCGATCACGCCGAGCGCGACGATGAACGCGATGCCCGTCGCGACCGCGGTCTCGCTGAGGCTGTACACGCCCGGCTCGTCCCAGCTCTTGTAGAGCTGGTAGAAGCCGCTGCCGAACACTGCGGGTATCGCGAGCAGGAACGCGTACCGGGCGGCCGCCGCCCGCTCGTAGCCCATGAACAGGCCCGCCGTGATGGTTCCGCCCGAGCGCGAGACGCCGGGGATGAGGGCGAGGGACTGCGCGAGGCCGTAGACGATGCCGTGCGGCACCGTGATGTCCTGCAGCCGACGCTTCTTCGCGCCCACCTGGTCGGCGATGCCCAGCAGCACGCCGAAGAAGATGAGCATCCCTGCGACGATCCACAGCGACCTCAGCGTCGTCTCGATCTGGTCTTGGAACAGGAGCCCGAGCACGACGATAGGGATGCTGCCGATGATGATGAGCCAGCCCATCCGCGCATCCGGATCATTGCGCGGGATGCGACCGAACAGCGCCCTGAACCAGTGCCCGACGATGCGCACGATGTCGCGCCAGAAGAACACGACGACGGCCGCCTCCGTGCCGATCTGGGTGATCGCGGTGAACGCGGCTCCCGGGTCCTCGGCGCCGGGGAAGAACGTCCCGAGGATGCGCAGGTGTGCGCTCGATGAGATCGGAAGGAACTCCGTGAGGCCCTGGACAAGGCCGAGGATGATCGCCTCGAGAAAGTGCATGCGGGCCTTCCGTCAGTATGTGCGCAGCAGGTCGGTCAGCACGGCCTGGCCGAAGACGAGCGCGTCCACCGGGACGCGCTCGTCGACGCCGTGGAACATGCCCGTGAAGTCGAGGTCGGCGGGCAGCCGCAGCGGAGCGAAGCCATAGCCCGCGACTCCCAGCCGCGACAGCGCCTTGTTGTCGGTCCCCCCGCCCATGAGGTACGGGATGACCGGGACGCCCGGGTCGTGCCGCCCGAGCGATGCGACCATGGCGTCGACGAGGTCGCCGACGAACGGCACCTCCAGCCCGATGTCCTGCACGACGATCTCCACGGCGACGTCGTCGCCGACGATGCGGCGGATGTCGGCGAGGGCGGCCTCCTCCGTGCCGGGAAGGACGCGCACGTCGATGAGCGCCTCGGCGCGGTCGGGGATCACATTGTGCTTGTACCCCGCCGTCAGACCCGTGGGGTTGGTCGTCGTGCGCAGCGTCGAGCGGATGAACCCGGATGCCGCCCCCGTCGTGTCCGCCAGGGCGTCCGGGTCGGAGGCATCCGTGCCGGAGAGCTCCGCCAGGCCCGTCAGGAGCTGATGCGTCGTGGCCGTGAGGCGGATGGGCCACTCGGCGCGCCCGAGCGCCGCGACGGCCTCCGCGAGCCGCGTGACGGCGTTCTCGGGGTGGAAGCGGCTGCCGTGGCCCGCGCGGCCCCGCGCCACGAGCTTGAGCCAGATGAGCGCCTTCTCCCCCACCTGCAGGAGATACGCCCGCCGATCGTCGACCGCGATCGAGTAGCCGCCGACCTCGCTGATCGCCTCCGTGGCGCCGGCGAACCACTCCGGCTTGTCGCGCACGACCAGTGCGGAGCCCTCGACTCCGCCGTTCTCCTCGTCGGCGAAGAACGTCAGGATCAGGTCGCGCTCGGGCTGATCCCCTGAACGCAGGATGCCGGCGACCGACGTCAGGATCATGGCATCCATGTCCTTCATGTCGACCGCTCCGCGACCCCACAGCATCCCGTCGCGGATCTCCCCCGCGAACGGGTCGACACTCCAGTCGCCCGCCACCGCGGGGACGACGTCGAGATGCCCGTGCAGGATGAGCGCGGGCTTGGAGGGGTTGCGCCCCGGGACGCGCGCCATGACGTTCGTACGTCGAGGGATCGGCTCGTACAGCTCGGGTGCGAGGCCGAGGCCTGCGAGGTGGGCCGCGACGTACTCGGCGGCCTCGCGCTCGCCGTTGGCTCGCCCACCGCCGTAGTTCGACGTGTCGAACCGGATCAGATCACGTGCGACCGAGACGACTTCGGGCAGCTCGTCGGGCGTGGGCATGGGGACTAACCTATCGCGACCGCGGAGCCGGGCCGCGCGCGAGGGGGGCGGGCCCCTCGCGATGACACCTCCAGCACAAACGAAAAAGCCCCCTGACGGGGGCTCTTTCGTTTGTGCGCGAGGGGGGACTTGAACCCCCACGCCCTATACGGGCACTAGCACCTCAAGCTAGCGCGTCTACCTATTCCGCCACCCGCGCGAGGTGGTTTTCGGTTTCGCAACCGAGGAACGACATTAGCACGATCCGCACCGATCCCCGAATCGAGGCGCGTCAGCCGAGCGAGACGCCGAAGGCGATGCCCAGCAGGTACGTGATCGCCGCGGCACCGAATCCGATGAGCAGCTGTCGCACGGCTCGCTTGAGCGGCGAGCCGCCGGAGAGGAGGCCCACCGCCGCACCCGTCGACAGGAGCGCGATCCCGACGAGGACGAGGGCGACGACGACGGCGGTGAGGCCCGAGAGCCCGAAGATCCACGGCAGGACCGGGATGATCGCCCCCGATGCGAAGAACAGGAAGCTGGAGATCGCCGCACCCCACGCGGCCCCGACGACATCGTGCTCATCCCCCGCCACCTCGATCGGGCGCGCATAGGGCACGGACCTGTCGGCCGCGTGGGCGGCGGCCACGACCCGGCGTGCACGCTCCAGTGCCTCGTCGGACGGGATGCCGCGCGTGCGGTAGACGAGGGCGAGCTCGTTCGCGTCGAGGTCGAGGTCGGGCAGCGCCGCGTCGGCGAAGTTGTTCGGCTCGGTCGCCTCGAGGAGTTCGCGCTGCGACCGCACAGAGACGAACTCCCCCGCACCCATCGAGAGCGCCCCGGCGAGGAGTCCCGCGACACCGCTGAACAGCACGAACTGCGGCGCGACGCCGGTCGCTCCGATGCCCATGACGAGCGCGAGGTTCGAGACGAGTCCGTCGTTCGCTCCGAACACGGCGGCGCGGAAGGTTCCCGACAGACGGCGGCGACCTCGGGCCGCAAGCCCGCGCACGACCTCGTGATGGATCTTCTCGTCGGCGGCCATCGTGGGAGTCGCGAAGGGCTCGTCGTCGTACGGCGAACGCCCCTCGGCGTTCTGCGCGAGCGCGAGGACGAAGATCGACCCGAAGCGCCTGGCCATCCAGCCGAGCACCCGTGTGCCCGCGTCGGGGGACGGAAGGCGCTTCGGCTCACCGCCGAGCAGCCCCAGCCAGTGCGCTTCGTGGCGCCCCTCGGCATCGGCGAGCGCAAGCAGGATGTCGCGCTCCTCGCCCTCGCGGCGAGAGGCGAGTGCGCGATAGACGCGTGCCTCCGCGCGTTCGTTGACGAGATACTGAGCCCACCGTCGCCGATCTCGGGTCGTGGGTTCTGCGGGCGCGCTCAATGAAGCCTCCGAAGCGGCGACGGGAAAAGGGATCCCTCAACGCTAGTCAGCGCCTCCGCACGGATTCGCGTCGAGACGCGAATTGACAGCATTTCGGACTTCCGAAGCCCGCGTGGTCACCCCAGGCGGCGACGGCCGAGCGCGACACGGCGGTCCCGCGGCGCCGATGTCCAGCACCGCCCGCGGATCGGCGCCGCGAGGCTATCCGGACCGGTCGCCAGACGCGAGACGCGCCGTGAGCCCCCGCTCGCCCGCTCGCATGACGGCGGCGTGCGCGCGCTCGAACACCGGGCGCAGAACGCGGGCGGTCGCGTTCATCCATGCACGCTCGGTCGTCACGTCCCAGTGGAAGACGACGACGGATGCCGCCTCCCCGGCCGTCCGCACCTCGACGCTGCCGGTCCCGCGAAGATCCCCCGCGCTCGCCGCCGAGAGGGAACGCCCGGGATCGACATCCGTGATCGTGAGCCGCGTCCGCAGGCGGTAGCCGAGGGGACTGCGTACCGCGAGGGTCAGCGACCGGCCGGCGGCGACCTCGGTCGGCGCCTCCACGATCGCCATGCCGGGCCACCACGACTCGACGCCCGGGCTCAGCATCCGCTGCAGCTGCGCCCAGCACCGCTGCGGCGTCGCAGGCACCTCCCAGCGCGACACGAACGAGTACGAGGCGCCCATGCGGGCAGTCTAGGAGCGTACGCGGGCCCGCAGGAGGTCGATGCGCGCCTGCAGCTGCGCCACGGTCGCCTGCGCGACCGCAGGCCCGCCGCACAGCCGGCGCAGCTCCGCATGCACGGCGCCATGGGGTCCGCCGGACTGCCGCGCGTAGACGCCGACGAGGCTGTTGAGCAGCTGACGCTGCTCCTTCAGCGTGCGGTGCAGCGCTTGCGGGACCTCCGGCTGCGCGAGCCCGCCGGAGGCGGCCTCCCGCGCCTCCCGCGCGGTCCTGTGCCGCCCTTGGCGCGCCTGCCGCTGCATGAGCAGCTCATGGACGTGCTCGGGCTCGAGCAGACCCGGCAGCCCCAGGAACTCCTCCTCCTCGGGCGTGCCCGGGACGGCGAGCTGGCCGAACTCGCGCCCGTCGTAGAGCACGCGATCGAAGTGCGCGACGGAGCCGAGTGCGCGGTACTCGAACTCCTCCGTGAGCGCGTCGGATGCCTTGTCCTCTCGCTCGGCGAGGTCGAGGAGGTCGTCGTCGAGACCGTCCTCGGCGTCGCCGTCCCGATCGAGCGCGTGGTCCCGCTGACGCTCGAGGTCGTTCGCGAGCGCAAGCAGCTGCGGCACGTTCGGGAGGAAGACGCTCGCCGTCTCGCCGCGACGGCGCGCGCGCACGAAGCGCCCGATCGCCTGCGCGAAGAAGAGCGGCGTCGATGCCGACGTCGCGTAGACGCCCACGGCGAGTCGCGGCACGTCCACCCCCTCCGACACCATGCGCACGGCGACCATCCACCGCGACGTGCCGGCGGAGAACTCCTCGATGCGCGAGGACGCCTCCGCCTCGTCCGACAGGACGACGGCGGGAGCCTCCCCCGTGATTCCGTGCAGGATCGCGGCGTACGCCCGCGCTGCCGTCTGATCCGTCGCGATCACGAGGCCACCGGCGTCCGGAACCTGGTCGCGCACTTCGGAG
This sequence comes from Microbacterium ulmi, assembly GCF_011759705.1. Lineage (GTDB taxonomy): Bacteria > Actinomycetota > Actinomycetes > Actinomycetales > Microbacteriaceae > Microbacterium > Microbacterium ulmi. Next base: position 213,377 of record NZ_JAAOZF010000002.1, on the reverse strand, counting down.
AGGCGTCGATCGGCAGATCTCAGGACCGCGGGGATCCAGGCGCCCTCGGGGTCGAGCGCCGTGCGCCACGCCTGCGAGGTGATGTCCTTCGTGTTGTCCTGCCCGAGCTGGGCCTCCATCTCCTCGCCGGCGCGCGTGCGCCACTTCATGTGCCCCGCGTACACCAGGAACATGACGGGACGCACGACGCCGTCCTCGAGGGCGCGCCCGTAGCCGTACGCGTAGTCCGTGCGGGAGATGCGGATGCCGTGCTCGTCGGGATGGTATTCGACGAACGGGATCGGAGCCGTGTCACTGCGGAACGGGGTGCCGCTGAGCAGCAGGCGGCGTGCCGCGCGGCCGTACGCCTCGCGCAGCGCGTCTCCCCAGCTGAGCGCGTCGCCGCCGTGGTGGACCTCGTCGAGGATCACGAGGGTGCGGGCCTCCAGCACGAGGCGCTCGTGGACGGACGCCTTGACCGCGACCTGCGCGTACGTCACCGCGACGCCGTGATAGTGCCTCGCCGGCGCGACGTGCCGGTTCGAGAAGACAGGATCGAGACGGATCGAGACGCGGGCCGCGGCATCCGCCCACTGCGTCTTCAGGTGTTCGGTCGGGGCGACGACGACGATGCGGTCGACGACGCGCCGGCGCAGGAGCTCGCTCGCGAGCCTCAGCGCGAACGTCGTCTTTCCGGCCCCCGGCGTCGCCGCCGCGAGGAAGTCGCGCGGCCCCTTCCCGACGCCGTCGGGGCCGTCGAGGGCGAAGTACCGGTCGAGCGCCTCGGCCTGCCATGCGCGCAGACGCTGGGCCGTGCCCCACGGCGCACGCTGCGGGAAGGACGGCGAGAGGTGCTCGGCGGCGAACGTCCCGAAGTGCGGCTGCGGCTCGGATCCTGCAGCGGTGTCGCGCCACGCGGCCTCGCGGGTCTCCAGCAGCGACGCGTCGTCGTCCATCGGACCCCCTTCCGGTGCGTGCGCCCAGACGCACGAGTGACCACGATAGACGAGACCGGGGACGGTGCGGACGGACGCCGGATGTCCTCGCACCGCGTTAGCCTGGGTGACGGTCATGAACCGAGGAAGGATGCCGATGCCGATCCACGAGGATCACCGAAGCCCCGATGTCCCGAACACCGGAACCCACCCCTGGCGCCGCTACGTCGCGATCGGCGACTCCTTCACCGAGGGCATCGGCGACCCCGAGCCGTCGTCGCAGGGCGGCCATCGCGGCTGGGCCGACCGCGTCGCAGAGGTGCTCTCATCCCAGGTCGACGACTTCGCGTACGCCAACCTCGCGGTGCGGGGCAAGCTCATCGGGCAGATCGTCGCGGATCAGATCGAGCCCGCATTGGCACTGAAACCCGACCTCATCACGTTCTCGGCAGGCGGCAACGACGTCATCCGCCCGGGGGCAGACCCCGACGCCGTGGCTCAGCTGTTCGAGGACGCGGTCGTCCGCCTGTCGCGCGACGCCGCCACGATCGTCGTGTTCACGGGCATCGACACGAACTTCACCCCGGTCTTCCGCGGCATCCGCGGTCGCGTCGCGATCTACAACGAGAACATCCGTGCCATCGCCGATCGCTACGACTGCATCGTCGCCGACCAGTGGGCTCTCAAAGAGATCCAGGACGTGCGGTTCTTCGACGACGACCGCCTGCACCTGAACCCTCTCGGACACCACGAGGTGGCACGCATGGTGCTGCGCGCCCTCAACGTGCCGAACGACCTGCAGCCCATGCAGCCCGACCCGATCCCGGCACGCACGTGGCGCGAAGCGCGAGGGGAAGACCTGCTGTGGGCGCGGGAGTACCTCGTCCCATGGGTGCTGCGCCGCGTCAGGCATCAGTCCTCCGGCGACAACGTCACGGCGAAGCGGCCCAACCCGGCACCGGTCGTCGCTGTGACGACCCCGAGCGGTCTTCCCGTCGAGACGCTGCTGCCCGGCGCCGACCCCTCGAAAGGCTCGGCCGAGCGGGCCTGAAGCGCCCGACGCGACATCGGTGGAACGGCGCGCCGCCCGAGACGCCCGAGCGAGTCATCCGCGCGTCAGCGCCCACAGCGCGACAGCCGACGCCGAGGCGACGTTGAGGGAGTCGACTCCCCCCGCCATCGGTATCGTCACGACCGTGTCGGCGGCGGCGAGCGCGCGACGGCTCAGTCCGTCGCCTTCCGCCCCGAGCAGGAGCGCGATGCGCTCGGGCCGGTGCGCCGCGAACGCGTCGAGCGGCACGGCGTCGGCGGCGAGCGCGAGCGCGGCGAGGTGGAAGCCCGCCTCGTGCAGGATGCCGCGCGCCTCCCCCCATTCGGGAAGGCGGGTCCAGGGGACCTGGAAGACCGTCCCCATCGAGACGCGCACAGAACGGCGGTACAGCGGATCGGCGCAGCGCGGGCTCACGAGCACGGCGTCGGCACCGAGCCCCGCGACGGCCCGGAAGGCCGCACCCACGTTGGTGTGGTCGACGATGTCCTCGAGCACGACGACGAGCCGCGCGCCCGCCACCACCTCGGCGACCGGGGCCGGCGCGGGCCGATGCATCGCGGCGAGCGCGCCGCGATGCACGGCATACCCTGTGAGGGCCTGGGCGATGTCGGCCGAGACGACGTACACGGGCACATCGAGATCGCCGACGAGGGTCGACACCTCGGCGACCCACTTCTCCTGCACGAGAACGGAGCGCGGCCGATGCCCCGCGCCGAGGGCCCGCGCGATGACCTTCGCAGACTCGGCGATGTACAGCCCTCCCTCGGGCTCCAGAACGCGTCGGAGTGCGACATCCGTCAGATCCCGATAGTCGGCCAGGCGAGCGTCGCCGGCCGCCTCGACCCGTTCGATCCTCATCGGTCCACTCTCGCACGGCGGGTGCGCCCGCCCGCCGCCTGGTCATGGGTCGCATCGAGACGTGTCCGCCCGCGGGTGTCCGTGCGCGGGCGCAGACCCGGTTCGCCGTAACCTGCCCGAAAACTCGCGGGCCTAGACTCGGCCGCGAGGGGGTGACCGCATGACGTTCGCGACCGACATCGACGCGTCCACCGCGGAGGCGGTCTCCCGTGCCGTCGAGGTGCTCTCCGGCCGCCGTCTTGCCGTCCTCACCGGAGCGGGGGTGTCGACGGACTCCGGCATCCCCGACTACCGCGGCAAGGGCGCGCCCGTACGGACCCCCATCACGGCTCAGCAGTTCCTCGCGAGCGACGGCGCCCGTCGGCGGTACTGGGTCGGCAGTCACCTCGGCTGGCGCGCCTTCGCGTCGGCTGCGCCGAATCCGGGCCACGACGCGATCGCCGATCTCGAGCGCCGCGGACTCGCGTCGGGGGTCGTGACGCAGAATGTCGACGGACTCCACGTGCGTGCGGGCAGCCGCAGGGTCGTCGAGCTCCACGGCACGATGCGGCGCGTCCTCTGCACCCACTGCGGGCAGATCTTCGACCGCCGCGACCTCGCCGTCCGCGTCGAAGCGGCCAATCCGTGGATCGTCGTGCCCGACGGCGTCAGGCTCGGCCCCGACGGCGACGTGCTCCCCGAGAGCTGGGAGGGATTCGTCGTTCCGGAGTGCAGCGTCTGCGGCGGGATGCTGAAGCCCGACGTCGTCTTCTTCGGCGAGTTCATCCCGGCGGAGAAGTTCCGCGAGGCGGAGCAGCTCGTGCGCTCGAGCGACGCATTGGTCGTCGCGGGCTCGTCCCTCGTCGTCAACTCCGGCATCCGGCTCGTGGAGCGGGCTCGCCGACGCAGGCTGCCCGTCGTCATCGTCAATCGCGGTGAGACCCGTGCCGACGCGCACGCCACCGTCAAGATCGACGCCGGCACGAGCGACGTCCTGCGGGCGCTCGCCGAGCGCCTCCCGGCCGCCGGCTGATCCGGCGTCGCGGTCGGGCCGGCCCACGGCCGCGGATACCATCGAGGAGTGACCGTCCTCACCCTTGTGCGCCATGGCGAGACCGACTGGAACAAGGCTCGCCGCATCCAGGGTTCGACCGACATCCCGCTCAACGACACGGGCCGCGCGCAGGCGCGTGCCGCCGCCGCGCGTCTGTTCGCGACCCTCGATCCCACGGCCCCTCGGATCGTCGTGTCGAGCGATCTGTCGCGCGCCCGCGAGACGGCCGAGATCATCGCGGCGGAGCTCGGCGTCGAGGCGCCCCATGCGTATCCCGAGCTGCGTGAGCGCGGCTACGGCGAAGCAGAGGGCCTCGACACGAACGAGTTCTTCGAGCGCTGGGGAGACTGGCACGCGGCCGAGGTGCCGGGCGCAGAGCCCTGGCCCGATCTGCGCGCTCGCACGATCGCGGGACTGCGCCTCGTCGTGCGCGACGCCCGTCGCACGACGGCGCCGGCTGCGGCATCCGTCGTCGTGGTCTCGCACCGCGCCCTCATCCGCGAGCTGATCCGGCACGCCACGGGCGGCGAGCTGCCGGCACCCGGAACGAAGCTCGAGAACGGCTCGTCGTACACCGTGCTCATCGAGAGGGAGCGGCTTCGACTGCTGTCCTACGAGGGCGTCCTCGCGTAGCGACGCTCGTGGTCGCTACGCGGTGCCGGGCGGTTTGGCGCCACGCCGCGCAGGCGGTCATCGCGCCGCCCGCGGTCGGGCGCCACTCCGGGCCGTTGGTCGCCACGGCGGGCCGGGCCGACGGACGCAGCGCCGGTCAGATGTCGGCGCGGTGGATGAGCCCGCGTGCGTGCCGGAGCACGGGCTCGTCGACCATGCGGCCGTCGTGCGCGAAGACGCCCCGCTCCCCCTCCGCCGCTGCGAGGACATCGCGCGCCCACGCGACCTCCTCGTCGCCGGGCCGGTAGGCCGCGCGGACCACGTCGACCTGGCTGGGGTGGATGCACGCCGTCGCCGCGAAGCCGGAGGCCGCGGCATCCGTCGCCTCCCGCCGGAGGCCCTCGGCGTCGGCGATCTCGACATGCACGGCGTCTATCGCGGCCTTGCCGCGTGCCCCCGCGGCCAGGAGCACGCGCGAGCGGGCGTATCGCGCGATCTCGCGGTAGGCGCCGTCGGGCGTACGGCTGGATGTGCCTCCGAGAGACGCGACGAGGTCTTCCGCACCCCACATGAGCGCGACGACGTTCTCGAGCTCCGCGATGCGGTCTGCCTGCGCCACTCCCTTCGCCGTCTCGAGCAGCGCGATGAGCTCGAAGCGCCCGTCGAGCTTCCTGAGGCGTTTCACCGACTCGGCCTTCGCGACCATGATCGTGCGATAGTCGGTCTGCGACAGGGTCGCGAGGTCGGCGACGAACGCGTCCGTGCCGAGGGGGTTGACTCGCACGATTACCCGGTCGGGATCCAGTTCGCTCTCGATGAGCGCGCCCCGGGCCGCGGTCTTGTGCGCCGGTGCCACGGCGTCCTCGAGATCGAGGATGACGGCGTCCGCCCGGTCGAGCGCCTTGCGGAACCGCTCCGGCCTGTCGGCGGGGCAGAACAGCAGCGCGGGTCCGACGTCGAATGTCACGGGGTCTCCTCCCCCTCGGTCGGGCGGCACCACATGAGCGTGACGCGCGTCGCCGTCGCGACGACATCCCCATGCTGGTTGCGACCCGTGTGCGTCATCGTCACCAGGCCCTGACCCGGGCGCGACTCGGACAGCCTCTTCGAGACGATCTCGGTGTCGACGTAGAGCGTGTCGCCGTGGAACAGCGGCGCCGTGAAGGCGATGTCGGACAGCCCGAGCTGCGCGACGAGCGTGCCTTGCGTGAGCTGGGCGACGGATGCCCCGACCATCGTCGCGAGCGTCCACATCGAGTTCATGAGCCGCTGCCCGAACGGCTGCGTCTCGGAGTACGCGGCATCCAAGTGCAGCGCCTGCGCGTTCATCGTGAGGGACGAGAACAGGACGTTGTCGGCTTCCGTCGCCGTGCGGCCCGGACGATGCGCATAGCGCGCGCCGACCTCGAACTCCTCGAAGTACAGCCCGCGCTGGACGTGCTCTGTCTGCTGCGGCACCGGGTCACCCACGACCGTCACGCTACCCCCGTTCATGCGACCCCGAGGGCTCGAGCGATCACGAGGAGCTGGACTTCGCTCGTGCCCTCGCCGATCTCGAGGATCTTCGAGTCGCGGTAGTGCCGCGCGACGAGGTACTCGTTCATGAAGCCGTTGCCGCCGAAGATCTGCGTCGCGTCGCGCGCGTTGTCCATCGCGGCGTCGGATGCCGTGAGCTTCGCGATCGCGGCCTCGGTCTTGAACGGCCTCCCGGCGTCCCGCAGACGTGCGGCGTGGTGCCAGGCGAGCCTCGCCGTGTGCACGCGGGCCTGCATGCGGGCGAGGACGAACTGGATGCTCTGGCGTGCCGAGAGAGCCTCGCCGAAGACCATGCGCTTCTTCGCGTAGTCGACGGCCGCCTCGAGACACCCCTCCGCGGCGCCCGTCGAGAGCGCCGCGATCGCGATGCGGCCCTCGTCGAGGATGTGCAGGAAGTTCGCGAAGCCGCGCCCTCGTTCACCGAGGAGGTTCGCCTCGGGCACGCGCGCGTCGGCGAATGTCAGAGGATGCGTGTCCGAAGCGTGCCAGCCGACCTTGTCGTACGGCGCCTCCACCGTGAACCCCGGTGTCCCGTTGGGCACCACGATCGTCGAGATCTCCTTGCGGCCGTCCTGCGAGCCCGTGACGGCCGTCACCGTCACGAAGCGCGTGATGGCCGTGCCCGAGTTGGTGATGAACTGCTTGGACCCGTTGATCACCCATTCGCCGCCCTCGAGCCGGGCGTTCGTGCGGGTGGCTCCGGCATCCGACCCCGCCTCCGGCTCTGTGAGGCCGAAGCCGGCGAGGGCTTCGCCCGAGAGAAGCGCGGGAAGCAGCTCGCGTTTCTGCTCCTCCGTGCCGAACCGGAACACCGGCATCGCGCCGAGGCTGACGCCCGCCTCGAGAGTGATCGCGATCGACTGGTCGACGCGTGCGAGCGCCTCGATCGCGAGACACAGCGCGAAGTAGTCGCCGCCCTGGCCGCCGTAGACCTCGGGGAACGGCAGGCCGAACAGCCCGAGCTCCCCCATCTGCGCGACGACGTCGAGCGGCAGCGTCTTCGTGCGATCGGCCTCGTACGACGCGGGGGCGACGACCTCGTCGGCGAACTCTCGGACGAGACGTGCGAGCTCGCGCTCGTCCTCGGTCAGGTTGTGATGATCCATCGTGCTCCTCGGGTGTCAGGAGGTTCGTCGGTGTGTCTCTCGGACCGCGGCCGCCTCGCGGGCAGGGTTCTCGGCGTGCGCCGGCGCATCCGCTGTCACGTGGGCGAGCAGTTGGTCACGGCGCACCTGATCGCCGACCGCGACGTCTATCCGCAGGATGCCCGCGTGCGGCGCCGTCACGGGGTGCTCCATCTTCATCGCCTCGATCGTGACGATGCGGTCGCCGGCCGCGACGGTCGCGCCGTCGGCGACGTGCACGGCCACGATCGCGCCGGGCATGGGCGCCCGCAGCTCGGGATCGGCGGCTCCCTCGACGCCGGCGCGCATGGCGAGCCGCCGCTGCATGGCCTCTCGCCTCGTGAGCGGCCGGAGCCGGTGGGTCGCACCGTCCGCGTGGACCCATACCACCCCGTCCGCCGCTGCGACGCATGTGTCGGATGTGGTCGCATCCGTGGGTCTGACACGACCACTCGCGACACCTTCTCCAGCCCGCCCGCCGCCGTCCGAACCCGACGTGTCAGACCTGGCCGCATCCCCGGCCCCGATGCGACCACTCGCGACACCATCTCCAGCCCACCCGGCGCCGCTCGAACCCCACGAGTCAGACCCGGCCGCATCCCCGGCCCCGATGCGACCACCTGCGACACCATCTCCAGCCCACCCGGCGCCGCTCGAACCCCACGTGTCAGACCTGGTCGCATCCGTGGGTCTGACACCACCGCTCGCGACACCATCTCCAGCCCACCCGCCGCCGCTCGAACCCGACGTGTCAGACCTGGCCGCATCCCCGGCCCCGATGCGACCACCTGCGACACCATCTCCAGCCCACCCGCCGCCGCCCGAACCCCACGTGTCAGACCCGGCCGCATCCCCGGCCCCGATGCGACCACCTGCGACACCTTCTCCGGGCACGACGACCGAGTGGGTCTCGCCCGCGTCGTCGAGAAGGAGCACGCGCGGGGGCTGGGCGGGCCCGAGACGCCAGCCCGACGCCGACCTCCACAGATCGGACGCGGCGGATCCGCGGCGGCCCAGCTGAGGTGGACCGCCGAGCGCGGGGTGTTCGGCGCGCATGCCCGTGTGTCTGCGCGAGCACTCCCGTCCAGGTGACGGCAGTGCGGATGCCGCGGCCCGCAGCGCCCCTTCCGTGGGCGCAGGCGCCTCGAAGGGCGGCATCCGGTCGATGAGCCCCGTGTCGAGCTCGCCCGCACGCACGGCGGGGTCGGCGAGCAGGCCGCGCAGGAACGCGATGTTGGTCTCGACGCCGAGCACGATCGTGTCGGCGAGCGCCGCGTCCAAGCGCGCGAGCGCCTCGGCACGATCGCGGCCGTGTGCGATGACCTTCGCGATCATGGGGTCGTAGTCGGCCGTCACGGCCGTCCCCGTCTCGACGGCGGAGTCGGTGCGGACGCAGGGTGCGGCATCCCATCGCAGGATCCCGCCCGTCGACGGCAGGAACCCGCGCTCGGGGCTCTCCGCGTACACGCGCGCCTCGATCGCGTGCCCGTCCAGGCGCACCTCGTCCTGCGCGAAGGAGATCGGCAGCCCGGCGCCCACCCGAAGCTGCTGCTCGACGAGGTCGATCCCCGTCACGAGCTCCGTGACGGGATGCTCGACCTGCAGCCGCGTGTTCATCTCGATGAAGAAGAAGTCGTGCGGCCGGTCGGCCGCCACGAGGAACTCGACCGTCCCGACGCCGAGATAGTCGACGGATGCCGCGGCCGCGCACGCCGCGGCACCGAGGCGTGCGCGGGTCACGTCATCCACGATGGGCGACGGCGCCTCCTCGACGACCTTCTGATGCCGACGCTGCAGCGTGCACTCGCGCTCGCCGAGGTGGATCACATTCCCATGCGCGTCCGCGAGGACCTGCACCTCGATGTGGCGGGGCCGCTCGATGAGCCGCTCGAGCAGCAGCGTGTCCTCCCCGAAGGCGGCCGTTGCGACGCGACGGGCTGTCGCCAGCGCAGCAGGCAGCTCCGCGTCCGAGCGGACGATCTGCATGCCCTTGCCGCCTCCGCCCGCCGACGGCTTCACGAGAAGCGGGTAGCCGGCGGCCTCGGCTGCGGCCGCGACCTCGGCATCCGTCATCCCCGCAGCGGAGAACCCCGGCACCGTCGGCACGCCGTGGGCGGCGACGTGCTCCTTCGCACGGATCTTGTCGCCCATGACCTCCAGCGCGCCCTCGCCCGGTCCGAGGAACACGATGCCCGCGTAGCGGCACGCTCGCGCGAACGCGGCGTTCTCGGACAGGAACCCGTACCCGGGGTGGATCGCCTGGGCTCCCGTCTCTCGGGCCGCGCGCAACACGGCGTCGATCGACAAGTACGACTCGACGGCGGCAGCAGGCCCGATCCGCACCGCGACGTCGGCCTCGCGCATATGCGGCGCCCCCGCGTCCGCGTCGCTGTGCACGGCGACGGAGCGGATGCCGAGGCGACGAAGCGTGCGGATGACGCGGCGCGCGATCTCGCCTCGGTTCGCGACGAGGACGGTGTCGAACAGGCTCTCGCTCACGACGGTTACATCCGGAAGACGCCGAAGCGCGGGTCGGGCAGCGGCGTGCGGGCGACGACGTCGAGCGCGAGTCCCAGGAGATCGCGGGTCTTGAGCGGGTCGACGACGCCGTCGTCCCATAGCCGCGCGGTCGCGTAGTAGGGGTTGCCCTGCTCTTCGTACTGCGCGCGGATGGGCGCCTCGAACGCCGCCTGATCCTCTGCCGACCACTCCTCGCCGCGGGCTTCGAGCTGGTCGCGCTTGACCGTCGAGAGCACGGATGCCGCCTGCAGGCCGCCCATGACCGAGATGCGGCTGCCCGGCCACGTCCACAGGAACCGCGGCGAGTACGCCCGCCCGCACATCGAGTAGTTGCCCGCGCCGAACGACCCGCCGATGACGACCGTCAGCTTGGGCACGCGGGTCGTCGCGACGGCCGTGACCATCTTGGCGCCGTCCTTCGCGATTCCTCCGGCCTCGGCATCCCGCCCCACCATGAAGCCCGAGATGTTCTGGAGGAACAGCAGGGGGATGCCGCGCTGATCGCACAGCTCGATGAAGTGCGCACCCTTGAGAGCCGACTCGCTGAACAGCACGCCGTTGTTCGCCACGATCCCGACGGGGTGGCCGTGCAGGCGCGCGAAGCCCGTCACGAGGGTCTGGCCGTACTCGCGCTTGAACTCGTGGAAGTCGCTCGCGTCGACGAGCCGCGCGATGACCTCGCGCACGTCGTACGGCTGGTAGACGTCGACCGGCACGACGCCGTACAGGTCGGTCGGGTCGACCGCCGGGGCGACCGACGGAGCCACTTCCCACGCGGGGTCGAGCGGCTGCGGCAGGGTCGCGACGATGTCGCGGACGATCTCGAGCGCATGCTCGTCGTCCTCTGCGAGGTGGTCGACGACGCCGGAGCGCCGTGCGTGCAGCTCGCCACCGCCGAGCTCCTCCGCCGTCACGATCTCGCCGATCGCGGCCTTCACGAGCGGCGGGCCGCCGAGGAAGATCGTGCCCTGGTCCCGCACGATGACGGTCTCGTCGCTCATGGCGGGCACGTACGCTCCCCCTGCCGTGCAGGATCCGAGCACGGCCGCGATCTGCGGGATGCCTGCGGCCGACAGCCGCGCCTGGTGGAAGAAGATGCGCCCGAAGTGATCGCGATCGGGGAAGACCTCGTCCTGCATGGGCAGGAACGCGCCGCCGGAGTCGACGAGGTAGACGCACGGCAGCCGGTTCTCGAACGCGATCTCCTGCGCGCGCAGGTGCTTCTTGACCGTGAGCGGGTAGTACGTGCCGCCCTTGACGGTCGCGTCGTTGCACACGACCATGACGTGGCGGCCGTGCACGAGCCCGATGCCCGCGATGACGCCCGCCGCGGGCGCGTCGCCGCCGTACAGTCCATCGGCGGCGAGCGGCGCGATCTCGAGGAAGGGGCTCCCCTCGTCGAGAAGGCGTGCGACGCGGTCCCGGGGCAGGAGCTTTCCTCGGGAGACATGGCGCTCTCGCGCGCTCTCGGGCCCGCCGAGGGATGCCGCGGCCAGCCGCTCCCCCAGCTCCGTCGCGAGCGCGGCCTGCGCGTCGCGCCTGCGCTCGAACACGTCGCCGCGAGCGGCGGAGGTCGCGAGTGCCGTCATGTCATCTCCCTCGACGTCACGATCGCATCACGCCGGGTTGTCCCCGCGCGAGCGCACTGGTTAGTGTTCACTAACCGAGATCTCAGGTTAGCGAGGATTAACTGACATGACAAGCGGTGTCACGGAGCGCACGCGAGCCAAGGCGGATCGTCACTCCGCCCTCCTGCGCGAGGCCGCCCGCCTGTTCGCCGAACGCGGGTTCAGCGGTGTGAGCCTGGAAGAGCTCGGCGCCGCCGTGGGCGTGTCGGGCCCCGCCGTGTACCGGCATTTCGCGAACAAGCAGGCGCTCCTCGGCGAGATCCTCGTCGGGGTCAGCGAGCGCCTTCTCGCCGGCGGCCGCGATGTCGTGTCACAGGATGCCGCGTCCCTGCAGACCCTGCAGGGCCTCGTCCGCTTCCACGTGGACTTCGCGCTCGCCGACGCCGACGTCATCCGCGTGCAGGACCGCGATCTCGCGAGTCTCGGCGAGCGGGACCGCCACGACGTGCGACGCCTGCAGCGCGAGTACTCCGAGCTCTGGGTGGCGGCCCTCTCGCGCCTCCACCCCGGCCGGGCCGACAGCGACCTCCGGGTCCGCGCGTCCGCGTGCTTCGGCCTCATCAACTCGACGCCGCACAGCGTGCGAGGCCTGCGGGGGGCCCCGGACGACGATGCCGTGCGCGGCATCCTGGAGTCGATGGCGCTCGCGGCACTGACGGCCTGACCCCTGGATCGCTAGCCTGGTCGAGCATGACGACCAAGCGACCGAGCGGCGACCAGGAGCGTGCCGACGAGCCGACGTCACGGCGCGACTTCCTCAAGCTCGGCGGACTCACGGCGGCAGGCTTCGTCGCGGGCGGAGCCGTGGGGGCCGCGGCGGGCGCATCCATCGGACACACGGTCGGATACCGGGAGGGCACCTCGGACCTGCCGGCGCTGCCCGCACGCATTGAACCTGGGTTCGACCACGTCGTCGTGCTCATGGGCGAGAACCGCTCCTTCGACAATCTGCTCGGCTGGCTGTACACGCCGCAGACGCTTCCCACGGGCGAGTCCTTCGACGGGCTCGCCTTCGGCGACTACGCGAACACCGACGACACGGGACTCACGGTCGCGGCACACGTCTACACGGGAGCCACCGACGCGGTCATGGGCAGCCCGGATCCCGACCCCGGCGAGGAGTACCCGTTCGTCAACACTCAGCTGTTCGAGACCGTCGACCCGCCCTCCAACGCGTCGGCTGCGCTCGACGCCCTGCGAACGCCGTTCAATGCACCGCCGGCCGGCGCCGCGGCCACGATGGGCGGATTCCTGCAGGACTACCGCAGCAACTACCGCAGGCTCGAGGACGGGCGGGCTCCGGGCGACGCGGAGGTGGGGCAGATCATGGGCGGGTTCTCGCCCGAGCAGCTTCCCGTGCTCTCCACGCTCGCGCGGGAGTTCGCGGTGTTCGACGCATGGTTCTGCGCCGTGCCGTCGCAGACCTACTGCAACAGGTCGTTCTTCCACGCCTCGACGTCGCACGGCTTCGTGACGAACCTCGGCGGCCGCGGCTACCGCAAGTGGCTCGACGCGCCTGCGGCCCCGACGCTCTTCGATCGCCTGGAGGAAGCAGGGCTGTCGTGGAAGGTGTACTTCGACGAACGCCAGCTCGTCTCCCTCACGGGCGTGCTCCACGCGCCCGCGCTCGAGAAGTACTGGCGCACCGACCACTTCGTGCACATGAGCGACTTCTACGCCGACGCGAGGAACGGCGCTCTGCCCGCCTACGCCTTCATCGAGCCGCGCATGATCTACGACCACAACGACTTCCACCCGCCCTTCGGCGTGTTCCAGGCGAGCGAGGTGGGCGGCGAGCTCATGCTCGATTCCGCCGTGTCGGACGTGCGGGCCGGAGAGAAGCTCGTCGCCGACGTGTACGACGCGATCCGCACGAGCGCCGACACGACGGGCTCGAATGCGAGCAACACGCTCCTGCTCATCACGTTCGACGAGCACGGAGGCACGTACGACCACGTGCCTCCGCCCGCGGCGGTGCCGCCGGAGGCTCAGGATGCCGAGCCGGGCGAGATGGGCTTCCGGTTCGACCGGCTCGGCGTGCGCGTGCCGGCGATCGCCGTGTCCGCCTACACGCGCGCCGGCACGATCATCCACGACGAGCTCCACCACGGCGCCGTCATCGCGACGCTGTCGCGCCTGCACGGGCTCCAGCCCCTCACCCGCCGCGACGCCTCGGCGCGTGACCTGTTCTCCGTCGTCAATCTCGACGCGCCGCGCGAGCCCGGCACGTGGCCGATCGTGCACCCGATGTGGGTGCCCCCGAACACGGACGAGGACGAGCTCGCCGATCTCGAGAACGGCCCGCACAAGGACAAGCCGCTCAGTCCCCCGGCTCGGGGCCTGCTGGGCCTCCTGATCGCGAAGTACGGCCGTCCGGGCGAGCCTGACCCGAGGACGTACGCCGACGCATACCGCGTGCTCAGGGCGCACGGGCTCGGACTGTTCTATCCGAAGCGGCCGTGACGCTGCGACGGCCGCCTCAGCGCAGGAGCATCGCCCGACCGGGCTCCGCGAGGATGCCGCCGACGTCGGTGAGGAACCGCGCGCCCTGCTCGCCGTCGACGAGGCGGTGATCGAACGACAGGCTCAATGTCAGCACGTCGCGCAGCGCGATCTCGCCCTTGTGCTCCCACGGCTGCCTGCGGACGGCGCCGAGCGCGAGGATGCCTGCCTCGCCCGGGTTGATGATCGGGGTTCCCGCGTCGACGCCGAAGACGCCGACGTTCGTGATCGAGAACGTCCCGCCCATCATGTCGGCAGGCGGGGTCCTGCCCGATCGCGCCGTCTCGGCGAGCGCGCCGATCGCGTCTGCGAGCCCGGGCAGCGTGAGCGCGTCGGCATCGCGGATGACGGGCACGACGAGGCCGCGCGGCGTCGCCGCGGCGATGCCGAGGTCGACGTAGTGGTGCTCGACGATCTCGGCGCTCTCGGCATCCCACTTCGCATTGAGGCTCGGCGTGCGAGACAGGGCGAGGCACGCGGCCTTCGCCGCGATCGCGAGGATGCCGATCCGGTGCCCGTGAAGTGCCCGATCGGCCTTGAGCGAGGCGATGAGCTCCGTCGTCGCGGTCACGTCGACCGTCAGGAACGTCGAGACGTGCGGTGCGGTGAAGGCGCTGCGCACCATCGCCTCCGCCGTGGCGTTGCGAACGCCCCGGATCGGGGTGCGCGTCGTGCGCTCGCGGGGCTCGAGCACGCGCGGGGATGCAGGCGCCGCCGGCACGGCGCGCGCGGGCGCCCCCAACCGCTCGGCGAACGCCTGCACGTCTGCGCGTGTGATGAGCCCCGACGCGCCCGTTCCCTCGACGAGGGAGAGTTCCACGCCGAGCTCCTTCGCGAGCTTGCGCACGGGTGGCGTCGACCGCGGGCGCTCGTGCGGCGGGTCGGCGAGGTCGAGCCGTCGGACGACGTCGTGCGGTGCCGCCTCCAGCACGGCCGTGTCGGTGCGCCCGTCGCGAGCGGGAGCGGACGCTCGCGCGCGACGCTGCGGACGCCCCGCTCCACGCGGGGCCGCACCGTACCCGACGAGATTCGGCGGGCTCTTCTCCTCCGAGGAGGATGCCGCGCCCGCGCGCTCGGCGCCGGGCTGCGCGGCTTCTCCGGCACCGACCGGCACGTCGAACGAGATGAGCGCCGATCCGACGGCGACGACGTCGCCCGCCTGCGCGTGCAGCCTCGCCACGACCCCGGCGTGCGGGGACGGCAGCTCGACGACGGCCTTCGCGGTCTCGACCTCGGCGATCGTCTGGTTGAGGGCCACGGTGTCGCCCTCCTCCACGAGCCACTGCACGAGCTCGGCCTCGGGCAGGCCTTCGCCGAGGTCGGGAAGGCGGAACTCCTCGATCACGAGCTCACCCCCGAGAGGCTGTTCGGCCGATCCATGACGCGATCGACGGCGTCGAGGATGCGGTCGAGGTCGGGCAGATGATGCTTCTCGAGCTTCGCCGGCGGATAGGGGATGTCGTACCCCGTGACGCGCGCGGGCGGGGCTTCGAGGTAGTGGAAGCACTTCTCCGTGACGCTCGCGACGAGCTCTGCGCCCACGCCCGCCTCGCGCGCCGCCTCGTGCGTCACGACGACGCGGCCCGTCTTGCGGACGGATGCCGTGACCGTGCCGTAGTCGACGGGCGACAGCGATCGCAGGTCGATGACCTCGATGGAGACGCCTTCGTCTTCGGCGGCGGTCGCGGCATCCATCGCCGTCGCGACCTGTGCGCCGTACGTCAGAAGCGTGACGTCGGAGCCCTCGCGCGCGACCCGCGCAAGACCCATGGGAGCGGCGTCCGCGAGGTGTGCGTCGAGGTCGACGTCGCCCTTGACGTGATAGAGCCGCTTCGGCTCGAAGAAGACGACGGGGTCGTCGCTCGCGATCGCCTGCCGGAGCATCGTGTACGCGTCCTGCGGATTCGACACGGCGACGACCCGCAGGCCCGATGTGTGCACGAAGTACGCCTCGGGCGACTCGGAGTGGTGCTCGGCCGCGCCGACGCCGCCGGCCCAGGGGATGCGGATCGTGATCGGCATCCGCACGTTCCCGTTCGTCCGGTAGTGCAGCTTCGCGACCTGGCAGACGATCTGGTCGAACGCCGGGTACACGAAGCCGTCGAACTGGATCTCCACGACCGGACGGTACCCGCGGAACGCGAGGCCGACGGCCGTGCCCATGATCCCTGCCTCGGCGAGCGGCGTGTCGATCACGCGCTGCGCCCCGAACTCGTCGAGGAGGCCGTCGGTGATGCGGAACACGCCACCCAGCCGCCCGATGTCCTCGCCCATGACGAGGACCTTGGGATCGTCGGCCATCGCCCTGCGCAGACCGTGATTGATCGCCTTCGCCATCGTGAGCTCGGTCATCGCCCCGTCTCCCCTTCGGCGGCCTCCTGGAAGCTCGCGAGATACGCGGCGAAGTGCTCGCGCTGCTCGTCGAGCCCCGAGTGCGGGTCGGCGTACACGTTGTCGAGCACCGTGAGGGGCTCGCGCGTCCGCGCGCCGAGCGTCGCTTCGCGGACGGCGGTGCCGAGGGCGTCGGCGTCCTGCGCGACGGCGGCCGCGAACGCGTCGTCGAACTCTCCCCGACTCCGCAGCAGGGCCTCGATCCGCACGATCGGGTCTCGCCTGCGCCACCGCTCGACCTCCTCCTTGTCCCGGTAGCGCGTGGGGTCGTCCGACGTCGTGTGCGGGCCCATGCGGTAGGTCACCGCCTCGATGAACGCCGGCCCTTCTCCCCTCCGTGCGTGGTCGACGGCCCAGCGCGCGGCCGCGAGGCACGCGAGGACGTCGTTGCCGTCGACGCGCATGCTCGGGATGCCGAATCCCGGCGCACGTCCCGCAATGGGGAATCTCGCCTGGACGCTCACCGGCTCCGAGATCGCGTACTGGTTGTTCGTGCACACGAACACGACGGGGGCGCGGAAGGAGGAGGCGAACACCATCGCCTCGTTGACGTCGCCCTGGCTCGACGCGCCGTCGCCGAAGTAGGCGGCGGCGACCTGGTCGGCGCCGTCGCGCTGGATGCCCATGGCGTACCCCACGGCGTGCAGCGCCTGCGCGCCGATGATGATCTGGGGTGTCGCGGTGTTGATGGCGTACGGATCGAAGGTGGAGTGCTCTTCACCGCGCCACGCGATCACGAAGTCCTCCGGCACGGCGCCGCGGACGAAGTTGACGCCGATCTCGCGATAGCTGGGGAAGACGAAGTCGTCGCGGCGGAACGCGCGGGCGGTGCCGACCTGCACGCCCTCCTGCCCCTGACACGGCGCCCAGAGCCCGAGCTGGCCCTGGCGCTGCAGTGCGATGCCCTCCGCGTCTATCCTGCGGACGAGGGTCATGTCACGGTAGAGGCCACGCATCGCCTCCGCGTCGACGTCGGCGACCCAGGGGTCGAGGTCGGGGTCCGCGAGGCGCTCGCCCTCCGCGGAGATGAGCCGCGCGACGTCGTCGACGTCGGTCGCGGGATCGGCCAGGGGTGTCAGGGTGTGCATCGTCGCGTCTCTCCTCGTGAGAGCCGCCCTCGTGAGGCAGATCATCGTGGATCGCCGGCATCGTCGCCGACGACGCCGACACTACGTCCGTCTGACACCTAGCTCAAGCATGCCAGGATCCCTTGAGCATGTTGCGTAAGAAGAGCGCGATCAGACCTGCTATTCTTTCGCACTATGGCCTCCCTGGATCACGTCGACCTCGACCTGCTGGCCGCTCTCGCCGGCGACCCGCGCGCCACCGTCGTCGCTCTCGCCGACAAGCTCGGGCTCTCTCGCAACACGGTCCAGGCGCGCATGGGGCGCCTTGAGCGATCCGGGGTGTTCCTCTCCTACGAGCGCGCGATCTCGTCCTCTGCTCTGGGCTTTCCGATCGAGGCATTCATCAGCGTCACGGTGCGGCAGGTCGAGCTCCCGCGCATCACGGCGGAGCTCATCCGAGTGCCTGAGATCGTGCAGGTGCACGGGCTCAGCGGGCAGATCGATCTCCTCGTCCGCGTCGCCTGCCGCGACACGCAGCACCTCTTCGACACCGACGCGCGCATCCTCTCGATCGAGGGCGTCGAGCGCACCGAGACGTCGCTCGTGATGGGCGAGGTCATCGGCTACCGCGTCACCCCGCTCATGGAGCTGGCCCGCGGGGGCGCGGCGTAGCCGCCGACGAGCGCAGCGAGTCCTCGCGGGGAACCCCCCGCGACCAAGAAGAACAGGGCGCGGCGTAGCCGCCGACGAGCGCAGCGAGTCCTCGCGGGGACCACGGGCTGGACGAAAGACATGGGGACAGCCCCGATCAGGACGGGGTGAGAGCCTTCACGCGGGCGGGCGCGGAGTCCGCGGCCAGCCGGACCAGCACGACGCCGACGAGGATCAGCGCGCCGCCGACGAACTGGATCGGCGCAGGCACCTCCGCGAGCACGAGCCACGCGAACCCGAGGGCGAAGAGCACCTCGGACAATCCCACGAACGACGCGATGCGCGAGCCGATCTGAGGCACGGCGACGACTCCGAGGGCGTACCCGAGCGTCGTCGCGATGCCCGCGACCCACAGGAGCGGCATCCACCACGGCACTGTCATCCCCGCGAGCACGACGTCGACGGCCGGTGCGGCGAACGGAAGGATGCCGGTGGCCAGCAGTGCGGCCATGAGCACGGCTCCCGTGAGAAGGCCGCCCGCCGCCAGCGCGAGCGGCGGCAGGTCTTCGCCCGTGCGCTCGGAGATGAGGAAGTACGCGCCGACGCAGATCGCGGCGCCGAGGGCGAACAGGGTGCCCAGAGGGTCGAACCGGGCGCCCGCGACGTCGACGACGAGCACGAGTCCGGCCATCGCGACGATCGAGCCCAGGATGACGAGCCGCGACGGTGCGCGGCGTGTCCGGATCCATGCGAGACCGACGAGGAGGACGGGTGCGAGGTACTGGATGAGCAGCGCGACGGCGACGGGCATCCGCTGCATCGCGGCGAAGAACAGCAGCTGGCATCCCGCGACCGCCGTCAGCCCGAACCCGGCGATGAGGCGCCACCGGCGCCGCAGGAACCGCCGCTCGCCGCGCATCGCGAGCACCAGCGCGGGTGAGAGCAGCAGCCCGGACACGCCCATGCGGACGAGCAGCGCCGCTCCGAGCGACCACCCGGCCTCCAGGAGCGGCTTGACCAGCGGCCCACTCGACGAGAATGCGAGCGCGGACGCGACGGCCAGGACGAGCCCCGTGGTGCGCACGCGCGGTGCGGAGTCGACGGGGAGGACGGCGACGCGGGCGGTCATGGGCGGCATCCGGCTGTCAGGGGCGAAAGTGCTTACACTGGTGACACTAATGGACGCGGATGTCAGGAGTCAACGTGGTTTTCATTCATGACACGCGGCGCTCACTCATGGCGGCCACGGACCTCGTCAACACGCTGCCCGGGTACGACGATCCTGACCGGCTCGAGACGCTCGACGACCTCGACGCCTACCTATCGGCCAATCCGTACACAGGGCTCATCCGCCGCGATCGGGACGAGCTCACCGCGATCCGCGGCATCCGCCGCCGACTGCGCGCCCTGTGGGACGTCGACCGCGACGGCGCCGTCCCGCTCGTCAACGAGATGCTCGCCGACGGCCACGCGCTGCCCCGGCTCGTCCGGCACGACGGATACGACTGGCACGTCCATGCGACGAGCGACGACGCTCCGCTGGCGACGCGCATCCTCGTGGAGGCCGCGATGGCGTTCGTCGACGTCATCCGCGCCGGCGAGTACGACCGAGTCCGCGTCTGCGAGGCGTCAGACTGCGACAGCGTCTACATCGACTACTCGCGCAACGGGTCGAAGCGCTACTGCGACACCGGCAACTGCGGCAACCGCATGAACGTCAACGCGTACCGTCGGCGGAAGGCGCGAGAAACCGCCTGATCGCGGACGCGGCGGGCGCGGGCGTCTCGTAGTGGATGAGGTGCCCCACGCCCTCGATCTCGACGAGCTCCGCGCTCGGGAAGAGCGTCGCGAGCCGCCGCTCCGCCTCGATGGGGGTGATGTCGTCCTGAACCGCGGCGACCAGCAGCGTCGGCTGAGCGATGCTCGGTGCGAAGGCGCGCACGTCGTGGGAGACGCTCGTCACGAACGCGTCGTGCAGCACATCGCGGTCGGCGAAGCGCGAGAAGTACGTGTCGTGCTGATCGTGCACGAAGCGACGGATGCCGGCATCCTTCGTCTTCGACATCGAGACGCTCATGGCGCGCACGATGACGCGGCTGCGCAGGAGCGCCTCCCCCACGGCGCGCGGCAGCCTCGCGCCGGCCCAGTAGTAGAAGACCGCGAGGCGCGTCAGGATGCCGCGCGGCCCCTCGAGCGCCGGGGCGCCGATCGGGTTGACGAGCACGAGCCTCGGCGTCGGCAGACCGCCCGCGACGGCGGCGGACGCCACGATCGATCCGAACGAGTGCCCCAGCACGACCGCGCCCGGCGCGACCTCCACCGCGAACGCCGTGAGCCACTGCGCGTACAGCTCGAGATCGTGCGTGCGGCCGGGGATGGGGGCCGTCTCGCCGAAGCCGGGCAGGTCGGGCATGACGACCCGGATCTCCGGCAGCTGCGCGACGACGGGCTCGAGACCGTGGTGCTCTCCGCGGAACCCGTGCACCGCCAGGACCGTCGTCTCTGCGTCCGCCGGTCCGTACACCCAGTACGCCGTGGTGCCGCCGAGCACACCGACCTCGCGTCGCTCGACGGGGACGACGGCGAGCAGTTCGGCGTAGGGGTTCGCGACGGGCATGCGTCGAGTCTACGGAGCGCCTCTGAGGGACGTCCGAGCTCTCGCATACCGTGAGCGGCATGGATCAGCTCCCGCTCTTCGACACGCCGGAGTGGACGCGCGTCATCGGCGTCTTCGACCTCGAGACGACCGGGGTCGACGTCACGGTCGATCGCGTCGTGACGGCGCACGTCGGCCTGCTCGACGCGGCGGGCTCCGTCATCCGCTCCCGCGACTGGCTCGCCGACCCGGGCGTCGAGATCCCCGAGGGGGCCACCGCCGTGCACGGCATCACGACCGCCCGCGCTCGCTCACAGGGGCGGAGTGCGCGCGACGTCGTCGGGGAGGTGGTGGCGGCGCTGCGCGCCCTGCTGGATGCCGGCATCCCCGTCGTCGCCTACAACGCGCCGTACGACTTCTCACTCCTCAAGAACGAGGCGCTCCGCCACGGCGTCGAGCCGATCCTCGCGCCTTCTCCCGTGATCGACCCGCTCGTCGTCGACAAGCGACTCGACCGCTATCGGCCGGGCAAGCGCACCCTCGAAGTCGTCGCGGCGCACTACGCCGTCCGGCTCGACGGGGCGCACGACGCCTCGGCAGACGCGGTCGCCGCGGGGCGCGTGGCGCAGGCCCTGGCGGAGCGGTTCGCGCCGTGGCTCCCGGCGACGGCGCACGAGCTGCACACGCGTCAGATCGGCTGGGCGCGCGATCAGGCCGAGAGCCTCACCGAGTACTTCATCCGCATCGGCAGGCTCGATCCCGACGACAGCGTCGACGGTAGCTGGCCCATCCGCTGAGCCGCACGGCGCACGCACGGAAGGCCCCGCCGAAGCGAGGCCTTCCGGAAGCTGCGAGCCTACTTGGAGGAGCCGGAGCCGAAGTTCTTGAAGCGCTGGTTGAATTTCTCGACACGACCGGCCGAGTCCATGATGCGCTGCTTGCCCGTGTAGAACGGGTGCGACGCCGACGAGATCTCGACATCGATGACGGGGTACTCGACGCCGTCGAGCTCGATCGTCTTGTCGCTCGTGACCGTCGAACGGGTCAGGAAGGTCTCGCCCGAGCCGAGGTCGCGGAACACGACGGCCTGGTAACCGGGGTGGATGTCAGTCTTCATGGTGATCCTCTAGGGAGTGGTGTCCTGGATTTTGCCAGGACGGTCAAAAGTCTGCGGTGCGAGTGCACCAAAGAGCGATTCTATCAGGCTCCGGGCGAGACGCGGAATCAGGAGGTCGCGCGCGCGGCGTAGCGGCCATCCTCCGACGACAGTCGGATCGGCAGCCCGAACGTCTCGGTGAGGCTCTCGGCCGTGAGCGTCTCGGCGATCGGCCCCGCAGCGACGACACGGCCTTCGCGCAGGAGCAGGACATGCGTGAAGCCGACCGGGATCTCCTCGACGTGGTGCGTCACCATGATCATCGCCGGAGTCGTCGGCGCCTGCGCGTAACCGCCCAGCAGCTCCAGCAGCTCCTCACGCGCCCCGAGGTCGAGGCTCGCCGTCGGCTCGTCGAGCAGGAGGATCTCGGGGTCGGTCATGACGGCGCGCGCGATCTGCACGCGCTTCTGCTCGCCGTCCGAGAGCGTGCCGAACGTGCGATCGGCGAGGTGGTCGAGCTTCCACTGCGCGAGCACGCGCAGGGCGCGACGCTCGTCGATGTCTTCGTAGTGCTCGTTCCAGCGCCCGAGCACGGAGAACGCCGCCGTCAGCACGACGTCGAGCACGGTCTCCTCGGGCGGCACGCGTCGCGCCATCGCCGACGACGCGAAGCCGATGCGCGGCCGCAGCTCGAAGACGTCGGTGCGGCCGAGCCGCTCCCCCAGGATCTCGACGACGCCGGACGTCGGATGCAGGAGCGTGTCGGCCAGCTGAAGGAGAGTCGTCTTGCCTGCGCCGTTGGGCCCGAGGATGACCCAGCGCTCATCGTCGCTCACCGACCACGAGAGCCTGTCGACGATGTCCCTGGCGTTCCTGCGGACGACGACGTCGGAGAACTGGAGCACCTGCGGCATGCCGCCCAGCCTATCGGCCCACGGCGGCGACCTCCGCGTACAGCGCCGCCGTCGCGTCCGCGATCTTCTGCCAGCTGAAATCGCTCGCGGCCCGCGCACGGCCCGCCGCGCCGTACTCGGCGGCCTTCGCGGGGTCGCTGACGACCTCGGTCAGGATGCGGGCCAGGTCGTCGACGAACCTCTCCGGGTCGATGGGCGTGCCCGTGCCGTCCTGCACCTGCTCGATCGGCACGAGCCGGCCGGTCACACCGTCGACTACGACCTCGGGGATCCCCCCCGTCGCCGTCCCGACGACGGCGGCGCCGCACGCCATGGCCTCGAGGTTCACGATGCCGAGGGGCTCGTACACGGAGGGACACACGAACGTCGTCGCGGCCGACAGGATCGCGCACAGCGAGTCGCGCGGAAGGAACTCGTCGATCCACACGACGCCCTCGCGCGACTGCTGGAGCTCGCGGACGAGGCCCTGGACCTCCTGCATGATCTGGGGCGTGTCGGGCGCTCCCGCGCACAGCACGAGCTGCACGCCGGCGGGCAGCTTCTCCGCCGCGCGGAGGAAGTACGGGAGCCCCTTCTGGCGCGTGATGCGGCCGACGAAGACGACGGACGGCTTCGTGGGATCGATCCCGAGCCGCGCGAGCAGCTCCGGATTCTCCACGGGCCGCCACGCCTGCACGTCGATCCCGTTGTAGACGACGCGCACCTTGTCGGGGTCGAGTGCCGGGTAGCTGCGCAGGATGTCCCTGCGCATGCCGTCGCTGACGGCGACGACCGCGGCTGCGCCCTCGTACGCGATCTTCTCGATCCAGCTCGACACGGCGTAGCCGCCGCCGAGCTGCTCGGCCTTCCACGGGCGCAGGGGCTCGAGGGAGTGCGCCGTCACGATGTGCGGGATGCCGTGCAGCAGCGACGCGAGGTGGCCGGCGAAGTTGGCGTACCAGGTGTGGCTGTGCACGACGTCGGCGCCCGCGACATCCGTCACGATCTCGAGGTCCGTCCCGAGCGTCTGCACCGCCGCGTTGGCCGCCGACAGCTCGGCCGGCACGCCGTACGACGTGGTGCCGTCCTCGTCGCGCGCCGCGCCGAAGGCGCGCACCTGCACGTCGATCGAAGCGCGCAGCGCCTTCACGAGCTCGGTGACATGAACGCCGGCACCCCCGTAGATCTCCGGCGGATACTCCTTCGTGATGATGTCGACGCGCATGCCTCGAACGCTAGTACACGCCCTCGACCCGGCATAATGTGGTGCCATGCCTGCAGCGCCGAAGGTCTTCGGAATCATCCTCGCCGGCGGCGAGGGCAAACGTCTCATGCCGCTCACAGCGGACCGCGCAAAGCCCGCGGTCCCGTTCGGCGGCCAGTACCGTCTGATCGATTTCGCGATCTCCAACCTCATCAACTCCGGTCTCCGCCAGATCGTCGTGCTCACCCAGTACAAGTCGCACAGCCTCGACAGGCACATCTCCCAGACGTGGCGCATGTCGGCGCTGCTGGACTCGTACGTGACGTCGGTGCCGGCTCAGCAGCGGCTCGGCAAGCGCTGGTTCTCGGGATCGGCCGACGCGATCCTGCAGAGCCTCAACCTGATCAACGACGAGAAGCCCGACATCGTCGTGGTCATCGGCGCCGACCACGTCTACCGCATGGACTTCCGCCAGATGCTCTCGGCGCACATCGACTCGGGCGCGCGTGCGACGGTCGCCGGCATCCGCCAGCCCATCTCGCTCGCCAACCAGTTCGGCGTCATCGCGGTGGACGAGAAGGACCCCTCCAAGATCGACGAGTTCCTCGAGAAGCCGCAGAGCCCGCAGGGTCTCGCCGACAGCCCCCACGAGGTGCTCGCCTCGATGGGCAATTACATCTTCGGCGCGGACGCGCTCATCGAGGCGGTCGAGAACGACGGTGAGCTGCCGACGTCCAACCACGACATGGGCGGCGACATCATCCCCTACTTCGTCGGTCGCGGCGAGGCCGGCGTGTACGACATGAAGCGCAACGACGTCCCCGGCTCGACGGATCGCGACCGGTCCTACTGGCGCGACGTCGGAACGATCGAGTCCTTCTTCGACGCCCACATGGATCTCATCTCGACCCTCCCGATCTTCAACCTCTACAACACCGACTGGCCGATCCATTCGCAGACGGTCAACTCGCCGCCCGCGAAGTTCGTGCGCGACGGCGTGGGTCGCATGGGCAATGCGATCGACTCCATCGTGTCGCTCGGCTCCGTGCTGTCCGGCACGCATCTCGAGCGCAGCGTCGTCGGTCCGTGGACCCTCTCCGGGGGCGGTTCCACGATCACGGACTCGGTCCTGTTCGACCACGTGCGCCTCGGCGCCGGGGCCCGCGTCCACCGCGCGATCCTCGACAAGAACGTCGTCCTCGCGCCGGGTGCGACCGTCGGCGTCGACCGCGAGCTCGACCTCGCGCGCGGGTTCACCGTGACGGACACGGGGATCACAGTCGTCGGCAAGGGCGTGCACGTCGACTGACCGCCCGAGATCCCGATCACGGGTCCCCGCGAGGACTCGGTGACGCTCGCCGGCGGGTGCCCGGCTCCCGTCGGGGGATGCCCCGGCGCGCCGCTAGCGTAGAGGAGTGCTCGCGACCCCCCGCTTCCTCGTCGTGCTCGACGCCGACTCCACGCTGATCCGCAACGAGGTCATCGAGCTGCTCGCCGACGAGGCGGGACGCGGCCCCGAGGTCGCCGCCGCGACCGAGGCCGCCATGCGCGGCGAGGTCGACTTCGCGACGAGCCTGCGCTCCCGCGTGCGGGCGCTCGCGGGGGTGCCCGTCGCGGCGTTCGCCCGGGTGCTGTCGCGCATCGAGCCGACTCCCGGAGCGCGCGAGCTGACGGATGCCGTGCATGAGCGCGGCGGAAGGGTCGGCGTCGTGTCGGGCGGGTTCCACCAGATCCTCGACACGATCGCGCCGTCCCTCGGCGTGGACACCTGGAGGGCCAATCGCCTCGTCGTCTCGGACGGCGTGCTGACGGGCCTCGTGGACGGCGAGATCGTGGACGCCCAGGGGAAGGCAGCCTCGCTGCGCGAGTGGGCCGCCGCGTCCGGTGTGCCGCTCGCACGCACGATCGCGATCGGCGACGGCGCGAACGACCTCCGCATGATGGAGGTCGCGGGCCTCGGCCTCGCCTTCAACGCCAAGCCGACGGTGCGTGCGCACGCCGATCTCGTGGTCGGTCCCGTGGATCTGCGCGAGGTCATCCCGCTCCTGCCCTGAGCCTCGACGATGTCGGATGCCGCGGCTAGCGTCGAGTCATGGACGTCATCCTGGTTCCCGGACTCTGGCTCGACGCGTCGTCGTGGGACGACATCCTCCCCGCGCTCGAAGCCGCAGGGCATCGCCCGAGACCCCTCACGATGCCCGGAGTCGGAGCGTCGGCATCCGAGTCGGGGTCGATCGGCATCGCCGACTGGGTGGCCGCCGTCGTGGGCGAGCTCGATGCGCTCGCTGCTCCGGCCGTGCTCGTGGGGCACAGCGGCGGGGGCAACGTCGTGTGGGGCGCCGCCGACGCACGGCCCGACAAGGTTGCCCGCGTCGTGTTCGTCGACACCGTGCCGCCCGCTCCCGGTGCCGACATCTCCGAGTTCGACACGACGGGCGGGGTCGTGCCCTTCCCCGGCTGGGAGGTGTTCGACGACGAGGAGGTGTTCGATCTCGATGCCGACGTGCGCGCGCTGTGGGCTCGGCGCGCGCTGCCCGTGCCCGCGAGGGTGCCGACCGACACGCTCGCGCTGCACGACGCGCGGCGGTTCGGCGTTCCCGTCACGATCCTGTCGGGCGGGCTGACAGCCGAGACGCTGCCCGAGGTGCTCGCGCAGTGGAGTGCGTGGGCGACCGAGTTCGGCGCCATCTCCGACACCGAGGTCGTCCACCTCGGCACGGGTCACTGGCCCCAGTTCTCCAAGCCCGCAGAGCTCGCGCAGGCGATCGTCGCGGCGATCCGCTGAGGACTTGCGGTCGCCAGACGTTCGCCCGCGCGGAGCGTCAGTGACCCATGCCGAGGCCGCCGTCGACCGGGATGACGGCGCCCGAGATGTAGGCCGCGTCGTCCGAGGCGATCCAGGCGACGACGCCCGCGACCTCGTCGGGAGTCGCGAATCGGCCCGCGGGAATGCTGCGCCTGTACTCCGCCTGGGTCTCGTCCGGCAGAGCCGCCGTCATGTCGGTCTCGATGAAGCCCGGCGCGACGACGTTCGCCGTGATGCCGCGGCCGCCCAGTTCGCGCGTGAGCGAGCGGGCGAAGCCCACGAGGCCGCTCTTCGACGACGCGTAGTTGATCTGCCCCGCCGACCCGTACAGCCCCACGACGGACGAGATGAGGATGACGCGGCCCCACTTCGCGCGCAGCATCCCCTTCGATGCCCGCTTGACGACGCGGAACGCACCGCCG
This sequence comes from Microbacterium ulmi, assembly GCF_011759705.1. Lineage (GTDB taxonomy): Bacteria > Actinomycetota > Actinomycetes > Actinomycetales > Microbacteriaceae > Microbacterium > Microbacterium ulmi. The sequence continues at coordinate 186,473 of NZ_JAAOZF010000002.1, read as the reverse complement.
AGGTTCGTCGAGACGACGCTGTCGAAGTCGTCCTCCGTCATGCGCAGCAGCAGCGTGTCCTTCGTGACACCGGCGTTCGCGACGACGATCCCCACGGGGCCCAGCTTCTGCTCGACCTCCGTGAACGCGGCGTCGACGGCCGCGGCATCCGTCACGTCGGCGCGGACCGTGAGCGTCCCCTCGGGGCCCTCGCCCGAGCGCGCCGTGACGGCGACCCGGTATCCCTGGGCGACGAAGCGCTCGGCGATCGCGCGGCCGATCCCGCGGTTTCCGCCGGTGACGAGGACGACGCGGTCGGTGGTCATGGGCACTCCCGTGGGCTCTGGTACGGCGAACCGCACCAGCCTACCGGCGGGCGTTTGACACGGTGCACCCCCGCTGAGACGCTGAGAGCACAGCATGAAGGAGGACCCGCCCGTGAGTGATGCGAATGTCCCCGAGGGGACGCCCGACGCCCCCGCTCCCGCCCCTCCGGCCTACGGCGGCCAACCGGGCCAGCCCTCCGGCGCTCCCCTCCCGCCCGCCGGCCCGCCGGCGTACGGGACTCCCCCGGTCTACGGGACGCCCCCGACCTACGGCACCGCTCCGTACGGCACCGCTCCGTACAGCTCCACTCCGTACGGCACCGCACCCTACGGCACCGCTCCGTACGGCACCGCGCAGCCGTACGCCTACCCCTACGCGCCCAAGACCAGCTCGCTCGCGATCGTCTCGCTCGTCGCGTCGCTCGCAGCATTCGTGATCCTGCCCGTCATCGGGTCGATCATCGCGGTCGTGACGGGGCACATGGCGCTCAACGAGCTGAAGACCAGTCACGAAGGCGGCCGCGGGCTCGCCCTCGCCGGCACCATCATCGGCTGGGCCTCGATCGGCCTCGCGATCCTCGCCCTGCTCGCGGTGTTCGCGTTCGTCGTTCCGTTCGCCGGCACGGGGGTGATCCGCTACAGCGCCTGACGCGGAACCGGGCCCGTCAGCCCGGCGTAGGCTGGTGGGCATCGTGAAGAGCTCCACCGGACCGCAGTCTGCGACCTCGCTGCCGCGCGCACCGCGCGACGACGCCGGATCGCGCGTCTTCCGGTACTTCGTCATGATGATGATCCGCGTCGTGTGCTTCGTGCTCATGGTCCTCATCACGCCGTACGGCTGGCACACCGTGCTCCTCGGGATCGGCGCGATCTTCCTCCCCTACGTCGCGGTCGTCATCGCGAACGTCGCGCAGGAGGATCACCGGGCCGAGCGCGAGAGCCCCGAGAAGGCGCTCCCTGCGACCCCGGCGCCCCTCGAGGAGCCGCCCGCCGTTCGCGTCATCCGTATCGAGGAGTCGAAGGCCCCGACCCCACCGCCGGACGCGGGGCCATGACGACCGAGCAGGCCGAGTGCTCGCGGGCGGGATGCCGCGCCCAGGCACGCTGGCGGATCGAGTGGCGCAACCCCCGGATCCACTCCGAGGACCGGCGCAAGACGTGGGTGGCGTGCGACGAGCACGTCGCGTATCTCCGGGACTTCCTCGCGGCCCGGGACTTCCCCGTCGCGGTCGCGGCGCTCGAGCTGCCGGCGGGCCGCTCATGAGCCTCCGGTCTGCGCGCCCCGCCGCGAGATGGACCGTCTACGTCGCCGTCGCGATCGTCTTCGCCGTCGCGTGCGCGTTCCTCTCGAACTGGCAGTTCTCGCGCAACGCCGAGCGGTCGCGGCAGCTCGCGCTCGTCGCCGCGAACTACGACGCGGCGCCCGTGCCGCTCGCCGAGCTCCTTCCTGCCGACGGCTCGCTCGCGCCGGAGGACGAGTGGCATCCCGTGACGCTCACGGGCACGTATCTGCCCGACCAGCAGCTGCTGGTGCGCAACCGCGCGCACGGCGGCACAGCCGCGTTCGAGGTGCTCGTCCCCTTCCGCCTCGACGATGGTCGCGTCTTCCTCGTCAACCGGGGCTGGGTGCCCCCCGGCGAGCACCAGGCCGACCCCGACGCCGTGCCCGCTCCGCCGACCGGCGAGGTCACGGTCGTCGCGCGGCTCAAGCCGGGCGAGCCGCTGCCGTCGTCGGGGCGCTCCGCCCCCGACGGGCAGGTGCCGACCATCCACCTCCCGCTCATCGCCGACATCGTCGGAGGTGCCGGCGTCGAGGCCGGCGCGTACGGGCTGATGGTCACGGAGCAGCCCGCCCCCGCATCCGCCCCTCAAGCGCTCGAGGCCCCGTCGGACGACCCCGGTCCGCACCTGTCGTACGCGATCCAGTGGATCCTGTTCGCCGTCATGGGCTTCGTCTTCATCTGGTACGTCATCCGATCCGAGCGCAGAGCCCGGCTCGAAGACGACGAGGATGCCGTGGAGACCGTGGACGGCGCAGTCGGGCCTGCGGCATCCCCCGCCCTCGGCGCCCGCCGCCGCGACCGCGACATGCAGGACGAGGACGCCCTGCTCGACCGGATGCCTCGCTAGCCGCGCACGCCCGGCGCGTCGGTTCCGTCAGGCGAGCGTGACGAGATCGATGTAGTCGCGGCCCCAGATGTCTTCGACACCGTCCGGGAGGATCAGCACGCGCTCGGGGTTGAGCGCCTCGACGGCGCCCTCGTCGTGCGAGACGAGGATCACGGCGCCTTCGTAGTGCGAGAGGGCGCCGAGGATCTCGTCGCGTGACGCCGGGTCGAGGTTGTTCGTGGGCTCGTCGAGCAGCAGGACGTTCGCCGACGACACGACGAGCGTCGCGAGCGACAGACGCGTCTTCTCGCCGCCGGACAGGACGCCGGCGGGCTTGAGCACGTCGTCGCCCGTGAACAGGAACGACCCCAGGACCTTGCGCGCCTCCGTCGCGTTGATGTCGGGCGCTGCCGACATCATGTTCTCGAGCACCGATCGGCTGACGTCGAGGTTCTCGTGCTCCTGCGCGTAGTAGCCGATCTTGAGCCCGTGGCCGGGTTCGACCCGTCCCGTGTCGGGCGCGTCGACACCCGCGAGGATCCGCAGCAGCGTCGTCTTCCCCGCGCCGTTGAGACCGAGCACGACGACCTTGGAGCCGCGATCGATCGCGAGATCGACATCCGTGAAGATCTCGAGCGAGCCGTAGGACTTCGACAGATTGGATGCCGTGATGGGCGTCTTGCCGCACGGAGCGGGCTTGGGGAAGCGGAGCTTGGCGACCCGGTCCTCCTGGCGGACGTCATCGAGCCCCGAGAGCATCTTCTCCGCGCGCGCGACCATCTGGTGCGCGGCCGCGGCCTTCGACGCCTTCGCGCCGAAGCGCGCGGCCTGCAGCTGCAGCGCCGTCGCCTTCTTCTCGACGTTCGCGCGCTCCTTCTTGCGGCGCTCCTCGTCGGCGACCCGCTGGCGCAGATAGTTCTTCCAGTTCATGTTGTAGACGTCGATGACCTGGCGGTTCGCGTCGAGGTAGAACACGCGGTTGACCGTCTCTCCGACGAGCTCGACGTCGTGCGAGATGACGATGAGGCCACCCCGGTATCCCTTCAGGAACTCGCGCAGCCACACGACACTGTCGGCGTCGAGGTGGTTGGTGGGCTCGTCGAGGATCATCGTCTCGGCATCCGAGAAGAGGATGCGGGCGAGCTCGATGCGCCGGCGCTGACCGCCTGAGAGGGTCTTGAGCGGCTGGTCGAGGATGCGGTCGGGCAGCGAGAGGTTGTGGGCGATGGATGCCGCCTCCGCTTCCGCGGCGTACCCGCCGAGCGCCTCGAACCGCTCGGTGAGGTTCGCGTACCTGCGCATCGCGCGGGCCGCGGCATCCGGGTCGTCCGACCCCATCGCCTGTGTGGCCTCGTGCATGCCGAGCGCGATCGTGCCGAGGCCGCGGGCGTCGAGGATGCGCGTGCGCGCGAGCATCTCCGGATCCCCCGAGCGCGGGTCCTGGGGCAGATAGCCGAGCTCGCCCGAGCGGTCGACACGGCCGTTCGCAGGCAGCACGTCGCCCGCGAGCACCTTCGTGAGCGTCGTCTTGCCCGCACCGTTGCGCCCGACCAGGCCGATCTTGTCGCCGTCGGACACGCGGAACGACACATCCGACATCAGGACGCGCGCGCCCACGCGGATCTCGAGGTCGTGCACGGCGAGCACAGCAGACGTCCGTTCGTAGAGGGGTGGAAAGCGGCGGAGGGCCAGCATTCCACTCTACCCGCGACGGATCAGAGGATCTGCACGTCGGCGTAGGCGATCGTGATGCGCTGGACAGACTCGCTCCGTCCGTCCGCGTCGCGCGAGAGCTCGAGGGATCGCACCCAGCAGTCCGTGCAGACCCACGTGCGCACGACTCGGCCCACGGCATCCGTCACCGACACCTCGACCCGCAGCGCGACCTTTCCGTCGGTGACGAGTGACCGCAGCCAGTCGTCCAGGCTGCGGGATGCCGCGACGCCGCGCGTGATCGTGAACTCGCCCGGCTTCGGCCGCCCCGGGATCGCATGCACGACGTACGAGCCGTCGGCCTTCTGCCGCACCGCGTCGATCGCGTCCGCGTCGACGCGAAGGCCCGAGATCTCCCGCACGAGCGGCAGCACGATCCCGTCGATCGAGACCGAGAAGCTCCCCGCGGGAGACACATCATCGGACAGCGCCACCCCGCCACTCTCGTCGCCTCGGATGATGCACACAACCATGCGGCCCGCCATCGGTGGACTCCGTCCAAGAACGACCGCAGAGGAAGCTCTAGGCTGAAATCCGGATGCCGCATCCGCACCGGTGCGGATGCCTCGACTGGCAAGGAGCCCCATGTCCTCGATCGCCGCAGCCCCCGGCCGCCGCCCCGTGCTGGCAGACGCCCTCGGCCGCCCTTCGTCCCGCGCCCGCGCGCTCGCGGTCGACGCGACCCTCGTCGTCGTAGGCGCCGCGGTGGTCGCGGTGCTCGCCCAGGTCACCGTGCCGCTGTGGCCCGTGCCGATCACGGGGCAGACCCTTGCCGTCATCGTCGTGGGAGCCGCGCTCGGCGCGCGGAGGGGCGCGGCCGCGCTGACGACCTACCTGCTCGCGGGTCTCGCGGGCCTGCCGGTCTTCGCCGAGTTCACGGGATCGATCGCGGCGGTCGGCAAGCCGAGCTTCGGGTTCGTGCTCGGGTTCATCCCCGCCGCGTTCCTCGCCGGCTGGTTCGCGGAGCGGGCATGGGACCGCAAGCCCTGGCTCGCCTTCATCGGCTTCGTCGCCGCGAGCATCGTGCCGTTCTTGATCGGCGTGCCGTACATGGCGTTCATCCTGAACTCCGTGATGGGCCTCGGCTACGACGTCGGCCAGGTGCTCGCCGCGGGCGTGACGCCGTTCATCGTCGGCGGCCTCGTGAAGGCCGCGATCGCCGCGGCGCTCATCCCCGCGGCGTGGGCGCTCGTGCGCCGCGTCGACGCGCGCAAGGACGTCTGAGACCCCTCCTCCGCGCGAGAGGCCCGGACCGTACCGGTCCGGGCCTCTCGCCGTCTGGGGATGTCACCCCTGGGCGATCGCCGTCGCGGCGGCGAGCTTCTCCACGATCGTCGGGAGGATCCACGGGAGCGTGAGGGCCGTCGGCGAGACCGCCGCGGCGTTCTCGGGCCCGACCATGGCTGCGACGGCGCCCTTCCTGACGGCGGGGATGAGCTGTCCGCGGGCCGAGCTCAGGAACTCGTCGAGCGCGGCCTGCTCCTCGGCCTGCGTGAAGACGACCTGCGCGTCGATCTTGTCGAGATTCTCGTAGCTCACCGTCGTGTAGAAGGTGCCTTCGCCCGTGTCGAGGTCGGTGACGCTCGGCGGCGTGACGAATCCGAGGTCCTCGAGGATCTCGACGCGGGCGTCGGACGGCAGGTACATGTAGAACGTGTCCACGTCGTCGTCCACGTACGCGATCGTCGTGCCGGCGAACTCGGGGTGGGCCGCCGCGGCATCCGACACGAGCGTGTCGAGGTCGCCGAGAAGGGTCTGCGCCTCCGCCTTCAGGCCGAGCGCCTCGCCGGTGATCGTGATGACGTCTCGCCATGGCGTCGTCCAGGGCGCGTCCGGGTAGGCGACGACCGGGATGCCCGCGTCGGTCACGGCGTCGAACTCGTCCTGCGTGAGACCCGAGTAGGGCGCGAGGAGCACATCGGGGTCGGCCTTGAGCAGCTCTTCGACGGAGATCTCCGGGGCGGACGAGTCGAGGATGGCGGGAGTCTCGCCGCCGAGATCGTCGATCGCCTCCGAGATCCACGGCGGGATGCGGTCGTCGCCGCCCGAGTAGTCGTCGGACGGGATCGCGACGGGGACGATGCCGAGGGCGAGCACGGCATCCGTCGCCCCCCAGCCCCACGTCGCGATGCGCTCGGGGGCGGACTCGATCGTCGTCTCGCCGAGGGCGGAGTCGATCGTGACGGGGAACCCGGTCCGGTCGCCCACACCGGAGCCGCCGGTCGGCGCCTCCGACCCGGTGCCGGCGCAGCCGGCGAGAGCGACGGCCGCTGCCGTCGCGACGACGACCCCGAGGGCCGCCTTCGTGCGCTGTCTCATCATTTCTCGTTCCTTACTGTGGGTGCGTGGTCTTGTTCCGCGTCGCCGTGCACGTGCGCGCCGCCGGGCACGGGGATGACGAGGGGTGTCGCCGTGAGCGGATCCGGGATGACGAGGGCGTCGAGCGAGAAGGCCTCGGCGACGACCTCGGGCGTGAGCACGGCGGCGGGGGCGCCGTGTGCGACGATCCGCCCCTGGGACATCACGATGAGCTCGTCGGCGTAGCGAGCCGCCAGGTTCAGCTCGTGGAGCACGACGACGATCGTCGTGCCGCGCGTGCGGTTGAGCTCGCGCAGCAGGTCGAGCACCTCGAGCTGGTGACTGAGGTCGAGGAACGTCGTCGGCTCGTCGAGCAGGAGGATCTGCGGGTCCTGCGCGAGGGCCATGGCGATCCATACGCGCTGGCGCTGGCCGCCCGACAGGTCGCCCACAGGACGGTCCGCGAGCTCGGATACGCCCGTGCGGGCCATCGCCTCGTCCACGATGGCGGAGTCGGCGGCGCTCCAGCGGCGGAAGACCCCGCGATGCGGATGCCGCCCCCGTGCGACGAGCTCGGCGACCGACAGTCCGTCGGGAGCGGTGGGATGCTGCGGCAGCAGCCCGACCGTCTGGGCGAACCGACGGCGGGAGAGCGTCGAGGCGTCCACGCCGCCGAGCTCCACGAGGCCGCCGAGCGGTGCGCGCAGTCGCGCGAGCACGCCCAGCAGCGTCGACTTCCCGCAGGCGTTCGCCCCGATGATCATGGTGATGCGGCCCGGAGAGACCTCCAGGTCGAGGCCCTCGATCACGCGGCGCCCGGGGTAGCCGGCGTCGAGGCCGCGCGCGGCGAGCCGCGGGGTTCCGACGATCGTCGTCACAGGTTGCGTCCTTTCGACGTGGCCAGCAGCCAGAGGAGGAACACGGCCCCGATCGCGCCCGTCACGACGCCCACGGGCAGGCTGAGCCCGGGAATCGCATACTGCGCGACCAGATCCGCAGCCGGAAGAATCGCGGCTCCGACAACGGCGCTCGTGCCGATGCCGATCGCGCCGTGGCCCAGGAGCGATCGCGCGATCGCCGGTGCGCACAGCGCCACGAACGAGATCGGGCCGACGAACGCGCAGGTCACGGAGGTGAGCAGCACGGCCGACGCGACGGCGATGACGCGTACGAGCGCCGGGCTCACCCCCAGGCTGCTCGCCGTCGCGGCTCCCAGCTGAGAGATCGGCAGCCAGCGCGCCACCGCGACGATCGCCGGGAGGGTCGCGACGAGCACGACCGCGACGACGCCGACCTGCCACCACGGCGTCGACGACAGGCTCCCCGTGAGCCACAGCAGTGCCATCTGCGACTCCCTGACCTGCGCGCGCACCATGAGGAAGTCCACGACGGCGATGCACAGGAACGACACCCCGACACCGGCGAGGATGAGCCGGTACCCGCCGTCGGGCTGCGCGCGTCCGGCCAGGAGCAGGAGGGCGGCGACGGCCATGCCGCCGACGAAGGCCCCGATCGGAAGGAGAGGCCCCGTCGTGCCGATGACCAGGAGAGTGAACACGGCGGCGACACCGCTTCCGCCCGAGATGCCGAGCAGATCCGGACTCGCGAGAGGATTGCGCAGGAGCGACTGGAGCAGCGCGCCCGCGATCCCGAGCGCCGCGCCGACCAGCAGCGCCATCGTCAGTCGGGGAAGCCGGACGCGGAAGACGACGTATTGCTCCAGTCGCTCGCCGCCGCCCCACAGCGTGCGCCACAGCCGCTCGATCGAGAGAGGGTAGTCGCCGATCGACAGGGCGACCACCGCGACGGCGAACGCCACGAGCGCGACCGCCGAGATCACCAGGATGCCGCGGCGGCGGGCACGACGACGCACGTCGCCGACGACGCGGGGTGTCGCCGGGGCGGCGGCGCGCTCCACGATGGTCACAGGACCACCCGCCTGCGACGCAGCACGAGGGCGATGAGCACGGGCGCTCCGACGAACGCGACGACGATGCCCGCCTGCACTTCACCCGGAGGCGCGATGACGCGGCCGACGACATCCGAGAGCACGAGCACGCTCGCTCCTGCGGGGACTCCGATCGCGAGGAGGCGCGCGTAGTCGTCGCCGATGACGGCGCGAAGCGCATGCGGCACGAGCAGCCCGAGGAAGACGATCGGGCCGGCGATCGCCGTCGCGCCGCCGCACAGCAGGATCGTCGCGACGATCCCGACCGTCCGCGTCCGGGCGACATTGTGGCCGAGGCCCGATGCGGTGTCCTCGCCGAGCGCGATGAGGTCGAGCCCGCGGGCCGAGGCGATCGCGAGCACGGCTCCCAGGAGGATCGGGATGCCGACCAGCGCGACGCTGTCGAGGCCCCTCGCCGTGAGCCCGCCGACCGACCAGTAGCGGTACACGTCGAGGGCGACGATCTGCGTCGTGAGGATGAGCATCGTGACGGCGGTGATCCCCGCCGTCACGGCCGCGCCGGTCAGGGCGAGCTTGGCGGGGTTGCCGCCGTCCGGGCCGCGGGATCCGATCGCGGCGACGACGAGCGCGGCGACAGCGGCTCCTGCGAACGCGAACCAGACGAACCCGGAGGGCTTGCTCACGCCGAGCAGCACGATCGCGGCCAGCACGGCCACCGATGCCCCGGCGTTCACTCCCAGCAGTCCGGGATCGGCGAGCGGATTGCGGGTGAGCCCCTGCATGACGGTGCCCGCGAGAGCCAGCGATGCGCCCGCGACGATGCCGATCACGGTGCGGGGAACGCGCTGCGTGAGAACGACGATGTGGTCGGGGTTCGTCGGATCCTGCGCGAACAGCGCCTCCCAGACCACGCCCGGAGCGATCGGTCGCGCGCCGACGCCGAGGCTCAGCGCCACGGCGACGACGAGGAGCGCCACCATCCCCGCGAGCAGGAACCGTGCACGCCGGGCTCGCGCCGTCGTCTTCACTCTGTGCGTTCCGCCTGGCCGAGGCGCCAGTAGCCCATGAACGCCACGCGCCTGCGGTCGACGCCGTGCGCGCTGACGAGCAGCCGCCGCAGCGTCTTGACGGTCGCCGCCTCGCCCGCGATCCACGCGTAGAACTCGCCGTCGGCGTCCTCGGGGCTGTCCCACAGCAGCTCGCGGTCGACGTCGATGTCGGCGAGCTCCTGCGTGCGCGGCGCGGCGGCCCGTGCGAGCACGTCGCTCGAGAGCTCCGTCCACGAGGTCAGCGCCTCGACGAGCCGCGCGCCGTGGGGATGGTCGTCGCGCGTGAGCCAGCGCACACGGACGCCGTCGCGGTGCGCGATCGGCAGGACGTCGGCCGCCGTCGGCACCTCGATGAACGCATCGACGCCGAACGAGCCGTCGAGCGACTCGAGGATCGACGCGATCGCCGGCGCGGCCGTCTCGTCGCCCGCGAGCAGCAGTCGCCGTGCGGTGCCGGGATGCCAGTCGAATCCCAGGAGCGGCTCCCTGCTGCGCGTATCCGGCCCCACCACGATGAGCTCCTGCCCGACGGCCGCGCGCTCGGCCCATGCTCCCGCGGGCCCGGCATCGTGGTGGATGACGAAGTCGACGACGAGCTCGCGCCTGCCCGCATCGGCGCTGCGGACCGTATACGTGCGGAACGGGTTGCGCTCGGCATCCGGGAGTGCCCGCCAGCGTTCGTACCAGTCCCCCGCCCCCTCGTCCTGACCGAAGTCGCCGAAGTCGCCGTCGTGCGGAAGGACGACCTTTATCCGCTGGTCGGGACCGCCGACGCCGAAGTGCGCCAGGTCGTCGGACGCGAACACTGTGCGCACGAAGTGCGGCGACAGCCGTTCCACGCGTGCGACCCGCACTCGATACGGACGGTAGGCAGGCCGGACGACGGTTTCGATCGGGGGCATGACGATAAGGCTAGCCTTACCTTCGGCCTCGCCTCAAACCGGACCGATCACGACGCCCTTTCCGACTCGTGCGCATGCCCGAGCCGGAGGCCGGGAACGAGCGCGAGCACCGCGAGGGCCGCCGCGATCCCGAAGACGGCGGGGAACCCGGCATCCGTCCCGGTGAGAGCCGTGAACACGAGCCCCATCGCCGCGATCGTGACGGCGGAGCCCACCGAGTCGGCGATCGAGAGGGCCGACGAGTTGAAGCCCTGGTTCTGCGGCGTCGAGTACGCGAGCGTCAGCACCGTCAGCCGCGGATACATGAGACCCATGCCGCCGCCTGCGAGCGCCCATCCGGCGATCGCCACCGCGGGATGCAGATGCCAGACGGCCGTGAGCGCCGCGACGAGCGTCGCGGCCGTCAGCTGCGTCGTCCCGATGATCGCGATGCGGGTGTTGCCGATGCGGTCGCCGAAGCGTCCCTGGACATCGGATGCCGCGGCCCACGCGAGCGCAGCGGCTGTCAGCCCGAGTCCCGCCCACGTCGGAGAGAACCCGTACCGGTCGATGAGCAGATACGGCACGTAGATCTCGGCGCCGAAGAGCGATCCCGCGATGAGCGCCCGCATGAGCACGACGCTCGGCAGGCCCCGGGCGGACAGCAGCGTGCGCCGCGGGAGCAGCGGTCGCGCGGCGAACCCGATCACGAGCAGGGACGCCGCGACGAGGACCCCGCGAGCCCCCGCGCCTCCCCGGCGAGGCTGAGTCCGAGGGCGCCGGCCGCGACGGCCACGGCGCATGCCAGGCGGGGAAGCACACGCGCCGACGACGGCTCGTCCGTGTGCATCGGCGTGCCCCACAGGCGCAGCGCGACCATCGTGAAGGCCCCCACGGTCAGGAGGGCGACGCCGAGGAACACCCAGCGCCAATGCAGGTACTCGGTCACAGCGCCCGCGAGGAACGGGCCGATGAGCGAAGGCACGACCCATGCCGCGGAGAACGCCGCGAAGACCCGCCCGTGCAGGACGGGCGGATAGATGCGCGCCACCACGACGTACAGCGCGACCGTCTGGCCGCCCGTGCCGAGTCCCTGGATGAGCCTGCCCACGACCAGGAGCGGCATCGACGGTGCGAGGCCTGCGACGACGAGGCCGATGACGAAGAGCGCGACAGCGCTCGTCAGCGGCCACACGGGCCCCGATCGGTCGCTCCACGCCCCGACGGCGACCATGCCGATGACGCTCGTCGCGAGCGTGCCCGAGAAGGCGACGGCGTACAGCGCCGCCCCGTCGAGGTCGTCGGCGACGACCGGCATGACCGTCGTGACGGCGAGCGACTGCATCGCCGCGAGGAAGATGAGCGCGACGGCGCCGACCGTGACCCAGACGAACCGGGCGTTCCAGATCCCCGCGGCCTCCGCGGCGGCGGGGAGCGTCACGGGACCTGTCGGGGCCGGCTCGTGCGGAGCGCTCACGAGCGCGCGAGCCTCCCGATGCGTTCGACGGCCTGCCTGAGCACGGCGGGGTCGCAGCCGAAGTTGATGCGGACGTGCCCCTTGCCCTCCTCGCCGAAGAGCGGGCCGAAGTGGAGCGCCACCTTGGCGTCGCGAAGGATCGTCCGGGCGGGGTTGTCCCCCCATCCGAAGTCCGACAGGTCCACCCACGCGAGGAAGCCGGCGCCGGGCACGCGGTACCGGGCGCCAGGCAGGTGCTCGGTCAGCAGGTCTGCGAGCAGCCGGCGGTTCTCGTCGAGGCGTGCGAGCAGCCCGTCGAGCCAGGCGTCGCTCTCGGGCGAGAAGGCGGCGACGCCCGCGAGCGCCCCGAACAGGCCCGTCCGCCACTCGACCTCGTCCGGCAGCGCGCGCACGACGCGAGCCGTGCCCTCCGCCGCGGTCACCATGAGTGCGCACTTGAGCCCTGCGAGGTTGTACGCCTTGCTCGCGCTCGTGACGGCGTACCCGATCCGAGCGGCCGTCGAGGATGCCGCGAGGAACGGCGTGAACGCGACGTCCGGCTGCACGAGAGGACCGTGGATCTCGTCGCTCACGACGACCGCGTCGTGAGCGGCGGCGAGGTCGGCGAGCTGGGCGAGCTCCTCCTTCGAGTGCACCGTCCCGGTGGGGTTGTGCGGGTTGCACAGCAGCACGGCGCGCGCACCGCCCGCGAGCGAGGCCTCGATGCCCGGCAGGTCGAGCTTCCATCCCGCGCCCGTGTCGACGAGGGGCACGCGCTCGACGACGGCTCCCGCCTCGGGGATGCACTCGAAGAACGGCGGGTAGACGGGGGGCGTCACGACGACGCGATCGCCCGGCCGGGTGACGGAGCGCAGGATCTCGACGACACCCATCATGACGTCGCACGTCGTCCGCACATGAGCGGGATCGACATCCCACCCGAAGCGACGCTTCGCGAAGGCGGCGTACGCGTCGCGGATGCCGGGGTCGGGCGGTGTGTAGCCCGTGTCGCCGAGCTCGACGGCACGCCGCAGCCGGTCTGTGATGGCGGGCGCGGGCGCGAAGTCGGTCTCCGCGACGAAGAGGGGCAGGACGTCGTCCGGATACTTCCGCCACTTCGTGCTCGAGCGCCGGCGCAGCTCGTCGATCGGAAGTGCTTCGAGGGGGTTGACGCTCACTCCTCAGAGCCTACCGGCGAGTCCCGACGCGTCGACGGGCGCGGGTCATCCGAGGACTTTCCCCGCGAGCGGCATCCGTTCGCCCGCGACGACCGGCGCGGCAGTCAGAACGAGTCCCACGCCCGCGCCGTCTCGAGAAGGCGAGTGATGACGGCGGCCGTCGCCGCGGAGGGAGGCTCGTGCACGGGGATGGCGATGTGGAGCGTGTTGATCGGCGACTCCTCGGGCCTGTGCAGGATCTCGACCGACCCGCTCGCCACGGCCGGATCGGCGAGGTAACGAGGGATCGCGGAGATCCCCGCACCCGCGACGACGGCGGCGAGGATGCCTCGCAGATCGGGCACGACGATCGCGACGGGGTTGGCGGGGCGATGACCGAACTGGCTGCGCCAGTAGCGGCGCACGATCGAGAGCTCTTCGTCGTACACGACGAGCGGAAGGTGCACGAGGGCACCGGCCGGATCGCTGCCAAGACGCCTCGCATCGATCGCGCGCGCGAGCGAGGGTGCACCGACGAGCACGAACTCCTCGTCGACGAGACCCCGATACCGGATCGCGGCATCCGCGGGGCGGATCGACGCGATGACGACGTCGAGGCGACGCTCCTTGAGCGACTCGAGCAGCGGCTGCGCACGACCGAGTGCGAACTCGAGCCGGATGCCCTGCGCGGCGAGCGGCGCGAGCGCGGGGATGACCCGGCTCGCGACGACGTCGCTCGCTCCCCCGATGCGCACGGTGCCCGAGGCATCCGTTGCGGGCTCCGCCGTCCAGGCCGCGCGCAGACGGTCGACGGGATCGCCGATGCGGGCCGCGAGGCGATCGCCAGCAGGGGTCGGAGTGACCCCACGCGACGAACGGACCAACAGGGTCTCGCCGAACTGCTCCTCCAGGCGCGCGAGGCGTTCGCTCACCGAGGGCTGACTCAGTCCCAGACGGGATGCCGCTGCCGTGACGGAGCCGGCTCGGCGCACCTCGAGGAAGGTCGCCAGCAGTTCGAGATCGCGCATGTCACTCCCGACTGTCAGGATGTCTTCTTCTCATCAAGAAATCTATGGCACCGCCTCGTCCATGTGGAATCCTCTCGATGGCGAGTCGGTTCTCCCGGAGGCGGCTCGACCGAGTCGCAGGACGACACGAACGGGAAGAAGAAGAGATGGCACATGTGCTCATGGTCGTGACGGCCGCCGACGAGCTGGTCCTCGCCGACGGCGCATCGCACAAGACGGGATTCTGGGCGGAGGAGCTCGTCGAGCTCCACCGCGGCCTCACGGCGGCGGGACATTCGGTGGACATCGCCACCCCGGGAGCACGCCGTCCGCCGGTTGACCCCGGCAGCCTCGACCTCGAGACGGAGTCGGGCCGCGAGCTGCAGGCCTATCTCGACAGGATCGCCGACGCGCTCGACCGGCCCCTCGCTCTCAGCGAGGTCGCCGACGGCGCCTACGACGCGATCGTGCTTCCCGGCGGCCACGGACCGATGGCCGACCTCGCGCACGATGCCGACCTCGGGCGCCTCCTCGTCGATGCGGCAGACCGCGACGCCGTCGTCGGCGTCCTGTGCCACGGACCTGCCGGCCTGCTCAGCGCGATCCGTCGCAACGGCGATTTCGCCTTCGCCGGCCGTGAGCTGACGGTGTTCACCGACGACGAGGAGCGCCTGGGAGGGCTCGGCGACAGCTCGCCGTATCTCGTCGAGTCTCGGCTGCGCGAGCTCGGTGCGGTCGTCCGTGCGGGTGCGCCCTGGTCGAGCACCGTCGTCGCCGACGGCGCGCTTGTGAGCGGTCAGAACCCGCAGTCGAGCGTCGCCACCGCGCAGCGGCTCGTCGCGCAGCTCGCGAAGGCGCAGATCGGCTGAGCCGGCGCGCCTCGCGCTACTGCGCGGCCGCCGCGGCCACCTCGAGCTTCTGCGTCGCGAGCCACGCGAGGGCGACCTCGGCGACGTCGCGCCAGCCCGAGTCGATGGTCAGCGAGTGCCCCCTGCCCGGGAACTCGTGGTACTCCGTGACCGAGCCGGGGCTGTCTTCGTACATCTTGGCGACTTCGAGGGTCACGGCCTTCGGCACCGTGTGGTCCTCGCCGCCGGAGGTCAGCAGGAGCGGCCCGCGCACCGCCCGATGCGTGTCGACCCTGGCGGGCGAGTTGCGCGAGAAGTTGGCCGTGGCGTCTTCGAAGAGCGGGCGCCCGGGGCCCGGGATCGCCCACGCCTCGAACAGCGCGTCGGACTCCTCCTGGCTGATCGCGTTGCCGAAGCTGTACCGGAACTGCTTCGCCGTGAGCGACACGGTGCGCTTCCTGTTGGCGGGATTGCCGAGCACCGGGAAGCCGGCGCGCAGCTGCGAGAACGGCAGCGTCTTGACTCCCTTGATCGGCGCGGGATCGATCGCGACAGCGGCGATGACGAGGTCGTTGGCGAGCAGCTCCTGCGCGATGAGCCCGCCGAACGAATGCCCGACGACGATGGGCTTCGCATCGAGGGTGTCGATGTAGTCGGCGTAATGGTGGCAGATCTGCTCGATTCCCACATCGTCGAGCGCGTCGGCCGCTGCGCGGGTCTCGGCTGCGGTGTCGGCATCCCCCGGCCATCCCGGGGCGCTCGGAGCGTAGCCGTGCTCCGCGAAGAGCTCGAGCCACGGCGCCCATGCGGACGAGTGGATCCAGAGGCCGTGGATGAACACGACGGGTGTCTTGGACATGGCTTCTCCTTGCGATGGGACGGATCGGCGGGGGCCGGTCCGGACGATCAGAGCTGCTTGGCGAGGCCGCCGTCGATGAGGAAGTCGGCCCCCGTGACGTTTCCCGCCCGGTCGCTCGCGAGCAGCAGCACGAGGTCGGCGACCTCCTCGGGCTCGGTGAAGCGGCCGGTCGAGAAGCCGCCGCCGCCGTCGATGATGCGCCGCCGGGCTTCGTCGAACGACACGCCCATGCTCGCGGCGACCGTCGCGGCCACACCGTGCTCGCCGAGCCACAGCGGGGTCGAGACGGGGCCGGGGCTGATGGTGTTGAAGCGCAGCCCCCGCGCGCCGTACTCCTTCGACAGCGACTTGGAGAGGTTCCAGACAGCTGCCTTCGTCGCCGAGTAGTCGACCACGCCGGGGTCGGGGAGGTACGCGTTGACGGAGCAGATCGTGACGACGTTGCCGCCGCCGCGCTCGATCAGCAGCGGGATGGCCGCACGAGTCGTGCGGACTGCTGCCATGAGCGTGAGGTTGAGGGTCTGCTCCCAGTCGTCGTCGCTGACGTCGAGGAACCCCGTCGTGCGCGCCGTGACGGCGCCGACGTTGTTGACGACGATGTCGAGGCCGCCGAAGTGGGACGCGCGAGAGACGAGCTCGGCCGGCCCGTCGGCGTCGGCAAGGTCGACCGCGACCGCGAGGACCTGCCCCGTGTCCGAGAGCGCGACGAGGTCATCGGTGATCGATCGGGCTCCCGCGACGACGTTGGCCCCTTCTGCGACGAGCGCTCGCGTGACGGCGAGGCCGATGCCCTTGCTCGCGCCCGTGACGATCGCGGCTCTGCCGGTCAGATGGAGGTCCACGTTCGCGACGCTAGACCGGGATCCGCGCTCGCGCGTGTCCCTGCCGCTCCCACCCTGGGAGGGCTCCTACGTTGTGGCCCAGATCACCTAGTCCGCGGCCGCCAGGCGCTCGAGGCGCGCGGCGCTCGGAGAGCCCGGCTGCGCCGAGTACAGGAAGATCGACTGCCCGTCGGTGCCGACGAGAGGAAGGCGCAGGTACGTGAGTGTGAGCTCCCCGACATCCGGATGTCGCAGCACATGCGTCCCGTCGCCGACGCGGATCACATCCTGACGTTCCCAGAGCTCGCCGAACAGCGTGCTCGCGGCCCTGCCCTCCGCGACCAGGGCGGCGAGGCGGGCGTCGCCGGTGTGCGTATCCGCCATGTTCCGCAGCAGTGCGATCGACCGGGCCGCGAGCGGCTCCCAGTCGACGTGGAAGACCCGCTCCGAGGGATCGCTCAGGAGCGAGAGCACGCTGTTGACGCCGGGACGGAAGTTGGGGTTGAGCGCTCGCGCGAGCGCGTTCGAGGCGAGCACGTCGATGTAGCGGCTGTGCACGACGGCCGCTGTGAGCGGCCAGGACTCGATGAGCCATCGAGTGCTCTCGTGGACGACATCGCCGTGGTCGACCGCCGTCGACGCGGTCTCCGGCCGCGCGAGGCTGCGCAGATATGCGGATGCGACGGAGTCGAGTCGGAGTGCCCGAGCCAGGGCCTCCAGCACCTGTCCGGACGGGTTCGCATCGCGGCCCTGCTCGAGTCGCAGGTAGTACTCGGTGCTGATCCCCGCGAGGATCGCGACCTCTTCACGGCGGAGCCCTTCGACTCGTCGCCTTCCGATGCCGACGGCGAGCCCCACGTCCTCGGGGTGAAGTCGCTCGCGCCGCGCCCTGAGGTACTCGCCCAGCCGGCCGTTCGCGTTCACGCGATCGGCTCGCCGCGGAGGGGCCGGGTCCTGGTTCGGCGGAGGTGTTCGACGTCCCGGGACCGCGACACCTCGCCGCCTCTCGTCAGATCGCGAAGCCGAGCGCGCGCATCATGTCGCGCCCATCGTCGGTGATCCGCTCGGGGCCCCACGGCGGCATCCACACCCAGTTGATGCGGAACCGCTCCACGATGTCGTCGAGGGCCTGCGCCGTCTGCTCCTCGAGGACATCGGTCAGGGGGCACCCCGCCGAGGTGAGCGTCATGTGGATCACGAGCGCGTCGTTCTCGTCGTCCCATGCGAGGTCGTAGATGAGGCCGAGGTCGACGACGTTGATCCCGAGCTCGGGGTCCATGACGTCCTTGAGCGCTTCGGTGACCTCGTCGTACTTCTCGGGTGCGAGAGTTGCGGTCATGGTGCGAGCTTACGCCTCGGTGTCGACGGCGGGCTCGAGCTCGCCTTCGAGGAAGCGGTCGTAGCCTTCGTTCTCGAGACGGTCGGCGAGCTCCGGCCCGCCCTCCTCGACGATCCGGCCCTTGACCATGACGTGCACGAAGTCGGGGTGGATGTAGCGGAGGATGCGCGTGTAATGCGTGATGAGCAGCACACCGAGGTTCGTCTGAGCCTTCGCGCGGTTGACGCCCTCCGAGACGATCTTGAGCGCGTCGACGTCGAGACCCGAGTCGGTCTCGTCGAGCACGGCGATCTTCGGCTTCAGGAGCTCGAGCTGGAGGATCTCGTGACGCTTCTTCTCGCCGCCCGAGAAGCCCTCGTTGACGTTGCGCTGGGCGAACTTGCCGTCCATGCGGAGATGCTTCATGGCCTCCTTGACGTCCTTCGTCCACGTGCGGATCGAGGGGGCCTCGCCGTCGATCGCGGTCTTCGCGGTGCGCAGGAAGTTCGTCACCGTCACGCCTGGGATCTCGACGGGGTACTGCATCGCGAGGAATACCCCCGCGCGGGCGCGCTCGTCGACCGTCATCGCGAGGACGTCCTCGCCGTCGAAGGCGATCGAGCCGCTCGTGACGGTGTACTTGGGGTGGCCGGCGATCGTATAGGCGAGCGTCGACTTGCCGGAGCCGTTGGGGCCCATGATGGCATGGGTCTCACCGGTGCGGATCGTGAGGGTGACGCCGTTGAGGATCGGCGTCGTCCCCTCGTCGGTCTCGACCGTCACGTGGAGGTCGCGGATCTCGAGGACAGACATTGTTCGGTACCTTCTTCAGTTCGCTTCGAGCTTGACAGCCGGGTCGATGAGCACGTCGTCGCCGTCGATCTCGACGACGTAGACGGGGACGGGCTCGTACGCGGGGAGGTTGAGGGGCTTGCCGGTGCGCAGCGAGAACGCCGAGCCGTGCGCCCAGCACTCGAGCGTCTCGCCGTCGACGAAGCCTTCGGCGAGCGAGATGTCGCCGTGCGTGCACGTGTCGCCGATGGCGTGGAGCTCGCCGGCCGAGTCGAGCACGAGGGCGATGGCGACGCCGTCGACCTCCACCCGTTTCGCGGTGTCCTGCTCGAGCTCGCTCAGCGCGCAGACGCGCGTCGCCGTCATCGGTCGGCTCCTTCCGCGAGCTCGCGCTCGATCGCCGCGGAGAGCTCGGCCTCGAGTGACGGGATGCCGATCTTCTGCACGATCTCGGCGAGGAACCCGATGACGACGAGGCGGCGGGCCTCCGGCTCGGGGATGCCGCGAGCCTGCAGGTAGAAGAGCTGCTCGTCGTCGAAGCGGCCGGTCGCGCTCGCGTGGCCGGCGCCCAGGATGTCGCCCGTCTCGATCTCGAGGTTGGGAACCGAATCGGCGCGCGCGCCGTCGGTGAGGACGAGATTGCGATTGGCCTCGTACGAGTCGGTGCCGACCGCGCCGGGTCCGATGAGGACGTCGCCGATCCACACGCTGCGCGCGCCGACGCCCTGCAGGGCGCCCTTGTAGAGCACGTCGCCCTTCGTCTGCGGGCCCCTGTGATGCAGGTACACCTGGCTCTCGAGGTGCTGGCCGGCGTCGGCATACGACAGGCCGAACAGGTCGGCGTGTGCGCCGGCGCCCGCGAGCTCGATCGAGGGGTTGACCCTGACGACCCCGCCGCCGAAGCTGACGACGATGTGTCGGAGGTACGCGTCCTTCTCGACGCGAGCCTGGTGGGATGCCGCGTGGAGCGCGTCGTCCTCCCACTGCTGCACCGTGACGAGCTTGAGCGTGGCTCCGTCGCGGACGAGGATCTCGACGTTCTGGGCCAGCTGCCCGTCGCCGCTGTGGCGCAGGAGGACGGTCGCCTTCGCGTTCGGGAGCGCCTCGACGACGAGGTGCGAGTGCGCCACTCCGCCGAGACCGCGCACGTCGATCACGACGGGAGCGTCGAGCTCGGCATCCGCCGCGATGCGCACGTGATGCGCGGAACCGGTGCGGTGCCACGCGATGGCGGACGGAAGGTCCTCGGGCGTGAACGCCTCGCCGCGGGGCGCCTGTCCGTGCGCGAGCTCGTACGTCTCGACGCCGGCCGGCGCCGTCACCTCGACGGTCAGCGCGTCGGCGTCGGCATCGGCATCCCGGAAGAGGGGCGCGAGGCGCGCGACGGGCGTGTACCGCCAGTTGACCTCGCGGCCTGTCGGAGCGGCGAAGTCGGCGGGGTCGTACGAAGCGGGGCGCTCCGAGCGGGTCTGCACGGGGACGAACGCCCCGGCCCCGTCGGAATGCGCTCGGGAACCCGGCACCACCCGGGGTGCCTGTGTCGTGGTCGTCATGCTTAGCCGACCGATCCTTCCATGCCCATCTCGATGAGCTTGTTCAGCTCGAGGGCGTACTCCATGGGCAGTTCGCGTGCGATGGGCTCGATGAAGCCGCGGACGATCATGGCCATCGCCTCGTCCTCCGGCATCCCGCGCGACTGCAGATAGAACAACTGCTCCTCGCTGACCTTCGAGACGGTGGCCTCGTGGCCGAGCTGCACGTCGTCGACGCGGATGTCGATCGCAGGATACGTGTCGCTGCGCGAGATCGTGTCGACGAGGAGGGCGTCGCAGCGGACGGTGTTGGCGGAATGGTGCGCGTTGGCGTCGACCCGCACCTCACCGCGGTAGCCGGCGCGGCCGCCGCCGCGGGCGATCGACTTCGAGACGATCGACGACTGGGTGTACGGCGCCATGTGGATCATCTTGGCGCCGGCGTCCTGGTGCTGGCCGGGGCCTGCGAAGGCGACGGAGAGCGTCTCGCCCTTCGCGTGCTCGCCCATGAGGAAGATCGACGGGTACTTCATCGTGACCTTCGAGCCGATGTTGCCGTCGATCCACTCCATCGTCGCGCCCTCGTGCGCGATGGCGCGCTTCGTGACGAGGTTGTAGACGTTGTTCGACCAGTTCTGGATCGTCGTGTACCGAACCCGCGCGTTCTTCTTCACGATGATCTCGACGACGGCCGAGTGCAGCGAGTCGCTCTTGTAGATCGGCGCAGTGCAGCCCTCGATGTAGTGGACGTACGAGTCTTCGTCGGCGATGATGAGCGTCCGCTCGAACTGGCCCATGTTCTCGGTGTTGATGCGGAAGTAGGCCTGCAGCGGGATCTCGACGTGCACGCCCTTCGGCACATAGACGAACGATCCGCCCGACCACACCGCCGTGTTGAGAGCCGCGAACTTGTTGTCGCCGGCGGGGATCACGGTGCCGAAGTACTCCTCGAAGAACTCGGGGTGCTCGCGCAGGGCCGTGTCGGTGTCCATGAAGATGACGCCCTGCGCCTCGAGGTCCTCGCGGATCTGGTGATACACGACTTCGGACTCGTACTGCGCGGCGACGCCTGCGACGAGGCGCTGACGCTCCGCCTCGGGGATGCCGAGCCGCTCGTACGTGCTGCGGATCTCCTCGGGGAGCTCCTCCCACGTCGTCGCCTGCTTCTCGGTGGAGCGCACGAAGTACTTGATGTTGTCGAAGTCGATCTCGCTGAGGTCGGCGCCCCAGGTCGGCATCGGCTTGCGCTCGAACAGCTGCAGGCCCTTGAGCCGGTTCTTGAGCATCCATTCGGGCTCGTTCTTGAGCGCGGAGATGCCGCGCACGACGCTCTCGCTCAGGCCGCGCTGTGCGGCGGCGCCGGCAGCGTCGGTGTCGTGCCAGCCGAACTCGTACACCCCCAGACTCTCGAGCTCGGGGCGGTCGATCAGCACATCCGACATCGTCACACTCTCCTCATGGGCCCGAACGGTGTCATCCGCCCCGGCAATCCGGGTCCTCCGGGGAGTTCGGGAGGGGGATGCCGCTTGGTGGGCCTCTCAATCGGCGCTGGTCGTCGCGCCTAAACTGTCACTGATGCATCGCGCGTCGCGCGCCGGCATCCAACCCCTCGATTCTACAGGGTCCGCCCCCACGACGGGCGGCTCGCAAGCGCCTGCGCGCCCGACGCGGAGAGCATTCCCAGGAGGCGACACCAGATGTCTTCCCAGCCGACCCGCACCGACAGCGCGACCTTCCGGGGGTGGCTCGCGGGCCTCTGGCGACGCTTCGTCCGGTGGCTGCCCGTCCGGGTCGACCGCCGCGTCGTCGTCGCGGCGTGGGCGACGCTCGCCGTCCAGATCCTGATCGTCGGCACGGGGGGCCTCGTCCGCCTCACAGGATCGGGCCTGGGCTGCCCCACGTGGCCGCGCTGCACGGACGAGTCGCTCGTCCCCACGCCCGCGATGGGCTTCCACGGCGTCATCGAGTTCGGCAACCGCACGCTGACGTTCGTCCTGGTCGTCGTCGCGGTCATCACGTTCCTGTTCGTCGTGCGGATGCGTCGCGAGCGTCGCGACCTGTTCTGGCTCGCACTCCTCATCGGCCTCTACGTGCCGTTGCAGGCGATCATCGGCGGCATCACGGTCCTCACGAACCTCAACCCGTTCGTCGTCGGTCTCCACTTCTTCGCGTCCGTCGTGCTCGTCGCGCTCGCGGCCGTCTTCGTCGTCCGTGTCTACGCGACACCCGGACCCCGGGTGCGAGCGGTGCCGGCGTGGTACGCGATCACGACGCACGTCACGAGCGTGTTCGTGCTGCTGACGGTCGTCGTCGGCATCCTCGTGACCGGATCCGGACCGCATGCGGGCGATGGCGGCGCCGCCCGCAACGGCCTGGACCCCGAGCTCATGCAGCACGTGCACTCGTGGCCCGCCTACGTGACCTTCGCGCTCACGATCGTGCTGCTGATCGGCGCGTTCCGGACCCCCTCCCCTCTCCGCCTGCGGCTGTGGGCGGGGCTCCTGCTCGGCGTCGAGCTCGTCCAGATCGCGGTGGGGCTCTGGCAGGCGCGGACAGGCCTGCCGATCGTGCTCGTCAACATCCACATGGTCCTCGCCGTCTGCCTCGTCGCGGCGATGACGGCGGTCGTCATGCACCTGAAGGCGCCGGCAGCGCAGGCAGGGCTCGAGCCGCACGTGTCGCGGGGCTACGTCGAGGCCTAGGACCTCAGCCGTCCTGCGCGCTCAGCGCGCGCTCGGCGAAGCCCGCGAGCTCGATGCGGTTCGCCGTTCCCGTCTTGCCGAGCAGGTGGGAGATGTGCGTGCTCACGGTCTTCTCGCTGATGACGAGCTCGCGGGCGATCTCGCCGTAGGTGCGGCCCGCCACGACGAGGGACAGGATGTCGCGCTCGCGCGGCGTGATCGCGACGGCCGAGAGCCGGTCGCCGTCGACAGGTGCCGGCGTCGCGAGGGCGACCCGTGCGCGGCGTGCGAGCGCGCGCAGCTCGGACTCGATCGGTGCGGCCGCGAGCGTCTGCGCGAGGACGAGCCCCCTGCGCAGCTGATCGGCGCCCCGGAGACGGTCGCCGTCGCGCACCAGGAGCGCCTCCGCGGCACGACGTCGCGCGTAGGCCTGCTCCCAGGGCAGGCATGCCGTCACGAGCGCGTCGGCCGCGACGATCCAGCGCTCGCTCTCATCCGCGTCCGCCAGTCCCCGAGCGCGCTCGGAGGCGTACAGCGCTCCGAGGGCATGGATCTGGCTCTCCCACAGAGGCGTCGAGTTGCCGAAGTCGCGGATGATGTCCGGGTGGGCCGCGACGAAGGCCTCGAGCTCGTCCTGGATCGAACGGGTGTCGCCGCCGGCGTCGCGCGTCGCGCCGATGCGGTCGGCGATCGCGCGCGCCGCGAGCGGAAGCAGCCATTCGCACATCGTGGGCGGCATGCCCTCGGCGGCGATCCCGCGTTGCGCGGCATCCTGAGCGCCGCCCGGATCGTGACCGCCGAGGCGCACCTCGGCGCGGATGGGGTCGAACGGGTGCGCGAGGAAGTCCGACGTGACCTCGAACAGCTCCTCGGCGCGGGCGAGGTGCTGCTCCGCCTCACGCTGACGCCCCTGAAGCGCAGCCAGGCGCGCAGCGGTCAGTCGCGCCTGCACGTCGCCGACCGGACCAGGGTCGGAGGCGAGCGCCTCGCGCAGCCGCACGGCGCACTCCTCCCAGTCGCCTGCCGCCAGGCTGCTCATCGCCTGATTTCCCGCCAGCCACGCGATGTAGGCGTGCGGCGCACCCTGTTCTCGCATCTGTGCGCTGCGGACTCCCACACGAGAGGCGTACGACTGCGCCGCCCACGTCTCGCAGGCGTTGGCCTCCCAGAGGGCCGCGTGGCCGAGGGCCAGCCAGTCGCGAGCTCGCAGCGCCGCCTCTGCCCCGGCCTCGGCGAGCTCGAGTCCGCGTGCTCCGTCCTCCGCGAGGACCGCCTGCATCGCGTTCGCGGTGAGTGCGTAGGAGAGCGTCGCGTCGTCGTCGTGCGCGCGGGCCTCGTCGAGCGCCCGCCGCGCGTTCTCCGGCGCCGCAGGATCGCCGTGCCAGGCTCCCGCATGCGCGAGCTCGGCGAGGGCTGACGCGTGAGCGGTCGTCCCGGGGGGCGCGGCGGCGACCGCTCGGCGGGTCTCCTCGAGATCGAAGAACGCGTTCCCGTTCATGAACCGGAGATGGATCCGGCGAAGGAGGAGCCGGCTGACCTCGGCGGCATCCGCTCCGGAGGACCCCTCGCCGGGGGCTCCCAGGAGCGCATCGATGGCGCCGAGCTCGGCCTGCAGGGCTCCCGCATTCCTCGCCGCACCGATCCGGCGGCGCAGGATCGCCGTCACGTCGTCGCCACGATCGCGATCCCACAGCGAGGCGGCGCGTTCGAGCATGCGCAATGCGTCCAGCCACGCACCCGAGCTCTCCGCGATGTCGGCGGCGCGCAGCGCAGAGCGGTATGCCGCGATCGGAATCCCGCCTCGATTCCAGTGGTCTGCGACGGCCGTCGCCGTGCGCAGGTCGCCGCGGGCGCCCCGCGTCTCCAGGAACATCGCGAAGGCCGCGTGAAGACTGCGTCGTCGCTCGGCCGGCAGCGACCCCTCGAGGACCTCGGCGCTGAGCGGATGCACGAACCAGTACGTCCCGTCCGTCCTCGTCTCGACGAGCCCCACACCCGCCGCGGCCTGCAGGGCGCCGCGCACTCTCGACTCCCCCACCGGCAGCGCGAAGGCCAGCTCCGCGGGCGCCAGCGGCACGCCGGCCACGGCGAGCGCCGTCGTGGCCTCACGCGCGGCGGACGCCAGACGCGACCACGTGCCGAGCACGGCCGTGCGCAGGTCCCGTGGCAGCTCGGCATCGATGCGCCGTGCCGTGGGAGCCAGCCCCTGGACGATGAGCCGACTCAGGTAGGGGTTGCCGCCGCTGCGGGCGAAGACGTCGTCGACGAGAGCGGTGTGCACGACCTGGCCCAGCAGGGACGAGATCTGTGCGGCGGTGGCGTCGTGATCGAGCGGGCCGAGCCCGATCTCCGTCACGCGCGGCAGACGGCGGATGTCGGCGAGCCAGCGCTGCAGCACGTGGTCGTCTCCGACCTCGTCGGAGCGGATCGTGGCCAGGATCGCGAGACGGCGGGCTGCGGGTCCCGCGATCAGGAAGGTGAGGACGTCGAGGGTCGCCTGATCGGCCCACTGCAGGTCGTCGACGAGCACGACGACGGGTTGCTCGGCGCACAGCCCGCTCAGCCAGTCGTCCAGGCGCGCGAGATCCGGGATGCCGGTGCCGGCGTTCTGCGGGGCGGCGGCCGCCGAGGCGGGGGCTGATCTGAGGAGGCTGCGCACGGCGAGCAGCGGCACCGCGATGGACACGAGCGGGAGGCAGGCGCCCGCGAGCACGCTCGTCCGCGGCCGTCGATCCGCGGCATGACGGGTGAGGGCCGTCTTGCCGACGCCGACGACTCCCGTGACGAGCACGCTCTGCGCTTCGCGCCGCGCCGCTGCCTCGAGGAGCGCGTCGAGAAGACCCAGTTCTCGGTCCCTCCCGAACAGGGCGACATCAACACGGGCCGGCCCGTCGCCCATGACGCACATTGTCGCACCGCTGCGCAGCCGCGGTAAGGGTGTCGACAGTCCGATCTCAGGGTTCGCCTCCGATGTGCCGAGCCGTCGCTCCGCGGGATCGTGATGGCAACAGCGCTCCGCCCGGAGCGCCGCCTGGGGGTCATCATGAACGCATCCACCCGCACGAAGCTGGCCGCGATCGTCGGCGCCGCCGTCCTCGTGGGCTCGCTGTCCGCGGCGCCCGCCGCGTCTGCGCGGCCCGAGCCGCAGCCCGCGACCGGCTCGACCCGGCAGTACGGACCGTACTGCTCGATGGAGCGCATCGGCACGCAGTACGTGCGCTGCGACGACCTGACGGGCGCGGGTGTTCCCGCGCCCTCCTGGATCCACGAGCAGACGTCCGCCGAGTAGGGCGCATGCTCGCAGCCGGCGCGGCGCGGCGCCCGTCCCGGGGCGCGCCGCGACGCTCGGAGAGACGGCGCTCATAGGCGATTCATCGGAACCGCACACGAGGCGTCCGGAACGCCCTGCGAGACTGGTCGGTGCCCGGGCGGTCCGCGCCCGTCGATCAGGGAGTTCTTCACGCATGTCCACTCAGCCCCGCCTCACCCGCAGCATCCCGTTCTGGGTCCTCATCGCCGGCTCGCTCGCGAGCGCCGCCGTCGGCGCCTGGCTCGTCGTCGAGAAGACGTCCACCATGACCACGACCCTCACCGACGGCTCGGCCACGGGTGTCGAGGTCTACGCCGGCCAGGCGTGGGTCACGCTCGGCGCCGTCCTCGTGGGTGCGGGCCTCGTCGGCTTCGTGGCCGCCCTCTTCCTCGGCGCCGCGAAGTCGCTCGTCGCGACGGCTCCCGTCGCGGTCGTCGAGCCCCTCGACTGGGCCGACGAGGATGACGCGGCCGACGAGCCCGTCGAGGACGAGGTCGCCTCGGCAGACGAGCCCGTCGGAGACGAGGTCGCCGCGGCCGAGGAGCCCGTCGTCGAGGTCGAGGACGCGCCCGCCGCGCGCTGACCCTGCGCGCCGCACGCGGCGCACTCGACACCGCCCGTCCTGGCCCCCGCAGGACGGGCGGTGTCGTCGCTGCGGCGACCTGACCGCGCAGCACCGCGCAGCGCCGCACGGCGCGGATCCATACTGAACTCGTGGACACCGTCGCGGCCATCGCCTGGATCGTGCTGTTCGTCGTGGTGACGGTCGCCGTGACGGGTCTCGTGGGTCGCATCGGGTGGTCCGCGCCGGCCGCGCTCGTCGTCGTCGGCGGCATCGCGTCGTTCCTGCCGGGCGTCCCGCACGTCGTCGTCGAGCCCGAGCTCATCCTCCACGGCATCCTTCCTCCGCTCCTGTTCGCCGCGGCGATCGGGATGTCGGTGATCGATGTGCGGGCCAGGCGCGACAGCATCCTGCTCCTCTCCGTGGGACTGGTCGTCTTCACGGTCGTCGTCGTGGGGTTCGCGACCTGGCTTCTCGTGCCCGCGGTGTCGCTCGCCGCCGCATTCGCGTTCGCGGCCGTCGTCGCTCCCACCGACGCCGTCGCCGTGACGGCGACGATGGGCCGGGTCGGGCTGCCGCGCCGCGTCGTGACGATCCTCGAGGGCGAGAGCCTCCTCAACGATGCGACGGCGCTCGTCGCCCTGAACGCCTCCGTCGCGGCGATCGTCACGGCGGTGAGCCCGGTCGGGATCGCCCTCGGCTTCGTCGTCGCGGTCGTCGTGGGGGTCGGCGTCGGCCTGCTCGTCGGCTGGGTCGTGTCGCTCGTGCGCGGACGCCTTCGCTCCCCCGTGCTCGACACCTGCCTCACCCTCGTGACGCCGTTCGCGGCGTTCCTCGTCGCCGAGCTCCTGCGAGGCTCGGGCGTGCTCGCGGTCGTCATCGCAGGTCTGTACCTGGGATTCCGCGCGCCGACGGTCGCCTCCGCCGAGGCACGCGTCGCGGAGAGGCTCAACTGGCGCACGATCGCCTTCCTCCTCGAGAACGCCGTGTTCCTGTTCATCGGACTTAACCTCCGCGGCATCCTCGAAGGCGCGATCGAGACCGGTCCGGGGGTGTGGCCCACCGTCGGCATCTGCGCCGGCATCGTCGCCGCGCTCATCGCGTCGCGCTTCGCGTGGGTGCTCGCCACGACGCTCCTCTACCGCCGAGGACCGCGGCGGCTTCGCGAGCGCAGCTGGAGCTGGCGCAACGGCGTGGCGGTCGCGACGGCGGGCGCGCGGGGCGTCGTGACGCTCGCCGCCGTCTTCCTCCTCCCGGAGTCGACGCCGCAGCGCGAGTACCTGCAGTTCCTCGCCTTCGTCGTGGTGGTCGCGAGCCTGCTCGGCGGCTCCGCGCTGCCCTGGGTCATCCGCCGTCTGCACCTGCCCCCGCCCAACCGCATGCAGGAGCTCGTCGAGCGGCGCGCCCTGTTCGCCGAGGCGCGCACGGCGGCGATCGCGCGGCTCGACGAGGCCGCGACCCCCGACGATCCGCCGCGCGTCGTCGCGCTTCTGAGGACGGATGCCGGATTCCTCGGCGAGACCCTCGACCGCTACGGCCCCGATGAGTCGATCCCGCAGCTCGAGGCGAAGCTCCGGCTCCAGCGGCTCATGCTCGAGGCCCAGCGCACCGCCGTCCTGACGGCCCGGCGCGAAGGCAGGTATCAGGAGCCCGCGATCGTCTCCGCGCTCGCCGCGATCGACGCGGAGGAGACGGCGTTGGCCGCCATGTACCCCGAGTACTGAGCCGACGTGCGCCGGCGTCCTGGCAGAGTCCCGCAGCGCCCGCGAGCGACGCGTCGGGGGGTCAGAACGGCAAGAGCGGGTCGACGGCGATCGCGACGAACAGGAGCGTCAGATATGTGATCGAGGCATGGAACACCCGCATGGGCTTGGGCTCGGTGCCCTGAACGGCGCGGTTGTAGAGCACGTGCGACTCGTACACGAACCATCCGCCGAAGACGAGGGCGGAGACCGAGTACACGAGGCCCATGCCCGCGACCGGGATCAGCAGCAGAGAGCACACGACGGTGGCCCATGCGTACAGGATGACCTGGAGCCCGACCTGCGACCCGTTGCGCGTCGCGCCGAGCATCGGCACGTGCACGTCCTCGTACTGGTCCCTGTACTTCATCGACAGCGGCCAGTAGTGCGGAGGCGTCCACAGGAACACGAGCACGAACAGGATGACGGGCGGCCACGCGATCGAGCCCGTCACGGCGGTCCAGCCGATCACGACGGGGAAGCATCCCGCGATGCCGCCCCACACGATGTTCTGCTCCGTGCGGCGCTTGAGGATCATCGTGTAGACCACGACGTAGAAGAAGATCGCCGTCGCCGACAGCACCGCGGCGAGCCAGTTCGTGGTGAGCCACAGCCAGCCCGTCGAGAACACCGCGAGGACCCACGCGAAGGTCAGTGCGCCGCGTGCCGACACGTCGCCCGTCACGATCGGCCGATTGATCGTCCGGCGCATGTGCGCGTCGATGTCGCGGTCGAGGTACATGTTGAAGGCCGCCGCCGAGCCCGCGCTGAGCGAGCCTCCCACGACGGTCGCGAGCACGAGCAGCAGGCTCGGGAAGCCGTTCTGCGCGAGGATCATGACCGGGACGG
Organism: Microbacterium ulmi; assembly: GCF_011759705.1. Classification (GTDB taxonomy): domain Bacteria; phylum Actinomycetota; class Actinomycetes; order Actinomycetales; family Microbacteriaceae; genus Microbacterium; species Microbacterium ulmi. The sequence goes on along the minus strand of NZ_JAAOZF010000002.1, from coordinate 157,275 downwards.
TCGTGACGAGCAGGAGCTCGAGCACGCGCGGCTTGGTGAGCGCCACGTAGCCGCGGATCGTGCGACCGAGCGAGCGAGGGGGTGCGGATGCCGCGATCCCTGCCGTCGTGATGTCCATCGCCCCTGCTATCGGCCCGTGTGATGAGTCGCGCCAAGTCTATGGCATCGAGGCTGCTCGCCTGGGGCGACCCGGCTTGCGGGCGGCGCGACGACGGGGCGCTCCGGCATTTCGTAGGCGACGACAACATTTTCGTCACATGTGACGTCCGGATAGCCTTCGCGGCATACCCCTTCGGTATGCTGAGAGCACGCGCGCCCACGCGCCGAATCCCTTTTCTCCGCCCGCTGTGGCCGTGAATCGACCGTGTGCGGGGCGCCCCATTCTCTGAGAAAGGCGGCCGGGTGTCGGTTCTGCGTTGGGATGAAGTTGATCGGCGCGCGGTGGACACCGCTCGCGTTCTCGCGGCGGACGCCGTCGAGAAGGTGGGGAACGGGCACCCCGGAACGGCGATGAGCCTGGCGCCGGCGGCGTACCTGCTCTACCAGCGGGTGCTGAACCACGACCCGGCCGACACGCACTGGGTGGGAAGGGACCGGTTCATCCTGTCTGCGGGCCACTCGTCGCTGACGCAGTACGTGCAGCTGTACCTGGGCGGGTTCGGCCTCGAGCTCGACGACCTCACGTCGCTGCGCACGTGGGGCTCGCTCACACCCGGCCACCCCGAGTACGGCCACACCGACGGCGTTGAGATCACGACGGGCCCGCTCGGCCAGGGCCTCGCGTCCTCCGTCGGCTTCGCATACGCCGCTCGCTACGAGCGCGGGCTGTTCGACCCCGAGACGCCGGCCGGCGAGAGCCCGTTCGACCACTTCGTGTACGTCATCGCGTCCGACGGCGACCTGGAGGAGGGCATCACCTCCGAGGCCTCGTCGCTCGCGGGCCACCAGGGCCTGGGCAACCTCGTCGTCCTGTACGACGCCAACCAGATCTCGATCGAGGACGACACGAACGTCGCCTTCACGGAGGATGTCGCCAAGCGCTACGAGTCGTACGGCTGGCACGTCCAGACCGTCGACTGGAAGAAGACCGGCGAGTACGTCGAAGACGTCGCCGAGCTCTACGCGGCGATCGAGGCCGCCAAGGGCGAGACCTCCAAGCCCTCGATCATCGTGCTCAAGACGATCATCGGATGGCCCTCCCCCGGCAAGCAGAACACGGGCAAGATCCACGGCTCCGCCCTCGGCGGCGCGGAGCTCGCCGCGACGAAGGAGGTCCTCGGCTTCGACCCCGAGCAGACGTTCGAGGTCTCGGACGAGGTCATCGCCCACACGCGCGAGCTGCGCGACCGCGGCGCCGCCGCCCACGCCGCATGGCAGGAGCGCTTCGACGCGTGGGCCGCGGCCAACCCCGAGCGCAAGGCGCTGTTCGACCGGGTGCAGGCGCGCGAGCTTCCCGGCGGGATCGCCGACGCGCTTCCCGTGTTCGAAGCGGGCAAGGACGTCTCGACCCGCGCCGCGTCGGGCGTCGTCATCAACGCGCTGGCCGCAGAGCTTCCCGAGCTGTGGGGCGGCTCCGCCGACCTCGCCGAGTCGAACCTGACCACGATCAAGGATGCGAAGTCGTTCATCCCGACGCAGTGGTCGACGCACGAGTGGTCGGGCGACCCCTATGGCCGCGTGCTGCATTTCGGCATCCGCGAGCACGCCATGGGCGCGATCGTCAACGGCATCGTGCTGCACGGCAAGACCCGCGCGTTCGGCGGCACGTTCCTGATCTTCAGCGACTACATGCGCCCCTCCGTGCGGCTCGCGGCGCTCATGGGGATCCCCTCGATCTTCGTCTGGACGCACGACTCCGTCGCCCTCGGCGAGGACGGCCCCACCCACCAGCCGATCGAGCAGCTCGCGACGCTGCGTGCGATCCCGGGATTCGCCGTCGTGCGCCCCGCAGACGCGAACGAGACGGCGGTCGTCTGGCTCGAGCTCCTGCGCCGCCATGCGGGCCCTGCGGGCCTTGCCCTGACGCGGCAGAACATCCCCGTGTTCGCCCGCGGCGAGGGCGAGGCATCCGGCGAGGTGTTCGCGTCGGCCGGCAACGCCGTCAAGGGCGCGTACGTCCTCGCGGAGGCGCCGAACGGCACGCCCGACGTCATCATCGTCGCGACCGGGTCCGAGGTGCAGCTGGCCGTCGCGGCCCGCGAGACGCTCAAGGCCGAGGGCGTCAACGCCCGCGTCGTGTCGGCGCCGTCGCTCGAGTGGTTCGCCGAGCAGGACGAGGCGTACCGCGAGAGCGTGCTGCCGAAGGCGGTCACGGCACGTGTTTCGGTCGAAGCGGGCCTTGCGCTCACGTGGCGTGGCATCGTGGGAGACAAGGGCCGGTCGGTATCGATCGAGCACTTCGGCGCATCCGCCGACTACAAGACCCTGTTCGAGAAGTTCGGCATCACCGCCGAAGCCGTCGTCGAGGCGGCGCGCGAGACCCTTGCCGCCGCGAACGCGGCGGAGTGAAACCGAAGGAGCACGCAATGAGCACCCCCACCGAGCAGCTGACGGCTCAGGGCGTCAGCATCTGGCTGGACGACCTCTCCCGCTCGCGGATCACGTCGGGCAACCTGGCCGGCCTCATCGCGACGCGCAACGTCACGGGCGTCACGACGAACCCGACGATCTTCGCCGGCGCTCTCGCGGGCCACGGCTACGACGATCAGGTCGTGGCGCTCGCAGCGGCCGGCGCGTCGGCCGACGAGGCGATCTTCGAGATCACGACCGAGGACGTGCGGGATGCGGCGGACATCTTCCGTCCCGTGTTCGACGCGACGGACGGACTCGACGGAAGAGTCTCGATCGAGGTGTCCCCCGATCTCGCCCACGACACCGACGCGACCATCACGCAGGCCAAGCAGCTGTGGGCCAAGGTCGACCGGCCCAACACGCTCATCAAGATCCCCGCGACCAAGGCGGGCCTGCCTGCCATCACTGCGGTCATCGCGGAGGGCATCTCGGTCAACGTGACGCTCATCTTCAGCCTCGAGCGCTACGCCGACGTCATCGACGCGTATCTCGCTGGCCTGGAGAAGGCGAAGGCGAACGGCCACGACCTCTCGAAGATCCACTCCGTCGCCTCCTTCTTCGTGTCGCGCGTCGACACCGAGGTCGACAAGCGGCTCAAGGCGATCGGCACCGAGGAGGCGCTCGCGCTCGTCTCGAAGGCGGGCGTCGCGAACGCGCGCCTCGCCTTCGAGCTGTACGAGCAGAAGTTCGCCGCCGAGGACGCGAAGGCGCTGACGGATGCCGGTGCCAACGTCCAGCGCCCGCTGTGGGCCTCGACCGGCGTGAAGGACCCGTCGCTCCCCGACACGCTCTACGTCACCGAGCTCGTCGCTCGCGGAACCGTCAACACGATGCCCGAGAAGACGCTCGAGGCGACGTTCGACCACGGCGTCGTGACAGGCGACACCGTCACGGGCAACTACGCCGACGCGCACGGCGTGTTCGACCGGCTCGCCGCGGTCGGCGTCGACTTCGCCGACGTCACCCAGGTGCTCGAGGACGAGGGCGTCGACAAGTTCATCGCCTCGTGGCACGAGCTGCAGCAGACGGTCGCCGGCGCCCTCGCCGGCGCACCGGAGATCGCAGCCCGGTGAGCGTCACCCTCCACCTGTCGGGACACGTCGCCACGGTCGTCGACGAGACCGTCAAAGGTCTCGTCGACGACCTGGTGGCCTCCGGCGTCACGGCGGGCGACCCCACGCTGTGGGGCCTGGCCGCGGAGGAGGAGGCATCCGCGCGCCTCGGCTGGGTGCAGGCCGTCACGGTCTCGCGCCCGCTCGTCGCCGAGATCGCAGCCCTTCGCGCCGACCTGGTCGCCCAGGGCATCACGCGCGTCGTCCTCGCGGGCATGGGCGGCTCGTCGCTCGCGCCCGAGGTGATCGCGCAGACGGCGGGCGTCCCGCTCACGATCCTCGACGCGACGGCCCCAGGCCAGGTGCTGGCGGCGCTCGACGGCGACGCCGAGTCTGGCGATCTCTCGCAGACCGTCCTGGTCGTCTCGTCGAAGTCCGGTTCGACCGTCGAGACCGACTCGGCCAAGCGCGCGTTCGAGGCGGCGTTCCGCGATCTGGGGATCGACCCCGCCGAGCGCATCGTCGTCGTGACCGATCCGGGCTCGCCGCTCGATGTCGCCGCCCGCGCAGACGGCTACCGCGTCTTCAACGCCGACCCGACCGTCGGCGGCCGCTACTCGGCCCTCACGGCGTTCGGCCTGGTCCCGGCAGGCCTTGCCGGCGCCGACATCTCGGAGCTGCTCGACGAAGCCGAGGCGTCCCTCCTCGAGCTCGCGATCGACGGTCGGGAGAACCCTGCGCTGATCCTCGCCGCCGCGATCGCGGGAGGCAGCCCCCGCAAGGACAAGCTCGGCCTGATCACGGACGGCACGCACATCGTCGGGCTTCCCGACTGGATCGAGCAGCTCGTCGCCGAGTCGACGGGCAAGGAGGGCACCGGCATCCTGCCCGTCGTCCTGCTCCCGGTCTCCCCCGAGGTCGAGAACCCGCCCGACGACCTGCAGCTCGTCCGCTTCGTCGACGACGCCGGCGAGTTCCACCTCTTCGAGCGGCACGTCGGCGAGATCCTCATGAGCGGCTCGCTGGGCGCGCAGTTCGTCGTGTGGGAGTACGCGACGGCGATCGCCGGCCGGATGCTCGGCATCAACCCGTTCGATCAGCCCGACGTCGAGTCGGCGAAGGTCGCGACGCGCGGTCTGCTCGACGCCCGTCCGCTGCCCGTCGCGCCCGACTTCACGGCCGAGGGCGTCGAGGTGCGCGTGTCCGACCCCGCTCTCGCCGCTGCGGGAACCGTCGCGGGGGTGCTCGACGCGCTGTGGTCTCGGGTGCCCGAGGGCGGCTATGTCGCGATCCACGCCTATGTCGACCGCGTCCGCCTCTCCCCGCTCGCGGGCCTTCGCGAGCTCGTCGCCGCGGACTCGGGCCGGCCGACCACCTTCGGCTGGGGACCGCGGTTCCTGCACTCGACGGGCCAATACCACAAGGGCGGCCCCCGCACGGGAGTGTTCCTCCAGATCCTGGAGCGCACCGACGTCGACCTGGAGATCCCCGGACGACCGTTCACGTTCGGCCAGCTCATCGAGGCGCAGGCCGCAGGCGACGCGAGCGTGCTCGCCGAGCACGGCCGCCCCGTCGTCACCCTGACCCTCACCGACCCCCAGCCCGAAGTGCTCACGCTCTTCGAAGCCGCCCAGTAGGAGCACGTCTTCCATGACCGTGGAGATCTCGCGCGGGCACAACCCCCTGCGCGATCCGGATGACCGCCGCCTGAGCCGCATCGCCGGCCCGAGCGCCCTCGTGATCTTCGGCGTGACAGGCGACCTGTCCCGCAAGAAGCTCATGCCCGCCGTGTACGACCTCGCCAACCGCGGGCTGCTCCCCCCGGGCTTCGCGCTCGTCGGCTTCGCCCGCCGGGACTGGGCCGACCAGGACTTCGCCAACGTCGTCCACGACGCCGTGCGGCAGTACGCGCGCACGGAGTTCCGCGACGAGACCTGGCAGCAGCTGCTGCAGGGCATCCGCTTCGTGTCGGGCGAGTTCAACGACCCTGGCGCGTTCCGGCGCCTGCGCGAGACAGTCGAGAAGCTCGACGTGGAGCGCGGCACGATGGGCAACCACGCCTACTACCTGTCGATCCCGCCGAAGGACTTCCCCCTCGTCGCGGAGCAGCTCAAGGCGTCCGGACTCGTCGACGACACGGCCGACGGCGAGGACCGCTGGCGCCGTGTCGTGATCGAGAAGCCGTTCGGCCACGACCTGGCCTCGGCGCGCTCGCTCAACGATGCGCTGCGCACCGCCTTCCCGGCGGACTCGATCTTCCGCATCGACCACTACCTCGGCAAGGAGACCGTCCAGAACATCCTGGCCCTGCGCTTCGCGAACGAGCTGTACGAGCCGCTGTGGAACCGCAACTACGTCGACCACGTGCAGATCACGATGGCCGAGGACATCGGCGTCGGCGGCCGAGCGGGGTACTACGACGGCATCGGCGCGGCGCGCGACGTCATCCAGAACCACCTCCTGCAGCTCATGGCCCTGACGGCCATGGAGGAGCCCATCTCGTTCGACGCGAAGGATCTCCGCGCCGAGAAGGAGAAGGTGCTCGCCGCGGTCACGCTGCCGAAGGACCTGTCCCATGCGACCGCCCGTGGCCAGTACGCCGGCGGCTGGCAGGGCGGCGAGAAGGTCCTCGGCTTCCTCGAAGAGGACGGCATGGCAGCTGACTCGGCGACCGAGACGTACGCGGCCGTCAAGCTCGAGGTCAACACCCGCCGCTGGGCCGACGTGCCCTTCTACCTGCGCACGGGCAAACGGCTGGGCCGCCGTGTGACCGAGATCGCCGTCGTGTTCAAGCGCGCTCCGCAGCTGCTCTTCTCACGCAGCCAGGCGAGCGAGCAGGGGCAGAACGCGCTGGTCATCCGCGTCCAGCCCGACGAAGGCGTCACGATCCGGTTCGGCTCGAAGGTCCCCGGCGCGGGCACGGAGGTGCGCGACGTCACGATGGACTTCGGCTACGGCCACGCGTTCACCGAGGCGAGCCCGGAGGCGTACGAGCGTCTCATCCTCGACGTCCTCCTCGGCGACCCGCCGCTGTTCCCCCGCCATGAGGAGGTCGAGCTGTCCTGGAAGATCCTCGACCCGGTCGAGCAGTTCTGGCGCGAGCAGGGCGGCCCGCTCGAGCAGTACTCCCCCGGCTCGTGGGGTCCTCCGTCCGCCGATGAGCTTCTGGCCCGCGATGGCCGCACCTGGAGGCGTCCGTGATCATCGATCTGCCCGACACGACCGTCAGCAAGATCTCCCGCGCCCTCGTGAGCGTGCGTGAAGAGGGCGGTGCCGTCGCCCTCGGCCGCGTGCTCACCCTCATCATCGCGGTGCGGCACGGCGCCGAGGAAGAGGTCATCGAGGCGGCGAACGACGCCTCGCGCGAGCATCCCATGCGCGTCGTCGTGCTCATGCTGGGCGACGAGGATGCCGAGCCCCGCCTCGACGCCGAGATCCGGGTGGGCGGCGACGCCGGTGCGAGCGAGGTCGTCGTCCTGCGCGCCGCCGGCGCAGCCGCGAGCAACACCGAGAGCCTCGTGACGGGACTCCTGCTGCCCGACGCGCCCGTCGTCGCGTGGTGGCCCGACAATCCGCCCGCCGTCCCGTCGGACTCGCCGCTCGGACGCATCGCGACGCGCCGCATCACGGATGCCTCGACCCGGCCCTATGACAAGCACCGTCTCGCGGTCCTCGGCGAGAACCACGCCCCGGGCGACACGGATCTGGCCTGGACGCGGCTGACGCACTGGCGCGAGCAGCTCGCGGCCGTGCTCGACCAGCCGCCGTTCGAGCCGGTCACGGCGGTGGAGGTGCGCGGGGCGAGCAGCTCGCCGTCGACGGCGCTGCTGGCGGCATGGCTCAGGCTCATGCTCGACGTTCCGGTCGACTGGCACTACATGTCACCCGACGAGTGGTCGGACGGCATCAAGTCTGTGCGTCTCGTCCGCGAGAGCGGCGACATCCTGCTCGACCGGTCCAGCCCCGCCATCGCGTGTCTCACGCAGCCCGGCCAGCCCCGCCACGACCTCGTCCTTCCCCGTCGCTCGCTTCGAGAGTGTCTTGCCGAGGAGCTCCGTCGTTTGGATCCCGACCTCCTGTATGGTCGAGTGATCACGGAAGGCTGGGAGCTCTTGGGAGCTGCTGCGACGACGCAGGAGACGAATGGCTGAGTTCTTCACCGAGAAGCGCGTCATCATCGCATCGGACGCAGCGTCGCTCGCAGAGGGAGTCGCGGTGCGGTTCCTCGCGCGCGCGGCGAAGAGCACGTCAGAGGGCCAGACGGTCCACATCTCGCTCACGGGAGGGACGATGGGCGCCGCCGTCCTCGAGGCGGCCGGCCGTCACCCCAAGCGCGCCCGCGTCGACTGGTCGCGCGTGCACTTCTGGTGGAGCGACGAGCGATTCGTCCCGCGCGGCCACACGGATCGCAACGACGCCCTCGCGCAGACGGCGCTGTTCTCGGCGATCGACGTCCCCGCCGAGAACATCCACACGATCGCGGCGAGCGACGACGGTGTGACGCTGGATGCCGCGGCAGACGCATACGCGGCGGAGCTCGCCCGCTTCGGCTCCGACGAGGAGCCCTGGCCGTCGTTCGACATCTGCTTCCTCGGCGTCGGACCAGACGCGCACATCGCGTCCCTGTTCCCCGATCGTCCGGAGATCCAGGTCGTCGATCGTGCGGTCCTCCCCGTGCGCAACTCCCCTAAACCGCCGCCCGAGCGGATCACCCTGACGAGACCCGTCATCAACGCGTCCAAGCGCGTGTGGATGGTCCTCGCCGGGCCCGACAAGGCCGCCGCGCTCGGCCTGGCTCTCGCCGGCGCCAGCTATCAGAGCGTTCCCGCCGCGGGCGCGAAGGGGCGCAGGCGCACCGCGTTCTTCGTCGACCAGGCTGCCGCGCACCAGGTGCCGCCACACCTCATCGACGGCGAGTACTGACTCACACGACCCTCAGGAGACGAGAAACGGGATGCCGCGGCATCCCGTTCGCTCATTCTCCGCCGCGGCGATCCCGCAGCTGCTGGAGCGCGTCGTCGAGGAGTGCGTCCGCCTCCTCCTCCGTGCGACGCTCCTTCACGTAGGCGAGGTGCGTCTTGTACGGCTCGGTCTTGGCGACGGCCGGAGGGTTCTCCTTGTCGCGGCCGGCCGGCAGGCCCGAGTGGGGCGAGTCGATCGTGTCGGGGATCTCCTCTTCGGGGATCCCGGCGGCGAAGTACCGCACCGTCTCGTTGCCCAGCGCGTCCCAGTAGGAGATCGCGACGCGCTCGGCGTGGAAGCCGTGGTCCTGCTCGCCCATGGGGCCGGCACCCACGCGGGTGCCGCGGATCGCGTTGCCGCCGGTGGCCATCAGAGTCCCTGGAACTTCGTGATGAGGCCGAGCGAGACGATCGCGACGAACCAGACGAGCGCGAGGACCACCGTGAACCGGTTGAGGTTGCGCTCCGCCAGGCCGGACGAGCCGAGGGCCGAGGTCATGCCTCCGCCGAACATGTCGGACAGGCCGCCGCCACGCCCCTTGTGGAGCAGGATGAGGAGGGTCAGCAGGAGGCTCGTGATGCCGAGGATCACCTGCAGGACGAACTCGAGGATCTGCACAGTCGTTGAAGCCTTTCGCGGCGACCCGACGGATCGCACAAGGGTCAAGTATACGTGGAGCGCCGCCGCGGTGAGGGACCGGCCCCACCGCGGCGGCGCGGTCGGCTAGACGCCGACGTGCTTCTGGTAGCGGATGATCGCCGCGAACTCGTCCACCACGAGGCTCGCACCCCCGACGAGGGCGCCGTCGACGTCGGGCTCGCGCATGAAGCTCGCGATGTTCGAGGACTTGACGGAGCCGCCGTACAGCACGCGCGTGCGCTCGGCCGCCTCCGGGCCGAGCTTGTCGGCGATGACCTCCCGCAGCTTGGCGCAGACGTCCTGCGCCTGCTCGGGCGTCGCCGCCTGTCCTGAGCCGATCGCCCACACGGGCTCGTACGCGACGACGATCTCGGCATCCGCCGGAACGCCCTCGAGCGCGATCTGCAGCTGGCCCACCGGCACGGCGGACGCCCCGAACTTCTCGAGGTCGTCCGAGGTCTCGCCCACGCAGATGACGGGAGAGATGCCGTGGCGGATGGCCGCCTGCACCTTCGCCGCGACGATCTCGTCGGTCTCGGCGTGATACTGACGGCGCTCGGAGTGCCCGATGATGACGAAGGTGCAGTCGAGCTTCGAGAGGAAGGAGCCCGAGATCTCTCCCGTGTAGGCGCCGGAGTCGTGCGCCGACAGGTCCTGCGCGCCGAGCGCGAACGGGATCTTGTCGGCGTCGATGAGCGTCTGCACGGTCCGCAGGTCGGTGAAGGGCGGGAAGACCGCGACCTCGACCGAGCCGTCGTCGTGCTTGGCGTCCTTGAGCGACCAGTGCAGCTTCTGGACGAACGCGACCGCCTGCAGGTGGTCGAGGTTCATCTTCCAGTTGCCGGCGATGAGCGGCGTTCTGTTCACGACCATCCGAGGACCTCCAGTCCGGGAAGCTTCTTGCCCTCGAGGAACTCGAGGCTCGCGCCGCCGCCCGTCGAGATGTGGCCGAAGTCGTTCTCGGCGAAGCCGAGCTGACGCACCGCAGCGGCCGAGTCGCCGCCGCCCACGACGCTCAGGCCCTCGACATCCGTCAGCGCCTTCGCTACGGCACGCGTGCCCTCGGCGAACGGCGCCATCTCGAACACGCCCATGGGACCGTTCCAGAACACCGTCTTGGACGCACGGATGACGGCCGCGAACTCGGCAGCCGTCTTCGGCCCGATGTCGAGGCCGAGGCCCGAAGCGCCGAACGGAGTGTCCTCCAGAGCGGATGCGTCGGCCACGACGTGCTCGGCATCCGCGCTGAACGACGCCGCCACGATCGCGTCGACGGGGAGCACGAGCTCCACGCCGCGCTCCTCGGCCGTCGCGATGTAGCCGCGGACGGTGTCGAGCTGGTCCTCTTCGAGAAGGCTCTTGCCGACCCTCGCGCCCTCGGCCGCAAGGAACGTGAACATCATGCCGCCGCCCACGAGGAGCTTGTCGACGCGAGGCAGGAGGTGCTCGATGACGCCCAGCTTGTCGCTCACCTTCGACCCGCCGAGCACGACCGCATACGGACGCTCGGGGTTCTCGGTGAGCCGGTCGAGGACGTCGACCTCCTTCTCGATGAGATACCCCGCGGCCGAGGGGAGGATCTCGGCGAGGTCGTAGACCGACGCCTGCTTGCGGTGCACGACGCCGAACCCGTCCGAGACGAGCACGTCGCCGAGGCGTGCCAGCTGCTCCGCGAACGCGCGGCGCTCCGCGTCGTCCTTCGCGGTCTCCCCCGGGTTGAACCGCAGGTTCTCGATGACGGCGACCTCACCGTCCTGGAGAGCGGCTGCGGCATCCTGTGCGGACTCGCCCACCGTGTCGAGCGCGAACGCGACCGGCTTGCCGAGGAGCTCGGACAGCCGCTGCGCCACCGGCGCGAGGCTGTACTTGGCATCGGGTGCGCCGTCGGGCCGCCCCAGGTGCGAGCACGCGATGACACGCGCGCCCTGGTTGATGAGATGGTTCAGCGTGGGCAGTGCCGCGCGCACGCGGCCATCGTCCGTGATGACGCCGTCCTTGAGAGGAACGTTGAAGTCACAACGGACGATGACGCGCTTGCCTGCGAGCGAACCCAGCGAATCGAGGGTGCGCAGAGTCATAGTCGGTCAGAGCTTGTCGGCGACGAGCTCGGTCAGGTCGACGAGGCGGTTGGAGTAGCCCCACTCGTTGTCGTACCAGGCCGACACCTTGACCAGGTTGCCGCTCACGTTGGTGAGCCCCGAGTCGAAGATCGACGAGTGCGGGTTGAGCTGGATGTCGCTCGAGACGATCGGGTCCTCGGTGTACTCCAGGATGCCCTTGAGGCGTCCCTCGGCGGCAGCGGCCTTGTAGGCGGCGTTGATCTGCTCGACGGTGAGACCCTCGGTCGGGGTGACGATCGTCAGGTCGACGATCGAGCCGGTCGGGACGGGCACACGGTACGACGAGCCGCTCAGCTTGCCGTTGAGCTCGGGGAGCACGAGTCCGATGGCCTTGGCCGCGCCCGTCGAGGCCGGGACGATGTTGATCGCTGCGGCGCGTGCGCGGCGCAGGTCGCCGTGCGGGCCGTCCTGCAGGTTCTGGTCGGCGGTGTAGGCGTGGGCCGTCATCATGAAGCCGCGCTCGATGCCGAACGCGTCGTTGAAGACCTTGGCCAGGGGCGCAAGGCAGTTGGTCGTGCAGGACGCGTTCGAGATGATCACGTCGGCCTCGGGGTCGTAGGTCTCTTCGTTCACCCCGATCACGATCGTGGCGTCGTCGCCGCTGGCGGGAGCCGAGATGAGCACCTTCTTCGCACCTCCGGCGATGTGCTTCTTCGCGTCCTCGGCCTTCGTGAAGCGCCCGGTCGACTCGATGACGATGTCGACGCCGAGCTCGCCCCAGGGGAGGTTCGCGGGGTCGCGCTCTTCGAAGACCTTGATGGTCTTGTCGCCCACCGTGATCGAGTCCCCGTCGTACGAGACCGACTCGCTCAGCGGCCCGCCGACCGAGTCGTACTTGAGAAGGTGCGCGAGGGTCTTGTTGTCGGTGAGGTCGTTCACCGCCACGATGTCGAGGTCCGCACCCTGCGCGAGAGCCGCGCGGAGAAAGTTGCGTCCGATGCGGCCGAAGCCGTTGATTCCGATCTTGACAGTCACGGAAGATCTCCTGATTGTGTCGTGCGCGAAGCGCGGTCTATTGCGATCTCAAACGATGGACAACGGCGTCCCGGCGGACTCGTCCGCCGGGACGGCCGCCTTGCTCACGACAGTACCAGCAGGCCCTGGGACTTCTCACGGGCGACGGTGAAGCGATCCTGAACGTTCGACCAGTTCGCGATGTTCCAGAAGGCCTTCACATAGTCGGCGCGCACGTTCTTGTAGTCGAGGTAGTAGGCGTGCTCCCAGACGTCGAGCAGGAGCAGAGGCACGGTTCCCGCGGCGAACTGCGACTGCTGGTCGAAGAACTGCTGGATGATGAGGTTCTCGCCGATCGAGTCCCAGAACAGCCCCGCCCAGCCCGATCCCTGCACGCCGAGCGCCGCGGCGGTGAACTGGGCCTGGAACTTGTCGAACGAGCCGAAGTGGTCGTCGACGGCCGACGCGAGATCGCCCGTCGGCTTGTCGCCGCCGTCCGGCGAGAGGTTGGTCCAGAAGATCGAGTGGTTCGTGTGGCCGCCGAGGTTGAACGCGAGGTCCTTCTCGAGCTTGTTGATGTACGCGAAATCGCCCTTCTCGCGTGCCTCCGCGAGCTGGTCGAGCGCCGTGTTGGCGCCGGTCACGTACGCCTGGTGGTGCTTGTCGTGATGCAGCTCCATGATCGTCGCGCTGATGTGCGGCGCGAGCGCTGCGTAGTCGTAGGGGAGGTCGGGCAAGCTGTACTTCGCCATATTCTTCTTCCTTGTCGGCTCTGCGTCGAGATCCTCGGCGCGGGCGAGGGTGACGATCCTCATCCTAGTGAGCGGCAACGCGGGAAGGAGGGGGTTGCTTCCGCCTGTGACGTGGTCTACCAGGCGATGGCCTGTGCCCCTCGACCGGCGATCCCCGGCGGCCGGGCGGAGTCAGTCCTCGGCGCCTGCGGGCACGGCCGACTCCGTGCCGGGGATGCCGTCGACCTCGGCCTTCTTGTCGGCCATCGCGAGCAGGCGCCGGATGCGGCCGGCGACGGCATCCTTGGTGAGCGCCGGCTCTGCGTGGTGGCCGAGCTCGTCGAGGCTCGCGTCGCGGTGCGCGAGCCGCAGCGCACCCGCCTCGCGAAGGTGCTCGGGGACGTCGTCGCCGAGGATCTCGAGCGCCCGCTCGACCCGCGCGCACGCCGCGACGGCGGCCTGCGCGGAGCGGCGGAGGTTGGCGTCGTCGAAGTTCACGAGCCGGTTGACGCCCGCCCGCACTTCGCGCCGCTGACGCATCTGGTCCCATTCGGCTGCGGCGCGCTGCGCGCCCATGTGCGCCAGGGCGAGCCTGATCGCCTCGCCCTCGCGCACGACCACGCGCGGCACTCCGCGCACCTCTCGCGCCTTCGCGGGGATGCCGAGGCGGTGCGCCGCGCCCACGAGGGCCATCGCGGCCTCCGGTGCGGGGCACGTGATCTCGAGCGCCGCGGACCGCCCGGGCTCCGACAGCGAGCCCGCCGCGAGGAACGCGCCGCGCCACACGCCTGCGAGGTCGGCGCGCGAGCCTGTCGTCAGCTTGTTCGGCAGACCCCTGACGGGGCGTCGACGCTGGTCGAGCAGGCCCGTCTGGCGCGCGAGCGTCTCGCCGCCCTCGATGACGCGCACGGCGTAGTGGCTGCCGCTGCGCGCCCCCGACCCCTGCACGTGGACGAGCTCCGGGCGAACGCCGTACAGCTCGATCAGGTCGCGGGCGACGCGACGCGCGAGCGCATCGGACTCGAGCTCGGCCTCGACGGCGACGCGGTTCGCGATCGAGTGCAGACCGCCCGAGAAGCGCAGCAGCGACGTGAGCTCCGCGACACGGGCAGACGGACGCGGATCGCGCACAGAGGTCAGTTCGGCCTTCACGTCAGCGGTCAGCGACACGGGTCTCCTCGCAGTCGGGGGATCATGGGACAAGCGACTAGCCTACCCGCGACCGCCGCCGACGTTACTCCCGGCCGAGGTCCCGATGCTTCACACGGACGGCGACACCCGGTGTCCCCTCGAGTCGAGCCGCGAGCTCGCGGGCCATCACGACCGAGCGGTGCTTGCCGCCCGTGCACCCCACGGCGACGACGGAGTGCCGCTTGTTCTCGCGCTGATAGCCCGCGAGGACCGGCAGAAGCGCCGCGGCGTACGCGTCGGCGAACTCGAGGGCGCCCGGCTGGGCCAGCACGTACTCGCGCACGGCATCGTCCTCACCCGTGAGCGGCCGCAGATCCTCGCTCCAGAAGGGGTTCGGCAGGAATCGCATGTCGGCGACGAGATCGGCATCCGGCGGGAGCCCGTACTTGAATCCGAAGCTCATGATGGTCACCGTGTGACGTGCCGAGTCCTCCTCCGCGAAGAGGTCGACGACCGCCGTCGCGAGCTGGTGGATGTTGAACGCCGACGTGTCGATGATGACGTCGGCGCTCTCCCTGACGACCGCGAGCCGCTCGCGCTCTCGGCGGATGCCGTCGAGGATCGTCCCGTCGTCCTGCAGCGGATGCGGGCGCCTGACCGCTTCGAAGCGGCGGACGAGCACGTCGTCAGAGGCGTCGAGGAACATGACTCGCAGCTGCTGGCGCGCGTCGCGCAGCGCACGTGTCACCTCGGGCAGATGAGCGAACAGGTCGCGTCCGCGCACGTCCACGACCACCGCGACGCGCGGCAGCGCTCCGCCCGCGCGGCCGGTGAGCTCGAGGAGCGGCTTGAGCATCTGCGGCGGGAGGTTGTCGACGACGTACCAGTCGAGGTCCTCCAGCGCGTTGGCGGCGGTCGTGCGCCCGGCACCGGACATGCCGGTGACGATCAGCACTTCCCCGCGGTCCCGCTGCTCCTCGTCGACCATGACTCCCCCATCGTCGCGTTCAGCCTAGCGATTCAGACGACGGCGGAGGCGTCGCGCAGATGGGCGTGTATCGCGGCCGCGAGCTTGGGGCCGACGCCGGGGAGCTGCTCGATCTCGTCCGGGGTCGCCCGCTTGAGCGCCGTCACCGACCCGAAGTGCCGCAGCAGCGCCTTGATGCGCGCGTCGCCGAGGCCCGGGACCTCCGACAGCACGCTCTGGATGTCGCGGCGCCGGCGCCGGCGCTGATGCGTGATCGCGAAGCGGTGCGCTTCGTCGCGGAGCCGCTGCAGCAGGTAGAGGGCCTCGGAGGTGCGCGGAAGGATGACGGGATAGTCCTCCCCCGGCAGCCACACCTCCTCGAGGCGCTTCGCGATGCCGCACAGGGCGATCTCCTCGTGGCCCGCGTCGGCGAGGGCGCGCGCGGCGGCCTCGACCTGCGGCCGGCCGCCGTCGACGACGAGCAGCTGCGG
This sequence comes from Microbacterium ulmi, assembly GCF_011759705.1. Lineage (GTDB taxonomy): Bacteria > Actinomycetota > Actinomycetes > Actinomycetales > Microbacteriaceae > Microbacterium > Microbacterium ulmi. Next base: position 141,657 of record NZ_JAAOZF010000002.1, on the reverse strand, counting down.
CCGGTACGCGAAGCGGGGCCGGCGCCGCGCGACGACGACCTCGCCGTCGGCCGTGACCTCGGGTTCGGGCTCGGGGTCCTCCGGCCTGTCGAGATAGGCGAGGCGACGCATGAGCACCTGGTGGAGCGAGTCCGTGTCGTCGGTCGTCTCGGACACCGAGAAGGAGCGGTACTGGTCTTTGCGGGGCAGCCCGTCCTCGAAGACGACCATCGACGCGACGACGTTCGTGCCCGACAGGTGCGACACGTCGAAGCACTCGATGCGCAGGGGCGCCTCGGCCAGACCCAGCGCCTCCTGCAGGTCCGTGAGGGCCTGCGTCCGTGCGACGTAGTCGCTCGTGCGGCGCGTCTTGTGGAGGATGAGCGCCTGCTGCGCGTTGAGCGTCGCGGTCTTCATGAACTCGGCCTTGCGCCCGCGCTGCGCCACCTGGATCGTCACGTTCCGGCCGCGTCGCTCCCGGAGCCACAGCTCGAGGTCTGCGGCATCCTCGGGGAGCGAGGGGACGAGGACCTGCCGCGGGATGTCTGCGGCCGCCGCGTCGCCGTACGTGCGCTGCAGCACCTGGTCGACCAGGTCGGGGCCCGAGATGTCGAGCTCCTTCTCGATCGTCGTGGCGCGGACGCCGCGCACGCGACCGCCGCGGATGACGAAGTGCTGCACGACGGCGGCGAGCTCGTCCTCCGCGATGCCGAAGAGATCGGCATCCGTGTCCGCCGCGAGGACGAGGGCGCTCTTGTTCAGCACCGCCTCGATCGCCTGGAGCCTGTCGCGGTAGACGGCCGCGGCTTCGTAGTCCATCGCGGCGGATGCCTCGCGCATGCGACGGGTCAGCTCGCGCGTGAAGCGCTGGTCGCCCCCCGACATGAACGACACGAAGTCGTCGACGATGGCGCGGTGCTCCTCCACCGTGACCTTCATCGAGCACGGGCCGCCGCAGCGGCCGATCTGGCCGGGGAAGCACGGCCGGCCGGTCGTCATCGCCTTCCTGTACGACGCGTCCGAGCACGTGCGGATCGGGAAGACCCTGATCATGAGGTCGATCGTGTCGTGCACGGCCCAGACCTTCGGATACGGACCGAAGTACTTCGCCCCCGGGATGCGGCGGTTGCGGGTCACGATGACGCGCGGCGCCTCGTCCGCGAGCGTGATGGCCATGAACGGGTACGACTTGTCGTCCTTGTAGCGCACGTTGAAGGGCGGCGAGAACTCCTGGATCCACATGTACTCGAGCTGGAGCGCCTCGACGTCGCTCGCGACGACCGTCCACTCGACGGATGCCGCGGTCAGCACCATCCGGCGGGTGCGCTCGTGCAGCGTGTGCAGCGGCGCGAAGTAGTTCGACAGCCGCGAGCGCAGGCTCTTCGCCTTGCCGACGTAGAGGACGCGTCCGTCGCGGTCGCGGAAGCGGTACACGCCCGGGTTGGTCGGGATCTCCCCCTGCTTCGGCTTGTACGGAAGCTGTTCTGCCATTCGGTCGGGTTCCGACTCTCGCTCAGCCGGCCTTGCGGACGGCTGGTGCGCCGGCGAGCACCTCGGCGAGGAACAGGCCCGTGTGGCTCTGCTCGTTGCGCGCGACCTGCTCGGGGGTTCCCGTCGCGACGATCGTGCCGCCGCCCGATCCGCCCTCGGGCCCCAGGTCGATGACCCAGTCCGCCGACTTGATGACGTCGAGGTTGTGCTCGATGACGATGACGGTGTTGCCCTTGTCGACGAGGCCGCCGAGCACCTCGAGAAGGCGCCGGACGTCCTCGAAGTGCAGGCCCGTCGTCGGCTCGTCGAGGACGTACACCGAGCGTCCGTTCGACCGACGCTGCAGCTCGGTCGCGAGCTTGACGCGCTGCGCCTCTCCGCCGCTGAGCGTCGTCGCGGACTGCCCGAGGCGGACATAGCCCAGACCCACGTCGACGAGGGTCCTCAGGTAGCGGTGGATGGCCTGGATCGGCTCGAAGAAGTCCGCCGCCTCGGCGATCGGCATCTCCAGCACTTCGGCGATGTTCTTGCCCTTGTAGTGCACGGCGAGCGTGTCGCGGTTGTAGCGCTTGCCGTGACAGACCTCGCAGTCGACGTACACGTCGGGCAGGAAGTTCATCTCGATCTTGATCGTGCCGTCGCCCGAGCACGCCTCGCAGCGCCCTCCCTTGACGTTGAAGCTGAACCGGCCCGGCTGGTAGCCCCGCGCCTTCGCCTCGGGCGTCTCGCTGAAGAGCGTCCGGATGCGGTCGAAGACCCCCGTGTAGGTCGCGGGGTTCGAGCGCGGCGTGCGGCCGATGGGAGCCTGGTCGACGTGCACGACCTTGTCCAGGTTGTCGAGCCCCGTGATGCGCGTGTGCTTGCCGGCGACGCGGCGCGCTCCGTTGAGCCGGGTCGCGAGGACCTCGTAGAGGATGCCGTTGACCAGCGACGACTTGCCCGATCCGCTCACCCCCGTGACCGCCGTCAGGACACCGAGCGGGAAGTCCACCGTGACGTTCTTGAGGTTGTTCTCGCGTGCGCCGACGACCGTGATCTGGCGGCTCTTGTCGATGCGGCGGCGCTTGGCCGGGGTGGGGATCTCACGACGGCCGGCGAGGTAGTCGCCCGTGATCGAGTCGCGGTCCTCGAGGAGCGAGGCGAGCGGACCCGAGTGCACGACGGCGCCCCCGTCGACGCCCGCGCGAGGCCCGATGTCGACGATCCAGTCGGCCGCGTGGATGGTCTCCTCGTCGTGCTCGACGACGATGAGCGTGTTGCCGAGGTCTCGCAGGGTCAGAAGCGTCTCGATGAGGCGTCGGTTGTCGCGCTGGTGGAGCCCGATGCTCGGCTCGTCCAGGACGTACAGCACGCCCGTGAGACCCGACCCGATCTGGGTGGCGAGACGGATGCGCTGCGCCTCGCCGCCGGAGAGCGATCCGGCGGACCGGCTGAGGCTCAGATAGCTGAGCCCGACCTGCAGCAGGAAGTCGAGCCGCGCCCTGATCTCGCGGAGGACGGCCGCCGCGATCTTCGCCTCGCGGTCGGTGAGCTCGAGCGTCGCGAAGTACTGCTGCGCGTCGGCCAGGCTCAGGCGCGACGCCTCGGCGATCGAATGGCCGTGCACGAGCACGGCGAGGACCTCGGGCTTGAGCCGATCGCCGTTGCACGTGGGGCACGGAACCTCCCGCAGGTACTCCGACCAGCGCTGTCGCTGCGTGTCGGTCTCGGCCTGCAGGTACTGCCGCTCGATGTACGGGACGACGCCCTCGAAGCCCGATGCGTAGCGCATCTCACGGCCGTACCGGTTCTTCCAGCGGACCGTCACCTTGTAGTTCTCGCCGCGGAGCACGGCATCCTGCACGTCGACGCGCAGGTCGCGCCACGGCGTGTCGAGCGAGAAGTTCAAGTCGCGCGCGAGTCCCTCGAGCAGCCGCTCGTAGTACTGGAACAGCCCCTTGCCCTGCGTCGTCCACGGCAGCAGCACGCCCTCGGCGATCGAGAGATCCTCGTCGCCGAGCATCAGGTCGACGTCGACCGACATCTTCGTGCCGAGGCCCGAGCACGCGGGGCACGCCCCGAACGGGGCGTTGAACGAGAACGTGCGCGGCTCGATCTCGGTGAGCTGCAGGGGGTGGCCGTTGGGGCACGCGAGCTTCTCGGAGAAGCTCTGCCATGCGGCATCCCCCTCCTCGTCGACGAAGTTGACCTGCATGATGCCGCCCGCGAGCCCGAGCGCCGTCTCGACCGAGTCGGTGACTCGGCTCAGGATGTCGGGGCTCGCGACGAGCCGGTCGACGACGACCGCGATGTCGTGCTTGTAGCTCTTCTTCAGCACGGGGGGCTCGGCGAGCTGGATGAGCTCGCCGTCGACGATCGCGCGCGCGTAGCCCTTCGCGCCGAGCTCCTTGAAGAGGTCGACGAACTCGCCCTTCTTCTGCGACACGACGGGTGCCACGATCTGGTAGCGCGTGCGCTCGGGAAGCTCCATGAGCTGATCGGCGATCTGCTGCACCGTCTGCCTCTGGATGACCTCGCCGCACACGGGACAGTGCGGGATGCCGATGCGCGCCCACAGGAGTCGCATGTAGTCGTGGATCTCGGTGATCGTGCCCACGGTCGAGCGCGGGTTGCGGTTCGTCGACTTCTGGTCGATGCTCACGGCGGGGCTGAGGCCCTCGATGAAGTCGACGTCCGGGCGGTCGACCTGGCCGAGGAACTGACGCGCGTAGGCGCTCAGCGACTCGACGTAGCGGCGCTGACCCTCCGCGAAGATCGTGTCGAAGGCGAGACTCGACTTGCCCGAGCCGGACAGCCCCGTGAAGACGACGAGCGCGTCGCGCGGGATGTCGAGATCGATGTTCCTGAGGTTGTGGACCCGGGCGCCGCGCACGCTGAGCTTGCCGCCGGTCACTCCAGTGACATGGGAGTTTCCGGGCACGACGACGGGTGAGATGGGCACCCGTCAAGTCTAGGCGGGGCCTCCGACACCGCGGCCGGGCGAATGCGCCGCAGCGGACCCGGGGGTTCGCGGCGACTCGCTCTCCAGCGACGCGAGCAGCGCGGCGAGGGGAGGAGGGATGCGGTCGAGCGGGACCGCCGCTGCGAGGAGCCCCGCGTACCGGACCTTGTTGCCGCTCCTTCCGCCGAAGAAGCGCGCGAGCTGCGCTTCCACCGCCCGGCCGCGCTGCGCAGGCTGTCGCTGGAGCCGGCGGAACGACGCGAGCTCGCCCTCGGCATCGATCACCGCCTCGACGCCGGCGACCCCGAGCGCGCGCACGAGCTCGGCCTCGAGATCGGGGTCGCAGACGAAGACGTCAGCGACGTCGCGCTCGAAGTCCGCTCGCTCCCCTGCGTCCACGAGCCCGACCGGATGCTCGTCTGCGAGGGTCGCGAGGATGCGGCGCACCCCCTTGGACCCGCCGACCACGACGATCCGCGGCGGCGGCATCCCCCGGCGTGCGGCGAACGTCTCGAGCGCGATGCGGTCGCTCACCCCCTCGACGAGGACGACGGTCACGTCCGGCCCATCGGAGGCCGGCTGCCCGCGAACGGCGCGAGGCCGTCGCGCAGCGCGGCCAGCTGTGCGACATCCATCCCGACGCGCTGCATGATCTGCTCCGGCACGTCGAGCGCGCGATCGCGCAGGGCCCGACCGTCGTCGGTCAGCCCGATGTCGAGCACGCGCTCGTCGTCCGCACGGCGCGACCGGGTGACACGGCCCTGAGCCTCGAGCCGCTTGACGAGCGGCGACAGGGTCGCGGGCTCCATCGCCAGCTCATCGGCGAGGTCGCTCAGCGACCGCGGCGAGCGCTCCCACAGCGCGAGCATGACGAGATACTGCGGATGCGTCAGCCCGAGAGGCTCGAGGACCGGCCGGTAGATCGACACGACGTTGCGCGCCGCCGTCACGAGGGCGAAGCACAGCTGGTTCTCGAGCTTGAGCAGTCCGTCGCGCGCATCCACGAGTCCATCCTACGGTTTGTTTAGTACACTAATGTTCATGACACGAATGGATGCCGAGTCCCGCCGTCCCCTCCGCGAGCGCGTCCGCGAAGCCGGCGGCTGGTATGCGTGGCTCAACGCGCGCCTCATCAAGCTCGCCGGCCCGGCATCCGTCGGTCCGTACGAGACGACGCCGGAGCCGTCGCGCGCCGACCGGCCGTGCCCCCTGTGCGGCGCCGCGATGTCGCAGCACACGTTCGACCGATCGGGGCCGAAGCCGCTCATGCACTGTCCGTAGCCGGCCGCCGCTGACGACGTCGCCGGCCCGACAGCGTCAGGCGTGGCCTGCCCGCTCCATCGCCCGCAGCGCCTTCTTGAGGTCTTGCACCTCGTCGCGAAGGCGCGCTGCGAGCTCGAACTTGAGCTCGCCTGCGGCCGCGAGCATCTGGTTCGACAGGTCTTGGATCGTCGCCTCGAGCTGGTTGGCCCCTTCCGCCGCGATGCCCTCTCGGCGCAGATTGGGAGTCGGACTCTTCCCCTTGCCGCTCTTGGACATGACCGCATCCTTGCGCGACATCATGGCGGCGGTGTCGGCGCCTTCGCGGGCGAGCACCTCCGTGATGTCGGCGATGCGCTTGCGCAGCGGCGTCGGATCGATGCCGTTGACGCGGTTGTATTCGAGCTGCTTGTCGCGGCGACGATCGGTCTCGTCGATCGCGTTGCGCATCGAGTCGGTCATGTTGTCGGCGTACATGTGCACTTCGCCCGAGACGTTGCGCGCGGCTCGGCCGATCGTCTGGATGAGCGATGTGCCCGAGCGCAGGAACCCCTCCTTGTCTGCGTCGAGGATCGCGACGAGCGAGACCTCGGGCAGGTCGAGGCCCTCGCGGAGCAGGTTGATGCCGACGAGCACGTCGTAGACGCCGGCGCGCAGCTCGGTGAGCAGCTCGACGCGGCGGAGCGTGTCGACGTCGGAGTGGAGGTAGCGCACACGCACTCCGTGCTCGCCGAGGAAGTCGGTGAGCTCCTCGGCCATCTTCTTCGTCAGGGTGGTCACGAGCACGCGCTCGTCGCGCTGCGCGCGGAGGCGGATCTCCTCGAGGAGGTCGTCGATCTGCCCCTTCGACGGCTTCACGACGATCTGCGGGTCGACCAGGCCCGTGGGACGGATGATCTGCTCGACGATGCCGTCCGCGATGCCCATCTCGTAGCGGCCCGGCGTCGCCGAGAGATACACCGTCTGGCCGATCCGGTTCTTGAACTCGTCCCACCGCAGCGGCCGGTTGTCGAGTGCCGACGGAAGGCGGAACCCGTGCTCGACGAGCGTGCGCTTGCGCGAGGCATCCCCCTCATACATCGCCCCCACCTGCGGCACCGTCACGTGCGACTCGTCGATGACGAGGAGGAAGTCGTCGGGGAAGAAGTCGAGGAGCGTGTGGGGCGGCTCGCCGGGCGCGCGGCCGTCGAGGTGCCGGGAGTAGTTCTCGATGCCGGAGCAGAAGCCGAGCTGCTGCAGCATCTCGAGATCGAACGTCGTGCGCATGCGCAGGCGCTGAGCCTCGAGGAGCTTGTTCTGAGACTCGAGCTCTTTCAGGCGCTCGGCGAGCTCGTCCTCGATCGTGCCGATCGCGCGCTGGACGACGTCTGTTCCTGCCACGTAGTGCGATGCGGGGAAGATCGGCACGGAGTCGAGCCGCTGGACGACGTCGCCCGTGAGCGGATGCAGCATGTAGAGCGCTTCGATCTCGTCGCCGAAGAGCTCGATGCGGATCGCGTACTCCTCGTACACCGGGATGATCTCGATCGTGTCGCCGCGCACGCGGAAGTTGCCGCGCGAGAAGTCGACGTCGTTGCGGTTGTACTGCATCGAGATGAACTTGCGGATGAGCGCGTCGCGGTCGTACCGCTCCCCCACCTGCAGCGCGACCATCGCGCGCAGGTACTCCTCCGGCGCGCCCAGGCCGTAGATGCACGACACCGTCGAGACCACGACGACGTCTCTGCGCGAGAGGAGGGAGTTCGTCGTGGAGTGCCGGAGCCGCTCGACCTCGGCGTTGATCGACGAGTCCTTCTCGATGAAGGTGTCGGTCTGCGGGACGTAGGCCTCGGGCTGGTAGTAGTCGTAGTAGCTCACGAAGTACTCGACCGCGTTGTGGGGCATGAGCTCGCGGAACTCGTTCGCGAGTTGCGCGGCGAGGGTCTTGTTGTGCGCGAGCACGAGGGTCGGGCGCTGCACCTGCTCGATGAGCCACGCCGTCGTCGCCGACTTGCCCGTGCCGGTCGCGCCGAGCAGCACGACATCCGTCTCGCCCGCGTTGATGCGCGCCGCGAGCTGTGCGATCGCCTGGGGCTGGTCGCCGCTGGGCGCGTAGTCGCTCACGACCTCGAACGGCCGCACGCTCCGAGTCGTCTGCATCGTTCCAGCGTAGACGCGGGCTCCGACACCGGGTCGGGAGTTCGCGGCAGGCGGATGCCGCGCCCGCCGTCTCGGCCCGATCTCCGCCTGTGCGCCCCACGACGGCTCAGCCATGTATCAGATCTCGTCCTCCGGGCTTCTTGAGAGCATGCAAGCTGCGACCGCCGCGCGTCCTCCTGAGACGTTGGCGCCCGCCGGGGATCCCGACGCGGCCGACTCCGGCGACACGCCGAGAGAGTCGTCCGAGACGCGCGCCCTTCGTGGCGGCGTGGTCAAGGCGCTGCTCGCCGTCGTGGCGAACGTCGGTGTTCTGACCGCCCTGCTCGTGTACTTCGGCTGGGTGCGCAGCGACCGCTTCGCGAGCGCCCTGGGCATCGACGAGGCGATCCTGGGCATGACGGTGGACGACTACCTGCGCCGCAGCGTGCAGTCGGTGTTCATCCTGCCGCTCGCCGCGGCCGGGACGGGTCTCGCGTGGGTGGCATTCGACCAGTGGTGGCGCCGCCGGCGGCGGCTCGGCGAGGACGATCGCGTGGCTGTGCTCGTCGCCCGATGGCTGTGGACGGTCGCTGTCGGCATTTTCGCGCTCGGGATCGTTCTCGGGCTCGTCGGCTACGCCGCGACGTTCATCGCCGCCCCGCTCGTGTGCGCCGCGGGGCTGCTCCTTCTGCTCTACGCCCTCAACCTCCGCGCCGTCCTGCCCGATGCGACGCCGTTCGCGCCGCTCACGGACGGCGTGCTGCGCGGGTCGATCGCAGTGCTCGTCGCGATCGGGCTGTTCTGGTCGGCCACCAACTTCGCGATGGTCGAGGGCACGCAGATCGCCCAGGCGTTCCCCTCGCGGGTGTCGCAGCTGCCGAGCCTGGAGGTCGACAGCGCCGAGCCCCTCGACATCGTCGCGCCGGGTGTCAGCATGTCGTGCCCCGAGGACGAGGGCCGCACGCGCTATCACTATCGCGGACTGAAGTACCTCGAGTCGACGGGCGGCAACTACTTCCTGGTCTCGGACGGCTGGACCCCCGACTACGGCGTCGTCGTGATCCTCCCCATGACGTCGGAAGGCATCCGCTACACGTTCGTCCGGGATACGTCCGGCGCCGCGCGCGCCGCCGAGTACCCGCCCTGTGAGGAGGAACCATCATGAAGACGACCTCTGCCCGCGCGGCGCAGGCGATCGCGCTGTGCGCGGCGCTGCTGCTGACGTCCGGCTGCGGCGAGTACTCGCCGCTCGTTGGCGGCGGCGACGCGCAGACGAGCACGCCCGATGCGCGCGGGACGGATCCGGGGGCGCGGAGCGACACAGTCACGCCCGATCCGCTGGATCCTGTCCCGGATGCCGGAACCGACGCCCCTGGCGTCGACGACCCCGGCACAGCGCCGGACGAAAGCACCCCGATCGCGGATGCCGGCCGATCGGGCGGGGGCGGCGGCTCGCGGACCGTGCAGAGCGGGATGCCGGGAAGCCGGAGCGGCACGAGCGCGAACCGGGACGCCGGCGCGACGGGCGCGACGGCGTCCCCGGGCGGCGGTGACGAGCCGAACCTCTACGTCTGGCAGCTCCCGCCCACCGACCAGAGCCCGACGGGCAACGACGGCCCTGCCTACGGCAGGCTCCGCGCGGGATGCCGCGCCGCCATGACATACATGAGCGACACGGTCGGCAACCAGATGTGGCAGTTCAGCGAAGAAGGCGGGCCTCGCTATCTCGTCATGTACGTCTCGGGGCTCGCGTACTGCGTCGAGCGGCCCGATCTGGGAAGCGCGTACTTCGCGGGAGCAGTCAAGGTGTACGGCACGCAGGCGCTCGACCGCGTCGACACCGACGCGGCATCCGAGCGGCTGTACCCGCAGAACGAACCGCCGGGGTGGGGCGAGCCGTGGTGCGATCTCTACCGCACGCTCGTGAGCATCCGCGATCAGGTCGGCCTCGAGACGATCGCCTGCATGCGCGGCGGCGACAATGCCGGCTTCGCCTCGCAGCCGTACGGGTTCGACAAGATCTACGACGACCCGTGCACCTTCGACGTCGACGAGAGCACGGCGCCGTGGACCGGCCAGGGAGACCCGCCGTCGAGCTGGTGCGGGCCGATGACGGCGGAGCGCCTTCTCATCGCGAAGGATGCCGCGACCGACCAGGAGGCGGGAGCCATCCTCTTCGCGGGCATCGACGCTGCCGCCATCCTCGCAGCGGTCGCTGCGGCTCCCCCCTACGAGCCGAAGGACCCGCCGACGCCGTTCCCCGCGCTGGACGCGGTCGGCGTGACGAAGCTTCCCGAGCCGGACGAGACCGACCCCGCGAGCCTCGCGACGGTGGGAGACGGCATCTCCGAGGCTGCCGAGTCGGCGGTTTCGATCGAGCCGCTCGACGCCGTGAAGGCGACGGATGCCTCGACCCCGCCCGAGATCGCCGAAGACGTCGTCCCTGCGGGCGAGGGCGCACCGGCAAGCGAGGTCGCACCGGGGGGCGAGACCGAGCCGATCGGTCCTACCGCGCCGCAGGCCGACACGGGGCCGAGCGTCGAGCCGGCCCGGCCGACCGAGCTCGCCGCGGCGCCCGACCTTCAGGCGGCTCCGACCGAGCCTCAGCAGGAAGAGACCGCGTCTGCCGAATCAGTCCCGCGGGAGGCCGAGCAGTCGGAGTGATCGGCGACCGCGGCACGTCGCGCGAGGTCCGCGTGCCCGTCGGAGCGCTCAGCGCTGTGCGATGAGTCGCGGCAGCCGGTCCCAGAGCTCGTCGACCTGGCGGAGCGTCCCGTCGATGCTCCCGGATGTGTCGATGACGACGTCGGCGACGGCGAGCCGTGCGTCGTCCGAGACCTGAGACGCGATGCGGGCCGCGGCATCCTTCTCGCTCATCCCCCGCAGTTCGACCAGTCGCCGCAGCCGCACGTCGGAGGGCGCATGCGCGACGACGATGAGCTCCCAAGGGTCGTCCACGCGCGCCTCGACCAGGAGCGGGACGTCGTAGACGACCACCGCCTCGGGGTCGGCCGCCGACGCCTCCGCAAAGCGCCGCCAGGACTCGACCCGCACGGCGGGATGCACGATCGTGTTGAGCCTGGCGACTGCCTCGGGGTCGCCGAACACGCGCGTGCCGAGCGCCGCGCGATCCAGCGATCCGTCGGGAAGGATCATCGCCGTGCCGAACTCCTCCGCGATCGCGTCGAGCACCGGCGAGCGGGGCCGCTGCACGTCGCGGACCACCTGATCGGCGTCGATCACGACGGCGCCGTGCTCTGCGAGCCGCTGCGCGATGGTCGACTTGCCGGACGCGATCCCGCCGGTCAGCGCGATGAGGGGCATGCCTACGAGAATGCCACGGTCCAACGTGGAGGAGTCGTCGCCGCCCCCGCGCCACCGCTCGAAGACATCCTCGATCGGAGGCCGGTTTCGGCCCGTGGGAAGCTGCGACTGGGAATGTACTGGGTGGTCCGACCACAGTTGGGGGCCTGTGGTCTCACCACATAGGCTGGAGATGTGGAAGCGATGGAGTCCATAGGGCATCGTCTCCCCGACCGGCCGCGACCCGCGCGGTCGGCCCCACCCTGGCAGGTCGACGCACACCGTTGTGAGCACTGCTTCGCCCTGCCGCCAAACCCGATTGGCAGGACAAAGATGAACAAGTTTGTAAAGGGCGCGATCGCGTCGGCTGCCGGGGGTGCGCTGCTTCTCGGCGGGGCAGGCACCTTCGCGCTGTGGAACGACACGCTCCCCGGACAGGACGCTGGAGTGATCACTGCCGGGACTCTCCAGTTCACGGATCCCCAAAGTGTGACGGGCAAATGGTGGGACGTGTCCCCCGATGCGAGAGAAGAAGAAGAGCTCGTCATCGGGAATTTTGTGATGGTGCCGGGCGACGTGCTCGAGTACCGAGGAAACGTCGAATTGACCGCAACCGGAAACAACCTTCAGGCCATTCTGTCGGTGGTTCCGGGGTCGATCGGGGGCTCTGCCGACCTGGACGCTCTCGGAATCGAAGTTGAGTTCGTGAATGGCGACGAGATCGATTATGTCAATCCGGGCGGGTCCACCACCCTCAGCCATCCCTTCACGCTCCGTGTGTCGTGGGACAAGGAGGCGGTCGATGGCGCGGAAGGACAAGGTGCAACCATCGGGCTGAGTGGCATCACGTTCAAGCTCACCCAGCAGCGCCCCCTCGCGACTCCGTAACCGCTCTAGTTGAACTGGAGATCGCATAGTGAACGCCCCCAGCCGCCGCACGGCGCCTCGCCGTACGCGCACAGGCGCTGCCCTGATCACGGCTTCGGCCGCGGTCGCTGCGGCGACCCTCGTGCTCAGTGCCGCTGGGGGCACGTATGCGCTCTGGAGCGACTCGATCGAGGCGGATCTCGGCGTGATCCAGTTGCAGCCGGCTCCGACCCCGGGCACGCCGGAGCAGTTCGGCACCTGCACGCGAGGGGCCGACGGGGGCGGCTGGGGCAAGGTGCTCCTGGGTGCGGGCACGCAGTTCGGCGGATTCTCGGACTGGTACGTCGGCGAGACCCGCATCGAGGAGAAGCGATGGTTCGACTCGATCCACAAGACCGGCGAGGAGCTCAGCTCAGACCATGCGAGCAAGGCGCAAGAGGTCATCGGCCTCCCGCTCGGGACGCCCACCCCGATTTGGGTGACGGTGAGAGCGACGCCACCGGACGAGACTCTTCTCGTTCAGGTTCCCGTCTGGTTCTTGCGCTCCAGCTCCACCGACCTTCAGCTCTCGTGCTCCGAGGACGACTGGAGACCATCGCTTCTCTCGGGGGAGAGTCCGCTCGAGCCGCTCGAGCCGCCTCCCCCGCCCGCAGGTCAGCTGACTCCGCCGGAAGAGCAGACCTCGGCCCCGGTCGTCGAGGGCGACGGCTCGAACAGCCCGCGTGAGGTGGTCTTCGCGTTCGCGGCTCTCGAGAGCGCGACCCACGAGTTCTACGACTGGCGGCTCGACGGTCACACCTTCACGCGCGACGGAGTGAGCTCTGGATCCCCCTTCGTCCGCGTCGACGACAGCAAGCTGAGGGCGGCGGGGATCGTCACCCCCGATGCGGCGGACACGGGCCAGTCGTTCGACGTCATCATCACACCTGAAGGCGACCCCGGGACGATCGTCGCGATCGGCACGTTCTTCGCGAGGTTCGACTCGGAGTCGGATCGGTTCCTGGTCTTCGAATCTGCACAGGCCGAATCGGCGTCGGTGCCCGACGCACCGGCATCCGACGAGCCGGCGCCGAGCGCCGGCGACCCGTCATCGATGCGGGCCGCACGCGGCGAGCCGGCGCTCAAGCCCGAGGAGACGGCTCTCGCGCCCGACGTCCCCACCGCCACCTGATGAGGAGGCCGCAGCATGACCACCGCACCCCTCGAGGTGACGACCCTTCCGGTTCGCACCGCGACTTCTGAGGTCGAACCCGCGCGGCGCACGTTCGCCGACCGGCATCCGATCCTGCACTCGCTCTGGTACGGCATCAGTGCCGGCATGCTCGGTCTCGTGCTCCTCATCGCCGTGCTCACGATCATCGTTCCGAAGGTCGTCGGAGGCGTGCCGCTGACGGTGCTGTCGCCGTCGATGCAGCCCACCCTCCCCGTCGGCACGCTCCTCATCGTGAGACCCGTGACCCCCGAGGAGCTCCGGATCGGCGATGTCGTGTCCTTCCAGCCATATCCGCTCGACCCGACGCTCGTGACGCACCGCGTCGTCGGCATCACGCAGCATCAGGACGGCACGTTCGTCTTCACGACGCAGGGCGACGCGAACGCGACGGTCGACGATCCCGTCTACGGCAAGCAGGTGCGGGCCGTCCTCATGTACTCGATCCCGCTGCTGGGCTGGGTCAGCAACTGGGTCAACGTGCAGCACAAGCACTGGATCGTCCCGACCGCCGCCGGTGCGCTCTTCGCGTACGGGGGATACACCATCGTCTCTGCAGCGGTCGCGAAGAAGCGCGAGCGCGACGCGGAGAAGGATCGCCTGGCCGAGGACGCCTGCGCGATGGAGCCGCGCGAGACCGCCTGAACAAGGCAGTCGGCGCCGCCTCGCGGGAGGCGAACACGCCGCAGGCTGCTCCGTCGCGGGCCGCGGCCATCGATGCGCCGCCGCGGTCAGCCGGCCGGGGGGCCGGATCGAGCGCGGGACGGGACGCACTCGGCTCGACGGGCCGATTCGGGACGGCGGACCCGCGCACAGGACGGGCATGCGACAAGCCACGCCGGGAGACAAGAGAGGCCGGGATGCAGCATCCCGGCCCCTCTCTAGCGGTCGCCGTTCGGCGACGCGCTCAGTCGATCAGCGACCCGAGAGCTTCTCACGCAGGGCCGCGAGAGCCTCGTCGTCGGCCAGCGTGCCGCCGACGTTCGACGAGTCGGAGGAGAACGACGATCCGCCGGTCTCGACCGGAGCGGCAGCCTCGGCCTCGAGGGCCTTGGCGACAGCAGCCTTGTGCGCCTCCCAGCGACCCTGGGCAGCGGCGTACTCCTGCTCCCACTTCTCACGCTGCTCGTCGAAGCCTTCGAGCCATGCGTTGGTCTCGGGGTCGAAGCCCTCGGGGTACTTGTACTCCCCGTTCTCGTCGTACTCCGTGACCATGCCGTAGAGGGCGGGGTCGAACTCGGTGCCGAAGGGGTCGACCGACTCGTTCGCCTGCTTGAGCGAGAGCGAGATGCGGCGACGCTCGAGGTCGATGTCGATGATCTTGACGAAGACCTCTTCGCCGACCGACACGACCTGCTCGGCGAGCTCGACGTGCTTGCCCGACAGCTCCGAGATGTGCACGAGGCCCTCGATGCCGTCCGCGACGCGAACGAACGCGCCGAACGGGACGAGCTTGGTGACCTTGCCCGGCGCGACCTGGCCGATCGCGTGCGTGCGGGCGAAGACCTGCCACGGGTCCTCCTGCGTCGCCTTGAGCGAGAGCGACACGCGCTCGCGGTCGAGGTCGACCTCGAGGATCTCGACGGTGACCTCCTGGCCCACCTCGACGACCTCGGAGGCGTGCTCGATGTGCTTCCACGACAGCTCGGAGACGTGCACGAGACCGTCCACGCCGCCCAGGTCGACGAACGCACCGAAGTTGACGATCGACGAGACCGTGCCCTTGCGGACCTGGCCCTTGTGCAGGTTGTTGAGGAACGTGGTGCGCGACTCGGACTGCGTCTGCTCGAGCAGGGCGCGGCGCGAGAGCACGACGTTGTTGCGGTTCTTGTCGAGCTCGAGGATCTTCGCCTCGATCTCCTGGCCGAGGTACGGCGTGAGGTCGCGGACGCGACGAAGCTCGATGAGCGAGGCGGGGAGGAAGCCGCGGAGGCCGATGTCGACGATGAGGCCGCCCTTGACGACCTCGATGACCGAGCCGGTCACGACGCCGTCGTTCTCCTTGATCTTCTCGACGTCGCCCCAGGCGCGCTCGTACTGCGCGCGCTTCTTGGAGAGGATGAGGCGACCTTCCTTGTCCTCCTTCTGGAGGACGAGGGCCTCGACCTCGTCGCCGACCTTGACGACCTCGTTGGGGTCGACGTCGTGCTTGATGGAAAGCTCGCGCGAGGGGATGACGCCCTCGGTCTTGTAGCCGACGTCGAGGAGCACCTCGTCGCGGTCGATCTTCACGACGGTGCCCTCGATGAGGTCGCCGTCGTTGAAGAACTTCAGAGTCTTCTCGACCGCGGCCAGGAAGTCCTCGGCAGATCCGATGTCGTTGATCGCGACCTGCTTGGTGGCCGGGGCGGTCGTTGCGGTAGTCATGTAGTGGGTTGTCCTTGTTGGGTTTGGGTGTCGGGCCTCAGCCTTTCGCGACCTCCGACCCGCGAGATGCGCGGACGGATGCCTCGAGCCGAAGCGAAGCGGATTGTTCTTGCGATGTCATGAACGCACGGCGACTAAGCCACACGAGTGACACTCCAGGGTATCAGAACGCGGACGCGCCCCGAAGGCTTCCCTGTGCCCGTCATCGCGGTTCCCACCGTCCTGTCAGGACCGCTCGGTATTGTGGTCAGACCACATTGTCCATACTTCTGCGTCCTCGTGCGAGCGTGATCATGAACTCGATTCCCGCCGGCTGGTATCCCGACGGAGCGGAGTGGGAGACATTCTGGGACGGACGCGGCTGGACCGATCGTCACCGGATGCGCCCACCCGCCGTCGCGCCCGCCGACGACGGCCGACCCGACTTCCGCAGTGCCCGCTGGGGCGACTCCGTCGACGACGTGCAGGAGGATGCCGCGCTCCTCCACGGCGACGACCGGCTGATGCTCTACGCGTCGACGATCGACTCCCGCCGCGTCACCATCGGCTACGAGTACGTCGAGGGGCTCCTCGTCGCGGGGCGGTACGTCGTCGCCGACCGCTACCCGAGTCCGCAGCACTATGTCGACGCGTTCGGCTCGTTCACGACGCTCCTCTCGAAGGACCACGGCGATCCCGTCGTCGACCGTCCGGTCTGGGAGCCCGCCGCTCGGCGCGTGCCGCGGGACCAGTGGGGCGCAGCGGTCCGCAGAGGCGACCTGCGGCTCATGGCCGCCTGGACGAGCCCCCGCACCGAGATCGTGCTGCTCCTGGAGGACGTCGGCCATGAGTCGAGACTCGGCGTCGTGTGCTCGTCGCGCACGCACGCCGACTGGATCGAAGCGGTCAGACGGAACCAGGCGCTCGCGCTGCTGTGATCGAAGCCGTCTCGCCGCCAGAGGCGCTCGGTCTGCCGACGCGACCGCGCTCAGCGCGTCACTCGACCTCGCCGTCGAGGTAGCACCAGCGGCCCCGCAGCCGCGTGAAACTGCTGCGCTCGTGAAGGATGCCGCGGCCGCCGCCCCCGCGCCACTCGGCGCGGAACTCCACGACGCCGGTCTCGTCGCCGTCCACACCCTCATCGACGGCGAGGATCTCGAGCCGCGTCCACGTCAGGCGCGGGTCGAGCTCGAGCACGTCAGGACGCGTGCGGGGATGCCAGGTCGCGAGCAGGTGCCTCTCGTCGCCGACGGCGAACGCCGTGTATCGCGAACGCATGAGCGCTTCGGCCGTGGGGGCAGCACCGCCGCGGATGACGGGGCCGCAGCATCCCCCGTATGCGCCGCCGCTTCCGCACGGACATGCCTCCCGGTCCGCGAGGACCCTTCGCCCTGCGCCTGAGCCGAACGACATCACTGCCCCGCCCGCTCGGCGCACGCGACGCACCGCAGCGCCGTGGGGCGGGCGCGGAGCCGCGCGTCGGGGATCGCGCGACCGCAGTCGACGCATGTGCCGTACGTTCCGTCCGCCACTCTCGCGAGAGCCAGGTCGATCTCGCCGAGCGTCCTGGACGCTTCGTCGCGCAGCCCCGCGAGCAGCGACCACTCCCCCGAGAGCGTGACTCCTTCGGGGTCGTGCTCGTCGTCGGCGCTGTCGATCGCGCGGTCGGCACGGAGGTCTGCCATCTCGTCGTCGAGCTGGGCGATGCGCGCGAGCGTGGCGACCCTGAGGTCGGCGAGCAGCCGATGAGCATCCGTCGTCATGACCCGTCGAGCCTAGCGCGGCGATCTCTCGACATCCGGGCAGGCTCCTTGCGGTCTGACCACAGAGTCCTCACAGTCTGGCCTGTCAGGCTCGTCATGACGTCGAAGGCAGTCCCCGGGAGGACCGCGCCGAATGCATCCGGTCGCGCGCCGCTTCGTCATGGGCCCACCTCGACCCCCGGAGGTGGGCCCTCTCTCTTTCGGTACGGCGGTCTGTTCCCGCGTACGACCCCCGTTTTGACAGCGCGCCCGCGCGGCATCTAGCGTTCTGTGGCTCGACGAACTGGAGGCCGCGTGGGCACGAAGCAGTCAGCGCCACCCGTCTGGAGATCGCCGCAGCTCTGGTGGCGCGTCGCGATCGTGCTCGTCGGCACGCTCGGGCTCATGACCGGAGAGCGACGCCTCGCGTTCTACACGACGCAGAGCAACCTCATCGTCGTCGCGTTCTTCGCGGTCGTGACGTACTGGATGATCCGGGAGGGCACCACGGATGCCCCGGCACCGCGTCTGCGCGGCGGTGTGACGCTCTGGATCGCCGTCACGGGTCTCGTCTCGCACGTCATCCTCAATCAGGGCGCGAACCCGCTGCCCGGTCTGTTCGTGACCGACGCCGTGACGGTCCTCGACAACAGATCGCTGTTCCTGCTCCACTACGTCGTGCCGGCGATGGTGCTCGTGGACTGGGTCGTGTTCGGTCCGCACGGCATCGTCCGGTGGCGCGACGGCCTGCTGTGGCTGCTGTATCCCGTCGCGTACGGGGCCATCGCGATCGTGCGCGGCGTCGCATTCCCCACGGTCTCCGACCGCTTCCCGTATCCCTTCCTCGACGTCGAGGCGCTCGGCGGCGGCATCGTCTGGGCTCTCACGCGAATCGTCGCCGTCATCGTGGTGCTCGCCGCGGCCGTCATCGCCCTGGACCGCGCCTCCGGGCTCGTGAAGCGCCGGCTGCGACTCACGGCGCGCATTCCGGATGCCGCGGCCGCCGACGCGTGACCCCCGTCGCGATGTGGATAACTCGCCGACCGTGATGGATGCCGCAGCTACCGTGGTCGCGTGATCCTGCGCCGAACGACTGCCGCCCTCGCACTGGCGCTCGCGGCCGCCTTCGCGACGGGGTGTGCGCCCGACCCCGAGCCCGTCGAGACGCCGCCCACGTTCGCCAGCGAGGAAGAGGCCTTCGCCGCCGCTGAAGAGACCTACCGCGCGTACGTCGATGCCCTGAACTCTCGGAGATCCGACCCTGGGGCTCGTCCTTCTCCATCGTCCTTTCTCATCGGGCGGGCGCTTGAGGTTGATGTCGACACCCAGACCAAGTTCTCTCAAGAAGGTCTGTCGATCGTGGGTGCAACACGAATTGTTGATCTCACCCACGAGCATGCGAGCTTCGCGCCACTCAACGTGAGTCTCTATGTCTGTCTTGATTCCTCGGCTACCCGTGTTGTCAATCGTTCAGGTCAAGACGTGACGCCCGCCTCGCGCGAAACAATCACGTTGTTGGCAGTGGACTTGATCCTGGCCGGCGAGGATCTGGCCATCGAGAACAGCGTCACGCGCGCGAACGGCTCATGCTCCGTCTAGCGGTGGTGATCGGCCTCATTCTGGGTGGAGCCGCGGTCGGAGTGACAGCGACAGACCCCGTCTGCACACCAGACCTCGCCGCCGCTGCGCTCTGCCCACAAATCACGAACGACGGCACTCAAGTCGACGTGGGCGCGTCCATGACCCTGCCCGGGCACGGCGAGGACCGCCCGCCGTCCGCGGGCGGTGGCCGCGCGCCGGCGCCCGAACCGGAGCCGACGCCCGACTGCGTCCTGGCTCGGTGCGAGGTGACGTACGAGGTGGGAAGCGTCCCCGAGGTGACGCTCGCCGATCTCGCATCGTTCCGGCCGGCGGCGCCGACGCTCTCGGGCGAACCCGCGGGGTTCGGCGTCGTCGGAATGCCCGCGAACATCGTCGCCGCGGCATCCGAGCAGCGGCTCTCCGGCACGCTGCTGGGGTGGGACGTCGTCGTCAGGTTCGTGCCCGCCGCCTACGTCTTCGAGTTCGGCGACGGCACGACGCTGCGCACGACGACGGGCGGCGCGACGTGGGAGCAGCTCCGTCAGGCCCCGTTCACGCCCACCGCGACGAGCCACGCGTACCGCGAGCGCGGCACGTACGCCGTGCGGGTGACCGTGCGGTACACGGCATCCGTCGACTTCGGCTCGGGTCTGTGGCGTCCCGTCGCGGGCTACGTCGAGGCGAGCACGGGCGGCTACGACGTGCGCGTCGTCGAGGTCCGTACGGCCCTCGTGGAGCGCACGTGCCTCGAGGATCCCGCGGGTCCCGGCTGCTGACGAGACCGCGTCGGACGGGCGTGGCAGGATGAGCGCGTGACCGACCGCCTCATGCTCCTGGACTCCGCGAGCCTCTACTTCCGCGCGTTCTACGGCGTCCCCGACACCGTGCGGGCTCCCGACGGAACTCCGGTCAACGCCGTTCGCGGCTTCCTCGACATCATCACGAGGCTCGTGACGACGTACCGCCCGACGCACCTCGTCGCCTGCTGGGACGACGACTGGCGCCCGCAGTGGCGCGTCGACCTCATCCCGTCGTACAAGGCGCACCGGGTGGCCGAGGTGGTGGAGGGCGGAGCCGACGTCGAGGTCGTCCCCGATCCGCTCGAGGTGCAGGTGCCTGTCATCCGCGACGTGCTGGCGGCGGTCGGCATCGCGATCGTCGGCGCCGCCGAGCACGAGGCCGACGACGTGATCGGCACTCTGGCGACGACGGCGACGCTGCCCGTAGACATCGTGACGGGCGATCGCGACCTCTTCCAGCTCGTCGACGACGCGCGCGACGTGCGGGTCGTCTACACGGCGCGCGGAATGAGCAGGCTCGAGATCGTCACGGATGAGGTCGTCGTCGCGAAGTACGGCGTACTGCCGAGCCAGTACGCCGATTTCGCGACTCTCCGCGGCGACGCGTCCGACGGGCTTCCCGGGGTTCCTGGCATCGGCGAGAAGTCCGCTGCGACGCTCCTCGCGGCGCACGGCGACCTCGCCGGCATCGTCGCCGCGGCGGAAGCGGGTCGAGGGATGTCGGCGGGTGTCGCTGCAAAGATCCTGGCGGCGCTCCCGTACCTCGCCGTCGCGCCGCGCGTCGTCGCGGTGGCGAAGGACCTCGCTCTCACGACGCCCCACACGCGCCTGCAGCCTCTCGATGCCGACCGTCGCGAGCGCCTCGCGGGGCTGTCCGAACGCTGGGCTCTCGGCACCGCCGTCGAGCGCATCTCACTGGCACTCGACGCGACGGCGTGACACGTGGCCTCGTGCGCCCGGCGCCCTCGTGCCGCCGCCGGCAGGCACGGCGCAGTGCCCGGACGCCGCCCGAACCGCAGTCCACCGCCGAACCGAGAGCGCACCTTCACCCACGATGGGCGCGACGACTCTCCTCATAGCTGTCGCCGCACTCACATGAGGCCTGCCGCCGTTGGGATCGGCGGAGTCCGTCGTCAGACCCCGACGTCGATCCCGAGCCCCGCCCCGATGGCGGCCCGCCCCCACCGATAGTGGTTCCCGCCGCACTCCAGGCACAGCGAGCCCAGAGCCGACCCCTGCGTCCAGGGGTAGGTCCCGCCGTCGAAGAGCTGAGCGTCGGAGTGCACGGAGACGAGCCGCTGCAGGCCCCTGTGCGAGGCATCCAGCAGCGCCTCGACCTTCTCGAGGGGCGCATCCACCCAGCGGTCGCGCAGCGTGACGTTGAGCGCATCCAGGTCGCTCCACGTGTACCCGGGGGCCGGCAGGGCGGGTGATCCGCCGATCATGCCGTCCTCGTACCACCCTTCCAGCAGGAGGTGCCAGGCGTGCAGGTGCGCGAGCACATCCCGCACGTTGCGGTCGCGCGCATCCCCCGCGAACTCTTCGTCGACGCGGTCCGCGGCCCGCACGCGCGCCACGAGACCCGTCAGCGCCGAGTACTCCTCGTCGTTGCGGCGGATCAGCTCTTCTCGGTCGTGGATCTTCATGGCGCTACGCCTTCCGTGCTCCGGTCCACTCGCGCAGCCGCGCCAGCGGCCACGTCGTGACGATGCGCTCGGCGGGGACGCCGAGTCGCTCGGCGCGCTCCGCGCCGTGGTCGATGAGCGACAGCTGCCCCGGCGCATGCGCGTCCGAGTCGATCGAGAAGAGGCATCCCTTCTCGAGTGCGACCTCGATGAGATCGTCGGGCGGGTCCTGCCGCTCGGGGCGGGAGTTGATCTCGACCGCCACGCCGCGCGCCGCGCACGCCTCGAACACGGGAGCGGCCTCGAAGGTCGACGGCGGCCTCGTGCCGCGCGAGCCCTCGACGAGGCGGCCCGTCACATGACCGAGCACGTCCGTGCGCGTGTCGGACACCGCCGCGACGAGCCGACGGGTCATGGGTGCGCGCTCCATGCGCAGCTTCGAGTGCGCCGAGGCGACGACGACGTCGAGCTCGTCGAGGAGGTCCGGCTCCTGATCGAGCGTGCCGTCCTCGAGGATGTCGACCTCGATGCCGCTCAGGAGGGTGAACCCCTCGCCCGAGAACCCGTCGTGAAGCGTCAGCTGCTCACGCAGGCGCTCGGGCGACAGCCCGTTGGCGACGCGGAGCCGCGGCGAGTGATCCGTGAGCGCGAGGTACTCGTGGCCGAGCGCGCGCGCCGCGTCGACCATGAGGTCGATCGACGTCAGTCCGTCCGACCAGTCGCTGTGACTGTGGAGGTCGCCGCGCAGCCGGGCGCGGAGTGCGGACCGGCGGTCGACGCCCGCCCGGGTGCGGAGGTCTTCGAGGTACGAGGGGACGCGACCGTCGAGCGCCTCCTGTATGACGGCGAAGGTCGAGTCGCCGATGCCCTTGCGGCGGCGGAGGGATGCCGCATCCCGCAGCTCTTCGTCCGTCAGAGCCGCGATCGCATCCGCTGCCGTCCGGAAAGCCTGCGACTTGTAGCGCGAAGACCTCTCCCGTTCGAGCAGGGAGGCGATCTCGGTGAGCGCGTCGTGCGGATTCATGCCCGCCTGCGCACGCCGTGCGCGCGCGTCACGGAGCGCCGGCCACCGAGGACCGGCGCACGACGACGGGCGCGTTCGCGAGGCGCTGGAGCGCCCAGCCGAACAGTATCGACAGGACGCCGATCGCGATCGCGAACACGGCGACGCCGAAGGACACGACCGACGTGAACAGCGACGCCCGGAGGAACGACGCGTTGGCCATGACGGGTCGCACCGGGTCGTCCTGCGCGAGCTCGGCGAAGGTCTTCCCGCCGGAGATGTCGAGCGCGTGGCGCTGGATGATGTCGGCCTGCACGTACGCCGTGAAGGGTCCCGCGACGGTCTGCCCCTGGAACGCCATGGCGTCGTCGGGGACCGTGATGCTCTCGGCCCGCAGCTGGACCGACACCATGATCCAGACGACGATGCCGACCACGATGAGGGCGATGCCGCCCAGTATTCCGAGGATGCCGATCACCTTGACCGATCCGAGGCTGCGAGCGGGGGGTTCGATGACGTCGGCTGTCTCGACGGGTGCATCGGTCATGGCGTCCTCCTTGAGGCGGGAGCAGTTGCGCATCACGCTATCGCCGTGGCGCGCACCGATGGAAGAGCCCCCGCGGAAAGGGCCGCCGTCAGCCCGCGAGCGCCTGCGTGGCCTCGATCCACTGCGCGAGCTTCGCCGCCGCCCCGCCGTCGTCGATGGCGGCGGCAGCGGCGTCCTTCGCCTCCGCGAGCCGCTCGAGGATGGGCCGCTGCACCTGCGCCGAGTCCTTCCAGAGCCGGTACGCGACGATGCCCGCAGCCGCGTTGAGCAGCACGATGTCGCGCACGGGGCCCGTCTCGCCCGAGAAGACGCGGTGCACCACGGCGGCGTTGTGCGCCGGCTCTCCGCCCAGGAGGTCGTCGATCTGCGCGAGCGGGATGCCGAGATCGCGCGGGTCGAGATCGTGCTCGTGGATGTCGCCGCGGCTGACCTCCCACACGCGGCTGTGGCCCGTCGTCGTGAGCTCGTCCAGGCCGTCGTCGCCGCGGAAGACGAGGGCCGTCGCGCCCCGCGTCTGGAAGACGCCCGTGATGAGCGGCACCCGGTCGAGCTGCGCCACGCCGACCGCGTTGGCCTCCGCGCGCGCCGGGTTGCACAGCGGACCCAGGAAGTTGAACACCGTCGGCACGCCGAGCTCGCTGCGGGTGGCGCCCGCGTGCTTGAACCCGGGATGGAACGCGGCGGCCCACGCGAACGTGATGCCTGCGCGGTCGAGCACCTCGGCGACGGCGTCGGGGCTGATCGCGAGCTCGATGCCCAGGGCGCTCAGGACGTCGGACGAGCCCGACGACGAGCTCGCGGCCTTGTTGCCGTGCTTGACGACGGGGACTCCGGATGCCGCGGCCACGACCGCCGCCATCGTCGAGACGTTCACGGTGCCGAAGCGGTCGCCCCCCGTGCCCACGATGTCGAGCACGTCGGACGTGACGGGAAGCGGCAGCGCGGCCTCGAGGATCGCGTCGCGGAAGCCGACGATCTCATCGACCGTCTCTCCCTTCGCGCGCAGCGCGACGAGGAATCCCGCAAGCTGCGAGGGGGTCGCAGAGCCCGCCATGATCTGGCGCATGGCCCAGGTCGACTCCGAGACGCTGAGGTCGCGTCGGCCCAGGAGGGAGGTGAGGATGTCGGGCCACGAGTAGAGCTCTGCCATGACTGAAAAGCCTAGCCGCGTGCGGCGCCCCGCCGCGCCGTGCGATGATGCGACCGCACAGCCCGTTTCCGGCGGATTCGCAGTGATCTCTTAGGTTGTCCTAAATTCACCCGCAGGCAAATCCGCGCGCTCGGATGCGAAAATCGTGCGTCGAGTTCGGCCATAATGGTCAGCGTGACGACGACTCCTGCGACCTACTCACAGGCGATGCGTTCCGTCAAGCGGCCCGACCCGGTCGCCGTCGGGACGATCGTGTGGCTCGGCAGCGAGGTGATGTTCTTCGCGGGCCTGTTCGCGATCTTCTTCACCCTCCGCTCGACCTCCCCCGAGCTGTGGGCCGAGCGATCCGACCTGTTGAACGTCCCGTTCGCGACGGTCAACACGATCATCCTGATCCTGTCGTCCTTCACATGCCAGGCGGGCGTCTTCGCCGCGGAGCGCCTTCAGCCGTACCGCACCGGCGGGTTCTGGAGCTTCCGTCAGTGGGGCATGGTCGAGTGGTTCTTCCTCACGTTCTTCATGGGCGCCATCTTCGTGTCCGGCCAGGTGTGGGAGTACGCCCAGCTCGTCACCGAGGGGATGCCGATCAGCGCCGACGCATACGCATCCGCCTTCTACCTCACGACCGGCTTCCACGCCCTGCACGTGACGGGCGGCCTCATCGCCTTCCTCCTCGTCATCGGCCGCGCCTTCGCGGTCAAGAACTTCGGCCGCAAGGAGATGACCACCGCGATCGTCGTGTCGTACTACTGGCACTTCGTCGACGTCGTGTGGGTCGCCCTCTTCGCCGTCATCTACCTGCTGCCCTTCGTGAGCTGAGAGCGAGCCAACACCCGATATGGCACGAGAGACAAAACGCCGCTCCACCGGACGTCGCAGCCCCTGGGCCGCCGCGGCCCTCATCGGCATCGGCCTGCTCATCACGGGAGGCGCCTACGCCGGCGCATCCGCCGCGATGGCGGCCGGCACCGACACGGCCCCCACCGCCCTCACCGTCGAAGACGGCAAACGGCTCTTCCAGGCGAACTGCGCGACCTGCCACGGCCTCAACCTCGAGGGCAGCGATGCAGGGCCATCGCTCTACGGCGTGGGCGAGCTCGCGGTCGAGTTCCAGATGGCGACCGGCCGCATGCCGCTGCAGATGCAGGGGCCGCAGGCGCCGCAGAAGGCGCCGCAGTTCACGCAGGAGCAGATCGAGGCCATCGCGTCGTGGGTCCAGTCGACGTCCCCCGGTCCTCAGTACCCTTCGGACGAGACCCTGGACGGCGAAGGCGACGTCGCACGCGGCGCGGAGCTGTTCCGCATCAACTGTGCGATGTGTCACAACGTCGCGGCCGCGGGAGGCGCCCTGACGGAGGGCAAGTACGCCCCCGCTCTGACGCAGACGAGCCCGCTGCACATGTACGCCGCGATGGTCACGGGCCCGCAGAACATGCCGGTGTTCAGCGACATGAACCTGTCGCTCGAGGACAAGCGCGACATCATCTCGGCCCTTCTCTTCCTGCAGGAGAACCAGTCGGCCGGCGGTTTCTCGCTCGGCGGCCTCGGCCCCGTCTCCGAGGGCCTGTTCGTGTGGATCTTCGGAATCGGCTCGCTGATCGCCATCACCGTGTGGATCACGGCGAAGTCCAACTGAACGACAACTGACGAAGACCCAGTAGGCAAGAGGGAGCAGCATGGCACACGAGGACGACCCGCTCGAGCACGAGAGGGCTTCGTGGAAGCCCTCCGCGGGGCTCGCCGTCGCGGTCAGCGACCCGGTGCGTCCCCCGGACCTTCCGTCGCACCGCTCGAGGATCACCGACAAGGACCCGGCCGCCATGACGCGCGCCGTCCGCACCGTGTACACGCTGTTCTACCTGTCGGTCGCGGCGAGCGTGTGGGCGGTGGCCGCCTACATGATCTTCCCGATCGAGAGCGGGCGGATCGTCGACGTCCGCAACAACAACCTGTTCGTCGGACTCGGCATCGCACTGGCCCTCCTCGCGCTCGGAATCGGCGCGATCCACTGGTCCAAGGCCGTCATGTCCGACAAGGAGTTCATCGAGCCCCGGCACGCCACGCGCGGGCGCGACTCCACGCGCGAGGCCGCCGTGAAGGCCTTCTCGGAAGCCAACGAGGACTCGGGTTTCGGTCGTCGAGCGATGATCCGCAACTCCCTCATCGCGGCCGTCGTCGCCTCGGTCGTGCCGGGCATCACGCTGTTCCGCGGCCTCGCGCCGCAGAACTCGCCGTCGAACCCGTTCGCGGGCGATCCCGTCCACCTCCTGAGCCACACCATGTGGAAGGAGGGAACCCGCCTCGCACGCGACCCCGAGGGCACGCCCATCCGCGCGTCTGAGGTCACGCTCGGCTCCGCCTTCCACGTGATCCCCGAAGACCTCGCAGAGCTCGGCCACGAGGAGGGCTACCTCGAGGAGAAGGCCAAGGCGATCGTGCTGCTCATGCGCCTGCTCCCCGAACAGCTCATCGAGACGGAGGAACGCAAGAGCTGGTCGTACGACGGCATCGTCGCCTACTCGAAGGTGTGCACGCACGTCGGCTGCCCCGTCGCGCTCTACGAGCAGCAGACGCACCACCTGCTGTGCCCCTGCCACCAGTCGCAGTTCGACGTGACGCGCGGCGCAGCCGTCATCTTCGGGCCCGCCGCCCGTCCGCTCCCGCAGCTTCCGATCGCCGTCGACTCCGAGGGCTACCTCATCGCACAGAGCGACTTCAACGAACCCGTCGGCCCGAGCTTCTGGGAGCGCCATTGAGCACCGCAACCGTCACCGAGGAGCGCGAGTCCGTCTCGCGCGACAAGCCCCTGGGCGGCCGTTTCGTCGGCTGGGCATCGAACTACATCGACGAGCGCACGAGCCTCTCCGGGTTCGTCAAGGAGCTGGGTCGCAAGATCTTCCCCGACCACTGGTCGTTCATGCTCGGCGAGATCGCACTGTGGTCTTTCGTCGCCGTCCTGCTGTCGGGAACATTCCTGACGTTCTTCTTCCAGGCCTCGATGGTTCCGACCCACTACTCGGGAGCGTTCCTCCCGATGCGTGGCGTCGAGATGTCGGCGGCGCTCGACTCCACCCTGCGGCTGTCGTTCGACATCCGCGGCGGCCTGCTCGTGCGTCAGATCCATCACTGGGCGGCGCTCGTCTTCGTCGCAGGCATCGGCGTGCACATGCTGCGCATCTTCTTCACGGGTGCGTTCCGCAAGCCGCGTGAGCTCAACTGGGTCATCGGCTTCATCCTCTTCATCCTCGCGATGGGCGAGGGCTTCACGGGATACTCGCTGCCCGACGACCTCCTCTCGGGCAACGGCCTGCGCATCATCGACGGCATGGTCAAGGGCATCCCGCTCATCGGCACGTGGTTCTCGTTCCTGCTGTTCGGCGGCGAGTTCCCCGGCAACCAGATCGTCGGACGCCTGTACACGCTGCACATCCTGCTGCTGCCCGCCATCCTGGTCGCGCTGCTCGTGCTCCACCTCATGCTGATGGTGATCAACAAGCACACGCAGTTCGCAGGGCCGGCGCGCACGAACAGCAACGTCGTGGGCTACCCCATGATGCCGGTCTACATGTCGAAGATGGGCGGGTTCTTCTTCATCACCTTCGGCGTCATCGTCCTCATCGCGTCGCTGTTCACGATCAACCCGATCTGGAACTACGGCCCGTACGACCCGTCGCCCGTCTCGGCCGGCACGCAGCCCGACTGGTACATCGGGTTCGCCGACGGCGCGCTGCGACTCGTGCCGCCGCACCTCGAGTTCGTCTTCCTCGACCGGACGTGGTCGTTCAACATCCTGATCCCGCTCGCCGTGATCGGCGTGTTCATCGTCCTCGTGCTGATCTACCCCTTCATCGAGGCGTGGGTCACAGGCGACAAGCGCGAGCACCACATCGCCCAGCGCCCGCGCAACGCCGCGACCCGCACGGCGATCGGCGCGGCCGGTGTGACGTTCTATGCCGTGCTGTGGGCGGCGGCCTCGTCCGACATCATCGCGACGCACTTCTCGCTCACGATGGAGGGCGTCATCCACGCGCTCCAGGCGCTGCTGATCCTCGGACCGGTCATCGCCTACTTCGTCACGAAGCGTATGTGCGTCGCACTGCAGAAGAAGGATCGCGAGATCGCGCTGCACGGCTACGAGTCGGGCCGCATCGTCCGCCTCCCCGGCGGCGAGTACATCGAGGTGCACCAGCCCGTCGACGAGTACGAGCGCTGGAAGCTCGTCGGTCACGAGGACTACGAGCCGCTCGTCGTGCGACCCAACTCCCGCGGCCGCATCCCGTGGCACGAGAATCTCCGTTCAGGCCTCTCGCGCTGGTTCTTCGAGGACCGCCTCACTCCGCTCACGCAGGCGGATGTGAACGCCGCCATCGAGCACCAGCACCACACGCTCGATCACATCGCCGTCGAGGAGGATGCCGAGATCCAGGGCGCTCACGAGCGCGCGGGAGTGCCGGACGCCCCGCACATCCCGATCGACGACGGACAGCACGGTGAGACCGCCAACCGGCCCTCCAACGTCATCGTCTCCGACGACGGCACGAAGAAGTCGAAGAACCGCGAGAAGGAGTCCGGCCAGTAGGCCGACCTCTCCGAGAGTCCCGGCGCCGCGATCGCATGATCGCCGCCCGGGACTCTCTGTCGTGTCTCCCCTGTGGCGCGCCACGTCGGCAGGAAACCGTCGGAGGCTGTCCGACCTCTGTCGCGGACGCGGCACCCCTCCCCGTTAGCGTGAGAGCATGACAGACGCGCTCTCCTACTTCTCGGCCAAGCTGCAGCTCGAGACCGACCCGTCGGACGTCTACGCGGCGCAGAAGGCGGGCGAGCGCGTCGTGCTCGTCGACGTCCGCAGCGCGGAGGCGTGGGCGCAGGGGCGCATCCCGGGCGCCGTCCACATGCCGTATCGCGAGATCGCCGAGCGCGCTCCGCGCGAGCTCGATCCTGCCGCGGCCGTGGTCGTCTACTGCTGGAGCCCCGGCTGCAACGCCGGAGCGAAGGGCGCGCTCGAGTTCGCGAAGCTCGGGTGGTCGGTCAAGGAGATGATCGGCGGCTACGAGTACTGGGTGCGCGAGGGGCAGCCCGCCGAGAACGACGAGGGTCCGCTCCCCCGCGTCTTCGACCCGCAGGTCATGGTCGTGCGAGCCTGAGCCCGCCGGGACTAGGCGGACTCGAGCTGCTCGTTGAACAGATCGGCGGCAGCGCCGTGGAACTGAGGACGCTCGGCGGCCGTCTCCGCGTCCGTCACCTCGCCGACGACCGCTGTGACGTTGTCGCGCGATCCCGCGTCGAGGGCGAGCCGTACGAGCGCGTACGAGGCGTGCGCGGGATCGCCCGTCGCGAGGAGGGTCTCGATGTCCTGTTCGGGCACGTAGTCGGTCATGCCGTCGCTGCAGAGCAGCCAGCGGTCGCCGATCATCATGTCGAACTCGGCGAGCGTCACGACGTCGTCATCGCCGCCGTGCAGCGACGCCGTGATGACGTTGCGATGAGGATGGGATGCCGCTTCCTCCGCTGACATGAGACCGCGGTCGACGAGCACCTGCACGAACGAGTCGTCGCGGGTCTGGCGCGACATCCTCCCCTCGCGCAGTCGATACGCACGCGAGTCGCCCGTGTGGGCGAGCACGAGCGTGTCGTCCGGCGTCGCGAAGACGCCCGTCAGTGTCGTCGCCATGCCGTCGAGCGCCGGGTTGCGCTGCACATGCGCCCGCAGATCCCAGTTGGCCTCGCGGATGCGCGTGAGCAGCTGCGAGGGCGTGACGGGGCCGTGCATCCCCGACACGAGCCGGTGGACGAGCGCCGCCGATGCGACATCGCCCGCGGGACCTCCCCCGACGCCGTCCGCGACGGCCGCACCCCACCATGCCGTGAAGGCGGAGTCCTGGTTGGAGGCACGATGGCCGCCGACGGTCGATACGGCCGCGGCGCGCAGGCGGGGGGGCAAGCGCGTGCCGGAATCAGCGGGCGAAGTAGCCGCGGTAGTACTCGTAGACCCAGCCGACGATCGCGACGACGAAGACGCTGAGGCCGATGGGCACCATCCACGTGCCGACCGCGAGGCCGATCATGGCGAGTGCCGCCGAGAAGGCGAGGACGATGGGC
This sequence comes from Microbacterium ulmi, assembly GCF_011759705.1. Taxonomy (GTDB): domain Bacteria; phylum Actinomycetota; class Actinomycetes; order Actinomycetales; family Microbacteriaceae; genus Microbacterium; species Microbacterium ulmi. Next base: position 111,595 of record NZ_JAAOZF010000002.1, on the reverse strand, counting down.
CACCACGACCACGGGCTGAACTCGCCGAGCTCAGGGTCGCCGTCGTCGATGTCTGCGGTCAGGATGTCTTCGGGAAGCTCTCCACGCTGCGCCTTGTGCACGCGCCCCACGTAGAAGGCGATGAGGGCGCCCATGAACGACGTGAACAACAGGGCGACCGTGCCCACCCACTCGATGCGGTGGACGATCTCGCCCTCGCGGGCGACGATGTTCCACCCCGTGTAGAGGACGGCCACGACGAAGAAGAAGACCGTCAGAAGCCACCAGAGGCCGACGTTCGTACGCACTACTTCACCTCTCCCTCGGCGAGGTCGACGACCGGAGCGTCAGGAGCGTCCTTCGCAGGACCCACGCCGACAGGGATGCCGGCCTCCGGGTGGTTGAGGTCGAACGCGGGGCGCTCGCTGCGGATGCGCGGGATCGACGTGAAGTTGTGGCGAGGCGGCGGGCAGCTGGTCGCCCACTCGAGCGATGCGCCGTAGCCCCACGGGTCGTTGACCGTCACCTTCGGCGCGGTGCGCGCCGTGATCCACACGTTGAACAGGAACGGGATCATCGAGGCGCCGAGGATGATCGCGCCGATCGTCGAGACCTGGTTCTGCCACGTCCAGCCGTCTGCCGCCGAGTAGTCGGCATAGCGACGCACCATCCCGTCGACACCCAGCCAGTGCTGGATGAGGAAGGTCATGTGGAACCCGACGAACAGCATCCAGAAGTGCACCGTTCCGAGCCGCTCGTTGAGCATGCGTCCCGTCCACTTGGGCCACCAGAAGTAGAAGCCGGCGAACATCGCGAACACGACCGTGCCGAAGACGACGTAGTGGAAGTGGGCGACGACGAAGTACGAGTCCGACAGATGGAAGTCCAGCGGCGGCGACGCGAGGATGACGCCCGTGAGCCCGCCGAACACGAAGGACACGAGGAAGCCGAGCGTGAACTTCATGGGGGCTTCGAAGGTCACCGAGCCTCGCCACATCGTGCCGATCCAGTTGAAGATCTTCACGCCGGTGGGCACGGCGATGAGCATCGTCATGAGGGCGAAGAACGGCAGGAGGACGGCTCCCGTCACGTACATGTGGTGCGCCCACACCGCGACAGAGAGGGCCGCGATCGAGATCGTCGCGTAGACGAGCGTCTTGTAGCCGAAGATCGGCTTGCGGCTGAACACGGGGAGGATCTCGGACACGATGCCGAAGAACGGCAGGGCGATGATGTACACCTCGGGGTGGCCGAAGAACCAGAACAGGTGCTGCCAGAGCAGCACGCCGCCGTTCTCGGGGTCGTAGATGTGCGCGCCCAGGATGCGATCGGCGGCCGCAGCGAGGATCGCTGCCGCGAGCACGGGGAACGCCATCAGGATCAGGATGCTCGTGATCAGCGTGTTCCACGAGAAGATCGGCATCCGCCACATCGTCATACCCGGCGCACGCATCGTGACGATCGTCGTGATGAAGTTGACGGCGCCGAGGATCGTGCCGAAGCCGCTCATGCCCAGACCGACCATCCACAGGTTGCCGCCGGCGCCCGGAGAGAAGCTCGCGCTCGCGAGCGGCTGATAGGCGAACCAGCCGAAGGATGCCGCGCCCTGAGGGGTCAGGAAGCCGGCGACGGCGATCGTCGATCCGAACAGGAACAGCCAAAACGCGAACGCGTTCAGACGCGGGAACGCGACATCCGGCGCACCGATCTGCAGCGGCAGGATCGCGTTCGCGAAGCCCGCGAACAGCGGCGTCGCGAACATGAGCAGCATGATCGTGCCGTGCATCGTGAACAGCTGGTTGTACTGCTCCTTCGTCGGGATGATCTGCATCCCGGGCTCGAAGAGCTCGGCGCGGATGATGAGCGCCATGACGCCGCCGAGCATGAAGAACAGCACGGAGGCGATCAGGTACATGTAGCCGATCGTCTTGTGGTCGGTGGAGGTGATCCACTTGACGATGATGTTGCCCTTCTGCTCGACGCGAGAAGAGCTCAGGAGCGCGGCCTGGCGCGGCGGGAGCGTCGTCGGACGTCCGTGCGGGGCCTCCTGGAGTGGGACCGTCGTCGCCATGATCAGTTGTCTCCCTCTTCCTCGGAAGCGCCGGTGCCCGGCCAGTTCTGGAGGCGGTCGTAGGCGTCGTTGACGTCGCCCGTCTGCCCTGCGTCGCGCAGGGACTCGAGGTAGTCCTCGTACTCGCCTTCGCTGACGACCTTGACGTTGAAGAGCATCATCGAGTGGTATTCGCCGCACAGCTCGGCGCACTTGCCCGCGTACGTGCCCTCACGCGTCGGGGTGAAGGACCAGAAGTTGTCGTGCCCCTGGTACATGTCCTTCTTGTAGAGGAAGTCGATGATCCAGAAGGAGTGGATGACGTCGCGCGAGGCGAGCTTGATCGTGACGGTCTTGTCGACCGGGAGGTACAGCGTCGGGAGCGCGTCCTGGTCGACGTTGCCTGCCGCGTCGGGCCGAGCCTGCTGACCCATCGTCCACACGGCGTCGGAGTTGTCCTCCTCTTCGCCGTCGTACTGGAAGTCCCACGACCACTGCTTGCCGATCGCCGTGATCGACACGTCCGGGTCTTCCCACTGCGTCTCGAGCGTCACCTGGTCGCGCGCCGTGAAGGCGAAGAAGCCCAGCACCAGGACGAACGGCACGATCGTGTAGAAGATCTCGATCGGCATGTTGTAGCGCAGCTGCACGGGCAGCCCGGACTGGCCGCGGCGGCGACGGTAGACGATCGCCGCCCACGCCATGAGGCCCCATGTGATGACGCCGACGGCGAGCAGCACGAGCCAGGAGTTGACCCACAGGCCCGAGACCATCTCCGTGCGGTCGGTCGTCGCCGGACCGTCCTCCACGAATCCCGGAAGGAAGCCGTTGAGCTCCGTCGGGGTGCAGCCCGCGAGGACGACGGCCGCTGCGACCCCGAGGGGAAGAGCAGCCCAGCGGAGGCGACGTTTCGAGGGCACGGGTGCACCTTTCCGGGACGCGAACAGGACTGTCGCAAGTCTAGGGCAACCTCCCACCGGATTCAGGCCAACCGCCCAGCCTCAGGGCGTCGTTTCGCCGCTGAGCAGGCACTTCGTCGGGTACGACGAACGGCGCCCTGCGGCCGGAGAGGCCGGGCAGGACGCCGTTCGGCGAACGGGTCAGTGGAAGCTGTCGCCGCAGGCGCAGCTTCCCGCCGCGTTGGGGTTGTCGATCGTGAAGCCCTGCTCCGAGATCGTGTCCTTGAAGTCGATCGTGGCGCCGTCGAGGTACGGGACGCTCATGTCGTCGACGATGACCTCGACGCCGTCGAAGTCGACCGCCTGGTCGCCGTCGAGGAACCGCTCGTCGAAGTACAGCTGGTAGATGAGGCCGCTGCATCCGCCCGGCTGCACGGCCACGCGCAGGCGCAGATCGTCGCGACCCTCCTGCGAGAGCAGGCTCTTGACCTTGTCGGCCGCAGCGTCGGTCAGGAGAACGCCGTGCGTGCGCTGGGTCTGGTCGGTCGACAGTGCGATGTCGGTCATGTCTCTCCCGATGGTCGGGCCGTTGTCATACGGCTGGATGGGTCGATTCTACGCCGCGACGGATGCGAGAAGGCTCCGGGCGCTCACGTGCGCGCGTCGAGCTTCTCCAGCAGCAGCGCCTCGGACACGAGCGCGTTGCGGAACGTCTCGAGATGCAGCGACTCGTTCGGACTGTGGGCGCGGGCGTGCGGGTCCTCGACCCCCGTCACGAGGATCTGCGCGGACGGGAACTCGCGCACGAGATCGGCGATGAACGGGATGGATCCGCCGACGCCGACGTCGACCGACGGCACGCCGTAGCCCTCCTCGAACGCCTCGCGCACCGCCGCGACCGCCCACCCGCTCGTGTCGACGAGAAAACCGTCGCCGAAGTCGACGTCGGCGAACTCGAGCTCCGCCCCGAAGGGCGCGTGCGCACGCAGGTGCCGCTCGATCGCGTCGTAGGCCTCCCGTGCCGCCTGGCCGGGCGCGACACGCGCGCTGATGACGACCGAGATCTCGGGGCTCAGCGTGTTCGACGCGTTGACGACGCTCGGCGCGTCGATCCCGGTCACCGTGATGGAGGGCTTGTTCCAGATGCGGCTGAGGATCGAGTCCCGCCCGATCGGCGTCGTGCCCGCAGGCAGCCCGGCCTCGTCCCGGAGAGTCTCCTCCGAGTACTCGGGGGTCGCGGCATCCCGTGCCGTCATCCCCTCGACCGCGACGACGCCGTCGGCGTCCCACAGCGTGGAGAGGAGCGTGATCGTGGCCATCATGGCGTCGGGGACCGCGCCGCCGAACATTCCGGAGTGCGACGCGTGCTCGAGTGTGCGGACCCTGAGGGTGAAGCGCGCGTTCCCCCGCAGCGACACCGTGAGCCCCGGGGTCTTCGCGTCCCAGTTGCCCGAGTCGGCGACGACGATGACGTCGGCACGCAGCGCGTCGGCATGGTCGGTGAGGAACTGCGAGAAGGAGCGGGATGCCGCCTCCTCCTCCCCCTCGACGAAGAGGGCGACCCCGAGGTCGAAGTCGGCCCCGAGCGCCTCCTTCAGCGCGCGCAGCGCGCCGATGTGCGCCATGACGCCGGCCTTGTCGTCGGCGGCGCCGCGTCCGTAGAGGCGGCCGTGGCGGACGGTCGGCTCGAACGGCGGCGTGTCCCACAGGCCGATGTCACCGACGGGCTGCACGTCGTGGTGCGCGTAGAGCAGGATCGTCGGCCTGCCGTTGCGCGCGGCGCGGGTCGCGAGCACGGCAGGCATGCCGCGCTCGTCCGTCCCGGGTATCGCGGCGTCGGCGATCCTGACGGAGTCGAAGACCCCGATGCCCTCGGCGAGGGCCTCGACGGCCTCCGCGCTGCGCTGGACTTCTGCATGGTCGAAACCGGGGAAGGCGATCGACGGGATGCGGACGAGGGCGCCGAGATCGGCGAGGGCTGCCGGGATGCCGGCGGTCGCGGCATCCCGCACCGCCTCCGCACGGGAGAACTCTGAGGTCATGCGGGTAATCTTAAGGGCACCCCTTTCCCCTTCTCAGAGGTATCACTCGTGACCACGACCCCTTCCGCATCCAACGACGCTCCCGCACAGCCGGACGGCGCGACCGGGAAGGGCCGCGCGACGCCGACGCGGGCGGAGCAGGAAGCCGCGCGCAAGCGCCCCCTCGTGGCCGACACGAAGGAGGCGAAGGCCCGCGCCAAGGCCGACGTCGCGAAGCAGCGCGAGAAGGCGCGCGTCGGCATGGCAGCCGGAGACGACCGCTATCTGACGGCCCGTGACAAGGGTCCGCAGCGGCGGTGGGTGCGCGACTGGATCGACGCGGGATGGCACCTCGGCGAAGCCATCATGCCGCTCATGCTGCTCGTGATCATCCTCACCTTCGTGCCGCTGTATCAGGTGCAGATGTACGCGTTCGTCGGACTCTGGTTCTTCATCCTGCTCGTGATCGCCGACATGATCGTGACCTCGATCCGCGTCAAGCGCGCCGCGAAGGCCAAGTGGGGCGACAGGACAGAGCGCGGACTCGGCTGGTACGCCGCCATGAGGACCATCCAGATGCGCTTCATGCGCCTGCCGAAGGCGCAGGTCAAGCGCGGGCAGTACCCGGCCTGACGGGCGCCGTCACCGTCGTCACCCGTCGGGGCGCGCGAGCCCCCGGTTGATCTGCCGCGCCCACAGCGGTCCGCGGTACAGGAACGCCGTGTAACCCTGCACGAGGTCGGCGCCGGCATCCAGCCGCTCGCGGACATCGACGGCGGTCTCGACCGCACCGACCGAGACGACGCAGAACTCCGCAGGCACGACGGCGCGCAGCAGCCTCAGAACGGCGAGCGCGCGCTCCTTGAGCGGACCGCCCGACAGCCCGCCCGCTCCCGCCGCCTCGACGATGGCGGGGTCGGTGCGCAGGCCGTCACGCGAGGTCGTCGTGTTCGTCGCGATGATCCCCGCGAGGCCCAGCTCCACCGCGAGCCGCGCGACGGCCTCGATCTCGTCATCCGGGAGATCGGGGGCGATCTTCACGAGAAGAGGCGTCTTCCCCGCGACGTCGCGGACGGCCTCGAGGAGCGGACGCAGGGTCTCCACCGCCTGCAGGCCCCGCAGCCCCGGCGTGTTGGGCGATGACACGTTGACGACGAGGTAGTCGGCGAGGGGCGCGAGCAGCGTCGCGCTCGCGACGTAGTCGGCCGTCGCCTGTGCGACGTCGACGACCCGGCTCTTGCCGATGTTGACGCCGATGACGGCGCGCTCGCCCCGGCGCCGGACCTTCTCCAGGCGCTGCGCCGCCGCTTCGGCCCCGTGGTTGTTGAAGCCCATGCGATTGACGACAGCGCGGTCGGGGATGAGACGGAACAGGCGCGGGCGCGGGTTCCCCTCCTGCGGGATCGCCGTGACCGTGCCGACCTCGACGTGACCGAACCCGAGCGCCCACAGCCCGCGGACGCCGATGACGTCCTTGTCGAAGCCGGCGGCGACGCCGAACGGCGAGTCGAACTCGAGGCCGAGCGCCGTCGTCCGCAGCCGCGGCGCAGGCTTCGTGAAGGCGCGCGCCGGCCAGGAGAACGGCGGGACGCCGAGCACGCGGATCACGAGCATCGCGGCGTGGTGCGCGGTCTCGGGGTCCATGCGCGACAGCACGGTCCGGAAAAGGAAGGGATACATCCCCTCCAGGCTATCGGGACGCGCTATCGCGCGTGATCCGCCCTCAGCTGGCCGATCGCCGCCTCGAAGTCCTCGAGGGAGTCGAACGCGCGGTACACGCTCGCGAACCGGAGGTAGGCGACCTCGTCGAGCTCGCGCAGCGGGCCGAGGATGGCGAGGCCGATCTCGTTCGTGTCGATCTGCGACGTGCCGGTCTGCCGGATCGCCTCCTCGACGGTCTGCGCGAGGATCGCGAGGTCGGCCTCGGTCACGGGGCGACCCTGACACGCCTTCCGGACGCCCGACATGACCTTGTCGCGGCTGAACGGCTCGATGACGCCGGAGCGCTTCACGACGTTGAGGCTCGCCGTCTCGGTCGTCGAGAAGCGCCCTCCGCACTCGGGGCACTGGCGACGACGACGGATGCTGAGGCCGTCGTCGCTCGTGCGCGAGTCGATGACGCGCGAGTCGGGGTGGCGGCAGAACGGGCAGTGCATGGCACGGAAAGACTACGGCACCCGGTCAGGCGTCGGCCGTCTCCAGACCTTCTCGAACGGCGAAGCGGGCCTCGACGGCCTCGCCGTGCGCGGGGAGCTGCTCGGCGTCCGCGAGCGTCACGATCGCCTCGCGCACGCGGTCGAGCGCCGCGCGGTCGTACTCGATGACCTGCTGCGGGCGAAGGAAGGTCGCAGCCGACAGGCCCGACGAGTATCGCGCCTGGCCTCCGGTCGGGAGCACGTGGTTGCTCCCCGCGAGGTAGTCGCCGAGGCTGACGGGCGAGTCGGCGCCGACGAAGACGGCCCCGGCGTGCACGAAGTCCTCAGGGCGCGCATCGGCGAGGTGCAGCTCGAGGTGCTCCGGCGCGTAGGCGTTGCTGAACGCCGTCGCCGTCGCGAGGTCGTCGACGAGGACGATCGCGGACTGCGGGCCCGCGAGCGAGACGGCGACACGATCGGCGTGCCGCGTCGCGCCCGCGCGACGCGCGACCTCGACGCCGACGGCGACGGCGAGGGCTTCGGATGCCGTCACGAGGACGGCCGCCGCCTGCTCGTCGTGCTCGGCCTGGCTGACGAGATCGGCCGCGACGAGCACGGGGTCGGCCGAGTCGTCTGCGACGATGAGGATCTCGGTCGCGCCGGCCTCGGCATCCGTCCCCACGGTTCCCGCCACCACGCGCTTCGCGGCCGCGACGAAGTTGTTGCCCGGCCCCGTGACGACGTCGACCGGGTCGAGCCCGAGTGACGCGACGCCGTGCGCGAATGCTCCGATCGCGCCGGCCCCGCCCATCGCGTAGACCTCCTGCACGCCGAGCAGACGGGCCGCCGCGAGGATCACGGGGTGCACGCGGCCACGGTGGTCGCGCTGCGGCGGCGAGGCGAGAGCGATCTGGGCGACCCCGGCGACCTGCGCGGGAACGACGTTCATGACGACGCTCGAGGGGTACACCGCCTTGCCGCCCGGCACGTAGACGCCGACCCTGCGAACGGGCTGCCAGCGCTGCGTCACCCGTGCGCCGGGCTCGAGCTCGGTCACCGCGGGAGCGGGCACCTGGGCTGCCGACGCGCGACGCACGCGCCCGATGGCCTCCTCGAGCGCGACACGTACTGCAGGGTCGAGACCTGCGAGCGCCTCGTCGAGGTGCGCCTGCGGCACGCGGATGGCGTGACCCTCGGCACCGTCGAAACGTGCCGCCTGGCTGCGGAGCGCGTCCTCGCCGTGCGACGCCACGTCCGCGACGAGAGTCGCGGCCGTGCCGAGTGCCTTGTCGAAGGCGGCCTCGGCGCGCGGGACGACGGCGAGCAGGTCGGAGGGCGAGAGAGCGTGTCCGCGCAGATCGATCGTGCGAAGCATCCCACAACGTTATCGCGCAGGGCTGGGCGACACGTGCAGGATTCAGCCCCGCGTGACGCCCCGGACGTCGAGGAGGTAGCCGAGACGGCCGTCCTCGTGGCGCACGACGAACGAGTCGCCGCGGTCTTCGATCACGAGCGCCCACGCCGTAGGCCCGATCCGGAAGATCGGGATGCCGGACTCGTCGACGACGTCGCGCTCCTCAGGGGCGAGCGCCCAGAACGCCTGGTGGCGCACGGTGGCCTGCTCGGGTTCGACATCGTCGAAGGTGTTCCGCGTGTGAAGGGGCTTCCAGTCCTCCTGGTCGCCTGCGAGACCGTACTCCGCGGACTCGGGCTCAGCGGGCTCTGCGGGGTCGCCCGCATCGTAGGCGTAGCCGGGTGCCTCCGTCGGCGATGGCTCCGCGAACGCCGAGAACGTTGGCGTCGGGCGTGGCGAGACGGCGCGGATCGGGCGGGCGCTGCGGTGCGCCACGACCTCGGGCCGGTGCTCGAAGTCCTCCGCCAGCGGCGGGATGACGGGGGCGAAGACGGTGAGGACGACACCGGCGATCATGAGGGCGAACTCGACCCACATGACCCACGAGCGGGTCCAGATGCCGCTTCCCGCCGCGAACGCGACGGTGTCCCAGACCCAGCCGAGCCACACGACGGTCGCGACCGAGAACGCGACCGACGCGAACTGGTCGATGCCGAGCGATCCGACGCGGCGGATGCCCTGCGGCGACAGGCGCCGCAGCACGAGGAGGAAGACGGCCACCGTGGGCACGGCGATCGTGAGGACCCATGGGAGACCCGATGTCCACACGGAGCCCCACGTGAGCCGGATGGCGGCGGTCGTGCCCGTCCACGTCGCCGTGACGGGGAAGAACGACACGACGAACGCCACGAGCCAGATGCCCGCGATCGCGACCTCGCGGATCGAGAAGGGGCCCACGCCGTACTGAGGCGGGATCCCGGCATCGGGCGCTTCGGCCGCGACGTCGGCGACCTCCTCAGGTTCGTTCAGCTGCTCGTCGGTCACGATGTTCCTTTCCGTCGGCGTAGGGGGCGCGCCGACCCCGATACTACCGGCGGGCTCCGTCAGCGCCAGATGGGATCGCGGGATCGTTGCAATGCGGGTCAGCCGAGGCACTGAGGGCCGAGCAGCCCTTTCAGCTCGCCATAGAGGTCGGCGGTCACGCGCACGGGGATGGGCACTTCGAAGACTTTCGCCGTCGAGCCCCTGTGGAGCTTCAGGGTCACCTCGATGTCTCCCCTGTGGCGGTCGAGCACCTCGGCGAGCTGCCCGATGACGGTCTCGGTCGCTCGGTGCTCGGGCAGCAGGAGCGTGAGCGGGCCCGTGGCGTCGACGGCCCCGAGATCCGGGGCGAACACCGATTGCGCGTGCAGATTGAGCCCGTCGTCGCGGCGGGACACCCTGCCGCGTACCGCGAGGATCGAGTCCGCGATCAGCTGCGACTGGAACTCCGTGTAGGTCTTGCCCATGAACATCACGGTGACCTCGCCGTTGAAGTCCTCGATCGTGATCATCCCGTACGGATTGCCGCTCTGCTTCGCGACCCGATGCTGCACGCTCGTCACGAGCCCCGCGACCGTCACCTGGTCGCCGTCGCGCACCTCTTCGTTCGAGAGCAGATCGTGGATCGACGTCGACGCGTGCTTCGCGAGCGGGATCTCCAGGCCGGCGAGCGGATGATCCGACACATAGAGCCCGAGCATCTCGCGCTCGAACGCCAGCTTGTCCTTCTTCATCCACTCCGGTCGTTCGGGCACCTTCGCCGGCACGACCTCCTCGGCCTCGTCGTAGAGGCTGTCGAAGTCGAATCCGATCGCACCTGTCGCGGCCTTGCGCTTGGTCTCGACGGCGGCCTCGACGGCGTCTTCGTGGATCTCCATGAGGGCGCGCCTGCTGGAGCCGAGCGAGTCGAAGGCACCCGCCTTGATGAGCGACTCGACCGTGCGCTTGTTCGCGACATGGAGCGGGACCTTCGTGAGGAAGTCGTGGAAGCTCACGAAGCCGTCGTCCTGACGCGACGCGACGATCCCGTCCACGACGTTCGCGCCGACATTGCGCACGGCGCCGAGACCGAAGCGGATGTCCTCGCCGACCGCGGCGAAGTACCTGATCGACTGCCCCACGTCGGGCGGCAGCACCCTGATGCCCATGCGACGGCACTCGTTGAGATACACCGCCATCTTGTCCTTCGAGTCACCGACGCTCGTGAGGAGAGCCGCCATGTACTCGGCGGGATAGTGCGCCTTGAGGTACGCCGTCCAATACGACACGAGGCCGTAGGCGGCGGAGTGCGCCTTGTTGAAGGCGTAGTCGGAGAACGGCAGCAGGATCTCCCACAGCGTCTGCACGGCGTCGTCCGAGTAGCCGTTCGCGTGCATGCCCGCCTGGAAGCCCTCGAACTGCTTATCGAGCTCGGACTTCTTCTTCTTGCCCATCGCGCGGCGCAGGATGTCGGCCTGACCGAGGCTGAACCCGGCGACGCGCTGCGCGATCGCCATCACCTGCTCCTGATAGATGATGAGGCCGTAGCTCGTGTCGAGGATGTCGGCGAGCGACTCCGCGAACTCCTCGTGGATAGGCGTGATCTCCTGCAGGCCGTTCTTGCGGAGGGCGTAGTTCGTGTGCGAGTTGGCACCCATCGGCCCTGGTCGGTACAGCGCGATGACGGCCGAGATGTCTTCGAAGTTGTCGGGCTTCATGAGGCGCAGCAGCGACCGCATGGGCCCGCCGTCGAGCTGGAAGACTCCGAGGGTGTCGCCGCGAGACAGCAGCTCGTACGACTCGGGATCGTCGAGGGAGAGGTCTTCGAGCACGAGCGGGACGCCGCGGTTGGCCGCGATGTTGTCGAGCGCGTCGTTGATGATCGTGAGGTTTCGCAGGCCGAGGAAGTCCATCTTGATGAGCCCGAGGGCTTCGCACGACGGATAGTCGAACTGCGTGACGATCTGGCCGTCCTGCTCACGGCGCATGATCGGGATGATGTCGATGAGCGGCTCGCTCGACATGATGACGCCCGCCGCGTGCACGCCCCACTGGCGCTTGAGGTTCTCGAGGCCGACGGCGGTGTCGAAGACCGTCTTCGCCTCGGCATCCGTGTCGATGAGCGCGCGGAACTCGCTCGCCTCTTTGTAGCGCGGATGACTCGGGTCGAACATGCCCTCGAGCGGCATGTCCTTGCCCATGACGGCCGGCGGCATCGCCTTCGTCAGCCGCTCCCCCATGCTGAAGGGGAAGCCGAGCACTCGCCCGGCGTCCTTGAGGGCCTGCTTCGCCTTGATCGTGCCGTACGTGACGATCTGCGCGACGCGCTCGTCGCCGTACTTCTCCGTCACGTACTGGATGACCTCGCCGCGACGGCGGTCGTCGAAGTCGACGTCGAAGTCGGGCATCGAGACGCGATCGGGATTGAGGAACCGCTCGAAGATCAGGCCGTGCTGGAGCGGGTCGAGGTCGGTGATCCTCATCGCGTAGGCGGCCATGGAGCCTGCTCCCGACCCGCGACCGGGACCGACGCGGATGCCGTTGCGCTTGGCCCAGTTGATGAAGTCCGCGACGACGAGGAAGTACCCGGGGAACCCCATCTGAACGATGACGCCGGTCTCGTACTCGGCCTGCTTCCGCACCTCATCGGGGATGCCGCCGGGGTACCGCGCGTGAAGCCCCCTCTCGACCTCCTTGACGAACCACGACTCCTCGGTCTCGCCCTCCGGCACGGGATACCTCGGCATGTAGTTGGCGCTCGTGTTGAACTCGACGTCGCAGCGCTCCGCGATCAGGAGCGTGTTGTCGCATGCTTCGGGGTGGTCGCGGAAGATCTGGCGCATCTCGGCGGAGCTCTTGACGTAATACCCGTCGCCGTCGAACTTGAAGCGCTTGGGATCGTCGAGCGTCGAGCCGGACTGCACGCAGAGGAGGGCGGCGTGGCTGCCCGCGTCGTGCTGGTGCGTGTAGTGCAGGTCGTTCGTGCCCACGAGCGGGATGTCGAGATCCTTCGCGATCTTCAGCAGATCGCCCATGACCCTGCGCTCGATCGAGAGGCCGTGGTCCATGATCTCGGCGAAGTAGTTCTCTCTGCCGAAGATGTCCTGGAACTCGGCTGCGGCCGCTCGCGCCGCGTCGTACTGGCCGAGCCGCAGGCGTGTCTGGACCTCGCCGGACGGGCAGCCCGTCGTCGCGATGAGACCCTTGCTGTAGGTCTGGAGCAGCTCGCGGTCCATGCGGGGCTTGAAGTAATACCCCTCCATGCTCGCGCGGGACGAGAGGCGGAACAGGTTGTGCATGCCCTCGGTCGTCTGCGACAGCAGGGTCATGTGCGTGTAGGCGCCCGACCCCGAGACGTCGTCGTCGCCCTGCTCCGGCGTGCCCCAGCGCACGCGCGCCTTGTCGGAGCGGTGCGTGCCCGGAGTCACGTAGGCCTCGATGCCGATGATCGGCTTGATGCCGGCATCCTTCGCCGCCTTGTAGAACTCGAAGGCCGCGAACGTGTTGCCGTGGTCGGTGACGGCGATCGCGGGCATGCCCTGGCGGACGGCCTCTTGGACCATCGGGCCGATGCGAGCGGCGCCGTCGAGCATCGAGTACTCGCTGTGCACGTGCAGATGGACGAAGGAGTCGGATGCCACGGGTCGAGTCTACGAAGCCGTCCGACATCCATCGCCTGACGCGCGCACTAGCCTGAACTGGTGCCCACACCCGAGTTCATCCTCCACTTGAGGGAGAAGGTCGGTCACGACCCCCTCGGCATCCCCGGCGTCACGGCTGTCGTGATCCGCGACGAGAAGGTCCTCCTGGGGCGCAGATCCGACGACGGCCGCCTCACGCCCGTGACGGGCATCGTCGATCCGCGCGAGGAGCCGGCGGACGCCGCCGTGCGGGAGGCGCTCGAGGAGGCGGGGGTCGTCATCCGCGCGACGAGGCTCGCGTCTGTGCGATGGATCCCCCGGGTGACGTACGACAACGGCGACCAGAGCGACTATCTCGACATGGTCTTCCGCTGCGAGTGGGTCTCGGGCGAGCCCTATCCCGCCGACGGAGAGCTGACCGAGGTGGGCTGGTACGACCTCGACGCGCTTCCGGTCGAAGTCGACGCCGAGATGCGCCGACGCATCGCCGTCGCGATCGCGGAGGACGAGCCCGCGCGGTTCGAGGGCGGGCGCTGACCAGTCGTGCCCGCCCTCGATTCGGCACCGGCGGGTCGTGGCGTGCACACTGAGCACATGGCCACCACGGAGCTCTCCCTGACCGGCGTCCGTCCACCGCGGGGCCTTGCGATCTTCTGGATCGTCGCTGGCGCGGCCGGCGGGATCGTCTCGTTCCTGCTGTACCTCGAGTACGTGGGCCAGCTGCAGGGCACCGAGCCGCTCATCTCGTGCTCGTGGGGTGTCGTCGTGACGTGCGGTCCGAACCTCCTGTCGCCCGGCGGAAACCTGCTCGGCTTCACGAACTCCCTCATCGGACTCGTGCTGTTCGGCGGCCCGGTCCACGCCGGAGTCAGCGCCCTCGCCGCGCCCGCAGGGCTGCGCACCTGGTATTGGCGCGTATACGGCGTCTTCGTGCTCGGCGGCTTCCTGCTCGTGCACGTCTTCGCGTGGCGGAGCGTCTTCGAGTACGGGTCACTGTGCCCGTGGTGCATGATCGTGTGGCTCGTCACGATCCCGCTGTTCTGGTTCACGCTCGGGTGGGAGCTGCGCGACGGCGTCTGGGGCGACCGCCCGCGGCGCGTCGGTGCCGTGGTGTTCTCCTGGGCGGTGCTGCTCACGATCCTCGACTACGCCGCCATCGCGATCGCGGCGCAGGTGCGCCTCGACGTGCTCGGGACGCTCTAGGACGATTGCGGCGAGGCCGGGACGGACTCTGCGCCCGTCTGCTCTGCTCGGGTCGACTCGAGCCGCATGAGCACCCGCGGGAACCCGCTCAGGACCGAGTCGGTGTCGGCCGCCTTGCGGAACCCCGCCTTCTCGAAGAGCGCGCGGGTCCCGACGTAGGCCATCGTCAGATCGATCCTGGACCCCTGGTTGTCGATCGGATACCCCTCGACGGCGGGAGCGCCGTTCGCCTTCGCGAATGCGACGGCGCCGTCGAGGAGCGCGTGCATGATCCCCTGCCTGCGGTGCCCCGGCCGAACGCGGAAGCACCACACCGACCAGGCGTCGAGCTCATCGACGTGCGGGATCCTGCGGAACGTCGCGAAGTGCGTGTCGCGGCGAGGATGCACGGCCGCCCATCCGACCGGCTCGTCGCCGTCGTACGCGAGCACGCCGGGCGCGAGCGGTTCGGCCAGCAGCTCCCTCACACGCTCGCCGCGCTCCGTGCCGCGCAGCGCGAGACTCTCCCTGCTCGGAATGCGGTAGCTGAGGCACCAGCAGACCGTGGAGTCCTCGCCCTTGGGCCCGATCACGGCGCGCGCGTCATCGAAGTCCCGTGCCGGTCGCACCTCGATCGCCATGGACCCATTGTGCCGACGGGGTCCGACATGGACGATCCGCCGCGTCGGCGCCCGCACGGGTGAAGGCGACGGATGCCTCCGCCGCCCTCACCCCGTCCTGGCCGCTGCGGAGTCGATGGCGCCGTCGCTGGCGTGGTCGCCCTGCGCGGCCGACGACTGGAACGACCGCCACTGGGCCGCTTCCTGCGCGCGGTGCTTCTTGACGACGCGAGACGCGATGCCGCGCAGCCACGGCCTCGCGCTCTCCCACGCGTGGTCGTCGTCACGGCGCCGCCGGATGGCGACGAGCATGGTCTCGCTCAGGACGTCGTCCGCGGCATCCGACCCCACGCGGCGCGCCGCGAAGGCCCGATCACCCGCGCGTGCCTCTCGAACAGCTCCGCGAACGCGGAGGGGGAGTCGAGGGACCGCCGGATGATCTCGCTGTCTGTGCTCACACCGGGTATTGCCCGATGTCGCGCGATGGGTTCACGCTCAGTCCCCGCGCAGGATGTCCAGCGCGTGCTGCAGATCGACCGGATAGTCCGACGTGAAGGTGACCCAGTCACCCGTGAGCGGGTGCGCGAACGACAGCTCGTGCGCATGCAGCCACTGCCGCGTGAGCCCGAGCCTCGCGGAGAGGGTCGGGTCGGCACCGTAGAGCGGATCGCCGACGCACGGATGCCGATGCGCCGCCATGTGCACGCGGATCTGGTGCGTGCGACCGGTCTCGAGGTGGATCTCGAGAAGAGATGCGCCGGGGAACGCCTCGAGCGTCTCGTAGTGCGTGACGGAGTCCTTGCCCTCTGGCGTGACGGCGAACTTCCACGAGTGCGTCGGGTGTCGCCCGATCGGCGCGTCGATCGTTCCGGAGAGGGGATCGGGATGCCCCTGCACGACGGCGTGGTAGATCTTGTCGACCTCGCGCTCCTTGAAGGCGCGCTTGAGGCTCGTGTAGGCATGCTCGGTCTTGGCGACCACCATGAGCCCGCTCGTGCCGACATCGAGGCGGTGGACGACACCCTGCCGCTCCGCCGCACCCGTCGTCGCGATGCGGAATCCGGCTGCCGCGAGCGCACCGAGCACCGTCGGGCCCTCCCAGCCGAGTGAGGGGTGGGCTGCGACACCGGCCGGCTTGTCGACCACGACGATGTCGTCATCGTCGTACGCGATCCCGAGGTCGGGCACGAGGACGGGGACGACCTCAGGTCCGCGCTTGTGCTCCCACTCGACGTCGAGCCAGCCGCCCGCGCGCAGCTTGTCGGACTTCGACAGACCGCGGCCGTCGAGGCGGACGCCGCCGGCGTCGGCGATCTCGGCCGCGAACGTGCGGGAGAAGCCGAGCATCTTCGCGAGCGCGGCATCCACCCGCGCTCCGTCGAGCCCGTCAGGGACGGGGAGGCTGCGCGACTCCACGTCAGTCCTTCGCGGGATCGGCGGGATCGGCCGGGGCTGCCGTCTCGACGGGAGCCACGGCGTCGGACACGGCCGCGGTCTCGACAGGAGCTGCGGACTCCGGCGCAACCGCGACCGGCTGCGCCGCGCCACCGCGACGCTCACGAGTCCCGTCGAGATGGACTCCGAAGAACACCAGCAGCGCGACGGAGATCATCATCGTCACGATGAAGATGTCCGCGACGTTGTAGATGGCGGGCATCATCCAGGGCGTGCTGATGAAATCCACGACGTGACCCGCACCGAACGCCGGCTCACGGAAGAGCCTGTCGGCGAGGTTGCCGAGCACGCCGCCGAGGAGCAGTCCCAGCACGACCATCCACAGGCGCGATCGCACACGCGTGGCCGCGAGCCAGCCGATCACGATGGCCACGAGTGCAAGCGCGATCGTGAAGATCCACGTGACGTCCTCGCCGAGCGAGAAGGCGGCACCGGCGTTGCGGATCAGATACAGGATCAGGAAGTCGCCGATGACGTGCACCGGCTCTTCGAGCGGGAGGTTCCGGATCGCGAGGAGCTTCGCGAACTGGTCGGCGGCCAGCACCAGCACAGCGAGGATCGCGATGCCGGTGCCGGCCGCCGCATGACGCAGGGGGGCGCGGCCTGTCAAAGACCGGGCCTAGAGGCCGATGGCGGAGACGGGCGTCGAGCCGGAGGACGTCGCCGTGGTCTCGAGGTCGCGCAGCTTGCCCTCGATGTAGCTGCGCAGCTGCGAGCGGTAGTCGCGCTCGAAGTTGCGCAGCTCGGTGATGCGGTTCTCGAGCACAGCGCGCTCGCGCTCCAGCTTCGCGATCTCGTCGCGGCCGCGGGCCTCGGCCTCGGAGACGATCGCTGTCGCCTGTGCCTGCGCGTCGGAGATCAGCTGGTCGCGCTGCGCGCGGCCCTCGGCGACGTGCTCGTCGTGCAGCCGCTGGGCGAGTTCGATGATTCCGGCGCTCGCTGCGGCACCGCCGGCGACAGGCTCGGCCGTGGGAGCCGCGGCGGCGGGCGCCTCGACGACGGGAGCGGGCGCGGCGGCGGGGGCGCCGCCGGCCTCGTACTGAGCGAGCTTCGCCTTCAGCTGCTCGTTCTCCTCGATGGTCTTGCGCCACTCCACCACGATCTCGTCGAGGAAGTCGTCGACCTCGTCGGGGTCGAACCCGTCCTTGAACCGGACGTGCTGGAACTGCTTGGTGACGACGTCATCGGGGGTCAAAGCCATGGTGATTCCTCTTTCGGGCGGTCGTGTCGCCGACGATGATCAAGGGCAGAGCCCGCCCGTCGGGCGGACCGTACCCAGCAAGCATAGTCGGGGAGGTTTCAGCTCGCGAGAGAACGCGTCACGCCGAGAAGCACGAAGCACAGCAGCATGACGATCGCGAAGCCGAAGTCGATCGCCACCGCGCCCACGCGCAGCGGCGGGATGAAGCGACGGAAGAACTTCAGCGGCGGGTCCGTCACGGTATAGACGATCTCGGCGGCGACCAGACCCGCGCCCTTCGGTCGCCATTCGCGGTTGAAGAACGGGATCCAGTCGAGGATCAGACGCACGAGCAGCAGCAGCGTGTAGACGAGGAGCAGCCAGTACAGCAGCCAGGCGATGAGGGGGACGAGCTCCACGGCGCTAGGACTGCGAGAACGGCACCGACTCGGTGTCCGCCTGCGCGACGCCGCCGTCGCCGGAGACGGCGACGTTCTCGGGCGACAGGAGGAAGACCTTGCTCGTGACGCGCTCGATACGGCCGTACAGGCCGAGCGACAGACCGCTCGCGAAGTCGATGAGACGACGCGCGTCGGCGTCGCTCATCTGCGAGAGGTTGATGATGACGGGGATGTTCTCGCGGAAGTTCTCTGCGATGATCTGGGCATCCCGGTACTGCTTCGGGTGCACGGTCAGGATCTCGCTCACAGTGCCTGCGGCGGGCTGACGCACGACGGCGGGTCGCAACGGCGTCACAGGCGCTGCCGCCTTCTCGACCTGCGTCTGCGACTTGCGGGCGGCGGGCTGCGGCGCCGGCTCCTCGTAGACGTCCTCTTCGTCGGCGAGGCCCAGGTACACCATGGTCTTCTTGAGCGGGTTCGACATCGCTTCCTCCTGATCGCTCGTCTGCTCCGAGGTTAACCGCGCGGGGGCCTCGGTCCCGTGATTGCGGAGCCGATCCGCAGGTGTGTCGCGCCCGCCGCGATCGCTTCGGCGAAATCCGCCGTCATGCCCGCCGAGATCCAGGTCGCATCGGGGACGATCCCGCGCAGCCGCTCGCTGCATACGCGCAGGCGCTCGAACGCCGCCGCGGGGTCTTCGTCGAGGGGCGCGACGCCCATGACTCCCCGCACGCGGAGGGTGCGGCATCCTGCGACGTGCTCCGCGAGCGCCGCGAGTCCGCCGGGCTGGACTCCACCGCGTCCTGGATCGGCCGTCAGGTTCACCTGCAGCAGCACGTCGAGGTCGGTGGCGCCGTCGTCGCCCGCCGCGTCGAGCGCGTCGGCGAGCCGATCGCGGTCGACCGAGTGCACGACGGATGCCGCGCTGCGGATCGCCCGTGCCTTGTTGGTCTGCGCCTGGCCGATGAAGTGCCAGCGCAGCCCGTCGAGCGGGCCGATCGCCTCGGCCTTCTGCGTCAGCTCCTGCTGGCGGTTCTCACCGACGTCGCGAACGCCGAGCCTGTAGAGCTCCTCGACGATCGACGCGTCGTGGAACTTCGTCACGACGATGCGGGTGAGCCCAGAAGGATCGCGGCCCGCCGCGCGAGCGGCATCCGTGATGCGCGCGTCGACGTCGGCGAGCCGCGATGCGAGGTCGTCCACTCCCTCGGTCTACTTCAGGAAGTCGGGGATGTCGAGATCGTCGTCTCCGAACGCCGAGTCGAAGCTGGACTCGGTCACGGCGGCGACCCCCACAGAGACCGGCTCGGGCTGGACCGCGAGCTCCTTCGCGGCATCCTCCGCGGGAGTCTTCGGGACGAGCGGCGTCGACACGACGCGCTGCGCCGTGATGGGCTCGATACGCGACTGGGGCTCGCCTCCGTCGAAGCCCGCGGCGATGACGGTCACCCGCACTTCGTCGCCGAGGGTGTCGTCGATGACCGTGCCGAAGATGATGTTCGCCTCGGAGTGCGCCGCCTCCTTGACCAGCTGCGCCGCGTCGTTGATCTCGAAGATGCCGAGGTTCGACCCGCCCTGGATCGACAGCAGCACGCCGTGCGCGCCCTCGATCGATGCCTCGAGCAGGGGCGACTCGACCGCGAGCTCCGCCGCCTTGATCGCGCGGTCGGCGCCGCGTGCCGAGCCGATGCCCATGAGCGCCGAGCCCGCACCCTGCATGACCGACTTGACGTCGGCGAAGTCGAGGTTGATGAGGCCCGGCGTCGTGATGAGGTCGGTGATGCCCTGGACACCGGCGAGGAGCACCTGGTCGGCCGTCGCGAACGCCTCGATCATCGAGATGCCGCGGTCGCTGATCTCGAGCAGGCGATCGTTCGGCACGACGATGAGCGTGTCGACCTCTTCCTTGAGCTTGGCGACGCCCGTCTCGGCCTGCTGCTGGCGGCGGCGCCCCTCGAACGAGAACGGCTTCGTGACGACGCCGATGGTCAGCGCGCCGATCGACTTCGCGATCTTGGCGACGACGGGAGCACCGCCTGTGCCCGTGCCACCGCCCTCGCCTGCCGTCACGAACACCATATCGGCGCCGCGGATGGCCTCTTCGATCTCCTCCGCGTGGTCTTCGGCGGCGCGGCGACCCACCTCGGGGTCTGCGCCGGCGCCGAGTCCGCGCGTGAGCTCACGTCCGACGTCGAGCTTGACGTCGGCGTCGCTCATGAGCAGCGCCTGGGCATCCGTGTTGATCGCGATGAACTCGACGCCGCGCAGACCGAGTTCGATCATGCGGTTCACGGCGTTGACGCCACCGCCGCCAACGCCGACCACCTTGATGACGGCGAGGTAGTTCTGGTTCTGGCTCATGCCGGCCTCCGTCTTCGTCCGAACCTGGTAAACCTTCAACCTCTACTAGAGGTATAAAGAATTGCCCGGTATGCAATTCCTGAGATGAAACTAAGCGGATGCCGCTCTCCCGTCCGGAGCGTCGTGGGCGTGTCGCGACATCCCGCGCCGGATTCGTCGCCGCAGGCGCTCAGCGCACCACGATCGCGCTCGGAGACGAGACGTCGTAGACGCTGACGTCGGCGGGCGGTCGTGCCGTCATGATCGTCTGAAGTCGCAGCGCCTTCATCGCGGAGTCCTCGGCGCTGCCCCACACGACCTTCGTGCGCGTGCCTCCGAGCGTCAGGGTCACGTCGTCGCGCGTCGTCGCAGACGCCTCCGTCACCTGTGCGCGGATGTCGTCGGGAAGCGACCGCATGACCTGTCCGAGCGCGACGAACGCGGGCGACGACGTGCCCGCATCGACCGTGATGAGCGGCTGACCCGCAGGAGGCGTCGGCGTCGTCGACAGCGCGACGCCCGCCGCATCGACGAGCGTGTACCCCGCCGCGGACTGGACGAGTCCGATCGGCGTGCGCTCCACGATCCGCACGACGAGCTCGTGGGGAGGCCGTGCCTCCAGCGTGTAGGTCTCCACGAGCGGGAACGCCACGAGCGCCGCCTTGACGGCGCTCTCGTCGACGAGCGGCAGCGGCTTGCCGAGCTGCCCGTCGAGGGCGCCGGCGACGACCTCCGCGTCGAGCTGCTGCGTGCCCAGGACGTGGATCCGCTCAACGCCGAAGAGGGGGCTGTACGCCGCCGCGACCGTCCCGACGACGAGCGCGGCGAGTGCGGCGAGCGACGCGAACCAGGTCAGGCGCCGCCGTCGCTGGCGGCCCGTGAAGCGGCGGACCTCGGCGCGCAGCGCCTTGCGCCGTGCGCGCGCGGCGCGCCACACGTCGCGCAGGCCGACCTGGGTATCGCCCTCGGGCTCGCGCGGGGACGCGGCATCCGGGCCCTCGCGGTCGACGTCGTGGGTGAGCGGAATGACGGGGGCGAGGGATGCCTCCTCGGCGCCCCCGGCCACGGACGCCTCGACGGGCTCGGACGGTGCGATCGGCTCGGACGGCGTCCCGGCGTCGGCGCGCGGGCGGCTCGCGGCGCCGACCGGCGGCGGGAGCGGACTCGGCCGGCGCATGCCGTCCTACTCCCCCGCGACCTGCGCCGGAGTGCGCGAGAGCGCCTCGAGCACCTGCGGAATGATGAGGTTCACGTTGCCGCAGCCGAGCGTGATGATGTAGTCGCCCTCGCGCGCGACGGAGGCGGTGTAGTCGGCGGCCTCCTGCCAGTCAACGACGTAGTGCACGTGGGCGGGATCGGCGAAGGCTCCGCTCACGAGCTCGCCCGTGACACCGGGGACGGGGTCTTCCCGCGCGCCGTACACGTCGAGGACGATCGTGTGGTCGGCGTGACCCTCGAGAACCTCGGCGAACTCGCGGAACAGGTGCTGCGTGCGCGAGTACGTGTGCGGCTGGTGGAGCGCGATGATGCGACCGTCGCCGACGACGGTGCGCGTCGCGGCGAGGGCCGCAGCGACCTCCGTAGGGTGGTGCGCGTAGTCGTCGTAGACGCTGACCCCG
This sequence comes from Microbacterium ulmi, assembly GCF_011759705.1. Taxonomy (GTDB): domain Bacteria; phylum Actinomycetota; class Actinomycetes; order Actinomycetales; family Microbacteriaceae; genus Microbacterium; species Microbacterium ulmi. The sequence goes on along the minus strand of NZ_JAAOZF010000002.1, from coordinate 89,699 downwards.
CGTTCGACGCCGTGCAGCTCGAAGCGGCGCACGGTGCCGGTGAAGCCCTCCACGGCCCGGACCGCCGGCTCGAGCCCGTGCCCGAGCGCGAGCAGGACGGCGACGACGCCGGCAGCGTTGATCGCATTGTGCGTGCCGGGGATGGCGAGGCGCGCGACGACGCTCTGACCGCGGGCCGTGATCGTGAACGACACGGGACCCTCCGTGCGGATGTCGGTCACGCGCACGTCGGCGTCCTCCGCCTCGCCGAAGGTCACGACGCTGTCGTGCGTGATCCGCTCGGACACCAGCCGCGCCCCCGCGTCGTCCGACGAGATCACGACGGCCTCGCGCGCACGGTTCGCGAACGTCGCGAAGCCGTCGTAGAACGCGTCGCTCGTGCCCCAGTGGTCGAGGTGGTCGGGGTCGACGTTCGTGATGAGCGCGATCGACGTGTCGTAGAGCAGGAACGTGCCGTCGGACTCGTCCGCCTCGATCACGACGAGATCGTCCGAGCCTGTTCCGCTCGAGACGCCGAGCTGTGCGATCACGCCGCCGCTCACGAACGTCGGGCGCGCGTCAAGGGCCTGCAGCGCCGTGACGATCATCCCCGTCGAGGTGGTCTTGCCGTGCGCGCCTGCGACCGAGACGAGCCGTCGGCCCCCGATGAGCCAGTACAGCGCCTGCGAGCGGTGGATGACGTGCAGTCCGCGCTCCTTCGCGAGCAGGAACTCGGGGTTCTCCGGCCAGATCGCGCCCGTGTGCACGACGGTGTCGACGTCGTCGGGAAGGTTCGCCGCATCGTGGCCGACGAAGATCGTGGCGCCGCGCTCTGCGAGCTCACGCAGTGCGGGGCCGTCTGCACGGTCGGAGCCGGACACGCGGATGCCGCGGTCCAGGAACATGCGCGCGAGGCCCGACATCCCGGAGCCTCCGATGCCGATGAAGTGGGCGGCCTCGATGTCCTCGGGGATGGGCAGGCTCAAGTCGGGTCTGATCATGACCCACCAATCCTAAGTTGGCCGAGGGATGCCGCGGCCCAGGGCGCGCCTGGCGACCCGCCGCGGAGGCTGTGCGTTGACACATCTGCGCGACGCACGTACAAGAGGTCCATGGAACTCGACGCCGTCTTCGCCCGCACGATCCGCAGCACGCGACGCCCCCTCCCGCCATGCCCAGAGCGGAGGCGTCGGCTCGTCGCGGCGGGGAGCGTCACGTGATCGCCGTCGATGCGTCGTCGCCCGTTCCGCCGTTCGAGCAGCTGCGCGCACAGCTCGTCGACGCCGTATCTTCGGGCGAGCTCGTCGCGGGCGCACGCCTTCCCACCGTGCGACGCCTCGCCGGCGACCTCGGTCTCGCGCCCGGCACGATCGCCCGCGCGTATCGCGAGCTCGAGGCGTCCGGGTTCATCGAGACCCGCGGCCGCAACGGCACGTTCGTCTCGCCGCAGGGCGATCCCGCGGTGCGAGAGGCGAAGCGGGCGGCGGCCGCCTTCGCGGAGCAGATCCGGATGCTGCACGTCGACGCCGACCACGCGCTCGAGCTCGTCGCCGCCGCGCTGCGCGCCGACCCCCGCACGACCTGACGGGGTCCGGCTCAGCGGCCGAGCGCCCCGTCGATCATCGCGACGACGTTCTCCGTGCCCGTGCGCGTGCCGACGGTCGCGGCGGCGGCGCGCATCGCGTCGCGACGGGCCGCGTCCGCGAGGAGCGGCACCACCTCGGACCGCACCCGGTCGGCCGAGAACTCGACATCCGGAATCAGGACGGCTGCGCCCGCGCGCACGGCGGACGCCGCGTTCAGGGCCTGCTCGCCGTTGCCGACGGCATACGGGACGTACACGGCGGGGATGCCGAGCGCGCTGATCTCGCTCACGGTCGCCGATCCCGAGCGCGACACGATGAAGTCGGCGAGGGCGAACGCGAGGTCCATGCGATCGACGTAGCGGCGGACGGCGTAGCCCGCAGCGCCGGGATCGGCGAGGTCCGACTTCTCCCCCGTCACGTGGAGGAGCTGCCACCCTGCGTCGAGCACGTCCCGCCACGCGCCGCCGAAGGCCTCGTTGAGCCGAAGCGCCCCGAGCGAGCCGCCGAAGACGAGAAGCGTCGGCTTCGCGGCGTCGAGGCCGAAGTGCTCGGCCGCCTCAGCGCGGAGCGCATCGCGGTCGAGGGAGACGATCTCGCGGCGCAGCGGCATCCCGACCACTCGCGAGCCCCGCAGCGGGGTGCCTTCGAACGCGACCCCGACGCCGGCGGCCGATCGGGCGCCCAGCACGTTCGCCAGGCCCGGCTTCGCGTTGGCCTCGTGCACGACGATCGGCACGCCGGCTCGACGCGCCGCGACGTACGCGGGGGCCGACGCGTAGCCGCCGAAGCCCACCACGACGTCGACCGCGCGGTCCTGCAGGTGCGCGCGCACCTGCTTGACGGCGCGCGCGAACCGTGCGGGAAACGCCGCGGCCGCCCTGTCGGGCCGCCGAGGGAACGGCACCTTGTCGACGATGAGCAGCTCGTAGCCGCGTTCGGGCACGAGCCGGGCCTCGAGACCCTCCCGGGTGCCCACCACGAGAACGGAGGACTCGGGCTCTCGCTCGCGCAGCGCGTCGGCGACGGCCAGGAGCGGATTGACGTGCCCGGCGGTCCCGCCGCCTGCGAGGAGGTACGTGGTCACCCAGCGACCCTACCGTCAGCGCACGGTCGCGACGGGCCGGGTCGCAGCGCGACGCGGGGCCGCAGCGGGCACCTGCCGCTTCGCAGGCAGCGTCCGCGCGAACGAGAGCAGGACGCCGGATGCGATGAGCACCGAGAGCAGCGACGTGCCGCCCTGCGACATGAAGGGCAGCGGCACGCCCAGCACGGGGAAAAGCCGCAGCACGACGCCGATGTTGATGAGCGCCTGACCGACGATCCACACCGTGATGCCGCCCGACACGATCCGGACGAAGGGGTCGTGCGTCTTGCGGATGATGTGGAACGCGCCGACGGCGAAGAGGGAGAACAGCGCCAGGACGACGATGCAGCCGATGAGCCCCAGCTCCTCGCCGACGATCGCGAAGATGTAGTCGTTCGACGCGGCCGGCAGCCAGTCGTACTTCTCCTTCGAGTTGCCCAGGCCCAGCCCGAAGACGCCACCGCTCGCGAGTCCCCAGATGCCGTGCAGCGGCTGATAGCAGTCGCCGTAGTAGTCCGCGAGGCAGTCGGCGTTGAGGAAGCTCATGATGCGCCGCATGCGGTCTGCGCTCGTGACGGCGTAGGCCGCGAGGGCGCCGAGTCCGAGGATCGCCGGCAGCACGAACAGCCGCAGACGCGCGCCCGAGAAGAAGAGTGCCCCCAGCACGATGAGGACGAGGATGATGACGGTGCCGAGGTCGTGACCGCCGATGACGGTCGCCATCACGATGCCGGCGACGGGGACGACGGGGATCAGGACGTGCTGCCACTTCGTGAGCAGGTTCTGCTTGCGGAACAGCACGTAGCCCAGCCAGAGCGCGAGGGCGAGCTTGAGGAACTCCGACGGCTGCGCCTGGAACCCGCCGATCGCGATCCAGTTCCGGTTGCCGTTCGCCGAGACGCCGAGGCCCGGCACGAACACGAGCATCTGGAACCCGATCGCCCCGATGAGCGCCGGCCACGCGGCCTTCTTCCAGAAGGCCACGGGGAGCCGGCTCGCGATGAACATGAGCGGGATGCCGATGGCGGCGAACACCGCCTGCTTGAGCACGTCGTCGTACGGCGGGTCGCCCTTGGCCGTCGCGACGGCCGACGTCGCCGACAGGATCATGACGAGCCCGAAGAACGTCAGCAGGAGCGCCGTCGAGGTGATCAGGAGGAACTCGCTCGGAACCGGCGCGAACGCCTTCCCGAGCGACACGCGGGCCGCGAGGCCGCGCCTGCGGGGCTGGTCAGGTCCGATCGCCCGGGGTCGCGTCGGCGTGCGCGTCGCCATCGGTCCCCCTTCCGATCCGATCCCTCACTGCGGCCGCGAATCGCCTGCCGCGGTCGGCGTAGGACGAGAACTGGTCGAAGGACGCCGCGGCGGGGGCGAGCAGCACGACGTCCCCGTCACGCGCGATCCCGGCCGCCAGCTCGACGACCCGCGCCATGACCTCTTCAGTCTCATCGGCATCGACCTCGAAGACGGGGACCGCGGGCGCGTGTCGCGCGAACGCCGCGACGAGCTCCTCGCGCTCCGCGCCGATGACGATCGCGGCCTTGGTCGTCGCGCCGCGTCCTGCGACGAGATCCGAGATGTCGACGCCCTTCAGCAGTCCCCCGACGACCCAGACGGCACCCGGGTAGGCGGCGAGAGAGGATGCCGCGGCGTGCGGATTCGTCGCCTTCGAGTCGTCCACCCACGTGATGCCGCCCTCGACCGCGACGACTTCGATGCGGTGCGGATCGAGGCGGAAGCCGCGCAGCGCGTCGCGGATCGCGGCGGGCGGCACCTCGAGCGAGCGCGCCAGCGCGGCGGCCGCGAGGATGTTCGCGACGACGTGGGGGGCGGCCAGACCGAGCTCGCGCAGCTCCTCGACGGTCGTGAGCTCGAGAGCCGACGTGCGACGCTCCTCGAGGAACGCGCGGTCGACGAGGATGCCCTCGATGACGCCGAGGTCGCTCGGCCCGGGGGCGCCGAGGTCGAAGCCGACCGCACGGGCGCCCTCGACGACCTCGGCATCCTCGACCATGCGCATCGTCGCGGCATCCGCCTTGTTGTAGACGCACGCGACGCGCGTGTTGTCGTAGACGTGCGCCTTGGCGTCGCGGTAGGCATCCGCCGAGCCGTGCCACTCGAGGTGGTCGTCGGCCAGGTTGAGGCAGACCGCGGCGTGCGGCGACACGGGGTCGGGGCCGGTCTGGAGGCCGAGGTACCACAGCTGATGGCTCGACAGCTCGACGACGAGGGCGTCGAATCCTGCGGGGTCGCGCACGGCGTCCAGCACCGGCGTCCCGATGTTGCCGACCGCCGCCGCGCGCAGTCCCCCTTCGACGAGCATCGTCGCGGCGAGGCGGGTCGTCGTCGTCTTGCCGTTCGTGCCCGTCACGAGGATCCAGTCGGCGGGCCGGCCGTCGAGCCGGACGACCTTGTCGCGGACGCGCCACGCGAGCTCGACATCCCCCCACAGCGCGAGGCCCGTCTCGAGCGTCCACGCGACGACGGGATGCCGCGGCGCGAAGCCCGGCGATGCGACGACGACGTCGGGCTCGAAGTCGACGAGCTCCTGCGGAACCGCGTCGAGCGAGCCCGTCCACAGTCGCGCCCCGATGACGGGGATGAGGCGCGCGTACTCCTCGTCGGCCTTCTCCGTGAACACGAACACGTCCGCGCCGAGCTCGGCGAGGGTGTCGGCGACCGAGAAGCCGGTGACCGACAGCCCGAGGACGCCGACGCGCAGTCCCTTCCAGTCCGCGTGCCAGCTCGTGAGGTCGTCGAGCCGGGTCATGTCTGGGTGAGCCATTCGACGTACATGAATCCGACGCCGGATGCCGCGAGGATCGCCGCGACGATCCACATGCGGACGACGATCGTCGTCTCGGCCCAGCCGCGCATCTCGAGATGGTGGTGGAAGGGGCTCATGAGGAAGAGCCGCTTCCCCTTCGTGAGCTTGAAGTAGTAGCGCTGGAGGATGACCGATCCCGAGCCGATGATGAAGACGCCGCAGACGATGACCGCGAGGATCTCGGTGCGCGAGAGGATCGACATCGCGGCGATGACGCCGCCGATGGCCATGGATCCCACGTCGCCCATGAAGACCTGCGCCTTCGGCGCGTTCCACCAGAGGAACCCGACGAGACCGGCCGCGAAGGCCGCCGCCACGATCGTGAGGTCGAGCGGATCGCGCGTCTCATAGCACGCGGACTGGTAGGCCTCCACGAGCGCCTCGGAGTAGCAGCGCTGCTGGAACTGCCAGAACGTGACGAGGCTCATCGCGCCGATCGTGAAGATGCCGGCCCCGGCGGCGAGTCCGTCGAGTCCGTCGGTCACGTTCGTGCTGTTCGACCACGCGACCCCGATGAAGGTGATCCAGAGGATGAACAGGATCGTGCCGACGGCGACGCCGAGGGCCATGAAGTCGAGGACGCCGAGGTCGCGGAAGATCGAGACGTGCGCCGATGCGGGAGTCTGGTTCCACGTGTTCGGGAACTGCAGCGACACGATCGCCCACGGCACGATGACGATGACCTGCCCGAGGATCTTGCGCCATCCCGTCAGCCCCAGGCTGCGCTGGCGGCGCACCTTCATGTAGTCGTCGACGAAGCCGACCACCGCGAAGCCCACCATCATCCAGATCACGAGCAGACCGGAGATCGTGGGCGGCGACCCGCCCGCATACGTGCCGATGAAGTAGCCGACGATCGTGCCCAGCACGAAGATGACGCCGCCCATCGTGGGCGTGCCGCGCTTCGCCTCGTGCGGGGGGATGTTCCCGTCCTCCGGCGTGCGGATGATCTGGCCCCATCCCCATCGCCGGAACAGCCGGAGGAACACCGGCGTGAGCAGGAGGGTGAATGCCAGCGAGATCGCCGCCGCGGTCAGGAGTGATCTCACGAGAACGATTCTCCCAGACGATCGCCGAGGAACCGGAGCCCGGCCGAGTTGGACGACTTCACGAGCACGCGGTCGCCGTCGCGCAGCTCGCCCACGAGGTAGTCGAACGCCTCGTCGGCCGTCGGGAAGAAGATCGCCTCGCCGTCCCAGGAGCCCTGCGAGACGGCTTCGAGGTACATGCGGCGCGCGTCGGGGCCGATGACGACGATGCGCTGGATGCCGAGCCGCACGGCGAGCAGCCCCACGCGGTCGTGCTCCTCGGCGGAGTGCTCCCCCAGCTCGCTCATCGCACCGAGGACCGCGACGGTGCGCTGTCCTGGCTCGACGATCTGCGCGAGCGTCCGCAGGGCCGCGGCCATCGAGTCGGGGCTGGCGTTGTAGGCGTCGTTGATGATGCGCACGCGGTCGGATCCGAGCGGCTGCATGCGCCACCGCTCCGCGAGCTCGACGGTCTCGAGGCGGGCGACGCACTCCGCCAGGGAGACGCCGAGCGCCGTCGCCGCCGCGATCGCCGCGAGCGCGTTCATGACGTGGTGCTCGCCGAGGACTCGCAGCCGCAGCGGAAGGCTCTCGCCGTCGCAGCTCACGACGAACGCGGTTCCGGATGCCGTCACCTCGACGTCGTCGGCGCGGACGTCCGCCGACGCGCCGCGGCCGAACCATCGCACCGCGACGCCGCGCTCCGCGGCCGGAGCGGCCATCGACGCGACGCGCGCGTCGTCGGCGTTGAGGATCGCGAGCCCGCCGGGGCGCAGCGCGCGGACGAGCTCCGACTTCGCAGCGAGCGTCGCCTCGATCCCTCCGAAGCCGCCTGCGTGCGCCAGCCCGACCATGAGCACGATCCCGATGTCGGGCTCGACGAGTCCCGCGAGGCGCGCGATCTCGCCGGGCGCCGACGCGCCGAACTCGCTCACGAGGAACCGCGTCGACTCGGCGACGCGCAGCATCGTGAGGGGGGCGCCGACCTCGTTGTTGAACGACGCGCGAGGCGACACGGTCTCGCCTTCGTCCTGCAGGATCCGAGCGAGGAGGTTCTTGGTCGTCGTCTTGCCGTTCGAGCCGGTGATTCCGACGACGCGCAGATCGCCGTCCTCCCGGACGCGGGCCACGACGAATCGGGCGAGGTCGGCGAGCGAGGCGACGGCATCCGCGACCACGACCTGGGAGATGTCGACGTCGACGTGTCGCTCGACGATCGCGAGCGCGGCTCCCGCCTCCGCGGCGGCGGGCACGAACAGGTGCCCGTCCGTCGTCTCCCCCGGCTTGGCGACGAAGACGTCGCCGGGCCCGATGAGCCGCGAGTCGGTGTCGACGAGACCGGAGACGACCGTGTCGGGTGCGTCGGAGCCGGCGAGACGGAGCTGTCCGCGGACGGCCTGGGCTAGCTGTGCGAGTGTCAGTGAGATCATCGTTGTCCGGCCGAATCGGACGCGCTCACCCGAACTTGGGGAGCAGCGTCGGCCCCACGGTGGACGGCATGACGCGGAAGGTCTTCAGAACCTGTGTCATGGCCTTCTGCCACGCGGAGGCGTTGGCCCCCGACGACTTTATCCGAGTCGGCTCGTCGAGCGTGACCACGACCACGTACTGCGGGTCCTCGGCGGGGGCGAATCCGATCATCGTCGTGAAGTAGATGCCGGCCTTGTACCGGCCGTTCCCGTCCGTCTTCTCGCCCGTGCCCGTCTTGTCGGCGATGTTGTAGCCGGGCACCGCGACGCTCTTGGCGAGCGAGCTCTGCAGAGCGACGTTCTCGAGCATCTGCTGCACGGCCACGGCCGTCTCCGGCCGCACGACCTGCGTCGGGGCGGGCTGCTCGGGCGTGACGACGGTCCCGTCGGGCTTCGTGCACGACTCGACGAGCGACAGCGGGATGCGAAGTCCGTCGTTCGCGATCGCCTGGTACGCGCCCGCGAGCTCGGGCACGGTCGTGGTGACGCCCTGGCCGAACGCGATGTTGTAGAAGCTCTGGTTGTCCCAGCGGTCGGGAGTGGGCAGGTCGCCCTTGAGCTGGCCGTAGAAGTCGATCGGGCTCCCGTCTCCGATGCCGAACTTCTTGAGGTAGTCGTAGCGGGTCTGGGTGTCGACGCGCTCGGCGAACTTGGAGATGCCGACGTTCGACGAGTCGATCAGCACGCCTGTGAGCGTGTAGCGGTTGCTGGGATGCTGGAACGAGTCCCCGACCCGTGCTCCGTTCGGGAACGTCTCGCGCCACGGCGCCGTCACGGTCGACGTCGGCGTCTGGCCGCCCGCGTCGATGAGCGTCGCGGCCGTGAGGGCCTTGAAGGTCGACCCCGGCTCGAACCAGTTCGTGAAGATGCGGCTTCCGCGGTCGTTCACATCCGAGGCCGGCACGTCGTTGGGATCGACCGTCGGGTATTCGGCGGCCGCGCGGATCTTGCCCGTCTTGACCTCGACGACCGTGATGTTGCCCGACAGCGCTCCCAGATCCTGCACCTGCTCGGCGATGAGCTGCTGCAGGTACCACTGCAGGTCTCGGTTGATCGTGAGCTGCAGCGTGCCGCCGTCGACGGCATCCACCCTGCGCTCGGTGCCGGGGATGACGACCCCGTCTTTGCCCTTCTGGTACGTGATCTTCCCGTTGCTCGCCGTCAGGCAGCTGTCCTGGCTCTGCTCGAGGCCGCCGAGCGCAGTGCCCTCGGTGCCCATGTAGCCGACGAGGTTGCCGGCGACGGCTCCGTCGGGATACGTGCGCGCGGGGTGCGCGTCGAAGCTCAGATACGGGATGCCGAGATCCGCCAGCGCGCGGTACTGCTCCGTCGTGAGGCCGCGCTTGAGGTACACGAACTGCGTGTCGGGGTTGTCCGCGATCGCCGCGGCGACGATCGCCTGGATCTCCTCCGCCGTCTGGCCCGTCACGGCTCCGATCTCGGCGGACGCCTGCGCCCACACCACGTTGGAGGCGGTGCCGTCCTCCGCTGTGCGGACGAACCCCGCCTTGCGGGTCTTGGTCGGCTGCTCGTACAGCGTGATGTTCTTGGGGTCGAGCACGCCGTCGTACAGCAGGATGCTGCCCGCGAGCGACTGCCCCGTCTCGTCGACGATGGCGCCTCGCGTCCCGTACAGCGGTCGCTCGCCGTCGAACGCCATCATCGAGTCGGCGATGTGCTCCTGCGCGTTGACCACCTGGATGTCGACGAGCCGCACGATGAACCCCCCGAGGACCGCGAGGACCACGGCGAGGGCGACCACGGTGCGGCGGCGCGGGCTGCGGGTGCTTCTCGTCGTCATGGCTTCAGTGTGTGCTCGGAGTGGGCAGGCCCTCGGTGAGGGGCGGCGGAGTGTTCGAAACCGGCGCGGCGCCGTCGGCGGCCTGCTCGACGGGAGGCTCCGGCTCGGGCATCCCCTGGATCGTCGCCTCGGGCGCGGTCACGAGCGGGGTGTCGGTGATGAGCGCGTTCGGGACGGATGCCCGGCCCAGCGCGTCGACGGACGATGCGCCGATCGCGGGAGAGCCGGTGCCGAGGAGCGCGCCGTCGCTGAGCCTCAGGTAGGAGGGCGACTCGATGATGACCATCCCGAGCGCCGAGGCGTTCGCCGCGAGGTATTGGGGCGAGCTCAGGCCCGCGAGGTCGTCATCGAGGATCTGCTTCTGCCAGTCGAGCGTGCGCTGCTGGCCGGAGAGCTTCGACAGCTCGTACGACGACTGCGTCGTGAGGATCGACAGCGCCATCTGCGCCGCGCCGATGGACAGCGCGCCCAGGATCGCGACGATGGCGTAGACGACACGCGGTCGACGACGTCGGCCGGGCGCCTCCACGACGCGGAGCGGGCGTGGGGACGTCCGCCGGTCCGGGGCGGGCGCGAGCGGCGCTGCAAGGCTCATGCGGACTCCCTGACTCGCTCGGCCGCGCGCAGCCGCACGGGGGTGGCCCGCGGGTTGCGGGCGATCTCCTCGGGCGATGCGAGCTCGGCGCCCTTGACGAGGAGCCGGAAGCGGGGGGCGTGCTCGGGCAGCTCGACGGGAAGCCCCGCGGGAGCCGTGGAGGCTGTGGCCTGCGCGAGGGCGCGCTTGACCAGGCGATCCTCGAGCGACTGGTACGAGAGCACGACGATGCGGCCGCCGACCGCCAGCAGCGAGAGAGCCGCGGGAATCGCGCGCTCGAGGACGACGAGCTCGCGGTTCACCTCGATGCGCAGCGCCTGGAACACGCGCTTGGCGGGATGTCCCGCACGCTGGGCGGCGTACGGCGTGGCCGCGACGAGGATCTCCACGAGGCGTCCGGAACGCTCGATGGGCTCGCGTGTGCGCGCATCGATGATCGCTCTGGCGTACCGCCCCGACAGCTTCTCCTCGCCGTAGCGCTCGAAGATGCGGCGCAGCTCGCCTTCGCTGTAGGTCGCGATGACGTCGGCGGCCGTCGTGCCCGACGACTGGTCCATGCGCATGTCGAGCGGGGCGTCCTGCGAGTAGGCGAAGCCGCGGTCGGCGACGTCGAGCTGCAGCGACGAGACGCCGAGGTCGAAGAGGATGCCGTCGACCCGATCGACTCCCGCGCTCGTGACGGCGTCGGCGATGCCGTCGTACACCGTGTGCACGAGCGTCACACGGTCTCCGAAGCGCGCGAGCCGCTCTCCGGCGATGCGCAGCGCGTCGGTGTCGCGATCGAGGCCGATCAGCCGAGCGCGGGGGAACCTCTCCAGCAGGGCCTCGGAGTGGCCGCCCATCCCGAGCGTCGCGTCGACGAACACGGCGCCGGCGGGCTCGAGGGCGGGCGCCAGCAGCTCGGCGCAGCGCTCGAGGAGGACGGGAGTGTGAATGTCTCGGAGGCTCATGATGGCGTGGGCTCTGCCGTTCTCCTGATCCCCAGACCCTGATTCCCATCCGCCCTGACCTGGCGCCGGGGAAGTGCGTCAGGGCGTGAGCGGCTGGGGATCACGATCGGGGGCTCAGAACAGGCCCGGAATCACCTCCTGCTCCAGTTCGGCATAGCTCTCTTCGTTGCCCTCCGCGTAGGCGTTCCACGCGTCGGCGTTCCAGATCTCGGCGTGCGCGCCCACGCCCGTGACGACCAGCTCGCGATCGAGGCCGGCGTAGGCGCGCAGCGCCGGGGGGATCGTGATGCGGTTCTGGCTGTCGGGCTTCTCGGCGCTGGCGCCGGAGAGGAACATGCGCAGGAAGTCGCGCGCCTGCTTGTTCGAGAGCGGCGTCTCACGGATCCGCTCGTGGATGCGCTCGAACTCCTCCGTGCTGAACACGTAGAGGCAGCGGTCCTGACCGCGGGTCACGACGACTCCCGCACCGAGGTCGTCGCGGAACTTCGCGGGGAGGATGACGCGGCCTTTGTCGTCGAGCTTGGGAGTGTGCGTGCCCAGAAGCATCGGCCATCACCCCCCTTCGTCCGGCCCCCCGCGGGTTGTTCGCCACTTTACTCCACTCTCCCCCACTTCGCTATAAGGACGCACCACCGACTGTGCGCACCGCTCCACCCCGGCCGAGCGCGGACGGTCGCGTAGCGGCATCCGGGCACAAAAAAAGCACCGACCCGAGGGTCGGTGCCAGATCGTGTGGGAGGCGGTGTCAGCCTTCTCCGCGCCGCTTGTCCCAGCGGTCGTTCATGCGGTCCATGAATGACGAGGACGAGGCCGGCGTCGAGGGCTGCTCGCGCCTCGTCGCGGTCCGTGCGAGGCCGCGCGTCGGCGTGACCGCGAGGACGACTCCGCCCAGCATCACGAGGAAGCCGATGACGCCGATGACGACGAGGGGGATCGAGACGCCCGCGATGAGGCCGCCGAGCCCGACGAGCACGAGCACGGTGCCGTAGACGATGTTGCGGTAGCTGAGCGAGCGCCCGTCGCGCTGCGCACTCACCACGTCGGCGTCGTTGTGCATGAGATGACGTTCCATCTCGTCAAGCAGACGCTGCTCCTGTTCCGACAGTGGCATGCATCCTCCTTCCGCGGGCTCCGGTCGCGTCGATTGTACGCGTCCCGTTGATCACTAGGCTAGGCCCGTGTCACCCTCTGTGGACCCTGTCGAGGCGGTTTCCCAGCGACTCGGCAACTTCGTGGCATCGCAGACGGCGTCGGCGACGGCATGGGGCCCCGAAGCCGCGCTGTTCGTCGCTGCCGGAGCGCGGGCGCTCGAGGGCGGCAAGCGTCTGCGCGGGCGATTCTGCATAGCCGGATGGCGCGCCGTCGCGGAGGTCGCGGGTCCCGCTGAGGCGCCTCCGCGGGAGGTCGTCGCGGCCGCGGCGGCGCTCGAGATCTTCCAGGCCGCGGCCCTCGTCCACGACGACCTGATCGACAACTCGGACACGCGACGAGGACGTCCCGCCGCGCACCGAGCGCTCGAGCGCGCGCATCGGGATGCCGCGTGGGTCGGCGACGCCGAGGCGTTCGGGCGCTCCGCCTCGATCCTTCTCGGCGACCTCCTCGTCGCGTGGAGCGACGATCTGCTCGAGGAGGGGCTTGCGGATGCCGACGCCTCCGCGGCGTCCGCCGCCCGGCGCGAGTACGCGTCGATGCGCCGAGAGGTGACCGTCGGGCAGTTCCTCGACGTCGCAGAGGAGTCGGCGTTCCGCACGGCGCCCGACGACCGGCACGCCGAGCGCGCGCTGCGCGTCGCGTCGCTCAAGTCGGCGAGGTACAGCATCCAGCAGCCGCTCGTCATCGGCGGTGCGCTGGCGGGGGCGGATGCGGCGCAGCTCGCCTCGCTCGTCGCCTTCGGGCACCCCGTCGGCATGGCGTTCCAGCTGCGCGACGATGTGCTGGGCGTCTTCGGCGACGAGGCTGCGACGGGCAAGCCGTCGGGCGACGATCTCCGCGAAGGCAAGCGCACGGTCCTGGTCGCCTTCACGCGCGAGCGCCTCGCCCCGCCGGCGCGCCGCATCCTGGACGAGCTCGTCGGCGACCCGGCGCTGGACGCAGATCAGATCGCGTCGCTGCAGCGCACGATCGTCGAGACCGGCGCGCTCGATCGCGTCGAGCAGCTCATCTCGGACTACGCGCGCGAGGCCGAGCGCGCGCTGTCGGGCGCGCGGCTAGGGAACGCGGCGGTCGGCGACCTGCGCGATCTCGCGCGGGCGGCGACCGTCCGATCGACGTAACGGGCGACGGCCTGCGTCAGGCGACGGTCTGCGCGACGCGGCGCACTTCGCTCTTGCGGCCGGCCCGCAGTGCCTCGATGGGCGGGATGCCGATCGAGTCCTCCTGCTCGAGCAGCCAGTCGATCGCCTCGTCGTCGGAGAAGCCGGCGTCCTGAAGGACGATGACGGTGCCGCGCAGCGACGACAGCGGATGCCCGTCGACGATGAACACCGCGGGCACCTTGAGCACTCCGTCGCGGCGCGAGCCGATGAGGTAGCGCTCGTCGAGCAGCCGGTGGACACGTCCGAGCGGTTCTCCCAGGACCTCGATGAGGTCGGGAAGGGTCAGCCAGTCGGTCTCGGTACGGGGTGTGGCATCGGAAGTCACCGTTCCACTATCTCATCCGCCGAGAGCGATGCCGATGCCACATCGATCACATGAGCCACATCAGCCCCTCCTATATCACCTGTTGACACGCATATACATCCGTGACACGGTTTTGTGAGTCCACCGAGGGGGGAACCCGTGCGACCAACCACAGCTGCTGCACCCGCCGCACTGGCCGGCTCCATCGCTCTGATGCTCGTGGCCACGCCCGCGCAGGCCGCCGAGCCGAGTCGCACTGCGGCGGGCGCGAGGCAGGCCCCCGCGTTCACGGGGCCGGCCGCCGTCCTCAACGTCCGGGTCGCCGCGAACACGCCGCCCGCGACCTATGTCGTCGGCAAGGGCGACTCGGTGTGGGCGATCGCGACGCGGTTCGGGCTGCGCACATCCGACGTCCTCGCGCTCAACGGCCTTGCGGCCAGCTCGATCATCCGACCAGGGCAGGTGCTGCGCCTCACGGGCGCCCCGGCCGCGCCCGCTCCGGCGCCTGAGCCCAGCGGGGGCGACTACACGGTGCAGAAGGGCGACACGATCAGCGGGATCGCGAGCAGGCACGGCGTCAGCACGCAGGCGGTGCTCAGTGCCAACGGGCTCGTGTGGTCGTCCATCATCTACCCCGGTCAGCGCCTCACGATTCCCGGATCCTCCGCTCCGACGGCTCCCGCCCCTGCTCCCGTCGCACCCTCGACGCCGCCGCCCGCGGCGGCCGGAGGCTACGTCGTGCAGAAGGGCGACACGATCTACGCGATCGCGAAGCGCAGCGGGCTCAGCACGGCGGCCGTGCTCGACGCCAACGGCCTGACATCCGCGTCGATCATCTATCCGGGACAGCGGATCGTCATCCCCGGAGCCTCCGCGCCCGCGCCTGCGGCACCCACGGCTCCGGCTCCTCCCGCCCCCGCTCCTCCCTCGGCGAGCGGCGCCTACACCGTCAAGGGCGGCGACACGATCAGCGGCATCGCCAAGAGCCACGGCGTCACGACGCAGGCCGTCCTGGGCGCGAACGGGCTCGGCTGGTCGTCGGTGATCTACCCGGGGCAGAGGATCTCGATCCCGGGAGCGGCCGCACCCGCCGCGACGGCACCGGCTGCGCCTGCGCCGCCCGCGCCCGTCGTGCAGCTGTCGGCGACGCTCGACGCCGAGCAGACGGCCAACGCCCAGCTCATCATCCGCATCGGCCGCGAGCTCGGCGTCCCCGAGCGCGGGATCGCGATCGCGCTCGGCTCCGCGATGCAGGAGTCATCGCTGCGCAACCTCGACCACGGCGACCGCGACTCGCTCGGTCTGTTCCAGCAGCGGCCCAGCACGGGCTGGGGCACCGCCGACGAGGTGCGCGACCCCGTCCGCGCGACGAAGGCGTTCTACGGCGGCCCGTCCGACCCCAACGGCTCTCGCACGAGAGGCCTGCTCGACATCGCGGGATGGGAGGCGATGACCTTCACGCAGGCCGCGCAGGCCGTTCAGATCTCGGCCTACCCCGACTACTACGCGAAGTGGGAGCAGGCCTCGTACACCTGGCTCGCAGCGCTGGGCTGAGGCATCCCCCCGGGTCTGCGGGTGAGCCGCTCCCCTGGCTCTCAGCCATCCGTACCTAGACTCTCAGCGTGAGCACGAGTCAGCAGGCCGACCCGCTGATCGGCCGTCTCGTCGACGGCCGGTACCGGGTCCGTGCGCGCATCGCGCGCGGCGGCATGGCGACCGTGTACGTGGCGACGGATCTGCGGCTCGAGCGACGCATCGCGCTCAAGGTCATGCACGGCCATCTGAGCGACGACTCCGTCTTCCAGAGCCGCTTCATCCAGGAGGCGCGCGCCGCCGCCCGGCTCGCCGACCCGCACGTCGTCAATGTGTTCGACCAGGGCCAGGACGGCGACATGGCCTACCTCGTCATGGAGTACCTGCCGGGCATCACGCTGCGCGAGCTCATGCGCGAGCAGCGCAGGCTGACGGTCGCGCAGACGGTCTCGATCATGGATGCCGTGCTCTCGGGTCTCGCGGCCGCGCATCGTGCCGGCATCGTGCATCGCGACGTCAAGCCGGAGAACGTCCTGCTCGCGGAGGACGGCCGCATCAAGATCGGCGACTTCGGCCTCGCGCGCGCCACGACGGCGAACACGGCGTCGGGCGCGCAGCTGCTCGGCACGATCGCCTACCTCGCTCCCGAGCTCGTCACCCGCGGCACGGCCGACGCCCGCAGCGACATCTACGCGCTGGGCATCATGCTGTACGAGATGCTCGTCGGAGAGCAGCCCTACAAGGGCGAGCAGCCGATGCAGATCGCGTTCCAGCATGCGACCGACTCCGTGCCGCGGCCCAGCATCAAGAACCCCGCCGTCCCCGAGGCGCTCGACGAGCTCGTGCTGTGGTCGACCGAGAAGGCGCCGGACGACCGTCCGACCGATGCGCGCGAGATGCTCGAGCGGCTGCGCGAGATCGAGCGCGAACTGGGCATCACCCCGCACGTCGCGCGCCCCGCTCCGATCGGCATCGCTCCCTCCGACGTGTCGGACTCGGCCGAGCTCACCAAGGTGCTGCCCGCGACGATGACGGCGCCCATGGCCGCCGCCGACGACACAGACAACGCGACGCGGCTGCGGCGCAAGGGAAAGCGCCGCGCCGCGAAGGGCGGGTGGCTGCTCGCGCTCGTGATCGTCCTCGCGGCGCTCGCGGCGGGAGCCGGGTGGTGGTTCGGCTCCGGCCCCGGCTCCTTGGTCGCGGTCCCGGATGTCGCGAACAGGACGTTCGACGAGGCTCAGGCGCTCCTGGCCGAGCACTCGCTGCTCGCGCAGCAGGAGGGCCGGAACAGCCTCGAGGTCGACGTCGGGCTCGCGATCGACAGCGACCCGCGGCCCGGCGAGCGCGTCGACAAGGACACGACCGTCACGGTCTTCATCTCCCTCGGACCCGCAGAGGTCGCCGTCGAGGCGCTCAGCGGGCGGAGCGAGTCAGACGCCCGGGCGATCCTGCAGTCGCACACGATCGAGGCGGGCGACAGCGAGCAGTTCTTCACGGACGCGCCGGACGGCGAGGTCGTGGGGCTCGTCATCCACCCGCGCGCCGGGGGCGACGACGTCGCATGCACCGACGGCTGCACGGTCCACGAGGGCGACACCGCCACGCTCTCCGTCTCGCTCGGTCCGCTTCCCGATGTCGTGGGCGAGAGCGAGGGGAAGGCGCGCAGCACGCTCGAGGGTCTCCAGCTGACGGTGGCCGACCCGAGCCCCACCGAGGCGAGCGAGACCATCGACGAGGGCCGGGTCATCCGGGTCACCGGCCGCGACGACGGTGCATGGCTGCGTCCCGGCGACACCGTGACGCTCGTCGTCTCGACGGGTCCGCCCCTGTTCGCCGTCCCGGATCTGCGCGGGATGACGCTCGGCGCCGCGAAGAAGGCCGTGGCGGATGCCGGGTTCACGCTCGAGTACGACGACCGCTGGAGCACCTTCCCCGACTCGTTCACGCGGGTGGAGTCGCAGAACCCCAAGGCGGGCGACATGAAGCGCAAGGGCACCGAGATCTCCGTCCGAATCGGGGCGTCGCTCTAGGCGGCCGTGCGGCCGCGGCATCCGTCGCCTGCAGCCGCGAACCGGCGCAGGCGCCGCACTGCGGGATCCTGCGGCTCGCGCACCGCGTGCCCGGAGGGTCGGCCCCGCTACAGCTTCTCGAGCTCCTCGGCGACGAGGAACGCGAGCTCGAGGCTCTGCATGTGGTTCAGGCGCGGGTCGCACAGCGACTCGTAACGAGTCGCGAGTGTCGCCTCGTCGATCATCTCGGAGCCGCCGAGGCATTCCGTGACGTCGTCGCCCGTGAGCTCGACGTGGATGCCGCCCGGGAACGTGCCGACGGCCCTGTGCGCCTCGAAGAAGCCGCGCACCTCGTCGACGACGTCGTCGAAGCGGCGCGTCTTGTAGCCCGTCGGGGTCGTGATGCCGTTGCCGTGCATGGGATCGGTGACCCACAGCGGAGTCGCCCCCGAAGCCTTGACGGCCTCGAGCAGGGGCGGCAGCGCGTCGCGGATCCTGCCCGCGCCCATGCGCGTGATGAACGTCAGCCGACCGGGCTCACGCTCGGGGTCGAGCTTGTCGATGAGAGCGAGCGCCGTCTCGGCGGTCGTCGAGGGCCCGAGCTTGACGCCGATGGGGTTGCGGATGCGCGAGAAGTACTCGACGTGCGCGCCGTCGAGATCGCGTGTGCGCTCCCCGATCCACACGAAGTGGGCGGAGGTGTTGTACGGCGTGTTCGTGCGCGAGTCGATGCGGGTCATGGGTCGCTCGTAGTCCATCAGCAGACCCTCGTGACCCGTGTAGAACTCGACGCGCTTGAGCTCGTCGAAGTCGGCGCCCGCCGCCTCCATGAACTTGATGGCGCGGTCGATCTCGGCCGCCAGGCCCTCGTAGCGCTGATTGGCCGGGTTCTGCGCGAAGCCCTTGTTCCACGAGTGCACTTCGCGCAGATCGGCGAAGCCGCCCTGCGTGAAGGCGCGGATGAGGTTCAGCGTCGAGGCCGCCGTGTGGTACCCCTTGAGCAGCCGCGCCGGGTCGGCCCGACGCGACGCCTCGGTGAAGTCGTAGCCGTTCACGATGTCGCCTCGGTACGCGGGCAGCGTCACGTCGCCGCGCGTCTCGGTGTCGCTCGAGCGGGGCTTGGCGAACTGGCCCGCCATGCGGCCCATCTTGATGATCGGCATCGACGCGCCGTATGTCAGCACGACCGCCATCTGCAGCACGGTCTTGATGCGGTTGCGGATCTGCTCCGCTGTGGCGCCGGCGAACGTCTCGGCGCAGTCGCCGCCCTGCAGGAGGAAGGCCCGGCCGGAGGCGGCGCGCGCGAGCTTCTCGCGCAGGTTGTCGACCTCGCCCGCGAAGACGAGCGGCGGAAGCGTCGCGATCTCGGCGGACACGGCGGCGACAGCGTCGGCGTCGTACCAGTCGGGCTGCTGCTTGATCGGCAGAGTCCGCCACTGGTCGAGTCCGTCGAGCTGCTGAAGCATCCCTGAAGTCTATCGGCCCGAACCGGCCCGGGATTTCGCGAGACGATCCTTCACGGTCGACGCGTAGACGTCTTCATACTCCTGTTCGCCCAGCCGGTGCAGCGCGACCATGATCTCGTCGGTGACGGAGCGCAGGATGTACCTGTCGCCCTCCATCCCGGCGTACCGAGAGAAGTCGAGCGGCTCGCCTATCACGATGCCGACGCGCACGACGTGCGGGATGCGGCGGCCGATCGGCATCATCGTGTCGGTGTCGACCATGACGACCGGCACGACGGGGACATGCGCTTCCAGTGCCATGCGGGCGATGCCCGTGCGTCCGCGGTAGAGCTTGCCGTCGGGGCTGCGAGTGCCCTCGGGGTAGATGCCGAGGAGGTCGCCGCGCCCGAGCACCTGGAGGCCCGTGTTGAGCGATGCCTCGGACGCCTTGCCGCCGGATCGGTCGATCGGCAGCTGGCCCGTCGCCTTGAAGAACATACGGGTCGCCCAGCCCTTGATCCCCTTGCCCGTGAAGTAGTCGCTCTTCGCGAGGAAGGAGACGGGGCGGTCGATCATGAGCGGCAGGAAGATGGAGTCGACGAACGACAGGTGGTTGCTCGCGAGGATCGCCGCGCCCTGGCTGGGGACGTTCCGGCGCCCGACGATCCAGGGTCGGAAGATCGCCTTCACGATCGGCCCGATCACGATGTACTTCATGAACCAGTAGAACATCGCCTACGCGCTCTCCCCCGCGAGATCCGCGACGCCGATGATGCCGGCGTCGTTGATGAGCTGAGCGATCGCGAAGCGAGCGACGGGCCGCTCGCCGAAGCCGGGAAGCGACGTCTCGTAGGCGAGGCGGACGGGGTCGAGCAGGATGTCGCCGAGCTGCGCGACGCCGCCCCCGATGACGAACAGCTCGGGGTCGAGCACGGCCTGGAAGCCGCCGCACGCTTCGCCGAGGGAGGTCGCGATCCGCCGCAGCGCCTCGAGAGCCCCCGCGTCGTCCGCCAGCACGAGCCGCGCGATCGCAGGTCCCGTGATGACGCCCTTCGCGTCGCGGACCGCCGCGAGACGCCGGCCGAGACCCTCGCGGTCCTGATCGGCGATGTCGTTCGCCTCGCGCTGGAGGGCGCGGCCAGAAGCATACTGCTCGAGGCATCCGTTCTGTCCGCATCCGCACGGACGTCCGTCGCGCAGGAACCTCGTATGCCCGAGCTCGGCTGCGATGCCGTGGCCGCCGCGGAACAGCCGGCCGTCGAGGACGATCGCGCCTCCGACGCCCGTGCCGAGGGTGAGCATGGCCATGTCGTCCACGCCGCGGCCTGCGCCGAATCGGTACTCGGCCCACCCTGCGGCGTTGGCGTCGTTCTCGATCGTGACCGGCATCCCGATGCGCTCCTCGAGGATCGCCTTCAGCGGCTCGTCGTGCCAGTCGATGTTGGGCGCGTGGATGACGCTCGCGCGCTCCCGGTCGATGAATCCCGCAGCCGCCACGCCGACGGCGGCGACCTCGTGCCGGGCGCTCAGGTCGCGGGCCATCACCGCGACGGCATCCGCGAGAGCGCGTGTGTCGGTGGGGGTCTCCACGCGCAGCTTCTCGACGATCCGTCCCTCGGGGTCGACGACGCCTCCCGCGATCTTCGTCCCGCCGATGTCGATCCCGACCTTGAGCACTGCGATCCCTCCCCGCCGCGCTCGCACGACGGCGTCTTGAAGTCTAGTGCGGACCCCGCTCCACAGCCCTGGACTTGGCGGCGTCGGCCCGCAGGTACACTCGACGGGAAGCCTCACGTGAGAATGCAACCGGTACCGAAGGAGCTGCCGTGGTTCAATTCGAAGTACCTGCGATCGTCCCCGCCGACCCGCAGGCCAACGTCACAGACCTGCTCGTCGAACGCGTCGGGAAGACGCCCGACCTCGCTCTGTTCGGCGTCCCCGAAGGCGAAGGATGGCGTGACGTCACGGCCGCCGAGTTCCAGCGCCAGGTCGTCGCGCTCGCGAAAGGCCTCGCCGCCGCGGGCATCGAGCCCGGCGACAAGGTCGGCTTCATCGCACGCACGACCTACGAGTGGACGCTCGTCGACTTCGCGCTCTTCTTCGCGGGAGCCGTCATGGTCCCCATCTACGAGACGAGCTCCCCCGCGCAGATCCAGTGGATCCTCTCCGACTCCGGCGCCATCGCGTGCATCACGGAGAGCTCCGAGCATGCATCGCGCCTCGACGGGGTCCGGGCAGACCTCCCGCTCGTCCGCTCCGTGTGGACGATGCACGCCGGCGGCCTCGAGAGGCTCGTCGAGCAGGGCAAGGACGTCACGGACGACGAGATCGAGCGTCGCCGAAACATCGCCAACGGCGCCGACATCGCGACGCTCATCTACACCTCGGGCTCGACGGGGCGCCCCAAGGGCTGCGTCCTGACGCACAGCAACTTCGTCGAGCTGTCCCGCAACTCCGCCAAGGCGCTGCACGACGTCGTCGAGATCCCCGGCGCGTCGACGCTCCTGTTCATCACGACGGCGCACGTCTTCGCCCGCTTCATCTCGATCCTCGACATCCACGCCGGTGTCAAGACAGGACACCAGCCCGACACGAAGTTCCTGCTGCCGGCCCTCGGCTCGTTCAAGCCGACGTTCCTGCTCGCGGTCCCCCGCGTCTTCGAGAAGGTCTACAACTCGGCCGAGCAGAAGGCCGAGGCAGGCGGCAAGGGCAAGATCTTCCGCGCAGCGGCGCACACGGCCGTCGAGCACTCCAAGCTCCTGCAGGACGGCAAGAAGATCCCCTTCCTCACGAGGATCAAGTTCGCGTTGTTCGACAGGCTCGTCTACGTCAAGCTCCGCGAGGCGATGGGCGGCCGCGTCGTGTACGCCGTCTCCGGCTCCGCACCGCTCGGCGAACGTCTCGGCCACTTCTTCCACAGCCTCGGCGTCGTGATCCTCGAGGGCTACGGACTGACCGAGACCACGGCACCTGCGACGGTCAACCTCGCGCAGAAGTCGAAGATCGGCACAGTGGGACCGGTCCTCCCCGGCATCGGAATCCGCCTCGCCGACGACGGCGAGATCGAGGTGCGCGGCATCAACGTGTTCCGCGAGTACTGGCGCAACCCCGAGGCCACGGCCGCCGCGTTCGAGGGCGACTGGTTCAAGACGGGCGACGTCGGCACGTTCGACGACGAGGGGTTCCTCAAGATCACGGGCCGCAAGAAGGAGATCATCGTCACGGCCGGAGGCAAGAACGTCGCGCCCGCCGCTCTCGAAGACCCCATCCGTGCGAACCCGATCGTCGGGCAGGTCGTCGTCGTCGGCGACCAGAAGCCGTTCATCTCGGCTCTCGTCACCCTCGACAGCGAGATGCTGCCGGCCTGGCTCGCCAACAACGACCTGCCCGCCGACCTGCCGTTGGCAGAGGCCGCGCAGAACGCCGCCGTGCGGGCCGAAGTGCAGCGCGCGATCGACGAGGCGAACAAGTACGTCTCGCGGGCAGAGTCCATCCGCAAGTTCACGATCCTCCCGATCGAGTGGACCGAGGCGAGCGGTCACCTGACGCCCAAGCTCAGCATCAAGCGCAACGTCATCACCGACGACTTCGCGAAGGAGATCACAGACCTGTACAGCGTCCCCGTCTCGACGACGAACGTGTCGCTGGCGTAGTCGCGCCGGACAAGCGAAAGGCCCGGGGCGGAAGCCTCGGGCCTTTCCCTTCGTCCTGCGCGACGCCGATCCGGCGCGCGAAGGGTTCCGGGTCCGGACGTCGTCGTGGGCGTCGACGCGGACTCGCAGGAGCGGCTCGCGTCAGAACCAGCTGCTCTCGCGGATCTCGCGCATCGCGACTCGCCGCGTCTCGGGGGGCAGCCGGTCGATGTAGAGCTTCCCGTCGAGGTGGTCGGTCTCGTGCTGCAGAGCCTGCGCGAGAAGCCCTTCTCCCTCGAGGACGACGGGGTTGCCGTCGAGGTCGATGCCCTCGACGCGCGCCCAGGGATGCCGCAGCGCGTCGTGCCAGAGACCCGGCACCGAGAGGCATCCCTCGCCCACCGGCGCGGCGTCGCCGCGCACCTCGACGAGCACGGGATTGAGGATGTACCCGATGTCGCCGTCGATGTTGTAGCTGAAGGCCCGCAGGCCCACCCCGATCTGGGGGGCCGCGACGCCGGCGCGCCCCGGGAGCTCGACCGTGTCGAGGAGATCCTGGACGAGGGCGCGCACGCCGTCGTCGATCTCGCCGACGGGCTCGCTGCGCGTGCGCAGCACGGGGTCTCCGAAGACGCGGATGGGACGTACCGACACGCGCTCCGCCTCAGGCAGCCGTCGGGACGGCTCGGAGACCCTCGACCACGGCCGCCGCGAGCTCGCGTGCGGCCAGGCGCGTAGCAGGCTGGAGGTCGCGGAAGGCGATCGCCGATCCCGCGGCCACGAGCGGGTCGTAAGGCATGCGGACGACGGCGCGCACTCGCGAGCGGAAGTGCGTCTCGAGCTCGTCTGCCCGCACGAGCGGGGTCCCGGGGCGAGCCGTGTTGAGCACGACGACGGCGCTGCGCACCTGCTCGGAGTAGCCGTTGGTCTCGAGCCACGTCAGCGTCTCGGAGGCGAGTCGCGCCTCGTCGACGCTGAGTCCGGCCACGATGACGAGCTGATCGGCGAGGTCGAGCGTGGCACCCATGACGGAGTGGACGATGCCCGTGCCCGTGTCGGTCAGCACGATCGAGTAGTAGTGCGCTGCGAGGCTCGCGACGTCGTGGTAGTCGCGGTCGCTGAACGCCTCGGAGATGCGCGGGTCGGAGTCCGACGCGAGAACGTCGAGACGTGTCTCGTCGCGCGCGACGATCGTGGAGATGTCGTTGTACCCCGACACGTCGCCGCGGGCGCGCACGAGGTCGCGGACGGTCTTGCCGCTCGGACGGGCGATGCGGTCGGCGAGGGTTCCCCTGTCGGGGTTGGCGTCGACGGCGATGATCCGGTCGTCCCGCGCGTCGGCCAGCGCCATGCCGAGCAGCGTCGTGATGGTGGTCTTCCCGACGCCGCCCTTGCGTGAGACGACCGGGACGAATCGGGCTCCCCCCGACAGCGGCGCCGAGATGCGGCGGTCGAGCTCCTTGCGGGCCCGTGCGCGCTTTCCGTCGCCGAGATTGATGCGCTTGCCGCTGATGGCATAGACGAAGTGCTGCCACGGACCTTCCGGCTCGGGGCGCACGACCTGGTGCGGGTCGAGCAGACGATCCGCCGTGAGCAGGTCGGCGGACTCGCGTCCGGCCTCGAACTCGCCGAGTCGCTTCGAACTCAAGGTGACCTCCGTGCGGGGATGGATGCGCTCGACGGCATGTGCGCGATCGGGACGCTCGGCGGTCCCCGGGTGGTGGGCCTCCCAGCGCGTGGTCGGGGTCGCTTCCGTCGCGGGTCGAACCCCGGACATCGTGACGGGGGCGTCCGCGCCACCCGAGCCGGCGACAGGGATCGTGCTGGTCGGGGCGTCAGACGTCGCGCGGGGGCCGAACATCGCGTCGACCTCTGTCCGCAGCGCAGCGGCGGCAGCGGCGTCGTTCGTGGTGACGGCGTCGGCGTCCTCCTCGGCGTCGTCCGCCGTGACGTCGACGGGCGCGGCATCCGTCTCGACTTCGTCCTCATGCACGATGTCGGCGTCCTGGATCTGCGCGTCGACGACGATGTCCGCGTCGTGCACGTCGATCTCGTCGCGAGCGGGCGCGGGATCGGAGACCTCGATCACGAACACGTCGGCCGAGTCGATGGTGGGCACGTCGGCCGTGCGCGTGTGATGCTCGGCCGTCGGAGACGGACGCTGCTCGTCGTCGGCGACGGGCTCCGAGTCGGCGGCCGGTCCTGAGTCGGCGACGGCGTCCGAGTCGGCGTGGCGGTCGACGTCGTACGGGACTTCGTCCCCTACGACGTCGTCGTCATCGTCGATCGGGTCGTCTGCGACGGGGAGCGACACGCTCACCTGCGCGGTCGCGCCGCCCAGGATGCCGATGGAGGTCGTGTCGACGCTTCCGGTGTCGTTGAGCACGCCGTTCTCGGCGTCGTCCTGCGGCGTCTGGTCGTTGCGATCGGGCGTCACTGCGAGGTCTGTCTCCTGAAGAGTGGGTCGGGCGGCTTCTGCCCGCACCCCAGGCTAGTGCGCGGGATGGATGACAACCAAAAGGTCGCCTGCCGCGACCTGCTGGGTCTGGCTGATCGCGAGACGCTCCACGACGCCCTCGACGGGCGCCGTGATCGCGGCCTCCATCTTCATCGCCTCGATCGACGCGATCGGCTGACCCGCCTTCACGACGTCGCCTTCGCGCGCCTTGAGCGTCACGACCCCCGCGAACGGCGCCGCGACCTGTCCGGGCTTCGACGTGTCGGCCCTCTCGGCGGCGACCTTGTCGACCTTGATCGAGCGGTCGCGGACGTATACGGGTCGCAGCTGGCCGTTGAGCGTCGTCATCACGGTGCGGATGCCGCTGCTGTCGGGCTCGCCGATCGCCTCGAGCCCGACGTACAGCTGCACGCCCGGGTCGATCTCGGCGACGTGCTCCTCCCCCGGTTTGAGACCGTAGAAGTAGTCGGGGGTGCCGAGCGCCGTGAGGTCGCCGTAGGCCTGGCGATTCGACTCGAACTCCCTGGCGGGGCCCGGGAAGAGCAGCCGGTTGAGCGTGCGCCGCCGATCGAGCACCTCTCCCGCGAGCCCGTCGCGCTCTTCCGACGTGAGCGGCGGGATGTCGATCGACACCTCGCGCCCCTCGAGCACCTTCGTGCGGAAGGGCTCGGGCCAGCCGCCCGGGAGGTCTCCCAGCTCGCCGGCCATGAAGCCGACGACCGAGTCGGGGATGTCATAGCTCTGCGGGTTCGCCTCGAAGTCGGCGGGGTCGGCCTTGGCGGCCACGAGCGCGAGCGCGAGATCGCCCACGACCTTCGAGGACGGCGTGACCTTCGGGATGCGCCCGAGGATGCGATCGGCGGCCGCGTACATGTCCTCGATGAGCTCGAAGTCGTCCGCGAGGCCGAGCGCGATCGCCTGCTGGCGGAGATTCGACAGCTGACCGCCGGGGATCTCGTGGTGGTAGACGCGCCCCGTCGGACCGGGCAGTCCCGACTCGAAGGGGCGGTACAGGTGCCGGACTGCCTCCCAGTACGGCTCGAGGTCGCTCACGGCCTGCAGATCGAGGCCGGTGTCGCGCTCGGTGTGGGCGAGGGCGGCGACGAGCGCGGACAGCGAGGGCTGACTCGTCGTCCCCGCCATGGGCGCCGCTGCGGCGTCGACGGCATCCGCACCCGCCGCGCTCGCGGCGAGGAGCGTCGCGAGCTGCCCGCCCGCCGTGTCGTGCGTGTGCACCTGCACCGGCAGGTCGAAGCGCTCACGCAGGGCCCCCACGAGCCTGGCCGCGGCTGCGGGGCGCAGGAGCCCCGCCATGTCCTTGATCGCAAGGATGTGGGCACCCGCGCCGACGATCTGATCGGCCAGTCGCAGGTAGTAGTCGAGCGTGTAGAGGTCCTCTGCGGGGTCCAGCAGGTCGCCGGTGTAGCAGACCGCGACCTCGGCGACCGCCGTGCCGGTCTCGAGTACCGACGCGATCGCCGGCACCATCTGGTCGACGTCGTTGAGCGCGTCGAAGATGCGGAAGATGTCCACGCCCGTGCGCGCTGCCTCCTTCACGAAGGCGTCCGTGACCTCGACGGGCCGCGGCGTGTACCCCACCGTGTTGCGTCCCCGCAGGAGCATCTGGATCGGGATGTTCGGCATCGCATCGCGAAGGGCCTCGAGCCGCTCCCACGGATCCTCCGCGAGGAAGCGCAGCGCGACGTCGTACGTCGCGCCGCCCCACGCCTCGATCGACAGCAGCTGCGGCGTCATCCGGGACACGTGCGGCCCGACGCGCGTGAGGTCCCGCGTGCGCACCCGCGTCGCGAGCAGCGACTGGTGCGCATCGCGGAACGTCGTCTCGGTGACCGCGAGCGCCGTCTGCTCGCGCAGCGCCCTCGCGAAGCCCGCGGGACCGAGCGCTCGCAGTCGCTCGAGTCCGGCTGCGGGAGGCGGGGCCAGCAGGTCGATGACGGGCAGCTTGCTGCCGGGCGAGACCGAGAGGGGCTTCTCGCCGTACGGCCGGTTGACGGTCACATCGGCGAGCCAGTTGAGGAGCTTCGTCGCGCGGTCGCGGGAGACGTTGCTCGTGAGCAGCATGGGGCGCTCGTCGATGAACGACGTGCTCACGTCGCCCGCGACGAACGCGGGGTCGTCGAGCACGGCGCGCAGGAACGGGATGTTGGTCGCGACGCCCCGGATGCGGAACTCGGCGAGGGCGCGGCGCGCGCGGGCGACCGCTGCGGGGAAGTCCCGGCCGCGACACGTGAGCTTCGCGAGCATCGAGTCGAAGTGCGGGCTGATCTGCGAGCCCGCCGCTGTCGTGCCGCCGTCGAGGCGGATGCCGGCACCGCCGGGAGACCGGTACGTCGTGATGCGCCCCGTGTCGGGCCGGAAGCCCTGCGCGGGATCCTCCGTCGTGATGCGGCACTGCAGAGCAGCCCCGCGCAGGTGGATGTCGGACTGCTGCAGGCCCAGCTCCTGCAGCGTCTCGCCCGCCGCGATGCGCATCTGGGACTGCACGAGATCGACGTCCGTCACCTCTTCGGTCACGGTGTGCTCGACCTGGATGCGCGGGTTCATCTCGATGAAGACGTGCTGGCCGGCCCGCTCGCCCGCCGTGTCGACGAGGAACTCCACGGTGCCGGCATTGACGTAGCCGATCGATCTCGCGAAGGCGACGGCGTCGCGATGGATGCGCTGCCGCAGCTCGTCGTCGAGGTTCGGGGCGGGCGCGATCTCGATGACCTTCTGGTGGCGCCGCTGCACGGAGCAGTCGCGCTCGAACAGGTGGACGGTCTCGCCGGTCGCATCGGCGAGGATCTGCACCTCGATGTGGCGGGGACGAACGACGGCCTGCTCGAGGAAGACGCGTGCGTCGCCGAACGCGGCCCCCGCCTCTCGCATCGCCTCGGCGATCGCCGGCGGGAGGTCTGCGGGCGTCTCGACCCGCCGCATGCCGCGGCCCCCGCCGCCCGCGACGGCCTTGACGAAGATGGGGAATCCGATTCCGGCCGCCTGCGCGACGAGCTCGTCGACGTCGTCGGACGCGGCGGTCGACGCGAGCACGGGCACGCCGGCCGCGATGGCGTGCTCCTTCGCGGTGACCTTGTTGCCCGCCATGCCGAGCACGTCGGACGAGGGGCCGATGAAGGTGATGCCGTTCTCGGCCGCGCGCGCGGCGAGGTCGGGGTTCTCCGAGAGGAACCCGTAGCCCGGGTAGATCGCGTCGGCACCCGATTTGAGGGCGACCCGGATGATCTCGTCGATGTCGAGGTACGCCCGGACAGGATGTCCGCGCTCGCCGATCTCGTAGGACTCGTCGGCCTTCTGCCTGTGGATCGACCCGCGATCCTCCCAGGGGAAGACCGCGACGGTCCGCGCTCCGAGCTCGAACGCGGCGCGGAAGGCTCGGATGGCGATCTCACCGCGGTTCGCGACCAGGATCTTTCGGAACATTCGCACCTCGCTGGGCTGCCGTGGGATCGGGCTGAGTGTGCTCTCAGCCTAAGGGACGGTAACGTGGACCCTTGTGCACGTACTTTCCGTGAGCTCGCTCAAAGGCGGTGTCGGCAAGACCACCGTGACGCTGGGTCTCGCCTCCGCCGCCTTCGCGCGCGGCGTCCGGACCCTCGTCGTCGATCTCGATCCCCAGTCGGACGTTTCGACGGGGATGGACATCCAGGTCGCCGGCCGCCTCAATGTCGCCGACGTCCTCGCCAACCCCAAGGAGAAGGTCGTCCGTCAGGCGATCACCTCGAGCGGCTGGGCCAAGGTGCACCCGGGCACGATCGACGTCATGATAGGCAGTCCGTCCGCCATCAACTTCGACGGCCCGCATCCGAGCGTTCGCGACGTGTGGAAGCTCGAAGAGGCGCTCGCGACGATCGAGGCCGACTACGACCTCGTTCTCGTCGACTGCGCGCCCTCGCTCAACGCGCTCACCCGCACGGCGTGGGCTGCGAGCGACCGAGTGATCGTCGTGACCGAGCCCGGGCTCTTCTCGGTCGCGGCCGCCGATCGTGCCCTGCGTGCGATCGAGGAGATCCGCCGTGGACTGTCGCCCCGGCTGCAGCCGCTCGGCATCGTCGTGAACCGCGTGCGGCCGCAGTCGATCGAGCATCAGTTCCGCATCAAGGAGCTGCGCGACATGTTCGGCCCGCTCGTGCTCGCGCCGCAGCTGCCGGAGCGCACCTCGCTGCAGCAGGCGCAGGGCGCGGCGAAGCCCCTGCACATCTGGCCGGGCGACTCGGCTCAGGAGCTCGCGGCCGACTTCGACGCGCTCCTGGACCGCGTCATGCGCACGGGCCGCATCCCGACCCCCGGCGAAGCGCGCGCCTAGGCCCTTCCGCGCGGACGGCGTGCCTCATCGGTCGCCGGTCGCAGGTCGCCCGACGTCGGTCACGGAGAACGTCTGCGCAGGCAGGTACCACACCGAACTCGCCCGGACCCCCGCTCGGCCGGGCGCCGCTCAACTCGGTCCGGACGCCACTCGGCTCTGCCGGACGCCGCTCAGGCCGAGCGGGCCGCGCGACGCGCCGCGAGCTCGTCGAGGGCCTCGGGCGTCTGCGGGTCGAAGTCGAGAAGCGTCGACTCGACCTCGTGCAGCACCTTGCCGACGGCGATGCCGAACACGCCCTGACCGCGACTCACGAGATCGATGACCTCGTCGTTCGACGTGCACAGGTACACCGACGCGCCGTCGCTCATGAGCGTCGTGCCCGCGAGGTCGCGGATGCCGGCGGCGCGCAGCTGCTCGACGGCGGTGCGGATCTGCTGGAGCGAGATCCCCGTGTCGAGGAGGCGTTTGACGAGCTTCAGGACGAGGATGTCGCGGAACCCGTAGAGCCGCTGCGAACCCGAGCCGGTCGCGCCGCGCACCGTCGGCACGACGAGCTCGGTGCGGGCCCAGTAGTCGAGCTGCCGGTAGGTGATGCCGGCCGCGCGCGCGGCGACGGCGCCGCGGTAGCCGACCTCGTCGTCCATCTGGGGAAGACCGTCGGTGAAGAGGAGGTCGGAGACGAACCGGGGCTCGTCCGCCGAGTCATGAGCGGTCATTCGCTCCTCCTCAGGGATCAGGGGTGACTTCAACGCTAGATCAGGGCCGAGACTCCGGCAACGACATCCGCCGTTCGAGGGTCGGCGTGTCGCGATCCGCCGTCAGGAGAGCAACCGCTCGAGGGCGCTGCGCATGAAGATCGAGCGCACCTCTTCGAGGCGCTTCGCGAGCTCGGGCGCAAGCTCGCTCGCGCGCGCCCGCGACGCCGCGTCGGTGCGGCGCAGCAGCGCCGACAGGGCGGACTCGATGAGCGCGACATCCCGCTCGGCGCTCTGTCGCAGCGTGCGCACGTGTCGCGGCTCGATGCCGTGACGATCGAGGGCGACGAGGGCGCGCAGGACCGCGACGGCCTGATCGCCGTACATGTCGGCCCCCGCGATGATCCCCGTGCTGATGGCGTCGTTCAGCAGCTGCGGCGCCGCCCCGGCCGCCGCGAGCAGCTCTTCGCGGCGATACCTGCGCGGCGCGGGCACGATCGACTGCGGCGGCACGGGAGCCGGCGTCGCCGGATCCCGGCCTGCGTCGAGATCGCTCAGGTACTCGCGGATGACGCTGTGCGGCATGAAGTGGTCGCGCTGGAGGGTGAGCGCGAGCCGGAGGCGCTCGAGGTCCTGCGGGGAGAACTTGCGATAGCCCGACTCGGTGCGCACGGGTGTGACGATGCCCTGCACTTCGAGGAAGCGCAGCTTCGACGCCGACAGCCCAGGGAACTCGGGTGCGAGCCTGGCGAGGACCTGTCCGATGCTCAGGAGTCCCGCGGACGCCGAGCGCTCGCGGGCGGTACCGGCCGGCATCAGCCGTCCGCCGCCTGCGGCAGGTCGGCGGGTGAGACGAAGAAGTTGAGGCGGAACTTGCCGATGCGCACTTCGCCGCCGTTGACGAGCGCCGCGCGATCGACTCGCTCGCCGTTGACGTACGTGCCGTTCAGCGAGCGCTGATCGACGATCTCGAACGTGGCGCCCTGGCGGGTGATCTCGGCGTGACGGCGCGAGACCGTCACGTCGTCGAAGAAGATGTCGGCTTCGGGATGGCGCCCCACCGTCGTGACGTCGGTGTCGAGGAGATAGCGGGCGCCGGCCGTCGGACCCGAGCGGACGATCAGCAGGGCAGCGCCCGTCGGAAGCGCCTCGATCGCGTCGAGCTCGACCTCGCTCAGGTCGGCGCCGAAGGGCACGAACGACAGGTCGGAGTCGTGCCCGAATGTCTGCGTCGTGTCGCTTCCCGGGTCGGCCAGAGGGGAGCCCGCATCGGATGCCCGGCGGATCTCATCCGGCCCGGATCGGCGGTTGTCCTCCACGTGTCCTCCTCTCGCACCACCCTATCCGAAAGGCCGACTCCCGAAAGGGTCGGCTTCCCGGTTCGCGGCGGGGCGTCCCCCAATGTTGCGCCGTGTGTCACGCGAGGTGATCGGCCGCGGCATCCCGCCTAACCTGACGAGTAATAGAACCTAACGAACGGGAGTCCGTCGTGTCGAGTCCGCACAGCCACATTCCGCCCTTCCAGGTGCGTGAGCGTGCGGCGTGCATGTGCAGCCACGGCGCCGTCTGCTCGAGCTACGCTCCGGGCCACGCTCTGCACCTCATCCAGTCGCGTCTCGCGTCGGCGACGCCGTCGGACTGGACCGACGCGATCGTCGAGTCGGTCGACACGGCGACGGGCGACATCGTCGTCCGCACGGTCGCCGATGGCACGCCCGTCGCGGTGTGGAACGCCGAGGGCGCAGCGGGTCTGGTCTCTCCCGGAGCGCCGATCGCCCTGCATGGACGCTACGACGTCCTCGCCGTCGGGACGCGTCGGTTTAACATCCTCCGCACCGCCTAGCGCGGAGGCATCCGAGAACGGATGAAGACGGCCTACGCCGTCTTCATCATCATGTCCTTGACGGCCATGCAGGCGTCCATGCAGGCCTGGCACGACTGAGCGCACATCTTGCAGACCTCGCTGTGGTCGGCATGCTCCATGCACTCGTCCATGCAGAGCTGGCACATCGCGATGCACGCGTCGAGCATCGACATCAGGACGGCGGGCGACATCCCCTGCATGCGCATCATGGCGCGCATCATCGTGTTGCACATGTCGGCGCAGTTCATGCACGCCGGCGCGCACGACATGAGCTGGGTCGAGCACACCGTGCACGCCTGCTCGCAGGCCGAGCAGGCGTCCATACACGCCTGCAGGACCGACATGTCCATCGTTGCCATGTCGGGCATCGACATCATGTCCTTCGACATCATGTCCATCATCATCGAGTCCATCCCGCACCTCACCTAGATCGGAGACCAGCGGGGCAGGAGCACCCGCCTGCCGCAATGGTAGACGCGGCCTCTTCCCGGCATAAGGCCCGACTAGGCTCGAGAGGGTGTTGTCACACGGAATTCACAAACGACGACTGTCCACGACATTGACGGCGTGGGTGCTGGCGGCGGCATCCGTCCTCCTCGTGGCGGGGCCTGCGAGCGCGCACGACGAGCTCGAGTCGACCGACCCTGCAGCCGGCGCCACGCTGGACGCCCTCCCCACTCAGCTGACGATGACCTTCAGCGGCGAGCTGCTCTCCGACGAGGGTGCGACCGAAGTGCAGGTGACGGATGCCGCGGGCGCGTCGCTCACGGCCGGCTCCCCCGCCGTGCAGGCGAACGTCGTCACGCAGCCGCTCGCGGGCTCGGCCGAGGGCGCGATCCGGGTCCTCTGGAAGGTCGTGTCGGGCGACGGGCACCCGGTGTCGGGCGAGTACTCGTTCACCGTGAACGCGCCCGCGCCGACGGAGCCCGCGCCGACGGAGCCCGCGACGCCGACGGCGGAACCGTCCGACGAGCCCTCCGCGACGCCGACCGATGCGGCCACTCCGACCCCGCAGCCGACGATCGTGCCCATCTCGGCGGGACCTTCGGCGCTGCCCTGGGTCATCGGCGGACTCGTCCTGCTCGCAGCGGTCGGCGGCGCCGTGCTCTACCTCGTCGTGACGCGCGGCCGCCGCGAGAAGACGCTCGCCGAGGGCGGCTCGGCCGGTTCCGACTCCCCCTCCGACCGATAGGCTGGAATCATGCCTCACTACGACGTCGTCATCCTCGGCGCGGGCCCCGGCGGGTACGTCGCGGCCGTCCGCTCGGCCCAGCTCGGCCTCTCGGTCGCGATCATCGAAGAGAAGTACTGGGGCGGTGTCTGCCTCAACGTCGGCTGCATCCCCTCGAAGGCGCTTCTGAAGAACGCGGACCTCGCCCACCAGGTGCTCCACAAGGCCGACCTGTTCGGCATCTCGGGGGACGTGCACTTCGACTTCGGCGTCGCGTGGGACCGCAGCCGCAAGGTCGCCGAGACGCACGTCAAGGGCATCCACTTCCTCATGAAGAAGAACAAGGTCACCGAGTACGACGGCCGGGGGTCGTTCACGGGCCCCAACGCGATCCGCGTCACGAAGGCCGACGGGCAGACCGAGGACGTCACCTTCGACAACGCCATCATCGCGACGGGCTCCAAGGTGCGGCTGCTGCCGGGCGTCCAGCTCGGCGGCAACGTCGTGACGTACGAGGAGCAGATCCTCGCCCGCGAGCTCCCCCGGTCGATCGTGATCGTGGGTGCCGGACCGATCGGCATGGAGTTCGCATTCGTCATGACGAACTACGGCGTCAAGGTCACGATCGTGGAGTTCCTCGATCGGCTTCTGCCTCTCGAGGACGAAGAGGTCTCGAAGGAGATCCAGCGCCAGTACAAGAAGTACGGCGTCGACTTCCTCACCTCGACCAAGGTCGAGACCGTCACCGACCACGGCGACCGCGTGACCGTCACCTACACGGCGCAGGACGGCACCGCCGGCTCGCTCGACGCCGACAAGGTCATGATGTCGATCGGCTTCGTGCCGAACGTCGCGGGGTTCGGCCTCGAGGCCACGGGCGTCGCGCTCACCGACCGCGGCGCGATCGACATCGACGACCACATGCGCACGAACGTCCCGCACATCTACGCGATCGGCGACGTCACCGCCAAGCTCCAGCTCGCGCACGTCGCGGAGGCGCAGGCCGTGGTCGCGGCCGAGACGATCGGCAAGGCCGAGACGATGACCCTCGGCGACTACCGCATGATGCCGCGCGCGACGTTCTGCTCGCCGCAGGTCGCGTCGTTCGGCCTCACGGAGCAGCAGGCCCGCGACGCGGGATACGACGTCAAGGTCGCGAAGTTCCCGTTCTCGGCCAACGGCAAGGCCAACGGACTCGGCGAGCCCGTGGGCTTCGTCAAGCTCATCGCCGACGGCGAGCACCTCGAGCTGCTCGGCGGCCACCTCATCGGCCCCGACGTCTCGGAGCTCCTCCCCGAGCTGACCCTCGCTCAGAAGTGGGACCTCACGGCGCTCGAGGCGGCGCGCAACGTGCACACGCACCCGACGCTGTCGGAGGCCGTGCAGGAGGCGTTCCACGGCCTCGCGGGGCACATGATCAACCTCTGACGGCAGCCGCGCAGAAGGCTCGGGGTCTCGGCCCCGGGCCTTCGTCGTTCGCAGAGACTCCGACAGCGCAGGCTTCCCCGCGCGTCGCCGTCAGACTCCCAGCGCCCTGCCGAGCTTCGACTCGGATGCCGCGTTCCGTCCGCCGGCGGCGTGCACGGCATCCGTCGCCGCGTCGAACAGCGCGGCGCGCTCGCCCGCAGAGGCGGGAGCTGCGGGGCCGAGCTCGAACTCCCACTCGCGCCACGACTGCTCGGCGCCGCGACGCTCGTCGGTCGCGACGACGCGGTCGTCGACGAACTCGGCGACGACCGCGCCCTCCGCGTCGAGAAGGGAGTACGCCGTTCGGGCGTTGCGGATGCGCGCGGCGGGATGCATCGGGGCGTCCGCGATCTCCGCGACGACGGCGGCCACGGCATCCGGCACCCCGTCGTGGTCGCCGAGCGGCCAGTGCAGCTCGACCCGCCCGCCGTCCTCACCACGCGGGCCCTTGAGATGCCAGCCTGCGTCGGGTCCGCCCGTGCGGCGGCGCAGCGCGAAGCCCGCACGTCCGAGCGCGTGGTCGTTGGTGTCGAGGTAGCGCGCATCGAGGTCGCGCGGCTCCGGTGCCGAGGCGCCGACGACGCCGGGCAGCGCCGTCCAGTCGGGCAGCGGCGTGTCTGCGTCGACGTCGAACTTCAGCTCGACCTCGACCGAACGCGACGGCTCGGCCATGGCCTCAGTCGTCGGTGCCCGGGACGATCTCGTCGGTCGCCTCGACGAACCAGAACGCGGCCTCGGTCGGCCCGTCGCTCGCACCGGTGTGGGCGAGGTCGCCGCCGCGCCGGTAGACGATCTGGCCCTCGCCGTAGGGGACGATGAGCGAATCGAGCCCGGGGCTCTCCAGCGGAAGGAGCTGCCCGTCGAGCGGGCCTCCGTGAAGTCGTGCGATGGCCATGGCGTCAGCCTAGTGGTCGGCGTGCGGATGGATCGGGAACGCGTCAGTGCGTCGGGAAACCCAGACTGACCTGACTTTCGCTCGGCTCGGGCCACCGGGTCGTGACGACCTTGCGGCGCGTGTAGAAGCTGAACGCCTCCGGTCCGTACATGTGCGTGTCGCCGAAGAGCGAGTCCTTCCATCCGCCGAAGGAGAACGACCCGACGGGCACCGGGATGGGAACGTTGACGCCCACCATCCCGACCTCGATGTCGTACTCGAACTGACGCGCCGTCTTCCCGTCGCGGGTGAAGACCGCCGTGCCGTTGGCGTAGCGGTTCGCGTTGACGAGCTCGACGGCCTCGTCGTAGCTCGCGACGCGCACGACCGAGAGCACGGGACCGAAGATCTCCTCGTCGTAGACCCGCATCCCGGGCTCGACGCCGTCCACGAGGGACGCGCCGATGAAGAAGCCGTCACCCTCGAACTCGTGCGCGCGCCCGTCCACCACGACGCGCGCACCCTCGCCCGCCGCCCCTTCGACGTACCCTGCGACCCGCTCGCGTGCTTCGCGCGTGATGAGCGGACCCATCTCGGACGCCGGGTCGAGCCCGTCGCCGATCACGAGACGCCCGATGCGATCCGAGACCTTCGCGATGAGCGGGTCGGCGACGCCGCCGACCGCGACGACGACCGACACCGCCATGCAGCGCTCCCCCGCGGAGCCGTAGGCGGCCGAGACGGCGGCGTCGGCCGCGGCATCCAGATCCGCATCCGGCATGACGATCATGTGGTTCTTCGCGCCTCCGAGGGCCTGGACGCGCTTGCCGTTCGCGGCAGCGCGCGCGTAGATGTACTTCGCGATCGGCGTCGACCCCACGAACGACACGGCGCGGATCACGGGGTCGTCGAGGATCGCGTCGACCGCCTCCTTGTCGCCGTGCACGACGTTGAAGACGCCGTCGGGCAGCCCCGCCTCGCGGAACACGTCAGCGAGCCAGACGGCGGCGGACGGATCGCGTTCGGAGGGCTTGAGGATGACGGCGTTGCCCGCGGCGATCGCCGTCGTCACCATCCACAGCGGCACCATCGCGGGGAAGTTGAAGGGCGTGATGCACGCCACGACGCCGATGGGCTGCCGCACCTGGTGCACGTCGACGCCCGTCGCGACCTGCTCCGAGTACTCGCCCTTCAGGTGGCTCATGAGGCCCGTGCAGAACTCGACGTTCTCGAGCCCGCGCGCGACTTCGCCGAGGGCGTCGGCGACGGTCTTGCCGTGCTCGGAGGTGATGATCCGCGCGAGCTCGTCGGCGCGCGCGCTGATGAGCTCGCGGACCCGGAACAGGACGCCTGCGCGCTTCGCGAGCCCCGTGTCGCGCCATCCTCGCTGCGCCGCCTGCGCCGCCAGCGCGGCGTCGTGCACGAGCTCGGCGGTGGCGAGCCCCACCTCGCGCGTCTGCCGCCCCGTCGCGGGGTTGAAGACGGCGCCGCGCCGGCCGTCGGGCCGGAGGTGCCGTCCGCCGACGACGTGCGGGATCTGCGCGAGGGGGGCGGATGCCGCAGCCGCGGACTGTGCGATCGTCGGGGTGCTCATGTCATGGCTCCTGAATCTCAGAGGGAGGGGTCGTAGCCCTGCAGGACCCCGTCGGGGGTCGCGAAGATCGTCACCAGGGTGCAGTCCTTGTGGCCGAGGCCGCGCGCGACGAGCTCGTCGAGCTGCGACAGGGCGAGGGTCGCCGCCGGCAGCGGGACGCCCGTCGCAAGTCCCGCCTGCACGGCGAGGCCGCAGTCCTTCCGGGCCAGGTCGACCGAGAAGGTCGCGTCGAAGTTGTGGTCGGCGGCGCTTCCCCTCTCGATCACGCCGGGAACGGGATACCACGTGTGCTGGGGCCACGAGCCGCCCGACGACACGTCGGCGACCTGCCAGAAGACCTTCGGATCGAGCCCGAGCCGCTGCGCGAGCTGCGAGCCCTCCGCTGTCGCCATGACGCCGATGAACAGCATCATGTTGTTGACGAGCTTGGCGGAGATCCCGGCTCCCGCACCTCCGCACGCGATGACCGAGCCGGCCATGGGCGCGACGAGCTCTCTCGCGCGGTCGACGTCGGCGGGGCGGCCGCCGAGCATGAAGGTGAGCGTGTGCGCCTCGGCGCCGGCGGTGCCGCCCGAGATCGGCGCGTCGACGAAGACGAGTCCGCGCGCGTCGGACTCGCTGTGGCACCAGCGCGACGTCTCGACGTCGACCGTCGAGGTGTCGAGGAGGATCGTGCGAGGATCCGCGTGCGCCCAGATCCCGCCGGATCCGCCGAAGACGGCCCTGACGTGCGCGGGCTTCGGGAGCGACGTGAAGCACGCATCCGCGCCGTCGAGCGCCTCGGCGATCGAGCCGACGAGCGTCACACCGCGCGCCGCGGCGGCCGCGGCGGCCTCGGCGCTGATGTCGTACCCGCGCACCTCGTGGCCCGCGCCCACGAGGTGGGCGGTCATCGGCGCGCCCATGTGCCCGAGGCCGATCCAGGCGATCGTCGACATCGTCGTCTCCCTGCGTCATCGGGCGGAGAAGGTCCAGGCCAGGATAGGCACGACGGATGCCGCGAATCAACGCACGGGCGGACCGCGTTCTTGCACGAAGGCTGTGCATCCCTGCACACTCGAGGGCATGACCCCCTCCCCCGGCGAGCCGCAGCTCGACGCGCTCATGACCTTCCTCGCGGCGGCCCGGCTCGGTCGGTACACGGCTGCGGCTGAGGTTCTCGGCATCACCCACTCGACGGTGTCCCGCCGCGTCGCCTCCCTCGAGGAGGCGATGGGCGGACGCGTGCTCGTCCGCACATCCGGCGGGTGGGAGATCACTCCGCTCGGTCACCGCGCCGTCGCCGTCGCCGAGCGGATCGAGGCGTCCCTTCGCGGCCTCGCGGGCGACGAGGACGCGATGCAGGGCATGGTGCGCATCGCGGCGCCCGACGCGTTCACGTCGTCGTTCCTCGTTCCCGCGATGGCACGGCTGCGGATGCGGCATCCCGCGCTCGCCGTCGAGCTGATCGCCGCGACGCAGCGGGTGCGCCAGAACCGCTCGGGCGTCGATCTGGAGATCGTCGTCGGCAGGCCCCAGGTGCACCGCGCGTTCGCGACTCCCGTGTGCTCCTACTCACTGCGCCTCTACGCGACGCCGGAGTACCTCGCTCTCCGCGGCGCGCCCACCAGGGTCGCCGACCTCGCCGCCCATCCGCTCAGCTACTACATCGAGTCGTCGCTGCAGGTCGACGAGCTCGACCGGGCCGTGCAGTCATTGCCGGCATCGCCGCCCTCGATCCGGTCGACGAGCGTCTTCGCGCACGTCGAGGCGACAGCGGCGGGCGCCGGGATCGGGCTGCTGCCCGACTTCCTGGCCGACCCGGATCCGCGGCTCATACGCGTGCTCGACGGCTCGTACGCGCATCCGCTCGCATACTGGGCCGTCGCGCGGGACGAAGGACCGCGCAATCCCGTCGTGGCGGAGGCGCTCGCCGTCCTCCGCGCGCACATCGAAGAGTCGGGCTCTATGGTCTGACCACATCTGAGCATCCTCTGTGCAACGGCCGAAGGTCATCCGGGCGACCGCTCCGCGCCTGCGGCCCGCCGGTAATGTGGGGCTCGTGAAGGCCATCCGAACGTTCACCGTCCGCCCTGTCCTCGCCCCCTCCCTCGCCCCTCTCGACCGCCTCGCCTCCAACTGGCGCTGGTCGTGGAGCCGCGCGACCCATGCGCTCTTCGCCTCGATGGACCCCGACCTCTGGGAGGAGATCGGCGAGAACCCGTCGCGCATGCTCGGCGCTCTCGGCCAGACGCGCCTGGACCAGCTCGCCGCCGACGACCGGTTCGTGGCGCGCGTGCGCGCCGAGGACGAGCGCCTCGAGGCGTACCTCACGGGCGAGCGCTGGTACCAGCGCCTCGAGGGCGCCAAGCCCGCGCACATCGCGTACTTCTCCCCGGAGTTCGGCGTCGACGGCTCACTGCCGCAGTACTCCGGGGGCCTCGGCATCCTCGCCGGCGACCACCTCAAGAGCTCGTCCGACCTGGGCGTGCCGCTCACGGGTGTCGGCCTGTTCTACCGCGCCGGCTACTTCCGCCAGTCGATCGGCGACGACGGCTGGCAGCGCGAGGCGTACCCGCTCCTCGACCCGTACGGACTGGGCCTGACCCTCCTTCGCGAGCCGGACGGCGCGCCGATCGAGATCGCGCTCGACCTGCCCGGGGCCCGCACGCTGCACGCACGAGTGTGGATCGCCGACATCGGCCGCATCCCGCTCCTGCTCCTCGACTCCGAGACGCCGTCCAACACGGAGGAGCTGCGCCGCGTCACCGACCGTCTCTACGGCGGAGGCGGAGAGCACCGCCTCCTGCAGGAGCTGCTGCTCGGGGTCGGCGGCGTCCGCGCCGTGCGGGCGTTCTCCGCCGCGACCGGCCGCCCGGCGCCTGATGTCTTCCACACCAACGAGGGCCACGCCGGATTCCAGGGCCTCGAGCGCATGTCCGAGTTCATCACGGCCGACGGCCTGTCGTTCGGCGAGGCGCTCGCACAGGTGCGCGCCTCGACGGTGTTCACGACGCACACACCCGTGGCAGCCGGGATCGACCGGTTCCCGCGGGACCTCATCGCGAGCTTCCTCACGAGCGGGCTCTTCCGCGGGCTCGACCCCGTCAGGGCCCTCGAGCTCGGGCTCGAGTCGTACGAGGGCGGCGATCCGGGCGTCTTCAACATGGCGGTCCTCGGCCTGCACCTCGGACAGCATGCCAACGGCGTCTCGCTCCTGCACGGCGAGGTCAGCCGTGGCATGTTCGGACAGCTCTGGCCAGGGGTCGACACCGACGAGGTGCCCATCACGTCGATCACGAACGGCGTCCACGGACCGACGTGGATCCACCCCGCCATCAAGGCCCTCAGCGAGCGCGCCTTCGGCGACGCGTACGCGACCGAGCACGACTGGTCCGACGCGCGCGTCGTCAGCGACGAAGAGCTGTGGGGCGTCCGAGGCGCCATGAAGGACGAGCTCGTGGCCGAGGCGCGGCGCAGGATGACGGCATCCGTCTCGGCGACGGGGTCCGGCGTCGTGCCGTCCTGGGTGCAGAACCTGCTCGACCCCGACGTCCTGACGATCGGGTTCGCTCGGCGCGTGCCGACATACAAGCGGCTGACGCTCATGCTGCGCGACCCCGAGCGCCTCACGAAGCTCCTGACCGACCCGGAGCGGCCCGTTCAGATCGTCGTGGGGGGCAAGTCGCACCCGGCGGACGACTCGGGCAAGATCCTCATCCAGCAGCTCGTGCGGTTCAGCCAGGGCAAGGAGGTGCGCGGACGCATCGTCTTCCTCCCGAACTACGACATCACGCTCGCGAAGATCCTCTACCCGGGCTGCGACGTGTGGCTCAACAATCCGCTGCGCCCCCTCGAGGCATGCGGAACCTCGGGGATGAAGGCCGCGCTCAACGGCGCCCTCAACCTGTCGATCCTCGACGGCTGGTGGGACGAGTGGTACGACGGCGAGAACGGCTGGGCGATCCCGACGGCCGACACGGCGTCGAACGACGAGGAGCGCGACGACGCGGAGGCCGCGGCGCTGTACGACCTCATCGAGCACCAGCTCGTGCCGACCTTCTACGAGCGCGAGGGCGGCATCCCGAAGCGCTGGCTCGGCATGGTGCGCCACACGATGACCGAGCTCGGCAAGAAGGCCACGAGCGACCGCATGGTGCGCGACTACGTGACGCGCCTGTACGTGCCTGCGGCCGAGCACGACGTCGCGCTGCGCGCCGACGGCTTCGCCGAGGCGAAGGAGCTCGCAGCGTTCGTCGCGCGCGTGCGCGCCGCGTGGCCCAAGGTGCATATCGAGAACGTCGACAGCTCGGGGATCCCGCAGCAGGCGCAGGCGGGCGACGTGCTCGAGGTGCGGGCGGCCGTGCGGCTCGACGGCCTCGCCGCCGACGACGTCGCGGTCGAGCTCGCCTACGGGCGTACGGACGAGAACGACGCGCTCGCCCACGATCGCGTGGTGCACCGGCTCCGACCGGCAGGGCCTGCGCTCGACGGCGTGACGACGTTCACCGGGACGCTGCCGCTCACCGTGACGGGCACGTTCGGGTACAGCGTGCGCGCCGTGCCGACGCATCCGCTGCTCGTCTCCCCCGTCGAGCTCGGCCTGGTCACGTACGCCTCATGAGACCCTTCGTGCTCCTCGCCACCCGGGCGGAGGACGTGCCCGCCGAGGAGGAGTACGCGGCGTTCCTGGCGTACGCGGGGCTCACGGAGCACGAGCTCGTCCGCGTGCGCCTCGAAGCGGGCCCGATGCCGCGACTCGACCTCGACGCGCTCTCGGGCATCTTCGTCGGCGGCGGCCCGTTCAACGCGTCGGATCCGCCGGAGAGGAAGCCCGCCGTGCAGCGGCGCGTCGAGGCGGAGTTCCGCGCGCTCCTCGACGAGGTCGTGCCGCGGGACTTCCCGTTCCTCGGCGCGTGCTACGGCGTGGGAACGGTCGGCGTGCACCAGGGCGCGGTGATCGACGCGACCTACGCCGAGCCCATCGGGGTCGTGCCCGTCACGCTCACCGAGGCGGGTGCCGCCGACCCGCTCCTCGCGGGGATGCCGCACGAGTTCGGCGCGTTCGTCGGCCACAAGGAGGCGGTCACCGCGCTGCCGTCGTCCGCCGTGCTGCTCGCGTCGTCGCCAGGATGCCCCGTCCAGATGTTCCGCGTGGGACGCAACGTCTACGCGACGCAGTTCCACCCCGAGCTCGACGTCGACGGCATCACGACCCGCATCCACGCGTACGCCGACCACGGGTACTTCGCGCCGGGCGAGCTCGACCTGACGCTCGCGGCGGCGCGCCGCGCGCCCGTGTCGCATCCGAGTCGGATCCTGCGGAACTTCGTCGAGCGGTACGCACGCTGAGGCATGCCCTCGAGACGCGGCGTCAGAGCACGGGCGGGGTGTGCCAGATCCGGTCGATGTAGTCGCGCATCGACCTGTCGGACGAGAAGAAGCCGCAACGCGCGATGTTGAGGATCGCCGACCGGGTCCAGGCATCCTGGTCCGCGTATGCGGCATCCACCTGGGCCTGCGCCGCGATGTACGACGAGTAGTCGGCGAGCACCATGAACCGGTCGTCGTAGAGCAGGTTCGAGACGATCGGCTCGAACACCGACCGGTCGCCGTCCGAGAACGCGCCCGACGCGATGAGGTCGATCGCGCGGCGCAGGTCGTCGTCCTGCTGGTAGAAGTCCGCAGGGCGGTAGCCCTTCGCCCACAGCGCCTCGACCTCGGGCTCGGTCATCCCGAACAGGAAGAAGTTGTCGTCGCCCACGAGCTGGCGGATCTCGACGTTCGCGCCGTCGTCCGTGCCGACCGTGAGCGCCCCGTTGAGGGCGAACTTCATGTTGCCCGTGCCCGAGGCCTCCTTGCCGGCGAGCGAGATCTGCTCCGACAGGTCGGCGGCGGGGATGAGCCGCTCCGCGAGCGTCACGTTGTAGTTCGGCGGGAACAGCACCTTGAGCCGCCCCTCGACGCGCGGATCCTCGTTCACGACCTTTCCGACCGCGTTGATGAGGTGGATGATGCGCTTGGCCATGATGTAGCCGGGTGCCGCCTTCGCGCCGAACACGAACGTGCGCGGCTGCACGGCGGATGCGGCGACCCGCCCCGACGCGATGCCCTCGTACTCGGTCACGATGTGCAGCACCTTGAGCATCTGCCGCTTGTACTCGTGCAGCCGCTTGACCATGACGTCGAGCATGTGGTCTTCACTGACGTCGAAGCCGTCGCGCACATGCAGCACATCGCTGAGCCTGCGCTTGTTGGACGCCTTCACGGCGGCGAACTTCGCGCGGAACTCCGGGTCCTCCGCGTACGCCTCGAGCCCCCGGAGCCGCTCGAGATCGATCGTCCAGCCCGCACCGAGCGCCTCCGTGATGAGCGACGCGAGGTCGGGATTGGCAAGGCGGATGAATCGTCGCGGGGTCACGCCGTTCGTGACGTTCGTGAACTTGCCCGGGTAGAACTCGTCGAAGTCCGGCAGGACCTTGTCTCGCAGCAGCTGGGAGTGCAGCTCGGCGACGCCGTTGACCTTGGCACCCGCGACCGTCGCGAGGTAGGCCATCCGCACCGAGCGGTAGGGGTGCTCGCCGATGATGGACATGTTGCGGATG
Organism: Microbacterium ulmi; assembly: GCF_011759705.1. Classification (GTDB taxonomy): domain Bacteria; phylum Actinomycetota; class Actinomycetes; order Actinomycetales; family Microbacteriaceae; genus Microbacterium; species Microbacterium ulmi. The sequence continues at coordinate 46,111 of NZ_JAAOZF010000002.1, read as the reverse complement.
CGCATCTCGTCGTCGCCGAAGCGCTCGCGCACGGCCTCGAGGAACTCCTCGTTGATCCGGTAGATGATCTCGAGATGGCGGGGCAGGAGGCGCCCGAGGAGATCGACCGACCACACCTCCAGCGCCTCCGGCAGGAGCGTGTGGCACGTGTACGCGAAGCACTGCTGCGTGATGGCCCACGCGTCGTCCCAGTCGAGCCTGCGCTCGTCCAGGAGCACGCGCATGAGCTCCGGCACCGCGATGACGGGGTGGGTGTCGTTGAGCTGGAAGATGACGCGGCTCGGGAGCTTCTCGAGCTCGACGCCGTCGCCCAGGACGTTCTCGAGGAAGTCGCTGATCGACGCCGCCACGAAGAAGTACTGCTGCTGCAGGCGCAGCTCCTTGCCCTGGGGCGTCGAGTCCTCGGGGTAGAGCACCTTCGAGATGTTCTCGGCGTACGTCTGAGCCCGAACGGCCTCCTCGTAGTCCCCCGAGTTGAAGACCCGCAGGTCGAAGCTGCTGGTCGCGACCGCGCGCCAGAGACGGAGGGTGTTGACGCGGCCGTTGTGGTAGCCGGGGACCATGTAGTTGTAGGGGACGGCGAGCACGTTCCATCCGGGAATCCAGCGCGAGCGCTCCACGCCGTCGTCGTCGACGTACTTCTCGGTGTGCCCGCCGAACGAGATGGTCTGCGCAGCCTCGGGGTGCGGGAACTCCCACGGCGAGCCGAGGCGCAGCCACGAGTCGGGCTGCTCGACCTGCTGGCCGTCGACGAACGTCTGGCGGAAGATGCCGTACTCGTACCGGATGCCGTAGCCGATGCTCGGGACGCTCATCGTCGCGAGCGAGTCGATGAAGCACGCCGCGAGGCGCCCGAGGCCGCCGTTTCCCAGACCCGGCTCGACCTCGATCTCCCGCAGCTCTTCGAGGCTCACCCCGCAGGCGGCGAGCGCCTCCGTCGCGACGTCGGTGAGTCGCGCGGCGAGGAGATTGTTGTCGAGCTGGCGGCCGAGAAGGTACTCCGCGGACAGGTAGCACACGGTCTTCGGCTTGATTTCGCTGAGCCGGCGCTGATCGTCCAGCCAGCGGGCCATGAGGTAGTCGCGCACCGTCTGTGCGAGCGCGAGGTAGCGGTCGTTGACGCTGGACGCCGAGAGCGAGACGCCCAGCTCGAAGTTGAGGTTGTGCAGGAACTCGCGCACGAACCCGTCGACGCTGGCCGGGGGCGCTGTGACGGGGGCGAGCGCGAGCGGGTGCGTGGCACCCAGCGCGTGGACGATCGGAGCGGCAGAGGCGGTGGCTTCTTCGGGCACAGGAGAACGCTATCGATCCCGGCCGCCCTGCGGGGATCCTCCCCGCCGTTGCGCGCGAGAGTTTACATCCCTGTCACCCGGGGGATGCATCTCGCGCAACGTCGATCACGCTCTCGACCTCGGCCTCCCCGACGGGCTCGCTCGCGGCGAGCGCCGGCCCGAGGCCGATGTCGGCCAGCACGACGCGGCCCGCGAGCTCGGGCCCGCGCCCGCGCACGAGTCCCGCCTTGACCGCGCCGAACGTGACGGTGACGGATGCCGGCAGCACGAGCCCGTCGGCGGTCGTGCCGTCGTCGGGGTGGAGGCCGCTAGGCAGGTCGACCGCGACGACGGCGATCGTGCGGGATGCGGCATCCGGGATCAGGGTCGACACGACGTCGCGCGCTGTGCCGCGCAGGACGGGAGCCCCGTGCGTTCCCGTGCCGAGGATCCCGTCGATCACGACATCGGGGCGGGATGCGGCCGCCTCGGCCGCGTCGACGATCCGGGCGCCGGCGGCGAGAGCCGCAGCCAGGCCCTTCGCGTGATGCGCAGGCGACGTCGGGAGGACGTCGACCGCACGCGCGCGGGCGGCGCCGTCCGCGAGGAGGAGCGCCGCGGCGAACAGCGCGTCGCCGCCGTTGTCTCCCCCGCCCACGAGGACCAGCACCCGCCGACCGCTCGACGCCGCCACGAGGGCGCCCGTGACCCTCGCGAGCGCGGCCGCCGCCCGCGACATGAGGGGCACGCCCGCCTCGATGAGCGGACGCTCCGCCTCGCGCACCTGAGCGGCCGTGTAGACGGGCACGAGCTCAGGCACGGCTGCGCTCCCTCTCCTCGTCGCCACGGGCATGCTGCAGCTCCTCCGTCGCGACCCGCACGGCCTCCTCCGCGCGTCGGACGCGTCGCTGTGCGAAGGTCGAGGCGCCGTGCCGCGCCCGCACGCGGTCGTGCTCCTCCTCGACGCCGACGATGATGTACGCGCTCGCGATGAGGATGACCTGTGCCGAGAGGTTCAGCCAGAGCAGGAGTGCGATGAGGGCGGCGAACGACACGAGCAGCGGGTTCGAGGCCGCTCCGCCGACGAACAGGCTCGACAGCTCCTGCAGCACCGTCAGCCCGACCGCTCCCAGGAGCGCGCCGCTCCACAGCGAGCGGGCCGATGCGCGCACGCCCGACAGCACGAGGAAGAGCACGGCGATCACGGCAGCGTCGAGAGCGAAGACGACCAGGATCGACACGATGCGGCCGCTCGTCAGCGCGACGGGATCGCCGGGTCCCTGTCCGAGCCACTCGCTCACGACGCGCAGCCCGGTCGTCGCGAGCGCCGTCACAGCCGCCGAGGCACCGAGCGCGGCGCCTATCCCGATCGCGAGAGCCAGGTTGCGCAGGATGACCCAGACCCACAGCACGTCGTCGTGCGTGTTGTCGGCGAGCACGTGCAGCGCCGTGCGGAGCGACGCGATGGCTCCCATGGCGGATCCGACGAGACCGATGAGCGACACGATCGTCGCGATCGTGAGTCCCGCGGGAACCGGGATCGCCGAGGGGTCGACGAGTCCCTCGTCTCCCTCGCCGAGCAGACCGGGGACCGCCGCGTTCACGGCGTCGACGAGCGACTGGAACGCCGTCGGGTTGCCCGCGAGCCATATCGCGGCGAGCGAGAAGCCCAGCAGGACGCCTGCGAAGACGCTGAACAGGGTTCGGTACGTGACGCTGTCCGCGAGCACGGGCCCGCGATGCTCCGTGTACAGCAGGAACGCGCGCACCGGCTTGAGAGTCAGCGCCCACGCGGTCGCCCGCGCCGCGAGCTCCCGCAACCGCGTCTGCCCAGGCATTCCGTCAGGCTAACCCGCCGGAGACCCGTTCGTCAGGTGAGACGGATGCCGCACACGGCTCCCAGCACGGCGATCCACGCTCCCGCGAGCATCCAGGGACCGAACGGGATCGCGGTGCGACGGTCGGCTCGGCGCGCCGCGACGAGCACGAGCCCGTACGCTCCGCCGAGGACGAAACCGGCGAGCGCGCCCAGTGCAAGGGCGTCCCAGCCGAGCCACGCGAGATGAAGGCCGACGGCGCCCGCGAGCTTGACGTCGCCTCCTCCCATGCCGCGCGGGCTGAGGAGGCGCAGGACGAGATAGAACGCGAAGAGCGCGCCCGAGCCGATCAGCGCGCGCAGGAAGCCTTCGCCGTCGTGCGCCGCGGCGCTCGCCGCCGCGAACAGGGCGACGCCCGCGAGCCACAGCGGCAGCACGATCGCGTTGGGAAGGCGGTGGCTGCGCAGATCGACGACGGCGAGCACGACGCTCGCGATCGCGAAGCACACGAAGGCAGCGGCTGCGAAGACGTCCGTCCAGAGCACCGCATCTGTCTAGCATCGTCGGCGCACGGGTCGGCGCACGGGACCGCGCTTCTGTGGAGAGACGCCGTCACCCGTCGAGGATGTCGAGCCGGACGGTCACGATGCCCCCGTCGACGATGCCCTCGGCATCGCGCACCGCCTTCTTGAGGGGCAGGACGTAGGCGCGGCGACCGCCGTCGGGGAAGATCGAGGTCCGCCAGTCGGAGCCGCCGATCCGCGCCCGCACGCGCACGGAGCCGAACCCGCGTCGCGGGCGTGGGATCTCGCGGATCTGATCGCTCAGGTCGTCGGGAAGCGCCGCGAAGAACCAGTCCTCCGCGCGGGCCGACCAGCGGAAGACCTCGCCGTCGAACTCGACGATCACCGCGTCACCGTCCGAACTGCGGTGCCCAGTCCTCGTCGAGCTCGGGTCCCGTGTCGGGCGAGAGCCGCGAGTCGGCGGTGCGGTTCCAGCGCGCGCCCTCCGGCCAGCTCGCCGCGAACGTCGGGACGACGCGCCACACGCGCCGCCACAGGTCGCGCTGCGTCGCGATGGCCCGCGCAGAGACGGGCATCCGAAGCTGCGGGTCGAAGCGGACGCCGTCCTCGGGTCGAAGCCGGATCGTGAGGTCGAGGTCGTCGTGGATGCGCGGGTTCGTGCGGTCGACCCTGTCGCGCACGCGCTTCCACACGCGCGTGCGCATCGCGAAGTTCGACCCGTAGACGAGCGGGATGCCGAGCCACTTCCTGACCCAGTAGTGGCCGCCGCCGATGTACCAGTGCTCGCCGAGATAGTTGACGAGCGGGCTGCCGCCGTAGAACTCGGCGGCGCCCGTGAGCACGCCGAGGGTCGGGTCTGCCACGAACGCGCGGACGATGCGGGCGATCCAGTCGGGATGCGGGCGGGAGTCCGCGTCGAGTCGCGCGATGATGTCGGCCGAGGCCATCGCCTCGTCGTAGCCGCGGGCTGCGGCGGACGAGACGCCGACGATGGACTCCGTCACGAGGTGGGCGCCGAAGTGCCGCGCGACGGCGGCGGAGGCATCCGCACTCGCGTTGTCGACGACGACGATCCGATTCGCGGGATGCGTCTGCGCCGCGAGCGCGGCGAGGCACTCCTCGAGGAAGTCTGCATCGTCGCGGCACGGGATCACGACGGTCACACGCGGCGGCAGAGGCACATCCTCACCCTACTCGCGGGGTGCCGGGGCTGTGGTCAGGGCACGGCGTGGGCGCGATTTCACGTGCGCGTGACGAGCAGGATCGCGAGGTACGCGACGTACGCGGCGACGAACGCGCCGCCTTCGACGCGGGTCACACCTCGATGCGTGATGAACACGGGAATGCACACGAGCGCGACGGCGAGCATGACGGGGAGGTCGATCATGACCAGATGCGGGTCCAGCGCGATCGATCCCGGCGCGAAGAACAGCGACGTGCCGAGGATGATGGTCACGTTGAAGGTGCTCGATCCGATGAGGTTGCCGATCGCGATGTCGCGATCGCCGCGGATCGTCGAGATGATCGTCGTCGCGAGCTCCGGCGCACTCGTCCCGATCGCGACGATCGTCAGGCCGATGATCGCGTCCGAGACCCCGACCGCGCGCGCGAGGTCGACCGAGCCGGTCACGAGCCAGTCGGCGCCGAAGAGGATGACGGCGAGCCCCGCGATCAGCAGCACGACCTGCAGCACGGCCGGCCACGCACCGCCCGACGGCTTCTCGGGCGGGTACTCGTGCTCGAACTCGGCCTTCACGGCTGCGTTCTCGCGCTTGGTGAAGACGAACAGCAGCGCCAGGTAGACGAGGGCGAGGGCGAACAGCACGACCCCGTCGACGACCGAGAGGCTGCCGTCGAGCGCCAGCAGGAGGACGACGGCGGACGCGATGGCCATGGAGGGCAGGTCGAGCTTGATCGTCTGAAGGTGGATCATGATCGGTCGGATCGCGGCGGAGAGCCCGAGGATCAGCAGGAGGTTGACGACGTTCGTGCCCGCGATGTTGCCGACCGCGAGGGAGCCCGCGCCCGATCGGATCGCGTCGATCCCGACCGCCAGCTCGGGCGCGCTCGTGCCGATGGAGACGATCGTGAGCCCCACGAGCAGCGGCGGGACGCCCATCCGCCGCGCGAGCCGCGACCCGTACCGCACGACGAGCTCGGCGCCGACGATGAGGGCGACCAGGCCCAGCACGATCAGCACCACTGCCACGCTCCGACCCTATCGTCGGCACCGTCCGGGCTCGACGGCACGCGTGCGAGCTCCCTCCGACGTAGGCGTCGCGACGTCTGAGGCGGATCAGGCGTCGCCGCGCTCAGTCTGGGACGATCACGGGCGGCGAGCCGCACAGATCGGTGCGGCGCCACGCCTCCTCGACACGGCTCAGCGGCAGCCTCGCGACCGCTCAGGGGGTCTCGCGCGGGAGAGTCCCGGCGTCTGAGGCTGCCCGTCGGCCGAGCGCGTCGAGCCCCGCCGCGAGGGCGACGGCGACGACGTAGACGACGAGGTCGCGCACGTCGAAGACGGTCCCGAGGATGAGCATGGCGGGCGGGAACGCCGTGCCGGCGCGCAGCGGGAGCCCCGTGAGCTGGAACAGCTCGACCGCGACGCACCACGTGCCGACGACCGCCGCGGCGGCGACGGGCGCCCAGCGCGGGGCGAGCGCCACGACGACGAGATACGCGGCGACGGCATACAGAGCGTCGCCGGCGACATCCGACCACGCGGCATCCGGTGCGAGCAGGTGGATGCCCAGGCCCGCCCCGATCGCGCCCGCGAGCGCCGCGACCCCGAGGAGGCGTCGACGGGCCGCCCTCACCACAGCGGGTGGATCGCGGACCGAAGCTTCGCGTCGTAGACGGCGTGGACGGCGGCATCGAAGACCTCGAGGATCTCCGCCGCCTCCGGTGTGCCTTCGAGCAGCACGGCCGCCTCGGCGTTGGCCGCCGCCTGCACGACGCTGCGGGCACCGGGGATGACCGTCGTGACCCCGCGCTGCGCCGAGATCCACGCGAGGGTCGCCGCAGGGAGGGGGACGCCGTCCGGGAGAGACGCGGCGAGCGTCCGCGCCGCGTCGAGGCCGAGGTCGAAGTCGATTCCAGAGAACGTCTCGCCGCGGTCGAATGCCTCGCCATGGCGGTTGTACGTGCGATGGTCGTCCGCGCTGAAGGTCGTCGCCGCGGTGTACGTGCCGGAGAGCAGGCCCGATGCGAGCGGCACGCGCGCGAACACCGCGACACCTGCGGCCTCGGCGGCGGGGAGGACGGCGTCGAGCGGCTTGAGACGGAACGGGTTGAAGATGATCTGCACGTTCGTGACGTTGGGTCGCGCGATCGCCGCGAGCGCCTGGTCGCACGTCTCGACCGACACGCCGTAGGCGGCGATCGCACCGTCGGCGACGAGCTCGTCGAGGGCGTCGTAGGTCGCGTCGGCCTCGATGACGGCGGTCGGCGGGCAGTGCAGCTGCACGAGGTCGAGCGTCTCGACCCCGAGGTTGCGGCGGCTGCGATCGGTCCACGCGCGGAAGTTCTCGGGCGTGTAGTTCTCGGGCTCCTGCGCGACGCGTCGGCCCATCTTGGTGGCGACCGTCACGTCGCGATCGGGGTGCTCGGCGAGGAAGCGGCCGATGAGCGACTCGGAGCGCCCGTCGCCGTAGACGTCGGCCGTGTCGAAGAGCGTGACACCGTGAGCGGCCGACGCCTCGAGCACCGCGAGCGCGTCGGCATCGGTCACGGCTCCCCAGTCGGAACCGAGCTGCCACGTTCCGAGGCCGATGGCGGACGCCTCGCGGCGGGTCCGGCCGAGGGGGCGGTACTGCATGAGCGTTCCTTCCGTCGTCCGGCCGCCCAGACTACAGCGAGGGCTCTCTCGTCGCCCTCTTGCCGGACCGGCCCAGCTGGCTGCTGTCCTCGGAGGAAGCGACGTTCCCCCGCTGCGCGTCATCCCTCGATGGAGAGGAACTCGCGCGACCGCACTGCGCGCCCACGGAGCCGATGCAGGCGCCTCGCCACCCTCGCATCGAGGGCGTCAGGCGCGGATGTAGACGGGTGTTCCGAGCGCCAGCTGCGCGAGCCTCGCGATCGCCCCTGGGTCGAGGCGGATGCAGCCGTTGGAGATCCGGCCCGAGCGGTCGTCGTGATAGTGGAACGCCGTCACGGCGACGCTCGCTCCCGCGAACCCGTCGAGGGTCGGCGACTGGACCGACAGGTACACGAGCGGATTGCCGCGCGTGTACCAGAGTGCGGAGTCCGTGCGGATGAGCATGACGAAGGACCGCCCGAGCGGAGTCGGCGTCGCCTCGGTGCCCCATGCGAAGTCCGTCGCGACGCGCTCCGTTCCGCTCGTGCTGACGATGTCGACGGTGCGGGCCGAGATGCTCACCTCGACGCGCGTGTCGATCGGGAGGATGACGACATCCTGCGTTCGCAGCCACCCCGTGACCTGGGCGGGGTTGCCCTGCGAGGGATACGCCTGTCTGCCGGTCAGGAGCACCTTCACCCAGTGGTCCTGACGTTCGACGATCGGCACGGTCGTGCCGTCGAAGACGTATGCCCGCGGCAGGGCGCCGACGGGCTCGCCGAGGGGGTCCGCGAAGACGGGCGCCGCGTCGTAGAGGGAGCGCGCGACCTCGCCCGTGAACGACCCGAAGGGATCGTCGTCGACGGGCAGGGACGGAATGACGGCGAACACGTCGACCTGCGGCAGCGCGAGGACGTCGTACGCGGTCGTGTTGGCGGGGAACCCGGCGGGGGTGGGGGTCGGAGCAGCCGACGGGGTCATGGGCGCACTCGCCGCCTCCGTGGGCGTCGGCGTGTCCCCGGGAGAGACGGATGCCGCGGGCTCGCCCGGCCGCAGAGCCCACGCGCCCACGACGACGGCTCCGAGCGCGAACGTCACAGCGAGCCCGGTCCACAGCGCGCGGCGCGGGCGTCGCGCCCCCGTCGCCGCGCTCGGCCGGCCGTCGTCCATACGCCCATGGTCGGTCGTCGGGCCGGATGCCGCAATGTGCCGCCGAGCACGGCTGCGGCGGAGAGTCTCCGACGCGGCGCGATCGCAGACGGCCGAGGGCAAGGGAGAAGCCGCGAGGGACGAACAGAGGGGGCCGGCCCTCCGGCCGACCCCCTCTCCCTGGGTAGGGGCTTTTCGCGCTACGCCTTCGCGGCGGCGGTCTTGCCAGCGGCGGCCTTCGCGGGCGCGGCCTCCGCCGTGCCGTCGGCCTTGCCCGAGATCGCGACCTCTCCGCGGCCCGAGCGGACCTCGTCGAAGGACGTGCCGTAGTAGGCGGCCTCCATGAGCGTCTTCATGTCGGCGAGCATCGGCATCCGCGGGTTGGCGGGCGCGCACTGGTCGCCGTAGGCGGCCATCGCGAGCTCGTCGAGGCGTCCGATGAACTCGGCCTCGTCGACGCCCTGCTCCTGGAAGGAGTCCTCGATGCCGACCTTCGCCCGCAGCTCCTCGACGGCGCGGGCGTAGCTCTCGACGCCCTCCTCCGGCGTGGACGCCGGCAGGCCGAGGTGCGCGGCGATCTCCTGGAAGCGCTCGGGTGCGATGTACGTCTCGTACTTCGGCCAGCTCGTGAGCTTCGTGGGGATGCGGCCGTTGTAGCGGATGACGTGCGGCAGGTACACGGCGTTGGTGCGGCCGTGCACGAGGTGGAGCTTCGCACCCGTGACGTGCGCCATGGCGTGGACGAGACCGAGGAACGCGTTGCCGAAGGCCATGCCCGAGATGGATGCCGCGTTGTGCATCTTCTCGCGGGCCTTGAGCTCTGCGGCATCCGTGCTGTTGGGCTGCGCCTTGGCGCTGGCCTCGATGTTCTCGAAGATGAGCTTGATCGCGTGGAGGCACAGGCCGTCGGTGTAGTCGTTCGCGTAGACCGACACATAGGCCTCGGTCGCGTGCGTGAGAGCGTCGAATCCCGCGTCCGCGACGAGGAAGCCCGGGAGCACCTTCGTGAGCTCGGGGTCGACGATCGCGACCGACGGCGTGAGCGCGTAGTCGGCGAGCGGGTACTTCATGCCCGTCTCGTCGTCGGTGATGACGGCGAACGGCGTCATCTCGGAGCCCGTGCCCGACGTCGTCGGGATGCAGACGAGCTTCGCGAGGGCGCCCAGCTCGGGGAACTTGAACGCGCGCTTGCGCACGTCGAAGAACTTCTCGCGCATGTCGGAGAACTGCACGTCCGGGTTCTCGTAGAGCAGCCACATGACCTTCGCGGCATCCATCGGCGAGCCGCCGCCGAGCGCGATGATCGTGTCGGGCTTGAAGTCGCGCATCTCCGCGGCGCCGGCGCGCACCTGCGTGACGGTGGGCTCGGGCTTGACGCGGTCGAGGATCTGGAACTGCACGCGGTTCTCGCGGCGGTTCAGCACGTCGACGATCTTGTCGACGTAGCCGAGGCTCGCCATCGTCTTGTCCGTGACGATCGTGACGCGCTCGACGCCCTTCATCTCGGCGAGGTAGCGGATGGCGTTCGGCTCGAAGTACGTCTTCGCGGGCACCTTGAACCACTGCAGGTTGTTGTTGCGGCGGCCGATGCGCTTGACGTTCACGAGGTTGGCGGCGGAGACGTTGTTCGATACCGAGTTGCGGCCGTACGAGCCGCAGCCGAGCGTGAGCGACGGCATGAAGGCGTTGTAGATGTCGCCGATGCCGCCGAGCGCCGACGGCGAGTTCTCGATGATGCGGACGGCCTTGACGCGCGCAGCGAAGCGCGCGATGACGTCGGCGTCGTTCGAGTGGATGGCTCCCGAGTGGCCGAGGCCGTCGAAGTCGACCATCTGGCCCGCAAGCTCGATGCCCTCCTCGACCGTCTCGGCGCGCAGCACCGCGAGGACGGGGGCCAGCTTCTCGCGCGTCAGCGGCTCCTGCGGGCCGACGCTGCCGACCTCCGCGAGGATGATCGACGTGTCGGCGGGAACCGTGAAGCCGGCCTGCTCGGCGATCCACACGGGCGACTGGCCCACGACCTTCGCGTTGAGCTTCGCCTCGGCGCAGTTCGCGTCCTCGGCGGAGACGCCGAAGATGAACTCCTCGAGCATGCGCTTCTCGTCGGCTGTCGCCATGTAGGCGTGCAGACGCTCGAATTCGGCGAGCGCCTCGTCGGCGATCGGCGCGTCGAGGATGACGGCCTGCTCCGACGCGCACACCATGCCCATGTCGAACGACTTCGACATGACGACGTCGTTGACGGCGCGGGCGACCTTGGCGGTGCGCTCGATGAACGCGGGGACGTTTCCTGCGCCGACGCCCAGCGCCGGCTTGCCGCACGAGTACGCCGCGCGGACCATGGCGTTGCCGCCGGTCGCGAGGATGAGTGCGACGCCCGGGTGGTTCATGAGCTCGCCGGATGCCTGCATCGAGGGCTCCTCGATCCACTGGACGCAGTTCTCGGGAGCGCCGGCCGCGATCGCCGCATCGCGCACGATGCGGGCGGCGGCGACGGACGAGTTCTGCGCGGACGGGTGGAAGCCGAAGATGATGGGGTTCCGCGTCTTCAGCGCGATGAGCGACTTGAAGATCGTCGTCGACGTGGGGTTGGTGACGGGGGTCAGCGCCGCGACGACGCCGACGGGGTCGGCGATCTCGGTGATGCCCGTGAGCTCGTCGTGCGAGATGACGCCGACGGTCTTCTGGTTGATGATCGAGTTGGTCACGTGCTCGCACGCGAACATGTTCTTGACGGCCTTGTCTTCGAACAGGCCTCGGCCCGTCTCCTCGACGGCCATGACGGCGAGATCGCCGTGGTGGTGCAGTGCCGCCACCGACGCCTTGCGCACGATGTGGTCGATCTGCTCCTGGTTGAACGAAGCGTATTCACTGAGCGCCGTCTGCGCTCGCGCGACGAGAGTGTCGATCGCGTTGGACATCGGATCCTCCTACCCAGGTCGGGCCGAGTGCCCGCACCTTTGCCCTGCGTCCATCGTAGCGCATGTGGTCTGACCACACAAGGCGTGGTCAGACCATGACGGACACGGCGCCCTCCAGCGAATGAGTGCGGAAGTCGTGGCGACGGGATCACGCCGGGGTCGTGCACCGCGTGATCCGCCGCCAGCGGGACATGCCAGTATGTGGAGGTGAATACCAGTGCCGTGGTGGATGTCGTCACTCCCACGAACCGTTCGGGCGAGTTCATGCGCGAGGCGACGGCTTCCGTCTTCGGGCAGAGCCACGCGCACTGGAGCTACGTCATCGTCGACAACGGCTCCCCGGATCCAGCCGCACTCGCGGACGCGGTCGAGGCGGCAGTGGGCGCGACGTCCGATCCGCATCACTCGCGGTCTCGGGTGACGATCGAGCGCATTCAGACGCGCGGCATCTCGGCCGGGCGCAATCACGGCGTGACGCAGGGCACCGGCGACTACGTGGCCTTCCTGGACGACGATGACTTCTGGGATCCCGACTACCTGGAGGAGATGGTGGCCGCGCTCGAGGCCGAACCGGACGCGGTGGCCGCCTACGCGGCGGGTCGATTCGTCGACGAGGCAGGTGTGCCGTTCGGTGAATGGAAGGCCGAGCCTGCTTCGCGAGCGGAGATGCTTCGCGGGGAGCAGCCCTTCCCTCACATTCCGGCCTTTGTGGTGCGACGCCGTTCCGCCGAGCGAGTCGGATGGTTCGACGAGAGCCTCCATCGCGCCGAAGACATGGAGTTCATGTGCCGGCTGCTGATCGAAGGCGAGTTCGTCGCAGTTCCCCGCGTCCTCGTTCACTACCGCAGGCACGTCGGCGCCGAGACCGTACGGTCTGACGCGATCCGAGTGACGTGGGAAGCGAGCGAGCGATTCCTCTCGCGCCACATCCTCGATGCGCGAGACCGAGGCGACAGCGACGTGGCGGGTCACCTCATCGAGAACCGGCGACGAGCTCGCCGTATGTTCGCCGCCCACGAGGCGGGGAAAGTGCTCCGGGCGCACAGGACACCCCGCGAGCTCGGCGAGGTGTGGAAGAGCATCCGCCAGGCGATGACGCTCGACCCGATCGGTTTCCTCGCGTCGCTCTTCGGGCAGGCCGGTGGCCGCATCCGCAATCGCGTCGCCGCAGTCACTGGGCGGTAGCTCCTGCGGGCGCCGACGTGAAGCGCGCAGGAACGTGCCGCCCGGCACGAGCGAGCACGTCCGCCGACGCAGCACGCCCCGAGCGCCCGATCACGCGATGTCGGCCTCCTCCACCACGTGCGCGACAGTGATGGACAGCACTGCTCCGGAGAGCCCGTGCTCGGGAAGGCTCTCCGCGACCGCGGCATGGACGGCGCGGCATGTCTGCGCGGCACCGGACGCGGCATCCACTCCGATCGAGACAGCCACGTGCGCATTCGCGCCCTCTCCGTCGATGACGACGAGCGGAGCATCGCCGCGAAGCCCGATCAGCCGTGCACCCGCGTCGACGATGCTCGACACGAGCGACCCCGAGCGGTACACCTCTGACACACCGGGCGTCGCCCGGACGGCAGCTTCGACGGCAGTCGCGGCCTGTCGGTGCCGTGCGGCGCTCATGGGGCGCTCCCCTCCGGATCGGGCCCGGGCAGCGATCGGATGTCGTACACCGTGATGTCGATGCCGACGACGTTCAGCTCGGTATGGAGCCGGAGCCGGCCCGCGATCTCGGCCCTCAGGCGAGAGGCCAGGTGTGGGATCGGCTCGCCGTACGGCACGCTCGTGTCGATCTCCACACGGATGGGCGCGCCCGGCAATGTCACGTCGCCGTCGAGCCGGCAGCTGCCGATCAGCACGCCGGGGAAGGCGTTCTCGGCCGCTCGGATGAGTCCACGGACCGCGCCCTCCGTGATCCCGAGGTCGGCAGAGTCGTCGGGGTCCGCGAACGGGATGCGTCGGCCCGAACGCGCGTCGAGTGCGATGCCGCCGAGCACCCTCTTGACCCATCCTTCGTCTGCGGGAGGCTCGGCCGCGGCATCCGCCGCGAGCAGCGCGGACGTGAGTCCGCGCAGCCTCTCGAGAGCGTCGAGGGCGAGCCGGCATCCCGCATGCTCCTCGATCGACGGGTTGCGCGGAACACGGCCGGCATCGAGGTAGTCGCTGAGCTCGTCCATGGTGTGGCCGCCGAGATCGTCGGGCTCGAAGCCGAGGCGGCGGGGATCGGGTGCGCGCTGGTCGGTCATCGCCATTCCTCCATCCGCACGATGATGTCGCGGCGGGCCCTCGCGAGCAGTCCCCTGACGGTCGAGGCCGGGACGTCGAGCTCCCCCGCGATCTCGTCGTAGGAGAGCCCGCCGAGTTCGCGCAGCACCCAGCACTGGCGCTGCGCGTCGGGCAGCTCGCGAAGGGCTGCCCCGAGCGCCGCCACCTCGGCGCGGGTCTCGACGATGCGCGGCGGTGTCGCCTCGATGGGAAGCGGATGCTGGATCTCGTCGATGTCGACCTGCGGGCGCGTCGACCTGATCCGGTCGACGGCCTTGCGGCTCACGATGCGCATGAGCCAGCTCTTGACCTTCGCGGGCTCTGCGAGCTCGGGAAGGCGTTGCCACGCCGTCACGAGCGCATCCTGCACGATGTCGTCGACGTCCGAGCTGCCCGGCAGCATGCGGCGGGTGTAGGCGCGCATCATCGGCGTGTATCGACGCACGAGCACGGCGAACGCCGCCACATCGCCATCCGCCGCTCGGCCCGCCACGATTCGGTCGTCGGCATCCTCCAGAGCGTTCCCATGGTGGTCACCCGTCATGCACCGTCCCCCTCGTGGAGCACCCTCCCCGGAGGGAGCCGGTACGGCGGCATCGTCGCCGCCGCACCGACCCCATCCTCCCCCAGAGTGCGGGTGCGTCGCGCGGGATCATCCGCGCACATCATTCCGTCGCTCGTCGTCCGGCGATGAGGCCGTAGATCAGCAGGACGATGAGCGAGCCGCCGACGGCGAGCAGCCACGTCGACAGCGAGAAGAACGACTGCAGGTCGACGTTGAAGATCAACCCGCCCAGCCACCCGCCGAGCATCGCCCCGACGACGCCGAGCAGAAGAGTGACGAACCATCCGCCGCGCTGCTTGCCGGGGATGATGAGCTTGGCGGTCGCGCCAGCGATCAGACCGAGCAGAAGGAAGCTGAAGAAGCCCATGGAACGTGTCCTTTCAGAGAGGGGTGGGGATCGGCGGCCCGCTCGATGCGGCCCGCCGGGGTCGCGACTACTTCTCGACCGAGTCCTCGACGTCCGAGGCGACAGTGTTCAGGTGACCCTTCACCTGGTCGGCCGATCCTTCGGCGACGAGCCTGTCGTTGTCGGTCACCTTGCCGAAGGCCTCCTCGGCCTTGCCCCCGATCTTGGCGGCGGCACTCGTGATGCTGTGTTCTGCGCTCATGGCGTCTTCTTCCTTTCGGTTCGCGACCCCGGCATTGCCGGGATCGACCTTCTTCGCGTCACTCGGTCGGGATCAGCCGGCGAGCTCGCGAACTCTGCGCTGCGTCTTCGCGAGCGCCTTGCGCGCTCGCTTGGCGATGCGACTGCGGGATCTCTTCGCCTCGGGGCTCCTCCACAGTCGTTCGACCTGATGGCGCAGGTCCTCGTAGTTCTTGCCGCGCGACCTCGCGGACTCCACGCCCACGAGATAGGCGGCGACCGCCAGGATCACGAGGATCACGATGTTCTTCCGCATGCGTCCCTCCTCCTCCTTCTTCTTCTTGTCAGCGCACTCGCGTGCGGGACCCTGCTGCGACGAGCGGGGTCCGGCCTGTCAGATGGACCAGGACCGGGACGCGCACCCCCATGAGCGCGTCCCAGTCACTGGCGACTTGCTCCGCGGCGGTCAGCACGCGGACGAGATCGGCGCCGCGTCGCACGACGACGGCGAGCTCCACTGCGGGTGCGCCCTTCACGCGGAAGACTCGCGCTCGCGCGGAGAGCACATCGGGGCGCGCGTCGATCGGCCCCGCGAGAAGGGACTCCGCGACGCTGCGGTCGGCCGAGGTCGCTCCGCGCTCGTCTGCGACCCGCAGCACGGTGCGTGAAGCGCCTCGCCCGCGCGTGAACACGAACACGGCGAGAAGGGCCGCGAGCACGATCCCCGCCGCGAGCACGATGAGCACGAGCGCCGAGACGCTCGTCCCGTCAGGAAGAGCGACCGTCGATGCGTCGTAACGATCGGCGATGGCGTCCGAGAGCCGCGCAAGCCAAGCCGTCCACGCCGACGCCCAAGCGGGCTGCGCGCCGGCAAGGAGCCCCGCAAGCCCCGCGGCGCCTGCTGCGACCCCGAGCAGCAGCAGTACGGCACGGTTGAGGAGACGACTCGTCGATGTCATGCGATCACCCCGTGAGCCGCCACGACCGCTGTCGTCGGCGTCGGGAACCCGACGGCGGCGAGTGTCTCCGCGGCGGCCGCCTTCGCCGACGCGGCGTCGACGGGAACCCCGCTGATCGGAACGACCGTGACCGCCGCCCGTCGTCGCGCCATGGTCACGACGACCTGCGCGCGGGCGACCTCGCAGCGCGCCGCGACGGCGTCGGCCGCGGCATCCGCCAGTACGCCGTCGTCGACCAGCATCGCGACGCGCAGCGCGATGCGTCCCCGACGAGCGCGGCGGCCCGGTGCGACGGCGAGCGCGATGAGGGCGACCGCGAGCACGACCCCGACGGCGCCCGCCACGATGAGGAGCGAGCGTCCATCGACGGCGGTCACGACGGCGGCGACGGCCGTGGACAGTGCGTCGCGCATGCGCAGGTTCAGGAGGCTGCCGACGACGGCCGCGATCGCCCCGACGAGGACGAGGGCCGTGAGCGAGGCGACGACGATCGCGGCCAGCGATCGTGACGAGTGGGTCTCTCGGTGCAGGATCCTCCGGTACACCGCCTGCTCGCTCGCCGTCATGAGCGCCCGCCTTCTCCGTGCCGGACACCTGCGAACCTGACGTCGACTCTCTCCACTCTCCGCGCCGCGAGGTCGCGCATGCCGGAGATGACACCGCCGCGAACCGCCGAGCCTCGCTCGAGCAGCGTCTCGTCGCGCCGCGACGCCATGCGCAACGGCATCGTGACCGACACCTCGAGCGCTCCGGCCCTGTCGGCGAGCGTCGCCGACACGAGCCGGTGGGGCACTCTGCCGGCCTCGCCCGCGAGCTGCGCGACGAGCCGCTGCAGCGCACGAGCGCCGATCAGGGTCCTCCCCCTCGTCGCGCCGCGCGTCCCTGCGATGCCGTCGGCACTCATGATGACGTGCGCCGCCCGCGGACGGCGTCGGCGAGGGCATGGATGTCGAGCCGCCCCTCCACGAGGCGGGCGGCGGCTGCGCCCACGAGCATCGCGACCGCAACCAGCACGCATGCCCAGAAGCCGAGTGCGATCCACGTGAGAGCGAGCGCCCCACCCGCGGCGGCACCGACGACGGTGGGGGTCACTGGACTCGCGCCTCCTGCGACCCGGAGCTCTCGGAGTCCTGGTCCTCATCGGTCGGGACGTGCACGTCGTTGACCGTCACGTTCACCTCGGCGACCTCCATGCCGACGAGGTCCTCCATCGCGCGCACGATCGCCGTGCGCACGTCGTCGGCGACCTTCTGGAGGGCCACCGGGTACTCCGCGACGATGGTGACGTCGACGGCGACCTGCTTCTCCCCCACCTCGACGCTGATCCCCTGCGAGAGATCGGTCGTGTTGAGGGCATCCCGGATGGCGCCGATCGCCCGCGCCGCTCCGCCCCCCAGCGCGTAGACGCCGCTCACGTCGCGAGCCGCGATGCCCGCGATCTTGGCGACGACCCCGTCTTCGATCGTGGTCTTCCCGGCGGCGCGCGACTCCGGCGCCCCCGTCGCGCGGATCTCGGCCTGCGTGTTCGCCGCAATGTTCGCCATGATGACTTCCTCCCCTTCGGATGTCGCACTCGCGTGTGGCCGCCGCCCCCTGAACCGGCGACACTCGTATGACGGTGCGAACGCCGAGAACGTCACGAATGCGTCCGCCACCCCTGCGGCGCGGCAGGAACCGCCTCCGCGAGAAGCCTGGGTAGCTCCGTACGCCGAGCACGGTCCGATCACAGAGGACACCGGGGATGACCGTGCGCTGGGCCTGGTCGACTTCTCGATCTTCCCGCGCCTGGAGAACCCGCGGGCCTGCCGCACAGCGCCATGTGGGCCGCGAGGCAGTGGGCCGATGAGCTGGGCGGGCCGGCCTACGCCCTCGACGACCAGTCGGCGATCACCGCAGTCGGCGGGGCCCACGAGGTTGTCTCCGAGGGCCACTGGGAGCGCCTTGCCTCGCCGATCGACGGCTGCAGGCTCCCACACCCTTCACGCGAACGTTTCGCGGGCGGGCGCGGACTGCCGCAGCGGCGGCCGTCGCGCCCGCGCAGTCGACAACACCGAGCACCTCGCGGGAAGCGGCGTGGGAGCAACGACGCAGATCCTCCGCCACGATCAGCCTTGACATGCAAGTCTTGGCTTGCCTATCGTGGTCGCGTGGGAGACCTCTACCAGGCGCTGGCCGATCCGACCCGGAGGCTCATCCTCGACGAGCTGACGGAGCGGGACGGACAGAGTCTGTTCGAGCTCTGCGGCCGGCTGGTCATGCAGCACGGCATCACATCGAGCAGGCAGGCGATCTCCCAGCACCTCGCGGTCCTGGAGGATGCGGGTCTCGTCGGATCACGCCGCTCGGGGCGGACGAAGCTCCACCATCTGCACACGCAGCCGCTGCGCGCCATCGCCGAGCGCTGGCCCGCCGAACCGAAGGAACGACGCATGGGCATCCGCATCAACGTGACGAGTGTGTTCGTCGACGACCAAGCCAAGGCACTCGCCTTCTACACCGAACAGCTCGGCTTCCTGCCCAAGACCGACGTGCCCGTGGGCGAGTTCCGGTGGCTCACCGTCGTCAGCCCGGACGAGCCCGACGGCACCGAGCTCCTGCTCGAACCCGACCAGCACCCGGCCGCGAAGGCGTACAAGGCGGCGCTCGTCGCCGACGGCATCCCTGCCGCGTCGTTCGCCGTCGATGATGTCGCGGCGTCGCACGCCGGGCTTGCCGCGAAGGGCGTCCGCTTCACGCAGGAGCCGACGACGATGGGGCCGGTCGTCACCGCCGTACTCGATGACACCTGCGGCAATCTGATCCAGCTCACGAGCGCCGCGTGAAGAACGACGGGGCCACGAAGCCGGCAGAGCCGTCTCCACCGATGCCCTCCTGCACGAGGCGGCCCGACAGTTGAGACCATCGTGCGGGAACGCACACGGCGTTCGAGCGCTCGCTGGTGGCTGAGGGCGATGCGTTCCAGCACGCTGTCTGGGACATCGTGGCGGGCATCCCGCGCGGTGAGACGACGACGTACGGCCCCCCACCGGAGGCGCCGGAGGCCTCACGTGCATGCGGGCTCTGCTGGAACTCGAAGAGCCAGCTCAGCTCCGCGCTGGACGACTGTTCTGAATGAATCTGGCGGGCGATCTCACGTTTGAGACCGCGAGTACGTCTTCACTGGGATGGACATGAAACAGCCGTTCGAGAGGGTCGTCGCGCAGCATGGCACAACTGTGCTGCGCGTCTGCCGCGTCATCCTCGGCCCGCATGACGCAGACGACGCCTGGTCAGAGACCTTCCTCTCCGCGCTGCGTGCCTATCCGGACCTGCCTGAGACGGCGAACGTGGAGGCGTGGCTTGTGACGATCGCGCATCGCAAGGCGATCGACGTGGTCCGCGCGGCGAAGCGCAATCCTCTGTCTGTTGAGCACGTGCCGGAAGCACCGACGACGCTGGGCATACCCGGCTCCGGCGACTCTGACCTCTGGGCCGCCGTGGGCGGGCTCCCCAGCAAACAACGCCAAGCCATCGCATACCGCTATGTGGCGGGGCTGTCTTACGCCGAGATCGCGGAGATCCTCGGCGGCACCGTCGAAGCGGCGCGAAGAGCCGCCGCCGACGGGCTCAAGAATCTCAGGAAGAGCTATCCGGGCGCGATCACGAAAGGAGCAACATCATGACCGGCATCCGAAGCGATGACGACGTGACCGCCCTGCTGTCGACGCCCGTGGACGCCGAGATCCTCAGCCGGCTCCACCGCCGCCTGGAGCAGGAGGCCGAGCAGGCCGAGCTGGTCGACGTCGCCTACACCACCATCGACTCGCCTCTCGGGAAGCTGCTGTTGGCAGCCACCCCCAAAGGCTTGGTCCGCGTGGCCTACGCCAGCGAGGACCACGACAGGGTGCTCGAGACTCTCAGCCGGAAGCTCAGCCCCCGCATCCTGCGTGTCCCGAAGCGGCTGGATGTCGTGGCCCGCGAGCTCGACGAGTACTTCGCCAAGCACCGCCGGAGCTTCGATGTCGACCTCGACCTGTCCCTGTCTCGCGGCTTCCGACAGCTCGTGCAGACGCACCTGCCGGAGATCGGCTACGGACAGACCCGCAGCTACCGCGACATGGCCGAACTCGTCGGCAACCCCAAGGCGGTCCGCGCCGTCGGCACCGCCTGCGCGACCAACCCTCTGCCGATCGTCGTGCCCTGCCACCGGGTGCTGCGCACCGACGGCACGCTCGGCGGCTACATCGGCGGGCGTGAAGCCAAGACCGCCCTCCTGAACCTGGAAGCGGCAGCGTGAGTGCCGAGGCACCGGATACGTCCTGGCCGCGGTGCTCGGCTGGTTCGTGAATCCGATCGCGGGAGTCATCGTCGGCGGCCTCATTGATCGCGCCGTCACGAACGCTCTGCAGCGCTCGTCGACCCCCGAGCGTGGGAGGAAATCACTGCGATCTCCCCTCACGATATAGACGCGCCGTTCATTTACTGATTAAATGCACTAATCGTTCATTAAAGGACGGTGGTCAACGAGAGGACATCCACCATGAACAGAACTTCCAGCACCGGCCGTGTCGCCCTGGTGACCGGCGGGTCGGGCGGCATCGGCAAGGCCGTGGTCGAACGCCTCGTCGAGGACGGCTTCGCCGTCGCGGTCCACTACGCCGGCAACGCCGCCAAGGCCGAGGCGATCGTCGCCGAGATCGCCGGCAAGGGCGGTCAGGCCATCGCGGTCGGCGGTGACGTGGCCGACGAGGCCGCCATGGCGGCGGCCTTCGAAGCCACCACGGCTGCGTTCGGCGGCATCGACGTGCTCGTCAACACCGCCGGCATCATGCTCCTCAGCCCGATCGCGACCCTCGATCTGGCCGATCTGGACCGGATGCACCGCACGAACATCCGCGGCACCTTCGTCGTCTCCCAGCTGGCCGCCAACCGGTTGCGTGCCGGCGGCGCGATCATCAACTTCTCCACCACCGTCACCAAGACGTCCTTCCCCGGCTACGGCGCGTACGTCGCCTCCAAGGCCGCGGTCGAGGGCATCACCCTCATCCTGGCCCGCGAGCTGCGCGGCCGGGACATCACCGTCAATGCCGTCGCGCCCGGTCCCACCGCGACCCCGCTGTTCCTCGATGGCAAGGACGAGGCCACCATCGCGAGCCTCTCGAAGGCCGCCCCGCTGGAGCGCCTCGGCCAGCCCGAGGACATCGCCGAGACCGTCGCGTTCCTCGCCGGCCCGGCCCGCTGGGTCAACGGCCAGGTCATCTACGCCAACGGCGGACTCGCCTGAGCGCCGCCCGCTCTCATCGAGAACAGGTGAACATCATGGGTACCACCACGAATCAGATCGTCGTCGTCACCGGGGCATCCAGCGGCTTCGGCGCACTGACCGCCCGAGCTCTGGCTAAGTCCGGCAACACCGTCCACGCCGGGATGCGCGAGACCACCGGTCGCAACGCTCCGCAGGTGCAGGCCGCCGCCGACTTCTCGAAGGAGAACGGCGTGGACTTGCGCGCGATCGAGATGGATGTCAACAGTCCGGAGTCCGTCGACGCCGCGATCGCACAGATCGAGGTCGAGAGCGGCCGCATCGACGTGCTGATCCACAACGCCGGCCACATGGTGGTGGGCCCGGCCGAGGCGTTCACGCCCGAGCAGCTCGCCGAGCTCTACAACGTCAACGTCCTGTCCACGCAGCGGGTCAACCGCGCCGCCTTGCCGGGCATGCGCCGCCGCGGCGCCGGCCTGGTGCTGTGGGTGTCCAGCTCAAGCGTGAAGGGCGGCACCCCGCCGTACCTCTCGCCGTACTTCGCGGCGAAGGCCGGCATGGACTCGCTCGCGATCTCGTATGCCGCGGAGCTCGCCCGCTGGGGCGTGGAGACCACGATCGTGGTCCCCGGCTCCTTCACCTCCGGCACCAACCACTTCGCCCATTCCGGCCGCCCCGCGGACCGCACGGTCGAGGCGGAGTACGAGACGAAGTACGCCGGCCTCATGGATCAGGTCTCGGGAAAGCTCGCAGCGCTGGCCCCCGAGGGCGCGGACGCCTCGATGGTCTCAGACGAGATCGTCCGGATCGTCGCGCTGCCCGCCGGCGAACGCCCCTACCGCGTGCACATCGATCCGGCCGACGACGGCTCGAAGGAGGTCTCAGAGGTCGCCGACCGGATCCGCGCCGAGTTCCTCACCCGCGTCGACCTCGCCGACCTCCTGCACGTCGCCTAGTGGTGCTGCACTCATGACCATCCAGCTGCCTGCCGCCATCCGCACCTTCATCGACGCGACCAACCGCGGCGACTCCGACGCCTTCGTGGCGGCGTTCGCCTCCGACGCCCACCTGGACGACTGGGGTCGCGGCTTCGACGGCCACGCCGGCATCCGCTCCTGGGACCGCACCGACAACATCGGCAAGCGCGCGCACTTCGAGCTCGTCGACGCGACCCACGGCGAGACCCCCGGGAGCTACGTCGTGACGCTCACCGTGACCGGCGACGGTTACAACGGCACGGGTCCCATGCGCTTCGAGCTGCGCGACGGGCTGATCGCCCGCCTGCTCATCAGCTGAGGCGAACGTCCCACTCGAATAGGCTGATCAGAAGTCGACAGGAGTCCCCGCCGTGCCCCGCACACCGAAGCCCGCGACCGAGGTCACGCCGCAGGCGTCGCTGCGCCGCGGCCGCGGCCGTCGCCCCGCCGACGAGGT
This sequence comes from Microbacterium ulmi, assembly GCF_011759705.1. Taxonomy (GTDB): domain Bacteria; phylum Actinomycetota; class Actinomycetes; order Actinomycetales; family Microbacteriaceae; genus Microbacterium; species Microbacterium ulmi. The sequence goes on along the minus strand of NZ_JAAOZF010000002.1, from coordinate 23,582 downwards.
GCGCGCGGACGTGCTGAGCGCCGTCGGCGAGCTGCTGCTGGCGGAAGGGCTCACAGACTTCACGATCGAACGGGTCGCCCGCCTCTCCGGAGTCAGCAAGACCACCATTTACAAGTGGTGGCCGTCTCGCGGGGCGCTCGCTCTCGACGGCTACTTTCACGCCGTCGAGCCCACCCTCGCCTTCCCAGACACCGGCGACATTCGAGCCGATCTGACCTCGCAGCTCCATGCCTTCGGACGCCTCGTGGGCGAGACCCCGGCCGGTCGGCTGCTCGCCGAGCTGATCGGGGCCGCCCAGACCGATGCCGAGCTCGCCGCCGCGTATCGCGCGCTGTACTCCTTCGAGCGTCGCCACATCGCGGTCGCGCGGATGCAGCGGGCCCAGGCATCCGGACAGCTCCGGGCCGATGTCGACCCCCAGGTTGTCGTCGACCAACTCTGGGGCGCGGTCTATCATCGCCTGCTGATCCCCGACGAGCCGATCACGACGACGTTCATCGACGCGCTGCTGGACAACCTGCTCGACGGCATCCTCACGGTCGGACACTGAGCCAGACGGCTGCCCCGATGCGGACGGGCGGTCCTTTGCGAGGCGTACGCCCTCTCCGAGCTGACTCATCGTCGCGATCTACGCGCCTGCGCTCCCCCACGTCTTCTGGCTGTCACCACGCCGCAAGGCAGGCCGGTGGCGCTCATCCACGGAAAGGTCGAGCACGTGTCGCTCGAGGAGAACCAGGCCACTGTCGGCCGCCGGTTCACGGAGTTCTGGGGCAATCCCTTCGACGCCGACATCATCGACGAGCTCGCCGCCCCGGACATCCAGTTCCACTACTCGCTGCACGAGCCCAGGCAGGGGCCTTGACAGTGAAGCTCGCTGCCGTCGACGTACGCGAAAGCTCGTCGACGGGTCCTCTGGTGGGACACCGATCGCAGCACGGACGTGGTTGTGCCAAGTGTCAAGGCGTACCCGCAGCCTCACATGAGGCGGTTGCAGACATGAGCGCGACCACCGAACGGCGACCACCAGCTCCGACGGCTGAGGGCGCCGAGGCCCTTGGCCTCATCAGGACGCGAGCGCGGTCAAAGTGATGGCATCGCGGTGACGTGGTCCCGCTTCACCGACTGAGAAGTCCCGGGAACCCTCAAGTTCCCGGGACCCTTTCGTCGGGATGACAGGATTTGAACCTGCGACCCCCTGACCCCCAGTCAGGTGCGCTACCAAGCTGCGCCACATCCCGATGTCTTCGCTGCTGAGTCAGTCGCGCGGACAACTCCCCCATCCTACCCGCTCGGGGAGGCGCCCGCGAACTGAGACGCCCCGCCGAGGAACATCGCATCCCTTCCGTGTGTCGGAGGGGCCGCGTAGCGTCTGCTCATGCCGACGATCACGATCGAGCCCGCGACGCCTGACCGCTTCGACGATGCCGAGCACGCCCTGACGGGCGGCGGCGACGGGCGCAGCTGTCAATGCCAGTGGTGGATCCTCACGAACGCGCAGTGGCAGACCACGACGCGCGAAGAACGCGAGGCCCTCCTGCACGACGAGATCCGGACGGGGCCGCCGCCCGCGCTCATCGCCTACGTCGACGGCGAGCCCGCGGGCTGGGTGCGCATCGGTCCCCGAACCGCGCAGGTGAGACTCTCGCGCACGAAGAACTTCACGACGACCTCCGAAGAGCCGTGGGACGACCCCGACGTGTGGGCCGTCTCGTGCTTCGTCGTTCGCAAAGAGCACCGAGGGCTCGGGCTCAACGCCGTGCTGCTGGATGCCGCGGTCCGGCGTGCGAAGGAGGCGGGGGCGCGCGTCGTCGAGGCGTACCCGATCGACCCTGCGGCGGGACGCAAGAAGTCCGCGAACGAGCTGTACCACGGCGTGCTGTCGACGTTCCAGGACGCGGGATTCCGCGAGGTCGGCCGTCCCCGCCCCGACCTCGCCGTCGTCTCGCTCGCGCTGACTTGACAACCACGGTCCCGCCGAACCGACAACCCTGGTCCTTCCGAACCGAGCGGTCCCGCCTCACCGACAACCGCGGTCCCGCCGAACCGAGCGGTCCCGCCTCACCGACAACCGCGGTCCCGCCGAACCGACAACCGCGGCCGCGGGCTGACTACCCCCGCGCCCTGGCCCACGGCACCGCTCGCGCGTGGCCGAGCGCGGCCCCCGCTGGCGGGAAGAGAGCGCGCGCTGAGGTGCCGACCGCGCGCAAGCCGACCGAGGACACGCCCTCCCGCCGCCGACCTGAGACGGGCCGCCGCGCGCGACCGCCTACGATGGATCCGCCCGAACCCACGCCGACACGAAGGAGTGCCGTGCACGCGACATCCGCTCCCGCCCGCGACAGCGACACCGTCCCCGCGCTCGCGCGCTCCTGGTGGTGGGGCCTTGCGCTCTATGCCGTCGTCTCCGCGGTCCACATCGGGGCGCTCGCTGCCGGCGCAGCCGACGTGAGCGGGCCGACCAAGCTCGCCCTCATGCCCGCCCTCGCGCTCGCGGTCGTCTGGGCGGCGCGCGGCGCGCGATGGCGGCCGGCCCACACGCTCCTCGTCGCCGCGATCGTCCTGTCGTGGCTCGGCGACGGCGCTCACACGTTCTTCCCGTTCCTCGACGACGAGCTGCCCGCGATGCTGCTGTGCTTCGGGCTCGCACACATCGCGTACATCGTGCTGTTCCAGCGGCATCTCGCCGTGCGGCGGATGCCGTGGTGGGCGCTCGTCTACGCCGCGTGGTGGATCGCGCTCATCGCGATCCTCTGGCCGCACCTGGGCGGACTCGCGATCGCGGTGGCCGTCTACGGCCTCGTCCTCGGCGGCACGGCCGCGAGCTCGACGCGCTGCCACCCGCTCGTCGTGTGGGGCGGGGCGCTGTTCCTCGCGTCGGACTCGATTCTCGCGTTCCTCATCTTCACGCCCGACGCCATGCCCGTCTGGGCCGATCCTCTCGTCATGCTGACGTACTGCGCCGGTCAGGGGCTCATCGCGACCGGCGCCGTCATAGCGCTACGACGAGCAGCCCGATGACGAGCGCCTCCGCCCGCGTCGACGCCTGGCTGTGGGCGGTCCGCGTCTACAAGACGCGGTCGGCAGCGACAGCCGCATGCCGCGCGGGACATGTACGCGTCAACGGCGAGCGTGCGAAGGCCGCTCAGCCCGTCCACCCAGGAGACGAGCTGCGCGTGCGGATATCCGGGTTCGACCGGATCCTCGTCGTCAGGGCGCCCATCTCGAAGCGCGTCGGCGCAGAGCCCGCCGCTGCCGCCCTCGAGGATCGCACGCCGCCCCGCGATCCTGTCCCGGTCCTCGCCAAGCGCGACCGCGGAGCCGGGCGCCCCACCAAGCGCGAGCGCCGCGAGATCGACCGTCTGCGCGGTCGCGACGCCGTCTCCGGAGACGACGAGCCCTAGAACAGATCGAGCAGCCAGCGTGCCCCGCGGACGTCGGCTCCGGCATCCGTCGCCCGCGTCGCAAGCGCGCGGTCGCTCGTCACGACCGTCACGACGCGGCCCTCCGCCACGATCCGTGCGGCCTCCGCGACGATCGCGTCGTCCCCGGATGCCGCGGCCCGCACCATCCCGATGCCCGAGACCTCCTCCGCCCCGCGACCCTCGCCTTCGACGACGGCGGTCCACTCGGGGAACCACACGTCCTCGGGAAGGTCGAGCGCCGACGCCGGGATCCCGCTCGCGACGAGCCCCGACATCCGTCCGAGCAGGCGCGTCGCCGCGGCCGCTCGGTCGCGCCACCATCCGTCGGGCACCGCCCCGACGACGTTCGCGACGTCGACGACGACGGCCGGCCGCACGGAGAGAAGCGCACGCAGCCGGTCCCAGGAGTCGGCGAAGCCCGGATGCAGCGCACGCGCCGCGACGGCATCCGCGGGCACCCACGCCAGCTCTCTGCTCTCGGGGTCGCTGATCGTCGGCTCGAACGGCGTGACGACGTCGCCGACGAGGGTCGTGTAGGTCCAGTACCCGAGATCCAGGATGCTGAGCAGCCGCGGGCGGATCGCGGCATCCGGCACCCCCGCCTCCTCCTGCGCCTCGCGCAGCGCGCCGTCGCATGCCGACTCGCCCTCGTGGCGCGCGCCGCCCGGCAGACCCCACGTGTCGCCGTGATGGCTCCAGGCGACGCGGTGCTGCAGGAGGACACCGCGCGCGGGATCGTACGCGAGCAGCCCGGCGGCGCCGAACCGGCCCCAGTACCGCTCCCCCGAGGGGGCGACCACCCACGCATCGCCCGGATCGCGCGGGCCGAACGGACGCCGCGGCTCGCCGGGAACGGGAGGCTCGATCGTCACACGTCCAGCCTGTCACACGGCGCGGGCCACGCACCCCCGATCGGACCGAGCCGGATGACGCGACGACTCGGCAGACTGGGACGGTGGACTACGAGCTCGACGACGACCCCGCCCGGATCCAGTGCGACATCGTCTGGGGATGGCTCTCGACGGCTGCCTACTGGGGCCGCTGGCGCGAGCGCGCCGACCTCGATCGGCAGCTCGACGGCGCCTGGCGCGTCGTCGGCGCCTATCGCGTCGACACGGGCGAGCAGGTCGCGTTCGCGCGGGCGGTCTCGGACGGCGTCGCGTTCGCGTACCTCGCCGATGTCTTCGTGCTGCCCGCGCACCAGGGCGCGGGGCTCGGCAAGCGCCTCATCGCACGGATGATCGACGACGGCCCGGGCCGCGACTTCCGCTGGACGCTCTTCACGAAGGACGCGCACGGCCTCTACGAGCAGTTCGGCTTCGTCGTTCCGGACGAGACGGCGATGGTGCGACCCGCGGCATCCCGCATGCGATGAGAACGCCCGCGGCCCGCATGCGATGAGAACGCCGGGCGCCGGGGCAGGACGTCAGCGCTGCTTGCGCTCGCGCACCCGCATGTTGACGACGATCGGCGTGCCCTCGAACCCGTACAGCTCGCGCAGGCGCCGCTGGATGAAGCGGCGGTACCCGGGGTCGAGGAATCCCGTCGTGAACAGCACGAACGTCGGCGGGCGCGTCGAGGCCTGCGTCCCGAACAGGATGCGCGGCTGCTTGCCGCCCCGCACCGGGTGGGGGTGCTCCGCGACGAGCTCCGAAAGGAACGCGTTGAACTTGCCGGTGGGGATGCGCTGATCCCACGACGTGAGCGCCGTCTCGAGCGCCGGCACGAGCCTCTCGAGGTGCCGGCCCGTTCGGGCGGAGATGTTGACGCGCGGCGCCCATGTGACGTGCGCGAGGTCCTGCTCGATCTCTCGCTCGAGGTACCGGCGACGATCGATGTTCTCCATGTCGTCGTCGTTCAGGCGATCCCACTTGTTGTAGGCGATGACGAGCGCGCGGCCGGACTCGAGCACGAGGTCGATGATGTTGAGGTCCTGCACGCTCACGGGCTGGGTCACATCCAGGACGACGACCGCCACCTCCGCCTTCTCGAGCGCGGCGGACGTGCGCAGCGACGCGTAGAAGTCGGCGCCCTGCTGCAGGTGCACGCGACGACGGATGCCGGCGGTGTCGACGAAGCGCCACAGCCTGCCGCCGAGCTCGACGAGCTCGTCGACGGGGTCGCGTGTCGTGCCGGCGAGCTCGTTGACGACGACGCGCTCTTCGCCCGCCGCCTTGTTCAGCAGCGAGGACTTGCCGACGTTCGGACGACCCAGGATCGCGACGCGACGCGGACCGCTCACCTCCTGCTTCCCCATGGCGGAGACGTCCGGCAGCACCTTGACGACCTCGTCGAGGAGGTCCGCGACGCCTCTGCCGTGGATCGCCGAGACGGGATGCGGCTCGCCCAGGCCGAGATTCCACAGGGCTGCGGCCTCAGGCTCCTGGCGCGCGTCGTCGATCTTGTTCGCGACGAGGAAGACGGGCTTGCGGCTCTTGCGCAGAAGCCGCACGACGTGCTCGTCCGTCGAGGTGGCCCCGACCATGGCGTCGACGACGAAGAGCACGACGTCGGCGAGATCGATCGCCACCTCCGCCTGAGCCGCTACCGACCGATCGATCCCGCGAGCGTCGGGCTCCCACCCGCCCGTGTCGACGAGCGAGAAGCGGCGCTCCATCCACTCCGCCTTGTACGTCACACGGTCGCGCGTCACACCGGGGGTGTCCTCCACGACCGCCTCTCGGCGGCCGAGGATCCGGTTCACGAGCGCCGACTTGCCGACGTTCGGGCGTCCCACGATCGCGACGACCGGCAGCGCCGGCAGGTACTCGACGCCGTCCTCGCCGAGGGTCACGCCCGCCAGGAGCGCGGCATCCTCGTCCTCGAGCTCGTAGTCGGAGAGCGAGGCGCGGAGCGCTTCGGCCCGCTGCTCGGCGAGCTCCTCGTCGAGATCGGCCAGCTTGTCGGCGAGCTGATCGGGCCCGCCTTCGTATTCCTCGTCGGCGCTCAAGATGCGCTCCTGTCTGTGTCGAGCGCGGACCGGACGACGTCGAGGACGGCGTCCACGGTCTGCGCGAAGTCGAGCTCCGTCGAGTCGACGACGACGACCCCCGGCGCTGCCGTGAGGAAGTCGACGACGGTCGAGTCGGATGCGTCGCGCTTGTGGAGGGCAGCGGCGACGGATGCCGCATCCTGCGTCGTGAGCTCATTGCTGCGGCGCGCGGCCCGTACGTCGGGTGCGGCCGTCAGCAGGATCCGCACGGGCGCGTCCGGGGCGACGACGGTCGTGATGTCGCGTCCTTCCACGACGACGCCCGGGCGCCCCGACTCCGCGACGAGGCCGCGGAACAGCGCGTTGACCGTTCGGCGCACGACCGGCACGCGCGCGACTCCGCTGACGGCGTCGGAGATGCGCGGCTCGCGGATCGCGTCGGTCACGTCGGTCGTGCCGACGCGGACCCAGTACTCGTCGGGGTCGAGCGAGATCGCGTAGTCGAAGTCGCCCGCGACGTCGATCACGGCGGACGAGTCCGACGTGTCGGCGCCGTGCTGGAGCGCGTGCCACGCGAGCGCCCGGTAGGCGGCGCCCGTGTCGAGATACCCGTAGCCCAGGCGCCGGGCGGCCTCTTTCGAGACGCTCGACTTGCCGCTGCCGGCGGGTCCGTCGATCGCGACGACGACGGGCGCATCCGCCGCCGCAGCCGCCGAGCTCGTCGAAGGGTCAGTCATTGACACTCGCAATCCTCCAGCCTCGGGCTTCGAGCCCGTCGATCGCGCGCCGCACGGCACTGGGCACGACGCTGATCTCGGCGAGGCCGAACTGTGCGCCGGGCGAGTGCTCGAGCCGCAGGTCTTCCACGTTCACCTCGAGCTCCCCGAGCTCCCCGAACAGGCGCCCGAGCTGCCCGGCCGTGTCGTCGACCATGACGACGATCGTCTCGAACCGGCGGTTCTGGCCGTGCTTGCCGGGGAGCCGCTCGACCCCGTCGTTCCCGCGGCGGATGGTGTCGGCGACGGCGCGGCGCGCGCCGGGAGCGTCGGGCGCACGCAGCGCGTCGGCGACGGACGAGAGGTCGGCGGCGAGCGCTTCCAGCACATCGACGACGGGCTCCGCGTTCGCGCCGAGGATCTGCACCCACAGCTCGGGGGCGGATGCCGCGATCCGCGTCGTGTCGCGCACGCCCTGTCCCGCGAGGCGCAGCGAACCGTCCGGCGCGTCGACGAAGCGTCCGGCGAGCAGGCTCGCGACGAGCTGCGGAACGTGCGAGACGAGGGCGACCGCGCGGTCGTGCTCGTCGGGCGTCATCTCGATCGGAGTCGCGCCGAGGTCGAGCGCGAGCCCCTCGACGAGCGCGAGGTCTGCCGCGGACGTCTCCTCGTCCCGGCACACGACCCAGGGCCGGCCGACGAAGATGTCGGCTCGCGCCGCGATCGCGCCTCCCCGCTCGCGTCCCGCGAGCGGGTGCGAGCCGATGTACCTGGCGAGGTCGACGCCGCGCTCGCGCAGAGCGCGGACGGGCTCCGACTTGACGCTCGCGACATCCGTCACGACGGCGTTCGGGAACGACGCGAGCTCGCGCTCGATGACGTCGGCCGTGACATCCGGCGGCACGGCCACGACGACAAGCGTCGGATCGTCGTCGTCGCGCGCACGACGGCCGGCGCCGTAGTCGACGGCGAGGCGCAGCTGCGCGGGCGACGAGTCGGCGAGAGCGACGTCGACGCCCTCGGCCGTGAGCGCGTGACCGATGCTGGCGCCGAGGAGCCCCGCGCCCACGATCCGCACGGTGCCGCGCACGCGCGCCGCACGGGCGCGCGTGATCAACGTGTCGCTCACTCGGTCTCCTGCTCCCCCGACGGGACCCCCGCCTGACGCGCGAGAGTCAGCAGCGCGCCGCGTTCCACTGTAGTCAACTCGCGGGCCCGGCCCGCTGGGAGGCCTCCCAGGTGAAGAGGCCCGAACTGCCGTCGGACGAGCTCGACGACGGGATGCCCCACCTCCGCCATCATCCGCCGCACGATGCGGTTGCGGCCGGAGTGCAGGGTCAGCTCGACGAGGGACCCGCCCCCGGCGTCCGAGCTGGACAGCAGCCGCGCCTTGTCGGCCGCGATCGGCCCGTCCTCGAGGTCGACGCCCTTCGTGAGCCTCGCGATGGTCTGCGGCGTCACGCGTCCATCGACCTTCGCGATGTACACCTTCGTGACGCCGAACGACGGGTGCGCCAGGACGTGCGCGAGCTCGCCGTCGTTCGTGAGGACGAGCAGGCCGCTCGTGTCGGCGTCGAGGCGGCCGACGTTGTAGAGCCGCTCCGCCCACTCCTTCGTGAAGCGCCGCAGATCGGGTCGCCCGCGGTCGTCGTTCATGGAGCTCACGACGCCCGTGGGCTTGTTGAGCATGACGTAGCGCTTCGACTGGTCGAGCTGGATCGCCGTGCCGTCGACGTCGACGAGGTCGACGGCGGGGTCGATGCGCGATCCCAGCTCGGTCACGACGACGCCGTTGACCCGGACGCGTCCCTCGACGATGAGCTGCTCCGACACGCGCCGGGACGCGACGCCCGCGTTGGCGAGAACCTTCTGCAGCCGGATGCCCTCGGCCTCCGGTGACTCGGTCATCGCACGACCTCCGCGTCGAATCCGTCGGCGCCGTCGTCGAGCAGCGGCGAGATGTGGGGCAGCTCGTCGAGCGAGTTGATGCCGAGGTTCACGAGAAGCGCGTCCGTCGTCGCATAGTGGATCGCGCCGGTCTCGGCATCCGTGAACGCCTCCTGGATGAGTCCGCGCGAGAGGAGCGTCCTGACGACGGAGTCGACGTTCACGGCGCGGATCGACGCGACCTGCCCGCGCGTCACGGGCTGCTTGTACGCGATGACGGCGAGCGTCTCGAGCGCCGCCTGCGACAGCCGGGACGGCGCCTGCGTGTTGACGAACTCGCTCACGAGACCGTCGTGCTCGGCGCGGACATAGAGCCGCCAGCCGCCGCCGACCTCGCGCAGCTCGAAGCCGCGTCGCGGCCCGCCGGTGAGACCGTCGTAGTCCTCCACGAGTCCTTCGATCGCCTGGCGCACGGCCGCGACGGGCGCGTCGACGGCGGTGGCGAGGCTCACGAGGCTCTGCGGCTCCTCGACCACCAGCAGGATCGCCTCGAGCCTGCGAGCGACGGATGCCGCGTCGTGCCGGCGTGGCGCCGGCTCGCCGCGCTCCGCGGCTGAGCTCGTCGGATCGTCATCGGTCATAGTCTGCCCCCAGGGTCGCGAGGTTCTCGTCGGACCACCGCTCGGCGGTCCAGCGCAGGGTGAGCTCTCCGAGCGGCTCGAGCTGCTCGAAGGACAGGGCGGCGTGGCGGTAGAGCTCGAGCACCGACAGGAAGCGGGCGACGACGACGCCGGACTGCGTCACGCCCGCGACGAGCTCCCGGAAGTTCATGGCGCCGGCATCCCGCAGCAGGGTCACCACGATCGCCGCCTGCTCGCGGATGCTCACGAGCGGCGCGTGCAGATGGTCGAGGCCGACGTGGGGGATCTCCCTCGGCGTCATCGCGAGCAGAGCCAGCGCCGCGAAGTCGTCGGCGTTGAGCGTCCAGACGAGCTCGGGAACGGCGTTGCGGTATTTCTCGTCGAGGCGGACGGCGCGAGTGTGACGCCTGTCCTCGGCCTGCAGCCGCCCAGCGAACCACGTCGAGACCTCTTTGAACGCGCGGTACTGCAGCAGGCGCGCGAACAGGAGGTCGCGCGCCTCGAGGAGCGCGACGGACTCGGCGTCGACGAGCTCGCCCTGCGGCAGGAGCCCCGCGACCTTCATGTCCAGGAGCGTCGCCGCGACGACGAGGAACTCGGATGCCTGCTCGATCTCCTCGTCCACGTCGAGCACGCGCAGATAGGCGATGAACTCCTCCGTGACCTTCGAGAGCGAGACCTCGGTGATGTCGAGCTCATGCTTCGACAGGAGCGTGAGCAGGAGGTCGAACGGCCCGTCGAACACACCGAGCGAGACGCGGAAGCCGCCCTCGGCCGCTGCGGCATCCGTCGCGGAGTCGACGACCTGGTCGCCCGGCGGATCGGGCGACGGCACGGCATCCCCGGGCGCCGCCCCAGGCGACGGCACGGCATCCCCCGCAGCCGCCTCAGGCGACCGCACCACGGGCGACCAGCTCCCGCGCGAGCCGCAGGTAGGCCTGGGCGGCCGCGTGCTCGGGCGCGTAATCCGTGATCGGCTGCCCCGAGACCGACGCATCCGGGAACTTCACCGTGCGCCCGATGACGGTCTCGAGCACGTCGTCGCCGAACGCCTCGACGACGCGTTCGAGCACTTCGCGCGAATGCAGCGTGCGCGGGTCGTACATCGTCGCGAGCACGCCGTCGAGCTTGATGCTCGGGTTCAGCCTGTCTCGGACCTTGTCGATCGTCTCGATGAGGAGCGCGACGCCGCGCAGCGCGAAGAACTCGCACTCCAGCGGGATGACGACGCCGTGGCTCGCCGTCAGCGCGTTGACCGTGAGCAGGCCGAGCGACGGCTGGCAGTCGATGAGGATCACGTCGTAGTCGGGCGTGACCTTGCGCAGCACGCGCGCCAGGATCGACTCGCGCGCGACCTCGTTGACGAGGTGGACCTCCGCCGCCGACAGGTCGATGTTGGCGGGGATGACGTCGAGGTTCTCGACAGCGGAGTGCACGATCGCCTCGTGCGGGTCGCGCTTGAGATCGAGCAGCAGGTCGTAGACCGTGGGGATCTCGTGCGTCGGGATGCCGAGCCCCGCCGAGAGCGCCCCCTGAGGGTCGAAGTCGACGGCGAGCACCTTCCGGCCGTAGCCGGCGAGCGCAGCGGCGAGGTTGATGGTCGACGTCGTCTTTCCGACGCCGCCCTTCTGGTTGCACAGCGCGATGATGCGCGCGGGACCGTGGCTGTCGAGCTTGGGGGGCGTCGGGAACCCGTGATACGGGCGTCCGGTCGGACCGATCGGACCTTCGTCGTCCTTCTTCGCCACGGATGCTCCCGCCTTCACTGCAGTGTTCGATCGATTCTAGCGACGGGTCGGGGCGTATCACGGGGCGCCGAGCGGGCTCTCTCTCAACACGTCCACGAAAGGAGCCGCCGTGCCCGCCGACACCGAGCCCTCGCGTCCCGCACGGAAGTTCGCCTTCCTCGTTCATCCTCGCGCCGATGTCGCGTCAGACATGGCCCGAATCTGGCGACCGCTCGGCCGCGTTCCGGCGCCCGCGTGGGAGTGGGGGCTGCGTCGGCTTCCCGTCCCGCCCGTGACCCTCGCGACCGTACATAGGGAGGATGCCGAGCCCGGCCCCGCCGGCTGGATCGTCGTCGTCCCCGTCGGGGCGCGCCAGCTCCTCGCGGAGGATCGGCGCTGGGTGCTCGGGAGGATCGAGCGGGCCGTCGACCGCGCGCAGAGGCTCGGAGCCGAGATCGTCGGCCTCGGAGCGCTCACGGCGCCGGCGACGGGGGCAGGCCGGCTCCTGCGCGAACGCCCCGGGCTGACCCTCACGACGGGCAACGCCTTCACGGCGCACCTGACCGTGGAGGCGCTGCGACGGCTGCTCCCCGCAGCGCCCGGCGCGCACCTCGCAATCGTCGGCGCGACGGGGAGCGTGGGGTCGTGCGTCGTCCGCCTCCTCGCCGACGAGCCGCTCGGCGCCGACCTCACGCTCGTCGCGCGCGGCGCGAGGCGCCTCGGCGACCTCGCCGCCGACATCCGCGAACGCGACGCCGGCATCGCGGTGCGCACCTCGACGTCGATGGACGTCGTGCGCGACGCCGACCTCGTGCTCGTCCTGACCTCGGCGGTCGACGCCGTCCTCACCTCGGCGCATCTCAAGACCGGCGCCATCGTTCTCGACGACACGCAGCCCCGCAACACCGATCCAGCGCTCCAGACGGAACGACCGGACGTCCTCGTGATCGACGGAGGGATCGCGGCGATCCCCGGGATCGACGTCCGCGGCGACATCGGGCTGCCCCGCGGCCTTGCCTACGCATGCCTGTGCGAGACGATGCTCATGGCCTTCGACGGCGGCACCGAGCAGGCCATCGGCGAGGCGAGCGTCGATCACGCAGTCCGCATGCGGGATGCCGCGCGACGGTTCGCGCACCTCGGCTTCACGCTCGCGGATCCGCTGTCGTTCGGACGGCCCGTCGCCTGGCCGTCGCCCGCGCGAGAGGCGGTGCTGTCATGACGACAGAGGTCGTCGTCCTCGGCGGCGGGTACGTCGGCGTCTGGAGCGCCCGCAGGATCGCGCGGGACCTCGGCGCGGGGCGCATCCGCGACGCGCGTGTGACGCTCGTCTCGGCGTGCCTGGAGCACTCGTTCCACGGCTGGACGGCCGAGGTCATCACGGGACACGTCCGCCCCGAGCGCGCCCGCGTGCCGTTGACGAGACTCCTCCCCGATGTCGGGATCGTGCACGGCTCCGTCAGGCAGGTCGATCTGCAGCGCCGGGTCGTCGAGGTCGCCACGGATGCCGGCATCCGCCGTCTCTCCTACGACCACCTCGTGCTGGGGGTCGGCAGCCGCGACGCCGTCGAGCGCGTGCCAGGCCTCGCCGAGCTCGGGTTCTCGCTCAAGGACCCCGAGGGACTCGCCGCGCTACGGGATCACCTGAGCGGGATCGTCAGGCTCGCCGCGGCCTCTCCCGATCCCGAGGAGCGGCAGCGGCTGCTGACCGTCGTGGTCGCAGGTGCGGGCTTCACAGGCGTCGAGGCCGCGACCGCGATCGCCCAGCGCCTGCGCAGCGCGGTCGCGGCCCATCCGCTTCTCGCGGGCTCGGCGCCGCGCGTCGTGCTCGCGCACTCGGGCGCGAAGCCCCTCCCGTCGCTGCGACCCCGGTTCTCCCGCATCGCGGACTACGCCTCTGCCCAGGCGCAGCGCGCGGGTGTCGAACTCCACGACAGGACGCGTCTCGTCGAGGTCACCGAGGAGGGCGCCGATCTGGACGAGAGCGGCTTCATCCGCTCTGCGACGGTCGTCACGACGATCGGCCAGACGCCCGTCGCGCTGCCGGGCACCGAGTCGCTCGACAGGGACGCGTCGAGCCGCCTCGTGACCGACCGGTTCCTGCGCGTCGCGCCCGGGGTCTGGGCAGGCGGCGACGTCGCCGCCGTGCCGCATCCCACGAACGGCGGGGCGTGCCCCGCGAACGCGCTCTGGGCCATCTTTCACGGCCGGCGGATCGGCTCGAACATCGCCCGCGTGCTGCGGGGACGCCGTCCCGCTCCGTTCCGCTTCCCGGGACTGGGTCAGGGCGCGAGCCTCGGCGTCGGCCGGGGAGCAGCCGAGCTGTACGGGATCTCGCTGACGGGATGGCCCGCGTGGATCGCCCGGTGGGTGTTCTTCCACTGGTTCATGCCGTCCCACGGCGTCGGCCTCGCGACGGCGGTCGAGTGGTTCCGCGGCGCTGTGCACGAGCCCGTCGAGCTCCGCGGGCAGCTCGCACCCGCGCCTCCGGCTGCGGCAGCGGCCGCGCCTCCGGCTGCAGCTGCGGCTGCGATGTGAGCTAGAGGGCTCGCGGGTGCGACGTCGCGTAGACGTCGCGGAGCGCGTCCACCGTGACATGCGTGTAGATCTGGGTCGTCGCGACGGACGCGTGGCCGAGCAGCTCCTGCACGACCCGCACGTCGGCTCCGCCCTGCAGGAGGTGGGTCGCGAACGAGTGGCGCAGCGTGTGCGGTGAGACGTGCGCCGTCAGCTGCGCGCGCTGCGCCGCCTGCTGCAGGACGAGCCATGCGCTCTGGCGCGACAGCGGCGCCCCGCGCGCGCCGAGGAAGAGCCGGGGCGACGCCTTCCCCCGCCGCGAGAGCTCGGGGCGCGCACGCGTCAGGTACGCGTCGAGGGCCGCACGCGCATACGACCCGACGGGCACGATCCGCTCCTTCGAGCCCTTGCCGCGCACGCGCAGGACATCGCCGTGCGACACGTCGTCGACGTCGAGCCCTACCGCCTCCGAGACCCGGGCCCCCGTGGCGTAGAGCAGCTCCAGCAGCGCGCGGTCGCGCAGCCCTGTCGCACTGTCGTCGGGAGTTCCCAGGAGACGATCGACCTGGTCGATCGTGAGCGCCTTCGGCAGCCGCCGCGGAAGCTTCGGCGGTCGCAGCCGGGCCGAGGGATCGGCATCCTGGATCCCCTCGCGCGCGAGGAAGCGGTGCAGGCCCCGCACCGACGACTGCAGTCGCGCGAGGCTCGATGCCGCAGGGGCCGGCTGCGCCGAGGCGCGCTCTGCGATGAACCCGGCGACGAGCGCCGGCGTCACGGCGGACGAGTCTCGGATGCCGCGTCCCTCGAGCCACGCGAGGTATCCGGCGAGATCGCGACGGTACGCCGCCACCGTGTGGTCCGAGAGCCCGCGCTCGATCGAGACATGACGCAGGTAGGCGTCGACGGCGCGATCGAGCTTCACATCACGATCCTGCCTCCGTGCGCGAGCGGAACGGCGACAGCGCGCCGGGCCTGCTCAGGCGCCGGTACGGCGCAGCCGCTCGGCGGCGGCCAGCACGCCCACGGCCAGGATGCCGTTGCGCAGGCGCCCTTCGAGGATGCCGGTCACGGCATCCGTCAACGGCACCCACTCGACGCGGATGTCGGCCTCCTCCGCCTCACGCGCATGCGCGTGACCGGTCGGCGAGAGGCCCCGCGCCAGGAAGAGGTGGACGACCTCGTCGTTTCCGCCCGGGGTCGTGAAGACGCTCACCAGCGGAGACCACTCGGCCGCGGAGAGATCCGCCTCCTCCTCCAGCTCTCGCCGCGCCGACTCGAGCGGCGACTCCCCCGGGACGTCGAGGAGCCCCGCGGGGATCTCCCAGTCGCGACTGCGGATCGGATGCCGGTACTGCTGGATGAGCAGGACGCGGTCCTGGTCGTCCACGGCGACGATCGCCGCGGCGCCCGGATGGTCGACGTACTGCCGCTCGAGCTCCGCACCGCCGTAGCGGAACACGTCGCTGCGGACATCCCACACGCGACCCTCGTAGACGAGCTCGCTCACGACGATGTCGGGCTCGACCGGCTCGTCGCGCAGACGCTCGACCGGTCCCGGGAGCGAGGCCGCGTCAGTCATTCTCGACGTCGAACAGCTCGCTCGAGCGGTGGCGCTCGACCGCCGCCGCGACGAGACCGCGGAACAGCGGATGCGGGTCGGTCGGTCGGGAGCGCAGCTCGGGGTGCGCCTGCGTCGCGATGTAGTACGGGTGCACCTCGCGCGGCAGCTCGACGTACTCGACGAGGTTGCGATCCGGCGACAGGCCCGAGAACACGAGCCCGGCCTCGGCGATCTGGTCTCGATAGCGGTTGTTCACCTCGTAGCGGTGGCGGTGGCGCTCCGACACGCGGGTCGAGCCGTACAGCTCGGCGGCGAGCGAGTCCTCCGCGAGAACGGCCTCGTACAGGCCGAGGCGCATCGTGCCGCCCATGTCGCCGTGGTCGAGGATGTCGACCTGCTCCGCCATCGTCGCGATGACGGGGAACTGCGTGTCGGGGTCGAACTCGCTCGACGACGCTCCTTCCAGGCCCGCGACGTGGCGCGCGAACTCGACGACCATGCACTGCAGCCCCAGGCACAGCCCCAGCGTCGGGATCCCCTGCTCGCGGGCGAACTGCAGCGCGCCGAGCTTGCCTTCGATGCCCCGGATGCCGAAGCCCCCCGGCACCACGATCCCGTCGATCGCGCCGAGAGCCCTCGCGGCGCCTTCGGGCGTCTCGCACAGGTCGGACGGGATCCACTGGATCCCGACGTGCGTCTCCTGGCCGAAGCCGCCGGCCTTTAGCGCCTCCGTCACCGAGAGGTAGGCGTCGGGCAGGTCGATGTACTTGCCGACGAGGCCGATCGTGACCTCGTGCTTGGGGTTGTGCACGGCCTGCAGCACCTTGCTCCATCGCGTCCAGTCGACCTCGGCCGCCTTGTCGAGCCGCAGCGACCGCACGATGTACTCGTCCAGGCCCTGGTCGTGCAGCATCGTCGGGATGTCGTAGATGCTCGGCACATCGACGGCGTTGACGACCGCGTCCTCGTCGACGTCGCACATGAGCGCGATCTTGCGCTTGTTCGCCTCGGTCACGGGGCGGTCGCTGCGCAGCACGAGCGCATCGGGCTGGATGCCGATCGAGCGCAGGGCCGCGACGGAGTGCTGCGTCGGCTTCGTCTTCTGCTCGCCGGAGGCCCCCATGAACGGCACGAGCGAGACGTGCACGAAGAAGACGTTGCTGCGTCCGAGCTCGTGGCGCACCTGACGCGCCGACTCGATGAACGGCTGCGACTCGATGTCGCCGACCGTGCCGCCGATCTCGGTGATGATGACGTCGGGCCGCGGCTCCTCGGTCGCCTGCAGCCGCATGCGGCGCTTGATCTCGTCGGTGATGTGAGGGATGACCTGCACGGTGTCGCCGAGGTACTCTCCCCTGCGCTCTTTCGCGATGACCTGCGAATAGATCTGGCCTGTCGTGACGTTCGCGGCCTGGCTCAGCTCGATGTCGAGGAAGCGCTCGTAGTGCCCGATGTCGAGGTCGGTCTCGGCGCCGTCGTCGGTCACGAAGACCTCGCCGTGCTGGAACGGGTTCATCGTCCCGGGGTCGACGTTGAGATACGGATCGAGCTTCTGCATCACGACGCGAAGGCCCCGCGCGGTCAGGAGATTCCCGAGGCTCGCGGCGGTGAGACCCTTGCCCAACGAAGAGACGACACCGCCCGTCACGAAGATGTGCTTGGTGGTGTCGTCCGTTGTACCCGCGCCAGTTCCAGAAGTCTGCATCACGGGCTTTTATCCTATCAGCGCTCAGCCGTGCGGATGCTGAGCAACTCGCGGAGCGCGATCCGCGCCGCCCGCGTGCCGCGTCCGGCGCGCCCTGGACTGCGAGCGCAGGGGCGCGATCCCCCGCTCGACGAGCGGCGCGAGCCGGATCGTCCGGGCGTCCCGGGCCGAACGCTAGCGACGCGCGGACCGCGCCGTGCCCGCCGGGCTCGACGCCAGCTGCAGCAGTTCACGGGCGTGCATGAGCGCCGCCTCGGAGTCGGGCATCCCCGAGAGCAGTCGTGCCATCTCCGCCTCGCGATCCGCCCCCTCGAGACGTCGCACATCGGATGCCGTGACCGAGCCGTCGCTCGCCTTCACGACAGACAGATGATTCGTCGCGAATGCCGCGACCTGCGCGAGATGCGTCACCGCGATGACCTGGGATGCCTCCGCGAGGCGCGCGAGCCGCCGGCCGACCTCGATCGCCGCCGCACCGCCGATGCCCGCGTCGACCTCGTCGAACACGAACGTCGGCACGGGGTCGACGCCCGCGATGACGACCTCGATCGCGAGCATGACGCGGCTGAGCTCTCCGCCCGACGCGCCCTTCGACACGGCACGGGGCTCAGCCCCCGGGTGAGGTGCGAGCAGGATCGCGACGTCGTCGCGGCCCGCAGCCGTCTCGGCACCGGCCGACACGGCGACGACGACGCGGGCGTCGGGCATCGCGAGCGCCCTGAGCTCGTCCGTCACGGCCGCCGCCAGGCGCGCCGCCGCCTCCTCGCGCACCGCCGTGAGCGCGGCGGCCGCGGCGTCGAGAGCGGATGCCGCATCCGCCCGCTCGACGGTGAGCCGCTCGATGCGCGAGCCGTCGTCGTCGAGCTCGGCGAGACGTGCCGATCCGGTCGCGAGGAGGGCGAGCGCCTCGTCGAGCGAGCCGTGGGCGCGCACGAGGCCGCCGAGCACGGCGCGCCGATCCTCGACGGCCGCGAGCTCGTGCGGTCCCGACTCGTCGAGGTCGGCGAGGTACCCGGCGAGTCCGGCCGCGAGATCGGCGATGCGGTAGCCGACGTCGGCGGCCTGCTCGGCCAGGGCCGCGAGGGCGCTGTCGCGCTGCGCACCCCGGTCGAGGACGCGTCGCGCCTCGGCGACGAGGGCGGCGGCATCCGGAGCGTCGTCCTCGCCGGAGAGGGCGTCGTGCGCCGTGGCGGCCGCGAGCCGCAGCTCCTCCGCGTTCGCGAGGCGCTCGGCCCGCTGCGCGAGCTCGACGTCCTCGCCGGGCTGGGGATCGGCCTGCTCGATGTCGGCGAGGGCCGCGCGCAGGTCCTCCGCCTCTCGCGCACGGGCGTCGCGATCGGCCGCGAGCGACGTCAGCTCACGGTCGAGCGCGCGCCAGCGCTCGTACTCGGCGCGGTAGGCCGCGAGCGCCTTCTCGACGGGCGCGCCGCCGAACCGGTCCAGAGCGTCGCGCTGCGCCGTCGCGGAGCGCAGGCGAAGCTGATCGGACTGCCCGTGCACGACGACGAGCTCGTCGGCGAGGTCGACGAGCACCCCGGCAGGCGCGGCGCGGCCCCCGACGGACGCGCGGCTGCGGCCTTCGCTCGAGATGGAGCGCCCGAGGAAGAGCTCGCCGCGCCCGTCGCCGAGCGGCTCCACGTCACCGCCCGCCTCGCGGACGCGGTCGGCGACAGCGCCGTCGTCGGGGACGATCCAGACCCCGTCGACGGAGGCCTGGGGCGCTCCGGACCGCACGGCGCCGGAGTCGGCGCGCTGTCCGAGCAGCAGGCCGAGGCCCGTCACGACCATCGTCTTGCCCGCCCCCGTCTCGCCCGTGATCGCCGTGAATCCGGGCCCGATGGGCAGGGTCGCCTCCGCGATGACGCCGAGATCGCGCAGGCGCATCTCCTCGATCACGTGGCCTCCGGCCGGATGATCTCGTGGCCCATGGTCAGCGCGGCAGGGCCGCGCCATCCCTCCACGGGCAGGCGGAACTTGCGCACCAGCCGGTCGGTGAATGCCGCGGGATGCAGCCGCGCGAGACGGACCGGCTTCTCCGAGCGGCGCACGACGACGCGAGCCCCCGGCGGCAGGTCGTGCGATCGGCGACCGTCGCACCACAGGATGCCGACACCGTTCGTGCGCTCGAGAAGCTCGATCGCGACGGCGTGCTCGGGGCCGACGACGAGGGGCTTCGCGAACAGGGCGTGGGCGGAGAGCGGCACGACCGAGATCGCCTCGACGGTCGGCCAGATGACGGGCCCGCCCGCCGAGAAGTTGTACGCCGTCGACCCCGTCGGCGTCGAGATGACGACGCCGTCGCATCCGAAGCTCGAGAGGGGCCTGCCGTCGATCTCGATGACGACCTCGAGCATGCGCTCACGGCTCGCCTTCTCGACCGTGGCCTCGTTCAGGGCCCAGGTCTCATAGACCACGGTGTCGGCGGCATCCTTCACGCGCACCTGCAGCGCGAGCCGCTCCTCGACGGAGTAGTCGCGCGCGATGACGCGCCGGACCGCGTCGTCCATGTCGTCGCGCTCGATCTCGGCGAGGAACCCGACGTGACCCATGTTGATCCCGAGGATCGGCGCCGTCCCGTCGCGGACGAGCTCTGCGGCGCGCAGGATCGTGCCGTCGCCGCCGAGGACGATCGCGAGCTCGACCTCGCCGACCGGCACGTCGTCGCCGAGGGTCGCGACATCGCCGAGCGCGGGCACCGCTGCCGCGAGGTCGGCTCGGTCGTCTGCCGAGAGCACGGGCCGCGCGCCTGCGTCGCGCAGCGCCGCGACGACGCGTTCGGCCGCGCGCACGGTCTCGTCGCGATGCGCGTGCGCGACGACGAGGATCATGCGCCCGGCGTTCTCGTCACGCTGCTGTGCGTCGGTCATGGGCTCCCCGCCAGTCGGTTCACAGTGCTCAACCATTCTGTCGGATTGCTCCCGCCCCCAGGCTTGAGGTGTGCGACGAACTCGACGTTTCCGTGCGTGCCGGCGATCGGGGAGGAGACGACGCCTGCCGTTCCGAGCCCTTCGTCCCATGCGGCCCACAGGACGCCCGCGACGGCGTCGGCGCGGAGCCCGGCATCCGTCACGAGTCCGCCCTTGACGGCGGTGCGACCCACCTCGAACTGCGGCTTGACGAGGAGCACGAGGTCGGCGTCGGGCGCCGCGACGGCCCGTGCCGCAGGGAGCACGTGCGTCAGCGAGATGAACGACAGATCCCCCGTGACGACGGACGGCGCGGTCGAGACTCCGCTGGCCGCCGCGAGGGTCTCGGGGGTCATGTACCGGACGTTGAACCCTTCGACCGGGACGACGTGGGGGTCGTCTGCGACGGATGCCGCGAGCTGCCCGTGTCCGACGTCCACGGCGATGACGGGCTCGGCGCCGCGCTCGCGGAGCACCTGAGTGAACCCGCCCGTCGAGGCGCCCATGTCCAGCGCCACGCGATGTGCGACGTCGATCCCGAACGCGTCGAGACCGGCGATGAGCTTGTGCGCGGCGCGGCTCACATAGTGGTCGGCGCCCGCCACCTCGACGACCGCGTCATCGCGCACGGGGCTCGACGCCTTGACGACGGGTCTGCCGTCGACGGTCACGAGTCCCGCGGCGATCAGCGCCGCCCCGTGCGTGCGGGATCGTGCCAGACCACGCGTCGCGAGCGCCGCATCGAGGCGCTGGGTCATGCGCGCGGCGTCATGCCCGCGGGGCCGGACTCGAGGGCGCGAGCCAGCTCGTCGTGCAGCGCCTCATACGCCTGTGCACGTGTCGCGAGCGGCTGCGCCTCGATGACTTCGAGCCGCGAGAGGAGATCGGCGTGGTCGTCGCGCTCCGTCTGGTCCATGCCATCAGGATACGACCCGAGCAGCCTTCTCCCGCGGATCAGGGCCGATGGAACGGGTCGGCGTAGAGCACCTCGGGCACGCGGAACCCGAAGATCCCCCGGCCGGTATCCCAGATCGCCTTCGCCCCCGCACGCAGGAGGTCGATCTGGCGACCGCCCTCCGCGAGGATGTGCACGTCGGGGCCGTCGATGCGAACCTTCGCGTCACCGACCGTCACGACGCCGTCGTTGACGGTCGCGGAGGGGTACGGCTCGTGGAGTTCGCGCAGATCACTCAGGATGTACGTCGGTCGCGAGTCGGGCGGGGCCGCGAGCAGATGCTTGGGCCGATCGACTCCCGTCAGGACCATCGCGGAGGGGATGCCTGCGCGATTGGCTCCCAGGATGTCGGTGTCGAGGCGATCGCCGAGGAAGAGGGGATGCTGCGCCCCGAATCGGACCACGGCCTCGTCGAAGATCGGCGTCTCGGGCTTCCCCGCGACGGTCGCGAGACGTCCGATCGCCGTGTGCACGGCGGACACGAGCGTCCCGTTCCCCGGTGCGATGCCTCGCGCCTGCGGAATCGTCCAGTCGGTGTTGGTCGCGATCCACGGGATGCCGCCCTCATCCTCCGGCACCTTGAGCGCGAAGGCGGCCTCCGCGAGCTGCAGCCAGCCGACATCCGGAGCGAAGCCCTGCACGACCGCGGCAGGGCCGTCGTCGGCGCTGCGCGTCACGGCGAACCCGGCCTTCTCGACCTCGGTGACGAGACCGTCGCCCCCGACGACGAGGATCGTCGAGCCGGGCGCGACGCGTTCGGCGAGCAGGCGCATCGCCGCCTGCGGGCTCGTGACGACCTCTCCGGGTGAGGTAGCGAGACCCAGCTCGGTCAGGTGCGCCGCGACCGAGGCATCCGTCCGCGACGCGTTGTTGGTGATGTACCCCAGCCGACGGCCCGCACGTGCGCGGTTGAGGCTCTCCACCGCATGAGGCAGTGCGCCGGCGCCCGCGTACACGACGCCGTCGAGGTCGGCCAGCACGGCGTCCACTCCGTCGAGCGGCGCCGCGTCGGCCGGGCGCCTCGAGAACAGCGCCATCAGTCTTCGTCTCCGTCTTCGTCGACGCCGGCCTCCACGAGGATCTCGTCGACCTCGTCCTGCACGGAGGGCGAGGATGCCGAGACTCCCGCCTCGCCGTCGGCCTCGGAATCGGTCAGATCTTCGCGGGGTTCGTCGAGGTCGTCCTCCTCATCGGCATCGTCGAGGTCGTCGTCCGCGTCATCATCGAACTCGTCCAGCGACTCGTCCGTCCGCGCCTGGGCGCGCTCCGCGTCGTCGTCATCGAGGTCCTCCTCGAGCACCTCCTCGACGAAGACGACTTCGCCCGCAGCTGCGCCGCTGGCCTGTTCGAGCGCATCGGCCGCGACCTCTGCGCGTTGCTGCCATCGCGCGGCCTCGTCATCTCGGCCCAGCTCTTCCAGCACGGCGGCGCGGGCCGCGAACAGTGCGGGGCTCCACTCGAAGGCGTGATCGGGGTCGAGCTCGGGGATGTCGAGCTCCTGCAGCGCGCGCTCCGCCTCGCCGAGATCGAGGCGGGCGCCCGACATCGCGATGGCGAGCTCGACCCGCACCGCGGCCGGAAGCGCCGCGCGATCGACAGCGCGGCCCACCTCGACGGCGCGGTCGGGTCGTCCGACGCCGCGCTCGCTGTCGACCATGAGCGCGATCTGGTCCTCACGCCCCGAGATCCGGCGGAACGTGCGGAGCTCCCTCAGCGCGAGGGCGTAGTCGCCCGTCGCGTACGCGGTGATCGCGACCGTCTCCCGCACTACCGCGATGCGACCGGCACGTCGGGATGCCGCGAGGGCGTGCTCGTGCGCAAGAGCGGGGTCTTCTTCGATGAGCTGTGCGGCCATGGCGAGGTGACGCGCGACCTCGTCGGCGTTCTCCTTGCTCAGCGTCTTCAGCTCGTTGCGCGCCGCGGCGTTCAGGTCGCGAGGTGTGACCTCGTCGGGAATCGGGGGTGCCGGATGCCGCGGCGCGGTGGACCGATCGGCGTCGCGCCGATCAACCCCGCCACGCTTCGGGAACGGCGTGCGCTCGCCGTCCTGCGGCGCGTACCTCTTGCGCTCGCCGTCCCGCGGGGCGTACGAACGGCCCCCCTCGCGCGGAGTGTAAGGCTTCCGCTCACCATCGCGCGGGGCGTAAGGCCTACGCTCACCATCGCGCGGCGCGTAAGGCCTACGCTCACCATCGCGCGGCGCGTATGGACGGTCCCCGTCACGCTTGGCGTAAGGCTTCCGCTCACCACCACGCGGCGCGAACGGCTTCCGCTCACCATCACGCGGCGCGTACGGCTTGCGCTCTCCGTCACGCGCGACATACGGCTTGCGCTCGCCGTCGCGCTTCGCGTAAGGACGTTCGCCGTCACGCTTCACGTACGGCTTGCGCTCGCCGTCGCGCTTCGCGTAAGGACGTTCGCCGTCACGCTTGACGTGCGGCTTGCGCTCTCCGTCACGCGCGACATATGGCTTGCGTTCGCCGTCGCGCTTCACGTACGGCTTGCGCTCCCCGTCGCGCTTTCCGGCTGATCTCTCGCCACCCACCGGCTTGCCGGCGCCGCGAGGCTTGTCGCGGTCCTCTTCCGCCATGGCTGCTCCTTCCGGTGGTTGTG
>NZ_JAAOZF010000001.1:2342550-2680595 GCF_011759705.1 Microbacterium ulmi | reverse complement strand
TCCAAAGGAATCTCACCCGATCCGAAGACCAGGACGAGGTAAAATTTGGCATTTGACAAGTGCACGCTGTTGAGTTCTCAAGGATCGGACACTCCTACGCGTCGGCTTCGCAGCTTCCCACGCAGGGCAACCTGACTATCTTATCCCATCCCGACCGGCTGTCAAACCGACATCGGCAGTCATCTGGAAGAGGATGTGTTCTCCGCTTGAGGGGGCGGGCCGTCTGGCCTCTCGCTCTTCCCTGTGGGGCGAACAAGTAATACTTTACGTGCCCCCACACCTCCCGTCGAATCCACCCCGCACCCCGGGCGTGTCGCACGGAGCGATCCGCGGAAACACGCGCCTCCGGCGCCCGTGCGTGCGGTCGGACGGGCACGGCGGGCGTACCGTCTGGACATGGCCACGGACCAGCCGGCAGTCCCCCTGCCCGCGCGGACGAGCGTCGGCGCGCTCGCATATGCGGCCGTGTACGCGGCGTCGGACGCCGCCGCACGCGTCGCCGGAGGCGGGGCCGTTCGACTCGACCCCGAGCGGATCGCCGTCGCGTACGCGAGCGAACGGCATCTCCGCATCGCGGGTGAGGCCCCTCCGGCCTGGGCGGCGTTGTCAGGCTTCTTCCGCACGTCGGACGGCTGGGTCCGCACGCACGGCAACTACCCGCACCACGCGTCGGCGCTGCGGCGCGGGCTCGGTCTTCCTCCCGACGCCGACGGCGAGGCGCTGGCCGCAGCACTGGCCGGCGTTCCCGCCGGCGTCGCGGTCCAGGCCGTCTCGCGCTCAGGCGGACTGTGCGTCGCCGTCAACCACGAGAAGCCCGACGTCGACGACGAGCTGCGCACGACACGCCTCGTCGAGGACAGACGGCTCGGCGCGGCCCCGCTCAAGCCGGGTCCGGGCGGGCCTGCCGACGCGCCGCTGCGCGGCATCCGGGTCCTCGATCTCACGCGCGTGATCGCGGGCCCCGTCGGCACGCGGACCCTCGCGCTGCTCGGGGCCGACGTCCTGCGCATCGACCCGCCCGGCATGCCGGAGATCGCGTGGCAGCACCTCGACACGGGACACGGCAAGCGCTCGGCGGTGCTCGACCTCGCGTCGTCGCCCGGCCGCGCGCGCTTCGAGGCGCTCCTGGCCGACGCGGACGTCGTCGCGCTGGGCTACCGCCCGGCGGCGCTCGCGAGGCTCGGGCTCTCCCCCGCCCAGCTCGCGCAGCGCCGTCCCGGCGTCGTCGTCGTCCGCCACACCGCGTGGGGCGATCCCGACCGTCGCGGGTTCGACAGCCTCGTGCAGGCGTCCTCCGGGATCTCGTGGATCGAGTCCGCCGACGGCACGCGCCCCGGCGCACTGCCCGCGCAGGCCCTCGATCACAGCGCGGGCTACCTCCTGGCCGCTGCGGCGATCGACCTCCTCGCCCGCCGGGCGCAGGAAGGCGGCTCATGGCTGGCGGAGACGTCGCTGCGGCGCATCGCGGCGGAGCTGCTCGGGATGCCGCGCACGGCGGAGCCCGAGACTGCGGCATCCTTCGATCCCGCGCCGCATCTGCAGACGTTCGACGTCGACGGCGCCCTCGTGACGACGGCCGCCCCCGCCGTCTCGTACGACGGCGGGCCGGTCGCGTTCGCGCCCCCGCGCCCCTGGGGGCAGGACGAGCCGTCATGGCTCGCTCGCTGAGCGGCACGGCAAGGGACGCATGCCCCGCTGCGGCGGGTGCGGCATCCGGTACCGTCGCATCATGACGTCCCTCGAACGGTGGGCGACTCCCGCCGACCTCGCCGCCGCAAGAGAGCGCTTCGCCGCACGGATCCCCGGGTGGACGCAGCCGCTCGCGCACGCCGTGGCCTTCGTGCCGTCCGGGGAGGCGGGCCCGAGGCCTGAGCACTTCCCGCTCGTCGGCACCGTCGCACATCGGCTTCCCGCCGTCGTGCTCGCATCCGTGCTCGGCCACGCCGGCGGAACGGGCGCGTTCGAGGTCTCGCGTGAGCAGCTCGACCGCGCGATCACTCTGCTCGAGCCCGCCGAGGCGTGTCCCGACGTCACGCATCCCAACCTGTGGCGCTGGCGGGACGCGATCCGTCCTGCGTGGGAGAGCGACCCGGAGGCGCGCGTCGTCGCCGTGTTCATCGGCCCGGACGGCGCCGGACGGTCCGACGGCGACGCGGTCGCTGCGCTCCGGGATGCCGTCGGCCGCCCCCTGGCGTGGCGGGAGCGCCTCCGCGGGCTCGCCGTCCTCCCCGCGGAGCCGATGGGCTTCTCGGTCGAGGGCGCGCCGGACGATCCGCGAGAGCTCTTCGAGGAGTGGCTCGACGCCGCCATCTCGCAGGGGGTCTCCGCACCGCACGCGGGGACGCTCTCGACCGCGGGCCCATCCGGGAGCGTCGGTGCGCGGACCCTGCTGCTCAAGGACCTCGACGAGCGCGGCTGGTGGTTCGCGACACGGACGGAGGCGCCGAAGGCAGTCGACCTCGCGGCCGATCCGCACGCCGCTCTGACCTTCTTCTGGCGCGAGCACGGTCGGCAGGTGCGGGTGTCGGGGCTCGTCGTGGACGCAGGGCGGGATGCCACTGCCGTCGACTTCCTCGCGCGGCCGGCTCACTCGCGGGCGGCGGCGATCATCGGCGCCCAGAGCGCCCCGCTGGGCTCATTGGCGGAGTACGCCGACGCATTCGCCGAGGCGAAGTCGGAGATCGCGACACACCCGGACCTCGTGGCGCCGAACTGGTCGGCGATGGTGCTGCAGCCGACGGTCGTGGAGTTCTGGGCGGCGACGAGCGACGGCCAGGTGCGGCTCGAGTACCGCCGCGACGCGCTCGGCGGACCCTGGCGGCACGGCCTGCTCTGGCCGTGAAGCCCCGCGCGGCAGCCGACTCGCGGGGGCGCGGCCCCGAGGCACGCGGGTCGGTCCGCTCGCCCGCCCGGATCAGCGCTTGCGGCGCGCCCGCACGAGCTGCACGATCACGCACAGCACGAAGGTCAGCCCGCACCACAGAGCGGACGCGGGCGGCAGCACCCGGTAGGCCAGGTGCGCCACGGTGAACTCGGCGTCGAGGGGACCTGACACGAAGAGACCGGTCGCCCACGCGATCGCGAGGATCACGGGCAGCGACGCCCACCACGCCCACCTCACCGCGGAGGGGAGAACGCGATCGACGGATGCCGCCGCCGACCGCTTCCGAAGCCAGAGCACAGCCCACACGGCGATGATCGCGAGCCCCACGATCCCTGAGCCGTACTGGAGCCACTTGTAGCCGGGAAGCGGGCCCCATTCGGTCTGCAGCGCAGCCAGGCCGAGCCGGCCCTCGTGCGTGAACGCATCCCAGAGCGGATGGGAGATGACGCCGATGAGGATCGATGCCGCGAGGGCGAGCGGGTACCACGCCCGCCGCGGTCCTGAGTGGGCGACTCCGAGCGTCTCGAGCGCCGACGCGGCGGCTCCGGCATCCCACTCCCCCGGAAGCCGCGCCGCCAGCGCACGCGGCGAGAGCTCGCGCGCGGCGGGTCTCAGGACGCTGCGCCACACGAAGAGCAGCACGAGCGCGACGAGGCTCGTGACGACGACTCCCTCGGCCGAGTGCGTGTACGCGTAGGTGAGGGGCGTGCCGCGCACGAAGAGCGGGAGGTCGGGGGTCATCGCACCGACGGCGACGGCCGCGGGAACGAGCGGCGTCCGCACGAACGGCAGCGCGACGACGGCATGGCTCGGTGTGAACGGCATCGCCCCGACGCTACCCGAGTCGCGCGAACCGGCGGACGCGCACACCCGACGTGGGGATCGCCGGAGTGGTATCAGCGCACCGCGAAGACCCTCTTTCATGTATGGCGGATGGGGCTTCGGGAGGTGCGACATGGAACTCACGTGCGACAGCCTGCGCCAGCGCTCACATGCGAGCACGACCCTCGCTCTGCTCCCGGACTTCGAGCTGACGCACGACGGCGTGCCGGTCGCGGTCGCCGGCCGTGAACAGCGGCTTCTCGCGCTGCTGTCGATCACGACGCGTCCGATGCGCCGGACGAAGATCGCCGGCATGCTCTGGCCGGACAAGACGCACGAGCGCGCGCTGATGTGCGTCCGGTCTTCTCTGCACCAGCTGCACCGCCTCGAGGTCAACCCGCTGATCGAGTGCGATCGTGGCTCGATCGCGCTCTCGCCGAATGTCCACGTGGACTGGGACAGCGCTGTGCACGTCGGGGAGCGGGTGGTCGCCGGCGAGGAGTGCGAGTGCGGCGATCCCGTCGCGATGCTGCACCATCCGCTGCTGGAGTCGTGGTGGGAGGAATGGCTCGAGAGCGAGCAGAGCCGCTTCACGGAGCTGCGTGCGCGCGCGCTCGAGACCCACAGCCGTCGGCTCGCGGCGAGCGGCTCGTTCGCGCGCGCGGTCCGCGCCGCGATGGCCGCCGTGCGCGCAGAGCCGCTGCGTGAGAGCGCGTATGCCGCGCTGATCGACGCTCAGCTGGGCGAGGGCAATCGCGCCGAGGCGATGCGGACCTTCTCGCAGCTGGCGACGATCCTGAAGGACGAGCTCGGGGTTCCGCCGAGCTTCGCCCTCCGCGCGGCGAGGGACTGAGTCCTCAGCCGGCGGAGTGCGTGGGAGAGCCGGACAGCGTCCACTCCCCGTCCGCGTCGACGAACTCGAACACGATGGACTCGAGGGGGACCTCCCGGCCGCTCTGCCACGTCGACACGCTCACACGGACGCGGACGCCCGCGGCGGTCTTCTCGGGGCGGGCGACGTGCACCGCCGCCTGCACGCGTCCGCTCTGCGTCGAAGAGTCCTCGGCTGCCGCCAGGATGCGGATCGGACCGCCCGCGCGAGCGGCCTCGTCCACGAGGCGCTCGGATCCGGCGCTGTCCATGCCGTCGACGACGACGCGGACCGCTCCGTCGTCGTCCCGTGCGAACGCCAGATCCGCCAGGCGGACAGGAGATGCTCCACCGGGAAGCGGACGCGAGAGCACGGCGGCGAGCAGCAGGTTGCCCTGCAGCTCGCCGCCGCGGCCGGCGTCAGTCATCGCCCGGGGCTCCCGCGATGATCGCGTCGAGATCGGTCAGCGACATCGGCGGCGGAGCCGCCGTGTCGGCCTGTCCGGCGATCGCTCCCCCGACGCCGTCGGGCGCGGGTCCGGCGATCTCGCCCGCCCCGGCCGAGACCGATCCGGCGGCGGCATCCGGTGCGGGGCCCGCCGCGGATCCGCCCGCGAGCCCCGCGACGTCGCCGCCCACGGACGGATCCGGTGCCGGTGCCGACGCGTCCGACCCGACGGCGGCATCTGAGCCCGCCGCCACGCCGCTGAGGCTGATCGTGATGTTCATGCTGCTCATGTGCGGACTCCTCACAGGTAGACGGCGACGATCTTGCTGTCGGCGGCGTCGGTGTCGACGCGAACGGTCGCCCCGCTGCTGCGCGCCGCCGTGAGCGCGACGTGGGTGTTCGTGTG
The DNA here is from genome assembly GCF_011759705.1 of Microbacterium ulmi. GTDB lineage: Bacteria > Actinomycetota > Actinomycetes > Actinomycetales > Microbacteriaceae > Microbacterium > Microbacterium ulmi. Next base: position 2,675,165 of record NZ_JAAOZF010000001.1, on the reverse strand, counting down.
CCCGTCCGCACTCGTCTCGGAGATCTTGCGCCACCCGCCTGCGGCGTTGAGCCATGCCCACGCGTTCGAGGCGTGCGGGGTCGCGTAGATGCGACCGATCGTCGTGTTGTATACGGCCATGATGTCTTTCCTTTGCTTCCTGCTGTAGAGAGTGATCGTTCAGAGATAGACGGTGTCGATCTCGTTGCCGGTGACGTGCAGCGTCACCGCGCTGCCGGCGGCACGTGCCCGCACGAGCGTGGCGAACACGTTCGAGACGCCGTCCGCCGTGAGTGGCTGGATCTTGCGCCAGCCGACGCCATGGGGATACGCCCAGGCGTTCTTGGAGTGGGGCGTGGCGTACACGCTGTCCAGCGTCGCCGTGATCCACGGGCTGCCGCCGTAGATCGATTGGATCCCGGCGATGTCGTCATCGCTGAGGAATCGGTGAGGCCCTCCGTAGTACGGGTACATGAGCGCACCCGACACCGTGGAGTGGGCGAGCCCGAGAGAGTGCCCGAACTCGTGCGCCGCGACCGTGTACAGGTCGGTGCCGGAGGCCGGCAGATCGACCGACCAGGTCTCGGCCTCGTCGAAGTGCGCGTCTCCCGCGATGTCCCCGCCGTTCGGCGGCGGATAGTAGGCATGCGCCAGCACACCGGACGCGCCGTCGAAGGGGCTCCCGTCCTGGTGGTCGCCCGCGACGAAGCGGATCCTGATGTCCGGGTCGTTCGCGTTCGGCACCTCGGTGAAGGTCAGCGGCGTGACGGCCGCCCAGTACCCGAGAGCGGTCGCGACGGCGGTTCGGGCCTGCGCCTGCGTGAGGTCGCCGGTGAACTCGATGAACCCGTATCTCAGGTCGTTCGTGGTCCACTTGTTGCCCTGCGCGACGAACTCGGCCGTGTCTGGGAATCCGCACCTCGGCTTCTCGAGCAGCGCGAGCGTGGCCGCGTCGACGACGCCCGTGACCGGAAGCCCGTATCGCGCCTGGAAGGTCTGCAGAGCCTCCTCGGTGAAGTCGTCGAACGTGCCCTGCTCAGGCTGCGGCGCAGCCAGTTCGCGACCGACGCCGAAGTCGTCCAGTCGATCCGAGTCGAGGTAGCCGAACGCCCGCAGGTAGTTCTGCAGTCGCGTGACGTCCGCTCCCTTCGAGCCCTTCTTCGCGCCGACGGCACGGGGGACGATCTCGTCCTTTGCGGCCATGGCATTCCTCCCATTTCCTCCGTGTGCGCGGACCGGATCACCGGTCCGCCATCGATCCGACGGATCGACAGCACGAAGGTATGGGGGTGCCCGTTACGGCGTCGTCATGCGCGCGTGAGGACCTCGTGCGCACACCGTCACGAGAACGTGACGAGACCATGACGGCTCGAGCGGCCGCGCGGTCACCGCTCGCTTCGGGCGCGCGGTGACGTCGCTCAGCGGCCCGTCGAGACGAATAGGCCAGCGAGGGTCTTCTTGCCGCGGCGCAGCACCGAGACCCCGCCCGGCAGCGCGCCCGTCACGAGCGCCCCCTCGTCCTCGACGCGAACGCCGTCGAGCGACACGCCACCCTGCGCGACCGCGCGGCGCCCCTCGCTGAGGCTCGCGACGAGTCCCGTCTCGACGAGGGCCTGCACGACGGTCGTCTCGAGCGAGACTTCCGCGTGCGGAAGCTCCTCGAGCGCCGAGCGCAGCGTCGCGGGGTCGAGGGCGGTGAGGTCCCCTTGGCCGAACAGGGCTTCGGATGCCGCGATGACGGCGGCGGCGGCATCCGGGCCGTGCACCGTGGAGGTGACCTCGAGCGCGAGGCGCTTCTGGGCCTCGCGACGGAACGGCTCGACCTCGACGAGCCGCTCGTACTCCTCGATCTCGGCACGCGAGAGGAACGTGAAGACCTTGAGGCGCTCGACGACGTCGCCGTCGTCGGTGTTGAGCCAGAACTGGTAGAACGCGTACGGGCTCGTCATCCCCGCGTCGATCCAGATGGCGTTGCCCTCGCTCTTGCCGAACTTCGTGCCGTCGCTGTTCGTGATGAGCGGTGTGCCGATCGCGTGCACGGACGCGCCTTCGACGCGATGGATGAGGTCGGTCCCGCTCGTCAGGTTGCCCCACTGATCGGAGCCTCCGGTCTGCAGAACGCAGCCGTACTGGCGGTACAGCTCGAGGAAGTCGAGGCCCTGGAGGATCTGGTAGCTGAACTCGGTGTAGCTGATGCCCGCATCGGAGTTGAGGCGGGCGGCGACGGCATCCTTCTTGATCATCGTGCCGACCCTGTAGTGCTTGCCGATCTCACGGAGGAAGTCGATCGCGGACAGGGGCGCCGTCCAGTCGAGGTTGTTGACGATGCGCGCTGCGTTGTCGCCGTCGAAGCTGAGGTACTGCTCGACCTGCCCCCGCAGTCGGTCGACCCACTCGGCGACCGTCTCACGCGTGTTGAGCGTGCGCTCGGCGGTCGGCCGGGGATCGCCGACGAGACCCGTCGATCCGCCGACGAGGCCGAGCGGACGGTGCCCCGCGAGCTGGATGCGGCGCATCGTGAGCAGCTGCACGAGGTTGCCGAGATGAAGGCTCGGCGCAGTCGGGTCGAAGCCGCAGTAGTAGGTGATGGGATCCCCCGCGAGCAGGGCGCGCAGCGCCTCCTGGTCGGTGGACACATGCACGAGTCCGCGCCAGACGAGCTCATCCCAGACGTTCTCGAACGTCGGGTCGTTGGCGGGCGCGGTCGCGCTCACGGGAGTAGCAGACACGCGCTTCAGGCTATCAGCGGGCGGACGCCTCCCCCGGCGGCGAGCATGCCGGGACGAGTCTTCCGCAGAGGAGTCGCGTCATCGGCCGAGCCCGCCCCGGGACCGCGGGAGGGTCGTGGAAGACTTGCGCGCATGGAGATCGCCTTCCCTCATGCACTGTTCGCCGCCGGCCTGTCGATCTTCGTCTTCCTCGCGCTGTCGGCAACGCTCGTGCTCAGCGTCATCACCGTTCGGCGTCCGACGACGGCGCCTCTGCTCGTCGCCGGCACGCTGGTCGTGTTCTCGACGGTCCTCGTCGCGGCAAGCCCCGTCGACATCGTCCCGATCGCGGGGATCGTGATCGCTCCGCTCGGCCTCGCCGTGGGAGTCGTGGGGGGCAACCCCGTGACTCGTCGCGTGCTCGAGGTGGCGACCGGCGGGCGCGTACGGGAGACGGCGGACGGCGGCATCCTCCTCCCTTCGACGCAGAAGGGCGCTTCGCCCTCGGACTTCGACTCGCTCCTTCGGGGCGGCACGACGATCGGCTACCTCGAGCGGCTCGCGGTCGTCATCGCGATCATCGCGGGATACCCCGAGGCGATCGCCGTGGTCGTCGCGATCAAGGGCATCGGACGCTTCTCGGAGCTCGCCGCCGCGGAGGCCCGGGAGCGTTTCATCATCGGCACGCTCGCGAGCCTGCTGTGGGCGTGCGTCGTCGGCGCGCTCGTGCGGCTCGCGATCTGGTGACGTCCGCGGTCAGTGCGCCGTGAGCAGGCGGAACCCCTCGACGATCGCCTGAGCGCCGGCGTTGGCGAGCAGCTGCGACACGGCGGGCTGCGTGATGCCCTCCGCCTTCGCCAGCTCGCGCTGCGTCGCACCGAGGCATCGCCCGTAGGTCAGCCGACGCGCGCGCTCGCTCATGCCGGCGACGAGCGCGTCGCGTGCGAGCAGATATGCGTTGGCGCGTCGCACGTCCTCGTGGACGGACGGCGGTTGATCCTCGGATGCCGCCACCCACGTGCGCGACGACGGCACGGCGCGCTGCTCCATCGCGTGCACGGTCTCGATCGCCGCTCGTGCCGCCCACCAGCCGGGTCCGTCCGGGATGTCGCCGCGGACCGAGGCGACCGATCCGATGGCGCCGACACCCAGGCCGAAGCGGCAGGCGACGCCGTCGGGAAGCGCGAGCTGCAGCAGAAGCAGTGACGCCATCGCGGCATCCAGGCTCGCGTACACGCCCTGCTGCTCGTCGCCCACGGTGGGACGCAGCGCACGGACGGCGAGCGGCAGGTCGCGCTCGACCCGGGTGATGGCCTCGTCGAGCGCGCGCTGGGCGGCATCCCTGTCTTCCAGCCGACGCGAGCCAACGATGTCGACGGTCACCGCGATGTCCATGTCAATAAGAATAGCGGTTATCAAATGTAAACATCAGCAATATGCTGATACTTCACTGATATCAGCCGTGCACTTATCGGACCGCATCGGTTCCCGGAAGGCGGGCCGGGCCGGTGCGGGCCGGACGACCCCGGCCCCGGCCGGTGCGCAGCCTAGAGGCCGAGCGCGTGCGCCGCGGTCTGGGCGCGCTCGATCAGCTCGGCGCGCTGCTCCGAGACGCGCACGGGCGCCGTGCCGCCGACGCCGGAGCGCGACGCGACGGAGCCCTCGATCGTGAGCACCGTGCGCACCTCGGGCGTCAGGCGCGGCGAGACCTGCGCGAGCAGATCGTCGGATGCCTCTTCGAGCCCGATGCCGCGCTGCTCGCACGCGCGCACGAGTGCGCCGGAGATCTCATGCGCGTCGCGGAACGGCACGCCCTGTCGCACGAGCCAGTCGGCGACGTCCGTCGCGAGCGAGAAGCCCTGCGGCGCGAGCTCCGCCATCCGATCCGTGTCGAAGCGCATCGTCGCGATCATCCCCGCGAAAGCGGGGAGGACGAGCTCCAGCGTGCGCACGGAGTCGAAGACGGGCTCCTTGTCCTCCTGCAGATCGCGGTTGTACGCGATCGGAAGGCCCTTGAGGCTCGTCAGGAGTCCTGTCAGGTTGCCCACGAGTCTGCCGGCCTTGCCGCGCGCGAGCTCCGCGATGTCCGGGTTCTTCTTCTGCGGCATGATGCTCGACCCCGTGGAGTACGCGTCGTCGAGCGTCACGAATCCGAACTCGCGCGTGTTCCACAGGATCACGTCCTCGGCGAAGCGCGACAGGTCGACGCCGATCATCGCCGTGATGAACGCGAACTCCGCGACGACGTCGCGCGACGAGGTGCCGTCGAGCGAGTTCTCGGCAGGGCGCGCGAGTCCGAGCTCCCGTGCGACGAGCGCCGGATCGAGACCGAGAGACGATCCCGCGAGCGCTCCCCCGCCGTACGGCGAGACGGATGCCCGAGCCGACCAGTCGCGCAGCCGCTCGAGCTCGCGGACGAGCGGCCACGCGTGCGCCTGCAGGTGGTGGGCGAGCAGGATCGGCTGCGCGTGCTGCAGGTGCGTTCGACCAGGCATGACGGCGTCGGGATGGGCCTCCGCCTGCGCGACGACGGCATCGACGAGCCGGAGGATGTCGCGTGCGATCGTGCGGGAGTGGTCGAGCAGATACATGCGCACGAGCGTCGCGATCTGGTCGTTGCGGCTGCGCCCGGCGCGCAGCTTGCCGCCGAGCTCGGGACCGACCTCCGCGATGAGCGCCGCTTCGAGCGCGCCGTGCACGTCTTCGTCGTCGGGACGCGCGACGAGCGTTCCGTCCTGGATGCCGCGGGCGAGCACGTCGAGCCCCTCGTGCATCCGCTGCTCGTCGTCCGCCGTGAGGTACCCGGCTGCGGCGAGCGCCTTCGCGTGCGCGTGCGATCCCGCGATGTCATAGAGCGCGAGGGCCCAGTCGAAGTGCGTCGAGCGGCTCAGGGCGGCGAGCTCTGCAGACGGCCCCGACGCGAAGCGGGCACCCCACAGCGCGCCCTCGTTCGTGCCCTGCGTGTCGTCGGTGGGATGGTTCTCGCTCACCACATCAGCCTATCGGCGCGTCTCGCGCGATCATCGCGGCCGCCCGCGCTGCACCGCGCCGTCAGGAGAGGGAGGCCGTGCGCTCCGGCGCGACGGGTCGGCCGGGCACCATGTACCGGGAGAAGCGGTCGACGGCGGCCTCGATGGGGCCCCGGCCGACCAGCAGCGCCCACGCGGTGCAGAAGAGGATCGTCACGAGGGTGAAGGGCACGAACATCTCGAGGACGCGCATCTCGTTCGGCCAGTTCCCCGGCTCGATCGTGGCCTGCATGACGGCGAGCGCGACGATCTGCCCCGAGTAGGCGGTCAGCGGCATCGATCCGAGCGCGCGCAGGGGTGCGAGCACCGCGCCGACCGCTCCGCGGGTCACGAGGAGCGAGAGACCGATGACGAGGATCGCGAACCCGCCCGAGCCGAACACCTCGCCCATTCCGCTCGAATGCGGGTCGACCTGGAAGGCGTGGTCGAGGAATCCGCCCTCGCCGGGGACCACCCCCGTCGCTTCCCGCCACAGGTGCCCGAACCCGTACCCCACGAGCGAGACCGCACCCCCGATCGCGACGAGCAGCAGCCCCGTCCGCCACGAGCGCAGCGGAAGCCGCCCGACCGCCATGCCCGCGACGAGGAACGCGATCCACACGACGAAGGGGTACTCCAGGCCCAGGATGAGGAACGCGGCCGACTGCTCGTCGGTGCTCCACTCCGCGACGAGCTTCACGAAGGCCCACAGCAGCGGCGTCGCGACTCCGAGCGCAACGGCGATGCCGGCCAGCCCCCGAGGCGGCACGGACAGCAGCGGGATCGCGAGGAGGAACAGGATGCCGTAGGTCGGCAGGATGATGATGATGGGCGTGTTCAGGGCGACCAGCATCAGCCCGATGAGGAAGATCACGAGCGCACGCACCGCGAGCCGCGCGGAGCTCGTGCGGAGCCGCTCGCCGTCGACGGGTCGCGCTCCCCCGGTCATGAGGGCGACGGACACGCCTGCCAGGGTCGCGAACAGGATCGACGAGCGTCCGGTCGCCACACCGCCCCAGGTCTCCGGGTCGAGCCCTGGGACGGGAAGCCCGATCAGGTGCGCGGCGAGCATTCCGATGACGGCGAGACCGCGGGCCGTGTCGATGCCGCCGATGCGGCTCGGCCCCGTCAGCCGCTCCCAGTTGCGCGCGACTCGCCGCGCCGGCGTCACTGCTGCCTCAGCAGCCACACGAGGAGGGCCTTCTGCGCGTGCAGACGGTTCTCGGCCTCGTCCCAGACGACGCTCTGCGGGCCGTCGATCACCCGTGCGTCGACTTCGTATCCGCGATCGGCGGGGAGACAGTGGATGAAGATCGCCTCGGGGTCGGCGATCCCCATGAGCTCCTCCGTCACCTTGTAGGCGCCGAGATCGCGCAGGCGTGCGAGCTTCTCCTCCTCCTTGCCCATCGACACCCACGTGTCCGTGACGATGACGTCGGCGCCGGCGGCGGCCTCGACGGCGTCCGTGTAGAGCGCCACGGAGCCCCCCGTCTCGGCCGCCCGACGGTCGGCGTCGGCGATGACATCCTCTCGAGGGGCGTAGTCCTCGGGAGACGCGACACGCACGTGCATGCCCGCCGTGACTCCCGCGAGCACGTAGGAGTGCGCCATGTTCGACTTGCCGTCGCCGAAGAAGGCGAGCGTCAGCCCCTTCAGATCGCCCTTGTGCTCCCGGATCGTCAGAAGGTCGGCGAGCAGCTGACACGGGTGGAAGTCGTCGCTCAGAGCGTTGACGACGGGGACGAGTGTGCCTCGCGCCATCTCCTCCAGCCCCGCCTGCGCATACGTGCGCCACACGATCGCCGCGACCTGCCGCTCGAGGACCCGTGCCGTGTCGGACGGCGTCTCCTTGCCCCCGAGCTGGCTGTTCGCGGTGGAGATGATCAGCGGAGACCCGCCGAGGTCGGCGATCCCGACCGCGAACGAGACGCGTGTCCGCGTCGACGACTTGTCGAAGATGACGGCCACGGTCTGCGGGCCGGCGAGGGGCTTGATCTGCCAGCGGTCCTTCTTGAGCTCGATCGCGAGGTCGAGGATCTCGCTCTGCTCGGCGGGGCTCAGGTCGTCGTCGCGCAGCAGATGACGGGTCATGCGGGAACCTCCGTGGATGTCTCGAGCAGCAGCGCGTCCTCGACCGTGCGCAGGGTCGCCGCGAACAGGCCGGCGAACTCGTCGATCTCGACGTCGCCGATGTTGAGCGCCGGAATGAGTCGGATCGTGTCGTCGCCCGTCGCGTTGATGATGAGCCCGTGCTCCTGCGCAGCCGCGACGACGGCTCGCGCGACGGGATGCCGCAGCCCGACGCCGATGAGCAGGCCCTGGCCGCGGCATCCCGTGACGAGCGGGGAGTCGATCGCGGCGATCGCGGCGCGCAGCTGGGCGCCGCGCTCGGCCGCGTTCTGCACGAGGCCTGCGCGCTCGATCTCGCCCAGGACGGCGCCGGCGACGGCGGTCGCGAGTGCGTTGCCGCCGAACGTCGAGCCGTGCGTCCCGGGGTAGAAGAGCTCGCTCGCGGCGCCGAACGTGATGAGCGCCCCGATCGGGAACCCTCCGCCGATGCCCTTCGCGACCGTGATCGCGTCGGGCGTGATGCCCGCGTGCTGGAAGGCGAACCACTCGCCCGTGCGGCCGGCGCCGGTCTGCACCTCGTCGATGATCAACAGCGCGCCATGCCTGCTGGTCAGCTCGCGCGCAGCCTGCAGATAACCCTCCGGCAGCTCGACGACGCCCGCCTCGCCCTTGATGGGCTCGACGAACAGCGCCGCGACGCGATCGTCGAGCGCGGCCTCGAGCGCCTCGATCGTGGAGTCGAGGTGCTCGACGCCGCTGACCATGGGGAGGAACGGCTCCTGCATCCAGGGCTTGCCCGTGAGCGCGAGCGTGCCCATCGTGCGGCCGTGGAACCCGTCGGTGAGCGAGAGGATGCGGGTCCGCTCGCCGCCGCCGTGGAGCCGGGCGAGCTTGAAGGCCGCCTCATTGGCCTCGGCGCCCGAGTTCCCGAAGTAGACGCGACCGGACTCGCCCGTACCCGCGAGGCGCTTGAGCCGCGCGGCGAGCGCGAGCTGCGGCTCGGTCGCGAAGTAGTTCGAGACGTGCGCGAGAGTCGCCGCCTGGCGCGCGACGGCCTCGACGAAGACGGGATGCGCGTGCCCGAGCGAGTTCACCGCGATGCCCGCGAGGAAGTCGAGGTAGCGCCGGCCCTCGGCATCCCACAGGTACGCGCCCTCGCCGCGCGTGAACAGCGCCATCCGGTCGCCGAAGCTCCGCACGAGGTCGCGCCCCGCGTCATCCTGCCAGGCGGTCATCCGACCACCACCTCCGTTCCGATTCCCTTGCTCGTGAAGATCTCGACCAGCACCGAGTGCGGCACGCGGCCGTCGATGATGGCCGCCGTCTCGACGCCGCCCTCGACGGCCTCGAGGCACGCCTGCATCTTGGGGATCATCCCCGACTCGAGGCGCGGCAGCATCTCGCGCAGCTCGCTCGTCGTCAGGTGCGAGACGAGCGAGTCGCGGCGCGGCCAGTCGGCGTAGAGCCCGGCCACGTCGGTCAGGACCACGAGCTTCGCCGCTCCCAGGGCCACCGCGAGGGCCGCGGCGGCTGCATCCGCGTTGACGTTGAGGGAGTGTCCCGGGTTGTCGAGGTCGGGCGCGATGCTCGAGACGACCGGGATGCGCCCTGCCGCGAGCTGGTCGAGGACGGGCTGCGGGTCGACCTCGACGACGTCGCCGACGCGACCGAGGTCCTGCTCGACGCCGTCGACGACGACGCCCCGCCTGCGTCCGCCGAACAGGCCGGCGTCCTCGCCCGAGAGACCCGCAGCGTGTGGCCCGTGCGCGTTGATCTTCGCGACGAGCTGCGGATTGATCTGACCTGTCAGCACCATCCGGACGACGCCGATGGCCTCCGTCGAGGTGACGCGGTAGCCGCCCTTGAACTCGCTCGGGATCGCGAGGCGATCGAGCATGCTGGAGATCTGCGGGCCTCCGCCGTGCACGACGACGGGCTTGACCCCGACATAGCGGAGGTAGGCGATGTCGGCGGCGAACGCATCCTGCAGCTCGTCGCTCACCATGGCGTTGCCGCCGTACTTGACGACGACGATCTGGTCATGGAAGCGGCGCAGCCACGGCAGCGACTCGATGAGACTCGCCGCCTTCGCGCTCGCCTCGTCGGGATCGGTGTCCTGGATCGCGGGCTCGGTCATGAGGAGTACGCGCTGTTCTCGTGGACGTAGTCGTGCGTCAGGTCGTTGGTGAGGATGATGGCCGAGGCGTCGCCCGCCTTGAGGTCTATCAGGACGTGCGTCGCGCGGGGCGTGAGGTCGACCTCCTCGCGCGGCCGATCGGGCCCGCCCGCCGTGCACACGCGGACGCCGTTCATCCACACATCGACGTCATACGGATCGAACGCGGCATCCGTCGTGCCGATCGCGGCGAGCACGCGGCCCCAGTTGGGGTCGTTGCCGAAGATCGCGGCCTTGAAGAGGTTGTTGCGGGCGACCGAGCGACCCACCACGACGGCGTCGTCCTCGGATGCCGCGTTCTCGACGACGATGCGGATGTCGTGGCTCGCGCCCTCGGCATCCGCCTGCAGCTGCTCGGCGAGCGCGATGCACGCCTCGGTGAGCGCCGTGCGGAACTCGTCGGGATCGGGGGTGACGCCGCTCGCACCGCTCACGAGGAGCGAAACCTGGTCGTTCGTCGACATGCAGCCGTCGGAGTCGAGCCGGTCGAAGCTCACGCGGGTCGCGTGCCGCAGGTGCGCGTCGGCCTCCTCGGGTGTGAGGACGGCATCGGTCGTGAGCACGACGAGCATCGTCGCGAGGCCGGGCGCCAGCATCCCCGCCCCCTTCGCCATCCCGCCGATCGTCCACGCGTCTCCGGCGGCGACGACGCGCTTGGGCCGCGAGTCGGTCGTCATGATGGCCTCGGATGCCGCCTCCGCCCCCTCGGCGGAGAGCTGCGCGATCGCCTGCTCCGTGCCGGCGAGCACTTTCGCGCGGAACACCTCGTCACCCGAGCCGATGAGGCCCGTCGAGCACACGAGGATGTCGCCGGCGCTCACGGCGAGCAGCTCGGCGGCCCTCTCCGCGGTCTCGTGCGTCGTCTGGAAGCCGAACGCGCCCGTGAAGCAGTTCGCGCCGCCCGCGTTGAGCACGATCGCCTCGACGGTGCCGTCCCGGATCACCTGCTGCGACCAGATGACGGGGTTGGCCTTGGCGCGGTTGCTCGTGAAGACGGCGGCGCCGACCTTGAGGGGGCCGCGATTGACGACGACGGCGACATCCGGCCTGCCCGTCGACTTGAGTCCGGCGGCGACGCCGGCGGCGACGAATCCCTGAGGGGCGGTGACGCTCACGGGGCGACTCCGTTCACGGTGAGAGCGCGGTCCTCTGGGAGCCCGAGCGCGATGTTCATGGACTGGATGGCGGCGCCCGCCGTCCCCTTGACGAGATTGTCGACGGCCGCGGCGACGACGACGCGGTTCGCCGCGCGGTCGATCGCGAGACCGAGGAGGGCGGTGTTGGCGCCCAGCACGTCGGCCGTGCGCGGGAACCGCCCCGCCGGGAGGAGCTGCACGAACGTCTCGCCGCGGTAGGCGGACTCCCAGGCGTCACGGATCTCGGCATCCGTCACCCCCGGCGCGATGGGAGCCGTCGTCGTCGCGAGGATGCCGCGCGCCATCGGCACGAGGACGGGCGTGAACGAGATGCGCACGTCGCCGCGCGCACCCGCCCCGACGAGGGCCTGGCGGATCTCGGGGATGTGGCGGTGCACGCCTCCTACCGAGTACGGGCTCGCCGAGCCGAGCAGCTCGCTCGCGAGCAGGTGCGGCTTGAGGCTCCTGCCCGCGCCGGACGGCCCGACCGCCAGCACGCTCACGATGTCGGACGGATCGACGACCCCCGCCGCGACGCCGGGCGCGAGGCTCAGGGCGACGGTCGACGCGTTGCAGCCGGGCGCCGCGATGCGGCTCGCACCGACGAGGTTCGCGCGCTGCCTGCCCCCCGCGACGGGAAGCTCGGGCACACCGTAGGTCCACGGCTCGCGGAAGTCGCCGCCGTAGAACTCGTCCCAGTCGGCGGCCGACGTCAGCCTGTGATCTGCACCCGCGTCGATCACGAGCGGCGTGTCGGCCAGCGTCTGCGTGTACTGCCCGGACTGGCCGTGCGGCAGCGCGAGGAAGACGATGTCGTGGCCTGCGAGGACGTCGGGCGTCGTCTCCTGCAGCGTGAGGTGCGCGAGCGACCGCAGGTGCGGCTGGTGTTCGATGAGGGGCTGACCCGCGTTCGAGTGTGCGGTGACGGTGCGGATCTCGACGTCGGGGTGCGACGCGAGCAGGCGCAGGATCTCGCCGCCTGCATAGCCGGATGCCCCGGAGACGGCGACCGAATAGGTCATGGATTCCACCTTAAGGTCTGGACGGAGTCGGACCGTCGCCGAGAGCGCTCGACGACGATGAGCCGGAGACGGCGACACCCGCGGGTCCACCCGCGAACGGGTGCCCGGCAGGGTCGCCTAGAGTCGGCGTCCGCCCGGACGTCGGCGCGCGGGAACGACGCTCATGAGGAGCATCGCGGAGGGCTGCGCGGCCGAAGGCATGCCGTGACGATAGCGCCTCGCGGCGGGAGGCGGCAAATCGGCGGGATGCCGCGGCCGACGAAGCGCTCGGCTGCGCGGCCGCTCAGTCAACCCGTTCCGCCGAGGACGAGGACGTCGGTCATGGGGTCACGATGGCGCAGCAGAGCTCGCCACAAACCCCCGACGAGCGCTCGTCGCGGCATCCCGTTCCGCCGTCGGCGCAGCCGTCACACGTGCGCGCGCAGGAACCGCGTGACCCGCGTCCACGCGTCCGTCGCGTCGACCGGGTTGTAGCGGCGACCCGCGTCGTTGAAGAACGCATGCGCGGAGTCGGGGTAGACGACCGGCTCGAAGTCGACGCCCGCAGCCGACATCGCCGAGACGACATCGGGGAGGGCGTCGATGAGCGAGGGGTCGTGCCGTCCGTACAGCGCGAGGATCGGCGCCCGGATCTTCGCGATGTCTGCGGGGCTCGGCGCGGTCCCGTAGAAGGGGGCGGCTGCACGGATGCGATCGTCGTCGGCCGCGAGGAGGAACGCGTAGGTCCCGCCGAAGCAGAACCCGGTCACGGCGAGGCGACCGCCCACGCCCGGCTGCGCCGCGAGCCAGTCGACGGTCGCCTCGAGCGCCGCGACGGCCCATCCCGCGTATTCCGGCGCCCGCGTGCCGGACAGCGCGTCGCGCATGCGGGGCTGTGCCGCCGTCCTCGCCTCTTCGTCGGCGCTGTTCATGACCGCGAAGAGCTCCTCGCCGAGGGCGGGCTCGAGACCGCCGCGGGTGAGGATGTCGGGCGCCGCGACGAGCCATCCGAGCTCGGCGAAACGGTCGGCGACGTCGCGGATGTGCTCGACGAGACCCCAGATCTCGTGGATCACGACGAGACCGCCGATCGGCTCCCCCTCGGGGCGCGCGATGTGGACGTCGAACTGCTCGCCCGACGCGGCGAGGGAGAGGGACTCGGGCATGCGAGAACCGTACCGCGGGGGCGCGTCAGACGATGAGGATGATCGCGGCCACGCTCAGCACGACTCCCGCGATCGCGAGTCCCTTGCGCCTGCCGGTGCGCACGAGTCCGCCGATCGACAGGCCGAGCCCGACGAGGCCGCCGAACAGCCCGAGGAAGACCGGGAGGAACAGCGAGACGAGGCCGACGACGAATCCCGCGACCCCCACGCCGTTCGGCGCCGGCACCGGCGCGACGACGTAGGGCACGACGCCGTGCGAGGCGACACCGTACGGCGCTGCTCCGTACGGTGTGGCGCCAGAGGGAGCGACGGCGTAGCCAGCGGCGGGGTGCGGCGGCACGGGCGCGACACGGTAGGGCGTCTGCGGCACGGGCGCGACGCCGTACGGCGTCTGCGGCACGTGGACGGTGCCGTAGGGGGTCCGCGCCGTCGGGGCCTCTGTCAACGGGGCCGCCGGCGCGATCGCGGGCCGCACGGCACCCGGCGCGGGCGGCGCGATGGCCGGCCGTCCTGCGCCCGGCGGCGTGGGCTGAGGCGCGACGTGCGCCGTCCACGCGGATCCATCCCAGAAGCGACGACGGCCGTGACCGTCGTCGTACCACCCCGCAGGAGTCGACATCCCCACCCTCTCGCCCGAACCGGTGTGCGTCGACTCTAGGGGTCTCGGCGGCTCAGCGGAACGACCCCCGCTACTCGCGGAGCGTCGCCCCGAACCTGTCGGCCGCGACGGCGACTCCCGCGAGCTTGGCGTCGGTCGCCTCCGCCGCCGTGAGGGTGCGATCGGACGAGCGGAACCGCAGCGCGAACGTCAGGCTCTTCACGCCCTCGGGCAGGCCCTCGCCTCGGTAGTCGTCGACGAGGCGCAGCGACTCCAGCAGCGCGCCGGAGCCCTCGACGAGCGCGTCGCGAACGGCGGCGGCAGGGATCGCGGCGGGCACGACGAGCGACACATCCTGCGTTGCGGCCGGGAATCCCGAGAGGGATGCCGCGACGACGCGCTCGCCCGCGAGCGAGATGACGAGGTCGAGGTCGAGCTCGGCGACGACGACGCGACCGGGAAGAGCTGCGCCCTCGGCGACGGTCGGCAGGAGCTCGCCGACGTAGCCGACGACGACGTCTCCGACGCTCAGCGCACCCGTGCGCCCGGGATGCAGCGCCGCGCGCTCGGCCTGCGCGACGCCGATCTCGACGCCTGCGGCCGCGGCGATCGTCCGAACGGCGTCGAGTGCGTCTGCGAGGTCGAACGGGGCGGCTGCCTGACCGGGCTGCTTCGCGATGCGGCTCCCCGTCAGGAGCACGGCGACGTGGCGAGGCTGCGGCGGGATCGAGGCGTCGAGCTGTGCGAGGGTCGCGGCATCCGGGCGCACGGCCAGTGGCGGGATGGATGACGTGCCGTACTCGACGCCGGGCTCGGGGAGGAAGACGGCGCCCGTCTCGAACAGCGCGAGATCGGTGAACCCGCGCGCGACGTTCCGGTGCGCGACCTGCAGGAGACCCGGCACGAGAGAGCGCCGCAGGAACGGCGCCTGGCCGTCGAGCGCGTTCGCGATGCGGATGCCGGGTGCGTGCGCGCCGGATGCCGACCCGTGCAGGTCGTTCTGCTCCTCGCCCGTGAACGGGAACGACGGGGTCTCGACGAAGCCCGCGGCCGCGAGCGCGTTCGAGACGCGCCGGCGTGCGCGCTGAGCGGTCGTGAGACCGCGGCCCGACGGGGGCGTCGGGAGCACGGAGGGCACGCGGTCGAGGCCGTGGATGCGGGCGACCTCCTCCGCGAGCGTCCACTTGTCGGTGAGGTCGGGGCGCCACGTCGGCGGATGCACCGCCCAGTCGTCGCCGAGCGCGATGACGCGGCATCCGACCTTCTCGAGCGCCGAGACGATCTCGTCCGGCGTGTACTCGACGCCGATGAGTCCCTGCACGAACCCGTGCGGCAGCTCGATCACGGGCACCTCGAACGACCGGTGCAGGGCTCCGCCGGCGGCCGTGTCCGTTCCGCCCGCGTACTCCACCATGAGCTCCGCGACGCGCGCCGCCGCGACGAACGGGATCGCGGGGTCGACGCCCCGCTCGAAGCGGCGGGACGCCTCGGACGGGAGCTTGTGCCGACGGGCCGTGCGCGCGATCGACACGGTGTCGAACGTCGCCGCCTCGATGAGGACGTTGCGCGTGGCATCCGTCATCTCGGTCGTGCCGCCCCCCATGACGCCCGCCAGTCCGATCGGGCCCGACTCGTCGGTGATGAGCAGGTCTTCGGTCGAGAGCTCGCGCACTCTGCCGTCGAGCGTCTCCAGCTTCTCGCCCGCCGTTGCGCGGCGCACCGTGATGCCGCCTGCGAGCCTGTCGAGGTCGTAGCCGTGGATGGGCTGGCCGAGCTCGATCATGACGTAGTTCGTGATGTCGATGAGGATGCCGAGCGAGCGGATGCCGGCGAGCGTCAGGCGCGCGATCATCCACGCGGGCGTGGGCTTGGTCGGGTCGACGTGGCGGACGATGCGGGCGACGAACTCGGATGCCCCGACCTGACCGCGGATCGGCGCGGCATCCTGGACGGCGACGTGGAACGCGTTCCCGTCCCGGAGGGCGGCCGCGCGCCCCATCCTCTCTGCCGGATCGCGGAACTCCGCGCCCGTCGCGTGCGCATACTCCCGAGCGATGCCGCGGATCGAGAGGGCGTACCCGCGGTCGGGCGTCACGTTGACGTCGACCGCGACGTCGTCGAGGCCGAGGAGCTCGATCGCGTCGGTTCCGACGGGGGCGTCGATGCCGAGCTCGACGAGACGCAGGATGCCGCTGTGCTCCTCGCCGAGGCCGAGCTCGCGCGCCGACGCGATCATGCCGTCCGAGACATGCCCGTAGGTCTTGCGCGCCGCGATGGGGAACGGACCTGGGAGCACAGCGCCGGGGAGCGTCACGACGACCTTGTCGCCGACGAAGAAGTTGCGCGCCCCGCACACGATGCCGTGCACGGCGGGGCCGCCGTCGGCCGCGGTCTCGTCGCCCGGAGCGACACGCACCTGGCACCAGCGGATCGTCTTGCCGTTGGACTGCGGCTCCTCGACGAACTCGAGGACCTCGCCCACGACGATCGGGCCGTGCACGTCGAAGCGGAAGACGTCCTCCTCCTCGAACCCGACCGACACGAGAGCCGCCAGGACGTCCTCGGGCGAAGCATCCTGCGGGACATCGACGTACTCACGCAGCCACGACAGAGGGACGCGCATCAGACCACCATTCCGAACTGCTCGCTGAAGCGGACATCGCCCTCGGCCATGTCGCGCATGTCCTGCACGTCCGAGCGGAACATGAGCGTCCGCTCGATCCCCATCCCGAACGCGAAGCCCGAGTACACCTCGGGGTCGATCCCGGCCGCGCGCAGCACGTTGGGGTTCACCATGCCGCAGCCCCCCCACTCGATCCACTGGGCGCCGCCCTTGAAGGTCGGATGCCACAGATCCAGCTCGGCAGACGGCTCGGTGAAGGGGAAGTAGTTCGTGCGGAACCGCGTCTTCGCCTCAGCGCCGAACAGCACCTTGGCGGCATGGTCGAGCGTGCCCTTGAGGTTCGCCATCGTGATGCCCTTGTCGACGACGAGCCCCTCGAACTGCGTGAAGACGGGCAGATGCGTCGCGTCGTACTCGTCGGTGCGGTAGACCCGTCCGGGGCACAGGACGTAGATCGGCAGGTCCCGCTCGAGCATGGAGCGCACCTGCACGGGGCTCGTGTGCGTGCGCATCACGAGGTGGCGTGCGACGGGGTCGACGAAGAACGTGTCCTGCATCTGGCGCGCGGGGTGGTCCTCGTCGAAGTTGAGGGCGTCGAAGTTGAACCACTCGTGCTCGAGCTCGGGGCCCTCCGCGATCTCCCAGCCCATCCCGACGAAGATGTCGGCGACCTCTTCCTGGAGGAGGGAGATGGGATGCCGCGCCCCGACGCGCGCGTGCTGCCCGAGCGCCGTGATGTCGACGCGCTCCGCCTCGAGCCGGGCTGCCGTCTCGGCGGCGGCGAGCTCTTCCTCGCGCGCCGCGAGAGCCTGCGTGACGCGCCCGCGCGCCTGCCCGATGAGCTTGCCGAACTCGGCCTTGCGGTCGTTCGGCACGTTGCGCAGCTGTGCGTTGAGCTTTGCGAGGGGCGAGCCCTCGGCGGAGTGCGCGCCGCGCGCCGCCTTCAGCTCTGCCGTCGTCGTCGCGCCGGCGATCGCGGCGAGCGCGGCGTCGAGGGCGGCATCGACAGCGGCGGGCGTGATGTCGGGGGAATCAGGTGCATCGGACACGAGGAACGAGTCTACCGAGGGCGGGTGCCCACCCCTGTCCCGATCGAGTCCGCGACGTGTCAGGGGCGCCCGCGTCGATCCTCGGCGTCCTGCGCGACGATGAGCTCCGTGTCGGTCGTCTCGTGCAGGAGCGGCGCGATCGCCTCCGCTGCGGCCCTCGCCTTCGGCGAGCGCCGCAGCTGCTTCTCGGCGAGGCTGGCGAAGTACGACAGCAGGAGGCACATCGCGATGTAGATGAGGCCGATGACGATGGTCGCGGGCACGATCGGCGAGCCGAACTCCGACCGCGATCCGAGGAAGCGTGCGTAGAACAGCAGCTCCTCGTACGTGATGATGAATCCGAGTGCCGTGTCCTTGAGCGTCACGACGAGCTGCGCGATGATGACGGGCAGCATCGCCCTGATCGCCTGCGGCAGGAGGATGAGGCGCATGACTCCGGACTTGCGCAGGCCGAGCGCGTAGCCCGCTTCGCTCTGGCCGTTCGGAAGAGACTCGACGCCGGCACGGAAGACCTCCGCGAGCACCGACCCGTTGTACGCGATGAGCGCGATCACGACGGCCCAGAACGGGACCATGCGGATGCCGATCGCCGGAAGGCCGAAGTACAGCAGGAACATGAACACCAGGACGGGGATCGCACGGAACACCTCGACGACCGCCCCGGCCGGCCACCTCACCCACGCGTGGTCGGAGAGGCGCCCGAGCGCGAGGAGGAATCCGAGCGCGAGCGCACCGACGGCGGCCACGGCGAAGGCCGACACCGTCGCCCACATCGCCAGCCCGATCTGGACCCACACGTTCGTGTAGGTGAACGCCGACCACTTGATCGCCGTGAACTGCCCCGTCTCGATGAGCCGCCACAGGATGAACCCGAGGACGCCCGCTACGACGAGCACCGTCACGATCCCGATGATCCGGTTGCGAGCGATCGCCCGGGGGCCGGGGACGTCGTACAGCACGGAGGTCATCGCGTCACCTTCCATCGGGTCTCGAGCGATCGCTGCAGCCACGACAGGAGCAGCACCAGTGCGACGAAGACGACCATGACCCACAGGATCGCGACGAACTGGTTCTCGCCGCGCTCGCTCATGTACGCGCGGACCGAGCCGAGGTTGATGACCGAGAAGCCGGCTGCGACCGTCGTGTTCTTCAGCAGGGCGATGAAGACGCTCATCATCGGCGGGATGACGGAACGGAACGCCTGCGGCAGCACGACGAGCCCCATCACCTGGCCGAAGGTCAGTCCCAGGGCCCGGGCGGCCTCCGCCTGCCCCACCGACACCGTGTTGATGCCGGAGCGGATCGTCTCGGCGACGTAGGTCGCCGTGTAGATCCCGAGCGCGCAGATCGCGAGCGTCAGGGACGTCTGGCCGGTCAGGCGCAGACCCAGCAGAGGGGGCAGAGCGAACGCGAACGCGAAGAAGACGAGAGTGAGTGGCGAGTTGCGGATCGTGTTGACGTAGAGAGCGCCGACTGCGCGGGCGACCGGCACCGGCGAGACGCGCATCGCCCCCACGATCGTGCCGAGGACGAGCGCGAGCGCTCCGCCGGCGAAGAAGAGGATGATCGTGCCGACCAGCATCTCGCCCCACAGGTCGAGATTGTCGAAGATGACGCCCACGCGCGCTCCTGTCGTGTCCGGTGGTCAGAGATTGCGCCGGGGGCGGCGAGCCGCCCCCGGCGCGTCCGTGCATCAGTCGATCGGATCGACGTCGGGCTGCTCGCCCGAGATGCCGGCGGGAGCGAGGTGCAGATCGAACAGCGCCTGCCAGACGTCGCCGCCGTCGGTGAACAGCGTGTTGATGTGCTCCTGCAGCACGGTGTCGCCCTTCGCGAGGCCGACGCCGTAGCGCTCCTCGCTGAACGGCTCTCCGGCGATCTTCAGCTCGTCGGGTCGCTGCGCTACGTAGCCGGCGAGGATCGCCTCGTCGGTCGTGATCGCGTCCACCGAGCCGGCGAGGAGCTGCTCGACGCACTGCGAGTACGTGTCGTACTCGACGGTGTCGCCAGGATTGAACTCATCGCGGATGCGTTGCAGCGGCGTCGACCCGGTCACCGAGCAGACGATCTTGCCTGCGAGGTCCTCGGGTCCGTTGATGTCCGTGTTGTCGGCCGCGACGAGCAGACCTTGACCCGTGATGAAGTACGGGCCCGCGAAGCTGATCTGCTCCTTGCGCTTGTCGGTGATCGAGTAGGTGCCGACGTAGTAGTCGATGTCTCCGTTCACGATCGCCTGCTCGCGGTTCGCGGAGGGGATCGTCTGGTACTCGATCTGGTCCTCCGCGAAGCCGAGCGATGCCGCGATCCACCGCGCGATGTCGACGTCGAAGCCCGTGCGCTCGCCGGTCGTCGCGTCCTCGTAGCCGAGCCCTGGCTGATCGTTCTTGACGCCGACGATCACACTGCCACGTTCGCTGATGTTGTCGAACGTCGGGCTGCCTTCGAGCGAGAAGTCGGTGGCGACTTCCCAGAGAGCAGCATCGCCGTCGCCCGCGTCGCCCGTGGCGCCCGTGTCACCCGTTCCGCCGGGCGTGCCCGTGTTGCATGCGGTGAGTGCGAGTGCCGCGATCGCGATGCCCGCGAGCGTTGCGATCCGTGTCCTGCGCATGTGTGCCTCCTGGTTTCGTATCGATCTGCTTCCGCCGCGCCGGTGCAGGCGCGGAGGTCTAGTGGGTGATGAGCTTCGAGAGGAAGTCCTTCGCGCGCGCCGACTTCGCGTTCGTGAAGAACTCCTCGGGCGTCGCCTCCTCGACGATCTGCCCGTCCGCCATGAACACGACGCGATCCGCCGCCTTGCGAGCAAAGCCCATCTCATGAGTCACGACGATCATCGTCATGCCGTCCTGCGCGAGCCCGACCATGACATCCAGCACCTCATTGATCATCTCGGGATCCAACGCGCTGGTCGGCTCGTCGAACAGCATGACCTTGGGCTGCATCGCGAGAGCGCGCGCGATCGCGACGCGCTGCTGCTGGCCGCCGGAGAGCTGCGCGGGAAGCTTGGACGCCTGCTGACCCACCCCGACGCGGTCGAGGAGCTGTCGCGCAAGGGCTTCGGCATCCGCTCTCTTCATGCCCTTGACCTTGATGGGGCCCAGCGTCACGTTCTCGAGAATGGTGAGATGGGCGAAGAGATTGAACGACTGGAAGACCATCCCCACATCGGCCCGGAGTGCAGCAAGGGCCTTCCCCTCCTGGGGGAGCTCCTTGCCGTCGATCGAGATCGTGCCGCTCGTGATCGTCTCCAGGCGGTTGATGGTACGGCACAACGTCGACTTGCCCGATCCCGAAGGACCGATGACGACGACGACCTCGCCTCTGTTGACGGTGAGGTCTATGTCCTTGAGCGCCTGGAAGTCGCCGTAGTGCTTCTGCACTTCGCTGATCACGACGAGCGGATCGCCCCGGCGGACGTTGATGTTCGAGGTCTTCGGCGCCGAAGCATCGGGTGTCGTCATATCCGCACCCTATGAGTGCCCTCGGCGGCCTGCCAGAGGTTTGGCCGCACGGTTACGCAGTTGTGACCGGCCCGAAACGTGCCGGATTCAGGATGCCGCGCGCTGCGCGAACGCGCTCTCGTACAGGCACACGCTCGCCGCCGTCGCGAGGTTGAGCGACTCGGCCGAGCCGTAGATCGGGAGCCGCAGCGACACGTCGGCGTGCGAGAGCGCGTCCTCGTCGAGACCGCGCGCCTCGTTGCCGAAGAGCCACGCCGTCGGGTCGGCGAGCAGATGCCGCGACGCGAGGAAGTCGTCGCCCCCGACGTCGGCGGCGATGACGCGCAGCCCCGCCGCGTGCGCGCGCTCGACGGTCGACGCCAGGTCGACGCCGACGGCGACGGCGAGGTGGAAGAGAGACCCCGTCGTCGCGCGCACGACCTTGGGGTTGTACGGATCGACGGTGCGGCCCGTGAGGATCACGGCGTCGGCGCCCGCGGCATCCGCGGCCCTGATGATCGTGCCGAGGTTGCCGGGATCGCGCACCTCCTCGCAGATCGCGACGAGACGCGGCGACGCGGCGAAGACGTCGCGGACGGAGGTCGGCGACTGCCGCGCGACGGCGACGATGCCCTGCGGCGTCACGGTGTCGGCCATCGCGTCGAGCACGGCCTCCGTCGTGAACTGCACGCTCACGCCCGCGGCCTTCGCCGCATCACGCACGTCGACGTGCCGCTCCATCGCCGTCGGGGTCGCGTACAGCTCGACGAGGGTCTCGGGGCGGTACGCGAGCGCCTCACGGGCGGCCTGCGGACCCTCCAGGAGGAAGAGCCCGGTCTCCTGGCGCGCGCTGCGCTTGGTCAGCTTCGCGACGGCGCGCACGCGCGGCGAACGCGGGTTCTCGAGCACGGTCTCATCCTAGAGGGCGGTCCCGTGCGAACCGGTATCCACGGGGTGGCCAGACGGGGAAAGGGCGCCCTCCGCGAGGAGGACGCCCTTTCGAGCACGGATGCCGAGACTTACGCCTTGGGGGCGTTGACGTTCTCGGGAAGCGCCTTCTTCGCCGTCTCGACCAGCGACGCGAAGGTCGCGGGCTCGTTCACGGCGAGGTCGGCCAGGATGCGGCGGTCGACCTGGACGCCCGCGAGGCCGAGACCCTGGATGAGGCGGTTGTACGTGAGGCCGTTCTGGCGGCTCGCGGCGTTGATGCGCTGGATCCACAGGCGGCGGAAGTCGCCCTTGCGCTTGCGACGGTCGCGGTACGCGTAGACGAGCGAGTGGGTGACCTGCTCCTTCGCCTTGCGGTACAGACGCGAACGCTGGCCACGGTAACCCGAGGCGCGCTCGAGGATGACGCGACGCTTCTTGTGGGCGTTGACGGCCCGCTTGACTCTAGCCATTTCGTTTGGTTCCTATTCGTGCGTCGGCGCGCGTCAGCGGCCGAGGAGCTTCTTCGCGACCTTGGCGTCGCCCTTGGCGAGGACCTGGTCCTGCGACAGGCGGCGCGTGCGCTTGGTGGGCTTGCCCTCGAAGTTGTGACGCAGGTTCGCCTGCTGCTTCATGAGCTTGCCCGTGCCGGTGATCTTGAAGCGCTTCTTGGCACCCGAGTGGGTCTTCTGCTTCGGCATTTCTCTTCCTTCGTTGTGCTTCCCGCGCGGGCGGGAGTCGTGATCCCGCGCGGTGCGGGAGTCTGTGGGGCGGCCCTACTCGGCCGCAGCCGCGTCGGCGTCGGGAGCGGAGCCCGGTGCGCTGCCTGCGCGGGCCGTGCGAGCGGCCTCCTTGTTGGCGGCGCGCTGGGCGTTCTGCTCCGTCTTGACCTCGGACTTGTTCTTGTGCGGTGCGATCACCATGACCATGTTGCGACCGTCGATCGTCGGATTCGACTCGACCGTGCCGAACTCGGCGACATCCTCTGCGAACTTGCGGAGGAGCCGGACACCCTGCTCGGGACGCGACTGCTCGCGACCGCGGAAGAGGATCATCGCCTTGACCTTGTCGCCCGACTGGAGGAAGCCCTCTGCACGCTTGAGCTTGGTCGTGTAGTCGTGAGCCTCGATCTTCAGACGGAAGCGGACCTCCTTGAGGACCGTGTTCGCCTGGTTGCGGCGGGCTTCCTTGGCCTTCTGCGCGGCCTCGTACTTGAACTTCCCGTAGTCCATGATCTTGACGACGGGCGGCTTCGAGTTGGGGGCCACCTCGACGAGGTCGAGATCTGCCTCCTGCGCCAGACGCAGAGCCACCTCGATGCGGACGACGCCGACCTGCTCGCCTGCAGGACCGACGAGTCGGACCTCGGGAACGCGGATGCGGTCGTTGGTGCGGGGATCGCTGATGCGGAACTCCTCTTTCGTGCGGGTGGGGGTCCGCGACACGGGTGTGTCACGGGCGGAAGAGTCTCACGGTCCACCCGGCACGACGCGGAAGCGCCGGCTCATTCTCTGCACCCTGTTCCCTGCGCCGATTCCGACGTAGGACTACCCCGGCCGCTGCGCGGTCGGGGCGGAGTGCGTGACCCGGTAGCCTGGAACGGCAAGCGCGGGTGGGATGTGATCCTCTTTCGCATCCGGAGCGGAACGTTCCGGAGCCCGGCAAAGTCTATCAGAGAGAGCGGCGTGAACACGATTCAGGGCGGCGAAGACGAGCTGGCGACGAACCACGAGGCCCAGGATGCCGAGCGCCGGGCGCGCTGGGAGGCGCAGGAGCAGGCTGCGGCATCCGCCTCTCGCGACATCGCGGACGTGCCGGCCGTCGAGGTCATCACGACGGCCGCCGTCCACCTCCTCAGCGCCGCGGCGGTCAAGGTCGGCCTCGCAGACGACCCCGCCGCGCAGACCGACCTCGACGAGGCGCGCAAGCTCATCAACGCCCTCGCGGGCCTCATCACGGCCGGTGCGCCCGAGATCAGCGACATGCACGCGCGATCGCTGCGCGACGGGCTGCGCTCCGTGCAGCTCGCGTTCCGCGAGGCGTCCGTCATCCCCGACCCGATCGGCAAAGGGCCGGGCGAGAAGTGGACGGGGCCGGTCACCTGACTCCTGGTGGGGCGCTCCGCCCCCCGGGATGCCGAGACCGCCTGTCCCCGACTGCGGACGTCAGTCCAGGTCGGCCAGGTTCATGCCCGCGGCGTCCGATGGAGACGAGTCGCGAGCGGCGCGCTGTTCACACCCCGGCGCGGCGGAGCTTGACGGTCAGGGAGTCGACCAGGACCGCGATGCGGTCGTCGGCGGCCCAGCGCTTCGCGAGACGCGAGAGCACGGCATCGAGCTCGGCCTGATCCAGACCGGGCATGAGCTCGAGAACGACGACGAGCTCCGGACCGCGCAGGCGACCCGCCGGATCGCCGGGGGCCACTGCGAGGTCGAGCACCGCGAGCTCTCCCCCGACGCTCTGCTGCAGCCCGGCATAGACGTCGGGCGACGCGTAGCTCGGCTCCCACGGCTGACCCTGCGCGATCGCCCACACGGCGGGGCGCCGCAGGACGAACTCGGTCTCCGAGCCCGGGTCGACGACGATGAGATCCGTGTCGTCGTCGGCGGCGGCCAGAGCCGTCCTGACGCCGTCTGCGGGAACGGGGCGGGCCGCGGCATCCCACCGCGCGAGGGCGGCGACGGAGGTGAACACCGGCAGCACGCGACGTCCGTCCGGTGCCGCGACCGTCACGATCGACAGCTCCTGGGTCTTGTCGACCTCGAGCCCGTGCTCCCCGACGCCGTGGTCGCCCTTCTCGGCGACGAGCGGGATCAGCAGCCGCGCCGAGCGGTAGGCGTCGACGATCGCGACCTGGTCACCGGATCCCGCGTGGAACGCCGTGAGCGCCGAGAGCAGCGGACCGTCGGCGGTGCCGTCGTCGCCCGCATGCGGATTGGGCTCGAACCGGCGGCCCTCCCAGGGGATGCCGGCCGAGTCGCCTCCGTGCGGGTCAGTGCCCTGCGACATCCAGCGCCTCGGCCAGCGTGAACGCGCCGGCGTACAGCGCCTTGCCGACGATCGCGCCCTCGACGCCGAGCGGGACGAGCTCGCGCAGGGCGGCGATGTCGTCGAGACTCGAGATCCCGCCGGACGCGACGACGGGCTTCGGCGTGCGGGCGGTCATCTCGCGGAGCAGGTCGAGGTTCGGCCCCTGCAGGGTGCCGTCCTTCGTGACGTCGGTGACGACATAGCGCGCACAGCCCGCCGTCTCGAGCCTGTCGAGCACGGCCCACAGGTCGCCGCCTTCACGCGTCCAGCCGCGGGCCGCGAGGGTGGTGCCGCGGACGTCCAGGCCCACGGCGATGACGTCGCCGTAGCGCCCGATGACGTCGGACGCCCACTCGGGGTTCTCGAGGGCCGCAGTGCCGAGGTTGATGCGCGCGGCGCCGGACTCGAGCGCCGCCTCGAGCGTCTCGTCGTCGCGGATGCCGCCGGACACCTCGACCTGCACTCCCTTGACCTGCTTGATGACCTTGCGCAGGATCGACGTGTTGCTGCCGCGTCCGAACGCCGCGTCGAGGTCGACGAGGTGGATCCACTCCGCGCCCTGACGCGCCCAGTCGACCGCGGCGTCGACGGGGTCGCCGTAGTTGGTCTCGGAGCCTGCCTCGCCCTGCGTGAGGCGCACCGCCCCGCCGCCCGCCACGTCGACGGCGGGCAGAAGGGTCAATGTGGGCGTGGACGCGAAATCGTTCATGGCTCCCTGGTTCGCTTCACGGGATGGATGTCTGCCGGAGGCTCAGCCGCACGGGGCGAGCGCGAGAGGCACGAGTTCAGAGGGTAGCCCCGCCGAGCCCGTCGATCCAATTCGCCAGAAGGCGGATGCCGGCATCCCCGGACTTCTCGGGATGGAACTGGGTCGCCGACAGGGGCCCGTTCTCGACCGCCGCGAGGAACGGCTGCCCATAGGTGCACCACGTCAGCACGGGCTGCGGGAACGGCGGCTGCACGTCGAGCAGCCACTGCCGCGCGCCGAAGGAGTGGACGAAGTAGAAGCGCTCGTCCTCGAGCCCGCGGAACAGGCGCGACCCCTCCCCCGGGTCGACGGTGTTCCAGCCCATGTGCGGCAGCACGGGGGCGTCGAGCTCCGTCACGACGCCGGGCCACTCGCCCATTCCCTCCGTGTCGACACCGCGCTCGACGCCGCGGTCGAACAGCACCTGCATTCCGACGCAGATGCCCAGAACGGGGCGGCCGCCCGCCAGCCGGCGCTCGATGAGCTCGTCGCCGCGGATCGCGCGAAGCGCCTCCATGACCGCGCGGAATGCGCCGACCCCGGGGACCACGAGCCCGTCGGCCTCCATGACGAGAGCGCGGTCGGACGTGAGCCGTGCGTCGGCTCCCGCCGCGTCGAGAGCCTTGACGGCGGAATGGACGTTGCCCGAGCCGTAGTCGAGCACGGCGACGAGGGGCCGGCTCGTCACAGGGCGCCCTTCGTGCTCGGGATGCCCTCCACGTGCGGGTCGATCGCCTTCGCCTGGCGGAACGCACGCGCGAACGCCTTGTACTCGGCCTCTGCGATGTGATGCGGGTCGCGGCCGCCGAGGACCGTGACGTGCACCGTCAGCCCCGCGTTGAACGCGATCGCCTCGAACGTGTGACGCACGAGCGATCCCGTGAAATGGCCGCCGATGAGGTGGTGCTCGTAGCCGGCGGGCTCGCCCGTGTGCACGAGATACGGACGGCCCGAGATGTCGACGACGGCCTGCGCGAGAGCCTCGTCGAGCGGCACGAGCGCGTCGCCGTAGCGCGAGATCCCCGCCTTGTCGCCGAGGGCCTCGCGGATCGCCTGGCCGAGCACGATCGCGACGTCCTCGACCGTGTGGTGCGCGTCGATGTCGGTGTCGCCCGACGCGCGCACCGTCAGATCGGTCAGCGAGTGCTTCGCGAACGCCGTCAGGAGGTGGTCGTAGAACGGCACCGTCGTGTCGATGCGGCTGCGGCCCGTCCCGTCCAGGTCGAGCTCGAGCTCGACGGTCGACTCGCTCGTGGCACGACGGAGGGACGCGGTACGGGCGCTCATGCCGCCGAGTCTATCGACGCGAGTGCTTCGAGGAACGCGGTCGTCTCGTCCTCCGTGCCCGCCGTCACGCGCAGGTGGTGCGGGATGCCGACGTCGCGGATGAGGATGCCGCGGTCGTACAGCTGCTGCCACGTCTCGGCCGGATCGCCGACGCCGCCGAAGAGCACGAAGTTCGTCCACGACTCGTGAGGCTCGTAGCCGAGAGCGTCGAGGGTCGCGGCGAGGCGGTCGCGCTGCGCGACGATCTCGTCGACCATGCCGAGCATGACGGGCGCGTGCCGCAGCGCGGCGGATGCCGCCGCCTGCGTGAGCGCGCTCAGGTGATACGGCAGCCGCACGAGCCGCAGGGCGTCGATGAGCGCAGGATCGGCCGCGAGGTAGCCGACGCGGGCGCCTGCGAACGCGAAGGCCTTGCTCATGGTGCGCGACACGACGAGCCTCTCGCGACCGGGGAGCAGCGTCAGCGCGGACCGCTCGTCGCGCGGCGCGAACTCGAAATAGGCCTCGTCGACGACGACGATGCCGTCGGTCGCGTCGTACACGGCTGCGATGACGTCGAGGCCGAGGGGCGTGCCCGTGGGGTTGTTCGGAGCACAGAGGAACACGACGTCGGGTGCGGCATCCGCCACCTGCTGGGCCGCGCCCGCGGGCGTCAGCGTGTAGTCGTGGGCACGCGTGCCCGCGACCCACGCGGCACCCGTCCCGCGGGTCAGGAGCGGATACATCGAGTAGGTCGGACCGAACCCGAAGGCGGTGCGGCCCGGACCCGCGAACGCCTGCAGAACGTGCTGGAGCACCTCGTTGGAGCCGTTCGCGGCCCAGATCTGGTCGCGGGTCAGACCGTGGCCGAGGTACTCGGCGAATCCCTCGCGCAGCTCGGTGAACTCGCGGTCGGGATAGCGATTGACATCGCGCAGGGCGAGGGAGATGGAGTCGAGGATGTCGTCCGCGACCTCGCCCGGGACGGGGTGGGTGTTCTCGTTGACGTTGAGCGCGACGGGCAGAGGCGCCTGCGGAGCGCCGTACGGCTTCTGTCCTCGGAGGTCGGAACGGAGGGGCAAGTCGTCGAGACTGGTCACCCGTCCCATGCTAGGACGCTGGACCCGGGGAATCGGCCGGGAGACGCTCAGTGCGCCGGCGCGTACGCGGCGGGGATCGCGAGCTCCTGACCGGGCGTGAGCGTCACGCCACCGAGCGCGTTGAGCCGCACGAAGGCGTCGACGACGTCACGCGGATCGGCGTCGGGCGCCACGTCTTGCGCGATCGACCACAGCGAGTCGCCTTCGAGGACCGTGACCGTCTCGAACGACGACGCCGGCACGGCGTCGCGAGCCGCCATCGCCGCCCCGCCGCCGATGATCGCGAGCGCCAGCGCGACGACGGCGGGGAGCGCGGCGAGCGCCGCGAGCAGCCGTCGTCCGCGCTGGGTCAGTCGCAGCCGGGTGGCGGTGCGGGCTCCGCCTGGGGCGCTGAGGGCGATCGCGGTCATGACTCCTCCTGGGTCGGGTCTGTGAAGCAGCCGGGGAGAGCTTCGGATCCACCCCTCGGCCGGGAGGAGAGGACCCGAAGCTCTCTTCCGAAGCTATCTTCGATAGTGTTGTGTGTCAAGCACGACATCGAGGTCGGATCCTTCGAACGCGACACGCGCAGAGCCTCCGTGCGTATCGCCGCGCATCCGGATACGGTTTCGATAGGAGCACCCCACCACGGGCCTCCGACATTCGAAGAACACTGCACGTGACGAGACACCGCCCTCACGGCGAGACGGGAGCTGGGCGCATGACCGACGAGACGGGGCGCGACAGGCAGGAGAAGCCATCGACCCGCCGCCGGCGGAGCCTGAGCGACAAGCAGCTGGCGATCCTCGAGGTCATCCAGCGCTCGATCGCGCGTCACGGCTACCCGCCGAGCATGCGCGAGATCGGCGATGCCGTCGGGCTCAAGTCGCTCTCGAGCGTGACTCACCAGCTCAATCAGCTCGAGCTCAGCGGCTACCTCCGCCGTGACGCGGGCAAGACCCGTGCCATGGAGGTTCTCATCGACCTCCCCGGCATGTCGACGGAGAACCCCGCCGACTCCGCGCCGTCCGTCGGCGATGCGGCCCTCGTCCCCCTCGTGGGGCGCATCGCTGCCGGCATCCCGATCACGGCGGAGCAGCAGGTCGAGGAGATCTTCCCGCTCCCCCGCCAGCTCGTCGGGAAGGGCGATCTGTTCATGCTCAAGATCGCGGGAGAGTCGATGATCGACGCGGCGATCTGCGATGGCGACTGGGTCGTCGTGCGGTCGCAGGCGGATGCCGAGAACGGCGACATCGTCGCGGCGATGCTCGACGGCGAGGCGACGGTCAAGACGTTCCGGCGCCGCGACGGGCACACGTGGCTGCTTCCCCGGAACTCGGCCTACGAGCCGATCCTGGGCGACGAGGCGACGGTTCTGGGCAGAGTCGTCGCGGTCCTGCGCGCCGTCTGACGACGATCACCCGCCGCGGGTGAGTCTCTCGCCCACGGCGCCGGCCAGGTCCACAATGTCGGAATGACGGATGCGACGAAGGATCACGTCGAAGCGCTCGCTGCGCGAGTGCGCGCGCTCGAGGCCGAGAACGCCCGATTGGCGGGGGTCGTCGAGCCCGTCCCGTCTCCGATTGCGGGCCGCTGGCGCGCCGTCGCCTCCGCGATCTGCATCGTGCTGGCATCGATCCTCGTCCCCGTCTCGATCGTCGGCGCATGGGCGCGGGTGCAGCTCGTCGATGAGGACGCGTTCGTCCGCACTCTCGCGCCGCTCGTCGACGAGGCCGCGGTGCAGGACCTCGTCATCGACGAGACCGTCGCCGCGATCTCCGAGCAGGCCGACTTCGCACAGCTGACCGACGACGTCTTCGACGGGATAGGCGAGCTCGGGCTCGGCCCGCGGGCGAGCGCCGCGCTCGACCTTCTCCGTCAGCCCGCCGCGCAGGGCCTGGAGAACCTCGTCGCGCAGGCGATCGGCAACATCGTGCGCTCGGACGCGTTCTCCGACGTATGGGCCACGGCCGTGCGCGGAGCCCATCGCGCGCTCACTGTCGCAGCCACCTCGGACGGCGGCGGCATCGTCGTGCGGACCCCGGACGGCGTCGGCATCCGTCTCGGCCCCATCGTCGATCGCGCGAAGTCGAACCTCGTCGACCGGGGGGTCGGGATCGCGAACCTCATCCCGAGCGTCGATCGCACCGTGATCGTCGGATCGGGCGAGAACCTGTCGCTCATCCGCACGGCGTACGCGCTCGCGGCGACTCTCGGCTGGTGGCTCCCGGTCATCGCGCTCGCACTCTTCGCGCTCGGCATCCTCCTCGCGCGGCGTCGCAGCGTCGCGATCCTCGGCACGGGGATCGGACTGGCCGCAGGCGGCGCGTCGCTGGGCATCGCGCTGTCCATCGGCTCGACCGCCGTCGGCATCGTCGCGACGCAGACCGACCTGTCGCCGTCGGCACTGGACGTGATCTATCGCCAGCTCGTCGAGTCGATGATCCACACGGCATGGGTCACCGCTCTGTTCGGGGTCTTCGTCGCCGTCATCGGCTGGCTCATGGGCCGATCGACTCCGGCCGTGCGCACGCGCACGGCCGTCCACTCGCTCAACGCGTCGGCGCGGCGCTCGCTCGCCGCGCGTGGGCTCGACACGGGCGGATTCGGCGCCTGGCTCGGCGCCCGTTGCGTGCTCGTCCGCACGATCGTCGCTGTCCTCGCCATCCTGTGGATCTTCGCGCTGCGGCCGCTGTCGCTCGGCGACGTCCTGCTCGTCCTCGTCGTCGCGATCGCCGTCGCCTGGATCCTGGAACTGCTCCAGAAGCGCTCCGCCGACGACGAGACGACGGGTCCGTCGATGCCCGACGGGGAGGACGCGACGGATGCCTCGGCCGGCGACTCTCGAGAGCCGGCGGCCGAGGCATCCTGAGTCGTCGCTAGGCGCGGACGCCCACCTTCTCGCGCACGGCCAGCGTCGCCGCGACGATGTTGCGCAGCGACGCCACGGTCTCGTCGTAGCCGCGGGTCTTCAGCCCGCAGTCGGGATTGACCCACACCTGTCGCAGCGGCAGCTCGGTCGCGGCGCGCTCCAGGAGCTCACCGATCTCGTCGACCGACGGCACGCGCGGCGAATGGATGTCGTACACACCCGGGCCGATGCCGTGCGAGAAGCCCGAGTCCGCGACGTCGGCGATCACCTCGCCCCGGCTGCGGGCGGCCTCGATCGAGGTGACGTCGGCGTCGAGCGCGGCGATCGCGTCGATCACGACGGCGAACTCCGAGTAGCAGAGGTGCGTGTGCAGCTGCGTCGCATCCCGGGCTCCTGCCGTCGCCAGGCGGAACGAGCCGACCGACCAGTCGAGGTATGCCGGCTGAGCGGCCTTCTTGAGCGGGAGGAGCTCGCGCAGCGCGGGCTCGTCGACCTGGATGATCCGGATGCCGGCCTCCTCGAGGTCGGCGATCTCGTCTCGCAGCGCGAGTGCGACCTGGTTCGCCGTCTCGCCGAGGGGCTGGTCGTCGCGGACGAACGACCAGGCCAGGATCGTGACGGGTCCCGTCAGCATCCCCTTGACGTGCTTGTCGGACAGCGACTGCGCGTACGCCGACCATGCGACCGTCATGGGAGCCGGACGCGACACGTCGCCCCACAGGATGGAGGGCCTCGTCGCCCGCGAGCCGTACGACTGCACCCAGCCGTGCTGCGTCACGGCGAAGCCGTCGAGCAGCTCGGCGAAGTACTGCACCATGTCGTTGCGCTCCGCCTCGCCGTGCACGAGCACGTCGAGGTCGAGGTCCTCCTGCAGGCGCACGACCCGCTGGATCTCGGCGCGCAGGAACCCGTCGTACTCGTCGGCCGTCAGCTCCCCCCGGCCGAAGCGCGCGCGGGCGCGGCGGATGTCACCGGTCTGCGGGAACGATCCGATCGTGGTCGTGGGCAGCACGGGGAGCCCGAGCGCGTCCTGCGCCGCGACCCGGGCGTCGTAGTCGCTCCGGTCGAAGTCCCCCGCCGTGAGACCCGCCGCGCGGGCGCGCACGGCCGCGTCGCGCACCCCCGGCGCCGACCGGCGTTCGGCGAGCGCGGCCGATGCCGCTGCCACCTCAGGCTCGATCGCATCGCGCCCCTCGACGAGGCCGCGCGCGAGGGCCACGACCTGCCTGACCTTCTGGTCGGCGAAGGCGAGCCACGAGACCAGTCGCGGGTCCAGCCCCGCCTCGTCGTCGACGTCGTGCGGCACGTGCTGCAGCGACGTCGAGGTGCCGGCCGCGACCGACTTCGCGCCGATGCCCCGCAGCTCCTCGAGCCGGTCCCATGCGCCGCCGAGGTCGCCGCGCCAGATGTTGCGGCCGTCGACGACGCCTCCGACGAGGGTCTTGCCCTCGAGCCCTTCCGCCCCTGCGGGCACCGAGCCACGATGGACGTCGATCGCGATCGCCTCGACGGGAGCCGCGGCCAGAGCGGCCCACGCCTCCGCCGACAGCTGCGCGTAGCCGGCGGCCACGAGGATCGCCGGACGGCGGGGTGCGTCGCCGAGGACCGCGTACGCGCGGGATGCCGCGTCCGCCAGCGCGGCCGGAGGCGCCGACAGGCTCTCGCTCACGAGAGCAGGCTCGTCGAGCTGAACCCACTCGGCGCCCGCGGCGGTCAGCGACGCGAGCAGCTCGGCGTACACGGGCAGCAGGTCGTCGAGGCGGCTCAGCGGATCGAACCCGGCGGGCGCGGCATCCGTCGCCTTCGCGAGAGCGAGGAGCGTGACGGGCCCGACGACGACGGGGCGCACGGTGACGCCGTCAGCCTTCGCCTCGGCGACCAGGCGCGCGAAGCGGTCGCTCGAGAGCGAGAACTGCGTCTCGGGGCCGATCTCGGGCACGAGGTAGTGGTAGTTCGTGTCGAACCACTTCGTCATCTCCAGCGGGGCGCCCGTCTCGTCGCCCCGCGCGGCCGCGAAGTATGCCGCCAGAGGAATGGACCCGTCCGCGGCGCGCAGCGGCGCGAAGCGCTCGGGCAGCGCCCCCACCGTCAGCGCCGCGTCGAGCACCTGGTCGTAGTACGAGAACGACTCGGGGATCGACGAGTCGTCGCGACCGAGCCCCAGCGCGGCGAGGCGCTCGCGCGTCGCACGGCGCAGGTCGGCCGCCGTCCTCTCGAGAGCGGCCTCGTCGAGCGCGCCCGACCAATGCGCCTCCACGGCGCGCTTGAGCTCGCGGCGGCGCCCGATGCGGGGGTAGCCGAGGATCGTTCCAGCGGGGAAGTCGGTCATCGTACGGGCTCCTTGCAGTCGTGGTCGATGAGCACGCCGGCCTCGCGCAGCGTCGCGAGGACGGTCTCATGGTTGTTGAAGGCGTAGAGATGGATGCCGGGCGCGCCGCCTGCGAGGACGTCGCGTGCGAGCGCCGCGGCGTGCGCCACTCCGACCTCGCGCCGCCCCTCGCCGGTGGGCTCGACCTCGAGCGCGACCGAGAGCTCGACGGGCAGCTCCTCCCCGCTGAGCTCGAGCACGCGCCGAAGCCGCGCGGGCGACGTGATCGGCATGATGCCGGGGAGGATCGGGATCGTGACTCCCGCGTCGCGGGCACGACACACGAACCCGAGATAGTCGTCGGCGTGGAAGAACAGCTGAGTGATCGCGAACGTCGCGCCCGCGGCCTGCTTCGCGAGCAGGGCGTCGATGTCCTCCCGCGGATGCCGGGACCTCGGATGCCCGTTGGGGAATGCGGCGACCGCGATCTCGGCCTTCCTGGGGCGGCCGAGGCGCGCCGCCCCGGGGACGCCGGGGATCGCCGCCTCCGTGTAGGGCGCGCGTTCGGCCTGCACGCGGTGGATGAGCTGCACGAGATGTGCCGCGCTCTCGAGGTCGCCGAGATCGACGTCGTCCTCGTCGACCCCGGCGGGCGGGTCTCCGCGGAGGGCGAGGAAGCTCTCGATGCCGGCATCGAGGAACTCCCGGATGAGCGCCGTCGCACCCTCGTAGCGGTTGCCCACGCACGTGAGGTGCGCGAGCGGCGGCACGTCGGTCTCGCGCAGGATGTGCGTCAGCACCTCGAGCGAGCGTCCGCCGGTGGACCCTCCCGCGCCGAAGGTCACGGAGATGAACTGCGGACGCGCGGCCGCGAGGTGACCGATCGTCTCGCAGAGGGCGGGCAGCCCGGCATCCGTTCTCGGCGGGTGGATCTCGAACGAGAACGGGACGGCCGAGGCGGTCGGCGAGGTGCTCGCAGCTGTCGACATGGGCGTGCTCTCGGTGGGAACGGACAGGAGGCCGGTTGGCCGCGGAAGCGTGCACACCCCGCCCTGGGGAAAGGGTGCACGTGCATCGCGGGCGGGTGCCGGGCTCGGCTGTCGCTCCAGGCCCTCGAAGGGCCGACGATGCGACCAGGCTAGCCGTCGACCTGCGCGGCCGGTGTCGTATGACGATCTGTTGCGCCCGACGGCCGCCCCGACTGCCGCCCGGACGGTCGCCCGAGCACCGTCCCGACGGCCTCTCGCGCAGCGGTCCCTCACGACGGCGCGCCGCCCGGCGTAGCGTGGGATCGTGACCGACACCCTCCCCTACGGCTCGTGGCCCTCCCCCCTCACCGCGGACGCCGTGTCGGCCGCCGCTCCCCGCATCGACGGCGCGTGCTTCGTCGCAGCCGACGTGTGGTGGGCCGAGACCGTCCCCGAGGAGGGCGGCCGCACCGCGGTGCGCCGGCGCGCGGCATCCGGCGACATCGTCGACGTCCTCCCCGCGCCGTGGAGCGCCCGCTCGCGCGTGCACGAGTACGGCGGCGGCTCGTGGGCCGCGACGGACGACGCCGTGCTCCTGTTCGTCGAGAAGAACGATCAGCGGGTGTGGATGCTGCGCCCCGGCGGGGAGCCCGAGCCCCTCACGCCCGCAGACGAAGGCATGCGGTTCGGCGGGCTGACGTGGCAGCATGGCCGGCTGTTCGCCGTCCGCGAGACCCACTCCGATAGGCCGGTCCCGCACCGCGACCTCGTCGAGATCGCGCTCGACGGCACGCTGACGTCCCTCGTCGGCGACAGCGACTTCCTCGCGCAGCCCGCGCTGTCGCCTGACGGGCGCCTGCTCGCCTGGATCGCGTGGGACCACCCCGCGATGCCGTGGGACCGTTCCGAGCTGCGGATCGGACGCCTCGAGGACGGCATCGTCGCGGAGTGGTGCGCCGTCGCGGGAGGAGCCTCGTCCCCCGTCCAGCCGACCTGGATCGGCGAGGACGACCTCGTCTTCGCCGACGACCCGACGGGACGGTGGAACCTCTGGCGGCTGCACCTGTCCGCGGACCTCGAGCACGAGCCCGTCGCGCCGGCGGACGCCGACACGGGCGGCCCCCTCTGGGTGCTCGGAACCCGCTGGTACCGAGTGCTCCACGACGGCCGCATCGTCGCGATCCGCACGAACGGATCCGACGAGCTCGTGCTGATCGACCAGGCTGTCGGCGGCGCGCGGCCGATCGCCGTGCCCTCGACGGCATCCACCGTCGTCGAAGACGCGCACGGCTCGACCGTGCTCGTCTCGGGATCGGGTCCTGACGCGCCCAGCGGACTGTGGCTGATCGACGTGGACCGCCCTGATCTCGTCGAGACGATCCGCGGCGGCTCGGCACCGTGGGGCGACGAATGGATGCCGCGCCCCCGCGCCGTCACGGTGGACGGCCCTCACGGGCCCGTCCACGCCTTCGCCTACCCGCCTGCGAACCCCGCCGTGTCAGCGCCGGACGGCGAGCTGCCGCCCTACGTCGTCTTCGTCCACGGCGGGCCGACGAGCCATGTCGGGGGCGCGGCATCCGCGAAGATCGCGTACTTCACGAGCCGAGGCATCGGCGTTCTCGACGTGAACTACGGCGGATCGACCGGCTACGGCCGCGCGTACCGCGAGCGCCTGCACGGCATGTGGGGCGTCGTCGACGTCGACGACGTCGCGGCGGCGGCTCGAGGCCTCGCCGACGCGGGTCTCGCGGATGCTGCGCGCCTCGCGATCGAGGGCGGCTCGGCGGGCGGCTGGACCGTGCTGGCGGCCCTCGTCGACACCGACGTGTTCGCGGCGGGGATCTCCCGCTACGGCGTCGGGGACGCACGTGCCCTCGCCCACGACTCGCACGACTTCGAGTCGCGGTACCTGGACGGCCTCATCGGGCCGCTCCCGTCGGCGGAGCCGCTGTACATCGCCCGGTCTCCCTTGAGCCGCGCCGAGCGCTTCCGCGTTCCCGTCCTCCTGCTGCAGGGGGACGAGGACGTCGTCGTGCCGCCCGCGCAAGCAGAGGCCATCCGGGACGCCCTCGCCGCGAACGGCGTGCCGCACGCGTACGTCCTCTACGAGGGCGAGGGCCACGGCTTCCGCCGCAAGGAGACCGTGGTCGACGCGCTCGAGAAGGAGTACGCGTTCCTCGGCTCGGTCTTCGGGTTCGAGACTCCCGGCGTGCCGCCCATCGACCTCTCGTGAGCCCGCCGCCGCGAACGCTTCGGGCCTATCGGCTGTAGGGCGCGAGCTCGGCCGCGAGTCGCTCCGAGACGTACGCGTGCAGCTGGGTCCCGTCGGCCCCGTGCTCCTGCGACACGATGTGGCCCGTCTCGTGCGCTGCCGAGACGAGGTCGCCGCGATCGTACGGCACGACCGCCCGCACCTCGACGGCGGGCAGCGGCAGCGCCTCCTCGATCGCGGCCCGCAGCTCGTCAACGCCCTCGCCGGTGCGCGACGACACGAACAGCGCGCCGGGCGCGAGCCCCCGCAGGAGCAGTCGCGCGTCCTCGTCGACGAGATCGGCCTTGTTGAACACGACGATCTCGCGCGTGTCGCGCGCGCCGACGTCGCCGATGACGTCACGGACGGTCTTCAGCTGGGCCGCGGGGTCGGGGTGCGATCCGTCGACGACATGCAGGATGACGTCGGCGTCGCCGACCTCCTCGAGCGTCGAGCGGAATGCCTCGACGAGCTGATGCGGCAGGTTGCGGACGAACCCGACGGTGTCGGTGAGCGTGTACACGCGGCCGTCGGTCGTCACCGACCGGCGGACCGTGGCGTCCAGCGTCGCGAACAGTGCGTTCTCGACGAGCACGCCGGCGCGAGTGAGCCTGTTGAGCAGGCTCGACTTGCCGGCATTGGTGTAGCCGGCGATCGCGACGGACGGGATCGTGTTTCGCTTGCGCTCCGCCCGCTTCGCGTCGCGCGCAGGCGTGAAGTCGCGGATCTGCTTGCGCAGCAGCGCCATCTTCGTGCGGATGCGACGGCGGTCGAGCTCGATCTTGGTCTCACCCGGTCCGCGCGATCCCATCCCCGCACCGCCCGCGCCGACCTGGCCACCGGCCTGGCGCGACATCGAGTCGCCCCAGCCGCGCAGGCGCGGGAGGAGGTACTCGAGCTGCGCGAGCTCGACCTGCGCCTTGCCCTCGCGGGACTTCGCGTGCTGGCTGAAGATGTCGAGGATCACGGTCGTGCGGTCGATGACCTTGACCTTCACGACATCCTCGAGCGCACGCCGCTGGCTGGGCGCGAGCTCCGTGTCGGCGATGACGGTGTCGGCGCCGACGGATGCGACGATGTCGCGCAGCTCCTCTGCTTTGCCGCGGCCGACGTAGGTCGCCGGGTCGGGGTGCGGGCGTCGCTGCAGCACGCCGTCGAGGACGACGGCGCCGGCGGTCTCGGCGAGCGCGGAGAGCTCACGCAGCGAGTTCTCGGCATCCTCCTGCGATCCCTGCGGGTGCACGCCCACGAGCACGACGTTCTCGAGGCGCAGCTGCCGGTACTCGACCTCGGTGACGTCCTCGAGCTCGGTCGAGAGCCCGGGCACGCGGCGCAGCGCTGCGCGCTCCTCGCGGTCCCACTGCTCGCCGTCGGAATCGCCCCGCGAGACGGTGGTCTCGTCCTGCAGCGCCTGCGCCGCCCCGAACACGCGGACACCCGAGTGCGCCGCGGCGCGGGCGAGCACGCGATCGACGGGGTCGACCGTCGTCTCGTCGGTGCTCTGGGGTGTCGTGGTATCCGTCATGTCTTCCTTTCTGGGCGGCGTCCGCACAATCGCGGGCCATCCGTGAACTCTAGCCTCCCCGTCTGGGAGGTCCTCCGCTACGCTCGTCCGCATGGGGAGCGACCACTACTTCACCGCATCCCCCGCAAGTCCCGAGAATCTGCGCCGCATCCGAGTCCGGCTCGCCGACCAGGACGTCGAGGTGACGACGGCGGGCGGCGTGTTCAGCCCCGACCACATCGACTCGGGAACGTCCGTGCTCCTCGCGAACACGCCCCCTCCGCCGCCGGGCGGGCATCTGCTCGACCTCGGCTCCGGATGGGGGCCCATCGCGCTGTCACTCGCTCTCGAGGCGCCTCACGCCACGGTCTGGGCGGTCGACGTCAACGAACGCGCCCTCGACCTCGTGCGACGCAACGCGGAGTCCCTCGGCCTCACGAATGTCAACGCGTCGCTGCCGGAGGATGTTCCCGACGACGTGACGTTCCGCACGATCCGCTCCAACCCGCCGATCCGCGTCGGGAAGAGCGAGCTGCACGGGCTGCTCGAGCGATGGATCCCGCGACTCGACGAGCGCTCGGACGCCTGGCTCGTCGTCCAGCGCAACCTCGGCGCCGACTCGCTGCAGCGATGGCTCGCCGCGGCCCTTGCCGACGCCTTCAGCGTGCACCGCGCCGCGACGGGCCGCGGCTTCCGCGTCCTCAAGGTGCGCCGGCACGGCACGCCACGGACCGACGCGATCGAGATCGCCTGACGCACGGAGCATCGCCCTGCCGCCATCGAACGGCTCGCGTCGTCGAACAGCGCGCTCGACGGCGTGCACCTGCGGGCGTCAGGCCAGCGCGACCTGCCCCGAGTAGACGAGGGCCGCCGGCCCCGACAGGAAGACGTGCCCGTCGACCATGCGCACGCCGAGGACTCCGCCCGGCACCTCGACCGACCAGCGGTCGGGTGCCGCGGCTCCCGCCCAGTGCCGCACGGCGATCGCGGCGGCGGCGACGCCCGTCCCGCAGCTCAGGGTCTCGCCGACACCCCGCTCGAAGACGCGCATGCGGATCGATCCGACTCCGCCGCGCACGAGCGGATCCGCCGGGACGACGAACTCGACGTTCGCCCCGTGCGCGGGCACGGGATCGAGGATGGGCTGCGCCGTCAGGTCGAGCGCGTCGAGCACCGAGTCGGCGGGGAGGGCGACCACGACGTGCGGGTTGCCGACGTCGACTCCGACGCCGGGGCGGGAGACGCCGAGACCCTTCGCGCGGACCAGCGTGTCGGTCCCGTCGATGCGGAACACGCCGAGGTCGACCTCGAGTCCGAGATCGCTGCGCGTGAGGGTCTTCGTCCCCGCCCGCGTGCCGATGAGGATCGTCTCTCCGTCCGCGAGCTGCGCCAGTCCCGCGTCGAGGAGGTATCGCACGTACACCCGGATGCCGTTGCCGCACATCTCGGCCTTCGACCCGTCGGCGTTGCGGTAGTCCATGAACCACTCGGCGTCGGCCGTCGCCGCGCCCTCCGGCAGTGCCGAGGAGCGCACGACACGCAGGATGCCGTCCCCACCGATGCCGAATCTCCGGTCGCACAGGGCCGCGACCTGGTCGTCGCTGAGGTCGAGCGCGCCGTCGGGATCGGCGACGATCACGAAGTCGTTCCCCGTCCCGTGGCCCTTCGTGAAGGGGACTGTCTGCGGCATCCGTCCAGTCTAGAGTCGGGGCGCGACGCGGAAGCCGAGGAGCTCCCTCACCGCGCCTCAGCCGTCCGCGATGAGCCGCTTTCCCGTCGCCCAGGTCTCGAACGGCTCGTACCCGAGCGCGTCGTAGAAGCCGCGCGCACCCTCGTTGCCCGGACGAACCATGAGCTGCACCTTCGGGCACCCGAGGGCGAGCAGGCGCCGCTCCGCCTCGGCGACGAGCGCGCGGGCGATCCCCTCCCTGCGGCGCTCGGGCGCCGCGGCGAGGTAGTAGAGCCACCCGCGGTGACCGTCGTACCCCGCCATGACCGAGCCGACGACGGCTCCCCCGGCGGTCGCGACGAGGAAGAGCTCGGGCTGCACCGACAGCTTTCGCTCGATGTCCTTGCGCGGGTCGTTCCACGGACGCGTGAGCCCCGTCGCATGCCACAGAGCGACGACCTCGTCGGTGTCGGACGGGCGGAACGGGCGGATGTCGGTGGTCACCCGATCGAGTCTGCCAGGGCAGCGGCATCCGCCCCCGGCCCGACCCATCGGATGCCGCTGTAGCGCCTGAACCACGACACCTGCCGACGTGCGTAGCGCCGCGTGAGCGCCCGCGTCTCGGCGATCGCGTCGGCTTCGCTCAGGTCTCCCGCGAGCTGTGCGAGCGCCTGCGCATACCCGATGGCGCGGCGCGCCGTGATGCCGGACTCGAGGCCCTGTCGTCGCAGCCGCGCGACCTCGTCGAGCAGCCCCTCACGCCACATGCCCTCGGCCCGCGCATCGAGACGCAGCACGAGCTCGTCACGCGGAACATGGACGCCGATGACCCGCGTCGGCGTGTGCCACAGCGCCGGCTCGTCGGGAAGCACGGCGCCGTGCGTCTGCGATCCCTGCGCGAGCACCTCGAGGGCCCGCACGATCCTGCGCCCGTTGCGCGGGTCGACCCGCTCCGCCGTCGCGGGATCGAGATCGCGCAGCCGCGCGTACAGCGCGCCGGCGCCCTGCTGCTCGAGCTCGGCCTCGAGGGCGGCCCGCACCTGCGGGTCACGGGGCGGGAAGCGGAAGTCGTACAGCACGCTCGACACGTAGAGCCCGGATCCGCCGACGAGGATCGCGTCGGCGCCGCGATGGTGGATCGCGCGGATCGCGGAGCGCGCGGCATCCTGATACCAGGCGACGGCCGCGTCGTCGGTCACGTCGAGCACGTCGAAGAGGTGGTGAGGGATGCCGCGCCGCGCCGTCTCTGGCAGCTTCGCGGTGCCGATGTCCATGCCGCGATACAGCTGCATGGCGTCGGCGTTGACGACCTCGGCCGGCCGGCCGCGCCGCGCGAGGGCCTCGGCGAGGTCGAGCGAGAGGGCCGTCTTGCCCGTGCCGGTCGCGCCGACGATCGCCCACAGCGCGGGGGTCATCCTCCGCTCCCCGGGTACGCACAGCGCGCCGCCAGGCGGTGCCCGCGACCCCGCGTCCGCGGCTGTTCCGTGCAACCACGCCCCGCGCCATCCCGCGTCCGCGGCTGTTCCGTGCCACCGCGCCACACGCGACCCCGCGTCCGCGGCTGTTCCGTGCCACCGCGCCACACGCGACCCCGCGTCCGCGGCTGTTCCGTGCAACCACGCCACACGCGATCCCGCGTCTGCGGCTGTTCCGTGCAACCACGCCCCGCGCGACCCCACGTCCGCGGCTGTTCCGTGCAACCGCGCCACATCGAACTGCCGCAGTTGCACAGAACAGCCGCACGAGCGTTGACGACGCGCAACGACCGGCCACCGATCCGGGGCGGGCGCGCGTCACCGCCGCGGGGACGCGCAGCCCCCCAGCAATCGCCGAAGCGTGCGGCCGCACGCGCGCCGGGGAGACGCACGGACGCGCGGTGCATCGCGGGGACCGCTGCACGACGACGACCGCGCACGGGCCGTTCAGGCGCCATCCTGCCCTACACGCCGATGCGCAGCGTCGGGAGCCCGAGCGAGACCGCGCGCGGACCGCCCGGCTCGGCGGGCGACGGAACGGCGCACGATTCGGCGAGCGACCGGTCCCACGCGTCGCCCGCGCGGGTGCGGCGGATGCGCAGCGGCGCACCGTCCGCCACGTCGGCGAGCAGATGGAAGGGCGCCGCGTGCGTCACGACGACGCTCACGACGTCGCCGGGACGCGGCACGGGCGAACCGGCGGGCACCTCGAAGTGCACGAGTCTGCTGTCCTCCGCACGGCCGGTCAGGCGGTGGGTCTCAGCATCCTTCTTGCCTTCGCCGGTCGAGACCAGCACCTCGAGCAACCGGCCGAGCTGGCGCTGGTTCTCCTCGAGCGAGATCCGCTCCTGGAGCGCGATGAGGCGCTCGTAGCGCTCCTGCACGACCGCCTTCGGCACCTGGTCGGGCATCGTCGCGGCGGGCGTGCCCTCGCGGATCGAGTACTGGAACGTGAAGGCGCTCGCGAAGCGGGCCCGCTCGACGACGCGCATCGTGTCTTCGAAGTCCTCGTCGGTCTCGCCGGGGAAGCCCACGATGATGTCGGTCGAGATCGCGGCATCCGGCATCTTCGCGCGCACGCGATCCAGGATGCCGAGGAACCTCTCGCTGCGGTACGAGCGGCGCATAGCCTTCAGGATCCGGTCGGAGCCGGACTGCAGCGGCATGTGCAGCTGCGGCATGACGGCGGCTGTCTCGGCCATCGCATCGATGACGTCGTCGGTGAACGCGGCCGGATGCGGACTGGTGAAGCGGATGCGCTCGAGTCCTTCTATCTCACCCGCCGCGCGCAGGAGCTTGCCGAACGCCTGTCGGTCGCCGAACTCGACGCCGTAGCTGTTGACGTTCTGTCCGAGGAGCGTCACCTCGATCGCGCCGTCGTCGACGAGCAGGCGGATCTCGTTCAGGATGTCGCCGGGGCGACGGTCCTTCTCCTTGCCTCGCAGGCTCGGGACGATGCAGAACGTGCACGTGTTGTTGCATCCGACCGAGATCGACACCCAGCCGCTGTGGACGGCGTCGCGCTTCGTCGGCAGCGTCGAGGGGAACACCTCGAGCGACTCGAGGATCTCCAGCTCCGCCT
Organism: Microbacterium ulmi; assembly: GCF_011759705.1. GTDB lineage: Bacteria > Actinomycetota > Actinomycetes > Actinomycetales > Microbacteriaceae > Microbacterium > Microbacterium ulmi. The sequence continues at coordinate 2,632,535 of NZ_JAAOZF010000001.1, read as the reverse complement.
CGCCGTTGTGACGCGCGCGCTCGAGCAGGCTCGGCAGCGACCCCATGTTGTGGGTCCCGAAGACGACGTCGACCCAGGGCGCCTTGTCGAGCACGGCCTGCTTGTCCATCTGCGCGAGGCAGCCGCCGACCGCGATCTGCATGCCGTCGTGCTTGTCTTTGCGGGACTTGAGGTGGCCGAGCGTGCCGTAGAGCTTGCCTGACGCGTTGTCGCGCACGGCGCAGGTGTTGATGACGACGACGTCGGCCTCTTCGCCCAGCTCGGCGCGCACGTAGCCGGCGCTCTCGAGCGAGCCCGAGAGTCGCTCGGAGTCGTGGACGTTCATCTGGCAGCCGAACGTGCGCACCTCGTACGTCCGCGCGCGCCCGTCGGACGAGTGCGCGGCGGGCGAGGGCGCGATGAGCGTCGGGGCGGAGGACGGAGTAGTCATGGCGGGAGCCATTCTACGGCGGCGGTCGGGGCGGATGCCGTGAACGGACGAGCAGACCGACGTGCTCGAGTGGCCGAGCGACGGGCTGCGGGCGACGCTCGGGGCGTGCACGCTGCGCGCGCTGCGGCCCGGGCTGCCGTGACGGTACGCGATCATCGCCGCCGTCGCCCAGGCGGGCGTCGTCGATATCACGGGCGGCACGCTGCATCCGCTGCTCACGTGATTCGAGCAGGCGGGTCTCGTCACGACCGAGCGGTGCCCCGGCGACGGCGGACCCGACTGCAAGCACGTCATGCTCACGCGCGCGGGAGGGTGCCGAGCTCGACCAGCAGTGCGCGCAATGGGCGCGCGTCGCCGCCCTGACGAGGGACTGTGTCGACCGTACGGAGCACCCCGTGACTGTCAGGACCGAGCGCCGGATCGACCTGTTCATCGCCGAGCTGCATCTGCCCGGGGTGCCGGCGACGTCATCGGCGATGCCGTCGCACATGTGTACGCGGGCTGATGCGCGACAACGGCGAGAGCGCTGCACGCGCTGTCGGGACGCCGCACGACGACGACGCCGGACTCCACCTGCCCATTCGCACGATGTGGGCCGGACGTCTGGTGCCGGCGACGATCGCGCTGATCGCGTTCATCGTGTTCGCGTCGGCACCAGTCCGGTCGGCCTCGCGTCCGATCGCGCGCAGCTTCGCGGCATCCGCCTCTCGTCAGCGGATCCGCGCACGGATGCGCAACGCAGACAGGGAGGCGAACACGACGACCATGGCCACGAGGATGGCGACGATGACGCCGGGCGGCACGAGCCATGTTCCGACGATCGCGTCGATGCCGAAGAACGTGCGCAGGCTCTCGTCGGCCTCTGCGAACCCTCCCGTCATGGCGGGCAGCGTGTCGACGGTGAACTGCTGTCTCAGGAGGGCCCCGGCCTGGCCGAACGGGAGGGCGTTGACGACGTCGCCGGCCGTCGCGGGCAGGAGACCGACGGGGATGTACGCCCCCGCGATGAAGCCCAGGACGGTTCCGACGATCGTCGAGAGGCCCGCGAAGGCGCCCGACGTGCGAACGAATGACGCGACGAACGAGATGAGCGCCGTGAACGCGGCGCACGACAGGACGACGACGCCCGCGGCACGCGCGACGGCGTCGACGGGGAGCCATGTGCCGCGCACGAGACCGAGATACGCGACGCTGACCGCGAACACGAACGCCGAAAGGATGAGCGACACGATGATCGCCGAGATGAGGTAGCCCAGAACGAGCTGTCCGCGGCGGATCGGCGAGACGAGGAAGTCGCGGAAGCGGCCGGTCTCGCCATCCTCCACGAGCACAGACATCGCGCCGAGGCCCGACGTCACGGTCGTGATGAGCACGATGCCCGCGAACATCCAGCTGTCGACGAAGGCCTGCACCTCCTGCGGCGTCGCGGCGGGGATCGACGCCGCCAGCGACTGGGTCTGCAGATTGCCTAGGAACAGCACGTAGAGCCCGAACAGGACGATCCCGCCCAGCAGCGAGAAGAACACGTTCAAGCGGTCGCGGAAGAAGATCCGCAGGTTTCGGGCGACGATCGCCGCGACGATGCTCATGCGGCCGTCTCCGAGACGCCGTCGCCGCCGACGCGACCCGTGACGGCGAGGAAGACGTCGTCCATGCTCCCGTGCCGGAACTCGAAGTCGACAGCGGAGTCGCCGTGCGCTGCGAGCAGGGCACGCGCCGTCGTCGCCCCGTCGACCGGGATGACGACGACGTCGCCGTCCCGCGTCGCAGAGATGCCGCGAACGTCCGCCAGTGCGAGGAGGGCGCCCGGGTCGGCGGATGTGACGGTCAGGATGCTGCGGCTGTGCTGCTCGCGCAGCTGCGCAGGGGTTCCGGATGCCGCGATCCTGCCGCGATCGATGATGCAGACCTCGTCGGCCTCCTCGGTCTCTTCGAGGTAGTGCGTCGTGAGGAACACCGTGAACTCGCCCCGCCGGCGCAGCTGCTGGATCGTGCCCCAGACGGCCGCACGACTCGCGGGGTCGAGGCCTGCGGTCGGCTCGTCGAGGAAGAGCGCTTCGGGACGATGCAGGAGGGCGCGGGCGACATCGATGCGGCGGCGCTGGCCGCCCGAGAGGGTCTTGTACCGTCTGTCGAGGAACTCGCCGACGTCGATGAGTTCGGCGAGATCCGAGATGCGCTCGTCCGCGGCGCGCCGGTCGAGCCCCGCGAACCGGGCGCGCAGCCGCAGGTTCTCGCGTCCGGTCAGCGTGGGATCGAGCACCGAGTCCTGGAAGACGACGCCGATGCGCGCACGGACCTGATCGGGATCCCGCGCGACATCGAACCCGGCGACGCTCGCCTCGCCCGCGTCGAGCGGCAACAGGGTCGTGAGGCAGTTGATCGTCGTCGACTTGCCGGCGCCGTTGGTGCCGACGAAGGCGAACACCGTGCCTTCCGCGACCGAGAGACTCAGGTCGTCGACGGCCACGACGTTCTTGAATCGCTTGGTCAGCCCTCTGACCTCGATCGCCATGGGCCCCCCTTGTCCGCTCCGCACCCAGTATTCACCAGCCGCCGCCCGGGCCCGATGACGTCGCCATTCCGGCGGGCCTGCGATCCGGGCGCGATGATCGAGGGACCATCCCGCGCGTCAGCGGAAGCGGACGCTCGGCGAAGGGCCGCCCTCCTCAGCGAGCGCCTGCTTCGCGGCACGGAGCGCGACGGAGCCCGGGTATCCGCGACGGCCGAGCTGCCCCGCGAGGCGCCGCAGCGCGGTGTCGTGATCGAGGCCCCCGAGTCCGCGCGCCTTCGACCGCGCGAACTCGAGTGCCCGTTCGTCATCGTCGTCGGGGACCGCCGAGAGCGCGGCATCCGCCACATCGCGCGGGATGCCGCGCTTCGCGAGCGTCTGCGCGATGACTCGGCGACCGCTCCCCCGGCGGTCGACTCCGACGTGCACGATCTGCTCCGCGAGCGCTGCGTCGTCGAGGTAGCCGCGTCCGGCGAACGCCTCGATGATCGCATCCAGCTCGTGGCGCTCAAGGTGGAACTCGGCGAGGACTCCGTGCGCCTCGGACACCGAGAGCGAACGGCCCCGGATCTTGCGCAGCAGCGTCTTCTCGGCGAGCTCGGTGCGCCTGGCCTCGTCGGCCGCGGCGGTCGGCTCGTCGACGGCGACCTCGTGGACGTCGGCACCCCACGTCGAACTCCACGAGGGCTCCAGGTCGTCGTCGGTGATCGACGGCGTCGTGTGTCGTTTCCCGCGCTCGACCACCGCACCGGCCGCACCGAAGAGCGGGATGACGGGGGCGAGTCCCTCGGAAGCGCCGGACTCGCCCCCGTCCTCCACGAAACGGACCATCACGCAGGCCGTCGGGCCGCCAGCTCGTCGCCCACGGGAGCTTCGGCCTTGGGCTGGCCGATGCCGAGCTTCACCTTGATCTTCGACTCGATGTCGGCCGCGACATCCTCGTTCTTGATGAGGAAGTTGCGGGCGTTCTCCTTGCCCTGACCCAGCTGCTCGCCGTCGTAGGTGTACCAGGCGCCCGACTTCTTGACGATCGCGTGCTCGACGCCGAAGTCGATGAGGCTCCCTTCGCGCGAGATGCCGATGCCGTACAGGATGTCGAACTCGGCCTGCTTGAACGGAGGGGCCATCTTGTTCTTGACGACCTTCACACGCGTGCGGTTTCCGACGGCCTCTGCCCCGTCCTTCAGGGTCTCGATGCGGCGGATGTCGAGGCGCACCGACGCGTAGAACTTGAGCGCCTTGCCGCCCGCGGTCGTCTCGGGCGACCCGAAGAAGACGCCGATCTTCTCGCGCAGCTGGTTGATGAAGATCATCGTCGTGTTGGTCTGGTTGAGACCGCCGGTGAGCTTGCGCAGCGCCTGCGACATGAGGCGCGCCTGCAGACCGACGTGCGAATCGCCCATCTCGCCTTCGATCTCGGCCTTCGGCACGAGGGCCGCGACGGAGTCGATCACGACGAGGTCGATCGCACCGGAGCGGACGAGCATGTCGGCGATCTCGAGCGCCTGCTCGCCGGTGTCGGGCTGCGAGACGAGGAGCTGGTCGATGTCGACGCCGAGCTTCTGCGCGTAGTCGGGATCGAGCGCGTGCTCGGCGTCGATGAACGCTGCGATGCCGCCGGCGCGCTGCACGTTGGCGATCGCGTGGAGCGTGAGCGTCGTCTTTCCCGATGACTCGGGGCCGTAGATCTCGATGATGCGCCCGCGGGGCAGACCTCCGACGCCGAGGGCCACGTCGAGGGCGATCGAGCCCGTGGAGATGACCTCGACGGGTGCGCGCTCGTCGCTGCCGAGGCGCATCACCGAGCCCTTCCCGAACTGCCGGTCGATCTGGGCGAGGGCCGATTCGAGGGCCTTCTCGCGGTCGGCGGGTGATGGCATGGCGTGCTCCTTCTGCTCGCGTTCCGTCGCCTGTAGGCTGTCGCGCTCCGCCCCGGTGGGCCGGATGCTGCGACAAGGCGTGTGGTGTCGTTCGACGTCGCTCACGCTACGAGGAGGCTCCGACATCCCGTCGTCGCCGCCACCCGCCCGTGGACGAATGCCTTTCGACTCCATCTGTGCAGGAGCCTACGCGGGCATCGAACAGATCTTCGACGACACGCCGTGGCGCGTCAGCCGCCGACCGTCCGCGTCGCCTGTCTCAGCGACGCCCCGGCTCGAGCCGACCCGCACCGTAGCGGCGCTGCGGCGGAACGTCGTTCTCGATGCAGAGCGCGAGCCAGACCTCACCCGGCGCGATGCCGGCCGCGAGCGCCTCGGCGGCCGTGCGCGAGCCGAGCTGCGGCAGGACGAGGTCCGCGACGAGAGCCGCGCCGCGAGCACCGAACTCGTCGGCCACGGCGCGGTCGAACTCACTGCGGCGCATGGACATGGCTCCGTCGTGCAGACGTGTCGGATGGCGGGCGCGTCAGCGCAGCGACAGCTCTGCGTCGACCGATGCGACGAGATCGTCGGGCACGACATCCGGGAACGGCTGGATGCCTTCGAGCACCGAGATGCGGTCGCCCACTTCACGCATGATCGTCGAGATGGGCACATCGAGGGCTTCGGCGACCGACGCGAGGATCTCGCTCGACGCCTCCTTCTGACCGCGCTCGACCTCGCTCAGATAACCGAGGGCGACGCTCGCACGGCTTGCGACCTGACGGAGGGTGCGTCCCTTCTGCTGGCGGAAATCACGAAGCACTTCGCCGATCTCTTGACGTACCAGGATCATGAGAGCCCCCTCCTCACTTCAGATTCCGCCGTCGTCCGGGTGGACAACAGTACAACACCGTCAACCGCCAATCTAATCCTGCGCGCTGGGGAATGGGTGGGAATCGCCGAATGTAACCGAGCCGAAACACGGTCTGTTCCCGATCCGCGGATCGTGTATCAGAGCGCGTCGAGCGCGAGCCGCAGCGCTCGGCGAACGGCCTCGGTGCGGATCTCGTCGCGCGTTCCGGCGAGCTCGAGCGACTCGACTCGCGTGCCGAGCGGAGTCGCCACCGCGATGTGGACAGTCCCGACGGGCTGCCCGTCCGGGGAGTCCGGGCCCGCGATCCCGGTCGTCGCGATGCCGACGTCGCACGGCGTCCCGTCGACGCCGAGGCGCGCGCGCACGCCGTCCGCCATCTGTCGCGCGACGCGCGGATGCACGGCGCCGTGCGCCTGCAGAAGGGTCTCGTCGACCCCGAGCATCGTGTGCTTGACCTCGGTGGCGTACGCCACGACACCCCCGCGCACGACGCTCGACGCGCCGGGGACGCCGATGAGGCTCGCGATCACGAGTCCGCCGGTGAGGGACTCTGCGACGCCGACGGTCCAGGCGAGCTCGCCCAGACGCTCGAGGAGCCTCACGGCGTCGACCGCGGGCGCGAACGGAGTCGCGGACTCGGCATCCGCTCGGCGCGAGCTCGGCTGCGTGATGTCGGCGTCGTCCGGGAAGTCGGGCGCGTGAGGCTTGAGCGGAGTCATGCCGCGCCCTTCCCACGGGCGGTCGCCGCCCGCGCCTCGCTCACGATGTAGTCGACCCCGCTCGCGACGGTGAGGATCACAGCGATCGTCATCGCCACGCCGTCGACCCAGAGGATCCAGTCGCCGACGAGCGTCCACAGCGGGAGAAGGGCGAGCGACAGCGCGACGGCCTGCGCGAGCGTCTTGAGCTTGCCCATCCACGCCGCCGCGAGCACATGATCGCTCACGACGACGAGACGGTACACCGTGATTCCGATCTCTCGGACGAGCACGACGATCGTGATCCACCAGGGCAGCTCGCCCAGGATCGACAGGCCGACGAAGGCGCACCCCGTCAGCGCCTTGTCGGCGATGGGGTCCAGGAGCTTGCCGAGATCCGTGACGATCTCGTGCCTGCGCGCGATGTAGCCGTCGATGCCGTCCGTCGCGATCGCGACGATGAACAGGACGGCCGCCCACCACCGCAGCGCACCGTCGGCGCCGGCATCGGCGAGCAGCATCCACAGGAACACGGGCGCACACAGGATGCGGACGACCGTGATCGAGTTCGGCAGCTGGCGGGGGACGGCCACGGTGCGAGCCTACCCGTTGCCCACGGGCGCGCGACGCGCGTCAGTCACGACCTGTGAGCCCCCACGCGTCCTCGTCGCCCTCGTCCTCGACGACGGGATACCCGTCGTACTGGGCCTCGACGGCGTCGGCGCCGTACCGGTCGTCTGCCGGGGGCGCGGCATCCGGAACGTCGTCGCCGCGCAGCCGCGCGAGCACGCCGGGAAGCTGCTCGACGGTCACGAGCACGTCACGCGCCTTCGAGCCCTCCGACGGGCCGACGATCTCGCGAGACTCGAGGAGGTCCATGAGCCTGCCCGCCTTCGCGAACCCGACGCGGAGCTTGCGCTGCAGCATCGAGGTCGATCCGAACTGCGTCGACACGACGAGCTCCGCCGCCGCGAGCAGCAGCTCGAGGTCGTCCCCGATGTCGGCGTCGATCTCCTTCTTCTCCGCGACCGCGGCGACGTCGTCGCGGTAGTCCGGCCGCGCCTGACGCGTCACGTGCTTGACGACCTTCTCGATCTCGGGCTCGCTGACCCACGCGCCCTGCACGCGGATCGACTTCGACGTCCCCATCGGCAGGAAGAGCGCGTCGCCCTGCCCGATGAGCCGGTCTGCGCCGGGCTGATCGAGGATGACGCGGGAGTCGGTGACGCTCGTGACGGCGAATGCGAGCCGCGAGGGCACGTTGGCCTTGATGAGGCCCGTCACGACGTCCACGGACGGACGCTGCGTCGCGAGCACGAGATGGATGCCGCTCGCCCGCGCGAGCTGCGTGATGCGCACGATCGAGTCCTCGACGTCACGAGGAGCGACCATCATGAGGTCGGCGAGCTCGTCGACGACGACGAGCAGGTAGGGGTACGGCTTGAGGACGCGCTCGCTGCCGGCGGGAAGCTGCAGCTCGCCCGCGACGACGGCGCGGTTGAAGTCGTCGATGTGACGGAACCCGAACGACGCGAGGTCGTCGTACCGCATGTCCATCTCCTTCACGACCCACTGCAGCGCCTCCGCCGCCTTCTTGGGGTTCGTGATGATGGGCGTGATGAGGTGCGGGACGCCGGCGTACGAGGTCAGCTCGACACGCTTCGGGTCGATGAGCACCATGCGCACCTCGGACGGCTTCGCGCGCATCAGCAGGCTCGTGATCATCGAGTTCACGAAGCTCGACTTGCCCGAGCCTGTCGAGCCGGCGACCAGCAGATGGGGCATCTTGGCGAGGTTGGCCACGACGTAGCCGCCGCCGACGTCCTTGCCGACGCCGATCGTCATGGGATGCGTCGACTGGTGCGCGGCGTTCGAGCGCAGGACGTCGCCGAGCGTCACGATCTCACGGTCGGCATTGGGGATCTCGACGCCGATCGCGCTCTTGCCGGGGATCGGCGCGAGGATGCGGACCTCGTTGGATGCGACCGCGTACGCGATGTTGTTCGTCAGCGCCGTGATCCGCTCGACCTTGACGCCGTGGCCGACCTCGATCTCGTACTGCGTCACGGTCGGGCCGCGCGAGAACCCCGTGACGCGCGCGTCGACCTGGAACTGCTGCAGCACGCTCGTGATGGCGCGCACGACGTCGTCGTTGGCCTGCGAGCGGGCCTTGTGCGGCGTGCCGGCGGCGAGGCTCTCGACCGACGGCAGCCGGTACGGCGCCATCGCGGCCGAGTGGGGCATGTCGGTGCCGATCCCCGACAGCCCGGGGAGGATGCCGTCTCCCGACCCGGAGACGTCGTCGCGGAGCGAGGTCTCGGCTCTGCTCGCCGCTCTCGCGGCGCCCGCGAGGACGGCCGGGTCGATGACCTCGGTCACGGCATCCGGCGTGACGACGGGCGCGGGCGGCCGCGGAGGCGCGACCGAGGGCGTGATCGCCTGGTCGAACCCGCCGTGCGATGCGCCGGGCGGGAGGAGCTCCGTGAGGTCCTGCGATCCGATTGCGCCGTCGGGGTCCTGCTCACGGCCCGTCCGGTTGCGGCGCCACCACGGGATCGAGGTGTCGGCCGCGGCATCCGGGGTGAACCCGGGCCCCTCTGCGGGGTCGAGGCGCTCTGCTCCGAACATCCACGCGTACAGGTCGCCGAGGCGGCGCCCCATGCGGTTCGGCGGGGTCTTGGTGAGGATCAGGATGCTGAGCCCCGCCACGATCGCCAGCACGATGCACGCGCCGACGTCGGTGAGTCCGAGGGCGAGCGGCTCGCCGACCATCCATCCGAACAGACCGCCCGCATCGCTCAGGACCGGAAGGCCCGCGCGGGGCTGGGGGCGCTCGCCGCCGATGTGGCAGAAGCCCGCGATGGTCAGCACGAACAGCGCGAAGCCGATCCCGATGCGGCCGTTGTCGTGCACAGAGGCCGGGTGGCGGAACAGCCATCCGGCGAGGAGCACGAGCAGCACGGGGAGCACGAACGAGACGCGTCCGACGAGTCCGCCCGCCGTGTACGCGCTGATGCTCTTGGCGACCTCGTCGCCGATGAAGAACCACTCGACGACCGCGCCGGCGATCGCGAGCAGCACGATGAAGAACGGCAGCCCGTCGCGTCGCTGCTCCTTCTCGAGCGTCTCGGGCCCGAATGCGCGGAAGAGCCCGCCCGTGCCATGGGCCAGGCCCATCCACATGCGCGTGACGACGGGCGGCTTCTCGGACTCGCCGACGTAGCGGCGCGGAGCCGGGTCGGGCTTGCGGGCACGCGACGAGGAGCCCTTCGCGGACGCGCGGGCGTTCGTGGGCGTACTCGCGGATCGTGCCATTGCTCCACGGTAGGCCGCAGGAGTCGGATATCGGCGGATTGACGCGGCGGATCGGCGCCCCGCTCACAGGCGCCGCGGGCGCCGTCCGAGATCGACTACGTTCGGTACAAGAACCCGGGTCCAGATGCCTCGGCTTCTCAGCATTCATCATGAATGCCCTCAACCCTGTGAAAGGACTACAGAATGAAGCTTCGTATCGCCGCTTGGACCCTCGCCGCAGTCGCGGTGCTCGGTCTCACCGCGTGCTCCGCCGGACCGGAGAGCACGGGCGAGACGCCCGCCGCGAGCGCCCCGGCGGCGCCGGCGGAGACGACCGCATCCGAGCAGACGGTCGCCGAGGCCTGCGTCAGCATGGCCGGGCCGCTCGAGGAGGCGAGCACGACGCTGGCGAAGCTGGCCGACGCCGCCGCAGACCCGCAGGCCGCCGTCGACGCCTGGACGGCGCTCGTCGACGCGTACCAGGAGGTCGCCGACACCGTCACGAACGCAGAGGTCAAGGCGGCTGCGACGACTGCCAAGGACGACCTCGCCGCCGTCCGCGACGCGATCGCGAAGATCTACGTCGACGGCGACACCGCTGCCCTGAGCGATCTCACGACCGCCACCACCGACATGCAGACGTCGCTCACGGCGCTCAGCACGCTCTGCGCCGGCTGATCGATGCACCGCGGGGCGCCCTTCGGGGCGCCCCGTCGTCGTCGGACCGAGAGGCCCCTCGACGGCTACGTCAGCGCAGGCGCTTGACCATCGTGTCCCGCCCGATGCCCGCCTGCGTCACGGCGAACCCCTCGCTGCGATACAGCGTCACCGCGAAGTTTCCGCGCTCGACGCTGAGGCTCAGCCGCCCGAAGCCCTGTGCCGCGGCGTGATCGCACAGCCGCTGAAGAAGACTGCGACCGACCCCGTGGGCCCGCCAGATGGGCCGCACGCCGATGATGAGCTCGGGCACACCCGTGCCGACGTAGCCGAAGCCCGGATCGGTGCGGGGGAACATGCGGTACCACGCGGCCCCGATCGGATCGCCGTTGGGGTCGAGTGCGACGAACCCGGCGTCGCCCGGCCGCATCCATCCGGACACGTAGCGGCTGTGTTCGGGGCTCGTGAGCACCTGATGCCGCGGCCGCGCGCCGCCCTGGCTCCAGTTCGCGGCCTCGACGACCATGTCGCCGAGGAATGCGCCGTCTGCCTGCGTCGCCGGGCGCACGAGGAACGTCTGCGGCATGACGAGAGTCTAGAGCGAGGGTGTTACGGCGCTGTGAAGAATCCGCGCGCTATGCCTCGATCACGAGCGGCACGATCATGGGCCGGCGCCGCAGCGACGTGTTGACCCACCGGCCGATCGTGCGCCGCACGATCTGCGACAGCGCATGGTTGTCGCGGACTCCGGACTTGGCGGCCTCCGTGAGCGCCGCGGCGATCCTCGGCTTGACGTCCTCGAAGACCGCGTCGTCCTCCGCGAAGCCGCGGGCGTGGATCTCGGGCCCCGTGATGATCCGGCCGGTCGCGGCATCCACCACCACGATCACCGAGATGAACCCCTCTTCGCCGAGGATCCGGCGGTCCTTGAGATCGGCATCCGTGATCTCGCCGACCGTCGAGCCGTCGACGTAGACGAAGCCGAGGTCGAGCTGCCCCACGATGCGGGCGATGCCGTCCTTGAGGTCGACGACCGTGCCGTTCTCGCCGAGGATCGTGCGGTCCTCGGGGACGCCGGTGTCCTGCGCGAGCCGCGCGTTGGCCATCAGGTGGCGGTGCTCGCCGTGGACGGGGAGCACGTTCCTGGGCTTGAGGATGTTGTAGCAGTACAGCAGCTCCCCCGCCGCCGCGTGGCCGGAGACGTGCACCATCGCGTTGCCCTTGTGCACGACGTTCGCGCCGAGCTTCGTGAGCCCGTCGATCACGCGATACACGGCGTTCTCGTTGCCCGGGATGAGACTCGACGCGAGGATCACCGTGTCGCCGGGCCCCGGCTCGATCTCGTGATCGTTGTTCGCCATGCGGCTGAGCACCGCCATCGGCTCGCCCTGCGACCCCGTCGACATGTAGACGATCTGGTCTTCGGGGAGATCGCGCGCCTTCTTGTAGTCGATCAGCACGCCCTCGGGCACGTGGAGGTAGCCCAGCTCCTCCGCGATCGTCATGTTGCGCACCATGCTGCGGCCGAGCAGCGCGACCCTGCGACCGTGGTCGTAGGCGGCATCCAGCACCTGCTGGACGCGATGCACGTGGCTCGAGAAGCTTGCGACGATGACGCGCCGAGGCGCCTTGCCGATAACCTGGTCGAGCACGGGCCCGATCGAGCGCTCGAGCGGCGTGAACCCGGGCACGTCGGCGTTCGTCGAGTCGACCAGGAAGAGGTCGACCCCCTCTTCGCCGAGGCGCGCGAAGGCGCGCAGGTCGGTGAGCCGCCCGTCGAGGGGCAGCTGGTCCATCTTGAAGTCGCCCGTCGCGAGGACGGTGCCCGCGGGGGTGCGGATCGCGACGGCGAGCGCGTCGGGGATCGAGTGGTTGACGGCGACGAACTCGAGCTCGAACGGGCCGAACCGCTCGGTCTGGCCCTCCTTGACCGTCAAGGTGAAGGGCCGGATGCGGTGCTCCTTGAGCTTCGCCTCGACGAGGGCGAGGGTCAGGCCCGAGCCCACGAGAGGGATGTCGGGCTTGAGCTTGAGAAGGTACGGCACGGCGCCGATGTGGTCCTCGTGCCCGTGCGTGAGGACGACGGCGACGATGTCGTCGAGGCGGCCCTTGATCGGTTCGAAGTCGGGCAGGATCAGGTCGACGCCCGGCTGATGCTCCTCGGGGAAGAGGACGCCGCAGTCGACGACGAGGAGCCTGCCCGCGTACTCGAAGACCGTCATGTTGCGTCCGACCTCGCCGAGCCCGCCGAGCGGCGTGACGCGCAGGGTTCCGGGGTCGAGAGCGGGCGGGTCGTACACGGTGGTGGCCATCAGTCGCCTTCCTCGGGATCCGCGGCGTGCGTCACGCTCAGTGGCGTCGTCCGGCGGTCCCTGTATCCGTCCTCACGCCCGCGACGCGAGCGCGCAGTCATCTCGTCGTGCCCGACACCTTCGGCAGCGCGCCGCCGGCGGCGGCGTTGCGGTCGGGACGGAAGTTGGAGAAGTCGGCACCGGGGACGTCCTTCACGAGCGCGAGCTCATCCTCGATGACGGCGGCCTCCCACTCCTCGGGACCCACGAGCGGCAGCCTCACGCGCGGACTCGAGATGCGACCCAGCCCGTGCAGGATGTACTTCGCCGAGACGGTCCCGGGCACGTGCGTCATGACGGCGCGCACGAGCGGCTCGAGCTTGCGGTGCGCGGCGGTGGCCGCCGTCAGGTCGCCGCGGTTGACGGCGTCGACGATCTCGCGGTAGGGCTGCGCCGTGATGTTCGCGGTCACGCCGATGAGACCCGTCGCGCCGATCGACAGATGCGGCAGGACGTTCGCGTCGTCACCGGAGAAGTACATGAGGTCGGTCTGGTTCAGCACGCGGCTGACCTCGCTGAAGTCGCCCTTGGCGTCCTTGATCGCGAGCACGTTGGGGTGCTTCGCGATGCGCAGGATCGTCTCGTACCTGATCGGGACGCCCGTGCGCCCGGGGATGTCGTACAGGATGACGGGCAGGTCGGTCGCATCCGCGACGAGCCGGAAGTGCGTCAGGATGCCCGCCTGCGTCGGCTTGTTGTAGTACGGCGTCACGATCATGATGCCGTCGGCGCCGGCCCGCTCGCTCGCCTTGTACAGCTCGATGGCGTGGGCGGTCTCGTTCGAGCCGCCGCCGGTGATGATCTTGGCCCGACCGGCCGCGACGTCCTTGCCCACCTCGACGAGCCTCAGCTTCTCGGCATCCGTCAGAGTCGACGTCTCGCCCGTCGTCCCCGTCACGACGACGCCGTCGCATCCCGCCGTGATGACGTCGTCGATGTGCTTCTCGACGGCGGCCCAGTCGACCTCGCCGTCGGCCGTCATGGGCGTGACGAGCGCGACGAGCACCTGTCCGAAGGGGTTGCCCGTGTGCGTCATGCTCTCAGGCTATCGGTTCATCCGGACGCCGCGAGAGGGCCGTATCGTGGCGGCATGACGTGGAAGACGCTCGCCTCGCGCACCGTGTACGAGAACCGGTGGATCCGCGTCCACGAGGACGACGTGGAGGGGCCCGACGGCCCGGGAGTCTACGGAGTCGTCGAGCTGCGCCACCCCGCGGTCTTCGTCGTCGCGCTCGACGACGAAGACCGCGTGTGCCTCGTGACGCTCGATCGCTATGCGACGGGCAGCGCGTCGATCGAGGTGCCCGCGGGCGGCACCGACGGCGAGGACCCGCTCGCCGCCGCGCAGCGCGAACTGCTCGAGGAGACGGGCTTCGAAGCCGCCGAATGGGAGCTGCTCGGGGGCATGCACGCGCTCAACGGGGTCGCCAACGCGCCGGAGCACGTCTTCCTCGCGCGCGGGCTGACGCCCGTCGCCGACGCCTCGTCGACGCAGCGCGAGGAGGGCATCGACTCGGTGCAGTGGATGCCGTTCCCCGACGCCGTCGGCCTCATCCGCGGCGGCTCGCTCACCGACGGCGAGTCGATCGCGGCCCTGGCCCTCGCGGGGATCAGACTCGGCCGATTCCGCTGATCCGGCCGCGTGCCGTCGCCGCCGGATCCGTCGGGCGCCGTCCGGCTGCGTGCGGCGCGGGCGTGCCGCGCGAGCGAGCAGGCGGCGCGGACGCGCGGCCTGCTCAGCGTCCGCGCTGGCCGAGCCGGGCCGAGACCGGATCGGGAAGCAGCCCCACGAGCTTCGAGAGGGCCTTGTACCGCAGGCTCGGGACCGACACGCTCCTGCCGCGCGCGGCATCCCTCAGCGATTCCGAGACGACGTCTCGCACGTCGAGCCACATCCACGCGGGGATGCCCTCCTCGCCCGGCGGGAACCCGAGACGCTCGTGGAACCTCGTGTGGGTGAAGCCGGGGCACACGGCCGTCACGGTGACCCCGCGGTCCTTGTAGGCGACATCGGCCCAGCGGCTGAACGACACGATCCACTGCTTACACGCGCCGTAGGTCGAGCGCGGCATGAAGGCGGCGATCGACGCGACGTTGACGATGCGCCCGCTCCCCCGTTCGAGCATGGGTCCGAGCGCTGCGTGCGTGAGGCGCATCGGCACCTCGACGTGCAGAGCGAGATGGGCCGCCTCTCGCTCGATCCCGTTGCGCTCGAACGCGAGCGGGAGACCGAATCCCGCGTTGTTCACGAGCACCTCGACGGGCCGGCGGGGATCCGTGAGCCGCCGCTCGACCTTCTCGCGCTGCCGCGGCGTGAGAAGGTCGGCGGCGAGCACCTCCGCATCGACGCCGTACTCGCGGCGCAGCGCCGCCGCACGCCCCTCGAGCGCACTCGCGTCGCGTGCGACCAGGACGAGGTCTGCGCCGCGCGCGGCGAGCTGCCGCGCGTACTCCGCCCCGAGACCCGAGCTCGCGCCCGTGACGAGCGCCGTCGTCACGGCGAGACGCGCCCGTTCGCGTTGAAGGCGGCGTGCGTCAGCGGCATGAGCTCGCGCCAGAACGCCTCCATCTTCTCGGCGCACATCTCGATCTCGCGCTGCGGGAACGACGGGAAGTGGGTCCCCTCGACCTTCGTGCGCAGCGAGAGGAAGTTCATGAGCGAGCGGGCGTTCATCGTGACGTACATCGACGAGTAGATGTTGAGGGGCAGGACGATGCGTGCGACCTCTCGCGCGACTCCGGCCTCCAGCATCCGCTGGTACGCCGCGAATGCGAAGGTCGCGGAATCCCGCGTCGCGACCTCGACGAGAGCGTGCTGCTCGTCCGTGCCGGGGAGGAACTCGTACGCGCCGGGCTTTCCGACCTGGTTGAGGTTGCGCTCGCGCGCGGGCACGTAGAAGACGGGGCGCAGCTCGCGGTAGCGGCCGGACTCCTCGTTGTACGACGCGATGCGGTGGCGCATGAACTCGCGGAACACGAAGATCGGCGCCTGCACGTAGAACGTCATCGAGTTGTGCTCGAACGGCGATCCATGACGGTCGCGCATGAGGTAGTTGATGAGGCCGCGATCGCGGGCGGATGCCTCGGTACCCGCCGCCGCAGCCTCCAGGGTCTGCTCCCCCTGCGTCGAGACGCGGGCGGCGAAGAGGACGTCCGAGTCGGAGGCGCTCGCGCGGACGAGCTCCACCGTCACGTCGCTGCGGAATTCTGGCTGAGGTGCGTCGGCGGCGTCGGTCACGAGTGCCACCATACCGGGGGCGACGAAGCCGCCGGCCCGTCCACGCCCGCCTCGGTTCATTACGCCGCGCCGTCATCTTGGCGGCATCCGGCGACCATCCAGCTGAATGGGGTTAGCCTGGTCTGCTGTGACCCTCGTCAGCGCCCTCATCGGCCTCGCCGTCCTCCTCGCGGCGACCGTCGCGCTCGGCGTCTTCCTCCAATGGCGGCAGAGCCGCCCCCAGCGGCACATCGCCCACGAGGTCGTCGAGCCCGGACGACTCGGTGCAGACGCGCTCGGAGAGACGGCGACGCTCCTGCAGTTCAGCACCGAGATGTGCGCGCGGTGCCCCGGCGTGCACCGGACGCTCGCAGCCCTCGCGGAGAGCCGCGAGGGCGTGCGCCATCTCGACGTCGACGTGACGCATCGCCCCGACATCGCGAAGCACTTCCACGTGCTGCAGACCCCCACGACGCTCCTCCTCGACCGCGACGGCGTCGTGCAGACGCGCTTCGGCGGAGCTGCGAACCGCGAGGTCCTCGAGCTCGAGCTCAACCGCCTGATCGGCGAGACGGCGAACGTCTGAGCGGACGCGCGTCCACGCGCGGCACCGGCGCGCCACCGCGGCCCAGCTCCGACCGACCGCACGCGGTCCCGACCGATCCATGCCCGGCCCGCCGCACATCCGCAGCCCGTCGAAGCGCTCACGCCTCCGTCGACCCCTCCCACGCTGTCGTCGGTGTCGTTAGGCTGACCGCGAGCGCCGACGACGGCGCGGTCGATGAGGAGGACACCATGAGCGTCACGAGCGAAGCCAGCACATCCTGGAAGGGGGGCCTGGTCGACGGCTCCGGCGAGGTCGCGTTGGAGAGCTCGAACCAGGGTCCGTTCGCCGTGAACTGGAAGGCCCGCAGCGAAGGATCGACGTCGGTCACGACGCCGGAGGAGCTCGTGGCGGCGGCGCACTCGTCGTGCTTCAGCATGGCGCTCTCGGCGGCCCTCGCCACCAACGGCACGCCCCCCACGAGCATCGAGACGACGGCATCCGTCACCTTCGTCCCCGGCACGGGGATCACAGGCAGCCACCTCAATGTCGAGGCCTCCGTTCCGGGGCTCGGCGCCGAGGACTTCGCACGCATCGCCGCGGCGGCGAAGGCGGACTGCCCCGTCTCGAAGGCGCTCGCCGGCATCGAGATCACCCTCGAGGCGTCGCTCGCCTGACGGCGCGACGCTGAGCGGAGGGCACGGATGCCGCAGCGGGTGGTCATCGCGGGAGCGTCCGGGCTCATCGGCTCGGCGCTGGCCGCGAGCCTGCGCGCCGACGGCGTCGAGGTGACGACGCTCGTGCGCCGACCCGCCGAGGACCCCTCCGAGGTCGAATGGCGTCCCGGCTCGCAAGGGCTGGATCCGGCCGTGCTCGAGGGCGCGCACGCCGTCGTCGGACTGAACGGCGCGAGCATCGGGCACTTCCCGTGGACGCCGAAGTACAAGAGCACCCTGCTGTGGTCGCGGGTGACCCCGACCCGCACGCTCGCGTCCGCCGTGCGCGCGCTCGGGACGGATGCGCCCGCCTTCGTCTCGGCCTCCGCCGTCGGCTACTACGGCTCGGCAGCCGGCGCGCGGCTCGACGAGTCGTCGCCCCGCGGCGAGACCTTCCTCGCGGACCTGTGCGGCGAGTGGGAGGGCGCGGCGCTCGCGGCGGGCCCCGACGCGAGGGTCGCTCTCCTGCGGACGGCGCCTCTCGTGCATGCGGAGGGCGTGCTCAAGCCGCTCATCCTGCTGACGAAGGCCGGACTGGCCGGCCCCATCGGCGCCGGCTCGCAGGTCTGGCCGTGGATGACGCTCGACGACGAGGTGCGCGCGATACGCCACGTCATCGACGCGGGCCTCGCCGGCCCCGTCAACCTCACGGGGCCCACCCGGGCGACGGCGACCGACCTCGGGTTCGCACTCGCCGTGCGGCTCAACCGTCCGTTCCTCGTCCGCGCACCCGTGTGGGGGATGCGGCTCGTCCTCGGCTCCGATGCGACCGAAGCGATCCTCACGAGCGACCTCGACGTCGTGCCCTCCGTCCTGCAGGCATCAGGGTTCGAGCACCGGCACTCGACCGTGGAGGATGCCGTCGCAGCCGCGGTCCCGGCATCCTGAGCCGGATCCGGTCAGCGCTTGCGGCCGGCGGCCTCGAGGCGGATGGCCTTGCGCACGGACTCGCGCGCCCGGCGCCGATCGCCTGCGGCGTCGTACGCGATCCCGAGCCGGAACCACGCGCGCCAGTCGTCCGGGTGCGCCTCGGCCTCGGCGCGGTAGGCGGGGAAGACGGCATCGGCGTCCTCACGGACGACCCTGCCGCTCGGATGCACCGCGACGTCGTCGGCCGGGAGCGCGCCCTCGGACTCGAGCCGCCGCCCCAGCTGCTCCGCGCGCCACCCGAACCACAGCTCCCGGCCGAGCGCCCACACGGCCACGAGCGGCAGGACGACGAGGGCTGCCCCGATCGCGATCGCGACCGGCTCGCCCGACGTCAGCAGGAGCCACGCGCGCTGCCCGGCCAGGGCGATGTACAGGGCGAGCAGCGCCGCCATGACGGCGACGCCGATGCGCGCGCTCACGCGCCGGTCGCCCGCGCGACCTGACCGGGCACGTCGTCCTCGACGACGGGATCGGCCGCGGGCGCGCGGGGCGTGCTGATGCCGATGTCGACGAGACTGTCGAGCCCCACCACGACCCCCTTCGCGTCCCGTGCGGCCGAGAGCGCGAGGCGGATGCCCGGGCCGTACGCGAGAGCCGGGTCGATCGTGTCGTGCACGATCGTGAGCGACTCCCCGGGACCCGAGAGGATCGTCTCCTGGCGGGCGACGACGCCAGGGCGGCGCAGCGAGTGGATGGGCACGCTCGCGACCTGCTGCCCCCGGGCGCGCTGGTCGACGTGGGGAGACTCGACGGGACCCGCCTCGGCGCGCGCCGCCGAGATGAGCTCGGCCGTGCGCACTGCCGTGCCGCTCGGGGAGTCGATCTTGGTCTCGCGGTGCGCCTCGACGATCTCGATCGAGGGGAAGAACGACGCAGCGGCGGCCGCGAGGGCCGAGCCGAGCGCGGAGCCGAGCGAGAAGTTCGGGATGAAGACGGCCCCTGTCCCCGCCGCCTCGACGAGGGGTCGCACGAGCGCGATGCGCTCGGTCGACCAGCCCGACGTGCCGACGAGCACGTTCAGCCCGCGCTCGACGGCCGCGCGGACCACGTCGATGGAGACGGCGGGCGTCGAGGCGTCCACGACCAGGTCGGCGCCGTCGAGCTCGCTGAGCTCCGACCGGGAAGAGAGCACGGCGGCGACCGTGAAGCCGTCCTCCGCCTCGACCGCCGCGCGGATGATGCCGCCGAGCTTGCCCGTTCCGCCCACGATGGCCACGCGTGTCGTCATGCATCCAGCGTAGCCGGGGCGCTTCGAGAGTCAGGGCGTGTGCCAGGTGCTCGCCGCCGCGGCGGGCAGGACGTGCGAGCGACCGCCGCTCGCACGGCGGGGAACGGTCCGTCGCTAGGCTGGCCGCATGGTCGACCTGCGCGTGCTTCCCGCCGACGATCCCGCCTCGCGCACGCTGCTCGCCGACTACTTCGAGATGCGCGGCGCCACGTTCCCCGGCCAGTACCGACCGGTGTTCCCCGAGCGTGCGACCTTCGAGCCGCCTGCGGGCGTGTTCGTCGTCGTGTTCGACGACGAGGGTGAACCCGTGGGCTGCGGAGGCATCCGCCGCATCGCCGACGGACCCGCCGGCACCCGGTACGAGGTCAAGCACCTGTATCTCGCGCCGTCCACGCGCGGCCGCGGCTGGGGGCGCCTGCTCCTCGACGACCTCGAGCGGCGCGCACGCGAGTGGGATGCCGCCGAGCTCGTGCTCGACACGCATCACACGCTCGAGGCGGCGGGCGGTCTCTACGCGGCGTCGGGCTTCGGCGAGATCGAGCCCTACAACGACAATCCCAACGCGACCCGGTGGTACGGGAAGCGGCTCCGCCCCTAGACGGGGTACTGCTCCGGCAGGCCGGTGCGCAGCTCGACCGGCAGATGCGCCAGGTCGTTGTGCGACACGAGCGTCCACGGCCGCCCCTGCTTCTGCGCGATGACCGTGAGTCCGCAGTTGGCCTGGTTGAGCGTCATCCACCGCCACTCCGGCGCCTGCAGGACCTCGCGCACGAACCAGCCGATGACGAAGTTGTGGGTGATCAGGAGCTCGTGGACGTCGCCGGGCTTGCGCACGAGGAACTCGCTCACGGCGTCCTCCATCTGCGCACGGCCCGCGTCGATCTCGGCGGGCGTGATCCCGCCGAAGAAGGGCTCGAACACGGCGGGGGTCGCGTCGGTCATGCCGGTCGGGACGCAGTCGAACAGCAGCGCTGACGGCTGCGGCGACACGGCGGGAAGACGGCTCGCGACGGCGCGAGCCGTCTCGCTCGCACGCATGAGGGGCGAATGCCACACGGCGCTGAGCGGAACGCCCGACAGACGGTCGGCGATGAGGGACGCCTGCCTCCGGCCGCGCGGCGAGAGGGGGCCGTCGTCGACGCCGTGCTCGGCATCCTGATGCTCACCATGCCGCACGAGGTAGATGTAGTGCGTCATGCCTGAATCGTCTCCGGGGGTCTCACGTGCCGACGGGCACGTTTCCACCCTACGTCACCCCTCCCGTCGATGCCGGAGCGGTGGAGAACCCGTGCGCCTATTCGGCGGCGCGAGCGATGTCGGCGAGATGAGCACGGCTCAGCCGCACCCCGACGCCCTGCACGAGCTCGTCGATGTGCTGCGGCGCGAACGCGTTGATGATGGGAGCCGTCACGAGCCTCTGCGCGAGCAGCCAGGCCACCGCGACGGCGGCGTCGGGCACCCCGAGCTCCGTCCCCACGGCGTCGAGCGCGCGGAGCGTGCGCGTGCCGCGCCGGTTCATGCTGGCGGCGAGCTGAGCGCCGCGGACCGTGAGGCTCGCCGTCTGCCGCGTGCGGTGGCGCCCCGCGAGGAAGCCGTGCTCGAGCGCGTGAGACGGCGTCACGGCCATGTCCTGGGCGCCCGCGACGAGCCGCAGGTCGTCGTCGAACTCGTGGCGACGCAGGATGTTGAACGGCACGTCGAGCACCGAGATGCGGGGGTACCCGGCCGAGGCGTAGATGCGAGCCTCGACGAGCTGCGCCGCCGTGTACCCGAACGCGCCGAGCGCACGCGCCTTGCCCGACTCGATGAGCCACTCCGCCGTCGCGAGCGTGTCGTCGAGCGATGCGCCCGTGTCGGCGACGGCATCGAGGTACAGCACGTCGATGCGGTCGGTGCGCAGTCGCGTCAGCGACGCCTCGACGGCGCGGACGAGGTTGACGGGACCGAGCCCGGGGTTGTCGGGATGGCCGCCCACGCGCACGGCGAGCACGACGTCGTCGCGCAGGCCGCGCGAGTGCATCCACTGCCCGATGATGTGCTCGCTGCGCCCGCCTGCGAAGCTGTCGGCCGTGTGCACGGCGTTGCCGCCGAGCTCGACGTAGGCGTCGAGGATCTCGTGGCTCGACTCGAGATCGACGTTCCAGCCGAACTCGGCACCGCCGAGGATGAGCGGGAAGACGCGCGCACCCGTCTCGCCGAGCGGCACACGCACGTTCTGCCCGAGCGGCGGTCCCTGCACGGGAATGGGCGCCGACGGATGCGTCGCGGGGATGGCGGCGGGGCGCGTCGAGGAGACGGCCGAGCCGACGCTGAAGAAAGCCATGTCCCACCCCCCCATGGCGAAGCCCGTCGGGTGTCGCCATGACCACGAAACCCGCGCCCCCCGGCGCGGTACTTCGAGGGTAGGACAGCCCGGCCTCGACACTCGAAGTTCCGGCATCCACTCGGTAAACATTCCATAACGTTCTTGTCACAAGCGGCGCGGATGCGGCAATGTGTCCCCCATTCGGAGGACATCTCCGAGATCTGGGGAAGACGAAGGCGCCCGCCTCTCCGCAAGGAGACACGGGCGCCTTCGCGCTTGCGCGGGGATCAGCCCTCTGCGGGCGCCTCCGGGCCGCGGCTGGCCGCGTCGCGACCCTCCTGGTCGGCGGCCTCCTCGAGCACGGGCTCGAGCGAGAGCTTGCCGCGGTCGTCGATCTTGGTGATGCGCACGAGCAGCTTCTTGCCGACCGAGAGCACGTCTTCGACGTTCTCGACGCGCTTGCCGCCGGCGAGCTTGCGGACCTCGCTGACGTGCAGCAGTCCGTCCTTGCCTGGGAGGAGCGAGATGAACGCGCCGAACGTCGCGATCTTGACGACCGTTCCGAGGAACTGCTCGCCGACCTCCGGATTGGTGGGGTTGGCGATCGCGTTGACCTGCGCGCGGGCGGCCTCGGCCGACGGTCCGTCGACGGCGCCGATGTAGACCGTGCCGTCCTCCTCGATGGAGATGTCGGCGCCGGTCTCGTCCTGGATCGCGTTGATCGTCTTGCCCTTGGGGCCGATGAGCTCGCCGATCTTGTCGACCGGGATCTGCACCGAGATCACGCGCGGCGCGGTCGGTGCCATCTCGTCGGGACCGTCGATCGCGGCGTTGAGCACGCCGAGGATCGTGATGCGTGCGTCGTGCGCCTGCTGGAGAGCCGCCGAGAGGACCGACGACGGGATGCCGTCGAGCTTCGTGTCGAGCTGGATCGCCGTGACGAACTCGCTCGTTCCCGCGACCTTGAAGTCCATGTCGCCCAGCGCGTCCTCGGCGCCCAGGATGTCGGTCAGCGCCGCGTAGCGGGTCTGACCGTCGACCTCGTCGGACACGAGGCCCATCGCGATTCCCGCGACGGGAGCGCGCAGCGGCACGCCCGCGTTCAAGAGCGACAGCGTCGACGCGCAGACAGAGCCCATCGACGTCGAGCCGTTGGACCCGAGGGCCTCGGACACCTGGCGGATCGCGTAGGGGAACTCGTCGCGCGCCGGCAGCACCGGAACGAGGGCACGCTCCGCGAGGAAGCCGTGGCCGATCTCGCGGCGCTTGGGGCTGCCCACACGACCGGTCTCACCCGTCGAGTACGGCGGGAAGTTGTAGTGGTGCAGGTAGCGCTTGTGGGTGACGGGCGACAGCGAGTCGATCTGCTGCTCCATCTTGAGCATGTTGAGCGTCGTGACGCCGAGGATCTGCGTCTCGCCGCGCTGGAAGATCGCCGAGCCGTGGACGCGCGGGATGACCTGCACCTCGGCGTCGAGCGGACGGATGTCGGCGAGGCCGCGGCCGTCGATGCGGACGCCGTCCGTGAGGATGCGACCGCGGACGATCTTCTTCGTGACCGACTTGTACGCGGCCGAGAACTCGCTGAGCGCGACCTGCGCCAGCTCGCCCGCCTCGACGGCGGCGACGAGCTCGCCCTTGACGCGGTCCTTGACCGCGTCGTCTGCGTTCTGACGCTCGATCTTGTCGGCGATCTGGTAGACGCCCACGAGCGCGTCGTAGGCGCGGCCCGCGACGAAGTCGTAGGTCTCCTGCGAGTAGGGCAGGAACACCGGGAACGACGCGATCTCCTTCGCGGCGGTGTTCGCGACGACGTTCTGCGCCGCGACGAGCTGCTTGATGAAGGGCTTCGACGCCTCGAGGCCCTCGGCGACGACCTGCTCGTTGGGCTTGGTCGCGCCGGCCTTGATGAGGTTCCAGCTGCCCTCGGTCGCCTCAGCCTCGACCATCATGATCGCGACGTCCTCGTTGCCGTCGGCATCCGTGACGACACGGCCCGCGACGATGAGGTCGAAGACGGCGTCCTCGAGCTGCTTGGCGGACGGGAATGCGATCCACTGGTCGGCGTGCTCGCCGTGGCCCGGGACGAGCGCGAGGCGCACACCGGCGATCGGGCCGGAGAACGGCAGCCCCGAGATCTGCGTCGAGAGCGACGCGGCGTTGATCGCGAGCGCGTCGTAGAACTCGCCGGGCGCGATCGAGAGCACCGTCACGACGATCTGGACCTCGTTGCGCAGGCCCTCGACGAACGAGGGGCGCAGCGGGCGGTCGATCAGACGGCAGACGAGGATCGCCTCGGTCGAGGGCCGGCCCTCGCGGCGGAAGAACGAGCCGGGGATCTTGCCCGCGGCGTACGAGCGCTCTTCGACGTCGACGGTCAGCGGGAAGAAGTCGAAGCCCTCACGGGGCTGCTTGCTCGCGCTCGTCGCCGAGAGGAGCATCGTCTCCTCGTCGAGGTAGGCGGCGACGGCGCCCTGCGCCTGCTGGGCGAGGCGTCCGGTCTCGAACCGGACCGTGCGGGTGCCGAAGCGTCCGTTGTCGAGGACGGCTTCGGCTGCGGTGATTTCAGGACCTTCCAAGAGGTCTCTCCTTCTTTGTTTAGCCTCGTCCGGCCGTGTGCAGGGCGAGGGTCAATCGAAGGAGCAGGAACAGGCAGATATGGGCGTGCGGAAGTGCGGAATGCGCACGTCCGCGAGGTCCGCCTGCGCTGGCCACCAGTAGAAGACCACCCGGCGTCGCGACGGGGAATCCACCACAGGGGACCAGCTTCCTGCCGGGCCTGCTCCAGGAGCTCAGTGTGTAGTTGAGCGGATGCCGGAGGGCAACCTTGTCAACCCTACCAGTGAGGTCCTGCGATGCCGCTGGGACGCGGAGCCGTGACAAGCACTCCGGGCACGCCTAGTCTGGGGAGATGAGCACCGACGACAATCCGGCCGGCGCGGCACCCGAGGACCTGAAGAAGAAGTTCAAGGAGGCCCTCGAGAAGAAGAATGCGCAGAGCCGCCGCGGCGAAGCGCGCCTCGACGGCGACTCGGCGATCCACGGCACGCACGGCGCCGTCACGAGGCGGGAGTTCCGGCGCAAGAGCGGCTGACCGCCCCGGCGCCCTGCGGTGCTTCGCGACTTTCGAGAGGAGGAAGCAGCCATGAGCGACTTCCGAGAGCGCAATCCCGACGATGAGCGGGAGGTTCCGATCGACGACCAGGACGAGTTCGACAGCCCCGACGCGACGCTGGACCCCGAGGAGCGCATCGAGCTCCGCGAGACGCTGGCCCTCGAGCTCGAGCAGTTCGAGGGCGGCATCCAGGGCTGACTCCCCCGCGGATGCGCCCAGGGCGTGTCCGCGCTTCAGGGGCGCGTCGGCGCCGTCGTGATCGAGCCGCCGCGCGGCAGCAGGACGTAGTCGGCGTGCTTCGCCGCGCGCCCGTCACCCGCCGTGCGCCCGCGGAGGCGGCGCCACATCCACGGAAGCACGTCGCGGACGACCCAGCTACCGCGCGCGGGCTCCTCGTCGTCCGCGTGGAGTGCCGCGTCGAGCCCGCCCAGCGTGTGCGCGTCGGGGATGCCCAGGACCTCTGCCGCGCAGTAGGCGAGGAACCGGTGGCCGCGCGAGCGCAGATGCACGCGATCGTCGGCCCACAGCTCGGGCTCCCCGATCCGCGGGTGCGCCTCGAGGTCGAGCAGGATCGCCCCCGTCTCCCGGGCGATCCGCCGCAGCTGCCCGTTGAACGCCGCGAATCGCCGCGCGAACAGCAGCGACGCCCGCCGGCGTGGCAGGAACGGCGTCACGAGCACGACGTCGGCTCCGTCGCCGCGCAGCTGTCGGACGGCCGTCTCCAGCGCGGCCGCGAGATCGACGGGGCTCGCGGCTCGGGCCAACAGGTCGTTGCCCCCGACGAGGATCGACACGAGGTCGGGACGCAGGCTGCGCGCGGCGGGCAGCTGCTCCGTCACGACGTGCGCGACCTTCCGGCTGCGCACGGCGAGGTTCGCGTACCGGAACGGCTCGACCCCGCCGCCCGCGTGCGCGATCAGCTCTGCGAGGCGGTCGGCCCACCCACGGTACTGGCCGGCCGACGCGCGGGACGTGTCGCACAGACCCTCCGTGAGGGAGTCGCCGAGCGCGATGTACCGCGTCCAGCGCGGGCGCCGCAGAGGGGCAGGACGCGGCGGGAGCGCAGGGCGCGACAGCGCCCTGGCCGGGAGCGCGTCGTCGATGGGTCGCAGTCGACGGGCCTCCTCGTAGTGCTCGACGAGACGACGGCACACGGCATCCCACGATCGATCCGCGACGGCCTCGCGCGCGGCGCGCCCGAACGCGCGGCGCTTGGCCTCGTCGCCCGCGAGGTCTGCGACGCGGGCGCGCAGGTCGGCGAGGTCGCCGGGGCGGTAGAGCCACCCGTCGACGCTGCTGTGCACGAGATCGAGCGGGCCGCCCGCTCCCGTCGCGACGACGGGCACGCCGCTCGCGAGCGCCTCCTGGATCGTCTGGCCGAACGTCTCGCTCTCGCCGGGATGCACGAAGACGTCGAGGCTCGCGAAGGCCTTCCCGAGCGCATCGCCGGACAGCTGGCCCGTGAACTCGGCGTGAGGGAGGGCGCGCTCGAGCTCGGATCTCGACGGCCCGTCGCCGATGACGACGAGACGGACGCCGGCAAGCCCGTCGAGCGCGGCGAGGTCCTCGACCTGCTTCTCCGGGGCGAGCCGGCCCACGTACCCGACGACGACCTCTCCCGATCCGACGCGTCGGCGCCACGACTCGTCCCGCCGTGCGGGCGAGAACCGCTCCGCGTCGACGCCCCTCCCCCACAGCCGCAGCCGGTCGACGCCGAGGTCCTGGAGCTGGCGCAGGGAGGCGCCGGAGGGTGCGAGGGTCAGCGTCGCACGGGTGTGCAGGCGCGCGACATGCGATGCGACGAGCGAGGTGGCGCCCGGCATCCCGTACTTCTCGGCGTACGAGATGACGTCGGTCTGGTAGACGGCGACGGAGGGCACGCGCAGCGCGTCGGACGCGACGACGCCCTGCCAGCCGAGGAGGAACGGCGATGCGAGATGGACGACATCCGGACGGAAGGCGCGCAGGATGCCGGACAGCCGAGCCGCGCGCGCGAAGACCAGCCGCACCTGAGGGTAGGAGGGAAGCGGGACGGAGCGCAGGAGCTCGGGGCGCGCGCCGTGCAGGTCGGCGTCGACGTCGCCTGCCCGAGGGGCGATGACGAGCGTCTCGTGACCCTCGCGCTCGAAGTGGCGCAGGATCTGGAGGACGGAGCCCGTCACTCCGTTCAGATGCGGCAGGAACGACTCCGCCAGGATCGCGACTCTCATGCATCCAGGGTCTCGGGCTGCGCCACGCCGGAACGCCGCACACCCCGCTCCGCGCGCAGAGTTCACTCGATGCACGACGCCCGGTCACCTGCCGTGCGCCGTTTCGTCGCCGTTCACCTCCGACGACTAGACAGACAGGCATGGCGGAGGACTGGCTGACGGCGCTCGCGGCGAGCGCATGGGCGCTCCCGATCCTCTTCGCCCTCGTCCTCGGCGACGCCTTCCTCGTCGTGGTCCCCGGCGAGATCGCGCTGGCGGCGTTCGGCGCGCTCGCGGTGTCGACGGGCACGCCGCCCCTCGGCGCCGTGCTCGTGGTGGGGGCCGTCGCCGCCGTCTGCGGGGATGCCGCCTGCTACGCCGTGGGGCGCCTCGCGGGGCTCGAGCGGTGGCGATGGATGCGCGCGCATCGCGTGCGCGCAGCCTTCGCGTGGGCGCGGACCCGGATCCACGAACGGACGGGAGTCGTGCTGTTCACGGCGCGCTTCATCCCGTTCGCCCGACTCGCCGTGAACCTCGTCGCCGGCGCATCGCGCGTGCACGCCGCGCGGTACCTCGCCGTCGCCGCCGTGGCCGCGACGGGCTGGGCGGCGTATCAGACCCTCGTGGGCGCCGTCGTCGCGGCGATCGTGCCGGGCGGTCCCGTCGTCGCGGTCGTGGTGTCGGTCGTCATCGCGATAGGGGTCGGGCTGGCCGTCGACGGCATGCTCGCGCGGGCCGCGCGGCGCGAGCCGCGATGACGCCGTCGCGACTGTCCGCACCGCACGCCAGGATGAGCGCATGACCTCGCCGACCACCGGAGGGGCGGGCTACGACGCCGGCTTCCTCGGCATCCCGCTCCCGCTTCCGCGTCCCGCCGATCGGCGCCCC
This sequence comes from Microbacterium ulmi, assembly GCF_011759705.1. Classification (GTDB taxonomy): domain Bacteria; phylum Actinomycetota; class Actinomycetes; order Actinomycetales; family Microbacteriaceae; genus Microbacterium; species Microbacterium ulmi. Next base: position 2,604,725 of record NZ_JAAOZF010000001.1, on the reverse strand, counting down.
GTGCGCGAGCTGCCGTATCCGCGGTTCACGGTGCTCCTCGACCCGGCTCGCCGGCTCGCGATGACGACAGGGGTCAACATCGACGGGCCGACCCTGCACGACCTCGAGCGCCGGGGCGACTGGCGTCTGGATCCCCGCATTCCCGCGTCGGAGCAGGCAGGGCCAGACGTCTACGCGCGCAACGACCTCGACCGCGGACACCTCGTGCGCCGCCGCGATCCCGGCTGGGGCACGGTCGAGCAGGCGCGCGTCGCGACGGCGGCGACCTTCGCCTATCCGAATGCGGCACCCCAGGCATCCGTCTTCAATCAGTCCAAAGACCTCTGGCTCGGCCTCGAGGATCACGTCCTGCACTACGCGGATGCCGCAGACCTCCGCATCTCGGTCTTCACGGCTCCCGTCCTCGCCGACGACGATCCGCCGTATCGCGGCATCCGGATCCCGCTGCGGTTCTGGAAGATCGCGGCGTGGTCGTCGGCCGACGAGGGCGATCCGCCGGCGCTCGCGGCGGCAGGGTTCGTCCTGGATCAGGCGCAGCTCGTGGACCCGTCGGCAGACGTCTTCGCGGTGCCCCCGCTCGGGGCGTTTCGCACGTTCCAGGCGCCGATCGGCGACATCGCGCAGCTCGCCCGCGTCGACCTCGGCGCCCTCGTGGACGCCGACGTCCTGCCGCGGGCGGCGGTGCGCGCACGCGCGTGGACACAGCTGCACGCGCCGGAGGACGTCGTGCTCGGTTGACGCGTGGTCCCCTGCCGGCCCGCAGTGCGCAGCACACCCCGCCGGGGCGCATCCTGTTGGTCGCTGAGGGCCGGCCACGACGTCATGCGCGGGAACCCGGCGGCCGTCGGATGCGGGCCGCGCGTCGCGCCCGATCCGTCGCGGCTACTCCCCCGCGAGACCGCCCAGGAGGTGGCCGAACGACCGCCCCTCCCCGAGGTACGAGGCCGGGTCGAACGGGTCGACCGCCGACGCCGGCTCGCGGCGTGCGATCGCGTCGGCGAACTCCCGGGCGCCCTTCTCGACGCGGGAGCCGAGCGAGGCGACCTGATCGCCCGAGGCGCCCCAGTCCGCCGAGGCCGCGAACACGCCCGTCGAGACGGGCTCGGCGTGGAGGTAGGCGAACAGCGGACGGATGGCGTAGTCGATCGCGAGCGAGTGACGCGGCGTTCCGGCGTTCGCGCCGATCAGCACGGGCTTGCCGGTGAGCGCGTCGGGGTCGATGACGTCGATGAACGACTTGAACAGTCCCGAGTAGCTCGTCGAGAAGATCGGCGTGACCGCGATGAGCGCGTCCGCCGAGACGACCGTGTTGATCATCGACTCGAGCGCCGGCGGAGCGAAGCCCGTCAGGAGGTTGTTCGTGATGTCGTGCGCGTAGTCGCGCAGCTCGAACACGTCGAGCTCCGCCTCGATGCCGCGCTCGGAGAGCTCCCGCACCGAGGCGGAGGCGAGCCGGTCGGCGAGCATGCGCGTCGACGACGGGTTGGACAGGCCGGCGGAGACGACCGCGATGCGGCGAACGGTCATGGTCATGCGTCCTTCCGGCCGAGGCCGAACGCGGCGCCGACGGGCGCCGCGGTGTCCTGGTACGGCGAGCCCACCGTGAGGTTGTCGCCGCGGTTGGCGTTGGGACGCGCCTCGCGCGGCGCCCCGTCGGGGTACGCCTTCGTGACGAGGTTCGCGTGGGTCGGGGCATCCGGGGTCTGCGCGGGGCGGTTGTGCTGCAGCTCCCTGCGCAGCACCGGCACGACCTCGCCGCCCAGCAGGTCGAGCTGCTCGAGCACCGTCTTCACGGGGAGCCCCGCGTGGTCCATGAGGAACAGCTGACGCTGGTAGTCGCCGAACAGGTCGCGCATGCCCGCGTAGCGGTCGATGACCTGCTGCGGCGAGCCGACCGTGAGCGGCGTCATCTGCGTGAAGTCCTCCATCGACGGTCCGTGGCCGTAGACGGGCGCGTTGTCGAAGTACGGGCGGAACTCGTTCACGGCGTCCTGCGAGTTCTTGCGCATGAACGCCTGACCCCCCAGGCCCACGATCGCCTGCTCGGGTGTGCCGTGGCCGTAGTGCGCGTAGCGCTGGCGGTAGAGGGCGATGAGCCGCTGGTAGTGCTCGGCGGGCCAGAAGATGTTGTTCGCGAAGAAGCCGTCGCCGTAGTACGCGGCCTGCTCGGCGATCTCGGGCGTGCGGATCGAGCCGTGCCAGACGAACGGAGCGACGCCGTCGAGGGGGCGGGGGGTCGACGTGAAGCCCTGGAGGGGCGTACGGAACTTCCCCTCCCAGTCGACGACGTCCTCGCGCCAGAGGCGATGCAGGAGGTTGTAGCTCTCGAGCGCGAGCGGCAGGCCCTGGCGGATGTCCTTGCCGAACCACGGGTACACCGGGCCCGTGTTGCCGCGGCCGAGCATGAGGTCGACGCGGCCGCCGGAGAGGTGCTGCAGCATCGCGAAGTCCTCGGCGATCTTGACCGGGTCGTTCGTCGTGATGAGGGTCGTGGCCGTCGAGACGATCAGGCGCTCGGTCTGGGCCGCGATGTAGGCGAGGGTCGTCGTGGGCGACGACGACCAGAAGGGCGGGTTGTGGTGCTCGCCGAGCGCGTAGACGTCGAGTCCGACATCCTCCGCGTGCTTGGCGATGGTCACGGCGTCGCGGATCTTCTCGGCCTCGCTCGGGGTGCGTCCCGTCGTGGGGTCGGCCGTGATGTCGCTCACGGAGAAGATGCCGAACTGCATCCCCGGCCACGTGCTGTTGTCGTTCACGATCGCTTCCGATTCCCGGATGACTCGGCATCCGCTTCTATTCAGATGAATGTATCTCGTGCAACGCCTGCTCAGCCAGGTTATTCCCGGCACCCTGAACCGCCGCCGAATGGGAGCGGCGGCACAGCGGGCCGCGCTTCAGGACCCGTCGAAGAGCGCGATCATGTCGCGCGCGAGCTGATGCGGCGCCGTCTCGCAGGGTGCGTGCCCCGTCGGGTACATGGCGACCTCCGCGCCGATGCGCGCGGCGAACTCGCGATGCTGTGCGATGGGCCAGAGGTCGTTCTCGCCCACGGCGATGAGCTTCGGGATGCCGATCGCGGCGACCTCGTCGACGATGTCGGGCATCGCCATCATGAGCGCCACGACGTCGTCGATCGTCGAGCGCGGGGTGACGCCCAGCCGCTCCCGGACGAACGCGATGCGCTGCGGCGGCGTGCGGTTGAGGTTGTAGCGGATGCCCCACAGGATGAGGCCGGCCGCGCGATGCGGGGGCATGTCGGAGATCGGTCCGATGTGCTTCATGCCGCGGAACACCTGCCCGACGGCGGGCGGAGCCGACATGAGTGTGAGGCTGCGGAACAGGTCGGGGCGGGCGATGAGCGCGAGCTCGGCGGTCAGCCCCGCGAAGCTGTACCCGAGCACGTGCGCCGGCCCGTCGCCGTCCTCGAGGACCGCGACGAGGTCGTCGACGAAGAGAGCATGGTCGTAGCGCTCGCGCGGCGGGTCGAGGTGTGCGGGACCCGCATCGACCGACTCGTAGTGTCCTGCGATGTCGTACGACTCGACGCGGTAGCCCGCAGCCGCCAGCAGCGGGAAGAGCAGGACGAAGTCCTCCTTCGACCCCGCGACGCCGGGGACGAGCACGACCCGGGGCGCGTGCGGATCGCCGAGCCGCACGCGCGCGAGGTCGCCGCTGGGGGCCGCGAGGCGGTCTCGCTCCGTGCCGTCGGGGAACACCCGCCAGTCGATGTCGGGAATCGCCAGGTCGAGTTCGAGTGCGTCGTCTGCCATGGTCATCGCGCGGTCGACACTACCGCGCGGCGATCGCGCGATCCGGATCGCGCGCGGGGCGCCGTCGACGTGCCGGCCGCTCGAGCGGACCCGGCGTCCACGCGTGGCACGCCTCGCCGCTCGCGGCGGGGCGGGATAGGGTCGAGAGCGCCGACATGATGATCGACGACCCAGGCCCCGCCGCGGACGCGGCATCCCGATCCCCGGGCGCACCTGCGACGGGGAGCACGAGTCTGCCCCGCGCGAAGCGGCGCGTGCCGTTCTGGGACAACGCACGCTTCGCCTGCATCGTGCTCGTCGTCCTCGGGCACGCGACGCAGCGGCTCACCTACGACTCCGACATCGCCCTCGGGCTCTACCTCCTGGTCTACGCGTTCCACATGCCGGCGTTCGCGATCATCTCGGGGTACTTCTCGAAGTCGGAGGCGCCGTCGAGGCGCCAGATGGCGCGGGTCGTCACCGACATCCTCGTGCCGTATCTCATCTTCGAGGCGCTCTGGACGCTCACGAAGTGGCTCGTCGAGGGACGCGCGAACCCCAACATCACCGAGCCCTCGTGGACGCTGTGGTTCCTGCTCGCGCTCGGGATCTTCCGGCTCGTGCTGCCCTACCTCGCGCTGCTGCGCTGGCCGCTCGTGTGGACCGTCGTCATCTCGATCGGCGCCGGGTACCTGCCCAACATCGACTCGACGCTCTCCCTCTCACGGACGCTCGGCCTCCTCCCGTTCTTCACGCTCGGCTGGTGGCTGCGCGAGCACGACATCGTCGCCCGCCTCCAGCTGCTCCGGCGCACGTGGTGGTCCGTCGGCGGGGCGCTGGCCGCGTTCGCCGTCGCGGGCTGGGCCGCGTGGTTCTTCGTCGACGGATGGCGCGACATGAACCTGCGGGAGTGGCTCTTCTACGACGAGAACTACTCCGCGATCGGCGGCACGCAGTGGTGGGCGGGCGCCGTGCGCCTCGCCATCATGGCGGTCGCGCTGATCCTGTCGGCGGCCCTGTTCGCACTCCTTCCGCGCACGACGCACTGGTGGACCCACTTCGGTCAGTTCACGATGTACGTCTATCTGCTGCACTCGTTCGTGCTGTATCCGTTCCGGGAGACCGGGATCCTCCGCAACCTCGAGCCCACGTGGCTGTGGCTGCCCATCGTCGTCGTCGCATCCGTGCTCATCGCGCTCGGCCTCGCGACCAGGCCCGTCCGGCGCGTGTTCCGCCCGCTCGTCGAGCCTCGCCCCGCGTGGCTGTTCGCCGACCCCACGCTCGCGGGTCGCGAGGGGCGCCGCACAGACCCGACGGGATCGCAGCGCGCCCGCGCCGCCGAGGCTCCGCGGGTGCGGCATCCCGATCCGAGGCAGAACGGCTGACGCGACCTCGGGTCAGGCGAACAGCCCGGCCCCGACGTACGACCCGGGGACGGCGCCAGGCGGCACGGCCCAGATGCCGGATCCGACGTGGCGGATGTACTCGTTCATCGTGTCGGTCGAAAGGGCCCGCTGCAGCCGGACGAAGTGCTCGGGGTCGCGCTGGAACGAGAGGAAGAACAGGCCCGCGTCGAGACGGCCGAGGTCGTTGTTGCCGTCGACGTAGTTGTAGCCGCGGCGGAGGATGCGCGTGCCGTCGTTGAACCCGGGGTGCGCGAGGCGCACGTGGCTCTTCTCGGGGATGAGCGGCGAGCCCGCGGCATCCGTCGCCTCGAAGTCTGGCTCGGTGAACTCGGTTCCGCCCGACAGAGGCGCGCCGGATCCCTTCTCGCGCCCGATGATGCCGTCCTGCTCGGAGAGGCGCACACGGTCCCACGTCTCGATGAGCATCGCGATCTTGCGCGCGACGAGGTACGAGCCGCCCGCGAGCCAGGAAGGGCCGTCGGATGCCGAGACCCACACGTGGTCGTCGAGGGCTTCCTGATCGTCCGAGAGGATGTTCGCCGTGCCGTCCTTGAACCCGAACAGGTTGCGCGGCGTCGACTGGTCGGTCGTCGTGCGGGAGGTGCGACCGAATCCGAGCTGCGACCATCGCAGGCGCGCACGGCCGAACGCGATGCGGCTGAGGTTGCGGATCGCGTGGACGGCGACCTGGGGGTCGTCGGCGCACGCCTGGATGCACAAGTCGCCGCCGTTGTAGTCGGGGTCGAGATCGTCGCCGAGGAACGGCGGGAGCTTCTGCAGCGCCGCGGGCCGGCGCGCCGCGAGACCGTAGCGGTCGACGCCGTCGGCGGTCTCGAACAGCGTCGGACCGAACCCGATCGTGATCGTGAGGCTGCTCGCCGCGAGCCCCTGCGCTTCGCCCGTGTCGTCGGGCGGGGCCTCGGGCGACCCGCCGACCGCGCCCGTCGCGCTGACGTCGAGGCCCTTCGTGATGCGGGATGCCGCGTACGACCAGTCCTGCAGGAGCGACACGAGGTCGTCCCGGTCCGTGCGGGCCATCATGTCGAACGAGGCGAAGTGGAGGTGCTCCTGCACGGGCGTCGTGATGCCCGCCTGATGCGCACCGAAGAAGTCGTGGGCGGATGCCGCGGCATCCCGCTCGCGCCCGCGGCCGGTCGCGACGCCCGCCGTCGCGCCTGCGCCGGCCCCGACGGCGACCGCCGCCGCTCCCGCGCCGATCGCGATGCCGAACAGGCCGCGCCGAGACACGCCGGAACCCCCGGTCGCCGAAACGGGCGCCGGGGGCTCGGGCGCCGACCCCGAAGGGTCGGGTGCATCCTGCGTCATTACTCCAGGATCGTCGATGTCAGCTGGGACAGCGGCTCGGCGAGCGCGTTGATGAGATCGGTGAACTCGCGCTTGTCGGCCTCGGTGAGCTCGCTGTAGTTCACGAACCCGTCCGCGAGCGAGCCGTGCTGCGCGAGGGCTGTCTCGAGGTCGGCGTAGCCCTGAGCGATCTCATCCGCGAGGGCTTCGCCCTCGTCGCCCTTCGCGGTCGCGAAGTCCTGCACGAGCGAGAACGCCATCTTCGAGCCCTCGACATTGGCGGCGAAGTCCCACAGGTCGGTGCCCGACCACCAGTCCTCCTCGCCCGAGATCTTGCCGGTCGCGACCTCGTCGAGCAGGCCCACTGCGCCGTTCGAGATGCCGGCGATGCCCTGCTCGTCGAGCGCGGTCTGGAAATCGTCCGAGTGGACGTAGTCGTTCAGCTCCTGCACGTCGGCGATGAGCTGGTCGCCGAAGGCGGCGCGCTCCTCGGGCGTGGAAGGGGCCCAGTCCTGCCACGCGGGCGTCTCGTCGTCCGCGTTGAGCGCGTCCTCCGCGGGAACCCAGAGGTCCTTCTCGATGCGGTGGAAGCCCGTCCAGTCGATGCCGTCCGCGACGGCGTCGACCTCGCGGAAGTCGATGCGCGGGTCGAGGTCGCCGAGCGACTCGGCGACGGGCTCGATGCGCTCGTAGAACGCGCGCACCTGCGGGAACTGCTCCTTCGCGGCGGCGTCGTCGCCGGACTCGTACGCGGCGACGAACGTCTCGACGGCGGGAGCGAGCTGCTCGACCTGGTCCTTCACGAATGCGGCATACAGGTCGACGGCCTGCTGCTTCTGCCCGGCGTCGTCGCCGGTCGCCGCGATCTTGTCGCCCGACACGGAGAAGCCCGCCCGGCCGACGCCCTCGCCGATCATGCCGGGCTTGCACAGCGTGAAGTACTCGCCCGGCTGGGCGACGAGCGTCAGCGAGCGCGAGGCGCCGGGGGCGATGTTCTCGACCTCGCCGATGATCCGCAGTCCGTCCTCCGCGAGCAGGTAGAACTCCGTGACCTGCGAGCCCGAGTTCGTGACGTCGAAGGCGAGCGTTCCGCTGGTCGCAGCGGCCGCCGAGACCTCGCAGCCCGCGTCGCTCGAGTCGACGGTGAGGGTGTCGGATGCCGCGACGTCGCTCTTGGCGACGCAGCCGGCGAGGGCCAGGGCGGTCACGCCGACGGCGGCGAGTGCGCCCAGTGCGCGGGTCGTGTTCATGCTGCTCCTTGCTGTGCAGTGACGGGAGTCTCGGTGGAAGGACTCGTGGACGAGCTGGTGCGCGTCGGGCGGCGACGCGATCGTGACAGGAAGACGGCGCCCACGACGACGACGTAGAGGGCCCACGCGACGACCTGGAGCCAGGTCATGGCCGGGGTGAAGCCGACCGTCGCCTGAAGCAGGGTCGCGACGATGCTTCCCGGCGGGAAGCTCGTGCTCACGTCGAACGCCCAGCCGAACGGGAATGCGCCCCACCCGACCGCGACGGCGCCCGTCACGGGGTCGATCGGCGCCGCGGGGCTGAACGGGCCGGGAAGGACGGCCGCCTCCTGCAGGTCGTGGATGCCGTACGCGAGGACCCCGGCGGCGACGATGATGAGGAAGGCGCCGGTCCAGGTGAAGAAGATGCGCAGGTCGAGGCGCAGCATCCCCTTGGCGATCCCCCAGCCGAGTACGACCGCGATGAGCAGGCCCACGAGGGCGCCGAGCAGCGCGATGGGCGCCTCGGCGAAGTCCTGCACCATCGCCCACAGGATGAGCGTCGTCTCGATGCCTTCGCGGGCGACCGAGACGAAGCCGATGATGACGACGCCCCACAGCGACCCCGCGGCCAGCGCGCGGTCGATGTCGCCCTCGAGCGTCTTCTTGAGCGTGCGGGCGGCGCGCTGCATCCAGAAGATCATCCACGTGACCAGCCCCACGGCCAGAAGCGACATCGTGCCGCCGATGATCTCGACCGCCTGGAAGGTCAGCATGTAGGCGCCGAAGGTGAGCACGGCGCCGATCGCGAGCGACAGCGCGACGGCGAGCCCCACCCCGACCCACAGACGCGGAAGCACGTCGCGGCGACCCAGGCGCGAGATGTAGGCGACCAGGATGCCGACGACCAGCGCGGCTTCCAGGCCTTCTCGCAGGCCGATGAGAAGCGAGGGAAGGAACACGGGTGGACTCGATCTGCTGGAGGGATGCGGCGGAGGCGACGTCCTGCCGCGTTGCAGGCTGAACCGAGTTCTACCGCAGTGAACTCAGGTTAGGCGAACCTCACTAAGCAGGACCTTACTCCAGGGATCGAACGCGATCAAACCGAGGCGCCGGCGCGGATGCCCCGCACCGCGCGGACGGCGCGCATGACCAGCAGGACGAGGAGCGCGCCAACCGCCGCGATGCAGCCGCGGTGCGGCCATGACTCCCCGGGGTCGCGCTCACCGCCGGCCACGGCGCGGCATCCCGTGCGTCGCCGCCGTCTGCGCGAGTAATCCTCGGCAACATACGGCTCGGGATGCCGCGACCGTGCCTACTCTCGGGTCATGACCGACCTGAACCTGCCGATCCTCGACCTGTCTCAGCTCGATGAGGGCCCCGAAACCGCCGCGCGGTTCCGCGACGACCTGCGCGCCGCGACGCACGACGTGGGCTTCTTCTACCTCACGGGCACCGGCGTCACCCCCGAGCTCGAAGCGCGGCTGCACCGCGCCGCGCGGGACTTCTTCGCCCTCCCCGAGGACGACAAGCTCTCGATCGAGAACGTCAAGAGTCCGCATTTCCGCGGCTACACGCGCGTCGGCGGCGAGCGCACGCAGGGGAAGGTCGACTGGCGCGAGCAGATCGACATCGGCCCCGAGCGCGAGGCCGTGACAGACCCGGACGCACCCGACTACGCGGCGCTCATCGGCCCCAACCTGTGGCCCGAGGCGCAGCCCGAGCTGCGGGAGGTCGTCGCGGAGTGGCACGACCATCTGTCGGGCGTCGCCCGCAAGCTCCTCCGGGCGTGGGCGCTCGCTCTCGGCGCAGACGAGTCGTACTTCGACCAGCACTTCGGCGAGCCGTCGACGCTCATCAAGATCGTGCGCTACCCCGGCTCGCGAGAGCCGGAGCCGCAGCAGGGCGTCGGTGCACACAAGGACTCCGGCGTCCTGACACTCCTGTGGGTCGAGCCCGGCAAGGGCGGACTGCAGGTCGAGCGGAACGGCGAGTGGGTCGACGCTCCTCCCGTGCCCGGGGCGTTCGTCGTCAACATCGGCGAGCTCCTCGAGTACGCGACGCAGGGGTACCTCATCGCGACGAAGCACCGGGTCGTCTCGCCGCGGTACCCCGGCGATCGCATCTCGGTGCCGTTCTTCTTCAATCCCGCGCTCGATGCGCGCCTGCCGATCATCGAGCTGCCCGCGCAGCTCGCGGCCCAGGCCCGCGGGGTCACTCAGGATCCGTCGAACCCGATCCACGCCCTGTACGGCGAGAACGCGCTCAAGTCGCGACTGAGGGCGCACCCCGATGTCGCCGGGATCTGGCACGCCGACCTCGTCGCCGCGCGGGCTGCGGCATCCTGACCCGCCCGGAGGCGCCGGCGCGCCGCACGCGCGACGACGCGTCGGCGCCCCCGGCGGCGTGTCGATGCATCGGCTCACCGCGGCGCGGACGGAACGTGGCGTCTGCGCCGCCGGCTCCTCGGCGCGGGAACCACGAAGGCCGCCCCACACCCGGGGCGGCCTTCAAGAAGTTTGGTGCGATTGAACGCTGAGTCGCTTAGCGGCGGAGTCCGAGACGCTCGATCAGCGAGCGGTAGCGCTCGATGTCGATGTCCTGGAGGTAGCCGAGCAGACGACGGCGCTGACCGACGAGCAGGAACAGCCCACGACGCGAATGGTGGTCGTGCTTGTGCTCCTTGAGGTGCTCGGTCAGGTCCTTGATGCGCTGCGTCAGCATCGCGACCTGCACCTCGGGGGATCCGGTGTCACCGGGGTGCGTCGCGTACTCTTCGATGATCGCCTTCTTGACCTCTGCATCCAGTGCCATAGGTGATCCCCTCTCTCTTCGTTGCGCGGCGCCCGACGCCTGATGCGTGGGCTCTCTTTATCCGCGGCCGATCGAACGGCAACCTGAAGAGTCTACCAGCGGGAGCGACGCCCCCGCGAATCCCCCATGAGGCGGGCGCCCCGGCCTCGCCGGCGCGTCGCCGCCGAGGCATGAGTCATCCGGGTGCCCGGTAGCCTCGACGGGTGCAGTACACCGTTCGCGTCAGACCTGGAAGCCGCAAGGGCCCGCTCGTGGAGGCATCCGCCGACGGCCTGACGGTGCACGTTCGCGAGCGCGCCGTCGACGGCGCCGCCAACGAGGGGCTCGTGAAGGCCCTCGCCGCGCACTTCGGCGTCGCGCCGAGCCGCGTCGAGATCGTCCGCGGCCACGCGTCCCGCATCAAGCGCGTCGAGGTCGACGAGTGACGGCGCGCAGAGCGCCGACACGGATGCCGCGACTGCGCCGCGACCACTTCATCGACCTGCGTCCGTTCGCCGCGAGCCCCGCCTTCGCGCGCATGTGGATCGGATCGACCCTCGCGGGACTCGGCGGCCAGCTGACGATCGTGGCCGTCATGCTGCACATGTACGAGCTGACGGGATCCACGTTCGCCGTCGCGATGATCGCCGTCGCGGGGCTGGTCCCCATGATCCTTGCGGGACTCTACGGCGGAATGCTCGCTGATGCCTTCGATCGGCGCCGCGTCGCCCTCATCGCGGCATCGGTCACCTTCGCGTCCACTCTGCTGCTCGCCGTGCTCGCGTGGGGGCAGTTCGAGACGGTGTGGTGGCTGTACGTCCTGAGCGTCGTCAACTCGTCCGCGAACTCCATCGTCATGGCGGCGCGCCAGTCGATCGTTCCCCGGCTCGTGCCTCGAGAGCTCCTTCCGGCGGCATCTGCGCTCAACGGCATCACGGTCGGGATCATGGTCATGGCCGGCCCCGCGCTCGCGGGCGTGCTGGTGGCCTTCGCGGGGTACGCGTGGACGTACTCGATCGACGTCGTGCTCATGACGTCGCTCTTCCTCGGCCTGTGGACGCTGCCGGCGATCCATCCGGAGGGCGAGATCGTCCGGCCCGGGCTCGAGTCGCTCCGGGACGGGTGGCGGTTCCTCACGCGCGGGTCGAACATCCGCCTGCAGTTCCTGCTCGACATCGTCGCCATGACGTTCGGCCAGCCCATCGCGCTGTTCCCGGCGATCGGCGCGGTCCTCCTCGGCGGCGGCCCCATCACGACGGGCCTGCTCACGGCCTCCATCGCGGCGGGCGCCTTCGTCTCGAGCGTCTTCTCGGGGCCTGTCGGGCGCGTCCGGCGTCAGGGGCTCGGCATCGAGCGCGCCATCCTCGTGTACGGCGGGGCGATCGCCCTGTTCGGCGTCGCGCTCGGCGCCGGCGCGCTGGGATGGTTCGCACCGGATGTCGTCGACGTCGACCACGCCAACGTCGTCGTTCTCGTCCTCGCGATGATCGCGCTCGCTCTGGCGGGCGCGGCCGACAACGTCAGCTCGATCTTCCGCAACACGATGGTGCTCGCAGCCGTGCCCGATTCGGTCCGCGGCCGCCTGCAGGGACTGTTCATCGTCGTCGTCGCGGGCGGTCCCCGCGTCGGCGCGTTCTACGCCGGGACGCTCGCGACCTTCACGGCGCTGTGGTTCCCCCCGCTGCTGGGCGGCTTCGTCATCGTCGGCCTCGTCGCGTTCCTCGTGCGGCTGAGTCCGCGCTTCCGCGCGTACGACGCGCTGCATCCCGAGCCCTAGGACGACGAAGGGGCGGATGCCGAGCCCTGCGCTCTCGCGCGGGCTGCGGCATCCGCCCCTCTCGTCGCGTCAGTCCTGCTGGAGCGCGCCCTGCAGGTCGAGCGTGATCGTGACGTCCTTGCCGACGAGCACGCCGCCCGTCTCGAGGGCGGCGTTCCACGTGAGACCGAAGTCCTCGCGGTTGATGACCGTCTTGGCGGTCGCGCCGGCCTTGTAGCTGCCCCACGGGTCGGCTCCGAAGCCGCCGAAGTCGAACTCGAACGTGACGGGCTTCGTGATGCCGCGGATCGTCAGGTCGCCGTCGACGAGGAAGTCGCCGTCCTCGATGCGCACGCCGGTCGAGACGAACTCGATCGAGGGGTGGTTCTCGACGTCGAAGAAGTCGGCGGAGCGCAGGTGGGCGTCGCGGCCGTCGTCCTTCGTCGAGAGGGAGGACGCGTCGACGAACGCCTCGACCTTCGCCTCGAGCGGGTTCTCGGGCGCGATGAGGGTGGCGCTCTTGATGCCGAAGGCGCCGCGCACCTTCGAGATCATCATGTGGCGCACGCTGAAGCCGACCTCGCTGTGCGAGGGGTCGAGCACCCAGGTGCCCGCACGGTAGCCGGGAACGTCGATCGTCGTGTCGGTCATGTCTCTCCTTGGTGGGATGGCGCCGCACAGCGCGGCGAGTCTGACACGGGACAAGTTGCATTCACACGCATGTATTCCCGGTTCCCCTGGATTTCTTCACGTCCTGTGAGATCGGTCGAGAGAAGACGGATGCCGCGACCCGAGGGCCGCGGCATCCGTCGTCGTGCGGGGAGCGGTCAGCCGACCGCGATGAGGTCGATCACGAAGCCGCGGTCAGCCGACCGCGATGAGGTCGATCACGAAGCCGCGCGGTCGTGACGACCGCGCGGAACCAGAGGACACCCGAGCCCGACGGTACAGACGACCCCGAGCCAAGGCATCGCGGTCAGCCGACCGCGATGAGGTCGATCACGAAGATGAGCGTCTTGCCCCCGAGGAAGTGTCCTCCCGCGGGTCCGTAGGCGAGGTGCGGAGGGATCACGAGCTCGCGACGACCCCCGACCTTCATGCCCGGGATGCCGTCCTGCCATCCCTGGATGAGGCCGCGCAGGGGGAACTGGATGCTCTCGCCCCGGTTCCACGAGGAGTCGAACTCCTCGCCGGATTCGTACTCGACACCCGCGTAGTGAACGGTCACGGTGTCTCCGGGCTTCGCCTCGGCGCCGTCGCCCACGATGAGGTCGCGGATGACGAGCTCGGAGGGTGCAGGACCCTCGGGAGCGTCGATGTCGGGCTTGGTGCGGTCGTCAGTCATGACTCCATCCAACCCGAGGCGGTCGATCGGGTCAACGCGAGCGGCACTGTCGCGAGTCGTCCGCAGATGGTGGGATGGGGCGCATGACGGGTCTCCTCGATCGTGTGCGCGCCGCCGTCGGCGCCCTGCGCCGCCGGTCGGAGCCTGCGCCCCGACCCGATCCCGACACGGCCGGGGTTCCGGAGATGCTGGGCGCGGTGGGCACGTCGATGCTCGCATCGACGCAGGCGACGAACGACGTCGAGGACACGCTGCACCAGCTCTCGCGCGCCTACGACAGGCCCGATCTGCGCACGTTCGTCCTCCCGACGCTCGTCCTCGTCGAGGACCCCTCGACGACGCCCGCCCACACCGCGATCTTCCCCGCCGAGGGGACGAGCCTGCGACTGGACCAGGCGGGCGGCATCGAGCGCCTCATCGGGAGAGCCGTCGACACGCGGATGCCGCCGCGCGACGTCGTGGCGGAGGCCGCACGCATCCGCGCCGCTCCCCCGCGGTTCCCCGTGGCGGTCACGATCCTCGGGCACACGATCCTGACGCTCGGGTTCGGGATGGTGCTCAACCCCACGGCGACGGCGCTGCCCGTCTACGTCGTGCTGGGCGCGATCGTCGGCGCGATCGTCGTGTTCGGGGCGAGGGTCGCGACGCTGTCGCTGCTGCTGCCCGTCTTCACGGCGTTCGCCGTGACCTCGCTCACGGCGTGGCTGGTCGTGCCGTTCGTCGACGACGATCCTCTGCGGCTCGTCGCCCCTGCGCTCGTGAGCTTCCTTCCGGGGCTCACCCTGACGGTCGCAGCCGTCGAGCTCACGAGCAGCCAGGTCATCGCCGGCGCCAGCCGCATGGTCTACGGCGTCGCGCAGCTGGGCCTGCTCGCCTTCGGGGTCTTCGGGGCGATCACGGTCGTGGGCATCCATGTCCCGGCCGCCACGCCGGACACCCTCGGCTGGTGGGCGCCGTGGGTCGGCATCGTCCTCACGAGCGCCGGGTTCGCGCTGTTCTCGGTCGCACCGCGCGGGGCGATCCCCTGGATCCTGTCCGCCCTCGTCGTCGCCTACGCGGCTCAGCTCGCCGGCAACGCCCTGCTGGGCGCGGAGCTGTCGGGCTTCGTCGGAGCGGCCGCCGTCGTCCCCGCGGTCCATCTCGTGCGACGCATCCGCACGGCTCCTCCGAGCGCCGTCATGCTGACGTGCGCGTACTGGCTGCTCGTCCCCGGAGCGCTCGGGTTCATCGGGATCACGGAGGTCGCCGCCGGGGCTGCGGGGGCGCTCGACACGGTCGTGCAGACCTTCGTATCGCTCGTCGCGATCGCGATCGGCATGATGGTGGGCGCAGGCTTCAGCCGCGACATGACCGCCGTCACGCGCGCGTGGCGGCATCCGCCGTCGAAGAAGAGGTCTTGACGGGCTCTGCGCGGCTTTGGCACGCTGGAGGCAGATCAGCTCAGCGCTCGGTTGACACGCAGGCATCGCCGCGGCACCGAGCGCTGAGTTCTGATGTGGGCACCCGTGCCTATGGCGCGAACAGCGCCGCGCGCGCGGCGCTCGTGCGCTCGAGCAGGGTCCGCTCGTCCTGCGCGGTTGCGGCATCCCTGCCCGTGAGCGCCCGCTGCCTCGCCATCGCGAGGGCCGTCGCGTCCGCGATGAACCTCTTCATCACGGCCGTCCTGTCGCCCCGGAGCGTCCGTGCCCACGCGAGGGCGGCCCTGCGCCCCGCGCCCGTCGCGAGCATGTCGACCTCCTGCGGCGTGAACCACCCCGCGTCGGCGTACTCGGCCAGCCGAGCCCGCGTGAGGCGCGACTCCTCGCGCCGCAGCGCGACGATCCCGAAGACGAAGAGCAGGAACAGCGGCACCTGCGCCGTCACGTAGAGCCGGAAGAAGTCCGTGAAGACGGCGGAGCCGTTCCAGAACGCGTGCAGCGCCGCGGCGCCGAGCATCCCGACGACCCACGGCCCCACCGCCTGCCGCGTCGTCGCGCCGCGGCGCGCCGCCAGCCCGACGGCGAAGCCCGTGATCGAGGTGAACATGACGTGCGCGAAGGGCGAGAGGATGCCGCGCAGGAAGAACGTCTGCGAGACGTCGGCGACGCCGCCCTCGATGAGGCTGATCGCGAAGTACTGGATGTTCTCGGTGAAGGCGAACCCCGCCCCCACGAGCGCGCCGTAGACGATGCCGTCGACCGGCCCGTCGAACGCGCGCCGCGCCGACGCGAAGATCAGGAAGACCCCGAGCCCCTTCGCGAACTCCTCGACGAGGGGCGCCTGCACGACCGACGAGAACACCTCGCGGGTCGACGCGTCGCCGCCCGTCGCGATCGTCACGAGCAGGTCGACGCCGAGCGCGATCCCGATCGCGGCGATCGCGCCCCACGCCGCGGCGAGGACGAGCAGGCCGCGCGGCTCGGGCTCCCACCTGTCGACGATCCGCACGGCGAGCAGGACCCCGGCGAGAGGGACGAGCGCGAGAAGAGCGCCGACGACGGATGCCGACGGCCCGAGTGCGTTCAGGAAGTAGCCGACGAGGGCGATCAGCGCGAACACGAGCACGCCGAAGATCCAGATCGGCGCGGATCGTCCCTTCCGCGAGAGCGCCGGCAGAGCAGCAGGAGAGACGGGCGCGGGCGCGACCGGTTCCGGCGGTGTCAGCGGCGACTGCGCGAGAGGCGACGAGAACCCCGGCTGCGGGTCTGCGGGCGGCCAGGGTCCGGTCGACATGACGACAGCCTAGGGGCCGCGCACATCGCCGCGCCCCGACGCGAGACGGACGACTAGCCTGGACAGATGCGCTTCGCCCACGTGATCCCGCCCGGGGCGGACGAGCCCAGGCTGGCAGTGGTCGAGAACGAGGAGGCCATCCTCGTCGAGTCGCTCTTCCCGGGAGCGCCGCGGTTCCTGGAGGAGCTCATCGCAGGGGGCGACGATCTGCTCGCCCGCGTGCGGGCGGCACCGCGGGGCGGGGGGCCGCGGCATCCGCTCCCGGAGGTGCGGTTCGCGTCCGTCGTCCTGACACCGCCCGCCATTCTCGCGATCGGGCTCAACTACGCGGCGCACTCGAGCGAGCTCGGCCTCAAGACCGACTCCACGCCGACCGTGTTCGGGCTGTGGCCGAACTCCCTGACCGGCCACGAGGGGACGACGACGTGGCGGCGCTCGCTGAGCGAGGCGATCGACTACGAGGCCGAGCTGGGCGTCATCATCGGAACGCCCGCGAAGGACGTCGCCGTGGAGGACGCGCTGAGGCACGTGTGGGGCTATACGGTCGTCAACGACATCACGGCGCGCGACATCCAGTACTCGGAGGCCCAGTGGTCGCGGTGCAAGTCGTTCGACGGCTTCACCCCGACGGGTCCCTTCGTCGTGACGGCGGACGAGATCCCCGACCCTCAGCAGCTGCACATCTGGACGATCCTGGACGGGCACCTGCTGCAGGACGCGTCGACGGCGCAGATGGTGCGGTCGGTCGCGACCCTCATCTCGCAGGTGTCGCGGTCGGCGACGCTGCTCCCGGGCACCCTCATCTCGACGGGGAGCCCCGGAGGCGCGGGCTATTCGCGCGACCCGCAGATCTTCCTGCGCGACCGTTCGACCGTGACCGTCGGGATCGACGGGATCGGCGCGCTCACGACGCACTGTCGCATCATCGGCTGAGCCGCGGAGCCGACCGTGCACGGGGTCGGGTGAGCACGGGTCGGCTGAGCACGAGTCGACCGTGCACCGGGGTCGGCTGAGCAGCGCGTCGGCCGAGCATGTGCCCGCGCGCATGTGAACGGCGGCGGCGCGCAGGAGCGCGGCCGCCGCCGTGGAGGGCTACCGGCGCGGGCTCTCGATCTGATCGCACGGCACCAGCTGACCCCAGATCTCCACGAACCCCGATCCGCCGGGACCGCAGTTCACGACGACCTCGTTGGCGAGGTTGCCGAAGTAGCTCAGGAGCACGATGCCGATGATGATGCCGACCACCATGAGCACGGAGCTGATGATGATCGCCGCGAGCGCGAAGCCGTTCTTGGCGCCCGCCTTGCGGCTCTGCACGAGGGCGATGATGCCGAGGATCAGCGCGATGAGCTGCGCGAAGAACGACAGGATGAACGCGACGATGCCCATCGTCCGGCCGGGCACGGTGGGCTGCACGGGCGCGCCGTACGGCGCGGGCGGTGCGGCGGCATACGGCTGCTGGGCACCGTAGCCGTAGCCGGGGGCCTGGGCGCCGTAGGCGGGAGGCTGCGCCCCGTACGCGGGGGGCTGACCGCCGTAGGCGGGGGGCTGCGCAGCCGGGTCGTACGCGGGCGGCACCTCGGCGGGGGGCGGCGTGTACGCGGGCGGCTGCTGCGCGTCGGGGTTCTGCGGATCGGTCACGGGAAGTCCTCTCGTCGGCCTGTGCTCGAACGCTACCCGCACCCGGACATGCGAGGCAAACGCCGTGCGATCGGCAGACGCCTCACTTGCCCGGGACGACGTTCTCCGCCGGTCGGACGACGGGGATCGCGGCGGTCACCGCCTCGAGCCCTGACAGGCGAGCCGGCGAGAGCTGCTTCGCGACCTCGTCGCGCGACATGAGCCCCGCGTCGACCACGAGGTCCGCGACGCTGTGGCCCGTCAGCAGCGCGGTCTTGGCGAGGGCCGCGGCCGCCGCGTAGCCGATGAAGGGCGTGAGCGCCGTGATGACGCCGACGCTCGATCCGACCATCGCGCCGAGCCGCTCGCGGTTCGCCGTGATGCCGTCGACGCAGTTGACGCGCAGCGTCCGCATCGCACGGCGCATCCAGGTGATCGACTGGAAGATCGAGTGTGCGATCACGGGCTCGAACGCGTTGAGCTGCAGCTGGCCGCCCTCGACGGCCATCGTCACGGTGAGGTCGGCGCCGGCGACGGCGAACGCGACCTGGTTGACGACCTCGGGGATGACGGGGTTGACCTTTCCGGGCATGATGCTCGAGCCCGCCTGGCGCGCTGGCAGGTTGATCTCGCCGAGCCCCGCCTGCGGACCGGACGACAGCAGGCGCAGGTCGTTGCAGATCTTCGAGAGCTTGATCGCGTTGCGCTTGAGCGACGAGGAGAACGACATGAACGATCCCGTGTCGCTCGTGGACTCGACCAGGTCCTCCGCGGTCGCCAGGTCCAGCCCCGAGATCTCACGCAGGTGCCGCAGCACGGCCGACGCGTAGGCGGCGTGCGTCGTGATGCCCGTGCCGATCGCCGTGGCCCCCATGTTGATCTCGTACAGCAGCGCGGCGTTCTCGCTCAGGCGCTGATGGTCGTAGCCGAGCGTCGTGGCGAAGCCGTGGAACTCCTGCCCGAGCGTCATGGGGACGGCATCCTGCAGCTGCGTCCGCCCGATCTTGAGGACGTCGTGGAACTCCACCGCCTTCGTGAGGAACGAGTGCCGGAGCAGGTCGAGCTCTTCGAGGAGCGTGCGCAGGTCGAGTCCGAGCCCGATCTTGACCGCCGTCGGGTAGACGTCGTTCGTCGACTGGCTGCGGTTCGTGTCGTCGATCGGCGACAGGAACGCGTAGTCGCCCTTGTCCCGGCCGGCGAGCTCGAGCGCGATGTTGGTGATGACCTCGTTCGCGTTCATGTTGGTCGAGGTCCCGGCCCCGCCCTGGATGACGCCCACGACGAACTGGTCGTGGAAGCGCCCGTCGATGACCAGCTGCGCGGCGCGGTCGATGAGATCCGCCTTGTGCGCGCTCAGGACGCCGATCTCCCTGTTCGCGCGCGCGGAGGCCTGCTTGACCATCGCGAGGGCACGCACGAGGTCTGCGTAGACGGAGATCGGGCGGCGCGAGACCGGGAAGTTCTCCAGCGCTCTCGCGGTGTGGATCCCCCAGTACGCGTCGGCGGGGATCTCCATGGATCCCAGGGAGTCGGTCTCGATCCGGGTGCGCGTCGTCGCGTCCTCAGCCATGGTGTGCAGTCCTCGTGGGTCGTTCACGGCGGTGTGAAAGGGATGTCTCGAGCCTAGTCACGCCGCCCCGCACGGCCCATGTACACGGCGTACATCGCGCTCGTCGGCCCTCGCCGCCATGGCGCGACCGAGGTGTCAGCGCTTGCGCGAGAACGACAGCAGCCGCTCCTCGGGGGTCAGCCTCGCCATCCGGTCGACCCACTCCTGCGTGAAGAAGCCGCCCGTGTCGACCTCGACGACGGGGACGACCGAGTGCGTGATCGTGTCGTCGTACACGTGCACGAGGTGGAAGGACTGACCCGCGTCCATGCCGTTGACCGCGGCGGCCGGCCGCGCGAGGTTCATCGTGTAGCACGTGGCCGCCGCGACGTTGACGGGGACGCCGGCGAACGTGCCGCTGGTCGAGTAGTGCAGATGACCCGCCAGGACGCCTCGCACGTCGGTGCCTGCGATGGCATCGGCCAGCCGCCCCTGGTCGCGCAGCTCGAGGATGTCGAACAGCGGGATGTGGCTCGGCAGCGGCGGATGATGCAGAGCCAGGAGCGTCCCGAGCGGCGCGGGCGCCGAGAGCAGGTCGCGCAGCCAGGCGAGCTGCCCTTCGTCGAGGTCTCCGTGGTGCCAGCCGGGCACGCTCGAGTCCAGCGCGATCAGCCGCAGTCCGCCGAGGTCCCAGACGCCCGTCACGGGCTCCTCCGTCGGCGCGAGGCCCAGCAGGTCGCGGCGCAGCGCCGGGCGCTCGTCATGGTTTCCCGCGCACCAGACGACGGGTGCGCCGAGCCGAGCCGCGACGGGGTCCACGGCATCCTTCAGCGCCCGATAGGCGTCCGGCTCGCCGAGATCGGTGAGGTCGCCCGTGAAGACGATGGCATGGGGGCGGATGCCGAGACCCTCGACGGCTTCGAGGGTCCGCGCGAGATTCGCCGCCGTGTCGTACCGGCCGCCGAGCGGTGGATTGCCCGCGAGCAGGTGCGTATCGCTCAGGTGGACGATGGTCCGCCGGGCGGGGGCGTGCCGGCCGAACTGCACAGGTGACGAGGATGCGGCATCCATGCGCTCAGCCTAGAGCCGCGGCATCCGTCCTCCTCGCCGGCCTGCCCGCGGTCTCGGGCGCGGCCGGCCTGCCCGCGGTCTCGGGCGCGAGGGGGTTCCGGCGGCGTCAGTGGATGACGATGAGGTACAGCCCGCCGAGCACGGCGAGCGTGCACACGCCGAACGCGGCGTAGGCGCCGGTGAGCGAGAGGCGCTTCTGGCCGGCCGTCAGCGGACTCTTCTTCGCGGCCTTCGCCGAGGCCTTGGCCGCACGCCGCGCCTCCTTGTCGGAGATGACCGTGATCGCGTCGGTGAACGCCGCCGGCGTGACGACGGGCGAACGGCCCGCGCGCACGAGAAGCCTGAGGCCCAGCGCATAGAAGGCGACCACGAGCGACGCGCCGATGATCGCGGCGACGAAGACCTGGACGAAGGCATCCCACTCGATGACGACGTTCACTTCGACGTCCCCTTCTCGGATGCCGCACGCGCGGCATCCGCCTTCGTGGCGGAGTCGGGCGTCTGCCCCGCGCGCTTGGCCGTCGCCTTCGGATCGGCGGGTCTGCCGGAGGCCGTCGCCCTGCGCGTCTGCGCGCCCACGTCGACGAGCGAGAGGGCCGAAGTGGTGGCCTCGACGGCGCGCTTGGCCCGCGCCGCGACGACCGCCTTCTCGTCGGCGTCGCGCTGCGCCTCGGCCGCGCGCGCGTCGGCCGAGCGGACCTTCGCGTCGGCCTTGGCCTTCGCCGCCGCCGTCCGCTTCGCATCGCCTGGAGCGCCGGTGTCGGCCGCGCGGCGGGCGTGCTCGGCCGCGCGCTTGGCCTCGTCGGCGCGCTTCTGGTCGGCACGTGCCCTGGCCTGCGCCTTGGAATGCGCGTCGGCGGCCCTGCGCGCCGCGGCCTCCGCGCGGCGGCGCTCCTGCTCACGCGCGAGCCGGCTCTGGCGGCGGGTCGGCGGGGGGTTCTCCGTGACGTTGACGGCCAGGCCCGAGTCTGCGACCTCGCTCATCGCGTTGTGGGCCGAGACCGCGTTGCGGCGGGAGCGCACGAAGATCGCCGCGACGATGCCGACAGCCAGGACGGCGTCGATCAGGATCCCCCACGTGCCGAGCCACACCACCAGCAGGGCCGCGAGCGCCCCCACCCCGCCCGCAGCGGGAAGAGTCAGCACCCATCCGACCGCGATGCGGCCGACCGTGCGCCAGCGCACCGTCGACCCACGGCGGCCCAGACCCGAGCCGATGACCGATCCCGAGGCGACCTGCGTCGTCGACAGGGCGAACCCGAAGAAGCTCGAGGCGAGGATCGTCGATGCCGTCGAGGTCTCGGCGGAGAACCCCTGTGCGGGCTTGACGTCGGTGAGACCCTTGCCGAGCGTGCGGATGATGCGCCAGCCGCCCGTGTAGGTGCCCAGCGCGATCGTGATGGCGCAGGCGAGCACGACCCACAGCTGCGGGTCCGCCTGCGCCGAGCTCTGCCAGCCCGCCATGATGAGCGCGAGCGTGATGACACCCATCGTCTTCTGCGCATCGTTCGTGCCGTGGGCGAGCGCGACGAGCGACGACGTGAAGATCTGGCCGAAGCGGAAGCCGTCGCGGCCGTCCGGCCTGCCGTCGTATCTGCGCGTCACGGCGTAGGCGACCTTCGTGACGACGAAGGCGATGACTCCCGCCGTGAACGGGGCGATGAGGGCAGGCAGCACGACCCGGCTGAGGACGACGCCGAAGTCGATCGCCGCGGCGCTCGCGCCCACGATCGTGGCCCCGATGAGCCCGCCGAACAGTGCGTGCGACGAGCTCGACGGCAGTCCGAGCAGCCACGTCAGCATGTTCCACGTGATCGCGCCGATGAGCCCGGCGAAGATGATCGGCAGGAACGCCACGGGCTGGATCCGGTCTTCCTGGATGATCCCGTGCGAGATCGTCTTCGACACCTCGGTCGACAGGAACGCGCCGATGAGGTTCAGCCCGGCCGCCAGCAGGACCGCGACCTTGGGCTTGAGGGCACCCGTCGCGATGGGCGTCGCCATCGCGTTGGCGGTGTCATGGAACCCGTTCGTGAAGTCGAAGAACAGCGCCAGTGCGATGACCAGCACGACGATCAGGGCTGCGGTTTCCACCGTTCGCTTTCCGTGATGGGGTGAGGGAGAGGTGCCGAGAGATCGGCGTTGCGAACGAACAGTTCACCGAGGATTCATGCTCCGGCAACCCGGCCACGACAAATCCTCGCATACCAGATGGGGATCCCGTAATCCACCTGTCGCGCAATCGAGGCCGCAGCGGAGGCCCCTGCGCGGAGGGCGACTAGCGTGGAGCCGTGACCGATCGCTCCGCCGCCGCCGCGGCATCCGTCCCTCCGGAAATCCTCCCTCCCGTCGCCGACCGTCGCCCCGTCGTGAGGGCCCATCACGGCGACGACGTCACGGATCCCTACGAGTGGTTCCGCGCGAAGGAGGATGCCGCGGTCATCGCGCATCTCGAGGCCGAGAACGCCTACACGGAGGCGCGGACGGCCCACCTCGCGGGGCTGCGCGACGAGATCTTCGGCGAGATCAAGGGCCGCACGCTCGAGACCGACCTCTCGGTGCCCACGCGACGCGGCCAGTGGTGGTACTACGGGCGCACCGTCGAGGGCAAGCAGTACGGCATCCAGTGCCGGGCGCCCCTCGCGTCTGCCGACGACTGGACTCCGCCCGTGCTCTCCCCCGACGTCGAGGTGCCCGGCGAGCAGGTGCTGCTCGACGGCAACGTCGAAGCCGAAGGCCACGAGTTCTTCTCGCTCGGCAGCTTCGAGGTGTCCAACGACGGCACGAGGATGCTCTACGGCGTCGACGTCGCCGGCGACGAACGGTACACCGTGCGCGTGCGCGACCTCGTGTCGGGCGAGCAGCTCGCGGACGAGATCCCCGGCACAGGGGCCGGGGCGACGTTCTCGCCCGACGGCCGGTTCATCGTCTACCCGACGGTCGACGAGGCGTGGCGTCCCGACACCGTGTGGCTGCACGAGCTGGGCACGCCCGTCGCCGACGACGTCACGCTGTTCCACGAGCCCGACGAACGGTACTGGGTGGGCGCGGGCTTCACGCGCAGCGACCGGTACCTCGTGATCGGCCTCGGGTCGTCGATCACGTCCGAGGAGTGGCTCATCGACGCCGACGACCTGCGCAGGGAGCCTCGCGTCGTGTGGCCGCGGCGCGAAGGCGTCGAGTACGAGTCGGAGCACGCCGTCGTCGACGGCGAGGACGTCCTGTACCTCCTGCACAACGACGGCGCCCTCGACTTCGAGCTCGTGCGGGTGGCGGCATCCGACCCTGCGGGCGACCGCACCGTCGTGATCCCCCACCGCGCAGGCGAGCGGCTCCTCGGCGTGTCGACGTTTCGCGACTGGGGCGTCGTCGCCTATCGGCGCGGCGGCCTCGCACGGCTCGGGATGCTGGACTACGCGACGCACGACGTGCGCGAGATCGGCTTCGACGAGCCCCTCTACTCGGTGGGCACCGCGGGCAACCCCGAATGGGCGCCCCCGCTGCTGCGGCTGGGCTACGGCTCGTTCGTGACCCCGAGCACGGTCTACGACTACGACGTCGCGTCAGGGGAGCTCCTGCTGCGCAAGCGCCAGCCGGTGCTCGGCGGCTACGATCCCGACGACTATGCGCAGGCCCGCGTGTGGGCGACGGCGCATGACGGCACGCAGCTGCCCATCTCGCTCGTGTGGAAGCGCTCGTTCGGCGACGCGGGAGCCGCGCCCCGGCCGCTGCACCTGTACGGGTACGGCTCGTACGAGCACTCGATCGAGCCCGGCTTCTCGGTGCCTCGGCTGTCGGAGCTCGACCGCGGCGTCGTGTTCGCCGTCGCCCACGTCCGCGGCGGCGGCGAGCTCGGCCGTCAGTGGTACGAGGACGGCAAGCTGCTCAGCAAGCGCAACACCTTCACCGATTTCGTCGACAGCGCGCTGCACCTCGTCGACCGCGGATACACGAGCGCCGACCGCATGGTCGCAGAAGGCGGCTCGGCAGGCGGGCTCCTCATGGGAGCCGTCGCGAACCTCGCGCCCGAGCTGTTCGCCGGCATCCTCGCGGACGTGCCGTTCGTCGACGCTCTCACGACGATCCTCGACCCCTCGCTCCCCCTCACCGTCATCGAATGGGACGAGTGGGGCGACCCCCTGCACGACGCCGACGTGTACGCGTACATGAAGTCGTACTCGCCCTACGAGAACGTGCGGGAGGATGTCGCCTACCCGCGGATCCTCGCCGTGACCTCGCTCAACGACACGCGCGTGCTCTACGTCGAACCCGCCAAGTGGGTCGCTCGGCTGCGCGAGGTGGGCGCCGACGCGCTGCTCAAGTGCGAGATGGTCGCGGGCCACGGCGGCGTGAGCGGGCGGTACAACGCGTGGCGCGAGCGGGCGTTCGAGCTCGCGTGGCTCCTCGACGTCCTCGGCGTCGCCGACGCCTGATCCTCGCGAGGCGCGGCTCTCGACCGCGTGCTGATGCGCGGCTACGAGCGATGGGGCGCCTGGGGGACGACATGCGACACGCGCCACCCCTGAGTGCTCCCACGCCGCCGCGGCGGACGATGCGCTACCCGAACAGCGCTGCGGCCTCGTCGTAGCGGTACTGCGGGACCGTGTTGAGCTCGCCGAGCGCCTCGGCGAAGGGGACGCGCACGATGTCGGTGCCCTTCAGCGACACCATCTGACCCCACGCCCCGTCGACGACCGCATCGGCCGCGTGCAGGCCGAGCCGGGTCGCCAGGACGCGGTCGAACGCGGAAGGCGAACCGCCGCGCTGGATGTGGCCGAGCACCGTGGCGCGTGTCTCGATCCCCGTGATGCGCTCGATCTCGGGGGCGAGGACCTCGCCGATACCGCCCAGGCGCGGACGGTTGAAGGCGTCGAGGCCCTTGTCGCTGTACGCCTCGTCCATCCCCGTGACGGTGAACCCCTCGGACACGACGACGAGGGGCGCCCGGCCCCGGTCGAAGGCCTTCGTCACCTGCGACGCGATCTCCTCGATCGACAGGGGCACTTCGGGGATGCAGATGACGTGCGCGCCTGCCGCGATGCCGGCGTGCAGAGCGATCCAGCCGACGTGCCGGCCCATGACCTCGGCGACCATGCACCGCTGGTGCGAGTCGCCCGTCGTGCGCAGGCGGTCCATCGCCTCCGTGGCGATGTTGACGGCCGTGTCGAAACCGAACGAGTAGTCGGTCGCGCGCAGGTCGTTGTCGATCGTCTTCGGCACCCCGAGGACGTTGATGCCGTCGTTCTGGAGGCGATTGGCCGCCGCGAGGGTGCCCTCTCCGCCGATCGCGATGATCCCGTCGATGCGGTGCCCGTAGAGCGTCTTGGCGATGTTCTCGGCGCCGCCGCGGGGGCCCTCGTAGGGGTTCGTGCGGCTCGTGCCGAGGATGGTGCCGCCGACCTTCGACAAGCCCTTCACCTCGTGCCTGGTCAAGGGGAAGAAGTCGGCGTCGACGACACCTCGCCAGCCGTCGCGGATGCCGACGAACTCCAGGTTGTAGTTCGTCGTCCCCTTGAGGACGACTCCGCGGATGACCGCGTTGAGCCCGGGGCAGTCGCCGCCGCTCGTCAGGATGCCGATCTTCATTGTGTGGTCCTTGCTGTCGGTTCAGGGGTCCGGCGACGGTGCCTTCTCAGACACTATCGCCGGATGCCGCCCACCTGCCACACGCGATGGGCGGCGCGTCCTAGTCGGCGCCGAGCGCCTGCCGGAGCACGTGCATGAGCGCCGACAGCTGCACGGAATCGCTCGACTGCGGGTCGACCGCTTCGCCGTCGAGCGCCCTGGCCGCGAGGCCCTGCTTCGAGTCGATGAGCTCCGCGATCTTCGTGTCGATCGTGTGCGCCGCGATGATGCGCCACGCCGTCACGGGCTCGTCCTGGCCGATGCGGTGCACGCGGTCGATCGCCTGCGTCTGCTCGGCGGCGGTCCACGAGAGCTCCGCGAGCACGACGTTCGACGCGGCCTGCATGTTCAGACCGACGCCCGCCGCCGTGAGCGAGCACACGGCGATCCCGACCCCGGGATCGTTGTTGAACGAGTCGATCGCGAGCTGACGCGCCGGAGAGGTCTGGTCGCCCCGGATCGAGACGGTCCGAAGGCCCGCAGCCGCGAAGTGCGCCTCGGCCTGATCCATGACGTCGATGTGCTTCGCGAAGAAGACGACCTTGTCGACAGAGCGCTGCAGCTGCACGGCGTAGTCCGCCGCGAGCAGGGCCTTCGCCTGGCCGATCTTGCGCACCATCGTGAAGACGTTCTCGGCACCCGTCCCGGCCGCCTTGGACTCTTCGAGCTCGTTCTGCGCGACGAGCCGGACGATGTCGGCATCCACTTCGCCAGGCGCGAGTCCGCGATCGCCCCTCGCCTCGACGATGCGCCGGTAGCGCGCCGCGAGGCGCTCGCCGAGCTCGCGCTCGGCCTGCCGGATCGAGCGGCCGAACTCGTCGTCGAGCTCGACGGGGAGATCCGCGATGAGCTTGTCGGGAAGGTCGGCGGCGACATCCTTCTTCTTGCGCCGCACGATGCCCATCGAGATGACGGCGTCGCGCGCCTCGGGGTAGAAGGCCTTGTCGGCGGGGGTCAGGCCCGACTCGTCGAGGCGCTCCATGAGGAGCGGACCGGGCTTCTCGCCGTTCGTCCAGCCCAGGAAGCGCCAGATCGCATCGAAGTCCTCGACGTCGTTGATGAGCGGCGTGCCCGTGAGCGCGAGCAGCAGCGGGTCGCGCACCTGCTCCCTGATGCGGGCGGCGAGCGCCAGGACGTTCTGCGAGCGCTGCGACGACAGGTTCTTGATGAAGTGCGCCTCGTCGACGACCATGCCCTTGAGCCCGAGCGCCCCGAGCCACGCCAGGTGGCGGTCGAGGATCTCGTAGTTGACGATGAAGACGTCCGCGAAGGCGTCGATGTCTTCGCCGTCGCCCGTGATGACGGTCGCGCGGCGCTGCGGCGTCCAGCGCTCGACCTCACGCGCCCAGTTCATCTTGACGACGTTGGGGACGACCGCGAGGAGCGGATAGGCGCCGGCGACGGATGCCGCGAGCACCGACTCCGCGGTCTTGCCCAGGCCCGGCTCGTCGGCGAGCAGGAACGTGCGATGGCCGGCGCGCACGGACTCGAGGAACCGAGACTGGTGCGGCATGATCTCCAGGCCCTTGGGCGAGAGCCGGTCGAACTCGGGCACCGGCGGCAGCTCCATCGTGGCCGCGCCTCCGCCTGCGCCCGTCTCGAACGCCTTGTAGAGCGGGCCCATGAGCTCCCACCCGTCCAGGCGCCGGCGCGGCGTCTGGATCGGGGCGCGCAGGCTCAGATCCGGCGCGAGGAACGGGTTCGACTCGCGGCGCGCCTCGACCTGCGGCGGGACCACCTGGCGCTCGGCGAGCGCGGCGGGCACGACGGGCGTCTGGACGGGAGCGACGTCCGTGATGATGAGCTCGTCGGGCGCGAGCTCTGCACCGGACTCGAGGAGCCAGTCGCGCCGCATGCGCCTGGCGACGGGCGAGGCGGCCTGGTCGACCTCGAGCAGCTGGATGAGGGACGTGTCGCGCGCCGCCGTCTTGGCGAGGATCGTGGCCACGCCGTCGAGGCGCTTGAGCAGCTCGGCCCGCGCGGCATCCGCGATCGTCGTGTCGGCCTTCACCCGTGCGCGCTCTTCGCGCACGAGGAACGCGATCACCTGGAACTTGACGCGATTGGTCGGACCGAGCTTGCCGCGCTGCGCCTTCGCCTCGACCTCGCGCACCTTGCGGGCGAGGATAGGGATGATGGGCGCTTCGTCGTCGCGGCGGGCGGACGACGGGCGACGGCGCCGCTGTGCGGTGCGGTGAGCGGTGGATGCCGTGGGCGGCATGCTCCTCCTGAGCGTAGGTGCCGGATGGTCCGGCGATGACCGGTCGGAACCGGCGAGGACGGGCTTCCGCGGGCGGCGTGTGTCGTGTGACGGGGTGCCGTCGCTGACGCGGAGCAGGACTCCTGCCTCCTCCGGTCGCGGGCACTCGCTTCTGCGAGCTGCGACATCGGGGGCGGAGTTGCGGTGTCAGTCTAGCGGCATCCGCTGGCCGAAGGCCGGGAACACGCGAGCGGCACCTGCGACGTCACTGCCAGAGCGTCGCCACGATGTCGTCGGTGTACCCCTCGGGGAATGACTGGATCCACGCCGTCGAGACCCACCCGTTGCCCCGGAAGTAGTGGGACTCGCCGAGCGCGACCTCGTTGTCGTCGAGGTCGATCGTGTTGCGCTGCAGGTCGCACATCGTTCCGTCGTCGACGGAGTCGCAGATGAAGCCGACGGACTGGAGCGACACGATGAGCTCTTGCGCCCTGTCCTGCTCGATGAGCGAGACGTTGGTCGCGAGGCCCGACTCGCTGGGGGTCCCCCACGAGCAGCGGATCGTCGGGATGCCGGACGTGAGCAGCTCGAGGGCCTCGACGATCTGCGACGAGTTCATCGTCACGCCGGGGTCGTTGAGCGGCGGGAGCTGAGCCTCGAGGGTGTCGCGCATCGCCGGGGAGTAGATCGACTCGCACGAGGTCGGAAGGGCGATGTCGTCGGGCCCGAGGACGGTGGGCTCGGGAGTGGGCCCCGGATCGGTCGGGGTCAGCGTCGGCGTCGGCGTCGACACGGACGAGGGCGTCGAGGTGGGCGAGGCCGCAGGCTCGGGGCGGCACGCGCTGAGCGCGAGCGTCGCGAGTCCGACGGCCATCAGCGCTCCGAGGACACGCCGGGCGCGCGCGCGGTGCGTGACGTCTGACACGGGAGCCTCCGTGGGTCGTGGTGCTCTCCCGACCTTACCCGTTGCCTGCCGCGCTCTCCTGCCACCGCGACAGCGTGCCGGGATCATCCGTCACGATGCCGTCGACGCCGAGCGTGGTCACCTGCCCCCACTGCCTGTCGGTGTTGAGGGTGTACACGACGACCCGCATCCCCGCGTCGTGCAGCTCGTCGACGACCTCGGGGCGATCGAGGACGGCGCGCCGGTCGACGACGATCCCGCGCGCGCCCGCCTCGCGGACCGCCGCGACGACGTCGTCGGGCAGAGTGTGCAGGATGACGAGGCGCGGAACCTGCTCGGTGGTCTCGCGGACGAGCGCGAGCGTGCGCGCGTCGAAGCTCGAGACGAGGATGCGCCTGTCGAGGTCTCGCGCCTCGACCTCCGCGATGGCGTGTGCGACGGCCTCGGCATCCCAGCGTCCCTTGAGCTCGACGAGCGCGCGTCCCTCCGAGGCCGCGAGCACGTCGAGGAACTCCGTCAGCGTCGGAACGCGGGTGCCCGCGTACGCCGGCGCGAACCACGCGCCCGCGTCGAGTGCGCGCACCTGGTCGAGCGTGAGGCCGCGCACGGCGCCGTGCCCGTCGGTCGTCCGATCGACCGTCGCATCGTGCATGAGCACGGGATGCCGGTCGGCCGTGAGCGCGATATCGACCTCGACGTAGTCGAAGCCGCCCGCGAGGGCCGCCGAGATCGCGGGAAGCGTGTTCTCTGGCGCCGTCGCGCCTCCGCCTCGGTGGCTCGCGATGAAGGCGCGCTCCCCCGGCGTCCGCGCGTCGCCCATGAGCTCGGTCGCGCTCACCCGCGCGGGCGTCGTGCCCAGCAGTGCGATCACGACGCTCGCTACGGCGAGCACGCACACGACCAGCAGCGCCTGGATCCGGTCGCTCCCGCGAGCGGACGGAGCTTCGTCGGGCATCGGGCATGTCCTCCGTGGTACCTCACGTCATCGTCGACGTGGCGACCACTCTACATGCGCCGTTACCTTTTCGTTACCACCTGTCCACCCGGATGAGCGCGGCACCGAGGACGTCAGCGCACACGGATGCCGAGGACGGCATCCCACAGGGCGTCGGCGACCTCGCGCTTGCTGCCGCGAGGCTCGGCGACGACCTCGCCCGACCGAGCCAGGACGACGAGGGCGTTCTCGTCGGCCTCGAAGCCCGACGTCCACCCCACCTCGTTGACGGCGAGCAGGTCCACACCCTTGCGCGCGGCCTTGCGTCGCCCGCGGTCGAGCAGCGTCTCGTCCTCCCCCGGCGTCTCGGCCGCGAAGCCGACGACCGTCTGGCCCGCGCGGCGGGATGCCACCAGGCCCGCGAGGATGTCGGCGTTCTCGACGAGCTCGAGCGTGATCCCGGGCCCGCCCGCCGACTCCTTCGCGAGCTTGCGCTCCGCGACGTGCGACACGCGGTAGTCGGCCACCGCCGCCGCCATCACGACGACGTCCGCGGCGGCGGCGGCATCCGTCACCGCCTCCGCGAGCTCCGCGGCCGTCCCCGCGCGCCGCACCGCGATGCGGGGGTGCGCGCAGGCCTCGGCCAGCACGCCGTCGTCGACGTGCGCCGCGACGAGCACGACGTCTGCTCCCCGATCGGCGGCCGCCAGCGCCACCGCGACGCCCTGCTTGCCGCTCGAGCGGTTGCCGATGAACCGCACGGGATCGATCGGCTCGCGCGTGCCCCCCGCGCTCACGACGACGTCGAGGCCCGCGAGGTCCCGGCGCCGCCCGGCGATCGCGAGCGCCGCCGCGTGGATCGTCTCGGGTTCGGACATCCGCCCCGGTCCGCTGTCGCCGCCGGTGAGCGCTCCGTCGTCGGGGCCGACGACGTGCACGCCGCGTGCGCGCAGCAGAGCCACGTTGTGCGCCGTCGCCGGATGCCGCCACATCTCGGTGTGCATCGCAGGGGCCACGACGACCGGTGCCGTCGTGGCAAGTAGGGTTGTTCCCAGCAGATCGCCCGCGAGTCCCGCGGCCATCTTCGCCAGAGTGTTCGCCGTCGCCGGCGCCACGACGACGAGGTCGGCCGCCTGCCCGAGCGCGACGTGACGCACCTTCGCGACGTCGTCGTGCACGGAGGTCGTCACGGGGTTGCGGCTGATGGCCTCCCACGTGGGGATGCCCACGAACCGCAGCGCGTCCTCGGTGGGGACGACGTGGACATCGTGCCCCTCCACGACGAACAGCCGGACCAGCTGCACCGACTTGTAGGCGGCGATACCGCCCGAGACACCCACCACGACGAACACGACTCCGATACTCCCACGCCCGACCCCCGGAAAGCCCGACCAGCATGTGCACCGTCATCATCCGCGTCCCCGTCGACTCCGACGAGGCGGTCCGCGTCCTCGCCGTCCGCGATGAGGACCCTGCGCGCACGTGGCAGCCGCTCGGACCGTCGTGGCCCGAGCGCCACCCGGGCGTCATCGGCGTGCGCGACGGCCGCGCGGGCGGCGCATGGCTCGCGGCGGCCCCCTCCGACGGCCGCCTCTCGGTGCTTCTCAATCGCGCCGACGTCTCGACGCGCCCCGAGTCCGAGCTCGTCTCGCGCGGCGGCATCGTGCTCGCCTCCGTCGGAGGGTCGTCCCCGCAGGGCCACCCCCCGACGCACGGGTTCAACCTCGTCGAGGTCGAGGGATCCTCGGCGCGGGTCGTGACGTGGGACGGCTCGTCCCTGCGCACGACGCAGCTCGAGCCCGGCACGCACATGATCGCGCACGAGGACGTCGACGACCCGGCGACCGCGCGCATCGCGCGCTGGCTGCCCGTGTTCCGCGACACTCCGCTCCCCGACGGCGGGACCTGGTGGACGCCGTGGCTCGACGTCCTCGCGCGCTCGTCGGAGCTTCCCGCCGACGACGAGCAGGCGATCATCCGCGACAACCGCCCGCTCGGCTATCCCACGCTGTCGCTGCTCCTGTGCGCGGCCGAGGTCTCGCGCGGCGATGCCGCCGTCCACTACGGCGAGCTGCGCACCCCGGGCGAGTGGAACTCGCTCGAGCTCGCGTAAGCCCGCCGCAGCCCCGACGCTCCGTCCGTGCGGTTCTAGGCTGGGCACATGACCTACTCCGAAGCCGAGATCGCCGCGACGATCGACCACGCGATCCTCAAGCCCAAGCTGACGAGGAGCGAGGTGGATGCCGAGCTCGACGTCGCCGTGCAGTGGAAGGTCTTCAGCGTGTGCGTGCGCCCCTCCGACATCCCCTACGTCGCCGAGCGCCTCGCCGGGACGGGGGTCGCCGTCGGGACCGTCATCGGGTTCCCGCACGGCACGACCTCGACGGCCGCGAAGGTCGCCGAGGTCCGCCAGGCCCTGGCCGACGGCGCCGTCGAGCTCGACATGGTGCTCAACATCGGGTGGCTCCGGTCGGGGTTCGACGACGCCGTCGAAGCCGACATCCGGGCGGTCGTCGCGGCCGCCGACGGACACGTCGTGAAGGTCATCTTCGAGACGTCGTACCTCGACGCCGACGAGATCGTCCGAGCCTGCCGCGCGACCGAGGCCGCGGGCGCCGACTTCGTCAAGACGTCGACGGGGTTCGGCGGCGGCGGCGCGACGCTCGAAGACGTGCGCCTCATGCGCGCGAGCGTCGGACCCGACGTGCAGGTCAAGTCGTCGGGCGGCGTGCGCAGCCTCGAGCGCGCCGTCGCGATGCTCGACGCCGGCTGCACGCGGCTCGGAACGAGCGCGACCGCGACGATCCTCGGCGAGGCGCGCGCGATCGCCGAGGGGCGGAGCGCGACCGGCGCCGTCGACGACACGTCGTACTGAGCCCCCGCCTGCGTGCCGGACGATCAGCCGACGAGAGCCTCCGACGCGGTGTCTTCCTGATCAGATGTGCACGCTCGCTCCGCGGGCGTAGAGACGGTTCTCGCGGCGCGCCTCAGAGCAGGCTCTTGGGATGCCAGACGGTCTTCACCTCGGTGAAGGCCGCGATGCGGCGGATGCTCGGAGCCGCGGCATCCGGACCCTGCTCGGGCGGGAGGACGCGGGTGAGCGTCTCGGCCGCCGCGATCTGGAGCGAGACCCAGTCGATCCCACCCGCGCCGACGAGGTCGAGCGCATGCACGTCGGGGTGCGACGCGAGCCACGGCGCGATCTCCGCCGGTGATCCCGTGAGAACGTTGACGACGCCGGGCGGCACGTCGGAGGTGGCGAGCACCTCGGCGAGGCTGACGGCGCACAGGGGATACGCCTGAGACGCGACGACGACGACGCCGTTGCCGGTCACGAGCGCGGGCGCGATCGACGAGACGAGGCCCACGAGCGCCGAGTCCTGGGGCGCGACGATGCCGACGACCCCCGTCGGCTCGGGCACCGAGATGTTGAAGTACGGCCCCGCGACGGGGTTGCCGTTGCCCGCGACCTGCCCGAACTTGTCGCACCACCCCGCGTACCAGACCCAGCGGTCGATCGCCTCGTCGACCTCCGCGCCCGCGACGGATGCCGAGGCCCCGGTCTGGCGCGAGATCTCGTCCGCGAACTGCGCGCGGCGCCCCTCGAGGATCTCCGCGACGCGGTACAGCACCTGGCCGCGGTTGTACGCGGTGGCACCCGACCATCCCTCGAGGGCGGACTCCGCGGCGGCCACGGCATCCCTCGCGTCCTTGCGCGACGCGAGCGCCGCGTTCGCGAGGAACTCGCCGTCCGCCGAGACGATCTCGTATGTGCGCCCGGACTCGGACCGCGGGAACCTTCCTCCGATGTAGAGCTTGTACGTCTTCGGCACCGCAAGTCGTCCGCTCACTTCGCGCCTCCTTCGAGGTAGGCGAGCAGGCCGTGGCGGCCGCCCTCGCGTCCGTAGCCCGACTCCTTGTAGCCGCCGAACGGGCTCGACGGGTCGAATCGGTTGAACGTGTTCGCCCAGACGACCCCGGCGCGCAGCCGGTCGGCAACGGCGAGGATGCGGCTGCCCTTCTCGGTCCAGATGCCCGCGGAGAGCCCGTACGGCGTGTTGTTCGCCTTCGCGATCGCCTCCTCTGGGGTGCGGAACGTCAGCACCGACAGGACGGGCCCGAAGATCTCGTCGCGCGCGATACGGTGGCTCGACTGCACGTTCGTGAAGATCGTCGGGGCGAACCAGAAGCCCTTGTCGGGGATGACGCAGTCCGCCGTCCAGCGCTCCGCGCCCTCCTCCTCGCCGATGCGGCTGAGCTCGCGCACGCGCTTCAGCTGCTCGAGCGAGTTGATCGCCCCGATGTCGGTGTTCTTGTCGAGCGGATCGCCCAGCCGCAGCGTCGACAGACGCGCCTTCAGCCGCTCGACGACCTCGTCGTGCACCGACTCCTGCACGACGAGCCGGCTGCCGGCGCAGCACACCTGTCCCTGGTTGAAGAAGATGCCCGTCACGATGCCGTCGACCGCCTGGTCGATGGGGGCGTCGTCGAAGATGATGTTGGCCGCCTTGCCGCCGAGCTCGAGCGTCACCTTCTTGCCGGTGCCCGCGACGGCCTTCGCGATCTCGCGGCCGACCGCCGTCGAGCCCGTGAACGCCACCTTGTCGACATCCGGATGCCGCACGAGGGCCGCGCCCGTCGCCCCTGCACCCGTCACGATGTTGACGACGCCGGCCGGGAGGCCCGCCTGCTGCAGGATCTCGGCGAACAGGAGGGCCGTGAGCGGGGTCGTCTCGGCGGGCTTGAGCACGACCGTGTTGCCCGCCGCGAGCGCCGGTGCGATCTTCCACGCGAGCATGAGCAGCGGGAAGTTCCACGGGATGACC
Organism: Microbacterium ulmi; assembly: GCF_011759705.1. Lineage (GTDB taxonomy): Bacteria > Actinomycetota > Actinomycetes > Actinomycetales > Microbacteriaceae > Microbacterium > Microbacterium ulmi. The sequence continues at coordinate 2,569,701 of NZ_JAAOZF010000001.1, read as the reverse complement.
TGGCCGGCGACGCCGAGCGCGCGTGGGTTCGGCCCGAGGCCCGCGTGGTCGAGCTTGTCGGCCCAGCCCGCGTAGTAGAAGAACCACGCGGCCACCAGAGGCACGTCGACGTCGCGGCTCTCCTTGATGGGCTTGCCGTTGTCGAGGCTCTCGGCGACCGCGAGCTCGCGAGAGCGCTCCTGGACGAGCCGTGCGATGCGGAACAGATACTTGCCGCGGTCTCGACCGCTCAGCTTCGACCACGTCTTCTCGTACGCGCGCCGCGCCGCCGCCACGGCGGCGTCGACATCCGCCGGCGAGGCCGACGCGACGGTCGCGATGTGCGACTCGTCGGCGGGCGAGATCGTCGCGAAGGCCTCGCCCGTGCCCGGGCGGAAGTCGCCGTCGATGAACAGGCCGTACTCGTCTCTCAGCGTCAGGACCGACCGCGACTCGGGGGCGGGCGCGTACTCGAGGAAAGTCATGGATTGCTCCCGGTCCGGATCAGTCGATCGTCACGTAGTCGGCGCCCGTGTAGTGGCCCGTCTGAAGTCGCGTGCGCTGTCGCAGCACGTCGTTGAGCAGGCTCGACGCGCCGAAGCGGAAAAGGTGCGGCTGCAGCCACTCCTCCCCCGCGATCTCGGCGACCGTCACGAGGTACCTGATCGCGTCCTTCGACGTGCGGATGCCGCCCGCGGGCTTCACGCCGATCCTCTCGCCGGTCGCGCGGTGCCAGTCGCGCACGACTTCGAGCATGAGCAGGGTCGTCGGCAGCGTCGCCGCAGGCTGCACCTTGCCCGTCGACGTCTTGATGAAGTCGGCGCCGGCGAGGATCGCGAGCCAGGACGCGCGCTTGATGTTGTCGTACGTCGCGAGCTCGCCCGTCTCGAGGATGACCTTCAGCGCCGCGGACGTGCCGTCGGACCGGACGCACGCCCGCTTGACCCGGGCGATCTGATCGAAGACCAGGCCGTATCGACCGGCGAGGAAGGCGCCGCGGTCGATCACCATGTCGATCTCGTCCGCTCCGTCGGCGACCGCCTGCGACGTGTCGGCGAGCTTGACGTCGAGCGACGCACGTCCGCTGGGGAACGCCGTCGCGACGGCGGCGACGCTCACGCCGCCTTCGTCGGGGTCGCCGTGCGCTGCGCCGAGCGCCTCGATCGCGTGCGGCACCATGTCGCCGTAGACGCAGACCGCCGCGACGCGCGGACACGTGGGGTCCGCGGCATCCGGGTTCAGCGCCTTCGCGACGAGCGAGCGCACCTTTCCCGGCGTGTCTGCGCCCTCGAGGGTCGTGAGGTCGATGAGCCCGACGATCCGCTCGAGCGCCCACGCCTTCGACGTCGTCTTGATCGAGCGCGTGCCCAGATCGGCGGCGCGCTGCTCGAGCCCCGTCGCGTCGACGCCGGAGAGCCCGTGGAGGTACCGGCGCAGCGTCGTGTCGTCCGGCTCGCCTCCGAGGAGCTGGACGGCTCTGTCCTGCAGCCTCGTGAGTTGCGTGGAGGTCATGCTCCGATCGTAGGACGGGCCGCGCGCGCGATCTACGGAACGGGCTCGGGCGGCGCGGCGACGGTGGCGTCGGCCAGGACGGGCGCGACGAGCTCCTCCACCGTCATGCCGCGACGGGAGGCCTCCGCCGCAAGTCGCGCGGCGAGCTCCCGGCTCAGTCCGCCGCCGGGGCGCCCGTCGGGCAGCAGGAGCGACAGCACGGGCACGACGACGGCGCCCAGCGCGGTGAGGATCGCCACGATGCCGTAGACCCGCTGGAAGATCTGCCACTCGATGGAGCGAGCCCAGATCGCCCAGATCGTGAGCCCCAGGAGGATCGCGATGAGCGCGAGCGTCGTGGCCAGGCCGATGCGCACGGTGCCGCGCCGCCGGTCCCCGAGAAGCAGCAGCAGCGACGCGAGCGCGAACGCCGCGCTCGCCGCGACGCCGGTCCACATGACGCGGAAGACGGGATCCCACGCGGCCGAGCGGAGGGCCTCATCCCAGATGACCCACACGACGAGGGCCGCCGTCAGCACCGAGACGACGACGCCCGCGAGACCAACGGACTGTCCGCGCCTGCCCAGGAGCGCCGCACAGCACAGCACGGCGATGCTGAACGAGCCCACGACCGACGTCGTGCCGAGCACCCTTCCCGCCAGCACGCCGAGCTCCGCGCCGAGCAGGACGACGATGCCGAGCACGGCCGCGAGTCCGAACGAGACGACGATGACGGCGACGAGCGCCCGCCGCAGCGCCGTGACGCGGCGATGCAAGGGCAGGCCGGTCATCATGGCAAGAGACTACGCACCTGCGCGACGTCGCGCTCCATCTGGCCGACGAGCGCGTCGACGCCCTCGAACGCGACCATCCCGCGCACGCGCGCGACGAACTGCACCTCGACGCGGTGCCCGTACAGGTCGAGATCCGTCTCGTCGAGCACGTATGCCTCGACCTGGCGCTGCTCCACGTCGTCGAAGGTCGGGTTCGTGCCGACGCTGATGGCCGCGGGGTACCGGATGCCGGGCCGCAGCCCGTCGGACGATCCCTCGTCGATGAGCCAGCCCGCGTACACGCCGTCGGCGGGGATGAAGCCCTCGAGCTCCGTCGAGAGGTTGGCTGTCGGGAAGCCCAGCTCGCGGCCACGTCGGAGGCCGTGCACGACCTCGCCCCACACCGAGTGCGCGCGCCCGAGGAGCTTGCCCGCCGTGGCGACGTCGCCCTCGCCGAGGAGCTCGCGGATCCACGTCGACGACACGCGCCGGTCGGCGTCGATCGAGCGCACGTCGTCGACGACGTCGACGCGGAAGCCGAGCTCGTCGCCCAGTTCGCGCAGCACGTCCGGGTTGCCCGAGCCGCCGCGGCCGAAGCGGAAGTCGCCGCCGACGAGGACCGTCCGGGCGCCGAGCGCCGCGACCAGGATGCGCTCGACGAACTCGCGCGGCGTGAGGCTCGCGAGCGCCTCGTCGAAGCGCAGCAGGAGTGTCGCGTCGATGCCCGTCTCGGCCAGCAGCTGGATCTTCTGCGTCGCTCCGATGAGGCTCGCAGGGCACAGCTCCGGGCGCAGCAGCGCGAGCGGGTTGCGGTCGAACGTGACGGCGACGACCTTCGCGCCGGCCGCGGCATCCACCCGCGCGCGCTCGAGCAGGACGCGATGGCCCGCGTGGACGCCGTCGAACTTGCCGATCGCGACGACCGACGGACCGAAGTCGGCGGGCACGTCCGCGGGGTCGCGGAAGACGATCATTGCGCCACCGTGCGTGCGGCGGCGTCCTCCGACGAGGTCGTGGAGGTCGGCGGGTGCGTGACGAGCCACCAGAGGCCGAGGAAGGGCAGCACGAGCGGGATGAAGACGTAGCCGATGCCGAAGAACGACCACACGGTCGCCTCGGGGAACAGCTCGGGCCGGATGAGGCTCAGCGTGCCGATCGTGAGCACGCCGACGAGCTCGAAGCTGATCGTGATCCAGGCGATCCGGTACCACGCGCGTGAGCCGGCGAAGACGAGCGCGAGCGTCGCGATGATGTAGACGACCGCCGACACGGCGGAGAGTGTGAAGGCGAGCGGCGCGTGGTCGAATCGCTCGACGATCTGCACGAACGACCGCCCCGTCGCGCCGAGCGCGAGGATGGCGTAGACGATGACGAGGACGCGGCCGATGCCGGTCATCCGGCGGGGACGGGATTGTGTAGAGGACATCTCGCAACAATCCTACGGCGCCGGATGCCGCCCCCCGGCGGTCGTCAGGCGACCTGGATCGTCCAGATCACCTGCATGCGCCAGACCATGACGGCGACGGCGAGCGCGCCCACGCCCATGACGACGGTGCTCCATCGGCTGCGCTCGAGCAGCGCCCACACGACGGCCGCCGGGGGCAGCAGCGCCGCCGAGACGAGATACACCCAGAACTCGAGGATCGACCCCGTCGGAGGGTTGCCCGCCAGCGGGGCGACGATCGCGACGACGATCTGGACGACGAGCAGCACCTCGACGAGCGCGAGCGATCCGACCGTCAGGTCGCTGGGCCGACGACCCGCGAGGCCGAGCACGAGGGCCAGCAGCCCGGCGGCGACGGCGATCACGACCTGGGCGATCGTGAACCACAGGATCATCGGGATGCCTCCGCGGGCATGTTCATGGCGCTCTTGACGTCGGCGCCGCGCTTCTCGACGATCCCCACGAGCACGCCGTCGGGGCCGATCGCCGCCGCCGGATGCGACGGGAGGCGCACGGCCGCCCCGGCGAGGCGCTTGCCGTGGCGGAGGTCGCGCGCCTCGTCGGCCGTGACCTCGAACCGGCCGAGGACGGCCGAGGCCGCTGCGGCGGGGTCGAGGCCTCGTGCCGCGTCGAGCGCGTCGACGGTCCCCGCGTCCTCGACGACGAACGGCCCGATGCGTGTGCGGCGCAGCGCCGTGAGGTGCCCGCCGACGCCGAGGGCCGCGCCGAGGTCGCGCGCGAGGGCCCGGATGTAGGTGCCGCTCGAGCAGTCCACGACGACGTCGAGGTCGATCGTCGGCCCGTCTCGGCGCTGGGCGACGACGTCGAGGCGCGTGACCTCGACCTCGCGGGCCGCGAGCTCGACCTCCTCGCCCGCCCTCGCCAGGTCGTACGCCCTCCTGCCGCCGACCTTGATCGCCGACACGCTGCTCGGAACCTGCGAGATCCGGCCCCGCAGGGGCTGCAGCGCGGTCTCGATCGCGTCGGAGGCGAGGGACGAGGCATCCGTCTGCCGCGTCACCTGCCCGTCGGCGTCGTCCGAGTCCGTCGCGACGCCGAGGCGGATCGTGGCCTCGTACGTCTTGTCGAGGCCCACGATGAAGGTCAGCAGACGCGTCGCGCCCTCGACGCCGAGCACCAGCAGACCCGTCGCCATGGGGTCGAGCGTGCCGGCGTGGCCGATCTTCCGCGTTCCGAACGCGCGGCGCGCGCGGGCGACGACGTCGTGGCTCGTCATTCCGCCGGGCTTGTCCACGAGGAGCACCGCGGGTGCGACGCCTGCCATCAGCAGAAATCCTGGAAGACGCGGGCAGGGTGCGCGGGGTCGGTGTTGTCGACGATGGCGGATGCCGCGACCCGCGGCTTCGCCTCGCGCTCGTAGAGGTCGAAGCCGACGCGGTACCGGGCGTTGGACTCGGCCAGGAAGTCCGGATCGCCCCCGTCGCGGGCCGCCATCCGGAGGAAGGCGACGTCGATCGGGACGTCGAGCCACAGCGACCAGTTCCACAGCCCGCGAAGCTCCGGGCGGTGCAGGAAGATCCCCTCGACGACGAGGACGGCATCCTCGGGCGCCGTCACCCAGCGGGACTCGACGGGGGTGTCGCGCTCGACGTCGAACGCGGCGAGCTGGAAGCCCGTCGTGGCGGCGGTCTGGTATCCCTCGCGGAAGGGGTCGATCAGGACGCGCCGGAACGTCGCATAGTCGTACGAGTCGCGGTAGAACCCCTCAGGGCTGGTGCGACCGCGCGCGTACCGCTCGGCGCGCGGACGGTGGAAGCCGTCGATGCCGGCGTGGAAGACCGCCGACCCGTCCTCGGCGAGCACCTGCGCGAGCGTCTCGGCGAACGTCGACTTGCCGGCGCCGTCCCTGCCGTCGACCGCGACGATGATGCGGCCGCCCCGATAGTGCTGCCGGATCTCGGCTCGCAGCTCGCGCAGGAGCGTCGTGACGGGAGTCGTGGGCAGGCGCATGGTTCCAGCCTACGGTTCGCGCGAGCGGCCGATCCGATCGAGAATCGGAGATCTGCCCGGCTGCGGACGGATGCCGCGGACCGGATCCGCCGTCCGGCAGATCTCCGAGCCCGGGAACGTCACGCCGCTCGGTGGAGGCCCTGCGCGACCGCGCGCATGATCGTGTCCTGCACCTCGTGCCAGCGGTGGATGACCTGCCCGTATCCGACCCGCACGACGTGGTATCCCATGAGCATCAGCTCAGCGTCGTGCGCGATGTCCTGTTCCCGCTGCGTGCCGACGTGCGTGCCGCCGTCGACCTGCAGCACGAGCCGATCGCCGATGAGGAAGTCGACTCTGCGGCCGCAGATCCAGGCCTGGGGCACGATGGGCAGCCTCATCCACCGCAGGCGCGGCACGACGCGGCTCTCGAGCCCCGAGTCCGACCACGGCGTCGCCTCATCGCTCACTGCGCGCGCGGCCGGGGCGAGGTCGAGTCGTCGCATCGCCTCCCGGGTCACGAGGCCCTTGTTCAGGGCCGACTCCCACACCGCGAGGGCCTCGTCGTGCGGCCGGCACGCCGCGATGAAGCCGAGCACGTTCTCTACGGGATCCACGAGCGCGTCGGGATGCCGCGGCAGCAGCGGAGCGCCCCAGTGGACCCGCGCGGTGCCGGTGCGCGGGTGACCGTGCGGGGACGCGCCGACGTGCGCGATCCTGTCGTCGAGGACCCACAGCCCGAGCCGACGCGCCTGCGTGACACACGTCACGACGACCCCGGCCCGAGCCGCCGCGACGACGTGACCGTCGGCACCGGGCACGGCGAGCCAGCTTCTCCCGACGCGCACGAGTCGCGCGTCGGCCACCGCGGCGGCCCGCTCGTGCTTCGAGAAGCCCGAAGCTGCGAGCGTGCGCGTGCGCATGACTCCCCCGCCGTCTCGTACGGCGGCCATGAGCCTCTCGTGATCGTTCGTCTTCGACATATAGGACACGATGACGCCGGTCCCGAGCATCCGGCCCCGCCGCCGGCCGCACGGTGGAGAGCCCGATGACCGGGCATGGTCGGGAGGAGCGCGCAGCGGCCCGCCTGGGCACCCGAGACCAGGGGATGGACCGAGATGCGGGCAGACCGAGACGCGGGGATGGACCGAGATGCGGGTAGACCGAGATTCGGAGATATGCCCAGACGCGGAGGCTTCCGGGGCTGGCGCTCCGCCGCTGGGCGGATCTCCGAGTCCGGGGCGACGCCTAGGCTGATCCGCATGCCCGACCTCGCGACGCCGCTCATCGCGTGGTACCGCGAGAGTGCGCGCGACCTGCCGTGGCGGCGCGAGGGGTTCGGCGCGTGGGGCGTGCTCGTCAGCGAGCTCATGCTGCAGCAGACGCCCGTGGCCCGCGTCGTCCCGCACCTCGAGGCATGGCTCGAGCGGTGGCCGACGCCTGCCGCGCTCGCGACGGATGCCCCGGCCGATGCCGTGCGGCAGTGGGCGAATCTCGGCTATCCCCGCCGGGCGCTGTGGCTGCATCGCGCCGCCGTGGAGATCCGGGATCGGCACGCAGGCATCGTCCCCCGCGACGTGGATGCGCTCCTGGCCCTCACCGGGATCGGCGACTACACGGCGCGCGCCGTCGCCGTCTTCGCGTACGGGGACCGGCATCCCGTCGTCGACACCAACACGCGCCGTGTGCTCGCGCGCTCCGTCGACGGCCGCTCGCAGCCCGGACCGCCGTCGAAGCGCGATCTGGCCGCGATGGAGGCGATCCTCCCCGCCGACGCGGAGGCCGCGGCGATCGTGAACGCCGCCGCGATGGAGCTCGGCGCCGTCGTCTGCACGGCTCGCGCGCCCGCGTGCGACTCGTGTCCCATCGCCGACCGCTGCGCCTGGCGGGCGGCCGGCTACCCCGACACGGGCGACGAGCGCCGCAGGCGGGCGCGGTACGAAGGCAGCGACCGTCAGGCCCGCGGCGCCGTGCTGAAGGTGCTGCGGGATGCCGCGCTCCACGCCGTCCCGCTCGACGACCTCATCGCGGACTGGCCCGACCCGCGCCAGCGCGACCGCGCGATCGACTCCCTCATCGCCGACGGGCTGGCCGAGGCGTGGGGCGGGATGCTGCGCCTGCCGCGGTGAGGGCTGCCGCGCCCTTCCTCGACGGCCGCGGGCGTGACATCACCACGACGTTCACGCGCACGGCGATGCTTCAGGACGCGGCGCGCGCTGCGCCGTGCCGGACGGGCTCAGTGCGTCTCCCCCATGCAGAAGGCCGATCAGGCGTCGTCGAACTCCGCGTCGTCGAGCTCGGCGTCGTCCTCGTCCAGCTCGCGCGGCTTGACGTACGGATCGGCGTCGCCGGCGTACACGGCACCGGCCGCGAGACCCGCCACGGCGGCATCGCGCTCACGCGCCTCACGCAGGAGGTGCGCGATGTGGTCCGCGTTCTCGGGAATCGCGTCGGGGATGAACTCGAGCGACGGAGTCAGCCGCACGTTGAGGTGCTTGCCCACCTCCGAGCGCAGCATCCCCGTCGCGGACTTGAGCGCCTCGGCCGAGGCCGCGCGGTCGTCCGCCGACCCGAGCACGGTGTAGAACACGCTCGCGTGCTGCAGATCGCCCGTCACCTTCACATCCGTGATCGTGACGAATCCGAGGCGCGGGTCGCGCAGCCCCTTCTCGAGGCGCTCAGCGAGGAGCACCCTGATCCGGTCTGCCAGCCGGGCCTGACGTTCGCTGGACATGTTCTTCTCCCTACTGACCGCCGTCGCCGGCGTGGATGCTGGAGCCGGAGGCCGAGGCGACGGATGCCTCGCCGACAGCCGGGGCCTCGAGGTCCCGACGTCGGTGAGGCATCCATCACCGGAGCCGCAGGCACCGGAGGATCAGCCGCGCGGCTTCTCCACCAGCTCGGTCGTCTCGATCTCGTCGCCGATCTGGATGTCGTTGTACTTGCCCAGTCCGATACCGGCCTCGAAGTCCGTGCGGACCTCGGTGACGTCGTCCTTGAAGCGACGCAGCGACTCGATGGCTAGGCCATCGGCGATGACGACGCCGTCGCGGATGACGCGCGCCTTCGCGTTGCGCGTGATCGTGCCCGAACGGACGATGACACCCGCGATGTTGCCGAACTTCGAGGAGCGGAACACCTCGCGGATCTCGGCGACACCCGACTGGACCTCTTCGTACTCCGGCTTGAGCATGCCCTTGAGGGACTGCTCGACATCGTCGATCGCGTTGTAGATGACCGAGTAGAACCGGGTGTCCACGCCCTCGCGGGCGGCGCGCTCGCGCGCCTTCGTGTCGGGGCGGACGTTGAAGCCGATGATGATCGCGTTGTCGATCGTGGCCAGATTGACGTCGGACTCCGTGATGGCGCCGACGCCGCGGTGGATGATCCGCAGCTGCACCGAGTCGTCGACCTCGATCTTCAGGAGCGACTCCTCGAGCGCCTCGACGGCACCCGACACGTCGCCCTTGATGATGAGGTTGAGCGACTCGACCTTGCCCTCTTCGAGAGCACGCGTGAAGTCCTCGAGCGAGATGCGCTTGCGCGCCTTCGCCAGCTGGGCGTTGCGCTCGGCCGCTTCGCGCTTCTCGGCGATCTGACGGGCCATGCGGTCCTCGTCGGTCACGATGAACGTGTCGCCGGCGCGCGGCACGGAGTTGAGTCCCTGCACCTGCACGGGACGCGACGGAGCGGCCTCTTCGACCGCGTCGCCGTTCTCGTCGACCATCGCACGGACGCGGCCGTAGGCCGTGCCCGCCACGATCGCGTCGCCGACGCGGAGCGTTCCGGACTGGATGAGGACCGTCGCGACCGAACCGCGGCCCTTGTCGAGCTTGGCCTCGATGGCGACGCCGCGCGCGGCCTTGTTGGGGTTCGCCGTGAGGTCGAGTCCTGCGTCGGCCGTCAGCAGGACGGCATCGAGGAGCTCCTGGATGCCGATGCCCTGTCGGGCCGAGACATCCACGAACATGACCTCGCCGCCGTACTCCTCCGCGACCAGACCGTACTCGGTGAGCTGCTGGCGCACCTTGCCGGGGTTGGCCTCGGGCTTGTCGATCTTGTTGACCGCGACCACGATCGGCACGTTCGCCGCCTGTGCGTGGTTGAGCGCCTCGACCGTCTGCGGCATGATGCCGTCGTCGGCCGCGACCACGAGGATCGCGATGTCGGTGACCTGCGCACCACGGGCGCGCATGGCGGTGAACGCCTCGTGACCCGGGGTGTCGATGAAGGTGATGGCGCGCTCGATGCCGTCGTGCTCGGTCCAGACCTGGTACGCACCGATGTGCTGCGTGATGCCGCCGGCCTCGCCCGCGACCACGTTGGTCTGGCGGATGGCGTCGAGCAGTCGCGTCTTGCCGTGGTCGACGTGGCCCATGACGGTCACGACCGGCGGACGGATCTCGAGATCCTCTTCGCTCTCGGCCTCCAGCTCGGCCTCGAGGTTGAGGCCGAAGCCCTCCAGGAGCTCCTTGTCCTCGTCCTCGGGCGAGACCATCTGGATCTTGTAGCCGAGCTCGGCGCCGAGCACCTCGAACGTCGCCTCGTCGAGAGACTCGGTCGCCGTCGCCATCTCTCCGAGGTTGAACAGGATCGTGACGAGGGTGCCAGGCTGCACGGTGTAGCCCGTGAGCGCCTCGATCTTGTCGGCGAAGTCGGCGATCGACGAGCCGCGGCGCATGCGGATGATCTCGCCGTTGCCGCGCGAGACGTTGACGCCGCCGACGACCGGGGCGTCCCGCATCTCGAATTCCTGCCGCTTCGCGCGACGCGACTTGCGCTGCTTCGACTTGCCGCCGCCCTTGCCGAACGCGCCGGCCGTGCCGCCGCCGGGGCCGCGGCCGCGGCCGCCGCCTCCGCCCGGGCGACCGGCGAAGCCGCCGCCCGTGCCTGCGGCGCCGGGAGCGCCGGGACGCTGGAAGCCGCCGCCTGCGCCGCCAGGGCGGCCGGGACCGCCCGGACGCTGCTGGAACGGCGCGCCGGGGCGACCTGCGCCACCCGGGCGACCTGCGCCGCCGGGGCGCGGAGCGCCGGGACGGGGGGCGCCGGGACGCGGCGCCTGAGGACGCGGGATGTTGCCGGGCGTGGGGCGCTGCCCCATGCCCTGCGCGGAGGCGAAGGGGTTGTTGCCGGGGCGCGGCGGGCGCTGGCCCATGCCCTGCGCGGAGGCGAAGGGGTTGTTGCCGGGGCGCGGAGTGCCGCCCGGACGCGGCGGTGCGGGCGTCGGGCCGGCGGGCCCGGGCTTTGCCCCTGCTGCTGCGGGGGCAGACGCCGGAGCCGCGGGCGCGGGGGTCTCGGGCTTCGCGGCGGGCGCGGCTGGTGCGGCGGGTGCCGGCGCGGCGGCCGGTGCCGGACGCGATGCCGCCGGGGCGGCGGGCGCCGGTGCGGGCGCGGCGGGACGTGCGGGGCCGGGACGAGCGCCCGGGCGTGCGGGGGTCGCCGACGAAGCCGGCGCCTTGGGCGCGGGCGCGTGAGCCGAGCCGTCGGCCTCGAGGGCTGCACGGAGCTTTCGGGCGACGGGCGGCTCGATCGTCGACGAAGGGCTCTTGACGAACTCGCCGAGCTCCTTCAGCTTCGCAAGGGCCACCTTGCTGTCGACGCCGAGCTCCGAGGCGATCTCGTGCACGCGTGGTTTGGCGTTTGCCACAATTCTCCTGTCTGAGGTCCACCCAGACAGGGCAGACCACTAGTCGCGGACGGGTCTCATTTCGAGCCGTTCACTTTGTTCCCATAGCCGTTCAGCCTTTTCGCTGCAGATGCTGTTCGATGGTCTGCGTGTCAAGCGGGCCTGACACACGCAATGCGCGCACGAAGGCGCGGCGCCGGATCGCGGCATCCACGCACTTGGGCGTCTCGTGCACCCACGCGCCCCTCCCCGGAAGCTTCGCGCGCTCGTCGGGGACGAGGGCCGAATCCACGGCGACCACCCTCAGGAGGGCGGATCTGGGAGCACGCGCGCGACATCCGACGCACGTTCGTACGGGTTCCATGGTACACCTCCCGGTCGACGCGATCCCCGCCCTCGGCCCGAGTCGGCAGCCGGTCGCCGAGACGCGCTGTCTCGCCCAGAGGCTGCCGTCTCGCGGAGGGAGCGAGGTGTGAACGCTACTTGTCCTCGAGGATCGAGTCGGGCTGGATGTCGATCTTCGCGCCCGTGAGCTTGGCGGCCAGACGGGCGTTCTGGCCCTCCTTGCCGATCGCGAGCGAGAGCTGGTAGTCGGGCACGAGTGCGCGCACGGCCTTGACGTTGGCGTCGAGCACGAAGCTCGACGTGACCTTGGCGGGAGAGAGCGCGTTGGCGACGAACTTCGCAAGCTCGGGGTCGTAGTCGACGATGTCGATCTTCTCCCCGCTGAGCTCCTCGGTGACGGCGCGGACGCGGCGGCCGAGTTCGCCGATGCAGGCGCCCTTCGCGTTGATCGTCGGGTCGTTGGCCTTGACCGCGATCTTCGTGCGGTGGCCGGCCTCCCGGGCGAGCGACACGATCTCGACGAGGCCCGACGCGATCTCGGGCACTTCGAGCGCGAAGAGCTTGCGGACGAGCCCGGGGTGCGTGCGCGACACCGAGATCTGGGGGCCCTTCGTGCCCTTCGCGACGGACGTCACGTACACGCGCAGGCGCGAGCCGTGCGGATACTCCTCGCCCGCGACCTGCTCCTCGGGAGGCAGGATCGCCTCGACCGAGCCGAGGTCGACGTGCACCATGCGCGGATTCGGCCCCTGCTGCACGACGCCGGCGACGATGTCGCCCTCCTTGCCGCGGAACTCGCCCAGCACGGCGTCGTCTGCGATGTCGCGCAGGCGCTGGCTGATGACCTGCTTCGCCGCGAAGGCGGCGATGCGGCCGAAGTCCTCGGGCGTGCTCTCCTCTTCGCCGATGACGGCGCCCTCCTCGTCGAGAAGGGGGATGAACACGGCCACGTGCCCGGTCTTGCGGTCCAGCTCCGCCCTGGCGCCCTCCGGAAGGGTGCCGGTGGGCGAGGTGTGCTTGGCATAGGCGGTCAGGATCGCCTGCTCGATGATGCGGATGAGTTCGCCGAAGGGGATGTCCTTCTCCCGCTCGACCGTCCGCAGCAGTCCCAGATCGATATCCACAGTGGACCTCCCTATTCAGCTCTCGCCGGATCGTCGCGTCCCGGCATCCCTTCCACGGTACCGGATGCCGCACGCGAGGGTGCTGGGAACGCCCTGGGCGCACCGGCCCGCGCGGCGGCTACCCCGCCTCGGCGCGGCAGTCGTCGACGGGCCGCGCGCCGTCGAACCGCGCCTGGGTCCACGCGACGAGCATGGGCGCCATCGGCGCGCGGGGCTGCAGCAGGTCCTGATGGTGGATGCCGCGGTACTCGAGTCGCCGCACCTGCTCGCCCGCGTCGCACAGCTGCGAGAAGAGGCGTCGCTGAAGACCCGGCGGGATGACCTCGTCGTCGCGGCCCCACGCGAGGAACACCGGGCTGCCCAGCGGCCCGTCCGCCGCGTTCTGCGCGAGTCTGCGCCCGAGCGCCCCGCCTGTCAGATCGCCCCGGTACAGCGGTCTGTCCTCCGAGACGCCCAGCGCCGCCAGGACCGACACCAGGATGCCGGGCTCGGTCGGACAGCGCATCGTCATCTCCCTCACGATCTGCCGGCCCCCGGCCGTGACATAGTCGGGCAGCTCGACGTCGGGGTACGTCTCGGAGTAGGGCACGAGCACCCACGAGATCAGGACGCTCAGCTCGGGCGAGCCGCCTCCCGCCGTGAGCACGCGGGCGAGGGCGAGGGGGTCGGCCGCGGGGGCGAGCGCCGCCGTGCCGACGATGCGCAGCTCGGGGGCGTAGTCGTCGGCGATCGTCGAGGTCCACATCGCGGCATGACCGCCCTGCGAATGCCCCCATACGGCGACCTTCCCGTCGAGATCGACGCCCTGCACCGCGCGCGCCGCGCGGACGGCGTCCAGTGCGGCATGCGCCTCCCCGCGGCCGATGAGGTACGGGAAGACGCCGTCCGCGCCCTGGCCGGGGAAGTCCGGCGCGACGACCACCCAGCCGCGAGCGAGCGCGTCGTCGACACCCGGTATCGCCCACTTCGTCGCCGCGGAGTCCGTGAGGCTCGGCGCGCAGCCGCGCGCGACACCGGTCGTGCCGTGGGCCCACACGACGGCCGGCCGCAGCGTCCGGGTCTCCTGCCCCTCGGGGAAGATGACGAAGCCGCTCGCGGGGACGATGCGCCCCGCGGCATCCCTCGTCGTGTACAGGATGCGGCGCACGTCGCCGCCCGCGGGCTCGCGCCCCGCGAAGCCGTCCTCGCGCAGGAGGACGCCGGGGGCGCGCGGCAGCGGATCCGGCGCGCTGTAGAAGCCGTCGACGACGGGGGCGCCCTCCTCGAACCAGTCGTTGAGCGACCACCCCGCCGCGACGGCGCCCACGAGCACGACCGAGAGCGCCCAGCGTCCCGCGTCGGCCCACAGCACGGCGCGGCGCGCGGCTGCGGGGGGCGGGGGCGTGGCCCGGTCGGCCGAGCCGAGGTCGCGCAGGGCCCGGACGACGAGCGCGACGCCGAACGCGACGGTGCGGACGCCGAACACGAGCGCCGTCACGAGGGTCGTGACGTCGGGCCACGACAGCGCGAAGACGCCGAAGGCGAGCTGGGCCGCCCCCCACACGACCGCGAGGACCCTTTCGCTGATCCGCCCGCGCAACGCGTCCGCGAAAGAGACGAGACCGCCGACGACGAGCAGCAGCGCGATGACGTTCGCGACGGAGTCGAGCCCTCGTCCGAGCCACAGGAGCACCGCGAGACCGCCGAGGATCCACAGCACGGCCGACAGGCTCCCCCACCAGCGGTGGGCGTGCGGCCGGGTCAGGTCGAGCACGCCGGAGGCGATCGCGCTCGCGCCGACGTAGCCGGCGAGCAGGGCGAGCGACGTCAGCGGCCGTGTGACGAGGAGGAGCCCCAGCAGCAGGATGACCGCGCCGCCGGCCAGGAGCCACCACGGGGGCACACGAGAGGCGAGCCGCGGCAGGATGCTGACCTGCCGCAGCCGAGTATCGCCTGGCCCGCCCACCGGGCCATGATAGGTCGGCGCCCGCAGGAGCAGCGTCGGCGCGCTGCGGCCCGGAGGCGGCGGCCGGCCCGCGCTGAGCGCGTCAGCGAGCGCCGACCGGTCCTGCGGGCGCAGTCCCGAGCCGGTTGACGGCGCGGATGAGATGGAACAGCGCGCCCACCTGGAACTGGTCGTACGTCATGACCAAGCGCGGCAGGGCGAGCTTGTCGACGTCGTCGCGCTCGGGCCTGAGCGGCCCCGACTTCTCGATGCGCCCGTCGAGCACCAGCCCGCCGAACCGCTCGTTGAGCTCATCCACCTCGGCATCCGTCGGCTCCGCGCGCAGCCTCAGGACGAGGCGCTTCCCGACCCACCGCAGCGAGTCGTAGTTGCGCCAGAACTCCGTGATCTCATCCGCCGCCGCCGTGACGGAGTCGGTGATGAGCACGCGATCGAAGTCGTCGGCCGAGATGACGCCCGAGGGGATGAGCTCCTCGTCGGCGAATCGCCGCAGGCCCGCCCAGAACGTGCCGCCCGCGCGGTCGAGCAGCACGATGGGGGTCGGGTCGGCCTTCCCGGTCTGCTGCAGCGTCAGCAGCTCGAACATCTCGTCGAGCGTGCCGAAGCCGCCGGGGACGCACACGAACCCGTGCGACTCCTTGACGAGCATCAGCTTGCGCGTGAAGAAGTACTTCATCGCGACGACGTTGTCGGCTTCCGCGACGACCGCGTTCGGCTTCTCCTCGAACGGAAGCCTGATCGAGACGCCGATCGACTGCTGCGAGCCCGCCCCCTCCGCCGCTGCCTGCATGATCCCGGGGCCTGCTCCCGTCACGACCATCCACCCGCGCTCGGCGAGAGCCCGCGCGACGTCGGACGCCGCACGATAGAGCGCGTCGTCGGGCTTCGTGCGCGCCGAGCCGAAGATCGTGACCTTGGGGACGTTCCGGTACGGCGCGAAGAGGCGGAAGGCCGCGCGCATCTCGGTGAGCGCCGCCGACGTGATCTTGAGGTCGAGCCGGTCTGCGTCGTCGAGGCCCAGCCCGACGCCCGTCGCGAGGATCCGCGCGACCAGGTCCGCCTGCGCGCTGATCCCGGCATCCGCGATCAGCGTGCGCAGATCCTGCGTGACTTCCCTCGGGACCATGGAGCTGTCTGGCATGACACCAGACTTCCATGCCCGGATGCCGTGCGGCCAACTCTTCGTGAGCGCGGGGTGCTCGCTGCCGCTGCGCCGTCTCGGATCCGCCCCCGGCGCGGGTCCGATCCGGGTGCGGTCAGCGCGCCGTGAGCCGCGCGATCGCGTCAGCCGCCGGAACGACCTCGCGGTCGCCCGTGCGGCGGTCCCACAGCTCGACCTGGCCGTCGGGGGCGCCGCGGCCGACGATGAGGATCTGCGGGACGCCGACGAGCTCGGCATCCGCGAACTTCACTCCGGGCGAGACCTTCGCGCGGTCGTCGTACAGCACGTCGAGACCGGCGGCCTCGAGGTCGGCCGAGACGGAGGCGGCGAGGTCGAAGGCGACGCCATCCTTCCCCGTCGCGACGACGTGGACGTCGAACGGCGCGACCGACGACGGCCAGATGAGGCCCCTCTCGTCGTTGTTCAGCTCCGCGATGATCGCGAGGATGCGCGTCACGCCGATGCCGTACGAGCCCATCGTCACCGTGACGAGCTTCCCGTTCTCGTCGAGGACCTTGAGTCCCAGCGCCTCTGCGTACTTGCGGCCGAGCTGGAAGACGTGCCCGATCTCCATGCCGCGGGCGAGCGTCACGGGACCCGAGCCGTCGGGAGCCGCGTCGCCCGCGCGGACGCTGGCGACCTCGACGAATCCGTCGGCCGTGAAGTCGCGGCCCGCGACGAGCGAGTGGACGTGCTTCTCGTCGATGTTGGCGCCCGTGATCCATGCCGTGCCGTCGACGACGCGCGGGTCGAGGAGATACCGGATGCCGGTCGCCGACTCCTCGCCGAGGATCGCGCCCGTCTGCGACCACGGCCCGATGTAGCCCTTGACGAGCCCCGGGTTCCTCTGGAAGTCGTCGTCGGTCGCGGGCTCGACGGTCGCGGGTGCGAAGGCGACCTCGGCGCGCTTGTCGTCGACGTCGCGGTCTCCGGGGACGCCGACGACGACGAGCTCGCGCGTGCCGTCGAGGTGCGTCAGGGCGAGCACGACGTTCTTGAGCGTGTGGGCGGCGGTCCACTCGGTCGCGCCGTCGGTGGCGGGTCCTGCGACGCCGGAGCGCGGAGGGTCGAGCACGGCGTTGCTGTGGGCGACGAGCGTGTCGATCGTCGGCGTGCCCGGCGAGTCGAAGATCTCAGGCTCCGGCAGCCCCTCGAGCGGGATGGCGTCCGGCACGACCGTCGTGAACGCCTCGACGTTGGCGGCGTACCCGCCGGCCGAGCGCACGAAGGTGTCTTCGCCGACGGGAGTCGGATGCAGGAACTCCTCCGACCGCGATCCGCCCATCGCCCCCGCGTCGGCCTGGACGATGACGTACTCGAGGCCGAGGCGCTGGAAGATCCGCTCGTACGCGTCGCGCTGAGCCATGTACGACGCGTCGAGTCCGGCATCCGTGTAGTCGAACGAGTACGCGTCCTTCATCGTGAACTCGCGCCCGCGCAGCAGGCCTGCGCGAGGGCGGGCCTCGTCGCGGTACTTGTCCTGGATCTGGTAGATCGTCAGCGGCAGGTCCTTGTACGACGAGTACAGGTCCTTCACGAGCAGCGTGAAGACCTCCTCGTGCGTCGGCGCGAGAAGGTAGTCGGCGTCCTTGCGGTCCTTGAGGCGGAAGATGCCGTCGCCGTACTCCGTCCAGCGGTTCGTGACCTCGTACGGCTCGCGGGGCAGGAGCGCGGGGAAGTGCACTTCGTAGGCGCCCGCGTCGGCCATCTCGCCGCGGATGATCTGCTCGATCCTTCCCTTGACCTTCAGCCCCAGCGGGAGCCACGCGAAGATGCCGGGCGCCTGTCGGCGGATGTAGCCGGCGCGCACGAGCAGCCGGTGGCTCGTGACCTCGGCGTCGGCGGGGTCTTCGCGGAGCGTGCGGAGGAAGAAGTGCGAGAGACGGGTGACCACGAGGGTCAAGTCTAGGGCGGATGCCCGCACGCCCCCGGTCCGCCCTATGCTGACGTCGTGCCCGCCCGCAGGTCTCGCCTCGTGTCGTCCGCCCCCGGCGGGGCGCTCGCCGAGTCGCTCGCCGCACTGCGCACCCAGCTCGCGCTCCCGACGTCCTTTCCGCCCGACGTGCTCGCCGAGGCGGAGGCCGCTGCTCACGATGTCGCGACGGATCCGGATGCCGCCCACGTCGACGACCTGCGCGGCATCCCCTTCCTCACGATCGATCCCGAGGGCTCCACCGACCTCGACCAGGCGATGCACTTCGAGCGCACGCCCGGCGGCGCCATCCTGCACTATGCGATCGCCGACGTGCCCGCCTACGCGCGCCCGGGCGGCGCGGTCGACGCGGAGGCGCGCAGGCGCGGGCAGACGATGTACGCGCCCGACGGGCGCATCCCGCTGCATCCCCCCGTGCTCAGCGAGGACGCGGCGTCGCTGCTTCCCGACCGGGACAGGCGAGCGTACGTGTGGCGGTTCGTCCTCGACGAGGACGCGCAGCCCGTCGAGACGACCGTGCGTCGCGCCGTCGTGCGCTCCCGTGCGCAGTGGACCTACCGGGGCGCGCAGGCCGCGATCGACGACGGCTCGGCGCCCGATGCGCTCGCGGCGCTCGCGTGGTTCGGTCCGCAGCGCGCGGAGCGCGAGCGGGAGCGGGGAGGCGCGAGCCTGAACATCCCCGACACCGAGGTCGTCGCCCAGCAGGGCGGATACCGGCTCGTGCGCGGCGCCCCGCTGCCCGTCGAGGAGTGGAACGCGCACGTCTCCCTGCTGACGGGGATGGCGGCCGCCGAGATCATGCTGCGCGGCGGCATCGGGATCCTCCGCACGATGCCGCCCGCGAGCGCCGACGACCAGGCCGCGTTCCGCGTCGAGACGATCGCGCTCGGCATCCCGTGGCGATTCGGCGTCGCGTACGGCGACTACCTGCGGAGCCTCGATCGAGAGGATCCCGCGGCGCAGGCGGTGCGGGATGCCGCGGCCGGCCTGTTCCGCGGCGCGGGGTATCTCGCGTTCGACGGAGACGTTCCTGACGACCCCGTGCAGGCGGCGATCGGCGCGCCCTATGCGCACGCGACGGCGCCGCTGCGCCGCCTCGTCGACCGCTGGTCGCTCATCCTGTGCGAGGCCATCGCGAACGATCGGTGGGTCCCCGACTGGGTGCGAGAGAGCCTCCCTGAGCTTCCCAGGCTCATGGCCCGCAGCAGCCAGCGCACGAGTCAGCTCGAGAGCGGGTCCATCGACCGCGTCGAGGCCGCCGTCATGCAGGGGCGCGAGGGCGAGATCTTCACGGGCGCCGTCCTCGGTCGACGCGGCGACGGCGCGCGGGTCCAGCTGATCCGCCCTCCCGCGCAGATCAAGGTCCCCGGCCTCGAGTCGGCCGCGGGCTCCCTCGTGCGGCTACGCCTCGACGGCGCGGACGTCGCGACGGGCGGCCTCGACTTCACGCTCGTCGACGGGGCCTGACGGCGCGGGCGCGACGCGGATAGCAGAGCGGATCGCGACAGCCCGGCGTCAGTCCGCGACGAGCTCCACCTTGAATCCCGCGCGGCTCTCGAGCCAGCCGGCGTAGTGATCCGGTCCGCCGGCGTGCGGGTAGCGCTCGTGGTAGAGCGGACTCCAGCCGTGCTCGGCGGCATCCGTCATGAGCTCGTCCAGCTCCGCGGGAGATCCGGCGTGCACGGCGATGTGGTTGACACCCGGCATCCGCCGATCATGCTCCTCACCGTGCAGATTCGGAGACAGCGTGATCGTCAGGTAGGCGGATCCCAGACTCCAGCTCGTGCCCTCCGGCCACTCGCCCGCCTGCCGGCAGCCGAGCCGCCCGAGCAGCCAGCCCCACTCGCGGCGTGCGAGTCCGAGATCGCTCACCCACAGCTCGAGATGATGCAGGGTTCCGCGCATCACGCCGTGACGACCTGTGCCGTCCCTACCGGGGCATCCGGGCCCAGCTCGTCGGCGATGCGGCGCGCCTCCTCGATGAGGGTCGCGACGATCTCGGACTCGGGCACCGTCTTGATGACCTGGCCCTTCACGAAGATCTGGCCCTTGCCGTTGCCGCTCGCGACGCCGAGGTCGGCCTCCCGCGCCTCGCCGGGGCCGTTGACGACACAGCCCATGACGGCGACGCGCAGCGGCACGGTCATGTCCTTGAGCCCTTCGGTCACGTCGTTGGCGAGGGTGTAGACGTCCACCTGCGCGCGCCCGCACGACGGGCACGAGACGATCTCGAGCTTGCGCTCCCGCAGGTTCAGCGACTGCAGGATCTGGTGGCCGACCTTGACCTCCTCGGCCGGCGGGGCGGAGAGCGAGACGCGGATCGTGTCGCCGATGCCCTCAGAGAGGAGGATCCCGAAGGCCGTCGCGCTCTTGATCGTGCCCTGGAACGACGGCCCCGCCTCGGTGACGCCGAGATGCAGCGGCCAGTCGCCCATCGCGGCGAGCAGGCGGTACGCCTTGACCATGACAACGGGGTCATTGTGCTTGACCGAGATCTTGAAGTCGTGGAAGTCGTGCTCCTCGAACAGCGACGCCTCCCAGCGGGCGCTCTCGGCGAGCGCTTCCGGCGTCGCCTTGCCGTATTTCTCGAGCAGGCGCCTGTCGAGCGACCCCGCGTTCACCCCGATGCGCAGCGAGACGCCCGCGGCCTTCGCTGCCGCCGCGATCTCACCGACCTTGTCGTCGAACTGGCGGATGTTCCCGGGGTTGACCCGCACGGCGGCGCAGCCGGCGTCGATCGCCTGGAACACGTACTTCGGCTGGAAGTGGATGTCGGCGATGACGGGGATCTGGCTCTTCTTCGCGATGATGTGCAGCACGTCCGCGTCGTCCTGCGACGGCACGGCGACTCGGACGATCTCGCAGCCGGATGCCGTGAGCTCGGCGATCTGCTGCAGCGTCGCGTTGATGTTCGTGGTGGGCGTCGTCGTCATGGACTGGACGCTCACGGGCGCGTCTCCGCCGACGAGGACCTTGCCGACCCTGATCTGTCGGGTCTTGCGACGGGGGGCGAGGACATCGGGCACGCGCGGCATCCCGAGATTCACTGCTGGCACGCCGTCCAGCCTACGACGGTCGAGCTTCGCGAAGGCTGACGGTCGACGCCGCGAATGCCGCCCGCTAGGTTTTGCGCCATGAGCCTCAGCCATCACATGGGACGGATGTCGGGCCGCGACCCCGAGGAGTCCCATCGCGCCGCGACGCCGCTCGAGCTGCTCTTCGACCTCACGTTCGTCGTGGCGTTCAGCTCGGCAGGATCCGAGACGGCGCACTTCCTCGAGCTGGGCGAGATCGGCCCTGCGCTGCTCGCGTTCTGGTTCTCGATCTTCGCCGTGTCATGGGCGTGGATCAACTACTCGTGGCTTGCGAGCGCGTACGACAACGACGACGTCTTCTTCCGCATCGCGACCCTCGTCGAGATGGTCGGCGTGCTGATCCTCACCCTCGGCATCCCGCCCTTCTTCCACTCGATCCAGGAGGGGCGGCACGTCGACAACTCGATCATGGTGGCGGGCTACGTCGTCATGCGGATCGCGGCGATCGCCCTGTGGCTCCGGGCGGCGGCGAACGACCCCGTCCGCCGCCGCACGTGCCTCGCGTACGCGGCGAACATCGGCATCGCACAGGCCGGATGGGTCGTGCTCATCTTCCTCGACCTGTCGCTGCCGATGACGTTCCTGCTCACGGCCCTCCTGAGCCTGTTCGAGCTCGCGGGCCCGGTCTCGGCCGAGCTGCGGTACGGCCGCACGCCGTGGAACCCGCACCACATCGCCGAGCGCTACGGACTGCTCGTGATCATCACGCTCGGCGAGGTCATCCTCGGCACCACTCTCTCGATCTCGGCGGTCGTGCATGAGGAGGGCTGGAGCGCTGAGGCCGTGCTCGTGGCCTCCGGAGGCACGCTCCTCGCGTTCGCCATGTGGTGGATGTACTTCGTGCTGCCGGTCGGAGAGCTGCTCGAGCGCTATCCGCTGCGCGCCTTTCCCTGGGGGTACGGCCACGTCTTCCTCTTCGGATCGATCGCAGGGGTCGGGGCGGGCCTGCATGTCGCGGCGAACGTCATCCGCGACGAAGCGCACGTCGGCGCGCTGTTCGCGGTGCTCTGCGTCGCCGTGCCGCTGTTCGCCTTCGAGCTCATGGCCTTCACGCTCTTTTCGCTGCTCGTCAAGGAGATCGACGTCTTTCACGTCTGGACGCTCGCCGCCGCCGTCGCGGTGCTCGCCCTCGGCGTCGTCGCCGTGCTGCTCGGCGCGACTCTCGGAGTGTCGCTCGTCGTCCTCGCGTGCTCGCCGGTCGTGATCGTCGTCGCCTACGAGACGGTCGGTCATCGTCACGAGGCCGCGACGCTCGAGCGCGCACTCGCACGGTGAGCCGTCCGACCCGGATTGCTATGCTCTGTCCACCGCGCTGCGCATCGCCCCGCCGGGGGGATGCCCTCCGACCCCACCGGAGCCGACGATGCTCGAATCCTCGCCCGACCGCGTGCCCCTCGGCCGCAGCGACCTCCGCGTGAGCTCGGTCGGCTACGGCTCGATGCCGCTCGGCGGGATCTACGGGGCCGTCGACGATCGCGCCGCGGTCGACCTCCTCCGGCATGTGATCGACTCGGGCGTCGACTTCATCGACACGTCGAGCGTCTACGCCGAGGGCCGCGTCGAGGTGCTCGTGGGCGAGGCGATCCAGGGGCGTCGAGACGACGTCGTCGTCGCGACGAAGTTCGGGATGACGGGACCGGGCCTCGGGCACCCCGATCGCGTGCGGCCGGCGCTCGTCGAGAGCCTCCGGCGGCTCGGCACCGACTACGTCGACCTGTACTACCTGCACCAGATCGACCCCACGACCCCCATCGAAGACACCGTCTGGGCCATGGGCGAGCTCGTCGAAGAGGGCCTCGTCCGCGCGATCGGACTCTCGGAGGTCACTCCCTCCACGATCCGCCGCGCACACGAGGCCTTTCCGATCGCCGCCGTGCAGGAGGAGTACTCGCTCCTCGCGCGCGAGATCGAAGAGACCGTGCTGCCGACGCTGCGCGAGCTCGGGATCTCCCTCGTCGCCTACAGCCCGTTCGGCCGGGGACTGCTCACGGGGAGGATCCGGCGACCGGACGACGTCGCGCCCGACGACGTCCGACGCGAGCGCTACCCGCGATTCGACGGCCGCGCCCTGCGCGCGAACCTCGCCGCCGCCGCTCCCCTGTTCGCGCTGGCGGAGGAGCTCGGCACGACGCCGACCGAGCTCGCCCTCGGCTGGGTGCTCGCGTCGCACAACACGATCCCGATCCCCGGCACGAGGAGCCCCGCCAACTTCGACGCGAACGTCGAGGCGGCGCGCTTCCCGCAGGATGCCGCGATCACGCGGCGTCTCTCGCGCATGTTCCCCGTCGGCGTCGCGCGCGGCGAGCGCTACCCGCCGAACCTCATGCAGCGCATCCGCGAAGCCCCCTGACGCAGCCCTCGCGATGCAGGCCGCGACGCTCACGCGGCCAGATCGGCATCCTCTCCCGGCCGCCCGCGCCGGAAGACGCCGTCGGGATCGACACGCTCACGCAGCCGCGCGATCCGCGCCGCGACCGCGGGCGGGAAGGCACGGGCGGCCGTCTCGGCATCCGGACTCGACTCGAAGTTGCGGTATGCGGCGGACGACACCCGCCGGAGCGGCTCGAACGCCGCCGAGAGTGCGCTCCCGTCGTCGGGAGGGAACGTGCTCGCGACGACGAGGACCTCCGCGTCACGGTGCGCCCACGCCGTCGCGTCCGGTGCCGGATCGCGCGTCGCGCCCCCGAGCGATCGCAGCTGAACGAGGGGCGAGGCGTCGTGGGCCGCGACATCCATGACCGCCCTCGCGCTGCGCGCGTCGAGGCGAGGCAGGAGCGCGTTCGTCGTATGCGAACGCTGCTGACCCACGTTCGGGTGCAGCTGCTCGGCGTTGACGAGCGCCGTGTAGGGAGCGATGCGCGCCTGCGCGCCGAGCGGGCGCAGGCCGAGTCCGGTCAGCGGATCGACGAGCCGGCGCACCACCCCGGCATCGTCGCTCGCGACGGTGGCCGTCAGCTGCAGCACGAACCGGCCGCGGTCGGCGAGCAGGAGCCCGTTGGTCGTCAGCTCGCGCGGCGCCGTGGCGAGGTGCTCCGACCACGCGCGCAGGCCGTCGCCGTCACGGTCGACCTCGACGGCGATCTGCGCGATGCCGATGTCGCCGAGCTCGATGGCCTCGATGTCGAACGAGGTCACGATGCCGACCGCGTCGCCGGCTCCGCGCACGGCCCACAGCAGTTCGGGCTCGTGCTCGGCATCCGTGTGCACGATCGTGCCGTCGGCGCGCACGACCGTCGCGGCGCGCACGCGGTCGATCGTGAGGCCGAAGCCGCGTGTGAGCCAGCCGACGCCGCCGGCCGTCGCGAGCCCTCCCACGCCCACGTTGCCGTGATCTCCTGAGCTGATGGCGAGTCCCTCGGCCGCGAGGCGCTCGGCGACCCGGCCCCACCGCGCGCCCGCCTGCACGCGGACGAGGCGGCGATGCCGGTCGAGGACGCGGATCGCGTCGAGCTCGCCGAGGTCGATGACGATCCCGCCGTCGTTCGATGCGGCGCCGGAGAGCCCGTGGCCCCCGCTTCGCACGGACACCACGGCCCCGGCACCGGCCGCCCACCGCACTGCGGCGGCGACCTCGTCGTCGTCGCGCGGTCTCAGCACGACGGCGGGCGACGCGATGTGCGTGTAGGTGGAGCGCAGCAGCGCATAGGCGGTGTCTCCTGGCCGCACGGCGCGCCCGGCGAGCGCGGCAGGAAGCGGGGGAAGCTCGGTGAGAGTCATCGTCCCGCCTCCTTCCGTCGCTGCGCGACGCGCTCGCGGATGCCGGGCACGACCTCGCTCGCGAACACCTCGACCTGCCGCTCGGCATCCGTCATGGGCCAGAACACGAACGTGTCGAAGCCGAGGTCGACGGCCCAGTCGCTGAGCGTGTCGATCCAGACGCCGACGTCGCCGAGCAGTCCGTTCGCGCCTGCATAGGGCCCGATCGCCCCGATGACGTTGTAGATGCGACGGATGTCGCGCGGATCGCGCCCCGCCTCGCGCGCCGCCCGGTCGATCGCCTCCTGCCGCTCGGGCACCTCGTGCGGTGCGACGTAGATGTTGAGGGGGCTGATCCAGCCGTCGGCGGCGCGGCCCGTCACGGCGAGCATGCGCGGCTTCTGGCTTCCGAGCCACACGGGCACGGGTGGCCGCGGTACCGGCCCGGCCTGGTATCCGGCGATGCGATGCCGCGGAGTGTCGAGGCGCACGGCGCCGCCCGCGAGGGCGCGACGGAGCACCGCGAGGGCCTCCTCCGTGTAGCGCACCATGTCGGCGCCCGCGTGCGGCGTGCCGCCGAGCGCCTCGACGCCGTGGGGCGTCGCGCCGCCGCCGACGCCGAGGGCGACGCGGCCGGGTGCGATCTCGGCGAACGAGGCCGCGCTCTTCGCGACGAGCGACGGCAGCCGCAGCTGCAGGTCGAGCACGTCGGGGGTCACGCCGATCCGCTCGGTGATCGAGGCGAGATGCGTCAGCAGCGTCCAGACCTCGAGGTGCGACGGCTGGTAGGGGTGATCCTGCACCGCCAGGTAGTCGAGACCGGCACGGTCTGCGACCAGCGCGAGGCGGCGAGAGGCGGCGAGATCGGCCGCCGTCGGGTCGATGCTCACCCCGAACTCGAGTTCTCTTCCATAGTCCATGCTTCGAGTGTTCCTCCGTCTTTCGGAAGTTGCAAACGTGTCATTAGGTACTTACTATTGGTAAGTATGAGCATCGTGGACACCACTCAAGCCCCGGAGACCGCCCGGCATGAGCCGTCGATTCTCGACGAGGCGGCCTGCCGCGGCTTCCAGCACGCCATCGACCTCATCGGCCGCCGGTGGAGCGGCGCCATCATGCTCGCGATCTCACGCGGTGCCGAGCGGTTCGGCGAGATCCTCCACCTCGTCGACGGACTTTCCGACCGCCTCCTGTCGCAGCGCCTCAAGGAGCTCGAGGCGCAGGGCCTCGTCGTCCGCACGATCGTGCCGACGCGTCCCGCGCACGCTCGATACACGCTGTCCGACCGCGGGGTCGGGCTCATGGCCGCGATGCAGCCGCTCGTGCGCTGGGGTGTGCACGAGGACCGGCGCTGATCGGCGCCGGTCGGCGCCGATCGCCGCATCGCACCGGCATCAGGACGGCGCGACGGACTCCCACAGCTCATTGAAGGCGATGCTGTCGTAGAACGCGACGCCGTCGACGACGAGCCCGTCCCGCAGCCGCAGGAACCAGGCGTAGGTGTTCTCGTACGTCGTGTCGGCGATCGTCGTGCCCGCGCCGTCCCACAGGACGACGACGGTGTCGCCATCGGCGTAGACGCCGCGGACCGCGACGGGCCGGAAGGGCGCGTCGTGACGGAACCGCCGTCCGAAGGGCTCGAGCACCTCCGCGCTGAACTCGTGCGCACTGCGGTAGTGACGTGACGCCGCCGAGCGGCCCACGATCTCCCACGTCAGGTCATCGGCGAAGATGCTCGACACGTATCCCTTGCCCTCCGCCCAGTCGCGGAAAGCGCGCTCCACGATCTCCTTGTTGCTCATCTCGCTCACCTCCTCGACCGTCTCGGCGTCCGCCGTCATTCGCGGGGCGACTGCGCCGCATCCTCCCCCGCCGTCGCGTACAGGGCGCGGATGAGGGACTGCGCGTCGTACGGACCGATGTGCCGCTGCCCGTTGATGTAGAACGTCGGCACAGCCGTGATGTCCATCGCCTCGGCGTCGAGCATGTCGTCGCGCACGCGCGCCGACACCTCGGGCGAGACGAGGTCCTCCTCGAAGCGGTCGACGTCGAGGCCGAGCTCGCGGGCCCGGCGGATGATGTCCGACGGAAGCTGATGCTCCTGGTCGGCGAACAGGCTCCGTCCGAACTCGAAGAGCTTGCCCTGCAGCGCCGCCGCCTCGGCTGCTTCTGCCGCCGCGAGCGCATTCGGATGGAAGCGCTCCAGCGGCGCATGCCTCCACACGTAGCGCAGCCCGTCGCCGAGCTCTTTTCGGACCTCCTCGATGGACCCGGAGGCCTTGAGGCAGAACTCGCACTGGAAGTCGCCGTACTCGACGATCGTGAGCGGCGCGTCGACCGGCCCTGAGATGTGATCCCGCGAAGGGTCGACCGGACGCACGAGAGTGCGTCCTCCGTCGTCTTCCGGGCGGCGCGCGTCCGACAGCCGGAACACCGCCGTCGCGAGGACGAACGCGATGACGGATGCCGCGAGCACGCCCACGCGGGCCTGGTTCTGCGCCGTCTCATCGTCGATCGACAGATCGACGATGAACAGCGAGATCGTGAAGCCGATGCCGCACAGCGCCGCCCCGCCCGCGATCCGGTCGAGCGTGAGTCCCGGGCCGAACTCACCCCATCGGAACGTCTTCATGACGAACGCCGATCCCCACACGCCGACGAACTTCCCGACGACCAGGCCGACGACGATCGCCCATGTGAGCGGCGAGCGCAGTGCCGCGGAGAGGATCTCGCCGCTGAGCTCGACACCGGCGTTCGCGAGGGCGAACAGCGGCAGGATGACGTACGCGACGTAGGGTGCGTACGCCGACTGCAAGCGCTCGTTGATCGAGATCGACTCGCGCAGGCTGTTGGCGGCGAGTCGGGCGTACTCGCTGTTCGGCGACTGCCGGAACGTGCGGGCCAGCTCGAGCGCCTGCTCGACGTCGCGCCTGTTCGGGCGGTAGACGGGGACGAGGAGCGCGACGGCGACTCCCGCGAGCGTCGGATGCACGCCCGACGCGAGGAACGACAGCCACACGACGATGGCGAGCGTCGCGTAGATCGGGCCCCGCCCGTAGCGGACGTAGCGAGTGAAGTAGATGCCGACCAGCCCGGCGGCAGCGATGAGCAGCGGAAGCGGCGTGAAGTCCGCCGTGTAGAAGAGCGCGATGATGCTGAGGGCGCCGATGTCGTCGACGACGGCGAGCGCGAGCAGGAACACGCGCAGACGTCCGGAAGCCTTCGGTCCGATGAGCGCGAGCGCGCCGACCAGGAAGGCCGTGTCGGTGGAGATCACGATTCCCCACGCGTTCTCGTGTCCCGTGCCGGAGGCAATCAGGACGAACAGCACCGCGGGCACGACCAGACCCGCGATCGCGGCGATGACCGGCACGACGGCCCGCGACCAGCTCGTGAGCTCGCCGATCGCGAACTCCCGGCGCACTTCGAGGCCCACCGTGAAGAAGAAGATCGCCATGAGGGCGTCGTTGACGAGCGCATGGAGCGTGAAGTCGAGCCGGAGGTCTCCGACGCCCACGGTCAGGTGAGTCTCCCAGAGGTCGTGATACGACCCCGTCGAGATATTGGCCCAGACGACGGCGGCAGCGGTCGCCAGCAGGAGGAGAAGGGCGCCTGCCCGGTTGACGCCGATGCTGCCGATGCGCGCGGCGATCGACGGACGCCGGTGCGCCGCGGGGTCGGGGCGGCTCGGATCGGGCGAGTGCTCGATCATCGTGAGCGGGGGGCGTCCGCCGCGGGCGGGCGGCCCCATCGGGACCGTCATGACTCCTCCTTCTCCCAGCGGCGATTCCAGACGACGGCGACGTTGAAATCGCGCGTGCCGACGGCATCCCTGATCGCGTAGTACATCCCGATCATGTGCTCGACGGCGCGGGCCGTCAGCAGCCCGCCGAGGTCGAGAAGCTGTTCGGGGGCCCAGCCGAGGTCCTCCAGGAGAGTGGCCACCACGCGCTTCGCCTCCGGGTCGTCGCCCGAGAGGAACACCGTCGTCGGCTTCGGCAGGATGCCGGGATCGACCATCACGGTGCGGCTGAACGTGCTGAGACTCTTCACGACGCGCGCGGCCGGGAACGCCGCCTGCAGGCGCTCGGCGAGACTCCCGTCCGGATACACGAGCGCGCCGGCTCCATCGTCGGCGTTGCTCACGTCGAGCAGCACCGTGCCGTCGAGCCACCCCGCCGGCTCGGCGCCGAGCAGGCTCACGCTGTGCGCACCGGGAGTCGCGTTGACGACGACCTCCGCGCTCTCGGCCGCCTCGGCCAACCCGACGACCGGCACGCTGCCCGCGACGCCGCGACCGGGGTCGCGCGATCCGAGCCGGACGTCATGTCCGACGGCGGCCCATCCCTCCGCCAGCGTGCGGCCCACCCGGCCGTTTCCGATCACGCCGATCCGCATCGCACCTGCTCTCCCGAATGCTCGGGGCCCCTTGGAGGGCGCCGCACACGCCCAGTATCGTGCAGTTGCAGGCGCCGTGGGGCGGGACGACGACGTGCGCTGTGCAGGAGGTGGTCCATGTCGCCGTCGGACGGGGTGATGGTGCTCACCGGCTCGACGAGCGGGATCGGCCTCGAGACGGCACGTCGGCTGGCCGCGCGGACGACTCGTCTCGTCGTGCACGGCGTCGAAGGCCGCTCGGCGGCGGCCGCCGCGATCGAGCGGATCTCGTCCGGCGGGCGGGCCGAGATCGTCTACGTGCCCGGCGACTTCTCCCGCCTCGAGACAGTCGCCGAAACGGCCTCCGCGATCGCCACCGCGGCGGGCGGCCCCATCGCCGTCCTCGTCAACAACGCGGCCGTCCCGGGGAGCCCTGCTCGACAGGTCACCGGCGACGGCCATGAGCGCACGCTGCAGATCGACTATCTCGCTGCCGTCCTGCTCACGGAGCGGCTGCGGTCGTCGCTCACGGACGGTGCCAGGATCGTCAACCTCGCGTCCGCGACGCACACGATGACGACCCTCGACCTCCACGACATCGAACTGGAGCACGGCTACACGCCCGTCCGCGCCTATGCCCGCTCCAAGCTCGCGATCATCATGTACACGCTCTGGCTCGCGCGCCATGGGGGGCGCACGGCGACACCCGTCAGCCTCAGCCCCGGCGTCGTCAACACGCGGCTTCTGGACGCCATGTTCGGGCCGATCGGGACCACTGTCGAGCACGGTGCCCGCAACGTGCTGGCCGCGCTCGACGCGCACGCGGACGGCGGCGAGTACTTCGACGACGGTCGCCTCGTCGTCCCGAGCGCCGAGGCCCTCGATCGCGAACGCGGCGACGCCCTCATGGACTGGACGGCGAACGCCCTGTCGCGCTTCGTGTGATAGTTTCGGCGCATGCACGCGAACCTCACCTGGTGGCCCGCCTCCTAGGCGGTGTGCTCGCGTCCCACGACCCACAGACCGCCCCCCGGGCGGTCTTTTCTCGTCTCTGGCGACCGCCCGCCCACACGGAAGGCTCCCGATGACCGACGACGGTCCCGCCGCCCTGCTGTCCGCCCTCGTCTCCGACGGCGCTCCCTTCGCCCTCCTCGCACGCGACGGCGAGAGCGTCGAGCTCCTCACGGGAGAGGTCGTCGACGTCGACCTGCTGGGCGAGATCCCACTGACGGATGCCGCGGGCACGCCCCGCGAAGTGCTCGCGCTCGTCCCTTTCCGCCAGGTCCGCGAGCGCGGCTTCGCGTGCCACGACGACGGCGCACCCCTGCGATGCCTCGTCGTCGGCTCGCACGTCGCGCTCCCCCGCGACGCCGTCGTGGCGGAGCTCCCTGCGGACGCGGTGCCGCTGCGGGACGCGGGCTTCGACATCCCCGACGAGGACTACGCCGCCATCGTGCGGCGCGTCATCGCCGACGAGATCGGGCGGGGCGAAGGGGCGAACTTCGTCATCCGCCGCGACTTCACCGCGCGCATCGACACGGATGCCGTGACCGCCGCCCTGACGTGGTTCCGGGCACTCCTCGAGCACGAGCGCGGCGCCTACTGGACGTTCCTCGTGTCGACGCCCGGACACCTCGCGGTCGGCGCGAGCCCCGAGGCGCACGTGAGCGCGCGCGACGGCGTCGTCACGATGAACCCGATCTCGGGAACCTTCCGCCACCCGGCGGGCGGGTCGACCGCAGACGCGCTCACCGAGTTCCTCGAGTCGACGAAGGAGACCGAGGAGCTGTTCATGGTCGTCGACGAGGAGCTCAAGATGATGAGCGCCGTCTGCTCCGACGGCGGGCGCATCACGGGTCCGCACCTGAAGGAGATGTCGCGCCTCACGCACACGGAGTACGTTCTGCGCGGGCGCAGCCGCCTCGACCCGCGCGAGATCCTGCGCGAGACGATGTTCGCGCCCACCGTCACCGGCTCCCCCATGCAGAACGCCTGCACCGTCATCACGCGCCACGAGCGCTCGCCGCGAGGGTACTACTCGGGCGTCGCCGCGCTGTTCACGCCGCGGACGGATGCCGTGCCCGACGGCGAGTCGACGCACGACCTCGACGCGCCCATCCTCATCCGCACGGCGTATCTCGAAGGCGGGCGCCTGCGAGTGCCGGTCGGGGCGACGCTCGTGCGGCACTCCGACCCGTACGGCGAGGTGAGCGAGACGCACGGCAAGGCCGCCGGGGTGCTCGGCGCGATCGGCGCCGTCCCGAGGGATCGGACCCCCGTCGACGACGAGGACGCCCCCGCTGCGCAGCCCGCCCTGCTCGCCGACGACCCCGTCATCGCGACGCTGCTGCAGTCGCGGAACGCCCGGCTCGCCTCGTTCTGGCTCAACCCGCAGGATGCCGCCGACGACGGCGGCCCGTTCGCGGGGCGCTCCGCGCTCGTGGTCGACGCCGAGGACCGCTTCACGACGATGCTGGCGCACCAGCTGCGCCACCTGGGCCTGGAGGTCGTGATCGCGCCGTGGGACGCCGTCACGGACGAGCAGCTCGACGCCGCGGAGCTCGTCGTGTCGGGCCCGGGACCGGGCGACCCGCGCGACCCCGCGAGCGCCCGCATGCGTCGCATGCGGGACGTCGTCGCGCGCCGCCGCGCGTCGGGCCGTCCGCTGCTCGCGGTGTGCCTCAGCCACCAGATCCTCGCCGACTCGCTCGGGATCGAGCTCGCTCCGCTCGCCCAGCCGCACCAGGGGCTGCAGAAGACCGTGGACGTGTTCGGGGTGCCGGCATCCATCGGCTTCTACAACACGTTCACGGCGCGCGTGCCTGCCGGGACGACGCGCGTCGGGGACGCCGAGGTCGCGGCCGACGAGCAGGGCGACGTGTACGCGCTGCGCGGACCGGGGTACGCGTCGGTGCAGGGACACCTCGAGTCGATCCTGTCGCGAGACGGCATGACGACGATCGAGCGGCTCGTCGCGCATGCGATGACGCCTGTGGGCGCGTAGCGCGGCGCCCGCGGTCCTCTTCCCCTGGTGCAGATCGCGCCCCGCGGCTGGGCCGGCGGGGGCATCGTGCGTCGCCCCGCGCGGACCGCGCTCGTGGCCGCGCAGCGCGTCCGGCGCGCAGGCGCGCCCGTCTCACCCGGCCGGGCTCACTCGTCGCGCGATGAGCCGGCGCTCTGCGTCGTTCGCCGTCAGCTCGAGCGCGCGCAGGTCGGCCGCGAGCGCCTCGTCGTCGCGTCCGAGCTCGCGGAGGACGTGCGCGCGGACGGCGTGCCACAGATGGAACCCGCCCAGCGCCTCGCCGACCGCGTCGAGCTCGGCGAGCGCGGGCTCCGGTCCGTCGACGCGCGACAGCGCCACGGCTCGATTGAGCCGGACGACGGGCGACCGGTCGTACGCGAGCAGCATGTCGTAGAGCGTCAGCACCTGCAGCCAGTCCGTGTCCGCCGAGGTCGCGGCGTCCGCGTGGCACGCGGCGATCGCGGCGTGCAGCTGCCATCGCCCCGGCCTGCGCAGCGTCGCCGCCCGCTGGAGGGCGCGGCGCGCATCCGCGAGGAGTGCGGCATCCCACCGCGACCGATCCTGGTCGCCGAGCAGCACGAGCTCGCCGTCGACGGCGCGCGCACCCTCACGGGCGCGGTGGAAGAGCAGGAGCGCGAGCAGACCGTGCGCCTCCGCCTCCCGCGCAAGTCCGGCCGCGACGACGCGGGCGAGCCAGACGGCGTCGTCGGCGAGATCCCGGTCGGCCGACGCATCCCGCCCTGCGACCAGATGCGCCTCGCTGTACATGAGGGACACGACGGTCAGCACGAGGTCGAGCCGCCCGCGCCGGGCCTCGCCCTCGGGCACGCGGATGGGGATGCCGGCCGACCCGATCTTGCGCTTGGCCCGCACGATCCTCTGAGCGACGGTCGCCTCCGACGTCAGCGTCGCGCGCGCGATCTGTGCCGTCGTGAGGCCGCACACGGCGCGCAGCGTCAAGGCGAGCTGCGCGTCGGGCGAGAGCGCAGGGTGGCAGCATCCGAACAGCAGCGGAAGCCGTTCGTCGGCCCCGGCATCCGCCGTGCCCGGCTCCGCCGCCTCCGGCTCGGCGAGGAGCGCGAGCTTGGCCCGGTACCGCTGCTCGCGCCGCAGGCGATCGAGCGCGTTGTGCTTGGCCGCCTGCGTGAGCCACGCGCCGGGCTTGGGCGGGATGCCGCGTGCGCGCCACTCCCGCAGCGCCTCCTCGACGGCTTCGGCGACGGCCTCCTCCGCGATGTCGAGGCTCCCGAGCGACGAGGTGAGCGCCGCGACGATCCGCCCGGACTCCTCGCGGACGACCCGGGCGAGCAGGAGGTCGGATGCCGCGGACCCGCCGCGCCCCTCGGGGGCGCCGGGGTCCGCGGCATCCCGTCCGGTCACTCGAACTGGCTGTAGTCGGTGACCATGGGCCGGATCTCGATCGCGACGCCGGGCAGCTCGAGCGAGGGCCAGGTCTTCACGAGCGCGATCGCGGCATCCATGTCCGGCACGTCGATGACGCTGAAGCCGCCGACGACCTCCTTCGCCTCGGAGAACGGCCCGTCGACGACGAGGGGTCCGCTCTCGCCGCTCTTGACGGTCGTGGCCGTCTCGACGGGCTGCAGCTCTGCGCCGCCGTCCGTGATCTGCTGGTCGTTGTCCTGGAACCACTGGTAGATGCGGCCGTAGACCTCCTGCGCACGCTCGGGCGGCACCGCGGCGTCGAGTTCGGGGGTCGATGTGAACATGATGACGTACTTCACGGTCGTGGTCCTTTCGTCAGGGGAACCGTTCACCCCTTCAGCGAACGGGCGAGACCGTTTTCGACATCCGTGCGGATTTCGCCTCAGCTCAGGATGGAGACGGGGTTGACCAGGTCGGCGATGATCAGGATGCCGCCCATGACGGCGAGCGCGATGAAGACGACGAACGTGACCGGCACGAGCTTGGACGCGTCGACGGGCTTCGGCGGCGGACGCCGGAACAGCCTGGCCCACGTCCGCTTCAGCCCGTCCCACAGCGCGACGACGACGTGCCCGCCGTCGAGCGGGAGCAGCGGGATCAGGTTGAAGACGAACAGTGCGATGTTCAGCGAGGCGAGCAGACCCAGGAACCCCGCGACGCGGTTGAGGATCGGCGCATCGACCGCGGCGACTTCGCCCGCGAGGATGCCGGCGCCGACGATGCTCAGCGGCCCGTCGGGATCGCGCTCCTGACCCGTCACGAGCGACACGGCCGTGTCGTAGACCTTGACCGGCAGCTGCCAGATGATGCCCGCGACGGCGCCCGCGTTCTCGACGGCGGCCTGCGCGCCCGCCCAGATCGGCTGGCGCACGTACTCGACGGCGGGGCGGACGCCGAGGAAGCCGACCTCCTGCGCCGTTCCGTCCGCCCCGGCCGCCTCGACCGTCGCGGGGGTCACGGAGATCGTCTCCTGCGTGCCCTCGCGCTCGACGACGAGCGTCAGCTGCTGCGCGGGAGAGGCCTGGACGACCGCCGCGAGGTCGGCGAACGTCGACACCGGCGCACCGTCCGCCGACACGATCCGATCGCCGGGCTGGAGCCCCGCGGCCGCGGCCGGCGCCTGCGGGTCGCCGGGGGCGCACTCCGCCGACGCCGTCGCCGGGACGCACTCGCTGAGCGCGGACACCGTCGAGGTCGCCGTCTGGATGCCGATCGCCGAGAAGAGGATCGAGAACAGCACGATCGCGAACAGGAAGTTCATGATCGGGCCGCCGAGCATGATGACGACGCGCTTCCACACCGAGAGCCTGTAGAAGACCCGCTCGTCGTCGCGGCCCTCGAGCGTCTCGTCGTTCGCGGCACGCGCATCCTGCACCATCGTGGCGAAGAACCCGCCGCCGGCGCGTCCCGCGCGCCCCTCGCCCGCCGGGAGGGCCGCACCGTCCCGAGGTGACGGCGGGTACATTCCCGCCATCGAGATGTAGCCGCCGAGCGGGATCGCCTTGAAGCCGTACTCCGTCTCGCCCTTGCGCGTGGACCACAGCGTGGGGCCGAACCCGATCATGTACTGCCCGACGCGCACGCCGAACTTCTTGGCGGGCCACAGGTG
This sequence comes from Microbacterium ulmi, assembly GCF_011759705.1. Classification (GTDB taxonomy): domain Bacteria; phylum Actinomycetota; class Actinomycetes; order Actinomycetales; family Microbacteriaceae; genus Microbacterium; species Microbacterium ulmi. Next base: position 2,534,687 of record NZ_JAAOZF010000001.1, on the reverse strand, counting down.
CCCCAGCTCGTGCAGCGCGATGGAGACGGCGAGCCCCACGACCATGAGCGCGATGCCGATGACGAAGGCGAGGACGGTCATGCGCCAACGGTACCCTCGCGAGGCTATGAATGCGCTCGGGCTTCACCGCGGGCGTCGCCCAGGCCTGCACGCGGAAGGGGTCAGCGGTGACGCCACGCCAGCTGCGTGCCCTCCGCGGCGTCTCGGCGGCATCCGTCGCGACCCTTCTCGCCTCGGCCGCGCACACCCTCTCGGGCGGCGGCGCGCCGCATCCGCTCCTCCTCTCGGCGGTCGCCGTGCTCGCCGCGCCCGCCGCGGTGGCCTTGGCGGGGCGCCGGCTCGCGCTGTGGCGGGTCGCGCTCACGGTGCTCGCGAGCCAGGGGCTTTTCCACGTCGCCTTCGCGCTCTCGGGCGATCTCGGCGGCGGCGTCTCGGTGCCTGGGCACGTGCACGGCGCCGTGGCGCTCCCGACGATCGCGATCACGCCGGAGGTCCCCGACGCGGGCATGATCGCGGGCCATGTCGCCGCCGCCCTCGTCACGATCGCCGTCGCGCATCGGGGCGAGAAAGCGCTGCGCGACCTGGGCCGCGGCATCCTGCGCCTGCTGCGGCGCCGAGTCGTCGCTCCCTCCGTGCGGCGACCGCTGGTCGTGCTCGCGGCGGTCGGGCGCATAGCGCGCACAACATCCATCGTCCTCTCGGGCGCGTCTGGGAGGGGACCGCCCGTCGTCGCCGCGGCTCGCTGAGCCGCACGCACGGAGCAGGCGTCCGCCGCGCTCCGTCCCCGGCGCGCTCGTGCGGCCGGGGCTCAGCGCGCCGCCTTCGCCCGCGGCGCACCGACGACGAAAGAGACCACCATGCCTCGAACCACCTCCCTCCCGCGGCGCGGCGCCGCGCTCGTCTCGGCGGGGGCCGCCGCAGGCGCCGTCCTGGCCTTCGTGGCGCCGCTCGCGGCCTCCGCGCATATCCACGTCGGACCCGACGCGATCCCCGCCGGCACGACGTCGACGCTCACCTTCACGTTCCAGCACGGGTGCGACGACTCACCCACGACGGCGCTCGTCTTCGACGTCCCGGATGCCGTGGCCGTCGCGACCCCGATCGTCCAGGGCGGCTGGACCATCGCACGCGAGCTCGGCGACGACGGGCTCCCCGCGCGCATCACCTTCACGGCCGACTCGCCGATCGAGTCGGGACTGAAGGCGTCGGTCGCGATGGACGTGCTGTTCGCCGCCGACGCCGCGAACACGGTCGTGGCCTTCCCCGTGACCCAGGAGTGCGCCGCGGGCGAGACGGCGTGGACAGAGGTCGCCGCCGAGGGCGAGGATCCCGGGTCGCTCGACGACCCGGCTCCGCTCGTGACCGTCAGAGCCGCCGCGGACGAGCCGGCCGGGCACGGACACGGCGCGGCCGGCGAGGCCGAGGCGGACTCGTCCGGCGAGTCGTCCTCGAGCGTCGGCGACCCCGTCGCCCGCGGGCTCGCAGGAGCCGGACTGGTCGCAGCGGTCGCCGCTCTTCTCGGCGGCCTCCTGCGCCGCCGACCCGCGCGACGCTGACAGGCAGGCCGTCGACGCCGGTGCACCGCGCTGACCGGCCGACGCCGGTGACCGTGCGGTCCGGCCGCCGGTATGGTCCGATCGGAGGGGCCGGGCGGGCCGCCCAGACCGGCCCCGCCGACACGGCCGGTCCCGTCGACGGGGCCGGCATGGCCTGCACGGCGGGTCCCGTCGACGGGGCCGGCGCGGCCGGGCCCCTCGACGTGGCTGTCCCCGGGGAGCCTCCTCCCTCGCGCGACCGCCCGCCGGTCCCCCGGGGACCGCCCGCCGGCCACCCTTGCGACCGCCCGCCGGCGGGCCACCCGCGCCCCGGATGAGAAGATGGAGGCGCCATGCCGACAGACGCGCCTTCGAACCTGCCGCCCGTGCTCCGACCCGAGCATCCGCCCGTCCGGTCCCTCGACGATCTCGCCGCCCGATTCGCCGGCGAGGTCCGCGGCGACGCGCCCGGCGTGACGCTCTCGGGAATCACCCTCGCGACGGCGGATCTGCGCCCCGGCGAGGCGTTCGTCGCGATCCGCGGGGTGAACCGGCACGGCGCCGAGTTCGCCGCGGCGGCGGCCGCCAAGGGCGCCGTCGCGATCGTGACGGATGCCGCGGGCGCCGAGATCGCGGCATCCGCGGGTCTTCCGATCGTCGTCGTCGACCATCCGCGCGCGATCCTCGGCGATCTGTCGGCCTGGGTGTACGGCACGGGTCCCGGCGACGACCTCCCTCTCCTGTTCGGCACGACGGGGACCAACGGCAAGACGAGCGTCTCGCACCTGCTCGAGGGGATCCTCGGCCAGCTCGGCGTCGTGACGGGGCTCTCGTCGACGGCGGAGCGGCACATCGCGGGGCAGGTCATCGTGTCGCGGCTCACGACGCCCGAGGCATCCGAGTTCCATGCGCTGCTCGCCCTCATGCGCGAGCGCGGCGTCGACGCCGTCGCCGTCGAGGTGAGCGCGCAGGCGCTCAGCCGCCACCGGGTCGACGGCCTCGTGTTCGACGTCGCGGGCTTCACGAACCTCTCGCACGATCACCTCGACGACTACGCCGACATGCGCGAGTACTTCGAGGCGAAGCTGCCGCTGTTCCGGCCGGACCGCGCGCGTCATGCCGTCATCTCGCTCGACTCGGCACCGGGCGCGGAGGTCGTCGAGCGCTGTGAGATCCCGTACGTCACGATCGTCACGCCCGCCATCGCCGCCGACCCGGATGCCGACGCCGACTGGATCGTGGAGATCGGCGAGGAGCGCCAGACCGGCACGCAGTTCACCCTCTCGTCGCGCGACGGCCGATCGCTCACGACGATCGTTCCCGTCATCGGGCGGCACATGGCCGCCAACGCGGGGCTCGCGATCGTCATGCTCCTCGAGGGCGGGTACACGTGGGACGCTCTCGTCGCGGCGCTCGACGCCTCGCGAGGCGGAAGCGGCCGCATCGACGCGTATCTCCCGGGCCGGACCCAGCGCGTCTCGGGAGAGAAGGGCCCGGCCGTGTACGTCGACTTCGGCCACTCCCCCGACGCCTTCGAGAAGACGCTCGCGGCCGTCCGCCGCGTGACGCCCGGAAAGGTCGTCATGCTGTTCGGCGCCGACGGCGACCGCGACGCGACCAAGCGCCACGACATGGGCCGCACGGGCGTCGAGGGCAGCGACATCCTCGTGATCACCGACCACCATCCGCGCTTCGAAGACCCGGACTCGATCCGCGCGACGCTCGTCGAAGGCGCGCGGCGTGCGCGTCCGGATGCCGAGATCCACGAGTACTCGCCGCCCGAGCGCGCGATCATCGAGGCCGTCGGGCTCGTCGGCGACGGCGACGCGATCCTGTGGGCGGGGCCCGGTCACCAGGACTACCGCGACATCCGCGGCGTCCGCACGCCGTACTCGGCGCGCGAGCTCGCCCGGCGCGCCCTCCGCGACGCCGGCTGGCCCGTGCCCGAGCCCGTCTGGCCCGTGCCCTACCCCGAGGACGAGACGCCCCTCTCCGACCCCACCCGCGCCTGGTAGCCCCCGCCCTTCTCCCCCCGTCGCGCCCTCTCCCTCCGCGGTGAGTGAGGGAGCGCGAGCGCGGGAGAGCGCGAGCCGGGGTTGTGGTAGGACCACAAGTTCGGAGAACCGGATGCCGCCCCCGCTGTGACTTCCGTGCAATCTCGTTTGTGGTCTGACCACATTGCCTTACGCTGGAGGAGCGGCACGCCGGGGGGCCACCGCCAACCAGACAGGCACCCGACGCGCCCGACTCCCACGAGGAGGAAGGAAGCGACCCTCATGCCTATCACCAGCCCCATCCTGAACCCGCACGACACCGTCCCCGCCGCCTGGACCGGCTTCATGCCCGGACCGTGGCAGGACGCGATCGACGTGCGCGACTTCATCCAGCGCAACTACACGCCCTACACCGGCGACGCCGCCTTCCTGCAGGGACCCACCGCCCGCACGACGCGCATCTGGGACACGCTCTCTGCGATGTTCCCCGTCGAGCGCGAGAAGGGCATCTACGACGTCGACCCCCACACGCCCGCCGGCATCACGGCGCACGGTCCCGGGTACATCTCGAAGGACGACGAGGTCATCGTCGGGCTCCAGACCGACGCCCCGCTCAAGCGCGCCATCATGCCCAACGGCGGCTGGCGCATGGTCGAGGGCGCCCTCAACACGTACGGCTACGAGGTCGACGAGACCCTCCGCACGGTCTTCTCGGAGTACCGCAAGACCCACAACCAGGGCGTCTTCGACGTCTACCCGCCTTCCGTGCGCGCCGCGCGCAGCTCCCACGTCATCACGGGCCTGCCCGACGCCTACGGCCGCGGCCGCATCATCGGCGACTACCGCCGCGTCGCCCTCTACGGCGTCGATGCACTCGTCTCCGCCAAGAAGCTCGACAAGCTCGAGCTCGACACGACGTCCTTCAGCGACGACGTCCTGCGCATGCGCGAGGAGCACGCGGAGCAGATCCGCGCTCTCGGCGAGCTCAAGCAGATGGCCGCCTCGTACGGGCTCGACATCTCCGGCCCCGCGACGACGGCCCGCGAGGCCGTCCAGTGGCTGTACTTCGGCTACCTCGCCGCCGTCAAGGAGCAGAACGGCGCGGCGATGTCGCTCGGTCGCACCTCGACGTTCCTCGACGTCTTCGTCGAGCGCGACCTCGCGGCCGGCACCCTCACCGAGATCGAGGCGCAGGAGATCATCGACGACTTCGTCATCAAGCTGCGCATCGTCCGGTTCCTGCGCACCCCCGAGTACGACGCCCTCTTCTCGGGCGACCCGACATGGGTCACCGAGACGATCGGCGGAATGGGCCAGGACGGCCGCCCGCTCGTGACGAAGAACTCGTTCCGCTTCCTGCAGACGCTCTACAACCTCGGTCCCGCGCCCGAGCCGAACATGACGGTGTTCTGGAGCGAGCAGCTCCCGAAGGGCTTCAAGGACTTCTGCGCCAAAGTGTCGATCGACACGTCGGCCGTGCAGTACGAGTCCGACGAGCTCATCCGCTCCTCGTGGGGGGATGACGCGGCCATCGCGTGCTGCGTCTCGCCCATGCGCGTCGGCAAGCAGATGCAGTTCTTCGGCGCCCGGGTGAACCTGGCCAAGACGCTCCTCTACGCGATCAACGGCGGCAGGGACGAGGTCTCGGCCAAGCAGGTCTCCCCCGCGACCGCGCCGATCGCAGGCTCCGGCCCGCTCGAGTTCGACGACGTCATGGCGCGCTTCGACAAGACGATGGACTGGCTCGCCGAGACGTACGTCGAGGCCCTCAACTGCATCCACTGGTCGCACGACAAGTACGCCTACGAGCGCCTGGAGATGGCCCTGCACGACAAGGACGTGCTGCGCACGATGGCCTGCGGCATCGCGGGCCTGTCGGTCGCCGTCGACTCGCTGTCGGCGATCAGGTACGCGACCGTCACGCCCGTCCGCGACGAGCGCGGCATCGTCGTCGACTACGTGACGGAGGGCGAGTTCCCGACGTACGGCAACGACGACGACCGCGCCGACGACATCGCGGTCGACCTCGTCGAGCGCTTCATGGCCAAGATCCGCCGCCACCCGATGTACCGGAACGCGCTTCCCACGCAGTCGGTGCTGACGATCACGTCCAACGTCGTGTACGGCAAGGCGACGGGCAACACGCCCGACGGCCGCCGGGCGGGAGAGCCGTTCGCTCCGGGTGCCAACCCCATGAACGGCCGCGACACGCACGGCATGCTCGCGTCGGCCCTGTCGGTCGCGAAGCTCCCGTACAACGAGGCGCAGGACGGCATCTCGCTCACCAACACGGTCGTGCCCGCCGGCCTCGGCCACACGATGCAGGAGCGCGTCGCGAACCTCTCGGGCCTGCTCGACGCCTATGTCGGCGCCGACGGCTACCACATGAACGTCAACGTGCTCAACCGCGAGACGCTCGAGGACGCCATGGAGCACCCCGGGAACTACCCGCAGCTCACGATCCGCGTCTCCGGCTACGCCGTGAACTTCGTGCGGCTCACGCGCGAGCAGCAGCTCGACGTCCTGTCGCGCACGTTCCACGCGGCGTGACCCGAGGCCCGACACGAGAAGAAGCGACATCATGGCCGCGACCCTGATCCGGATGCCGGAGAGCTCCGTGCTCCCCGCCGACGCGACACGCCTGGAGGCCCCCGCCGCGGGTGCCGCAGCCCGTGCCTCCGCGTCGGCGGCAGGTCCGCGCGCCGGCCACGGGCTCGACGGGCTGACCGTCGCCGAGCTCGAGCGTGCTGAGCGCCTCGCCGCGATGCGCGCGGGCGAGCTCGGCTCGGTGCACTCGTGGGAGCTGGTGACGGCCGTCGACGGCCCCGGCACGCGCCTGACGACGTTCCTCGCCGGATGCCCGCTGCGGTGCCTCTACTGCCACAACCCCGACACGCTCGCGATGAAGGACGGCAGGCCGGTCACCGCGGACGAGCTCCTCGCGCGCGTGCGGCGCTACCTCGGCGTCTTCCGCGCGACGGGCGGCGGCATCACCCTGTCGGGCGGTGAGGTGCTCATGCAGCCGGCGTTCGCCGCGCGGATCCTCCGCGGCGCGAAGGAGATGGGCGTCCACACGGCGCTCGACACGTCGGGCTATCTCGGCGCGAACGCGACGGACGAGATGATCGACGACACCGATCTCGTGCTCCTGGACGTCAAGTCGGGCGACCCCGAGACGTACGAGCGCACGACGGGCCGCGAGCTCGCACCGACGCTCGCGTTCGGGCGCCGCCTCGCCGAGCGCATCGAGGGACCCGAGGTCTGGATCAGGTTCGTCCTGGTGCCGGGCCTGACCGATGCCGTCGAGAACGTCGAGGAGGTCGCCGAGTACGCGGCATCCCTCAACCGGATCCGCCCCGGCGCCGTGACCCGCGTCGAGGTGCTGCCCTTCCACCAGATGGGCCGCTCGAAGTGGGAGGCCCTCGGCCGCACGTACGAGCTCGAGGACACGCCGGCCCCGAGCCCCGAGCTCACCGAGCGCGTCCGCGGCCAGTTCCGCGCGCACGGCCTCACGACGCACTGACCGGGTATCCCCAGCCCGGTCGGTCAGCCCAATGACGGGCTTCCGATCGACCCGCCCCTCCCCGCTTCCGGGGCGGGTCGATCGACTCTCCCGCGCCGTTCCCGCCGAGTGCGCGTGACATGCCGCGCGGGGGAGCCCCCGGGCGGCATCCCGGATGATCAGCGTGCGACGGATGCCGCGATCGCGCGGTCCGCGGCATCCCGCGCCCACGACTCCGCGTCCGCGAGGCTCTCGCGCGTGAGCTCGGTCGGCGCCTCATGCGCGTCGACGACCCGCTCGACCGTGTCGAGGATGCCGAGGAACGGCAGGCGCCCCTCGTGGAACGCGTCGACGGCCTGCTCGTTGGCGGCGTTGTACACGGCGGGGTAGGTGGCGCCCGCGCGCCCCACGCGCTTCGCGAGGCCGACGGAGGGGAACGCGTCCTCGTCGAGCGGCTCGAAGGTCCAGGAGGCCGCCACCGTCCAGTCGAGCGGCTTCCCGATGCCCGCGACGCGGTGCGGCCAGTCGAGTCCGAGCGAGATCGGCAGGCGCATGTCGGGCGGCGACGCCTGCGCGATCGTCGATCCGTCGACGAACTCGACCATCGAGTGGACGATCGACTGCGGGTGCACGACGACGTCGATGTCGTCGTAGGGGACGCCGAAGAGCAGATGCGCCTCGATGACCTCGAGGCCCTTGTTGACGAGGGTCGCGGAGTTGGTCGTCACGACGCGCCCCATGTCCCACGTCGGATGTGCGAGCGCCTGCGCGGGGGTCACGTCCGCGAGGGCGTCGCGCGAGCGCCCACGGAAGGGACCGCCGGATGCCGTCAGCACGAGTCGTCGCACCTCATCAGCCGTCCCCGAGCGCAGTGCCTGCGCGAGCGCGGAGTGCTCGGAGTCGACGGGCACGATCTGCCCAGGCGCGGCGAGGGCCGTCACGAGGTCGCCGCCCACGATGAGCGACTCCTTGTTCGCGAGCGCGAGGACGCGGCCCGCCTCGAGCGCGGCGAGCGTGGGGCCGAGCCCCACGGACCCCGTGATGCCGTTGAGCACGACGTCGGCCTCGACATCCCGCACGAGCTGCTCCGCCTCGATCGCTCCAAGTGCCGTGCGGGCGACGCCGAACTCGGCGGCCTGTGCGTCCAGGAGCGCACGGTTGGAGCCGGCGGAGAGCCCCGCGACCTCGAACCGGTCGCGGTGGGCGCGGATGACGTCGAGAGCCTGCGTCCCGATCGAGCCCGTCGAGCCGAGAATGAGGACGCGTCGCATTCCGCCAGCCTACCGAGGGGCCTGCACTCGGACGCCGGGCTCGGCTACTGGCCTTCGGTCTTCGAGATGATCTCGAGCGCGAACACGAGCGTCTCGCCCGCCAGCTCGTGGCTGCTCGAGCCCTCCTCGCCGTAGCCGCAGGCCGGGGGCATCGACACGACGACCTTGGATCCGACCGTCTGGCCCTCGAGCGCGCGCTGGAAGCCCGCGACGACGCCCGTCGTCGTGAAGGTCGCGGGCGTGCCGCCCTCCCAGCTCGAGTCGAACACCGAGCCGTCGCTCCACTTCACGCCCGTGTAGTTGACGGTGACCTCGTCGCCGGGCTCCACGACGTCGCCGTCGCCCTCCTGGACGACCTCGAGCTCGACATCGGTCGGGGGCTCGGCTGCGGGGATCGTGATCGTCGGTGCGCCGTCGGCTCCGAACTCGACCGTGGGGAAGTCCGGCCCCGGCTCGGAGACCGCGCACCACTCGTCGGCCGGCGTCACTCCCAGCACGTCGATGACGTACACCTGCGCTGCACTGGACCCGCTCGCGGGAACCGTCATGACGATGCGCGAACCCTCTGTCGCGCAGCCGAAGAACATGTCGGGCCCCGATCCGACCGAGATGGGGAACGCAGGAAGCGGCACGCCGTCGAATCCGCCCTGCTGCACGGATGCCCCGGTCGTGGCGTCGAACACGGCGATCGCGTAGGCGACGAAGTCGCCGTCCTGGATCTGCGGCCCGTCGCCCTCCGTCGAGACGACGCGCTCGGCGCTCTGGATGTCCAGCGGCGCGCTGAACGTGACGGTCGGCGCCGCGCCGACGGCGCCCTCGACCTTCACGGCCTCGACGGTGTCGCCGCCGGGAGCTGCGACGGCGCAGAGGTCGGCCGACGCCGAGGTGTCCGTCGGGGTCGCCTGGGGCGCGGCCGAGCCGGAGCAGCCGGTCAGGAGAACGGCCGCGAGAGCGGCGACGGACAGGGCTGCCAGAGGGCGGATGCGCACGGGACGAACCTCACGAAGAGAGAAGGGGAGGACTCCATCCTGCCTCATGAAACGCCCGCGCGCGCCCGCGAGCGCCATGCCCACCGAGGCATGGAAGCCGGAGTAGCCTCGATCGGGTGACATCCGACGACACGACCGAAGCACCCGAGGTCGAAGCGTCGCCGGCCACGAGCATGGGCCTCACGTACACGCTCGGCCGCTTCGTGATCGGCCCCGTCGCCCGGCTCGTCTACCGGCCGCGGGTCGAGGGCAAGGCGAACGTCCCCCCGTCGGGACCCGTCATCTTCGCGAGCAATCATCTGTCGTTCATCGACTCCGTCGCGATCCCCGTCGCAGCGCCCCGGCCCGTCCACTTCCTCGCGAAGTCGAGCTACTTCGACGGCAAGGGCGTCTCCGGCTGGCTCTCGCGGGAGTTCTTCACGGCGATCGGAGCCATCCCCGTCCAGCGCGGCGCGGGTCAGGCCGCGCTCGACGCGCTCGAGCAGCAGCGACAGCTCCTCGAGGCGGGCAAGGCCGTCGCGCTGTATCCGGAGGGAACGCGATCGCTCGACGGGCGACTGTACAGAGGTCGCACGGGTGTCGCGTTCCTGGCGCTGCAGACGGGAGCGCCCGTCGTTCCCGTCGGACTCGTCGGCACCGACAAGGTCATGCCCGTCGGGGCGAAGATGCCGTCGCTCAAGCACCGCGTGACGGTCAAGTTCGGCGAGCCCCTCGACCTCACGACGCACGGGGCGGCCGACTCCGGAAAGGCACGCCGGCTCGCGACGGACGACATCATGGCCGCGATCCACGCCCTCTCGGGCCAGGAGCTGGCACACGCCTACAACGAGGCCCCGGCGCACAACCCGCTCGACCGCATCAAGCAGGTGCTGCCGCACGAGCGCCGCTAGCGCCGCCCTGCGACGTCGACGGAGGAGTCGACGCGGACGGGGAAGTTCACCGAGTTGGCGATGAAGCACCACTCGTGCGCCTGCTCGTGCGCGGCGGTCGCGGCATCCGTCATCGACGCGTCGGCGACCGTCACCCGGGGGCGCAGGACCACCTCGCGGAAGGCCCCTCCCCCTCGGCCGTCCTCCACCATGACCCCGGATGCCTCGTCCCGGTAGGCGACGACGACGACGCCCGCCTGCACGCACGCATGCAGGTACGAGAGCAGGTGGCACTCGCTGAGCGCCGCGACGAGGAGGTCCTCGGGGTTCCATCTGGTGGGGTCGCCGCGGAACGGCTTGTCGCTGGAGGCGAGCAGGGTGGGCTTGCCCTCGATCTCGATCGTGCCGGCACGGTCGTAGTCGCGGTATCCGCTCGTTCCCGTGCCCCTGTCTCCGGTCCAGGTCGTGGTGAGTGCGTAGTGGTGCTCGCCGATCATCCGGCCAGTCTGACACTCCCGTCGACCGTCGGGTCGCGACGCTAGGCTGTCATCGTGCCCGAGACCTTCGCCGCTGCGGATGCCGTCGAGCTCGCCGTCGTCGAGCGCAGCGGCTTCGTCGAATCGCGGCACACGGGCTCGGCGATCGTGCTCAGCCCCGGCGGCGAGGTCGCGATGCGGCTCGGAGACGTGACGACGCCGATCCTCCCCCGCTCGAGCCTCAAGCCCGTCCAGGCGCTCGCGTGCCTCTCGGCGGGCGCTCCGCTCGAGGGCGAGCGGCTCGGACTCGCGACCGCGAGCCACAACGGCACCGATCGGCACGTGTCGGTCGTGCGCGACATCCTCGACAGCGCCCGCCTGGGCGAGAACGACCTCGGCTGCCCCGCCGCGTGGCCGTCGGACTCGACGACGCGCGACGAGCTGGTCCGCGAGCACGCCGAGCCGGCGCGCATCCGCATGAACTGCTCGGGCAAGCACGCCGCGATGCTCCTGACCTGCGTCGTGAACGGGTGGGACACGGCGACCTACCTCGACGCGGGGCATCCGCTCCAGCTCCACATCCGCGAGGTCACCGAGCGCCTGACGGGAGACAAGATCGCCGCCACCGCGATCGACGGGTGCGGGGCGCCCGTCTTCGCGATGAGCCTGTTCGGTCTCGTGCGTGCCATCCACCGGATCGGCAACTCGTCGACGACGTCGCCGTTCGCCCTGCACCGCCACGCGGGCGCCCTCGTGCAGGCGGTGCGCGCGAACCCGTGGACGATCGAGGGACCCGGGGGCTCCGACACGGCGGTGATCGAGCGGCTGGGCGTCTTCGCGAAGCGCGGCGCCGAGGGCGTCATGGTCATGGTCGCGCCCGACGGCACGACGGTCGCGCTCAAGGTGCTCGACGGGTCCGGCCGGGCCGCGACGGCCGTCGCACTGCGCCTTCTCGAGCGCGCCGGCGCCCTTCCCGCTTCCGACGTCGCCGATGCGATGTCGCGGCTTCCGCTGTCGATCACGGGCGGCGGGCGAGATGTCGGGGCGATCCGCCCCGCCTTCTAGGACGGCTCCCACCAGGAGCGGAAAGGAGCGGGCGATGAGAATCGGCGTCCCCACCGAGGTCAAGAACAACGAGTACCGCGTCGCCCTCACGCCTGCGGGCGTCAACGATCTCGTCAGCGCAGGTCACGAGGTCATCGTGCAGCGCGGAGCGGGCGTCGGGTCGTCGATGCCGGATGCCGAGTACGAGGCGGCCGGCGCGACCATCGTCGGCGACGCCGATGCCGTGTGGGACGGCACGGAGCTCCTCCTCAAGGTCAAGGAGCCCGTCGAGAGCGAGTACCGGCACTTCCGCGACGACCTGCTCCTGTTCACGTACCTGCATCTGGCGGCCGACCGGCCGCTCACCGACCGCCTCCTCGCGGATCGCGTCACCGCCATCGCCTACGAGACCGTGCAGGTCGTCGGCGGGGGCCTTCCCCTGCTCGCTCCCATGAGTGAGGTCGCGGGGCGGCTCGCGCCGACCGTCGGCGCCGCGACCCTCATGCGCTCCGCCGGCGGGCTCGGCCTGCTCATGTCGGGGGTGCCCGGCACGCGTCCCGCCCGCGTGACCGTCATCGGCGGCGGCGTCGCGGGAGCGAACGCGGCCGTCATCGCGGCGGGCCTGGGCGCAGACGTCACGGTGTTCGACACCAACGTGCAGCGTCTGCGCTACCTCGACGACCACTTCCAGGGGCGCATCAAGACCGCGGCCTCCAACCCGCTCGACCTCGATCGCGCCGTCGTCGACTCCGACCTCGTCATCGGATCCGTGCTGATCCCGGGCGCCAAGGCGCCCAAGCTCGTCACGAACGACATGGTCAGCCGGATGCGGCCCGGCTCCGTGCTGGTCGACATCGCCGTCGACCAGGGCGGATGCTTCGAGGACACGCGCCCGACGACCCACGACGACCCCACGTTCGTCGTTCACGGCTCGGTGTTCTACTGCGTCGCCAACATGCCCGGCGCGGTGCCCAACACCTCGACATCGGCGCTCACGAACGCGACGCTCCCGTACATCCGGCAGATCGCGCGACTCGGGTGGAAGGATGCGCTGCGAGCCGACGCCGCGCTCGCCGCGGGACTGAACACGGTGGGCGGCGCTGTCGTCAACGCGGGAGTCGCGACGGCGCACGGGCTCGAGCTCGCGTCGCTCACGGCGGCGCTCGGCTGACGACCTGGCCCGGGGGCCTCTCATGCGGCGGTCACGCGAGTCCGGCGCGTCAGATCGGGAGCGGCTTCTCCTGGATCCCCCACGGAGAGCCGTAGCCTTCGGGCGCCGGCGCCGCGAGCAGGTCGAGGAAGGGCTTCGCGGGGAACGCTTCGGGGCCGAGGATCCCGGTGCCCGACCACATGCCGTTCGCGAGCAGCTCGAGCGCGATGACGGGGTTCAGCGCCGTCTGCCATACGACCGCCTGCGAGTGGTACTCGCGCATCGTGTGCTCGTTGTCGGCGACGTGGTACAGATACGTCGAGCGCGGCATCCCGTCCTTGCCCCTGCCCGTCACCCACACGCCCGCGCAGGTCTTGCCGCTCATCCTGTCGCCGAGAGTCGAGGGGTCGGGCAGACAGGCGGCGACGACATCGCGCGGTGAGACCTCGACGCCCTTCACGCTGACTCGGTCCGTCTTGTCGAGCCCGAGCTTGTGGAGAGTCTTGAGCACGTCGATGAACTCGTCGCCGAGCCCGTACTTGAACGTCACGCGCTTGGCCGTGGTCCAGCGCGGCATCAGGAGCACCTCCTCGTGCTCGACGTTGACGCACTCGACCGGACCGATGCCGTCGGGGAAGTCGAACACCTCGGGCTCGCTGAACGGCTCGGTCGTGTACCAGCCCCTCCCCTCCTCGTAGATGACGGGCGGGTTGAGGCACTCCTCGATCGTCGTCCAGATCGAGAACGACGGAGCGAAGTCGTAGCCCGCCACGACGAGGTCGGCGCCGTCGCGCACGCCGAGCTCGTCGATCTCGCTGAACAGCTCGTCCTCCGCGTACCGCGCGAAGACGTCCGACAGCCCCGGCTCGACGCCGATCCCGACGAGCGCGAGACGCCCGGCATCCTTCCACTGCTCCTCCTTGGCGAACTGCTCGTCGCCGAGCTTGACGCCGGTGAGCTCGTGGGGCCTGTCGGGATGGGGATGCGAGAGGCTCATCGCCATGTCGAGGTAGGTCGCGCCGGCCAGGAAGCACCCATCGAAGACGGACATCACGAAGCGCGGGTCGACGGCGTTCAGCACGTGCGTGACGCCGTGCGCGCGGATGAGGGCGGCCACGGAGTCCGCGCTCGAGGCGTCGACCTGCGCCGCCTCGAGGCGGTCGTCGCCGAGCTCCGCGACGAGCGCCTTCGGGCGTGCGGGGTCGTAGTCCGCGACGACGAGACTGGCGAAGAAGTCCCTGCGCACGGCGATGCGGGCGGCCGCCGAGCCGACTCCGCCGGCTCCGACGATCAGGATGCGCATCGTCGGCTCGCCGCTCGCCGGATGCGGCGAGGTCATGTCAGACCGCCGTCGATCGATCGCCCGAAGTCGGCGGGATCCTCCGGGACGAGGACGGGCGTGGCCCTGTTGAGGCTCTCGCCCCGGAAGAACGGCTTCGACCGCGGGAAGAGGAACCACAGGAGCATGAGGACGACCCCCACCAGGAGCGCACCGACGCCGACGACGAACGTTCCGCCGATGCCGAGCAGGACGGTGTACCCGTAGTCGACGTCCCACATGTCGATGGCGGACTGCACGAACGCGTATGCGAGCATGAGCGCGCCCAGCAGCGGGAGGATCCCCTTGTAGACGAGGTTCCGTCCGGACCGGAAGAGCTCTGCGCGGAAGTACCAGACGCAGGCGAACCCCGTGATGGCGTAGTAGAAGGCGATCGCGAGGCCGAGCGAGAGGATCGAGTCCTGCAGGATGCTGTCGCTGATCAGCGTCATGCCGATGTAGTACAGCGACGCCACGACGCCCATGACGAGCGTCGAGAACGACGGCGTCTTGAAGCGCGGGTGGACGTCCTTGAACCTCGCGGGCAGCGCCCGGTACACCCCCATCGCGAGGGTGCCGCGTGCCGTGGGGAGGATCGTCGTCTGAGTCGACGAGACCGCGGAGATGAGCACGGCGACGACGAGCACCCACCCGACCGGGCCGAGCAGCCCGTCCTTGATCGCGAGGAAGACGTCTTCCGCGTTGGCCTCGTTGCCCAGTCCGACGCCCTCCTCTCCGAGGCCCGCGTACATCATGGCCGCGATCGTGACGCTCACGTAGGTGACCAGGAGGATGACGGTCGTCAGCAGCGCCGCGCGTCCGGGGATGCGCTTGGGATCCTTGGTCTCCTCGTTGAGCGCGAGGCAGGTGTCCCAGCCCCAGTAGATGAACAGCGCGAGCAGCACCGCCTCCGTGAACCCGTGCCAGTCGGTGAACGCGAGCGGATTGAGCCACTCCCAGTCGAAGGGCGTCGGGTTCGGCGCGGCGCCCGTGAAGAACTGCCAGAGCGCCGCGACGACGAAGATCGCGAGAGCGAGGTACTGGATGCCGAGCAGGATGTTCTGCAGGCGCTCCCCGATCTCGACGCCGCGCCAGCTCACCCACGTCATCGCCGCGATGAACAGGACTCCCGTCAGCGTCACGAGGGGCACGTTCTCGGACGGCGGGACGAGCTCGGCGCCCGCGACGGGCCACTGCGGCAGCTGGAGCACGTCGTCGAAGAACGACCAGAAGTAGATGCCGGCGATCTGGGCGAGATTGGCGAGCACGACCATGCCCGCGACCGCGACGCCCCAGCCGCCCATCCATCCCACCCAGGGCCCGAACGCCTTCGTCCCCCATGTGAACGTCGTGCCGCAGTCGGGGATCTCGTTGTTGAGCTCCCGGTAGGCGAACGCGATGAACAGCATCGGGACGAACGCGATGATGAACGCGATGGGCGCCTGCGCACCGACGGCGAGCACGACCCAGCCGAGGGTCGCCACGAGGGAGTAGACGGGCGCTGTCGAAGCCAGGCCGATGACCGTGGAGCCCCACAGCCCGAGCGTCCCCGCCGCCAGTCCCTTGCCGTCGGGTCGGTCGAGGTCTACCGGCGCGGTTGCCATAGGGCGACGGTAGGCGTGTTGGTCGGCCCGGTCAATTCCCTCCTCCTCCGGCATCCCGCCGCGCGATCGGCAGGCCGATCCGCTCGGGTGCGCCTCCCGCCCGGATGAGCCAACCGCGTGAGCGTCCGGGCTCGCAGTACGGAGGAAGCTCCCGATCCGCCGCGAGGACGCGGTACTCGGCGGAGCAGCCGGCATCGATGACGAGCGCATGGTCGTCGCGGATCGTGCCGAGCACGCGCCAGTGACGCTGCCAGTCCTCGGGGTCGCCGACGACGACGACCGGGGCGGCGGCCGCCGAGGGCGCAGGATCCGGCGAGAGCGCGACCTCTTCCAGGGTCAGGATGCCGACGCCCGCCGTCCTCCAGCGTTCGACAGCGACGCGCGCGGCCGCACGCCGTATGACGATCCCCGTGACGCCGGACGAGGGTGTCCACTCCGCGAGCGCCGCGGGCGGCGCCGGTACGGGGTCTTCGCCGACCGCGACCTGCAGCGCGCGTCCCGCGATCCGGCCACGGCCCGCGGGAGCTCCGGGCGCGTAGTGCGCGGGGTCGCCGCCGAGCGCGACGTGCTCCGCTCGCGAGGGCGCGGCGAGGACGAGGCGCCACGGGACGAGGTCGCCGAGGCGCGCGGCCGCGCCTGCCATCCGCTGTGCGGACGCCGCGACGAAGATGCCCGCGTCGCCCGCCCCTCGGACGACGCGTTCGAGCCGCTCGACGAGCGCGTGCGCGTAGTCGCCGGGGAGCCGCGCCGTCAGGGCGTCGAGGTCGTCGATCACGAGGACGGACCCGGCCGCGGGCGGATCCTCGCAGAGGCGGGCGACGGCATCCCACGCTCCTTCGGGGTCGCGCGGCACGCGCACGAGCCCGTGAGGAGCCTGTGCGGCGAGCGTCTCGAGCGCCGTGGACTTGCCCGACCCGGGCCCGCCCACGACGAGGACGCCGCGGTCGGCGACCTCGAGGGAGAAGGGCCCCTGGTGCTGGCGCTCGGGCTCGTCCGCCAGGCCCAGGATCAGGCCGGGACCGCCGTGCGCACGCAGTTGCGCGAGCTCGACGTGCGGGGGCAGGTCGGGCAGCCACGGCCGGCGCGGCCTCGGCCCCGCATGATCCCGGGCGATGCGCTGCACGTCGGCGGGCGTCGAGAGGGCGATGCGCACGCGGCGGGGCTCGGCATCCTGTGCCCGGCGCACGAGCGCGATCCCCGCTCCCTCGCGACCTCCCGGCAGTGCGGCGGCGTCGGGCGTGCCGATGACGGCCCGGCTATCGGCGGGGTCGGTGACGCGGAGGCTCAGTCGCAGGGGGCAGTTGGCCAGCAGCGCGTCCCGCACGACGCCCGAGACGCGCTGCGTCCCGAGGACGAGGTGCATCCCCAGCGCGCGCCCGCGCGCAGCGATGTCGGAGAACACCGCGTGCAGCTCGGGATGGTCGCCGAGGAGCGCGGCGAACTCGTCGACCACGATGACGAGCCGAGGGAGGTCGGCGCGTTCGTCGAGGACGTCGCGCGCCCCGACGCGTCCGAGCTCGGCCTCCCGCCATCGCACCTCGGCGCGCAGGCTCTCGATCGCCCGTCGCGCGCCCGAGCCGTCGAGGTCGGTGATGACCCCGGTGACGTGAGGGAGCCCCGCGAGGGAGTCGAATGCCGTCCCTCCCTTGAAGTCGGCGAGAAGGAAGCCCACCTGGCTCGTCGAGTGCGTCGCGCACAGCGCCAGCACCCACGTGATCAGGAGCTCGCTCTTGCCCGACCCCGTGACACCCGCGACGACGGCGTGCGGCCCGTCCGCGACGAGGTCGAGGTGGGCGGGCCCGCCCGCCCCCGCGCCGACGACGGCGGGGAGCGCGCCCCGGTGCGGCGCAGGCGCCGCCGCGAGCAGCTCGGCGAGCGTGGCCGGGCGGTCCGACATCGACATGCCGAGCACCCGCTCGGCCCGCTCGGCGAGCCCGGCCGCGATCACGGCGGCCTGCGCCTCGCCCACAGCCTCGACGGCGAGGTCGCGCAGGGCGCCCGCATGGTCGAGCGACGCGCGGCCGGGAGCGCGCACCGAGAGCACCGCGGCGCAGCGGGGCGGCACGGCATCGGCGGACGCGCATGCGATCACGAGGTCTGCGTCGGCGGGCACGGGGTCGTCGGGGCCCAGGACGGCGAGCGCGAGGCCGCTGCCCGCACGGCGATGCGGCAGCGCATCGGTCCAGCTCGACGCGCCCCGCTGCGGCCCCACGAGCCGCAGCTCCCCCGGCGGCAGCGCGAGGCACAGCTGCAGCACGAGGCCCCGCACGACGGCGGCCGCCAGCACGGGGCTTCCGACGACGGCCACGCCGTCCGCCGCCGCCACCACGACGGGCGCACCGGTGAGGATCGCCGCCCTCCTGCGCAGTGCGAGCGCACCGGGGTCGTCTCCGCCGCCCGTCACGCGCACCTCGGATGGCACGTCGCCGATGCCCACGACGAGCCCGCCCGAGCGGCCGGGCACCGCACGCCACACCTCGCCGTCGCGCTCTGCGAAGCCCGCGACATCGGGATGCCGCGCCCACAGCCGCTGCCGCTCGTCGTCGTGCCGCGCCGAGAGCGCCGCGTCGATCCGCGCACGCGCGTCGGCCGCCTCGCTCTCGGCACGCCGGCGACCCGCCCGCGCGCCGCGTGCGGCGTCGGCCATCGTCGCGATCGCGATGAGCGGGCCGAGCGCCGCGAGCCAGAGCGACAGGACAGACCCCGTCACGAGCCAGAGGCCGACGGCGCCGAGGATCGGGACGGCCGAGGCGACCACGGGGACAGCGGGCCGCGCAGGAGCGGTCCACGGCGGCGGCAGGGCGAGCTCGGCCTGCGGCGCGAGGTCGGGCAGCGGGTGGGCAGCGGCATCCCGAGGCGGGAAGGGCTGCGGACCGGTGCGGGCGGGGAACGGGACGAACGTCGAGGTCACCCGTTCAGTGAACGCGACGCCGCGACGGCACGGCGGCCGATGCGACGGCGTGCGGAGACCCGGGCGTCAATCCCCCGCTGGGGAGGAGGCCACGACGGGCTCGGTGTCGCCCTCGTCCTCCTGAGCGTCCTGATGACCCACGTTCAGCACGATGATCGTGATGTTGTCCCGGCCGCCGTTCTCCAACGCTGCGCCGAGCATCGCCTCCACGGCGGACGCCGGGTCGGGGTTCTCCGCCAGGAAGTGCTGGATGCCGTAGTCGGTCAACTCCTTCGTGAGCCCGTCCGAGCAGATGACGAACCGGTCGCCGTCGGTCACGTCGAGGCGCACATAGTCGGGGGTCACGCTGTCGCTCGGTCCGACGGCTCGCGTGATGACGTTGCCGTACGGGTGGTTCTCGGCCTCCTCCGGGCTGAGGCGCCCCGCCGCGACGAGCTCCTGCACGACCGAGTGATCGGTCGTGATCTGGACGATCGACCCGTCGCGCACGAGGTACACGCGCGAGTCGCCGATGTTGAGCGTCACCCAGTGGGCGTCCGTGCCGGTGACGTCGAGGTACACGCCGGTGAGCGTCGTGCCTGTTCCGTCGTCGGTCGTCCCCGGGTGCGACGCGATGTCCTTGACCGCGCGCGCCAGCGCCTTCTCGATCGCCTTCGGATTGACGGTGCCTGTCTCCGCGACGCTGCGCAGCCGATCGACCGTGCTCGCGCTCGCGATCTCGCCGCCGATGTGCCCGCCCATGCCATCGGCCACGATGAACAGGGGAAAGCTGGCCAGCACGGCATCCTGATTCGCGTCGCGTCGGCGCCCTCGATGCGTCGCGGATGCCCACGCGAGCTCGAGCGGCCCGTTCTCGAGCGCGACGGTGCGAGTCTGGGTGGATGCTTCCGGCATGACGCCCGTCCTCCCCTCCGTCACGAACCGATCGAGACCGTGATCTCTGAGCCGTCGGTGTGCTCACATACTAGTGGACTCCTCCGCCGCGGCCTCGGGCTCCCCCTCCGACGCGAGCAGCTCCAGCACCGTCGGCGGCTGGGCCGCGGGCGCCGGCCCGACGACGACCGGCAGGGCCTGTTCTTGGGCCGGAGCCTCGAACTGCGCGTTGTAGAGCCGCCAGTAGGCGCCCTTCTTCGTGAGCAGCTCGTCGTGCGATCCCTGCTCGACGATCGCGCCGTGCTCCATCACGAGGATGAGATCGGCATCCCGGATCGTGGAGAGCCTGTGCGCGATGACGAAGGCCGTGCGGTCCTCGCGCAGACGCGACATGGCGCGCTGGATCAGCAGCTCCGTGCGGGTGTCGACCGACGAGGTCGCCTCGTCGAGGATCAGGATGCGGGGATCGGCCAGGAACGCGCGCGCGATCGTGACGAGCTGGCGCTCGCCGACCGAGAGGTTCGTCGCCTCGTCGTCGAGCACCGTGTCGTAGCCGTCGGGAAGAGCGTGCACGAAGCGGTCGACGTAGGCGGCGGTCGCGGCATCCACTATCTCCTGCTCCGTGGCATCCGGACGTCCGTAGAGGATGTTCTCGCGGATCGTGCCGGCGAACAGCCACGTGTCCTGCAGGACCATGCCGGTGCGCGAGCGCAGATCGTCGCGGGTCATCGCACGCGTGTCGACGCCGTCGAGCACGATGCGCCCCGAGTCGACGTCGTAGAACCGCATGATGAGGTTCACGAGCGTCGTCTTGCCCGCGCCCGTCGGCCCCACGATCGCGACGGTCGACCCTGGGCGCGCCTCGAGCGAGAGTCCGTCGATGAGAGGGGCGTCCTCGACGTAGCGGAACGAGACGTCGTCGAACGCGAGGTGGCTCGCCGTCTCGGGTGCGGTCTCCGCGGGCGCGTCGTCGGGCGTCTGCTCCTCCTCGTCGAGCAGCTCGAAGACGCGCTCGGCGCTCGCGACCCCCGACTGGAGGAGGTTCGCCATGGATCCCAGCTGGCTCAGCGGCTGTGTGAACTGCCTCGAGTACTGGATGAACGCCTGCACGTCGCCGATCGAGAGGAGTCCGCCGGCGACCTGGATGCCGCCCACGACGGCGATGCCGACGTAGACGAGGTTTCCGACGAACATCATCGCCGGCATGATGATGCCGGACAGGAACTGCGCGCCGAAGCTCGCGCGGTACACGTCGTCGTTCTCCGAGCGGAAGTCCGCCTCGACCTCGCGCTGGTGGCCGAACACCTTGACGACGGAGTGTCCGGAGAAGGTCTCCTCGACGCGCGCGTTCAGGACGCCCGTCGCCTTCCACTGCGCGACGAAGAGCTTCTGCGACCGCTTCGCCACGATGACCGTGATGACGATCGTGAGCGGGATCGTCACGAGCGCGATGACGGCGAGCAGCGGCGAGATGATGAACATCATGACGAGCACGCCGACGACGGTCAGGAGCGAGACGACCACCTGGGACAGCGTCTGCTGCATCGTCTGCCCGATGTTGTCGACGTCGTTCGTCACGCGGCTCAGGAGCTCTCCGCGCTGCACCTTGTCGAAGTAGGAGAGGGGCAGACGCTGGACCTTGTCCTCCACCTGCATGCGCAGCCGGTGCATCGCGCGCTGCACGACGCCGTTGAGGATGCGGGCCTGCAGCCATCCGAAGATCGAGGCGAAGAGGTAGATCGCGAGGACGCCGGAGAGGATCCAGCCGAGCCTGTCGAAGTCGATGCCTGCGCCGGGCACGAAATCCATCGACGACAGCATGTCGGCCTGCTGCTGGTTGCCTGACGCGATGAGCTGGTCGATGACCTGCTGCCTCGTGACGCCGGCGGGCACCTGGTTCGAGATGAACCCGGCGAACACGACGTTCGTGCCCTCGCCGAGGATCTTCGGACCCGTGACGCTCAGCGCCACGCTCAGGATGCCGAGCGCGAGCACCGTCACGAGCTGCGGGACGTCCGTGCGCAGCGTGCCGAGGAGGCGCTTCGCGCTCGGGCCGAAGTTCTGCGCCTTCTCGCCAGGGCCCGCCTGACCCATCGGGCCGCGCGGCATCGGCATCCGACGGGGAGCCTGCGTGCTCTGCGAGCCGGGCGCCATGCGCGCGGAGGCTCCGTGCGACGCGCCGGCGGTGCGAGGAGCGGGCGAGCCGCTCATGCCGCCGCCTCCACCGCGAGCTGCGAGTCGACGATCTCGCGATACGTCCCGCTCGTCTCGACGAGCTCGTCGTGCGTGCCGATGCCGACGATGCGGCCGTGGTCGAGCACGACGATCTGGTCGGCGTACCGGATCGTCGACACCCGCTGCGCGACGACGAGGCGGGTCGCGTCCGGCAGCTGACTGTCGAGGGCGTGGCGCAGCGCGGCATCCGTGCGCAGATCGAGGGCCGAGAACGAGTCGTCGAAGATGTAGATCTCGGGCCGCTTCACGAGGGCGCGCGCGATCGCGACGCGCTGCCGCTGACCACCAGACAGATTGGTGCCGCCCTGAGCGATCGGGGCGTCGAGTCCTTCGGGCAGCTCCTCGACGAAGTCCCTGGCCTGCGCCAGCTCGAGCGCCCGCCACAGGTCGTCGTCCGTCGCCTCGGGATCGCCGTACCGCAGATTGGAGGCGATCGTTCCCGAGAAGAGGAATGCGCGTTGAGGGACGAGGCCGATGCGATGCCAGAGCGCGTCCGGGTCGTAGTCGCGCACGTCTGTGCCGTCGACGCGGACGCTCCCCTCCGTCGCGTCGAACAGACGGGGCACCAGGCCCACGAGCGTCGTCTTGCCCGCGCCGGTCGATCCGATGATGGCCGTCGTCGTGCCCGGCCGCACCGTGAACGTCAGGTCGTGCAGCACCGCGTCCTCGGCCCCGGGGTAGGCGAAGCTCACGTGGTCGAAGTCGATGCGGCCGGCCGTCGCTGCGACCGCGACAGGGGCCTCGGGCGCCGAGACGGAGGGCGCCGTCTCGAGCACGTCGCCGATGCGGTCCGCGCACACGGCGGCGCGCGGGATCATGACGAACATGAACGTGGCCATCATGACGCCCATGAGGATCTGCATGAGGTAGTTGAGGAACGCGAACAGGGTGCCGATCTGGACGCCGTTGTCCTGCACCTGCGATGCGCCGAACCAGATGACGGCGACGCTCGACAGGTTCATGACGAGCATGACGGCGGGGAACATGAGCGCCATCAGGTTGCCCGCGCGCAGGGCCGTCTCCATGACGCCTTCGCTCGCACCCTGGAACCGCGCGCGCTCTTCGCGCTCGCGCACGAACGCGCGGACGACGCGGATGCCGCTCAGCTGCTCGCGCATGATCTGGTTGACGCGGTCGATGCGCGCCTGCATCTGCGTGAACGCGGGGACCATCCGCACGACGATGAGCGACACGATGATGAGCAGCGCCGGCACCGACACCGCCATGAGCCAGGAGAGGCCGGCATCCTGCTGCACGGCGAAGATCACGCCGCCGATCGCGAGGATCGGGGCCGAGACCATGAGGGTCGCCGACACCTGCACGAGCATCTGCACCTGCTGCACGTCGTTCGTGTTGCGCGTGATGAGCGACGGCGCCCCGAACTGCCCGACCTCGCGCTGGGAAAACGCGACGACGCGGTGGAAGAGGTCTCCGCGCAGGCTCCGGCCCATGCCCATCGCCAGACGCGAGCCGAAGTACACCGCGACGATCGCGCAGGCGATCTGGGCGAGACTCACCCCGAGCATGATCGCGCCCGTGCGCCAGATGAAGCCGATGTCTCCCGTCACGACGCCCTGGTCGATGATGTCGGCGTTGAGCGTCGGCAGCCACAGGGACGCGATCGACTGAGCGAGCTGGAAGACGACGACGGCGACGATGAGCGGCCAGGCGGGGCTGAGATACCGGACGAGAAGCTTGCCGAGCACGGAGATCCTTCCGACGCGCGGGCTGTCTCCGCCCTCCGGGCGGACCGCGCACGTCGAATGACGCTACGCCTGCGCGCCACGCGGCTCCAAGTCGGATCCGTGCGCTCTCAGCGAACCGGACGACACCGTCCGCGAAGCCCGTTCAGCGGCGCGGGATGCCGAGCCCGCGCTCGGTCCCGAGGCTACGCCGCGGGGTCGACGGGGAGCGGGAAGAGGGCGTCGATCGCGGCGAGATCGTCGGGTGCCGGCGTCCACGCATCGGCGGCGGCCGCGTTCGCACGCACCTGCTCTGGGCTCGTCGCGCCGGCGATGACGCTCGACAGCGCGGGGCGGGCGAGCAGCCAGCCGAACGTCGCCTCGAGCATCGTGATGCCGCGCTCGTCGCAGAAACGCTGGTACGCCTCGAGCGCGTCCCACGGGGCTGTCTCGTACAGGTGGCGACGCTGGCGCATGATCCGCGAGTCGGCGGGCGCGTGCTCGCGCGTGAACTTGCCCGTCAGAAGGCCGTTGTGCAGAGGGAAGAACGGGAGGAATCCGAGCCCGAACCGCTCGACGGCGGGCAGCACCTCGCGCTCGGCGCCGCGCGCGAGCAGGCTGTAGTGGTTCTGCGACGAGACGAACGGGATTCCGCTGCGCTGTCGGGCCGTGACGTCGGCCTCGGCGATCTGCCAGCCCGCGAGGTTCGAGTGGCCGATATAGCGGACCTTGCCCTCGCGCACGAGGTCGCCGAGAGCGTCCAGGGTCTCCTCGATCGGCGTGCCCGGATCGGGCGTGTGCAGCTGGTACAGGTCGATCCAGTCGGTCTGAAGACGCGTGAGGGATGCCTCGACCGCCCGCCGGATGTAGCTGCGCGACCCCCTCGACCCGCCTTCGATGCCGGCGGGGAAGGTGCCGTGCCCGAACTTCGTGGCGAGCACGACGCTGTCGCGACGCCCCTTGAGCGCCTCGCCCATGAGGGTCTCCGACAGCCCGGGCTCCCTGCCGTAGATGTCGGCCGTGTCCAGGAACGTGACGCCGGCGTCGATCGCCGCGTCGAGCACATCCCGTGTTCCCTCGAGCGTCTCGGTGCGCGTGCCCGCGCGTCCGAGGTTGTTGCAGCCGAGACCGACCGCGGAGACGAGCAGACCGGATGCGCCGACGCGGCGCTGGGGAGGGGAGGACGTCATCGCTCCACGTTAGCGGCACGCAGGAGCGCCCTCGCCGGGCGGCGAGGGCGCTCCTGTCGGCTCAGGCCTTGTCGTCCTTCGGCCCGTCGCCGAAGTCGATGACGGGTCCGTCTGCCGCATGGTCGGCCGTCGTCTCGGCGGAGGCGTCGTCGACGGCGTCCGCCCGACCCACGGCCGCGGTCGCGGCATCCTCTGCGGCGTCGGCAGCCGTCTCGAACGTGGGCGGCTCGGGAGCGGCAGGAGGCTCGGGAGCAGCAGGCGGCTCGGGGGCGGCAGGCGGCTCAGGAGCAGCGGGAGGCGCGGCAGGAGGCTCAGGGGCGGAGGGCGGAACGGGCGTCGACGCAGCGGGCGCGGAGAAGGTCGGCGGCGCCTGGTAGTCGGCCGACGGCGCGGGCGGAGCCGGCGGACCGGCGGGCGGCACGACGGGTGCCCCAGGCGGGACAT
This sequence comes from Microbacterium ulmi, assembly GCF_011759705.1. Taxonomy (GTDB): domain Bacteria; phylum Actinomycetota; class Actinomycetes; order Actinomycetales; family Microbacteriaceae; genus Microbacterium; species Microbacterium ulmi. Next base: position 2,509,600 of record NZ_JAAOZF010000001.1, on the reverse strand, counting down.
AGCTCTGCGACGGTCCTGCAGGCGGCTGCTGACCCGCGGGCGGCGGCTGATATCCCGGGGGCGGAGCCTGGTAGCCGGGTGCCTGATATCCCGCGGGCGGAGCCTGGTACCCCGGAGGAGGCGCCTGGTAGCCGGGAGGGGGCGCCTGGTATCCCGCAGGCGGGTATGCACCGGGCGCCGACGGATAGCCGGGCTGGGTCACGGGGTTGACGGGGTAGCCGCCGACGGGCGCCTGCACGGGGATGCCCTGCCACACCGTGCGGTCGGCGAGGAAGGCGTTGGCCGCCCACGGAGCCGCAGGGATGACGGTGTTCCAGCGCGACCCGTCGAAGGCGTTGATGCCGAGCCACACGATCGAGAGGAAGAAGTACAGGATGACCCAGACGGCCTCCTTCTGGAGCTTGAGCCCGACCCGCCACGCAGCGAGCAGCGTCACGATGAGCGGAGTGAGAGCGATGATCCATCCGACGAGCGGAACCCAGCTGAGCAGGATCGTCGCCCCGACCGCATAGAGGATGAGCCACGGGCTCAGGTCACCGAGCTTCGAGAACACCATGAAGTTGTAGACCGGCACCCACGCGCGCCACCGTCCCTGCACGCCCGCCTTGTCGAAGATCTTCATGAGGAAGATCGCGCTGAGAACGTAGAAGCCGACGACGACGACGAACCAGAAGAAGCCGAAGCCGACGAAGAACCACACCGGGACGCCGTCCGGATAGCTGGGCAACATGGGAATCCTTTCCCGAGCCGGAAGACGGAGAGTGCCCCGCCGACGGGGCGACCGCCCCTTGTTCACATGCTAGCCACGCGACGCCGTCAGGGGCAGATGGCGCGTCGCTCCTCGACCGGGCGCGGCCCCTCTCGCTAGCCTGGCGGAAACGAAGGGATCCGCACCCATGAGCGATCAGACGCCCCCGCCTCCTCCGCCCCTCCCCCGCACGCCGGCCGAGGAGGCGGCGCGTGCAGCCGTGCCGGCACCGGCAGCCGCTCCCGCGTACGACCCCGCGACCGACCCCGACGACACGGGCGTGCCGACTCTCGCCGGGGATGTCGACGACATCGGCCGCGGCTTCTTCCGCGCCCTGTTCGACCTGTCGTTCAAGACCTTCATCACGCGCAGGCTCGCGAGCGTCTTCTACCTCGCAGGGCTCGTCGTCATCGCGATCGGCTTCGTCGTCTACCTCGTCAGCGGGATCACCGGCGGCGTGCGGTTCTTCCCCGGCAACGTCGGCGCGGGGATCTCGCTCATCGTCGCCACGGTCATCCTCGTGCCCCTGTTCGCGTTCCTCGCCGTCGTGGTCCTCCGGTTCGTCATCGAGAGCGTCGTGGCTCTCATCGCGATCGCGGAGAACACGCAGCAGACGGCGGACAACACCGAGAAGTCCTAGGCGAACAGCTCGAGCTCTCCCTGCGCTCGCGCGCGGACGCGCAGGCCGGCGGCATCCGCCCAGGAGACGAGGCCGCGCGCCGATGCGATCCGCGGGCGCTCCTGCGCGAGCCTGCGAACGAGCGCGCCCTTCGCGTGCTTGTTGAAGTGGTTGAGGGCACGCGCGACGCCGTCGGCGCCTTCGCTCACGACCCGCACGTAGACGGAGCGGACGGATGCCGGGAGCGGCCCGAGCGCGACGTACGCCTCCGAGCGCAGATCGAGCACGAACGCGGGTGCGGCCTCCTCGATGGCGGCGGTGACGGCATCCGCCCAGACGCGGGGCAGCGGCGCGAGCCCCGGCAGCGATGCCGTCGCGCCGAGTCGATACGACGGGATCGGGTCGAGCGCGCGCACTGGGCCGAAGGGCGCGGAGTGCACGACGACGTGCCGGCCGAGCCACCGACGTGACACGGCGTCGAGGGATGCCGCCGCCAGCGCGTCGTAGAGGACGCCCGTGTACCGGTCCACGGCGGGCATCGTCGGCGACATGCGCAGAGCGGCGTTCACGGCGACCTCGCCGCGCTGACGCGCGCCGAGCCTGAGGATGCGCACGGCCGTGTCCTCGTCGGCGGACAGCGCGACCAGCGCGTCGACGACCGACTCGCGCACGGGGCTCAGCGCCGCGAACGAGAGGGCCGCCGCATCCCACGGCGCGCCCGCGCCGCCCGCGCGCTTGGTCTCCGACGGAGGCAGAAGGATCAGCATGGACATCCCGGAAAGACGCCGCGCCGCCCGGGAGACCCGAGCGGCGCGCGCGTGAATGTGTGTCGCGTCAGGCGATGAGCGCCGCGTTGCCCGCGACGATCGTCAGCTCGTCCGCCTCGAGCGAGAGGAACCCGTCCTGCGCGTTGGCGACGATCTTCTCGCCGTCGAGCTGGGTGATGCGCACCTGGCCCTCGGCGAGGATCGCGAGCACCGGCTCGTGCCCGGGCATGAACCCGATCTCGCCCATGACGGTCTTGGCGACGACGAGCGACGCCTCCCCCGACCAGACCTCCGCATCCGCGGAGACGAGGTGGACAGAGAGCGCCATGTCAGCCGTTCTCCTTCTGGATCTGCGCCCAGCGCTCTTCGACGTCCGAGATGCCGCCGACGTTGAAGAACGCCTGCTCGGCGACGTGGTCGAAGTCGCCGCGGACGATCGCGTCGAACGACTCGATCGTCTCCGCGATCGGGACCGTGGAGCCCTCGACGCCCGTGAACTTCTTCGCCATGTAGGTGTTCTGCGAGAGGAACTGCTGGATGCGGCGCGCGCGGGCGACGACGACCTTGTCCTCCTCGGAGAGCTCGTCGACGCCGAGGATCGCGATGATCTCCTGCAGCTCCTTGTTCTTCTGGAGGATCTGCTTGACGGCGGTCGCGACACGGTAGTGGTCTGCGCCGATGTACCGCGGGTCGAGGATGCGGCTCGTCGAGGTGAGCGGGTCGACGGCGGGGTACAGGCCCTTCGATGCGATCTCACGCGAGAGCTCGGTGGTCGCGTCCAGGTGCGCGAACGTCGTCGCCGGCGCGGGGTCGGTGTAGTCGTCCGCAGGCACGTAGATCGCCTGGAGCGAGGTGATCGAGTGTCCGCGCGTGGAGGTGATGCGCTCCTGGAGCACGCCCATCTCGTCGGCGAGGTTGGGCTGGTAGCCCACGGCGGAGGGCATGCGGCCCAGCAGCGTCGACACCTCGGAGCCCGCCTGCGTGAAGCGGAAGATGTTGTCGATGAACAGGAGCACGTCCTGCTTCTGCACATCGCGGAAGTACTCCGCCATCGTCAGGGCCGACAGGGCCACGCGCAGGCGCGTCCCCGGCGGCTCGTCCATCTGGCCGAAGACGAGAGCGGTCTTGTCGAAGACGCCCGCCTCCTCCATCTCGTGGATGAGGTCGTTGCCCTCACGCGTGCGCTCGCCGACGCCGGCGAACACCGACACGCCGCCGTGGTCCTGCGCGACGCGCTGGATCATCTCCTGGATGAGGACCGTCTTGCCGACGCCCGCACCGCCGAAGAGGCCGATCTTGCCGCCCAGCACGTAGGGCGTGAGCAGGTCGATGACCTTGATGCCGGTCTCGAACATCTGGGTCTTCGACTCGAGCTGGTCGAAGTTGGGCGCCTGGCGGTGGATGGGCCAGCGCTCCGTGACCTCGATCTTCTCGCCGGGGGCCGCGTTGAGGACGTCGCCCGTGACGTTGAAGACCTTGCCCTTGGTGACGTCGCCGACGGGCACCGTGATCTGCCCGCCCGTGTCGCGCACCTCCTGGCCGCGGACCATGCCGTCGGTGGGCTTGAGCGAGATGGCACGCACGAGGTCGTCGCCGAGGTGCTGCGCGACCTCGAGCGTGATCTCGGTCGACTCGCCGTCGATCGTGATCGTCGTCTTGAGCGCGTTGTAGATCTCGGGGATCGCGTCGTGCGGGAACTCGATGTCGACGACGGGGCCCGTGACGCGCGCGACGCGGCCGACGACCGTGGTCTTCTCGGGTGCGGTGGTGGTCATTGTCTTCTCTTTCGTATGGTCCGCGTGCGCAGCGATCACTTGCCCGAGGCCAGTGCGTCGGCGCCGCCGACGATCTCGGCGATCTGCTGCGTGATCTCCGCCTGACGCGCGTTGTTGCGCAGACGGGTGTAGTCGGTGATGAGCTTGTCGGCGTTGTCGCTCGCGGACTTCATGGCCTTCTGCGTCGCGGCGTGCTTGGCCGCCGACGACTGCAGGAGCGCGTTGAAGACGCGGCTCTGGATGTACACCGGAAGGAGCGCGTCCAGGACGACCTCGGCATCCGGTTCGAACTCGTAGAGCGGGTACACCTGCGCCGTGGCCGACTCCTCGGCCTCGACGACGGCGAGCGGCAGGAGTCGCACCGACTCGGGGCTCTGCGTCATCATGCTGACGAAGCGGTTGTAGACGAGGTGGATCTCGTCGACGCCGTGCTGGTCGCCACCGCGGTCGTACGCCTCCAGGAGCGTTCCCGCGATGTGCTCGGCCGTCGTGAAGTGCGGCGTGTCCGTGTCGCCCGTCCACTCCGCGGCGGCCTGCATGCCGCGGAACTGGAAGTACCCCACCGCCTTGCGTCCGACGAGGTAGAACACCGGCTCCTTGCCCTGCGAGCGCAGCAGCTCGGCGAGCTGCAGGCCCTCACGCAGGATCTGCGAGTTGAAGGCGCCCGCCAGTCCCCGGTCGGACGCGAAGATCACGACCGCCGACCGGCGGATGACCTCGCGCTCGCTCGTGAGCGGGTGATCGATGTTCGAGTGCGTCGCCACGGCGGAGACGGCGCGCGTCACGGCTCGCGCGAAGGGGGCGGCCGCGCGCACGCGTGCCATCGCCTTCTGGATGCGCGAAGCCGCGATGAGCTCCATCGCCTTCGTGATCTTCTTGGTCGTCTGAGCAGAAGAGATCTTCTGCTTGTAGACCCTCAGCTGTGCGCCCATGGTCCCTGTCTCGCGTCGCCGCCCTTAGCGGCGGCCCTTGACGATCTGCTCCTGGTTGACGTCGGCCGCCTCAGCTGCGGCGACCTCCTCGTGACCGGGGTTGTCGATCGCCTGGCCCTTGCCGGAGCGGAACTCGAGGATGAACGAGTCGGTGACCTTCTCGAGCTCGGCGAGCGTCGCGTCGTCGAGCACGTTGGTCTCGCGCAGCGTGTCGAGGATCGTCGTGTTGCGACGCAGGTAGTCCAGCAGCTCGCGCTCGAACGGCAGCACGTCCTCGACCGCGATCGTGTCGAGCTTGCCGTTGGTGCCGGCCCAGATCGAGACGACCTGCTCCTCGACGGGGTACGGCGAGTACTGCGGCTGCTTGAGCAGCTCCGTCAGGCGCGCACCGCGGTCGAGCTGACGACGGGATGCCGCGTCCAGGTCGCTCGCGAACATCGCGAACGCCTCGAGCGAGCGGTACTGGGCGAGCTCGAGCTTGAGCGTGCCGGAGACCTTCTTGATCGACTTGACCTGCGCGTCGCCGCCGACGCGCGAGACCGAGATGCCGACGTCGACAGCAGGACGCTGGTTGGCGTTGAACAGGTCGGACTGCAGGAAGATCTGGCCGTCGGTGATCGAGATGACGTTGGTCGGGATGTACGCCGAGACGTCGTTCGCCTTGGTCTCGATGATCGGCAGACCCGTCATCGAGCCGGCGCCCAGCTCGTCCGACAGCTTCGCGCAGCGCTCGAGGAGGCGGGAGTGCAGGTAGAAGACGTCGCCGGGGTAGGCCTCGCGGCCCGGCGGGCGGCGGAGCAGGAGCGAGACGGCACGGTAGGCCTCGGCCTGCTTCGACAGGTCGTCGAAGATGATCAGGACGTGCTTGCCCTCGTACATCCAGTGCTGCCCGATCGCCGAGCCGGTGTAGGGCGCGAGGTACTTGAAGCCTGCGGGGTCGGATGCCGGAGCCGCGACGATCGTCGTGTACTCCATCGCGCCGGCGTCCTCGAGCGCGCCCTTGACGGCTGCGATCGTCGAGCCCTTCTGCCCGATCGCGACGTAGATGCAGCGCACCTGCTTCGTCGGGTCGCCCGACTCCCAGTTCGCGCGCTGGTTGATGATCGTGTCGATCGCGATCGCCGTCTTGCCCGTCTGGCGGTCGCCGATGATGAGCTGGCGCTGGCCGCGGCCGATCGGGATCATGGCGTCGATCGCCTTGATGCCGGTCTGCATGGGCTCGTGCACGCTCTTGCGCTGCATGACGCCCGGCGCCTGCAGCTCCAGCGCGCGACGACCCGTCGTCGCGACGTCGCCGAGGCCGTCGATCGGGTTGCCGAGCGGGTCGACGACGCGGCCGAGGTAGCCGTCGCCGACAGCGACCGACAGGACCTCGCCCGTGCGCGTGACCTGCTGACCGGCCTCGATGCCGGAGAACTCGCCCAGGACGACGACACCGATCTCGTGCTCGTCCAGGTTGAGTGCGAGGCCCTCCGTGCCGTCGCCGAAGCGGACGAGCTCGTTGGCCATGACACCGGGCAGTCCCTCGACGTGCGCGATGCCGTCGGCGGCGTCGATGACGGTGCCCACCTCGGTGGCCGCGGCACCCGAGGGCTCGTAGGCTGCGACGAAGTCCTTCAGCGCGTCACGGATGACGTCGGGGCTGATAGAGAGTTCTGCCATTTGCTTTCCTTTGTTGAGGGGCCATGGGCCCCGAAGTCCGCCGCCGGTTCCAGCGGGGTAAGCCGTCTTCCTTCGTTCGTGGGGCGATGACCCCGAGGCTCTCCGCCGGTGGGGCGGGAAGTCCTAGCCCGCCAGTCGCTGGCGGAGATCGTGCAGGCGGGTCGCGACGCTCGCGTCGATGACGTCGTCGCCGATCTGGACGCGCAGTCCGCCGACGACCGTCGGATCGACCTGCGTGTTCAGCGACACGGCGGCGCCGTAGCGCGCCGAGAGCGCCGTCGCGAGACGGTCGAGCTGCGCCGCGCTCAGCGGAGCCGCCGACACGACCGAGGCGACCGTGCGGCCACGCTGGTCGGCGACGATCCCCATCGCGCGGGCGAGGATCTGCCGGACGCGCCGCTCGCGGGGCTGCTGCACGAGGGATGCCACGATGAGCGTCGTGGCATCGCTCGCGCGACCCTTGAGGAGGGTCTCGATGAGAGCGCCCTTGGCCGCGGTGTCGCCGAGCCGGCTGCCGAGTGCCAGCTCGAGCTCGGGGTTGTCGGCGATCGTGCGCGAGAAGCGGAACAGCTCGCCCTCGACGTCGGCTGCGCCCCCGGCGATGCTGGCCCCACGCACGGCCAGCTCCTCGATGCCGGTGACGAGCTCGTCGGCGTTCGACCAGCGCTGTTCGACGACGGTCGTGAGGAGCGCGACCGTCACGGGCCGGAAGGATCCGAAGACAGCGGCCACGACAGCCGTGCGGGCGGTCCGCGGCGCGGCCGAGTCGGCGAGCGCGCCGCTCAGCTGCGACGAGTCGCCCACGGTCTGCGCCGCCGCGAAGAGCTCGCGGGCGACGCTCAGGTCGACGCCCTTGGCGGCGCGCAGCGCCGCTTCGGTCGCCTCGAGCGCCTGAGTGGTCGCGCTGCCCATTACGCCTTCCCTGCGGTCTCGGATGCCTCGAGCTCGGCGAGGAACCGGTCGACGACGGCCTGAGCCTTCTTGTCGTCCGAGAGCGTCTCGCCGATGACTCCGCCTGCCAGGTCGATCGCGAGCGTGCCGACCTCGCTGCGCAGCGACACGAGCGCCGACTGGCGCTCGGCCTCGATCTGCGTGTGCGCGGCGGCCGTGAGACGGGACGCCTCGGCGGATGCCGCATCCTTCGCCTCTGCGACGATCTTCTTGCCGTCCTCGCGGGCGGCGTCGCGGATCTCTCCGGCTTCCTTGCGGGCCTCGGCGAGCTGAGCGGTGTACTCCACGAGAGCCGCCTCGGCACGGCGCTGCGCCTCGTCGGCCTTCGCGATGTTGCCCTCGATGGCGGCGCTGCGCTCGTCGAGCAGCTTCTTCAGCCGGGGAAGGGCGACCTTCCACACCACGAAGAGGATGACGATGAAGCAGACCGCAGACCACAGGATGTCGTACGGCTGCGGCAGCAGCGGATTGGGCGCGGCCTCAGTCTCGGCGGCGAGTGTGACAAGAGTGCTGAGCATCCTGTCTCCTTACGTCGTGAGAGGGGATCAGAAGCCGAAGATGAAGGCGGTCGCGATGCCGATGAACGCCAGCGCCTCGGTGAAGGCGATGCCGATCCACATGAGCACCTGCAGGCGGCCGGCGAGCTCGGGCTGGCGTGCGACGCCCTCGATCGTCTTGCCGACGACGATGCCCACGCCGATGGCCGGGCCGATGGCGGCGAGGCCGTAGCCGACGGTCGCGATCGAACCGTGCACCTGGGCGAGAACCGTAGTTGCGTCCACGGAGTGTTTCCTTTCGGTTGTGGGCGGCTGTGAGCCGACCCGCTCAGTGCTCTTCCGCCACCGCGAGCTGGATGTAGACCGCGGTGAGGAGGGCGAAGACGTAGGCCTGGAGGACGGCCACGAGGATTTCGAAGAGGGTGAAGGCGAGGCCGAAGGCGAGGCTGCCGGCGGCGAGCGCCGACCACCACCCGCCTGCCGTGAAGAGGAAGAACTGCGTCGCCGAGAAGAAGAGGACCAGCAGCAGGTGGCCGACCATCATGTTCATGAGGAGTCGGAGCGTCAGGGTGACGGGCCGGATGATGAAGGTCGAGATGAGCTCGATCGGCGTGACGATGATGTAGATCGGCCACGGCACGCCCGACGGGAAGAGCGAGTTCTTGAAGAAGTTCTTCGGGCTCTTCTTGATGCCGGCGTAGATGAACGTGACGTAGCTGATCACCGCGAGCAGCAGCGGGACCGCGACGACCGCGGTGCCCGCGATGTTCAGGAACGGGATGACGCCCGTCAGGTTCATGAACAGGATCATGAAGAAGATCGTGGTGAGGATCGGCAGGAACCGGTCGCCGTCCTTCTTGCCGAGCAGGTCGTGTGCGATGTTCTCGCGGACGAACCCGAGACCCATCTCGACGAGGCTCTGGAAGCGGCCGGGGACGACCGTCATCCGGCGCGTGCCGAGCCACAGGATCAGGACGAGGACGACCGTCGCGAGCAGCTGGATGAGGTTGATGCGCGTGATCTGGAACCACGTGCCCTCGAACAGGACTGCGTCAGGGAAGAACTCCCAGATGGACGGGGCGTGAAAGCCCCCGTTGTCGCTGGCAGCGAGGGGGGCGATCAGGGTCGCAGCTTGAGTAAACAGCGCTGGCTCCAGCTTCGGGGCACCGGCGTGAGCCGAGGCGACGATGGTCGGTGTGCGTCACTCCGCAAGCGCTCACAAGGGCGAGCGGGCGGGCGCGAGATAAACCCTACCAAACTCGCGCGCCTCCCGAGACCGCGGCGGCGGTCGCTACCGTCGTTCGGAGGGGTCCTCCCCCTGGGCGGACCCGTGAGCGTCGTCCGCCGGGTCGACGACATCCTCCGCACGCGGCAGCGCGACGTCGCTCACGTGCGGGATCCGCATGCGCATCAGGACGACGACGTCGACGGCGAGGGAGGCCAGGACGCTCACGACGACGGCGATGAAGAACACGGTTTGGTTCACCCACGGCTGGCCACGCAGCGCCAGCAGCAGCACGATGAACACGATGAACTTGAGGATCCATCCGCCCAGGACGATCCCGAAGAAGACGGGCACATAGAGCGGGTCGTCGTACCAGCGGTTCGCGACGAGGATGCTGATCCCCGTGATCGCGAGGAACAGGGCGGCGATGAGCACGCCCGCCAGGGCGCTCCACAGTCCGTTCACGCCCGCCGCGAAGTAGCCGACGAGTCCGCCGACGACCGCGAGGACCGCCGTGACGACGGCGGACCACGTGAGGGTCGTGCGCAGGACGGGCGTGCTGGAGACGGGGCTGGTGCTCACGGGACGACCTCCGGTGCGAGGCGCCGTACGTTGCGGCGCGAGGGAAGGAATGTGACGACGAGGCACGCGGCGGCGCCGACGAGGCCGAATGCGATCCCGGCGAGGTAGAGCCCCGGCCAGTCCGCGGTCGTGCCGATGTACATGATGAGCACCGCAAGGCTCACGACGGCCGTCCACGCGTAGAAGATGAGCACGGCGTCGCGATCGGAGTGACCCATGTCGAGCATCCGGTGATGCAGGTGCTTGCGGTCGGGCGAGAACGGCGACTTGCCCGCGCCCATGCGCCGGACCACCGCCATCCCGAAGTCGAGCAGCGGGAGCAGCACCACGACGATCGGAAGCAGGATCGGGATGAAGGCACCGAGGATCTGCGAACGGCCGAACCCGTCGGGGCTGTCGGGGTTGATCGCGGAAGGCGTCAGCGCTCCCGTGATCGCGACGGCCGACGTGGCCATCAGCAGGCCGAGCATGAGCGCGCCGCCATCGCCCATGAACAGCTTCGCGGGACTCCAGTTCAGCGGCAGGAACCCGATGCACACCCCGATGAGCACCGCCGCGATGAACGACGCGAGGTGCGCGTACGTGCTCGATCCCGTGTCGCGCAGCAGGAGGTAGGAGTAGGCGAAGAACACGATGTTCGCGATCAGGACGACGCCCGCGACGAGGCCGTCGAGGCCGTCGATGAAGTTGACGGCGTTCATGACGATGACGATCGCGAAGACCGTGAGCGTGAAGCTCACCCAGCTCGACCACACCGTCATCCCGCCGATCGGCAGCGAGAGGATCTGCAGTTTGCCGAACCACGCGATGATGCCCGCCGCGAGGAACTGCGCACCGAGCTTGATCATCCAGTCGAGGTCGATGAGGTCGTCGAGCACGCCCACGACGACGATCAACAGCGTCGCGCCCAGAATCGCCACGATGGGCCACGGGTCCGCCCAGAACAGCGCGAAGTAGGGATGCTGCGACGACACCGCGAAGGTCACGACGACGCCGATGAACATCGCGATCCCGCCGAGCCGCGGCGTCGGGTTCTTGTGCACGTCGCGCTCGCGGATGCCGGGATACAGCTTGTACTTGAGGCTCAGCCGCCACACGCCCCACGAGAGGCAGAACGTGATCGCGGCCGTAAGGATGATCGTGAAGATGTACTGCTTCACGCGCCGCCGCCGGACTCGGCCTCAGGGCGGCGCCCCGGCTGCGCCGGGTCGGGCTCGAGGAGGTCGCCGAGCACCTCGCGCAGGCGCTCGCGGCCGATCGCCCCCTCTCGGAGCACGCGGACGACGGGCTCGGCGCCGCCCACGAGCGGCGTCGCGTCGACGATCGTCGATGCGATCCCGCCTTCGCTCTCGCCCGCGTCGAGGTAGGCCGCGACGGCCTCGCCGAGCATCTCCTGCGCGGCCTGCGCCGTCGTCGCTGCCGGAAACCCCGTGAGGTTCGCGCTGGACACGGCCAGCGGCCCGGTCTCCTCCAGGAGCTCGAGCGCGACCCGGTGGGCGGGCATGCGCACGGCGACGGTGCCGCGCGTCTCGCCGAGGTCCCACGTCAGCGACGGCTGCGAGGGCAGCACGATCGTGAGCCCGCCCGGCCAGAACGCGTCCACGAGCCGCTCGACGGCCGGGGGGACCTCCGCCGCGATCGCACGGAGCGTGGGCACGCCGGCGACGAGCACGGGCGGCGGCGACTGGCGTCCTCGGCCCTTCGCGTCGAGCAGGCCCTGGACGGCCCGCGCGTTGAACGCGTCGGCGGCGACGCCGTACACGGTGTCGGTCGGAAGGACGACGAGCTGGCCGCGGCCGATCGCCTGGCGCGCGTGACGCATGCCTGCGAGCAGCTGCGCCTCGTCGCGGCAGTCGTAGAGGGGGGTCATAGCGGGCCCCAGTCTATCCACGCGCTCCGGGCGCATCCTGAGCGGCGCGAGCGCGGATCAGGGTCGCAGAGCCGTCGTCGCGCGGTCGCGCAGCGTGAGATCGGGGTGGGTCGCGGCGGCCCGCCAGCCGTCGGCGGAGAGGATGCCGCGGATCTCCTCGCCCTGCCATTCGCCGTGCTCTATCACGATGACGCCGCCGGGGTGCGCGAGCCGCAGCCCCACACGGCTGAGCACACGCACGACGTCGAGTCCGTCCTCCCCTCCGTAGAGCGCGGCGGGCGGATCGAAGAAGCGCACCTCGGGATCGCGCGGGATCGCGGCATCCGGGACGTACGGAGGGTTCGACGCGACGACCGAGACCGTTCCGTCGAGCTCGGGGAAGGCGTGCCCGAGGTCGATGAAGGCGATGCGCGCGTTGGCTGCCCCGGTCAGCGCGAAGTTCTCCTTGGCCCACACGAACGCGTCCACCGAGTTCTCCGCGGCGAACACCCGCGCGTGGGGCACCTCCGTGGCCAGGGCCAGCGCGATCGCGCCGCTGCCGGTCCCGAGGTCGACGGCGACGGGCGACGGGGATGCCGCGGCTCGCAGCGCGTCGATCGCGAGCTGCGCGACGGTCTCGGTCTCGGGCCGGGGCACGAAGACGCCGGGCCCCACTCTCAGCTCGAGATGGCGGAACGGCGCGACGCCCGTGAGGTGCTGGAGCGGCTCGCGCGTCGCGCGGCGCTCGACGAGCTCCTCGAAGCGGACGGCATGGGCGCCGGCGAGCTCGTCGCCCCGGAACGCCGCAGCCTGCACAGCGCCGCGGCTGAGGCCGTGCACGTGCGCCGCGAGCAGCTCCGCGTCGACGACCGCGTCCGCGATCCCTGCGCGCGAGAGGATCTCGACGGCGGCGCGGACGGCTGTGGCGAGGGGCACTGCGCGAGGGCCGGGGGCGGGCGTGACGAGGGAATGCATGGGAGGCTTCCAGCCTAATCGCGGCGGAGCACGTGACGATTCGTCACAATAGGGTCTGGAATACCCCGCCACCCTAGGCTGGTTGCGCCTCTTGACCGACCCGAAAGGCCCTTACGCCATGCCCGGAATCCACGCCGACATCACGACAGCATTCGGCAACACCCCGCTCGTCAGACTCAACCGCGTCACGGAAGGCCTCGGCGCAGAGGTCTACGCGAAGCTCGAGTTCTTCAACCCCGGTTCGAGCGTCAAGGACCGCCTCGGCATCGCGCTCGTCAACGCCGCAGAGGAGTCCGGCGAGCTCGAGCCCGGCGGCACGATCGTCGAGGCCACGAGCGGCAACACGGGCATCGCGCTCGCTCTCGTCGGCGCCGCCCGCGGCTACAAGGTCATCCTGACGATGCCCGCGTCCATGTCGAAGGAGCGTCGGCTCCTGCTCAAGGCGTTCGGCGCCGAGCTCGTGCTGACAGACCCGACGAAGGGCATGGCCGAGTCGTTGCGCGTCGCGACCGAGATCGTCGAGAAGACCCCGGGTGCGATCCTCGCGAAGCAGTTCGAGAACGCCGCGAACCCCGCCATCCACCGCAAGACGACGGCGGAGGAGATCTGGCGCGACACCGAGGGCGGCGTCGACATCTTCGTCGCGGGCATCGGCACGGGCGGCACCATCACGGGCGTCGGCCAGGTGCTCAAGGAGCGCAAGCCGGGCGTACAGATCATCGCGGTCGAGCCGAAGGACTCGCCCATCCTGACCGAGGGCCACCCCGGCCCCCACAAGATCCAGGGAATCGGGCCCAACTTCGTCCCCGCCATCCTCGAGCGCGACCTCATCGACGAGGTCATCGACGTGCCCTTCGAGGAGTCCCTCAAGGTGTCGCGCGACCTCGCGGTGAAGGAGGGCCTGCTGGTCGGCATGTCGTCGGGCGCTGCCGTGCTCGCCGCGCTGCAGGTCGCGGGCCGCCCCGAGAACGCGGGAAAGAAGATCGTCGTGATCATCCCCGACACCGGCGAGCGCTACCTCTCCACCGCGCTGTTCGAGGACCTGCGCGAGGACTGACAGTGACGTTCCTGGGGCGCGTCCGCGAGGATCTCGCAGCTGCGAAGCTGCGGGATCCCGCGGCGCGCTCCGCCGTCGAGATCGCCCTCCTCTACCCCGGCCTGCACGCCGTGTGGGCCTACCGCGTATGGCACGCGCTGTGGCTCCGCGACCTCCGGTTCGTCGCTCGCGCGGGCTCGCAGGTCACCCGGTGGCTGACGGGCATCGAGATCCATCCCGGCGCCGCGATCGGACGACGGTTCTTCATCGACCACGGCATGGGCGTCGTCATCGGCGAGACCGCCGAGGTGGGCGACGACGTCATGCTGTACCACGGGGTGACGCTCGGCGGGCGTCAGCGCGAGGGCGGCAAGCGCCACCCCACGATCGGCGACGGCGTCGCGATCGGCGCGGGCGCCAAGGTGCTCGGACCCATCGTGATCGGCGCGGGATCCGTCATCGGCGCGAACGCCGTCGTGACGAAGGACGCGCCGGAGGACAGCATCCTCGTCGGCGTCCCCGCCCGCCTCCGCGCACGCCGCGAGGGTCTCGACACGCGCGCCGTGCTGACCACGCCGGAGTACCACATCTGATTCCCGGCGACGCGGCCCGTCAGAGCTCGAGCGCGGCGTCGCGCGTGAGCTGGACCGTCGCCCACACGTCGAGCGGCAGCGCGTCGAAGCCTGCGGCGATCGCGCGCCGCACGTCGTCCTCGAGCTCCAGCGTCGCGCGCGGCTCGGTCGTGACGTACACGACGTCGACGTAGGCCTTCAGGCCCAGCTTCGTCGCCCGGAACCCGGGCTCGGGCAGGTCGAAACGCTGCGTGACCTCGGCCACGACCTCACGCAGGCCCCGCATCGTGTCGGAGTCCGGCGTTCCCTCCAGCAGCTCGTTGAGTCCGTGCCGCACGAGGCGCACGGGCATGGGCACGACGAGCGCGCACGCGACGAGCACCAGGACGGGATCGATGTAGAAGAGCGCCCACTCCGCGCTCGCGGCCGCCGCGATCGCGGCGAGCACCGCTGCGGATGCCGCGACGAGCCCGCGGATGCCCGAGGCGCGCCACGCGACCGCCTCGGCATCGAGGAGGTCGCTGCCGGGGTTCTGCCGCCGGGCCCACGCCGCGAAGGCGTACGACGAGAGTCCTGAGGCGAACGCGACGATCGCGACGACGACGGCGTCCACGCGCTGCCCGCCGTGCGCGATGAGGATGACGGCGTCCGCCGCCGCGTACACGAGCATGGCCGCCATCGCGATGCCCTGCGCGAGGACGATGAGCGGGGCCATGGCATCCCGCCCGAACGGGAACGCCGCCGTCGGCCCGCTCCCCGCGACGCGGGACGCGTGCAGGGCGAGCCAGGACATCGCGATGTCGAAGACGCCGAACGCACCGTCGAAGACGAGGATGCGCATGCCGCCCACGAGACCCACGGCGAGGATGCCGAGCGAGAGGAGCCCGCCGACGACGATGGACGCCGTGAGGACGCGCTTCTCGACCGCGACGATGCGCTCGACCTGCGCGACTCCCATCAGAAGTGCCAGATGAGCGGGACGTAGAAGACCGCGACGACGAGATACACGAAGGCGAGCGGCAGTCCGAGCTTCCAGTAGTCGCCGAACCGGTAGCCTCCCGCCTCCATCACCATCATGTTGGCGGGCGTCGCGATCGGCGTGAGGAAGGCGGCGGCGCCGGCGACCGTCAGCGCCATCATGAACGGCTGGACGGAGACGCCGAGCGTCGCGGCCACCGAGACCGCGACGGGCGCGACGATGAGGACCGTCGCGACGTTGCTGATGAGCTGACCCAGCACGATCGTCAGGACGCACAGGATGAGCAGCGCGATGTGCGGCCCCGCCGTGCCCAGGAACGACAGGAGCCACCCGGCGATCAGGTCGGCCGTGCCCGTCTGCACGAACGCGGTCGAGAGCGGGATCATGCCCGCGATGAGGACGATCGTCGTCCACGAGATGGACTGGTAGGCCTGTGACGGGGTCACGGTGCGGCTCACGATGAGCGCCCCCGCGGCGAGGAGCGCCGCGACGACGGGCGGCACGAGCCCCGTCGCGAGGAGCACGACCATCGCCGCGAGGATGACGATCGCGGGCTTGGCGCCCTTGCCGAGCGGCACCGACCGACGCAGCTGCGTCGGCGAGTCCACCGCGATGACCTTGCCGCCGGGCGACGTGTGGCGCTCCAGGTCGTCCCACGACCCCTGGAGCAGGAGAGCGTCGCCCGCCTGCACGACGATGTCGGCATCCTTGAGGCGCTCCGATCCGCGCCGCGCCGCCAGGACGACGAGATCTCCGCTCGGCGTCGTCATCCCGCGAGCGAGATGCGCCCCGATGAGCGGCGACCGCGGCGGAACGATGACCTCGGTGACGCCGTCGTCCCTGCCCAGGAGGGTGCTCGTGTCGAGGGTCACGTCGTACTGCTGCCGAAGCAGCCGCGCGTGCCGGATGAGGTCGGTGGGCATCTCGGCGCCGTTCCGAGCGGGAAGCAGGTGCTTTCCGAAGAGCACGACGTACACGATCGTCACGATCAGCAGAGGGACGCCGACGGCGGCGAACTCGAAGTAGTTGAACTCGCGGCCGCCGCTCGCGGAGGCGATCTCCGACACGATCGGGTTGACGGGGGTTCCCGTCAGGAGCAGCAGCGACCCCGCGTGCGCCGCGAACGCGAGCGGCATGAGCAGCTGCGAGGTCGCGATCCCGGCCCGCGACGCCACCACGACGACGAGCGGCAGGAGCGCGGCGACGGCGCCGTTGATGCTGATGAGCGCCGTCGTGCCGGCCACGAGCAGCGACACGACCACCAGCAGAGCGCGCCGTCCCGTCCCGGCGCGCGCGATGACCTTCTGCCCCGTCCACGCCGTCACGCCGGTCGCGTCGAGGGCCTCGCTCACGACGAACAGCGCCGCGATGAACAGCACCGTCGGGTCGCCGAACCCCGCGAGCGCCTGCTGGATCGTGAGGACGCCCGTGAAGAACAGCCCGAGCGCGACCCCGAGCGCCACGACGCCGAGGGGCACGCGATTGCTCACGAACGCCACGACCGCCAGCACTAGGATCAGCAGCGTAGCGACGACGGGGTCCACGCGACTCAGCGTAGCCACGGGAGACCCTGCCGAGGGGGCGCCCCGCGGACCGGGATCGTAGGAGCGGAGGCGGAATGACCGAGCAGGCCGCGAATCGCACGGGAGTCGGGGCATCCTGGCTCCCGCTGCTCGTCGTCGTGTTGACGCAGATCCAGGCGTCGTTCTCCATCAACGCGCTCACGGTGTCGATGACGCCCATCACGCGCGAGCTCGACACGCCGCCGACCTCCGTCGGCACGGCGATCACGGCGGGGACGTTCGCGATGGCGGCGTTCATCCTCCTCGGCGCGAAGGTGGGATCGCGCTTCGGCACTCGGATCGTGTTCCAGATCGCGGTCGGCGTGCACGCGGGAGCCATGGCTCTCGTCGCGCTGAGCGTGAGCCCCGCCATGCTCTTCGTCGCCCAGGCGATGTCGGGCGCCGTCATTGCGCTCGTCGCCCCCGCGCTCACGGTCTTCATCGCCACCAACTACCACGGCACGGCTCAGGCCAAGGCGATCGGGTTCCTCGCCGCCGCGATTCCGCTCGCCGGCGTCCTCGCCCTGCTCATCGCGGGCCTGTTCGCCGAGACCATCGGATGGCGCTGGTCGTTCTGGCTCATGGTGGCGCTCGGCATCCTGAACCTGCTCTTGAGTTTCGGGGTCAAGCCCGTCGCGCCGCAGCGCGACCTCGCGATCGACTGGACGGGTGCGATCATCGCCGCGATCGCGATCATCATGTTGAGCTTCGGCTTCTCGGGGCTGAACGCCTGGGGCCTGTGGAGCGCGACCGAGAGCGCGCCGTTCTCCGTGTTCGGCGTCTCCCCCGCTCCGCTCCTGCTGATCGGCGGGGTGCTGTTCGGTCAGCTCTTCTTCGTGTGGATCGGCGCACGGCAGCGCGCGCACACGTCCCGCATCTTCGACCTGCGCGTCCTCGCGACGCGCACCGAGCTCGCCGTGACGGCGTGCATGTCGACGATGCTCTTCGTCGGCACGGGGGCGAACTTCCTCATCCCGCTCTACATGCAGGTCGTGCAGGGCTTCACGGGCATCCAGACCTCGTTCTCCGTGATCCCGTACACGCTCTCGATCTTCCTCTCGTCGACGTTCGTGGCGTACCTGTACCGGTTCCTCCCGCCCCGCGTGCTCGGCGCCGTCGGGTTCGTCGTCGTCGCGGGGGCACTGACGCTGCTCGCCTTCACGATCCGCGGAGAATGGGGGCAGGCGCTCGTCGTGACGGGTCTCGTCCTTCTCGGCATCGGACAGGGCTCGATCGTCGCACTCGTGTTCAACACACTCCTGTCGGCGGCGCCCAAGCAGCTCGCCGGCGACGTCGGCGCGTGGCGCGGCCTCGTGCACAACACGTCGGGGGCCGCGGGCATCGCCGTCGCGAGCGCGCTCGCGGTGGGCCTGCTGTCGGGCACTCTGCTGACGCAGGCGCACGACCACCCCGAGATCTCGCCCGAGCTCATCAGCGAGGTCAACTTCAACGACGTCGACTTCATGACGAACGCGCAGCTCGAGGCGGCGCTCGCGGATGCCGGGAGGCCGGAGGCCGAGGTGCAGGCCGCGATCGACATCAACGAGGACGCGCGTCTGCTCTCCCTCAAGATCTCTCTCCTCGCGCTCGCGGGGCTCGCGGTGCTGGCGATCATCCCCGCGACCCGGATGCCGGGGCGCATCAGCGGGGAGCTGCCCGAGAGGCTCGAGCCCGACGACCCGGACGACGTCGACGAGGATGTTCCGCTCAATCCCGCGGCGGCCACCGATGGGGCGAAGGCGTGACGAGGGACCTCGCGCGGCTCCTCCCCGCCGCCGTCGACGCGGCGCACTGGTTGGCTTCCATCTGAGACCGGCGCGTCAGCCGTCCCCGCGGCGCTCCTGGACCTTCTTCTTGATGAAGATCATGGGGAGGAACACCGTCGCGAGCGCCGTGACGACCCACACGATGACGGGCGCGAGGATCCACGACAGGGCGTCGGCGATGCGCAGGCCGCCGATCGGCAGCAGCACGACCACGACGAGCGCGATGAGCGTCGAGATGATTCCGATTCCGCCCAGGAGCGCCGGCGCGTTCCGGCGCGCGACGGTCGCGAGCCAGGGCGCCAGCACGCTCTGGAGCACCGCGAAGATGAGGGCGCAGATCACGAAGCCCCACCAGTCGCTCCAGTCGATCTGGAACCCCGGCAGGATCCAGTCCGCGACGAGGAGGCCGAGAGCCGCCGACACGATGAAGATGAGCGCGCGGATGAGGAACATGATCACGGCCCGAGCCTAGCGCCGCGGCATCCGTCGCCCCCACGTGGCGCGCGTGGCGTCCGGACTCCTCGATCCGTGGGGGATGGAGCGCTGCGGCGATGCGCGAGGTCAGACGTCTGAGGCGAGAGCTGCGAGCCGCGCCTCCTCATCGGCGGCGATCGCCGACTCGATGAGGGGGTCGAGGGCTCCGTCCATGACCTGGTCGAGGTTGTACGCCTTGTATCCCGTGCGGTGATCCGCGATGCGGTTCTCCGGGAAGTTGTAGGTGCGGATCCGCTCCGAGCGGTCCATGCCGCGGATCTGCGACTTGCGGGCGTCGGATGCCGCCGCCTCGAGCTCCTCCTGCTGCCTGGCGAGCAGCCGCGCGCGCAGGACCCGCATGCCGGCCTCGCGGTTCTGCAGCTGCGACTTCTCGTTCTGCATCGACACGACGATGCCGGTCGGAAGGTGCGTGATGCGCACCGCCGAGTCCGTCGTGTTGACGGACTGCCCGCCGGGCCCCGACGAGCGGAACACATCGATCTTCAGATCGTTCGGGCTGATCTCGATCTCGTCCGGCTCGTCGACCTCGGGGAACACGAGCACGCCCGTCGTCGACGTGTGGATGCGCCCCTGCGACTCGGTCGCCGGCACCCGCTGCACGCGGTGGACGCCGCCCTCGTACTTGAGATGCGCCCACACCCCCTGCGCGGGGTCGGTCGAGGCGCCCTTGATCGCGACCTGGACTTCCTTGTAGCCGCCGAGGTCGGACTCGTTGCGCTCGAGGAGCTCGGTCTTCCAGCCCTTCGACGCCGCGTACTGCAGGTACATCCGCAGAAGGTCGGCCGCGAACAGCGCGCTCTCCGCGCCCCCCTCGCCCGCCTTCACCTCGAGGATGACGTCGCGGGCGTCGTCGGGGTCTCGCGGGATCAGGAGGCGCCGAAGCCGCTCCTGAGCCTGTGCGAGCTTCTCCTCGAGAGCCGGGACCTCCTCGGCGAAGGCCTCGTCCTCACGCGCGAGCTCGCGCGCGGCATCCAGGTCGTCGGATGCCGCGACCCAGTCCTCGTACGCCTTCACGATCTTCGACAGCTCCGCATACCGACGGTTCACGCGCTTCGCGCGCGACGCGTCGGCATGCACGGCGGGGTTGTTGAGCTCGAGCTCGACGGCCTTGTGCTCCTCGATCAGCCCCTTGACGGACTCGAACACGCAGTCCTCCCGGGGTCGTCAGCGGATGCTGTTGTCGTGCGCGTGGCTGTGTCCGCCGCCGTGGCCGTTGTGCGCGGGAGCCGGGATCGACTTCTGCATCTGCACGAGGAACTCGACGTTGGACTGCGTCTCCTTGAGCTTGCCGAGCACGACCTCGAGCGCCTGCTGCGGGTCGAGCCCCGCGAGGGCGCGACGCAGCTTCCACGTGATCTTGACCTCGTCGGTCGACAGCAGCATCTCTTCGCGACGCGTGCTCGACGCGTTGACGTCGACGGCGGGGAAGATGCGCTTGTCCGCGAGCTGACGGCTCAGGCGCAGCTCGCTGTTGCCCGTGCCCTTGAACTCCTCGAAGATGACGTCGTCCATCTTGGAGCCGGTCTCGACGAGCGCGGTCGCAAGGATCGTGAGTGATCCGCCGTTCTCGATGTTGCGCGCGGCGCCGAAGAAGCGCTTGGGCGGATACAGCGCCGACGCGTCGACGCCGCCCGTGAGGACGCGACCCGACGTGGGGGCCGCGAGGTTGTACGCGCGGCCGAGACGCGTGATCGAGTCGAGGAGCACGACGACATCGCGGCCCAGCTCGACGAGGCGCTTGGCGCGCTCGATGGCGAGCTCGGCGACCGTCGTGTGGTCCTCTGCGGGGCGGTCGAACGTCGAGGCTATGACCTCGCCCTTGACGGTGCGCTGCATGTCGGTGACCTCTTCGGGGCGCTCGTCGACGAGCACGACCATGAGGTGGACCTCGGGGTTGTTGATCGCGATGGCGTTCGCGATCTGCTGCAGCACGATCGTCTTGCCAGCCTTGGGAGGCGCGACGATGAGGCCGCGCTGGCCCTTGCCGATCGGCGCGACGAGGTCGATGATGCGCTGCGTCAGCTTCTCGGGTGCCGTCTCGAGGCGCAGGCGCTCCTGCGGGTAGAGGGGCGTGAGCTTGCCGAACTCGACGCGGGTCGCGGCATCCTCGACCGACAGGCCGTTGATGGCGTCGACCTTGACGAGCGCGTTGTACTTCTGACGGCTCGACTGCTCGCCCTCGCGCGGCTGCTTGATGGCGCCGACGACGGCGTCGCCCTTGCGCAGGTTGTACTTCTTGACCTGGCCGAGCGACACGTAGACGTCGCTCGTGCCGGGCAGGTACCCGGTCGTGCGGACGAACGCGTAGTTGTCGAGGACGTCGAGGATGCCCGCGATCGGGATGAGGACGTCGTCCTCGCCGATCTCGGTCTCGAACTCGTCCGAGACGCCCGCGGGACCGCGGCGCTTGTTGCGCTGGCGATTGCGTGCCGACCCCTGCCCGGACTCGTCGTCCTGCTCGGGCTGCTGCGCGCCGTTCTGGTTCTGGGCGTTCTGGTTCTGGGCGTTCTGGTTCTGGGCGTTCTGGTTCTGGGCGTTCTGGTTCTGCGGGCTCTGGTTCTGCGGGCTCTGGTTCTGCGGGCTCTGCGCCTGCGGGCTGCCCTGCGTGTTCTGGCCCTGCTGGCCGCCCTGCGCGTTCTGGCCGCCGCGGCTTCGGCTGCGGCTGCGGCTCCGGCTCCGGCTGCGCGACGGAGCTTCGCCGTCGGCGGGGGCCTCGGATGCCTCGTCCTCGGACTGCTCTGCCGACTCGGCTGGCGCGTTCTCGGGCGCCGCAGTCTCGGCGGGCGCCGTCTCGACCGCGCCGGTCTCGGCGACAGCCTCTGCAGGCGCATCTGCGGCCGGCGCTTCGGGCTCGACGGCGACGGCGACCTGGACAGGCTGCTCGTCCTCGGCGGGCACGACGGGAACGTCGGTGCTCTTGGCGCGACGCGGCGCGCGCTTGCGGGGTGCCGCCTTCGCCGGGGCCACGGGCTCCTCGGCGGCGGGCTCGACGGTCTCGGCGGCGGGCGCATCTGCGGCTGGCGCATCTGCGGCCGGCGCATCTGCGGCCGGCGCTTCGGGCTCGGCGACGACGGGGACGTCGGCCTCGACGACCGGCTCGGCCTCGGCGACCGGCTCGTCGGCGACGGCCTCGGCGACCGGCTCGCCCTCGGTGACCGGCTCGGCCTCGGGCTCGGCCTCGGCGACCGGCTCGGCCTCCGCGACGGGCTGCTCCACGGCGGGCTCGGCCTCGTCGGTGACGGGCTGCTCGGCGGCTTCTTCGGTCTGGGCGACGATGTCGCCGTCGACGGTCACGCCTTCGGACTGAAGCGCTTCGGTGCGCTCCTCCGACTCGGCGTCGACCGTGTGGATCTCGGAGATGGACTCCACGAGTACTCCCTTGGTAAACGGATTGATGTGACGAACCGCACTGGTGCCCCGCAGGGCAGAAGAACTGCCCGCGCCCGCGGTCCGATGGGCTCAGCGGCCGGCGGCTGCTGAGCGCACGAACGACGGGGGGCGTGTGCGGTGGTTTCGCAGATTTGCGGCGGAGGCCAGATTCACGTGCTTACGTGGAACCCTCCGCGTACTCCCTCACTGTACCACCCTTGAAGTCGACGGCGAGCATGAGGGCCTCCCACGGGGTGTCCGTCGCGGCCGCCGCGACGTCTGCCGCCTGCAGTCGCCGACCGGGTCCGTCGGCGAGGACGAGGACGCTCGGCCCCGCCCCCGACACGACCGCCGCGAAGCCGGCCCCCCGCAGTGCGCGCACGAGCTTGTCGGTCTCGGGCATGGCCTGCGCACGGTAGTTCTGGTGCAGCTTGTCTGCGGTCGCCGCCAGCAGGAGCTCGGGGCTCTGCGTGAGCGCGGCGATCAGCAGAGCCGAGCGCGAGACGTTGAACACGGCATCCTCGCGAGGGACCTGAAGCGGCTGCAGGCTCCGCGCGACGCTCGTCGACATCGTGAACTCGGGGATGAAGACGAGCGGCGAGACGCCTCTGTGCACGAGCAGCTTCTTGTGCTGCGGGCCGTCCTCGTCCATCCACGCGATCGTGAGGCCCCCGAACAGGGCGGGTGCGACGTTGTCAGGATGACCTTCGAGCTCCGTCGCGAGACGCAGCAGCGTCTCGGGACCGAGCTCGACATCGCCCTCGAGGAGACCCTTGGCGGCGAGAAGGCCCGACACGACGGCCGCGCCGGAGGAGCCGAGACCCCGCCCGTGCGGGATGACGTTGCGGGCGCGCAGGCGCAGTCCCGGCATCCGTCGCCCCACGGCCTCGAACGCGTAGGCGATCGAGCGCACGACGAGGTTCGAGTCGTCGCGCGGGACGGACTCCGATCCTTCTCCGTCGACGTCGACCTCGAGCCGGCCGTCGGGCAGGGCCGTGACGACGAGCTCGTCGTACACGCTGAGCGCGAGGCCGAGCGTGTCGAACCCGGGCCCGAGGTTGGCGCTCGTGGCGGGCACGCGCACGACGACCGTGCGCGCGTCGCCGCTGTGCGACCCGGATGCCGCAGCCGCGGACTCGGAGACGGATCCCGTCACGCAGTCGCCTCCACGGGCTGCAGCTCGAGGACCGCTGCGACCTCGGACGTCGTCGCGTCGACGACCGTCGGAGCCACCTGCGACCCGTCGGCGTTGCGCAGGGCCCACTGCGGATCCTTGAGGCCGTGCCCCGTGACCGTGAGCACGACGCGCGATCCCGCCGGGACGATGCCGGCCTCCGCACGGTCGAGCAGGCCTGCGACGCTGATCGCCGACGCGGGCTCGACGAAGATCCCGACCTCGCCCGCGAGGAGCTTCTGCGCCGCGAGGATGCGGTCGTCGTCGATCGCGCCGAAGTACCCGTCGGTCGCGGCCCGCGCCTCGAGCGCGAGCTCCCACGACGCTGGGTTGCCGATGCGGATCGCCGAGGCGATCGTCTCGGGGTTCTTCACGACCTCGCCGCGCACGAGCGGCGCGGAGCCCTCGGCCTGGAAGCCGAACATGCGGGGCACGCGCGTCGCGACGCCGCGCGCCGCCTCCTCGCGGTAGCCGCGCGAGTAGGCCGTGTAGTTGCCGGCGTTTCCGACGGGGATGAAGTGGAAGTCGGGTGCGTCGCCGAGCACCTCGACGACCTCGTAGGCCGCCGTCTTCTGGCCCTCGATGCGGTCGGGATTGACCGAGTTGACCAGATGCACGGGATAGTGGTCGGCGAGCTCGCGCGCGATCTCGAGGCAGTCGTCGAAGTTGCCGCGGATCTGGATGAGCCTGCCGTTGTGCGCGACGGCCTGGCTGAGCTTGCCCATCGCGATCTTCCCCTCCGGCACGAGCACGGCGGCCGTGATGCCCGCGTGCGCCGCGTAGGCGGCGGCCGACGCCGACGTGTTGCCCGTCGACGCGCAGATGACGGCCTTCGCGCCGTGCTCGACGGCGCGGGACAGCGCGACCGTCATACCGCGATCCTTGAACGATCCCGTCGGGTTCATGCCCTCGAACTTGACCCAGACGTCCGCGCCCGTGCGCTGCGACAGCGCGGGGGCGGGGAGAAGCGGCGTGCCGCCTTCGCCGAGGGTCACGACGGTCGAGGCATCCGTGACGCCCAGACGGTCGGCGTACTCGCGCAGGACTCCGCGCCAGAGGTGTGCCATGGTCAGTCTCCTTCCACCCGCAGGACCGAGACGACGCGCTCCACGACGCCGCTCGCGGCGAGCCGGTCGACGGTCTCGCTCAGGTCCTGCTCACGTGCCTTGTGTGTTCCGATGACGAGGCGGGCCACGCCCGATCCCTCCTCGCCGTCTCCGATGACGGTCTGCTCGACGGTCGCGATCGACACGCGGCCCTCGCTCAGCACGCCCGCGACGGTTGCGAGGACCCCCGGCTGGTCGTCGACCTCGAGAGTGATCTGGTAGCGAGTCGTGACGCGGCCGATCTCGACGATCGGGAGGTTCGCGCGCGTGGACTCCCCCACGCCGACGCCGCCCGCGATATGGCGGCGCGCGGCCGAGACGACGTCGCCCAGCACGGCCGACGCCGTCTGCACACCGCCCGCGCCCGCGCCGTAGAACATGAGGTTGCCCGCGGCCTCGGCCTGCACGAAGACGGCGTTGTTGGCGCCGTGGACGCTCGCGAGGGGGTGGCTGCGGCTGATGAGCGCGGGATACACCCGCACCGAGATGGCGTCGCCCCCCGTCTCGGTCTCGCCGGTGAGGCGCTCGCACACCGCGAGGAGCTTGATGACATAGCCCGCGTGGCGCGCGGCATCCATCATCGCCTTGTCGATCGCCGTGATGCCCTCGCGATGCACGGCGCCGAGCGGCACGGTCGTGTGGAAGGCGAGCGACGCGAGGATCGCGGCCTTCTGCGCCGCGTCGAAGCCTTCGACGTCGGCCGTCGGGTCGGCCTCGGCGTATCCCAGGCGCTGCGCGTCGGCGAGGACGTCGGCGAAGTCGGCGCCCTCGGAGTCCATGCGGTCGAGGATGTAGTTCGTCGTGCCGTTGACGATGCCCATGATCCGCTGCACGCGGTCGCCCGCGAGCGAGTCGCGCAGGGGGCGGATGATCGGGATGGCGCCGGCTGCGGCGGCCTCGTAGTACACCGACGCGCCGACCTGGTCGGCCGCGTCGAAGATCTCGGGCCCGTGGGTGGCGAGCAGGGCCTTGTTGGCGGTCACCACGTCGGCGCCGGAGTTGATGGCCTGCAGGAGATAGGAGCGGGCGGGCTCGATGCCGCCCATGAGCTCGATGACGATGTCCGAGCCGACGATGAGGGGCTCGGCATCCGTCGTCAGCAGCTCGCGCGGCAGCTCGACGTCGCGATCCGCGTCGACGTCGCGCACCGCGATGCCGACGAGCTCGAGCGTCGCGCCCGCGCGGTCGGCGAGCTCGGGACCGTGCTTTCGGAGCAGATCGGCGACCTGCGAGCCCACGGCGCCCGCGCCCAGCAGCGCGACCCGCAGGCGACGGTAGTCGGTCATGCGTTCCCTTCTTCGGAGGTCTCGACGCCCGCGTCCCGGGCGAGGAGGTCGTGGATCGTCTCGCCGCGCACGATGACGCGCGCCGTTCCGCCGCGCACGGCCACGACGGGCGGGCGGGGGACGTAGTTGTAGTTGCTCGACAGGGCGAAGCAGTACGCGCCCGTCGCGGGCACCGCGAGGAGGTCGCCGGGGGCGATGTCGCCCGGCAGATACTCCGCGTCGACGACGATGTCGCCGGACTCGCAGTGCTTGCCGACCACTCGGGCGAGCGCGGGCTCGGCATCCGACTCCCGCGACGCGATCCGTGCCGAGTACTGCGCGCCGTACAGCGCGGGGCGCGGGTTGTCGCTCATGCCGCCGTCGACGCTCACGTAGAGGCGCGTGAGTCCGTCGTCGAGATGCACGGGCTTGGTCGTGCCGACCTCGTAGAGCGTGACGCCTGCCTGGCCCACGATCGCGCGGCCCGGCTCGAATGCGAGGTTCGGGATCGGGATGCCGCGCACGGCGCATTCCTGCGCGACGGCGTCGGCGATGCCCTGCGCCAGCACCTCGATCGGCGTCGGATCGTCGGCGGAGGTGTAGGCGATGCCGAATCCGCCGCCGAGATTGAGGACGGGGATGTCGCCGCCCTCGAGCAGCGCCGCGTGCAGCTCGACGACGCGAGCCGCGGACTCGCGGAAGCCCGCCGAGCCGAAGATCTGCGACCCGATGTGGCAGTGCAGACCCACGAAGACGAGACCGTCGAGCTCGCGGATGCGCTCGACCGCGGCCGGCGCATCCTCGAGCGTGAAGCCGAACTTCTGGTCTTCGTGCGCGGTCGCGAGGAAGTCGTGCGTCTCGGCGTGCACCCCGCTGTTGACCCGTACGAGCACCGCCTGCGTCGCGTCGAGACGCTCGACGATCGCGGCGAGACGCTCGAGCTCGATCCAGCTGTCGATGACGATGGACCCGACTCCCGCCGAGACGGCCCGCTCGAGCTCGGGGACGCTCTTGTTGTTGCCGTGGAACCCCAGTCGTGCG
This sequence comes from Microbacterium ulmi, assembly GCF_011759705.1. GTDB lineage: Bacteria > Actinomycetota > Actinomycetes > Actinomycetales > Microbacteriaceae > Microbacterium > Microbacterium ulmi. The sequence goes on along the minus strand of NZ_JAAOZF010000001.1, from coordinate 2,482,653 downwards.
GGGTCGGCGCCCGCCGCCAGTGCGACCGCGAGCTCGCCGCCCGTGCACACGTCGATCGCGAGGCCCTCCTCGGCCACCCACCGGACGACCTCGGTCGAAAGGAACGCCTTCCCGGCGTAGTAGACGCGCGCCTGCACGCCGTGGAGGCCTGCCGCGGCACGGAACGCGTCGAGCGCGCGGCGCGCGTGCGCGCGGACCTCGTCCTCGTCGAGCACGTAGAGAGGAGTTCCGAAGCGCTCGCGGAGCTCGGTGACCGGCACGCCTCCGACCTCGAGGAGGCCGTGGCGATCGCGGACGGCGCTCGCGGGCCAGACACTCGGGACGAGGGCGTTCGCATCGGCGGGGGCCTCGAGCCACGACGGTACGGCGGTGCTGCTGCTGGGTGGGGCGGCGGACACGGAGTGGGACCAATCGGTGGATGCTTCGGCGCCCGGTCTCGGGCTGCCGTCCGCAGGCATCGGAGATGCCGTACGGCGCGGCGGCCGCGGCCGGTGGACTCACGCGCCGGGCTGTCCTTGCAGTCTAGGGCACACGAATCGGCGCGCCCGTCCATGCACCGTCAGGCGCACGAGCCGTTCTCGCGCAGCGCAGCATCCGCCGCGATCCGGCCGTCGATCGCGAGGTCGGCGACGAGCCTGTCGCCCTCGACGCGCGCACCGGTCAGCGCGATGCCCGCCGGGATGTACTGACGGATGCAGACGCCCCAGTCGCGCAGGACCGCGTTCGAGAGGATGCCGAACTGACGCTTGAGCTCGTCCGCCGTGATGTCGGCCCCCGCCAGCTGCAGCGACGCGGGCGTGAGGACGAGATCGCCCGTCTCGGACGCGCTCGGGGTGAGCGACACCCCCACGGGGAAGGACGCGCCGAACAGGCTCAGCTCGGTCGACATCGTGACGTCCGGCTCGTCGAGCCCGAGCGTGTCGGCGGGGAATCCCTCGACCGTGGCCATGAGGGCGCGCAGCTGCGCCTCGTCGAGCGAGACGGTCGCGGACGCGGCATCCGCCGTCCCGGAGAATCCGATGCCGCGTGCCGTCACCGTGACATCTCCCGCGATCGGCCCGAAGGCGACGTCGTCCGATGCGACCGTGATCTCGTCGAACCTCCCGGCGATGAGCTGCGGGATGACGGCGCCCTCGATCCCGACGTCGACCTCCTGGTCGGCGGGCAGCGCGAGGCGCGTCACGACCTGGTCGCGGATCGTCTTCTCGACCAGGCCCCGGGCGATCCAGTCCCCCAGGAGCCACGCGACGATCGCGAGCGCGACGACGACGACCACCGCGATGATCCACGGCCAGGCCCTGCGCCGCGGACGGGGCTCGGGCTCCGCGTACGCCCAGTCCGGCAGGGGCTGGGTCGGCTGCGTGTCGCCCGGCGACACGGCTACATCCGCTCCGGAGCGCTCACGCCGAGAAGGCGGAGGCCGTTGCGCAGCACCTGGCCCGTCGCGTCGTTGAGCCACAGGCGCGTGCGATGCACCGCCTCGACGGGCTCGTCGCCCTGCGGGATGACGCGGCAGTTGTCGTACCAGCGGTGATACAGGCCTGCGAGCTCCTCGAGATAGCGCGCGACGCGGTGCGGCTCGCGCACCTCCGCCGCGAACGCGACGATGCGCGGGAACTCCTGCAGCGCCCCGAGGAGCGCCGACTCGGTCTCGTGGCCGAGCAGCTCGGGCGCGAACTCCGACCGGTCGACTCCGGATGCCGCGGCATTGCGCGCGACGTTGTGGGTCCGCGCGTGCGCGTACTGCACGTAGAAGACCGGGTTGTCGTTCGTCCGCTTCTGCAGGACGTCGAGGTCGACGTCGAGGTTGGAGTCGGCCGAGCTGCGCGTGAGCGCGTAGCGCGCGGCATCCACCCCGACGATCTCGACGAGATCCTCCATCGTGACGACCGTCCCGGCGCGCTTGGACATGCGGACGGGCTGGCCTTCTTTGACGAGGTTGACGAGCTGGCCGATGAGGATCTGCAGGTTGACGTACGGCTCGTCGCCGAACGCGGCGCACATCGCCATGAGCCGCTTGACGTAGCCGTGGTGGTCGGCGCCGAGCATGATGATGCAGCGGTTGAAGCCGCGCTCGCGCTTGTCGAGGTAGTACGCGAGGTCGCCGGAGATGTAGGCGGGCTGCCCGTCGGACTTGATGACGACACGGTCCTTGTCGTCGCCGAACTCGGTCGTGCGCAGCCAGGTCGCGCCGTCGGCCTCGAAGATGTGGCCGAGCTCGCGCAGGCGCGCGACGGCGCGCTCGACGGCGCCGGAGTCGTGCAGGTCGTTCTCGTGGAAGTACACGTCGAAGTCGACGCCGAACTCGTGCAGCGACTGCTTGATCTCGTCGAACATGAAGCCGACGCCGATCTCGCGGAACGCCTCCTGCTTCGCGTCGGCGTCGAGGGCGTCGATGTCGCCCTCGTACGCGAGCGCCACGCGACGCGCGATGTCGCCGATGTAGGCGCCGCCGTAGCCGTCCTCCGGCGTCGGCCTGCCCTCGTGCGCCGCGACGAGACTGCGCGAGAAGCGGTCGATCTGTGCGCCGTGGTCGTTGAAGTAGTACTCGCGCGTCACGGCCGCGCCCTGCGACGCGAGGATGCGTGCGAGGGAGTCGCCGACAGCGGCCCAGCGCGTTCCTCCCAGGTGGATCGGGCCGGTGGGGTTGGCCGAGACGAACTCGAGGTTGATGATCTCGCCCGACAGCGTCGCCGCCGTGCCGAACGCGTCGCCCGCGTCGACGATGGTCTTGGCGAGCGAGCCGGCGGCGGCGGCATCCAGTCGGATGTTGATGAAGCCGGGGCCCGCGACCTCGACGCTCGCGATGCCGTCCGCGTCGGCGAGGCTGCCGGCGATCTCGGCCGCGAACTCGCGCGGGTTCGCGCCGACGGCCTTCGCGAGCTTGAGCGCCGCGTTGGACGCCCAGTCGCCGTGGTCGCGGTTCCTGGGGCGCTCGAGGGGGAAGTCGGATGCGAGCAGACCGTCGCCTGCGCCAGGGCGTCGCGCCTCGGCGAGCGGGGCGATGACGGAGACGAGGACGGCGGAGAGCGCTTCAGGATCCATAACCCGTCAAGTCTACGGGGAGGGCCTGTGCGTCCCCGGGGTCACGCGAGCTGGACGAGCTCGAGGAAGTCGTCGGCGGAAGGGTCGGAGACATCCGCGAGATCCGGTGCGAGGTCGTCGCCCGCGACGTCGTCGGGCACGACGATCGCGTCGACGCGCATGCGCGTGAGACCCACGTAGCCGCCGTGGTAACTGAGGAACGCGCAGTCGGCGGCGTCGCGTCCCGTCGCGATGCGCACGAGGGAGCGGCGGTTCGACAGGCGCGTCGCGTCGATGACGTACCAGGCGCCGTCGAAGTAGGCCTCGGCGACGGCGTGGAAGTCCATCGGGCGCAGCCCGGGCGCGAAGCAGGCGGCGTAGCGGGCGGGCATGTCCATGGCGCGCAGAAGCGCGATGACGACGTGCGCGTAGTCGCGGCACACGCCCTGACCCGTCATGAGCGTCGTGACGGCGGAGTCGGTGCCGTGACTGAGCCCCGGCGTGTAGGTCGTGCTCGACGCGACGAACTCGGACACGGCGGCGATGAGTTCGTAGCCGTGCAGCCCCTTGAACTGGCGGCGCGCCTGCTGGAACACCTCGTCGGACTGGCAGTAGCGGCTCGGGCGCAGGTAGGTGATGGCCTCGAGATCGCTCGTGCGGCTCGTCGAGGTCTGCCCCTCGACGGCGGCCTCGTATCGCACGTGCAGGAGTCCGGACTCGCCCGTGAGGCGGTGCAGGCGGCTGCCGGACTGGTCGACGATCTCGGTCGGCGTGTAGACGCGATCGCCCTGTGTGAACGTCAGCTCCTCGCTCACGACGGGCACCTGCTGGGCCGCCGTGATCTGCAGGATGAGGTCGATCGACGCCCCCAGTTCGAGGTCGAGTTCGGCGGTCACGAGGCGTTGCACCTCGGTATCCTCGCACGGCGGATCGGGGGCGCCGCAATCGCTTGTGCACAGTCCATCGACGGGCGCCAGGAATGGCCGTTCGGGGCTGTCGATGCACGCGGAAAGACGCCGTCCGGCCCCTTCTTCGCACGACTCGTGCCCCTTCTTCGCACGACTCGTGCCGCACCCGCCCCGACGTGACGTACCCTCGGCTCATGAACCCGCCCGGGCGCCTGCGCGTGCGGCGCCCGTACGGCATCCTGATCGCCGCGGCCGTCGCCGTCGCGCTCGTGTGCGCTGTCGCGCTCTGGCGCCCGTGGGCGGCTCCCGCTCCCCAGGTCGCGCAGGCGTCGGGGACGGATGCCGCCGCCCCCGCGCCGCTCGCGCTGCCCGAGCATCCGAGAGTCCTCGTCTTCGGCGACTCGTGGACGTACGGATCGGCCGCGAAGGCGCCGACCCTCGGCTATGCGTACGTCCTCGCCGACCGGCTCGGATGGGATGCCGTCGTCGACGGCGTGCGCGGCAGCGGCTATCTCAAGCCCGGGATCGATGGAGGCACCTACGGCGAGCGGATCGCCGCGCTCGACCCCGACCTCGATCCCGACCTCGTCATCGTCGAGGGCTCCATCAACGACCGCCGGCTCGCCGCGGAGGGATACCGGGATGCCGTGGCCGCCGCATGGGACGCGCTGGCGGCGCTCTACCCGGACGCCGAGATCGTCGTCCTCGGCCCGGCGCCGCAGGTCCTGCCGGTGCAGAGGGCGACGGCGCGCATCGACCGGGATCTCGCGGATCTCGCGGCGGAGCGCGGCTGGCGGTACGTCTCGCCGATCCGCGAGGCGTGGATCACGGACGCGAACTACGCCTGGGTGATCGACACCGGGGCGGGCAAGGACCACCCCTCGACCGACGGCCACGCGTACCTGGCCGAGCGGCTCGCGGCCGCGCTCACCGCGTTCGCGACGGGCGCCGCGGTCACCGCCGACGGCGGCTGAGCGCGCGGCCTCGCGCCCGACCGGCAGAATGGGCGCGTGGAGAACGGCATCCGCTTCGTCGCCCTCGTCTTCCCCGGGATCACGCAGCTCGACCTGACCGGTCCCCTTCAGGTGTTCGCGCAGCTGCCAGGAGCCGTCGTCGACGTCGCGTGGCACCGCATCGAGCCGATCGCGACGGACGGCGGCTTCTCGATCCTTCCCAGCACGACGTTCGACACGGCGCCACAGGCCGACGTCCTCCTCGTGCCGGGCGGGCAGGGCGCGTTCGAGCTGATGGCCGACGAGGCGGCTCTCGAGTTCGTCCGCCGGCAGGGGTCCCGCGCCCGCTACGTCACGAGCGTGTGCACGGGCGCCTTCGTGCTCGGGGCGGCAGGCCTGCTGCGAGGCCGCCGGGCCACGACGCACTGGGCATCGCATTCCATGCTGAGCATGCTCGGCGCCATCCCCGTGCAGGCACGGGTCGTGCAGGACGGCGACCTCATCACGGGGGGCGGGATCACGAGCGGGATCGACTTCGGGCTGGTCGTCGCGGCCGAGCTCTTCGGGGCGGACGCCGCCAAGCGCGTCCAGCTGTCGATGGAGTACGACCCCCGACCGCCGTTCGATGCGGGGTCGCCGACCGCTCCCGATGTCGATCGAGGAATGGTCGACGCCCTTCCCGCGATCATGCGGGAGCGCCGCGAGCCGCTCGTGCGGGCCGCAGCCGCACGGCTCGCGTAGCCGGAGCATCGAGCAGCAGCACCGGCGCCACGGACGCGGAACGCAAGAAATCCCAGGCTCGACCTGGGATTTCTTCAGTGCCCCCGACAGGAATCGAACCTGCGACCTTTGGTACCGGAAACCAACGCTCTATCCCCTGAGCTACGGAGGCGTACCGAACGAGGCTATCACCGCGCCGCGCGGCATCCTGACAGCGCACATGAAGATCGCCCCGGGGCCGAGGCCTCGGGGCGATCATCAGGTGCGAGTCGTGGTCTCCGTGTCTGGTTCCCTCTCGGGTTCCTCGTCTCCGTTTTCCTCTCGCAGAACCGAACGTACTCCGAACTCGGACGTCGTCAAGAGTTCACCTCGAAGTCACTTCGACCTTCACGTGAGAGTCGAGACGTCGCGCTCGGGATGCCGCCTCAGACGAGGAAGAGCCAGTCCAGCATCCCCGGATTGTGGGCGTGCACGAGGACGAGGAACACGATCGCGTCGAACAGGAGGTGCACCGTCACGACGTACGCGAGCGAGCGCGTGCGCAGGAAGATGAAGCCCTGCAGCAGCGCGAACGGGACCGTGAGCACGGGTCCCCACGCGCGGTAGCCCAGCTCCCAGAGGAACGACACGAAGACGACGGACTGCAGGATGTTGGCCTGCCAGTCCGGGAAGTGCCGACGCAGCAGCGCGAAGACCGTGCAGACGAAGAAGAGCTCGTCCCAGATGCCGACGGCGCCGACGCCCACGAACAGGCGCGCGATGAGCTCGGGCGTGTCGACGACCGGCCAGTTGAGGTACACGCCGGACGTGATGAAGTAGAACGGCAGGATCAGCCACCCGAGCACGAGCACGGCGACGAGCCACACCCACTGGAACGCCGACCACCGGGATCCGCCGCGCCACGGGAACCGGATCGCGCGGTCGCCGAAGACGAACCTCGACACGAAGTACGGCACCGCGACCGCGCCGCCGAGCGCGACCGCGAACCGCAGCATGGCGAGGTTGCCGAGTTCGGCCGCGAGCGGGATCGCACTGACGATGAGAAGCCCCACGGCGATGAGCGACAGATCGCGCAGAAGGCTCGGAGCGCGTCGCGCGCCGACGAGCCGTGCGGTGTCGAGCCGAGCGCCCGCGCGCACCTCGGCATCCGCCTCGGCGGGCGCGCGCGCCACGATGGCCGACGCCGCGAGCCCCGTCGCGAGCAGGGCCCATCCGAGCCACGGCACGCGTGCGACGAAGAAGGCGGGCGCCGCGAGGCACACGAGCAGCGCGGGTGCGAGCGCCCACGAGAAGGCGGGCCGGGAGCCGGATGCGGGGAGGGCCGGCATGCCGATCAGTCCGTCGCGCCGGCGGTCGGGCGCGGCACGCGTCGGTACACGAGGTCGCGGATGTCGCGTCCCGCCCGCGCGCCCTTGCGCTCGAACGCGGTCAGGACGCGCCCGTCGAAGCGCGGGGCCCACTCGCCCTCGAACGCGCGCTCGAAGTCGTCGGCGGGGTCGAGGGTGTCGCGCATCTGCAGCGCGTAGTCCTCCCAGTCGGTGGCCAGGCGCAGCATCCCGCCGTCCTCCAGCGCGGCGGCTGCGACGGCCGCGAACTCCGGCGTCACGAGACGGCGCTTCGTGTGCTTCTTCTTGTGCCACGGATCGGGGAAGAAGATCCACAGCTCGGTCGCGCTCGCAGGCGGCAGCAGGTGCTGCAGGACTTCGGGGGCGTTCGCCTCGACGAGGCGGAGGTTGCGCGCGCCGGCACGGTCGGCGTCGAGCATCGTGCGGGCGAGCCCCGCGCGGAAGACCTCGATCGCCAGGAAGTCCGTGTCGGGGCGGGATGCCGCGGCATGCACGATCGCGTGCCCCTGGCCCGACCCGATCTCCACGACGAGCGGCGCTTCGCGGCCCCACACGGCGACGGGGTCGATCGCGGAGCCGGGGAGGATGCTCGTCGCCGCGACGTCGCGGCTCACGCCGATGACGTACTGCGGTGCGAGCTCGCTCCACGCGCGGTCCTGCGCCTCCGACATCCGTCCGCTGCGCCGCACGAACGAGACGGGGCGCTCGCGGAAGACGCGCGGCTCGGCGGGACTGTCAGGCACCTCTCCAGGCTACCGACGCGAGGCGGGCGACCCGGACGGCTCTCCCGGCGCGAGCCCCGGCCGGCATCCCGCCGGCGGATCGAACCGAGACTCGGGATGCGGGTCCCTGCTGTCGACAGCGGCCGGCGCGACTACGCCGTCACGAAGTCGATGAGCTCCTCGACCCGCCCGAGGAGGGCCGGCTCGAGATCGCGGTACGTGGAGACGCGGGCGAGGATGCGCTGCCAGGCGCGCGCGATGTCGGCCTGCGAGTCGGCGGGCCAGCCGAGCGCGCGGCACACACCGACCTTGAACTCGGTGCCGCGCGGAACCTCCGGCCAGCGTGCGATGCCGAGCGCGCGCGGCGTCACGCATTGCCACACGTCGATGAAGGGATGCCCCACGATCCGGATGTGTGCGCCGTGGCGTCCGGCGAGGACCCGCTCCGCGATGCGCGCCTCTTTGGAGCCCGGGACGAGGTGGTCGACCAGCACGCCGTACCGACGCTGCGCCGACGGCGGCTCCTCGTCGAGCGCGGCCTCCAGCAGATCGACCCCCTGCAGGAACTCGACGACGACGCCCTCGGCCCGCAGATCGTCGCCCCAGACCTTCTCGACGAGCTCGGCGTCGTGGCGCCCTTCGACGAGGATCCGGCTCGGCCGCGCGACGCGCGCACGCGTGTCGGGAGCTGCGAACGACCCCGACGCCGTGCGCTTCGGGCCGGCGGAGGCTGCGGCGGGCGGCATGAGCACGACATCCTCGCCGTCCACGAGGAATCCGGGTCCCAGCGGGAACAGCCGCCGTCGTCCGAGCCTGTCCTCGAGCTCGACATGCCCCGCGGCGACGGCGACGACGGCGCCGCAGAAGCCGTCGCCCGCGACCTCGACGACGAGATCGCGGGATGCCGCGACCCGCGGCACCGTCTTCCGGTGGCGCTCGCGCCACCCGGCGGCGAGCACGTCGGTGCCGTAACGATCGTCCATGGGATGCCTCCGAACCCGCAACGCTACCGGCGCGACCGTTCGACGCGGAGCAGCGACCCGCCCGTCACAGGGCCCCGCTGGACCTACCGCGGCATGCGCCCGCGTGCATAGACTCACCAGCGGGGGCATGGATCTGCGTCCCCGAGGAGGGGAGAACATGCGTGCGCGATGGGCAGCGGCGCTCACAGCGGCTCTTGCGTTGATGCTCGCGGCGGCGGGGGGCGCGGCATCCGCCACCGATCCCGTCACGCTCGGCTCGGCCCACGTGCTGGACGAGGCGGGGGTGCTCGGCTCGCAGGCGTCGGAGGTGGAGGCGCGCCTGGAGCGTCTGTCGGCCGACACCGACGTCGACCTCTGGGTCGTCTACGTCGACGACTTCACGGGCGCTTCGGGCCCGGAGGACTGGGCGAACACGACCGCGGAGCAGAACGGGCTCGGGCCCAGCCAGTACCTTCTCGCCGTCGCCACGGAGGGCCGCCAGTTCTACCTCTCGGGCGACTCCAGCGGGCCGGTGTCGCCCGAGCAGCTCAACGCGATCGAGCAGCAGCGCATCCAGCCCGCGCTCAGCGACGACGACTGGGCGGGCGCCGCGATCGCAGCGGCCGACGGACTGACCGACGCCGTCGGCGGAGGCGGAGGCGGGGGCGGTCTGTTCACGGGCCTGCTCATCTTCGTCGTCATCGCGGCGATCATCGGCGTCGTCGTCTGGCTCGTCGTCCGCAGCCGTCGCAGAGCCAGGCAGCCTGCCGTCGTCGGCGCCCCGACGCCGTCCGAGCTCGACGGGCTCGACACCAAGGAGCTCGTGCGGCGCGCGGCATCCGCCCTCGTGCAGACCGACGACGCCGTCAAGACCAGCGAGCAGGAGCTCGGCTTCGCGAAGGCCCAGTTCGGGGATGCCGCGACCGTCGAGTTCGAGCAGGCGCTCGCGACGGCCAAAGCCGACCTCGACAAGGCCTTCTCCATCAAGCAGAGGCTCGACGACGCGACGCCGGACTCCGAGTCGGAGGTCCGCTCGTGGAACTCCGAGATCCTGCAGCTGCTCGGCGAGGCGAACTCGCAGCTCGACGAGAAGGCCGTGGCCTTCGACGAGCTGCGCAAGCTCGAGCAGAACGCGCCCGAAGCGCTCGCGCGCGTGCAGGAGCTCCGCGCGAAGGCGGCGGCCGAGATCGACCGCGCCGAGACGATGCTGCACGCGCTGGCGAGCTCGTACGCGCCGCAGGCCCTCGCGACCGTCGCAGACAACCCCGACCAGGCGCGTCAGCGCATCGCCTTCGCCGACGAGCAGCTCGCCGCGGCGCAGCAGGCGATCGGCGCGGGCAACGGCGGCCAGGCCGCCGTCGGCATCCGCGCTGCGGAGGAGGCGGTCGGGCAGGCGACGCTCCTCGAAGACGCGATCGAGAAGCTCGGCGGCGACCTCGCGAAGGGCGAGACCGACGCGTCCGCCCTCATCGCAGACCTCGAGAGCGACATCGCGGCAGCGTCGGCCCTGCCCGACCCGGACGGTCGGCTCGCGGGCATCGTCGCAGCGACGCGTCAGCAGGTCGACGCCGCCCGCGCAGATCTGACCGGCACGCAGAAGCGCCCGCTCGCGACGCTCAAGGCGCTGGAAGCAGCAAACCAGCAGATCGACGGCGTCGTGCAGGGCATCCGCGACGCGCAGGCCCAGGCGCAGCGCGCGCGACAGCAGCTGAGCCAGACGATCACGCAGGCGCAGGCCCAGGTGTCGGCGGCGGAGGACTACATCACCGCCCGCCGCGGCGCGATCGGCGCCGAGGCCCGCACGCGGCTCGCGGAGGCCGGCGCATCCATCGTGCAGGCCCAGCAGCTGCAGGCGACGGACCCGGCACAGGCGCTGCAGCACGCGCAGCGCGCGAACCAGCTCGCGGGCCAGGCGATCCAGTACGCGCAGAACGACGTCGGCTCCTTCCAGGGCGGCGGCGGACTCGGCGGGATGCTCGGCGGCGGGGGCGGTGGCAACAGCGGCGGAGGCGGGATGCTGGGCGCCGTCCTGGGCGGCATCGTCATCAACTCCCTGCTCAGCGGCGGCGGCGGCAGAGGCTCGTCCGGCGGACTCGGCGGGATCTTCGGCGGAGGAGGCGGGGGCGGGTTCGGCGGTGGCGGCGGTGGCGGCGGACTCAGCCCCGGGAGTTTCGGCGGAGGCGGAACGCGCGCCCGCCGGGGAGGCGGTCGCTTCTAGGCACACTCCGCGCAGGCCGCGCCGCGGCATCCACTCTCCCAGTGAACGACCAACCTCATCAGGAAGGAAACACCGATGGCAAAGCAGTCCATCTTCGGTCGCATCTCGACCCTCGTGAAGGCCAACATCAACTCGCTCCTCGACTCCGCCGAGGACCCCCAGAAGATGCTCGACCAGCTGGTCCGCGACTACACGAACAACATCGCGGACGCGGAGTCGGCGATCGCCGAGACGATCGGCAACCTGCGCCTGCTCGAGCGCGACCACGAAGAGGACGTCCAGGCGGCCTCGGAGTGGGGCAACAAGGCGCTCGCCGCGAGCCGAAAGGCCGACGAGCTGCGCTCGAGCGGCCACACGGCCGAGGCCGACAAGTTCGACGACCTCGCCAAGATCGCCCTCCAGCGCCAGATCGGCTCCGAGCGCGAGGCGCGGGCGGCCGAGCCCCAGATCGCGGCGCAGACCGAGGTCGTCGACAAGCTCAAGAGCGGCCTGAACGGCATGAAGCAGAAGCTCGGCGAGCTCAAGACGAAGGCTGCGGAGCTCGTCGCGCGTCAGAAGACCGCGGAGGCCCAGAACAAGGTCGTCGACGCCGTCAAGTCGATCGACGTCATGGATCCCACGAGCGACCTCGGCCGCTTCGAGGAGAAGGTCCGTCGCGTCGAGGCGCAGGCTCAGGGCAAGGCCGAGCTCGCGGCGTCGAGCCTGGACGCGCAGTTCGAGAACCTGGAGGACCTCGGCGAGCTCACGGAGGTCGAGGCGCGCCTCGCCGCGCTCAAGGTGGGGTCGACCCCCGCACAGTCCGCCATCGACGCGCCGAGCGCGCCGTACACGCCGTAGCCGCACGTCGGCACGTCGACGCCGGGCTCCTTCGGGGTCCGGCGTCGACGCGTGCGCGGCCTGCGGCATGTCACCGGCTGCACAGGATGCCGCGGCCCCGCGCCGTGCACCAAGATGAGGGGATGACCCGATTCGTCGTGGTGCCGCAATGGCAGGGATCCCCATCGTCGCGTGCGATGCAGCTCATCGACGGTGCGCAGGCCATCGCCGGCGACCTCCCCCGCGCGGCGACGACGGTGCTCGATGTCCCCATGGAGGCCGGCGAATCGCTCGGGACGGGCGTGCACCGGCTCAGCGCGCTCCTGCGCGTGCGCGGCATCCTCGCCGAAGCGCTCGCAGGACACACCGAGCCCGTGCTCGTCGTGGGCGGAGACTGCGGCGTCGCTGTCGCTCCCGTGGCCCACGCCGTGTCACGCCATCCTGGGCTCGCCGTCGTGTGGATCGACGCCCACCCCGACCTCAACACGGCCGAGGCGTCGCCCTCGGGCGCGTTCAGCGGCATGGTGCTGCGCGCGATCCTCGGCGACGGCCCCGAGGGGCTCGCGCTCGCGACGGGCTCGGTCCCGGCCTCCCGCGTCGTGCTCGCGGCTGCGAGATCCTTCGACGACGAGGAGGACGAGTTCGTCGGGGCGAGCGGGATCCAGGTCGTGTCCGCGGACGCACTGGCCGATCCCGAGGCGCTGCTCGCGGCCGTCCGCGCGACGGGCGCCGATTCCGTGTACGTGCACGTCGACGTCGACGCGCTCGACCCGTCCGCGATCGCCGGCAACGCGCATCCCGAGCCGTTCGGCGCGGCCCTCGCCGATCTCACGGCCGCGCTCGCGCGCCTGCGCGCCGAGCTCCCGCTCGTGGGGGCGAGCATCGCGGGCTACTCCCCCGCATCCGTCGACGCCGCCGCCGACGACCTCGGCGCGATCCTGCGGATCGTCGGGGCCCTCGCGTGAGCCCGATCCCGTCCCCTCCCTCTGGGTGGCGGGCCGCCGCGGAGCGCGCCCTGGTCCGCGGCCGCACGATCGACCGGTTCATCCCCCCGTTCCTGCTCGAGAGCCCGATCAGCCTGGCGGGGTACTGGTACGGCAGCGCGGTGGGATGGCTCTGGGGCTCGATCCTGAGCACGGGGCGCATCGAGCGTCGCGGCGGCCTGTGGGTCTTCACCGGCCTGCCGACCTGGGCGTTCCCCCGCGGCGGCGTGTGCGTCGGCGGCTGCTTCCTGACGGGCGACGCCGTCGTGACCGAGCGCCTGCTCGCGCACGAGGCCGTGCACGCGCGGCAGTGGCGCCGCTACGGCTTCCTCATGCCGCTGCTGTACACGCTCGCGGGGCGCGATCCGCTGCGCAACCGCTTCGAGATCGAGGCGGGGCTCGAAGACGGGAACTACATCCCGCGCGGCGCGCGCTGACGAGTCACGCCGTTTCGGGCCGGCATCCCGCGCTCGGACGATCCTCCGAAGTCTGTGACCCGTGCGCGGCGCCTGGTCAGGCGTGCGCGGACGCGGCGAGCCCCACGCGATGCGCGGCGCGGCCCAGCGACACGATGACGATGGCCGGGATGACGATCCAGAACAGGTTCGGCAGGAGCGCCACCATGAGGAATCCGACGATGTCGCCGCGCTCGAGCGACTGGCGCGTCATCTCGAGCCCGCTCGAGGCCTCGACGAGGAAGTAGATGACCGTCTTCCAGAACGTCGCGACGCTCACGATGAGCCCGACGACGACGCCCGACCAGCGCCTCCGGTGGACGAGCACCCACACGATCGCGATGACCTCGACGAGGTTCGCCCAGCTCTGCGCACTGCCGAAGGCGTCGAACCCCGCGTACCGGTGGTCGAACGACGAGTAGAACACGTGCCCCGGCCACATCCCCGCGAGCGGTCCGCCCGCATGCGAGACGGGCCCGAGCAGCACATAGAGGGCGTCGTAGGTCTGGATGATCGCCGAGATCGTGAGCCACACGACGACCCACGGCGGCAGCCGGAGGTCGCTCGAGCGGACGGCAGGGGCGGCGACGGTCGCGGTCATGGCGCGAGGATAGCCGCCCGCGGCGGAATGTCGCGTCAGCGCGCGGTCGCGAGTCCGAACCGCTCCGGGGTGTGGATGCCGGCGGCCGGGATGCCGAGGTGCGACGTCAGGTGGTCGACGATGTCGGCAGTGCCCAGGTATCCGCCGAGCAGGTGCACGCGGGTCGCGTCGCCGCGCTCGTCGGCATCGCACAGCATCTCGTCGGCCCATGCCGTGACGGCGCGCACGAGCGCCTGTCCAGAGACGCAGCTGCGGCCCGTGCCGGGGTCGCCCGTGCGGCGCGAACGGTCGAGCCAGGTGACCGTCATGCGCGCGGGAACCGACAGCGGAGCCTCCCACGAGCCATCGGGGACCTCGATGAACACGCGGCCCGTCGAGCAGATCGGCAGCGTCGCCAGCAGAGCCTCGAGCTCGGCCAGCGAGGCCTCGTCGGCCGTGATGAGATGCTGCACGCGCGTGTGGCGCGAGGAGCGGCAGGACGCGGCGTTGTGCTCTGAGGTGCTGGACATGACACCCCCACTATACGCCGAAGATAGGCATGCCTAACCTCTGCTGTGCTGAGAGCTCTCTCCGCGTTCGATGAGGACGCGGCGCAGCTCGCGCAGCTCGTCGGGTTCGAGGCCGTGCGCTTCGAGATAGCCGGCGGCCGACCCGAACCGGGCAGAGAGCCCGCCCAGGAGCTCCCGCATGACGGGTGCGGGCGATCTGCTCACGAGGTCCTCGAGATTGCGCGCATCCGGATGCTGCGCCCGCAGCCAACCCAGAACGGCGCGGCTGCGCCGAACGGGGAGGAACGTCTCGGTGCGCGCGTAGTCCGCGACCACCGCCTCCTCGTCGACGCCGGCGGCGGCGAGCGTCAGGGCGACCGTGACGCCCGTGCGGTCCTTGCCTGCCGTGCACTGGATGAGCACGGGCTGGTCGGCGACGATCCCGCGCACGACCTCGACCACGGCGGGGGCGGCGTCGTCGACGATGTGGCGGTAGAGCTCCGAGAGCGACACGTCGTCGGCGAAGAACGAGCCGACCGAGCCCAGGAACAGCGGCACGCGCTGGACCGTGACGCCGAGGCCTTCGAAGACGCTCGGAGCCGAGGCGATCTCCTCGTCGGCCCGCAGGTCGATGACGCGGCGCAGCCGCAGGCCCGCGAGCGCTGCGCGCCCCGACGCGCCGAGACGGCCCGGCTGGCCTGCGCGGTACAGGACGCCCGCGCGCGTTCGGCCCTCTTGCGCCGGCAGCCCCCCGACGTCGCGGAGATTGACGGCGCCGGGGACGAGAGGGCCGGTCGTCATGCCTGCGCCGCGGGCACACGCGGCGGCACGGGGTAGCGCCCCGCGATCGCCACCCGGTTGAACGCGTTGATCGAGACGAGGATCCAGCTCAGCGCGACATACTCCGGCTCGCTCAGGATGCCGCCGACGTGCTCGTACACGTCGTCGGGCACTCCTCCGTCGTGGATGAACGTGAACGCCTCGGCCAGCTCGAGGGCGGCGCGCTCGCGCTCCGTGAAGACCCCGGACTCGCGCCACGTCGGAAGCTGCGCGATCAGGTCGGCGTCGAGTCCCGCCGCGACGGCCCTGTCGACGTGCACCCGGACGCAGAACGCGCATCCGTTCAGCTGCGACGCGTGGATCTGCACGAGCTCCTTGAGACGCCCGTCGATGCCGGCCTCCGCCGCGATCGTGCCGACGGTCTTCGAGAACGCGTCGAGGGTCTTGTAGGCCTCGGGGGCGGAGCGGGAGAGGTGCACGCGTCGTTCTTCGCTCATGCGGTCAGCCTACCCAGCGCCCGGCCAGGCCCGGGCGGGGCAGAATGGGCGGGTGACCGAACCCGTCGACGAGTTCTCGTTCCTTCCGGCCCAGGCCTCCGACTGGGGCATTCCCGGGCCCGTCCCCCGCGGCGAGCGGCTGAGCATCGCGCTCCCCGACGGACGCACTCTGAGCGCGCTGCGGTACGGAGACGGCCCGCCCGTCGTCACCTTCGTGCACGGCGCGGGGCTCAACGCCCACACGTGGGACTCGACCATCCTGGCTCTGGGCCTTCCCGCCCTCGCGGTCGACCTTCCCGGCCACGGCGACTCCTCGTGGCGCCCCGACGCCGCGTACGTCGCCGCGACGCTGGCCCCCGACGTCGTCGCGGGCGTCGAGGCGTGGACCGACCGGCCGCAGCTTCTCGTCGGGCAGTCGCTCGGCGGGCTCACTGCGGCGGCGGTCGCGGCATCCCGTCCCGACCTCGTCCGCGAGCTCGTCGTGGTCGACATCACCCCAGGCATCGCGTCGACGGGCGGGCCCGCGCAGCTGCGCGAGTTCTTCTCGGGGCCGGCCGACTGGGCGTCGCGCGACGAGCTCGTCGACCGTGCGCTCGCCTTCGGGCTCGGCGGGTCCCGCGCGGCGGCCGAGCGGGGCGTGTTCCACAACTCGCGCGTGCGCCCGGACGGGCGGGTCGAGTGGAAGCATCACTTCGCCCGCCTCGCGAACGAGCTGTCGCGCTCGCCCGAGGCGGCCGCGGCAGCCGCCGCAGGACAGGACGCCCTCGGCGCCGTGCTCTCGGAGAGCGGATGGCACGACCTCGAAGGGGTCCAGGCGCCCGTCACGCTCGTCCGCGGAGACCACGGCTACGTGACGGACGAGGATGCCGCGGAGTTCGCGCGGCGGCTGCCCGCGGCATCCGTCGAGGTCGTCGTGTCGGGCCACAACGTGCAGGAGGAGCTCCCCGTCGACCTGGGAAGGCGTCTGCGGGCGCGCGCGGACGGCGCCTGACGCTTCTGTTTCGTTGCGGGACCCCCGTGCGACACGAGGTTGCCGCGTTCTCTAGGCTTGTCTACCGCACCGAGCATCCGGCTCACTCCGGCATCCCCGCAGCACGGGATGCCCCTCCGAAAGGAATCCCATGCTTCGCCGCACCGCCATCGTCGCCGCGACTCTCGCCGCCGGCGCACTGCTCCTGACCGCCTGCACGGGCGGGGGCGGCCAGACGCCGACGAGCGGCGCCTCGCCCGACGCCGACGCCTCGGTCGCGATCCGTCTGGTCCTGGAGCCCGGCAACCTCGACATCCGCGAGACGGCGGGCGCCGCGCTCGATCAGATCCTCGTCGACAACATCTACCAGGGCCTGGTCGCGCGCACGCCCGAGCAGGAGATCGTGCCCGCGCTCGCGAGCGACTGGGACATCTCGCCCGACGGACTCACCTACACGTTCACCCTCCGCGAGGGCGTCACGTTCCACGACGGTCAGGAGCTCACCGCACAGGACGTCGTGTGGTCGCTCCAGACCCGCCAGAGCACCCCCACCTGGCGCGACTCCGCACGTCTGGCGAACGTCTCGTCGATCACGGCCGACGGCCAGACGATCACGCTGACGCTGTCGGCTCCCGACTCGACGCTGCTGTGGAACCTCACGGGACGCGCCGGCCTCGTCTTGAAGGAGGGCGACACGATCGACTACAAGACCAAGACGAACGGCACGGGGCCGTTCGTGCTGGGGTCGTGGCGGCAGGGCGACAGCATCACGTTCGAGCGCAACGACGCGTACTGGGGCGACAAGCCCTCCGTCGCCGAGGTCGTCTTCGACTACATCCCCGACAACCAGGCCGCCCTCAACGCGGCGCTCGCCGGCGAGGTCGACGTCGTGACGGGCTTCGACGCCAACCTGCGCGACCGCATCGAGGCGAACGGCGACTTCGAGGTCGTGCTCGGGAAGTCGACCGACAAGGGCACGCTCGCGTTCAACCAGACCACGGGCCCGCTCGCCGACAAGCGCGTGCGCCAGGCCATCCGTCAGGCGATCGACCACGACGCCCTCGTCGAGGCGCTCGGCGCGGGTCAGACGCAGTTCGGGCCCATCCCCGAGCTCGACCCCGGCTACGAGGACCTCTCCGAGGTCGCGCCGTACGATCCCGACGCCGCGAGGGCCCTCCTGAAGGAGGCCGGCGCCGAGAACCTCTCCCTCACGCTCACGATCCCGTCGTTCTACGTCACGACGATCCCGCAGGTGCTCGTCTCCGACCTCAACGACGTCGGCATCACGCTCACGGTCGAGTCCGTCGAGTTCCCGACGTGGCTCAACGACGTCTACGTCAACAAGGACTTCGAGCTCAGCTTCGTCCTGCACACGGAGGCGCGCGACTTCGAGAACTGGGCGAACCCGGACTACTACTTCACGTACGACAACCCCGAGGTGCAGCGCCTGTACGCCGAGTCGGTCGCGGCGACGAGCGATGAGGAGGCCGCGGATCTGCTGAAGCAGGCAGCGCGCATCGTCTCGGAGGACATGGCCGCCGACTGGCTCTTCAACGGCTCCTCCGTCGTGGCCGTCGGCGCTAACATCGCGGGTATGCCGACGGTCAACGTGAACGAGCGTCTCAACATCGCTGAGCTCACCAAGAGCGACGGGTGACCAGGTACGCGCTGACACGTCTGGCCCTGCTTGTGCTCGGGCTCTTCGTCGCCAGCGCGGTCATCTTCCTCACCCTGCGCGTGCTCCCGGGCGACATCGCCCAGGTGATCGCGGGAACCAACAGCACGCCGGAGCAGGTGGCGGGCATCCGGGAGCGGCTCGGGCTCGACCGTCCGCTCCCGGTGCAGTATCTGGACTGGATCGGCGGAGTCTTCCGCGCAGACCTCGGGAGATCGCTGCTGACGGGCACGCCCGTCGCCGACGAGCTGGCGGAGAAGGCCGAGGTCACGGTGCCGCTCGGCATCCTGTCCCTCGTCATCGCGCTCGCCATCAGCCTGCCGCTCGGCGTCCTGTCCGCCATGTGGCGCGGGCGCGCGGCGGGCACGGCCCTGAGCGTGACGGCGCAGGGCCTGGCCGCAGTCCCCGTCGTGTGGGCCGGCATGGTGCTCGTCGTCGTCTTCGCGGTGTGGCTCGGCTGGCTTCCGGCACAGGGGTTCCCGCGGGCGGGGTGGGATCAGCCGGCGCTCGCGCTGCGGTCCCTCCTGCTCCCCGCCCTCACGATCGGGATCGTCGAAGGGGCGATGCTGTTGCGGTTCGTGCGCAGCGCGACCCTGCAGGCGGTCGGTCAGGACTATGTGCGCACGGCCGCCGCCAAGGGCCTCACGCGCGACGCGGCGCTCATCCGGCACGGCCTGCCGAACGTCGGCCTCTCCGTCATCACGGTGCTGGGGCTCCAGATCGCCGGCATCATCGTCGGGTCCGTCGTGATCGAGCAGCTGTTCGGGCTTCCCGGCATCGGCCGGATGCTCGTCGCGGACGTCGCCAACCGCGATCTGCCGAAAGTCCAGGGCGAGCTGCTCGTGCTCACGAGCTTCGTCCTCATCGTGGGGTTCCTCGTCGACCTCGTGCACCGCGTCATCGACCCCCGGCAGAGGGAGTCGGCATGAGCGACCCTTCGAGGCGCTCGCGACCCGACGCCGGCGCTGCGCGCGAGACGCCGGCGGATGCCGTGCCCGCCGTCGACGACGGCCCTCCGTCGCGCTGGGCGTGGCTCGGGCGCCTCTGGCGCATCTCGACGGGACGGTTCGGCCTCATCGTCGTGGGCGTCATCGTCGTGACGGCGATCGTCGCCCGGTTCTGGACGCCGTTCAACCCCCAGCAGGTGCAGATCTCCGCGCGATGGCTCGGCCCCGGGTGGCCGCACGTTCTCGGCACGGACGGATCGGGACGCGACATCCTGAGCCTTCTCATGGCGGGCGCCCGCACGACCGTGTGGGTCGCGGTCGGCGCAGGACTCGTCGCGACGGCGATCGGGATCGCGCTCGCGGCGCTCGGGGCCCTCACGGCGCGGTGGGTGCGCGAGTCGGTCGCCGTCCTGGTCGACATCCTCATCGCCTTCCCCGTCCTGCTGATCGCGATGATGATCTCGGCGATCTGGGGCGGGTCGCTGTGGGTCGTCATCGTGTCGGTCGGAATCGGGTTCGGCGTCAACATCGCCCGCGTCACGAGGCCCGAGCTGCGACGCGTGCTGCACAGCGACTTCGTGCTCGCCGGCCGGGCCTCCGGCCTGACCCCGGGCCGCAACCTCCTCCGGCACCTGCTGCCCAACGTCGCGCCCGTCTTCATCGTGCAGCTGTCGTGGGCGATGGCCGTCGCCGTCCTCGCGGAGGCGGGCCTGTCCTACCTGGGGTTCGGCGCGCCCGTCACGGAGCCGTCGTGGGGGCTCCTCCTCGCGCAGCTGCAGCAGTTCATGACGGTGTACCCGCTGTCCGTCGTGTGGCCCGGCCTCGCGATCACCGTGACGGTGCTCGGGCTCAACCTCCTGGGAGACGCCCTGCGTGAGGCGACCGACCCGACCCTGTCGCACGGGCGCGACCCGCTGCACCCGCCGCGCGGCGCGATCCGGCACGTCCCGGGGGTCGTCGGATGAGCACGCGTCCCGCGCGCCGGCGCGCCGATCGCCCGAAGGGGACGATGAGATGAGTCTCGCTGTGCGCGATCTCACGATCGACCTCGGCGGTCGCCGGGTCCTCGACGGCGTGTCGTTCGACGTCCCCGACGGCGCGCGGATCGGGCTCATCGGCGAGTCGGGCTCGGGGAAGTCGCTGACCGCGCTCGCGATCCTGGGGCTGCTCCCGGAAGGGGCTGAGACGGGCGGGTCGATCCGATGGGACGGCCGCGAGCTCCTGGGCCTTCCCGACCGCGAGCTCGCGCGGCTGCGCGGGGACGACATCGGCATCGTGTTCCAGGAGCCGCGCACGGCCCTCAACCCGATCCGCACGGTCGGCCGGCAGATCGCGGAGTCGATCCGCATCCACGAGGGGCTCTCGAAGCGAGAAGCGCGAGAGCGCGCCGTCGCCGAGGCGGCACGTGTCGCGCTCCCGGATCCCGAGCACATCGTCGCGCGATACCCGCACCAGCTCTCCGGCGGACAGCGGCAGCGCGTCGCGATCGCGATGGCGCTCGCGTGCCGGCCGCGGCTGCTCATCGCCGACGAGCCCACGACGGCACTCGACGTCACGATCCAGGCCGAGATCCTCGACCTGCTGCTCTCGCTCGTCGACGACGACGGGATGTCGCTCGTGTTCATCACGCACGACCTCGCGGTCCTGTCCCAGATCGCGACGGACGGGGTCGTGCTCGAACACGGGCGCGTCGTCGAGCAGGCCGCAGTGCCGACGCTGCTGACCTCCCCCGTCTCCCCCGTCACACAGGGTCTCCTGCGCGACGCGACGGCGACCCTGTGGCGTCCGGGTGGCCTGCCCGACGGCGCGCCAGGGGTCGGGGGCCAAGGCCAGGGAGGGCCGGTGTGAGCGACCTCATCCGCGCGCGGGGGCTGACGCGACGGTATCCGACCCCCAAGACCAGGCTCTTCGAGCCCGCGCGATTCACGACGGCGCTCGACGACGTCGACCTCGATGTGCGCGAAGGCGCGTCCGTCGGCATCATCGGCGAGTCGGGCTCGGGCAAGTCGACGCTCGTGCGCCTGCTGCTGGCGCTGGACGCTCCGACGGCGGGCACCGTCGAGTTCGACGGCAGGCCCGTGGATGCCGCGGCCCCGGCGCGCTCGCTGCACTGGCTGCGCCGCGAGACCGGCATCGTGTTCCAGGACCCCTATGCGTCGCTCGACCCGCGCATGAGCGTCGGCCGCATCGTCGCGGAGCCGCTGTGGGCGCTGGGCATCCCGGGCGATCACCGCGCGCGCGTTCGCGAGGTCTTGAGGGAGGTGGGGCTCGAGCCCGCGATGGCCGACCGCTTCCCGCACGAGTTCTCGGGCGGGCAGCGTCAGCGCATCGCGATCGCCCGGGCCATCGTGCATCGGCCGCGCGTGCTCGTGGGCGACGAGCCCCTGTCGGCGCTGGATGTGACCGTCCGTGCGCAGGTCCTCGGGCTGCTCGGCGAGCTCAAGGCCCGTGACGGCCTGACCCTCCTGCTCGTCTCGCACGACATCGGCATCGTGCAGAACCTGTGCGATGACGTCGTGGTGATGAAGGACGGGCGCATCGTCGAGGAGGGGCCGACCGAGAAGGTGCTCCTGCAGCCCCAGGTCGCATACACGCGACGGCTCCTGTCGTCGATCCCCGTCATCGACCCGAACTGACCTCGGGGCCGACGTGCGGCCCTCCGCGCGCCGGGGCCGCGTGTCCCACCGCGCGGATAGCCTCGGATCATGACCGCGATCGTCCCCCCGTATCTCCTGGCCCGGATCGCCGCGATCGGCGAGCCGCGCTTCCCGCGCGCCGCCGACGCCGCACGGGCCACGCTCGCGGTCTCGCGAGAGTACCGGCCGGTGCGCAAGCGCCTCGTGCTGTCGATCGAGGAGCCCGGGACACTCGTCGCCGAGACGTCGCCGGCACCCGACCGGGTCGTGTCCGATGCGCAGAACCGCGAGCGGCTCCCCGGCGTCCGCGTTCGCGGCGAGGACGACCCGCCGACGGGCGACGAGTCCGTCGACGAGGCCTTCGACGGGCTCGGGGCGACCTTCGACTTCTGGTGGGAGGCGTTCGCGCGAACGGGCATCGACGGCGACAACGCCCCCCTGCTGGCGACGGTGCACTTCGGCCGCGACTACGACAACGCCTTCTGGAACGGCGAGCGCATGGTCTTCGGCGACGGCGACGGCGAGGTGTTCACAGGATTCACGAACTCGCTCACCGTCATCGCCCACGAGCTCGCGCACGGCGTCACCGAGCATGCGGGCGGTCTCGTCTACGACGGGCAGTCCGGTGCGCTCAACGAGTCGATCTCGGATGTGTTCGGCGTCCTGGCCGAGCAGCACCTGCGGGGCCAGACGGCCGACGAGGCGGACTGGCTGGTCGGCGCGGAGATCTTCACGCAGGCCGTGCAGGGCGTCGCCCTCCGCTCCCTCAAGGCCCCGGGGACGGCATACGACGACGACGTGCTCGGCAAGGACCCGCAGCCGGCGCACATGCGGGACTTCGTGAAGACGACCGACGACAACGGCGGCGTCCACATCAACTCCGGCATCCCGAACCACGCGTTCTACCTCGCGGCGACGGCTCTCGGGGGCCACGCGTGGGAGCGCGCGGGCCTCGTCTGGTATCGCACGCTGACCTCCGGCATCCTGTCGAAGACGGCGACGTTCGCCGAGTTCGCGCGAGCGACCCTCGACACCGCGACCGCGGAGTACGGTGAGGAATCTGAGGAGGTCGCCGCCGTCCGCACGGGGTGGACGGACGTCGGCGTCATCGACGATGGGACTGGACGAGCCGGCTGACGACGCAGGACGCGGCGACGCGCGCGACGTGCTGCTCGTCGTGCGCGTCGTGCGCACGGGCGGCTTCGCCGGGCTGCGGCGCGAGTGGAAGGCCGAGCCCCCACCGGACGAGGCGCCCCGCTGGATCGGCCTCATCGACGAGTGCCCGTGGGAGGCGGCGGCATCCCCCGCTCCTGCGCGCGGGGCCGACACGTTCCAGTGGCGGATCAGTGCACGGTGCGCCGACGACCCGCCGCGCAGTGCCGCCCTGTCGGACGATCAGCTGCGCGGCCCGTGGCGGGACCTCGTCGACGAGGTGCGCGCCTACGGAGCGCCGGACGAGCCTAGGCGTCGGCCTTCCGGGAGAACAGGGTCTTCTTCTTGACGGGCTTGAGCGACTTCTGCAGGTAGATCGTGCCGAGCCAGCGACCGAACTTGAAGCCGACGCGACCCAGCCGCCCCGTCTCGACGAAGCCCAGCTTCTCGTGGAGCGCGACGGATGCCTCGGCGCCCTTGTCGCTGATGACGGCGACCATCTCACGGATGCCCGCCTGCTCGCACGCCTCGATGAGGGCGACCAGGAGCGCCCGGCCGAGCCCCTTGCCGGTGGCGGCGTGCCCCAGGTAGATCGAGTTCTCGACCGTGAAGCGATACGCCGACTTGCCCGAGAGCGGCTGCACGAGCGCGTAGCCGAGGATCTGCCCCGACGGCGACTGCGCGACGAGGAAGGGCATCTTGAGCCGCTGAAGGTAGAGCGCCTTGTCGCGCCACTGCGCCATCGTCCACCTCTTCTCGTCGAAGGTGACGACCGAGTTGGTGACGTAGTAGTTGTAGATCTCGCGGATGTCGGGCAGGTCGCGCTCCTGCACGGACCGGATCTCGTACGAGAACGGCCGCTCGGGCTCCGGCCGCTTGCGCAGGTGTGCAGGAAGCACGCGGCGGCTCTTCTCGTACTCCTCCTCCAGCATGCCGACAAGCCTACGCGGGCAGCCGCCAGTCGACCCGAGCGGCTCCCTGCCGTTCGAGCAGCGCGTCGGCGCGGGAGAACGGCTTCGACCCGAAGAACCCGCGGCTCGCCGACAGCGGCGACGGATGCGGCGACTCGATGATCGGGGTCGGCCCCAGCAAGGGTCGCAGGTTGGCGGCGTCCCTCCCCCAGAGGATCGCGACGAGGGGCGCATCGCGCGCGACGAGCGTGCGGATCGCGTGCTCCGTGACCTTCTCCCAGCCCCATCCGCGGTGGGATGCCGGCATCCCCGGCGCGACCGTCAGCACCCTGTTGAGCAGCATCACGCCCTGATCGCTCCACGCGGACAGATCGCCGTGCGCCGCGCGGGGGATGCCGAGGTCTGCTTCGAGCTCCTGATAGATGTTCGCGAGGCTGCGCGGAAGCGGCCGCACGTGCCGGTCGACGGCGAACGAGAGCCCGATCGGGTGCCCCGGCGTCGGGTACGGGTCCTGGCCGACGATGAGCACCTTGACGTCGTCGAGGGGGCGCTGGAAGGCGCGCAGGACGCGGTCGCCGGACGGCAGGTACCGCCGTCCGGCGGCAGTCTCCGCGCGGAGGCGATCGCCCAGGGCCGCGATGTCGGGGGCGACGGGCGCGAGAGCGTCTGCCCACCCCGCGTCGATGAGGCCCGCCCCGGCGAGCTCCGGAAGCGTCATCGCCATCCCGGGATCCTCCGCGTGCGTCAGTAGCCGCGCGGGCGCAGCGGCCCCCGCGCGAGGAGGTGCTGGGCCGACTGCGCGACGGGCCGCATCGTGATGAGGTCGAGGTTGACGTGCCCCGGTGTCTCGAGCGCGTAGCGGATGACGTCCGCGACGTCGCCCGCCGTCAGCGGGGCCTCGACGCCGTCGTAGACCTTGTCGGCCGCCGCGCGGTCGCCGCCGAGCCTGTTGAGCGTGAACTCGTCCGTGCGCACCATCCCGGGGGCGACCTCGACGACCCTGATCGGCTCGCCGTTGAGCTCGAGCCGCAGCGCGTGCAGGAGCATCGACTCGCCGGCCTTGGCCGCGTTGTAGCCGGCACCCCCGGGGTACGCCGTCTGCGCGGCGGTCGATGTGACGAAGAGCGCGTCGACGTGGCCGTCGGATGCCGCGGTCTCCCGCAGCAGGGGAAGAAGCGCCGCGACGAGCCGCTGCGACGACAGGACGTTGACCTCGAACATCCACTGCCAGTCGGCGGGGTCGCCGTCCTCGACGCGGTCGGTCCCCCGCGCTCCGCCCGCGACGTGGACGAGCGCATGAACGGGACCGGAGCCGGCGAGCCACTCCGTGAGCGCCTCGATGTCTGCAGGACTCGTGAGGTCGGCCGCGTAGGCGGCGACGCCGATCTCGTCTTCGAGCGCCTGCAGGCGCTCGGCTCGCCGCGCGACGGCGACGACATCCCATCCGCTCGCCCGCAGCGCCCTCGCGGTGGCCTCTCCTATGCCTGAGCTCGCTCCCGTCACGACTGCACGTCTGGTCATGGCTCCCACGGTACCGGCAGAGGTTACGTCACATTTCCCAGACGTTGTCGACACATGGCGCGCTTCGTACCCTCGGACAAGGCCGCGTCGCTCGACGCGGGCCACCTGACCCGCAGGAGCCATCATGACCGCTGCCGAGAACTGGCGCTTCGAGACCAAGCAGATCCACTCGGGCGCGCAGCCCGATCCGGTCACGAAGGCGCGCGCGACCCCGATCTACCAGACGACGTCCTACGTGTTCGACAGCGCCGACCACGCCGCGAACCTCTTCGCGCTCGCCGAGTTCGGCAACATCTACACGCGCATCCAGAACCCCACGCAGGCGGTCGTCGAGGAGCGCCTCGCGGCCCTCGAAGGCGGTACGGGCGCGCTCCTGGTGGCCAGCGGTCAGGCGGCCGAGACGTTCGCCGTGCTCAACATCGCCCAGGCGGGCGACCACATCGTCTCGTCCAGCTCGATCTACGGCGGCACCTACAACCTCTTCAAGTACACCTTCGCGAAGCTCGGCATCGAGACGACGTTCGTCGAGAACCAGGACGACGCCGACGAGTGGCGCGCCGCGATCCGTCCGAACACGAAGCTCTTCTTCGCCGAGACGATCGGCAACCCGAAGATCAACGTGCTCGACATCCGCACGGTCGCCGACATCGCGCACGAGGCCGGCATCCCGCTCATCGTCGACAACACGATCGCGACCCCCTACCTCATCAAGCCCTTCGAGCACGGCGCCGACATCGTCGTCCACTCCGCGACGAAGTTCCTCGGCGGCCACGGCACGGTCATCGGCGGCGTCATCGTGGACGGCGGCACGTTCCCGTGGTCGGAGCACGCCAACCGCTTCCCCGGCCTGTCGACGCCCGACCCGTCGTACCACGGCGCCGTCTACACGCAGGCCGTGGGCGACGGCCTCGCGTACATCATCAAGGCCCGTGTCCAGCTGCTGCGCGACCTCGGCTCGGCGATCTCTCCGCAGAGCGCCTGGCTGCTCATCCAGGGCATCGAGACGCTTTCGCTGCGCGTCGAGCGTCATGTCCAGAACGCGCAGGAGATCGCGGAGTGGCTCGAGAACCACCCCGACATCGCGTCCGTCAACTATTCGGGCCTTCCGACATCGCCCTGGTACGCGGCTGCGAACCGGTACGCGCCGAAGGGCGTCGGGGCCGTGCTGTCGTTCGAGCTCAAGGGCGGTGTCCAGGCCGGCCGCGAGTTCGTCAACTCGCTGACCCTGTTCAGCCACCTCGCCAACATCGGCGACGTGCGCTCGCTCGTCATCCACCCCGCGTCGACGACGCACTCCCAGCTCACGCCCGAGCAGCAGCTGACGACGGGCGTCACGCCCGGCCTCGTGCGGCTGTCGGTCGGACTCGAGAACATCGACGACCTCAAGGCCGACCTCGAGCAGGCGCTCACCGCCGCCCGCCGCGTCTCGGAGGCCGCGCGCGCCTGACCCTGACTCGGGAACACGGA
This sequence comes from Microbacterium ulmi, assembly GCF_011759705.1. Classification (GTDB taxonomy): domain Bacteria; phylum Actinomycetota; class Actinomycetes; order Actinomycetales; family Microbacteriaceae; genus Microbacterium; species Microbacterium ulmi. The sequence goes on along the minus strand of NZ_JAAOZF010000001.1, from coordinate 2,455,901 downwards.
TGCCTCGGACCGCGCGGTCCGAGGCATCCGTCGTCTGCACGGCCCGGCTCAGGCGGCGTCCCACCAGCGCAGGACGCGCAGCGCCCGCAGCGTCACCCAGCGGCTCGGGAAGCCCTCGCCCTCCTGCTCCATCGCGAACAGCCGCGGACCCTCGTGGCAGTTCTCGTACGCGAACATGCCGTTGGCGTCGGCCTTCGAGCGAAGGAGAGCCACGGCGTCGGCGAGGCGCTCATCGCGGCGATCGACGAGCCGGAAGTGGTCGAGACCGCGCAGGATGTCGTGGAACCAACGCACGGGGAACGAGAGCATCGTCATGCGCGGATCGGCGATCTCGCCCGTCGACCTCCTCCGGTAGAGGCCGCGCTCGAGCAGGTACTCCTCCCCCGTGCGGCGGGCCTCGCGGGACCCGGCGGTGCCGCCGGTCGCCCTCTCCCACTCGCGCAGCCCCTCCAGCACGCAGATCGTGGAGTGGAACGACGAGACCGAGCTCTCCTCCATCCAGCAGTTCCAGCCGCCGTCGCCGAGGCGCTGGCCGACGGTCGTCTCGACGATCCTGTCGACCGGCTCGCCGAAGTACGCCCCGACCGCCATCGCGATGCCGTTGACGCACGGCTCGACCTCGCCGTCGAAGTAGGGCGCGCCGTCGTACTCCCACGTCACGTTGTCGCGGACCCTCTCGATCGCCCGGCGCGCCTGGGGGCTCGAGGGGTCGAGGCCGAACTCCCACAGCGCCTGCAGCGAGAAGTGCGTCGCCGTCCAGGCGTCGAAGAACGGCCGTTCCTCGTCGACCCAGCCCGGGCGGTACGTGCCGCCGTCCCAGCGGCCGTCGTCGGCCTGCGCGGCGAGCATCCGTGCTCCCCAGCCTTCCGTCGCGACTCTCGCGCGCTCAGCCGCGACCTCGTCGGCCGGCGCATCGAGCAGGCCGGCCATGACCTGCCAGCGGATCGCGGGGTCTCCCCGCATGAGGTAGTCGATGACGGGGTCCATTCGCGAGACGCTACTCCCGCCCGGGGACACGCCTCCACGGCGGCGCCGTGCCCGGCCGCGGGGATCGACCGCGACCTGCGGGGCCGGGCACCCGATCCCGCGCCTCGCCCGGGATTCCCCGCCGTCACGCGCGCCGTCGCGTAACAGTGCCGCCCGACCCCGCGGCACCCGCGACAATGGACCGATGGACTGGCAGACCTCCGAAGACACCGTGCCGTCGGCACCGGTGACGGAGGCCGACGCGCGCCTGCTCCTGGGGCGCCCGCCCGCGACGGGCGCATGGCGAGACGGCGACGCCGTCGGCGACAGGCGCTTCGCGGCGTTCGGGTCGTTCCGGACGGAGGGCGGCCGCGAGCTGCCGGGCTATCGTCTCGCGTACGAGACGTGGGGCGGGCTCAACGCCGCCCGCGACAACGCCGTGCTCGTGCTGCACGCCCTCACGGGCGACAGCCACGTGCGCGGACCGGCGGGGCCGGGGCATCCCACCGCCGGCTGGTGGGACGACATCGTCGGCCCGGGCGCCGCGATCGACACCGACCGCTGGTTCGTCGTCGCGCCGAACATGCTGGGAGGATGCCAGGGCTCGACGGGCCCCGCCAGCATCGCGCCCGACGGCTACGAGTGGGCCTCGCGCTTCCCCTACCTCACGATCCGTGACCAGGTCGCAGCGCAGGTGCGCCTCGCCGACGCGCTCGGCATCGACGTCTGGGCGGGCGTGCTGGGCGGCTCGATGGGCGGCATGCACGCTCTCGAATGGGCGATCGGGATGCCGGAGCGCGTCGCGCGGGTCGGCATCCTGTCTGCTCCGCCCGTCAACACGGCCGACCAGATCGCGCTGAACTCCGTGCAGCTGGAGGCCATCCAGATCGATCCGCGCTTCCAGGGCGGCGAGTACTACGACGCCGGCGACGGCGACGGGCCCCATCGCGGGCTCGCCCTCGCGCGGCGGATGGCGCTGCTGAACTATCGATCGCCGACGGAGCTCAACCAGCGCTTCCAGCGGTCGTGGCAGTCGGGCGTGAGCCCGCTCGGCCACGGCGGGAGGTTCGCGGTCGAGTCGTACCTCGACTTCCACGGCAACCGCTTCACGCGCCGCTTCGACGCGAACACGTACCTCGTGCTCGTCAACGCGATGAACTCGCACGACGTCGGACGCGACCGCGGCGGAATCGAAGACGCGCTCGCGCGCGTGACCGCGACCGCCCTCGTGCTCGGCATCGACAGCGACCGGCTCTTCCCGATCGACGGTCAGCATCGCATCGCGCGCGGCATCCGGAGCACCCTCGACGGCGACCGCGCCGTCGCCCTGGCGAGCGACTTCGGCCACGACGGCTTCCTCATCGAGACCCACGCGGTCGGCTCGCACGTGCGGCGGCTGCTGGAGTCCTGAGGGGCCGCGACCGCGAGGCGACGCTCGGCCGATCCCCGTCAGGCGGCACGGAGCATGCTCCGCGGCCGAATCACGCGTCGCGCGTGTACCGCCACGGCAGCGCGCCCGCCTCGAGGCGGTGGCGGGCGGATGCCGGCGCCTGCGTGTCCTGGTCGTACTCGGCATCCCCGTGCCAGAGGAAGAGGGGTCCGTCGGCGGCGCTCCGGGCGACGGTCTCGAAGTGCTCGACGCCGCGCAGACGCAGCACGTCCAGGAGCGCCCCGACGTCGCCCTGGCCCGAAAGGCCGTGGAGCGTCACCCATGTCGGCGGATACAGCGTGAGCTCGCCGCGTCCGTGGCGCTCGAGCACGTCGTCTGGGCGCACCCACTCCGCAGAGACCGCCTCATCGGCCGACAGCGCGAGGGCGCCGTCGGGCGAGTGCACGGCGAAGAACCACGTGCGGATGCGCAGTGCGATCCCGGGCGGCGGGTCCCACCGCGACACCGCGAGGAGCACGCCCGGATCGAGGTGCAGCCCGACCTCCTCCCACGTCTCGCGAGTGCCCGCGCGTCGCGCGGACGCCTCTTCGCGCTCGACCGGCTCGGCGGCCGCCTCCGCGCCGACGGCATCCTGCGGCTCGAGCTTGCCGCCCGGGAAGACCCAGGCGCCCGCGAACGAACCGCGATCTGGCCGCTCGATCATGAGCACCTCCGGCCCTCGGGCGCCGTCGCGCAGCACGAGCACGGTGGCGGCGACGGGGATGCCGGGATCTTCGGCGTCGCCCGGCCTGCGGGGCCGGGCCTCGGCGATCGAGTCGGCGAGCGCGCGCGAGACGCGATCCGGAGGCTGGGGCGCGGCGGCGGGCACGGGTTCAGCCTAGAGCGGCGTCCGTCTCGTCATCCGTCGGCGGCGGGTCGGCGGACGGCCGAGGCCGCGCGCGCACGCTCTGTCGCGAGGCTCGCGAGCGCGATCCCGAGGCCCGAGAGCGCGAGCGCGACGCCGACCCACGCGGGCGCGACGAACCCGAGCCCCAGCGCGATGACGACGCCCCCGAGGAACGCGCCCAGGCTGTTGCCGATGTTGAGGGCGGAGTGGTTCAGCGCCGCCGCGATCGACTGGTTGTCCTGCGCGACGTCCATGAGGCGCGTCTGGATCGTCGGGCTCAGCACCGATGAGACGAAGCCCGTCGCGAACACGAAGAACCCCAGGGCCCAGATCCAGTGCGACGTCACGGCCAGGAGCGCGAGCACGAGGGCGAGGGCGAGGAGCCCTCCCACGAGCGTGCGCTTCAGGTCGACGTCGGCGAGGTGGCCCCCCACGAGGTTGCCGATCGTCATCCCGACGCCCATGAGCACGAGCACGATGGGCACGACCCACTCCGGCGATCCGGCGACCTCGGTCACCATCGGCGCGACGTAGCTGTAGACCGCGAAGAACCCGCCGAACCCGATCGCGCCGACGCCGAGCGCGAGCCACACCTGCCCGATGCGGAAGACCTTGAGCTCGGCCCGGAGAGTGCGTGCGGGGTCGCCCGCGTGCGCGGGGACGAACAGTGCGATGCAGACGGTCGCGAGGGCGAAGATCGACGCGACGACGACGAACGCGGCACGCCATCCCACCTGCTGCCCGAGGAACGTGCCCAGCGGCACGCCGACGACGTTCGCGATCGTGAGCCCCGTCAGGACGAACGCGACGCCCTTCGCGCGCTTGCCCGGTCCGAGGGCGTCCGCCGCGACGAGTGCGCCGATCCCGAAGTAGGCGCCGTGCGGAAGGCCCGCAAGCAACCGGGATGCCGCGACCAGCCCGAACGACGGGAGCAGGAACGTCAGCGCGTTGAAGAGCGTGAGCGCGAGGGCGAGGCACACCATGACGCGATGCCGCGGAAAGCGGGCGACAGACCCGGCGATCGTCGGCGCGCCGATCACGACTCCCAGCGCATACAGGCTGATGAGCCAGCCCGTCTGGGCGATCGCGTGCTCGGGGCTCGCCGCCCACTGCGCCGGCAGGAGGTCCTGCGCGATGTTCGGAAGCAGGCCCATGACGACGAACTCCGTCATGCCGATGCCGAAGCTCCCGATCGCGAGGGACAGCAGCGCGGGCGCGGCTGCGCGCGGACGGGCGCTCGACGAGGTCACGCGGTCATGCTAGCGCCGGCCGCGGCATCCTGTCGAATCGATTCGAGACCCGCTCCCGCGCTGTTCGCCGTCGCGTCCGCCGCGGCGGGAGGTCAGGCGTCGTCCGGGGAAGCCGCGAGCGCCCGCTCCAGGCGCTCGACCTTCGCGTCGAGCTCGCCCGTATACCCGGGGCGGATGTCGGCCTTGAGCACGAGCGAGACGCGGGAGCCGAACGGCAGCACCGCTTCGGTCGCGAGGCGCACGACCTCGAAGACGGCATCCCACTCCCCCTCGATCTCGGTGAACATCGAGGTCGTGCGGTGCGGCAGACCGCTGTCGCGGACGACCCGCACGGCCGCTGCGACGGCGTCGTGCACGGAGCCGTCCGCGCGTCCGGTGCCGCTCGGTGCGACGGAGAAGGCGACGAGCATGGGAACCTCCCGGGTTCGATGACGGATCAGGATGCCGCGGCCCGCTGCCGCTGCAGCCGGGCGTGGACGTGCGGGTGCGGCGCGACGCGCGCGATCATGACGACGACCCAGGCGAAGAGCGCGACCAGGAGCACGTTGCGCGCCGTCAGGAGCGCCGCGGGGATGGGCTGCGCGCTGACGAGCTGCCAGTAGGTGAGCGGGTAGACGGCCTGCGTGAGGAACGCGATCGCGAGTGCGAGCGCCGCGGGACCCCACCAGTGGCGGCGGTCGACGACCATCCCGACGACGAGCGGTGCGACGATCCACGTCATGTACTGCGGCGAGCCGACCTTGTTGAAGACGATGAACGCGAGGACGAGCCCCAGGGCCAGGCGCGGGAACAGCGCCGCGAAGCTCGCGCCGCGCCACACCTTGACCGCGCCCGGAGCCGCGAGCGCGACCACAGCGAGGATCTGCAGCGGAGTCATGACCGCGATGACGGCGTCGACGTGCGGTCCCGTCACCTGGAACGTGATGAGGTCGAAGTCGTAGTAGACGGACGAGCCCGCGACGCCCGCGACCGCCTGCCACAGATAGAGCGTCCCGACGGGCGCCTCGAGCTGGATGCCGCGGTCGGACTGGTCGGCGATGAAGCCGAAGGCATGCGCGCCGCCGCCGAGCACCACGACGACCAGGAGCGTCGCCGCCGAGACCGCGAGCCCTGCCGCGACGACCACCAGCCGGCGTCGAAGTGCGACGACGGCTGCGACGACGAGCGCGGCCGGCCACACCTTGATCCACGTCGCGATCGCCAGAAGCGCCGACCCGAGCCAGGGGCGCCCGACGAGCCACAGGCACCCCGCGATCGCGAGCGGCACCGTGAAGCCGTCCAGCCGGTAGATCCCGACGGGGCCCAGGAGCGCGATGAAGCTCAGCCAGAACCACGCGGCGACGGTCCGGCCCGTCGCGCGGCCGGTGCCGACGAGCAGCGCGAAGGCCGCGGCATCCGCGACGGTGACGAGGATCGCCCACCCGATCGTGTAGCCCCCTGCCCACGCGAACAGCCAGGCCAGGAGCATCGGCACGAGCGCCAGCTGCGGGTACACCCACGGCTCGGTGATCCCGACGAAGCCGACGTGCGTGCGCTCCGAGACCATCGAGTACCAGCTCGGATCGACGTATCCCCCGTGGAGCCACGCCCCCGACCAGCGCTCGTAGACGTTGTAGACGTCGCCCATCGGCTGGTTCGGCAGCCGGAATCCGAGCACCGCGACGCCGACGTGCACGACGGCGAACGCGATCCACAGCACCGCCCGCCTCGACACGCCCCCATCCTACGGGCGGTCCCGACGCGGGCCCCGTGCGCCGTCCGCGCCGAGCTCGCCGTGCGGAGCGAGGGCTCAGCGCCGCGTGAGCAGGCCGCTCACGATCCCGGGGAGCGAGTCGGCGACGTCCAGCGCCGTGATGGGCCCTCCCGCAGGGCCGAGGGATGCCGCGGCCACCGTCGCGGCGCGGCCGTGCAGCCACGCGGCGGATGCGGCGAGCGGGCCGAGGGCCTCGTCATCCTGCGGCCCGCCGTGCGCCTGGGCCACCGCGACGAGCCCGCCGAGGACTCCCGCGAGCACGTCGCCCGTGCCCGCCGTCGCGAGCCACGGCGTGCCCGAGGCGACGAGGGCGGTCCACCCGGCGGGAGTGGCGACGATCGTCTCCGCGCCCTTGAGGAGCACCGTCCCGCCCAGCGCGCGCGCGGTCTCGCACGCTGCGGCCACGCGGTCGGGTCCCGCGTCGGCGAGGCCGAGCTCGCTGCGCAGGCGCACGTGCTCGCGGTCGTGCGGGGTCACGACGAGCGGCGCGGACGCCCCGATCGCGAGGCCGAGCGCCCCCGCGTCGACGACGACCGGGACCTCGCCCGCCAGGATGCCGCGCAGCGCGGCGGTCTCGGCATCCGTCCGCTCCGCGGGATCCGTCCCGGAGCCCACGACCCAGGCCTGCACGCGTCCGTCCACCGTCACGGTCTCAGGGCGTCTGTGCAGCACGAGGTCGGACGCGCGCGTGGGGCCCACGTACCGCACCATCCCGACACCCGTGCGCCACGCGGCCTCGACCCCGATGACGGCGGCGCCGGGATACTGCCCCGATCCGGTGCGCAGCCCGACGACGCCTCGGGAATACTTGTCATCCGAAGCGGTTGGCCCGAGCAGGGACCGTGCCGCGTCATCCCTCGTCCACGTGCGGGCCTCGACCATGGCCACACCCTACCGCCGCTTGGGAGCCACTCCATGAGCCTGCTGTTCTCCCCGTACGCGATCCGCGACGTCACGTTCCGCAACCGGCTCTGGGTGTCGCCGATGTGCCAGTACAGCGCCGTCGAGGGCGTTCCGCAGGAGTGGCACCACACGCACCTCGCTCAGTTCGCGTCGGGCGGAGCGGGACTCGTGATGGCCGAGGCGACCGCGGTCTCTCCCGAGGGGCGGATCTCGCCGGACGACACGGGCATCTGGACCGCAGGTCAGCGCGACGCATGGGCTCCGATCGTCGCCGCCGTCCACGCGCGCGGCGCCGTCGCGGGCATCCAGCTCGCGCACGCGGGACGCAAGGCGTCGACGTGGTCGCCGTTCTCGGGTCACCACGGCAGCGTTCCGATCCACGACGGCGGCTGGCAGACGGTCGCCCCGTCCGCCGTCGCGTTCGAGGGCTTCGCAGAGCCCGTCGAGCTCGACCGCGACGGCATCGAGCAGGTCGTCGCCGACTTCGCCGCCGCCGCGCGCCGGGCCGTCGACGCAGGCTTCGACGTGCTCGAGATCCATGCGGCGCACGGCTACCTCCTGCACCAGTTCCTCTCGCCCCTGTCGAACCGGCGCGACGACGAGTACGGCGGCTCGCTCGAGAACCGCGCGCGACTCGTCCTGCGGGTCGTCGAGGCGGTGCGGGATGCCGCACGCCAGGCTCCTCTGTTCGTGCGGTTCTCCGCGACCGACTGGGCGGAGGGCGGCTGGAGCGTCGAGGAGACCGCCATCGTCGCGCGCTGGGCCGCCGATCGTGGCGCCGACTTCTTCGACATCTCCAGCGGCGGCCTCGTCGCGCACCAGCGCATCGAGCTCGGCCCGGGCTACCAGGTCGGGCTCGCCGCCCGTGTGCGCCGCGAGGCGGGCGTCCCCGTCAGCGCCGTGGGTCTCATCACGGATGCCGCGCAGGCCGAGGCGATCCTGCAGGCGGGCGACGCCGACGCCATCATGGCCGGCCGCGAGTGGCTGCGCGACCCGCACCTCGCGCTGCGCGCCTCCGCAGAGCTGGGCGTCGAGCTGGACTACTGGCCGGCGCAGTACCTCCGCGCGCGGCCGCACCGCTGAGCCGCGGCCGGCTCGGCGGAGCCGGGCCGCTGTGGGCGAGGGCCGCGCGACTCAGCCATGCCGCGGCTCAGCTGTGCGGCGCCGCGGAGCCGGGGGGCAGCGCGACTCAGCCATGCCGCGCGGCTCAGCCATGCGCGGCGCGGAGCCGGGCCACTGGAGCCGAGGTCGGCGCCGCGGAGCCGGGCCGAGGCGAACCGCTGAGCCGAGCCCGGCTCGGCTCAACCATCCGCGACGTCGAGCCAGGCCGCGCCGCCGGGCGGATCCAGCACGGCGCCCGCGCCGGTTCGGGGTCGATCGTCGGTCGAGCCCGCGTGGCGTCGCCGTCGATCGTCGGTCGAGCCCGCGTGGCGAAGCTGAGCCGAGCCGGCGCCGCGTCGGCGCCTGCGTCAGTAGATCCGACGCCTCGTCGCGTCCTGCACTTCGCCCACGAGCTCCTCGATGATGTCCTCGAGGAAGAGCACGGCCGTCGTGCGACCCGCGGCATCCCGCACCTGCGCGAGGTGACGGCCCTCGCGGCGCATCGTCGCGAGTGCGTCCTCGAGATCGGTCGTCTCGAGCACGGGCACCATGTGATGGATGCGGCGCGAGCCGATCGGACGCACGACGTCGGACTCGGCATCCGGACCCTCCGCGGCCCGCAGCACGTCCTTGAGGTGCACGTACCCGAGCGGCACGCCGTCTGACCCGACGATGACGTATCGCGAGAAGCCGTGCTTCGCGACGGCCCGCTCGATCTCGTCGGGGGTCGTCGATTCGGGCAGCGTCACGAGGTCGGCGAGCGGGACCGCGACATCCATCGCCTTCTTGTCGGTGAACTCGACGGCCGCCGCGACCGTTCCCGCGGCGTCGTCCAGGACGCCTTCGATGCGGGACTGGTTGACGATCGTCGCGACCTCGTCGAGCGTGAAGGTCGACGCGGCCTCGTCCTTCGGCTCGACGCGGAACAGGCGCAGCGTGTGGTTGGCGATCCAGTTGAGCGACACGATGAGCGGGTGGAACACCTTCGAGATCCACACGAGCGGCACCGCCAGCATGAGCACGGCGCGATCGGGCACGGAGAAGGCGATGTTCTTCGGCACGAGCTCGCCGAACACGACGTGCAGGTACGATACGACGACGAGGGTGATGACGAACGCGACCGTGTCGATCGCGGCCTCGCCCCACCCCGTGAGCCCGAGCGGCGCCGCGAGCAGGTGGTGGATCGCGGGCTCCGAGACGTTCAGGATCAGCAGCGAGCAGATCGTGATGCCCAGCTGGCTCGTCGCGAGCATGAGCGTCGCGTGCTCCATGGCGTACAGCGCCGTCTTGGCCGAGCGGATGCCCTTCTCGGCGAGCGGCTCGATCTGCGAGCGGCGCGCCGAGATGACCGCGAACTCCGCGCCCACGAAGAACGCGTTCGCGATCAGCAGGACGAACAGCCATGCGATGCCGGCCCAGTCACTCATCGCCGTCACCGCCCTCCGCGTCGGCGTCGGCCGGTCGCGGGGTGAACGAGATCCGATCGACCCTGCGTCCGTCCATGCGCTGCACCCGCAGCATCCCGTCTTCGATCTCGACCTCGTCGCCGACCGCGGGGATGCGCTCGAGCACGCTCATGACGAAGCCGCCGACCGTGTCGTAGACGTCGCCCTCGGGCACGCGGATGCCCGTGCGGTCGAGCACCTCGTCGGGCCGCAGGTCGCCCGGCAGCGTCACCGAGGCGCCCGCGCGGACGATGCCGGCCTTCCGCCGGTCGTGCTCGTCGAGGACTTCGCCGACGATCTCCTCGACGAGGTCCTCCAGCGTCGCGACGCCCGCAGTGCCGCCGTACTCGTCCACGACGACCGCCATCTGATAGCCGCGGGCACGGAGCTCCGAGATCAGCGTGTCGAGGTGCACGGCCTCAGGCACGCGCAGGGGCTCGGTCGCGAGTGCCGCCGCGGGAACGTCGGCGCGGCGATCGCGCGGGACCCCGACGGCGGCTTTGAGATGCACGACGCCGACGATGTCGTCCATGTCGTCGTCGTACACGGGGAACCGGCTGTGTCCTGTGCGGCGCGCGAGCTGGATGACGTCGTTGGCCGAGTCGCCGGCGGCGACGGCATGGATGCTCGGTCGAGGGGTCATGACGTCGGCCGCCGTGAGGCGCGAGAAGGTGAGGCTGCGGTCGAGGAGGGATGCCGTGTCCTCCTCGAGCACGCCGGCGCTCGCGGAGCGGCGCACGAGGCTCGAGAGCTCCTCGGCCGTCCGGGCTCCGGAAAGCTCCTCCTTCGGCTCGATCCCGAGCGCGCGCAGGACGCCGTTCGCGCTGCCGTTGAGCACGGAGATGGCCGGTCGGAACACGACCGTGAACGCCGTCTGGAAGGGGATGACGAGCTTCGCCGTCTGCCGGGGAAGCGCGAGGGCGAAATTCTTCGGGACGAGCTCGCCGAGGATCATCGACAGGATCGTGGCTACCGCCACGCCCACGAAGACCGCGATGGGGCTCACCGCGGCACGCGGAACGCCCCATGCGGCGAGCACGGGTCCGAGGAGGTTCGAGATCGCCGGCTCCATCGTGTAGCCCGTCAGCAGCGTCGTGAGCGTGATGCCCAGCTGCGCGCTCGAGAGGTGCGTCGAGGTGATCTTCAGCGCCGCGATCGTCAGCCCGAGACGCGTCTCGCCGCGGTCGCGCCGCGCTTCGAGGTCGGCACGGTCGAGATTGACGAGCGCGAACTCGGACGCGACGAACAGGCCCGTGCCGATGACCAGGAGGAGCCCCACGGCCAGCATGACGTAGTCCATCACGCATCACCCCCGTGGATGGGAGTCGGTTCGTGGGGCCGGCGTCTGCAACTGGGAGGGTCGTCCATCGTGCCGCTCATTCTACGGGCAGGCATGGAGTGCGATGCGGGGATGCCGCGCCCGACGTCGGCCGCCGGCATCCATCCGTCACGCCCTCGGGAGGGTCCCCGCTGCGCTGCGCAATCACGCGGACCGCGGATTGTGCACCCCCGCGGCCCCGCCCGGTCACACGACCGCGGCACCTCCGTGCGCCGCCGCGGCCCCGCCCGGTCGCACGACCGCGGCACATCCGTGCGACGCCGCGGCCCCGTGCCCGCCGCCGACCACATAACCGCGGCACTTCCGTGCGACGCGACCCGCCGGTCGCACGACCGCGCCACATCCGTGCGAGGGCGGCGCATCCATCCGCAGCAGATGCACCGAACAGCCGCACACGCAGGAATCAGGATGCCGCACGCCGCACCGGGCCACGGCATGGATGCAGCGCCCGCACCACGATCGCCCTGCGGCCCGGAACCCGCGGCGACCACACGACCGCGGCACTTCCGTGCGCCGCGAACCCGCCGGCCGCACGACCGCGGCACCTCCGTGCAACCGCGGCGCATCCATCCGCAGCAGATGCACCGAACAGCCGCACACGCGGGAATCAGGATGCCGCGACACGGCGTCCTGATCCGCTCCTCGGCTCCTCCCCCGGGGCAGATGCACCGATTCGCTCCACCGCCGTGCGACGGGGTCGGCGGTCGGCCTCTCGGGCGGCGCAGGCTCGGAGGGTGAACCAGCTCACGCTGCCCCTCGACGTCGTCCGCCGGCGCGACCGCATCGACCCGATCGACAACCGGAAGCTGAGGCGTGCGCTCGACGACGGCAGCTGGACGAGGATCGCCGCGGGCGCGTTCGTCCGCACGAACGAGTGGCGCGCTCTCCTGCCGATCGAGCGGCATCGAGCGCGGCTCTCGGAGATCGTTCGTCGGGTGCGCGGCCCGGTCGTGTTCTCGCACTTCGCCGCGGCGGCGTGGTGGGACATCGACGTGCTCGGCGCGTGGCCCGAGCGCATCGACGTCACCTGTCCTGCCGCAGGTGGCGGCCGCTCCAGCGGACTCATCCGCCGACGGACCCGCGACCTCGAAGGCATCGAGACCGTGCCCTTTGGCATCCATGCGATCACGACCCCTGCCCAGACCGCGCTCGACCTGGCCCGGGCCGAGCCGTTCGTGCGCGGGGTGTCGGTCGTCGACCAGGCGATCTGGTCGGGACGCGACGGCGGCGCGCTGGCCGATCTCGGCGTGATCGCCGAGCTGTGGGAGTCCCAGCGAGGACGACGCGGAGAGGCCCGTGCGCTCCGGGCGATCTCTTTCGCGAGCCCGCTCGCAGCCAACGTCCGGGAGTCGCAGAGTCGAGTCCTCGTCGCGCAGCTCGGCTTTCCGAGGCCGCGCCTCCAGGAGCGGCGGGTGCTCGCAAGCGGACGCGTCGTCTTCGCCGACCTGTACTTCCCGGAGCACGACCACTGGTGCGAGATCGACGGAAGAGCGAAGTACCTCGATCCGGCGTTCCTCGACGGCCGGACCGCGGAGCAGGCGGTCATCGACGAGAAGAACCGCGAGAACGAGATCCGCCGGGAGGTGCGCGCGTTCTCACGATGGGAGGCGAAGGATGCCGATGTCCCGCGCGCGATCTACGACATCCTGACGGGATCGGGCCTCCCGAGCGTGCTCCCGCGGCCGTGACGGGATCGCTCCGCCACGGCATCCCGCGCCGGTCGTCTCACACGACAGCCCCGCCTCCGTGCATCCCCACGGTCAGCGGTGCGCGACGGCTCCGCGCATCCGGCTCCTCGCCTCCGTCGCGGGCCGAGAGGAGCGGCGGGCGCAAAAGAAGGTGCAGTCACGCGACTGGGCGCCGCGAGATCTCGGCGCCATGAGACCCGGATGCGGCGAGTCCTCGATGCCGCGAGATCTCGGCGCCGCGCGACCGATGTGCGGTGACACATACGACTGTGCGGCCCACGTGCCGTGAGGCACCGTGACACCAATGCGCCGCGGGATCGAACGACGTCCCGCCGGGATGATCGGCTTCAGCGGCGGGATCGCCGTGCGCCGGTTCGCTGCATCCGACCTCCTCACGTGTTCGCAAGGGGTTCAGCCCACGCGCCGCGGTCGCACCGAACACCCGCAGACGCGGGAACCACGCGCCCCCGCGCACCGAACAGCCGCAGTCATGGGAACCACGCCTGACCACCCCACCGCTGCCCTTTCGTGCAGAGGCGCCGCTCCTATGCACCGCGGTGGCACCGAACACCCGCAGTCGCGAGAACCACGCCGCCCCGCGCACACCGAACACCCGCAGACGCGGGAACCACGCCTGACCACCCGACCGCTGCACACTCGTGCAAAGGCGCCGCTTCTATGCGCCGCGGTTGCACCGAACTCCCGCAGTCGCGGGAACCACGCCGCTCCCGCGCACCGAACACCCGCAGACGCGGGAACCACGCGCCCCCGCGCACCGAACAGCCGCAGTCGCGGGAACCACGCCTGACCACCCCACCGCTGCCCTTTCGTGCAGAGGCGCCGCTTCCATGCGCCGCGGTGGCACCGAACACCCGCAGAGGCGGGAACCACGCCGCCCCGCGCACCGAACACCCGCAGACGCGGGAACCACGCGCCCCCGCGCACCGAACAGCCGCAGACGCGAGACCCAGGCCTGACCACCCGACCGCTGCACACTCGTGCGAAGGCGCCGCTCCTATGCGCCGCGGTTGCACCGAACACCCGCAGACGCGGGAACCACGCCGCCCGCGCACCGAACACCCGCCGTCGCGGGAACGTGGGATCGGCGCCGGGCCAGCCCGCCCGGACGCCGCACGCCCGGACCCCGCACGCCCGCCCGCCCGCCCGGACGCCGCACGCCTGCACGCACGGACGCCGCGGCTGCGGCATCCGTCACCGTGCAGCGCTACCAGCTGACCGGGAGCGCCTTGCCCTCTTCGTAGCCGGCGGCGGACTGCAGGCCGACGCGTGCTCGGTCGTGGAACTCGGCGATCGTCGACGCGCCGGCGTAGGTGAAGGACGACCGGACGCCCGACGTGATCATGTCGAGCAGGTCCTCGAGGCCGGGTCGCAGCGGATCGAGGTAGATCCTCGAAGACGAGATGCCCTCCGCGAAGAGCTCCTTGCGGGCCAGCTCGTACGGGTCGAGACGCCCGAATCGCTCGTGCACGGCCTTCGTCGAGGCCATCCCCCACGACTCCTTGTAGACCTTGCCGTCGTCGTCGGCGAGCAGCTCGCCCGGCGCCTCGATCGTGCCGGCGAACCACGATCCGATCATGACGGATGCCGCGCCCGCGGCGAGCGCGAGCGCGACGTCGCGCGGGTAGCGCACGCCGCCGTCGGCCCACACGTGCGCGCCCATGATCCGCGCGGCCTCGCTCGTCTCGAGGACGGCGGAGAACTGCGGGCGGCCGACGGCCGTCATCATGCGGGTCGTGCACATCGCTCCCGGTCCGACGCCTACCTTCAGGATGTCGGCGCCCGCCGCGACGAGATCGTGCACGCCTTCGGCCGTCACGACGTTGCCCGCTGCGATCGGGATGCCGAGGTCGAGCTCCGACACGGTGCGCAGCGCTCGCAGCATCCCCTCCTGGTGACCGTGCGCCGTGTCGACGACGAGCAGGTCGACGCCGGCGGCCGCGAGCGCCTGCGCCTTCGCCGCGACGTCTCCGTTGATCCCGACGGCTGCCGCGACGATGAGGCGGCCGTCGTCGTCGACGGCGGGCCGATACAGGGTCGAGCGCAGCGCCGTGCGGCTCGACAGCGTGCCGACGACGAAGCCGTGGTGCAGGACGCACACGGTCTCCGCCCCCGCGCCGACGATGAGGTCGAACGCATGTCGCGCGCTCTCGACGTCGTCGGCGTCGATGGACGCCGCGCGCCCGCGGGCGAGGTCGCCGAGGCGCGCGTCGGGCAGCGCCGTGCCCAGGCGCCTGGCGGGGACGACCCCGAGCACGTCGTCGATCTTGAGCGCCGCGGGCGCGGCCGCCGACACGACGATGCCGTGGCCGTCCGTCGCCGGCAGCAGCCGCGACGCATCGGCGACCGTCGCCTCGGGCGGGAGGACGAGAGGCGTGTCCCACGGCACGGGCTGCGCCTTGACCCAGCGGATCGCGGCATCCAGCTCCTGCAGGGGCATGTCCTGCGGCAGGACGCCGAGTCCGCCGCGGCGCGCGAGCGTCGCCGCCAGTCGTGCCCCCGTGACGGAGTTCATGTTGGCCGATACGAGCGGGATGGTGGCGTTCGTGCCGTCGCCCGGGGAGAGATCGACATCGAGGCGGCTCGTGACGGATGAGCGACGCGGGACGAGGAAGACGTCCGAGTAAGTCAGGTCGACGTCGGGCTGCTCACCGTAGAATTCCACGATCCCCAGGGTAGTGACTCCACGTCGCGCGGATAATGATGCATGTTCGTGCCCGAACGCAACTCCAGGACAGGGAAAGTGCTCATCAGACTGGGTTAGGCTTGTCAGTCGTGCGTGTGGGCGGCATCCTGCCCCGCACGTTCTCCAATCTTCACTGAGGAAAGCAGGCGATCGAGCGTGTCGAGCCAGGTGACGGGCGTCGGGACTTCGAGCGAAGGGGAGTTCGGAGCCAATGAGTGGCTCGTCGAGGAACTCTTCGAGCAGTTCAAGGTCGACAAGAACTCAGTGGACAAGGCGTGGTGGCCGATTCTCGAGGCCTACCATCCCGCCGGCGAGGCGCCCGCTGTGCGCGTCCCCTCGGCGCCGACGCAGCCGGCATCCGAGGTCGCGAAGCCGGCATCGGCGGCACCGGTCGAGCCGAAGCCCGTGACGGCGCCCATCCCCGTCATCGGCGCGCAGCCCATCGCGCGCACGACCGCCAAGCCCGCATCGGCCCAGCCGATCCCCGCGCAGGCGCCGAGCGTCACGCCGTCGACGGGCGAGGCCTCGACGGAGGAGGATCGCGTCACGCCGCTGCGCGGCCTGCCCAAGACCCTCGCCGCCAACATGGACGAGTCGCTCACGATGCCCACCGCGACGAGCGTGCGCACCGTTCCTGCGAAGCTCATGATCGACAACCGGATCGTGATCAACAACCACATGTCGCGCACGCGCGGCGGCAAGGTGAGCTTCACGCACCTCATCGGCTGGGCGATCATCCAGGCGCTCAAGGAGTTCCCGAGCCAGAACGTGTTCTACGCCGCGATCGACGGCAAGCCGTCGGTCGTGGCGCCCGCACACATCAACCTGGGCATCGCGATCGACCTTCCCAAGCCCGACGGCACGCGCGCGCTCCTCGTCCCGAGCATCAAACGCGCCGACACCCTCACGTTCGGCGAGTACCTCGCGTCGTACGAGGACCTCGTGTCCCGCGCCCGCGGCAACAAGCTGACGCCGGGCGACTTCCAGGGAACGACGATCTCGCTGACCAATCCGGGCGGCATCGGCACCGTGCACTCCGTGCCGCGCCTCATGAAGGGTCAGGGGTGCATCGTCGGCGCCGGCGCCCTCGAGTACCCTGCCGAGTTCCAGGGCGCGAGCGACAAGACGCTCAACGAGCTCGCGATCGGCAAGACCATCACCCTCACGAGCACGTACGACCACCGGGTCATCCAGGGCGCGGGCTCGGGCGAGTTCCTCAAGAAGGTGCACGAGCTGCTCATCGGGCAGCGCGGCTTCTACGACAGCATCTTCTCCGCCCTCCGCATCCCCTACGCCCCCATCCACTGGGCCGCCGACATCAACGTCGACCTCGCCGAGCGCGTCGACAAGACGGCGCGCGTGCAGGAGCTCATCAACGCGTTCCGCGTCCGCGGCCACCTCATGGCCGACATCGACCCGCTCGAGTACGTGCAGCGCACCCACCCCGACCTCGAGATCGAGAACCACGGGCTCACGTTCTGGGACCTCGACCGCGAGTTCGTCACGGGCGGCTTCGGCGGCAAGCGCATCATGAAGCTGCGCGACATCCTGGGCGTGCTCCGCGACTCGTACTGCCGCACGATCGGCATCGAGTACATGCACATCCAGGACCCCGAGCAGCGTGCGTGGTTCCAGCAGAACGTCGAGCTCAAGTACGAGAAGCCCGGCCACGACGAGCAGCTCCGCATCCTCGACAAGCTCAACCAGGCCGAGGCGTTCGAGACGTTCCTGCAGACGAAGTACGTCGGCCAGAAGCGCTTCAGCCTCGAAGGCGGCGAGTCCCTCATCCCGCTCCTCGACGAGATCCTGCAGGGCGCCGCGCTCGCCGGGCTCGATGGCGTCGGCATCGGCATGGCCCACCGCGGCCGCCTCAACGTGCTCACGAACATCGCCGGCAAGACGTACGGCCAGGTCTTCCGCGAGTTCGAGGGCGCAGTGGCCGTCGGCAGCAAGAGCGGCTCGGGCGACGTCAAGTACCACCTCGGCACGGAGGGCACCTTCATCGCAGACGGCGGGCAGGAGGTCCCCGTGCTCCTGGCCGCGAACCCCTCCCACCTCGAGACCGTCGACGGCGTGCTCGAGGGCATCGTGCGCGCCAAGCAGGACCGCAAGCCGATCGGCACGTTCTCGTGGCTGCCGCTGCTCGTCCACGGCGACGCGGCGTTCGCCGGTCAGGGCGTCGTCGTCGAGACGCTGCAGATGTCGCAGCTGCGCGGCTACCGCACGGGCGGCACGATCCACGTCGTGGTCAACAACCAGGTCGGCTTCACGACGGTGCCGGGCGACGGCCGCTCGTCGGTGTACGCGACGGATGTCGCCAAGACGATCCAGGCGCCGATCTTCCACGTCAACGGCGACGACCCCGAGGCCGTCGTCCGGGTGGCACAGGTCGCGTTCGCGTACCGCGAGCGCTTCCACCGCGACGTCGTGATCGACCTCGTCTGCTACCGTCGCCGCGGGCACAACGAGGGCGACGACCCGTCGATGACGCAGCCCCTCATGACGAACCTCATCGAGGCGAAGCGCTCCGTGCGCCGCCTGTACGTCGAAGCCCTCGTCGGCCGCGGAGACATCACCGAAGAGGAGTACGAGCAGGCCAAGCGCGACTTCCAGGACCGTCTCGAGATCGCCTTCGCCGAGACGCACGCCGCGCAGACGGGCGCGTCGGGCATCGTGGCGGATGCCGTGGCCGTCGAGCCCGTCTCCGGCGCCCCCGAGACGACCGGCGTCGGCAGGGAGGTCGTCCAGCTCATCGGCGACACGTTCGTCAACAAGCCCGAGGGCTTCACGGTGCACCCGAAGCTGCAGCAGCTGCTCGACAAGCGCCTCGACATGAGCCGCAGCGGCGCGATCGACTGGGCGTTCGGCGAGCTCCTCGCCTACGGCTCGCTCCTGCTCGAGGGCACGAACGTCCGCCTCGCCGGTCAGGACTCGCGCCGCGGCACGTTCGTGCAGCGCCACGCCGTCCTGCACGACCGCGCGAACGGTCAGGAGTGGATCCCGCTCACGAACCTGTCCGACAACCAGGGCCGGTTCTTCGTGTACGACTCGCTCCTGAGCGAGTACGCCGCGATGGCGTTCGAGTACGGCTACTCGGTCGAGCGCGCCGACTCCCTCGTGCTGTGGGAGGGACAGTTCGGCGACTTCGCCAACGGAGCACAGTCGGTCATCGACGAGTACATCTCGGCCGCCGAGCAGAAGTGGGGTCAGCAGTCGGGCGTCGTGCTCCTGCTCCCCCACGGCTACGAGGGCCAGGGCCCCGACCATTCGTCGGCGCGCATCGAGCGCTACCTGCAGATGTGCGCGCAGGACAACATGACGGTCGCGCGCCCCTCGACGCCGGCGTCGTACTTCCACCTCCTGCGCCGTCAGGCCTACCAGCGCCCTCGGCGTCCTCTCATCGTCTTCACGCCGAAGGCGATGCTGCGTCTGCGCGGCGCCACGAGCCCCGTGGCGGACTTCGTGACGGGTCGCTTCGAGCCCGTGCTCGACGATTCGCGCCCGATCGACAAGGCCGCCGTCAAGCGCGTCCTCCTGCACGCCGGCAAGATCCACTGGGATCTCGCGTCCGAGCTCGAGAAGAACCCGAACCCCGAGATCGCGCTCGTGCGGCTCGAGCAGTACTACCCGGCGCCCGTCGCCGAGCTCAACGCCGTCATCGACAGCTACCCCGGCGCCGAGCTCGTGTGGGTGCAGGACGAGCCCGAGAACCAGGGCGCGTGGCCCTTCATCGCGCTCGAGCTCGTCAAGCACCTGCACGGTCGCACGATCCGCCGCGTCTCGCGCAAGGCCGCCGCCTCGCCTGCGACGGGCTCGCCGAAGATCCATGCCGTCGAGCAGGCCGAGCTGCTGCAGAAGGCGCTGACGCTGTAGCCATCGCGCTTCGCGAAAGCGGGGACGGATGCCGCGGCATCCGTCCCCGCTTGATCTCGCCGCTGCGCCCCGCGCGTCGCGACGCGGGGGGCGTGGTTCGGCGCGGCTCGCCGTGGTTCGGCGCGGCCCGGAGCGGTTCCGAGCGGTGCGGCGCGGCGCGGCCGTGCCGAGACGCGCGACGGTGCGAGCGCAGGGCGCGGGCGGCGCGAGGCCTCAGCGACGACGGATGCGCCGCCACACCGTGACGGCGACGGCCACGATCGCGAGGACGGCGGCGGGAAGGAGCGATCGCACCGCGAGGGCGAGCATGCCGGCGCACAGCACGGTCGCGACCAGCGCCATCCACCAGCCCGGTGTGCCGCGGCGCAGCAGCCGCACGGCGGCGACCATGCCGATCGCATAGATCGCCACCATGCTGCTGGTGTGCACGAGGATGAACGGCGTGAGGTCGATGCCCGTCGCGAGCATGAGCACGAAGTACGCGAGGAACGTCGCTCCCGTCAGGGCGAGGGCGCGACGAGGGATGCCGCCCGCTTCGGCGCCTCTCGCGAACCATCGCGGCAGGTCGCGGTTGACGGCGAGCGACGAACCGAGCTTCGCGAACGCCGCGAGGTAGGCGTTGAGGACTCCGAGCGCGACGATCGCCGCGATCGTGCCGACCAGGACGGTGCCGAGATCCGTCGATCCGAGGCGGGCGAGCTCGAGCAGGGGCACCTGCCCGTCGCCCGCGGCTCCGCCGAGCGCGCCGACCGTCACGACCTGGAGCACGAGGTAGCAGGCACCCGTGACGACGAGCGCGATGCCCGTGGCGAGCGGGATGTCGCGACGAGGGTTGCGGAACTCGCCGGAGATGTGCGTGCCGACCTCCCACCCCGCGAACGCCCACACGAACAGGCTGACCGCGGTGCCCACACCTGCCCACCCGTGCGGCAGGAACGGCGTGAAGTTCTGCGGCTCGACGGCGGGCGCTGCGAGCGCGACGACGAGCACCACGACCGCGAGCAGCAGACCCGTCAGGACGAACTGCACCCAGCCGGCGAGCCGGACGCCGAAGGCGTTGACGGCGAACGGCGGCAGGAAGATCGCCGCAGCGAGCACCGGGATCATGGCTCTGTCGACGCCCACGACGGCCGTCACGTACTCGGCGCCGAGCACCGCCACGACGGGTGCGCCCGCCGCGACGCCGAACATGAACCAGTACCCCGTCATGCGGGCGACGGTGTCGCCGAGCGCGCGCCGCGCGTAGCTCGCGACACCGCCGGGGTCGGGATAGCGGGCCGCGAGCGCCGCGAACGTGCCCGCGAGCGGGATCGACAGCGCGATCACCGCGACGACGGCGACGACGCTCGCCGGCCCCGCGACCTCGGCCGCCAGACCGGGCAGCACGAGGAGCCCTGTCCCCAGCACCGACGCGATGTACAGCGCGATGCCCTGCGGGAGGCCGAGCGTGCCGTTGCGCGCGTGGGCGGCCCCTGCGGAGGCCGGAGCCGGCGCGACGGGGAGCCTCGTGGTCACCGATCCAGTCTCCCCCGGCCCTCCGACGCTGCGTTCCGCGCCGGCGGTCGAGCGTGGGCGGATTCCTGCCAGCATCCGTCACGGCGCCGGGGATCAGGCCACGCGCCGCACGCCGCGACCGCGTCCGGCCGTCCGCACGGCGGCGAGCACGGGGGCGAGCACGTCGGCGAGCACGGGGCGAGCACGGGGGCGCGCACGCGTGCGCGCACGCCGTGCGCCCCGCGCGACCCCCGCTCAGGCCGGATCGACCCCGGCCCGCGCGAACGCGGCGGCGGCGGCATCCGTCGACTGCTCGCGATCCGCGGCGACCAGACCGAGCCGCGTGCGGCGGTCGAGCAGGTCGTCGATCGTCAGTGCTCCCTCGACGCGCACTCCCCATTCGAGCTCCTGCGCCGTGACGCCCCTCGCGGCGCCCGGACCCCCGGGGAGGGATGCCGCGAACGGCGCCTCCGCGCCGTACCTGCGGACGAGCCGTGGCGGCGCCGGGATCTCGGCGAGCCGCTCGCGCGGCCAGGCCCCCACGAGCGGGAGCGAGCGCGTGCGCGACGGCTGCGCCGTCGGCAGCCGCCGTCGGCGGACGGCTTCGTCGATGCCGTCCTGCGCCATGCGGCGATAGGTCGTGAGCTTGCCGCCGACGACGCTCAGGATGCCGGCATCCGACTCGATGATCGCGTGCCGGCGCGACAAGTCGCTCGTCTCGTCGGTGCCCGCATGCGACAGCAGGGGCCGCAGGCCCGCGAACGTCCCGACGAGGTCGGCGCGCGTGAGCGGCTCGGCGAGAACGGTGTTGACGACGCCCAGGAGCATGTCGATCTCGGCGTCGGTCGCGTGCGGGACGTCGGGGATCGGTCCGTCCGCGGGCACGTCCGTGAGCCCGATGTAGGTGCGTCCGTGCGACGCCGGCACCGTGAAGACATAGCGGCTCCGCGAGCCCGGCACGGGCACCGTGAGCGAGGCGTCCGCGCCGCCGAGCCGCTCGGTGTCGACGACGAGGTGCGTCCCGCGGCTCGGGCGGAGGCGCACGTCGGGGTCGAGGGCGCCCGCCCAGACGCCCGCGGCGCTCACGACGGCGCGCGCGGAGACGGACAGCTCCTCCCCCGTCAGCGCATCCCTCAGCAGCGCGCTCTCCCCGTCGACGGCGACCGCCTCGACGCGGGTGAGCACGAGGGCCCCGTGCCCCGCGGCCGTCCGTGCGACGGCGACGACGAGCCGCGCGTCGTCGATGAGCTGCCCGTCCCAGCCGCGCATCGCGCCGCGCAGGTGCTCCGCGCGGATGCCGGGGACGAGCCGCAGCGTCTCGGCCCGGCCGATGGGCCCCGGCGCGTGCAGGACGGCGTCAGGCGTCCCGACCACGCGGCGCAGTCCGTCGCCGAGGCCGTAGCCCACGCCGATGTACGCCCCGCGGGCGAGATGGTCGGGCTCGAACAGCGGCACGACGAGCGGCACGGCGCGGGTGAGGTGCGGCGCGATGCGCGTCATGAGCAGGTGCCGCTCGGCGGCGCTCTCGTGCGCGATGCCGAGCTGGCCCGACGCGAGATACCGAAGGCCGCCGTGCACGAGCTTCGAGCTCCATCGGCTCGTGCCGAAGGCGAGATCGTGCTTCTCGACCAGGACGGTCCGAAGGCCGCGGCTGGCGGCATCCAGCGCGAGGCCCGCGCCCGTGATCCCGCCGCCGATGACGAGGACGTCGACGCGGGGGTCGTCGCCGAGCCGCGCGAGCTCCCGCGAGCGGCGAACGGCGGTCAGCGCCGACGGACGAGGGGTGCGACCGACGATCCTCATGCGTCGACCGCCAGGTAGCCGCGGACGATGAGGGCGAGCTCGTGCGCCCACGCCTGGGCCGGGAGCCACTCCGCGACGATCGGAGCCGACTGCACGGCCGACTGGATCGTCAGCAGCAGCATGGCCGCGATGCGGTCGGGATGCCCCGGACGCACGAAGCCGGCGCGTTGTCCCGCATCGATGCGGCGCGCGAGGTCGGCGTGGATCGCCCGCTGGCTCGTGCCGACGCGCTCGAGGACGTACCGGGCGAACAGCTCGGGGTCGGTGTCGCGCAGACGGTCGACGAGAGGCATGCGCCGGATGCCGTCGGCCGTGGTGACGAGCAGGTCGACGAGTCCGTCGAGGCCGGTCGCCTCCACGCGCGGGAGGACGGCGAGCAGCTCGCGCGTCACGAGCGCCGCGAAGAGCGTCTGCACGTCGGGCCAGTAGCGGTACAGGGTCTGCCGGGCCACGCCCGCGCGTCGCGCGATGTCGGATGCCGTCGTGCGGCGGATGCCGTGCGCGAGCACTTCCGCGAGCGCGGCGTCGAGGAGCACGGCGACGGTGGCGGAGGTCGCGGAGGACTCGTGGGCGGCATCGACCATGGGACAACCATACATAATGTGTCATACTGTCGCCCATGTCGACGATGACGCCCGCCGAGCCCGAGCGCGCCCCGATCGCGATCCCGTCACCGGCACCCCGCTCGGACTGGGATGCGTGGGGCACGACCCGGGCGCACCTTCCCCCCGGGGCGCGTGCGATCGTGGCAGCACTGCTGCCGGGCAGGGCGCATCCCGTCCCCCGGCGCACGGCGCCGGCCCTCATCCCGAGCCGCCTGGGCGGCGACGACCTCGCGGCGCTCGGCGCCGTCGTCGGCCCCGCGCATGCGACGACCGACGACTCCGCCCGCGCGCTGCATCTCGGCGGCAAGAGCACGCCCGACCTCCTCGCGCGCCGCCTGGGCGAGCTGCAGTCGGCGCCGGATGCCGTCGTCTCCCCGGCGTCGCACGCCGAGACGCTCGCCGTGCTCGCGACCTGCGACACGCGCGGCATCGCCGTCGTTCCGTTCGGCGGCGGCACGAGCGTCGTCGGCGGCGTCGAGCCCGAGTCCGGCGCGCATCGCGCCGTCGTCGCGCTCGACCTGGCCCGCACGGCCGGCCTCTACGGCATCGACGAGGCATCGCTGCTCGCGACGTTCGGCGCCGGTACGACGGGCCCGCAGGCCGAGGAGCTCCTCGGTGCGCGCGGCTTCACGCTCGGCCATTTCCCGCAGAGCTTCGAGTACGCGTCCTTGGGCGGGTTCGCCGCGACGCGATCGAGCGGTCAGGCCTCTCGCGGATACGGTCGCTTCGACGATCTCGTGCACGCCCTGAGGGTCGCGACGCCCGTCGGCGAGCTCGTGCTCGGACGCGCCCCCGCGAGCGCCGCAGGCCCCGATCTGCGCGAGCTCTTCCTCGGATCCGAGGGCGCGTTCGGCGTGCTCACCGAGGTCACGGTCCGCATCCGGCCCGTGCCCGCCGCGACGGCGTACGGCGCGTGGTCGTTCCCCGACTTCGAGCGCGGCACGTCGGCGCTGCGCGAGGCGACGCAGCGCGGCATCCGTCCTACGGTGCTTCGGCTCAGCGACGAGACCGAGACGCGCGTCAACGCGACGCTCGGCGGCCATTTCGCCCGCATGCGCGGATGCCTCGCCGTGGCCACGTTCGAGGGCGCGACGGATGCCGAGGCCCGCGCGACGCGCGACGCGCTGGAGTCCGTGTTCGCCGCCCACGGCGCCAAGCCCAGGGGCGAGGATCCGGCCCGGTCGTGGGAGCGCGGCAGATTCGCCTCGCCCGCGCTGCGCGACACGCTCCTCGACGGCGGCGTCCTGGCCGAGACGCTCGAGACGGCCACGACGTGGGCGAACCTCGCGACGCTGAAGTCCGCCGTGACGACGGCGCTGACCGAGGCGCTGAGCGCGGCCGGGACGAAGCCCGTCGTCATGTGCCACATCTCGCACGTGTATCCGGCGGGCGCCTCGCTGTACTTCACGTGCGTCGCGGCACTGACGGCCGATCCCGTCGCGCAGTGGACGAGGGCGAAGGATGCCGCGTCCCGCGCGATCCTCGACGCCCACGGCACGATCACGCATCACCATGCCATCGGCCGGGATCACCGCCCCTACCTCGAGGCCGAGATCGGACCGCTCGGCGTCGCCGTCCTGCGCGCCGTGAAGGCGACGCTCGATCCGCACGGCATCATGAACCCCGGTGCCCTCGTCGGGGCCCCGAGCCCGGAGGGTGCATGAAGAACGTCGTGATCCTCGTCAATCCCGCGGCGCGCGGAGGAGCCCACACGGGCGCTGCGCCCCAGGCCGCCGAGCTCCTGCGCGCTCATGGCCTGCGCACGACCATCATCAGCGGGGGCAGCGCGGCCGAGTCGACCGAGCTGCTCCGGACGGCGATCGGGCTCGGTCCCGACGCCGTCGTCGTGGCGGGCGGAGACGGCACGGTCAACCTCGCGATCCAGGAGGTGGGAGCCACCGGCATCCCTCTCGGCATCATCCCGTCGGGAACCGGGAACGACATCGCCGGCACTCTCGGGCTCAAGGAGATGGATGTCGCACGCGCCGCGCAGACGATCGCTGCGGGCGTGACGCGCGACATCGACCTCGCGCGCGTCACGCGCGGCGACGGGTCGACGCGGCTGTTCGGCTCGGTGCTCGCGAGCGGGTTCGACTCGAGAGTCAACGACCGCGCCAACGCGATGCGGTGGCCGCGCGGAGGATCGCGGTACAACATCGCGATCCTCATCGAGTTCCTGACGCTCGCGGGGATCCCGTACGACGTCGAGCTCGACCTCGAGGACGGCACGACCGAGCGCATCACAGGCGAGCTCGTCATGGCCACGGTCGGCAACGGCCGCACGTACGGAGGCGGCATCCCGATCTGCCCGGATGCCGATCCCGCCGACGGCCTGCTCGACGTGACGCTCGTGCGCCCCGCGGGGCGGCTGCGGCTCCTGCGGCTGCTCCCGAAGGTGTACAAGGGCACGCATACGTCCGTTCCCGAGGTGTCGACCTTTCGCGTGCGGTCCGCGCGGCTGGCGTCGCCGGGCGTGACGGCCTACGCCGACGGCGACCCGATCGGGGTGCTCCCCCTCGCGGTCGACATCGTCCCGGGCTCCCTGCGGATCTTCGCGCCGCCGGAGTGAGGACGCAGCGGGCGGCCGGGATCCTCCGCCAGCTCGCCCACGACAGCGTGGTCATGCGCACGCCGGGGCTGCCGCGGCATCCGGATGTCGGAACGTACCCGGGCTCAGGCCGTCGCGTGCGCGGCGCGCAGCTTCGCGAGCACCTGATCGCGCAGCTGCTCAGGCGCCGTCTCCTTGCACGCTCGCGCGAGCACCTCGGTCAGCGTCGTGGCGACGAGGGCCTCGTCGCGGCATGCCGCGCAATGCTCGAGGTGCTCCTGGATGTCGGCGTATTCGGTCTTGCACACCTCGTGGCGGAGGTACTCCTCGAGGTCGCGCCGCGCCTTCTCGCAGCCGCAGTCCGTCATTTCGTGCTCCTCGTGGCGGCCGTGTCGATGCCGCGTTCCTTCGCGTAGTCGGCGAGCAGTTCACGGAGCATTCGCCTGCCGCGGTGCAGGCGGCTCATGACCGTGCCGATGGGGGTCTTCATGATGTCGGCGATCTCCTGGTAGGCGAAGCCCTCGACGTCTGCGAGGTACACCGCCAGCCGGAAGTCCTCCGGGATCGCCTGCAGCGCGTCTTTCACGACGGATGCCGGCATGTGGTCGATCGCCTCGGCCTCGGCAGAGCGGCTGCTCGTGGCCGTCGTCGACTCCGCGCCGCCGAGCTGCCAGTCCTCGAGATCGTCGATCGTGCCCTGGTAGGGCTCGCGCTGCTTCTTGCGGTACGTGTTGATGTAGGTGTTGGTGAGGATGCGGTACAGCCACGCCTTGAGGTTGGTCCCCTGCGTGAACGTCTTCCACGACGCGAACGCCTTGACGAAGGTCTCCTGCACGAGGTCGGCTGCATCCGCCGGATTGCGCGTCATGCGCATCGCGGCGGCGTACAGCTGATCCATGAACGGGAGGGCCTGCTCCTCGAACTGCGCGCTGGTGTCGGTCACGGCCGGTGCCTGGTCGTCCATCACGCGCCAGTCTACGTCCGGGCCCTCCCACGATACGGAGAGCGCCGGAGCGGCGAGATCGAGAGTGGCGTACATCCGCCTCCTTCCAGGGGTTCAGTAGGGTAGAACCTGATGACAGCCGATGGGTATTCCCCCCGATCCGCGCCAGTGCGACGCGGGCGCTGGAGCGCGCCGGTCGCTGAGGCCTCTCTTCGTGCGACGGTCACGGTTCCCGGGTCCAAGTCCCTCACGAACCGCGAGCTCATCCTCGCGGCGCTAGCCGACGGCCCGAGCCGCCTCGCGGCGCCGCTGCACTCCGACGACTCCGTCCGCATGGTCGAGGCGCTGCGCGCCCTCGGCGTCGGGATCGAGGCGGTCGACGGCGTCGGCACGTTCGGCGACGACCTCGTCGTGACTCCCGTGTGGCCGCTGCGCGGAGGCACGGTCGTCGACTGCGGCCAGGCAGGGACCGTCATGCGGTTCGTCGCGGCGCTCGCGGGCTTCGGCCACGGAGACGTCACGCTCACGGCTCACGAGAGCGCGCTGCACAGGCCCATGGGCGCCATGATCAAGGCGCTGCGCGACATCGGCGTCGACATCGACGACGGCGGTCACTGGGCGCTCCCGTTCACGGTGAAGGGCCGCGGCCATGTCCGCGGCGGGGAGATCGTGATCGACGCGAGCGCGTCGAGCCAGTTCGTGTCAGGGCTCCTGCTCGCAGCCCCGCGCTTCGACGTGGGCATGCACCTCATCCATTCCGGCCCGCGGCTGCCGAGCATGCCGCACATCGACATGACGATCGAGGCGCTCGCGCACCGCGGCGTCCACGTCGAGCGGCCCGCCGCCGGCGAATGGGTCGTGCCTGCGGGCGCCATCCGCGGCAAGGATGTCGCGATCGAGCCCGACCTCTCCAACGCGGCCCCGTTCCTCGGGGCGGCGATGATCGCGGGCGGATCCGTCTCGGTGCGGGGCTGGCCCGCGCACTCGACGCAGCCGGGGGCGATGCTCACCGACATCCTCTCCGTCATGGGCGCCCGCGTCTCGCGACGCGGCGGCGCGCTGACGGTCACGTCCGGCGCAGGCGGCATCCAGGGCGTCGACCTCGACCTGTCGGCCGCCGGCGAGCTGACGCCCACGATCTTCGCCCTCGCGGCGTTCGCGCAGGCTCCGACGACGCTCTACGGCATCGGGCACATCCGCGGCCACGAGACCGATCGCATCGCCGCGCTCGTCGGCGAGCTGCGCAGTCTCGGCGGAGAGGCGCACGAGCTCGCCGACGGCATCCGGATCGTGCCCCGTCCCCTGCACGGGGGCGTGTGGCGAGCGCATCACGACCATCGGCTCGCGACGACGGGCGCGCTGGTCGGCCTCGCCGTCCCGGGCGTCGTCGTCGACGACATCGGCACGACCGCCAAGACGATGCCGGAGTTCCCGCAGCTGTGGCAGCGCATGCTCGACGGCACCCCCGACGACACGGCTCCCCGGTCGGAGGCGCTGCAGGCATCGTGAGCTGGCTCGACGACTCGGACGACGACGAACCGGAGTTCGACGAGTCCGACGTCCGCGTCCGCCCCAATCCGAAGGCCAATCGCCCGAGGACGAAGCGTCGTCCCGCCCACGCGGATGCCGAGATCGCACGCGTGCTCGGTGTCGACCGGGGCCGATACACGGTCCTGGTGGACGAGGACGAGCCCGATGAGCGCCACGTGCTCGCCGTCCGCGCGCGCGAGCTCCGCAAGAGCCCGATCGTGACGGGCGACCTCGCGCGGATCGTCGGCGACACGTCGGGCGAGGACGGCACGCTCGCGCGGATCATCGG
This sequence comes from Microbacterium ulmi, assembly GCF_011759705.1. GTDB lineage: Bacteria > Actinomycetota > Actinomycetes > Actinomycetales > Microbacteriaceae > Microbacterium > Microbacterium ulmi. The sequence continues at coordinate 2,427,391 of NZ_JAAOZF010000001.1, read as the reverse complement.
GATCGAGGAGCGCACCTCGCTCCTGCGGCGCTCGGCCGACGACACAGACCAGGTCGAGCGGATCGTCGTCGCGAACGCCGACCAGATGCTCATCGTCGTCGCGGCCGCCGACCCCGAGCCTCGCGAACGGCTCGTCGACAGGTATCTCGTGGCGGCATTGGATGCCGGCATCCGGCCCCTTCTCGTCGTGACCAAGACCGACCTCGCCGACCCGTCCGGCTTCCTCGCGCACTTCGACGGACTCGACCTCGAGGTCTTCACGAGCGCGCGCGACGGAATGCCGGTCGAGCGGATCGGCGGCGCGCTCGTCGGCCACTCGACGGTCTTCGTCGGCCACTCCGGCGTCGGCAAGTCGACGCTCGTGAACGCCCTCGTGCCGAGCGCCATGCGCGCGACGGGCCACGTCAACGTGGTCACCGGCCGCGGACGCCACACGTCGAGCTCGACCGTGTCGCTGCGCTACGTGGGCGAGGGCGGCCGCGGCTGGGTCATCGACACGCCGGGCGTCCGCTCGTTCGGGCTCGGCCACGTCGACCCCGCCAACCTGCTCAAGGGGTTCACCGACCTGGCGCTCATCGCCGAGGAGTGTCCCCGGGGCTGCACGCACCTGCCCGATGCGCCGGACTGCGCGATCGCGGAGGCCGTCGCGGAAGGGCGCCTCGGGCCCCGCGGCGCGGAGCGCTTCGACTCGCTGCAGCGCCTGCTCGGCACGTTCGCCGACAAGGGCTGACCCGCGCGGCCGTGATCGCGCCGAGAGGACGGGCCGCCGAGCGCACGGGACGCGGCATCCGCCCGCTTCTCGAAGGCCCTCACGGCGCTCGCGCCCTCGGCGGCCTCTCGGACGGGCGCGCCTAGGCTGGAACGATGACCGCCCTCCGCCTCGAACCCGGTTCCCTCGCGCCCGCCTTCACGCTGCTCGACCAGGACGAGCGGCCCGTGACCCTCAGGGACCTGCGCGGCGGACGGGTCATCCTGTTCTTCTACCCGGAGGCCATGACGCTCGGCTGCACGAAGGAGGCGTGCGACTTCCGCGACAGCCTCGCCCCGCTGCAGTCGGCCGGGTACACCGTGCTGGGCATCTCACGCGATCTGCCCGAGAAGCTCCGCCGCTTCCGCGAGCGCGACGGGCTCGCCTACGACCTGCTGAGCGACCCCGACCACAGGGTGCACGCGAAGTACTGCACGTGGGGCGACAAGCTGAACTACGGCAAGGTCGTCCAGGGCGTCATCCGCTCGACGTTCGTGCTCGATCGGAAGGGCCGCATCGAGCATGCGCTGTACAACATCCGGGCGACCGGCCACGTCGCACGCCTGCGCAGGCTCCTCGCAGTCGCATAGTCCGGTTCCCGGCAGATCGGGACGGATGGCCGGATGCCTCGCCACGCGGCCCGGTTCCGGATGCCGCGGCCGGCGCGTCAGCGGACGGCCCCGACCGTCTCGGCCTTCCTGGGCCGCCGGCCGATCAGCGCTCCGCTGCCGGCGGTTCGCCGGACGCGTCGGCGCGCGCATCCGCGCCCGCACGGCGCGCCGACATCACGAGCGCGACGAACGCGGCTGCGGCGGGCACGGCGAGCGCGAGACCCGTGAGGGGATGCGCGTAGGCGCCCGTCGCCGCGCCGAGCGCGACCGCGAGGATGAGCGCCTGCGTCACGATGCCGCCGGACCGCCCCCACGACTGCGCGCGCCATACCCCGACGCCGAACGCGAGGACGGCCACGCCGGCGACGACCGTGAGCACGATCAGCGCGATCGCGCTCGTGAACGACCCGGCGTCGCCCCCCGCGGCTGCGAAGACCTGCCACACCGCGAGCGCGAGGACGGCGCACCCCTCGAGCCATAGCAGGATTGCGGCGACCCGTGAGGGGGTGTTTGTTGTCATTCCAGACATTTTCCTCGATCCCTGCGGATTCGTTGTGAGAATCCTCCATGCCGTGGAGGGAATGCACAGCCAAGACCACAGAAATCGCCGGGTGATCCCTTGATTCGCCCTGACCCCTGTGGGACCATTGATGAAGCCGTGTGCTCCCACAGCGACGTGGGGCGGGCATTCGCTCGCACTTCCCACAGGGTATCCGACCCGAATAAGGGCCCTGGACACACACCCACTTCCGACCAAGGAGCATCACCATGGATTGGCGCGACAAGGCCGCCTGCTTGACAGTCGACCCCGAACTCTTCTTCCCCGTCGGGAACACGGGTCCGGCCGTCGACCAGATCGAGAAGGCCAAGTCGGTGTGCGCACGATGCACGGTGACCGAGATCTGCCTCCAGTACGCCCTCGAGACCGGCCAGGACTCGGGTGTGTGGGGCGGCCTCTCCGAGGACGAGCGCCGCGCCCTCAAGCGCCGCGCTGCCCGCGCCCGCCGCGCGTCCTGAGCCGCGCCCGCGGCCTCTCGAACGAGTAGCGCGCCGCGGGGCGGCGGAACGGCTCAGCGCGGCGAACGCTCGAGGTAGCGCAGCGGGATCTCGATCGTGACCTCCGTGCCGCTGCCCATGATCGTGTGCCAGTCGATCGTGCCGCCGAGCTCGCCCTGGATGAGCGTGCGGACGATCTGAGTGCCCAGTCCTCGGCCGACCTGGCCCTCGGGCAGGCCCGACCCCGTGTCGCGCACCCGGACGGCGAGCTGCTCCTCCGAGCGCTCGGCGACGATCTCGACGTCGCCCTCCTTGCCGGCCAGACCGTGCTCGACGGCGTTCGTGACGAGCTCGGTCAGCGCCAGCGCGAGAGGAGTCGCGTACTCGCTCGGAAGCGTCCCGAAGGTGCCGCTGGTGTGCGTGCGCGCACGGGTGTTGACGCCCGCGGCCACCTCTGCGACGAGCTTGAGCACCCGGTCGAAGACATCGTCGAAGTCGACGTTCTGCGCGAGCCCCTCGGAGAGGGTGTCGTGCACGACCGCGATCGCGGCGACGCGGCGCATCGCCTGCGTGAGCGCTTCGCGGGCCTCGTCCGAGTGCGAGCGGCGCGCCTGGATGCGCAGGAGCGACGCGACCGTCTGCAGGTTGTTCTTGACGCGGTGGTGGATCTCGCGGATCGTCGCGTCCTTCGTGATGAGCTCCTGCTCCTGGTGACGGATCTCCGTCACGTCGCGACAGAGGACGATCGCGCCGATGCGCGTGCCGTGGTCTCGCAGCGGGATCGTGCGCAGCGAGACGGTCACTCCGCGCGCGTCGATGTCGCTGCGCCATGGCGCCCGCCCCGTCAGGACGACGGGGAGCGACTCGTCGAACTGCCGCTTTTCTGGCAGGATGCGCGTCACGACCTCGACGAGCGACTCGCCTTCGAGCTCGTCGTCGAACCCGAGCCGGTTGAAGGCGGAGAGGGCGTTGGGGCTCGCGAACGTCGTCATGCCGTCGACGTCGAGCCGGATGAGCCCGTCGGATGCGCGCGGCGCGCCGCGGCGCGGCGACGTGGGGGCGGTGAGATCGGGGAACTCGCCCGATGCGACCATGCCGAACAGCTCGTCGGCGCAGTCGTTGAACGTGATCTGCTGGCGTGACGGCGTGCGTGCGTCGCCGAGATTCGTGTGCCGCGTGAGCACGCCGATGCGGCGCGGCCCCTCCCCCTTCCCGTGGCGCACGATGGGGACCGCGCGCACGCGCGTTGGCGTCTCCTCGAACCAGTCGGGGGATGCCGAGTCGACGATGCCTCCCGTCTGGAAGGCGTCCCTCACCTGCGTTCGCCACTGCGGTCGCACGCGGTCGCCGACGATGTCGCGATAGAAGAGCGTCGCCGCCCCGCCGGGCCGCGTGTGCGCGACGGCGATGAACGAGTCGTCCGACGTCGGCACCCAGATCACGATGTCTGCGAAGGCGAGGTCGGCGAGCAGCTGCCCGTCGCCCGCGAGCCGGTGGAGCCACTCCACGTCTGCGGCGCTGGAGCGCCCCTGGGCATAGACGAGATCGCTGAGGGTCGACACCCGTCCAGCCTAGGGGCGGGGAGAGTCGGTGCCGCGAACGTGCCGGCGGCGCCGACCCGACGTCGCGGTCAGGCCGCCGCGCGGTCAGGCCGCGTCGCGTTCACGCCGCACCGTCAGGCCGCCTCGCGTTCCGGCGGCGCCGACCCGACGTCGCGGTCAGGCCGCCTCGGCCCTCAGGCCGCGTCGCGCTCGCCGCGCGAGGGGCGACGGATGCCGCGCCCCGGCGCCGACCGCTCGGGAGCGTGAGCGATCGCCTCGCCCACGAGACGCCGCACCGCGAGGGTCAGGGGCGACTTCGGCGCGATCTCGGCGACGGGGCGCGCGGCGAGCAGCGCGGCATCCGTCGATCGCGCATCGGAGGGGACGAACCACACATCGCGGATGCCGGCGAAGCGATCGAGCGTGCGACGCACCTGGCCGCGCGCATCGATGCCGAGAGCGCCGGGGCGGAGGCGGTTGGCGACGACCACGACGGGCGTCACGCCGATGACGGCGCGCAGCTCGGCATGCGCACGCAGGAAACGAGAGATCCCGACGGGATCGGCGGCGGCGACCGCGACGACGAGATCGGCCGCCTTCAGCGCCGCGAGCGTCGCGGCGTTGCGCCGGGGGCCTTCCAGGTCGCTCACGATCTCCTCGTCGCGTTCGAGCGAGGCCGCGACGTCGACCACCGTATAGTCGGCCCAGTCGCGGCACGCTCCGAGCGCGGCCGTCACGCGCGCGTCGCCAAGCTCGGGCCACCGCGACGGCCTGTTGATGCCCGTCAGCACGTCGACTCCCGTGCGGCCCAGCGGCGCGCTGATGCGGGCGAGCTCGTGGGCGTCGAGACCGCCCCGCTCCGCCTGGCGGCACGCGGCGGCGAAGCCGGGACCCTCGTCGGCGAGTCCGAGCTGCAGCGCGATCGAAGGGGCGTGCGCGTCGGCGTCGACGAGCGCGACACGACGCCCGCCCCGCGCGAGCTCCGCGGCCAGCTCGATCGCGAGCGTCGAGCGTCCGGGGGCTCCCGCGGGACCCCACACGACGATGGTCCGCGGCGACGTCCGCGCCTCGCCGACGGCGTCCGCGGATGTCGTCCCCTCGAGTCGCAGCCCTCCGTGCAGCGCATCGGCGAGCCGCCAGGGCTCGATCTCGAGCGGCAGCGGGTCGCCGAGTCCGAAGCCCGCCGCGAGACGCCGGTCGGTCTCCGTGTCGCACAGCGGCACGATGCGCACGCCGCGGCGGTCGCACACGGCGACGAGCGCTGCCGTGAGCGTCGCGCGGTCGGCCTGCAGCACGACGGCGTCGGCGCCGTCGAGCGCTGCGGCGAGGTCGTCGCCGGCGTGCGGCATCCGGTCGCCCGCGAACGACGCGGGCGCGGCGGACTCGACGACCGCGATCACCTCGACTCCGTCGCGTTCGAGCGCGGCGCCGAGCGCCTGCCCGCGCGGTCCGTCGACCGCGACGACGACCCTCACCTCGTGCCGCCCGTCGTCGGCACGACCGAGAGGGCCGCGTCGCCCGCGATCGCGGCGAGCGTCGCGGCGACGTCGGTCCGCGGGATGACAAGCTCGAGCGCCGCCGCTCCCCCGCCGATCATCGAGTCGTCGCGCGTCACCGAGACGACGGTCGCGTCCGCGACGAGGATGCGCGGCGCGTCGTGCTCCCCATGCTCGAGCAGCGGCGCCGCCCACACCTCGACGACGGTGCCGGAGTCGACCGACGCAGGCACGTCGACGGCGCTGCGCACGACGACGCTCGTCGTCCTGACCGCCTCGGCATCGCCGACGGCGCTCGCAGGAACGAGCTCGCCCGCCGCGATCGTGCGCGTCGCGACGAGGCCGGAGTCGAGCGCCCCTGGCGCGAGATACGCGTCGCCCACCTGGCCGAGGGCCACGTCCACGACCGTGAGGTCGGCATCCGAGAGCGCCTCGCCCGGTGCGATCGTGCGGACGGCGGCGAAGACGGGCGCCGTCTGCCTCGCGGCCGCCACGACGAACCACACTCCCGCGACGGAGGCTGCGATGAGGACGACGCCGAGGAAGAAGCGCGCGTCGCCCCAGGGCGCGCGGGGACGAGGGCGGGCGGCATCGAGAGCGGTCATCCACCCATCGTGAACCAGACCTCGCGAGGGGCTCCGCGTTTATCCACAGCGCGCAGACGCCCCTGCGCGCAAGGAGGTCGTGTCGCCATAATGGGGGACATGCTCGAGTCCCAGGTGTCCGCCGTGCGCCTCCTCGCGCCCGCCCAGGTGGCGGAGGTGCTGGGCGTCAGCGTCGACGAAGTGGCCGACCTCGTCGCCCGCGCGCAGCTGCGCGGCGCTCGCGTCGGCTCCCCCGCGCGGCTGCGGATCGAGGAGCAGAGCGTCGCCGAGTACCTGTCGGCACAGATCGAGCTCGAGCGCCGCATGGCGCTCTGGCGCCAGACGAGCGAGGCGAGCTTCCCCGAGCTGTGGGGCACGGGCATCGTCAAGCACGCGGACTGACCCGTCGCGACCCCGGCGGGCCGGCGACGCGATGCCGTGCCGCCGACACGGTGAGCGGATGCCGCGCAGCGGGAGTCGCCCGGCATCCCGGATCTCGCTCTCCTGCCGCATCACGCCGTGGAACGCGCATGCCGGGCCCGCACGCCCGATCAGACCAGCGCCGTCGGATGCTCGACGCGGACGAACGCGATCGCCGAGAAGGCCACGAGGCGGTGCCCCGTCACCTCCGATGCGCGCCGGGGGGCACCGGGGTCGTGCAGAGCGAGGTCGAGGTGATCCGCTCCCGCCCGATCGATCGTCCCCGTCAGGAGCCGACCGGTGGCGAGCTGCAGGGCGACGCCCGCCCGCCGCCTGACGAGGTCGCGCAGAACGTATCCGAGGGTCAGCCGGTCGGCGAGCGGGGAGCGGGCGGTCGCAGCGGGCCGCGCACTGCGGAGCACGTCGGCGTGGGCCATGCCGATGGACGCGATCGAGGACAGCGGCACGAGGAGCGTCGCCGGGCGCGACCCCGACGGCTCGAGCGCGATCCAGTCGGCGCCGACGCCCTCCACGTGCCCCGACAGGACCGTGCCGTCGACGAGCTCGATGGAGGGCGTCGCGCCCCCTGCCTGGCCTGCGATCGCCTCGAGCCACTCACGGAGGGCGACGCGCGACAGCCTCAGCCGCTCGGCCTCGGTGTCGAGCGCGGCGCGCTCCGCCTCCCACTCGGAGGCGAGTTGATCCTCGAGGTCGTCGAACAAGCGATCCCAGCGCACTCCGCGAGATTAGGGCAGCGCGACGACATCGCCGGAGGATTATCCACAGAGCGCTTTGCTGGGATTTCGCTATGAGTTGACGATGTGTTCTACTGTCCGGCAAGACATCCCCCCTGTCGAGATAGGCACCCATGGCAATGCCGCCTGCGGGCACGGCCCGCATGAATCCGTCCGCCGACGCGATGGAGCTCTCGAGCTTCTTCGCGCCGCAGCGGACGCCCTCGCAAGCCCTTCCGGACCCCGAGCCGCTCCTCGGCAACCTCACCCGAGGCGTGCTCGAGGTGTTCGCCGGGGTTCGCGACGTCGACCAGCTCACCCGCTGGCTCACGGAGGACGCGTATCGCAAGCTCGTGGTGCGGGCGAACCTCGCGGCCCGCGCGCGCAGCGCGCGTGGCGTCCCCGCCACGCGGCCGGTGCACACGATCATGTCGGTGCGGCAGTCGTCGCCCGCCGACGGCGTCGTCGAGGCCGTCGTCATCGTGAGGGGGCCGGCCCGCACCCGCGCCGTGGCGATGCGGCTCGAAGGCATGGACGGCCGCTGGCGCGCGACCTCCCTCGCCCTCCTCTAGGAACCCCGACTCCGGGCTCGGTCACAACGGCGTGGCCGGCTCGGTCCCTCGTGTCACGACGAGTCCGCGTCGATGAGCTCGAGCAGAGCCCTCAGCGCATCCCGTATCTCGAGGTGGTCGTACTGGCCCGCGCGGCTCTCGCCCGAGATGACTCCCGCACGGTGCACTCGACGGAAGTCGCCGTACGGGAACGAGTAGGCCTGCTTCGTCCGCGGATCCTCGTCGGGGTCCTTCCCGAGGTGCCAGTGGGAGTAGGCCGTCCATCCATCCCGCTCGATGAACGCGTTCTCCTCGTCAGCCGTCGGCGCGGCCTCGGACCACGCATCCCGGTCGTCGCGCACGACCTTGCCGTCGCGCACGAGGGAGCGCGCCTGCCGCAGCGCCGGTTCGTTGAGTTCGATGCCCATGCGCAGCACGGTACGCGCGCTCGCAGGTCGACGGAGGGGGCTTGACGGATGCCGCGGCATCCGTCGACGCGTCACTGCCGGTACGACGAGAGGAAGTTGCCCAGGCGTTCGATCGCCTCGGTGAGCACGCGCGCCTCGGGGAGCGTCACGATGCGCACATGGTCGGGCGTCGGCCAGTTGAAGCCCGTCCCCGGGACGAGCAGCACCTTCTCGGCGAGGAGGAAGTCGAGCACGAGCTTCTGGTCGTCCCTGATCTCGTGCACCTCGGGATCGAAGCGCGGGAACGCGTACAGCGCGCCCTGCGGCCGGTGGCACGAGACCCCGGGGATGCGCTCGAGCGCCTCCCACGCGGCATCCCGCTGCTCGTGCAGCCTGCCCGACGGCGCGATGAGGGCGTCGATCGACTGCACCCCCGACAGCGCCGCCTGCACGGCGTGCTGCGCAGGCACGTTGGGGCACAGTCGCGTGGACGCGAGCAGATTGACCCCTTCGAGGAAGCCTTTCGCGTGATCCTTCGGGCCCGTCACGACCAGCCAGCCCGACCGGTACCCTGCGACGCGGTACGTCTTGGAGAGTCCGTTGAACGTGAGGCACAGCAGGTCGGGGGCGACGGAGGCCATCGGGATGTGCTGCGCGTCGTCGAACAGGATGCGGTCGTAGATCTCGTCGGACAGCAGCAGCAGCGAGTTCTCGCGCGCGATGTCGGCGATCCCCTCGAGGATCTCGCGCGTGTAGACGGCGCCCGTCGGGTTGTTGGGGTTGATGACGACGATCGCCTTCGTGCGCGGAGTGACCTTCGCACGGATGTCCTCGAGGTCGGGCTGCCAGCCGTTCTCGCTGTCGCAGCGGTAGTGCACAGGGGTGCCGCCCCCGAGGCTCGTCATCGCCGTCCACAGCGGATAGTCCGGAGCGGGGATGAGCACCTCGTCGCCCTCGTCGAGCAGCGCCTGCATGACCATCGTGATGAGCTCGGAGACACCGTTGCCGAGGAAGACGTCGTCGGGCGTGAACCGTGGGAAGGTCGGGTCCTCCTCGTAGCGGTACACGACGGCGCGACGCGCCGACGGGATGCCGCGGCTCTCGCTGTACCCGTGCGCGTGGGGCATCGCCTCGATCATGTCGCGGACGATCTGGAACGGCGCCTCGAACCCGAAGGACGCCGGGTTGCCGGTGTTGAGCTTGAGGATCGTATGGCCCTCGGCCTCGAGCCTGTCGGCCTCGACGAGCGCCTGTCCGCGGATCTCGTACAGGACGTTCTTGAGCTTGCTCGACTGGTCGAGGATGCGGAGGGGACTCATCGGATCAGGATACCGGGGGGTCGAAAGTGCCAATCGACCCCCGGTGGCCCTACTTGCGCTTGTCTGCCGCCCGGCGCTGCGCGCGGTTCTGCGGGGCCGCCTGGCCCGCCTGGGCGGGCGCCTCGGTGCGCTGACCGAATGCGCCGCGAGCGGCCTCCTGCTGCGGCTGTCCTGCGGACGGCGCCGCCGCTGCCGCTGCGGCTGCGGCCTGGCGGAGCTTGTCCGTCGCGGCGCGCTGCACCTGGCCGCGGTCGTTGCGCACCTCGACCTCGCCCGCGTCGTTGGCGGCCGAGTACTGCAGTCGCTGCTGCTCGACGGCGGGTGCCGCAAGGCCCTTCGCCTCGACCTGGGCGGTGTCGCCGGTCTCCGCGCGGCGCACCTCGACCTCGAGGTTGTAGAGGTAGCCGACCGACTCCTCCTTGATCTGCCCCATCATCGCCTGGAACATCGTGTAGCCCTCGCGCTGATACTCGATGAGCGGGTCGCGCTGGGCCATGGCCCGCAGGCCGATGCCGTCCTTGAGGTAGTCCATCTCGTAGAGGTGGTCCCGCCAGCGACGGTCGAGCACCTGCAGCACGACGCGCCGCTCGAGCTCGCGGGTCGCGGCCTCGCCGAGGGTCTCCTGGCGCTTGGCGTAGGCGATCTGCGCGTCCGAGAGGATCTCGCGAGTGAGGCCCTCCGACGTGATGCGTCCCTTGGTCCCCGCCTCCGCGACGACCTCGTCGATCGTGACGCTCACGGGGTAGAGCGTCTTGAGCTCGGTCCAGAGCGCGTCGAAGTCCCAGCTCTCGGTGTGCCCCGAGCCCGTGTGGTCGTCGATGACGGCCTTGATGGCGTCCTCGATGAAGTGCTGCACGCGGTCGGCGATGTCGTCGCCCTGCAGGATGTGGCGGCGGTCGGAGTAGATCGCCTCGCGCTGTCGGTTGAGCACGTCGTCGTACTTGAGCACGTTCTTGCGGATCTCGGCGTTGCGCGCCTCGACCTGCGACTGCGCGCTCTTGATCGCGCGCGAGACCATGTTCGACTCGATCGCGACATCGTCGGGGAAGTTCGTTCGGGCGAGGATCGCCTCGGCCGCACCCGACTGGAACAGTCGCATGAGGTCGTCTGTCAGGGACAGGTAGAAGCGGCTCTCGCCGGGGTCGCCCTGACGGCCGGACCGTCCGCGGAGCTGGTTGTCGATGCGGCGCGACTCGTGCCGCTCCGTGCCGAGCACATACAGGCCGCCCGCCTCGACGACCTTGGCCGCCTCCTGCGCGACGACGTCACGGGTCGCCTGGTACACGGCATCCCATTCCGCCTCGTAGTCGTCGGGCGTCTCGACGGGATCGAGTCCCTTCGCCTTCATCTCCTGCACGGCGAGGAACTCGGAGTTGCCGCCGAGCATGATGTCGGTTCCGCGGCCCGCCATGTTGGTCGCGACGGTGACTGCGCCCAGGCGCCCCGCGCGGGCGACGATCTCTGCCTCGCGCGCGTGGTTCTTCGCGTTGAGGACCTCGTGCTTGATGCCCTTCTTGGCCAGCAGGCGCGACAGGTACTCGCTCTTCTCGACGCTCACCGTGCCGACGAGCACGGGCTGGCCCGCCGCGTGGCGCTGCGCGATGTCCTCGACGACCTGCGCGAACTTCGCCTGCTCGTTCTTGTAGACGAGGTCGGCCTGGTCCTTGCGGATCATGGGCTTGTTCGTCGGGATCGGGACGACGCCGAGCTGGTACGTCGACATGAACTCGGCGGCCTCGGTCTCGGCCGTTCCGGTCATGCCCGAGAGCTTCTCGTACAGGCGGAAGTAGTTCTGCAGCGTGACGGTCGCGAGGGTCTGGTTCTCGGCCTTGACCGGAACGTTCTCCTTCGCCTCGATCGCCTGGTGGATGCCCTCGTTGTAGCGGCGACCGACGAGGATGCGGCCCGTGTGCTCGTCGACGATCATGACCTCGTCGTTCATGACGACGTAGTCGGTGTCGCGCTTGAACAGCGCCAGCGCCTTGATCGAGTTGTTGAGGAACGAGATGAGCGGCGTGTTCGCCGACTCGTACAGGTTGTCGATGCCGAGGTAGTCCTCGACCTTCTCGATGCCCGGCTCGAGCACGCCGATCGTGCGCTTCTTCTCGTCGACCTCGTAGTCGACGCCGGGCTCGAGGGTCTTGGCGATCTTGGCGAACTCCATGAACCAGCGGTTGGCCTCGCCCGACGACGGGCCCGAGATGATGAGGGGCGTGCGGGCCTCGTCGATGAGGATCGAGTCGACCTCGTCGACGATCGCGTAGAAGTGGCCGCGCTGGACGAGGTCCTCCTTGCGCCAGGCCATGTTGTCGCGCAGGTAGTCGAAGCCGAACTCGTTGTTGGTTCCGTACGTGATGTCGGCGTTGTACTGCTCGCGGCGGATGTCGGGGGTCTGACCGGCGACGATCGTGCCGGTCGTCATGCCGAGGGCGCGGAAGATGCGGCCCATGAGGTCGGCCTGGTAGCTCGCGAGGAAGTCGTTGACCGTGATGACGTGGACGCCCTTGCCCGCGATCGCGTTGAGGTACGCGGGAAGGGTCGCGACGAGCGTCTTGCCCTCACCGGTCTTCATCTCGGCGATGTTGCCGAGGTGCAGGGCCGCGCCACCCATGATCTGCACGTCGTAGTGGCGCTGACCGAGCGTGCGCTTGGCCGCCTCGCGGACGGCGGCGAACGCCTCGGGCATGAGCTGGTCGAGGGTCTCGCCCTTCTCGTACCGCTCGCGGAGCTCGGCCGTCTCGTTGCGCAGCTCGTCGTCGGTGAGCTGGGCGTAGTCCTCTTCGAGGGCGCCGACGGCCTTCACGACCTGCTGGAGGCGCCGGAGGATGCGTCCTTCGCCGGCGCGAAGCAGTTTCTCGATCGGGTTGGCCACGGAGTGTCTCCATCTGTCGGGTGCGACGCCCTCGGCGTCGGTGCCGCCCGGCCGTGCGCGGACGCGCCGGGTCACAGGCATACCTACCCATGTTATCCGCCCGTGACCTAGGAACGGGCTGTGGACAACGGCGCGCAGCGGCGCCGATCGGTACGCTCGGCAATTACATACGGGGTATGCATGATGCCCCCAACGGCAGGCGCAGCGTGCGCCGGAGAGGATGTCATGGTCGTCTGGCGCCGATGGATCTTCCCGATCCTCATGGTCCTCGTCTTCGGCGCGATCGCCGCAGCCCTCGTGAAGATCGCGTTCTTCGCCGACCCCCCGGAGGCGGCTCTCGAGCCCACCGCACGGATCGCCGACACCGTCGTCGCCGTCGAGCGCGGCGAGGTCGTCAACGCGCTGAGCCTCACCGGCACGATCGCACGGGATGAGTCGTTCCCGATCCGCTCAGAGATCGACGGCACCGTGACGGCGGTGCACGTCGGCGAGGGGCAGTCGGTCGCGGCCGGTCAGGCGCTCTTCACGATCACGCAGACGTATCCCGTCAAGAAGTTCGACGTCGTGGCTCCCGAGGCGGGCGACGTGTCGGAGCTCGCGGTCGTCAAGGGCCAGGCGACGGCGGTGGGCGCCGAGCTCGTGAAGCTCACGCCCGCACGCTTCCACGTCCTCAGCACCGTCGAGCCGGTGCAGCTCTACCGGCTGCTCAACGCGCCGTCCGAGGCATCCGTCTCGATCCAGGGCGGACCCGCGCCGTTCACGTGCACAGGACTGAAGGTGCAGGTCGCCGACGACGGCACGACGAGCGTCCGCTGCGCGGTACCGGCCGAGCAGGTCGTCTTCGCGGGACTGCAGGCACAGCTCGACATCAACATCGGAACGGTCTCCGACGCACTCGTCGTGCCGACGACCGCCGTCAAGGGCGGAGCGGAGTCGGGCATCGTCTGGGTCGACGCGGGCGACGGCGCCGAGCCGGTGGAGCGCACCATCGCGCTCGGCGTGAGCGACGGCACCGTCGTCCAGGTCACGGAGGGCCTCGAGGAGGGCGAGCAGATCCGTCAGTTCGTCCCAGGACTTGCCGCGGCGAACGAGCCCGTCTGCTACGACGACGGGATGGGCGGCCAGTACTGCGAGCCTCAGGGGTGGAGCTGGTGAGCCTCGTCCTCCTCGAGGGCGTCACGAAGCACGTCCTGCTCCCCGACGATACGCGGCTCGACATCCTGCGCGGCGTCGACCTCGACGTCGCGGCGGGCGACCACGTGTCGATCGTCGGGCGCAGCGGCTCGGGGAAGTCGACGCTCCTCAACATCCTCGGAATGCTCGACCGCCCCTCGAGCGGCTCCGTCTCGTTCCGCGAGCGGCCCGTGGGCCGGATGGGCCAGTCCCGGCTCGACCGTCTCCGCGGACGCAACGTGGGCTTCGTCTTCCAGCAGTTCAACCTTCTCGCGGGCCGATCGGCGCTCGAGAACGTCGCGATGCCGCTCAGCTACGCGTCAGGGCGCGCGTTCTGGTCGCGTCACAGGGTCGCCGCCGAGATGCTCGACCGCGTCGGGCTGTCGCATCGGCTCGAGTCGCCGCCCGAGCAGCTCTCGGGAGGCGAGCAGCAGCGCGTCGCGATCGCCCGTGCGCTCGTCCGCCGCCCTGCGCTGATCCTCGCGGACGAGCCGACGGGAGCGCTCGACGTCGAGACGGGCGGCGCCGTCATGACCCTGCTCGACGAGATCGCGTCGGAGGTGGATGCCGCGCTCGTGACGATCACCCACGACGTGCACGTCGCGGCGCGCGCCCGCCGCCACTACCGTCTCGAGGCCGGCATCCTCTCCCCCGTCGAGCTCGATCTCGCGTTCCGCGAGACGGCGCTCGGGTCCATCGCCGAGGCGCCCGCGGGCGTCTGGGGCGCCGAGGCCCGCGCGGCGCTGGCCGGCGCCGAGCAGACGGCCGCGCCGGGCACGAGAGTGGGTGCGGCCGCTGCGAACGCCGGTCCGGATGCCGCGGCGGCGGCACCGTGAGCGGCATCGTCGGCGCGCTCAGCGACGCCTGGGCCGAGCTGCGCCACCACAAGCTCCGTGTGCTCCTGAGCCTCATCGGCATCGCCGTCTCGGTGGCGGCGCTGACGGCCGTCGTCGCGCTCGGCGAGTTCCAGCGCCAGTTCCAGGCCGAGCAGTCCGACCGATCGGGCGGCCGCGTCGCGACGCTCATGGTGTCGGCCAACAGCACGGACGGGTCGATGCTGGACTGGGAGGCGTTCGACGATCGCGTGCAGCGCGTCTCGGAGCGGTTCGAGTTCTCGCATTCGACGCGGATCGTCGATCAGCTCACGGTGCAGCTGCAGACGCCGGACCAGGTGCAGCCCGCCATGACACGGCTCATCGACCCGGCGTATCCCGTCATCCATCGCACTCCCCTCGTCGAGGGCAGATGGCTGCGCGACGGCGACGAGCAGCTGCTCGCGGCTCCCGTGGTCATCACTGAGCCGCTGTGGGACGTCTACGGCCGGCCCGACCTCGACGGCTTCACGCTCCGCCTGGGAGGCGAGCTCGCGGGCACCTACCCCGTCGTCGGGGTCACGCCCCGCCAGTACGACGGCGATCAGGAGAAGCGCATCACGATGCTCTACGACAGCTACACGTCACGCGTCGACGCCCTGCCCGCAGACCTGTTCGTGTCATGGGAGATCTGGGTGCCGGGCGAGATGGCGGCAGACATCGGTCCCGTCCTCGCGATGGACCTGCGCGCGGGGCTCGAGAACGCCGAGGTCCACGTCAACCGCAGCGACTGGGGCTCACGCCCCGAGGCGCAGGCCGGCTCGATGATCTTCGAGCTCATCACAGGCTCGATCGCGGGCCTCGTGCTCCTGCTCGGCGGGCTGGGCCTCGTCAACATCCAGCTGGTCGCGATGCGTCAGCGCATCCGAGAGATCGGCGTCCGCCGCAGCTTCGGAGCGACCGGCGGGCGCATCTTCTCGTCGGTGCTGCTCGAGAGCGTCGTGGCGACCGCCGTCGCAGGCGTCATCGGCATCGCGATCGCCATCGCCGTGCTGCGCGCGCCGTTCGTGCTGCAGATGTTCCAGGGCCTGCAGGACATCCCGCCGTTCCCCATGCGCGCCGCGATCACGGGGCTCGTGGCCGCCGTCGCGATCGGCGCGCTCGCGGGGTTCATCCCCGCTCTCGTCGCGGTGCGGGCGAAGGTCATCGAGGCTCTGCGCTTCTGAACGGGTTGCCTCGCCCTGCGCCCCTCGCGGGGCGTGGGCCGCGGCATCCCCGCCGGTCCCGCGAATCCATGCATCCGTGCCCAATCCATGCCGGTCGTGTGGCTGAGAGGCATGGACTCGGCGAGATCACGTGGACTCGCGACTGGTCCTTCGCGTGGCGCGCCGGGATGCAGCAGCCTTGACTCGATACTGGGTATGTATATACTCGGAAACTAGATACCCGGTATCATCGCCGGGTCGACGACGAAGGAGCGGCGGATGTCGGTACGCCAGAGCCTGCTGGCCATCCTCGATCAGGGGCCCTGCTACGGCTACCAGCTCAGATCCGAGTTCGATCGCCGCACGGGCTCCACCTGGCCTCTCAACGTGGGCCAGATCTACAACACCCTCGACCGGCTCGAACGCGACGGACTCGTCGGCAAGGGCGATGTCGACGAGCAGGGCCATGTGTACTGGGAGATCACGGACGCCGGACGCGACGAGGTGCGCTCGTGGCTCGCGTCTCCCGTCGAACGAGGGCTGGCGACGCGCGACGAGCTCGCGATCAAGCTCGCCGTCGCCGCGACCCTCCCCGGCGTCGAGGTCGCGGAGGTCATCCAGACGCAGCGGCGGGCCTCCCTCGCACAGCTGCAGGCGCTGCACCGCGCCAAGTACGCGGGGGCCAACCCCGACGGACCCGAAGAGCTCGCCTGGTCGCTCGTCGTCGACTCGATGATCTTCGCGGCGGAGGCCGAGGTCCGCTGGCTCGACCACACGGAGCAACGGCTCGCGCTGCATCCGCAGCGCGCGATGGCGCTCGAGCTGTCGACCGAGCGGCCCAAGCGCGGGCGGCCGGCTGCGGCATCCGTCTCTCCGCTCGTCGAGCCTGTCGAGGCGTCGAAGTGACCGCCCTTCGAGAGCCTCAGCGGCCGGGGCCGCCCGATCAGGGACCGGTCCTGCGCCTGGTCGGCGTCACGCAGCAGTACGGTCACGGCGCGACGGCGGTCTCGGCGCTCTCGGGCGTCGACCTCGAGGTCGATCGCGGCGAGCTCGTCGCGATCATGGGGGCGTCGGGCTCGGGCAAGTCGACGCTTCTGTCGATCGCGGGCGGCCTCGCCACGCCCACGACGGGCGAGGTCGTCATCGAGGGGACCTTCCTGTCCACCGTGTCGCCGTCAGGCCTCGCGAAGCTGCGCAGACGGTCGCTCGGCTTCGTCTTCCAGGACTTCAACCTCATCCCGACCCTCACGGCGATCGAGAACGTGATGCTGCCGCTCGAGCTCGACGGCTTCCGGGCCCGTGTCGCGCGCCGCGCCGGCCTCGACGCGCTCGCCGCCGTCGGCCTCGCCGACAAGCTCGACTCGTACCCCGACGACCTCTCGGGCGGTCAGCAGCAGCGCGTCGCGATCGCGCGCGCCGTCGTCGGCGGCCGGCGCCTCATCCTCGCCGACGAGCCCACGGGCGCGCTCGACTCCGTGACGGGCGAGACGGTGCTTCGGATGCTGCGGGCGCGGGTGGATGCCGGAGCCGCCGCGATCCTCGTGACGCATGAAGCGCGGCACGCGGCGTGGGCCGACCGCATCGTGTTCCTCCGCGACGGCCGCATCGTCGACGAGACGCGCCGCGACGGCGCGGAGACGCTCCTCGCGGGAGGCCACCGGTGACGGAGGTGCTGGAGGCGCCCACCGGCACGACGCCATCCGACGAGACGTCGGATGCCGCATCCCCGATGCGCGGCGGGTGGCCGCGCCTGCGCGCCGAGCTGCGCCTCGCACGGCGCGCCACATGGCGATCGAGGGGGGCCAGCCTGCTCGTCGTGGCGCTCGTCGCCGTGCCGATGATGCTCCTCTCGGGCGGGCTCGTGGTATTCCAGAGCCACCAGCCGACCCTCGCGGACGAGGTCGACGCCGAGCTCGGCCGGGCCGACGCGAGGCTCGAGCCCGTGAGCGGGCCCGACCCGTCGCTCACGCAGTCGGCAGAGGATCCGTGGTGGTGGGAGATCGACCGCGATCAGAAGACCGGCGAGCCGGTCAACGAGGTGCTCGCGCCTCTCGACGATCCCTCGACGCTGCTGCCCACGGCGACGCGCGTCATCGAGGTCGGCTCCGCGCGGGTCGTCGCACAGACACCCGGCGGCATCGGCGGGCTCGACGCCGTCGTGGGCGAGGCATGGGACCCGTCGCTGGAGGGACGCTACGAGTTCCTGTCGGGCGAACGGCCGCAGGGACAGAACGAGGCCATGGCGTCGCCCGGCGCCCTGCGACGGCTGCACGCGCAGGTCGGAGACACGATCGAGCTGACCAGCCCGCAGGCATCCTTCGTCATCACGGGCGTTCTCAAGGACGCGTCGCGCACCGACGCCGAGCAGACGGTCTTCGTCCCGGCAACCGCCGCACTCGAGGCGATCCGCGAGACGCGCACGTGGTTCACGCCGGACTGGCAGCCGACGGCCGATGAGCTGACGGAGTTCAATCGCGAAGGCGTGATCGTGTTCGCACGGGACCTCATGCTCGAGCGCGAGGACGGGCGGTACGTCGATCCCGGCACGGCGTTCGCGCTGGCCTCCGCGACCGCCCTCGTCGCGGGGTTCAGCGGCTACCTCGTCGTGCTTCTGGCCGGCGCCGCGTTCTCGGTGAGCACACGGCGACAGCAGCACGCGCTGGCTGTGGCCTCCAGCGTCGGCGCGCCCAGGGCGTCGCTCATGCGGCTCGTCCTGCTGCAGGGCACCGTGCTCGGACTGGCGGGCGGCGTCGTGGGCGCGGCCCTCGGCGTCGCGGCCGCGTGGCCCGCGCTCATGCTCCTCGACGACGGCCGGAACGCGAGCTTCTGGGGGTTCTACGTGCCCTGGTGGGGGCTGGCCGGCATCGTGGCGTTCGCCGTCGCCGTCGGCACGGTCGCTGCGCTGCTGCCCGCCCGTGCCGCGACCCGCGGTGACGTGCTGCAGGCGCTGCGCGGCGCGCGCCGCCCCGTGACGCTTCGGACGAAGCGGCCGCTGTGGGGGCTGCTCCTCATCGCGATCGGGGTGGGGCTTTCGGCGACCGGCGGGCTGATCCTCGCCGGCCTGCGCGCGAGCGAGCATCCCGACTACGGCTCTCCTCCCTTCGTCCTGGCCACCTGGGCGATCGTCGGCGGACCCATCGTGTTCCAGGTGGGCGTGATCGTCGCCGGGCACTGGCTCCTCACGCTCATCGCACGCTGGGCGTCGCGGTTCGGGCTCGCGACCCGTCTCGCGGTGAGGGATGCCGCGGCCAACCCGGCTCGGATCGTCCCCGCGTTCGCCGCGATCGCCGCCTGTGTGTTCCTGGCATCCTTCGCCCTCTCGGCCGTCGCGATCTCGGGCGCGGCGTCGGGACGGTCCCATTGGTGGCAGGGGCCGGAGGGGAGCGTCGTCGTGAACGTGTGGGGCGTCGACGAGCTCTCGGAAGCGACCGAGCGCGAGGCGATCGCCGCTCTCGAGGCGACCGATCCCGACGCGGTCGCCGTGGTGCGGGGCGAGCCTTCGGTCGACGAGTATCGCGGGGACGGGCCGACCGACGAGCGGCTCCGCACGACTCTCCGCCCCGAGCGCTTCGGCATGGCCGACTGCGATGATCCCGCCACCGTCGGCCCGTGCCAGACCGCGGCAGGGCGCCTCCTCGGTTCGAGTCCGCCCGTGGCGATCGCCGAGGATGAGCTCGCCACCGTGCTCGGGACGACGCCGCCGGAGTCCGCGCTGCGCGTCTTCCGCGACGGCGGCGCTCTCGTGCTCGACAACCGGTGGGCATCCGGAACCCTGCTCTCGGACGGCTCGGTCACCCTGCACGAGTGGGACGGGTCGGACGTCCTCCTGGGTCTGTACGACACGCTCCCCGCCCCGCTCGGCGAGCTGACGTTGCCCGCCGTGCGCGTGTCCACACCCCACTCCCTCCCGTGGGAGCTCATCGTCTCGCCCGCGACGGCGGAGGCCATCGGCCTGCCGACGGCCGTGAGGACGGTGATCGGCGCGTACGACGAGCCGCCGGCGCAGGAGACCCTCGACGAGCTCGACCTGCGCGCATCGATCCCCGGCACCAGCGGCGGCATCTCGTCGCAGTTCGAGAGCGGCCCTCCGGCCCCCGACCCCTGGCTGTGGCTGATCCTCGGGGCGGTCGGCGCGCTCGTGCTCGCCGCGGGATCGATCGCGCTCGGCCTGTCGCGCGTCGAGCGTCGCCCCGACGACGCGACCCTCACTGCCGTCGGCGCGACACCGCTGCTGCGCCGGTCGATCGCGCTGTGGCAGGCGCTCGTGCTCGTCGGCCTCGGATCGGTCATGGGCACGATCGCGGGCGTCATCCCCATGTGGGGCATCACGCTCGGCCTCGACCAGCGCGACGTCGGGGCGGCGAGCATGGCAGACACGCCGTGGCCGTGGCTCGCGGGGCTCGCGGTGGGCCTTCCGCTCGTGATGGCGGTGGCGAACTGGCTCGTGCCGCCGCGGCATCCTGAGCTCACGCGCCGGACGGCGATCGCGTGAGACGTCCGTCGCCCGATCGCGTGGATCGGCCGGGAATCGGCGGCTCGACCCGGAATCCATCCGAAGACGGGGAGATCTCCGAGTTCCGGGATCTCGCGTGGAACGGATCCGCACCATCCGGACATGTACAGATGAACCCCAGAGAGGATGCACCATGAGCCCCGCACCGATCGACCCCGCCGCCCTCACCCTGCCCCCGACGCAGCCCATCGACCTGAGCGACCTCGTCTCCGCGAGCCTCTCGCGGCGCTGACGCCCACTCGTCCGCCCGAGGATCGTGCGGCAAGGCCCTCACAGACTTCGCAGTCGCAGGCGCGCTCCGCACGGATCGACGCCACCCCTGCGAGGACCGCGCGATTCTGCGACGTCTGTGAAGGGCGGAACCCGCGCCGTGGGCGCAGGGACGAGACGAGACAGGATGCCGCGGGGCGCGGCATCCTGTCGCCTCACAGGCGGCGCGCACTAACCTGAAGCGTGACCTCCACCGACGCCCCGATCGAGGCCGAGGCTCCCGAAGAGCCCGCCGCGATGACGTTCGCCGATCTCGGACTGGGCGAGGCGGTGCTCAAGGCACTGCACGACGTCGGGTACGAGACGCCCTCCGCGATCCAGGCCGCGACGATCCCGACGCTGCTCGCGGGCCGCGACGTCGTCGGGCTCGCACAGACCGGGACGGGAAAGACGGCGGCCTTCGCGCTGCCGATCCTCGACCGGCTCGACGTCTCGCAGAAGAGCCCGCAGGCGCTCGTCCTGGCCCCCACCCGCGAGCTCGCGCTGCAGGTGTGCGAGGCGTTCGAGAAGTACGGGTCGCACGTGCGCGGCGTGCACATCCTGCCCGTCTACGGCGGACAGGGGTACGGCGTGCAGCTGTCGGCGCTGCGCCGCGGCGTCCACATCGTCGTCGGCACCCCCGGCCGCATCATGGACCACCTCGACAAGGGCACGCTCGACCTCTCCGAGCTCAGGTACCTCGTGCTCGACGAGGCGGACGAGATGCTCAAGATGGGCTTCGCCGAGGACGTCGAGACGATCCTCGCCGACACGCCCGACACGAAGCAGGTCGCGCTGTTCTCCGCGACGATGCCGGCAGCGATCCGGCGGATGTCGCAGCAGTACCTGCACGACCCGGAAGAGATCACGGTCAAGACCAAGACCACGACCTCGGCGACG
This sequence comes from Microbacterium ulmi, assembly GCF_011759705.1. Lineage (GTDB taxonomy): Bacteria > Actinomycetota > Actinomycetes > Actinomycetales > Microbacteriaceae > Microbacterium > Microbacterium ulmi. Next base: position 2,406,260 of record NZ_JAAOZF010000001.1, on the reverse strand, counting down.
ATCACGCAGCGGTACCTGATCGTCTCGTTCCCGCAGAAGATCGACGCCCTCACCCGCATCCTCGAGGTCGAGAACTTCGAGGGGATGATCGTCTTCGCCCGCACGAAGAGCGCGACGGAGGAGGTCGCCGAGAAGCTCCGCGCCCGCGGCTACTCGGCGGCCGCGATCAACGGCGACATCGCGCAGGTGCAGCGCGAGCGCACCGTGAACCAGCTCAAGTCGGGCAAGCTCGACATCCTCGTGGCGACGGATGTCGCAGCCCGCGGCCTCGACGTCGAGCGCATCTCGCACGTCGTGAACTTCGACATCCCGACCGACACGGAGTCGTACGTGCACCGCATCGGCCGCACGGGCCGCGCAGGCCGCACGGGCGACGCGATCAGCTTCGTCACGCCCCGCGAGCGCGGGCTCGTACGCGCGATCGAGCGCGCGACGAGGCAGGAGCTGACCGAGATGCAGCTGCCGAGCGTCGACGAGGTCAACATCACGCGCCTCTCGCGATTCGACGACCGCATCACGGCGGCCCTGGAGAGCAGCGACCGCATCGAGCGGTTCCGCGACATCGTCGCCCATTACGTCCGCCACCACGACGTGCCCGAAGTCGACGTCGCCGCTGCCCTCGCCGTCGTCGCGCAGGGCGACTCGCCGCTCCTGCTCGACCCCGAGCCCGAGCCCCCGCGGCGCGAGCGCGGCGAGCGCTTCGAGCGCGACGACCGGCCGTCGCGCTTCGACCGCGACCGGCGCGACGATCGCGGCGACCGGCCGGAGCGGCGCGCACGCCCGAGCGGCGGACGGTTCGCGACGTATCGCATCGCGGTCGGGAAGCGCCACCGCGTCGAGCCGCGGCAGATCGTCGGCGCCCTCGCGAACGAGGGCGGGCTGAGCCGTGGCGACTTCGGCGCGATCCAGATCCGTCCGGACTTCTCGCTCGTCGAGCTCCCCGCCGATCTCCCGCAGGACACGCTCGGGCGGCTCGCCGACACCCGCATCTCGGGCCGGCTCATCGAGCTGCGCCTCGACACGGGAGGCCCAGGGCGCCGCACCCGATAGGGGCGCCACCGGCGACCGTCCAGACCCGCGGGATGCGCGACCACCGCCACCGCATGTCGTCGACACTCGGCGGGTGGCGAGCTCCGGGCCGACGCGCGGGCGTCGTCGGCGAACGCCCAGCTGGACGAAGCCCGTCGGAACCTAGGATCAGTGCATGGCAGGTTTCTGGGGCACTCGCAAGAAGGAGCGCGAGCAGCTCGACGCGCAGGATGCCGATCTCGCGCGCCGCGCGAGGTCCGCGCTGGTCGCCGCCGACGAGCGCATCCGCACGACGACCGACGAGCTCGCCTTCGCAGAGGCCGAGCTCGGCATCCAGCCCACGAAGGACCTGCGCGACGCGCTCGCGGCGGTCACGCACCACCTCGGCGAGGCGTTCCACCTCAACCAGCTCAACCACGACGAGATCCCCGACACGGCCGAGGAGCTGCGCACCCGCAACGCGCGCATCCTGCAGTTGTGCGAGTGGGCCGACGAGCTCCTCGACGACCGCACGGGAGCGCTCGCCGAGCCGATCGCACGTGCGCGTCGTGCTCCCGAGATCCTGGCCAGTGTGCGCAGGGACGCCGCGGCCCTCCGCGCGCGGATCCCCCACATCCGCGAGACCATCGGCCGCCTCGCGGCCCGCTACTCGGCGGACGCGCTCGCGCAGGTCGACGCGAACCCCTCGGAGGCCGAGCAGCTCATCGGGTTCGCCGAGCACAGCGCGTCCGTGGCCGAACGCCGGCGCGAGGCCGGACAGCGCGAGCAGGCCAACCTCGCCCTCGAAGCCTCGATCGAGTCGATCAGGCGTGCCGAGGCGCTCGTCGACGCCGTCGAGAACTACGAGATCGAGGCACTCAGGGCCGAGTCGACGCTCGCCGCCATCATCGACGACTCCCGCGGCGACCTCATCGCCGTGCGCACCGCGCCGCAGGCGCCGACCGTGCTCGCCGCGGCAGCCGCGCTCGACGCAGCCCTCAGGTCGCTGCCCGCGGCGGGCGTCAACACCGATCCGTTCGCGCACCTGACGCGCCTGCGCGAGGCGAACACGGCCCTGGACTCCGCGATCGCGGCCGAGCGCGAGCGGGCGGCCCGTCCCGTCATCCCGCCCGAGCAGGTGCGCAACGCGATCGACGACGCCGATCGTCAGCTCGCGATCGTGAAGGACGTCATCGCGGGGCATCGCGGCTGGATCGGAGCCGACGCCCGGACCCGCGTCGCCGAGGCCGACCGCACGCGCACAGACCTCGACGCGTTCCTCGGCCAGCGGGCGTCGACCCTCGCGCAGCCGATCCTCGAGGAGCAGCGCGAGCACGCGCTCGCGCTCGCGCGCAGGGTCGCCTTCCTCGCGAACGAGGGCCTTCAGCTCGCGCAGCGCGACATCGACTCGTCCCGTCCGCCCGGCGGTCCCGGCAGCTGGGGCGGGCCGGGCCAGGGCCAGGGGCAGGGCGGCAACATGCTCGGCGGCATCCTCGGCGGCCTCGTCATCGGCTCGATCCTCGACGGCATCTTCGACTGACCCCACGGGCGACGGATGCCGCGCCGGCCGGCTGCGGCATCCGTCGCCTGCATTCCGAGGGCCGCACGCGTCGGAGCGAGACGGCCTGTGTCGATGTGTGACGCCGCCTGAACGTCGGTTACGGGCGACCCTGTCGCGCTCTCGAGCGCATCGCTAGCGTCCTAGCACTGTCTGCTCGACAGCATCCCCCCTCTCGATAGGAGTCGTCTCATGGCAGACGCACAGCCCGCGAAGGCGCCGGACCGGCGCCCGTGGTTCGTCTGGGACGAGGACTGGCTCGCGACCTTCGTCGGTCTCGGCCTGTTCCTCGTCCTGCTTTTCGGCATCGTCCCGGGGAGCGTGATCCCCTGATGGCCGAGAACAAAACGCCGGGCACGGCATCCGACCTCGCCGAGGCGACGGACACGGCGCCGGCCGCGCCGCGCCGCGTGACACCTGACGAGCTCCAGATCCCGGACGCCGCTGCGGCCACCGCGAAGCCCGGCTGGGGGTGGACCACAGCAGGCCTGGTCGCCGTCTTCGTCGTCGGCGTGCTCACGTGGCTCCTCTCCAAGAACGTGCCGATCTGGACGGCGGGCACGCCGCTCGAGAGCATCGGCGCGGCGCTCGAGTTCCCCGTCTACGCGATCGCGCTCGGCCTTCTCGGCAACGTCGTGCTGTACCAGTTCGGCGTCCGCGACCGGATCGCGGCGGGATTCCGCACCGAGCTGTTCATCAAGGTCGGCCTCGTGCTGCTCGGTGCGTCGGTCGATCTCGGCGTCATCGCGAAGAACATCGGACCGGCGATCATCCAGGCGATCCTGCTGATCTCGGGCGTCTTCTTCTTCACGTGGTGGGTCGCGGGAAAGCTCGGCGTCGAGGAGAAGACGCGCGCGCTGCTGTCGAGCGCGGTGTCGATCTGCGGCGTGAGCGCCGCGATCGCCGCCGCCGGCGCCGTGCAGGCCAAGCGCGAGCAGCTCGGCTACGTCGCGAGCCTCGTCGTGCTGTTCGCGCTGCCCTCGATCTTCCTGCTGCCATGGCTCGCGGGACTGCTCGGCCTCTCGCCGGCGGTCACGGGCGCGTGGATCGGCGGCAACATCGACACGACCGCCGCCGTGACGGCTGCGGGCTCCCTCGCGGGCGAGGAGGCCCTGCAGATCGCGACGATCGTCAAGACGACGCAGAACGCGCTCATCGGCATCGTGGCGGTGCTGCTGACGCTGTACTTCACGATCAAGGTGCCCGACGCCGGTGTCACGGAGCGTCCGCGGGTCGGCGACATCTGGCACAGGTTCCCGAAGTTCGTCCTCGGGTTCATCCTCGCCTCGGTCGTCGCGACGATCTACATCGCGGCGGTCGGCGACGCGGATGCGACCAAGCCCGTCATCGCGACGATCAACAACGTGCGCACGTGGGCGTTCATCTTCGGGTTCAGCAGCATCGGGCTCGGGTTCAGCGTCGCGGCGGTCAAGCGCGCCGGCGCGAGGCCCGTCCTGGCGTTCTTCCTCGCGACGATCGTCAACATCGTGCTCGCGCTCGCGCTGGCCTTCGTCCTGTTCGGGTGGCTGTTCGCGGCGTAGGGGGTTCGGGCCACAGGGCCCGGAACGACGGAGGACGGATGCCGCGCGGCATCCGTCCTCTGTCGTTCGCGGCTCGCTACGAGGCGAGCTCGATGGGAGCCGCCTGGGTCGTGAGCGAGATCACGCCGTAGTCCCAGCCCTTGCGGCGGTACACGACGCTCGGGTGGTCGCTGCGCGCGTCGATGAACAGGAAGAAGTCGTGGCCGACCAGTTCCATGCGGTCGACGGCTTCCTCGACGGTCATCCACTCGGGGTCGAACTGCTTCGTGCGGATGACGACGGGCGTGTAGCCCTCTTCCTCCTCGTTGCCCGTCACGATCGGGATCTCCCCCGTCGCGACGGCGCGGAGCACCTCGACGGATGCGGGCTGGACGTCGATCCCGGAGATGGCGCCGTTGCCCTTGTCGAGCTTGGCGCCGCGCGGCCGGTTGCGGGCGTCGACGCGCTTGTCCTTCGCACGTCGAACCTGCTCGGCGAGCTTGTCGACCGCCATGTCGAGTGCGGCGAATTTGTCGCCGTCCGTCGCCTCGGCGCGGATGATGGGGCCCTTGCCGGTCAGCGTGAGCTCGACCGTGTCGTCTTCCATTCGCCCGTTGTGGTACGCGCGATGCGTGACCTTGACGTCGAGGGTCTGTGCCCGCGGAGCGAGATTCGCGATCCGGGCGGACTTCTCCTCGACGACCGAGCGGAAGCGATCCGTGATGCTCACTCCCACGCCGACGATGCTGGTTTCCATCCCTGACCTCCTTGTTCCGGTCCTCCCGGTCAAGGGCGGACCTTCAGTCGCCTTGTCCCCCCAACCGTAGTGCCCACGGCTGGGAGTTTCATCACCCGGTGTGCGATGTGACGCGCCGATCGCTCCACGAAGGGGTCGCGGCGACGGCGGCGGCGCCCACGACCTCCGCCCCCGCGGCGCGCAGCGCTCGAGCCGCCTCGGCGAGAGTCGCACCCGTCGTCACGACGTCGTCGATGACGAGCACGCGCAGGCCCGCGGCATCCCGCGCTCGAAGCGACCCCGCGACGTTGCGACGCCGCGCTTCGCGCGCGAGGCCGCGCTGGTCGACGGTCGCCCGCGCGATCCGCAGGAGGGGCCGGACGCGCAGACCGGCCCGGCGCGCGACGAGGTCGACGACGCGGAACCCGCGACGGCGGAAGGCCGCGCGCGAGGTGGGCACCGGCACGACGACGACTCCCGCGGACGAGCGCGCCGCGGCGTCGGTGCGCGCCAAGGCTCCGGCGCGCGCGGCGTCCCCCCGCACCGCCTCTGCGACGGCCGCCCGCAGCGCGGGCGCGAGGGCTCTTGCGAGGCCCGTGCGCCCGTCCTCCTTGAGGGTGCGCACGACGCGTGCCCGCGAGGCGTCGAACGACAGCCCCGACCATACGGCGAGGCCTCCGCCGAGGTCGCGGCGCGACACGTGCGGCTCGAGCCCCCTTGCGCACGTCTCGCACAGCGAGGCGTCGGGGATGCCGCATCCCGCGCACTCCACGGGCAGGACGAGCGCGAGCGCATCGGCGAGCGCGCGGCGGACGACGGTGGAGGAGGAGTCGCGCATGCCGGCCAGACTGCCTGCGCTCGGGCGACGCGGTGGGAGGTGCGTCCCCCGCGGTGGACCCGCCCCGGTGGGACTGCGCTGGGGAGGAGCGGCTACTGCGTCGCGAGCAGCGCGATGCCCGACGCGGTCTGCTGCCAGTTCGTGCCGCGCTGGATGAGCAGCGCGCCGTCGGCCGTCCGCAGCCGCGCAGGCGAGGAGGCGGTGCCCCCCGCGATCGAGGCCGCCGACGCCGGCGCCGCCGTCTCGACGGCCTGACCGCCGACCGCCTGCTCGACGACGACCGACGAGTCGCCGTCGCGAGACAGGATGCCCAGGCTCACGTCGTCGATCCACGCGATGCCCGCCCCCACGCCCGGCGCGAAGCTGAGGGTGAGGGAGTCGCCCGCGAGCCGCTGGGGAACGCCGTCGGCGTCGCGCACGATGCCCGAGATCCACACCGCCGTCCGACCTCCTGTCGTGACGACCGCCGCGATGCGCGTGCCGTCTCGGGAGACCGCGATGCCGGCGATCTGCGAGGCGCCGGGCCAGGCATCCGCGACGGCGATGCGCACGCCGTCGCGCGCGTACGCCGCGACGCCGCCGGGCGCGCCACGCGGCACGGTCCACACGAACCCCTGCGGATCGACCGTCGGATCCACCAGGCCCGCGCGCGCGTCGAGCGGAAGCGAGGATCCGTCCGCCTCGACGCGGACGACAGTGCCGTCCGCGAGCCGGACGCCCGCGAAGTCCTGATCGCGCGAGACCTGGACGGCGGCGACGGGCAGCTCCTCGATCGCCTTCGACAGCCCGGGGATGGGCGAGAGCTCGTCCCCCGCGAGGAAGCCGAAGCCGCCCTCGGTCCGCACGAGCGGCAGCGTGCCCACGCGCGTCGACCGCGTCTCGATCGGCGTCGCATCGAGCTGCGCGGCCCCGACGTACATCTGGACGGCGGAGACGCCTGCGCCGCGCAGGCTCTCGACGAGCTGGGTCTGCATGCGGTCGAACGCGTCGCCTTCGGCCGTCAGCGCCTCGGCGGTCAGGTCGACCTGGGCGACGCCATCGGGCGCGGGCACCGAGCGCCCCGCGAGCGTCGTCCCCTCCGGGAAGGCCGTCACGACGGAGTCGGCGAGCCACGGCGAGGGCCGGCCGTCGAGGAGGGCGTCCACGATCTGCTTGGCGACGCCGGTCGAGGTGAACCACCGCACGTCGGGCACGAGGAACTGCCACGACGGGTCGAAGTACATGAGCGAGTAGCGGCGGAACACGTTCGTGAACTGGTCCCGATCGAGGACCAGCCCGTCCGGCGCTTGCGTGATGCGCCACTCGCCGTCGATCTGCTCGAGGGCGAACGCGATCTCGGTCGACCCCAGCTCCGACGGCTCGTACGCGCCGGTGGCGTCGACGGTCGCGACGGGCGTCAGCGTCACCGTCACGCTGCCGTCCTCGTGCACGACGGGCAGCCGATCGCCCGCGATGTCGATCGTCACCCCCGCCTGGGGCTTCCATGTCGTGCGGAACTCCGGTGCGAGGAACTCCTGCGCGACACTCCAGCCGCCCGAAGGGCCGGACCCCGCGCGCAGGAATCCCGCCACGATCTGGTCGGGAGTGGCTCCGGTCTGCGGGCTGTCGGGGCGGAAGGCGATGTCGGGGAGCTGAGCGTTCTGTCCGTCGTCCGCGTGCCCCATGTTGACGGGGCCCGACGTGTCGAGTCCCGCGCATCCCGCCAGCGCGACGACCGCCACGACGGCGGCGAGCGCCGACAGGATGCCGCGTCCCCGCCTCATTGCGCTCCTCCCGTCTGCGCGCCGCGCACCGGCAGGTCGATCGGCTGGGTCAGATCGAGCGCCTGGACGCCGTCCTCCTCGCCGGGGTCGACCCGGACCGGCGACGGCGCCTTGAGGCGGCCAGAGTGCCGGGGGATCGTGAGGACGAAGTTCGAGCCGCGCCCCACTTCCGACCAGACCGCGAGCTCTCCGCCGTGCAGGCGCGCGTCTCCGAGGGCGATCGACAGGCCGAGGCCGGTCCCTCCGATCGTCCGCGTGCGCGACGGATCGGCGCGCCAGAACCGGTCGAACACACGCTCGACGTCGCCGGGCTTCATCCCGAGCCCGAAGTCTCGCACGCCCAGCGCGACGGCCTGCTGATCGCTGTCGACCGTGACGACGACGGGCCTGCCCTCGCCGTGCTCGATCGCGTTGCCCAGGAGGTTGCGCACGACTCGGCGCACACGCCGAGGATCCATGTCGACGGGGGAATACCCCCCGGGCGCCACGAGGCGGACCTCCGTCCCGTGCTGCTGCGCGAGCTGGTGCATCGACTCGATGACGTCCTCCGCGAGGTGCGCGAGGCTCGTCGGCTCGCGTTCGAGCTGGACGGACCCGGCGTCGTACCGGCTGATCTCGAGCAGGTCGGTCAGGAGCGTCTCGAACCGCTGCACCTGAGCGTTCAGCAGCTCGGCCGCGCGCGCCGTCGTCGGGTCGAACTCGTCGCGCTGGTCGTTGATCATGTCGGCCGCGAGCCGGATCGTCGTGAGCGGCGTGCGCAGCTCGTGCGACACGTCGGAGACGAACCGCTGCTGCACGAGCGAGAGGTCGGCGAGCTCCTTGATCTGCGACTCGATACTGTCGGCCATCGCGTTGAACGAGCGCCCGAGCGTCGCGAGCTCGTCCTCGCCGCGGACGGGCAGCCGCACCTGGAGCTCGCCTGCCGCGAGCCGCGCGCTCGTGTCTGCGGCGTTGCGGATCGGGGTCGTGACGGACCGCAGGACGATCCAGGAGATGCCGCCGATCAGCAACACGAGTCCCACCCCGACGATCCACAGCACGCCCTGCACGAACGCGAGGGTCTGCGACGGGCCGTCGAGGTCGTACACGATGTACAGCTCGTACGGGCCGACCTGCGGCACCTCCAGCTGCTGCCCCACGACGATGCCGGGCCGGGGCCCGCCGTCGGCGCGGCCGAGGTCGACCGACTGCCACCATTGGCTCGCTGTGCCGTTCTGCACGGCGTCGCGCATGCCCTCCGTGATGAGCGACTCGTCGGGGAACGATGCGAAGTCCTGCGGCGCGATGGGCGACGGCGTCCTGTCGATGCGGAACGCCGCGATCATTCCGCTCGACGACTGCTGCGCGATCGTCCCGTATGCGGCGCTCATGAGGTTCTGCAGCTGAGCGCCGTCGCCGTCGAAGGATGCCGCGTCCAGCGTCTCCTGGGCCGCCTCCGTCGCGCTGCGCGAGATGCTCAGCACCTGGTTGAGGCGCGACGTGAACAGGTCGTTGCGGATGAACAGAGCCATGAGGGCGCACGCGACCGTCACGGCGAGCGCCGACAGCGCGAGAGTGACCACGATCGTGCGGAAGCGCAGCGATCTGCGCCACACGGCGGCGAGGTTGCCGGGCCACGCGCGCCAGTCGCGCCATCCCGTCAGCGGCGTGGGCACCGCCGCGGTCGCCGTGCGAGCCTCTGCCACGGCATCCCTCAGACGACGGTGCCGGCGCGATAGCCGACGCCGCGGACCGTCGTGACGATCTTCGGGTTGTCGGGGTCGACCTCGACCTTCGCGCGAAGCCGCTGGACGTGGACGTTCACGAGGCGCGTGTCGGCCTTGTAGTGGTAGCCCCACACCTGCTCGAGGAGCATCTCGCGGGAGAACACCTGCTGCGGCTTGGACGCGAGCGCCACGAGCAGCTCGAACTCGAGGGGCGTGAGCGCGATGACGGCGTCTCCGCGGCGCACCTCGTGCGCCGCGACGTCGACCGTCAGGTCGCCGATGCGCAGGGCATCGCCCGTCGGCTGGGCGGCGGGGCGCAGCCGCGTGCGGATGCGCGCGACGAGCTCCTTCGGGTTGAAGGGCTTGACGATGTAGTCGTCCGCACCGGACTCGAGCCCCTTGACGACGTCGGCCGTGTCTGTGCGCGCCGTCAGCATGATGATCGGCACACCCGATTCCGCCCGCACGCGTGTGCAGACCTCGATGCCGTCCAGTCCGGGGAGCATGAGGTCGAGGAGGATGAGGTCGGGGCGCTCGGCGCGCCACACGTCGACCGCCTTCGCGCCGTCCGCGCAGAACACCGTGTCGAATCCCTCGGTGCGCAGCACGATGCCGATCATCTCGGCGAGCGCGGTGTCGTCGTCGACAACCAGGATGCGTGAAGTCATGGGGGCGGGTCGGTCCTTTGCTTGTGCCCCGGGGATTGCGCCCGTCGGCGCGTCGTCCCTGAAGGCGCTCTCCACAGAGTAATGGACCGTGACTGGGGACGAGCCGAGCGCTTCACGGGCGTGTGACACGATAGGGGCACCGCACCCATCGCGACGGAGGAACAGTGACGTATCCGGCCTGGACGCCGGCATCCCGCCCCGGGATCATCCCGCTCCACCCTCTCTCGTTCGGCACGATGCTCGGCCGCTCGTTCTCGGCGCTGCGGCAGAACCCGCGCGTGCTGCTGGGATTCGCGCTCGGGGTCCAGCTGCTCGCCTACCTCGTCCTCATCCTCGCGGTCGGCGGTGTCGCGTGGGCGGCCTTCTCCCGCCTGGAGACGCTGCGCCCGGGGACGGACGACTTCCAGTCGGTCCTCGCAGGATCGACGGGGATCACGATCGCGGCGGCCGTCGTCCTCGGCCTCGCGGTCGGGGCGCTCAGCGCGATCGTTCAGGGGGTCGTCGTACGCGAGGTCGCGCACGCGGCGGTGGCGGAGGAGCCGACGCTGCGCGAGCTGCGGCGGAGCTTCACACCCGTCGCATGGCGGCTCATCGGGTACTCGTTCCTCCTCCTCGCGGCAGGCGTCGCCCTCATCGCCGTCGTCGCTGTCGGCATCTTCCTCATCGGCGTCGTCGCGCCGCCCGCCGCCATCGCCGCGACCGTGCTCCTGGTGCTCGCGGCGATCCCCGGGTATCTCTGGCTCACGACCAAGCTCCTCCTCGTCCCGTCGGCCATCGTGCTCGAGAGGGCCACGATCGGTGGCGCGATCGCGCGATCGTGGAGGCTGACGCGCGGCCGGTTCTGGGCGGCGTTCGGGATCGTGGTGCTGATCTCTCTCATCTTCGGGACGATGGCGCAGGTCGTCAGCATCCCGTTCTCGCTCGTCTCCGCGGGGTTCACGACGATCCTCTCCCCCACTGGCGAGCCGACGACGGGCGCCATCGTGGGGTTCCTCGTGACGGGTCTCGTGACGCAGGTGCTCACGCTCGTCATCCAGGCGGTCACGCTCGTCGTGCAGGGCACGGCGTCCGCCCTCGTGTACATCGACTGCCGCATGCGGCACGAGGGACTCGATCTCGATCTGCTCCAGTACGTCGATGCTCGGGATGCCGGAGCCGCCGACCTTCCCGACCCGTACACCGTCGGCATCGGGCGCAGCCTGGCCCCGCGCCCCGTCGCCTCCGCGCCGCGTTACCCCGTGTACGGCACGGCGTACCCGGCGCCGGCGCCGTACCCGGGACAGCCCCACGCGGCGCCCGGCTCGTACCCGTGGCCGGGGCAGGCCGGGCCGTACCCGGGGCCGGCGTACGGACCCCAGGGCGGATACGCGCCCGCGCCGTATGGATACCCGCCCGCGCAGAACACGCCCGCACATCACCCGTCCGATACGCCCGCCGCCGCGCCGGGGTCGCCGATCCCTGCGGGCGCCGCGGCGGACCCGGCGAACCCGGCGCGGACGGTCGCACCCGGCGCAGCGACGGATCCGCGGCCATCCGATGCGCCCGCCGCGACGACGTGGACGGCCCCTGGCCGATCCGCCGCCGCCGACGACGACCGCGCCGCCGCCGACCGAGAGTCGCCGTGGGCCTAGCCGTCGGGGCGCTCCTCGTCGCGATCCCCGGTCCTCCGCTCGCGCCGGAGGGCGACGACGCCCGTCGATGGGCCGAGCAGGAGCTGTCCGACCCCGCGTACGCCGCCGCACAGCCGACGGCGTTCGACCGCATCGCGCGCGCCATCGGCGACTTCGTCGCCGATCTCCTCTCGGCCCAGCTCCCGGAGGGCGTCGGCTCGCTCGTCGCCCTCGTCGCGGCCGCCGTCGCGATCGGCGTCATCGCGACGGCGATCCTCGTGTGGGGCGTTCCGCGCGCCACGGCCCGATCGCGTCGCGTGCCCGCCGAGCTGTTCGGGGAGGCCGAGACCCGCTCGGCGACGCAGCTGCGGGCGGATGCGGCATCCCGTGCTTCGGAGGGCGAGTGGGAGGCTGCGATCGTCCTGCGCTTCCGCGCGCTCGCGCGCGGACTCTCCGAGCGGGGGATCGTCGATCCTCCCCCGGGGGCGACCGTGCATGCGTTCGCGCGGAGGGCCGGTCGCTCGTTCCCGGCGTCGGCGGCCGAGCTCGAGGCCGCCGCCGGCGCCTTCGACGACGTGCGCTACCTCCGCCGGCCCGGCACCGCCGAGCTGTATCGCTGCGTGGCGGCGGTCGACGACGCGGTCGCGGCGGCGCGCCCCGTCGTCCACGATCCGGCGGGGGTCCCCGCGTGAGCGCCGTCACGGAGCTGCGACGGGGTCGCGCCCGGCGCGTCGCGACGTGGGGCGTGATCGGCGCGGTCATCGTCGTCGTCGCGCTCGTCGGCGTCGCACTGGCGCAACGAGCCGTGTGGGAGCCGCGCGACGCGCTCGACCCCGATTCGCACGGGCCGACGGGAACGCGCGCCGTGGCGCAGCTCCTGCGCGGACAGGGCGTCGACGTAGTCGTCGCGCGCGACCGCGCGGCCGCCGCGGATGCGCTCGCTCGGGGCGACGCGACCCTGGCGCTCCCCGACGCCCCCGCCCTTTCGGACGAGGCCGTCACGGCGCTGACGGCGGCCGCGACCGACGTCGTGCTCCTCGACCCGCGGACGCGCACGCTGCGTCTCCTCTTCCCGGACTCGGCGATCGGCGGCGCGGCGCCCGAGGTCGCCGTCGAGCCCGGCTGCGATCTCGCCGAGGCGCGCCGTGCCGGCGCCGTCGCACCCGGGACGGTCTTCACCCCGGGCGCGGACTCACGGGCCACGTCCTGCTACGAGACTCCCGCGGGATGGGGACTGCTCGTGCAGTCCGGGGACGACCATCGGCGCAGCGCCGTAGACGGACGCGCCCTGTTCACGAACGAACGGCTGGCGGTGCACGGCAACGCGGCGCTCGCCCTCGCTATCCTGGGTCGGCACGCGACCGTCGTCTGGTACGTGCCGAGCATCTCCGACTCCGACCTCTCGGGCGCGGCCCCGAGCCTGGGCGAGCTGACGCCGTCATGGGTGAGCCCCGTGCTGGCCCTGCTGCTCGCCAGTGCGCTCGCCGCGGCGGTCTGGCGCGGGCGGCGCTTCGGCCCGCTCGTCGCCGAGCGACTCCCCGTCACGGTGCGCGCCTCCGAGACGACCGAGGGCAGGGCCCGCCTGTACTCCCGCTCCCGCGACGCCGTGCACGCCGCCGACGAGCTGCGCATCGGCGCGCTGAGACGCATCGGGCGCGTGCTCGCCCTCGGGCCGTCCGCGTCGGCAGGCGAGATCGCGGATGCCGCAGCCGCCCGCACAGGGCGGGATCGCATCGCCGTGCGCGGCATCCTCCTCGACGATCTGCCCCGCACCGACGCGCAGCTCGTCGCGCTGCACGACCGGCTGCGCGCACTCGAGGACGCTGTGCACGCGGCCGCCCGTCCGTCGACCGCTCCGCGCGCCGCCGCAGGGCCGGACACCGCCGCCGGCACGCACACCCCGGGAGGGTCGGCCAGCGCGACCGGCCCGGGACCCGCAGCCGCTCCCGCTCCCGCACCGCGACCGACGCAGGACGGCAGAGGGCGCACGACCGGCACCGATGCGCGACCCGCAGCCGGACCAGGAATCGAAAGGAACCCCTCATGACCGACTCCCCCGCAGACGACGCGACTCTCCGCGAGGCCGTCAATCGCGTCCGTCTCGAAGTCGGCAAGGCGGTCGTCGGCCAGGACGGCACCGTGACGGGCGTGCTCATCGCGCTCCTCGCCCGCGGCCACGTGCTGCTCGAGGGCGTGCCGGGCGTTGCGAAGACGCTTCTCGTCCGCGCCTTCTCGACCGCGCTCGGGCTCGACACGAAGCGCATCCAGTTCACGCCGGATCTCATGCCGGGAGACGTGTCGGGCTCGCTCGTGTACGACGCGAGGACGGGCGAGTTCGAGTTCCGCGAAGGTCCCGTCTTCACGAACATCGTGCTCGCGGACGAGATCAACCGGACGCCGCCCAAGACGCAGGCGGCCCTCCTCGAGGCCATGGAGGAGCGCCAGGTCTCCACCGACGGCGTGACGCGCAGGCTCCCGGAACCCTTCCTGGTCGCCGCGACGCAGAACCCCATCGAGCACGAGGGCACGTACACGCTCCCCGAGGCGCAGCTCGACCGCTTCCTCCTCAAGCTCGTCGTCGATCTGCCGTCGCGCGACGCCGAGCTCGATGTCCTCCGGCGCCACGCGCAGGGTTTCGACCCTCGCGACCTCGCGGGCGCGGGCCTGCGGCAGGTCGTGACGGCCGAGGAGATCCGGGCGGCGCAGCGGGCCGCGGCATCCGTCACCGCCTCGGACGACGTCCTGGGATACGTCGTCGACCTCGCGCAGGCGACGCGGCGCAGCCCCTCGGTGCAGCTGGGGGTGAGCCCGCGCGCGGCGACCGCGCTGCTGGCCGCCGCGAAGGCATGGGCGTGGCTCGGCGGATCGCCCGCGATCACGCCCGACCACGTGCAGACGCTCGTCGTGCCGACGTGGCGGCACCGGCTCCGGCTGAGGACGGATGCCGAGCTCGAGGGCGTCTCGGTCGACGCCGTGCTCGGCTCCGTGCTTCAGCAGACGCGAGTTCCGATATGACGCTCCCCACCCGCAACCGCTGCGCCGAGTCCACCTTCGGCCGCCGAGTCCACGCCCGCTTCCCGCGGTGCAGACGTGGATTCGGCGAGCGAGCATGGACTCGGCGGGTGGATGCTGCAGCTCAGGACGCGAGGCGAGTCCGGTGTACCTGAACGGCACGTTCCCTGTGCTCGTCGCCGTCGGCGCGGTGCCGGTCGTGCTGCTGGCGCTCGGCGGCGTGGACGCCTGGGCGGCGGCAGTCGGATGGCTCGCGCTGTGCGTCGTGCTCGCGCTCGCCGACGCTGCGATCGCGGCAGACCCGCGGGCGCTGCGGGTCGAGCGGTCCCTTCCCCCACGCGCGCTGCTCGGCGAGCGCGTCGAGGCGACGCTGCGTCTGCGCAGCGCCGGCGCGCGCCGGGTGCGCGGGCGCGTGCGCGACGCCTGGCAGCCGACCGCGGGCGCCCGCGCCGCGCGGCCTGAGATCGACATCCCTGCGGGCGAGAGCCGGAGCCTCTCCATCCCGCTGCATCCCCGGCGCCGGGGCGAGCTCGCGTCGGAGTTCGTCGTGGTCCGCTCCGATGGGCCCCTGCGGCTTGCGGGACGCCAGGCGCGGCTCGCGCACAGGGGCGCCGTCCGCGTCCTCCCGCCGTTCACGGCGCGCAGGCACCTCCCGTCGCGGCTCGCACGGCTGCGCGAGCTCGATGGGAGCACGAGCGTGCAGATGCGCGGCGAGGGGACCGAGTTCGACTCGCTGCGCGAGTACGTGCGCGGCGACGACGTCCGCTCGATCGACTGGCGGGCGACCGCCCGGTCGTCGACGACGATGCTGCGGACGTGGCGACCCGAACGCGACCGGCACGTCGTGATCCTGATCGACACGGGCCGCACAGCGGCCGCGCGCGTCGGCGACGGCGTCCGGCTGGATGCCGCGATGGAGGCTGCGCTCCTGCTCGCGGCCCTCGCGAACCGCGCAGGCGATCACACGCACCTCGTCATGTTCGACCGGGTCGTGCGCGCGCGTGTGTCGCGGGTCGACGGCCCGGCACTGCTGCCCGCCCTCGTCGACGCGATGGCCTCCGTCGAGCCGCAGCTCATCGACACGGACTGGGATGCCGCGTTCGCGCAGCTCCGCTCCCTCACGTCGCGTCCGTCGCTCGTCGTCGTCCTCACGGCACAGGATGCCGCGGAGGCCGCGCGCGGATTCCTGGGGTCGCTCCCTGCGCTCGCGCGCCGCTCGCGCGTGCTGGTCGGGTCCGTCACCGACGCGATCGAGATCGAGTCTCGGCCCGATGCGGCGGGCGTCTACCGTGCGGCGTCGATCGAGCGCTCGGCCCGGGATGCCGCGCTCGTCGCCGCGGCGATCGGACGTGCGGGGGCGGAGGCGATCGCGGACTCGCCCGAGGGGCTCCCGCCCCGCATCGCCGACAGGTACCTGGCGCTGAAGGCCGCAGGGCGGCTGTAGCGGCCGGCCGAGGGCGTGTCCGGATGTGACGCTTCCTGCGTGATCCTCCCTGGGAAATCGCTGAGCGGACGCTACGCTCGCGACCGGAGAAAGGAGCCGCATCATGTCGGACACGACCACGGCACCCAGCACGGCTACCAAGCTCGTCGCGGAGGCCTTCGGGACCCTCCTGCTCGTCCTGGGAGGCGTCGGCACGGCACTGTTCGCCGCGAACTTCCCCACGGGCTCCGAGGGCAATCCCCTCGGCGTCGGGCACCTCGGCGTCGCGTTCGCCTTCGGGCTGACCGTCCTCGTCGGGGCGTACGCGTGGGGTCCCGTCTCGGGCGGGCACTTCAACCCCGCCATCACTCTCGGGCTCGCCGCTGCGGGCCGCTTCGCGTGGAAGGACACCGTCGGCTACATCATCGCGCAGATCATCGGCGGCGCCGTCGCGACGACGCTGATCGTGCTGATCGGGCTGTTCGGCCCCGGGTCCGGTGCCGACGCGTGGCTCGCGCAGGCCCAGGACGGCGGCTTCGCGTCGAACGGCTTCGGCGACCACTCCCCCGGCGGCTTCGGACTGGGCGCCGCGATCATCGCGGAGATCCTGCTGACGGGCATCTTCGTGCTCATCATCCTCGGAGTGACGCATCCGACGCGGGGCACGGCGGCTCTCGCTCCGCTCGCGATCGGCCTGACGCTGACTCTCATCCACCTCATCTCGATCCCGATCGACAACACGTCGGTCAACCCCGCCCGTTCCATCGCCGCCGCGATCTACGGCGGGGTGGGTCCGCTCTCGCAGCTGTGGGTCTTCATCGTCTTCCCGATCGTGGGCGCACTGGTCGCAGGCTACGCGCACCGCGCGCTGTTCGAGCGGCAGCCCGCGCCGCCCGCGCAGAGGGAGGCACGCACCAGGTAGCCGACGCAGAACGCAGAGCGGCCCGCCCCGGAAGGGGCGGGCCGCTCTGCGTTCGCAGGTCCGGTCGACGTGCCGCCGGTCAGCGCAGGTCGAAGCGGTCGAGCTCGGTGACCCTGCCCCACGCCTTCGCGAAGTCGCGGACGAACTTCTCCGACGCGTCGTCGCTCGCGTACACCTCGGCGAGCGCGCGCAGCTCCGAGTTCGAGCCGAACAGGAGGTCGACGCGCGTGCCGCGGCCGACGACCTCGCCCGTCGCGTCCTTCGTGCCCTCGAACGCGTGCGACCCGGGGTCGAGCGGCTTCCAGGTCGTACCGAGGTCGAGGAGGTTGACGAAGAAGTCATTCGTCAACACGCCGGGGCGATCGGTGAAGACGCCGTACGGCGAGCCGTCCCAGTTGGCGCCGAGCACGCGAAGACCGCCGACGAGCACCGTCAGCTCGGGTGCGCTCAGCGTCAGCAGGTTCGCCTTGTCGATCAGCAGGTGCTCCGCGGGCAGGCCCGAGGCCGTCGCGAGGGGGCCGAGGTAGTTGCGGAAGCCGTCGGCGGCGGGCTCGAGGTATCCGAACGACTCGACGTCGGTCTGCTCCTGCGACGCGTCGGTGCGACCGGGGTGGAAGTCCACCTCGACGTCGACGCCGGCATCCTTCGCGGCCTTCTCGACGGCCGCGTTGCCCGCCAGCACGAGCAGATCGGCGAGCGAGACCCTCTTGCCGCCGGCCTGCGACGAGTTGAACGCGAGCTGGATGCTTCCCAGCGCCGAGAGCACCTTCTGCAGCTGGGCGGGGTTGTTGACCTCCCAGTCCTTCTGCGGCGCGAGGCGGATGCGGGCACCGTTGACGCCGCCGCGCTTGTCGCTGCCGCGGAACGAGGATGCCGCAGCCCACGTCGCCGAGACGAGCTCCGAGACCGACAGGCCGGACGCGAGCACCTGCGCCTTGAGAGCGGCCGCGTCGTCGGCGTCGATCAGCTCGTGGTCGACGGCGGGCACGGGATCCTGCCACAGCAGCTCCTCCGCGGGGACCTCCGGTCCGAGGTAGCGGGCCTTGGGACCCATGTCGCGGTGGGTGAGCTTGAACCACGCGCGTGCGAACGCGTCGGCGAAGGCCTCCGTGTCGTCCTTGAAGCGCCGCGAGATCCTCTCGTACTCGGGGTCGAAGCGCAGGGCGAGGTCGGTCGTGAGCATGCGCGGCTCGCGGCGGCCGTCGCTGTGAGCGAGCGGGACCATGTCGGCTCCGCCGCCACCGACCGGACGCCACTGGTGAGCGCCGGCGGGGCTCTGGAACAGCTCCCACTCGTACGCGTACAGGATGTGGAAGAACTCGTTGTCCCACCGGGTCGGGTGATACGTCCAGGTGACCTCGAGGCCCGACGTGATCTGGTCGTCGCCCTTGCCCGAGCCGAAGTTGTTCTTCCAGCCCAGGCCCTGCCGCTCGAGCCCGGCCGCCTCGGGGTTGTCCTCGAGGTTCGAGTCGGGCGCGGCGCCGTGGGTCTTGCCGAACGTGTGGCCGCCCGCGATGAGCGCGACCGTCTCCTCATCGTTCATCGCCATGCGCGAGAACGTCTCGCGGATGTCGATGGCCGCGAGCACGGGGTCGGGGTTCGCGTTGGGACCCTCGGGGTTGACGTAGATGAGGCCCATCTGCACGGCGGCGAGCGGCTTCTGGAGGTCGCGCTCGCCCGAGTAGCGCTGGTCTCCGAGCCACGTCGTCTCGGGGCCCCAGTACACGTCGTCGTCCGGCTCCCACACGTCGGGGCGGCCGCCGGCGAAGCCGAACGTCTCGAAGCCCATCTCCTCGAGCGCGACGTTGCCGGCGAGGATCATGAGGTCGGCCCACGAGATCGACTGGCCGTACTTCTTCTTGACCGGCCACAGCAGCCGGCGGGCCTTGTCGAGGCCGACGTTGTCGGGCCAGCTGTTGAGCGGAGCGAAGCGCTGCTGCCCGGCGCCCCCGCCCCCGCGCCCGTCCATGACGCGGTACGTGCCCGCGCTGTGCCAGGCCATGCGGATGATGAGCGGGCCGTAGTTGCCGAAGTCGGCGGGCCACCAGTCCTGGCTCTTCGTGAGCGTCTCGGCGATGTCGGCCTTGACGGCCGCGAGGTCGAGGCTCTCGAACGCGGCCTTGTAGTCGAAGTCCGCGCCGAGCGGGTTGGCGACGGCCGGGTTCTTCTTCAGGATGCGCAGGTTCAGCTGGTTCGGCCACCACACGGTGTTCGCCGATCCACTCGTCGGGTGCGGCTGCGCGTGGATGACGGGGCACTTCCCCGCCTCTTCGGCGTACGCCTCCTCCGTGTCGGTGACGGTGACGGCCTGGTCGATCTCGTCGACCTGCTCGCCGATGGGGGCGACGCCGGACTCGTTGTCGGTCATGTGCTTTCCTTCCGTGTGTCGATGGTCAGGGGGTGTCGATGGTGCGAGGGTCAGGAAGCGGATGCCGCGCAGTCGGGGCAGACGCCCCAGAACGTCACCTCTGCGACCTCGACGGCATACCCGTGGGTCTCGGACGGCGCGAGGCACGGCTCGGAGCCCACGACGCAGTCGACGTCGCGCACGGCTCCGCAGCGCGTGCAGACGAGGTGGTGGTGGTTGTCGTCGACGCGCAGCTCGAACAGCCGGGGGTGGCCCGCCGGCTCGATGCGGCGCACGAGTCCGGCGTCGACGAAGTCGCCGAGCGCGTTGTAGACCGACTGCAGGCTCGTGCCGGGGACGCGCGACAGGACGCGGCCCAACACGTCGTCGGCGCTCGCGTGGGGCTGCTCGCGCAGCGCCTCCAGCACGGCGCGCCGCGGCTCGGTCACGCGAAGCCCGGCGCCGCGGATGGCATCCGCCGTCATCGATCCCGCCTGCGCCGTCATGCTCTCCAGCCTACGCATGTTTTGAGAAGCCCAAAACTGGGTGCTCGCGGTCGCGTGTCCGCGACGAGTCGCGGAGGAGCGTCGATCTCGCGCGGAGGGTCATCCCGCCACGAGCATCGGCGTCCCCGTCTCGTACTCCGTGAGGTCGCCCGTCTCGCCGAGGCGCTGCGCGCGCCGGCCGACGCCGAGCATGTACACGAGGAAGGCCGCGAGGGCCGCCGCGCCGATCCCGATCTTGACCGCCCACGGCCACGGCTGCGCCGTCACGAACCCCTCGATCACGCCCGACAGCGCAAGGGCGAACACGAGGCCGATCGCGACGGTCGCGAGCGAGCGGCCGGACGCCGCCAGGGACGAGGCGCGCGAGCGCGCGCCCGGCGCGACCCACGCCCAGAAGATGTGCAGCCCTGCGGCGGCCGCGACGAAGACGCACGTGAGTTCGAGCAGCCCGTGCGGGAGGAGGTGCAGCAGGAGAACGTCGCCGCGGCCGAACGCGAGCATGATGGCCGTCAGGACGCCCACGTTCATCGCGTTCTGCACGAGCACCACGACCGGCCAGAAGCCCGTGATGCCGAACAGGACGCACTGCGCGGCGATCCAGGCGTTGTTGGTCCAGACGGTGGCCGCGAAGATCCCCGCAGGATCCTCGCTGTAGTACGCCGTGATGTCGTTCTCGGCGAGGGATTGGAGCTCTGCGTGGGTTCCGAGCGTCGCGAGCAGAGCTGGATCGCCCGAGACCCAGAACGCGACGACCGCGACGGCGATCACGAACGCGACGGCGATGACGAGCGTCGTCCACCGCACCCGGTACAGGGCCGCCGGAAGCTGCAGCGTGAAGAAGCGCGGGATCTGCCGGAGCACGTTCTCGGGCCCCCCGGTCAGCCGCAGCCGTGCGCGGGCGAGGATCGTCGAGACGTGGTCGCCCTGAACGGTGCTTCCTGCCGACGTCTTGATGTCGGCGAGATCGGCGGATGCCGAGCGGTACCGTGTGACGAGCTCGTCGACCTCCTCACCCGTGAGTCGGCGTGCGCCGCTGAGGGCGTCGAGACGTGCCCATTCGTCTCGCCGGGCCGCCGTCAGGGCGTCGAGATCCATGTGGTTCACTTTACGCATGGCCGCTGCCCCCGCCGTCGTGGAGATCCGTCAGGACGAGGTGCTCACGGGCGAGGCGGTCGCGCTCGACGTCCAGCCGCTCGGGTTCTTCCTGCGGGCGCTCGGAGCGTTCATCGACGTCGTCGTCGGCATCGCGCTGTTCCTGCTGTTCCTCCTGGTCGCCGGCTTCCTCACGGCACAGGGCGTCGTCGATGCCGGCCTCCAGCAGGCCATGACGATCGTCGTCGTCGTGCTCGTGACGATCGTCGTTCCCACCGTCGTCGAGACCGCGACGCGCGGCCGGAGCCTCGGAAAGCTCGCGGTCGGCGGTCGCGTCGTCCGCACGGACGGCGGCTCGTCCGGCTTCCGCCAGGCGTTCATCCGCGCGGTCGTCGGCGTCCTGGAGATCTGGCTGACCGCCGGCGCCGTCGCCGCCGTCGTCGGGGCGTTCACCCGGCGGTCGCAGCGACTCGGCGATCTGCTCGCCGGCACCTACGCGGAGCGGACCCGCACGCCGAAGCTCCCCGCGCCCGCATCCGGCATCCCGCCCGTTCTGCTCCCTTGGTCGACGGTCGCCGACGTGGCGCGCCTCCCCGATCGACTCGCGCGGCGGACCGCCCAGTTCGCACAGAACGCCGAGAAGATGGCTCCGGCCGCCCGCGCCCGGGTCGCGGCATCCCTCGCCGCGGACGTCGCGACGCACGTGTCGCCCGTCCCCGCGGTCGACGCCGAGACGTTCCTCCGCGCGGTCGTCGCTGTGCGGCGCGATCGCGAGCTGCGGGCGCTCGTGCTCGAGTCCCAGCGCGTCGCGGCGCTCACCGCCGGCGCGACGGGCGCGCCGCGGGGGTTCCCCGACCGCTGACGCGGACGGATGCCGCGGGACACGGCATCCGGAGATCAGTACCGGTAGTGGTCGAGCTTGTACGGCCCTTCGACGGGCACGCCGATGTACGCGGCCTGCTCCGGGGTGAGGGTCGTGAGCTCGACCCCGAGCGCACCCAGGTGCAGGCGCGCGACCTTCTCGTCGAGGGCCTTCGGCAGCACGTACACGCCGACGGGGTACGCCGCCGTGTTCGTGAACAGCTCGAGCTGTGCCAGCACCTGGTTCGTGAACGACGCGCTCATGACGAACGACGGGTGCCCCGTCGCGTTGCCGAGGTTCATGAGGCGCCCCTCGCTCAGGACGAGGACGCTGCGACCGTTCGGCAGACGCCATTCGTGCACCTGCGGCTTGATCTCGACCTTCGACGCGCCGGGCAGGGATTCCAGGCCCGCCATGTCGATCTCGTTGTCGAAGTGGCCGACGTTGCCCACGATCGCGAGGTGCTTGAGCCCCAGGATGTGGTCGACGGTCACGACGTTCTCGTTGCCCGTGCCCGTGATGACGATGTCTACCTGGCCCACGACGTCGTCGAGACGCGCGACCTGGAAGCCGTCCATCGCGGCCTGCAGCGCACAGATGGGGTCGATCTCGCCGACGATGACACGAGCGCCCTGCCCGCGGAGGGCCTCCGCGGCGCCCTTGCCCACATCGCCGTATCCGACGACGAACACGACCTTCCCGCCCATGAGGACGTCGGTCGCACGGTTGAGCCCGTCGGGCAGCGAGTGACGGATGCCGTACTTGTTGTCGAACTTCGACTTCGTGACGGAGTCGTTGACGTTGATGGCCGGGAACAGGAGCGCTTCGGATGCCGCGAGCTCGTACAGGCGGTGCACGCCCGTCGTCGTCTCCTCCGTCACGCCGATGAGCCCCTCGGCCATGCGGGTGAAGCGCTGCGGATCGCGCGCGAGGCTCGCCCGCAGCGTCGCGAGGACGATGCGGTACTCCTCGGAGTCGTCGGGCGCGGCATCCGCAACCCCGCCCGCCGCCTCGAACTCGACTCCCCTGTGCACGAGGAGCGTCGCGTCTCCGCCGTCGTCGAGGATGAGGTTGGGGCCGTCGAACCCCTCAGCGGACCAGTCGAAGATGCGGTCGGCGAGACGCCAGTACTCCTCGAGGGTCTCGCCCTTCCACGCGAAGACGGGAACGCCGGCGGGGACGTCGACCGTGCCGGTCGGGCCGACGACGATCGCCGCGGCCGCCTCGTCCTGCGTCGAGAAGATGTTGCAGCTCGCCCAGCGCACCTGGGCCCCGAGCGCCGTGAGGGTCTCGATGAGCACGGCGGTCTGCACCGTCATGTGGAGCGACCCCGCGATGCGGGCTCCCTTCAGCGGCTGCGCCGCGCCGAACTCGGCGCGCAGAGCCATGAGCCCGGGCATCTCGTTCTCGGCGAGTCGGATCTGGTGACGACCCGCCTCGGCGAGCGCGAGGTCGGCGACCTCGAACTCGAGCGTGCGAGAGTCGGCGACGGGGCTCTGGGTCGGCATCCCGCCATTCTCCCACGCCGCGGCCCCGCGGCCACGGCGTCTCAGACGCGCAGGGTCTCGTGACGGACCACGACCCAGCCCTTGGGCACCGACAGCCGATCGGTATGGATCGCGCAGAGGTCGTGCGCATGCGGGTCCGCCGAAAGGCCCAGCGGGCCGATCGCCGCCATCTGGTCGCCGTAGTCGAAGGTCAGGGTCGTCACGGCCTCGCGGGCACAGCCCACCTTGGAGCAGAGTCTCTCGCGCATCCCCTCCACGGTAGCCATGCTTCCCTCGCGGAGCGGGATGCCGCGCCGCGCCTGCCGCTTCGCGACCGGCGGTCCGCGACCCCGAGTCGGCGCCCCCTGCCGAGCCCCGCCTGACACCCCTGAGCCCGCGGATCCCGACGCCGCCGAGCCTGCCCCGCGATCGCCGATCCCGCCCTCCGCAGCCGAGCCGGCGCCGTGGAGCGCAGGCCTAGGATGGGGGCATGGCGTGGCGTCGGGGGAAAGAGGCGTCGTCGCCGTCGCGATCGCGTCCCGCGCGCCACGGCCGGCACGGACGCGAGGACCGCAGCCCCGTCGTGCGCCCTCCGCTGCCGCCGCTCGACACGCGTGCCGAACGCTTCGATCTCGCGGTCGGAACCGCCGCCGAGTTCCTGCGCTCGGCGTGGGAGGAGCTGCGCGACGTGAGCTTCGAGATCGGCGACATGCCGCCCGCGACCGACGACGACGGCATCCCGCGCTGGCAGGTCCTCACCGACGAGAAGCGCATCATCCTGTGGCGCATCCCGATCGAGCGGCTGAGCCACCTGCACCGCGACGACGACTTCCACCGGCGCATGATGATCGAGGGGTGCGTCTTCCGCGCCGCCGCGGAGTACCTCGACCGCGACCCGTGGGATCTGGGCCCCGACCGGTTCCGGTACTTCTGACGCGACGGAGCTCCGTCCGCGAGGCCGCGCCGCCGGCCGCCCGCGACGACGCGCGTCCGCCCGCCCCACGCAGCGGCGACGACCCGCCGCTACGGGTAGACCGTGATGGGCTGCTCCGCGGCATCCGCCGGCCACACGGGGAAGCCCGCGAGCGCACCCGCGGCGGAGAACGAGACGGCGGCGTGGATGCCCGGCCCGCCGGGGTCGAGCAGGAACACTCCCCGCGACGGCAGCCGCAGGTCCGTGGCCGTCCCCGCTGCGACGGCGACCTCCGTCGAGAACGAGCCGTCCGTCGCGGCGATCCGCACCGTCACGTCGCCGTCGGAGGTGTTCGCGACGGTCACGAGAGGCGGGGGCCCCGCTGGGGTCGCGAACAGCGTCGGCACCCCGATCTCGTCCGCGGGCGTGTACCACGCGAAGTCGTCGCCCGCGCCGAGTCCCGTCGCCTGCCACAGCGAGCCCACGACGGGCGCTCCCGCCGCGACGGTCACGGTGTACACACCGGTGCGCAGCGGACCGAGCTCGACCTCGACGGGCTGTCCCGCGGCGAGAGGGATCGTCTGGGGCTCCCCCGCGGGTCGCGTGTTGTCGACCACCCGCGCCGTCACCTCGGCGGTCGTGTCGGCCGACGGGGAGAGGAGGCGCAGGACGGTCGCGGGGCCGTCCGCCGTCGTGACGTCCGATGCGATGATCCCCGCCAGCACGAGGTCCTGCTCGGGCGCCGCGATCGCACCGGACTGATCCATCCCCCCGGGCACGAGGGTGCGCGTGATGCTCGTCTGCAGCGCCGCCTGGACGGGCGCCCCCGTCGCCGTGACGCGGATGACGGGGCTCTGCTCGTCGGGTGCGAGTCCCGCGAGCGGCACGATCCGGCGCGTGCCCGGCGCGATGACGAGGCTGCCGCCGGGCGGAGTCGTCGGACCGGAAGCGCCGAAGACGGTCAGCTGCACCGTCGCCGCGACGTCACCGGGATTGGAGAGCAGCACCAGATCGGCCGCGCCGACGGTTCCGGATCCTCCGACGAGCCAGGACTCCAGCAGCGGCGGGCGGCATCCGGATGCCGCGAACCCGGCGAGGTCGTCGGCGCGGGCGGTTGCAGACGAGGACGCCGCGACATCCGTCCGGGCACCGTCCGCGGGCTCGGCCGTGAAGACGGGCACGCCCTCCGCGCCCAGGAGGTCGGGCGACGCGAGCTGTGTCTCGGAGGGATCCGCGGCGCCCTCCGAGACGCCGACCGTGACCGACACATCGGAGGCCGTCGAGAGCTGCTGCGCCTGCTCCGCCTGCCGACCGAGCGCGAGCAGGGGCCCGTCGCACACGACGACGGTCTCGGTCGGCTCCGGGGTGGCCCTGATGCGGACGGGCTCGTGCGAGAGCGACGTCCACGGCACAGAGACGGCCGTCACGACGGCGACGACGAAGCCCGCCGCCACGAGCGTGCCGACCAGCATGCGCGCGCCCGTCGTCGCCAGGCGGAAGAATCGGCGGTCGCTCATCGGCCCTCCTGCCAGTACGGACCCACGACCCGTGAGGTGCGGCGCGCGGCGCTGCGGGTGCCGGCCGTCGGTATGGCCAGCAGCAGCGCGATCGCGGCGACGGCGAGCTGGACGCCGCCGATCCAGCCCGCCCTGCGCGCGTCCGCCGCCGAGAGCGCAGGGCGCGGGTCGGCGTCGGGTTCGACGCGCCAGAGCGCGCCCTTCGAGGTGTCGCCCACCGAGTCGAGTCCGTCGCGCTGATCGAGGGACGTCTGCGCCTGCAGGCGCAGGGCGCGCGCGGCATCCGACTCCGGCACGGCGGCCGGAGCGAGGAGCACGAAGCTCACACCCGCGCGCACGAGGCGGTCGACGGCGTCGCCCGTCGTCGAGGTGACGAGATCGGCCGTGAGCGCGGCGAGCTGCGCATCCGTGTCGGACGCCTCGGTCCGCGTCGCGACGACGGTCGACTGGCTGCCGAGTGTCTCGCTGCCTCCCCAGACGACGGATGCCGCGACACCGCCGGAGTTCTGCGGCGTGAGGACCACCGTCCCGACGTCGGGATCGTCGCGGCCCTCCGCCGCGACGTACGCGGGGAGGGTGCTGCGCGGACCGTTCTGCAGCAGCGTCTGATCGCGCGCGAACGCCGTCAGCGACGGCACGGACAGCACGGCGATGGCCGCGACGACCGTCACGGCCGCGGCGGCTCGCGCCGCGCGCAGCCGCGGGGCGATTCCGGCGTCGAGCGTCACGAGGGCACCTCCGAGCGCGCCCAGCCAGGCGAGGCTCAGCCCCGAGCCGGGCCACAGCGCGACGGGCTGCGACTGCGCGAACGACACGGAGACGCCCACGGCCGCGAAGGCCGTGCCGATGCCGAGAGCCGCCACCACCAGGAGGGCCGTGCCCGCGGCCCACCGCTGTGTGAGCGGCGCGACGAGCGCGAGGAGCGCGATCGGCGCGGCGAGCAGCGGAACCCACCACGTCGGTGCGTCTGCGAGGAACGCCGTCCACCCGCCGGGGTCGGTCGTCGGGAACCCCGCGGCGAGGAGCGCGCGCCCTGCGCTGTCGGCGGCGACCTGCGGGCCCGCCCACGGCATCCCGGGGTCGGCGAGCACGGCGAGCGGCGTGCCGAGCCGGAGCTGCCGCCACACGAGCGGCACGGCGAGCGCGATCGCGGGCACGGCGACCCAGATGACGCGCGCGGCGCCCCGCCCCGCGCGGACCACGATCGTCAGCAGCAGGGTGACGGCCCACAGCACCGCGAGCGCGGGAGCGAGGGAGGGTCCGCACGCGACGACGGCGGCGAGGAGCAGGGATGCCGCTCCCGACGCGACCCACGAGCGGTGCGCGACGGAGCCCGCGTAGAGCAGCCACGGCAGCAGCAGATGAAGCACGACCGCGGCGGGGCGCCCCTGCGTGAGCGCCGCGAGGAACGTCGGCGCGAGCGCCCAGACGACGCCGCCGGCGATGCGCAGCACGGCCCGATCCGTGACGCGCGTCGCGGCGAACCAGCCGCCGAGCGCCGCGACGGGCAGAGCGAGGACCCACAGCACGACGAGGACGCGCGAGGGCTCGACGGGCCACGCGCTGCCGAGCACCGCGATGACGGCGGCGAACGGATCGGCGGGGGCGATCGTGTCGAGTCCGAGTGCGCGCCTGCCGTAGGCGACGTCGCCCCACAGCTGCGAGAGCGTCGAGCGAAGCGGCTCCAGCGCGCCGCCGCCGAGGACGGGCCACGCGAGCAGCGCAGGGAACGCGGCGACGGACGCGGTGAGCGCCGCCAGCACGAGCCACGCTGCCCCGCCGGAGAAGAACCTCAGCTCGCCCCGCTGGGGCGCGGCATCCCCCGTCGGGACATCGGGATCGTCGTCGAAGCGCTGCCGCAGCTCGGCGTGCGAGACGCGCAGCGGAGCGAGCTGCGACCACGACGCGCGGCGTGCGCGGCGTATCCGTCGGCGGGACCTCACGACGGCGGCGGGCCGGAAGAACGCGACGAGCGTCGCCGCCCACTCCGGCCAGATGAGCGAAGGGGTCTTGCGCACGAGGAGGACCCCCGTGCGCCACACCACGAGGGGCACGAGCGCGAGCCAGACGAACGGGAGGGCGAGTGCGTGCGCATACGCGAGCCTGCGGTGAAGCTGCGCTGTGCGCGCTGCGAACGCACGGCGGCGCCGGCTGCGGCGCGTGACGGGTGCGGGGGGGCCCGCGACCCCGTCGCCCGCAACGGCGACGAGCGCGCCGGGCACGAGCGAGACGCGGGCGCCTGCGAGTCGTGCGCGCACGCCCAGATCGAGGCCCTCGTCGGCCCCGCGGAGGGCTGCGTCGAGCCCGCCGAGTTCATGCCACGCGTCCGATCGGACGAGGATGCCGCGCACGTCCGAGCCCAGGACGTCCTCCTCGGCGTCGTGCTGGCCCTGATCGAGCTCGCCGTCCGAGAGGCCGACTGCGCGGCCGAGCCGCGTCATCCCGACCCCGAGCGAGACGATCTCCGTCGCGTCGTCCCAGCGCACGAGCTTGGGCGCGACGAAGGCGACGGACGGAGCCAGCTCGAGCGCTCCGACGAGCCGGTGCAGCGCCTCGGGCTGCGGCGCCGTGTCCTGTGCGAGCAGCCAGACCGCGTCCGCCTCGACGCGGTGCGTCGCGAGGGCGAGCGCCGCGGCGAACCCCGTTCCCCCGGAGGTCGTGATGACGGACTCGGCACCGGATGCGGCGGCCGCCTCGGTCACGCCCGGATCGGCGCCGCAGACGACGATCGTGAGCGCGTCGGGCTTGCGGGTCTGTTCGTCGAGCGCCCTGAGGGTCCGCCGCAGATGGTGCGCGGCGGGGATGCGCCCGTCGGGGCGCACGACGAGTAGGGCGTGGACTCGGGCGGGCATGACGTCGTCAGCCTAGGCGGACGCCTCCGCACGGTATGGAGGCGCGCGCCGTTCGCGCGAGATCGGATGCCTGTCCCGCACTCGGCTCGTCCGCGGCCCGTCGTGTACGGGAATCGCCTCGCGCGGCGCGCACGAGCGACGCGTGCTCAGCCGGCGCGGCGCTTGAGCTTGCGGCGCTCGCGCTCGCTGAGCCCGCCCCAGATGCCGAAGCGCTCGTCGTTCTGCAGCGCGTACTCCAGGCACTGGCTGCGCACGTCGCACGACGTGCAGATGCGCTTGGCGTCTCGCGTCGAGCCGCCCTTCTCGGGGAAGAACGCCTCTGGATCGGTCTGTGCACACAGCGCGTCGGTCTGCCACGCGAGCGGATCGTCATCGCCCTCGAGCGGACGACGCACCCCCGGAACGCCCAGATCGACTGGATCGACGAAC
Source organism: Microbacterium ulmi (assembly GCF_011759705.1). Taxonomy (GTDB): domain Bacteria; phylum Actinomycetota; class Actinomycetes; order Actinomycetales; family Microbacteriaceae; genus Microbacterium; species Microbacterium ulmi. Next base: position 2,377,491 of record NZ_JAAOZF010000001.1, on the reverse strand, counting down.
CAATTGTCGGGAACGCCGGAACGGTAACCCGTCATCTCGTTCTCCCACCCTTTTAACCCCCCACGCTGGTCCGCGTGTACGGATAATTACACCCGTGTAGTTCGCCGCGGTCAAGTCGCGAACCATAAAGCCTCAAGGCCGGATTGAACCTTCACGACGCGCCGACGGCGTGTCGTGCACGGATAACAATGGGGTATCTCTCAGCCCGCCGGCAGACGGACCGGCCCTGCATCAGGCTCGGATCGCGGTCCCGGGAACGGCGACGAAGACCTCGCCGGAGCCCGACAGCGCGATCGCGCCCTCGTCGGGGGACACGAGGACTGCGCGACCGGGCGTCAGCGCGACGGCATCCCCCGAGAGCGTCCCCCGCACCTCGGGGCGCCCATCCGTCGCGAGGACGATCGCCACGCCGTCGAGGCGCACGGTGGCGGACGCGTCGGGGGCGACGGAGGCATGCAGCAGGGAGAAGTCGGGGACGCCCGCGTCGAACCGCTCGACACCCGCGCCGACGGGGGCCGGCACGAGACGCGGCTCGCGCCCCGGCGTCGCGTCGAGAAGGGCCACGAGCTCTGCGACGTCGATGTGCTTGGGTGTGAGTCCTCCGCGCAGCACGTTGTCGCTCGCAGCCATGAGCTCGACGCCGAGCCCCTCGAGATATGCGTGGAGAACGCCCGCGGGAACGAACAGACCCTCGCCCCGACGAAGGACGACGAGGTTCATGAGGAGCGCGACGACGACCCCGGGGTCGCCGGGGTATGCCGATGCGATGCTGCGGGATGCCGACAGCTCCGCGGCGAACTCGGGCTCGTGGGCGGCCGCTACCGCTGCGATCACGGCATCGACGACGCTCTGCGCATCCCCCGACAGCAGCCACGCCACCGCGTCCCGGAGGGCGGTCGCGGCATCCTCCCCCGCCAGACGGCGGGCGAGCGGAGCCGCGGGCTCGCCGAGCGCTGCGAGCAGGCGGAGGGTCGCATCGAGGTCGCGCAGCCCCGCGAGCGCAGTGAAGGTCTCGCTCACGGCGACGATGAGCTCGGGCTTGTGGTTGTCGTCGCGGTACAGGCGATGCGAGGCGTCCCGGGGAACGCCCGCGGCCTCCTCGCGGGCGAAGCCCGCCTCGGCCTGCTCCTTCGACGGATGCACCTGGATCGAGAGAGGGGATGCCGCGGCCAGCAGCTTCAGCAGGTACGGCAGGCGCGCGGGCGCCCCCGTCGTCGCACCCTCGGCCTGGAGCCACTCCCCCAGCGGACGACCGTCCGGCACGAGCGCGGGGTCGCCGGGATGGTCGCCGAACCACACCTCCGCCTCGGGCAGCCCCGACGCGGAGCGGGACTCCAGGTCGGCGATGAGCGTCGTCGATCCCCACGCGTAATCGCGCGGACTGTTGGAGAGGGGAACCAGCATGTCATCAGCCTAGACACGGCCCCGCGGTACCCTGAATGCACGATGGCGGTCCACACGAAGCATCCGGTCTCGGCGACCCCGGCCGCCCCGGTGCGCGAGAAGACGGGCCATCTCCTCCTGCGCGCGTGGTGCATCTTCGTCCTGTTCATGGCCCTGGCGGGGACCGCGTGGATCAACGCGTTCGGCGAGGCCGTGACGGCGGTCATCGTGATCGCGGGCGGGATGCTGTCCATCGGCCTCTGGATCGTGATGCGTCCGCCCGTCAACGGGCGTCGGCTCCCGTGGTTCGCCCTCGCGTATGCCGCATGGGCGGTCCTGTCGCTGCTGTGGTCGGCGTGGCCCGCGGTCTCGGCGTGGACGCTCCTCCTGCTGCTGATCACGACGCTGCAGGCGCTGTTCGTCGGCTCGGTGCTGACGTGGGGCGAGCTCGTCAAGGCGGTCGCGTCGGCGCTCAAGTGGGTGCTCGGCCTGTCGCTCGTGTTCGAGCTGTGGGTGTCGCTGTTCATCGGGGCGCCGATCCTCCCGGGCTTCGTCGTCGCGAAGGCGTCCGACCCGATCGAGTACTGGTCGCGCGACAACCTGTTCGACGGCGGCCGCCTCCAGGGCATCATGGGCAACGCGAACCTCCTGGGTCCCGTCGCTCTGCTCGCGATCGTCGTGTTCGCCATCCGGTACGCCGCCCGCGCGCCTCGGCGGTTCATGCTGATCCTGTGGATCGTCTTCTCGGCGTACCTGTTCTTGCGCGCCTCGTCCGCGACGGCGTACCTCGCGGCGGTCGCGGTCGGCGTCGTGCTGGCCACGGTGCTCCTCATGAGGCGGGCGCGCCGCCCGGGCGAGCGGACGAAGTACTACATCGCGTATGCCGCCGTGGGCGCGGGCGGCGGGCTCGCACTCGTCCTGTTCCGCGACGAGATCTTCACGGCGCTGGGCCGCAGCTCCGACCTGACGGGGCGCGAGACGATTTGGGCGGCCGTCCTCGAGAGGGCGTCGCAGCGTCCCGTCGCCGGGTGGGGGTTCGCGACGCCGTGGGTCGTCGCCGACCCCGCGTTCGACGGGTGGATCATCGACCACGGCCAGTCCGTGCAGCAGGCGCACAGCATGTGGATCGACGCGTTCCTCCAGCTCGGCGCCGTCGGCGTGACGCTGCTCGCGCTCGCCTACCTCGCGTTGATCTGGCGTGCGTGGTTCTTCGCGATCGACCGGCCTCGCTGGGATCTGCGCGCCGACCGCCCCTATTCGCCTCTCTCGCTGCTGCCGACGCTCGTCGCGACGATCCTGCTCGTGCAGGGCTTCTCCGAGTCCGGTCCGCTCCTGCTGTGGGGCTGGATGTTCCTCGTCATGCTCGGGTTCAAGATCAAGCAGGCGCCGCACGTCGGCGTGGGGCCCGTCGAGCAGAGCTTCGCGATCGAGCAGGACCTCGGCGCGGTGCGTGCGCCTCGCCCCAAGCGAGCGCCGTGACCGCGAGCTCGAGCAGTCCGAGCGGCGGTCGCTGGCTGAGCGAGGTGCTGGCCTCGGCATCCCTCGCGCGGGCGTACACGATCGCGGTGGTGGCCACCGTGTTCTCCTCGTTCGCGATCGAGCGGATGGCCGGACGCGTCACGTACGCGACGATCATCGCGTCGCTGTGCGTGCTGGCCGTCGCGATCCTGATCGTGCGGCGCCGCGAGATCTCGTTCCTGCGGCTCGTGCCGACGACTCTCGTCGTCTTCCTCGCGTGGGCGCTGCTGAGCGTGTTCTGGAGCCGGAACGCGCCCGCGAGCTTCTGGAGCTGGGTGTCGACGGCGGGGCTCGCGCTGCTCGCCGTGACGATCGGCCACGTGCGCGACACGCTGCAGACCGCGCGGGCGCTGGGCGACGTCATGCGCTGGATCCTGTCGATCTCGCTCGGGCTCGAGATCCTCTCCGGCATCCTGATCGACATGCCGATCCGGTTCCTCGACATCCAGGGCAACCTCGCGCAGCTCGGGCCCGTCCAGGGCATCTTCGGCACGAGGAACCTGCTGGGCTTCGCCGCCGTCATCGCGCTGATCACGTTCCTCGTCGAATACCGCACGCAATCCGTGCGGCCGGGGCTCTCGCTGTTCTCCGTCGTCCTGGCGGGACTGCTCGCTGCGCTGTCGGACTCCCCCACCGTGTCGGTGCTCGCCGTCACGGTCGGGGCCGCGACGGGCGTCCTCTGGCTCGTGCGGCACGCGCGGCCCGCCCGGCGCGAGGTGCTGCAGTGGGTCGTCGCGGGGGTCGTGACCGTCGGGATCGTCGTCGCCTACCTCGCGCGTCACCCCATCATCGCGATGCTCGGCGCCGGCAGCGACTTCTCGACACGGGCGGGCCTGTGGGCGCGGCTGCTGACCTTCGTGCGTCTGCAGCCCGTGCAGGGCTGGGGATGGTTCGGCCCGTGGGACCCGCTCGAGCCGCCCTTCGTCGGGATCAACTTCACCCTCGGACAGCGCCACGCGACGGCCCTCAACGCCTACTTCGACGTGCTCCTGCAGCTCGGGTGGCTGGGCCTGCTCCTCTTCCTCGCCCTCGCAGGCATCGCGCTCGTGCGCTCATGGCTCGTCGCGAGCGACCGCCGCTCCGTCGTGTACGCGTGGACGCCCCTCCTGCTCGTCGCCCTCCTCGTCGACTCGATGTTCGAGAGCTTCACGCTCACCGGCGTCGGCTGGGTGCTGCTGGTGGTCTGCACCGTGCGGGCAGGTCACTCGAGGTCGTGGCGGGAGCGGATCGACGCGCTGGATGCCGGGCCCGAGCTGCCGCACGTCCAGGGTGACGAGACGCAGGCACGGTAGGATTCTCAGGCCATGCCCCTCACGACCGAGACTCCTGTGACGACGCGCACCCAGCCCTTCGACCCTGCAACTGCGACGATCGCCGTCGTGACCTACAACCGGTCGGGGCTCCTGACCCGCCTCCTCGAGAGCGTCGAGCGGATGGACCCGAAGCCCGGCCACCTCGTGATCGTCGACAACGCGTCGACCGACGACACGACAGCCGTCGTCGAGTCGTTCCGCGAGCGGCTGGGCACGAACCTGGTCTACCGTCGCCTCGACTCCAACACGGGCGGCTCGGGCGGCTTCAGCGAAGGCATGCGGGTCGCGTACGAGCTCGGGTCGACGTGGATCTGGCTCATGGACGACGACGTCGAGGTCATACCCGACGGGCTCGCCAAGATGGGCAAGTGGGCGCCGCGGTTCAAGAGCATCCAGGGCCGGCGCTACGACTACGACGGCAGCGAGTTCTACTGGCAGTACAGGATCGCCGAGCCGCTCGGCATCCCGATCCCCTTCGCTCCCGCGAGCTTCGACAAGTCCGGCTACAAGGTCATGAACTCGGGATGCTTCGAGGGCATGTTCATCCACCGCGACATCGTGCGGCAGATCGGCCTGCCCGATCCCCGCTTCTTCATCTACTGGGACGACCAGACGTACGGGTGGCTCGCCTCGCGCAAGACGACGTCGGTCATCGTCGACGAGTTCGTGCTGCGCCGCACACGCGAGATCAAGCAGTGGGACATGGGCATCCGGCACATGAACGCCTCGAGCGACGCGTACCGCTACTACATCATGCGCAACCGCGCGATCATCAAGCGCTACTACCGGGCGTTCGACGTCTACCACCCGGTGCTGTTCGGCGCGGGGACATTCCTGACGTTCATGAAGGAGCTGATCCGGCTCGTCGCCGTCGAGCGGAAGGTGCGCGGCACCTCGAACCTCTTCCGCGGTCTGCGCGACGGGCGGAAGATCGCGCGGGACGCCTCGTGGCGGCCGATGCCGCCGCTCGACCATGCTCTTGAGGCCTGACGACGACTCAAGGCTTCTCGGACATTAGCTCGAGGGCGTCCGCGACGCGCTCCGGACCCCGGCCATCGAACAATTCACGACACCTCGCTGACTGTTCGTTTCTCAGATCCTCGTCGTCGATAAGCATCGCAACGAGCTGACCCACGGTGTCGATGCAGGCCACATCGTGGGTTGCATCCAGGCCGAGCGCGACGCCCGCGTCGAGGATTGCGCGCAGTCCTGCGCGCTGATTGTCCACGACCGCGATGAACACTGCCGGCATCCCAATCGTGCAGACATCCCATGCGGTCGTTCCTGCTGCCGAGACGACGAGATCCGACTCAGCAAGGAGGCCGGCAATATGCGAGGTCGGCGGCACGACCTTGACGCCACCGCGGCCAGCGACGAGTTCGCGCACATCTTGAAGCGACTCCGGCGCAGTCACGAGAGTGAGTCGCACCTCTTCAGGCAAGGTGCAGAGCGCAGCGGCCACACGGGGCATCGAGCGAAGCGGATCGCTCCCACCGAGGACGCAGAGCACCCTCGGTTCGTCGGGCAGTGGCCAGGCGCTGACCCTGTGCAGTTCGCTCAGTTCGCGGCGGACGAGTGCGTACCGGCTTCCGGCGTATAGACGATCCGAGACATGCGACGGGTACGGCAACGCCTCTGCGTGCAGATTCTGATCGAGATACGCCGACGCTCGGATCCGACGGTCGTCCCCGTCGATGACAGCCAGGACTGGTGCCAGCGCATCCAGACGCCCGATCTCGGCCGGGTCGATGGTGTACGAGTCGACGACGACGACGTCTGCTTCGGCTGCGATCACATCGACATCGAGCGAGAACGGCTCGCTTGCGAGGTGACGCACGCCTGTCGCCGTCACCCTCTCGCCGAGCCAGGGGACTCCACCAAGCGAGCCCCACAGCGTCACCTCATGTCCGCGCGCGTGAAGCTCCTCGGCGATCGTGAGGCAGCGCATCACATGTCCTGCACCGATGCCGACGCCCGCGTCAGCGCGCAGGATGACCTTCACCGGTAGGCTCTTCGGGGGACATCCGCCGGCCGTGTCTGCGCCGCCAGCATGCTCCCCCATCGGCAGGCTTGGAGGTTCATCATCGCAATACTAGACGGATCGTCGATCCTCATAACGGGCGGCACGGGCTCGTTCGGGAAGGCGTTCATGGCGCACGTGCTCGAAAGGCACGACCCCCGACGCATCGTCGTGTATTCACGTGATGAACTGAAGCAGTACGAGGTCCGGCAGATGTTCGGCGACGACTCGCGACTGCGATGGTTCATCGGGGACGTTCGCGATGAGCACCGGCTCCGGCGTGCGATGCATGGGGTCGACTACGTCGTGCACGCGGCAGCGCTCAAGCAGGTCGACACTGCCGAGTACAACCCGTTCGAGTACGTCCGCACCAACATTGTCGGTTCGCAGAACGTCATAGAGGCCGCGATCGACACCGGAGTCAAGAAGGTCGTCGCGCTCTCGACCGACAAAGCCTCCAGCCCGTTGAATCTCTACGGCGCCACGAAGCTCGCGGCAGACAAGCTCTTCCAGTCAGCCAATCACTACGCATCTGGTTACGAGACGCGCTTCAGCGTCGTGCGCTATGGCAACGTCATGGGAAGTCGTGGCTCTGTCGTCCCCTTCTTCAAGAAGCTCGCGGCCGAGGGCAAGTCGCTGCCCATCACCGACGCACGTATGACCAGGTTCTGGATCACGCTGCCGCAGGCAGTCCAGTTCGTCATCGATTCCTTCGACCAGATGGTCGGCGGTGAGCTCTATGTCCCTCGCATCCCCAGCATGCGGATCCTCGACCTCGTCGAGGCAGTCGCTCCGAACTCGCCGACCCATGAGATCGGCATCCGGCCTGGAGAGAAGCTGCATGAGGAGATGATCTCCGAAGACGACAGCCGTCGCACGCTTCTGCTCGGGGACCGGTATGTGGTGCTGCCGACCGTCGCCGGATGGACAGGCTGGCGTGCGCCCGCAGACGGTGAGGCGGTTCCGGATGGATTCGCCTACCGCTCCAACACCAACGACCTGTGGCTCGACACTGCGGCACTCCGCGACATCTTGGAAACCCTCGACTGATGGGTCCGATTCCCTATGGCCGTCAATCGATCGACGATGAGGACGTCGCGGCTGTCGTCGAGGCGCTGCGCAGCGACTGGCTCACGACAGGGCCCCGCGTAGCCGAGTTCGAGGCCGCCATCGCGACGACTGCAGGGGTGTCCGACGCCATCACGACGAGCAACGGCACGGCAGCGCTTCATGTTGCGTACGCCGCGGCAGGAGTCGGGCCGATCGACGAAGTAGTCGTCCCCGCTCTCACGTTCGTCGCCACCGCAGCGGCCGCGGCACAGCTGGGAGCGACGATCGTCTTCGCCGACGTCGAAGAGGACACGGGCAACATCGATCCGCGCGCAGCAGCCGCTCTCGTGAACGACGCGACGCGGGTCGTCGCGGCGGTCGACTACGCCGGACATCCTTCCGACGCCGATGCCCTCAAGACGCTTACGTCCGCATCCGGAGCCCTCCTGCTGGAGGACGCCGCACATTCGATCGCCTCGACCTACCGCGGACGCCCCGTCGGAAGCCTCGCCGACATCACCACGTTCTCGTTCTTCCCCACCAAGAACATGACGACGGCAGAAGGTGGCGCCGTCGTCACAGATGACCCGGCGCTCGCCGAGGCTGCCCGACGATTCCGGAATCACGGTCTCGTCCGCGATCGAGCACTTCAGCGACGGCCGGAAGAGGGACCGTGGCACCAGGAGGTGCACTCGCTCGGCCTCAACTACAGACTGCCGGACGTGCTCTGCGCGCTGGGGCTGAGCCAGCTGCGCCGCATCGTCGAGTTCAAGACCGCCCGCGCCCGCGTCTTCGATCGCTACATGGACGGACTGGCCGACGTCGAGGGGCTCACCCTTCCTGCGCGCCGTCCCGACACAGATCCGATGTGGCACCTGTTCCCGATTCGCGTCCAAGGCGGCCGCAGACGCGAAGTCTTCGACTTTCTCCGCGCCAACGGCGTGCTGGTCCAGGTCAACTACATTCCGGTCTACTGGCATCCCTACTTCGAGGATCTCGGCTACCGCCGCGGAATGTGCCCCGTTGCCGAGCGGTACTATGCCGAGGAGATCTCGCTCCCGATGTACGCCAGTCTCGGCGAGAGCGATCAGCTTCGCGTCATCGATCTCGTACGAAGGGCGCTCGAATGACTGGCCCCGTGTCATCAGCCGACCGGCTCGGCCCAATGATCGTGGCGGAGATGTCCGGGAACCACAACGGTTCGCTGGACCGCGCTCTTGACATCGTGCGAGCGGCAGCGAACGCAGGCGCGCATGCAGTAAAGATCCAGACCTACACTGCTGACACGATCACACTCGACGTCGACAGTCCTGCCTTCCGCGTCAGTGACGGGCACGCGCTGTGGGGCGCCCGCACGCTGTACGACCTCTACCGCGAGGCGCACACGCCCTGGGAGTGGCATCGACCCATCTTCGACCTGGCCCGCGAGCTCGGCCTTGTCGCGTTCTCCACGCCGTTCGATGAGACCGCGGTCGACTTCCTCGAGGAGCTCGACGTGCCCCTCTACAAGATCGCCTCTCTGGAGATCGTGGATACGCCGCTCATCCGGATCGTCGCCCAGACCGGCAAACCGATGATCATCTCGGTGGGGACTGCGTCGATCGCGGAGGTCGCGGCAGCGGTCGACGCTGCGATCGACGGTGGCTGCGCCGACCTCACACTTCTGGCCTGCACCAGTTCCTATCCCGCCATTCCAGACGACGCGAACCTCAGGCGGATGCCGGTGATGGCAGACATGTTCGGCGTCAAGGTCGGTCTGTCCGACCACACGCTGGGTATCGGCGTCTCTGTGGCCGCCACGGCACTCGGCGCTTCGGTGATCGAGAAGCACTTCACACTGAGTAGGGCCGAAGGCGGCGTGGATGCCGCGTTCTCCCTCGAACCGACTGAGCTGCGTCTCTTGGTCGAGGGCTGCGATGCGGCAGCGCGCGCACTCGGCTCGGCGAGCCAGTGGGCAACTCCGGCGGAGACCGAGTCACTCCGGCTCCGTCCGTCCCTCTATGTCTCCGCGGATGTGAGGCCCGGAGATGTTGCCTCACACGCGAACGTCCGGAGCGTGCGACCAGGTGGCGGGCTGCCTCCCGCCGATCTGCACCGCGTGATCGGGCGGGTGTTCCGGACTGGCGCTGTCAAGGGAACCCCGCTCAGCTGGGACCTGCTCGGCTGATCCGCCGATCGTCGCGCAGGACGAGCACGATCACATCACTCGACCCGCCAGCGGTGGAGAACCCGACTCTTCGGAACAATCGCAGGCTGGCAGCGTTGCCGGTGCGGACGGACGCATACAGAGTGCCGTTGCCGGCCTCGCCCCGATAGCTCGATATCGCGGCGAGCAGCAGTGCGCGGCCTAGCCGACGGCCGCGCTGAGCGGGCGCGACGTTGATGCTCACCTCCGCGGCGCCATCGTCTCCTCGGTCGAAGCGAACCATCCCGATTGAAGTTCCGGCCTCGTCCAGGCCGATGTAGAGAACCCGATGCGGGTCGGCGAGGACGCGGGTGAACCACGCCTCGTGCGTCGCGAGCGGTACGGGGCCGGTGTCGATGGAGGCTGCGCGCGTCTCCGGATCGTTTCGCCACGCAAGGAGGTCACGGCTGTCTCCTGCCTTCGCCCGCCGCACGGTCACCACGGTCTCAGCATAGGGACGCTTCGCGGGTAGCCTCTTTTCGTGCCCCTCGCGATTCTCCAGGCCCGGATGAGCTCCTCTCGGCTTCCGGGAAAGGTCCTCGCGCCGGTGCTCGGCGTCCCACTGATCCTCCGGGCGATCGAACGCATCTCCCGCGCTCGAACCCTCGACGGTCTGGTTCTCGCGACCTCGACCGATCCGAGCGATGATCCCCTCGTCGCTGTCGCAGAGACCGCGGGCGTGGTTGTGCGGCGCGGAAGCCTTGATGACGTGCTCAGCCGTTTCCTGACCGTCATCGATGAGTTCGAGCCGGACACCGTCGTGCGTCTGACCGGCGACAATGTGCTCACCGACCCAGCGGTCATCGACCGCGTCGTCCGCGAGCATGAAGCGCACGGGGCCGACTACACCTCGAACGCGATGATCCGCACGTTCCCTCGCGGTCTGGATGTCGAAGCCGTCCGCTCCGCCGCGCTGCGCGCCCTCTCGGCTGTCGACCCGACGGGCGAAGAGCGCGAGCATGTGACGCTGGGTATCTATCGGCGACCGCAGCGATTCCGCCTTCACGCCGTGACCCAGGTACCCGATCGCTCCGATCTGAGGTGGACGGTCGACTACCCCGCCGATCTTTCCTTCGCGCGGGCCGTCTATGACGAGTTGTACAGGGGCGACCCCTTGTTCGGCCAGGACGAGATTCTCGCGCTGATGGCACGGCGACCGGATCTCCGCCGAACGGAAGCCGACGCTGGCCGCTGAGACAACGCTAGGGCGCGTTCTCGTCCTCGAGGCGGCGCAGACGCTCTTCATAATGTGCGACGAGCTCAAGACGCAAGCGGGCTCGCTCATGCTCGCGACGAGCCTGCGCGAGTATGCCGTCCGGGTCGCGCTCGGCGACAGAGAGCTCATGGCGCAGGCTCTCGAACCGCTGTTCGAGGGCGGCGAGTTGCGGAGCGATCCGATCGAACTCGGATCGCAGGTAAGAGAAGTCCGCCTGCGTGCCCGCAAGACGCGACTCGTAGTCGGCGTTCTCCCGTGCGATCTCCTCGCGGATCGCGTGGATTCGGGCGTCCACGCGGGGATCGACTCGGCGCTCGACGGCAGCATCCAGACGACGTCGGATTCGATTCAGCATAGCTTCCATCCTGATATCACGTTTTCAGCGGTGGTACGCGACCTGTCCGGTGGCGATCCACTTCCGTACGAGTGTCGATTCGGGCCCGATGCGATGCTCGGATCCGACCGCCGAGGGGTCGCCGTACGCGTGGTTCCATGCGGACTGCTCGGGTTCGTCGACGAACGAGAATCCGGCCGCGTCCACCGGTGTGTCTGGGAACAGCCGAGTGGCGATCCAGAGCATGACAGTCCCGGTCGTAGCCCAGAGTCCCTCAGTCTTCGGATTCAACCCGAGTGCGTGGCCGAGCGGGATGATGACCTCGCGATTGGGCATCGTCACGAATCCGAAGTCTTTGGGCCAGAAATCCGGGATCTTCGGGTTCTCCCACAGCATTCTGCCTGGCTCGATCATCAGGTAGAGGCGTTCGGCATAGTCCTGGAAGAACCACGGTGTGGGACGAACCCCTCGATTGAACACGACGACGTCGGTGCGGGAGCCGACGGAGGGTGGCCCTTCGGCGTCGTCGGCGCCGAAGCCGTTGACGCGGAAGACCACATCGGCCGTGTCGATGAGCTCGGCTCGTTCCGCGGAGGGCGCGAGTGGCTGGTTGCCGACGACGGCGACTCGCCTGATGGGATGGGTCGCTGCATAACTCGCCACAAGGGGCCTCAGGCGGGCATAGAACGCCGCCTCCTGCTCAGTCGGCACATCGTCGCGCACGAGAAAACTGCTACTCCCCATTGAGCACCGCGATACTCCCCATGACGTTTCAGCTTAGTCATACGCCGCGCGCTGCTCCCGCATGAGCGAGAGCGGCGGGCTCTGATCAGCCCGCGTTGTAGTCCGCGTTGTACCGATCGAGCACGTCGCCGATCGGGGCGTCCAGCGCGAGCCGGCCCTTGTCGAGGTAGAGCCCGCGCGTGCAGAAGCGGCGCAGGTCCTTCTCGTTGTGCGATACGAAGAAGAGGGTCCGCCCTTCGGCGAGAAGCTCGTCGATGCGCTTGTAGCACTTCTCGCGGAACGCCTTGTCTCCCACGGCCAGCACCTCGTCGACGAGCAGGATCGGCTCCTCCAGCTGAGACACGACCGAGAAGGCCAGCCGGACCTTCATGCCGTTGGACAGGTGCTTGTACGGGGTGTCCACCGACTCGGCGAGCTCGGCGAAGTCGATGATGTCGTCGAAGCGACGGTTAACCTCGGCCCGCGACATCCCGTGCAGTCCCGCCGTCAGGCGCACGTTCTCGCGCACCGTGAGGTCGCCGACGAAGCCGCCGGTGATCTCGATGAGCGGCGCCACGCCGCCGTTCACCGCCACCGAGCCCTCGTCGGGCAGCAGGACGCCCGCGACGAGCTTGAGAAGCGTCGACTTGCCCTGTCCGTTGCGGCCGACCACGCCGATCGACTCCCCCGGTCGCACGTCGAACGACACATCGCGCAGCGCCCAGAACTCACCGGGACGCGAACGCCGCGACGTGCCGGCGAACAGATCCTTGAGGCTGCGGCGGCCCCGCCGGTTGCGGCGGAACAGGATGCCGAGTCCCTCGACCCGGATGGCGGCGCTCTCCGCCATCACAGCTCCTTCAGCACGGACGGCTCGAGCCGACGGAACACCAGCGCGCCCAGCACGAGCAGCCCGAGGGTCAGGACGACGCTGATGACGACGGACAGTGTGTCCCACTCGTTCGGGAAGAACCCCATGCGGTAGAGCGTGAAGATGCCCGCGAGCGGATTGAGAGCGGCCAGCTCCCGGAACACACCCGGCAGGTCGGCGACCCCGTAGATGACGGGCGACACGTAGAACAGCGCGCGAAGGATGAGCCGCGTCGTGCGCTCGAGGTCGCCCCACATGACGCACAGGGGCGCGACGAGCAGCCCGAGGCCCACGAGCAGGGCGGTCTGCAGCACGACCGCGACGGGGAACCAGAGAAGTCCCCACCCGGGCACAGCCCCCGTGAAGACCGCGAACAGCGCGAGCACGGGGATCGAGCACAGGAACTCGATGCCCTTGCTCAAGACGATCCGGTTGACCCAGATCGTGCGCGGGATCGCGGTCGACCGCACGAGCCGCGCGTCCTTGCTGAAGGCCTTCGTGAAGTCGGAGACCGCCGAGTTGAACCACACCCACGGAAGCAGCGCCGTGATGAGGAACACGATGTACGGGTCGCCCCCCACGCTCGAGCGGTGGAAGACCTGCGTGAAGACGAACCAGTAGATCGCGCTCATGACGAGCGGGTCGAGCACCGACCATAGGTAGCCCAGCGCGCTGGTGGCGTACCGGACGCGGAGGTCGCGGGCCGAGAGGAGCCACAGGGAGTGGAGGTAGCGGCGGGAGGACCCCGGGGCGCCGACGGCGATGGTCGTCACGGTGAACGAGTCTATGCGGACGCGTCTTCGACGGGCGGAGCGCAGGCATGCCCGGCGCGGCCCTGCTCTACGATTGTCCGGTGCGACGCCCCCACACAGCCAAGCTCGAAGAGGCGTCCAGCCAAGAGGTGCTCCGACGCGAGTCCCGCTTCGGCTCTCGCCACGTCCACCTCCTCTGGATCGTGTGGCTGCTCGGTCTTGCCGCGGTCGCCGTCGGCGTGCTCGTACGATATGGCACGCCCGTCGGCGACATCGCGATATACGGGGGATACGTCGTCCTTGGCGTGGCGGGCCCCGGATGGCTTGTGTCGCGGACACTGCTCGGTCCCATGCGCTCGTGGGCATCCGACCTCGCCGTCGGCGGTGCGACCGGCGTCGTCCTCACGCTGTTCGCTTGGTTCGCCGCGAGCATCCTCGACGTTCGGGCATGGCTCTGGGCGTGGCCCCTGGCGACGCTGTTCCTCCTGATCCCTCGGAGGACGCGACGCCGGATCTTCCGTCGCCCCACGGGGTCGTGGCATCCGGCTGTTCAGTTCGCGGTGGCGTCGGCGGCAGCGAGTGCGCTCGTGCACGCCGGCAGAAGCTTCATGGCGGTGTGGGAGCTGCCACCATCGGACGCGGGGCTGTATCCCGACCTGCTCTGGCATATGAGCCTGGTGTGGGAGGCGATGCGCGCCATGCCGCTCGGCATTCCGCAGGCAGCGACGCTTGGCCCGATCCAATACCACTGGTTCGCCAACGCCGACATGGCGGCTGCCGCGCTCGTGACGCGGCTGGATGTGACGGTGATCGCGCTGAGGCTGTGGCCCGCCGCATTGACCTTGCTCGTCATCGGACTCGTCGCGGCTGCGGCGGATACCGTGGCGCGACGCCAAACTGCTGCCGCGATCGCCGCTCTCCTCACGGCGGCATCCGTTGTGTTCAGTCCATGGTGGACTCAGATCGATCTTCAGGACGCTCTCCGGCCGCTTTCGCCTTCCCAGCTCTACGTCTTCGTCCCGCTGCTCCTGCTCATCGTTGCGATGACGGCTCTCGCTCGAGGGCGCACTGCCGGAGTAGGTGCTTCGGCAGTCGTTGTGCTCTCGCTCGTGGTCGCTGCAGGAGCGAAGCCGACGGCCCTGCCGCTGGTCGCTGCAGGGTGCGTCGCGGCGCTCGTCGCGGCGCTCGTGCTGAGGGCGCCGTGGAGTCGGTTCGCCATCGTCGGTGCCCTCGCGGCGGTGATCTTCGCGACAGCTTCGGTCCTCGTCGCGGGCGGCGGCTCAGGGACGTCGGTCAGGCTTCTCCACGTGCTGACGTTGGCGCCATTCGTCCGTGGAGAACCGAGTCCGCCGGCATCCGGGATCGGCGGCTGGCTGATACTCCAGCTGCTATCGAGTCCGGGACGCATCGCCGGCTCACTCCTGGCCGTCGCTCTGATCGTCGTTCGACCGTTGTTCGCGCTCGGGAGCGTCTTCGAGCGAGAACTCCGCCGCGATCCGATCGCGTGGTGGATGTCGGGGATGTGCGGCGCCGCGATCGCCGCCGCGCTTGTCCTCGGGCATCCCGGCTACAGCGAGCTCTACTTCGCGTACACCGCGATCCCGGTCGGCGCCATCCTCGCGGGCTGGTGGATCGCGGCATCCGTGGACGGCGACGCTCGACGCCGTCGTGTCGCGATCGGAGCCGTGCTCGGTGGGGCGGTCTTCGGGTGGGCGATGTGGGCTGTCGCGCCGTGGCTCTCGGCTCTCTCTCCTGCTCGCATCTGGTCCTCGCTCGCGTGGACGGCTGCGGTCCTCGCGGCGGCCGCAGCGGCCATAGGACTCGCGCTCGCGCTGCGCCGCCGACAACGACGACCGAGCTTGCCATCCAGCATCGCTGCCGCCTTCGTCGTGGGAGTGATCATCGCGTCGCTTCCATATTCGGTGCTCGGCCCGGCCTCCAGCGCTTCAGCGCGTTCCAGCCTGTCGCTCGCGCAGAGCGAGGCCGCCGAATGGCTGTCGCAGAACACGACTCCCGATCAGATCATGGCCGTGAACGACCACTGCTTGGGGGACGAGTCGGAGAAGTGCGACTCGCGCGTGTGGTGGGTGTCGGGTCTGGCGGGACGGCGGGTCCTCGTCGAGTCCTGGTCGTACGTCGCCGCGTCGACGGCGCTCGAACCGTCGTCGGTCGTGCGCCCGGTCTTCGACGAGAAGCTGCTCGAGTTCAACCAGGAGCTGTTCGCGTCTCCCTCGCGCGACACGCTGCGGGAGGCATACCGCCTCGGCGTGCGCTACCTGATCGCCACGGAGGGCGAGTCGTCCGTGTCTCCCGAACTCGCTGTTCTCGCCGAGCCGGTCTACTCTGATTCTCTCGTCACCATCTACCGCGTACCCAGGCCGTGATGTGGCCGGGGCGCCACCGGCCGGACCGGCTGACTTACCCGCGCACAGCAAGCTCGCAGAGCCGGGCGAATACCCTGATGAAGCCCAGCCCATGACTCACGAACTCTCCGCGACCACCCCCGCTCTCGCACCGGCGGGACTCCCGACGCCCGCAGCGACGCCCTCCGCTGACGCGAAGGAGTCCAAGGTGAGGCGGGAGATCCAGGCGCTCAGAGCCGTCGCCGTCCTCGGGGTGCTTCTCTTCCACCTGTGGCCCGGAAGGCTGCCGGGAGGCTATGTCGGCGTCGACGTCTTCTTCGTGGTGTCGGGCTTTCTCATCACGGATCACCTGATCCGTGAGCGGTTGAGCCGCGGCAGGATCCGCCTCCCGCTGTTCTGGGCACGTCGGGCGAGGCGGCTCCTCCCCGCGTCCCTCACGGTGCTCGCAGCGACGGCACTCGGTGTGTGGCTGTTCGTACCAGACGCCCGGTGGAGCCAGTTCGGATCTGAGATCGTCGCGAGCGTGCTCTATACCGAGAACTGGGCGCTCGCGGCCCAATCGGTCGACTACATGGCGCTGTCGAACGCCAAGTCCCCCGTTCAGCACTTCTGGAGCCTTGGCGTCGAAGAGCAGTTCTACCTCGTCTGGCCGCTTCTCATCCTGGCCGCGTTCGCGATCGCCACGGTGGCGCGGAGACGACCGGTCGGCACGGTCTTCGCGGTCATCGGTGTCGCGAGCGCGGCGAGCCTCGCGTACTCCATCTGGTCTACCACCGTGGACCCCTCGGTGGCCTACTTCTCGACGTTCGCGCGGGCTTGGGAGTTCGGCGCGGGCGGCCTCCTGGCGCTCCTTCTGCGCCGATTCGGGACGCCGCTCGGAACCGGCCTTTCGGCCTCACTCGCCTCCTGGACGGGGCTCGTCGGCATCGCTGCGGCGATGCTTCTCTACACCGGCGCAACGCCTTTCCCCTCGTATACCGCGCTCCTGCCCGTCGGTGGCACGATGCTCATGATCGCAGCCGGAACGCCGACCGGCGCGCTCGCGCCGACCCGACTCTTCCGGCTCCGTCCCGTCCAGTTCCTCGGCGACGTCTCTTACGGCACGTACCTGTGGCACTGGCCCATCATCGTCATCCTGCCGTACGTCCTGGGCGCTCCCCTGTCCACCGCGTGGGCTGTCGCGGCGCTCGCCGTCTCCATCCTGCTCGGCTGGGCCTCCAAGACGTTCATCGAAGATCCGATCCGCACGCGGCCCCTCGTGGTCAGAACGAAGCCCCGGTGGACGTTCGCGAGCACCCTCGTCGCGATGGCCGCCGTCGCTGCGGTGGCGCTACCCCTCGCAACCCACCGGATCGAAGCCCCTACCGCGATGCCGGTCGCCGAGCAGCCCGACTGCTATGGCGCCGCGGCGATGCTCGACAGTGCGTGCGCCCCCGCCGAGGAGATCCCGCTCGCGGCATCCCTCAGCTCCTTCGCCGTCGATGTGCCTCCCGACGACATCCTCGCGTGCGAGCAGGCCGCCACCTCGGGGGACTTCGTGCGCTGCGACTTCGGCGATCTCACCGGCGACGGCCCCCACATCGCGCTCGTCGGCGATTCGCACGCGACCCGGCTCGCAGAGCCCCTTCGCGACGTCGCGATCCAGCGCGGCGGCAGTCTCAGCACCTTCCTCGTCTCAGGCTGCGCCATGATGTCCTCCGAGGTGACGGGTTCCGCCTGGGGGTATGACGCGACCGCCTCGCAGCAGTGCCGCGATGTCACAGACAGGATCCAGCAGGCCGTTGCGGAGGATGCCGGCATCCAGACGGTGGTCATGACAGACCGGACGCGTCTGTACGTGACGGACGACGAGGGCTTCCACCCCCTCACGACGGACATGGTCCAGCGGTCGATCGTCCGGCTTCAGGATGCGGGAAAGGACGTCGTCGTCATCACCGATCCACCCGAGATGCACGCTGTGCCTCCGCAGGGCGGCGGCAGCGCCGTCGACTGCCTCTCGTCAGCACAGCCGACTCAGTGCAGCCTGCCTCGTGCTGAGTCAGAGTTCGACGACCCGCTGTCGAACGCGGCGACATCCGTCGGGGCAGGGCTCATCGACCTCGACGACGCGTTCTGCACGCACGACCGATGCCTGTCGCGGATCGGCGGGCTCGTCGTCTACTCCGACGACAACCACCTCACGCGGTCGTTCGCGTTGAGCCTCGTCGGGGTGCTCGACGAGCGCCTCTCACCCTGGCTCGACGGCTCCCGCTGACCTGTTACGCGAGCTGGTTGTTCCACATCGACAGCGCCGACCCGATGGCCATGTGCATGTCGAGGTACTGATAGGTGCCGAGGCGTCCGCCGAAGTAGACGTCCTTCTCCCCCTTGCCGAGCTCGCGATAGGCGAGCAGGCCCGCGCGGTCGTCGGCCGTGTTGACGGGGTAGTACGGCTCGTCGTCGCGGCCCGCGAAGCGTGAGAACTCGCGCATGATGACCGTCTTGTCGGTCGGGTAGCGGTCGGCGCGCTCGGGGTGGAAGTGGCGGAACTCGTGGATGCGCGTGTACGGGACATCGGCATCCGCGTAGTTCATGACGGATGTGCCCTGGAAGTCGCCGACGGGGAGAACTTCCCGTTCGAGGTCGATCGTGCGCCATGACAGCGCACCCTCGGCGTAGTCGAAGTAGCGGTCGACGGGTCCCGTGTAGACGACCGGCAGCTGTCCGACGGTCGCCTTCTTGTTGAGCGGCTGCGACTCGTCGAAGAAGTCGACGTCGAGCTGGACCTCGATGTTCGGGTGATCCGCCATCCGCTCGATCCACGCCGTGTAGCCGTCGGTGGGCAGGCCCTCCCACGTGTCGTTGAAGTAGCGGTTGTCGTACGTGTAGCGGACGGGCAGGCGGCTGATGATCTCGGCCGGCAGATCCTTCGGGTCGGTCTGCCACTGCTTGCCCGTGTAGTCGCGGATGAACGCTTCGTAGAGCGGCCGGCCGATGAGGCCGATGCCTCGCTCCTCGAGGTTCTGCGCAGACTTGGGGTCGAACTCCCCCGCGAGCTCATGCACGAGGGCGCGGGCCTCGTCAGGACTGTACGCCGCGTTGAAGAACTGGTTGATCGTGCCGAGGTTGATCGGCAGCGGGAACACGACGCCCTTGTGGTTCGTGTACACGCGGTGCACGTAGTTCGTAAACGTCGTGAAGCGGTTGACGTACTCCCACACCGTCGGGTTCGACGTGTGGAAGAGGTGGGCGCCGTAGCGGTGCACCTCGATGCCGGTCTCCGGCTCGTCCTCGCTGTACGCGTTGCCGCCGATGTGGTGACGGCGGTCGATGACCGTGACCTTGCGACCGGATGCCGCGGCCCGCTCGGCGATCGTGAGGCCGAAGAAGCCGGAGCCGACGATGAGGAGATCCATGCGCAGTGCTTTCTGTGAATGTATGCCGTCCGCAGCGGACGCGACGACGCGGCGGGCGAAATCCAGCGCGCCGCCGCGTCCCTCCAGCCTATCTCGCCGGAATCACCCGTTCCTGAGAGCGTCGCCCCCGCTCTGGGCGTCCGCCTCGACCGCAACCATTCCCGCAGGCTCCGCTCCTGGCTTGCGGAACGAAAAGGTCTTGTGCAGGACGTACGTCGCGACCACGAGGATGATCGTCACAATCAGCTGGCTCACAAGCTTCTCGGCCGCAGAGTCGAATCCCAGCACCGCTGCCGACAGCCAGCTCAGCGCGAGATTGGCGAGGAACGAGCCGAAAGTGACGGACGTGAACTTGACGAACTCGCGGAACGGATGGCCCGTCCCGCGGAAGACGAATCGCCGCTGCAGCACGAAAGAAGTGAGGTTGGAGACGAGCCAGCTGAACGTGATGGCGATCGCGTAGTCGCCGGGAACACCGACAGCGTGCAGTGCGAGCAGCCCGACCGTGAAGAGGGCGTACGAGAAGGCCGTATTGAGCCCGCCGAACACGATGTACCGGATCTCCGGGCGCCGGGAGATCGCCAGGATCAGGCTTCGCATCGTCGACACGATACACCGGCACACTGTGAGCTCCGCGTGGCCAGGACCCACACACAGACTGCGTAGGCTAGGGTGGACGGCTGCTGGAGGGGACCGGGCCAGAAGTCCTTCGAGCAGTCGTTGCGCGTCCTCGCGCCGATCCTGAGGAGTATCGAGATCTTGTCTTCGCCCATCGTGAGCGTCGTTGTGCCCGCCTATAACAACGAACGTACGATTGCCGAGACGCTTCGATCGGTACTCTCGCAGGAGGGCGTCGACTTCGAGCTCATCGTCGCCGATCACGCGTCGACCGATGGCACCCTCGGTGTGATCGAGATCTTCGCCTCCGATCCGCGCGTGCAGCTCCTCGACACAGCGGCGGGTGGGGGCGCCGCTCGCAACTGGAACCGTGTGACCGCAGCCGCGAGCGGCCGATACGTGAAGCTCGTGTGCGGCGACGACGTGCTGCGCCCGGGCATCCTGACCCGCCAGGTCGGGCTCCTCGAGTCCTCCGGGGCCGCGGCGACCGCGTGCCGGCGCGACATCGTCGACGCCG
This sequence comes from Microbacterium ulmi, assembly GCF_011759705.1. GTDB lineage: Bacteria > Actinomycetota > Actinomycetes > Actinomycetales > Microbacteriaceae > Microbacterium > Microbacterium ulmi. Next base: position 2,357,233 of record NZ_JAAOZF010000001.1, on the reverse strand, counting down.
ACGGCAAGATCCTCATGAAGGGCTGGGGGCTGCGCGGCCTGGAACGTCGGACGACAGGCGCGGAGGCCGTGCGCCGAGCGGTGCGCGCCGGATCCAATCTGTTCGGCGAACCGGCCTCCGTCATGCTGCGGGCCGACGCGCTTCGTGAGACGGGCGGCTGGTTCGGCGACTTCCCCTACCTCATCGATCAGGCGACCTACAGCCGTGTGCTGCTGACGGGCGACTTCGTTCCGGATCCGGAGATCGGCGCGACGTTCCGGATGAGCTCCTCGCAGTGGAGCGTCGCGCTGACGAAAGACCAGTCCGCACAGGCCAGAGCCTTCCACCGGTGGCTGCGCAGGGCTCATCCGTCGGTGGTCTCAGCTATGGACGTCCTCGTGGGAGACGTTCGCGCAACCCTGATGGCACGCGCTCGTCGATTCAGCTACCAGATACTCAAACGGAGAATGCGATGACCCCCGACCCGAGTGTCCCCGACGCGTACACACACAGAATCTCCGTCGTCATCCCGGTGTACCAGGGCGAGCGCACGCTGGCCGACGTACTCGACGAGATCGAGCCGCTCATCGGCGGATTCGTCACCGCCGACGGCTATCGTGCAGCCGTCCACGAGGTGATCCTCGCGTTCGATCACGGCCCGGACCGATCCGCTGCGGTCATCCGCGCTCTCGCCGCCGAGCGCGCCTACGTCAAGCCCGTGTGGCTGAGCCGCAACTTCGGCCAGCACGCTGCGACGCTCGCTGGGATCGCTTCCTCGGGGGGCGACTGGGTCGTCACGATGGACGAGGACGGCCAGCACGACCCGCGTGCGGTCGCAACGCTCCTCGACACGGCGATGCGCGCCGAGGCGGACGTCGTCTACGCCGAGCCCACCAACGAGCCGCCGCACGGCTATCTTCGCAACGCCGCCTCGCGCGTTTCGAAGCGGCTCCTCGAGACAGTGTTCGGCGGAGGCAAGGCGTCGCACTTCAACAGCTACCGCCTGATCCTCGGCGAGGTCGGCCGCAGCGTCGCTGCATACTCCGGGACCGGTGTCTACCTCGATGTCGCTCTGTCCTGGGTCGCCGCGCGTATCGTGACCTCGCCCGTCGAGCTGCGCGAGGAGGGCGACCGCCGCTCGGGCTACTCCTACCGCAGGCTGATGGGCCACTTCTGGCGGATGATCCTGACCTCGGGGACTCGAGGCCTGCGAGTCGTCACGGCACTCGGAGCGCTCTTCGCGATCGGCGGCATCGCCTTCGCCCTCTACCTGGTCGTCGCGAGGCTCGCCGGTGGCGACATCCCCGAAGGCTGGACATCCCAGATGGTGCTCACGGCCCTCGGCACGGGCGCGATCCTGGTGGCGCTCGGTATCATCGCCGAATACCTCGGCGTCGCCGTGAACATGGCCTTGGGGAAACCCGCGTATCTCATCGTGCGCGATCCGCAGAACGGGCCCCTGGGCAACCGGCATGACGACTCCCGCCACTAGATGGGTCATCGGGCGGGGCCTTCTCGGCGCTGAGATCGTCAACGTCCGCCGTGATGTCCCGTTCCATGCTCCGATCGACTGGAGCTCGCCCGATGCCACAGTCAGAGATCTGCGGGCCGGCCTGAAGCGATTCGGCGATCTGGTCGGCGACGGCGCCTGGGAGATCTATTGGAGCGCGGGCCGAGGGGTGACGTCGACGCCGATGTCGGTGATGGAGCTCGAGGCGGACGTCTACGAGGCCTTCCTCGACGAGGCGCGCGTGGCGATGGCCGCCAATTCGAGTCAGGGACGGATGTTCCTTTCCTCGAGCGTGGGCGGCGCATATGCGGGGAGCTCGCATCCTCCCTTCACGGAGTCGACGCCGCCGAGGCCCCTCTCGGCGTACGGCGAGGTCAAGCTCCGCATGGAAGGGAGCCTGCGCGAGGCGGTCGCGTCTGCCGGATGGCGCGGACTGATCGCGAGGGTGACCAACATTTATGGCCCTGGACAGAACCTGGGCAAGGGGCAGGGACTGATCTCGGTCATCATCGAGAGCTATGTGACAGGGAAGCCAACATCGATCTTCGTGTCGCTCGACACGCTTCGCGACTACATCTACGCGACGGACTGCGCTCGCGTCATCGACGCCGCTATCACGCGCGTCGCGGGCGAGGCGCCCGGCACGACCGTGCTCAAGATCGTCGGCGCCATGAACGCGCTGTCGATCGGCGCGATCGTCGGAGAGATCTCGCGACTGCGCCGCAAGCCCGTCCCGATCGTGCTCGGCCAGGGCAGCGCCGCAGGCCAGGCGATAGACCTGCGCGTTCGATCGGAGGTGTGGCCCGATCTGGACGGCCTCGTCGCCACGACTCTGCCGGAGGGGCTAGGCGCCATCTACCGCGCGGTGCTCGCCTCCCACATGCTGCCCCGCTGAGCTGCCCGGCGGCGCCCCGCTACCCACGAGAGGCTCCAGCCGATCCCGATGAGCCCAGCCGCGATCGCCGAAGCGACCTCGACCGCCCAGCCCGGAGGACGGAACTGGATCGTGAGGGTCTCGCCCTCGTCTGCGGCGTCGACGTGCACCGTGAGCAGATAGCCCCTCTCAGGGTCCGCGATCGAGCCCGCGTTCGTCGTATATCCGGGCCACGCGAGGCGGCTGAACACGATGTCTCCACCCTCGGGCGGGACACTGTCGATGCTCACGGTGACGCTCGTGTCCGTGCGATCTATCGTCTCGACGAGCAGTCCCTCAGACGCCCGAGCGACGTCACCCGCGGTCTCGACAGGTACGTCCCGATGGAGCACCCACGTGAACTCGCGATCCTCGACCGTCCAACCTCTCGGAGCATCGGGACGAGTCTCCAGCCCGTTCCCCTTGATCACGACGACGGAGTTGAGCGCCATGTCGTCGACGAGCGGATGCTCTCGATCTCGGAACAGGACGTCGAGCGCATCGGGGCACGTGTACCCGCGGAGGTCGATGCAGAGGTCTTCTGCGAACGCAGTGAACGGTAGAACCGTATAGACGCTCGCGGCATCCTCGCCCGTCAAATACCACAGATTCGCGATCAGCGACTCTCGATACGACTCGGGGTGGGCCTGCAGGCTGTAGACATCGCCGACGGCCATGACCCCCTCCGCGATGTCGTCGCCAACGGCTTGCATCGCTGACACCGACGACGGCACATTGAAGTTCCCCAGCGGGCTCGACGCGTATCGAGCGACTTGCGGGGCGAGCACGACGAGAGACCCGATCAGGATCGACGCGGCGACGCGCTGGGGCGAGGCGGCGACGAGGACTCTCCCCCGCCACGGCAGGAACAGGGCGGCGATGATCGCGATCTGGAGAGCAGTTGCCAGCAGCACCCACGCCCACGAGGACGGCTGCGCGGCCCAAGCCAGCCATCCCGCGAGAGCGGTGAGGCCCATGGCCCACTGGACCCTGGCCCTGCTCGGCCGATGAACATCGCGTCGACGGGACGCGAGCACCGCGAAGATGATCGCGACGCAGAGCACGGCGTACGGCATCATTCGCGCGGGATATCGGATCGGACCGAGGACGCTGGGACCGAGCACGAAGGCGAGGGTGACCACGAGGATGCCCGCGGGGATCACGAGGCTCCGCAGGACTCGGGCAGTCGCGGGCAGAACGAGTACGAAGAGCGGGAGGAGCCACGTGACGTACTGCAGCGGCACAGGTACCAGGTCACCCCAGTATCCGTGCACCGAGCTCGTGGCCGTCGTGATCGACGAAGTCGCGAGGTCGCCCAGATCCATGTTGAGGAACTGGTCGTTGAGGATCTGAGATCCCGACCTCGTGGTCACAGGAGAGGTCAGCAGACCCGGCAGGTACACGAACACCGTGAGCAGCCCGGAGAACGCACCCAGCACCAGCACTCTGCGCGCGGAGACCCAGGCGCCCTCCCAACGCGACGCGACCAGGAAGAGGAGAAGCAGCACCGCGAGTTCGATCACGCCGAAGACGTACCCGAAGGTGACGAGCAGATAGGCGAACACGAAGAACGGGAAGGGACTCGCTCCTCGGCTGACGTGGCGCTTGAGCGCCCACCAGCACAAAGCGAACAGGGCGACGTTCTGGAGCCCGGTCACCCAGGACGGCGCGTCCATGAAGATGGTCTGTCCGCCCATCGTCGCCGTGAACCCCGCCACCGCCGCCCACCAGGGCGAGGCACCGTACTCACGCGCGAGCAGGAACGCGCCCGTCGCGAGGGCGACGAGGAAGGCGATCTTGACGAGAGTCGTGTAGACCGTCGCCCCGTCGATGAGATGCGTCCCGATCGCGACGATCCAGGTGACCGGATTCCAGATGCCCCACTGGCCTTCCGCAAGGTAGTTGCCGCCCTGCCAGTGGCCCGGAGACAGCAGCGGGATCTCGCCCGCCAGGAGCCTGGACCCGAGACCATACCACTGACCGAAGGCACCCAGCTGCGTGTCGTCCCAGAAGAAGAACCGCGGCTCGCGGACGATACGCATCGCGCACACGACCAGAACGGCCGCGATGCTGCACAGGTACCAGAACACGGGATGTGCGGAGATCCTCGGGCCAGCCGACGCCGGGGACTCTGAGGACGCCGTGTCGGACGTTGACCTGCTGATACTCACGCTAAGAGGCTACCCAACGCTCCCACGGGATCCGTTCACGTGCTGAGGCGCCCCTCAGGTCCCGCGGAGGGATCGTGCGCCGGAGCCTGACAGAATGGTCATGTGAAAGGCATCATCCTCGCGGGCGGCTCGGGCACCCGACTGCATCCCATCACCCTCGGGGTCTCGAAGCAGCTGATCCCCGTCTACGACAAGCCGATGGTCTACTATCCGCTGTCGACGCTCATACTCGCCGGGATCAGCGACATCCTCGTCATCACGACTCCGCACGACGCTCCATTCTTCGAGCGGCTCCTGGGAGACGGCTCGCAGTTCGGCATCTCGCTGAGCTTCGCGAAGCAGCCGTCTCCCGACGGGCTCGCTCAGGCCTTCACTATCGGAGCCGACTTCATCGGCGACGACAAGGTGGCCCTCGTCCTCGGCGACAACCTGCTGTACGGCCCGCGTCTCGGAACCCAGCTCAAGCGCTACGCCGATGTCGATGGCGGTGCCGTGTTCGCGTACTGGGTCGCCGAGCCCGCCGCCTACGGCGTCGTCGAGTTCGACGCCGAGGGACGCGCCGTCTCGCTCGAGGAGAAGCCCGTCGAGCCCAAGAGCAACTACGCGGTCCCCGGCCTGTACTTCTACGACAACGATGTCGTCGAGATCGCCCGCAGCCTCGCACCGAGCCCTCGCGGCGAGTACGAGATCACCGACGTCAACCGTGCCTACCTCGAGCGCAGCAAGCTGCAGGTCGAGGTGCTCCCCCGCGGCACCGCCTGGCTCGACACAGGGACGTTCGACCAGATGACGGATGCCGCGGACTACGTCCGCACGATGCAGCGCCGCACCGGCCTGTCGATCGGCGTGCCCGAAGAGGTCTCGTGGCGTCAAGGATTCCTGTCGGACGACGAGCTGCGCGCGCGGGCCGAGAAGCTCGTCAAGTCAGGATACGGAAAGTACCTGCTCGAAGTCCTGGAGAGGGGACACTGATGGCACGGCTCCTCGTGACCGGAGGCGCCGGCTTCATCGGCTCCAACTTCGTCCACCATGTGATCGCCCACACCGACCACCACGTCACGGTTCTCGACAAGCTCACGTATGCGGGCAATCGCGCGTCGCTCGACGGGCTGCCGGAGGACCGCTTCGCGTTCGTCCAGGGCGACATCGCCGACGCGACGCTCGTCGACGGCCTGTTCGCGGATGCGGATGCCGTCGTCCACTACGCAGCCGAGTCGCACAACGACAACTCGCTCGACAACCCGCGCCCGTTCCTCGACACGAACATCATCGGCACCTACACGCTGCTCGAGGCAGCGCGCAAGCACGGCCGACGCTTCCACCACATCTCGACCGACGAGGTGTACGGCGACCTCGAGCTCGACGACCCTCAGCGCTTCACCGAATCGACGCCCTACAACCCGTCGAGCCCGTACTCCTCGACGAAGGCAGGCTCCGACCTTCTCGTCCGTGCATGGGTGCGCTCCTTCGGCGTGCAGGCGACGATCTCGAACTGCTCGAACAACTACGGCCCGTACCAGCACGTCGAGAAGTTCATCCCTCGGCAGATCACGAACGTGATTCGCGGCATTCGCCCCAAGCTGTACGGCGCGGGCGAGAACGTGCGCGACTGGATCCACGCCGACGACCACTCGTCTGCCGTGCTGACGATCCTCGACAAGGGCGAGATCGGCGAGACGTACCTCATCGGCGCCGACGGCGAGAAGAACAACAAGGACGTCGTCGAGCTGATCCTCCAGGCGATGGGACAGCCGAAGGATGCCTACGATCACGTGACCGATCGCGCGGGGCACGACCTGCGCTACGCCATCGACTCGACGAAGCTTCGCGCCGAGCTCGGCTGGCAGCCGACCTACCAGGACTTCGAAGCGGGACTCGCCGCGACGATCGACTGGTACCGCGAGAACGAGTCGTGGTGGGCCCCGGCGAAAGACGCGACGGAGGCGTTCTACGCGTCGAAGGGCCAGTGATGACGGAGTTCGGTAAGGCGCTCGGCGCGACCGAGACACCGATCCCCGGGCTCGTCGTGTGGGATCTGCCCGTCCACGGCGACAGTCGCGGCTGGTTCAAGGAGAACTGGCAACGCGAGAAGATGGTCGCGGCCGGCCTCCCCGACTTCGGCCCCGTACAGAACAACATCTCGTTCAACGATGCCGTCGGCACGACTCGAGGCATCCACGCCGAGCCATGGGACAAATGGGTCTCGATCGCGTCGGGCCGCGTGTTCGCCGCGTGGGTCGATCTCCGCGAGGGACCGACGTTCGGCACCGTGTTCAGCACCGAACTCGATCCCTCGCGCGCGATCTTCGTCCCTCGAGGGGTCGGTAACTCATACCAGACCCTCGAACCCGACACCTCGTACACCTACTTGGTCAACGACCACTGGTCGCCGGACGCGACCTACACCTTCCTGAACCTTGCCGATGACACTGCCGCCGTCCCGTGGCCGATTCCCCTCGACCGCGCCGAGGTGTCCGCCAAGGATCTCGCTCACCCTCGGTTCGCCGACGTCACGCCGATGCCGCCTCGAAAGATCCTCGTGACGGGCGCCAACGGGCAGCTCGGCCGCGCACTGCGCGCCGAGTTCGGAGACGCGCGGCACGTCGAGTACGCGACCCGCGCCGATCTCGACCTCGTGTCGCCGGATCTCGCGACAGCGCGGCGCTGGCGCGACTATGGCACGATCATCAACGCCGCGGCCTTCACTGCGGTCGACCTCGCCGAGACGCCCGAAGGGCGCCGGGAGGCCTGGGCGGGCAATGTCACAGGCGTCGCGGCCCTCGCAGCGATCGCGGGCGCGAACGGCATCACGCTCGTGCACGTGTCGAGCGACTACGTCTTCGACGGCACGCTCGATCGGCCTTACCGCGAGGATGACGCGCTTTCACCTCTCGGTGTGTACGGGCAGACGAAGGCGGCCGGCGACGCGGTCGTCGCAAGCCTGCCGAAGCACTACATTGTGCGCACCTCGTGGGTCATCGGCGATGGGCGCAACTTCGTCCAGACGATGGCCTCGCTCGCAGAGCGCGGCGTCGATCCGAAGGTCGTCGACGACCAGATCGGACGCCTGACGTTCGCGGCGGATGTCGCGAGCGGCATCCGCCACCTGCTCGCGAGCCAGGCCGAGCACGGCATCTACAATCTGACGGGCGGCGGCCCGCCCACCTCGTGGGCGGACATCGCGCGGCGGGTCTTCGATCTGTCGGGTCACGATCCTGAGCGAGTCACGGCGGTGAGCACGGAGGACTACTTCCATGCGTCGACCGTGCCAGTGGCGCCGCGACCGCGCAACAGCGTGCTCGATCTCACGAAGATCACGGAGACCGGCTTCACGCCACGGCTACGCCCTCCGTTGTGACCGGCCGCGAGATCCGTATCCCATCGATGACGCGGGGCATATTCTCGCCGAACCGCGTGCGCCCCTCGCGTCAGAGAGCAGGACCTTCGTGAGTGTGCTCGTCCTGTGCGCGATGGTCCTCGAAGTAGGTGACGGGATCGACTGACGGCGAGTGCGGGAACACCCAGAGCGTGTAGAGCACGTAGCGGAGCCCCGTCGCGAGCGCTTGGCCGATGATCGTCCCGGCGATGTTGTCAGCCAGAACGGTGTCGAGCCCCAGAACGTACCGTGAGAACCCGAGGGCTCCCAGCTGCACGAGGATCGCAAGGACGTTCACCGCGGAGTATCGCAGCACTTGCGACCAGCTCACCGGATCTTTGCGATCACGGTAGGTCAGCAGCTTGTTGCCGACATAGGTCACGACGAGTCCGGCCAGGACCGCGATCGTCTTCGCGATCAGCGGGTACTGGTGGAGCGGACCGATTCCGCCAGAGAAGACCAGGAGGTTGTAGACGACCGCGTCGACGACGAAGCCGAGGCCTCCGATCGCGAGGAAGATCCCGCCCCGCCGCAGATTGCGGATCAGGAAGTCCCTCATGTGGGACGTGTCGGGCATGCGCATGGCTTCCGGCTCTCTCTCGCGTCGATCCTTGCAATCGGCGGCGCCGGGCTGCTGCGCGGCGCCGCCGATCGTGCTAGATCGTGCCTTCGGCGATCGCGTTCTCGATCCAGGGGATGACCTCGTCGAGCATGTCCTCGAGCGTCGTGGTCGCCTCGAAGCCGAGCACCTCTTTGGCCTTCGTCACATCCGGGACGCGCTTCTGCACGTCGAACTCGAACGCGGGGTCGTGCACGAGGTTGAGCGGCACATCTGCGCCCTTGACCTTGCGCCAGATGATCTCGGCCAGCTCGACGACCGTGTGACCCGCGGGGGTGGAGAGGTTGAAGTCCGTGTTGAGCGCGGCCGGGTGGTTGAGGGTCAGGACGATGCCGCGCGCGAGGTCGCCGCCGTACGTGTAGTGGCGGACCTGGTTGCCCTCGCCAAGGATGTGCAGCGGGTCCTGACCCTTGAGCACCTTCTGGACGAGGTCGGGGACGACGTGGCTCATCGCGAGCTGCACGTTGCCCGAGTGGATCTCGACGTCACCGAGAGCGCGCGACTCGCCGATGCCGACGCAGTTGAAGGGACGCAGGATCGTGAAGTCGATGTCGTACTGGCCCTTCGCCGCGCGAGCGAAGTACTCGACGGCGAGCTTCTGGAAGCCGTAGGACGAGAGCGGCGGCGGAACCAGCAGTTCGTCGCCCTCCTTCGACGGCCACCGGTCGGTCGACTCGAAGACCATCGACGACGACATGTACGTGACCTTCTTCAGGCGTCCGCCCGCCTTCTTCACGGCGATCGCCGCGTCGCACGACGAGGCGATGATGCGCTCGTTCGCGGCGATGAGGTCGTACTGATAGGTGTGGAAGTAGGAGATTCCACCGATGAGCGCAGCGCCCGCGATGAAGTGGTCGCAGTCCATGAGCAGCTCGGTCATGAGAGCGGTGTCGAGGACATCGCCGACGACCAGCTCGTAGTTCGGGTGGTCGTCATACGACTTCTTCACGGGACCGTACTTCGAATAGTTGTCGACGCCCACGACCTTGAAGCCCTGGCGAAGCAGTTCCTCGACGACATATCCGCCGATGAACCCGGCGGAACCGGTGATGAGGACCTTCTCCATTAGCTGTTTCCCTTCGAGCCGGACTCAGCGGCTTCTTTGATCTCGTTGATGGGCAGGGGGCGCCCGAAAGCGAAGAAGTACCAGCGGAGATACTTCGGGATCCACTTCCGCAGCTGGAAGTTCGACTGACCGTCCGTGCGATCGAGCCAGATGGTCGGCAACTCTGCGACGGGCTGTCGTGCTCGACGTGCTTTGGCCGTCAATTCGAGGCCGATCTCGAAGCCGTCTCGCGACTGGATCGTCACGGCGCGAACGAAGTCCGCGTTGTACGCCTTGAACGAGTTGGTTGCGTCACGCGTGCCGATGCTGGCGAACAGGTGGAGCGACTTGCCCGCCAACCGAGAGAGAAGCCGTTTGAACCGGGGGCCGCCGATCTGCTGACCGCCTGCCATGTAGCGACTGCCGGCGGCGACGACGACGCCGCGTTCGACGAGCTCGGTGAGCGAATCGATCTGCCGCGGGTCATCGCTGCCATCAGCCATCGTGACGACGACGGTCGGCGCGGCCGCAACGTCGAATCCGTACCGTATCGCCTGGGCGGGCCCGCGGCCATGGGTGTTGATGACGCCGCGGATGCGGGGATCCGACGCCGTCACGTCCGCGACCACGGGAAGGGTCGTGTCATCGGCCGTGTCGACCACGACGAGCAGCTCGAAGGGGATCGTGACGGTCTTGGTCACCCGCTCGAGGAACGGGGCGATCGCGTCGCCTTCGTTGTATGCCGGGACGACGATCGAGACGCGCGGACCGTCCCCGGTCAAATCAGCACTCCGTTGCCGAGGAGATTCCACACGTCGGCAACCGGCTTGTCGGTCTCGATGTCGCGGTACTCCCGGTGAGGCGTGGCGACGATCAGGATGTCCGCGCGCTCGAGGACCTCGTCGAGAGGCAGGAGGGACGAATCGATCGTCGCAGGCACGTGCGGGTCGGTGGCAAGCACTTCCTTCGCCTTGAAGCGAAGAACGCGCTGGAGCTTGTAGGACAGGCTCGAGCGGATGTCGTCCGACCCCGCCTTGAACGCCATGCCGAGGATGCCGACCGTCTTGTTCGAGAGGTCGTGCGACTCGTCGAGCTGACTCGCGATGTACAGCGGCAGTCCCTCGTTCACGAGCATCGCCGAGTGGCCGAGCTGGAACGTGTTGTCGCTGAAGGCCGCCAGCTGCATCGTGTCCTTGAAGAGGCAAGGGCCGGCTGCGAAGCCCGCGCCGGGCATGTCGCTCGCGCGCGGGTAGTCCTGCGTCAGGCCCGCGCGCACGCGCTCGAAGTCGACGCCCTTGGAGTTCGCCATCATGTAGAACTGGTTCACGGCGGCGAACTTGATGTAGCGCCATGTGTTGGTGAAGAGCTTGGCAAGCTCCGCCTCTTCCGGCGTCAACTCGACGATCGAGTCTGTGAGTGCTCCGAAGAGGGCGCCGGCACGGGCGATGGCCTCCGGGGTGTAGCCCGAGACGATCTGCGGGAGCTCGAAGAGCTCGGTCATCGCCTTGTGCTCTGCAATGCGCTCCGGGCAGAAGGCGACGTCCATCGCGAGCCCCATGCCGTCGACCATGTCGCGCACGAGCGCGGTCACTCCGGGATAGATGGTGCTGCGAAGCGCCAGCAGCTGGCCGTCGCGGAAATACGGTGCACAAGTGGCGAGTGCACGCGGAATGGCGTTCGGGTCGGGGTTCAGATGCTCGTCCACCGGCGTGCCGATCACGACGATGACGTTCTCGGCAGTGGCGACGGACGCGGGATCGGTCGTCGCAGTGAGCATGCCTGCGGCGACCACGCGCTCGAGGATCTCATCCGCACCAGGCTCGATGAAGGGCATCTGCGCCTGTCGGATCCGCGCCACAGCGCTCTCGGCCACGTCGTACACGACCGTCCGCTTGCCGCGGCTCGCGAGGGCGATGGCCAGCGGAAGCCCGACATGCCCTCCCCCGCCGACTACCACGACGTCGTTCGCGAATGACACCCGATCACCACTCTTCCAGGTCTTGACAACCTGTCGATCATACCCCGTGGGTCGGGCGCCGCCGTCCGGGCGGTGCGCGCGACGACGGGTAGACTCAGCCGGGCCAAACAGCACGCTCGACGCGTTCGGGCTGGAACGCGACGAGGAGCAACAGCGATGACGGACGATGTCCGGACCACCCCACAGGGCCGATCGCGTGCCGAGACGCCCGTGCGGCGTGCGCTGGAGTGGACTCGATCCACGCCGTGGCCGCTGATCGGCGCCTTCATCGCGATCGGCACCATCCTGCGGATTCCCCAGCTGAACAACTCGCTCAATGAGGCGTACTCCTTCCGCCAGACGCAGACCGCGATGACGGCGCGCGAGTTCGCCCGCAACGGGATCGACCTCCTCACCTCGCCCCTGCCCGTCTTCGGTCCGCACTCCGACGTCCCCATGGAGATGCCTCTCTTTCAGGCTCTTGTCGCACTGGTGCACAACGCAGGCGTCGGGCTCGACGAAGCGGGACGCATCCTGTCTCTGATCTTCTTCCAGGTGTCTGCGGTGCTCCTCGCGATACTGATCAAGAGGTACTTCGGGACGCCCACGGCGATCGTGGCGACAGTGCTGTTCCAGTTCGTCCCGTTCACTGTGCAGTGGGGCGCAGCGCATCTCATGGAGTTCTTCGCGGTGGCCCTCGCCCTGCTGATGGTGCTGGGCGTCGACGACTGGTTGCGAAGGGGGAGCATTCCCTGGCTCGTCGTGGGGGGGCTGGCGGGCGTCGGCGCCTTCCTCGTCAAGTCGACGACCGCACCCCTGTGGTGTCTGTTCCTGATCGTTCCCGGCATCCTCGCCCTTCGCGAACTCGGCACTCGCCGCGGCCTCATGCGGGGCGCCATCGGCGTCGCCGGCATCGTTCCGGGTCTCGTCGCGGCGGCCCTCTGGACGAAGCACGCGGATGCTGTGAAGGAGGCACAGCCGCTCACGCCCTTTGTCACGAGCACCGCGCTGCGGGAGTGGAACTTCGGCACTCTGCAGGACCGGCTCGACCCCGGCAAGTGGGCCACGATCTTCGACCGGATCGCGACGACGATCACCGGGCCCATCGCCATCGTGATCGCGGTCGCGATCATCGGTGCCGTCCTGCGGGGCAGCCTGCGAGAGCGTCTCGCGCTCTCTGGACTCGCGTTGGTCGCGTTCGCGGGGCCGTTCGTGTTCTTCAACCTGTATTGGGTGCACTCCTATTACCTCTCGGCGGTCGTCGCAGCATTGGTCGCCATCACTGCCTACGCGATCACGTCGATCGCGTCCCTGCTCAGTTCGGCCCCCGCTCGCCGCATTGCATTGACGATCGGGGGCGTCGCAGTCCTCCTCGTGTCGGTGTACCTGACCCCAGCCGCGGGAGACATCATTCGCACGTTCCTCAAGTCGCAGCCGCTGCCTCCTCTGGCCCTGGCGCTTCAAGCGGAGACGTCGCCCGACGACTTGATCGTCGCGGTGGGCTGCGACTGGGGTCCGCAGATCTTCTACTACGCCGACCGAAAGGGCGTCATGTTCCGCGCGGACGCTGACTGGCAGTGGTTCTGGTCTGTCAACGACATCAACGACTATCCCTATCTCGCGACGTGCGATGTCTCGGCCGACGCCACGGCGTTCCTGCCCGCCGGGACACGACTCATACCGGTGACGGACACGATCTTCCGCATCGATCCGCCGGCGTCGTGACCTGGTCCCCTCGCGGTGGGGAGGATGGTCGCAAAGCGCAGATGATCGCGATGGACGGGCATGAAAACCCAGGAGGGTCCTGACAGTCGGCTTCACTTCCGTCACAATGGTGCTCATGCGCATCAAGCAGGCGCTCTCGTCGACGACTGTCCGTATCCTCGCCGCCGTGACGAGCGTCCTCCTGATCGTCGGCGTCCCAACCGGGGCGTCGGCGACGAGTTCCCCTGCGCCAACCGTCCTCGGCCCGGCCATCACCGCCAACCTCGCCGGATTCAGCGCGGGCAACATCATCAGCGACAGCGTGTTCTTCGACACGTGGTCGATGGGCGAGGCAGAGATCCAGGCGTTCCTCGAGCAGAAGGTGCCCGCCTGCCAGTCCGGGTACACGTGCCTTCGAGACCGATACGACTCGACGCGAAGCACGCCCGCCGACCCCATGTGCGGGCCCTACAGCGGCGGCTCGCGCGAGCGCGCCTCCACCATCATCTACAAGGTCGCTCAGGCCTGTGGGATCAACCCGCAGGTCCTCCTCGTGACGCTGCAGAAGGAGCAGGGTCTCGTCACGCACGTATGGCCGAGCGAGTGGCGGTATACGATCGCCATGGGCCAGGGATGCCCTGACACGGCCGCCTGCGATACGACGTACAACGGCTTCTTCAATCAGGTGTATGGAGCCGCGCGACAGCTCAAGCGGTACGCAAACCCGCCGGGAACGAGCCTGTACTTCACCTGGTACGCGCCCGGCAGGACATGGAACGTGCTCTACAACCCCAACTCGGCGTGCGGCTCATCCCCTGTCTTCATCGCCAACCAGGCGACGGCGAACCTCTACTACTACACGCCGTACCAGCCCAACGCAGCAGCCTTGAATGCCGGCTACGGAACGGGCGACTCCTGCTCGGCTTACGGCAACCGGAACTTCTACAATTACTTCACCGACTGGTTCGGATCGACGCAGACGCTGTCGCGCATGTCGGTTGCTCGGAAGGCGATCGCAGGTGTCTATGCGTCACCCGGCGTTCCTGGCGAGATCGGCGGGGCGACGAGTCCCGTCCGGTGCGGCCTCGTCGGCGACGGCTGCTACCAGGACTACCAGAACGGCGTGATCTACTCATCCGGTAGCGGCACGTATGCGATCCGGGGCACCGTTAGACAGGTCTGGAGCGCAAACGACTACGAACGCGGCCTCGGCTACCCGACCAGGGCAACCCAGTGCGGACTCGCCGGCGGCGCCTGCTATCAGGACTTCCAGAACGGCGTGATCTACGCGTCCACCAGCGGCACGTACGCGATCCGGGGCACGGTCAGGGAAGTCTGGATCGCCAACGACTACGAACGCGGCCTCGGCTACCCGATCAGCGCAGTCCGATGCGGACTCGCCGGCGGCG
>NZ_JAAOZF010000001.1:1942145-2342453 GCF_011759705.1 Microbacterium ulmi | reverse complement strand
GCGGCCTCGGCTACCCGATCAGCGCAGTCCGATGCGGACTCGCCGGCGGCGCCTGCTACCAGGACTTCCAGAACGGCGTCATCTACGCCTCCACCAGCGGCACATACGCGATCACCGGGCCCATCCGCCAGGTATGGAACGCCAACGACTACGAACGCGGCCTCGGCTACCCGATCAGCGCACGCCGATGCGGACTCGCCGGCGGCGCCTGCTACCAGGACTTCCAGAACGGCGTCATCTACACCTCCACCAGCGGCACATACCCGATCACCGGGCCCATCCGCCAGGTGTGGAACGCCAACGACTACGAACGCGGCCTCGGCTACCCCACGAGTTCACAGCGTTGCGACTCCGAGACGAGCAAGTGCGAGCAGTCCTTCGAGAGGGGTGTCATCCGCGTGGACGACTCAGGAGCTACCGTCGTCGAGTAGTCCCATACGTGGTCGCTGTCAAGAGACAAGTTCCGAGACGTCCGAATCCTCGATGTTCAACGCGCATCGCGGTCGGGGAACTTCACCGCCGGATTGAAGCCGATCCCTTCGAGGAGCTTCTTCGCAAGTCTCACTCGAAGAAGGAAGGGAACTCGCCCGCGGTGCAGACTGACCAGCAGTCGCGCGCCGAACTCGAGGTAGTAGAGCAGTCCGCGGTGGTGGAGCTGATAAGACGCCTCATTGCGTACGCCGTACTCGAACTTCCACAGGCTCTTCTCGTCGACCATGGCGAAGTTCACGCCGCGGTTGTCCCCCATGTCGTGGATCACGACGCTGTCCAGCACCTGGACGCCGGGGCACCGCGCCGTCAGCCTGAGGGTGTACTCACGGTCATCGAACCAGATGAAGTACTCGACGTACGGAAGTCCGTACTCGGCGATGACCCAGCGCGGAATGAGGACCGACACGAACGAGCACGCTGTGACCATGACGCTGCGCTGGCCTTTGACGAGCAGACGCGCCCAATCCCACGTGGGAACGGGATTGTTCATCTCACAGATGTTGCCGTCCGTGAACTCCACGACTGAGCACGCGAATGGCACATCCGCGCCGAGCTCGGCGACGGCGTCGTCAAAGCCGCGCACAAGCCTGTCGAGAGCCTCCGGCTGCGGGTAGCAGTCGTCGTCCATGATCCAGACGTGATCGGCTCCTGCGGAGTACCCCCGCAGCATGCCCTCGGCGAACCCACCGGCACCGCCGGTGTTCGTGTCCATCCGCACGATCTCGTGCGGCACGTTCGTCTCGAGCGCAGCGAGGAAGTCCGCCGTGCCGTCTGTCGACGCATTGTCGATGACGATGATGCTCGCGACCGGGCGAGTCTGGGCCTCAATCGACGCGATGACCTTCTTGAGCTTCTCGAGCCGGTTGAACGTCACCACGACCGCAGCGACATTCACCATGCGCTCACTTCTCCTTCAAACCATTCTGTGGCGGACGGCAGTGACAGCAGGTGCTTCTCGGCCTTCCGCTCCACGCGCCAGAGCTCGTGGCGTCGCTCCTCGTCGTCGTCCAGTTCCGCGAGCTTGCGAGCCAGCTCACGAACGGCCCGATGGGGATTCCGTGGAACGAGCGCCTCAGACGGGATGATGTCCGACTGCGCACCGACATCCGTCGAGATGACGGGCACGCCATGCGCGATGGCCTCGAGCGTTGTGAGCGTCAGGCCCTCGTTGTGGGACGTCACCACGAGCACGTGCGCTTCATCGAGGGTGACGTCGACCGGAGTCGACGAGTCGCGACGCACAATCCGACCCTCGAGTCCATGCGAGCGGATGAGGTCATCGACCCACGTCGCCATGTCGCCGTCGCCGTGCATGACGAACCGGAACGGGCGATCGAGACGGGACAACGACTTCGCCGTCTCGATGAAGACTTCGGGCGCCTTCTGGCGCGCCATGCGCCCTATGAACGCCACCGTGAACGGCTCATCCCCGCGCGGGCGAAAGCGCGCGTCCTTTGGCGCGACGGTCAGCCCGCCCAGCGGCGCGAGAACGACCTTCTCGGCCGGAACCTCTTGAACATCGATCATCCACCGAGCGAGCGAAGGCGAGATCACGTGATGTTTCGTGATCGCCCCATCCACCATGACGCTGCTCCCCGGGTATCCGCCGCCTCTGTACTCGACGATGTGCGTCGAGTCGATGATCGGGATGCCGGGGCGAGACGCCACGATCCAGTGGAGACGATCGTAGAGCCATTGATTGTGGTGCACGACGACACCGCGCACATCGAAAGAGCGAAGAATGGCGCGGATCAACTCCTCCACACCAGGTGTCTGCGATGCGACGGTCGGCTCGGAGAACGGGATGACGACGGCCCCGTCGAGTTCAGATCTCGCGATCCAAGCATGATGCGAGTCCCGGTTCGTGAGCACGATCGGGAGGAGCCCGGCATCTCTCACGATGCGAACCGTCTCGAATGCCCAACGTTCTGCTCCCCCGAGCTCGAACCAGTGCAGCCCGAGGAGCACCGCCCGCGGAGCGTCGCCCGATGCCGACTCGGCGACGACGATCTCGTTCCCCGCGTGGATGCCGCCCTCCATGAACTCTGCCTCGTAATTCCGGCGTGGCTGCGGATTCACAAGGCCCTTACGGTGCCTCAGCAGCTCCAGGTCGCGCAGGTCGTCATAGATGAGCGGCCACTTGGCGCGCAGCACGCTGAGCATCTTCCTGACTCCGTCACTCGGGACGCGCCGCGGCGGGTCGTATCGAAGGACATCGTCGCGTGACACATGCACGTGCCGAACGTCGCTGACGGGAAGTCGCGCAGCCGAGGCCTCGGCAGCGGTCGCTTCTCGCTCCTCCGGAGATACGCCGCTCTCGATCTCGACCGTGAACTCGCGCCTGCGGAACGCGCGTGAGTGACCGTCGAACGTTGCATCGTCTGTCAGCCTGGGCAGCGACTCTCCTCCGCCGTCGTACGCATTGACGGTGAGCGTGCGGCCGGGAGCCATGAGGGCGTGGAAGTTGAATGCACCGACAAGCAGACGGGACTCGCGATCCGAGAGATCGTCGGGAAGTGCTTCGGGATGGATCACGCGAAACAGGGCTGGCTGGCCAAGGACGATCTCAGGTGTCACGATGCGCGGGCGTCTCTCGGGTGGCTGGCGGGGAACCAAATGAGCTTACCAGCGGCCCCTCTCAGCAACCCGACAGCGAGCTGCTGACTATGATGTAACAGCCCGTTCAGGGCAGGTTCCCAGCAGTTCGAGATCGAAGGCTCTGTCGCGCATGATGTCCAACGGGCAGGCTCTCGGTTCACCCGGCCGCAGCGTCGGTTTGTTCGACGTGTTCCGGCGTCGTTACCTTCTTTCGCTCATCGTGCGCAAAGAAGTGCAGATCCGCTATCGCGGCTCGCTGCTGGGGTGGCTCTGGTCTTACGTCAAGCCGCTCGTTCAGTTCGTCGTGTTCTTCGTCGCCATCGGGTATTTCCTTGGGCAGAACGACCGTGTCGAGTTCTTCCCTATCTACCTTCTCGCGGGTACCACGATCATCTCCTTCTTCAACGAGGCATTCTCGAACGGGACCCGCTCCCTCGT
Source organism: Microbacterium ulmi (assembly GCF_011759705.1). GTDB lineage: Bacteria > Actinomycetota > Actinomycetes > Actinomycetales > Microbacteriaceae > Microbacterium > Microbacterium ulmi. The sequence continues at coordinate 2,338,925 of NZ_JAAOZF010000001.1, read as the reverse complement.
CGACAACGCGGCGCTCATCAAGAAGATCTACCTTCCGCGCGAGATGTTTCCCGTCTCCAGCATGCTCATCGCGGCAGTGAACACGATCCCCCAGATCATCGTCGTCATCGCGATCTCGCTGTTCTTCGGATGGGCACCCTCACTGCTGCAGGTCGGGGCGATCCTCCTGGGTCTTGTGATTGTCGCACTGCTCGCAACCGGACTCGGCTTGCTTTTCGGCGCGATCAACGTGACCTTCCGTGACGCCCAGAGCTTCGTCGAGATCATCATCATGACCGCGGTGTGGGCGTCGCCCGTCATGTACCAGTGGGAGATGGTCAGCAGCAGACTGCCTCACTGGCTCTTCACCCTCTATCGGCTGAACCCGCTGACGCCCGCCGTCGAGCTCTTCCACTACGGCATCTGGTTTCCCCTCGATCCCACAGGCGCTCAGACCCTGCCGAATCTCGCACTGTTTTCCGTGATCGCGCTTCTCATGTCGGCGATCATCCTCGTACTCGGCCAGTCCGTGTTCCGCCGTCTGGAGGGTCGATTTGCCCAGGACCTCTGAGCTCATTGCACCGCGCATCGTGGTGGACGACATCCACAAGAGCTTCAAACTGCGCCACACGCATTCCATCAAGGAGACGTTTGTCGCGGCCATCCGTCGCAAGCAACTCACAACCGACTTCCATGCGCTCGACGGCGTCTCGTTCGACATCGCCGAAGGCGAGGCCGTGGCGCTGCTGGGGTTCAACGGGTCCGGCAAGTCGACGACCCTCAAAATGATCTCGGGAGTGTTGCGTCCGGACAGTGGCCGCGTTCTCACGCGAGGACGGGTTGCCGGCCTCATCGAGGTGGGTGCGGGATTCCATCCCGATCTGTCCGGCCGCGAGAACATCTACCTCAACGCGGCGATCCTCGGCATGACGAAGCAGGAGACCGAGGACCGATTCGACGAGATCGTCGCGTTCAGCGAGATCGAGCAATTCATCGACACCGAGGTGAAGCACTACTCGTCTGGTATGTTCTTGCGCCTCGCGTTCTCTGTCGCAATCCACACCGAGGTCGACGTGCTTCTGATCGACGAGATCTTGTCGGTGGGCGATGAGCCGTTCCAGAAGAAGTGCCTCGCCCGTATCCGGGAGCTGCACGCCGCAGGAAAGACCCTCGTCGTCGTAAGCCACGATCTCAACATGGTGTCCGAGCTGTGCGAGCGCGGCATCCTCTTGCGCAACGGAAAGGTCGCATTCGACGGCCCCAGCAAGGACGCCGTCGCTTACATGCGCAGGCAGTAGCGCTGCGGTACTGGCGCCCTCCGGGAGCCGGCATCCCCGCTACAGCTCCGCGTGCAGCTCCCACACCCGGGTCGCCGCCTCACGCCACGAGAACGCCCTGCCGCGGTCGGATGCGAGCACCGCGAGGCGTTCGGCGGCCGAGGTGGAGCCCAGAGCCGAGACGAGGGCGGCGGCCGCGGCATCCCGGTCCTCGACGAGGATGCCGCCGTCGACGATGACCTCGACGTGCACGGCGGAGTCGGCCGCGACGACCGGGACGCCGAGCGCGAGCGCCTCGACCACCCGCCAGGGGAAGGCCGTCCGGCGGGACGGCGCGCCGAACACGACGGCGGCGCCGAAGACGGCCGCGCGGTCGGCCGTGTCGAGCGCGCAGCGCACGTGGACGTGGGTCTCGGGGATGCCGGAGGCCGACGCGAGCTCGGCGATCGCGGGCTCTTCGCCTTCCGCCGCGTCGATGACGACGACGGGGACGTCGAGGCCGGAGGCGGCGATGGCCGCGAAGCCGCGCTCCAGTCCGTCCGAGGGGGCCATGCCGCCGGAGAGCAGGATGAAGCCCTCGGGGAGGCCGAGCGCCCGACGGCGGCCCACGTCGTCTCGCGGCACGGAGAAGCCGGCGGGTGCCGCCCCCGCGATGACCCGCACGCGATCGCCGAGCTTCGGCGCGAGCTCCGCGAGCCGCGAGGCGACGGCGTGCGTCGGCACGACGACCGCGTCGGCATACTTGACCGCACGCTTGAGCATCGCCCTGTGCCACATCGCCGTAGCCCTCGGCAGTTCGTCCGGCGCCTCCCAGGGGCGCAGATCCCACAGCGTCACGACCGTCTGATCGTTGTCGTGGACGCGGTCGTGCCGCACGAGGGGCGCGAACAGCGACGGCGAGTGGATCATCCCGCCGCCGATGCCCGTCGGAGCGCCGAGCTGCACGGCGGCCGCGAGCTCGCGCCGCGCGAGCGCCGTCTTGCGGACGTCGGCGAGTCCTGCGACGAGGTCGCCGACATCCGTCGCCTCGGACGCGGACGGCACGACCGCCTCGACGACGCACCCACGCGGAGCCGTCTGCACGAGCGCCTGCGCAAGCTCTCGCGACGCCGTCCGCAGATCGGGGTCGGTAGGAGCCACGAGCTGGTCGAGCACGACCCGGAGCGTCGTCGTCATGCTGTCGAGCCTAGCGAGGGGACGACGACGGATGCCGAGGCACCCGCAGTCCTGCACGGAGACGCGTTCGCCCCTCGGCTCGGCCGCCGGGGCTCCGGCCTCGCTCGGCCGCCAGGGCGCCGACCCAGGCCCGGCTCAGCCCTCCGGCGTCGGCGTCGGCGGATGCAGTGCGTTGCGGACAAGGTCGCGGATGTACGCGAAGTCGGGCTGCTGGTCGTCGATGCCGCCCTCGGGAGTGAGCTCGATCTTCGTGAGGGGCAGCTCCTTCGACTTCATCGCGAGCTCGAGGAAGTACGGAAGCAGCGACTGCGGAAGATCCGTCTGCACGATGTCGACGCCGGCCGCCGCGACCGCGTTGAAGTGCGTCAGGACGTTCGCCGGCGTGAACTGCTGCAGGATCGCCTCCTGCAGCTGCCGCTGGCGCTTCATGCGGTCCCAGTCGTTCGTCGTGTAGCGCGAGCGCGCATACCACTGGGCCGTGTCGCCGTCCATGTGCTGAGGACCCGCCTCGATCCAGCCGATCGCCCAGTCCTCCGCGGGCTGACCCTGGTACGACGGACCGCCGCCCTTCGGAAGGCGCTGCTCGACAGTGATGTCGACGCCGCCGAGCGCGTCGACGAGGTCGGCGAAGCCCTTCATGTCGAGGAAGACGTAGTACGGGATCTCGATGCCGAGGATGCCCTCCGCGGCATCCTTCGTCGCCTCGACGGCGGGGCGCGAGCCGTTCGCCGCGGCATCCGGGTACAGGCTCGCGCCGCGGTCGTCGCTGCACACCTCGACGGCGTTCATCAGCTGGTTGATGCCCGAGCCCCAGGCGCACGTCGGCGAGTCGTGCCCCGTGAGCCCCTCGGGGTACGCCGCGTGCATGGGGCTGTCCTCGGGGAACGGCGCGTGCGGCATGTCGCGCGGGATGCCGGTGATCGTGACAGCGCCCGTGTCGGCGTTGACCGAGACGACCGAGATGCTGTCGAAGCGCATGGAATCGCGACCGGCACCGCTGTCGGCGCCGAGCAGCAGGACGTTGTAGTAGCCGTCGGACGGCGGCACCGATGGGCCGCTCTGCCCGAACACGGCGCCGAGCGTGTCGCGCGTCGTTCCGACGTATTGCGATGCCGAGACGGCCCCTCCCCCCGCGACGACGAGGAGGGCGACGGAGAGCCCCGCGATGCCGAAGCGGGCGCCGGGTCCTGTGCGCACGAGCCTGACGAGCCGGAGCGTGTCGATCGTGAGCACGACCCACAGGACCGCGTACGCGATGAGCAGTCCCTGGAGCAGGAGCAGCGGGACGGGGCGGAACCACGAGAGCGGGTCGGGGATCCATGCGCCCGTGTAGAACGACACGAGCGCCGTGCGCCACAGGAGCAGCGCCACCAGGTTGAGGATCGCGAGGGCCCACATCGCCAGAGTCGCGCCGAGGCCGACCTTTCCGAGCCGGCGATTCCCCGCGACCGCCTGAGCCGACCCGGGCAGGAGGAAGTTCAGGATGACGAGCCACCAGCCGCGGCGCGTCATCGTCTCGCGCGTCCCGTCGGGGTGACGCAGGGGCTTCTTCTCGACGACGTGGGGCGCGGAGTAGCCGGTCGCCTCGCCGGGCCGGGGCGGGCTCATGACGCTCACAGGGAGTCCTTCAGCCGCCGGTTCTTCTCCTCCACGGCGGCTTCGAGCTCGCGCGCGTACTCCTCGACGCGATCGCCGATCTCGGCATCCGTCGTCCCGAGGATGCGAGCCGCGAGAAGCCCCGCGTTCTTCGCCCCGCCGATCGAGACCGTCGCGACCGGGATGCCCGCGGGCATCTGCACGATGCTCAGGAGCGAGTCCATGCCGTCCAGGAGCGCGAGCGGCACGGGGACGCCGATGACGGGCAGCGCCGTGACGGACGCGAGCATGCCCGGCAGGTGCGCGGCCCCGCCGGCGCCCGCGATGATGACGCGGATGCCGCGGGCCCGCGCTTCACGCCCGTAGCGGACGAGCTTGTCGGGCGTGCGGTGCGCGGAGACGACCTCGACCTCGTGCGGGATGCCGAAGTCGGTGAGCGCTTGGGACGCGTCGCTCATGACGCGCCAGTCCGAGTCGGAGCCCATGACGACGCCGACCAGGGGCGCGTCGGAGGAATGCAGCGGCCGGGTCACCCGACCAGGCTAGGCCGAGACCCTGCGAGAACCCCGCAACGGCGCGCACCCGCATCCCCGCTGCCGACGCCGGTGGGCCCGCGCCCCGGCACCCCACCGCAGCCGAATGTCCAAGACACCCGGACGCCCCGCGCCGGCATCCGGATGTCCTGGACACCCGACACCCGACACGTGACAGGCGAAAAGGGAGGGAGGATCAGTCTCCGAAGAAGGACGCGGCGGCGCGGGCCTCGTAGGCGACGTCGTCGAGGTCGTCTCCCGACACGTTGACGTGCCCGACCTTGCGCCCGGGGCGAGGAGCCTTGCCATACGTGTGCACCTTCGCGGACGGATGCTCCGTCATCGCCGCCGCGAAGCGGTCGTCGAGGGAGTCCTCCGCCGGCCCGCCGAGGATGTTGACCATGACAGACCACGGCGCGTGCGGCGACGGGTCGCCGAGCGGCAGGTCGAGGACGGCGCGCAGGTGCTGCTCGAACTGCCCAGTGACGGCGCCGTCCTGACTCCAGTGGCCGCTGTTGTGCGGGCGCATCGCGAGCTCGTTGACGAGGATGCGCTCGTCGGTCGTCTCGAAGAGCTCGACCGCCAGCATCCCGGTCACGTCGAGGCCCTGTGCGATCGTCACGCCGATCTGCGCGGCGAGCTCCATGCACCGCTCGCTCGCATGCGGCGCGGGGGCGATGACCTCTGCGCAGACCCCGCCGCGCTGCACCGTCTCGACGACGGGGTACGCGCGCATCTGACCCGACGGGCGACGGGCGACCTGCTGCGCGAGCTCGCGACTGAAGTCGACCAGCTCCTCCACGAGGAGTGCGCCGCCGCGGGCGTCCTCCGCGAGGGCCGCGAACCAGTCGTCGGCCTCTGTCGCGGCGCCCACGACCCGCACGCCCTTGCCGTCGTACCCGCCGCGCGGCGTCTTGACGACGGCGCGCCCGCCGTGCGCGTCGAGGAAGTCCTGCAGCCCGTCGGGGCTCGAGACCGCGGCCCAGTCGGGCTGCGGCATCCCGAGCTGCGCCAGCCGCGTGCGCATGACGATCTTGTCCTGCGCGTGCCGCAGCGCCTCGGGTCCCGGACGCACGGCGACGCCGGCGTCGACCAGGGCACTCAGGACATCCTGCGGCACGTGCTCGTGGTCGAAGGTCAGCACGTCGACGTCGCGGGCGAACGCGAGCACCGTGTCGGCGTCGCGATAGTCCCCCACAGCCGTCGCGGCGAGGGATGCCGCCATCCCGGGCTCCTCGGCCAGCACGCGCAGCTCGACGCCGAGCTCCACGGCCGGGGCGATCATCATGCGGGCCAGCTGCCCTCCGCCGACGACTCCGACACGCAGCGCCATGGGGCTCCCTTCGTCGTCTCCATCATCCCAAACCCGCAGCCCGGTCCGCGCGGGTGCGGCGGCGGCCCCGCGTCACGCGGACGGCAGCGGAGGCGGTGTGAAGGCCTGAGCGTCGCGATGCGCGAGGATCTGGCTGACTTCGACCTGGTCGACGAGGACCTCGTGCACGAGCGCGGCGCTCGGGATGTTCACGAGCCGGAGCGGCCCGTCGACGCCGTTGGAGAGCACGAGCGTTCCCGCGCCCCACAGTCGCTGCACCGGGCCGCGCCGGACCTGGATCGTGTAGCCCCGCACGTGCGCGAGCTCGCGCTGCTTCGCCGCGAGCATCCCCTTCCGCTCGATGACGCGTCGCGTGGTCACCGTGTAGGTGTGCGACCACCACGACAGGAACGGAAGGAGCACGAGGAAGAACACGATGAGGCAGGCCGCGGCGACGAGCATCCAGTCGTGGAACGGGGCGGGGAGATTGCCGAAGAAGAAGCCCACGGCGCCGGCGACAGCGATGAGCAGCAGCGCCGGCCACACGAGCCGGCGCGCATGGCTGCGGAACCGCGCGATGCGCAGCTCGGGCGTCGGGGCGCCCGGCGCGGGCGTCAGCGGCCGTCCGCCGTACGTCATCGGCTGGCTCATGCACCCATTGTGGAGCGCGCGGCCGGCAGATTCCTGCTCCCACCCGGCATTGCGTCGGAATGCGTCAGCGCACGTGGACCACGTCGCCGGCGGAGACGGCGGTCTCGGCGTCGCCCGTCACGACGACGAGCCGCCCGTCTGGATCGATGCGCTGCGCCCGGCCCGCGAGCTTCGCCCCGTCGGGAAGCGAGACGACGACGTCGCTGCCGACGGTCGTGCACAGCGCCTCCACCTCGCCGAGCACACCCGCGGCCGCGGCGTCGCCGTCGGTCGCCGCGAGGGCCGCGAGGTGCTCGCCGAGCGCGACCAGGTAGTCGGCGAGGAGCCGATCGTCGTCGGACTCGAGGCCGAGCGCCGCGAAGGATGTCGCGGTCGCGACGGGGAGATCGGCCTGCGGCATCCGCGTGTTCACGCCCGCACCGACGACCACGGCGTCTGGATGCCCCGGCACGACCTCCGCGAGGATCCCGCAGACCTTGAGGCCGTCGAGGAGCACGTCGTTGGGCCACTTGAGCCCCGGCGAGTGGCCCGTGCCGCGCACCTGCGACGCGACCGCGCGGGTCATCGCGGCCCCCGCGGCGAGCGGGATCCAGCCGCGCGCGTGCGGAGGGATCCCGGGGACGCGGACGAGGGTCGAGACGGCCAGCGCCGTCCCCGGAGGCGCGGTCCACGTGCGGTCGAGGCGGCCCCGTCCCGCGCGCTGATCCGCCGTGAGCAGCACGGAGAGGCTCGGCCAGTCCGCGGGTGCCGCGGCCGCTGCGGCCGCCAGATCGGCGTTCGTCGACCCCGTCGACTCGGTGACCTGGAGGCGCGGGCTGACGGCGGCGGCGCGAGGGTACCCTTCGGCGGGAATCGGCATGGTCTCACCCTACGCGGGGCGGGTTCCGGCATCCCGGCTCGTCGAGAGCGCACGGAAGTCGACAGCGGATGCCGCAAGCCCTTGTACGCACTCTCCAAGGCCAGGAAAGGGCCCGCCGCTAGGGTGGAGAACGTGACCGATGCGCCCGACCTCACGACGACCGCCGGCAAGATCGCGGACCTCCGCGCCCGCTACCAGGAAGCCGTCGTCGACGCGGAGGAGAGGGCGCGGGACAAGCAGCACGCGAAGGGCAAGCTCACGGCCCGCGAGCGCATCCAGCTGCTCGTCGACCCCGGGAGCTTCGTCGAGATCGACGAGTACGTCCGCCACCGCACGACGGCGTTCGGCATGGACCGCTCGCGCCCCTACGGAGACTCCGTCGTGACCGGCGTCGGCACGATCCACGGCCGCACGGTCGCCGTCTACGCGCAGGACTTCTCGACCTTCGGCGGGTCGCTCGGCGAAGTGGCGGGCGAGAAGATCATCAAGGTCATGGAGCTCGCGGAGCGCAGCGGCATCCCGATCGTCGGCATCCTCGACTCGGGCGGCGCGCGCATCCAGGAAGGTGTGGTCGCGCTCGGCAAGTACGGCGAGATCTTCCGTCTCAACACCCGCGCGTCCGGGGTGATCCCGCAGATCTCGATCATCATGGGTCCCGCCGCAGGCGGCGCCGTGTACTCCCCCGCCCTCACCGACTTCGTCATCATGGTCGACAAGACCAGCCAGATGTTCGTCACGGGCCCCGACGTCATCAAGACCGTGACGGGCGAGGACGTCGGCATGGAGGAGCTGGGCGGCGCGTACACGCACAACACCCGCTCCGGCGTCGCGCACTACCTCGCGGAGGACGAGGACGACGCGATCGACTACGTCCGCACGCTCCTGGGCTTCCTCCCCGACAACAACATGGCCGAGCTGCCCGCGTACGAGACCGAGTTCGAGTGGGAGACGACGGATGCCGATCGCACCCTGAACACCGTCATCCCCGACTCCCCCAACCAGCCGTACGACATCCACGGCGTCATCCGCGAGCTCGTCGACGCGGGCGACTTCATCGAGGTGCAGCCGCTGTTCGCGCCCAACATCGTCATCGGCTTCGGCCGCATCGAGGGGCGCACCGTCGGCGTCATCGCCAACCAGCCGTCGCAGATGGCCGGGACGCTCAACATCGAGGCCGGCGAGAAGGCGAGCCGCTTCGTGCGCTTCTGCGACGCGTTCTCGATCCCGATCCTGACCCTCGTCGACGTGCCCGGCTATCTGCCGGGCACGGATCAGGAGTGGACGGGCGTCATCCGCCGCGGCGCCAAGCTCCTCTACGCGTACGCCGAGGCGACCGTGCCGCTCGTGACGGTGATCCTGCGCAAGGCGTACGGCGGCGCGTACATCGTCATGGGCTCGAAGCAGCTCGGCGCCGACGTCAACCTCGCATGGCCGACCGCCGAGATCGCCGTCATGGGCGGTCAGGGCGCGGTCAACATCCTCTACCGCGGCGAGATCAAGAAGGCCGAGGAGAACGGCGAGGATGTCGCGGCCGTCCGCACGCGCCTCGCGAACGAGTACACCTACAACGTGGCCTCCCCGTTCCTCGCCGCCGAGCGCGGCGAGCTGGACGGCATCATCGAGCCTGCGCAGACCCGCGTCGCGGTCGCCAAGGCGCTGCGGTCGCTCCGCGGCAAGCGCGCCAGCCTGCCGCCGAAGAAGCACGGTAACATCCCGCTATGACGGGGGCGGAGATCGACGCGGGCGACCGCGTCACGGTGGAGGTGCTCCGCGGCAACCCGACGGATGAGGAACTCGCCGCGCTCGTCGCCGTCGTGAGCGAGGCGTATGCGCGCGAGGCGGCCGCCGCTCTCGCCGAGGACGAGCCGGTGAGGACGGCGTGGGCCGTGTCGACCAGGACGACGCGCGGGCCTCTGCGCCGCGAGGTCGGCTGGGGCCGCTTCGGCGGCTGAGCCGCTGCGGGGCGGGATGCCGGGTCCTCTGACGCCCTGGCGCGATGGCCGCCACGCCGGGTTTGTGCTCCCTGGCAACTTTGTCCCCCGAAATACCTACAGACGGAGGACTTGCACGGCTTCCATACTTGAACTGCTGGAACGCTCTCGCGTTCGGCTGACCTGCCCCGCACTGCGGGTCTCGGGTTCGGCCATGCGGACGGTTTTCGGGTAACCGTCCGCCAGGCGAGGGGCGGGCGGCTTCGCCGCCCCTCGCCTCTTCTTTTCCGCTCCCCGCCCCGGTACCCCTCCCCCACCGGGACGGGGAGCGTACTCACGTCAGGGCGCGGGCGGCTCCGGGTCTCGCGGGATCTCGCTCCACAGGTCCACGGCATCCTCGTCCGACATGCCGTCGCTCGCACCCGAGCGCCCCACGACCGTGACGGCGACCGTGTCGTGCGCCGCGGTGCGGATGAACAGCCGGTCGGAGCGCGACGTGCGGAGCGTGCCGGCGAGCTGAGCGCGGATCGCGGCGAGGGACGTCTCATCGAGCCCCTCGAGCCCGCCTTCGTCGAGCACCGTGACGGTCGCGCCGCGGCGCCGTGCGGCCGCGAGCTCCGTGCGGACGTCGTCGTCGAGCAGACGCGGGCCCCGCAGCTCGTCGCGGAGCGTGCCCTCCGCGACGCGGGCGCTCAGCCGCTCCTCGTCGTCGAGCTCGCCGCCCGTCGCGATCGTCCGCGCGAGCACGGGGCCTGCGACGGCGAGCGCGCGCTGCACCTGGACGCGACGCTCGCGCTGGCGACCGGACTGGGACGCCTGCCAGGCCGAGGCCGCCCGCTGGAGCTGGGCGAGCCTGCTCGTGTCGCGCGCCGCGCGGTTCATCGAGGCGACGAGCAGCTGCGCCGAGGCGACCCACACGATCGACCCCACGAGGCCGAGGGCGAGGGCCGCGCCAACCCCCATCCACAGGATCGACGCGACCGCGAGCGCGACCATCCCGCTCCACGCGACCCACGGCCGCCGCCGCACCATGACGATCGTCATGAGCACGCCGATGCCGCCCAGGTACCAGGTGGCGAACAGCTCCGTCCGCGACTGCGGGCCGACGGCGACCGAGATGGCGCTCGGCACGATCACGGCGCACGCGAGCGCCAGGACGGCCGCCCACACGGGCAGCACGGTCGGCTGCCGAGGCGCCGGATCGCGGTCGCCGGATCTGCGCGAGGGCCGCCGCTCCCAGAACAGGCACAGCCACGTCGTCACGAGATACAGCCCGAGCGCGAGGATGACCAGCAGCGGCCGCCCGACGGGGCTCGTCCACCACAGTCCGCGGGCGGCGAGGTAGGCGGTGAAGGCCAGTCCGAGCCCCACGAGCACGGTGCGGACGCTGATCACGGCTCCTCCTCCCGCCACTCGAGCCGGACCGTCGTGCCGACCTCGCCCGCGTCGATGCGCGCCGTGCCGCCGACGGCGGCGACGCGCGCGATGATGGAGCCCCGGATGCCGAGCCTGTCGTCGGGCACCTCTTCCAGCGCGAACCCTCCGCCCGTGTCCCGCACGTCGATGCGGACGGCCGCGGGGTGGGAGACCCCCCGCACCGCGACCGCGAGGCCGCGTCCGTCGGCGTGCTGCACGGCGTTGGCGATCGCCTGCGCCGCGGCGAGGGCGAGAGCGCGCCCGACTCTGCCGGGGATGGCCGCGCCCTCCGGATCGATCGTGCGCTCGGCGACGAGCCGGATGCCGAGCTCCCGCGACGACCGCTCGATCTCGTCGGCGACGGTCGCGGCATCCGTCGGCTCGTCGCTGCCCTCGCTCGCGTCCTGCTCCGTGTTCGCCAGTCGCGTGAGCGCTTCGCGCGCCATCCCGACGGCGAGCGACCGCTCGCGGGGCGTCTCTGCGCGCTCGGCCGCGATGAGAGCCGCGAGCACGCTGTCGTGCATGAGCGCCGCGACGGCGACGCGCTCCGCCTCTGCGGCGTCGGCGGCCGCGGCGGCGGCGTACGAGTCGACCGCGCGCGCCCGTGTGCGGTCGACGTTGGCGGCGACCGAGCGGAAGACCCAGCCCAGGCTCAGCAGCACCCCGCCGAGGATGAGGGCGAAAGAGACGTCGAGCGCGACCGCGATCCACAGGTCCTCCGGGCCGAAACCGCCCTGGATCAGGCGGACGAGTCCGAACAGGAGCGGGGCGACGATCGTCCACACGAGCTGCAGGGGCAGCGGGAACGCCAGCACGGCGGCGAGCGTCGCGATGTTGACGAGGTACCAGATCCAGGGTTCGTCGGTGGGCGCGGGCGTCGACCCCTGCGTCGCGAGCGGCCACACCGCGAGCGCCGCGATGTAGACGATCGCGAACGTCCCCGCCGTGAACCGGACGCCGCGCCCGACGAGGCAGGCGAGGATCATCGCGGCCAGCGGCGCGAACGTCGCGACGAGGAGGGGGAGGTGCCACGCGGGCAGCTCCTCGGACGGCCCGAGCGCCGTGACGAGCGCCTGTGCGCCGAGCACGAGCGATCCGAGGCCCGCCGCGACCGAGATGATGCGCTCGACGCGGATGCGCGTGAACGACCCCATCCCCGCCGTCGTCTCGTGCGTCTGCGGGATGTGTCCCCACGCCTCGTCGAGGATGCTCTGCGGCGTCTCAGCCGTCACCGCGCTCCATCATTCATCGCCGGATCCGGGGTCGGGCGCGGCCTGCGCGAGGATTCCGTCCTCCATCGCCCTGCGCAGGAGGTCGACCTTCGTGGGGGCCGGGCGCCCGACTTCGACGTACTTGACGCGCACGCGCGTGATGTTCTCCTTCGCGGTCGAATAGGCCACGCCGAGGCGCTCCGCGACCGCCTTGAGCGGGAGCCCGGCCGCGTAGAGCCGGAGGACGTCGCGCTCGCGAGCGGACAGCTGCGCGTCGGCGAACGCGCGGTCTCCCTCCACCGCGCTGGCCCATTCCACGTTGTTGAGCGGCTCGCCCCTCGCGACGGTGCGGATCGCCGCGATGACGTCGTCGATGCGCGATGCCTTGCTCACGACGCCGGCGGCTCCCGCAGCGAGCGCCTCGCGCACGGCCGCCGGCCGGTCGGCGACGCTGTGGATGATGACGCTCGACCCGTCCGAGACGAGGGCGCGGACGTTCTCCGTGACGGTCGTCCCGTCGCCGAGCGTCAGGTCGAGCACGACGACGTCGGCAGGACGCGCCTGGCTGAACGCGCGCCAGTCGAGGTAGGCCGTCACGGTGCTTCCCGAGAAGACGACCTGCTTCGTGCCGGCGCGCAGGCACGCGGCCTCGAGCCCGAGCCGCACGGACTCGTGGTCGTCGATGAGGGCGACGCGCGTCATGGGCCCAGGCTAGCGCGGCGACGCCGAGCGGATGAGCGTCGCGACGGCCTCCACGTGATGCGAGTTCGGGAAGAGGTCGAGCGCCTCGATGGCCGCGCTCTCGTACCCGGCGGCGCGGAAGGTCGCGAGGTCGCGCGCGAGGGCGACGGGGTCGCACGCGACGTAGACGACGGTCGCGGGGGCGAGCGAGGCGATCCCTTCGACGACCTCACGTCCGGCTCCCGATCGGGGCGGGTCGAGCAGCACGACGCCGCGCGACAGACGCTCGCGCTCAGACGGTGACGCCTCGGCCGCGAGCCGCGCGATCCATCGGTCCACGCGAGCGGTCTCGGCTCGTGCGCCGACCCACTCGGCGAGGTTCTCGCCCGCGTGCTCGGTGGCGCGCGGGTCGGACTCGACGCTCGTGACCCGGGTCGCCGCGCCGCCGAGATCGCCGAGCGCCGCGGCGAAGAGCCCCACGCCTCCGTAGAGGTCGAGATGCCACGCGTCGGGATCGATCCACAGCCCGCCGTCGCGCCGGATCGGGCCGTCGGGCCGCGAGCTCTGGATCGCGCTCTTGACGGTCTGCGTGAGCGAGCTCGCCGCGAGGCGGTGCACCTGCCAGAACCCGCCGGCGTCGACGCGGAAGTCGCGCCCGGCGACCCGCTCGACGACGACGTCGCGCGACGGGTCGCTCTTCCGCGTCGCCGCGGCGGGTCGTGCGGCACCTCCCCGGCGAGAGCTGCCCGTGCGCGCGCCGCGCCGCGAGTCCGGTCGCGGGATGACCCGCACGCGGCCGTCCGCGGGCTGCACGAGGTCCACCCGCCCGGGTGCGGCATGCGTCCCGTCGCCGCGTGCGAGGGAGAGCGCCGCCTGCTCGATCTCCCACGTCGCGAGGGGGTGGTCGTCGACCTCGACGACCCTGTGGCTGCGCGCCGCGTACGGGCCGACGCGGCCGTCCGCATCGACGTGCAGGCTCACTCGAGTCCGCCACCTGGTGCCGTCGTCCGTCTCCTCGTCAAGCACCTCCGCGAGCACGTCCGGCGCGTCGCCGAGGAGGGGCAGCGCGGCCGTGATCCCCACCGCCGCGTGCGTCATCCCGCCGATCCGCTGCAGCGCGTCGAGCACGACCCGCAGTTTGAGCCCACGCTGATGCGCGAGGTCGATGTGCCCGAAGTCGGCGCCGCCTGGGCGGTGCTCCGGCGCGACGTCCACGTCCGCCTGCGACCACACGTGGGGGCGGCGGTGAGGCGAGGCATCCAGGATCTCGAGCGTCTCGCCGCGCCAGAACGACGCCTTGCCGACATCCGTCAGCCGCACCCGCACCCGCTCGCCGGGGATCGCGTCGGGGACGAAGACGACGCGGCCCTCGTGCCGTCCGACGAACACGCCGCCGTGGGCGACTCCGGTCACGTCGAGGTCGATGAGGTCTCCGGGTTCCATACCCTCGACGCTAGCGTGGGGGTCATGCGCGTGTGCCTCGCCTCGACCTCTCCCGCCCGCCTCATGCTCCTGCGGCAGGCCGGCATCGAGCCCGAGACGGCCTCGCCCGACGTCGACGAGGACGCCGTCGTCGCGGCCGTCGAGACGTCGGAGCGTCGCAGGCTCGAGCCCGACGAGCACGTGCTGCTGCTCGCGCGCCGCAAGGCCGCCGAGGTGGCGGCGCGACTCGGGTCGCTCGGCTTCGACGGGATCGTGATCGGCGGCGACTCGATGTTCGAGCTCGACGGAGAGGTCCTCGGCAAGCCCCGCACCGCCGAGATCGCGACGGCCCGGTGGCGTGCGATGCGGGGACGCACGGGCGTTCTGCACTCGGGGCACAGCGTGTACCGGCTGACGCCCGGACTCGCCCCGAGGGAGGCGCATGCGGTGGCGCAGGCATCCGTGTCGTTCGCCGCGGATGTGACGGATGCCGAGATCGACGCGTACGTCGCCTCCGGCGAGCCCCTTCACGTCGCGGGGGCCTTCACGATCGACAGCCTGGGCGGGCCGTTCATCGAGCGAGTCGAGGGGGACCCGTCGACGGTGGTCGGGATGTCGCTCTCGACGCTGCGCCGTCTCACGGGCGAGCTCGGCATCGCGTGGACCGACCTCTGGAACGGCTCGTAGACTCCTCACACGATTCCGCTGGTTTCTTGTGGGGACCGCTCAAAAGGGGCCGCATGCCGCTGGGTAGGCTGACATCCATGCCCCAGATCGCCAAGGTGCTCATCGCGAACCGCGGCGAGATCGCCGTCCGTGTCATCCGCGCCGCGCGCGACTCCGGCAAGGCGTCCGTCGCCGTCTACGCCGACCAGGACCGCGACGCGATGCACGCGAAGCTCGCCGACGAGGCCTACGCCCTCAACGGCGACACGAGCGCAGACACGTACCTCTCGATCGAGAAGATCCTCTCCGTCGCCCGCCGCTCCGGCGCCGATGCCGTGCACCCCGGCTACGGCTTCCTCGCGGAGAACGCCGAGTTCGCGCGCGCCGTCATCGACGCGGGCCTCGTGTGGATCGGCCCGTCGCCCGAGGCGATCGAGGCCCTGGGCGACAAGGTCACGGCCCGCCACGTCGCCGAGAAGGTCGGCGCGCCGCTGGCCCCCGGAACCCCCGGGCCGGTCAGCGGAGCCGACGAGGTCGTCGCGTTCGCCGAGGTCCACGGCCTGCCCATCGCGATCAAGGCCGCGTACGGCGGCGGCGGGCGGGGACTGAAGGTCGCCCGCACGGCGGACGAGATCCCCGAGCTGTTCGAGTCGGCGACGCGCGAAGCCGTCACGGCCTTCGGGCGCGGAGAGTGCTTCGTCGAGAAGTACCTCGACAAGCCGCGTCACGTCGAGACGCAGTGTCTCGCGGATGCCGCGGGCAACGTCGTCGTCATCTCCACGCGCGACTGCTCGCTGCAGCGGCGCCACCAGAAGCTCGTCGAGGAGGCGCCCGCGCCGTTCCTGACGGACGAGCAGAACAAGGCCCTGTACGGCTCGTCGAAGGCGATCCTGCGCGAGGTCGGCTACGTGGGGGCGGGCACGTGCGAGTTCCTCATCGGCGCCGACGGCACGATCTCGTTCCTCGAGGTCAACACGCGCCTGCAGGTCGAGCACCCGGTCTCGGAGGAGGTCACGGGCATCGATCTCGTCCGCGAGCAGTTCCGCATCGCGGAGGGCGGGCTCATCGACTACGACGACCCGGCCCCCGAGGGGCACTCGATCGAGTTCCGCGTCAACGGCGAGGACCCGGGCCGCGGCTTCCTCCCGCAGCCGGGGCGCATCCAGCAGTTCAAGACGTTCGGCGGCCCCGGCATCCGTCTCGACTCGGGGGTTACGGCGAACGACACCGTGAGCGGCGCGTTCGACTCCCTTCTCGGCAAGATCATCGTGACCGGCCGCACCCGCGAAGAGGCCCTCGCCCGGTCGCGCCGCGCACTCGACGAGTTCGTCGTGTCGGGCATGCCCACGGTGCTGCCGTTCCATCGCAAGGTCGTGCGCGATCCCGCCTTCACGGCGGAGAACGGCCGGTTCGGCGTGTTCACGCGGTGGATCGAGACGGAGTTCGTCAACGACATCCCGCCGTGGGACGGCGAGGTCGGCGAAGCGGCGCCCGTCGAGACGCGGCATACCGTCGTGGTCGAGGTGTCGGGCAAGCGCCTCGAGGTGAGCCTTCCCGATCGGATCGTCGCGGCCCCGTCGAAGATCGGACGCCCCGCCGCCGTGCCGCCGTCGCGGCGCTCGCACGCGCCGACCGTCGTCGCGGGCGCCTCCGGCGACGCCGTCAAGGCGCCCATGCAGGCCACGATCGTCAAGGTCGCCGTCGAGGACGGCCAGCACGTCGTCAAGGGCGACCTCGTCGTCGTGCTCGAGGCCATGAAGATGGAGCAGCCGATCCAGGCGCACAAGGACGGCGTCATCGGCGCGATCGACGCGAACCCCGGCTCGACGGTTGCGGCGGGCCACCAGCTGCTCACGATCAGTTGACGCCGTCGGGCGCGGTACCCGACCCGCGCACTCGACAGCGCCCCATCCGCGCTGATGCGACCCGCGACTGCGGTCGTTTCATGCAACCGCGCCACATGAATGCGCAGCGGATGCACGGAACGACCGCGGACGTGTGACAGAACGACCGCGGAGGCACGCACGGGACGACCGCGGACGCATGACTGAACTACCGCAGACGTCCCATCCGCAGCACGGTCGAGGTCACGAAGCGGCCATGGCTATGGGGTTTCCACGGCCCGACGGGAGGGCGTGGAGGCCGGACTCAGGCGTCGGCGACGGCCGTCCGATCCACGATGTGCATCGCCCGCGCGGCGTCCGTGATGCTGCCCGTCAGCGAGGGGTACACGGCGAACACGCGCGAGAGCTGATCGACCGTGAGACGCCGCTCGACGGCGATCGCGATGGGATAGATGAGCTCGGACGCGCGCGGCGCGACGATGACGCCGCCGATGACGGTGCCCGAGCTCTGGTGCGCGATGAGCTTGACGAAGCCGTCCTTGACGCCCATCATCTTGGCTCGCGGGTTGGCCGCGAGCGGCAGCTTGTGCACGACGCCGTTGATCTCGCCCGCGACGACGTCGTGCTCCTGCCAGCCGACCGTCGCGATCTCGGGCGCCGTGAAGATGTTCGACGTGATGCGGCCCCGCTCCAGCGGGATCACGACGTCGCCGAGCGCGTGGAACACGGCCGTGCGGCCCTGCATGGACGCCACGGACGCGAGCGGCACGAAGGTCGTGCAGTCCCCCGCGGCGTAGATGTTCGGCACCGACGTGCGCGCGACGCGGTTGACCTGGATGTGTCCGGCATCCGTCATCTGGATGCCGGCCTCCTCCAGGCCGATCCCGCGCGTGTTCGGGATCGAGCCCACCGCCATGAGGCAATGGCTGCCTTCGACCGAGCGTCCGTCCGACAGCGTCACGACGACGCCGTCGCCGATGCGCTCGACCTTGGCGGCGCGCGACTTCGAGAGCACCGTCATGCCGCCGCGCTTGAAGACCTTCTCGAGGACCGCCGCAGCATCGGCATCCTCACCGGGGAGCACCTGGTCGCGGCTCGAGATGAGTGTGACCTTCGCGCCGAGGTTCATGTACGCGCCCGCGAACTCGGCGCCCGTGACACCGGACCCGACGACGATGAGGTGCTCGGGAAGCGCCTTCATGTCGTACAGCTGCGTCCACGTGAGGATCCGCTCGCCGTCGGGGCGGGCGCTCGGCAGCTCGCGCGGCGAGGCCCCCACCGACACGACGAGCGTGTCGGCCTCGACGCGATCGAAGTCGGTGCCATCGGGTCCCGTCGAGACGACGACGGCGTTCTCGCCCTCGAGCCTGCCGTGGCCCGAGATGATGCGCACGCCCATCTCGACGAGCGAGGCCCGCATGTCGTCGGACTGCTGACGGGCCAGCGAGAGGAGCCGCCTGTTGACGGCGGCCAGGTTGATCGCGATCTCGGGCGTGAGGGGCTTGCCGTCCTTGCCCTTCGCGAACAGCTGCACGCCGAGCTCGCTCGCCCCCGCGATCGCGACGGCGGCGTCGGCGGTCGCGATGAGCGACTTCGACGGCACGACGTCGGTGATGACGGCCGAGCCGCCCACGCCCGCGCGCTCGACGAGCGTCACCTCGGCTCCGAGTTGCGCGGCGGCGATCGCCGCTTCGTAACCGCCGGGGCCGCCGCCGAGGATGGCGACGCTCTGAGTGCGCTCGAAGCTCACGGACATGCCTCCATTCTCCCAGGCCGCGGGGGGCGGGAAGGACACGACCGCCATGACGCCGTCTGGCCTCGACTGCACCCCTTCCCTAAGGTGGGGGCATGTCAGACGCCATCGACAATCCGCTCGACGACCCCACGGCCGACCCGTTCGAGATCGCGGCCGAGGCCGCCGACGACATCGCGAGGCTCACGGGGGTCGACCGCCACGACATCGCTCTCACGCTCGGCAGCGGCTGGGGCAGGGCCGCCGAGATCATCGGCCAGACGACGGCGACGATCCCTGCGACCGAGGTCACGGGGTTCAGCAGCCCCGCGCTCGAGGGTCACGTCGGGTCGTTGCGCAGCATCCTGACCCCGAAGGGCAGGCGCGTGCTCGCCATCGGGGCGCGCACGCACTACTACGAGGGTCACGGCGTCCGGCGCGTCGTGCACAGCGTGCGGACGGCCGCGGCGGCCGGCGCGAAGGTCATGGTGCTGACCAACGGCGCAGGGGGCATCAAGACGACGTGGAAGCCGGGCCAGCCGGTGCTCATCAGCGACCACATCAACCTCACGGGAGACTCGCCGCTCGAGGGCGCGACGTTCATCGACCTCACCGACCTGTACTCGCTGCGGCTGCGCGACCTCGCGCGGACGATCGACCCGACGCTCGACGAGGGCGTCTACTGCCAGTTCCGCGGTCCGCAGTACGAGACGCCCGCCGAGGTGCGCATGGCCAAGACGATCGGGGGCCACATCGTGGGCATGTCGACGGCGCTCGAGGCGATCGCCGCACGACAGGCCGGCATGGAGATCCTCGGGTTCACGCTCGTGACCAACATGGCCGCAGGGATCCAGACGACGCCGCTCAGTCATCAAGAGGTGATCGACGCGGGGCGCGAGGCCGAGCCCGTCATCGCGTCGCTGCTGGCACGAGTGATCGGAGCGCTGTGAGCACCGCGATCGAGCTGGCGCACGCATGGCTCGCGCAGGATCCGGATGCCGAGACCCGCGCCGAGCTGCGCGAGCTCATCGAGCGCGCCGAGGCGGGCGACGCGGATGCCGCGGCCGACCTCGACGAACGGTTCGCCGGCCGGCTCGCGTTCGGCACGGCGGGCCTGCGCGGCGAGCTCGGTGCCGGCAGCACCCGCATGAACCGCGTGCTCGTCGCGCAGGCCGCTGCGGGGCTCGCGGCGTACGTGCTCGAGAGGGCGGGGACGGATGCCGCTGCCGACCCGCTGCACGCGCCCCTCGTCGTCGTGGGATACGACGGGCGCCGCAACTCCGACGTCTTCGCACGGGACTCGGCGGAGCTGTTCGCCGGCGCGGGTCTTCGTGCCGTGCTCATGCCGCGGCTGCTGCCGACGCCCGTGCTCGCCTTCGCCGTGAGGCACCTCGGGGCCGCCGCGGGAGTCATGGTGACGGCATCCCACAATCCGCCCAATGACAACGGGTACAAGGTGTACCTCGGTGGTGCGGACGACGGCTCGCAGATCGTGTCGCCGGCGGATGCCGAGATCGCGGCGCACATCCAGCGCATCGCAGACGCCGGAGACGTCGCGGCGCTCCCGCGCTTGCTCGGCTACGAGATCGCCCCCGAGTCGCTCATCGACGCGTACATCGACGAGACGGCCGCCATCGCCCCCGCGCCCGAGGGCGCGGCCGATCTGAAGTGGGTCTACACGGCGATGCACGGCGTCGGCTGGGAGACCCTCTCGCGCATCCTCGAGGTCGCGGGCTACCCTGCGCCGACGCTCGTGTCGGAGCAGATCGAGCCTGACGGCGCGTTCCCCACCGTCTCGTTCCCCAACCCCGAGGAGCCGGGGGCCATGGACCTCGCGTTCGCGGCAGCGCGCGACGCGGGCGCCGACCTCGTCATCGCGAACGACCCGGATGCCGATCGCCTCGCCGTCGCGATCCCCGACGACGCCGTCGAAGGCGGGTGGCGCAGGCTCACGGGGAACCAGACGGGGCTTCTCCTGGGGTGGCGCGCCGCGCGCCGGGCGACCGAGCGCGGGTTCGAGCCCGGCGGGTCGCTCGCATGCTCCCTCGTGTCGTCCCCGGCGCTCGAGGTCGTCGCACGGCACTATGGCCTCGACTTCCACGCGACCCTGACCGGCTTCAAGTGGATCTCGCGGGCGCCCGGGCTCGTCTTCGGGTTCGAGGAGGCGCTCGGATACCTCGTCAACCCCGAGACGGTGCGCGACAAGGACGGGGTCTCGGCAGCCGTCGCCATGCTCGGACTCGTCGCGGAGGCGCGCGGGCGGGGCGCGTCGGTCTCCGACCTCGTCGCGGAGTTCGAGAGCACGTTCGGGTTCTTCGCGAGCGATCAGATCTCGGTGCGCGTCGACGATCTCTCCGTCATCGGCAGGATCATGGGCGCGCTGCGGGCACGGCATCCCGAGCGCATCGGAGAGGTCGCGGTGTCGCAAGTCGACGACCTGCTCGAAGGAGCCGACGAGCTGCCGCCGGGCGATGTCCTGCGCTTCTGGCTCGACGACGGCTCGCGCGTCGTCGTCCGCCCGAGCGGCACCGAGCCGAAGCTCAAGGTCTACCTCGATGTCCGCGGCGACTCGGCAGACGACGCGGATGAGCGTCTCCGGGCCGCCGCCGAGGGCGTGCGGGCGCTCCTCGACGAGCTCGAGTGAGCGGCGTTCCGGGCGAACACGGGACGGGACGGTGCCGCACTCCGGGCGGGCGGGCGAGGACGGATGCCGCGCCGCCGGGCGGTCGCGCGACGGACGGATGCCGCGCCGGATCGTAGGCTCGTACGGTGCTGCTGACAGAACCCGTCGTCCTCGAGAACGCCCACGTCCTGCTCGAGCCCCTCTCGGTCGACCATGCCGCCGGCCTCGCCGCGGCGACCGCAGGCCTCGAGCACGCGTGGTACACCTCCGTGCCCACCCCCACGACGGTCGCGGCCGACATCGCCCAGCGCCTCGCGTGGCGCGATGCCGGCGCGATGAACCCGTGGGCGATCCGCGATCTCGAGACGGGCGGCGTCGTCGGCGAGACGACGTTCTGCAACATCGACCAGCCGAACCGGCACGTCGAGATCGGCCACACCTGGATCTCGGTCGAGGCGCAGCGCACCGCCGTGAACACGGCATCCAAGCTCCTTCTGCTGACGCATGCGTTCGAGGAGTGCGACGCGGTCGCCGTCGAGTTCCGCACGCACTGGCACAACCGCCAGTCGCGCGCCGCGATCGCACGGCTCGGCGCGAAGCAGGACGGCGTCCTGCGCAACCACCGCATCGGCCCCGACGGCTCGCTGCGCGACACCGTCGTGTTCTCGCTCCTCCCGCACGAGTGGCCTGCCGCCCGGCGCGGCCTCGAGGAGCGCCTCGCCCGCGGCTGACGGACGCCGCGACATCCGTCTCGCGCCGTCGTGCGGCGCCTCGATGTCTCACGAATCGCCGTATCCCCGCTGCCGACGCGGCAACATGCGACACTTTCGCGATTCGGCGCCACCCGAGGACGCGGCTCAGCCGTCGACGACGGCGACGAGCTCGTCGAGGAACGCCGCGAACCCCGTGCCGCGGCGGACGATCCGCTGCACGCTGTCGCGCTCGCTGAACACCTCGACGAACTGCTCGAACACCGTCTGGAACGCCTCGCGGTCGGCCTCGGAGAACGCCACGAGCGCGACGACCTGCACGCGCCCCTCGCCCCAGGGGATCGACGGCTCCGCGATCCCGATCGCGATCTCGGTCCGGGTCGCGGTCATGCCGAGCGCATGCGGCACGGCGAGGGCGTCCGTGAACGCCGTCGACGACAGCTGCTCGCGCTCGATCGCACGCTCGACGTAGTCGTCGTCGATGACGCCGCGCGCGACAAGGAGCGCGCCCAGACGCCGGATGACGGCATCCTCCGTCAGCCCGTCGAGGCCTCGCACGAACGCGTCCGGCGCGAAGTACCGCTCGAGCTCGGCGCGCAGCCGCGCGAGGCGCCGCGTCCGGCGGATCCGCGCGGCGGCCTGCTGGACCCGCTCGACGTCGGCATCCGTCAGGAACGGCTGGATCCGCACGATCCGGTCGCCCGCGACGGCGGGGTCGATCGTCGTGAGCACGAGATCCGAGTCGATCGAGCCCCAGTCGGGGTCGACGCGCGTCTCGACGCCGACGACCTCGATCGCCTGGCCGAGCGACCGGTCCACCGAAGAGCGCAGCAGTTCGTGCAGCTCGTAGTAGCCGGGGCAGACGATGGTCGCCGTCAGCAGCTGGTCGGCGCGGCGGCTGCGTTCGAGGCGTCCGCCGACGTGCATCGCGATGTAGGCGATCTCGTCGTCGAGGATCGGGATGCCGAGGCGCTCCTGCAGCCCGGACGCGATGAACACGGCGACCTCGAAGATCATCGGGTAGGTCGACTTGAGGGAGCGCGTCAGCGGGTTGCGCGACCACGCCTGCGCGCGCGCCCGCTGCACGAGGTTCTGCACGTGGAGGGCGAGGCGCAGGATGAAGTCCTCGTGCACGAGGTCGACGAGGAACTCGGATGCCGCAAGCCCCACGACCTCGCGCACGACGACCTCGATGTCGGGGTCGAGCCGCTCTCGCGCGGCCGCCGCGGGCGAGGCCCCCGGGGCGACGACGCGCGTCAGGACGAGCGTCGCGAGATGCTGCAGGTCGCCAGCGCCGAGCCGCACGCCGAGGTGCTCCGCCGTGAGCCGCGCGAGAATGCCGACGATCTCCGCCTGCGCGGGCTTCGTGTCGCCCACGGCGGCGCCGAGCCCCCGGTCGCGAGCGACGCGGTCGGCCGCGATCGCGATGTGCATGACGACGTCGGAGATGCCGTACTCGTTGACGTAGTAGCCCAGCGCTCCGAGCTCCCCCACGAGATCGGACTTGAACGGTCCGAACGCGCGGGCCCCGATCGAGCCCGTGCCGAGGGTGCGGCGAAGAGCGACGAGATCGAACGACCCCGCGTCCATCTCGTCGTGCGCGAGCCGGCTCAGCAGGCGCCGCTGCGCCATCTCGGTGCCGCGCAGCCGCGCACGTGACGAAGACCGCTCGAGGGTCAGCTCCGTGCCGCCGAGAAGACCGCGCACGCGCGCGAGATCGGCATCGAGGGTCGCCGAGCTCACGTGCAGGGCGTCGGCCGCCTCGAAGACGTCGATGCCGTCGGGCGAGTCGAGGAGCAGCCGCACGAGGGTGTGCAGCCGGTCGCGGGGGGTTCCGGCATCCGTCGCCGTCGCTGCACGCTGCGCGGACGCCGCCTCCGTGCCGGCGCGGTACCCGAGGGGGCCCGACTCGATCGCGACGCCCGCGGCGACGCGTGCGTTGACCGCAGTGACGTACGTGCGGATGCTGCGCGGCGTCACCCCGAGCACGTCGGCGAGAGTCGCTGCCGTGACCCAGTCGTTCTCGCGCACGAGGAGCGCGAGCACACGATCCTGGCGTGCCCTGGTCACGATCCTCCTCTGGTGCGCGCGCCGTCGCACGTATTTGACCAGTCAACCACGGCGACCGCCCGCCGGCGCCGAAGCGCATGCATCATTCCGCGGGGGCGGAAGCAGACCTGGTTGTCGCCTCTCAGCGTTTTCACAAGAATGGCGGTGAGGAGGCGGGGTCGATGAGGATTCTCGTGGTCTGCGGCGCAGGCGCGTCCAGCACGTTCGTCGCGCAGCGCGTGCGACGGGCGGCGCACGAGCGCGGCCTCGACTACTCCGCCTTCGCCGGCACCGAGCTGTCGCTGCCGATAGACCTCGATGCCGCCGACGTCGTCCTCGTGGGACCGCACCTCGCGCATGCGCTCGATCGCATCGAACGCGACGCGGCCTTCCGAGGGACGACGGTGGTGCTGCTGCCGTCCGACATCTTCCAGGATCTGGACGGCACGCGGACGCTCGCGCTCGTCCGCGACGCGGTCGGAGGCTCCGGGGGGAACCTTCCGGCCGCGGGCGGCACTGCACCGCTCGTCACCGCTCTAGACGAACACGCCGCAGGCGACGACGCTGGAGGCAGGCGACACGCAACGTCAGACAGAGAGGACCTCGACATGCCCCCCACGACACGCACGGTGCGCATCGGCTCATCCCACGGCCTGCACGCGCGCCCCGCGAAGCTCTTCGCGGCGGCTGCGAAGGATGCCGGCATCCCGATCACGATCGCGAAGGATGCCGGCAGCCCTGTGAACGCGGCGAGCATCCTCGGCGTCATCTCGCTCGGGATCGAGCAGGGCGACTACGTCACGCTCACGGCGGACGGCGACGGCGCAGAAGAGGTCCTGGACGTTCTCGCCGAGCTGCTGGCGACCGACCACGACGCGGAGGGCTGAGATGAGCGAGGTGCGTGGAGTCGGCATCGGCCTCGGGGTCGCGCAGGGACCCGTCGCACGGATGTCGGAGCCCCTGCCCGCCCCGAGCGACGCCCCGAGCAGCCTCGCCCCGGAGGACGAGACGGCGCGCGTGCGCGAGGCCGTCGGCGTCGTCGCGCGCGAGCTGGAGGCGCGGGGGGCGCAGGCGGGAGGAGCGGCACGCGACGTCCTCGAGGCGCAGGCCATGATGGCGGAGGACCCGACGCTCGAGGCCGAGGTCGAGTCCCGCGTCGCACAGGGCAGGACGGGCGAATGGGCCGTGTTCGACGCGTTCGCGTCGTTCCGCGACCAGCTCACCGCGATGGGCGGCTACCTCGGCGAGCGCGCCGCCGACCTCGACGACGTCGCGCAGCGGGTCATCGCACACCTGCGCGGCGTGCCCGCTCCAGGTGTGCCCGACCCAGGGCATCCCTTCGTCCTCGTCGCGAAGGACCTCGCCCCCGCCGACACGGCGCTGCTCGATCTCGACAAGGTCCTCGCGCTCGTGACGACGGAGGGCGGCCCGACCTCGCACACGGCGATCCTCGCGCGCGAGAAGTCGATCGTCGCGGTCGTGGGCGCAGCCGCGGCGAAGGAGCTCGTCGACGGCGAGACGGTGATCGTGGATGCCGCCGCCGGCGTCGTGACGACCCGGCCGACAGCCGAAGAGCTCGATCGCGCGTCGAACCGCGCGGCCGCGCGCGCGGCCGCGGCATCCGCTCCCCTGACGCCCGGCGCACTCGCCGACGGCACCCCCGTGCCCCTGCTCGCCAACCTCGGCAAGCCCGGCGGGGCGGCCGAGGCGGTCGAGCTCGGCGCGGAGGGCGTCGGCCTGTTCCGCACGGAGTTCCTCTTCCTGAGCGCACACCAGGCGCCGACGGTCGAGCAGCAGCGCGAGGCGTACACCGAGCTGCTCCAGACGTTCCCGGGCAAGAAGGTCGTCGTGCGGGCGCTCGATGCGGGCGCCGACAAGCCGCTCGCCTTCCTCAACGACGCGCACGAGGAGAACCCCGCCCTGGGGCTGCGGGGCCTGCGCGCGCTGCGCGCGAGCGAGGACATCCTCCGTGAGCAGCTGACGGCTCTCGCACAGGCGGATGCCGCGACCGACGCCGACCTGTGGGTCATGGCGCCTATGGTCTCGACCGTCGAGGAGACCGAGTACTTCACGGCGCTCGCGCGCGACTACGGCATCAAGACCGCCGGCGTCATGGTCGAGGTGCCGTCGTCGGCCCTCATGGCCGACCGCGTGCTCGCGATCGCGGACTTCGCCTCGATCGGCACGAACGACCTGACGCAGTACACGCTCGCCGCCGACCGCCTGCTCGGGTCGGTCGCGTCGTTCCAGGATCCGTGGCATCCCGCCGTTCTGCGGCTCATCCGCGAGGTCGGCGACGCGGGGCGCGTCAACGGCAAGCCCGTGGGCATCTGCGGCGAGGCCGCGGCCGACCCGCTGCTCGCCGTCGTGCTCGTGGGCCTCGGCGCGACGAGCCTGTCGATGGCGCCGACGGCGCTCGCCGACGTGCGGGCGTCCCTGCTGGAATACACGCTCGACGATGCACGAGTCATCGCCGAAGCCGCCCTCACCGCGGATGACGCGGCCGGGGCACGAGCGGCGGCGCGAGCCGCCGCGACCCGAGAAAAGGAGACCGCCTCATGACAACGGCGTCGACACCCACGCAGGGACGTGGCACACGAGTCGCGGTGCAGCGATTCGGCACGTTCCTCTCCGGCATGATCATGCCGAACATCCCCGCGCTCATCGCGTGGGGCATCATCACCGCGTTCTTCATCCCCGTGGGGTGGACCCCGAACGCGGATCTCGCGACGCTCGTCGGCCCGATGATCCATTACCTCCTGCCGATCCTCATCGCCTACACGGCGGGACACATGGTCTACGGGGTCCGGGGCGGGGTCGTCGGCGCGATCGCGGTCCTCGGTGCGATCGCCGGCTCCGATCTGCTGATCGCGCAGTTCAACGAGACGCAGCCCGCCGACAACCAGCTCGGCCAGATCCACATGTTCATCGGCGCGATGATCATGGGTCCGCTCGCGGCCTACACGATGAAGTGGCTCGACCGTCTCTGGGACGGCAGGATCAAGGCCGGCTTCGAGATGCTCGTCAACATGTTCTCGGCCGGCATCTGGGGCTTCGTGATGGTCGTCGTGGGGTTCTACCCCGTCGCATGGCTCGTCAACGGCATCATGACCGTGCTCGGCAACGCCGTGAAGTGGCTCGTCGAGACGAACCTGCTCCCGCTCACGAGCATCCTGATCGAGCCGGCGAAGGTGTTCTTCCTGAACAACGCGATCAACCACGGGGTGCTCACGCCCCTCGGGACGCAGCAGGCGGCGGAGGAGGGCAAGTCGATCCTGTTCCTCCTCGAGGCCAACCCCGGCCCCGGCGTCGGGCTGCTCCTCGCCTTCACGATCTTCGGCATCGGCGCAGCGCGAGCGTCGGCACCCGGCGCCGCCGTCATCCAGTTCCTCGGCGGCATCCACGAGGTGTACTTCCCGTACGCGCTCATGAAGCCGATCCTGATCCTCGCGCTCATCGCGGGCGGCATGACCGGTGTCACGACGAACATGCTCCTGGGCGGCGGGCTGGTCGCCCCGGCGGCTCCGGGCAGCATCTTCGCGGTGCTCTTCCAGACGGCGAGAGACAGCTACGTCGCCGTCATCCTGTCCGTCGTCCTGTCGGCCGCCGTCACCTTCGTCATCGCGTCGATCATCCTGCGGGCCTCGCGCAAGCGCGACCTCGCGGCGGAGGAGGCCGGTCTCGACACGTTCGAGTCCGCGGTGAGCCAGACGGAGGCCAACAAGGGGAAGTCGTCCGCCGCACTGGCGGGGCTCCGCTCTGAGTCGGTCGACGACGTCGCAGCCGCGGGGGTGGGAGCGGCATCCGTCCTCACCGGCAAGCAGGTGAACAACATCGTGTTCGCGTGCGACGCGGGCATGGGCTCGTCGGCGATGGGGGCCAGCGTCCTGCGCAACAAGATCAAGAAGGCGGGCATCGAAGGCGTGACGGTCGTCAACAAGGCGATCGCGAACCTGGATGCCACGGCCGACCTGATCATCACGCAGAACCAGCTGACGGACCGCGCGCGAGGACAGGCGCCGAACGCGATCCACGTGTCGGTCGACAACTTCATGAACTCGCCGAAGTACGACGAAGTGGTCGACCTGGTGCGCGAGCAGCATCACGGCGGCGCGTAGCCCCTCATACCGCTGCAGGGCCGGGCCGGCGAGATGCCCCCGGCCCTGTGGCCTCGGCCGGACGGCTCCACGAGCCGGCGCAGGCACCGGCATCCGTTGACAAGAGAAAGGCGCAGAACATGGCACGCGAGGTCCTCCAGATCGGTCAGGTGCGCATCCACCCCGGCAGCGTCAGCCGCGAAGACGCGATGAAGGAGGCAGCCGACATCCTCGAGGCGGCCGGCGCCGTCACGAGCGCCTACTTCGACGCGATGCAGCAGCGCGAGCAGACGGTCTCGACCTACATGGGCAATGAGCTCGCGATCCCGCACGGCACGAACGAGACGAAGGAGACGATCCTCTCGTCGGCGCTCTCGGTCGTGCGGTACGACGGCGGAGTCGACTGGGACGGAAATCCCGTGACCTTCGTCATCGGCATCGCGGGCAAGGGCGACGAGCACCTCGAGATCCTGTCGCAGATCGCGCTGCTGTTCTCGGACGAGGACGAGGTCGCGACGCTCAAGTCGGCGCAGTCGCCGGAGGAGCTGTTCACCATCCTGTCGACCGTCAACGACTCATGAAGGCCGTCCACTTCGGCGCCGGCAACATCGGGCGCGGATTCGTCGGGCTCCTCCTGCACGAGGGGGGCTACGAGCTCGTGTTCTCCGATGTCGCGGCCCCGCTCGTCGACGCGATCAACGGCGCCTCCTCCTACACGGTGCACGCGGTCGGCGACGGCGGGGGCGACACCGTCGTGACGGGCTTCCGCGCCATCAACAGCGCGGAGCACCCCGACGAGCTCATCGACGAGATCGCCGGCGCCAACGTCGTCACGACGGCCGTCGGCCCGACGATCCTGAAGTTCGTCGCACCGCCGGTCGTCGCGGCGCTCGCGCTGCGCGACCCGTCCTCTCCCCCGCTGCAGATCATGGCGTGCGAGAACGCCATCAACGCGACCGACATCCTGCGGGACGAGATCACGGCGCTCGCGGGCGACGCGTGGGATGCGCTGTCGTCCCGCGCCGTCTTCGCCAACACCGCGGTCGACCGCATCGTGCCGGGGCAGCCCGAGGGCGCGGGCGTCGACGTCACGGTCGAGCCGTTCTTCGAGTGGGCGATCGAGCGGCCGCCGTTCGGCGACGACCCGCCGATCATCCCCGGCGCGCACTTCGTCGACGACCTCGCGCCGTACATCGAGCGCAAGCTCTTCACCGTCAACACGGGGCACGCCACGACGGCCTACTTCGGCGCACGCGCGGGGATCGAGCGCATCTCGGATGCCCTCGCCGACCCCACGATCGCCGCCGGGGTCGCCGCGACCCTCGAAGAGACCTCCGCGCTGCTCGCGGCCAAGCACGGCCTCGACCCGGGTGAGCTCGCGGGCTACCGCGCGACGATCCTCGGCCGCTTCCGCAACCCGGCGCTCCCCGACACGGTGTGGCGCGTCGGACGCCAGCCGCTGCGCAAGCTGTCCCGCCACGAGCGGTTCGTCGGCCCCGCGGCCGAGGCGGCCGAGCGCGGGCTCTCCGTCGATGCACTCGTCGCCGCGATGGGAGCCGCGCTCGCGTTCGAGGACGCCGAGGACGAACAGGCGGTGCAGCTGCAGGCGCAGCTGCGGGAGCAGGATGCCGCGGCCTTCACGGCATCCGTCACGGGTCTCGAGCCGGAGCATCCGCTGTTCCCCCGGGTGCAGGCGATCGTCGAGGAGCGGCAGGCCGAGCTCGCACGCTGACCCCCGGGCGCCCCGGGGGGCGTTGCAGCGACGTCGGCAGAACTCCACATCTCTGCGCTCGACACGCGCTCCGCCCGGCGTGTCCGCGGCGTGTAGCGCCATCTCCGTGGAGTTCTGCAGACCGAGCAGAGCGCGGGCACCGCGGTGCCTGCTCCTCCCCTCCTCCCCTCGGAGCTTGCCGCATCCACATCCCGGCCGGGCGAGTGCGAAGGCGCCGTCGGCCGCGCTTTGGGTGAGGGGATGGACGACTCCACTCGCTTCGCGTCGCAGATCCTCCCCGCGGCCTTTCTCAGCCCCGACGACCTGAGAAGGCTCGGGCTCACGCGCCATCAGGTGACCAGGCTCGTCTCCGCAGGCAGGCTCGTCCGCCTGCGGAACGGCCGGTATGTCCGCTCCGACATGCACCCGGAGCTCGTGCGGGCGGGCCTGCTCGGCGGGCGCCTCGACTGCGTGTCCCTGTTGAGCACCCTCGGCGTCTTCGTCCGCGAGACCTCCGGGCCGCATCTGCAGTTCACCCCCGCGACGGCTCGGCTGCCTCCGCGACCCAACGGGGTCGTCGCCCACTGGCGTCCGACGGGTCGGTCGCGCGAGCACTTGTCCACGACGGTGGTCGAAGCGCTCGCGCAGGCGAGCCGCTGCCAGGGCGCCCGCGATGCCGTGGCGACCCTCGACAGCGCGTGGCACCTCGGGCTCGTCGACGAGGACGGCCTGGCCGCGGTCTTCGCGATGCTGCCGCGCCGCTATCGCGCGCTGCGCCCGCTGCTCGACAGACGCAGCGAGTCGGGGGCGGAGAGCCTCATGCGGCTGATCCTGCGCGGTCTCGGCGCGGACGTCGAGCTGCAGGTGCGGATCCCGGGGGTCGGTCGTGTGGACTTCGTCGTGAACGGCTGGCTCATCGTCGAGTGCGAC
Organism: Microbacterium ulmi; assembly: GCF_011759705.1. Classification (GTDB taxonomy): domain Bacteria; phylum Actinomycetota; class Actinomycetes; order Actinomycetales; family Microbacteriaceae; genus Microbacterium; species Microbacterium ulmi. The sequence continues at coordinate 2,308,519 of NZ_JAAOZF010000001.1, read as the reverse complement.
AGCAGGGCCTACCACAAAGGGTGGGATGCGCAGAAGCGCGACCGCGCTCGGGATCTTGCTGCCGCGGCACTCGGCTATACGACTGTGCGCCCCATCGCCGAGGACATTCTGTACCGCACGGAGCGTGTTCTGGAGACCATGAAGTCGGTTCTCTCGCATGGCACGCCGCAGAACTCCACACGATCGACCCGACCCGCGGGTGACCGGCGCCGATCGCGGCGCTGATCGCGAGCGATCCGTGGAGTTCTGCCGGCCCGGCCCGGCGCGGCGCCGCGCAGGGGCGGCCTACCGCTCGAAGCCGTCGGCGATGAGCTCGATGAGCTCTTCGCGCTCCTCGATCGGCAGGAACGCGCCCGCCGCGGCGTTGAGCTGGAACGCCTCGAGGTCGTCGAGGTCGTACTCGAACGTCTCGGCGAGGAGGGCCAGCTCGCGGGTGAGCGAGGTGCGGCTCATCGTGCGGTTGTCGACGTTGACCGTGACAGAGAAGCCGAGCTGATAGAGCAGGTCGAACGGGTGGTCTTCGAGCGTCGTCCCCCATCGCTCGATCGCGCCCGTCTGCAGGTTCGACGACGGCGAGAGCTCGAGCGGGATCTCACGGTCGCGCACCCACCGCGCGAGGTCGCCGAACTGCACGAGCACCTCCTCGCCCGAGCGCGAGACGACGTCGAGATCCTCTGCGATCCGCACGCCGTGCCCCAGGCGCAGCGCGCGCCCGTCGATGAGCGCCGAACGGATCGAGTCGAGGCCGGCCGCTTCGCCCGCGTGCACCGTCGTGGGGAAGAACTCCGACGCGAGGTAGTCGAACGCCGCGCGGTGGTTCGACGGCGGGAACCCCTCCTCGGGCCCGGCGATGTCGAAGCCGACGGCGCCGTTGTTGCGGAACGCGACGGCGAGGCGTGCGATCTCGAGCGACCGGTCGGTGTGACGCATCGCGGTGATGAGCTGACCGACGCGGATGTCGCGGCCCGAACGCTCCGCGGCGTCCTCGCCCTCCTCGATGCCCTCCTGCACGGCCTCGACCGCCTCCTCCAGCGAGAGGCCGGCCGTCACGTGCTGCTCGGGGGCCCAGCGGACCTCGCCGTAGATCACGCCGTCTGCCGCGAGATCCTCGACGAACTCGCGTGCGACGCGACGCAGTCCGTCGGCGGTCTGCATGACTGCCGTCGTGAGGTCGAACGTCTTGAGGTACTCGACGAGCGAGCCCGAGTCGCTCTTCTCGGCGAACCAGTCGGCGAGGTCGTCCGCGTCCGTCGAGGGCACCTCGAGGCCGATACGGTCCGCGAGCTCGATGATCGTCGCGGGCCGCACGCCGCCGTCGAGGTGGTCGTGGAGCGAGACTTTCGGCAGGCTCCGGATCGAGACTCCCTGGACGACCGCGTCGCCGTGCTGATCGATGGGCATGTCGGGGCTCCTCGAGGTCGAGAGGTCGTGATGGCGTGCGGTCGTGGGGGCCTGCTCAGGCCGTGATGCGCTCGAGCACGAGGGGGACGGATGCCGGGGCCTCCGCCCCGATCTCCCATGCGCCCTCGAGGGCCTCGATCGCGCGGGCGAACCGTGACCCATCCTCCGCCGACAAGGTGAACAGCGGCTGACCAACCGCAACCCTATCGCCCGGCTTGGCGTGGAGGTCGACGCCCGCCGAATGGACGACGGGATCCTGCGGGCGCGCACGCCCCGCTCCGAGCCGCCAGGCGGCGACGCCGAAGGGAAGCGCATCCATGCGCGTGACGATTCCCGCCGCGTCGGCGAAGACAGTGTGGGTCTCTCGCGGCTTGGGGAGGGGCGCATCCGGATCCCCGTCCTGCGCCCGCACCATGGCGCGCCACACGTCCATCGCCCTGCCGTCCCGGAGTGCCGCGTCGACGTCGGCGTCGGGCTGTCCGGCGAGCGTCAGCATCTCGCGGGCGAGCGCGACCGTGAGCTCGACGATGTCGGCCGGGCCTCCTCCCGCGAGCACCTCGACGGCCTCGCGCACCTCATTCGCGTTGCCGATCGCGAGCCCGAGGGGCGTGCTCATGTTCGTGAGCAGCGCCGTCGTCGAGACGCCGGAGTCCGTGCCGAGCGCGACCATCGTGCGCGCGAGCTCGCGGGCGAGGTCGACGTCCTTCATGAAGGCGCCTGAGCCGAACTTGACGTCGAGGACGAGGGAGTCCGTGCCCTCCGCGATCTTCTTCGACATGATGCTCGAGGCGATGAGCGGGATCGCCTCGACCGTCCCCGTGACATCGCGCAGGGCGTAGAGCTTCTTGTCTGCGGGCGCGAGCCCGGATCCCGCCGCGCAGATGACGGCGCCGACGTCGCGCAGCTGGGTGAACATCTCGTCGTTGGACAGCGCCGCGCGCCATCCGGGGATCGCCTCGAGCTTGTCGAGCGTGCCGCCCGTGTGGCCGAGGCCGCGACCCGACAGCTGCGGCACCGCGACGCCGAACGCTGCGACGAGCGGGGCGAGCGGCAGCGTGATCTTGTCGCCCACGCCACCCGTCGAGTGCTTGTCGACGGTGCGCTTGCCCAGCCCCGCGAAGCTCATCCGCTCCCCCGACGCGATCATCGCGTCGGTCATGACGCGGATCTCGTCGCGCTCCATGCCGTTCAGGAGCACGGCCATCGCGAAGGCGGCCATCTGCGAGTCGGTCACGTATCCGCGGGTGTACGCGTCGATCATCCAGCGCAGCGGGGCCTCGGCGACGGCCCCGCCGTCGCGCTTGGCGCGGATGACGTCCACGGCGTCGAACGGCTCGATGCCGGTCGCCTGGTCGTCGCTCATCGAGCCGCCTCCTCGAGATCCCGCGGGCCGAAGGCATCGGGCAGCACCTCGTCGATCGTGCGGATGCCCGACACCGTCTCGAGCAGCATGCCGGGGATGGCGAACTCGTACAGCAGCTGGCGGCAGCGGCCGCACGGCATGATCGTCTCGCCCTTGCCGTTGACGCACACGAACGCGACGAGCTGCCCGCCGCCCGACATCGCGAGGTCGGACACGAGTCCGCACTCGGCGCAGAGCGTCACGCCGTACGACGCGTTCTCGACGTTGCAGCCCTGCACGATGCGCCCGTCCGACACGAGGGCCGCTGCCCCCACCTTGAACCGCGAGTACGGCGCGTAGGCGCGATGCATCGCCTCGGTCGCGACGGCACGCAGCTCGTCCCAGTCGATGTCGGTCACGAGCGGCCCTTTCGTCTGTGCGGTTCGGCGGGGTCGGATGCCGCGGCGCGCGTCCCGCGGCGCGTCGGCATCGTCATCCCTTCAGGTACGGCTTCCCCGCCGCCGCGGGGCCGCGGATCTGCCCCGCGAAGCCCGCGACCGCGAGGATCGTGACGACGTACGGGAGCATGAGCATGAACTCGCTCGGGATCGGGGTCTTCAGCACTGTCAGGAGGTTCTGCAGGTTCGTCGCGAACCCGAACAGGAGAGCCGCGAGCGCCGCGCGCACGGGATCCCACCGGCCGAAGATGACGGCCGCGAGGGCGATGAAGCCGAGCCCCGCGGTCATCTCCCTCGTGAACTGCGGCACCGAGACGAGCGTGAAGTACGCACCGCCGATCCCCGCGATGGCACCCGCGAGCAGGACGTTCCAGAACCGCGTCGGGTTGACCTTGATCCCGACCGTGTCTGCCGCCTGCGGGTGCTCCCCCACAGACCGCAGCCGCAGGCCCCAGCGCGAGCGGTACAGCGCCCACGCGACGACGGCGACCGTGACGTACATGAGGTATCCGATGAACGTCTGGTTGAACAGGACGGGGCCGATGATCGGGATGTCGCCCAGCAGGGGGATCTTGATGCGCGTGAAGCGGGTCGCGTTGTTGAGCGCCGACTGGTTGGGGGCGAGCAGGACGCCGAAGAGGAAGCCCGTCAGACCCGTCACGAGCACGTTCAGCACGACACCGACGATGACCTGGTCGACGAGGTACTTGATCGAGAACGCCGCGAGGATGAACGCGACGAACATGCCGCCGATCATGGCGCCGATGAGGCCGGCGAACGGGTTGTCGGTGAGGCTCGACAGAATGACGGCCGTGAACGCCCCGAGCAGGAGCTGTCCTTCGATCGCGACGTTGACGACGCCGACGCGCTCGCCGATGACGCCGCCCATCGCGCCGAAGACGAGGGGCACGGACAGCGACACGGCGCCGAACAGCAGCCCCGGCACGGGCACGAGCCCGCCTGCCGCGGCCCACGTGAGGAACGCGAACATCGCCAGCACCGCATAGACGATCGGCAGCCACAGGCCCGTCGCCCGGTAGGACCAGGCATCCCACAGCGCCCACGCCGTCAGCAGGACGAGCAGCACCCACACGATCCACGACGTCGACGCCGTGGGGACCTCGACATCGCCGAGGCCGATCGCGGCGGTCGCGTCGCTCAGGCGGAACCTGCTCGTGCCGCTGCGCGGAACGAGCAGGAACAGCAGGCCCAGCCCGATCGTCACGATGCCGAGGGTCACCGCGACCTTCCAGTGCCGCGTCTTGACCGTCGCGAGGTGGATCGTGCCGTCGGGGGCGACCTCGGGAGCCAGGGTCGACATCACGCCACCGCCTTCTTCGCCGCGCGGGCTCGCGCCCTGGCCGACTTCTCGGACTCGTCCTTGGGCAGGAAGAAGATCGTGCGCACGAGGGGCGGTGCCGCGATGAACAGGACGATGAGGGACTGCACGACGAGCACGATGTCGACCGGGATGCCCTGCGACGCCTGCATCGTGAACGAGCCCGCCTTGAGCGCGCCGAACAGGAGCCCCGCGACGAAGGTCCCCCATGCGCGGCTGCGGCCCAGGAGCGCGACCGTGATCGCGTCGAAGCCGATTCCCGCGTCGATGAGGCCGTCGAAGCCGCTCGTGACGGACCCCAGCACCTGGTTCATGCCTGCGAGGCCGGCGAGCCCGCCCGCGAACAGCATGGCGTAGACGTACATGCGCGAGACGCTGATGCCCGCAGCGCGTGCCGCATGGGGGTTCTCGCCGACGGCCCGCATGCGGAAGCCGAGGCTCGACCGCTCGATGAGCCACCAGACGAACAGCGTCGCGAGGATCACGACGACGAAGCCCCAGTTCAGCAGCGGGAACTGCGGTCCGAACAGGGAGGGGAACTGTGCGCTGGCGGGCGTCGCCATCGAGATCGGCTGGTTCGACCCCGGCCGCTGCAGGAGCCCCTGCGTGCGCACCATCCACGTCACGAGGTAGAACGCGACGTAGTTGAGCATGATCGTCAGGATGACCTCATGTGCGCCCGTGCGGGCCTTCAGCAGGCCTGCGAGGCCGCCCCACAGCGCGCCGCCGGCGATGCCGACGAGCACGGCGAGCGGCAGGTGGATCGCAGCGGGGAGGTCGAAGCTGAAGGTGAACAGCGCAGTGGCCGCGCACGCGATGAGCATCTGGCCGCGCGCGCCGATGTTGAACAGGCCCACGCGGAACGCGAGCGCGACGCCGAGGCCCGCCGCGATGAGAGGAGCCGCGAATCCGAGCGTGTTCGTCAGCGGCCGGATCTGCACCGCGAACCCGTTGGCCCGCTCGTTGAAGATCGACCCGCGGAACAGGGCCTCGTACGCCCCGAACACGGCATCCCACACGGCACCGAAAAAGTCGGCCGGCCGGGCGAAGAACCACCCCGCCGTCTCCTGCACGCGAGGGTTCGTGACGGCGATCAGGATGCCGCCGACCACCATCGCGAGCACGATGGCGAGGATCGTCGTGACGACGCTGCCTCGGAGGATCTCGCGCATGATCTGGTTCGACCGCGGCGGCGGCGGGATCTCGTCTGCCGGTGCCGGTGCCGGTGCCGGAGCGGGCGCGGCGTCCTGCCCCGTCAGCGGGCCGGACACCGGCGGGAGCTGCTCGGGGGGCAGCCCGTCGTCCGAGCGATCGGTCATGCTGCGTCCTCCGTCGGGTGCTCGCCGGCCATCATGAGGCCGAGGACGTCGCGCGACGTGTCGCCGGGGACGATGCCGACGATCCCGCCGCGGTACATGACCGCGATCCGGTCGGCCAGCGCCGCCACCTCGTCGAGCTCGGTGCTGATCACGACCACCGGGATGCCGGCATCCCGCGTCTCGACGATGCGCTTGTGGATGAACTCGATCGAGCCGACGTCGACGCCGCGGGTCGGCTGCGACGCGATGAGCAGCCGCAGCTCTCGGGTGAGCTCGCGGGCGATGACGACCTTCTGCTGATTGCCGCCCGACAGCGCGCCTGCACGGCTGGACGGACCCTGCGTGCGGATGTCGAACTCCTCGATGCGCGCTCTCGCGAACTCCTCGAGGACTCCGCGATCGATCGTGCCGAAGCGGGAGAACGCCGAGTCGGACGAGCGGTCGAGGATCAGGTTCTCGGCGACCGTGAACGAGCCCACGAGCCCGTCCTCCGTGCGATCCTCGGGGACGAAGCCGACGCCCTCGTCGAGCACGCCGCGCACGCTCGTGCCGACGAGCTCCGTGCCCTCGAGGATGATGGAGCCGGTGACCCTGTCCTGGAGGCCGATGAGGGCCTCCGTGAGCTCGGTCTGACCGTTGCCCTGGACTCCCGCGATCGCGAGCACCTCACCGGGTCTCACGTCGAAGCTCACGCCGTCCACCACGACGGCGCCTGCGGGCGTCAGCACGCGGAGGTCGCGCACGACGAGTCCGCCCTCGCCGAGCTGAGGAGGGCCCTTGTGCACGGTCAGCTCGACGGCGCGGCCGACCATGAGCGAGGCGAGCTCCGCGCTCGACGCGGAGGGGCTCGCCTCGCCGACGACCCGCCCGAGGCGGATGACGGTGATCTTGTCGGCGATCGCGCGGACCTCGCGCAGCTTGTGGGTGATGAACACGATCGAGGTGCCCTGGTCGCGCAGCTGGCGCATGATGCCCATGAGCTCGTCGGTCTCCTGGGGCGTGAGCACCGCCGTCGGCTCGTCGAACACGAGCACCTTCGCGTCGCGCGAGAGCGCCTTGATGATCTCGACGCGCTGCTGCACGCCGACGGGCAGGTCGCCCACGATCGCGTCGGGGTCGACCTCGAACCCGAACCGGTCGGCGACGGCCCGCACGTGCGCGCGGGCCTTCGCGAGGTCGAGGGCGCCGAGCGAGGTGGTGTCCTCGTGCCCGAGCATGACGTTCTCGGCCACCGTGAAGACGGGGATGAGCATGAAGTGCTGGTGGACCATGCCGATGCCGGCGGCCATGGCGTCGCCGGGGCCCCGGAAGTTCTGGACCACGTCGTCCAGGACGATCTCTCCCTCGTCGGCCTGGTACAGGCCGTAGAGCACGTTCATGAGCGTCGACTTGCCTGCGCCGTTCTCGCCGAGGAGCGCGTGCACCTCCCCCGGCTGGACCACGAGATCGATGTGATCGTTCGCGACAAGGCTGCCGAAACGCTTCGTGATTCCACGGAGCTCGAGCTTCATAGTGAGCACACTATCCACAAAGGTCAGGGACCAGAAAGGAACGCGGCCGGAGACGCCGAAGCGTCCCCGGCCGCGACCGGAACCCGGCGCGCCTTACGGCGAGCTGGGCGAGGTGACCTCGAGCGAGCCGTCGATGATCTGCTCGCGCAGAGCGTCGAGCTCGTCGGTCAGACCGGCGGGCAGACGGTCCTCGAAGCTGTGGAACGACGAGAGTCCGACGCCCTCGTTCTCGAGCGTTCCGACGTAGGGCGTCGGGTCGAAGTTGCCCGCGCCGGCGTCCATCGCGGCCGCGTACACGGCGTTGTCGATGCGCTTGAGGATCGACACGAACACGAGGTCCGCGATGTCGGGCGAGGTCTCGACGAGGTCGGAGTCGACGCCCATGAGTGCGATGTCCTTGCCGCCGTCCTTGATCGCGGCAGCGGCGCTCTGGAAGATCGGGCCGCCGACGGGGAGGATGACGTCGACACCCTGGTCGAGGATGCCCTGGGCCGTCTGGCGCGCCGTGTCGTTGGCGGTGAAGCCGCCGGTGAACGCACCGGTCTGTCCTGCGACATCCCAGCCGAAGGTGGCGACGCTCGCGCCCTTGTCCTCGTTGTACTTCTGGACGCCGTCGATGAAGCCGTCCATGAAGATCGTGACGGGCGGGATCTGCAGGCCGCCGAACGTGCCGACCTTGTTCGTGCCCGAGGCGGCCGACCACGAGGCCGCCGCGTAGCCGCCCAGGTAGGCGGCCTGGACCGTGTCGAACAGGAGCGGCTTGATGTTCGGGGCGTCCGTCTCGCCGTCTCCGTCGATGTCGGCCCAGTCGTCGATGATCGCGTAGTTGATCTCGGGGTTGGCCTTGGCCGACGCGACCGTGTCGGCGGCGAGCTTGAACCCGACCGCGACGATGAAGGTGCAGCCTTCGGCGACGAGGTTCTCGAGGTTCGGCGCGTAGTCGTTGGCCGATGCGGACTCGACGTCGATCGACTCGACGCCGAGCTCTGCGGCGGCCTTGTCGAGGCCCGCCTTCGCGGACTGGTTGAACGACTTGTCGTTCCAGCCGCCGTCGTCGGAGACGATGCAGGGCAGGAAGCCGTCGGCGGCGCCGCCGCCTCCGTCGGTTGCAGATGTCTCGGGGGCGGCGCCGCAGCCGGACAGGGCGATGAGCAGCCCGGCAGCAGCAGTGATTCCCACGAGCTTCTTGGTGGTGGTGATAGTCAACTCACGCCTCCAAAAGCAGGAGACCCCGCGGACTTCGCGGGGGCACTGTAGAACGTACAGAGTGCGGCGCCCTCGTCGCACTCGGAAACCGCATGCTGCGGCGAATGGTTACAAAGACGCAACAGTGCCGTTATGTGGATGCTTCGATTCGCATGTTGCTCAGAGGACCTCGCCTCGGCCTGACAGCTTGAGCGCGTCCACGACTCCCTTGACGCGCTGCGCATGCTCGCTCGTCGTGACCAGGAGCGCGTCCTCCGTGTCGACGACGACGATGTCCTTGACGCCGATGAGGCTGATGATGCGCTTCGTCTGGCTCACGACGATGCCGCTCGCGGCATCCGACAGGATCCGCGCGTTCTCGCCGAGGATCGCGAGGTCGTTGAGCCGGCCGCCCGAGTTGAGCTTCGCGAGGCTCGCGAAGTCGCCGACGTCGTCCCAGTCGAAGTGACCCGGGATGACGGCGAGCCGGCCCTTCCCCGCGGCGGGCTCGGCGACCGAGTAGTCGATCGCGATCTTGGTGAGCGTCGGCCACACGCGATCGACCACGGGACCGCGGGCCTCCCTGTCGTCCCACGCCTCGGCGAGCTCCATGAGCCCCGCGTGCAGCTCCGGCTGGCTCGCGGCGATCTCGGCGAGCAGCACGTCCGCACGCGAGATGAACATGCCGGCGTTCCACAGGTACGAGCGGTCCGCGACGTATGTGCGCGCGGTCTCGAGGTCGGGCTTCTCGACGAACCGCTCGACGAGGGCGGCCTCGGGAGCGCCTGTCACGACGAGCTCCCCCGCCTTCTTGATGTAGCCGAAGCCGATCGAGGGCTCGATGGGCGGGATGCCGATCGTGCAGATGTACCCCTCCCGCGCGACGGCGACGGCCTGCTGCACGGCCCACTCGAACACCTGCGTGCCGCGGATGACGTGATCGGCCGCGAACGAGCCGATGATGACGTCGGGCTCGCGCCGGGACAGGATCGCGGCGGCGAGGCCGATCGCGGCGGTCGAGTCCCGCGGCTCGGACTCGAGGAAGACGTTCCTGTCGGGGATGCCGGGCAGCTCGCGCTCGACGGCCGCACGGTGCGCGCGCCCCGTCACGACCGAGATCCGGTCGGGGCCCGCGAGCGGCTCGAGCCGATCCCACGTGTCGCGCAGGAGCGAGCGGCCCGATCCCGTGAGGTCGTGGAGGAACTTCGGCGCGTCTGCGCGCGACAGCGGCCAGAGGCGGCTGCCGATCCCTCCGGCGGGGATGACGGCGTAGAAGTCCGGAACGGAGTGGGCCATGGCTCCAGAGTATCCGCGCACGTCCGGCACCATGATTTCTCTTGACATCGAGATACTTAGGCTGGCCTAATCGCCCCGTGCGCGACGACGGGAATAGGATGGGCGAGGCGCCCGCATGACGCCGGTTCCGCCGCCTCCCCCCTCTTCGGAGAGGCTCCGGCGGGCCATGTGTTCGAATCAGGGAGGACGGAACGTGTCTGCACCAGCACGCGTCACACCGTCGGTGTCGGAGACCACGTCGAGAGCCCCGCGGGGAACGCTCTACCGCGGTCGCGAAGGCATGTGGTCGTGGGTCCTGCACCGCATCACGGGCGTCGCGATCTTCTTCTTCCTCCTCGTGCACGTGCTCGACACGGCGCTGATCCGCGTCGCGCCCGGGGCGTACGACGCCGTCATCGGCACGTACAAGAACCCGATCATGGCGCTCGGCGAGGTCGTGCTCGTGGCCGCGATCGCCTACCACGCGTTCAACGGGCTGCGCATCATCTCGGTCGACATCTGGCCGTGGGCGACGCGTCACCAGCGCCAGCTGTGGTGGGGCGTCCTGGCCGTGTGGGTCGTCACGATGGCGGGCTTCGCACCGCGTCACCTCATGCTCGCGTTCGGAGGTGGCAACTGACATGACCAGCGTCATCGCCGATCCCCGCGCGCCGCACTCGGCTGCCCGCCGCAAGGGTCCCAACCTCGAGAAGTGGGGCTGGATCTATATGCGCGTCTCGGGCGTGCTGCTGGTGATCCTCATCTTCGGACACCTCTTCGTCAACCTCCTGGTCGGCGAGGGCATCCACGGCATCGACTTCGCCTTCGTCGCAGGCAAGTACGCCACCCCGTTCTGGCAGTGGTGGGACGTGCTGATGCTGTGGCTCGCCCTCATCCACGGCGCCAACGGCATGCGCACGATCGTCAACGACTACGTCACGCACGGCACCGCGCGCCGCGTGCTCGTGTGGGCGCTGTGGCTCGCCGCGGGATTCCTCATCGTGCTCGGCACGCTCGTCGTCTTCACGTTCGACGCGTGTCTCGGGTTCGACCCCGACACGGCATCCGACCTCATCATCGGGATCTGCGCGCCGTGACGAGCGACCCGGACACGAAGACGACAGAGACCGAAGGCATCCACGCGTGAGCACTCAGACCAGCGACAGCTACGTCAAGGACGGCGTCCACTACCACCAGTTCGACATCGTCATCGTGGGTGCCGGCGGAGCCGGCATGCGCGCGGCGATCGAGGCGGGCCCCGGGGCCAAGACCGCCGTCATCTCCAAGCTGTACCCGACACGCTCGCACACGGGCGCGGCGCAGGGCGGCATGGCGGCGGCCCTCGCGAACGTCGAAGAGGACTCGTGGGAGTGGCACACCTTCGACACCGTCAAGGGAGGCGACTACCTCGTCGACCAGGATGCCGCCGAGATCCTCGCGAAAGAGGCGATCGACGCCGTCATCGACCTCGAGAACATGGGCCTGCCCTTCAACCGCACGCCCGAGGGCAAGATCGACCAGCGCCGCTTCGGCGGCCACACGGCCGACCACGGCAAGACGCCCGTCCGCCGCGCGTGCTACGCGGCCGACCGCACCGGCCACATGATCCTGCAGACGCTCTTCCAGAACTGCGTCAAGCTCGGCATCAACTTCTTCAACGAGTTCTACGTCCTCGACCTGATCACGGTCACGGCCGAGGACGGCTCCACCCAGGTCGCCGGCGTCGTCGCCTACGAGCTCGCGACGGGCGACCTGCACGTCTTCCAGTCCAAGGCCGTCATCTTCGCGACGGGCGGCTTCGGCAAGATCTTCAAGACCACCTCGAACGCCCACACGCTCACGGGCGACGGCGTGGGGATCATCTGGCGCAAGGGCCTGCCGCTGGAGGACATGGAGTTCTTCCAGTTCCACCCGACGGGTCTCGCGGGGCTCGGCATCCTGCTCACGGAGGGCGCACGAGGCGAGGGCGCGATCCTTCGCAACGTGAGCGGCGAGCGCTTCATGGAGCGCTACGCGCCCACGATCAAAGACCTCGCTCCCCGCGACATCGTGAGCCGATGCATGGTCCAGGAGGTCGCGGAGGGCCGCGGCGCGGGTCCCCACCGCGACTACGTGCTGCTGGACTGCACGCACCTGGGCGCGGAGGTGCTCGAGACGAAGCTCCCCGACATCACCGAGTTCGCCCGCACATATCTCGGCGTGGATCCCGTCGTCGAGCCCGTGCCTGTCATGCCGACGGCGCACTACGCGATGGGCGGCATCCCCACGAACAACGACGCGGAGGTCCTCAGCGACAACACGACCGTCGTCCCGGGCCTGTACGCGGCCGGCGAGTGCGCGTGCGTCTCGGTGCACGGCTCGAACCGCCTCGGCACCAACTCGCTGCTCGACATCAACGTGTTCGGCAAGCGCGCCGGCCGCAACGCGGTCGAGTACGTCAAGACCGCGGAGTTCGTCCCGCTCCCCGACGACCCCTCGAAGGAGGTCCGCGAGCTCATCGAGGGCCTGCGCGCCAACCAGGGCACCGAGCGCATCGCGGTGCTGCGCAAGACGCTGCAGGACGAGATGGACCGCAAGGCGCAGGTGTTCCGCACCGACCAGTCGCTGGGCGAGGTCATGGACGTCATCGCAGACCTGCGTGAGCGGTATCGCAACGTGCACGTCGACGACAAGGGCAAGCGGTACAACACCGACCTGCTCGAGGCGGTCGAGCTCGGCTTCCTCCTCGACCTCGCGGAGGTCGTGGTCGTGACGGCCCGCAACCGCAAGGAGAGCCGAGGCGGCCACATGCGCGACGACTTCCCCAAGCGCGACGACGAGAACTACATGCAGCACACGATGGCGTACCTGTCCGGCGACGCGCACTCCTCGCACCCCGAGGACCACATCCGGCTCGACTGGAAGCCCGTCGTCGTCACGCGGTATCAGCCGATGGAGAGGAAGTACTAGGGATGTCGACGCTCGTCGCCGTGGAGGAAGCCGCCGTCGAGGAGACCGCGGACACCGGCATCCAGTCGTTCCTCGTCACCTTCATCATCCGCCGCTTCGACCCCGAGGTCGACGAGGAGCCGCGCTGGGTGGACTACGACGTCGAGCTGTTCTCGACCGACCGCGTGCTCGACGCCCTGCACAAGATCAAGTGGGAGGTCGACGGCTCGCTGTCGTTCCGGCGCTCGTGCGCGCACGGCATCTGCGGGTCCGACGCGATGCGCATCAACGGCCGCAACCGGCTCGCGTGCAAGACCCTCATCAAGGACCTCGACATCTCGCAGCCGATCTACGTCGAGGCGATCAAGGGCCTTCCGCTCGAGAAGGACCTCATCGTCGACATGGAGCCGTTCTTCGCCTCCTACCGCGAGGTGCAGCCCTTCCTGATCGCGAGCTCGACGCCGCCGGAGGGCAAGGAGCGCATCCAGTCGATCAAGGATCGCGAGATCTTCGACGACACGACGAAGTGCATCCTGTGCGCCGCGTGCACGTCGTCGTGCCCCGTCTTCTGGACCGACGGCCAGTACTTCGGCCCCGCCGCGATCGTCAACGCGCACCGCTTCATCTTCGACTCGCGCGACGATGCGGGCGACGTGCGACTCGACATCCTCAACGACAAGGAAGGCGTGTGGCGCTGCCGCACGACCTTCAACTGCACGGAGGCGTGCCCCCGGGGCATCGAGGTCACGAAGGCGATCGCCGAGGTCAAGCAGGCCGTCCTGCGCGGCGGACGCTGAGCCCGCGCCCGTGACGACCGCCTCGCGACGGAGCGAGACCAGCACCTCCGAAGGACGGATGCCTCGGCGAGCCCGCCTCTGCGTCAGCGCCTCGTACGCTGCGCAGGCGATCGGCTACGCGGTCGTCGTCACGTCGCTGCCGGCGCTCAAGGAGCGACAGCACGTCGACGACACGGTCGTCTCGCTCATCGTGCTCGGCGTGTGCGTGATGGCGGCGGTCGGCTCCGTCGTCGCGAACGCCGTGGCCGTGCGCTTCGGGAGCCGCGCGGCCCTCGTGCTCGGCCTCGCGGTGCAGGCGGCGGCGCTCCCCCTCATCGCCGTGCCCACGCCCCTCACCGCGTTCGCGGTGGTGTTCGCGCTGTACGGCGTGGGGCTCGGGTGCGTCGACGCCTCGCAGGCGATGCAGGCCATCACGGTGCAGCGCGCCTACGGACGCCCCATCATCGGCGGGTTCTTCGCGACGTACACGGCCGCCGCGATCGCGGGCGCCCTGCTCGTGTCTCTCGTCGCCGCGTCCGCCACGGCGGCGGGCGTCGCCATCGCGACGGCCGCCGTCCCGGCACTCGTCGTGGCGGCCGTCGGCTCGCGCCTGTTCGCGGCCGACCGCCCCGTCGAGGCGGCGCTTCCCGCGGCCGAGCGCGCGAACCTCCCGCGTGCCGGCATCCTCGCGTTCGGCCTCGTGATCCTTGCGGTCTTCGTCGTCGACTCGGCCGTCAGCACCTGGAGCGCCGTCTATCTCCAGGACGACCTGGCGGCCCTGCCCGCACTCGCGCCGCTCGGCTACGCCGTGTACCAGGCGTGCATTCTCGCGACGAGGCTCGCCACCGACCGCCTGCTGGTCGTCATGAGCAGGCGACGTCTCGTGACCATCGCGACGATCGTCTCGGTCGCCGGGTGCCTCGTCGTGGCGACGCTGCCCTTCACGGCGGTCGCGATCGCCGGGTTCGCCCTCGCGGGCGTCGCCGTCGGCGTGCTCGTGCCCGTGACCTTCGGCGCGGCCGGGGAGCTCTCCCCCGAGCACAGCGACCAGGTCATCGCGCGCGTCAATATCTTCAACTACGCCGGCGCGATCCTCGGCGCCGTCGTCGTCGGCCTCCTCGCCGACCGGTCCGGCCTCGGACCCGCGTTCCTCGTCCCCGCAGTCGTGCTCGCGGCGGCGCTGTTCGTCGTTCCGAGGTTCCGCTCGGCCGCGCAGGGTGAGCCGCGGCGGGAAGCGGCATCCGCACATCGCTAATCTGTGACCGTGAGCCAGAGCCCGGGAGAGGCGCGCAAGCCGCGCGACGAGGCCGCAGCGGCACGTGCGGAGGAGGAGACGCTCCGCGAGCGCTGGGAGGCGACGCAGCTCGCCCTCCGCGAACGGTTCGACGCGCCGATCGTGCTCGCGACCGAGATCACGCAGAAGACGCTCGCGTGGTTCCCCATCCGGGTGTGGCGGCACTTCCTGCAGCACAACGGGTTCCTGCTCGCCGCGAGCATCAGCTACCAGTCGCTGTTCGCGATCTTCGCCGTCATCTACTTCGCGTTCGCGGCGGTCGGGATCTGGCTCGGCGCGAGCGAGGCTGCCATCACCGGCCTCATCGACCTCATCAACCGCTACATCCCGGGGCTCATCAGCGACGACGGGCTCGTCCATCCAGACCAGGTGACGGCGGTCGCGACCGGCAGCAGCGGCGTGCTCGCCATCACGGGTGCCATCGCCTTCGTCGTCGCGATCTGGACCGCGATCGGGTTCGTCACGTTCACGCGGCGGGCGGTGCGAGACATCTTCGGCCTGCCCTTCGACCGGCGCAACTACTTCATCCTGAAGACCCGGGACTTCGTCGCCGCCCTCGCGTTCGGGGTCGCGCTGGTGCTCGGCGCGCTGCTCGGCTACACCGCGAGCGGCGCCCTCGACTTCGTCCTGACGGTCCTCGGTCTCACGGACCGGTCGTTCTGGTTCCAGGTGCTCATCAAGCTCCTGTCGTTCGCCGTCGCCTTCGCGATCAACTCCGCGGCCCTCGCGGGCCTGTTCCGCTTCCTCACCGGCACGACCCTCACGTGGCGGACGATCTGGCCGGGCTCCCTCCTCGGCGGCGCGGCGATCGCCGTCCTGCAGGTCGGCGTCGGCCTGCTCTTCCTCTACACGCCCTCGAACCCGCTGCTGGCGACGTTCTCGGTGCTCGTGGGATTCCTCCTGTGGTTCCGCCTCATCGGCATCGTCATCCTGGTCGCCGCGTCGTGGATCGCCGTCGCCGCGCGCGATCGCGACATCCCGATCGCGGCGGTGAGCGAAGCGGAGCGGCTCGCGGCCGAGCACCGCGCGCTCGTGACGGCGGCCCATGTCCGGGTGCGCACGGCGCAGGAGGCGCGCGACGCGGCACCGTGGTACCGCCGCTGGAGCGCCGAGCGGGCCGTGCGCGACGCCGAGGACGAGCTCGCGCAGGTGGAGGCGACGCTCCAGACGGCACCGGTTCGGAAGGGGTCCCTCTTCGAGTAGGTGTCGGATGCCGCGGCTAGGCTGGCGGTCGTGTCTCGCTCCGTCCGCATCGCCTCCGTCAACGTCAACGGCATCCGCGCCGCCGCCCGCAAGGGAATGCTCGAATGGCTCGCCGACGCCGGCGTCGACATCATGGCGCTGCAGGAGGTGCGCGCGACCGAGGCCGAGCTGCGAGCCGCACTGCCGGACTGGACCTTCGTCAACGACGAGGCGCTCGCGAAGGGTCGTGCGGGCGTCGCCGTCGCGTCGCGCGACGACGGGGTCGAGGTGCGCCGCGTCCTCGGCGACGACGCCCTCGACTCGGCGGGCCGCTGGATCGAGGTCGACTTCGACGTCGACGGCGAGCGCATCGCGATCGTCTCCGCCTACGTGCCGACGGGCGAGGCCGGCACCCCCAAGCAGGTCGCCAAGTACGCCTTCCTCGACGCGATGGAGGAGCGGATGCCGCGGCTCGCGGCCGAGAGCCCGCTCGCGCTCATCATGGGCGACCTCAACGTCGGGCACCGCGAGCTCGACATCCGCAACTGGCGGGGCAATGTCAAGAAGGCCGGCTTCCTCCCCCGCGAGCGCGCGTACTTCGACCGCTTCCTCGGCGACGCCGGCGTCGACGTGACGGGCGCCGACGGCACGACGGGCCGAGGGCTCGGCTGGGTCGACGTGGGCCGCCGCTTCGCGGGCGAGGTCGACGGTCCGTACACGTGGTGGTCGAACCGCGGCAAGGCGTTCGACAACGACACCGGGTGGCGCATCGACTACCACCTGGCGACGCCTGCGCTCGCCGCGCGCGTGACGGACTACCGCGTCGTGCGGGCCCCGTCGTGGGACACGCGCTGGAGCGACCATGCCCCCGTCGTGGCCGAATACGCCCTCGGCGGCTGAGCGGCCGATCGTGCGCGCAGCCGATCGCGCGGACGAGGCACCGGCATCCGCTCAATAGACTTGACGGATGAGCAAACCGCGCCTGTACTCCGGCATGCAGCCCTCGGCCGATTCCCTGCAGATCGGCAACTACATCGGGGCGCTCATGCAGTGGCGCGACCTGCAGGAGGCGTACGACGCGTTCTTCTCCGTCGTCGACCTCCATGCGCTCACACAGCCGAACGACCCCGCCGAGCTTCGCGAGAAGACGAGGCGCACGGCCGCGCAGTACATCGCGGCGGGGATCGAGCCGTCCAAGTCGACGCTGTACGTGCAGTCGCACGTCCCCGCGCACGCAGAGCTGTCGTGGATCCTGTCGACGATCACGGGCTTCGGCGAGGCGGGCCGTATGACGCAGTTCAAGGACAAGTCGCAGCGCTACGGCGCCGACGCCACGTCGGTCGGGCTGTTCACGTACCCCGTCCTGATGGCGGCCGACATCCTGCTGTACCAGGCCGACATCGTGCCCGTCGGCGACGACCAGAAGCAGCACGTCGAGCTCACGCGCGACCTCGCGGAGCGCTTCAACTCGCGCTACGGCACGACGTTCACGGTGCCGATGCCCGTCATCCAGCAGGACACGGCCCGCATCTACGACCTGCAGAACCCGACGGCCAAGATGTCGAAGTCGGCGGAGTCGGATGCCGGCGTGCTGTGGCTCCTCGACGATCCGGCCGTGTCGGCGAAGAAGGTCATGCGCGCCGTGACCGACTCGGAGGGCTCCGTGCGGTACGACCGCGAGGAAAAGCCGGGCGTCTCGAACCTCCTCGTGATCTACGCCGCCCTGACGGGCCGCCAGATCCCCTCGATCGAGGACGAGTACGCGGGCCGCGGCTACGGCGACTTCAAGAAGGGCCTCGCCGAGGTCGTCGTCGCCGAGTTCGGGCCCGTCCGCGAGCGCGCGCTCGCGCTGCTGTCCGACCCTGCCGAGCTCGACCGCGTGCTCGCGGCGAACGCCGCGCGAGCCGAGGCCGTCGCGACCCGCACCCTCGCCGACGTCTACGACAGGGTCGGGCTGCTCCGCCGGGCCTGATCCGGCACCGTCGTCGGGCGTGATCGGGCTGCTCCGCCGTCGTCTCGCGACCGGGATGCCGCGAAGCGCGCGGCGGCGCGGCATCCGGGCCGGGGCTCATCCGGGCCGGAGGTCCGTACGCGGCGACGCGGCTACGGTGGTGGAGTGGAACCCGTCATCCTGCGCACGACCAGGCTCGAGCTCTCGCGGCCCGTCGCGGCCGATGTCGACGCGATCTTCGAGGCATGCCAGGATGCCGCCATCCAGCGCTTCACGACGGTCCCCTCGCCCTACGAGCATCGGCACGCCGAGGAGTTCGTCGAGAAGGTCGCGGCGGACTGGACCTCCGGCGCGCACGCCACCTGGGCGATCCGCCACGGCGACGCTCTCGCCGGGATGATCGGGCTCTACCGGCTCGACGGGCGCGGCAGCGGCGAGCTCGGCTACTGGATCTCGCGCGGGGCGCGCGGGCGAGGCATCGTGACAGAGGCCTCCGCCCCGGTTCTCGACTGGGGCTTCGCCGCCGACGGGCTGGGCCTCGCACGCATCGAGTGGCACGCCGTCGTCGGCAACGAGGCGTCGGCGCGCGCCGCACGCACTCTCGGCTTCCGGTACGAAGGTCTGCGACGGCAGGCGCTCGTCGGGCAGAGCCGCCGCGACGACGGATGGAGCGCCGCACTGCTGGCGACCGACGACCGGCGGCCGCAGCCCTGGCCCGTGCTCGGGGACTGACCGGAGTCCGTGCGCGCACGGGTCGCTCGCGGAGGCTTCGCCTCTCGTGCGACCCCGTCCGCACGTGGGCGGGGCATGGCAGGATGACTGCATGCCCGAGATGCCCGAGGTGCAGGGGCTCGTCGAGTTCCTCCGGGAACGCGTGACGGGTCTCGAGATCACGCGCGCATCGGTCGCGAACATCGCGGCGCTGAAGACGTACGACCCTCCGATCGACTCTCTCAAGGGCGCGACGATCACGGGGGCCGCACGGCACGGGAAGTTCATCGACCTGACGACGTCGGGTCCGCATCTCGTGTTCCACCTCGCGAAGGCCGGGTGGCTCCGTTTCTACGACCAGCTGCCGACGACGCTCATCAGGCCGGGCAAGACCCCGATCGCGCTGCGGGTCGCCTTGAGCGACGGCTCGGGGTTCGACCTCACCGAAGCCGGCACGAAGAAGTCTCTCGCCGTGTACGTCGTGCGCCTCCCCCAGGACGTGCCCGGGATCGCGCGGCTCGGCCCCGATCCCCTCGACCCGGGGTTCGCACGCGAGACCTTCGCAGGGCTGCTCGCGGGTCGTCGCACGCAGATCAAGGGGGTGCTCCGCGACCAGACGATCATCGCCGGAGTCGGCAACGCGTACTCCGACGAGATCCTGCACGCGGCCAGGATGTCGCCGTACGCGCTCGCGTCGAACCTGACGGATGCCGATGTCGACCGGCTCTTCGCCGCCCTGACGGCGACGCTCGCCGAGGCGGTGGCCGCGGCATCCGGCAAGCCTCCCGCCGACCTCAAGGACGCCAAGCGGCGCGGGATGCAGGTGCACGGGCGCCGCGGCGAGGCGTGCCCGGTCTGCGGAGACACCGTGCGCAGCGTCTTCTTCGCCGACAACTCGCTCGAGTACTGCCCGACGTGCCAGACGGGCGGGAAGATCCTCGCCGACCGGCGGCTCTCGCGACTGCTGAAGTAGCCGCGCCGCAGCCGTGGCCTGTCCGCGCGGCCGCGCGGTCGCGGTGGAGTCCTACTCCTCGGCGGTGCCTGCGAGGATGCGGGCGTCGTCGTCGACCCAGTCGAGCGACTTCGACACGGCCTTCTTCCACAGCCGGTAGCGGCGCTCGCGCTCGTCCTGCGGCATCCGGGGCTCGAAGCGCACGTCCTCGCGCCAGTGCGTCCGCAGCTCGTCGCGCCCGCTCCACACCCCCGTCGCGAGTCCCGCCGCGTACGCCGCTCCGAGCGCCGTCGTCTCGACGACCTCGGGGCGCACCACGGGAAGGCCCAGGATGTCGGCCTGGAACCGCATGAGGAGGTCGTCGCGCGTCATCCCACCGTCGACGCGCAGCTCCGAGAGGGCGCGACCCGTGTCGGCGACGACGGCCTCGATGACGTCGCGCGTCTGGAACGCCGTCGACTCGAGCGCCGCGCGCGCGATGTGCGCACGGTTGACGAAGCGCGTCATGCCCACGAGTGCGCCGCGCGCATCGGGTCGCCAGTACGGCGCGAACAGACCGGAGAACGCCGGGACGAAGTACGCGCCGCCCGCATCGGGCACGGTCTCGGCGAGCGCCTCGACCTCCTCGGATCGCCGGATGATGCCGAGGTTGTCGCGCAGCCACTGCACGAGCGACCCCGTGACCGCGATCGACCCCTCCAGCGCATACCTGGCCGGCTCGTCGCCGCAGCGGTACGCGACCGTCGTGATGAGGCCGTGCCGCGAGCGGACGATCTCGGTGCCGGTGTTCACGAGCAGGAAGTTTCCCGTCCCGTACGTGTTCTTCGACTCGCCCGCGTCGAACGCGGCCTGTCCGAAGGTCGCGGCCTGCTGGTCGCCCAGGATGCCGGCGACGGGCACGCGCGCCGCGATGCCGGGGAGGTGGGCCTCTCCGTACACCTCGGACGACGAGCGGATCGCGGGAAGCATGGAGCGCGGGATCCCCCACACCGCGAGGAGGGCGTCGGACCAGTCGAGGGTCCGCAGGTCCATGAGGAGCGTGCGTGAGGCGTTCGTCACGTCGGTGATGTGGATGCCGCCCCGGATGCCGCCCGTCAGGTTCCACACCACCCACGTGTCGGGAGTGCCGAACAGGAGGTCGCCCGCCTCCGCCGCCGCACGCGCGCCCGGTACGTGATCGAGGATCCACGCGACCTTGGACGCGGAGAAGTACGTCGCGAGCGGCAGGCCCGTCACGTCGGCGAAGCGATCGGACCCGCCGTCGGAGGCGAGCCGGTCGATGAGCGGCTGCGTGCGGGTGTCCTGCCACACGAGCGCGTTGTACACGGGGCGCCCCGTGCGGCGGTCCCACACGATCGCCGTCTCGCGCTGGTTCGTGATGCCGATCGCGGTGACGTCCCCCGCGCCGATGCGGGCCTTCGCGAGCGCCGAGGCGAGCACCCATTCGGTGTTCGTCCAGATCTCGACGGGATCGTGCTCGACCCGCCCGGCGCGGGGCAGGAACTGCTCGTGCTCGCGCTGTGCCGCCGCGACGGGTGTTCCCGTCGCGTCGAACACGATCGCCCTCGTCGAGGTGGTGCCCTGGTCGAGCGCCAGCACATGGCCCGTCACGTCGTCTCCTCGTCGTCGAGTCGTCGCGGCTCGCGGCCGCAGGGTCCCGCCAGGCTATCGCGGAGCCCTGCGGTCCTCGGCGGACGCCTGTGCGAGCGCGCTTCTCCGCGCGGGGTCCGCACGCTCCGCACGCTCCTCTGCGAAGGGCCCGCACGTTCCGCTTTGCGGAGCCCATGCGCGCTCGTGGGCTCGGCTCTGCCGCGCGGGCCGGCCTTCACGTCGCGTCCGGCCGCGTCGGGGCCCGGCGTCGGCTGTGTCGCGTCCACCGTGTCAGCGCGAGGCGTCGGCGGCTGCCGTCCAGGTCGGGTCGGCGTCGTGGACGGCCGCGAGGGCGCGGTCGACCTCGCCGCGGCGGCGCGCGGCATCCCACCCGAGAACCGGCGCGATCGCCTCCGCGACCTCCGCGGCGGACGCCGCCGAGACCGCGCCGATGAAGGCGAGCGACGTGCGCCGCATGAGGACGTCGTCGAGGTGCACGACGCCCTCCGTGCGCGCCAGGTGGCGCAGCTCGCCCGTGCTGTAGCCGGGGGCCGTCTCGAGCGGGGCGTCCTCTTCGTCTTCGGCGAGCGCGGCGATGACGTCCGCCGCGACGGTCCCGTACCTGTCGAGCAGCGTCGCCGCCCGCTCGAGCCCTATGCCGTCCTGGAACGCGGTGAGCCACTGCCGGCGGGCGCGCTCCGTCGTGGGGTAGCCGCGGCCTCCGCCGATCGGCACGCCCTTCGTCGAGCGACGACGCGGCTGCGCGAGGAGGTCGAGCACGCGGTCGGCGACGTGCTCGGCCGACGCGCGGAACGTCGTCCACTTGCCGCCGACGAGGCTGAGGACCGTCGCCGTGCCTCCCGCGAGCGGCTCCGCCTCGATGCGGTAGTCGCGGGAGACGAACCCGGGGGCAAGGTCGCCGTGCCCGGGGAGCGGCCGCACGCCCGCGAAGCGGTACACGATGTGCGTGCGGTCGACGTGGATGCCCGGCAGGACATGCCCGACGAGGTCGATGAAGTAGTCGACCTCGGCCTCGGTGCACTCGATCGGCTCGGCCATGTCGTGCTCGAGATCTGTCGTCCCGACGAGCACCCGGCCCTTGAGCGGATAGATGAGCACGATGCGGCCGTCCTTGTGCTCGAAGAACAGCTCCCGTCCTCCCGTCGCGGCCAGCAGCTCGGGGTGGTCGAGCACGATGTGCGAGCCCTTCGTGCCGCCCATGTACCGCGTGGGGTCGCCGATCGCGAGGTTGACGAGATCGGTCCACGGGCCCGCCGCGTTCACGACGACGGATGCCGCGAACGCGACCTCCTCGCCCGTGACGCCGTCGCGCAGCACGATGCGGCCGTTCGCCGCGCCGATCGCCGCCGTGTAGTTCGCTGCGCGCGCGCGGGCGCCGCCGGCCGCGAGCCCGTCGCGCAGCACGTCGAGCGCGAGCCGCTCGGGGTCGTGGAGCGAGGCATCCCAGTAGGTCGCGGTGTACTTGACGCCGGGATTGAGGTGCGGAAGCTGCGCGAGCGACCGTGCACGCCCGTCGAACGTGTGCCGCGGCACGCGCCCGCCGCCGCGCGAGAACGAGTCGTAGATGACGAGCCCGATCTTGATGAGCGCCGCGCCGCGCTCGCGGTGCTTGCCCTTGCCGTGACGCAGGAACCGCATGGGCGCCGTCAGGACGCCGGAGAACGTCGAGAAGATCGGGATCGTCGTCTGCAGCGGCCGCACGTAATGCGGGGCGATGCGCAGCAGCGCATTGCGCTCCGTCACAGCCTCGTGCACGAGCCGGAACTCGCCGTTCTCGAGATACCGGATGCCGCCGTGGATCATGTGGCTCGATGCTGCGGAGGCGCCGCTGACGAAGTCGGCCCTTTCGGCGAGCGCGACATCCACCCCCTGCATCGCGAGGTCGCGGAACGTCGCGAGACCGTTGATGCCTCCGCCGATGATCAGGACGTCGGAGTACGGGCGTTCGGCTAGTGCCGCGAACCCCCCTGGCGCGACCGACCTCATCCGTTCCCCTCCTCCTGACCCTTCGGCCATGCTGTCACAGACAGGACTTCTTGCAGCGCCCGTGCACATACGTGCAGGCGAGCGTGCGGGCGCCTTCCGCGCGGGAGCCATCAGCGATGCTACTCGTTCCGCGATATGATGAGAATACGTATTCAGCCTCGAGTTCCGTGCATCGCGGACTCTCTGCGTCGGCGTCCAGGCGGCGGTGGGGACCCGCCGGGGCGATCGTGTCTTCTCTCTCGACGATGAAAGGTGAAGTCATGACAACACAGGATCTGATCGCACTGGCCGGCGAGGGGGTGAGGATCTACGACCTGGCCCACCCGCTCGAGAACGGCGTGCCGCAGTCGGCCGATCATCCGCCCTTCCGCATGAGCGTCACTCGTCGTCACGGAGACATCATCCGCAAGGACGGCTCCAGCGGATCGACCGAGATCCTCTTCACGAGCGGGCACGTCGGAACCCACATCGACGCGCTCGCGCACGCCTCCTTCGACGGCAAGCTCTTCGGGGGCGTGCCCGTCGAAGAGGCGATGGACACGGGTCGCTACGTCAAGCACGGCGCGGAGCAGATCCCGATCCTGATGTGCCAGGGGATCCTTCTCGACATCCCGGCAGTGCTCGGCCGCGAACGTCTGGACCCCGACGAAGAAGTGCTCCCGGAGCACCTCGATGCGGCGCTCGAACGGGCGGGCGCCGAGCCTCAGCCCGGCGGGGTCCTTCTCGTGCGCACCGGCTGGGATCAGCTCTTCGGCGATCGGGCGGCGTTCGAAGGCGAGACGACGGGCCTGCCGGGCATCGGACCGGACGGCGCGGACTGGATCGCCCGGCGCAGGCCGCGCGCGGTCGGCGGCGAGACGATCCCCTTCGAGCGGTTCGCCCCTCTCACACGCTCCCGCGGGCTCCCCGTACACAAGCGCCTGCTGGTGGACGAGGGCATCCACATCATCGAGATCATGCGTCTGGGCGGACTCGCCGCGGCAGGGGTCGGCGAATTCCTCTTCGTCCTCGCGCCGCTGCCGCTCGTCGGAGCGACCGGATCGCCTGCGCGTCCGTTCGCCGCCGTCAAGACGGCCGAGTAGTCCCCCCGAGGGCCGCGTCGGCGTCGCCGGCGCGGCCCTCCGCGTGCGGCGGCGCCTACCTCTTGTGAAGGTAGCGAGGGCGCCCCAGGAACTGCAGGACGCCGACGACGATCGCCGAGATCACCGTCATGATGACCGAGATCGTCGCGACAGAGGGGATGGTGCCCTGACCCCAGTAGTCGAGGACGATGAGTCCCATCACCGGCGTGCGGGGCGTCGAGAGCAGCACGGCGAGCGAGAGATCGCCCGTCATGAGCACGAACAGCAGCGCCCCGGCCGACGCGATGCCCGGGACCATGAGCGGGAGGACCACGGTCCGCACGGCCCGCCAGTCCCAGGCACCGCTGACCTGGGCAGCCTCGGTGAGCGAGTCCGAGATCTGCGCGCGCGAGCCCTCGAGAGTCAGCATCGCGTACGGCAGATACGTGAGCAGGTAGGCCAGCAGGATGATCCAGACGGTCGACCCCAGCCGGAACGGCGGACCCGCGAAGGCCAGCACGATGCCGATGCCGAGCACGATGTGCGACACCACGGCGGGGAGCTTGGAGACGCCGTCGACGATCCGCTGCAGTATCCCGTGCGGATTGCGCTGCTTGAAGATGATGATCAGGAGGGCCGCGACGATCGTCGCGGCCGCCGCCGTCACGCCGAGCTGAAGGCTGTTCACGAGCGCCTTCATGCCCACCTGGTCGTTGAAGACCTTGACGTAGTTCTCGAATCCCCAGATCGCGTTGGCGAAGTCCGGCGTCCAGAACCTCTGGAAGCTCACCACGACAAGGGCGGCGACCGGCAGGACGGCTGCGCACAGGATGTAGAGGATCATCATTCCCCGCGCCACCCAGCGCCACCCGCCCAGACGCGTGAGGGATGCGCCCTCGGTGCGGTCGCCGACGCGGGCGAAGCGCCCCTGGCCGAGGACGCGCTGCTGCAGCAGCCACAGCGCGAACAGGATCGCGAACATGATGAGACTCAGTCCGAGGGCGGTGCTGTAGTCGATCGGGTAGGTCTGCGTGACCGCCTCCACGATCGAGACGGCGACGATGTCGATCCTCGCCCTCGTCGCGATCACGGTGGGGATCGAGTACATAGCGAAGGCGACGATCACGACCAGCACGAGCGAGCTCGCGATGGCCGGCGCGACGCTGCGGAGCGCGACGGTGAAGAAGACGCGCACGTTTCCCGCGCCGCAGACGCGGGCCGCCTCTTCGCGCGAGAGATCCAGAGCGCGAAAGGCCGCACTGATCGGCAGGTAGGCGTACGGGACCAGCACCAGAACGTAGACGAAGATGAGACCCGGATAGGAGTAGATGTCGACCTGCGGAGAGCCCGGCAGCAGGCTGAGGGCACCGTTGATGAAGCCGGCGTCGGGTGCAGCGAGCATGACCCAGCCGATCGCCATCGCCACGGACGGCAGGAAGAGCGGCACGAGCGGCAGGAGATCTCCCGCGACGCCCATCGTCGCGTCCGTCCGCTCATTGAGCCACGCCAGCAGTGTCGCGACGACGATGGCGAGCACGGACGAGCTGACCACGACGATGGCCGTCTCGCCCATGAGCTGCCCGAAGTACGGTCGCGTGACCAGCCGGACGAGACCGCTCCACCCCATCTCGGTGACGCCGCTCTGCACGATGCGTGCCGCGGGGAGGAGGACGAGGAACGCGATCACGGCGGATGCCGCGATGACGATCGGCGTGAAGATGCTCGGTCCTGTGCCGCGCGACTTGCGCCGCCCGCGGACGGGCACGGCGTCGGCGATCTCCCAAGGACTCGGCGTGGATGCGGTCATCGTCGACTCCTCACGCGACCAGGATGCGCAGCGCATCGTGCGGGACCCGGACGATCACGCGATCGTCGATGGCGAACGCCTCGTGCGAGTTGACGCCCGGCGCGAAGGCATGGATGGTCCTGCCGTCTGCGAGCGCGACGGTGAGGTCGGTGTGGGAGCCGGCGAAGATGGCGTCGGCGACCACGCCGTCGATCGACGACGAGTCCGACACGGCGTCGCCGGCACCTGCGGGCCCGACAACGGCGTTCTCGGGCCGCCACATGACGAAGACCTCGGCCGGATGCGGCTCCGGCGAGAGCAGGGCGCCGCGGGGGACGACGAGGTCGCCCGCCGATGCCGTTCGAAGCCGCAGCTCGGTCTCGCCGATGTCGAGAATCGACGCGGGAAGGACGTTCGCGGACCCGAGGAACTCGGCGACGAACCGCGTGTCGGGCTTCGAGTAGAGCTGGGTGGGGGTCGCGAACTCCATGATCCGTCCGGAGTTCATGACGGCGACCCGGTCTCCCAGAGCGAGTGCCTCCGACTGGTCGTGCGTCACATACAGCGCCGCGAACCCGAGTTCGTGGTGGAGGCGGCTGATCTCGGCACGCAGGGCGACCCTGACCTTGGCGTCGACGTTCGAGAGGGGCTCGTCGAACAGCACGAGGGACGGCGCCGCGACGAGGGTGCGCGCCAACGCGGCCCGCTGCTGCTGTCCTCCCGAGGCCTGCGACGGGTACTGCTTGCCGAGGCCTCCGATTCCCACCAGCTCGAGGTACTCGAGCGCTCGGGCCCGAGCGGCCGCCCTCTTCATTCCGTCGACGCGCAACGGGTAGGCGACGTTGTCGACCAGAGTCAGGTGCGGCCACAGTGCGTACGTCTGGAACATCATGTTGATGTCGCGGCGATTGGCCGGCACCGACACCTTCTTGCTGCGGTCGTAGACCAGCTCGCCGGCCAGCGACATCGTGCCGGCGTCGGGGTACTCGAGACCCGCCACGCATCTGAGCAGCGTCGTCTTTCCGCATCCGCTCGGTCCGAGCAGGACGATCATCTCGCCCTTCTCGACCTTCAGCGAGACGTCGTCGAGCGCCTTCGTGGTCTCACCGCTCGCGCGCTTGAAGTGCTTGCTCACGTCGCTCGCGATCAGCGGAAGCTGCTTCTCCACGTCTTCGATCACGGAATCCTTCGCCATGCCCTTGTCCTTCTCGATCAATCGATGCTGCTCCGCAGTCTGGTCCCGACGACCGCGAGCGGTCGACGGTCCGGGGCCCGACGGGCCCAGACTGTCGGCCGCTCGCGTGTGCGGGTCTACTGAAGTCCGAGGAGTGCGAGGATGTCCGCCTTCACGTCGTCCGTCAGCTTCGGGTAGATGTCGAGGACGCGGGTCGTGCCGGGTGCCTCCTGCGGGCAGTCCGGGATGTCGCTGTATGCGACGGGCTGGTAGGTGCCCTTGAGGCAGGTGGCCGCGAGTCCCGCCTTGCTCATCGCGTAGTTCATGAAGACTGCGCCGGCATTGGGAGCCTGCGCCGCCTCGGGGAGCGCCCACAGGTTCACCGTGGAGATCGTGGGGGTCGGCACGGTCGTCTCGACGTGCGCACCCTGCTCACGCGCGGCGTCCGTGTGCTCGCGCACGTTCGGGAAGAGCGCGTCGGCCTCGCCCGCGATCACCTGCTGGACGCCGGGAGCGGCCCCCTGGCTCAGACCCTTGCTCTTCTCGCCGTACGCCTTGAGGACTTCCTCACCGTCGTTCTGCGAGATGAAGTAGTCCACCGCCATGAACGACGACGCCACGCGCGGATCGATCAGCAGCGAGTTCGCGAGGATGGGCGAGGCCGCGAGTTCCTTCCACGTCTTCGGGAGGTCGCTCTTCTCGATCTTGTCGGTGTTGTAGGTGATCACGAACGGCGCCGTCTGCGTGATGACGTAGTGATCGGAGACCCGGCGGTCCTCGGGCACGTCGCCGTACGACGGAAGCGACGTGATGTCGCGATACCACTCGGGGTTCGCCTCGAGCTGGACGTTGTCCGCCATCATCACGACATCCGCCGTCGTCGACCCCGCCTGCACCTCGGAGGCGATGCGCGCCGACATGGGCCCGGAGTCCAGTCGCACGAAGTTGACGTCGATGTTCGGATACTCCGCCTCGAAACCTGCGACGAGGGCCTGGTTCACGGCGTCCTGCGACGCGAGGTAGACGGTGACCTGGCCCTCCTGCTCGGCGGCGGCCTCGACGTCGGCCCACGACGACGTCGAGGCGTCGCCGGCGGATGGCGCGGTGTCGCCACCGCCCGAGCATGCGCCCAATGTCATCGACGCCGCCAAGACGCCTGCGACGGCCAGTGCACGTGATGTCTTCATCTTCATTGATCGACTTCCACTCTGTATGGTGTTCGGCGGCGCTCCGCCACCCTGTCAGCCGCTGCCGGCGGCGACGACCCGCCGGCGGTGTGCTCCTGCCTGTGCCAGACCGGAGCCGAGCCGAGCGGGCACTCCTTCAGCGGCGCTCCATCGCTCGCCCTGGCGCCGCCCCGGATCGATGTCTCCCGCCTTCCATCGGTGGACGTCACTTCGCTGTGGTTACGTACCCATGCTAAATCGGCGATTCTGGCCTGTCAACAGAAATCCCACCGCACGGATCGCGGGCAGAGTCGGTCACAACCGTCGCCGCAACGATTCGGTCGACACATGGTGCCATCGGAGCAGTGCTCGAGACACGCGCTCATGTCGCCCCCGATGCACCTTTCGAGCGAATACGTATTCCATTCTCTGTCATCCGAAAGGGATCGTCACGCGTCATCCCCCCGCCGTGCGACGGGGAATGAAACCCCCGATGCCGCGTTGACTAGACTCGAGAGCATCAACGTGCTCCGGGGTCGGTGCGAATCCGAACCGGCGGTGACAGTCCGCGAGCAGAGCACGGCATCCGGGAACGGGTGTCGAGCGAAGCCGATCCGGTGGAAATCCGGGACCGACGGTGATGCGACGAGGGTTCGTCGCTAGTCCGGATGGGAGGCAGCACGCGCGGCACGGTTCATGCCGTCGTTCCTCCCGTCATCCCCTGGACGAAGACTCAGGGCGGGAATCGGATGACGAGGGCAGAGACCGAGCGACGAGCCATGCGCCGCGCGCTGGCACTCGCCGAACGCGGTCCTCGCGGCGTGAACCCGCAGGTCGGGGCCGTCATCCTCTCCCCCGCGGGCGAGGTCATCGCCGAGGGGTGGCATCGCGGCGCGGGCACGCCGCACGCCGAGATCGACGCGCTCTCGCATCTCGCGCCCGACCAGACGCGCGGCGCGACGGCCGTCGTGACGCTCGAGCCGTGCAACCACACGGGCCGCACGGGGCCGTGCTCGGAGGCGCTCATCGACGCCGGCGTCGCGCGGGTGGTCTACGCCGTCGCCGATCCCAACGTCGTCTCGTCGGGCGGCGCCGAGCGGCTCCGCTCTGCGGGCGTCGATGTGGAGTCCGGTGTCCTGGCGGCGGATGCCGAGGCCCTCCTGCACTCGTGGCTCGAGGTGCAGCGGCTCGGACGCCCGCACGTCACGGTGAAGTGGGCGCAGTCCCTCGACGGCCGCGCCGCCGCGGCCGACGGGACGAGCCAGTGGATCACGGGCCCGCAGGCCCGCGCCGACGTGCACCGCCGTCGAGCGCTCGCCGATGCGATCGTGGTCGGCATGGGGACCGTGCTGGCGGATGATCCCGCGCTCACGGCGCGCCGCCCGGACGGCACCCTGTACGAGACGCAGCCGCTGCCCGTCGTCGTCGGCTCGCGTCCCGTGCCGGCCGACGCCGCCGTGCGTCGGCATCCGCGCCCCTTCGTCCAGCACGACGGCTACGACCTGGCGGCGCTGCTGGCCGACCTGCGCGAACGCGGCGTGCACCGCGTGTTCGTCGAGGGCGGGCCGACCGTCGCGAGCTCGTTCGTCCGGCACGGGTTCGCCGACGAGGTGCTCGCGTACATCGCGCCGACCCTGCTCGGCGGCGACGGCCTCGCGCTGCGCGACGTCGGAGTCGACACCATCGCCGATCAGGTGCGGCTGACCGTGGCATCCGTCGAGCACTTCGGCGACGACCTGCTCGTCGTCGCGCACCCCGTCCGCCGGGCCGCGCAGGCATACGCCGCGCAGTCCGCCGAGGCCACGGCCGCCCGAGAAGGAGACAGCTGATGTTCACCGGGATCATCGAGGAGATCGGCGAGATCACGGCCGTCGCGCCGTCCGGCGACGGCGTGCGCCTCACGGTTCGGGGCCCCAGAGCGGTGTCGGACGCCGCGCACGGCGACTCGATCTCCGTCAGCGGCGTGTGCCTGACGGTCGTCGACCAGGGCGAGGACTGGTTCACCGCCGATGTCATGAGGCAGACGCTCGACATGTCGACGCTCGCGGGCGTCGCAGCCGGGCGGCCCGTCAACCTGGAGCGCGCGACGGTCGCGCACGGGCGCCTCGGCGGCCACATCGTCCAGGGGCACATCGACGGCACGGGCGAGGTTCTCGAGGTGCGCCCGGGCGAGCAGTGGCAGGTGCTGCGCATCTCGCTGCCGGCCAACCTCGCGCCGCTCGTCGTCGACAAGGGCTCCATCGCGGTCGACGGCGTCTCGCTCACGGTCAGCGCCGTCTCGCCCGCGGATGCCGCGCAGCAGTGGTTCGAGGTCTCTCTCATCCCCGAGACCCTCGCCGCCACGACCCTCGGCGCTCGCGTCCCCCGCGACCGCGTCAACCTCGAGACCGACATCCTCGCGCGCCACGTGCAGCGCCTCCTGGCCTTCGCACCCGCGGGCGCCGGCGTCACGACGGAAGGAGGCTCGAGATGAGCCTTTCCACGATCCCCGAGGCCCTGGAGGCGCTGCGCGCCGGCCGGCCCGTCATCGTCGCGGACGATGAGAACCGCGAGAACGAAGGCGACGTCATCCTCTCCGCCGAGCTCGCGACACCCGAGTGGATCGCATGGACCGTGCGGTGGTCGAGCGGCTTCATCTGCGCGCCGATGCCCGCGGACTGGGCCGACCGGCTCGACCTGCCCCCCATGGTCGCCCTCAACGAGGACGCGAGGGGAACGGCCTACACCGTGAGCGTCGACGCCGCCGACCGCGCGTCGACGGGGATCTCGGCATCCGATCGCGCGCACACGCTCAACGTGCTCGCCGATCCCGCCTCGACGCCCGCGAGCGTCACCCGGCCAGGCCACATCCTGCCGCTGCGCGCCGTCGACGGAGGCGTGCGCGAACGGGGCGGTCACACGGAGGCGGCGGTCGAGCTCATGCGCCTGGCAGGCCTCAAGCCCGTCGGAGCGATCGCCGAGGTCGTCGCGGAGGACGGCTCCATGATGCGGATGCCGGGCCTGCTCGAGCTCGGCGAGCGCGACGGCGTGCACGTCATCACGATCGAACAGATCGTCGCCTACCTCGACGAGACCGCGCCGGTCGCGGCATCCGCGTCCCACGCCGCCCACAGGCGCCGCGTGAGCCTGAGGGCCGAGGCCAACGTGCCCACGTCGCACGGCGACTTCCGCTTCCTCGCGTACAAGGACCGGGTGACCGGCACGGACCACGTCGCGGTCGTCAAGGGCGACCTCACGGAGGACGCGCCGCTCGTGCGCGTGCACTCCGAGTGCCTCACGGGCGAAGCGTTCGGGTCGCTCAAGTGCGAGTGCGGCCCGCAGCTGGACGCGGCGCTCGACGCGATCGAGGAGGACGGCGGCGTCGTCATCTACATGCGCGGGCACGAAGGGCGCGGCATCGGGCTCATCAACAAGCTCCGCGCCTACAGCCTGCAGGAGCGCGGCCTCGACACGGTCGACGCCAACCTGGCGCTCGGACTGCCCGCGGATGCGCGCGACTACGCGGCCGCCGCCGGCATCCTCGCCGACCTCGGCGTCGAGAAGATCCGCCTGCTCACCAACAACACCGACAAGGTGTCGCAGCTGCGAGGACTCGGCCTCGACATCGTCGAGCAGGTCCCGCTGCTCGTGGGCGTCGGCCCCAACAACCACCAGTACCTCGCGACGAAGGCGGAGCGCATGGGTCACATCATCGACGGACAGCAGCTCGACGACGCCCTCTCACGCGTCACCGAGAGGGCGGACGCGTGAGCGGCAAGGGCGCACCCGTCACCGACGGGCTCGACGGCGCAGGGCTCGACGTCGTCGTCATCGCGGGCACGTGGCACGAGGTCATCACCGAGGGGCTCATCGCGGGCGCCGGGCGCGTGCTCGACGCCGCGGGCGCGACGTGGAGGCTCGTGCGCGTTCCCGGCTCGTTCGAGCTGCCGATCGTGAGCAAGGCGGCGCTGGATGCCGGGGCCGACGCCGTCGTGGCGCTCGGCGTCATCATCCGCGGCGGGACGCCGCACTTCGAGTACGTCTCGGCGTCGGCGACCGACGGGCTCACGCGCGTCGCGCTCGACACCGGCAAGCCGGTCGGGTTCGGCCTGCTGACCCTCGACGACGAACAGCAGGGCCTGGACCGCGCAGGTCTCGAAGGCTCGCAGGAGGACAAGGGCGCCGAGGCGGCCGAAGCGGCACTGCGCACGGCGCTCGTGCTGCGCGATCTTCGTCGGACGGCGCCGCCGCGGGACTGACCCACGAGGTGACTGATCGCTCCGGCGCGGTCCACCGCGCGGGGCGTCGACCTTCAGTAGTCCGCAAGGTACGCTGAGCCACATGGAGATCCTTCGGAGCGTCGTCGTCTACCTGCACATCATCGGGTTCGCGGTGCTGTTCGGGGCATGGCTCGTCGAAGCGTCTGCGCGGCGCGTCCGCGTGACGCGCCTCATGAGCCTCGGGATGACGATCGCCGCCCTGACGGGCCTCGCCCTCGCGGCGCCGTGGGGAATCTCGTACGAGCCGAACTACCTCAAGATCGGCGTCAAGCTCGTCGTGCTGCTCGTGATCGGCGCCCTCCTCGGCATCGGCTCCTCGCGTCAGCGCAAGACGGGCACGCTCTCCCCCGTCATCTTCTGGGGCATCGGCATCCTGACCCTCCTCAACGCGGGGATCGCGGTCATCTGGCGCTGACGCGACGGGCGCTGCGCCCGCGGCCCTGCGCTCGCTCGACCGCTCGTCGCACGATCACCGCCGTCGGCCGCACGGCATCCGTCTTCGCACGTGCGACCCCTCGGGGGCGCGATCAGCCCGGACTAGGATGAGCGTTCGTGCGTCGGCGACTCCGTCGACGCCCCGGCGATCCCCGGATCGAGCCGCCCCGCGCGCCACCCCTGTGCCTGAGCGACCGTCGCCGGCACGTCCCAAGAGGACCCCTCCGTCTTGCATTCGACAGGTTCCTCAATGTCCAGCACCATCATCGCGTCCGCCCCCGCAACGGCCCCCGCGAACCCGCGCTCGCGCGTCATCCTCGCGAGCCTCATCGGCACGACGATCGAGTTCTACGACTTCTACGTGTACGCCACGGCCGCCGTGCTCGTCTTCCCGATCCTCTTCTTCCCCACAGGCAACGACACGACCGCCCTGCTGTCGTCGTTCGCCGTGTTCGGCGCGGCGATGGTCGCCCGTCCCATCGGCGCGATCGTCTTCGGCCACTTCGGCGACCGCTTCGGCCGCAAGGCCACGCTCGTGGCATCCCTCCTCACGATGGGCGTCGCGACCTTCCTCATCGGCCTGCTGCCGACCTTCAACGAGATCGGATGGTGGGCGGCGTTCCTGCTGCTCGTCCTCCGGCTCGCGCAGGGCTTCGCGCTCGGCGGCGAGTGGTCGGGCGCGGCGCTCGTGGCCACGGAGAACGCTCCGAAGGGCAAGCGCGCCTGGTACGGCACCTTCCCGCAGCTGGGTGCGCCGATCGGCTTCATCATCGCCAACACGGTCTTCCTCGTGATCAACTTCGCGCTCCCCCACCCCGACGGCGGGGCGCAGCGCTCCGCCGAGTTCCTGTCGTGGGGCTGGCGCGTGCCGTTCCTGTTCTCGGCGGTCATGGTGATCATCGGCCTGTGGGTGCGTCTGCGCCTCGTCGAGTCCGAGACGTTCGCCAAGGCCGAGAAGACCGGTGCGATCCGCAAGTTCCCGCTGGGCTCGGTCATCCGCCACCACTGGTGGCACCTCATCCTGGGCACGTTCATCATGCTCGCGACGTACGTGCTCTTCTACCTCATGACGAGCTTCACGCTGTCGTACGGCACGAAGGCGACGACGGATGCCGCGCAGGCCGCCGCCGAAGCCGCCGGAACCGCGTTCGACCCGGCGACATACGTTCCCGGTCTCGGCTTCGGCTACACGGACTTCGTCATCATGCAGATCATCGGGGTCGTCTTCTTCGGCATCTTCACGCTCCTGTCCGGGCCCGTCGCGGACGCCGTCGGACGCAAGAAGCTGCTCATCTGGGTGACGGTCGGCATCATCGCGTTCGGCCTGCTGTTCAACGTGTTCCTGCTGCCGCAGGCCGACCCGAAGTTCACGGGCGCGCTCGTGCAGGCGTGCCTCATCTTCGGCTTCACGCTGATGGGCGCGACGTTCGGCCCCATGGGGGCGCTGCTGCCGGAGCTGTTCCCGACGAACGTGCGCTACACGGGCTCGGCGATCTCGTACAACGTGTCGTCGATCCTCGGCGCGGCGCTCGCGCCGATCGTCGCGGTCGCGCTGTGGGCGGCGGCCGGCGGATCGCCCTGGCTCGTCGGGGTCTACCTGTCGGGTGCGGGTGTGCTGACGCTGATCGCGCTGCTCCTGTCGAAGGAGACGAAGGACGTCGAGTACGAGACGAACATCGGCATCGGGGTCACCGGATCGCTGTAGGTCTTCCGCGTGACGGGCGGATGCCCCGGGGCTGCGGCCTCGGGGCATCCGTCGTCCAGGACGCCGGCGCGGCGCGGGAAGACCTCAGTCGAGGAACAGCGCGCGCAGGCGCTTCGTCGTGAAGACGAGCCCGACCGCGATCATGACGACGTAGTACAGGACGTGCCCCCACATGGCGAGGCTCAGCGATCCCGTCGTGAACCCGCGGACGAGCTCGACGCCGTGCCACAGCGGGAAGGCCTGGATGACGCCCTGCACCCACTGCGGGTAGATGTCGATGGGGTAGAGCGTCGCCGAGAACAGGAACATCGGAAGCAGCACGATGTTGATCCAGTCCATCTGCTGGAACGTCTTCATGTAGCTCGTGACAGCCATGCCGAGGCTCGCGAAGCCGAAGGCGATGAGGAGGACGGCGGGCAGCGCGAGGATCGCCGTCCACGCGAGGTTGAGGCCCAGCACCTGCATGATGACCATGAAACCCGTCGCATAGAGGAGCCCGCGCAGGAGCGCGTACATGATCTCGCCGAGCGCGACGTCGAGAGGACCGAGGGATGTCGCGAGCATGCCCTCGTAGAGCTTGCCGTAGTTGAGCTTGAAGAACACGTTCCACGTCGAGTCGTAGATCGCGCCGTTCATGGCCGACACGGCCAGCAGCGCAGGTGCGATGAACGCCGAGTAGGGCACGTCGAGGCCGCCCGAGGTCTGCACGTCGCCGATGAGCGCGCCGAGCCCGAGTCCCATCGAGGCGAGGTAGAAGACGGGCTCGAAGAACCCCGACAGCACGACGACCCAGCTCGACGAGCGCGCCGCGACGAGGCCGCGCTCCACGACGGCCTGCGGATTGCCCGCCCACAGGGCTCGTACGCCCCCGCGGCGCACGGGAGCTCCGGTCGACTCGCTCACGGCGGTCATGTCGCGAGCCTCCGCTCGAACTGCCTGCGTGCCAGGATCATGCCGCCGATCGCGAGGACCAGGAGGTAGGCGACGTGCACCGCGATGAGCATGGGCTCGACGGGCTTGCCGTACATCACGACGCGGCCGAGCTCGCTCGCGTGCCACAGCGGCGAGATCCAGCCGATCCACTGCAGCCACACGGGCAGCGTCGCGAGCGGGTAGAACGTGCCGGAGAAGAGGAACATCGGCATGAAGACGAACCGCTGCACGAGCGCGAACTGGCCCTTGTCGTCTTCGATCGAGGCGGCGTAGGCCATGAGCGGGATGCCGAACGACATCCCGACGAGCAGCCCGAGCGGGACCGCGATCCACGCCGTCGCGGGCGACGTCACGCCCGGATGCAGCCACGAGAAGAAGAGCAGGATGAACAGGAAGTACAGCACCGCGGTGACGCCCATGCGCGCCGCGGCGCCCGCGACGACGCCGTTGGCGATCTGTCCGGACGACAGCGGCGAGGCGCTGAAGCCGTAGAAGTACCGACGCCACTTGAAGCCCGCCATGACGGGGTAGGTGAACTCCTCGGACGCGACGGCGATCGTCGACGTCATGAGCAGAGCCGGGGCGACGAACACGAGGTACGGAACCTGCTGGCCGCCGTCGTCGACCGGCAGCTGGATGAGCGCCGCGAGCCCGACCGCGAGGCCGAGGAGGTACAGGACGGGCTGGCCGAAGGCCCCGACGATGATCGTCCAGCCGTAGGCCCGCATCGCGCGCACCATGTGCTCCGTGACGTACCACGTGCCGCGGGCGCGGGGTCTGCGCCCCCACTCCATCGCCTCGGCGCGCAGCTCGTCGAGCGTCGGATGCGTCGCCGTCGCGGATGCCTCGCCCCGAGGCATCCCCTCTCCTGGGCGTACGGGGCTCATTCGATGAGCGACCTTCCCGTCAGGCGCAGGAAGACGTCTTCGAGTGACGACCGGCGCACGAGCGACGTGATGGGCTGGAGCCCGCCCGCGGTGATGCGCTCGAGCGCCGCCTCGCCGTTCTCGGTGTAGACGAGGATGCGGTCGGGCAGCACCTCGACGCGATCGCCGAGCCCCTCCAGACGCGGGGCGACCTGCTGATTGCGGTCGGACCCGAACCGCACCTCGAGCACCTCGCGGCTCGAGTGCTCGCGGATGAGGGATGACGGGGTGCCCTCCGCCATGATGCGGCCCTTGTCGACGACGACGAGCCGGTCGCACAGCTGCTCGGCCTCATCCATGTAGTGCGTCGTGAGCACGAGCGTCGTGCCGCGCTCTTTGAGACGGAACAGCCGGTCCCACAGGACGTGCCGCGCCTGCGGGTCGAGGCCCGTCGTGGGCTCGTCGAGCAGGAGGATGCGGGGGTCGTTGATGAGCCCGCGCGCGATCGTGAGGCGGCGCTTCATGCCGCCCGAGAGCTGGTCGACCTTGCTCTTGGCCTTCTCCTCGAGCTGCGCGAAGGCGAGCAGCTCGTCGGCCTTCTGATGGCACACCCTGCCGGGCAGGCCGAAGTAGCGGCCGTAGATGTAGAGGTTCTCGCGCGCGTTGAGCTCGCCGTCGAGGTTGTCCTGCTGCGGCACGACGCCCAGGCGCGAGCGGATCTCGGGGCCGTGGCGGTCGGGGTCGAGGCCGAGGATCGACAGCTCGCCCGCCGTGCGCGACGAGACCGCGCCGATCATCTTCATCGTCGTGGACTTGCCCGCGCCGTTGGGGCCGAGAAGGCCGAACGACTCTCCTGGCGCGACCTCGAACGAGAGCCCGTCGACCGCGACGAAGTCGGGCCGCCCTTTGACCCTGTAGGCCTTCACGAGGTTCTTGGCGTCGATCACGGGTGCGGGCACCGATCCACCCTACCGGCGGGTCAAGACATCCCCCAGAGGCACCTGTCAACCTGAGTTGACGACCGCGATCTCGTCAACTATCGTTGACACGGATGCCGCGAGCCGCGGCATCCGGAAGGACACGACGATGAGCGGAGACGCCCTCAGCACGCTGATCGGCGCCGCCGGCGAGCGCGAGCCGATCGCCGAGCTGCACCGCCTCGCCGGCGTGCGGCGCGAGCTCGCCCGAGCGGAGGAGGTGCAGGTGCGACGCGCCCGCAACCTCGGCTACTCGTGGCAGGCGATCGCCGCCGCCCTCGGCGTGTCCCGTCAGGCCGTCCACAAGAAGTACGGTCGAACGTAACCCCACTCCCGGACGAAGCAGGTATCCCCATGTCCGCAACCTCAGCTCCCGCGCGCTCACGAGGCCGCCGCCGCACGCCCGACGAGGGTCCCCGCGCGAGTCTCAGACAGCTGCTGCCGTTCCTCTTGGAGCACACGCGCGTGCTCCTCGTGGTCGCGGTCCTGAGCATCCTCGGGGCAGGCGCGACGCTTGCGCAGCCCCTCATCGTCGGCCAGGTCGTCGAGCGCGTGCAGAACGACCAGGCCCTGGGCACGCTCGTCTGGGCCGTCGTCGGACTCGTCGTCGTGGCATCCCTCATCTCCGGCTACCAGCACTACCTGCTGCAGCGCACGGGCACGGCGGTCGTCTACTCGTCGCGGCGCAAGCTCATCGGCCGCATCCTGCACCTGCCGATCAGCGAGTTCGACGCGCGCCGCACGGGCGATCTCGTGTCGCGCGTCGGCACGGACACGACCCTCCTGTACGCCGTGCTGACGCAGGGACTCGCCGACGCCGTCGGCAACAGCCTGATCCTCGTCGGGGCCGTCATCGGCATGGCGATCATCGACCCTCTGCTGCTCCTGTCGATCGTCGGCGTCATCGGCCTGTCCGTCGCCGGGGTAGGCCTGCTGAGCGGCCGCATCCGCAAGGCGACGAGCGAGCAGCAGGAGAAGGTGGGCGAGCTCGCTTCGGGCGTCGAGCGGGCGGTCGGGTCGATCCGGACGGTCCGCGCCTCCGGCGCGACGGACCGCGAGGCGGACGCCATCACGGGGCTTGCGACCGACGTCTACGACGTCGGCGTCCGGATCGCGAAGGTCTCGGCGCTCATCGTGCCGGTCGCGGGCATCGCGCTGCAGGTCTCGCTGCTGGTCGTGCTGGGCCTGGGCGGGTTCCGCGTCGCGTCCGGCGCGATCTCCGTCGCCGCGCTCGTCACGTTCGTGATGTTCCTGTTCATGCTCATCGGCCCGCTCGGCTCGTTCTTCGGCGCGATCACGTCCGTGAACCAGGCGCTCGGCGCGCTCGGGCGCATCCAGGAAGTGCTCGACCTGCCGACCGAGGACCAGGAGGATGCCGCGATCGCGGCGCGGATCGCGACTGCGGACGGGGCCCCGGCATCCGATGCCCTCGCCCCGGCGTCCGGCGCCCTCGCCTCGGCGTCGGGCGCCGCCCGATCCGGGCAGGAGCACGCGGCATCCGGACAGCTCGACGTTCCCGCCCCGGATGCCCCGGTCGAGCGGGATGCCGCGGCCCCGCGTCCGGCCCGAGCGGGCCGCGCATCCGCGATCGAGTTCCGCGACGTGCGCTTCCGCTACCCCGAGGCCGTCGTCGAGGCCCGCGCCAGCGCCGAGACCGAGGCCATCGCGGTGCTCGAGAGCGCGCACGTCGACACCTCGACAGTGACGCTGCCGGGGGCACCCGACGGCGACGACCCGGATGCCGCCGCCGAGGCGAACGCCGACGGCGACGTTCTGCGGGGCGTCTCCTTCCGCGTGCCGCGCGGCGCCCGCGTCGCGCTGGTCGGCCCGTCGGGTGCGGGCAAGAGCACGACGCTCGCGCTGATCGAGCGGTTCTACGACCCGACGGAGGGAGCGATCCTCCTCGACGGGGTCGACGTGCGCACCCTCGACCGCGGTGCGCTGCGCGCGCAGCTGGGGTACGTCGAACAGGATGCCCCGACCCTCGCCGGCACGATCGCCGACAACCTGCGGCTCGCCTCCCCCGACGCGACCGACGCCGACTGCGAGCGCGTGCTGCGAGCCGTGAACCTCGGCGAGGTGCTGGAGCGCAACCCGCTCGGCGTCGACGCCCCCGTGGGCGAGGCCGGCGTCATGCTCTCCGGCGGTGAGCGCCAGCGCCTCGCGATCGCACGGGCGCTGCTCGCCGCTCCCCCGATCCTGCTCCTCGACGAGTCGACCTCGTCGCTCGACGGACTCAACGAGCAGCGCATGCGCGACGCGATCGACGCCGTCTCGGCCGGACGGACCCTCATCGTCATCGCGCACCGCCTCTCGACCGTCGTCGACAGCGACCACATCGTCGTGATGGACCACGGCCGCGTCGTCGGTCAGGGAACGCACTCCGAGCTCGTCGACTCGACGCCCCTCTACCGCGACCTCGCGCGGCACCAGCTCCTCGTGTGACGTCGCCTCCTCGGCAGCTAGGTTGTCGTCGTGCCCCTCGCGCGTCGCTAGGTTTGTCGTCGTGCCCCTCGCGCGTCGCTAGGTTTGTCATCGTGCCCCTCGCCCGTCGCCTCGTCGTCATCCTGCTCATGGCCTCGTCGCTCGTGGCCGTCGTCGGCCTCGGCGTCATCGCCGTCGATCTGACCACGCCCGCGACGTTCGGCTGGTTCGCGTATCAGCCGCTCGCACACGCGTCGTTCGTGCCGGGGGCCGTGTCGACCACGGCCCTCGTATGGTCCCTCGTGACCGGTGCGGCGCTGCTCGGCATCGGATTCGCGATCGGATGGCTCGTCGGCGCACGAGGCTCGAGCCGTCCCGCATCGCGGACCTCCGAGCGCGCACGTCGCGATCGGTGACGACCGCACGGGGGATCACGACGATGGATGCCCCGAGCCTCCCGCCTTCGCGAGGCTCGGGGCATCCGCCGCCGGCGCGGTCGGCCGGTCAGTCCCGCTGCGCGCGCTTGAGGCGGTAGCGCAGTGCCGCGAGCTCGGCGTAGAGCGCGGCGGGGACGCGGCCCTCGAACGTCGAGTAGAACTGCTCCGTGAGGTCGGTCTCGGAAAGCCACAGCTCGGGGTCGACGGCGAAGAGCTCGTCGAGGTCCGCCGGGGGCACGTCGATGCCGTCGAGGTTGAGGTCCTCGGCCCGCGGCAGGCGGCCGATGGGGCTGTCGACCGCGGGGACCTTGCCCTCGACACGACGGATGATCCAGTCGATGACGCGCGAGTTGTCGCCGAACCCGGGCCACAGGAAGCGACCGTCCGTGCCCTTGCGGAACCAGTTGACCTGGAAGATCCGCGGGGCCCTGTCGAAGCGCAGCCTCTGCCCGACCGCGAGCCAGTGGCCGAAGTAGTCCGCCATGTTGTAGCCGCAGAACGGGAGCATCGCGAACGGGTCGCGGCGCAGCTCGCCCACCGTCCCCTCGGCTGCGGCGGTGCGCTCCGACGAGATGTTCGAGCCGATGAAGACGCCGTGCGCCCAGTCCGTCGCCTCGACGACGAGCGGGACGTTCGTCGCCCGCCGGCCGCCGAACAGGATCGCGTCGAGCGGCACGCCCTCGGGGGCGTCCCAGTCAGAGGCGATCTGCGGGCACTGCGCGGCGCTCACGGTGAAGCGCGAGTTGGGATGCGCGGCGGGCCGACCGGATGCCGGGGTCCAGGGATTGCCCTCCCAGTCGGTCAGCTCGGCGGGCGGGTCGTCTGTGAGGCCTTCCCACCACACGTCGCCGTCGGGCCGCAGCGCGACGTTCGTGAAGATCGTGTTGCCCCACAGGGTCTCGACCGCCGTGACGTTGGTCGACTCCCCCGTCCCCGGTGCGACGCCGAAGAACCCGGCCTCCGGGTTGATCGCCCACAGGCGCCCGTCCTGGCCGGGGCGCAGCCACGCGATGTCGTCGCCGAGCGTCTCGACGCGCCATCCTGGGATCGTGGGACGCAGCATCGCGAGGTTGGTCTTGCCGCACGCCGAGGGGAACGCGGCCGCGAGGTGGTACGCCTTGCCCTCGGGCGAGACGACCCGGATGAGCAGCATGTGCTCCGCGAGCCACCCCTCGTCGCGGCCGATGACCGACGCGATGCGCAGGGCGAAGCACTTCTTCGCGAGGATCGCGTTGCCGCCGTAGCCCGAGCCGTACGACCACACCTCGAGAGTGTCGGGGAAGTGCACGATGTACTTCTCGTCGTTGCAGGGCCACGCGACGTCCTGCTCCCCCTGCGCGAGAGGAGCGCCGACCGAGTGCACCGTCTTGACCCAGTGGGCGCCGTCGGCGATCTCGCGGACGACGTCCGTGCCGACGCGCGTCATGATGCCGATCGACGCGACGGCGTACGCGCTGTCGGTGACCTGCACGCCGATGTGCGAGAGAGGCCCGCCGACCGGGCCCATCGAGAACGGCACGACGTACATGGTGCGCCCGCGCATCGACCCCGCGAAGACGCGGTGCATCGTCTCGCGCATCTCGACGGGGTCGGCCCAGTTGTTCGTGGGGCCCGCGTCGATCTCGAGCTCGGACGCGATGAAGGTGCGGCCCTCCGTGCGGGCGACGTCGCTCGGATGCGAGCGGGCGAGGTAGGAGCCCGGGCGCCACTCCGGGTTGAGCTTGATGAGCTTGCCCTCGTCGACCTGCTCCTTCAGGAGCGCCTCGTTCTCGGCCCGCGAGCCGTCGACCCAGTGGATGCGTGCGGGCTGCGTCAGCGCGGCGATCTCCTCGACCCATCGCTCGAGCGCCGCCATGCCCTTTCCGGCGATCGACGGACGGGCGCCGTGCGCCTCCGCGGGCCCGGTGATCGGGGCGATCCCGCCGGAAGCGGGTCGTGTGAAGATGTCGGCCAGGGCCATGAGGCGTCCTCTCGGTCGGCGTTGCTCGATGTGGATCCGTCGTGTTCCTCCACTGTGACTCCCTCCTCGACGGAGTTTCCGGTCAGCTCGGGCGCAAATTCCTCAATTCTTTCGCTATTCTCAAGGAATGGCTCCGACCTCGCTCGAACTCTCCACGCTCGGCCATCGCATCCGCCACCAGCGCATCTCGCACGGCTTCACCCTCGACGAGCTCGGCGAGCGGGTGGGTGTCGCGGGCAGCCAACTGAGCCTCATCGAGAACGGCAAGCGCGAGCCCAAGCTCTCGCTCCTGCAGGCGATCGCCGTCGCGACGGGCGTCGAGGTGACCGATCTCCTCTCGTCCGAGCCGCCCAACCGCAGGGCTGCGCTCGAGATCGAGCTCGAGCGGGCGCAGGCCAGCTCCGTGTTCCGGCAGCTCGGCATCCCGCCCGTCAA
Source organism: Microbacterium ulmi (assembly GCF_011759705.1). Taxonomy (GTDB): domain Bacteria; phylum Actinomycetota; class Actinomycetes; order Actinomycetales; family Microbacteriaceae; genus Microbacterium; species Microbacterium ulmi. The sequence goes on along the minus strand of NZ_JAAOZF010000001.1, from coordinate 2,265,680 downwards.
GGTCACGAAAGGGATGAGCGACGAGACCATCGAGGCGATCCTGGGGCTGCATCGCGAGCTGCAGCGTCGCGAGAGCGAGGCCATCGCCACCCCGGAGGAGGCGCGCCGCGCCAACACCGAGCTGCGCCTGCACATGCGCACGCTCGACAACTACCTCCCCGAGATCGAGAAGCTCGCCGAGAAGCAGCTGCGCGCTGCGGGGCACGTCTCAGGCGCCCTGACGCATCGCACGGTCAGCATCATGGCCGAGCAGCTGGGCTTCGAGCTCATCTACGTCAACGACCTCCCGCACTCCGCCCGGTCGGTCACCGACCTCGAGAACGGCCGGATCTATCTCCCGCCCGCCTCCATCCCCGGCGGGCACGGCCTGCGCTCGATGGCGCTGCAGGCGATGGCGCACCGGCTGCTCGGGCACCAGCGCCCCACCGACTACGCCGACTTCCTGCAGCAGCGGCTCGAGATCAACTACTTCGCGGCATCCTGTCTCATGCCGGAGACGGCATCCGTCGCCTTCCTGTCGCAGCGCAAGAAGGAGCGGGACCTCGCGGTCGAGGACTTCCGCGACGCGTTCGGGGTGACGCACGAGGCCGCGGGGATGCGGATCACGAACCTCGTGACGCATCACTTCGGCATCCCGCTGCACTTCCTGCGCGTCGACGGATCGGGCGCCATCTCGCGCGTGTACGAGAACGACGGACTGCCCGTGCCGATGGATGTCACGGGCGCCGTCGAGGGTCAGATCGTCTGCCGGCGCTTCCTCGCGCGCGCCGCCTTCGAAGAGCAGAACCGCACGACCGAGCACTATCAGTACACCGACACCCCCGCAGGCACGTTCTGGTGCTCGACGCAGACGGGCACGACGTCGGCGGGCGAGTTCTCGATCACCGTCGGCGTCCCGTTCGACGATGCGAAGTGGTTCCGCGGGCGCGAGACGCAGAAGCGGGCGGTCTCGACGTGTCCCGACGAGTCGTGCTGCCGCAGGCCCGCCGCGTCCGTCGCCGAGCGCTGGTCGGGCAAGGCGTGGCCGTCGGCCCGCGTGCACCAGCACATGTTCTCGCCGCTCCCGCGCGGCGCGTTCCCCGGGGTCGACGACGGCGAGGTCTACGCGTTCCTCGACCGGCACGCGCAGGGCTGACGCCTCCCCGGCCGGCTGGTGTGTCCCGCTGAGGCCGGATCCGCGACACCCGCGTCCCTTCCGCCGCAGCCGCGACACCCGGGCGAGCCGGGACCGGCGTCACGCGGCCGCCCGCGCGGCTGGGCGAGGCGGCAACGGATGCCGCGGCCCGGCCTCAGCCCGTGACGAACAGTCGGTATCGCTCGAGTGCCGCCGCGACCTCGACATCCGTCGCGGCGCCGTCGACGAGCGGCTCCGGCACGGGATCGCCCTCGTGCCGGCCGACCGCGAGGGAGTGCAGCCACGTCGCCACGACGACCCCGCGGGCCACGACGATGGGGCGCATCGCGCCGCCCGTCGCGATGAGCGGCACCTGCTCGAGCGCGGCGCAGGCGGGAGAGCGGTCGGCGTACGAGAGGAAGTACTCGTCGAAGGGCGGAAGAGCGACGACCTCGGGAGCCGACGGATGCCGCCGCGGCGGCGACGTCGAGACGTACATGCCGTCCTCGACCTCGGTCACGCGGTGGGCCGCGGCCTCGACGGCACGACGCGCCGTGCCGATCGGCAGCCCCGACCACCACGCGAAGTCGGCTGCCCCGGCGGGGCCGTGGCCGTCGATGTACCGCACGAAGAACTCGGCGAGCGGGTCGGCCGGCGTCGCATGCTCGCGCACCCACTCCTCCGACAGCACGACGTACTGCTCGCGCGTAGGTCCCGAGGCGCGAGCGACGACGGGCCCCTGCACGACGACTCCGCGCACCGACATCGCGTACAGGAGGTGCACTCCGCGCTGCTCGCGCGGGTCGATCCCGAGGCCACGGAAGATGTCGAACAGCTCCGCCCGCGTCAGCCGGTTGCCGCCCGCGAGCGCCCCGCGCACGGCGCGCTCGCTGCGGACCATCTCCTCCTCGCCGAGCCCCAGCATCCGCTGCCGTGACGCGGCCGTGCGGAACTGGCGCTCGCCCGTGAGCGAGAGCACCCACGCGAGGTCGCGCGGCGGGATGACGTGGACCGTGCCGCGCATCGTCCACGACCGGACGAGCTCACCTCGGTCGAACGCGGCGTCGACCGAGGACAGCCGGGGCGATCCCTTCGTACGTGCCGCGAGCGCCCACCGGCCGCCCCAGAACTCCTGGCCCTGCGTCGCGAGCACATGCCCGGCCGCCGCGACGAGGGTCGGCGCAGGCGCGCTGAGGCGGTGCGACCTGAGCCGCTCGGAACGCAGCCTCGCGGCATCCATCCCCCCATCATGGCGGAGCCCGCAGACACGGGCGAGCGCGCGCGTGGGCGCCGTCTGCGTCAGCGTCGACCCGCAGCGGCGAGCGCCGGAGTCGACGCCCGCGCCGCGGCCGCCTCGACGAGAGCATCGAGGAGCTCGTCGTAGCCGACGCCCGCGGCGGCCACGAGCCGCGGGAAGTGCGATGTGCGCCGCAGTCCGGGGATCGTGTTGATCTCGTTGAGGACGGGGCGCCCGTCCTCGTGGAGGAAGAAGTCGATGCGGGCGAGGTCGCGGCATCCGACCGCCGCGAAGCACGCGAAGGCCGCCGCCTGCAGCTCGTCGAGCGCGCGGCCGGGCAGCTCCGCGGGGATCTCGAGGACGGCGCCGCCGCCCTCGTACTTGTGCTCGAAGGTGAATCCCTGGCCGGCCGCATCCGCGGGCAGGTGCAGCAGCGACGCGCCGGATGCGTGCAGACCGCCGTCCGGGTCGGCCCACACCGCGATGCTCACCTCCCGCCCCTCGATCAGGGGCTGGACGAGGGCCGTGGCATCCTGCGCGAAGACGTCGTCGAGCGCGGCGCGCAGGCTCCGTCCGCGAGGGACGACATGCACGCCGATGCTCGATCCGCCGAGATCCGGCTTGACGACGACAGGCCCGTCGTCAGCGACCCGGAGAGCAGCCGACACGAGCCCCGGATCGGCGACGTACGCGGCCCGGTCGAGCGCGCACGTCGGGACGACCCGGACGCCGGCCGTCGCGCACGCGCGAGCCGTCGCGCGCTTGGAGAGCGCTCGGGCGGATGCTGCGGCATCGCATCCGACGAAGCGGATGCCGCGGCGCTCGAGCTCGGCCTGGAGTCCTCCGCCCTCGCCCCACCCGCCGTGGAGCACGGGGAACACGATCGTGCCGTCGGCGACTTCGGAGAGCACCTCGTCCATGCGGAACGACGGCGATCCCGCGCCCCCGATGCGCCAGCCGCCCGCGCGGTCGATGTGCACCTCCACGACGGCGTGCGTCTCCGCGAGGGCCGCCGCGACGTCCCGGCCCGACGCGACCGACACCTCGTGCTCGCTGCTCTCGCCGCCCGACAGGACGAGCACCTGCCGCCTCACGCCGCACGCCCGTCCGACACCCGCTCGACGCGCGCGCCGATGCGCGTGAGCACCTCCTGCGGGATCGTCCCGAGCAGCATCGCCCACTCCGCGAGGGTCGGCTCACCCCGCGACGCCTCTCCGATCAGCACGACCTCGTCGCCGACGCCGACCCCGGCGTCGCCGACGTCGACGACGCACTGGTCCATCGAGACGGCTCCCACGAGCGGATGCCGACGCCCCCGTATGACGACGGTGGAGCCCGGCCAGGCGGAGCGGGGGATGCCGTCCGCGTAGCCGAGCGGCAGCAGAGCGAGGCGCCCGCGGCGCGACGTGCGGTAGCCGCCTCCGTAGCCGACGGACGCTCCCGCGGGCACGTCGCGGAGCTGTGCGACGGAGGTCTCCCATCGGATGCTCGGCGCGAGCCCCAGCGGGCGTGCCGCCACCGGCTCGATGCCGAAGAGGGCCGCGCCGACCCGCACGAGGCCGAGGCGTGCGGCCGGCGCGATGGCGGTCGCGAGCGACGACGCCGCATGGCGCCTGCGCGGTCGGAGGCCGAGGGCTCTCGCCGTCGCCCACGCGGCATCGAGACGCAGAAGCGGATCGGCGAACGACGTCGGATCGTCGTCGGTCGCGCCGAAGTGCGTCCAGACGCCGCGCACGTCGACGCCGTTGCACCGCTCAGCGGCGACCGCGGCCCGAACGAGCGGGCCCCACTCCTCGACCGGGCAGCCCGAGCGGTGCATGCCAGTCTCGACCTCGAGCTCGACGGCCGCGGTCACACCGAGGGAGGAAGCGGCCGCGGCGACCGCCTCCAGCTGGTCCACCGAGGCGCACGAGAGCGCGACGTCCGCGCCGACGGCGTCGGCGAGGGGCGCGCCAGGATGCAGCATCCACGCCAGGACGGGCGCCTCGATGCCGTCGGCCCGCAGCGCGAGCGCCTCGTCGCACGTCGCCACTCCGAGCTCGGACGCACCTCCCGCGAGCGCCGCGCGCGCGACGACGCCCGCGCCGAGGCCGAACCCGTCGGCCTTGACGACCGCCATGAGCGGGGTCGAGGCGAGCGCGCGCATGCGGCGCGTGTTCTCGGCGATCGCGTCGCGCGAGACGACGAGCCGCGACGGGGCGCCGGTCGTCGCCCGTGAGCGGACAGTGGACTGCGGCTTCGTCACCATGCCTCTCACGCTAGGGACGCCCGGGCCCGGCTTCGTCGGTGCGCGGGATGACACGCGTCATCCTCGAGGATGATCCTCGAGCGTCCTCCGCGAGGCCCCGGGACGTCGCCGTCGGAGACGGATCAGAACGGGTTCGGCGTGAGGGTGTACTTCGTCTGCAGGTACTCGTGGATGCCCTCGGCGCCGCCCTCTCGGCCGAGACCGGACGACTTCCACCCGCCGAACGGCGCCGCCGCGTTCGAGACGACACCGACGTTGAGGCCCATCATCCCGGTCTCGAGCCGCTCGATCATGCGCTGCCCGCGCGCGAGGCTCTCCGTGAAGACGTAGGAGACGAGGCCGAACTCGGTGTCGTTCGCGAGGCGCACGGCGTCGTCCTCGTCGTCGAACGGCACGATCGCGAGCACGGGTCCGAAGATCTCCTCGCGCAGGATGTCGCTGCCCGCCTGCACATCGGACACGACGGTCGGCTCGTAGAACGTTCCCGGCCCCTCGATCGCGCTGCCGCCCGTGCGGACGGTCGCGCCGCGGGCGACGGCATCCTGAACCAGCGCCGCCGCCTTCGCGACCGCGCGGTCGTCGATGAGCGGGCCGATCGTGACGCCCTCCTCCGTGCCGCGGCCGATCTTCATCGCCGCGACGCGCTCCGTCACGCGCCGCGCGAACTCGTCGACGACCGACCGCTGCACGATGAAGCGGTTGGCCGCCGTGCACGCCTGGCCGATATTGCGGAACTTCGCGAGCATCGCGCCGTCGACCGCCCTGTCGAGATCGGCGTCGTCGAAGACGATGAAGGGCGCGTTGCCGCCGAGCTCCATCGAGGTGCGGAGGATCCCCTGCGCCGACTGCTCGAGGAGGGTGCGTCCCACCTGGGTCGACCCCGTGAACGAGAGCTTGCGCAGGCGCGGGTCGCGGATGACAGGCTCGGAGACCGCGCCCGACGTCGAGGTCGTGAACACGTTGACGACGCCCGCGGGAAGCCCCGCGTCCTCGAGGAGCTTCGCGAAGTACAGCGTCGTGAGAGGCGTGAGCTCTGCGGGCTTGATGACGACGGTGCAGCCCGCCGCGAGCGCCGGGGCGATCTTCCGAGTCGCCATCGCGAGCGGGAAGTTCCACGGCGTGATGAGGAAGCACGGCCCGACGGGATGCTGCGACACGATCATGCGGCCCGTGCCCTCGGGGCTGGGCCCGTAGCGGCCCTGGACGCGGGAGGCCTCCTCGCTGAACCACCGCAGGAACTCACCGCCGTAGGCGACCTCTCCGCGCGCTTCGGCGAGGGGCTTGCCCATCTCGATCGTCATGAGGAGCGCGAACTCCTCCCTGCGCTCCTGGAGCAGGTCGAATGCGCGGCGCAGCAGCTCGGCACGCTCGCGCGGCGCCGTCCTGGCCCACGCCGGGAACGCGGCATCGGCGGCGGCGAGAGCGGCCATGCCGTCGGCGGGCGACGCGTTCGCGATCTCCTTGACGACCCCTCCGGTCGCGGGATCGTAGACCTTGAGCGTCCTGCCCTCCTCGGCGGGGCGCCATTCGCCTCCGATGAAGAGCCCGTCGGGCACGGAGGACAGCAGCTGGGTCTCGCGGTTGTCGGTCATCTGGACTCCCTCGTCACGGCGGATCGCGGCATCCGCCCACACATCGTATACGATCTTGCCGTCTTCACGGCGGTTCCATTCTCGTCCGCGGCGCCGTCGGTGATCTCTGGCCTCAGCGGCCAGCATGGCGGGCTCGCGTCGCCGCGGCGTACACCCGGCCGCATCCGATCCGTGCGACGCTGGGACGGTGAAACGCAATGTCTCGAGCCGTATCGTCCTGGACGTCACCGCGCCGTCCGACCTCGTCTTCGCCATCGCGGTCAGCGGGCAGTACGAACGCGTCCGCGAGACCTTCACGGCGACGCTCGACGGGTCGCCCCTCCCGCCCCGGGAGGTGCTCGCTCCCCTCAGCACGCGGCTGCACCGACTCGACGCGGGCGTCGGCCGGCTCGTCGTCGAGTACGAGGCCGAGGTCCACGGGACGGCGGCGCCGCTGACCGGCGGCGAGCACGACCGCCTGCTCGCCCAGCTGCCGAGCCGGTACGCCGAGTCCGACACGCTCCTGCCGACGGCGCTCGCCGAGTTCGGCGGCATCGCCGAGCCTGCAGACCTCCTCGCCGCGGTGTCGTCGTGGGTCGGGACGCATCTGTCGTACGTCCCAGGCGCCTCCCTCCCGACAGACGGAGCCGTGCGGACACTGCTCGCCCGGAGGGGCGTCTGCCGCGACTACGCGCACTTGTGCGTCGCGCTGCTGCGCGCCATGGGCGTGCCGGCGCGCCTGGTCTCGGTGTATGCGCCGGGGCTGCAGCCGATGGACTTCCACGCCGTCGCCGAGGCGTGGGTCGAGGGCGGATGGCGCGCCGTCGACGCGACGGCCCTCGCTCCGCGCTCGACGCTCGTGCGCATCGCGACGGGGCGGGATGCCGCGGACACGGCCTTCCTCACGACGATCTCGGGAGGGGCGAACCTCCTCGAGCTCACGGTCACCGCGATCGCGGACGAACTCCCCGGAGACGACCTGACGACGCTCGTGTCGATCGGCTGAGCGCACTCGCACCGGTTCTGGCCTCGGGCGGCGACCCGTGTCACGCTAGGCGTATGAAGACCTGGCTCGTGCGGTTCGTCTCGCTCTACGTGTTCAACGTCGTCGTGCTTCTGCTCATGGGGGTGCTCCCCGGCGTGACAGTCGACTGGTCGGCGCTGTGGGCGAGCGTGATCCTCACCGCCGCGACGATCTGGCTCAAGCCCGCCGTGACGAAGTGGTTCGCCGGCATGGCCGCGAAGTCGGCGGACCAGCGCACGAAGACGGGAGAGAAGCTCGTGCAGTTCGGGCTCGTCCTGGTCGTCGAGCTCATCATCTGGCTCCTCGTCGTCTGGTTCAGCGGCGTCCAGGTCCGCGGAGTCTTCTGGGGCTGGATCCTCCCCCCGTTCGCGCTGCTGCTCGCATGGATCATCTACGACGCGATCGACGACCGAGTGCATGCCCGGGCCGGCGCACTGTACGACCGCGCGGAGGCGGGCATCCGCGGAGGGAAGACCCCGGATGCCGCGGCCGCCCCGCCCTCGTCCGAGTCGCGCGCCGCGCAGCAGGAGCTGCAGGACGGGCTCACCGCCGAGCAGCGCAGAATGCTCGACGACCTCGGCAAGAGCTGAGGCCGATCGCGCGCAGGACCATCGCGGGGCGGAGACGCCGCGCGGGCGGCACCGCATCGCGGGGCCGGGCCGCCGCGCGAGGACCGCGCCGCGGCGGGAGCGCGCGCGAGCGTCGATCCCCGCCCTGTCGCCCGTGCGGCCGCGGGCGTAGGGTGTCCGCACAAGAGCACTCCCCCGCCGGCACACGCCGGGTATCACGAGTCCTCGCGCGCCCTCTCCCTCATGACGCGTGGCCTCGGTGATCGCGGCGGCCGCGCGTCCGATCCCTCGAAGGAAGGGAGCCGCGATGTGGCGTTCCGTTCTCCTGCACGAGTTCCCGGGTCGCAGCATCCGTGAGTTCCAGTCGATCGGCGGTGCGGCCACGGCCGCGTCGCAGGCCTTGACGCTGGAGCCGGATGCGTCGTCCCGCCGCTTCGTGCTGCCGCTGCTCGCGGGGCAGCTCTTCGAGTTCGTGCCCGCGGTTCCGCTCCGGCAGATCGTCGGCGTGAGCATGCGGGTGCGGCTCACGGGCAGCGTCGCGGGCTTCGTGTCGACCGCGCTGTTCCGGCTGTCCGCGGGCGTCGAGCTGGACCTGCTCATCCGCAGACCCGTCTTCGGACCGTCGAAGCCCACGGATGCCGCGGTGCGCGTGGGGGGTGCCGGAGCGGCGTTCGCGAGCTCGGTGCCCGCGCTCGGGCGGCCCGTCGACGTCCGGCTCGACTGGCACACGAGCGGACAGGCCCGCCTGTGGGCCGACGGCCGGCTCGTCGGATACCACAACGCCCTCGCGCCGGGGTCGGTGCTGGAGATCGATCGTGTCGCGTTCGGGCTTCCGGGCCCCCAGCCCGAGGAGTTCGACAGACTCGCCCGCCGGTTCACGGTGCGGCGCGTCTTCGTGCGGGCGCTCGCGCGACCCGACACGATGGCCGCCGTCGTGCGGGCCCTCCCGAAGTCCGAGCCGACGGTCGACGACCTGCTCATCAAGTGCCGGTTCATCGCGCGCGACAACGTGCTCGCGACGGTCGATCGGCTGCGGGCCTTCATGGCGCTCGCGCATCAGACGCTCACGCAGCCGTGGAGCGCGCCGGACGGCCCTGCATCGGGCCCGTTCCAGCCTGCCGCGGTCGAGGCGCACGCTCTCGCGACGGCCGCAGGCGCCGCGTTCTCCGACTTCCTGCGGCGACCCGACTCGGCGGACGCGGCATCCTTCCTCGATCCGTTCGAGGCGTTCCTGCGCATCCTGCACGACACGCTGCCGGCGCAGTTCGCCTCCCTCGCCGCCGATCTGCGCGACCGTCCCGTCGTGCCGGACGAGTGCCGCCTCGTCATGGAGAAGGCGCTCGACCCGCTGCGCGGCGAGTTCGCGCCCCTCATCGACCTGCTCACCGCGGCATCCGACCGCGTGCGCGCCATTGCGGAAGGAGCCTGACATGGCCGACCTCCCCCGTCTGAAGCGGTTCGCGGCCGACCACGCCTTCGGGCTCACGGCGCCCCTGACAGCGGAGCAGGTGCGCACGCTCGCGGAGTACTGGCTGCCGAACCTCAACTTCCACGAGGACGAGCGATTCCACCCGATCGCGCTCGCCGATCGCTTCGACATGGTGAAGGCGCGGCTCGACGAGCTGCCGCCCGACGTGCGCGAGCAGTGGCGCGTCGGCATCCACGAGCGGGGGCCCGGAGGGATCGCCGTGCGCGTGCCGCACGATCCGCCCGTCCTGTACGACCCCGACGGCGTCGCGCCGTCCTCGGTCGGGAACACGCAGACCTTCCGCAAGGTGCGCAGGATCATCGCGGAGGGGGAAGCAGCGCGGGCGGCGATGGCGGATGCCGCAGTCGACGGCGACGCCTTCGTCTCCAGCGGCGCCTCCTTCTCCTTCGCGAACGAGCACTTCGGCTCGACCGACCTCCTGCTGGGCGGAAACAACGCGGTGCCGGGCAACCCCTGGGTGCCGCGCGCGACCGAGCCGGCGCCCGGCGGCGCACCGGGAGAGGTGCGCCCGCGCATGACCGTGCTCGCGCAGTACGTGAACCTCCTCGACGTGCTCCGATACGACGTGCTCGTGTCGGAGGCCGACGCGGATCCCGCGGCGGAGGACTATCCGCCCGACGCCATGCGGCGCGACTTCGACCTCTCCGAAGGCCTCCTCCGGCACGACCCCGACGACGACCCCACGATGCCGCCCCTGCAGCGATTCCAGATCGACGAGAAGCGGCGCGAGCTCATCCTGTCCCTCATCGAGGCGGAGAACGCGGGGCAGTCCCTCCCTCCGCTTCCGCCGGGCTGGACGCTCGACGGCAAGAGCTGGCGCGTCATCGTCGAGCACGCGTTCCTCGAGTACTCGTTCCTCTATGCGTACAACGACTTCGAGCGATGGCAGACCGCGATCTTCGACAACGAGCACGAGGGTGACGACGAGGGATGCTGTCTCGTGTTCCATCGGCGCGAGATGAACCTCGCCGCGCAGGGCGACATCCGTCGCGCGCATCCCCTCGCGATCATCACGTCGGTGCACGAGGAGTACCAGGATGCCGACCTCTTCCAGCGCATCCCGTCACCCGCGGCCGGCGGCGGGCTCGGCCGCGACGGCGTCGACCTCGACGTCTTCATCGCGGGCGGCAGCCATGCCACCTACCTCACGCCGGGCACGCACGATCTCGTCGACTACCAGGACTACTGGGGGTACGTCGACGAGAACGACCTGTGGATCCTCGCCCCGCTCGTGCTGCCGATCTCGATCATCCTCGCGATCCTGGAGCACTTCATCGACACGGAGGACTTCACGTCGGAGGAGGGCGTGCACGGCGGACCCGGCATCCCCGACACCGACCCGCAGGGGGTCGCGACGCACGTGCTGACGATCCCGACGTCGGAAGCAGAGCACGTCTACGACGGTGCGCACGACGACCTGCTGCTCCTGCGCGCCTATCCGGGAAAGTGGGGCGGGCACGACGGCACGGTCGATGTGAGCCCCGGCTTCCCGCCCAAGACGAGGCGGTTCCTGAAGAGGCTCCTCAAGAACCTCTGAGCGCCGCGACGGCTCGCCGTGACGGCTCGCCGTAACAAAACGACCATTGATGGCCCGACCCCACCGTCCGGGCGGGAAGATGGACGGATGGCGACCGCCGCGCAGCACGCGCGGTCGCACCCCGAACCGGAGGCATCCATGTCGCGTCCTGCCCTGCGCACCGCCGTCGCCGCGTCCCTCGTGGCCGCCGCCCTGCTTCTGGGAGGCTGCGCCTCCCCGTCGACGGCGGGAGGCGATGCGGCGTCGACCGAGGACGAAGGGTACGTCACGCCCGGGAAGCTCACGATCGCGACGGGCGAGACGGCGTACTACCCGTATGTCATCGACGACGAACCCGAGTCCGGGGAGGGCTTCGAGGCGGCCGTCGCCTACGCCGTCGCCGACGAGCTGGGATTCGACCAGGACGACGTCGTGTGGGTGCGCACGAGCTTCGAGTCGGCGATCGCGCCAGGGCCGAAGAGCTTCGACTTCAACATCCAGCAGTACACGATCACCGACGAGCGCAAGCAGGCCGTCGACTTCTCGTCGCCGTACTACGCGGCGAGCCAGGCCGTCGTGGCGATCGAGGGCGGCGCCGCGGACGGCGTCACGACCCTCGACGGCCTCAAGGGTCTGACCCTCGGCGCGATGTCGGGCTCCACGAGCGCGACGACGATCGACGAGGCGGTCCACCCCGACGTCGAGCCGCTGCTCTACGGCTCGAACGAGGACGCCGTCGCGGCGCTCAAGGCGGGACAGATCGACGCGATCGTGCTCGACCTGCCGACCGCGTACTACGCGACCGGCGTCTACATCGAGGACTCGTTCATCGTCGGCGAACTGCCCCCGGCCGGCGTGCCCGACGAGTGGGGGCTCCTCCTCGCGAAGGACTCTCCGCTGACCGAGAAGGTCACGGCGGCCCTCGACAAGCTGCGCGCCGACGGCACGCTCGACGAGATCACCGACAAGTGGCTCGGCTCGGGCCAGGGCGTGACGCTGCTGAAGTGAGGCGCCCCGCCGAAGCGCGGTCCGGTACCGTCAACCCGTGACCCTGCATCAGCCCGGCGCCGCCACGCATGAGCCCAGTGCGCTCGAGCTCGACCGGCGCGCCTATCGCAGGCGTCAGTCGCAGCGGTCGGTCCTCGTCGCGATCGCCTCGACGATCGCCTTCGGGATGCTCGCATGGGTGTTCGTCTTCAACACGGACGGCTGGTCGGCGGTCCAGCGATCCTTCTTCGACCCCGAGGTCGCGCTGCAGGCGCTCCCGAGAGTATGGAGCGGGTTCCTCCTGAACCTGCAGGTGCTGGGCTGGTCCGTCATCACGGTGAGCGTCTTCGCGCTCCTGATCGCGCTTCTGCGGACGCTTCGCGGAGCCGTCTTCTTCCCCGTGCGTGTCGTCGCGGCCGTCTACACCGACCTGTTCCGCGGGCTCCCGTTCATCATCGTGCTGTACCTGTTCGGCTTCGGCCTCCCCACGATCCTGAACACCCGCATCCCTCCCGTCGTGCTCGGCGTCATCGCCGTGACGCTCACCTACTCGGCCTATGTCGCCGAGGTGATCCGCGCGGGCATCGAGGCGGTGCATCCGTCGCAGCGGCTCGCCGCCCGCGCCCTCGGCCTCGGCTACGTGCAGACGCTGCGACGCGTCGTGCTGCCGCAGGCGCTGCGCAAGGTGACGCCCCCGCTCATGAACGACTTCATCTCGATGCAGAAGGATGTCGGTCTCGTCTCGATCCTCGGTGCGATCGACGCCGTCGCCGCCGCGAGATCCGTCTCCTCGCTCACGTACAACTTCACGCCCTACGTCGTCGCGGGCATCCTGTTCGTCCTGCTCGCGATCCCGACGATCCGCCTCACGGACTGGTACACGGCGCGGCTGCGCGAGCGCGAGCAGGCGGGATCGGTCCTGTGAGCGCCCTGCTGCGTGCGGAGGGGCTGTGGAAGTCCTTCGCGGGCAGGCCCGTCCTCCGGGGGGTCGACCTGACGCTGGACGCGCATGAGGTCGTCGCGCTCATCGGGTCGAGCGGATCGGGCAAGTCGACGCTGCTGCGCTGCCTCAATCTTCTCGAGCCGATCGACGACGGGCGGATCGTGCTCGGAGACGAGGACATCTCGGACCCCCGCATCGACGCCAACCGGATCCGCTCGCGCCTGGGCATCGTCTTCCAGAGCTACAACCTGTTCCCGCACCTCTCCGTGCTCGACAACGTCGCGCTCGCCTCGCGCGTCGTGCGACGGATGCCGCGCGCCGACGCCGACGCGCGAGGGCTGGCTCTCCTCGATCGTGTGGGACTCGCCGACAAGGCGAAGGAGCACCCCGACCGGCTCTCGGGCGGGCAGCAGCAGCGCGCCGCGATCGCCCGCGCGATCGCGACGGAGCCGGAGGTGCTGCTGCTCGACGAGATCACCTCGGCCCTGGACCCCGAGCTCGTCGGCGAGGTGCTCGAGCTCGTCCGCGACCTCGCGCACGAGGGGACGACGATCCTCATGGCGACGCACGAGATGGCGTTCGCGCGGGATGTCGCGCACCGGGTGGCATTCCTCGACGGCGGGACGATCGTCGAGGAGGGTCCGCCCGGCGCGATCTTCTCGGCGCCGCGCGAAGAGCGCACGCGCGCGTTCCTCACACGTTTCACGACGTAGCCCCCTCGCGGCCCGCGTCGGCTCGTCGTCCGCGCGCTCAGCCGGACGCGCGGCCCGCGGCATCCCGCGCCCCCGGACGAGAATGTGCGGCAATCGGTCGCCTCATGGGCCACGATGCGACCACCACTGACACCTTCACGACGGCGCCCAACGAGATTGTGCGGCAGCTGGTCGCCTCGGGGGCGCGCAGGCGACCAGCTGCGACGCATTCTAGGGCCGGGACTCCCGACAGGGATGCCGCTACGTCGAGAGCGCGCGCTCGGCTGCCTCGACGACGTTCGAGACGAGCATCGCGCGGGTCATCGGCCCCACCCCGCCGGGGTTCGGCGACAGCCAGCCGGCGACCTCTGCGACCGCGGGGTCGACGTCGCCGGCGAGCCTGGCCCTGCCCGACTCGGTCGTTCCGACCCGAGTGACGCCGACGTCGAGCACGGCCGCGCCGGGCTTGATCCAGTCGGCCTGCACGAGGTGCGGCTGCCCGACGGCGGCCACGACGATGTCGGCGCGACGCACCTCCGCGGGGAGGTCGACCGTGCGGGAGTGGGTCAGGGTCACGGTCGCGTCCGTGCCCTTGCGCGTGAGCAGCAGGCCGAGCGGCCGCCCGACCGTGATGCCGCGGCCGATGACCGTGACATGCCTCCCCGCGATCGCGACGTCGTGCCGCCGCAGCAGCTCGATGATGCCCGCGGGCGTGCACGGCAGCGGAGCGTCGACCGCCGCAGAGGGGTCGACGCCGAGCACGAGCCGGCCGAGGTTCGTCGGGTGCAGGCCGTCGGCGTCCTTCGCAGGGTCGATCAGCTCGAGGATCGCGTTCTCGTCGATCCCCGCCGGCAGCGGCAGCTGCACGATGAAGCCCGTCACGGCGGGGTCCTCGTTCAGGCGGCGCACGGCATCCGCGATCTCCTCCTGAGAGGCGGATGCGGGCAGCTCGACCGAGATCGACGAGACGCCGACCTCGGCGCAGTCGCGATGCTTGCCCGTCACGTACGAGCGCGACGCGGGATCGTCGCCGACCAGCAGCGTCCCGAGCCCCGGGACGACGCCGCGCTCGGCGAGGGCCGCGACCCGCTCCTTGAGCTCCGTCTTGATCGCGGCGGCGGTGGCGTTGCCGTCGAGCGTGAGTGCTGTCATGTGTGTGCTCCTTGCCGGTTGGGAGACCCCGTCGAAAGACCCCGCGCCGCCGGGCTTCTCACGTTCCGAGTGGTCTCTCGCGGGTCCGTCGAGTGCGGGTGGGGATGGTGCCGCGCACGGGTGAGAGGATGCCTCGGCTCGGCCGTCGCTACTGCTGCAGGCCGGGGTACAGGGGGAACGCGGCCGTCAGGGCCGCCACGCGCGTCCGGAGCGCGGCGACGTCGGCGTTCGGCAGCAGCGCGAGCGCGATGATGTCGGCGACCTCGGCGAACTCGGCGTCGCCGAAGCCGCGCGTCGCGAGCGCGGGCGTGCCGATGCGCAGGCCCGACGTCACGAGCGGCGGGCGCGGGTCGTTCGGGACGGCGTTGCGGTTGACCGTGATGTGGATCTCGTGCAGGAGGTCCTCGGCCTGCTTGCCGTCGATCTCGGCGTCGCGGAGGTCCACGAGCACGAGGTGCACGTCCGTGCCGCCGGAGCGGACGGCGATGCCGGCATCCTTCACGTCCTGCTGCTCGAGCCGCTGCGCGATGAGGTGCGCGCCCCGGAGCACACGCTCCTGCCGCTCCTTGAACTCGGGCGTGGCCGCGAGCTTGAACGCCGTCGCCTTCGCCGCGATGACGTGCATGAGCGGACCGCCCTGCTGCCCGGGGAACACCGCGGAGTTGATCTTCTTCGCGATGTCGGGGTCGTTCGTGAGGATGAAGCCCGAGCGCGGGCCGCCGATCGTCTTGTGCACGGTCGACGACACGACGTGCGCGTGCGGCACGGGGCTCGGGTGCAGGCCCGCCGCGACGAGGCCCGCGAAGTGGGCCATGTCGACCCACAGGAGCGCGCCCACCTCGTCGGCGATCGCGCGGAAGGCCGCGAAGTCGAGCTGGCGCGGGTAGGCCGACCAGCCGGCGATGATGACCTTGGGCTGGTGCTCGATCGCGAGACGGCGGACCTCGTCCATGTCGATGATCGAGGTCTCTGGGTCGACCCCGTACGCGACGATGTTGTAGAGACGCCCGGAGAAGTTGATCTTCATCCCGTGCGTGAGGTGGCCGCCCTGGTCGAGCGAGAGGCCGAGCAGGGTGTCGCCCGGTCGTGCGATCGCGTGCAGCACCGCCGCGTTGGCCGTCGCGCCCGAGTGCGGCTGCACGTTCGCGAACTCGGCGCCGAACAGCGACTTCGCACGCTGGATCGCGAGCTCCTCCGCGACGTCGACCTCTTCGCAGCCGCCGTAGTAGCGGCGACCGGGATAGCCCTCGGCGTACTTGTTCGTGAGCACCGAGCCCTGCGACTGCAGCACCGAGACGGGCACGAAGTTCTCGGCGGCGATCATCTCGAGGTAGCCGCGCTGCCGCTCGAGCTCGCGCTCGAGAACCTGCGCGATCTCGGGGTCGACCTCGGCGAGCGGGGCGTTGAAGTACTGATCGGTCATGTCGATCTCCTTGACTGCGGCTTCGTGGTTTCGATGCACCCCGATCTTCTCGGTGGTGCAGAACATCGGCCCAGGCGTGCGGTCGAATGCCGTAGTCGGTCGCTCCCCGGTGGGTGCCCACCTCAACGCCAGTCGCGACGGTTCGAGCATATCGGATGCCGCCCTGTGCACCACCCGCCGAGTGTCCGGGAGACGCCGCGCACCGGGACGCGCAGCTGCGTGTCGTGGACACTCGGCGGCAGGGTCGGTAGGGTTGCGACAAGCGTTTTTGTTAGGGATCCTTACATGAATGGACGTCGCGCCGGCGGGATCCTCATGACGGCGGCCGGCCTCGCGCTCGCGGCGTGCGCGCCGGCCGCCCAGAATGGAGACACCGTGACCCCTCCCGCCGTCGTGCCCGCCCCCGCCTCGATCGAGGCATCCGGGGCGGCGCCGTTCCGCCTCGCGGACGAGACCGGCGTGACGGGAGACCGGGATGCCGCGGCCGTCCTGTCCGCGCTCGTCGAGGCCCGCACGGGGCTCGCCCTCGACGGCCGCACGGGGATCGACCTGCGCATCGAGACAGGTGGAGCGCCGGAGTCGTACCGCATCGCGGTGGATGGAGCCGCGCCCACGCGCCCTGAGGCTCCGGGCGGCGCGCCGGCGGTGCCTGGAGCGGGCCTGGGGACCGTCGTCGTGACGGGGGCCGACGCCGCCGGGCTCTTCTACGGCGTCCAGACGCTCGGGCAGCTCATCGCGAAGACGGGCGACGGCTGGACGATCCCCGCCGTCGAGATCGAGGACGCCCCGCGGTTCACGTACCGCGGGGTCATGCTCGACGTCGCGCGCCACTTCCACGGCGTCGACACCGTCAAGGCCTACATCGACCGCGCGGCGGGGCTCAAGCTCAACGCCCTGCACCTGCATCTGAGCGACGACCAGGCGTGGCGCCTGCAGCTCGCCTCGCGCCCCGAGCTGACCGCGAAGACCGCCGACAACGCGATCGGAGGCGATCGGGGCGGGTTCTTCACGAAGGCGGACTACGCCGACATCGTCGCGCATGCGTCCGCGCGCCACATGATCGTCGTCCCCGAGTTCGACACCCCTGGTCACACGCACGCCGTCGGCCTCGCCTACCCCGGGCTCGCAGAGGCGCCCGTGGTCACGGAGCAGATCGCCGCGAACGGCGACGAGCTCCCCCTCGCCGGGGTGCCGTACCAGGGTCTCGCGGTCGGCTTCTCGTCGCTGAAGATCCACGACGAGGCGACCTACGACTTCCTCGCCGACGTCTTCGGCGAGCTCGCCGGAATGACTCCGGGCCCGTACCTCCACGTCGGGGGCGACGAGGCGCACGGCACCGACCCCGACGACTTCGCCTTGTTCATGTCGCGCGTGACGCGGATCGTGGCCGACCTCGGCAAGACACCGGTCGCATGGCACGAGGCGGGATCCTCATCCGGCCTCGCCCCGGACACGATCGGCCAGTACTGGGGCTTCGTCGCGCCGACCGACGGGATGGACGTCACGGCCCGCGCCTTCGTCGAGAACGGGGCGCAGCTCATCCTCTCTCCCGCCGATGCGGTCTATCTCGACATGAAGTACTCGGCCGACGCGCCCCTCGGGCTCACGTGGGCGAACGGCCCGACGTCGGTCGAGCGCGCGTATGCGTGGGAGCCGTCGGCCGTCATCCCCGGCGTCTCGGACGACGACATCCTGGGCGTCGAGGCGCCGATGTGGACCGAGACGGTCCGCGACCTGTCCGACATCGACGAGATGGCGTTCCCGCGCATCGCGGCGGCGGCCGAGGCGGCATGGTCGCCTGCGACGGGACGCAGCGACCTGCGCACGTGGGGGTCGTTCCGGGCGCGCGTCGGGGCTCTCGGCCCGCTCTGGACGAGCCTCGGAATCGGCTTCCACGCGTCGGACGAGATCCCCTGGGCCGCCGAATGAGCGTCGTCATCCACTCGGCGCGTCTCGTCGAGGCCGACGGCGTCGCCGACGACGCATGGGTGCGCTTCGACGACGGACGCGTCGCGGATGCCGGGACAGGTGACGGGTGGCGCGCCTCACCGGCGGACGCGGTCGTCGATGCCGTGGCCGTCGCCGGCCCCGGCGCCTTCCTCACGCCCGGGTACATCGACCTGCACGGGCACGGGGGCGGGGGCTTCTCGTACGACGACGGCCCCGACGCGGTCCGCGCCGCGCGCGCCGCGCATCGCGCGCACGGCACGACCCGCGCCGTGCTGTCGCTCGTGACGGCGCCCCTCGCGACCCTCGAGCGGCGCGCCGCGATGGTCGCGGACCTCGTGGACACGGATGCCGACATCCTCGGCTCTCATCTCGAGGGACCCTTCCTCGATCACGCGCGCAAGGGAGCGCACGACGAGTCGCTGCTGCACGCGCCGACCCCCGACGCCGTCGAGCGCCTCCTGACGGCCGGCCGCGGCACGGTGCGCCAGGTCACGATCGCCCCCGAGCTGCCGGGGGGCCTCGACGCCGTCCGCTCCATCGTCGCCGCTGGCGCGGCCGCGGCCGTCGGACACACGTCGGCCGACTACGCGCAGACCGTCGCCGCCTTCGATGCAGGAGCGACGATCCTGACCCACGCGTTCAACGCGATGCCGGGGCTGCATCACCGCGATCCCGGTCCCGTCGCGGCCGCGACTTCCGACCCGCGCGTCACGATCGAGATCATCGCCGACGGCGTGCACCTGCATCCCGAGGTCGTCCGCATCGCCTTCGCGTCCGCGCCGGGGCGCGTCGCCCTCGTGACCGACGCGATGGCCGCCGCGGGCGTCGGCGACGGCCGCTACGACCTGGGTGCGCTCGAGGTCGTCGTCGACGCGGGCGTCGCGCGCCTCGTGGCCGGCGGAGCGATCGCGGGCTCGACGCTGACTCAGGATGCCGCGCTCCGCCTCGCGGTCGGCGCCGGGGTGCCGCTGCGGGACGCCGTCGGCGCGCTCACCGCCGTGCCCGCACGGGCGATCGGGCGAGGCGACGAGCTCGGCTCGCTCGCGCCGGGATTCGTCGCCGACGCCGTGCTGCTCTCTGCCGACCTCGGCGTCCGCGGAGTGTGGACCGGCGGCATCGGCGGCTGACACGATCCCCGGCGGTGTGCGCCGCCGCCTCGCCGAGCTCTCCGGGCATGCAGAGGCCGCTGCATCCCCCAAGGGTGCAGCGGCCTCGCCGTCCCCAGAGCGGCGGGCCCGGAAGTCCCTCCCCCCGAAGTCCTTCCGAGCCCGCCTCCGGTGTCGTCCGGACTCACGTCCGACCCCCAGCCACCGGTGCCCGCACCCAGCCCCCCGGAGAGTGCGAGCAACGTCTCTCGCTGATGAGACGCGCAGGAGGGGGATCTATTACGCGGGTCGTCGCGATTCGTCCGTGGGCCGTCTCATCGGCGTCGACTTCGCACGCGTTCCGAGCGGACGGGCCCCGAGCCTGTGAGAATGGACAGGTCGCGTAATGAAACACCCCGTCAGCGCGTCTCTTCAATGGCGGCGGACAGTGCCGCCGCATCGACGCGTCCACGGAGCAGCAGTGATCGAACAGGAAGCCGGGCCGGCCGGCACGGGCGATGTCGCCGATGCCGATCTCGTCCTGCGCACGCGGTCCGGCGACGGCGAGGCGTTCGGCGAGCTGTGGCGACGGCACTACCGGTCGGGCATCGCCGTGGCGCGCTCGATCACGTCGAGCCTCGATGCCGACGATCTCGTCCAAGAGGCGTACGCGCGCATCTACCAGTCGATCCTGAAGGGCGGCGGCCCGACGGGGTCGTTCCGCGCGTACCTCTTCACGAGCATCCGCAACACGGCCGCCGGATGGGGCCGCGCCCGTCAGGAGAGCACGATCGACGAGCTCGAGACGGTCGAGGATCCGGCGACGACCGAGCAGGCGACATCCGACGCCCTCGATCGCAGCATCACGGCGCAGGCGTTCCGCAGCCTCCCGACCCGCTGGCAGGAGGTGCTGTGGTACTCCGAGATCGAGCAGATGAAGCCCGCAGAGATCGCTCCGCTGCTCGGGATGAAGGCGACCGCCGTCGCGCAGCTCGCGTTCCGCGCCCGCGAGGGGCTTCGCGAGGCGTGGGTCCAGGCGCACCTGCGCTCCGTCCAGGACGGCTCGGCCTGTCAGTGGACGATCGAACGACTCGGCGCATACGCGCGAGACAACGTCGGCCCCCGCGATCGGGGCAAGGTCGACAAGCACCTCGCGGAGTGCGCCCGCTGCGCGATCGTCGCCGCGGAGGCCAGGTCGGTCTCGAACCGGCTCGCGCTCGTGCTGCTCCCCCTCACCATCGGCGTCGCGGGCACCGCCGCGTACCTCGCATCGCTGCAGGGCGGCGGCGCGCCGCTCGTCGCACTGGCCGCCATGCCGTCCACCGTCCTGCAGGGTGCCGTCACGGTCTTCCCGGGCGACGGCGGCGCGACGCTCGCGGGAGCGATCGGCTCGTCGGGCGCAGCGCCGGCCCTGTCGTCCGCCGGTGGCACGGGCTCCTCCGCCGGCGCCGCAGGCGCTGCGGGATCGGCAGGGGGCGCGGGCGCTGCGGGATCGGCCGCCGGTGCGGCCGCCGCCGGCGCGGGTGCAGCGGCCGCGGCCGCCGGGGGCGGCATCCTCACGGGAGCGGGCGCGATGATCGGACTCGTCGCAGCAGGCGTCGTGCTCGTGGGGGCCGTGGTCGCCGCGGCGGTCGTGATCCCCGCCTTCAGCCCGCCCGCGACGGTCGCGGAGGCGAGCGTTCCGGGCGGTGCCGGCGTCCTTCCCGCGCCCGCGACGACGGATGCCGCCACCCCGTCGCCCCTTCCGAGCGACCTTCCCACGCCGCCGCCGGCGGACGCGACGCCCATCGCCCCGCCCGCGGCGGACGACTCGCCCGCACCGCGGGCGGACGACCCGGGGGCGGAGGTTCCCGGGGCGGCGGACCCCACGAGTCCGACGGCGCCTGCGAACCCGTCCGAGCCGGGCACGCCGACCGACCCGGGCACGCCGACCGACCCGACCGACCCCGGCACGCCCACCGACCCGGGCACGCCCACCGACCCGGGCACGCCGACCGGCCCGGGCACACCGACCGGCCCGACCGACCCCGGCACGCCCACCGACCCGACGGATCCTACGGACCCCGGCACGCCCACCGACCCGACCGACCCGAGCGATCCAACCGACCCCGGGACGCCGACCGACCCGACCGACCCCAGCGATCCAACCGACCCCGGGACGCCGACCGACCCGACCGACCCCACGAACCCGACCGAGGAGGACGACACGCTCCCGAGCGGCGCGCCGTCGGCAGCGAGCGCGTCGTGGGAGCTCATCGGGACCGAGCTCAGCATCCACGTGACCCTCGCCGGCGCGCCGTCGTCGACGGCGGAGGTCGTGCTCGGGCGCGCCGTCAAGGCTCGCGTGACGTTCGACGCAGCGGGCACCGCCACTGCGACGCTTCGCCCCACGCTCGTCGAGTTCCTCGCGAACGCGGCGGTCCGCCTGCACTATGTGACGGCGTCCGAGACAGGCCCGGACGCGACCGTCCGCATCGGCGACCTCGTCGACCGGACGGATGTCATCGCCGAGTGGTTCGACCGGATCTGACACGTCAGGCGGGGCTGACGCGCCGCAGCCGAGTGGTTCGACCGGCTCTCTCCCGCGGAGCGGGTCGGAGCGCGCGCCGTAGACTGGAATCCATGTCCGATCTCCCCCGTGTCTCGCCCGAACGGCCTGCGGAGCCCGCGTCGCCCGCACCCGGAACCCGAGCGCCGCTGTCGGGCATCGACATCCTCGCCTTCGCGTGCGAGCTGTTCGCCTTCGCGACGCTCGCCTTCTGGGGCTTCATCGCGTGGTCCTTCCCGTGGAACCTCGTCGTCGGCATCGGCGCTCCCGTCGTCGCGATCGTCGTGTGGGCCCTGTTCGTCTCGCCGCGGGCCGTGTTCGCCGTGCATCCGTTCGTCCGCGCCGTCGTCGAGCTGCTCGTCTACGTGTCCGCGACGATCGCGTGGTGGGCCATGGGCCAGGCCGTCATCGGGCTCGTCTTCGGGCTCGTCGCCGTGACGGCCGGGGTGTTCGCGGGGCGGCGACGGTTCGCGTGACCGGCGACGAGATCGTCACGCGGCTGCGGGCCGCCCTCGGCGATCGCGTCGACACCTCGCCCGCCTCGCTCGCGGCCGCACGTGCCGACAAGTCGGGGCATGCGGCATCCGGGACCCCTCTCGCGATCGTCCACGCGGCGGCCGTGTCCGACGTGCAGGCGACGCTGCGCATCGCGACCGAGACCGGCACGCCCGTCGTCACGCGCGGCGCAGGCACGGGGCTCGCGGGCGGCGCCAACGCCGGCGACGGAGAGATCGTCCTCTCCGTGCGCGCGATGGACCGCATCGTCGAGGTGGAGCCCGACGACCTCGTCGCCGTCGTCGAGCCCGGCATCCTCAACGCTGCGCTCAACGCCGAGCTCGCGCAGCACGGACTGTGGTGGGCGCCCGATCCCGCGAGCCGCGCCATCTCGACGGTCGGCGGCAACATCGCGACGGGCGCCGGCGGGCTCCTGTGCGCGAAGTACGGCGTCGTGCGGGATGCCGTGCTCGGCGTCGACGTCGTCCTCGCCGACGGCAGGCTCCTGCGGCTGGGCCGTCGGACCGTCAAGGGCGTGACGGGGCTTGACCTCACATCGCTCATGGTCGGCTCGGAGGGCACCCTCGGCGTCATCGTCGGCGCGACGCTCAAGCTCCGCCGTCTCGTCCCGGGCGACGTGTGCACGATCGTCGCGGTCTTCCCGGGCGTGCGTGCGGCGGCGTCGGCGTCCGCCGCCGTCACGGCGTCCGGCATCCAGCCCGCCGTCATGGAGCTGATGGATGCCGCGAGCCTCGCCGCCGTGCATGCCCTGCTCGGCATGCACGCGCCGCAGGCCGGCGCCGCGCAGCTCACGATCCAGACCGACGGCCCGCTCTCGACGGCCGAGTCCGAGATGATCGCGGGTCTTCTGCGCGGCCTCGGGGGCTCGGTCGCCGTTTCCCACGACGCCGACGAGGGCGAGCGCCTCCTCGCGATCCGGCGGGCGATGCACCCCGCGATGGAGACCCTCGGGACGACCCTCATCGAGGACGTCTCGGTCCCGCGCAGCGCCCTTCCCGCGATGTTCGACGAGATCGCCCGCGTCGAGCGCGCCTTCGGTCTGGTCATCCCCACGGTCGCGCACGCCGGCGACGGAAACCTCCACCCCAACTTCGTCTTCGACGGCCCCGACGTGCCGCCCGTCGTGTGGGAGGCCGCGGACGAGCTGTTCCGGGCGGCGCTCCGCCTCGGAGGCACACTCACGGGAGAGCACGGCGTCGGAGTCCTCAAGCGGCGCTGGCTCGCCGACGAGCTCGGCGACGACCAGTGGGAGCTGCAGCGGCGGATCAAGTCCGTCTTCGACCCGCTCGGCATCCTCAACCCGGGCAAGGTGTTCGCGTCGTGACTGCCGAGATCCGCGTGAGCGCGGCGGTCGTGACGGATGCCGCGGGCCGCGCCCTCGTCGTCCGCAAGGCCGGGACGGCGGTGTTCATGCAGCCCGGCGGCAAGCCCGAGCCGGGCGAGACGGCGGCGCAGGCGCTCATCCGCGAGCTCGCGGAGGAGATCGGCGTCCGCGTGCCGGAGGCGGCGCTCGTCCCGCTCGGCGAGTTCGCGACGGATGCCGCCAATGAGCCGGGTCACCGCGTCGTCGCCGACGCCTTCCTCGTCGACCTCGACCCCGCCGACGTCGTGCCGGCGGCGGAGATCGCCGAGGCCCTGTGGATCGCACGGGACGATGCGACGACCCCGCTCGCACCGCTCAGCCGCGACCTGCTGCTGCCGCTCGTCTGGCGCTGAGACGGCGCCCGCGCACCTCCGGCCGCTCGTCGAGATGCGCGGCTGCGCCCCGCGAGCAGGTCCTCCTGTGCTGCCGCTCACGATCGCCGTCGCAGCCGGCGACACCGTGGCGGGCGAGGCGAGCGACGGCACGCTGCGCTGCCTCCTCGTGGCCCTGCGGGGCGGATCCGGCTCCTCGCCGTGACGTACGCGGCGCGGCCGCGTCCTGCGTCGCCGCGACGCTCGCGCTCGTGGTCGCAGGGATGCTCATCGGCTGGGCGCTCTTCCCCGTCGGGCCGATCACGCCGTCTGGGACCCGTTCGCCGCGAACGCTCTGCCGCAGTCGGCCTGCGTCGTGGTCTTCGGCATCCTCGCGATCTGGCCGTTCACGACGCCCGACGTCCTCTCGTCGTCGGCGCGCGCGTCAGCCGGCTGGTGGGAAGACCTGCACGGGCGGCAGGTCCGCGGTCACGCGCCGGCCGGCCACGAGCAGCGCGAGGATGCCGAGCACGATCGGTGCCGCCAAGGTCGCGAGCTGGCCGAGGCCGATGAGGAGGAAGACGCCGTCGTCCTCGGTCGCGCTCAGGTCGATGCGCAGCGCCACGACCAGCAGCTGTGCGAGCACCTGGGGGACGACGACCGCCGCGAGCGCCCACAGCGGCGCCCAGCGCACCCGCCCCGTCACGATTCCCGCGCGCGCGATCTGCACGACGACGAGGATCGCCGCCGCGATCTCGACGGCGGCGGACGCGTACCCCCATGCCGTGTAGAACTCCGCTGTCCCCTGTTCGTACGGGAGCACCGCTGTCAGGGCGCGGCCGACGAACGGCCACGCCGCCAGGAGCACCGCGGCACCTGTTGCGAGGGGCTGCCGCGCCACGACGCTGCCCGGTCGGCCGAGGCCGAACGCGAAGACCACGAGCGCAGCAGAGAACGCGATCGTGCCGGCCCAGTACACGACCGTCGTGAGCGGAACGTTCGACATCACGAGCATCGGTGCGGCGACGCTCGCGACGGCGCTCGCGATGAGGAGCACGCCGCCCGCCGTCAGGGTTCGTCTGAGAGCCCCGCCGGGGGTCGCGGCATCCGTCATGGCGTCAGGCTACCCCGCGGAGGGCGCACGACCGGAGAGCGGCTACAGCCCCTGCCACGCGGGCTTGTTCGCCCACGCGTACCGGTAGTAGTCGCGGTTCTCGAGCCGGGATGCCGCGGCCTCGTCCACGACGACCGTCGCGTGCGGGTGCAGCTGGATCGCCGACCCTGGCAGCGACGACGTGACGGGGCCCTCGACGGCGCCGGCGACGGCATCCGCCTTGCCTTCGCCGAAGGCGAGGAGCACGAGGTGGCGGGCGCGCAGGATCGTCCCGAGACCCTGCGTGATGCAGTGCACGGGCACGTCGTCGATCGAGTCGAAGAAGCGCGCGTTGTCTTCGCGCGTCTGCTCGAGCAGGGTCTTCACCCGGGTGAGGGAGGCGAACGACGAGCCGGGCTCGTTGAATCCGATGTGGCCGGACGTGCCGATCCCGAGGATCTGCAGGTCGATCCCGCCCGCTTCCTCGATCGCGGCCTCGTAGTCCTCCCCCGCGTGCTCGATGCCGTCCATGGAGCCGTTCGGGGTGTGGACCAGCCCGGGCGTGAGCCCGAGCGGCTCGACGACCTCGCGCGCGATGACCGAGCGGTACGACTCGGGATGCGCCGGGTCGATGCCGACGTACTCGTCGAGCGCGAAACCGCGCACGCGCGACACGTCGACGCCCTCCAGCCGCGGCCGCAGCGCCTCGTAGACGGGAACGGGCGTCGAGCCGGTCGCGAGCCCCAGCACGACGTCGGGGCGTGCCCGGATGAGCCGGACGATCTCGTCGGCGACGAGCGCGCCGGCGGCCTCCTCCGACGGGACGATGATGATCTCAGCCATGCGTGAGGACCTCCTCGGGATCGCGAGCGGCGCCGATGAGCGCCGCGCCGAGCGCCGCCGCCGGCGAGCCGGCCGGAAGGAGCTCGACGCGCTCGTCCAGGCGGAGCGAGCGCAGGAAAGGGGATGCCGCGGCGTTCGCGGCGAGCTGCGCCGTGACGTCGGCGAGCATGCGGTCTCCGAGAGCCGTCAGCCCGCCGCCGAGCACGACGACGTCGACGTCCGCCGTCAGGATCAGGACGCCGACCGCGGCGGCGACGCCGACCGCGAGCCCTGCGCGAAGCTCGCGCGCGAGCGGGTCGCCCGCCTCCGCGGCGTCGAACACGTCCCGCACGGGCAGGGCGCCGGGGCGGCCCCAGCGCTGGGCGATCGCGCCGCCGCCCGCGAACGACTCGATGCACCCGCGCTGGCCGCACCGGCACAGCGGGCCTCGCGGGTCGATCGGGACGTGGCCCACCTCGCCCGCCGTGCCGTGCGCTCCGCGCCACAGCCGGCCGTCGATCACGATGCCCGCCGCGACGCCCGTCCCGATGTTGAGGTACGCCATCGCACCCGAGCCGCCGTGCAGGGCGTAGGCGCCCACCGCGGCGGCCTTGACGTCGTTCTCGACGCGCACGGGCACCCCGAGCGCCGGCTCGACGGCCGCGGCGAGATCGAGCGCGTCGACGCCGAGGTTGACGGCGTGCGTGACACGGCCCGTCGCGGCGTCGACCTGACCCGGGATGCCGATGCCGACGGAGCGGACCGACGCCGTGTCGATCCCCGCGTCGGTGCCGAGCGCGTCGACGGCGGCCACGATCGTGCGGACGACGGCATCCGGACCCCACCCCGTCGCGAGCCGGACGCGCGCCGCGATGCTGCCGGCCGCATCGATCGCGACGGCCTCCGCCTTCGTGCCGCCGACATCGACGCCTACCCTCATCGTCCGCCCCCCGTGCGCGGCGTGGATCCGTCCATCGCCCGCATCACCCCTTGACCGCCCCGGCCACGAGACCGCTCGTCATGCGCCCCTGCACGATCAGGAAGAACACGACGACGGGGATCGCGACCAGTGTCGAGCCTGCCATGAGCTCGGCCCAGTTGATCCCGCCGTTCGGGTCGAGGAACGTCCGCAGCCACACGGGGAGCGTCATCGCCTCGGGCCGCGGGTTGAGGACGAGGGCGAACACGAACTCGTTCCACGCCTGGATGAACCCGAAGACGCCCGTCGCGACCAGACCGGGCGCGAGCAGCGGGAAGGTGATCTGCCAGAACGCCCTCGACCGGCTCAGCCCGTCGATCATGGCGGCCTCCTCGAGCTCGACGGGGACGCCGTTGACGAATCCGCGCAGCGTCCAGATCGTGAACGGCAGCACCGTCGCGCCATAGACCGCCGAAAGCCCCACGATCGTGTTCAGGAGGTGCCAGCCGTCCATCAGGCGGAAGATCGAGATGATCATCGCCTCCGCCGGGATCATCTGGATGATCAGGATCGTGATGATGAAGGCCGCGCGGCTGCGGAACCTGAACCGCGTCACCGCGAGGGCCGCCAGGAAGGCGAACACGAGCGATACGGCGACCGTGATGAGCGTCACTGCGAGCGAGTTGGCAAGCGCAGGCAGGAAGGGCGCGCGAGCCGACTCGAAGATGACGTTCGTGTAGTTCTCGGTGGTGAAGTCGTCCGGCCAGAAGTGCAGCTGGCTGCCGCGCACCTGTCCGTTGGGCTGGAACGAGGTGTTGACCATCCAGTAGACGGGGAACACCGACGCGAGGAAGACGACGATCGCAGCGGCGCCCGCGAGGAGGGAGCCGATGCGGCGGCCGGCGGGCCGCCGGCGGCGACCCGAGACCGCGGGCGTCGCGACGGGCGGGGCGGTGGTGACTGCCGTGGTCACAGCGAGTCCTCCTTGACGGTGTTGCGCACGTAGAAGATCGAGATGGCCACCAGGAGCAGCACGACGATGACCGAGATCGCGCCGCCCGCTCCGAAGTCGCCGGAGCCGAGCGAGACGCGGTAGATGTAGACGCCGAGGGTGTTGGTCTGCTCGGCGAGCCCGCCGATCGACTGCAGTGCATAGATCTGCGTGAACACCCGCAGATCCCAGATGATCTGCAGGATCGTGACGATGATCAGGATCGGCCGGATGAACGGGACGACCACGAGGCGGAACCGCTTGACTCCCCCGGCCCCGTCGAGCTGGGCCGCCTCGAGCACCTCGTCGGGAACCTGCGTGAGTCCCGCGTACACGGTGAAGGCGACGAACGGGATCGCGCCCCACACGATGATGACGGCCGCGACGAAGAAGAAGCTCAGCGGCTCGATGAGCCACGAGTGGCCCGCGAAGTCCAGGCCGAGCCAGTTCGCGAGCACGTGGTTCAGCACGCCGTACTGCGTGTCGAAGATCCAGCCCCACACGATCGTGGCGGACAGAGGCGGCATCGCCCATGCGAGCAGGAGGCCGACCGACACGAGCGTGCGCAAGACCGCCCCGAGTCGCTTCATGAGGAGGGCGACGAGGATGCCGAGGGCCATCGTGGAGACGACGCAGACCGCGGCGAACGCGAGCGAGCGGCCGAGGACCTGCCAGAACTCCGGATCGGTGAGGACGTCGATGTAGTTCCCGACCCCGACGAACTCCGGCGGCGCTCCGAACACCTGCGCGCGGCCGAACTTCTGGAACGACATGATGAGCAGCTGCAGGAGCGGCCAGCCCGTGATGACGACGAGGACGACGAGCGCCGGCGTCAGAAGGGCGTAGGGCGTGAACCACCCGGCGCGTGCGGTGCGAGGCCGAGAGGGCTGCTCGGGCGGCCCGGCGAGGCGCTCGTCCTCGACGGCGCTGACGGCCGGAGGCGGTGCGCTGGACGCAGTGGACATGGGTTCTCCTGGGGGAATGCTAGGCATGGGACCGGGCCGGCGGCGAGAGTATCGGCCGCCGGCCCGGATCGACGCGCGAGGCGTCGGGTGGATCGGCGCGCAGCCCGTCAGGCCGACGGCGCCATCCGCGGGTCAGCCGTTGAGGATGTCCTCGATCTTGGTGTCGACATCCTTGGCCAGCGACTCGACGTCGCCGCCCTGCGCGATCTTCACGAAGAAGTCCTCGAGGACGCGCGATGCCTCGACCTCGGCCCAGTTCGGCGATGCGGGGGTCAGCTTGGCGTTTCCGGCGGCCTCCGTGAACGCCTTCGCCTCAGGCGTGTCGCCGAGGGTCGACGCGAGCGACTTCTTCGCCGGGATGAGGCCGTTCTCGCCGTAGATCGTCTGGAAGCCGTCGCTGAGGATGATCGTCAGCGCCTTCTTCGCGAGATCGGGGTGCTGCGACTTGGCCGAGATGCCGATGTTCGAGCCCCCCGCGAAGACCTGCGCGGCGCCGCCGTCGATGCCGGGGAGGGCGTAGACGAAGGGGGCGGCCGGCGGGTTGTCGGTCTTGCAGTCGCTGGCCAGGCCCAGCGCCCAGTTCGGTGCGGAGAACTGGATCGACGTGCCTTCGCAGTACGGCGTCCACGGCTCGGCGTTGTCGCCGTCCTTCGGCGCGAGCGACGCGGTCGTCATGAGGTCCTGCACCTGCTGGAGGCCCTTGACGGACTCGGGCGAGCTCAGCTGCGCGTCCCACGTGCCGCCGTCCTCGACGGCGAGCTCGCCGCCGTTCTCCCAGATGAACGGGAGGGCGTTGTACCAGTCCTGCCCGGCGAAGTAGATGCCCGACTTGCCGGGGTTGGCGGCCGCGAGCTCCTTGGCCTTCGCGACGTAGTCGTCGAGCGTGGCAGGCGCCTCGCTGACGAACGCCGGGTCGGCGAACACGACACGGGCACCCGAGTACAGCGGCGCCGCGTAGAACTTGCCGTCGTACGACCCCGCCTCGACGAAGCCGGGCAGCAGGTCGTCACCGCCGAGGTCCTCGTACAGGTCGGAGATGTCCAGCAGCGCGCCGACCGACGTGAAGGCGGGGGCCTGCGTGTTGCCGAACTCGACGACGTCGGGGCTGTCCGAGCTCGACAGGCTCGTCGTGAGCTTGTCGACCAGGCCGTCCCACGTCTGCTCCTCGATGACGAGCTTCGAGCCGGGGTTCTCCTTCTCGAACGTCGTCGTCAGGTAGTCGCGCGCCTCCTGCGGCGTGTCGGTGCCGACCAGCCAGACGCGGACCTGTGCGCCTTCGGGCTCCGCCGAAGAACTGCCGCCGCTGCCGCCGGCGCAGCCGGCGAGCACGAGCGCCGAGGCGCCGAAGAGCGCAACGGCTCCGAGCGTCTTCTTCATGGTGTCTTCCTTCGTGTTCTCTCTTGGTGTTCCGGGGGACCGGGCGGCCCTCCAGGGGGGAAGGGTGGCGGCTACGACACCCCGAGTTGTCCCGACAGGACCATGACGGCGGCGCCGCGCAGGACGATGTCCTGGCCTTGCCCCGTCATCCGCACCCGCACGCCGTCGTGGAACTTGGCGAGCGTCCGGGCTCGGAGGGTCTCGACGGTCGCTTCCGCGAGTGGTCCGTCGAGAAGTTCGGTGGGGCCGGAGAGCACGATCTCCGACAGGTCGAGCGCGCCGACGATGGGGGCGAGCGCGATGCCGAGCCGCTCCCCCGCGTCTCGCAGGATGCTCTCGCGGGAGGACTCGCCGGATGCCGCGGCCAGCCGCGCCGTCAGCGCGGGCACGGCGAGCCAGGCCTCCAGACATCCGACCTTTCCGCACACGCACTCGGGCCCGCCGTCCGTGCCGACGCTCACGTGCCCGATCTCGCCCGCGGCGAAGTGGGCACCGCGCATGGGCTGGCCGGACGAGAGCAGGCCCGAGCCGACACCGCGGCCGACCTTGACGAGAAGCACGTCGTCGCCCGCTCCCCCGAAGGTGTACTCGGCGAGCACGGCCGCGTTCGCGTCGTTCGCGACGAGCACGGGAAGGCCCAGCGCCGACTCGAGCGCGGACTCGAGGTCGAAGCTGACCCAGTGGAGGTTGGGGGCCGTGAGGATGCGGCCGCGGTCGTCGACGACGCCCGGGGTGCCGACGCCGACGCCCAGGACGGGAGCGTGCGACTCGGCGACGAGGTCGCGCGCGAGCCCTATGACGGCCTCGACGACGTCGCTGTCGATCGGCACGGGGATCTCCCTGCGCACGACGATCGTGCCGTCGAGGGTGAGGATCGCTCCGCGGAAGGCGTCGCTGCCCGACAGGTCGAGGCCGACGATGCGATGTCCGTCGCGATCGAGGTCGATGAGCATCGCGGGCTTGCCGGGACCCGAGGCCTCGCGGACGCCGATCTCGGCGACGAACCCGTCGGCGATGAGCTCGGCGACGAGGTCGGAGATCGTGACGCGCGTGAGCCCCGTCTCGCGCGACAGGTCGGCGCGGCTCATGGCTCCCTGGTGGAAGAGGGTCTGCAGCAGCAGCGAACGGTTGTGCCCGCGAGCGTGCTCGGGGAGGACCTTCCCGCCCTGGCGCAGGGCTCGGCCGTTGCCGAACGAGCGGCCGTTCGGGGCTCCCGTCGTGGTGTGCGAGGGCTCGGTCGTGGAAGAGCCTCGCTGCACTTCCGTTGCAGACATGTTTGTTAGTAGAGCTTACGAACAAACGATGCGCAACCTTCGGGACGGATTTGCTCGGGGGGTTTACAAAACTGTTACACACGCGAAATCCCGTCGTCCCGCAGACCCTGGCGCGCTGCCGCGCATGCGGCATCGCCTAGGGTTGACGGCGAAGGAGGCACTCCCATGCGCCGCACGATCGCCGCCACGACGCTGGTCCTCGCCGCCCTGCTGGGCCTGACCGCGTGCACGGGAGCGCCGGGCACCGCCTCCTCCGGCCATGCCGACGCGGACGGCGACGGCGGCCAGTCGGTCGCCGACGCGTGCCAGATCATCCAGCAGACGATCGCCGACGCGGCCGACGACTTCCAGGGCGGCGCGACGAGCGACCCTGCCGCGATCGCCGACGCGATGCAGTCCGCCGCGAGCGAGCTGCAGGATGCCGCGTCCCGCGTCACGAACGACGAGGTGGCCGCGCTCCTCCCCTCGCTGCAGGACATGTTCGGCCAGACCGCCGAGGTCATGCAGGGGCTCGTCGACGGCGACGTGTCGAAGGTCGGCGACCTCGCAGGACTGGGCCAGCAGTTCCAGGAGACGACGCAGAAGTTCCAGGACCTCTGCGCCGGCTGACGGCTCCCCGCCGCGCCGACGTCACACGACCGTTACCTCCCGCACTCGATGCGTCGACGGCATCCCTTACCATAGAGTCACGCGTTCACCGAAAACCGGGGGGTGAGGACGTGACCGATCTGGCCACCAGGCCCGGCGCCGACGATGCGTCGACCGAGGGCGGCGACGCCGACACGACAGCTGTCATCGCAGAGTCCGCCGACGCCGCCGCACCCGCCGTCGAGTGGGCGCCCGCCGAGCCGGCGCCCAAGAAGCGGCGCCTCTGGCTGTGGATCGGAGTCCCCGCAGGACTCGCAGTGGCGGGCCTCGTCGCC
Organism: Microbacterium ulmi; assembly: GCF_011759705.1. Taxonomy (GTDB): domain Bacteria; phylum Actinomycetota; class Actinomycetes; order Actinomycetales; family Microbacteriaceae; genus Microbacterium; species Microbacterium ulmi. The sequence goes on along the minus strand of NZ_JAAOZF010000001.1, from coordinate 2,233,578 downwards.
TCCTCGCTCATCCTCATCGCTCCCGGCACGGCTGTCGCAGGCGTGCCCGTCGGCGGGCTCACGGCGGGTGCGGCAGCCGACGCGCTCGCGTCGCGCTTCGCCGCGACCACGATCGTCCTCTCCGGCGAAGGCGGCGACGCCGAGCTCACGGCCGCCGACCTCAGCGCCTCGATCGACGCCCGCTCTCTCGCCGACGAGGCCTTCGCCGACCATCCCATGTGGAACGTCGGAGCCTGGAACGCCGACCCCGCCGACGCCGTCGTCTCGATCGACCCCGCCAAGGCCACGGCGGCTCTGCGCAAGGCCGCCCCCGGTCTCTACGCGGATCCCGTCGACGCGGCCGTCTCGTTCGACCCTGCGACCGCGTCGTACGTGACGACGCCGTCGGTCGAGGGCATCGGGGTCGACGTCGAAGCCGTCCGCGCCGCCCTCCAGCGGGCCTTCGCGGCGGGCGAGTCGTCGGTCGAGTTCGACGTCGTGCAGGCGCCCGTCGCGCCCGAGACGCCGACCGCGGTCGCGGACGCGACCGTCGCGACGCTCAACAAGATCCTCGACTCCGCCGGCTTCTACGTCGGCACCGAGCGCACCGTGCCGATCGACCGTGCGACGGCGGCATCCTGGATCACGGTGTCTCCCGCCGAGCACGGCACGTTCGAGATCACGGCCGACGCCTCCAAGATCCAGCCCGTCGTCGACGGACTGCCTGGCGCCGTCGATCGCGCTCCCGTCGACTCGACGGTCATCACGAACGCCTCGGGGTCGGTCCTGAGCACGCCGACGGTGGGCGTGACGGGCCGTACGCTCGAGTCGACCGCCGGGATCGCGAACGCGTACGCGAAGCAGCTGGCCGAGGGCACGGGCGTGTTCCAGCTCCCCGTCAAGGAGGTCGCCTTCGCGACGACTTCTCTCGCCCGCCTGCTCGAGGTCGACCTGAGCGAACAGCGCCTCTACCTCAAGGAGAACGGCAACGTCGTCGACTCGTGGCCCATCTCGAGCGGCGTGGGCAACACCCCGACGTACACGGGGCATTACACGATCGGCTACAAGACGACCGTGCAGACGATGAGCGGGTACAACCGCGATGCCGAAGGCAACATCACCGGCACGTATTCGACGCCCAACGTCAAGTGGCCCATGTACTTCAACGGCGGGCAGGCCTTCCATGGCGTGTACTGGCACAACAACTTCGGCAACCGCATGAGCCACGGCTGCGTCGGCATGCCGGAGTGGCGTGCCAAGCAGATCTACGACTGGGCGCCCAAGGGTGCCGACGTGTGGATCCACCAGTAGAAGACGGCTCGACGACCGCGACGCGAGGTGCGCGCAGGCTCGGCTAGCGTTGACGAGTGCCGCGCTTCGACCTGTCTCCCACGCAACTCGAGTCCTATCGCCCCGGCGTCCGCGAACCCGCCGACTTCGACGAGTTCTGGACGGCGACGCTCTCCGAGTCCCGGGCCGCGGGCGGCGAGATCGAGGCCGTGGCCGCGGCATCCCCGCTCCGTACGATCGACGCGTTCGACGTGACCTTCCCGGGCTTCGCGGGCGATCCCGTGAAGGCCTGGCTCACGTTGCCGCGCGGCATCGAGGGGCCCCTTCCGGCCGTCGTCGAGTTCCTCGGCTACGGCGGTGGGCGCGGCCTGCATCACGAGCGGCTCGGCTGGGCGTCCGCCGGCTACGCGCACCTCGTGATGGACACGCGCGGCCAGGGGTCGGGCTGGGGGGCCGGCGGTGACACGCCCGACCCGCACGGGACCGGCCCGTCGACCCCGGGATTCATGACCCGCGGCATCGACGACCCCGAGCGGTACTACTACCGCCGGGTCTTCACGGATGCCGTGCGCGCCGTCGACGCCGTGCGCGCTCTCCCTCGCGTCGACGCGTCGCGTGTGGCCGTGACGGGGGTGAGTCAGGGCGGCGGCATCGCTCTCGCCGCCGGCGCACTGTGCGACGGACTCGTCGCCGTGATGCCCGACGTGCCGTTCCTGTGCCACTTCGAGCGAGCCGTCGGTCTGACCGATCGTCACCCGTACCAGGAGGTCGTGACCTACCTGTCGGTGCACCGCGGCGCCGATGAGCGGGTGTTCGAGACCCTCTCCTACTTCGACGGCGTCAACATGGCCAAGCGCGCGACGGCCCCCGCGCTCTTCTCCGTCGCGCTGCACGACCCCATCTGCCCGCCGTCGACCGTGTACGCCGCCTTCAACCACTACGCGGTGTCCGACCGCCGAGTCGAGGTGTACACGCACAACGAGCACGAGGGCGGCCAGTCGGTGCAGTGGCTCGCGCAGACGGAGTTCGTCGCGGCACGGGTCTAGGCCCCCGCGCGGGCCGCTCGCGTTACGCGGGGGGACGCCGCGGCATCCTCTCCCCGTGACGCGAGCGCCGGACTCAGCGCAGCGCGTCGATGATCTCGTTGAACGTCGCCGACGGACGCATGACCGCCTCCACGAGACCCGCATCCGGGCGGTAGTACCCGCCGATCCCGGCGGGCGAGCCCTGCACGGCGATCAGCTCGGCGACGATCTCCTGCTCATGGGCCGCGAGAGCCTCGGCGACCGGCGCGAAGACGGCGGCCAGCTCGGGGTCGCCCTCCTGCGTCGCGAGCTCCTGGGCCCAGTACAGCGCGAGGTAGAAGTGGCTGCCGCGGTTGTCGATCGTGCCGAGCGCGCGGCCCGGCGACTTGTCGTTCTCGAGGAACGTGCCGGTCGCGGCATCCAGCGTGTCGGCGAGCACCTGGGCCTTCCGGTTGCCCGTGAAGTCGGCGAAGTGCTCGAGCGAGGCCGCGAGCGCGAAGAACTCGCCGAGCGAGTCCCAACGCAGATAGTTCTCGGCGAGGAGCTGCTGCACGTGCTTGGGGGCCGATCCGCCCGCGCCCGTCTCGAAGAGGCCGCCGCCCGCGAGCAGCGGCACGATCGAGAGCATCTTGGCGCTCGTGCCGACCTCGAGGATCGGGAAGAGGTCGGTCAGATAGTCGCGCAGCACGTTGCCCGTGACGGAGATCGTGTCTTCGCCCTTGCGAAGGCGGTCGAGCGAGTACTGGGTCGCCGCCTCGGGCGCGAGGATCTCGATCGTGAGCCCCTCGGTGTCGTGGTCGGCGAGGTAGGTCGTGACCTTCTCGATGAGCGTCGCGTCGTGCGAGCGCGCGGCGTCGAGCCAGAACACGGCGGGCACGCCCGCCGCACGCGCACGCGTCACGGCGAGCTTGACCCAGTCGCGGATCGCGATGTCCTTCGTCTGCGTCGCGCGCCAGATGTCGCCCGGCTGGACGGCGTGCTCGAGGACGACGTCTCCGGCCTGGTTCACGACCTGCACGAGGCCGGCCGATGCGATCTCGAAGGTCTTGTCGTGGCTTCCGTACTCCTCCGCCGCCTGAGCCATGAGGCCCACGTTCGGCACGGTGCCGATCGTGGCGGGGTCGAGCGGGCCGTGCGCGATGACATCCTCGATGACGGTCTGGTAGACCCCCGCGTACGACGAGTCGGGGATGACCGCCAGCGTGTCGTCCTCGCCGCCGTCGACGCCCCACAGCTTGCCGCCGTTGCGGATGAGCGCCGGCATCGAGGCGTCGACGATGACGTCGGACGGGACGTGGAGGTTCGTGATGCCGCGATCCGAGTTCACGTACGACAGCCGGGGTCCGCGTGCGAGGTCGGCCCTGATCGCCGCCGCGATGTCGTCTCCGATATCGATGGAGGGCAGGCCCGCGAGGATCGCGCCGAGGCCGTCGTTGGGCGTGAGGCCCTCCTCGGCGATCTTGTCGCCGTAGCGGTCGAAGACGTCGGCGAAGTAGGCCTTCACGACGTGGCCGAAGATGACGGGGTCGCTGACCTTCATCATCGTGGCCTTGAGGTGCACCGAGTACAGCACGTCGTCGGCCGCGGCCTGCGCGAGCGTGTCGGCGAGGAACGCGTCCAGCGCCGCGGCCGAGAGGAACGTGCCGTCGACGATCTCGCCCGGGAGCACCTTCAGTCCCGTCTTGAGGGGAGTCACGGTGCCGTCGGCGGCGACGTGCTGGATCGTGAGGACGTCGTCGCCCGGCGACACGTAGGACTTCTCGTTCGACTTGAAGTCGTCGTGGCCGAGCGTCGCGACGCGCGTCTTCGACCCCGCCGCGAACGCCTTGTTGCGGTGCGGGTGCTTGCGCGCGTAGCTCTTGACGGACAGCGGGGCGCGCCGGTCGCTGTTGCCCTCGCGCAGCACGGGGTTGACGGCCGAGCCCTTGATGCGGTCGTAGCGCGCCCGCACGTCCTTCTCCTCGAGCGTCTCGGCCTCGTCGGGATAGTCGGGGATGTCGTACCCCTGCCCCTGCAGCTCGGCGATGGCGGCCTTCAGCTGCGGGATCGACGCCGAGATGTTGGGGAGCTTGATGATGTTCGCCTCGGGCAAGGTCGCGAGCCCGCCGAGCTCGGCGAGCGCGTCGCCCACCTGCTGCTCGGGTGTGAGCCTCTGCGGGAAGGCCGCGAGGATGCGGCCCGCGAGCGAGATGTCGCGCGTCTCGACCTCGATGCCGGCCTGCCCGGTGACGGCCTGCACGATCGGCAGGAACGAGGCGGTGGCGAGCGCAGGAGCCTCGTCCGTGTGGGTGTAGATGATGGTCGAGTCGGTCACCTGTCGTCTCCGTTCGGGTCGGCATCCACCCTAGCGCACGGAGGCGAAAAGTATCTTGACGTCGAGATACTTCGCGATGCGTGGGAGGAGCTGGGAAACGAAGAAGTAACCCGCACGGCATCCCCAGGACGTGCCCCGTGACACGGATTCCGGTTAGCCTGTGCCTATGGGTGAACTGAGACTCGTCGAACTGTCCGCCTCGACGATCGTGGCGGTCAACAATCTCTCGCTCAAGCCCGGCCAGGAGCAGTTCCTCGCACCCATCTCGTACGCCGTCGCCGGCACCGTCGCCAATCCCGCCACCGCGTGGCAGCGGGTCGTGCTCGACGACGACCAGGTCGTCGGCTTCGTGAGCGCCAACTTCGACGTCGACGCACCGCAGGACTATTTCCGCTCCGTGCTGTGGCGCATCAACGTCGATGCGGACGACCAGGGCCGCGGTGTCGGCCGGTTCGCGGTCGCGAAGCTGCTCGAGGAGGCGCGCGATCGCGGCATGGAGCACGTCGACGTCATCTACGAGGCGGGCGAGGGCGGCCCGCAGGCGTTCTTCGAGCGCGTCGGCTTCACTCCCGTCGGCGAGACCGAGTACGGTGAGGTCATCGCGGAGATCCGCCTCTAGCAAGCCTCCGCGGGCGCGCAGCACCACCTCTCCGGCCGCTCGGGCCGTCCAGATCCGGCGGCGGGGCTTCGGATTCCCCTCCCCCACCGAGGCCTCGTCGCCCTCAGGGCCCCACTCGGAGGAGTTGCGCGATCTGCCGCGCTCCCGAGCCCGGGACGACGGATGCCCCGGCCCCGCGGCGATCCGCGGTCCGGGGCATCCTGAGCCGATCGTCAGACGAGCGACTCGCGCCACGCCGCATGCAGCTGGGCGAACTTGCCCGTGCCGCCGATGAGCTCGTCGGGGGCGTCGTCTTCGATGATCTCGCCGTGCTCCATGACGAGCACGCGGTCGGCGATCGCGACCGTCGACAGCCGGTGCGCGATGATGATCGCCGTGCGGTCGGCGAGCAGCGTCTGCAGGGCGTCCTGGATCTGACGCTCGCTCGGGATGTCGAGCGAGGCCGTCGCCTCGTCGAGGATCAGCACGGCGGGATCGGCCAGGAACGCGCGCGCGAACGAGATGAGCTGCCGCTGTCCGGCCGACACGCGGCCGCCGCGCTTGTTGACGTCGGTCGCGTAGCCGTCCGGCAGCGCCTCGATGAAGGCATCCGCCCCCACCGCCCGCGCGGCGGACTTGATCTCGTCGAGCGTCGCGTCGGGCTTGCCGAGGGCGATGTTGTCGGCGACCGTCCCGCTGAACAGATAGGCCTCCTGCGTGACCATGACGATCGCGCGGCGCAGGTCCTTCGGGTGCAGCAGCCGCAGATCGACCCCGTCGAGCGACACCGAGCCCCTCGAGGGGTCGTAGAAGCGCGACACGAGCTTCGCGAGCGTCGACTTGCCCGCACCCGTCGTGCCGACGAGCGCGACGGTCTGACCCGCGGGGATGTCGAGCGAGAAGTGCGGCAGGATCGTGCGCCCCTCGGCGTACCCGAAGGTGACGTCGCGGAACTCGATGTGCCCGCGGGCCTTCCACAGGTCGACGGGGTCCCTCGGGTCGGGGACGCTCGGCTGCTCCTCGAGCACGCCCGACACCTTCTCGAGCGCGGCCGTCGCGGACTGGTACGAGTTCAGGAAGAACGCGACCTCCTGCAGCGGCGCGAAGAAGTTCCGGACGTAGAGCACGACGGCGAGCGTGCCGACGGCGATCGTGCCGTCGATGACGCGCCACCCTCCCCACAGCAGCACGAGCGCGACCGTCACGGACGCGACGGCCATGAGTCCGGGCTCGAAGGTTCCGAACAGCTTGATCGACCGCATGTTGACGTCGCGGTACTGGCTCGACAGCTCGCCGAACTCGTCGTCGTTGCGCTGCTCCTTGTTGAACGCCTTGACGGCGCGGATGCCCGTCATCGTCTCGACGAACTTGACGATGACCTTCGCGCTCACGACCCGCGACTCGCGGTACACGGCCTGCGACCGCGAGTAGAACCACCGCATGAGCAGGTAGAGCGGGAACCCCATGACGAGCAGGATGACGCCGGATTGCCAGTCCAGGAAGAACAGCGCGATGAGCGTGAACGCGCCGTAGAGGACGCCGGAGACGAGCTCGTTGAGCCCGCCGTCGAGCAGCTCGCGGATCGAGTCGAGGTCGCTCGTCTGCCGCGAGATGATGCGTCCGGACGTGTACGACTCGTGGAACTCGAGGCTCAGCCGCTGCGTGTGCAGGAAGATGCGCTTGCGGAGGTCGAGCATGACGGCCTGCGTGAGGCGCGCAGCGACGACGACGTACCACCCGATGAGGGCGGCGCCGCCGATCCCCGAGACGAGGAACACGACGACGACGCCGATCGTCGGCATCCAGTTCATCTCGTCCAGGACCGCGGGCAGCGCCGTGTTGATGCCGTACGCGATGAGCGCGGGCCCGAGCACGCGCAGCGCCGTCGAGACGACGAGCACGACGGCGGCGAGCACGAGCTGCCAGCGCAGCGGCGACACGAGCGAGCCGAGCAGCCGCAGCGAGCGCTGGCGGATCGCGCGGCTCTCGTCGCGCGTGTAGTCGGAGCGGTCTTCACCGCTCGTTCCCGTGACGGTCGCGGTGCTCACAGGGTCGCCTCCGGTTCCTGGTCGGAGCCGTACGGCTCGTATCGAAGTGCCCGCAGCCGGGCCTGCTCGATCTCGAGGCTCGAGATCACGTGGCGGTAGTGCTCGCTCTCGCGCAGCAGCTCGGAGTGCGTGCCGACCGCCGTGATGCGGCCCGCCTCGAGCAGCGCGACGCGGTCGGCGAGCGTGACGGTCGACGGCCGGTGAGCGACGACGAGCGCCGTCGTCTCGTGCAGCACCTCGCGCAGCGCATCCTCGACGAGGGCCTCCGTGTCGACGTCGAGCGCCGAGAGCGGGTCGTCGAGCACGAGCACGGCGGGTCGGGCAGCGACCGCCCGGGCGAGCGCGAGGCGCTGGCGCTGGCCGCCCGAGAGCGAAAGGCCCTCTTCGCCGATGATCGTGTCGACGCCGTCCGGGAGGTCGTCGACGAACCCCGCCTGCGCGACCTGCAGCGCCTCCCTCAGCACCGCCTCGGCCTCCGGGCTGCCCGGCTCGAGATCCTCTCGACCGAGCAGGACGTTGTCGCGGACGCTCTGCGAGAACAGCGTCGCGTCCTCGAACGCCATGCCGACGTGGCGGCGCAGCTCGTGCACCGTCAGGTCGCGCACGTCGACGCCGTCGAGCGTGACGCGGCCCTCCGTCACGTCGTACAGGCGCGACGGCAGGGTCGTGAGCGTCGTCTTGCCGGACCCCGTGAGGCCGACCAGCGCCATCGTCTCGCCCGGCCGCAGCACGAGGTCGATGCCGTCGAGCAGGTCGCGCTCTCGGGACGCGGCATCCTGATACCGGAAGTGGACGCCCTCGAACGCGAGCTCTCCGCGCGGCCGGTCGATCGAGACGGGCGCCGGCGGATCGACGATCGTGTTCTCCTCGTCGAAGACCTCGAAGATGCGGTCGGTCGCGGTCCGCGCGTCGAGGAGGAAGGAGAAGAGGAACCCGATCGACTCCATGGGCCACCGCAGCACCGTCGCCATCGCGAAGAACGCGAGCAGCCCGGGCACGTCGAACTGCCCGAGCTGCACGAGCACGATGCCGGCCGCGAGGCACAGCGCGAACGCGATGTCGGGCAGGATGACGAGCCAGAACCAGATCCAGCCGACCGCCCGCGCCTTGCTGAGCTCGGTCTCGCGCAGGCTCTCGGCCTGGCGCGTGAACTTCTGCAGCGCGTGCTTGCCGCGTCCGAAGGCCTTGAGGACCCGGATGCCGTGCACGCTCTCCTCGACGGAGGTCGCGAGGTCGCCCGCCTGGTCCTGGCTGCGGCGCGCGAGCGAGCCGTAGGTCTTCTCGAAGCGGTAGCCCGCGTACCAGAGCGGAAGCGAGACGATGAGGAACGTCGCGCCCAGGAGCCAGTGCCAGCGGAAGAGCAGCACCGACCCGATGGCGATCGTGATGACGTTGACGACGAGCAGGACGATGCCGAAGGCGAGCCAGCGCCGCAGCATGCTGATGTCCTGCATCATGCGCGACAGGAGCTGCCCGGACTGCCACCGGTCGTGGAATGAGACGGGAAGCCGCTGCAGGCGCGCGTAGAACCCGACGCGGAGGTCGTATTCGACCTTCGTCGCGGGGGCGAGCACGAACCAGCGCCGCGCCCACACCATGAGCGCTTCGAGAAGGCCCAGCACGAGGACCGCGACGGATCCCCAGATGAGCATCACGGGGTCGCGGGAGGTGATCGGCCCGGCGATGATCGACTCGAGCACGAGCGGGATCGCGAGCGCCAGGAGGCTCGCGACGAGCGCGCTGACGGCGCCCAGCGTGAGCCGGGGGATGACGGGTTTCGCTATCGGGAGCAGGCGCAGGAGGGCGCGCCCTGTGGACAGTGCTTCGGTGGAAGACGACGTGGTCATGGTCCTTGGGGGGTCGTGCGGATGCCGCTGCGGCGACAGTGTGGAAGGGGTGAGAGCGCGCGAACGTGCGCCGGCCGACGGGGAACCCTGCCGGGGAGAACGCGGGAGCGGGCGGGTCTATGCCGCCCGGGAGTGGCGTCCCGGGCTCATCCCTCGTGCGTCGTGCGTCCGCGTGCGACGAAGAGGGCGGCGGGCTTCGTGATGACGACGGCCTGGAACATGGCGACCTCCTCGGTGCAGGGACGGGGACGATGTCGGAGGTCGGCGGGGCGACGCGACAGCCCTCCAGCCTAAGCCTGAGAGTTCCCTGAACGCAACTCGGTCGCCGGGGAACCGCGCGTGCGTCCTGCCGCGCGCGGCGGAACCGCCCGCCACAGGTGCGCCGTGAGGTAACTGCGCCACGGCGCCGTGCGCACCGCCCACGCGGCGATCCCCCTCGGATCGGACGGGATGCCGACGGCCGCCGCTCCTGTTCGCACCGCGACATCGCCCGGGAGGAGCACGTCGGGATCCGGCAGCACGCGCATGCGCACGTAGTCGGCCGTCCACGGCCCGATCCCCGGCATCGCGAGGAGCGCGGCCCTCTGCGCCGCGGGATCGTCTCCCGGCGTCAGTGTCAGCGAGCCGTCGGCGAGCGCGGCGGCGGCGCCCGCGATCGCGCGGATGCGTGCGGCAGGCCCGCGCAGGACCTCGTGCGCGTGCTCGGCGATCGCCGTCATGGTCGGGAAGAGCCGGTCGACGCCGTCGAACCCCGCGACGCGATCTCCCAGGGCGTCGGCGAGCGTCGTCAGGGCCTTACGCGCGGCCGCGACCGTGATCTGCTGCCCGATCATGGCCCGGATGAGCATCTCGTGCGGATCTGCAGCGCCGGGGACCCGGATCCCCGGGAACGCCGCGACCCTCGGGACGAGCTCGGGATGCTGCGACAGCGCCTCGTCGACGATGCGGGGGTCGGCATCCAGGTCGAAGAGGCGACGCGCTCGCGCGACGAGCTCGGGCACGTCGCGGGCGGCTGTCAGCCGGCCCCGCAGCTGCACGCGCCTCGAGTCGTCGACGCTCAGCGAGAACCAGGCGGGGCCGCCGTCGAGACGCAGCGTGCGCGCGAAGGATGCCGGCCCCGCGGTCTCGACGCCCGGCAGCGCGCGGGCGCTCATCCACGCGAACAGTCCCGCCGTGTCGAGGGGCTGGGCGTGCGGCAGGACGAGGTCGACGGACGCGCCGCGCCCCGCGTCGCGGGTCGTCTCGGGGCGGGGCACGCTCCCAGCCTGTCACGGGGCACCGACGTGCGTGCGAGCGCCGCCGTCCGGCCGAGGCGGCGCGAACGCCGCGCCGCGGCCGGTGCCGCGCCGCGGTCGGTGCGGGCGTGCTCGGTGCGAGGGCCGCGATCGGTGCGGGGACGCGGCATCCCTCGCGTCCTCGTCAGTGGAAGAAGTGGCGCTCCCCCGTGAAGAACATCGTGACGCCCGCGGCCTGCGCCGCCTCGATGACCTCGGCGTCGCGCACGGAGCCCCCCGGCTGCACGATGGCCGTGATGCCGGCGTCGAGCAGCACCTGCGGCCCGTCGGCGAACGGGAAGAACGCGTCGGATGCCGCGACCGACCCTGCGGCCCGGTCTCCCGCGCGCTCCACTGCGAGCCGGCACGAGTCGACGCGGTTGACCTGGCCCATGCCGATGCCGACCGTCGCCGACCCCTTCGCCAGGACGATCGCGTTGGACTTGACGGCGCGGCACGCCTTCCACGCGAAGATGAGGTTCGTCATCTCCGCGTCGCTCGGACGCTCGCCCGTCACGAGCTGCCAGTCCTTCGCGGCGGCGCCGATCTCGGCGGGGAAGCGGTCCGCGTCCTGAAGCAGCAGACCTCCCGAGACGAGCCGGACGTCCATCGGCTCCTGCTGCCAGTCGGCGGGCAGCTCCAGGACGCGCAGGTTCTTCTTGAGCTTGAAGACCTCGAGCGCCTCCGGCTCGAAGTCGGGCGCGACGATCACCTCGGTGAAGATGTCGCGCAGGTTCTCCGCCATCTTCAGCGTGACCGTGCGGTTCGCGGCGATGACGCCGCCGAACGCCGACACGGGGTCGCACTCGTGCGCACGCAGGTGCGCACTCGCGATCGGATCGAGCGCGTTGGGCGCCGTGACCGCGATGCCGCACGGATTCGCGTGCTTGATGATCGCGACGGCCGGCAGCACCATGTCGAACGCGGCGCGCAGCGCGGCATCCGCGTCGACGTAGTTGTTGTACGACATCTCCTTGCCCTGCAGCTGCGTGGCCTGCGCGATGCCGTGGCCGCCCGTGCGCGTGTAGATCGCGGCGCGCTGGTGCGAGTTCTCGCCGTAGCGCAGCGTCGAGAGGCGCTCGGCCTTGATCGTGAGGTGCTGCGGAAGATCCTGGTCCTCCGCGAGCGTGCCGTCGGCGAACCACGTCGCGACCGCGCGGTCGTACTGCGCCGTGTGCGTGAAGGCGCGCGCCGCGAGCTCGCGGCGCTGCGCGACCGTCGTGCCGCCGGCGCCGAGCGCGTCGATGACGGCGGGGTACGAGTCGGGCGAGACGACGATCGCGACGTTCGCGAAGTTCTTCGCCGACGCGCGCACCATGGCGGGGCCGCCGATGTCGATCTGCTCGACGACGTCGTCGGCCGCGGCGCCCGAGGCGACCGTCTCGACGAAGGGGTATAGGTTCACGACGACGAGCTCGAACGGAGCGATGTGCAGGTCGGCGAGCTGGCGCTCGTGATCCTCCAGTCGCAGGTCGGCGAGGAGGCCCGCGTGCACGCCGGGGTGCAGCGTCTTGACGCGGCCGTCGAGCGACTCGGGGAAGCCCGTCACGTCGGCGACGTCGATGACGTCGATGCCGGCGTCGCGGATGAGCGCCGCCGACCCGCCCGTCGAGACGATCTCGACTCCGGCGGCGGCGAGGGCCTGCGCGAGGCGGAGCAGGTCTGTCTTGTCGCTGACGGAGACGAGGGCGCGCCGGATCGGCACGACATCGCGGTCGCGGTACAGGGACGGGTCGTGGCTCGGGCCGGCCATGGGAGGGCTCCTCGGGTTCGGGGCGGAGGTCAGGGTGCCGCGGATGCCGCGGCGAGATCGAGCTCGCCGGTCGCGATCCTGCGCACGACGTCGATGAGAAGACGGCGCTCGACGGGCTTGATGCGCTCGTGCAGGGAGTGCTCGTCGTCGCCGGGGAGCACCGGGACGCGCTCCTGCGCGAGGATCGGGCCCGTGTCGACGCCGTTGTCGACGATGATGACGCTCGCCCCCGTCTGCGCGACGCCTGCGGCGAGCGCGTCGCGGACGCCGTGGGCGCCCGGGAACTCGGGGAGGTAGGCGGGGTGCGTGTTGACGATGCGCGGGGTCCAGGCGTCGACGACGTCGACGGGGAGCAGCCGCATGAGCCCGCTCAGGACGACGAGGTCCGGGCGCCACACGTCGAGCTGCGCCGCGAGCTCCTCGCCCCACTCCTCCCGCGTCGGGTAGTGCGCATACGGCACGGTGAAGCTCGGGATGCCGAAGTCCTCCGCGTGCGCGAGACCGTCGGCCTCGCGGTCTGCGCCGACGACGACGACACGCGCGGGGAAGTCCGGATCGGCCGCCGCATCGAGCAGAGCCCTCAGATTCGACCCCGTGCCGGAGATGAGGACGGCGACCGTGAGCACGCGCCTAGTCTACCGGCGGGTCCTGGGCGTCCGCGGGCAGCACGACGGGGGCGGTGTCGGCATCCGGCTCCGCCGTGGGGACGGCGGAGTGCCGCGGGACGCGCGGCACGGGCGGGAGGGGAGGCGGGGGGGTGCGGATGCCGGAGGTCGCGGCATCCGCAGCCCCCACCGCAGGCTGCACGGCCGCGGCCGCGTCGGCACGCTCGGCCGCCGCACGCGGGGCGGCGGGCTCCGCGGCCGGGGAGGTCTCCGCGCCGCCGGGCTCCACGCCCCGGACGGCCGCCGGCTCGGTCGGTCCGGGAGGGGAGAGCGGGGACGCGTCGACCGGGGCATCCGCGCTCCGCAGGTTCGCCCGCGCAGCCCGATGCGGAGACAGGAGCAGGATCGCCGCGCCCACGATGACCTCGACGCCGACGGCGAGGGCGACGGGTCCCGGCTGCGGCCCCGCCTCGCTCAGGCGCCCCGGCCCCATCGAGCCGGACGCGACGACCGCGAGCAGCGCTGCCCCGGCCGCCGAGACCACCGCGATCCCGGCCGCGATGGCCGCGCGCGCGAGGGCGGGCTCGTGGTCGCGCGGCTCGGTCGCGACGAGCCGGGAGCGCGCGATCCACCCCGCGAACGCGCCGAGCGCGACGGGGACCAGCGCGACCAGGAGCAGCCACGTCGACGTCGACTCCGGCAGCGCACCGAGCACGGGGATGCCCGGGACGACGCCGAGCTGCGTCCCCGACGGCGAGACCGACGTGCCGACGCCGACGGCGAACCCCGGGCCGGCGACGAACGACATGCCCCACACGACGAGCGTCGGCAGGTACGCGAGCTGGCCGAGCGCGACGACGACGATGCCGACGAGGTCGACGTTGCCGGCTTCGAAGAGCGCGATGACGTCGTCGCCGCCCGCGACGGCCGCGATCGCGACGACGAGGGCTCCCGCGCCGACGAGACCGCCGAGCACGACCCCCGCGCCGCGCACGACGAGAGCAGGCGCCGCGCCCCAGCCGCGCGGTGCGACCTCGACACGGTCGCGGACGCGCGCGACGATCCCCGCCCCCGCTTCGCGCCACTCCGTCACGACGGCGCCGACGACGGCGGGTACGGCGAAGACGACCACCGGCAGCAGCACCGCCTGCCACAGGAAGACGGCCGCGAGCCCGTTGCGCGCCGTCACTGCGACGAGCGCGGCGAGCACCCCGAACACGACGGTGCCGACGACGACGCCCGTGATCCACGCGTCTGCACGCGAGGCCCGCGCGCCCGAGCGGGCGGCGAAGATGGCCGTGAAGCCTGCGAACGCGAGAGGTGCCAGCGAGAGGACGAAGGATGCCGCGTCCTGCGCGATCCCCGTCGCGGCAAGGTATTCGGGCGGCAGGGCGATGTGCAGCGGCACGAGGTGACCGAGCTGCCACACGCTCGCGGACGCGGGCCACAGCAGGCTCCACGGCGCCGCTCCCCCGAACCCGAAGATCCACAGCAGTGTGAGCGGTGCGAGAGTCGCGGCGACGCCGACGGCCGCCGCGATGACGGCGTCGAACGCGGCGAGGAAGGCGACGATGAGGCGATGCATGCCCTGTCGACCCTACCGACGCAGCCGTCGGCATCCGTTCGGGCACGCCCGCGCGCGGGCCCCGCGAGATTCCTGAGTGAACGCTGAGAGCGTGCGATAACGTCGAGGTCGGAGGTTCCCATGGCAACTGCACCGTCATCCGCGCCCGAGACCGCAGCAGCGCCGCGCAGCGGGCTGGACCGCTTCTTCGAGATCACGCGGCGCGGCTCCACCATCGGGGCGGAGGTGCGCGGCGGCGTCGTGACCTTCATCACGATGGCGTACATCGTCATCCTGAACCCCATCATCCTGTCGGGCGGCACGGATGTCGAAGGCGGAAACCTCGCGTTCCCGCAGGTCGCCGCCGTCACGGCGCTCACGGCGGGCGTCATGACGATCCTGTTCGGGCTCGTGACGCGACTGCCGTTCGCGTTCGCCGCGGGGCTGGGCATCAACTCGTTCCTCGCCGTCTCGGTCGTGGGCCAGGTGACATGGCCCGAGGCGATGGGCCTCGTCGTCATCAACGGGCTGCTGATCGTGCTGCTGGCGGCGACGGGCCTTCGGCGCCTCATCTTCGATGCGGTTCCGCTCGAGTTGAAGACGGCGATCACGGTAGGCATCGGCCTGTTCATCGCCTTCATCGGCTTCGTCGACGCGGGCTTCGTCACCTCGACGGGGGCGAGCTCGCCTCCCGTCGGGCTCGGCGAGGGGGGATCGATCGCGACCGTCCCGACGCTCCTGTTCGTGCTGACGCTCTTGCTGTGCGGCGTCCTCATGGCGCTGCGCGTCAAGGGCGGCCTTCTCATCGGCCTCGTCACGGGCACCGTCGTCGCGATCGTCGTCGAGGCGACCTGGCACATCGGCCCGAAGTTCGCCGACGACGGCTCCGTCAACCCCGGGGGCTGGGGGCTCACGGTCCCGTCGCTGCCGAGCCAATGGGTGAGCCTGCCCGACCTGGGCCTGGTCGGGCGGTTCGACCTCTTCGGGGCGTTCCCCCGCATCGGCGCGCTCGCAGCCGTCATGCTCGTGTTCACGCTGCTGTTCACCAACTTCTTCGACGCGATGGGCACACTGACAGGTCTCTCGCGCGAGGCCGGACTGTCGAACGAGAAGGGCGACTTCCCCCGTCTGAGGTCGGCGCTCATCGTCGAGGGTGTCGGCGCCGTCGCGGGAGGCGCGACCTCGTCGTCGTCGAACACGGTCTTCATCGAGTCGGCGTCGGGCATCGGCGAGGGCGCGCGCACGGGACTGGCGAACCTCGTGACGGGGGTGCTGTTCCTCCTGGCGATGTTCCTCACGCCGCTGACGTCCATCGTCCCGTCCGAGATCGCGGCAGCCGCCCTCGTCACCGTCGGTGCGCTCATGATGTCGCAGATCCGCCACATCGACCTGAGCGAGCTGTCGGCCCTCATCCCGGTCTTCCTCACCGTGACGGTCATGCCGCTCACCTACTCGATCGCGAACGGCATCGGCGCGGGCTTCATCAGCTGGGTCGTCATCCGCTCGCTCTCGGGCAAGGGCAGGCGGATCAGCCCGCTCCTGTGGGTCGTCGCGGCCGGCTTCGTGGTCTACTTCGCCCGCGGTCCGATCGAGCAGCTCCTGGGGTGACTCCCGCCTGTCTTCGCGAGAGGGGGATGCCTCGGCCCGAGGCGATCCGCCTCTCGCCGATCAGGACTCGACGGGGTCGAGCACGAAGACGGCGATGAGTCGATCGGTCTTCTTCTGGTAGTTCTCGTAGTCGGGCCACGCCTCGACCGCGCGCGCCCACCACTGGGCGCGCTCGTCTCCGGAGGCCTCCCGTGCGAGGTAGTCGCGCTTGTCTGCGCCGTCCTGCAGCTCGACATGCGGCGATCTGCGGATGTTCGCGGCCCACCTCGGCTCGTCAGGGGACCCGCCCTTCGACGCGACGACGGCGTAGCTGCCGTCGTGCTCGACGCGCATGAGCGCCGTCTTGCGCAGAGCGCCGGTCGACGCGCCCACCGTCGTCAGGACGATGATGGGCTTTCCGCGCAGCGTGTTCGCCTCGGCGCCTTCGGTCTCCTCGAAGCGCTCGGCCTGCTCCCTCGCCCACGGCGACGTGCTCGGCTTGTACTGTCCGGTCAGCGGCATCTGCCCACACTATCCCCGCATCCGGCGGGAGGGCGCAACCGTCACGCGAGGAAGCCCGGAGGGGGTCTGCTGCGCGCCGGGACACGAAGAGGGGTGGGATGCCGCGGCATCCCACCCCTTCAGTGAAGCGTTCGCTACAGCGTCTCGATGATCGCACGCATGAGGTCGGCGGTCTCGGACGGCGTCTTGCCGACCTTCACGCCGGCGGCCTCGAGGGCCTCCTTCTTCGCCTGCGCCGTGCCGGCCGAGCCCGACACGATCGCGCCGGCGTGGCCCATCGTCTTGCCCTCGGGGGCGGTGAAGCCTGCGACGTAGCCGACGACGGGCTTGGTGACGTTGGCCTTGATGAAGTCGGCCGCGCGCTCCTCGGCGTCGCCGCCGATCTCGCCGATCATGACGATCGCCTTCGTCTCGGGGTCGGCCTCGAACGCGGCGAGCGCGTCGATGTGCGTCGTGCCGATGATGGGGTCGCCGCCGATGCCGATCGCGGTCGAGAAGCCGAGGTCGCGCAGCTCGTACATCATCTGGTACGTCAGCGTGCCCGACTTCGACACGAGGCCGATGGGGCCCTTGCCCGTGATGTTGGCGGGCGTGATGCCGACGAGCGACTCATCGGGCGTGATGATGCCGGGGCAGTTCGGGCCGATGATGCGCGTCGTGCCCTTCGCCTTCGCGTACGCCCACGCCTCGGCCGTGTCGCCGACCGGCACGCCTTCCGTGATGACGACGAGCAGCGGGATCCCGGCATCGATCGCCTCGATCATCGCGGCCTTCGTGAACGCGGCCGGGACGAATGCGATCGAGACGTCGGCGCCCGTCTTCTCGATCGCCTCGGCGACCGAGCCGAAGACGGGCAGCTCGATGTCGGCGCCCGCGGCGTCCTTGTGCAGCACCGTCGTGCCGGCCTTGCGCGCGTTGACGCCGCCCACGACCTGCGTGCCCGCCTTCAGCATGAGCGCCGTGTGCTTCGTGCCCTCGCCGCCGGTGATGCCCTGGACGATGACCTTGGAGTCCTTGTTGAGGAAGATCGACATGTTCTCTAGTCCTTTTCCGAAGTCTCAGTCTCAGGCGTTGGCGAGCTCGGCGGCCTTGTGGGCGCCCTCGTCCATCGTCGCTGCGAGCGTCACAAGCGGGTGGTCGGCATCGCGGAGGATCTTCCGACCCTCCTCGACACGGTTGCCGTCGAGGCGGACGACGAGCGGCTTCGACGCCGTCGGGCCCAGCTCGGCGAGCGCGCCGACGATGCCCTTCGCGACGGCGTCGCACGCCGTGATGCCGCCGAACACGTTCACGAACACCGACTTGACCTGCGGATCGCCGAGGATGACGTCGAGTCCCGCGGCCATGACCTCCGCCGAGGCGCCGCCGCCGATGTCGAGGAAGTTGGCGGGCTTGACGCCGCCGTGGCTCTCGCCCGCGTACGCGACGACGTCGAGCGTCGACATGACCAGACCCGCGCCGTTGCCGATGATGCCGACCTCGCCGTCGAGCTTGACGTAGTTGAGGTCGTTCGCCTTGGCCTTCGCCTCGAGGGGGTCGGCCGCGGCCTTGTCCTCGAGGAGCGCGTGCGACGCGTGGCGGAACTCGGCGTTCTCGTCGAGCGTCACCTTGCCGTCGAGGGCGATGATCTCGCCGTCCTCCGACTGGATGAGGGGGTTGACCTCGACGAGCGTCGCGTCCTCGCCCTTGTAGACCTTGAACAGCTTGACGAAGACGTCGGCCACTTTGGGGGCGAGCTCGTCGTCGAAGTTCGCGGCCTTCGCGATCTCGAGCGCCTTCGCCTCGTCGATGCCGACGAGCGGGTCGACCTCGACGCGTGCGAGAGCCTCGGGCTTCTCGACGGCCAGCTGCTCGATCTCCATGCCGCCCTCGACGCTCGCGAGCGACAGGTAGGAGCGGTTGGCTCGGTCGAGCAGGACCGAGAAGTAGAACTCCTTCGCGATGCGGGCGCCGCCGGCGACCATGACGCGCTTGACGACGTGGCCCTTGATGTCGAGGCCGAGGATGGCCTTCGCCGCCTCGTACGCCTCGTCGGGGTTCTTCGCGACCTTGACGCCGCCCGCCTTGCCGCGGCCGCCCGTCTTGACCTGCGCCTTGACGACGACGACGCCGCCGAGCTTCTCCGCGGCCGCCTTCGCCTCCTCGGGCGTGTCCGCGACGATGCCCGGGAGCACCGGCACCTCGTACTTCTCGAACAGATCGCGTGCCTGGTACTCGTAAAGATCCACGTTGCATTCCTTCGCTGGGGCGACGGTGGGTGGGACGACTCGGGGAACCCGATGTCTTGATGTCGAGAGAGTTTCGACCAATCCCCCAGCCTACTACCGCATTCTGGGACGCCTGTACGCACCCCCTTCTTACGGAGGTGGTGCCACTATGCTCTGGCCATGAGCGACGCCGCGACCGCCCCCGTCTCGCCCTCCGCCGCGCGCAGCGCGGTCGTCGCCGCCGCGATCGAGCTGTTCGCGAAGCAGGGTTTCGATCAGACCTCCGTCGAGCAGATCGCTCGTGCCGCCGGCGTCTCGCGCTCGACGTTCTTCCGCCAGTTCGGCGGCAAGGAGGACGTCGTCTTCGCCGACCACGAGCTGCTTCTCGACCAGCTGCGCGCGTATCTCGCGACGCCTCACGAGAATCCGTGGGTCGCCGTGTGCGAGGCATCCGTCCGGGTATTCACGCACTTCACGAAGGATGCCGAGCTCGCCCGTCGCCGCTACAGCGTCGTGCGTCAGGTGCCTGCGCTGCGCGACCGCGAGATCGTGACCGTCTTCCGCTACGAGCGGCTGTTCGACGAGTACCTGCGCCAGGCGCTCCCGGGGCTGGACCCGCTCGACGCCGTCGGCTTCTCGGCGCTCGTGACGGCCGTGCACAATCACGTGCTGCGCCGGCTCCTGCGCGGGCCGCGGCGCGTCCCGGTCGCCGAGCTGCGCCGCGCGCTCGACGACGTGTTGCGCCGCTTCGGCGTGCACCCCGACGGCGTCGAGTCCGCTCCCGATGACATGGCGATCGCGGTCTTCCCGCGGCGGATGCCGATCGCCGAGGTGGCCCGGCGGCTCAAGAGCGAATTGGGCTGAGCACCGCCGTCGGCGAGCCGCGCGCCCCGTGCGGCGCGGCGCATCCGCAGCGCGCCGGTCCGCGCCGCCTGTGCAGTCTTCCCTGCCTGCCCGCACGTCTCACGCTTCCTGCGAGGACTGGTAGTCACGTTACGGTCATGTAAAAACGCTCCGTATCGTTTCGTATACCGGCGACGCGACCATACGCTCTCCTCATGTCAGCACCCCTCTCGGCGCCCCGCGGACGCCCACAAGATGAAGAGCTCACCGGGCAGATCCTCGATGCCGCTCTCGTCGAGCTGATGGAGCACGGCTACGCGAACATCCGCATCGAGCGGATCGCGGCGGCCGTCGGATGCGGCAAAACCGCGATCTACCGACGCTGGCCCGATCGCGGCACGCTCGTCGCCGCCGCGATGAACCGGGCGACCGTGATCGGCGACATCCCCGACACCGGATCGGTGGTCGGCGACCTCGTCACGCACGGCCTGCGCAACGCCGAGAACCAGGGCGCCCTCGCAGGCAACAGCAACCCCTACTCGGCGACCGTGTCTCCGGACGTGCGCGTGCACCTCTGGAGGGACGGATTCCTCGCCGCGCGACGGGAGATGGGCCGCGCGATCATCGCGCGGGCCATCGGACGGGACGAACTCCCTCCGGACGTGGACGCCGACGCCATCCTCGACGCCCTCGCCGGCTTCGTCCTCTACCGGAGCACACTCCGGCCCTCACGCACCACCGAGGTCGACCTGCGAGGTCTCGTGATCGCCCTCACCACGGCACCGCCCCGCATTTCCTGAACCACCCCTCCCCGTTCCCTACCCGGACCGCCTCGCGATCCGTCCGAAGAAAGACCATCCATGTCAGAGACACTCACGGCGCCTATTCGCGTCAAGGTCGGCGCCGTCGTCGGCTTCCTCGTCTTCGTCGAGCTGACCAGCGGCTTCCTCCAGGGCTACTATCTGCCTCTCATCGCCGCGATCGCCCACCAACTGTCGGTCACCGACGCCGACATCACCTGGTTCGCGACGCTGCAGACCCTCGCCGCTGGCGTGAGCGTGCCGATCCTCGCGAAGCTCGGCGACATCTTCGGGCATCGCCGTATGCTGCGCATCGCGATCGTCGTCGTGCTCGTGGGGACGCTTCTGGTCGCGCTCGCACCGAGCTTCCCGCTCGTGCTCGTCGGGCGCGTGCTGACGGGACCGCTCGCCGTGTGGCTGCCGTTGGAGATCGCCCTCGTGCACAACCGCATCAAGGGCGAGACGGCGCGCAAGGCGATCGGGATGCTCGTCTCGGCCCTCACGATCGGGGTGCTCATCGGCGGCCTGACCGCCGGCGTGCTCGGCACCGCCATCCCGAGCCTGCTCGTCGTGCTCCTGGTGCCGGCGATCATCGTCGCGATCTGCCTCGTCATCGTGTTCACTCTGGTGCCGGAGTCGACCATCCGCTCCAACCCGCGCATCGACGGCGTCGGGTTCACCCTCCTCGCCGTGTTCATGCTCGCTCTGCTGTTCGGGCTGAGAATCGCACAGACGTCGGGCTTCGGCAACGGTGGCACGATCTCGCTGCTCGTCGGCGCCGCAGCGCTGCTGGTCGCCTTCGTGGTCTGGGAGCTGCGCCACTCCGCACCGGCCATCAACATCCGCCTCATCGCCTCGCGCGCACTGTGGCCCGTGTACGTCACCTCGTTCCTGTTCGGCATGGTGCTCTTCGGGACGCAGACCCTGATCACGACGTTCCTTGCCGCCGACCCGGCGAAGGTGGGCTACGGCTTCGCATTCGCCCCAGGCATCCTCAGCCTGTTCACGGCGGGCACGGCTCTGCTCGCAGCGATCGGCGCATCCACGTTCGCGTACCTCGCGAAGCCGCTCGGGCTGCGTGGCGTGCTCTTCCTCGGTGTGGCACTGAACGTTGCAGGCAATCTCGCGCTCGCCGTCTTCTCGTCGGCGCTGCCGATCGTGGTCATCGCGTTCATCGTGAGCGGCCTGGGCGCGGGTCTCCTGCTGGGCGCGCTCCCCGCGCTGATCGCCGAGGTCGCCCCGGCCGACGAGACCGGGATCGCAGCCGGGGTCTACAACTCCCTTCGCACGCTCGGCGGCGCGGTGGCTGGTGCCACCTTCGGAGTCGTGCTCGCCGCCTTCGTCCTCCCAGATACGGCTGCGGCGGGCATCGGCGGGTACGTCACGGTCTGGCTCATCTGCGCCGTCTGCTTCGCGCTCGCCTTCGTCGCGCTGCTCTTCCAGCGGACGCAGCACGTATCCGCAGCCGAGCCCGTGGCTGTCGGAGCGAATGCATGACAGCGCGACTGCCGCTGACCCCTGCCGCGGTCGACCGCATCCGCCTCGTCGGTGCCCGTCTCATCGACGGCACCGGCGGGGCGCCGGTCGACGACGCGGAGATCGTCGTCGCGGGCGACCGGATCGCCTGGGCCGGGCCTCGGCGCGGTGACGTCGCGGAGGAGCGCGACACACGCATCGTGGACCTTCGCGGCGCGACGGTGCTGCCAGGCTTCTTCGACACACACGTTCATCTCGCGCTCGACCTTGAGGCGGATCCGCGCCAGACCCTCGCGCAGTTCCCCAGTGAACGCGCCCTCGATGCTGCTGCCACGATGCGCAAGACGCTCATGGCAGGGATCACCACGGCACGCGATCTGTCTGGGCTGGATGCCGGCTACCGCGCCGCCGTGGCCGCGGGGACGATCCTCGGTCCCCGTCTGCATCTCGCGATCCAGGCACTCTCGCCGACTGGCGGGCATACCGACTTCCGTCTCCCGAACGGAGCGTCGGTCCATCCTGGCCCAGAGCCCGAGATCAGCCCGATCATCGACTCCGACGACGACGTGCGGCGCGCCGTGCGCGCTCTCGTGCGCTCCGGCGCGGACGTCGTCAAGGTGTGCACGACGGGCGGCGTCTCCAGCCCGTCCGACTCGCCGCACGATCTCGGTGTGCCCGAACGACACGTGCGCCTCATCGTCGAGGAGACCGCTCGCAGGCAAGGACAACCGGTCGCAGCTCATGCGCAGGGCGCAGCCGGGATCAAGGAGGCGATCCGCGGAGGCGTCGCCAGCGTGGAGCACGGCTACGAGATCGACGACGAAGGCATCGACCTCATGCTCGAGCACGGCACTGTCCTCGTGCCCACGCTCAGCTCAGCGCTCCGCGTGCCCGATCCCGCCCGTGTTCCCGGCTACCTCTACGAGAAGAAGGTCCGCTGGTCTCAGATCGCGCGTGAGCACGTCGCGCGGGCGATCCAGTCGGGGGTCACCGTCGCGCTGGGCACGGATGCCGCCGTCTGCCCGCACGGACGCAACCTCCTCGAGCTCGGTCACCTCGTCGACCTCGGCCTGTCGCCGATGGCCGCCATCCAGGCCGGCACGATCAACGCGGCGCGCCTGCTTCGTCTCGACGAGCACCTCGGCACCGTCGAGGCCGGCAAGCTGGCCGACCTCGTCATCACCGCCGTCGACCCGCTCGCCGGCATCCACGCGCTGGCGGACCCCGTCTCCATCGATGCGATCGTGCAGGGCGGTCGTGTCGTGAAGGACGCGCTCCGCCGCTTCCCGGGCGGCGTCGCCACCACCTCGCTCGGATAGCCAATCCTCTGGCGCTGTGCGCCGATCTCCTCCACGCCGGCGCGGTGCGCCGGAGAAAGGCCAATCATGGATCTCCTCGCAGAGGGCGCCGCCCTCCTCCCGGCCCTGCAGTCGCTGAGGCGCGAGCTGCATCGCGACCCGGAGGTGGGGTTGCAGCTGCCCCGCACTCAGCAGCGCGTGCTCGACGCGATCGCAGGACTCGACCTCGACATCACTGTCGGCACTGCGACCAGCTCCGTCGTCGCGGTGCTGCGGGGTGGCCTCCCCGGCCCCGTCGTGCTGCTGCGCGGCGACATGGACGGGCTGCCCGTCGCCGAACAGACGGGTCTCGACTTCGCGTCGGACAACGGCGCGATGCACGCGTGCGGCCACGACCTGCATACGGCGGGTCTCGTCGGTGCCGCGCACCTGCTGGCCGCGCATCGAGATGAGCTGCCTGGGACGGTCGTGTTCATGTTCCAGCCCGGAGAGGAGGGCTACAACGGCGCATCGATCATGCTGGGCGAGGGCCTGCTCGACGTCGCCGGCGCGCGCCCGGTGGCCGCGTTCGCCGCCCACGTCGCTCCCGGCCCGTACGGCGTGTTCGCGACACGCGGCGGCCCGCTCATGGCCGGTTCGAGCGAGCTGTCCGTCACCGTGCGCGGCGCAGGGGGTCACGGGTCCATGCCCTTCACAGCCGCGGACCCCGTGCCAGCGCTCGCAGAGATCGTGACGGGCCTGCAGACCATGACCACCCGCGCGTTCGACGTGTTCGATCCCGTCGTCGTCAGCGTCACGATGCTCGAGGCGGGCACCGCAGTCAATGTCATCCCTGACCGGGCGAGCCTGCGTGCGACCGTGCGCACCCTCTCACAGGCGTCCGTCGACAAGCTGATCGAGCGCACTCGCGCTCTCGCCGAGGGAGTCGCCTCGGCCCACGGCTGCACCGCGGACGTCGACTTCGACGTGCTGTATCCGGTCACGGTGAACGACCGATTCGAGACGGAGCGTTCGGTCGACACGCTGCGGAGTCTCCTCGGCGAGGAGCGCGTTCAGCTCGCCGAACGACCTGCGATGGGCTCGGAGGACTTCGCCTTCGTGCTGCAGGAGGTCGCCGGAACGTTCCTCATGGTGCAGTGCTCTCCGCCCGGCCTCGACTCATCCGCCGTCGCGTTCAACCACTCTCCTTTCGTGCTCTTCGACGACGCCATCCTGGGTGACCTCGCCGCCGCGCTCGCCCACCTCGCCTGGTCGCGTCTGCATGCATGACGGCTCACAGATCGTCGCCCCGCGGCTTCGAGGTCGAGGACGGGTGAGCCTCTCATCTCAGGCAAGAAGGTGGCAACTCGCCCGACATCCATGCCATCCCACCCGCACGGCCAGCGACGAGACGTTGCCAAGGATGTGAGACTGAGTACCGTACTTGGCGATACTGGATGCCGAGAACTACCCTGGTGATGGCCGCGGCGCGCGGCCGCGGCATCCAGGAGCACGCATGAGCACCCCCGAAACCCTCCCCGGCGAGAGTGTGGCCTCGTACGACGTCACTCGGCGCCTCGGCACCGACTACTACGCCGTGTTCGCCGACGTCTCCGCCGACGACCGAGCCCACTGGGAGCGGGCGCAGGCGTACATCGACGAGGTCGGCGACCGCATGGTCGAGGCGTGGGACAGGGCCGAGTACCCGATCGAGATCGCGAGGCTCATGGGCGAGCGCGACCTCGTCGTCGACGGCATCGTGCACCCCGACCTGACCCGCATGTCGCCGCTCGCGGCGGGGCTCGTCAACATGGAGATCTCGCGCGGCGACGGGTCTCTCGGCACGGTGCTCGCGGTCCAGGGCGGGCTCGCCCTGCGCACGCTCACCCTGTTCGGCAGCCCCGAGCAGCAGGAGCGGTGGCTGAAGCCTCTCGCGAGCGGCGAGGTGCTCGGCTCGTTCGCTCTGACCGAGCCCGACCACGGCTCCGACTCCGTGTCGCTCGAGACGGTCGCACGCCACGACGGCGAGGCGTGGGTCATCCGCGGCACGAAGAAGTGGATCGGCAACGGCGCATCCGGCGGCATCGCATTCGTGTGGGCCCGCGTCGACGACCCGGACGCGCCCGGGCACGGCGCCGTCCGCTGCTTCCTCGTCGAGCAGGAGACGCCCGGGTACACGGGCACGCCGATCCGCGGCAAGGCGTCGCTGCGCGGCATCCACCAGGCGCACATCGCGCTCGACGACGTCCGCGTGCCGCTGGACGCCGTCCTCCCCGGCGCGAAGAGCTTCAAGGATGCCTCGACCGTCCTGTACTCGACCCGCTCGGGCGTCGCGTGGTCGGCGCTCGGTCATGCGACCGCCTGCTACGAGGCGGCACTCGCGTACGCGCAGCAGCGCGTGCAGTTCGGCAAGCCGCTCGCGAAGTTCCAGATGGTGCAGGAGCGGCTGACTCGGATGCTCGAAGACCTCACGGCGATGCAGCTCTACTGCCGCTGGATGGCCGACCTCGAGACGGCGGGCAGGCTGCGCCCGACGCAGGCGTCCCTCGCGAAGTACCACAACACGCGCGCCGCGCGCCGTATCGCGTCGACCGCCCGAGACCTGCTGGGCGGGAACGGCATCCTGCTGGAGAACCGCGTCATGCAGCACCTGACCGACATCGAGGCGATCCACACGTACGAGGGCACCGAGAGCGTGCAGGCCCTGCTCATCGGACGCGACATCACTGGGATGAGCGCCTTCGTCTGACGCGACGCGCTGTGGTCAGAGCCCCACGAGCACTTGAGCGATGAGGATCTTCACGACCATCGCGGCGGGATAGACGAGGGTGTACCCGAGCGCGACGCGCACGTCGTAGCCCGTGCGGCTGTTGGCGAAGCCCAGGATCGCGGGGTTCGTCTGCGCGCCGCCGACCACTCCCGACAGCCGCGTCCCGCCGAGCCGGAAGACGTGCCGCACGACGAGGTAGACCCCGAACACGACGATCGTCGTCATGACGGCGCCCAGCAGGAGAAGGCGCACCACCTCGCCCGAGACGATCGCGTCGACGATGAGCGACCCCGCCTTCGTCCCCGCGAAGGCGAGGAAGACGAGCAGCCCGAGCTCGGCGAGGACGGTCGCCGCGGTGTGCGGCAACGAGGTCACGAACGGTCCGATGCGGCCGAGCCTGCCCATGACGAGCCCGATCACGAGGGCGCCCGCCGCGTAGCCGAGGCTGAAGTGGCCGCCGGGAATCGGGATCTGGATCGAGCCGAGGAGCAGACCCAGCGCGATGCCGAGTCCGAGCGCGATGGGGTTGATGTCGGCGAGGCCGCGCTCGGAGTCGCCCAGGTACTCCGTCACCTCGGCCATGCGATCGGTGGGTGCGACGACCCGGAGGCGGTCGCCGAGGTGCAGCTCGAAGTCGGCCGTGCCGACGACCTCGACGTCGCCGCGGCGCACGCGCGCAACGTTGGCCCCGAATCGGGTGCGCAGGTTCAGCTCGCCGATCGTGTGGCCCGAGAGCTTCGCATTGGAGAGGATGATCCTGCGGAAGTCGAGCGCCGACCGATCGCGCGTGATGTCGATGGCGCTCGTGTGGCCGAGCTCCATCGCGACGGCATCCACTTCGTCACGGGGACCCGTGACGTTGACGACGTCGCCGGGCTCGAACACCGTGTCGGGACCGACGGCCTCGACGGACGCGTCGTCGTCGTGCCGCACGCGGGAGAAGGCGATGCGATCGCCGTGCCGCTTCGTGACATCGGCGGCCGTCGGGTGCGCCTCCGTGTCGATCGCGACGGGCTTGTCGACGATCGGGTCGGGCGCGTCCGTGTCGGATCTGCTGTGCCGCAGCGCGAGCGCGACCGCCGCCATCGCGGCGATGACGCCGAACAGGTACGCGCTCGCGTAGCCGACCGTCGCCTCGGCGCTGCCTCCCGTCGCCGCGAGCGACGGCGTGTTCGTCATGGCCCCCGCGAAGGTGCCCGCGATCGTGAGCGGTGGGATGCCGAGCCCGATGCCGACGAAAGAGCCTGCCGCCCCAGCGACGACGAGCAGCCCCGTGACGGCGAGCATCATGAGGTACGACGTCCGCAGGGCGTTGAAGAACCCGGGGCCCGCGATGATCCCGGTCGCGAACGCGAAGACGACGACGCCGAGGTCGCCGATCGGCGCCGGGATCTCGAGGGTGACCCCCTGCGAGACGCTCAGCGCGTTGATCCCGATCGCGGCGAACAGCACGGCGACGGCGCCGAGCGAGATGCCCGCCACGCGGATGCGCCCCACCGAGGCGCCGATGCCGACGAGGAGGAACACGAGGAGCACGGGCTGCGAGGCCAGGAACTCGAAGACGGCGCGCACGGTCACCTCCTGCGGAGCGGACGCCCCGGCTCCGAGTCTGCCGTGACCGAGGAGCAGGCGGGAAGGGGTGTGCGTGCGCGGCGGCGGGCTCGATTCGCCGCCGGGCTCCCCCGGCGTCCGACCCGCGGGGCAGGATGGAGCCATGTACGAGATCCCCGCGCCGATGCTCGCGAAGGCCGTTTCCGCCGTTCCGGCTCAGGATGCCGTGCCCGGCGGCCTCTCGTACGAGCCGAAGTGGGACGGGTTCCGCGCCCTCGTGTCGTGGGACGGCGAGACGGTCGAGATCGGCAGCCGCGGAGCGAAGCCGCTGACGCGGTACTTCCCCGAGCTCGTCGAGGCGTTCTCGCGGCTCCTCCCCGAGCCGTGCCTCGTCGACGGCGAGATCGTCGTGCCCGGGCGCGCCCCGGCGGGCCGGGGGTCGGGCGCGCAGGAGCCCGGCGGACAGCGGCTCGACTGGGAGGCCCTGACGCAGCGCATCCACCCCGCGGCATCCCGCGTCGCTCGGCTCGCCGAGCAGACGCCGGCGATGTTCATCGCGTTCGACCTCCTCGCCCGCGGCGAGCGCAGCCTCCAGGCCGAGCCGTTCTCGGCACGGCGGGCCGAGCTGGTCGAGCTCTTCGCGGGGTTGCCGCATCCGCTGCACGTGACGCGCGCGACCGACGACACGGCGCTCGCGCAGCGCTGGCTCGCCGAGTTCGAGGGCGCGGGCCTCGACGGCGTCGTCGCGAAACCGCTCGACCAGCCCTACGCGCCGAACAAGCGCACGATGTTCAAGATCAAGCACGCGCGCACGGCCGACGTCGTCGCGCTCGGATACCGCGTCCACACGTCGGGAGCGGGCGTCGGGTCGCTCCTGGTCGGGCTCTACGGCGACGACGGGCAGCTGTTCAACGTGGGGGCGGTCTCGGCGTGGAGCGCCCAGCGCCGCCTCGAGCTCGTCGACGAGCTCGCACCGCTCGTCGAGCGCGGCGAGGACGGCGAGGCCGTCACGGGCGAAGGAGAGCGCTCGCGGTTCACGGCCGCCGCGAAGGACACGTCGTTCGTGCGGCTGCGCCCCGAGCGCGTGCTCGAGGTGCGGTACGACCAGCTCGAGGGCCGGCGATTCCGCCACACGGTGCAGTTCGAGCGGTGGCGCCCCGACCGCGAGGCGCGCTCGTGCACGTACGACCAGCTCGAGACGGTGTCGGCATACGATCTCGCGGACGTGCTGATCTGAGGCCGCCCCTCCCGGCGGCCGGGTCCGCGGTGCCAGGATCGACACATGTCCGACGACGACGGCATCCCGCCCCGGGCGGAGGAGCCGACCGAGACCGCGGAGCTCCGCCTCGAGCCGCTGCACTTCATGGCGCGGCTCGACGCCGTGCTGCGCCTCGGGCAGCTCATGCTCGGGGCCGGTGCGTCGTCAGCCCGCGTGCGCGACTCGATGGAGCGGGTCGCGCACGCCGTCGGCATCGACGACCTGCATTCCCGTGTCGGCATGACCGACATCGTCGTGACGGCGCAGCGCGGTGCGCTGTACCGCACGCGTGTCGCCGAGACCCGCCGGCCCGGCGTCGACGC
This sequence comes from Microbacterium ulmi, assembly GCF_011759705.1. Taxonomy (GTDB): domain Bacteria; phylum Actinomycetota; class Actinomycetes; order Actinomycetales; family Microbacteriaceae; genus Microbacterium; species Microbacterium ulmi. The sequence continues at coordinate 2,204,667 of NZ_JAAOZF010000001.1, read as the reverse complement.
GGGCCGCATCTCTCAGCTGCAGCGGCTCACGCACTCGGTCGCCGGGGGCGTCACGACTGCTCAGCTGCAGGCCGGGCTCGACCGCGTCGAGCGCACGCCGCCCCGATACCCCGTCATCGTCAGGGTCGTCGCGGCGGCCGCCGCCTGTGCCGCCTTCGCGCTGCTCAACAACGGCGGCTGGCAGGAGGCGATCGCGGTGGGCCTCGCCGTCGCGGCCGGACAGTGGGTGCGCATCCTGCTCGCGCGTGCGCGTCTCAACGAGTTCTTCGTCGTCTTCCTCGCAGCCGTCGTCGCCCTGCTCGGCTACCTCGCGGTGATCACCCTCATGGAGGCCGGGGGGATCGCGACGGGGCAGCACGATGCCGCGCTCACGAGCGCCGTGCTGTTCCTCGTGCCCGGGTTCCCTCTCGTGACGGGGGCGATGGACCTCGCCCGCCTCGACCTGAATGCGGGGATCGCCCGCATCGTGTACGCCTGTCTCGTGCTGCTCGCGACGGGCACGGCCGTATGGGCGATCGCGGCGACGTTCCAGTCGAGTCCCATCTCGACGGCTCCCCCCGAGCTCTACGAGCCGCTGCTGTCGGTCGTGCGGCTCGTCGCCGGGTTCGTCGGCGTGCTCGGCTTCGCACTGCTCTTCCAGACGCCGTGGTGGTTCGCCTGCACGGCCGCGACGATCGGCACGATCGCGAACGTAGGGCGCCTCCTCCTCGTCGATGCGGGCACGATGCCGGCCGTCGCCGCGGCCGCGGCGGGTGTCGCCGTGGGGGTCGGCGCCTTCGCCGTGTCGACGCGCATCCGCGCGCCGCGGGTCATCCTGACGGTTCCCGCCGTCCTCATCATGATCCCGGGCGCGGCGTCGTACCGGGCGATCGTCGCGACGATCGACGGCGACACGGTGTCGGCCGTGCAGAACGGCGGCCAGGCGCTGTTCGTCGTCGTCGCCCTCGCGGTCGGACTCACGGTCGCGCGCATCCTGACCGAACGGGAGTGGCAGGTGCCCACGGAGCGCTGAGCATCGAGCCGTAGCCGCGCCCCGACGACACGTGGGATCGGATACGAGCTCGTGGGCGCTCGGCTCGTCGCGATGGTGCGGCACCGCCGTGCCGTCACTCCTCGACCTTGCGCGCCCGGCTCGGCTGCACGCGAGGCGGCTCCCCGGGCATCTTCGGGAACTCGGGCGGGAACGGCAGCTCGCCGAGTCCGTCCTCGAGGTCGCGCTGCCACCACTCCAGGAGCGTGTCGATGCGCCCGGGCCTGTCGAGGAAGCCCGCCCACGGGTCGCCCGAGTCCGCGATCCGCTGCGGCACCGTGCGCACCGTGAAGGCGGCGGGATCGGCATCCGGCAGCTCTTCCCACGCGATCGGCGTCGACACCGTCGCGCCCGGCAGCGCACGGGGGCTGTAGGCGCCCGCCATCGTGCGGTCGCGGTTGGCCTGATTGAAGTCGATGAAGATGCGCTCGCCTCGCTCCTCCTTCCACCAGTTCATCGTGACCTTCGAGGGCTCCCGCCGCTCGAGCTCGCGGCCGGCCGCGATGACGGCGTGCCGCACGTCGAGGAACTCCCACTCCGGCTCGATGGGACAGAAGACATGGATGCCGCGGCTCCCGCTCGTCTTGATCCAGGCTTCGAGCCCTGCCTCGGCGAGCACCTCGCGCAGGGCGGGCGCGACGGCGGCGGCCTCGGCGAACCCCGTTCCCGGCACGGGATCGAGATCGATCCGCAGCTCGACGGGGTTGTCGGTGTTCGCTGTGAGCGAAGCCCAGGGGTGGAACACGACGGTGTTCATCTGCGCCGCCCAGACGGCGGCCGCGATCTCGGTGAGGACGAGCTGCGGATGCCGCCGCCCGCTGTTGTACGTCACGGTGACGGCCTCGACGAACCCCGGCGCGCCCTTGGGCGGGTTCTTCGAGTAGAACCTCTCCCCCTCGATGCCGTCGGGGAACCGTTCGAGCGAGACGGGCCTGTCGCCGTTGGCCGCGAGGAAGGGCCCCGCGACGGCGATGAGATACTCCGCGAGCTCGCGCTTCGTGATCCCGAGCGCCGGCCAGATGACACGGCCGGGGCTCGAGAGCCCGACCTCCCGGTCGCCGTGCGGCCCAGGCACCGTCAGAGTGATCCGCTCCGTCGCCATGCCTCGACGGTAGCGGGATGCCGCGACATCCGGCACCCTGTCACGATGCCCGCACCGGCGCGGGCCGCTCGGGCACCGGCGACGGGAGCAGCGCCAGGCGAGAGCGCCCCGTCTGCGACGGTGTGCCCGCATCCACGCACGCCGGGAGCCGGGCTCCGGCGGTCGCGGCATCCGCCGTGCCCGCCCTCACTGGCCGCGCAGCGGGAGGCGCCGGTCGAGCGCGACGAGCAGGAGCACGAGCACGCCCACCCCCGCGATCGCCCAGGCCGCCGCATGGAGCCCCGCGTCGGTCGCGCGCGCGGGGAACGCGAGCCCGATGAGGGCCGATGCGAGAATCGCGCCGAGATAGCTCGACGTGCGCAGGAGGCCCGATGCGACGCCGATGCCCGCGGCGCTCGTCTGCGTGTACAGCGCAGCCTGGTTGCTCGTCGAGGTGAGCCCCAGCACGAGCCCGAACATCAGGCTCAGCGCGACGAGCGCCGCGACGCTCGTGTCGTGGCCGACCAGCAGGAGCGCGCCGCCGCCGAGGATCATGGCGCCGGAGCTGATGAGCAGCGGCACGCGGATGAGCGCCCGCCGCGAGATGACCCCGGCGCACACGGCGGCGACGGCGCTCATCGGGAGCATGACGAGTCCGCTGACGCTCGCGGCGAGCCCCCGGCCCTCCTCGAGCCACTGCACGTACCCGTACAGCACCGTGTACGCAGCCAGGAGCGCGAGCGCCTGCCGGATGTACGTGCGCAGGAGAGTGCCGTTGCGGGCGAGCATCCGCACGTCGATGAACGGAACCGCGGCACGGCGCTCCCACACGATCAGCGCCGCGATCGCCACGGCGAAGAGGACGACGAGCCACCACGAGAGCGACCTCACGTCGGACAGCACCGCGATGAGCGACACCACCGCGACGGCGAACAGTGCGAGGCCCGCGGGGTCGAGTTCGCGCACGAGGTCTCGTGCCGACCGGCGCGCACGCGGGGCGTCCGCCGGGATCCACGCGAGCACCATCGCGGCGCCGGCGACGCCGAGCGGGATGTTGATCGCGAACGCCGCGGGCCAGCCCCAGACCGCCATGAGCGCACCGCCCAGCGGCAGGCCGACGGCGGCTGTCACCTGCGCGGCGATCGAGACGCCGCCGAGGACGCTGCCCGGGATGCCCGTGCCCGCGGCATCCGCCCGCTGCCGGATGAGCGCCATCGCCGTGGGGTAGCCGGCGGCCGTGCCGATGCCGACGAGTGCGCGCGAGACGACGAGCCAGCCGAACGACGGCGCGAACGCGCCCACGAGACCCGCCACGACGAGGACGGCGAGCCCGCCGAGGAGCACGCGCCGTGGGCCGAACGCTCCGCCGAGCTTGCCCATCGCGGGCTGGGCGACGGCGCTCGTGACGTAGACGGCGGCCACGAGCAGCGCCGTCTGACCCGCGCTGACGCCGAAGGCCGTGCCGATCGCGACGAGCGAGGTCGCGATGATCGACGAGTTGACCGGGTTGAGGGACGTCGTCCACAGCAGCGGTGCCGTGAACGTCCAGGGGAACGGGCGTCCTGCGGGCGCGGGCGCGCCGGCGGTCACCGTCCGCTCGCCTCCAGCAGGTCGAGGATCTCGGCCGTCGTGCCCGTCTCGCCGAGGGCCGGGAAGACCCGGGCGAGCGCGTTGGCGTGCGCGTCGGGGTCGGCGTCGGCGACGGCGTCGGTCGCCACCGCGACGTTGTAGCCGTGCTCGTGCGCTGCGCGGGCCGTCGACTCGACCCCCTTGCTCGTCGCGATGCCGGCGAGGACGATCTGCGTCACGCCCTCGGCCTGCAGGGAGTCGTGCAGCCGCGTGCCATGGAACGCGCCCCACGTCTGCTTCGTGATGCGGATGCCGTCGCCGAGCTCGGAGAGCAGCTCTGCCCAGTCGGCCGGCCGCTCGCCGCCCGGACGCGGACGCTCCGTGCGTCCCGGGGCGCCGCCCGTCACGTTCACGAGCACGACGGGAAGGCTCTGCGCCCTGAATGCGTCGGCGAGCGCGGCCGCCTTCGCGACGACGGGGGCCGCCTGCGGGGAGCCCGCGATGCCCTTCTGCAGGTCGATGACGACGAGCGCGGTGCGGGGGTCGAGGGTCGTGACGGTCACGGGGTCTCCTTCGGGTGGGAAGCGGCTAAGCCGGGGCGGCCGGGCGGGAGCCGGTCAGGTGCGGCTGGATGCGTCGGGCCGCAGCAGACGGTCGATGATCGCGGCGGCGTCGGCGAGGGTGCGGATCTCGGCATCCGCGAGGTCCTCCATGGCGCGCAGGAGCCAACCCTGCTTCGCCGCCCGTCCCGCGAGGATGGCGCGCATCCCCTCGTCGGTCACGAACAGCTGCACGGCACGGCCGTCGTCGGGGTCGCGGCGGCGGCCGAGGAGGCCCGCGGCCTCGAGCGAGGCGACGGTCGTGCTCATCGACTGCGGACGCATGCTCTCGGCACGGGCGAGCTCGGACGTCGTCGCGGGCCCGTCGTCGATCAGGCGCTTGATGACGGCGGCCTGCGACGCCGTGTACTCGGACTGGCCCGCCTCGGCGCGCAGCCGGCGGTTCAGCCGTGCCGTCGTCGTGCGCAGCGCCGCGGCGACCTCGTCGGGATCGAGCGGGTCGGTGGAGTCGGGCACGCCTTCACTCTAGCACTTATACAGTTCGCCTGAACAGTTTCCCTGCACTGTGGGGATGTGCGGTGCGCGGCCGGCACCGGGCGGGGGATGCCGTCGGCCCTGCGTCGCTTCGCGCGACAGGTGGGCCCGAGGCGGACCGGCGGGCGATCACTCCGCGTTCAGGACGGGCGCGAGGTCGTCGCGCGTGAGCCGGATCCACGGGCCCGCGGCATCCACGATGACCCCCGCGATGCCCTCGTCAGAGCGCAGCGCCGCTGCGAGCTGTGCCGCCGTCATGGGAGCCGGCTGGTCGCCCCTGCCCATCGCGACGATCTCGATGGGATGCGAGTACAGCTCGATGAGCCGCTCTCCCTCGGGCGAGCGCGCCTCGGCGATGCCGAAGCCTCCGCCGGGGGCCGTGTTGGCGGCGAGCCAGAACCGCGCACGCGTCAGCGCGTCGGCGACGCGCGCCGCGGTCTCGGGCGTGCGCTCCTCCGACAGGATGGTCTTGATCTCGAGCTCGGGATCGGCCTCCGCGACCATGCGCTCGATGAGGGCGCGCGTGTAGACGGCGCGAGCGGAGCCCGAGGCGGGGTCGACCATGATGCCCGCGTAGGGGCCCGCGAGCACGTACCGCAGCACCGTGAGAACGGGCTGGCCCATCGCCGATGTGTCGGTCGCGCCGTCGTGCTGCACGCTCGCGTTGAGCGCCGCTCCGCTGGAGTAGACGAAGACGTAGTGCTGATCGTCCTTCGTGCCGATCGCGAGCGGCAGCTCCTTGCCCTCCGACAGGAGCGCGCGGGCGTCGCCTCGCACGCGCAGGAACACATGGCCCTGCAGGAGGTGGCGCGCGACGCCGGCGAGCTGCTGGTTCGTCGGCTCGTCGGGCAGTGCCGCGAGCGCTTCGCGCAGGAGCACGTTGTCCCGCAGGCCCGGCACCGTCTCGGTCGCGGGCGGCGCAAGCTCCGGGCCCAGGTTCGTGATGGGACGGGCCGTCTGCTCCGCCGGCGGCGAGCCGTCGGGCGCTCCCGACGAGCCGAAGCCGCCGAAGGATGAGACCGAGATGCCGACGGATGCCGCCGCCGCTGTCGTATCGGGCGCCGCGATCTCCTCGTCAGGCGCCGCGACGGGCTCCGTCGGCTCGGCCGTGGGAGCGTCGGGGCTCGCGTCGCGCCTGCGCTTGAAGATCGCCATCGTCCGAGCCTAACCCGGCGGCCCGGTGCCGCAGGATGCTCACGCGAGGGCCGCGGCCCCCGCGACGATGACGCTCACGCCGACGACGACGAGAGATGCCGCGAGCACCACGACGCCGGCCCACAAGAGCGCGATGGCGCGGTTCGGCCGCTGAGGGTCTGGGCCGAGGACGGAGAGGAAGAATCCGCCCGGGATGAGAAGGGCGCTCACGAGCACCCCCACGCCTGCGCGCTGCCACTCGGCCGGCACGCCCACGTCGGCCTGCAGCAGGATGCAGAGGAGCCCGAGGATCACCAGCACACCGGCATGCGCGTGTCCCGCGCGGAAGAACGTCTTCTGCAGCGCATTGAACGGCAGCCCCTTCGTCGCGATGCGCAGCAGGAACGTGCCGCCCGACATGATGCCGATGACCGTGAGGATCGTGACGCCGGTCACGATCGTGAGGACGGGGTCCATGCGTTGCCTCCTCGTGATTGGATAGTTACAGTATCCAATGCTAGATACAGCCACTATCCAATGCAAGGGGCCGCCATGAGGATGTCAGAGCTCTCCGCGCGCAGCGCCGTGCCGGTCGCGACGATCAAGTTCTACCTCCGGGAAGGAATGCTGACTCGCGGCGAGGCGACGAGCGCGACACGAGCCGAATACGGCGAGGAGCACGTCGCACGGCTGAGGCTCATCGCGGCGCTGGCCGAGGTGCGCGGACTGCCCCTCGCGCGCGTGCGCGACATCCTGGCCCTCGTCGACGCGCCGCTCGACGATCCGATCCAGGCGATGGGCCGCGCCGTCGGCGCGCTCCCCCCCTACGTCGTTCCGGATCCGGACGACGCGTACCCGCGCGCGCAGGCCGCCCTCGAGGCCCTCGGGCTCGCCTTCGAGCCGCGCTTCGCCGCGGTCGCTCAGCTGGAGTCGGCGATCGCCGCCGTCGAGAGCGCGGGCCTGCCGTGGGACGAGGAGGTCGTGCGCCGCTATGCAGACCCGATGATCCGGGTCGCGGCCGACGAGGTCGCACCCGTCGGAGGGATGACGGTGAACGACGCGATCGCCTACGCGGTGCTCGGCACGGCCCTGTACGAGCCGATCCTCCTCGCGCTGCGCCGGCTCGCGCACCACCATCTGCTCGCGACGGGGCGGGTGCGGGCGCGCCGCGCCGGAGACGGCTCGTCCGGACACGGCTGAGCCCGCGCTACAGCCGCTCGATCGGCGCGATCTTGACGAGCAGCTTCTTGGGGCCGGCCGTGTCGAACCGCACGTGCGCGACGCGCTTGGCACCCTCGCCCGTCACGGCATCCACTCGTCCTTCGCCGAAGTCGTCGTGACGGATGCGGTCACCGGGCGCGAGCGCCATGTCGCCGTTGTCGCGCACCTTCGCGGGGATGCGGTTAGCGAACTTCTCGATCGACCCCGGCCGGTCGCGCGGGGGGAGCGGCACGAGGTCGTCTCCATAGCGGCCCGATCCCGATCCGCCGCCTGTCCTGCGCGCGTTGAGGGCGCGCGACTGGGTCCCCCCGCGGGAGTTGACGTCGCCCGGCGACTGCCGCCAGTGCACGAGGTCGCCGGGGATCTCCTGCAGGAACCTGCTCGGCATCGCGACCGACACCTCGCCGAACTGCGCGCGCGTCATGGCGAGAGAGAGGTACAGGCGCTTGCGCGCGCGGGTGATGCCGACGTAGAAGAGGCGCCGCTCCTCCTGCGGGCCGCCGGGCTCGCCCGCCGAGATGCGATGCGGGATGAGGTCCTCCTCGACGCCCGTGAGGAACACGGCGTCGTACTCGAGACCCTTGGCCGTGTGCAGCGTCATGAGCGACACCGATCCGGACGAGTCCTCGAGGTCGTCCGCGTCGGACACGAGGGCGACCTCGGCGAGGAAGTCGATGACGGTGCCCTCGGGATTGTTGCGGGCGAACTCGCGGGCGACGGCGACCAGCTCGTCGAGATTCTCGAGCCGCGCTTCGTCCTGCGCGTCCTTGCTCATCCGCAGCGCGTCGAGGTACCCGCTCCTGCCGAGGAGGAGCTGGAGCCCCTCGGCGACGGCCGACGGGGGTGCGAGCTCGCCCGACGACGGCAGCATGAGCTCTGTCGCCTCCACGAGCACGGCGTCGAGCTGCGCGACGGCCGCCTGGATCCTGGGCCCCACCCCGAGCGCGGACGCATTCGCGAGCGCATCGCGGAAGGCGATCCCCTCCTCGGCCGCGTACCGCGCGATCGCCGTCTCGGTGACGTCGCCGATGCCGCGCCGCGGCCTGTTCAGGATGCGGCGCACCGCCATCTCGTCTGCGGGGTTCGCGACCGCCACGAGGTAGGCGAGCGCGTCCTTGATCTCGGCGCGCTCGTAGAACTTCGTGCCGCCCATGATCCTGTAGGGCACGGCCGAGCGGATGAAGATCTCCTCCAGCGCGCGCGACTGGGAGTTGGTGCGGTAGAAGACCGCCATCTGCGAGTAGTCGATGCCGCCGCGGCGGAGGGCCTCGACCTCGTCGGCGACGAACTGCGCCTCGTCGTGCTGCGAGTACCCCGTGAAGCCGACGATCTTCTCGCCGGCTCCGACATCCGTCCACAGCTTCTTGTCCTTGCGGTCGAAGTTGTTGCCGATGACGGCGTTCGCGGCGCTCAGGATGTTCTGCGTCGATCGGTAGTTCTGCTCGAGCAGCACGACCTTCGCGCCGGGGTAGTCGCGCTCGAACTCCGTGATGTTGCGGATGTCGGCCCCGCGGAACGCGTAGATCGACTGGTCGGAGTCGCCGACGACGGTGAGGGATGCCGGCTCCGGCGCATCCGCCGCCGGGGCGTCGAAGATCATCATTCCGGAATCGGCATACGGCTGCCGCGCCTCTCCTGCGATCGGCCGCGTCAGCTCGTGGATGAGGGCGTACTGCGCGTGATTGGTGTCCTGGTACTCGTCGACGAGGATGTGGCGGAACCGGCGCCGGTAGACGTCCGCGACGTGCGGGAACGCGCGGAAGAGGTACACCGTCTGGGCGATGAGGTCGTCGAAGTCGAAGGCGTTGGCGCGCTGCAGCGCTCGCTGGTAGTCGCCGAACAGCTCGACGAAGATGCGTTCGGCGGGGTCGTTGGGATTGGCCTGGCGCGCGTAGGACTCGGCATCCGCCAGCTCGTTCTTGAGCTTCGAGATGCGGCTCTGCACGCCTGCGGGCGTGAGACCGAAGGCGTCTGCCTCGTGCTCCTTGACGAGCCGCTTGATGAGGGCCCGCGAGTCGCCCGAGTCGTAGATCGTGAACGACTTCGTGAAGCCGAACTGCTCGGCCTCGCGGCGGAGGATCCGCACGCACGCCGAGTGGAACGTCGAGATCCACATGCCCCGGGCGGAGTCGCCGACGAGGTGCTCGACGCGCTCGCGCATCTCGCCCGCCGCCTTGTTGGTGAACGTGATCGCGAGGATCTGGCTGGGCCACGCCTCGCGGTTGCGCAGCAGCGACGCGATGCGGTGCGTCAGGACGCGCGTCTTTCCGGACCCCGCACCTGCGACGATGAGCAGCGCCCGCCCGCGGTAGGTGACGGCTTCGCGCTGCGGCGGGTTGAGGCCTGCGAGCAGGTCTTCATCGGGGCGCGCGCCGACGGCGCCGGGCCCGCGATCGCTGCCGACGATGAGAGGGACGGATGCCGCGCGCTGCGCGGCCGCGGAGGCGTCGGTCATAGCCCTACGAGTCTAGGCGCGACCGCTGACACCATCGGCGGTCGTCATGACCCGCCCCACCCGCGCGACGGTCGGCGTCGGCACCCGCCCCACGCGAAGGTCAGCCGACCGGCGTCCATTCCCGGCCGAACCATCGCCGGATCCGCGAGGCGCCGAACTCCTGCTTGTCCGCCGCGAGCGCGAGCGACGGCCCCTCGAACGCGCCCGCCGGGTGGCCGTCGAAGAACGACACCTCGACTCTGCCGATCTCGTCGCCGCCGAACTCGATGTAGCAGACGCCGCGGCCGTCGTACGCGGCATCCGTGCGCTCACCGCGCACGCGCGCCGCGATGATGCGGGCGGCCGCGGCACCCTGCCTCTCGGCGAACGCGCCCGCGCGGGGTGTGCCGACGGCCGCGCAGTCCCCCACCGCGAAGACGTCGGGCCACGGCGTCTCGAGCGTGCGCGGGTCGACGGGGATCCAGCCGTCGACCGTCAGCCCCGCGGCCTCCACGACGACGGGCACGCGGTGCACGGGGACGCCGAGGTAGAGGTCGAAGGGCAGGGCCGAGCCGTCGCCGAGCCGCGCGACGCGCTCCTCGACGTCGAGCGAGCGGACGCCCGTGTCGGGATGCCAGGCGATGCCGCGCTCCGCGAACGCCTCGAGAAGCGCGGCCGAGGCATCCTCGGACGGCGGGAGGGGCCGGGCGACCGGCATGACGAGCGAGATCGTGGAGGAGTCCCGGATGCCGCGCTCCCGCAGCATCGCGTCGAGCATGAGCGCCGTCTCGCTCGGCGCGGGCGGGCACTTGAATGGACCCGCCGTGACGCCGACGACGACGTCGCCCCCCTCGAACTCCGCGAGCGTCTCGCGGAGCGCGAAGGCGCCGCGTTCGCTGTAGAACTCGTGCCCCGCCTCGGCGAGGCCGCGCGTGCGCAGCACGTCGTAGTCGGCGCCGAGCGCGACGACGAGATAGTCGGCCTGGAAGGCTCCCGCCGTCGTCTCGACGCGCCTGGTCGTCGCATCGATCGCCGTGATCTCGGCCCGGACGAAGGTCACCCCGGGCTTGGCCAGGTCGGCGTACGGATGGACGACGTGGCCCGCGTCGGCTCGGCCGAACATGACGTCGAGCTTCGAGAAGCCGAAGACGAACCCCGCGGTGCGGTCGACGAGCGTGATCTGCACCTCGCCGCCCAACTCCTCGGCCAGGGTCGATGTGAGCTCCAGCCCGCCGAATCCGGCTCCCAGCACCAGCACGCGCGCGGCCATGCGGCCTCCTTCTCCCCCGCGGCGTCGTGGGAGATCGCGCTCACTCTAGGGGCGTGCAGGGCGCCGCGCGACCCCCCTCCGCCTCAGGTCACGCGGCCGGAATCCCGGGAATCCTCGGCGCTGCACCAGCCGCAGTTGACACAATGGGCCCATGCGCACGCTCCTGAACATCATCTGGCTCATCCTGGCGGGCTTCTGGCTGTTCCTGGGCTACGTCGCCGCCGGCATCCTGCTGTGCATCCCGATCATCACGATCCCGTGGGCGATCGCGTCGTTCCGCACCGCCAACTACGTGCTGTGGCCCTTCGGCCGCACGATCGTCGCGAAGCCGACGGCGGGCGTCGGATCGTTCCTCGGCAACGTCGTCTGGGTGATCTTCGCGGGATGGTGGCTCGCGCTCGCGCACATCGCATCGGGCATCGCGCTGTTCATCACGATCATCGGCATCCCCATGGCGATCGCGGACTTCAAGATGGTGCCGATCTCGCTCATGCCGCTCGGCAAGGACATCGTCTCGACCCGGCAGGGAGAGTTCGACCGCGCAGCGGGCGCCGGCCGCTGACGCCCCGGCGAGAGGCTCAGGATGCCGCGACCCGCCGCGGCATCGCGAGCGCCACGCCGACGGCGGCGAGCGCGAGCCCGACGATCGCTGCGACCCAGGCCGCGGCATCCGGGATCGCGGCGGCGGAGGTGACCCCGAAGCGGCCGAACTGATCGTGGAGGGCGACGCGGACGACGTCGATCCCGACGAGCGCGATGACGGCCGCGGGGACCGCGACGGCGGCGCCCGCCGAGGCGACGACAGCACCGATCGCGCGCGTGAGGCCGATCGGGGCGGAGAGCGCCCAGCCGGCGGCGAGGAACACCCAGAGGAACAGCGCGAGGGCGAGGGCGCTGTACGCGACCCGGCCCGCGGGGTCGACCCAGAACGCGAACCACGCGCCGCGCGGACCTCCCGCCGACACGACGAAGAGCGTCACGACGCAGCGCAGCACGATCGCACCGCCGACGGCCGCGATCACGGGCCACGGCGACCGCCGGCCGATGAACAGCCGCAGCGCAAGCGCGAAGACGAGCCACGCACCGAGGACGATCGCGAGGTACGTCCACGACACGAACGAGGTCTCTGCGGCCCGCGTCGCGACGAGAAGCCCTGCGGGGACGCACACGAGGAGCCAGCGATCGAGTCGATAGAGGCCGAGGGACGACTCGCGCGCCCGCCACGGGCGGGTCGAGGCGAGCCAGCTCGCGCGGGCGGCGGCCGCACCGGGCCGGCGGACGAGCCGAGTGCGTGCCGCGAGCATGCCGATGAGCATCCAGGCGATGCCGAGAGCGAGCAGGATCCGTGCCGCCCAGGGCGAGGCGGCCTCCGCAGTATCGACGGCGGGAAGGGCGCGGATGCCGAGCACGCCGCCGGCGACCACCCCGACGCCGGCACCGACGAGCACGAACGCGACTCCCGCTGTGACGGCGACGACGCCTCTCCGTGTTGCCTCCGCCATGAGAAGAGCCTAAACGCGGCCCGGTCAGGGGGTCTGAGCGGGCATTCAGGATTCGACGAGGGCTCGACCGGGGATCTGCCCGGTGGCTTGTCGCGGGAGCCGGCGGGGCCGCTACCGTGGACGCATGACCGACGATGCAGAAGCCGTCCTTCACCGCGTCAAGGCGGAGGAGGCCGAGCTCGTGCTTCCCCGCTTCGACGTCGCCGACGCATGGGCGCTCGGCTCCCGGATGCGGGAGGCGGCCTTCACGGCGGGTCTGCCGATCGTGATCGGCATCTCGCTCGGCGAGGCGCGCGTCTTCCACGCCGCCCTGGCGGGATCGAGCGCGAACAACGATGTGTGGCTCGAGCGCAAGAGCCGTGTCGTGCGGCGCTACGGCAGGTCGTCGTTCGGCGTCGGCCAGGGGTTCCGGGCCGCGGGTCGCGACTTCGACACGTCGTCGCGGCTCGACCCCGGCGAGTACGCGGCCCACGGCGGCGCGTTCCCCATCACGATCGCGGGCGTCGGCGTCGTGGGCGTCGTCGCCGTCTCGGGCCTGCCTCAGGCCGACGACCACGCGTTCGTGGTCGAGCATCTGCGCGCCTGGCTAGCCTCGGTCGCCTGACCGCGTCCGCGGCGTCGCCGACACGCGAGGACGCACAGCGAAACCTCTTGTCACGCTGACGGCATTCATGGGATGCCGGGGTTAGCGTGGATTCATCGCGGCGATCCGGGCGGTCCCGGGCACCGGCTCATACCCGGGTGCGCTGCGGGTTCGACTCCCGCCGTCGCGTCAAAATGAGAGCCGCGATCCCTTGGGCGCTTCGCTGCTCAGGCCGTCGAGATCGACGCCGGCCGAGCGATGTTCACGGATGCCGTGACGGTTCTATCTATGGAGCGCGGAGCGCATCCCGAACCGCTCGGGCGGCATCCCGCGGACCTACCCGGATGACGCCCTGGTGTCCGAGAGCGGCTTCCCACTCGTCATCGGATGGAATGCGCCTGAATGGCACATTCGACACACTCGTGTACGGACCCAGGCGGCCGAAGAGTTCCATGGCTTCACCGTCGATCATCCCTGCCTCGCTCATTGCCCACAGGTCGTAGAGGTCGCGTGGCGCCCCCCGGTCGCTCCAGGCAGACAACTTCGACGCGACGAATGCTGCTGCCGTGAGCACCTGCAACTGTGCGGGCGCGGCGTCGCTGTATCGCTGTTCGATCTCGACGACTTCCGTCGGCCAGGCCGGATACCCGTTCGAGGAGACGAGCTGGATCTGCACCCGGGTGTCCGCGACCTGCATCACCGCCGGCTCAGGATGCCGGGTGTCTCCGAGACGTGGGGTGAAGCTCACTGCTCCGAGCGTCCGCTGGAGCTGCCGCGAGATCGCAGACTCGAGTCGATCAGCGACACTGCGCCGGTCACCGAGCGCGATGAGGTCGATGTCTTCCGAGAGCCGAAGGCCGGGAAGGTGCGTCCTCGACAGCGCGGTCCCACCGAAGAAGATGACGTCGTCGGTCCCATCGTCGCGATGGCCGCGAGAGCGTGGGAGATGACATGATCGCGGACGACCTGGTCGGAGTCGACTCCGAATCGGGTCTCGATGGCCAGTCGTTCGCTTTCATCGAGGATGCCACGAACTGGTTCGGCGTCATACTGCTCCGGCATCGCGTTCCCTCAAGTGTTCGATCGTCTCCCGCACGGCGGTGTTCGCCCGGCCGACGTCTTCGACGACTCGCGCGAGCTCCGTGAATCGGACGCGGGCAGCCAGGTTCTTGGCTGCGGCGAGCGCCTCGTCCGGCATGCCCCCTTGTGTGGGTCGCATCAGCAGGTCGTACAGCGTTTGCTGCGGAGTAGTGACCAGCCCCTGCCCGAGGGCCGTTCGCTCCATGACGATGTCCACGCGCTCGAGTTCACGGGCCACGAACTGCACGATCCCACCAGTGTCGAGGGTGACCGGCACGTAGTTGCGCCCTTGGACAGCGACCGTCGTGACGCCGATCGCCCGCGGGATCGCCGCCCAATGCCGCGCTGCTCCCAGTCCGGTGAGCGCAACGTTGCGGTGGCCGAACCGTGTTGCGGCCACGGCCAAGCCAGCGGGTTCGAGCGGCGCCTTCCAGGTCCGCCCGTCGCGACCGTCGGGGGGTGCGGTGTAGATGCCGTGTGTCAGGCGGACGAGTGCGCCGCGCTCGATCAGCTGTTTCACCACCCGCCAGGGCTGGGCGGTGTACCCGTCGAGGTCCTTGAGACGGGCGGTTCGCAGCGGCGCTCGCTCGACGGCCATCAGCAGGTCGAGATCTTCAGCCATTGCACGCCCTCTCGCTTTCAGTACATAGAAATATACTCCTCATGTCTATTTCTGTGTACTATACGACCGTTAAGCGTTTGCGTCGTCGGCGACGGAATGATCGAGGCGACGCGCCGGCGAGCAGCGACCTTCACGTCTGATTCTCAACGCGCCCCGAGCGGGTTCGACTCCCGCCGTCGCGTCTGCCTCCGGCACGGCCTGCGCCTGATCGGAACGCCATGACCCCGGTCGCACAACGCGGCGATCGCACGCCACCCGCCTTCCGGCGACCGGCCTGGCGACGACAGGCGGGCGACCCGGGGCAGACGCCGAACGCCGATGCTGGCAGGCTGATCCCCGTGGGTGGGCAGCAGACGTTTCGCACAAGGGTCGGCGTGGACGGGCAGGGCCGAACGCGGGTCCCTGTGCCGTTCGACCCCGACGCGGTGTGGGGTGTCAAGCCCCGCCATCACGTGACGGGGTCCGTCGCCGACTGTCGCATGCGCGGCGTCGTCGAGAAGCGGGACGACGGGCCGGTGATGGTTCTCGGCCCGGCCTGGTGCCCGGTGCCGCTGGCTGACGGAGCCGAGGTGGAGGTGGTGCTGGAGCCCGAGGGGCCGCAGCGAGCCGACCTCGCGCCCGACGTCGCGGCCGCGCTCGCCGCCGCTCCGGACGCTGCCGTCTTCTTCGACTCGCTCGCGCAGTTCTACCGCACGGCATGGCTGCGGTGGGTCGACTCGACGAAGCGCCGGCCGGAAGAGCGACCGGTCCGCATCGCGGAGATGATCCGCCAGCTCCTTGAGGGGCGCAAGGAGCGCCTCTGAAGGTGCTCGTCGCGCCGGCGGCGCCCGTGGGGTGCTCGTTCACGGCAGAGGTCGCCGACGGGGCGACGCCGGCCGACCGCGAACCGCTGCTTCGACGGACGTGCGCCGATCAGGCGGACCGATCCGCCGACGCGCCGACGATGAGCCTCTCGGTCACAGCCGGCTCACGTGTCCCACGGCATGCTCGCCCCGCGCGACCTCACGCCCCCGCGCGCGCGACCACTGGCTCCACGACCCCGGATACACCCGCACGTCGATGCCCGCGATCGACCCCGCGAGCGCGGTGTGCGTCGCCGCGATGCCCGATCCGCAGTACGCGGCCACGGGAGCCGTCCCGACGACCCCCGCCCCGGCGAACGCCGCACGGATCTCTTCGGGGCTGCGGAACCTCCCGGCCGCTGTATGCACGGCCGTGGGCAGGTTGACCGCGCCAGGGATGTGTCCCGACACGGGGTCGAGCGAGTCGCCCTCGCCGCGGTAGCGCTCCGGCGCGCGCACGTCGAGCAGGATGCCGCGCCACGGCCACTCACCCACGTCGTCGATGCCGACGACCCCCTCGGTGATCTCCGCGAGCTCGACGTCGCCGCGACGCGGCTGCACGTCGCCCGCCGAGAGCGGAAGGCCCTCTGTCAGCCAGCCCCGCAGCCCTCCGTCGAGCACGCGGGCGGGCACGCCCGAACGCGTCAGGACCCACCACGCGCGTGCCGCCGCGACCGAGTGCAGGTCGTCGTACGCGACGACGAGGTCGCCCTGATCGATGCCCCAGCGGCGCGCGGCATCCTGCAGTCGCTCACGGGAGGGCAGCGGATGCCGCCCCTGGCTCGGGTCGGTGCGCTCGGCGAGCTCCGTGTCGAGGTCGACGTAGACGGCGCCGGGGAGGTGCCCGTCGAGGTATGCCGGCCGCCCCTCCGGCTGATCGAGACGCCACCGCACATCCAGCAGGCGCACGGGACGCTCGCCGTCGAGGAGCTCAGCCAGTTCCGCGGGCGAGATGAGGGTCGACATGCTCTCATGCTCGCGCTCGCGCGAAGCGGCCGCACGACAGGGACGACACGCGCCGCGATGAATCGCAACACGCCGTGACACGGAGTAACACGCCGTCACCGTGCGCTCTCGACCTCGCAGGAACGCGGCACGGCCGTCACCGGCAGGCCCGACATCGGCTCGGCTCCGGAGGGATGCGGCCCGGCTCCGGAGGGACGCGAGACGGCTCCGGAGGGACGCGAGACGGCGTCGTCGACGCCGCGGTCACTCCCGGAAGAACGCGACCCCGAGGTCGGGATGGTCGACGAAGACGCCGTCGACGCCGGCATCCCGGATCACGGACCACTCCCGCTCGTAGTCGCCGAAGGCGGCGGGGCCCCCACGCAAGCGGTACTGGCCGACCAGGAACGTGTTCTCCGGACGGCATGTCCAGGTGAAGACCCTGAGCCCGCGCGCGTGCGCGTCTGCGACGACGGCGGACGGGCCGGTCATGCGGCCGAGCCGGTCAGGCGCCAGGATCATGCGCTTGTCGACGCTGACGCCGTCGACCGAGCCGACGAGCCTGTCGAGTCCTGCCGGCTGCGCCGTCTGCTTGTACGTCAGCGCGGCCTTCCCCTGCATCGAGAAGAGGTCGAAGGGCCGGCCCGACGCCTCGAGCAGATAGATGTACGTGCCCGGGATGCCGCGTTCCCTCAGGCGCGCGAGCACGCTCGACTCGAACGACTCGAACACGAGCGGCAGCTCGCCGCGGCCCCATCCCGCTTCGTCGAGCTCGGCCGAGATGAGCCCCGCGACGTCGAACCCGAGACCCGCGAAGTACGTCGCATGCTTGATCTCGAGCACGACCCCGATCTCGCGCCCCTGCTCGAGCGACGCCTCGCGCACGAGATCGAGCACGTCGCGCAGCCGGAGGACCGGCTGTTCGTCGTCGAACGACGCGCTCGTCGCGCGGATCTGCGGCAGCCGCTCACGGCACCGCAGCGTCGCGAGCTCGTCCCACGTGAAGTCCTCCGTGAACCAGCCGCCGAGCTCCGCGCCGTCGACGGTCTTCGTCGTGCGGCGGTCCGCGAACTCGGGGCGGGTCGCGACATCCGTCGTCGTGGCGATCTCGTTCTCGTGCCGCACGACGAGCACGCCGTCCTTCGACACGACGATGTCGGGCTCGACGGCATCCGCCCCCATCGCTAGGGCGAGGTCGTACGACGAGCGCGAGTGCTCGGGCCGGTAGCCGGGCGCGCCCCGGTGGCCGATCACGAGCGGGCGGGGACGCGGCACCGCTTCAGGCTACCGGGGGCGTCCGAGGGGCGGGATGCCGCGCCCCGCGCTCAAAGGCCTCTCACAGCCGTGAGCTGCCCGTCCCCGCGGGCCGTCGGATACCCTGGGACCCAGCAGCACGGTGCTGCGCCCCCTTTACCTTGGAGTGTGAGAGCAGTGGCCCTCAACAACCCCGCATTCAACAACCCGGCGTTCCAGGACAAACGCGCCGTCCAGACCTACCCGGGCGGCTCGCAGGCCGCGCAGGTCGGTCAGAACACGCAGTTCGCGACGGCCCAGCAGCAGGGCGTCGACGCCGCGGTCGACGCTCGGCTCGAGGGCGCCTTCGCGGCTCCCCCCGCGAGCGCGATCGAGACCGGCCGCATGACGGTCGAGGACACGGTCCTCAAGACCCTCGGCCTGTTCGCCGTGCTGCTGGTCACGGCCGTCGTCGGCTGGCTGTGGTCGATGGCCCCCGTCGCCGCGGAGGGCGCGCCCACGATCCTGCCGTGGATCATCGGCATGCTCGGCGGCTTCGTCATGTCGATGGTCGTCATCTTCGGCTCGCGCAAGAAGGTGCGTCCCGCCCTCATCTTCGGCTACGCGGCCTTCGAAGGGCTCTTCGTCGGCGGCATCTCGGCGTTCTTCGAGTACATCTGGCCGGGCATCGTCGTCCAGGCGACGCTCGCGACGCTCGCCGTCGTCGGTGTGACCCTCGCGCTCTTCGCGAGCGGCAAGGTGCGCGCCTCCAAGCGCGCCAACAAGGTGTTCCTCATCGCGCTCATCGGCTACGGCGTGTTCTCGCTGCTGAACCTCATCCTGATGTGGACGAACGTGCTGCCGCCGGCCGCCGACGGCACGCCCCAGATCTTCGGCCTGTTCAGCGCCCCGAGCCCGCTGTTCGGCATCCCGTGGGGTCTCATCATCGGCGTCTTCGTCGTCATCATGGCGGCGTACTCGCTCGTGCAGGACTTCGACCAGATCCAGCAGGGCGTCAAGAACGGCGCTCCGCGGCAGTACGGCTGGCTCGGCGGCTTCGGCATCATGGTCACGGTCGTCTGGCTCTACGTCGAGATCCTCCGCATCATCGCGATCGCGCGCGGCAACAACTGACGCGACGCGTCGAGAAGCAGCGAGGGCCGTCCCGTCTCGGGGCGGCCCTTCCGCATTCCCCTGCGCGGTTCGTGCGCGCCTCCCGATATGCCGTCTCCGTCCACGGCCCGTTCTCTTGTCATTCCGGCCCCAGGGTGGGTAGCGTCGGGCCGGTAAGCATCGCCTGCGACGTCCATGTCGCGCCGAGCGACCCGACGTCCGGCAACCCCCCAACAGGACCACGGATCAAGGGCAGGATCGATGACAGCGACACGCGCTCGTTCATGGCTTCGGACGGGCGCAGTCGCGCTCGCCGCGGCCGTCACCACTCTGGGATTGGCGGTGCCCGCGCAGGCGGCCGATCCCGTCACCCTCAACATCCTCACGGTCAACGACTTCCACGGGTACATCGACAACACGACTCTGAAGTTCGCCGGCACGATCGAGCAGCTGCGGCAGGCCGACGGCGCCTCCGGTGCGAACACGCTCCTCGTCGGGGCCGGCGACTTCATCGGCGCGTCGCAGTTCGCATCGTCCGTCGCGGAGGACCAGCCCACGATCGACGTCTTCAACGCGCTCGGGCTGCCGGTGTCCGCCGTCGGCAATCACGAGTTCGACAAGGGCTGGCCCGACCTCCGCGACCGCGTCATCGGCCCGGACGGCGCCCGCAACGCGAAGTGGGACTACCTCGCCGCGAACGTGTACGCCGAGGGCACCGAGACCCCGATCCTTCCCGAGTACGGACTGTACGAGGCCGGCGGGCTCACGATCGGCGTCGTCGGCGTCGTGACGCAGGAGACGCCGACGCTCGTCTCCCCCGGCGGCGTCGTCGGGCTCACGTTCGGCGATCCCGTGGAGGCGGTCAACCGCGTGGCCGGACAGCTCACCGACGGCGACGACGCGAACGGCGAAGCGGACGTCGTGGTGGCGTCGTACCACGAGGGCGCGGGCTCAGGAGCGCTCACCCTCGACGAGAACGTCGCGACGAGCCCCGTCTTCGCGCACATCGTCAACGACACCTCGGCGAAGGTCGCCGCGATCATCAACGGCCACACGCACCAGGCCTACGCCTACAACGCGCCCGTGCCCGGCGACCCCGGCCGCACGCGACCGATCGTGCAGACCGGCAACTACGGCACGAACGTCGGCCAGATCACGCTCACGGTCGACCGCGACACGAACGTCGTGCAGTCCTCGACCGTCCGGACCGTCCCGCGCGTCGCGACCGACGATGCCGTCCTCCTGCAGCAGTATCCGAGCCTGCAGGCCGTCCAGGACATCGTGACGGATGCCCTCGCGTACGCCGCGGTCATCGGCAACCAGCCCGTCGGCACGCTCACGGCCGACGTCACGACGGCCATCCCCGACAGGTCGCAGCCCGTCTCCAGCACGAACCGGGACGATCGCGCAAAGGAGTCCACGCTCGGCACGCTCGTCGCGGACGCCGTGCTCGCGACCCTCGCTCCGCCGGAGCTCGGCGGTGCGCAGATCGCGGTCGTCAACCCGGGCGGGCTGCGCAACGAGCTGCTCTACGCGAAGACGCCGACGAACGACGCGGACGCCGACGGGCGCATCCTCTACTCCGAGGCGAACTCGATCCTGCCGTTCGTCAACAACCTCGCGACCGTCGACATGACGGGCGCGCAGCTGAAGACGCTCCTCGAGCAGCAGTGGCAGCGCGACGCGGCCGGCAACGTTCCCTCGCGCTCGTACCTCGCGCTCGGCACCTCGTCCGGTTTCGGCTACACCTTCGATCCGGCTCTTCCCGAGGGCAGCCGCGTCACGGGCATCATGCTGAACGGCACCCCCGTCGACCCCGCCGCGACCTACCGCGTCGGCACGTTCACCTTCCTCACGGGGACGGGGAACCCTGCGAGCGCGGGAGGCGACAACTTCCACGTGTTCCGGCAGGCGACGAACTTCAAGGACTCCGGACTCATCGACCGCGACGCGTGGATCGCGTACCTCCAGGCGCACCAGCCCGTGAGCCCCGACTTCCGCAAGCACTCGGTGTCGGTGACAGGGCTCGACCCCGCAGCCGTCGTCGGCGCGACGCAGTCGGTCGCGGTCGGGTCGTTCGATCTGACCAGCGCCGGCGCCCCGGCGAACACGTCGGTCACGGCGACCTTCTCGAAGACGTCGGACGGAGCCGGAGCCGTCCAGGTCGGCACGGCGGCGGTCGAGGCGGATTCCGCGACGGTCGACGTGACGTTCCCGGCATCCGCGGTCGGCGCGGGCTTCCTGACCTTCACGGCGCAGCCGTCCGGCACGACGGCCGTCATCCCCGTGACGGTCGCGGCGCCCGCGGCCACCGTGACGGCGACGGCGAAGGCGGTCGAGTACGGCACCGCCGGCAAGATCGCCGTCACGGTCGCCTCGCCCGGGACGACGCCCGCCGGCACCGTGACGGTGGCGGACGCCGCGGGCACCGTGCTCGGCACGGCGAACCTGTCGAACGGCAAGGCCACCGTGACGCTCGGGCGCACGGCGCTCGCGCCCGGAACGCACAGCCTGACCGTCTCGTACGGCGGATCGGCGGCCGTCGGCGCCGGCTCGACGACGATCGACCTCGTCGTGAACAAGGCGTCGTCGTCGATCGGCGGCCTCAGCACGACCCTGCTCGTGGCGAAGGGCAAGGCGTCGAAGGTGGCAGTCCTCGCGATCGCGAACGGCGGCGTACCCGTCGAGGGGGCCGTCTCCATCTCCTACGACGGCAAGGTCATCGGGACCGGGACGCTGAAGAACGGCTCCGCGAGCATCGCGATCGCCCCCTTCACGAGTCGCGGCATCAAGGTGCTGAGCATCTCGTTCGACGGCTCGGCGACCGTCGCCGGGTCGAAGGGCCCCGGGCTCGTGCTCGTTCTCTGACTCGAGCCCCGAGTGAAGGCCGTCTCCCCCACGGGAGGCGGCCTTCACTCTGTCGGCCGCCGATCGGGCCGGACTCGAGGTCCCCGTCGGCCGCGGATCGGGCCGGACTCGGGGTCCCCGTCGGCCGTGGCTCGAGCCCGGCACCGGCATCCTCGTCGGCGGGTGAGGCGAGGGTGGCCGCGGCATCCGTTCCCGGGCTAGCGTTGCAGACGTGAGCCCGTCTTCGAAGGACGAGGAGTTCCTCGACGTCGAGGGGCGCGAAGTGCGCGTCTCGAGTCCGGGAAAGATCGTGTTCCCGCAGCCGCGACTCACGAAGCTCGACCTCGTGCGGTACTACCTCGCCGTCGCCGACGGCGCGCTCCGGGGAGCTGCGGGCCGGCCGATGGTGCTCAAGCGCTTCGTGAAGGGCATCGCTGCGGAGCCGTTCTTCCAGAAGCGCGTGCCCGAGAACCACCCGGACTTCATCGACACGGCGACCCTGCGCTACGCATCGGGCACGTCCGCCGAAGAGGCCGTGATCCGGGATGCCGCGGGCCTCGCATGGGTCGTCAACCTCGGATGCCTCGACCTCAACCCCCACGCCGTCCGCGCGGAGGATCTCGACCACCCGGACGAGCTGCGCGTCGACCTCGACCCGATGCCCGGCGTCGACTGGTCGCAGATCGTCGATGTCGCGTTCGTCGTGCGCGACGTCCTCGCCGATCGGGGGCTCGTCGGCTGGCCCAAGACGAGCGGATCGCGCGGGCTGCACATCCTCGTGCGGATCGCCCCCGACCGGTCGTTCGCCGACGTGCGGCTCGCCGCCGAGACGCTCGCGCGCGAAGTCGAGAACCGCGCCCCCGGGCTCGCGTCTGCGCGGTGGTGGAAGGAGGAGCGCGGCGAGAGCGTCTTCGTCGACTTCAACCAGAACGCCAAGGACCGGACGGTCGCCTCCGCCTACTCCGTGCGCCCGCTGCCGGATGCGCGCGTCTCGACGCCGCTCGCGTGGGACGAGGTGGGCGCCCGGCGCCCCGAGGAGTTCACGGTGCTCACCGTGCCCGAGCGATTCGCGGCGCTCGGCGACCCGCACGCGGGCATCGACGACGCCGTCGGCTCGCTCGACGGGCTGCTCGCCCTCGCGGACGAGCTCGGCCCCGCCGAGAAGGCGCCGCGCGGCTCGTCCGCGGACGGCGCGGGTCGCCGGGTCTCGACGATGCCGCTCATCGAGATCGCGCGGACCAGGACCAGTCCCGAGGCTCTCGACGCGCTGGAGCGCTGGCGCGGGGAGAACCCCGACGTCGCCGGGATGCTGCATCCCGCGGATGTGCTCATCGACGGCATGCGCGGCTCGAGCTCGCTCTGGTACCGCGTGCGCGTCAACCTCCAGCACGTGCCCGAGGCCGCTCGCCCCGCCCAGGGGCCGCTCCTGGCCGACTACGACCCGTGGGCCGGTCGCGCCTGGCCCGGACGCGCCTGACGCCCCCGACGCACGACGGGGTCGGACAGAGCCGCGCGCGCGGCGTCTCCGAGGGCGCTCATGGAGGCCGCGGCATCCATCGTCGCGGCGGCGGCGAGTCCCTCCGCCGACAGCCGCGAGCGCAGCGCGCGGTCGACGAGCACGTCGGCCAGCGCTGAGGCGAGCGCCTCGACATCGCCGTCGGGCACGAGGACGCCTCCGCCGCCCGCGAGGGTGTCGCGCGGGCCGTAGGGGATGTCGTACGACACGACCGGGACGCCGTGCGCGAGCGCCTCCAGCACGACGAGCGGCTGTCCTTCGTTCGTGCTCGCGAGGACGAACGCGTCGGCTTCGGCCCACACGCGCGACGGGTCGGCGATCTGACCGCCGAAGGTCACCGCCTCGGCGATGCCGAGCGACGCGGCGAGCGCCTCGAGCTCTGCGCGCTGCGCGCCGTCGCCGTAGACGTGCAGCTCGGCGTGGGGTGCGGCATCCCGCACCCGCGCGAAGGCGCGCAGCGCGTGGTCCACTCGCTTGCGTGGGATGAGCGAGTTGAGCATCACGACGCGTCCCGCGACGGGCACGGGAGCGGTGCGCGCGGGCGCCGGTGCGGGGTGCGGGACGACGAACGACCGGATGCCGCGCCCGACACGCCGCTCGGCATCGCGCTGCTGGCTCGGGGTGAGCCACAGGACGGCGTCGAACCGGTCCGCGACGGCGAACCAGCGCTGCCACGCGGCGTCCATCGGCGAATCCCACGCGAAGGGTGCGAGCACGTGGCACGCGTGCGTCGTGTGTAGGATCCGGATGCCGGGGTCCAGCACCGGCTCGCCGCCGGCGACGAGCGCCTCCCCCACCTGCCGAGCCTCGCAGAGCACGACGACGGGCTTGTCCGCGCGTGCCGCGAAGGCGTCGAGCCACGCGCGATAAAGGCCGGCGTAGCCGGGGAGCCAGCCGATCGGCCCGGACTCGTCCCAGATCCGCACGGGCGCATCGGTGAGATGCCACGCCGGGTCTCCGCTCACGACCGGGAGCTCGAGCACCGTGCGGCCTTCCGCGTCGGTGATCGCGCGGTAGGGCCATCCGCTCTCGGGGATCGGAGCGGGGAGGGCCGCCGCATGCAGCCACAAGGCATCGGCCCTCGCGTCGTCGAAGAGGTTGCGCAGCGCCGACGGCGCGGGAAGGAGGCCGCGACGAACCCACTCTGCGCGGTCGGCGTCGTGGTCGGCGGCATCGCCCGGGTCGATCGTGAGCAGCGTCGGCGCGGCGCCCGCGTCGGCCATGTCGAGGGCGCGGCGGAGCACCGAGATCGTGAAGCCGCCGTCACGATCGGGCAGGAGCCGGCTCGCGAGCACGAGGTACTCGGCGTCGGGCAGCAGGTCGGTCACCCGTCCATCCTCCCCTACGGCCGTGCGCCGTTCTGCCCTGAGCGGAACCGCTCGCCGCGCGATCGACGGTCGGCCTATCGTGACGGCATGGCCGAGATCGTCCCTCTTCCCGTCAAGACCGCGCCTCGTGCGCCCGAGCCGCTGTGGCGCGATGCGCTGGGCGACCGTCTGCGCCGCCTGCGGCACGACCGCGGCGAGCGGCTCGCCGACACAGCCGACCGCGCGGGGGTCTCGCCGCAGTACCTGTCCGAGATGGAGCGGGGGCTCAAGGAGCCGTCGAGCGAGATGATCGCGGCCGTCGCCGGCGCCCTGGAGGTCACGCTCGTCGAGCTGACGGCGGCCGTCGCGGAAGATCTTCGCGTCCGCACCGACGCACGTGCCGCCGTCGCCACCCGCGCAGCGTTCGCGCTCGCCGCGTGACGAGCCGGGTCACCGCGCTCCGCGCTCCAGCACCCGATCCGCCAGGCCGTACCCGACCGCGTCGACGGCGGTGAAGACCCGGTCGCGGTCTGTGTCCCTGCGCAGCTTCGCGGCATCCTGTCCCGTGTGACGCGCGAGGATCTCCTCGACCTCGCCGCGCACGCGCACGAGCTCGTCGGCCTGCAGGATCAGATCGGGGATGGCGCCGCGTCCCTGCCCCGCCGGCTGATGCAGCACGACTCGAGCGTGGGGCAGCACGGCACGCTTGCCCGTCGCCCCTGCGGCGAGCAGCACGGCTCCCACCCCGATCGCCTGCCCCACGACGGTGGTCGCGACATCCGGGCGCACGTGCTGCATCGTGTCGTACACGGCGAGCATCGCGGCAGGATCCCCGCCCTCGCAGTTGATGTAGAGCTGGATGTCGGCGTCGGGACTGTCGGCGTCGAGGTGCAGCAGCTGCGCGATGAGCGCGTTGGCGACCCCCGCGTCGATCGCGGTGCCGAGATACACGACCCGTTCCGTGAGCAGCTGCGAGTAGACGTCCATGACACGGTCGCCGCGCGGATGCTGCGCCACGACGTTCGGGATCGTGTACGAGCTCATCACGCCACCGCCCCGAGTCCCGCCGGACGCCGGCGCCGCGGCACGATCTGCGCGAAGTCGTCGACGATCCCGTCGATGAACCCGTAGTCGCGCGCCTCCGTGGCCGTGTACCAGCGATCGTGGAGGGAGTCCTCGAAGACCCGCTCGACGGGCTGTCCCGTGTCGTCGGCGACGAGACCGAGCACGGTGTCGCGCAGGTGCCGGAGATCGTCGGCCTGCACCTCGACCTCGCCGGCGGATCCCCCGATGCCCGCGGAGCCCTGATGCATGAGGATCCGCGCGTGCGGCAGCGCCCGGCGCTTGCCCCTCGCACCCGCGGACAGGAGGAACTGCCCGGCACTGCAGGCGAGCCCTACCGCGAGCGTCGACACGTCGTTGGGGACGAGTCGCATGATGTCGCGGATCGCGAGCATCGCGGGCACCGAGCCTCCGGGAGAGTGGATCCACAGGGCGATGTCGGATGCCTCGTCCTCCGCCGCGAGCGCGAGCAGCTGCGTCGCGAGCAGCGTGCCGTTGTCGTCGTCGAGCGGTCCGTCGAGCACGAGCACGCGCTGATGGAACAGCTCGCGTCGCGCGTCGGCTCCGAACAGCGGGATCTTTGCGTCTTCCGTCATGGCATCAGCCTGCACGCGGGCCGTCGCCGTGTGGGCGCTCGCCGCCGACAGCGGATCCGCTCTCGGCAGACCGGTCCCGCAACGGATGCAGCCGCTCTGCGCGGACCGTCAGATCGGGGTGATGCGGAACACAGGGAACCCCGGCGCGATCTCGCGGATGCGCTCGTCGGAGGACGAGGCATCCACGCCTTCGAAGAACCTCCCGACCTCCCATGCCCACACGCGCAGGTACTCGCGGATGATGGCCGGCTTCTCCGCATCGGCGAGCTCGACGGCCCGGAACGCCTCGACGCGCCGGCCCTTGCGCAGTTCGCCCTCTGCTGCGGCACGGAGATTCCGCACCCACTGCGTGTGCCCGCGCGGCGCCACGAGATACCGCGCACCGTCGACGTGCAGCGGATTGACGGGATTCGTCCGCCACTGGCCGCTCGTGCGCCCGCGGACGGCGAGCACGCGGCTTCCCGCGAACGAGAGTCCGAGCCGGGTCAGCAGCGCGACGGCGCCGTTGAACGCGCCGTCGAAGGCCGTCGGCTTCACGTAGCGGGCAGTCACGGCACCATCCTGCCGCACGCGAGCGCGAGGGCGGGATGCCGCGACCTCTCCGCACGCCGCGGCTGGCGCGCTCGGATCCGCGCCGCCTCTCACGTCCGCAGGCCCGCCGCGATGCGCTGGATGCCGAACTCGAACGCCTCGTCGATGTCGCCGCCGAGCCGGAACGCGCCCGCCAGCTCCATGCTGATGTGCCCCGTCGCCCATGCGGTGAGAAGGCGCGCGGCATCCAGCGCGCGGGCCTCCCCCACGAGATCCCGTGCCGCGCGCAGCACGGGAGCGCTGACCCGCGCGAGGGGCTCGGCGGCGCCGGAGACCGTGAACAGGAGCCGGAACGCCTCCGGCCGCTCGTGCGCGAACGCGCGGTAGGCGCGCGCGAGGCCTGCGAGCGTGCCGTCGGACGCCTCGAGCCGGGCACCCAGCTCGTCCGCGGTCGCCTCGGCCAGGAGCAGGATCAGCGCGTCGCGATCGCGCACACGCTTGTAGAGCGACGGAGCCCGCACCCCGACGCGCTCGGAGACGGCCTGCATCGTGACCCTCGAGGGTCCGCCGACCTCGAGCAGGTCGCGGCCCGCTGCGACGATCTCCGCGAGCGATGTGCGATCGGGGGTGGGCATCCCGGGCTCCTTCCATGGCTATTGACACAAGCTATCATAGCTACGTATATTAGCCATGATTCAGCCAAAGGAGCCCTCATGCAACTGGGACCGCACCTGCACCGCATCGGCAACGACATCATCGCCGCGTATCTCGTCGTGACCCCCGAAGGCGTCACGGTCGTCGACGCAGGACTGCGCGGACACTGGCGCGATCTGCAGGCGGAGCTCGCCGCGATGGGCCGATCGACCTCCGACGTCAAGGGCGTCGTCCTGACCCACGGCGACAGCGACCACCTCGGGTTCGCCGAGCGTCTTCGCCGAGACCACGGCGTCGCGGTGCACGTCCATGCCGCCGACGCCGAGCGCGCCCGCGGCGGCGACACGCCGAAGGTCTCGCTCGGTGCGTGGCGCTTCGCGCCGACGCTCGGGTTCTTCGCGTACAGCCTGCGGAAGGGCGGATATCGCACGGAGCACCTGCGCGAGGTCGTCGAGGTCGCCGACGGCGACGTGCTGCCGCTGCCGGGATCACCGCGCGTGATCGGGCTGCCCGGACACTCCCCCGGCAGCATCGCCGTGCACGTGCCGATCGCCGACGCGGTCTTCGTCGGCGACGCGCTGACGACGCGTCACGTGTTGACGGGTCGCACGGGCATCCAGCCCGCGCCGTTCACAGACGAGCCCGCGCTCGCGCTCGACTCGCTCGACAAGCTCGCCGGCGTCGAGGCGTCGTGGGTCCTCCCCGGTCACGGCGCGCCGTGGCGCGGCTCGCCGGCCGACGTCGCCGGCGCCGTGCGCGCCGCCGCCCCCTGACCCGGGCACGATCCGGCCCGCCGTATGCAGAACTCCACAGTTCTGGTCAGAACCGCGCCGATCCCGGCCCCCGCCGCCCCCACCTTCGCCGATCCTGTGGAGTTCTGCATGCCAAGGTCGGGAACCCTGCAGGGCGAGGGCGCGGAGACAGGCCGAGCCGCGACGATGCGGACCCGCCGCCGAGAGTCAGCCGCGAGCCCTCACTCCCATTCGATGGTCCCGGGCGGCTTCGACGTGACGTCGAGCACGACCCGGTTGACCTCGCGCACCTCGTTCGTGATGCGGTTGGAGATGCGGGCGAGCACGTCGTAGGGCAGACGCGTCCAGTCGGCCGTCATGGCGTCCTCGGACGAGACGGGACGCAGCACGATCGGGTGCCCGTAGGTCCGGCCGTCGCCCTGCACGCCCACCGACCGGACGTCTGCGAGCAGCACGACGGGGCACTGCCAGATCTCGCCGTCGAGGCCCGCGCGCGTCAGCTCCTCGCGCGCGATCGCGTCGGCGTCGCGCAGAATCTCGAGGCGGTCAGCGGTGACGGCACCCACGATCCGGATGCCGAGGCCCGGCCCCGGAAACGGCTGCCGTGCGACGATGACCTCCGGCAGTCCCAGCTCGCGGCCGATCGCACGGACCTCGTCCTTGAAGAGCGTGCGCAGGGGCTCGACGAGCTCGAACTGCAGATCTTCGGGGAGACCGCCGACATTGTGGTGCGACTTGATGTTCGCCGTGCCCGTGCCTCCCCCGGACTCGACGACGTCGGGGTACAGCGTGCCCTGCACGAGGAAGCGGATGGGCTCGCCGTCGGCGGCGGCCTCGGCGACGAGCTCCTTCTCGGCGGCCTCGAAGGTGCGGATGAACTCGCGGCCGATGATCTTGCGCTTCTGCTCGGGATCGCTCACGCCGTCGAGGGCGCTGAGGAAGCGCTCGCGCGCGTCGACCGTCACGAGCCGGACGCCGGTCGCCGCGACGTAGTCCTGCTCGACCTGCTCGCGCTCGTCCTTGCGCAGGAGCCCGTGGTCGACGAAGACGCACACGAGCTGGTCGCCGACCGCCTTGTGCACGAGCGCCGCCGCGACGGCGGAGTCGACTCCGCCCGACAGGCCGCAGATGACGCGGCCCGAGCCGATCTGGGCGCGGATCTTCTCCACCTGCTCGGCGATGACATTGCCGCTGTTCCAGTCGGCCGGCAGTCCCGCCGCCTTGTGCAGGAAGTTCTCGATGACGTTCTGGCCGTAGTCGGAGTGCTTGACCTCGGGGTGCCACTGCACGCCGTAGAAGCGCTTCTCGTCGCTGCCGAACGCCGCGACGGGGGTCGCGTCCGTCGATGCGAGCACGTCGAAGCCCGCAGGCGCCTTGGCGACCTGGTCGCCGTGGCTCATCCACACGTTCTGCGCGGCCGGCTGCCCGCCCAGCAGCACGCCGCCGTCGCCGGCGAGCGCGGCATCCGTCGCGCCGTACTCGCGCAGGCCCGTGTTCGCGACCTCGCCGCCGAGGGCCTGCGCCATGACCTGGAAGCCGTAGCAGATGCCGAGGGTGGGCACGCCGAGATCGAACACACCCCCGTCGAGCGCGGGCGCGCCCTCTTCGTACACCGACGAGGGCCCGCCGGAGAGGATGATGCCGACCGGGTTCTTCGCGGCGATCTCGGCGGCGGATGCCGTGTGCGGCACGATCTCGCTGTACACGCCGGCTTCGCGCACGCGCCGCGCGATGAGCTGTGCGTACTGGGCGCCGAAGTCGACGACGAGGACGGGGCGCTGGGAGGTCTCGGTCTGCTCGGTCACCGGATGCCTTCTGCGTCGGGATGCGGGGTGGAGATCGTCTGCGTGAGCGTCGAGCGATCCGCGATCGGAGCGTCCGTCGTCGCCTCGCGCTCGGCGAGGTAGCGCTTGACGTCGCGAGCGACGATCGTCTCCATGACGAAGGACAGGAACGGGATGACGCCGCCCGCGGCGAGCACGATGAATCGCACGAAGGGCCAGCGCATGAGGCTCCACACGCGGAAGCACGAGAACAGGTACACGACGTAGAACCAGCCGTGCGCGATGAGGATGCCGAGCGACAGGTTGACGCCGTCGCCCGTCGACTCGTGGCCGTTCGGACCGTCGACGACGGGAGCGAACCAGAGGAAGCCGCCGGAGCCGCCGAGGAAGAGCTCGTATCCGAACGCGTACTTGACGATCATCTCGGCGACGAGCAGGAGCAGCATCGTGCCGGTGATGATCGAGGCGATCTGGTAGAACTTCAGGGCTCCGCGGATCGCCGGGAACGAGGCGAGTTTGGGGGCTGCGGGCATGGATCCCAGTCTAGTCGCGGCATCCTGAGCCGCCGCTCGGGCGGAGCGGGTCAGGATGCCGCGGCCTCGGCATCCTGCATCTCCTCGACCTCCCGCTCCCATGCGTCGCGCGCGAGGCGGTACCAGAGGTAGAACGCGAAGCCGGCGAAGACGGCCCACTCGGCCGCGTAGAAGATGTTGAGCCAGTTCACGCCGGCTCCCTCGCCCGGGGGCCGCGAGGCGATGTCGGTGAGCCCGCCCGTCGCGGTCTCGGCCGCGAGATACGGCCGGTACACGTCGAGCCCGCCGATGTCGTGCCAGCGCGAGAGCAGCGCCGCGGGCGACATGCGCGTAAGCGTGAGCGGGTCGGCGTTCGGGCCCGGCACGACGGGACCCTCGTCGGAGATGAGCCGCCCTGTGTACGTCGGCGCGGGCTGAGCGGCGACGTCGACGATCGCGTCGGCGACGGCCCGGGAGCGTTCGTCGAGCCACGCGGCGGCGGCATCCGCCTCGTCCTTCGTCGCGGCCCATCCGAGCGCGACGGCGAGCGACGTCGGCTGCGTCGTGCCCTCGACCCGCAGCTGGCCCGTCACCCAGTACCCCTCGACGCCGTCGTTGAAGCGCGACGACACGACGATGAAGTCCCCGGGCACGAGCCACCCCTCGACCCGTACACGCTGACCGACGAGGGGCTCGGGGAGGTAGTCGCCCGGCGCGACGACGTCGGCGAGGGGCCGCACCTCCTCAGTCGCCCCCGGAGGCAGGGGGCTCGTCTGCAGGGCACGCCCGAGCTGCCATTGGCCGAGCCAGGCGAACACGCCTGCGACGACGAGGCACAGCGCCAGCATCGCGATCCACCGGGGCCGCACCATGACCTCGCGCAGCGTCGGCGGGAAGATCTCGACGGGCTGCGCGCCCGCCGAGGACGGACCGCCCGTCATCCGCCGTTGTACGGCGCGACGACGACCTCGACGCGCTGGAACTCCTTGAGATCGGAGTAGCCGGTGGTCGCCATGGACTTCCTCAGCGCGCCGATGAGGTTCGCGGTGCCGTCCGCGACCGGCGCGGGGCCGTAGAGCACCGACTCGAGCGTCGTGACCTGGCCGACCTTGACGCGGCGGCCACGTGGGAGTTTCGCGTGATGGGCCTCGGGACCCCAGTGGAACCCGGCGCCGGGCGCGTCGGTCGCCCGCGCGAGCGCGACGCCGAGCATGACGGCATCCGCCCCCATCGCGAGCGCCTTCACGATGTCGCCGGACGTGCCCACGCCGCCGTCTGCGATGACGTGCACGTAGCGTCCGCCCGACTCGTCGAGGTAGTCGCGGCGCGCTCCTGCGACGTCGGCGACGGCGGTCGCCATGGGGGCGTGGATGCCGAGGGTCGCGCGGGTCGTCGACGCGGCGCCGCCGCCGAACCCGACCAGCACACCGGCCGCGCCCGTGCGCATGAGGTGGAGCGCGGCGGTGTACGTCGAGGCGCCGCCGACGATGACGGGCACGTCGAGGTCGTAGATGAACTTCTTGAGGTTGAGCGGCTGCTCTGCGCTGGAGACGTGCTCGGCCGACACGGTCGTGCCGCGGATGACGAACAGATCCACGCCCGCCGCCACGACGGTCTCGTACAGCTCCTGCGTGCGCTGCGGCGTGAGTGCGCCCGCGACGGTGACCCCTCCCGCGCGGATCTCGGACAGCCGGTCGCGCACGAGCGCGGGCTTTATCGGCTCGGAGTACAGCTCCTGCATGCGCCGGGTCGCGGCGTCATCGGGCAGCGACGCGATCTCGGCGAGCAGCGGCGCGGGGTCGTCGTAGCGCGTCCACAGGCCCTCGAGGTCGAGGACGCCCAGGCCGCCGAGCTGCCCCAGCATGATGGCCGTCTGCGGGCTCATGACGGAGTCCATCGGAGCGCCGAGCACGGGGATCGCGAACTGGAACGCGTCGATCGACCAGGCCGTCGAGACGTCCTCGGGGTTGCGCGTGCGGCGGGACGGCACGACCGCGATGTCGTCGAACGCGTACGCCCGGCGGGCGCGCTTCGCGCGGCCGAGCTCGATCTCCATGCTCACGGATTCAGCCTACCCGGGCGCGTCTCGGGGAACACCGATGCGGCGGGAACACCGGATCTGCGGCTCACGCGATGGCGTAGCGGCCGGACTTCACCGCGCGGGCGCGGGCCTTCGCCGCCTCCTCGTCGCGGTTCTTCGGCGGCACGGTCGCGACGAGGTCGTCGAGCAGGTGCTGCGTGAGGTGCGCGATCTCGTGCACGGCTCGGTCGAACGCCTCCTGATTGGCCTTCGACGGCTTCGTCGTGCCCGCGATCTTGCGCACGTACTGCAGGGCCGCCGCGTGCACCTCTTCGGAGGTCGCTGCGGGGGCGAAGTTGTGGAGGGTGTGGATGCTGCGGCACATGGCCCCGACGATACGCCGAGGGCGCGGCATCCTGAACCCCTGGACTCAGGCGCGCTGCCGCGCGGCCCTTCGCTGCAGGAGGCTCCCGAGCGGACCGTTGAAGACGTAGGCGAGGAACCCCCACGAGCCCACCCACGGCGAGACGATGGCAGCGACGGCGCCGCAGATCACGGCGCTGAGTCCCGCTCGCGCGCTGCGGTAGGCATCCTGCTTCGCCTCCTCCTTGAGGAGGTGTCCGCCCTTCGCGGATGCCCATGTCCACGTCGCGTGCCCCAGGAGGGCCGCGACGAAGAAGTTGACGGGGAGAGCCACACGGCCCGCGACGTAGTCGGGGTACTCGGCGGCGAGGCTCGTCGTGAACGGAATGAGCACGATGAACAGAAGGCGCACGTTGTTGATCCAGAGGAGCACCCCGTCGGCGCGCTCGAGCTCGCGGAACTGCTGGAAGTGGATGACCCACAGCCTGCTCAGCAGCAGGAAGCTGATGACGAACGACAGGAGATTGGGCAGCATGGCGGCGAGCGCGGTCCACAGCTCGGCGTCCGATGCGACCTCGCCGATCGTGTTGGTCGTCAGATCCAGGACGAGCAGCGTCGCCGCGATCGCGAAGACGGCGTCGGTGTACGCCTCGACGCGCGCGACGGAGAAGAAGGAGTGGGGCTCCTCGGCCATGCGCTCAGGGTAGCGGCCCGACCGCGAGCCCGTGACAGCCGGGCCGCTCGCGGGCCTTCCGCGGGCGTCCTGCCGTCTTACCAGGGCTCGTCGGCGCGCGGGGCGGAGTCGAGCACGAGCTGGATGCTCAGGGGGAAGCACTCGTCGAACAGCTCCGTCAGGGCCGGGTCGTCGCCGTACCCCTCGATCATGCGCAGGCCGATCATGGTGTTGATGAGCATGCCCGAGGCGAGGAACTTCCGGGCCTCGTCGGTCGAGAACCCCGCCTCACGCCGGAGGTAGTGCCACACGCGCGCGAACCCCTCGCGCGCGCGGGGCCCGATGACGGGGTGCCCGCCGAGCAGGAACGCCTGCGAGAGCAGCTGGTGCAGACCGCGGACGCGCAGGAGCCGCAGATACGCCTGGCCCATCGCGACCCCGCGCTCGTGCAGGTCGTCGGGGGCCGCAGCGAGCTCCTCCGGCGTGACGTGAGGGACCGGCGGCACGGCGCGGAAGGAGTCGAGCAGCCGATCGAGCGAGCTCTGCAGCGCCTCGAGGAAGAGGTTCTCCTTCGTGCCGAAGAGCCGGACGACATAGGGCTGAGAGACGGATGCCGCGCGCGCGACGTCGTCGGTCGTCGTGCCGACGTAGCCCTTGGCGCCGAAGACGGCGATCGCGGCGAGGACGATCTGCTCGCGGCGTTCCTCCGAGCTCATGCGACGGCTCGCGTCGGGGCGCGACGCCGTCGTCGTCCCCTCGTTCGAATTCATGCTTGACATGTTATCAGTCGATTACTACAGTCGTCTCCGCCACAAGTAATCATCCGATTACAACCGTCACCCCGCACAGAAGGGAGCGGCGCATGAGCGACTCGCTCACCCCCACTCGCCATCGGCCGTTCGGACTCGTCGTCGCCGCGGCATCCGTCCCCATGTTCATGGCGACGCTCGACAACCTCGTCATGACGAACGCGCTCCCTGTGCTGCATACGCAGCTCGGCGCGAGCGTCGAGGAGCTGCAGTGGTTCGTCAACGCGTACACGCTCGCGTTCGCGAGCGCGATCCTCATCGCGTCGGCGCTCGGGGACCGCTTCGGGCGACGCACGGTCTTCCTCATCGGCATCGCGATCTTCGGCGCAGGCAGCGTGCTCGCCGCGCTCAGCACCGACCCCGGCCAGCTCATCGCAGCGCGAGCGCTGCAGGGCCTCGGCGGAGCCGGCGTCCTTCCCCTCTCGCTCGCGCTCATCGCCGGCGGCGTCGCGCCGCAGCGCCGACCCCTCGCGATCGGCCTGTGGGGCGGGATCTCGGGGCTCGGCGTCGCGGTCGGCCCCCTCGTCGGCGGCGCGGTCATGGAGGGCTGGGACTGGCAGGCGATCTTCTGGCTCAACGTGCCCGTCGCGCTCGTCGCGATACCGCTCGCCCTCTTCTCCCTGAACAACGACTTCGGCGAGCGCGCGCGCATCGACGTCGTCGGCGCGGTGCTCGCGGCCGTCGCGGTCCTCGCGCTCGTACACGCCATCGTGCGCGGCAACGACGACGGCTGGTCGTCGGCGGGGGTCATCGCCGAGATCGTCGCAGGTGCCGTGCTGCTGGCCGGCTTCGTGGCCTGGCAGGCGCGCGCGAAGGCGCCGCTCGTGCCGCTGCGGCTGTTCCGCGACCGGTCGTTCTCCCTCACGAACGTCGTCGGCTTCGCGTTCAGCTTCGGCACGTTCGGGGCCGTGTTCATCCTGATCCAGTACATGCAGGTCGTGCAGGGATCCACACCCCTCGAGGCCGCCGTGCAGACGACGCCGTGGACGCTCGCTCCCATGTTCGTCGCGCCGCTCGCGGGCATCTTCGCGCCGCGCGTCGGGACGCGCGCGCTCATGATCGCAGGCCTCGGACTGCAGTCGGTCGCGTTGCTGTGGATCGCGCTCACGATGTCGGAGACGCTCGAGTACGCACTCCTCGTGGCGCCGTTCATCATGGCGGGGGTCGGCATGGGACTCGTGTTCGCCCCGTCGGCCACGGCCCTGCTCGCGACTCTCGGTGCGACGGACCACGCGAAGGCGTCGGGCGTCAACTCGACCGTGCGCGAGATCGGCATCGCGCTCGGCACGGCTGTCATGACCGCGATCTTCGTCGGCGCAGGCGGCGAGCTGCAGCCCGACCTGTACGTCGACGCCGCACGGCCCGCCGTGCTCGTGGGCGCCGCAGTCTTGTTCGCCGCGGCGATCGCGGGGCTCCGGCTCCCCGCAGGACGGTCGTCGCGCGCGGTGGCCGCCGAGCCGGATGCCGACCGCGAGCCCGAGCTCGCGCCGGTCTGACGGGTGAGGGGATGCCGCGGCATCCGTTCTCTCACAGTGTTCGCAGAATCACGCCGAGCTCGCACCCGAGCCCGCTGGCCGGTGCGAGGAAGCCGCGAGACTGCGACGTCTGTGAGGGGACGCATGGACCGCAGGCCCGTGGGCGGATGTGCGTGAGGGGCGTGCCGCGCGGCATCCCCCTCACAGGCTTCGCAGAATCGCACCAAGCTCGCACCCGATCGCCGGATCAGTGCGGAGTTCGCGCGATTCTGCGAAGTTTGTGAGCCTCACGCGGCGAGGTGCAGCCGCGCGACGACGGCGCGACGGATCGTCGACTCGACAGCAGGCCAGTCGTGGACGACCTGGGCGTAAGCGAAGCGGAAGACCGTGTAGCCGCGCAGCCGCAGCTCGGCGTCGTGTGCGATGTCCTGACTGCGCTGCGCGCTGGACGAGTGGAACTGCCACCCGTCGATCTGGATCACGAGCCGGTCGCCCACCAGGAGGTCGACGGGTCGGCCCGCGATCTTCTGCTGCTGCGTGATCCGGAGTCCGAGCCGACGCAGCGGAGTCGCGACGAGCGACTCGAGTCCCGAGTCGGACAGACCTGTGACCTCATCGGCGAGTCCGCACGCTGCGCGCGAGGTCCATGGGATGCCGCGCAGGGCGTCGGCCGCCAGGCCCTCGACCCGTGCGGCCGACTCCCACAGGACGAGGGCGCTGTCGTGGGGCAGGCACAGCGCGATGTGCGCGAGCGCATCCTCCACGCCGCCCACGAGCGTGCGGCCCGTGGGTCCGAGCGGCTTCGTCCAGTGCGTCACGCCCGGCCAGTCGTCGGCGAGCCGCGGCGATCCCGACCCGGGGACGAGGTGCAGGTGGAGCTCTGGCCCGACGCCCTCGGGCATCCACCACCCGCGCCTGCGGGCGAGCGAGACGCACGTGAGCCTGGCCCCCGCGCGCGCAGCCGTGCGCAGCTCGTCGGGTGCATCGGGCGTCGCGACCCATACGCGGCGGATCAGATCGGCACGGCCTCTGCGGACGACCTCGCGCACCAGCGCGATCGTGAATCCGGCGCGCAGCATGTCGTCGCGGTGGGCGATTCCACCCGCGTTCCGCAGCCACTCCATCGACTGGGACAGGGTCTTCTTGGGTGCGGCCATCCCCGAAGCGTGCCCGCCATGCAGCCCCACCGCGCCCCGGCGAGGCGTGTTCTGTGGAGACCCGCGCTCGTCCTGCCGATGTGGGGGCGAAGACGTCCGATCTCACAGTCTTCGCAGAATCGCGCCGAGCTCGCACCCGAACCCGCCGGCACGTGCGAGAAGCCCGCGAGACTGCGACGTCTGTGAGGGGACACCGCGGCCGAACGGCCGCCACGCCAGACGTCAGGAGGGGGATGCCTCGCGGCATCCCCTCTGCGAACCGGCTCAGCGCTTGTAGTTGGGCGCCTCGACGACGATCTGCACGTCGTGCGGGTGCGACTCCTTCAGGCCCGCAGGGGTGATGCGGACGAACTTGCCCTTGGCCTTGAGCTCGTCGACCGTGCGTGCGCCGACGTAGAACATCGACTGGCGAAGCCCGCCGACGAGCTGGTACGCCACGGCCGAGACCGGACCGCGATACGCGACCTGGCCCTCGATGCCCTCGGGGATGAGCTTGTCGTCGCTGGGGACGTCGGCCTGGAAGTAGCGGTCCTTCGAGTACGACGTCTTCTTGCCGCGGGTCTGGAGGGCGCCGAGCGAGCCCATGCCGCGATACAGCTTGAACTGCTTGCCGCCCTGGAAGACGATCTCGCCCGGCGACTCGTCGGTGCCGGCGAGGAGCGACCCCAGCATGACCGTGTCGGCGCCCGCGACGAGAGCCTTCGCGATGTCGCCCGAGTACTGCAGGCCGCCGTCGGCGATGACGGGGATGCCGGCCTCGCGAGCCGCGAGATACGCCTCGTAGATCGCCGTGACCTGGGGCACGCCGACGCCCGCGACGATGCGCGTCGTGCAGATCGAGCCAGGGCCGACGCCGACCTTGACGGCATCCACTCCCGCGTCGATGAGCGCCTGCGCGCCCTCGCGAGTCGCGACGTTGCCGCCGATGACGTCGATGTGGGCGAAGCTCGCGTCGGCCTTGAGACGCGTGACGATGTCGATGACGCCCGCAGACTGTCCGTTGGCCGTGTCGACCACGAGGACGTCGACGCCGGCGTCGCGCAGGGCCTCGGCGCGCTGCCACGCGTCGCCGAAGAAGCCGATCGCCGCGCCGACGCGCAGCCTGCCCTGCTCGTCCTTGGTCGCGAGGGGGTACTTCTCGCTCTTGTCGAAGTCCTTGATCGTGATGAGTCCCGCGAGCTTGCCGTCCTCGTCGATGAGGGGGAGCTTCTCGACGCGGTGCTTCGCGAAGGTCGCGATGACCTCGTTTGCCCCGACGCCGACGGATGCCGTCACGAGGTTCTCGGTCGTCATGACGTCCTTGACGAGGGTCGACTGACGCTCGAATCCGGAGACGAAGCGCATGTCGCGGTTCGTGATGATGCCGACGAGGCGGCCGCCGGGGTCGACGACGGGTAGGCCCGAGATGCGGTACTGCGCGCACAGCGCGTCGACCTCGTCGATCGTGGCCTCGGGGGTCGTCGTGATGGGGTCGGTGATCATGCCCGACTCGCTGCGCTTGACGCGGTCGACCATCGCCGCCTGCTCCTCGATGGAGAGGTTGCGGTGGATGATGCCGAGGCCGCCCTCGCGCGCGATCGCGATCGCCATGCGCGCCTCGGTGACGGTGTCCATCGCGCTGGAGAGGAGCGGCGTCGCGACGGTGATCCGTCGCGTCACGCGCGACGACGTGTCGGCCTCGCTCGGGATGACGTCGGTGTGACCCGGAAGCAGCAGGACGTCGTCGTACGTGAGTCCGACGAAGCCGAAGGGGTCGTTGTGCTCCATGTGTTCTCCTGCGCGCTGAGCTGCGGGCAGCCGACGCCTTGCTCGGGGGTGGTCGGCCACGTCCGGTGCGCGCGAGGCGCGCCGTACTGAATTCTAAGCGCGGCGCCTGTGATTTCATTCCGAGCGGCGTCCGGGCGAACGGCACTCGGGCGCGGGACACCGCACGGGAACGGATGAACCACGATGCGAACTCGGTGTATATCCGAAACAGAATCGACACATTACGCTCGTAGCGTCGTTCATCACGGCCGATGCGACCCCAGCTTCGGTGTGCGTGGTGCTGGTACTGGAGGTTCTGTGGGTCCTACGACTGCCCCCGCACGGCGGACAGCGCCGTGGCTCGTCGCTCTGATGGGGGTGCTGATCGCGGCCACGATGGTCTTCGTCGGCGCACCCGCAGCGCACGCCGCCCCGGGTGACGATCAGGAGAAGACGGACTTCTACTTCGCCGGAGTCATCACCTTCGAGGAGAAGCCGATCGAAGGCGTCGTCGTCTCGGTCGAAGGCGAGGGCTTTGACGCAGAGACGAAGACGGATGCCGATGGCCGCTGGCGCCTGTACGTGCCGGAGAAGGCGACCTACACCCTGACGGTCGACGAGTCGACCCTTCCCGACGGCGTCATCGTGCAGGGCGACTCGGCCTCCCAGGAGGTCGAGTTCGGCCTCACCGGCTCCAAGATCGTCAATCTGTTCCTCGGTGAGGGCGAGCGCGTCACGCAGTCCTTCTTGGACCAGCTGATGGTCCGCCTCGTCAACGGACTCAACTTCGGCCTGCTCCTAGCGCTCGCCGCGATGGGCGCCGCCCTCATCTACGGGACGACGGGCCTGTCGAACTTCGCACACGGCGAGATGGTGACATGGGGCGCGATGGTGACCCTCATCGTCAGCGTGTTCTGGCAGGGACCCCTGTGGCTCGGCATCCTGGTCGCGCTCATCGCGGGGCTCGGGCTGGGACTCGCCCTGGATGTCGTACTCTGGCGACCTCTGCGAAGACGAGGCCTCGGCGTCGTCCAGCTCATGATCGTGAGCATCGGCCTCTCTCTCGCGCTTCGGTACTCCTTCCAGTACGTGCTCGGCGGCAGCTCCTACCAGCTCCCCGGCGCGAGCCCCACGCCGCTGCAGTTCGGGCCCATCTCGCTCTCCTACATCGACCTCGTCAGCATGGGCGTCAGCATCGTTGTGATCCTCGGCGTCGCCTACTTCCTCCTGCGCACACGCATCGGCAAGGCGACCCGTGCGATATCCGACAATCCCCAACTGGCGTCCGCCTCGGGTATCAACGTCGACCGCATCATCCGGATCGTGTGGATCGTCGCGGGCGGGCTGGCGGCGCTCTCCGGCATCCTGTGGGCGTATTTCCGTCCCGGCCTGCGGTGGGACATGGGCACGCAGATGCTGCTGCTCATCTTCGCGGCCATCACGCTCGGCGGCCTGGGCACGGCGTTCGGGGCCCTCCTCGGCTCGCTCATCGTGGGCATCGTCGTCGAGGCGTCCACACTGTGGATCCCTTCCGACCTCAAGTACGCGGGCGCCCTCGTCGTGCTGATCGTGATCCTCCTCGTGAGACCGCAAGGTCTTCTCGGTCGCAAAGAGAGATTGGGGTAGCCGCCATGGACTGGGGCGCCATCCTCGGAAACACGCTCAGCTATCTACTGAGCCCCGTCACGATCGCGTACGCGCTCGCGGCGACGGGCCTGGCCGTGCACTTCGGCTTCGCAGGACTGCTCAACTTCGGCATGGCCGGGTTCATGGCGCTCGGCGGCTACGGATACGCCATCTCGGTCCTGAGCTTCGGGCTGCCCTGGTGGGTCGGCATGATCGTCGGTCTCCTCCTGGCCGCGCTGTTCGCGATCATCCTCGGCATCCCGACGCTGCGCCTGCGCGCCGACTATCTCGCGATCGTGACGATCGCCGCCGCCGAGATCGTCCGGCTCCTGTTCACGACGCAGATCTTCGACAAGTGGACGAACTCGGCTGACGGCCTAGGCGGCTACCACGAGGGCTTCCGGGCCGCAAACCCGTTCCCTCCGGGCCAGTACGGCATCGGTCCGTGGCAGTTCAATCAGGACGGGCTGTGGGTGCGCGTCTTCGGACTGTTCCTGCTCGCGATCGCGATCTACGTCGTGTGGGCCCTCATGCGCAGCCCCTGGGGTCGCGTCCTCAAGGGCATCCGTGAGGACGAGGATGCCGTGCGCGCGCTCGGCAAGAACGTCTTCGCCTACAAGATGCAGGCTCTCGTCGTCGGCGGCGTGATCGGCGCGATGGGCGGCATCGTCTACGTCCTGCCGTCGGCCGTCGTCCCCTCGAGCTACACGACGTCGCTCACGTTCTTCCTCTGGACGATCCTCCTGCTCGGCGGCGCGTCGACGATCTTCGGCCCGTCGCTCGGCGCCGTGATCTTCTGGATGGTGATGGCACTGCTCGGCAACCTGCTGCCCGAGATGGCTGCGGCCGGATGGCTGCCGATGACCGACATCCAGGCCGGCACGCTGCGCTTCATCCTCGTCGGCGTGTCCCTCATGCTCC
The DNA here is from genome assembly GCF_011759705.1 of Microbacterium ulmi. Taxonomy (GTDB): domain Bacteria; phylum Actinomycetota; class Actinomycetes; order Actinomycetales; family Microbacteriaceae; genus Microbacterium; species Microbacterium ulmi. Next base: position 2,163,563 of record NZ_JAAOZF010000001.1, on the reverse strand, counting down.
TCGTGATCTTCCGTCCGCAGGGCATCCTCGGCGACAAGAGGGAGATGACCTTTGTCAAGTGATCTGAACAGCACACCGGATCTCGAGCCGGGCTCCGCTCCCCCGGCGACGGGCAGCATCGCGCGCCAGAAGTCGCAGGGACTCGCGAAGGGCGAGCCCGTTCCCGGCGTCGCGAAGGTCGACCCCATCATGGTGGTCGACAACGTGACGCGCCGCTTCGGCGGACTCACGGCCGTCGACGTCGCGCACCTCGAGATCCCCCGCAACGCCATCACCGCGCTCATCGGACCCAACGGCGCCGGCAAGACGACCCTGTTCAACCTGCTGTGCGGCTTCGACAAGCCGAACACGGGGACGTGGTCGTACGACGGCAAGAACCTCGCCGGAATCCCCGCGTTCAAGGTCGCCCGCATGGGCCAGGTGCGCACGTTCCAGCTCACGAAGGCGCTCTCGCTGCTGACGGTGCTCGAGAACATGAAGCTCGGCTCGACGGGTCAGAAGGGCGAGAAGTTCTGGCAGGCCTTCATCCCGACGATCTGGCGCTCGCAGGAGACCGCCAACGAGGCGAAGGCGCGTGATCTCCTCGCGCGCTTCAAGCTCGATGCGAAGGAGCAGGACTTCGCCGCGTCGCTCTCGGGCGGTCAGCGTAAGCTCCTTGAGATGGCGCGCGCGCTCATGAGCGACCCGCAGCTCGTCATGCTCGACGAGCCTATGGCCGGCGTCAACCCGGCGCTTACACAGTCGCTGCTCGACCACATCTTCGGCCTCAAGGACCTTGGGATGACGGTGCTCTTCGTCGAGCACGACATGCACATGGTCCGCCACATCGCCGACTGGGTCGTCGTGATGGCCGAGGGCAAGGTCGTCGCAGAGGGCCCGCCTGACACCGTCATGCAGGATCAGGCCGTCATCGATGCCTACCTCGGCAGCCACCAGGACGTCGACCTCGGCGTCGTGACGGGCCGCGTCGAGGGCGAGCTTGGCGAAGAGGCCAAGGAGCTCCTCGAGGAGATCCGCGAGGAAGAGCAGTCGGCACTCGCAGAGGCCGAGGAGGAGACCAAGTGACCGATACGACTTCGGGGATCGGGCGCGCACAGAGCGAGACGCAGGAGGCCGCGAAGACCGACCGTGTCGTCGTCGAGGTCACCGATCTGTTCGCGGGCTATCTCCCCGGCATCAACATCATCAACGGCGCCAACCTGGTCGCTCGCAAGGGCGAGCTGATCGGCATCATCGGTCCGAACGGTGCCGGTAAGTCGACGCTGCTCAAGGCGATCTTCGGCCTCGTGAAGGTGCGCGAGGGCGACATCACTGTCAACGGCGAGAGCATCGTCGGGCTCAAGGCTGACAAGCTCGTGCGCCGCGGTGTCGCCTTCGTGCCGCAGACGAACAACGTCTTCCCCTCGCTCTCGATCGAGGAGAACCTGCAGATGGGGCTCTTCCAGAACCCCAAGATCTACGCCGAGCGCCTCGACTTCGTCACGGGCATCTTCGCCGAGCTGAGCAAGCGCCTCAAGCAGCGCGCAGGCTCGCTCTCCGGCGGCGAGCGTCAGATGGTAGCGATGTCGCGCGCGCTCATGATGGATCCCTCCGTGCTGCTGCTCGACGAGCCCAGTGCGGGCCTGTCGCCCGTTCGTCAGGACGACGCCTTCATCCGGGTCTCCGACATCAACAAGGCCGGCGTCACGACGATAATGGTCGAGCAGAACGCTCGCCGCTGCCTGCAGATCTGCGACCGCGGCTACGTCCTCGACCAGGGCCGCGATGCTTACCACGGCTCGGGTCGCGAACTGCTCAACGACCCCAAGGTGGTCGGTCTCTACCTCGGCACGCTGGGCACCGAAGAGCACTGATCCGCACGACGCACGACGAGTGGAGCGGATGCCGAGAGGCATCCGCTCCACTCGTCTTTCGCGCGCCTGAGCATCGACCAAGAGACCCTCGTGCCGGCTCGTCGGGTGTCGAGGACGCGCCCGCAGCACCGGGGGGAGTGTCTGGGCGGTCCCGGCACACCGGACACGACAGGAGGGGCCCAGGATCGCTCCTGGGCCCCTCCTGCGCGATCGGTGTGACTACCTGGTCTCGATGCGCGTGTGGTTGTTGTCGGCACCGAACTGGAAGATGCCGATCGAGGCCTCCGTCGGGTCGCCGTTCTCGTCGAACTTGACGCCACCGGAGTAGCCGTCGTAGTCCGGCACGCCGCCCGCGAGGATGATGTCGGCGCAGTCGGCGAACGATGTGCACTTCTCACCGTCGCCGGAACCGCCCGAGACCTCCTGGAGCTTGGCCGCGATGTCGGCGCCCTCGGTGGAGTTGGCCGAAAGCGAGGCCAGAGCGAGGAGCACGACCGCGTCGTAGGACTCAGCCGCGTAGGAGAAGTCCTGGAGCTCGCTGCCGCCCTCATCGGCCCATGCCGCGTTCAGACGATCCTTGAAGTCGTCCTCGAGCACGGGGCCAGGCGTCGTGCCCTTCGCGCCCTCGAGCGAGACGGAGACCTTGTCTCCCCACTGCTTGAGGTTGCCGTCGACGAGGTAGAAGTTCTTCGCCTCGACACCCGCGTTCACCAGGAGCGGAGCGATCGTCGAGAACTGGTCGAACGTGATGAGGACGACCGCGTCGGGCTTGGCCGCCGCGATCGCCGAGACCTGCGCGTCGAACTGGCCGTCACCGTCGTTGTAGGACTCCGCCGCGACGACGGTGCCGCCTGTCGACTCGAAGACATCCTTGACGACGCCGTAGAGGCCCGTGCCGTAGGCGTCGTTCTGGTAGATGATGCCGATGTTCTTGTGGCCGTCCTCGGCGATCAGGTTGCCGAGGACCTCGCCCTGAAGCAGGTCGCTCGGTGCCGTGCGCCAGTAGAGGTTGTCGTCATCCCACGTCGTGAAGTCGGGCGATGTGTTGGCGGGCGAGAACGTGATGATCCCGGCCGACACGTTGCTGTCGAGGAAGAGCTTCGTGACGCCCGACGCGGCCGCGCCGATCATCGCCGAGACGCCCTCGCTCTGAAGCTTGGGAACCGTGGTCTCGAAGGCCTTGTTGTCGGCGTCGCCCGAGTCACCGCGGGTGAGGTCGATCGTGATGCCCTTCTTGGCGTCGTTGACCTCCTTGACACCGAGCAGAGCGCCAGCCTCCTCGGGCGGGCCGAGGAATGCGAGGCTGCCGGTCTGAGGCAGAACGGTTCCGACCTTGAGCGTGAGGTCGCGCTCCTCGGTCGTCGGGGTGGTCGTGCCGGCTCCCCCACCCGTGCTGGCGCAGCCGGCCAGGACGAGGGCGCTGGCGCCGGCGATCGCGACTCCGCCGAGAACTTTGGCGACGCGCGAACGTGTGAAGACGCTCATGTTGCTCCTTGCTGTGTTGACACGGGCGGGCTCGGGCACCGACCCAGTGCGTCAAACCTAATCGCGGCCCTGTCTCGGGAGTATTGCCTTTCGTTAACGATGTGTAACGCGACCGAATCGTTATGAACCGACGGATGCCTCGTCCCGCCGGGGCGGAATACCCCTGGTGGGTATAGAGTTGGGAACAGGTACCCCTCCGGGGTATCCTCACGAGCAGAAGGACGAGACATGACGACGAACGAGTTCCAGGTCACAGGCATGAGCTGCGGGCATTGCGAGGCATCCGTCCGCAGCGAGGTCGCCAAGATCGCGGGCGTCGAGGACATCGAGGTCAGCGCCAAGACGGGCCGGCTGGTCGTGACCGCGTCCGCTCCCCTGGCCGACGCCGACGTCATCGCCGCCGTCGACGAGGCGGGGTACGAGGCGGTGCGCGTCTGATGGACGCCACGCGCCACGGCACGACCCACGGCGCCGCCCCGCACGGCACGACCGGACACGAGGCGGCCCCGCACCGCGGCACCCAGCACGGCGCCCTGCAGCACGGCGCCCCGCAGCACGGCGCCCCGACCGCTGAGAGCCGCGTCGAGCTCGAGATCGGCGGGATGACGTGCGCGTCGTGCGCCATGCGGATCGAGAAGAAGCTCAACCGCATCGACGGGGTCACGGCATCCGTCAACTACGCGACCGAGAAGGCGCAGGCGACGGTTCCCGCGGGCTTCGACCCCGCTCTGCTCATCGCGGAGGTCGAGAAGACCGGCTACACGGCCGCGCTCCCCCAGCCGCCCGAGCACGAGCACGACGAGCACGACCACGACATGGAGCTCGGCCCGCTGCGCGCGCGGCTCATCGGCGCGATCGCGCTCGCGATCCCCGTCATCGTGCTCGCGATGGCTCCCGCTCTCCAGTTCCCGGGGTGGCAGTGGGTCTCGCTCGCGCTGGCGGCACCCGTCGTGACATGGGCGGCATGGCCGTTCCACCGCGCGACGTGGATCAATCTCCGCCACGGCGCGGCCACGATGGACACCCTCATCTCGATCGGCGTCACGGCGGCGTTCGTCTGGTCTCTCTACGCGCTCATCTTCGGCAGCGCCGGCATGATCGGCATGACCCACGGCTTCGAGTGGACGATCGCGCCGGGCGACGGCGCCGGCGACGTCTACTTCGAGGTCGCGGCGGGAGTGACGATGTTCGTCCTCGCCGGCCGGTACTTCGAGGTCCGCTCCAAGCGGCGCGCGGGCAACGCGCTGCGGGCGCTGCTCGAGCTCGGGGCGAAGGATGTCGCGGTCCTGCGCAACGGCGGCGAGGTGCGCATCCCCGCCTCGCAGCTGCGCGTCGGCGACGAGTTCGTCGTGCGCCCGGGCGAGAAGATCGCCACCGACGGCATCGTGACGGGCGGTTCCTCCGCCGTCGACGCGTCGATGGTCACGGGCGAGTCCGTGCCCGTCGAGGTCGCCGTGGGCGACGCCGTCGTCGGGGCGACCGTCAACGCGGGCGGACGCCTCGCCGTGCGCGCGACCCGCGTCGGCTCCGACACGCAGCTCGCGCAGATGGCGCGGCTCGTCGACGAGGCGCAGAGCGGCAAGGCCCGCGTCCAGCGCCTCGCCGACCGCATCTCCGGGGTCTTCGTCCCCGTCGTGATCGTCATCGCGCTCGCGACGCTCGCGGTGTGGCTGCTCGCCGGCGCCGGCGCCGAGGCGGCGTTCACCGCGGCCGTCGCGGTCCTCATCATCGCGTGCCCCTGTGCGCTCGGGCTCGCGACGCCTGTCGCCCTGCTGGTCGGAACCGGCCGCGGAGCGCAGCTCGGCATCCTGATCCGCGGTCCCGAGACGCTCGAGTCCACGCGCGCCGTCGACACGATCGTGCTCGACAAGACCGGCACCGTCACGAGCGGGCGGATGGCGCTCACGGGCGTCGTCGTCGAAACCGCCTCGAACCTCGCAGAATCGCGCGAAGCCCGCAGCATCCACGCAGAATCGTCCGATGCGGGCGCGATTCTGCGGACTTCGGAGGATGCCGCGGCCGCCCGCGCCGAGCTGCTGCGGCTCGCCGGGGCGGTCGAGGACGCGTCGGAGCACCCCGTCGCGCAGGCGATCGCGCGCGACGCGACCGCCGAGGTCGGCGAGCTGCCGGGCGTCGAATCGTTCCAGAATCACCCCGGCACGGGCGTCTCGGGCGTCGTCGACGGGCACGCCGTGCTCGTCGGGCGCGAGGAGCTCCTCGCCGAGTGGTCGTTGCGCCCGGACGAGGCGCTCGATGCCGCGCTCGCCGCCGAGCGGACGGCGGGTCGGACGGCCGTGCTGGTCGCGTGGGACGGCGAGGTGCGCGGCATCCTGTCCGTCGCCGATCGCGTCAAGCCGACCAGCCGCGAGGCCGTCGCCCAGCTGCGGGCGCTCGGGCTCGATCCGGTCCTGCTCACGGGCGATCACGAGGCCGTCGCGCGGCGGATCGCGGACGAGGTCGGCATCGACCGCGTCATCGCCGAGGTGCTCCCCCACGAGAAGGTCGAGGTCGTGAAGGGGCTGCAGGCCGAGGGCCGCGTCGTCGCCATGGTGGGCGACGGCGTCAACGACGCCGCCGCTCTCGCGCAGGCCGACCTGGGCCTTGCCATGGGCACGGGGGCGGATGCCGCGATCGAGGCGTCCGATGTCACCCTCGTCCGCGGCGACCTCCGAAGCGCAGCCGATGCGATCCGGCTGTCGCGCCGCACCTTCGGCACGATCCGAACGAACCTGTTCTGGGCCTTCGCGTACAACGTCGCGGCGATCCCGCTCGCGGCGCTCGGCCTGCTCAATCCCATGATCGCGGGAGCCGCGATGGCGTTCTCGAGCGTCTTCGTCGTCGGCAACAGCCTGCGGCTGCGGCGGTTCCGCAGCCGCGCGACGGATCTTCCCCCGGTTCGACCCGGGCCCGCGACCGCACCCGCACACCACCACGTCGAGGAGAAGCCATGACCGACACGCACGTGCACGTCCACGAGCCGGGCGCCGATCCTGTCGTCGGGCACGCCTACATCACCGACAAGGACAAGTACCTCAACCGCCTCAAGCGCATCGAGGGGCAGGCCCGCGGCATCCACAAGATGGTCGACGACGAGAAGTACTGCATCGACATCCTCACTCAGATCAGCGCCCTCACGAGCGCGCTCGAGGCCGTCGCGATCGGGCTGCTCGACGACCATCTGCGCCACTGCGTCGTGGATGCGGCGCGGCTCGGCGGCGACGAGGCCGACGAGAAGATCCGCGAGGCGACCCAGGCGATCGCCCGGCTCGTGCGCTGACCCGCGCGGTCCCGCGGGTCTCCGTTCCCCCGGCTCGATGCCGTCTCGATGCCGTCTCGCCCACTTCCCGCCGACTCCCGCCGACTCCCGCCGACTCCATGCCGTCTCGCCGAATCCACGCCGAGTCCGCGAAGCAACGCCATGGACTCGGCGTCACAGCATGGAGTCGCGGGAGGAGGCCGGACCCCGAGACGGATCATGTGCTCGCCGCAGGAGAGCGAGCGCGAGCGGGTCAGACGGTCGAGGCGAGGGATGCCGCGCGCTGGCGACGCGCGTGCAGGAGCGAGTCCGTCGTCAGCACGATGAGCGCGACCCACACGAGGCCGAAGCCGATCCACCTCTCCAGGGGCATCGGCTCGCTGTTGACCCACACGCCGATGACGAACTGCAGGATCGGCGCGACGAACTGCAGCAGTCCGATGACGGTCAGCGGAGCCCGGCGCGCGCCCGCCGCGAAGAAGAGCAGGGGCGTCGCGGTGGCGACTCCCGCGAGCAGCAGCAGCACCGTGTGCCCCGTGCTGACCTGACCCATCGTGATGCCCGTCGTGATCCCGACGACGACGAGCTGGACGATCGCGATCGGCGCGAGCCACAGCGACTCGAGCGTGAGGCCGGACACGGCATCCACCGATGGACCGATCTGCTTCTTGACGAGTCCGTAGAACCCGAATGTGAAGGCGAGGGTCAGCGCGATCCACGGGAACGCGCCGTAGCCGATGACGATCACGAGGACGGCGGCCGCCGCGAAGCCGAGCGCGATCCACTGCGTCGCACGCAGGCGCTCGCGCAGCACGAGCACGCCGAGCAGCACCGTCACGATCGGGTTGATGAAGTACCCGAGGCTCGACTCGACGATGTGACCCGTCAGAGTCGCGATGAGGAAGACCTGCCAGTTCACGTAGATGAGCGCGCCCGCGACGATCGTCCACACGACGAGGCGGCGCTGCTTCAGGATCGCGAAGAGCTTGCCCCACGACCGCGTGAGCGTCAGCAGGATCGCGCAGAAGGCGAGCGACAGGATGATCCGCCACGCGACGACCTCCCACGGCCCGCTGGGAGCGAGGACGAGGAAGTAGAGGGGCAGGAACCCCCACAGGAAGTACGCGATGAAGGCGTAGAGGCCGCCGAGGGTCTGTTCGCGGGCGGCTTCGGCAGGTGTCACAGGTCAAGCCTAGGACGGTCGTGACGAGGCCGGTCGCCGCCGGCATCGTGCGATCTGCCGACCTGCGCCCGATTCCTGCCAGTCGCAGGGGATGGGGAAGGGCCCGGATGCCGAGGCATCCGGGCCCTTCTCGAAGCCGTTCCGGCTAGCGGACGACGACGGCGAGGACGTCGCGCGCCGACAGGACGAGGAACTCGTCGCTGCCGAACTTCACCTCGGTCCCGCCGTACTTGCTGTAGAGCACGCGGTCGCCGACGGCGACGTCGAGCGGGACACGATTGCCGTTGTCATCGATGCGGCCGGGGCCGACCGCCACGACCTCGCCCTCCTGGGGCTTCTCCTTGGCGGTGTCGGGGATGACGAGGCCACTCGCGGTGGTCTGCTCGGCCTCGACCTGCTTGATGACGATGCGGTCCTCGAGCGGCTTGATGGAAACCGACACGGGTCTACCTCTGCTTTCCTTGAGACTCAAGACTCGTTAGCACTCCAACGGGGAGAGTGCTGATCCAGTCTAGGCAATGCGTTGGCACTCATGCAACGTGAGTGCCAACGGATTGTGACACATCGGCGCCGGAGCCTCCCACGGCGCAGCGAGGCCGTGTCTCCGGGCCCGGAGAGGGGGGACCGTAGGCTGTCCGGATGGAGATGGCCGAGCTGACAGCGCTGCTCACCCCCGACGGCCTGCGGCTGCTCGACGAGCTGCCTCCCGTCGACTCGGCGGCGGATGTCGCGCGCGTCGTCTCGCGGCTGCGCGCGGCGGGCCACTCCCCCGACCTCGTATCGGCCGTCGTGGGCCAGTCGCGGCTGCGTGCGCGGGCGCAGGCCAAGTTCGGCACGTTCGCGCAGCGCATGCTCTTCACGCGGGCGGGGCTCGAGCAGGCGACGCGCCTGGAGATCGCGGCGCGCCACGCGGGGCGCTTCCGGGATGCCGGGCTCACATCGGTCGCCGATCTGGGATGCGGCATCGGCGGCGACGCCATGGGACTCGCGGGCATCGGGCTGCGGGTCGAGGCCGTCGAGGCCGACGAGGTCACCGCCGCGATCGCGGCCTACAACCTCGCGCCGTTCGGCGACGTGGTCTCCGTGCGGCATGCGACGGCCGAGGCATCCGACATCTCCCACGTCGACTCCGTATGGCTCGATCCCGCGCGCCGCACGGTGGGGCACTCGGAGACCTCCCGCACCCGCCCCGAGGACTGGTCGCCGCGTCTGGACTGGGTCCTCGATCTCGCGACGCGCACCCCGGCCGGCGTGAAGCTCGGCCCCGGTCTCGATCGCGACCTCATCCCCGCGGACGTCGAGGCCCAATGGGTGTCGGCCGACGGCTCGACGATCGAGCTCGTGCTGTGGTCGGGCGCGCTCGCACGCGCAGGCGTCCGCCGGTCTGCGCTGGTGGTGCGCGGCGACGCGGCGTGGGAGCTGACGGCGGCGGCGGATGCCGAGGACGAGCCGCGGCGCGACCTCGGCGCGTACGTGCACGAGCCGGACGGAGCAGTGATCCGGGCACGGCTCATCGGCGAGGTGGCCCGCGCCCTCGAGGCGGGCATGCTCGACGAGCGCATCGCCTATCTGACGTCCGACGCGCCGCTCACGAGCCCGTTCGTGCAGTCGTTCCGGGTGCGCGACGTGGTGCCCGCCGACCCGAAGGCGCTCGCGAAGACGCTGCGAGACCGCGGGATCGGGACCCTCGAGATCAAGAAGCGCGGAGTGGATGTCGACCCCGCTGCGCTGCGGACGAAGCTCAAGCTCCGCGGCGACGCGTCTGCGACGCTCATCCTGACGCGCATCGGCGCCAAGCGCGTCGCGCTGCTCGCCGACCGCGTCGCGGCCTCCTGATCCCCGCCGCCGCGCGGCGAGGGGTGCGCATCAGCCGAAGACGTCCGCCTGCATCGCGGCGAACAGGAGCCAGCCCGCGCTGTACACGATCGACAGGACGCCGAGCACGAGCGCCCACACGGCGACGCCCCTGCTCTCGATCGGGCGGCGCAGCGCGAGGATCGCCGACACGACGCCGACGATCCCGATCGGGAAGCCCCATCCGACGAAGAGCGACGCTAGAAGCCCCGCGATCGAGAACGCGAGGGCCCACCCGGCGAGGCCGCGGCGCGGCGCGGCGCGCTCGGGGACGGCCCACAGGAGCGTCGGAGCGCCCGCGTCGTCCGCCCACGGCTCGGCCGATTCGGACGTGATGCCCACGGGCGCCGTCGGGAGCCGCGCGAAGCCGCCGCGGTGCTCGCCCGGAAGCCCCGACTCCATGGCGAAGGCGGCGACCTCGGGCGATGCCGCGGCCGTGCCCGCGTGCGAGACGACGTCGGCGGCGAGCATGGCCGTGTCGGGCGCCGGCTCGTGCCGCGGCGTGGGTTCGGCGTCCAGAGCGGGCGCCGCCCGCTCGCTCGCGAACTCCCGGGCGGCATCCTGATTGGCCGGCGCTGACCCGGCGTCGGGCGGTGCCGCCGGGGGCTCGGCAGGGCCGGCCGCGGGCGGTGCCGCCGGCGGCTCGGAGGGTCCGGCAGGCGGCGGCTCGGCGGGATCGGACGGCCGGGTCGGGTCACTCACGCGGCATCCTCCTCCCGCTCCTGCGCGACCTGGATCTCGGTCACGGGGAGCGTCGAGTCGGCGCCGAACGCGAGGGTCGAGGGGCGGCGGCCCGACATGATCAGCTCGGACGCGAGAGCCGCGATCATGGCCCCGTTGTCGGTGCACAGCGACAACGGCGGGATGCGCACCGTGACGCCCTGCTCGGCCGCGCGCGCGAGCGCGACCTCCCGCAGACGCCGGTTCGCGATGACGCCCCCGCCCAGCAGCAGCCGCGGCACGTCGTGGTCGACGCACGCGGCGAGCGCCTTCGTCACCAGCACGTCGACGACCGCCTCGCGGAAGGATGCCGCGACGTCCTCGGCCGAGAAGTCCTCGCCGGCGGCTTCGCGCTGCTCGATCCACCGCGCGACGGCCGTCTTCAGGCCCGAGAACGAGAAGTCGTACCGGTGCTTGGCCAGGTCGCTCGCGCGCGAGAGGCCCCGGGGGAAGCGGATCGCGTCGGGATCGCCGGATGCCGCGGCCCTGTCGATCTCGGGACCTCCGGGGTAGGGCAGGCCCAGGATGCGCGCGACCTTGTCGAACGCCTCGCCCGCCGCGTCGTCCATCGTCTCGCCGAGGAGCTCGACATCCGTCGTGAGGTCGCGCACGAGCAGGAGGGACGTGTGCCCGCCGGAGACGAGCAGCGCGACGGTCGGGTACTCGAGAGGCCCCGCATCCGTGTCGAGGGTGTCGGCGGCGATGTGACCGACGAGGTGGTTGACGGCGTACAGCGGCTTCCCGAGCGAGACGGCGAGCGCCTTCGCCGCGCCGATGCCGACCATGAGGGCGCCCGCGAGGCCGGGGCCGCTCGTGACGGCCACGGCATCGAGGTCGTGCAGCGAGACCCCCGCCTCCGCGAGCGCCGCCTCGATCGACGGCTGCAGCGCCTCGAGATGCGCGCGCGCCGCGACCTCGGGCACGACGCCGCCGTAGCGGGCGTGCTCGTCCATGCTGCTCGCGATCGTGTTGCTCAGGAGAGTCCTGCCGCGCACGATCCCGATGCCGGTCTCGTCGCAGCTCGTCTCGATGCCGAGCACGAGGGGCTCGCTCATGTGCACACCCCCGCATCATCGGCCGAGGCGAGACGGGAAGCCGCCCATCCCGCCAGGCCGAGGCTCATGACGATCGCATCGACGTCGTCCGGCTGATAATAGTGCGGACGCCGCCCCCGCTCGACGAAGCCCTCCGACGCGTACAGCCTCTCGGCGACGGGGTTGTCGGCACGCACCTCCAGGAACACGTCGTGGACGCCGCGGCGGGACGCCTCGCCCAGCAGCGCCTCGAGCAGCGCGCGACCGCGCCCGCGACCGCGCGCGTGCTCCGCGATCGCGATCGTCTGGATGTCGGCATCCTTCGCGCCTGCGGGCGCCCGCAGTCCCCCGTAGCCGAGCAGCCTGCCCGCCTCCTCGTCGACGAGGTAGTGGCTGTGGCGCGAGGCGAGCTCTTCGCGCATCATGGCGTCCGACCACGCGTCGGTCGGGAACGAGGCGCGCTCGATCGCCATGATCGCCCCCAGGTCGTCGGGCGTCGCACGGCGGAGGGTCATGTGCCCACCCGCTTGGGTCCGGCCGACGGGGTCACATCGGGCGAGCGCAGGTAGAGGGCGTCGTGGGGGGCGATCTCGCGTCCCGCAGCGAGCGCGCGGGCCGCGACCAGCGCGATCATGGCCGCCGAGACCGCGTGCGCGTCGCGGCGCTGGGCGCCGAGCTCGGCCAGGCGCTCGTCGATGCCGTCGCGCGGGATGAGCGCAGGCTCGGTCGCCCGCACGGGCAGGCCGTCGTCGTCGAGACCGTCGTACACGGTGTACGCGAACTCGCGCCGCCGCGCATCGGTCACGACGCCGAAGCGCGGCACGTCGGCGAACGGATCCCGCAGCAGCACGTCGAGCGCGACGGCGTCATGGCTCACGACCGGCACGACCGGGATGCCGCGCCCCAGCGCGAACGCGCGCGCCGCCGCGATCCCGACCCGCAGTCCCGTGAACGGCCCGGGGCCCATGCCGACGGCGACGCGTGTGACGGCGACCGCGTCGGGCGCGGACGTCGCGCCGATCGGCCCGAGGGCGGCCTCGCCCAACGCCCGCTCGAGGAGCGAGCCGATCACCTCGGCGTGGCCGAGCGGATCGTCGCTGGAGATCTCGGCCCGCACGACGCCGTCGTCCTCGACGACCGCGACGGCGGTGCCGAGGGAGGTGTCGATGCCGAGGATCACGTCACCCAGGGTATCGGGGCGCGCCCGAGGATGGCCCGGTCGCCGCCCTACGGCCGCCGTGAGATCGTGACCAGCCGAGGCGTGTCGGCGTCGAGATCCTCGCCGTGGCCGTACGTGCCGCACGCCGTGTCGACGCCGCGCCCGTTCCACTCGCGGTCGAGCTCGACCTCCCACCACGCGTCCGCGACGGCGTCGACGAGCCCCCTGCCCCACTCGACGACGACGACGGAGCCGTCCCAGTCGATGTCGAGGTCGTCGAGCTCGACCGCCGAGCCGAGGCGGTACGCGTCGACGTGCACGAGCGGCGCCGCGCCCACGAGCGACGGGTGGGTCCGCGCGAGCACGAAGGTCGGGCTCTGCACGGGGCCGCGGACGCCGAGTCCCGCCGCGATGCCGCGCGTGAGCGTCGTCTTTCCTGCCCCGAGCGCGCCCGTCAGCACGACGAGGTCGCCGGGGCGCAGCATCCCGCCCATGCGTGCGCCGAGCGCCTCCATCTCGTCGGGCGAGGTGATCTCGTGCGTCCCGACGAGGGGGTCGATGCCGGTCATGCGCGTGTCCACGTGGAGCGCAACGCGAGCGGGCGCCGCGGCCTTCCCGCCGTCATCCCGACACCTGCCTGCGGGGAACGCGAGGGCCGATGCGCGTCACGATCTCGTAGCCGATCGTGCCCGCGGCATCCGCCCACTCGTGCGCTCCCGGCACGCCGAGCGTCGGATCGCCGAAGAGGACGGCCTCGTCGCCGACCGCGACGGGGTGGTCGCCGACGTCGACGACGAACTGGTCCATCGCGATGCGGCCCGCAACCGTGAACCGCGCGCCGCCGATCGAGACCGGACCCGCGCCCGAGGCGTTCCGCGGGACTCCGTCGGCGTATCCGAGCGGCACGAGCGCGAGCGTCGTCTCACGGGGGGTCCGGTAGGTGTAGCCGTACGACACGCCGTGGCCCACAGGCACCCGCCGCAGGGCCGCGACCGGAGCGCGCAGCGTCATGGCGGGGCGCAGGCCCAGATCGGCGCCCGAACGGTCGTCGAACGGCGAGAGCCCGTACATCGCGATGCCGATGCGCACACACCCGAGGCGTGACTCCGGGAGCGCGATCGCCGCGTGGGATGCCGCGATATGCCGCAGCGGTGGGGCGAGCCCTTCCGACGCGGCCGCCGCGATGCCGTCGCGGAACACGCGCAGCGCCTCGCGGTCGTCGTCGGCCGAGGCGTTCGAGAGGTGGCTGAACAGGGCGATGACGCGGACCTTGCCGATGCGCTCGAGGCGCGCGGCCTCCGCGAAGACGACGCGGTAGTCCTCGGGCGCGATGCCGTTGCGCCCGAGGCCCGTCTCGAGCTTGAGGTGCACGCCGACGGGGCGGTCGACGGATGCCGCGGCCGCCGCCCGCAGCAGCTGGTCGAAGCTCGAGACGCCGAGCTCGATCCCCGCGGCAGCCGCCTCGGCGAAGGACGTCCTCGGCGCGTGCAGCCACGCGAGGATCGGCGCCGTGATGCCCGCGCGGCGCAGCGCGAGCGCCTCGCCGATGTCGGCCACGCCGAGACGGGTGGCTCCGCCGTCGAGCGCCGCGACGGCGGAGCGGACGGCGCCGTGCCCGTATCCGTCCGCCTTGACGACGGCGATGACCTCGGATGCCGTGAGCCGGCGCAGCTGCCGCACGTTCGCCGAGATCGCGCCGACGTCGACGACGGCCTCGCGCAGCACGCCGTCGGGCATGCGGCTCATGCGCCGCCCTCCCCCGCGCCCGGCGCCGCTCGTCCGAACCCGTCCACGTTCGCGAGTCCACCATCCCGCGCCGAGTCCACCTCCGGGTCACGGGGGCGGAGGGTGGAGTCGGCGGGCGAGGGTGGACTCGGCGCCTCAGCCCGGGCCGCGGTCGGCACCGCGTCCGACGCGGCCTCGGCGACGACGTAGGCCGTCGCCAGACCCGCGTCGTGCGACATCGACAGGTGCAGCGTCGTGATGCCCCGGTCGGCGACGACGGCCGCCGTCGAGCCGGTGAGGGTGAACCACGGGCGACCGGATGCCTCGGGGGTCACCTCGATCTCGGTCCAGTGCACGCCGTCCGAGCCGCCGAGGGCCTTGATGAGCGCCTCCTTCGCGGCATAGCGCGCGGCGAGCGACCGCGGATTGAGCGTGCGCTCCGTGGGCGAGAAGAGCCGTTCGAGCAGCCGCGGCGTGCGCTCGACTGTGCGCTCGAAGCGGGGGATGTCGACGAGGTCGACGCCGATCCCGACGATCATGGATTCCTCCCGGATGCTCCGCACGCCCTGTGCACGCGTCGCGGTCCGCGGGGCCTCGGCACGCGCGGGCCCACGGGCGCGGCATCCGTCACACTATCGCGCGGGGTCTGCGACGCCGCGGCGGCTACTCGACCGTGACCGACTTCGCGAGGTTGCGGGGCTGGTCGACGTCGAGGCCCTTCGCCGTCGCGAGGCCCATCGCGAAGATGTGCAGCGGCACGACCGCGAGCAGCGCCTGCGACATGGGGCCGGACAGCGGGATGCGCAGCACCTCGTCGGAGATGGGGAGCACCGAGGCGTCGCCCTCCTCCGCGATCGCGATGACACGGGCGCCGCGGGCATGGATCTCCCGGATGTTCGAGACGACCTTGGAGTGCAGGAGGGCCGACTCGCGCGGGGAGGGCACGATGACGAACACGGGCTGGCCCGGCTCGATGAGCGCGATGGGCCCGTGCTTGAGCTCGCCCGCCGCGAAGCCCTCGGCGTGGATGTACGAGATCTCCTTGAGCTTGAGCGCGCCCTCGAGCGCGATGGGGTACCCGACGTGCCGGCCGAGGAACAGCACCGACCTCGTGTCGGCCATCCAGTGCGCGAGCTGCTCGATGCGGGCCTGCTCCGTGTCGAGGATGTGCTGGATCCTCTCCGGCACGGCCTCGAGCTCGAGCACGTGCTGGGCGATCTCGGTCGCCGAGAGCGTTCCGCGGATCGCGGCGATGTGGAGCGCGAGGAGGTACTGCGCGGTGATCTGGGCGACGAACGCCTTCGTCGACGCGACGGCCACCTCGGGCCCCGCGTGCGTGTAGACGATCGCGTCGGACTCGCGCGGGATCGTCGCGCCCTGCGTGTTGCAGATGGAGAGCGTGCGGGCACCGCGCTCGCGGGCGAACTTGACGGCCATGAGCGTGTCCATCGTCTCGCCGGACTGCGAGATCGACATGACGAGCGTGTCGGGGCCGATGACGGGGTCGCGGTAGTGGAACTCGTGGGCGAGCTCGACGTCGACGGGCACTCGCGCCCACGCCTCGATCGCGTACTTGCCGACCATGCCCGCGTAGGCCGCGGTTCCGGCGGCGATGACGACGACGCGCGAGATGTCGCGGAACAGGTCGTCCAGGCCGTCGAGCTCGGGGATCGACACGGCGCCGTCCCGGATGCGTCCGCGGAGGGTGTTCGCGACGGCGTCGGGCTCCTCCGAGACCTCCTTCGCCATGAAGCTCGACCAGCCGCCCTTCTCGGCGGCGGAGGCGTCCCACGTCACGTCGAACGGCTCGACCTCGACGGGGGCGCCGGAGAAGTCGGTGACCTCGACGCTGTCGGGGCGGATCGCGACGATCTCGTCCTGGCCGATCGCGAGCGCCTTGCGCGTGTGCTCCACGAACGCCGCGACGTCCGAGCCGAGGAAGTTCTCCCCCTCGCCGAGGCCGATGACGAGGGGCGAGTTGCGGCGTGCCCCCACGACAAGGCCAGGGTGATCGGTGTGCAGTGCGAGCAGCGTGAACGCGCCCTCGAGCTTGTTGACCGTCGTGCGGAAGGCGGCGACGAGGTCGCCTCCGTTCGCGCGGTACTCGCGACCGAGCAGGACCGCGGCGACCTCCGTGTCGGTCTCGCTGCGGAACTCGTAGCCCTCTCCGACGAGCTCGGCCTTGAGCGCCGCGTAGTTCTCGACGATGCCGTTGTGGATGACGGCGAGCTTGTCGTCGTCTGCGAGGTGCGGATGCGCGTTCGCGTCGGTCGGGCCGCCGTGCGTCGCCCAGCGCGTGTGGCCGATGCCCGTCGTGCCGTCGGCGAGCGGGTGGTCGGCGAGGTCGTCTCGGAGGATCGCGAGCTTGCCGGCGCGCTTGCGCATGCCGAGGTCGCCGTCGCCGTCGATGACGGCGATGCCCGCGGAGTCGTAGCCGCGGTATTCGAGCCGCGACAGCCCCGACAGGAGGATGCCCTGGCTCTGCCTGGGGCCGACGTATCCGACGATTCCGCACATGCGTCCCATGCTAGGCGAGCGGTTTCGATAGGAGTCTGAACAAACATCCGGGTCTCGAGCCACAGATGAAGCAGGATGCTGAGCCGCGGCATCCCGCTGTTTACAGTTTGCGCAGCAGAACGCGCTCCACCGCGTGATTGGCCGCCTTCTGCAGCACGAGGGTCGCCCGGTGCCGCGTCGGCAGGACGTTCTCCTGGAGGTTCGGGAGGTTGATCGAGTCCCACACGCCCCGCGCGAATGCCGTGGCCTCGTCGTCGCTCAGATGCGCGAAGCTGTTGAAGAACGAGGACGGGTTCGCGAACGCGCCACGCTTGAGCGCGAGGAACCTGTCGAGGAACCACTGCGTGATGTGCGACGAGTCGGCGTCGACGTAGACCGAGAAGTCGAAGAAGTCGCTCACCGCGACGTCGTTGGGCGTCGGCGGGGGCTGGAGCACGTTGAGCCCCTCGACGATGACGACGTCGGGGCGGCGCACCGTGATGTGGGCGTCGGGCACGATGTCGTAGCGCATGTGCGAGTAGAACGGTGCGCGGGCTTCGTCGGCGCCGCTCTTGACGTCGGACAGGAACTGCACGAGCGCGCGACGGTCGTACGACTCGGGGAAGCCCTTGCGCAGCATGAGACCGCGGCGCTCGAGCTCGGCGTTCGGGTAGAGGAAGCCGTCGGTCGTGACCAGCTCGACGCGGGGCGTCCCTGGCCAGCGGCTCATGAGCTCGCGCAGCAGGCGCGCGATCGTCGACTTGCCCACGGCGACCGAGCCCGCGACGCCGACGACGAAGGGCGTCGTCGTGTCGCGCTCGTGCAGGAACGCGCTCGTGTCGGCGCCGAGGCGTTTGGTGGTCTCGGCGTAGAGCGACAGCAGGCGGCTCAGGGGGAGGTAGACCTCCCCCACCTCCCTGAGGTCGAGGCGGTCGCCGAGACCGCGGATCTGCACGACCTCGGTCTCGGTCAGCGGCTGGGTCATGTCGGCGGCGAGGCGCGACCATTCGGCCCTGTCGATCTCGCGATACAGCTGCGGGCTGAGCGAGACGCGGGCGTCTTCCTCCGGGATGGCGGCGTGGGACATCGCGCCCATCGTACCGGGCGCCGTCCGCTGCCCGCGGAGCCGATAGCCTCGATGAGTGCGCTTGGGAGTCCTCGACATCGGTTCGAACACCGTTCATCTGCTCGTCGCGGACGCGCGGCCGGGCGGACGCCCGCTCGCGACCACGAGCAAGCGGACCGTCCTGCGGCTCATGCGCTACCTCCAGCCCGACGGGTCGATCTCGGAGGAGGGCGTGCGCGCCCTCGTCGCGGCCGTCGTCGAGGCGCGCGAGGTCGCCGCCGCCGAGCGGGTCGAGGAGCTCCTCGCGACCGCGACCTCGGCCGTCCGCGAGGCCGCCAACGGCCCCGAGGTCATCGCGCTCATCGAGGCCGCGCTCGGGCAGGAGCTGCAGGTGCTCGGCGGAGAGTCCGAGGCGCGCTTCACGTTCCTCGCCGTCCGCCGCTGGTTCGGGTGGTCTGCGGGCCAGATCCTCCTCTTCGACATCGGCGGCGGCTCGCTCGAGCTCGCGTCGGGAGCCGATGAGCTTCCGGATGCCGCGGCATCCGTCCCCCTCGGCGCGGGCCGCACGACGGTGCAGTTCCTGCCGAAGGATCCCCCGGGCGAGAAGGCCGTCGAGGCGCTGCGCGAGCACGCGACGGCGGTGCTCGCGCCCGTCGCCGCGCGGTTCCTCGCCGAGCCCCGGCCCGATCACGTCGTCGGGTCGTCCAAGGCCATCCGCTCGCTCGCGAAGCTCTCGGGGTTCCCCGTGCCCGGCTGGTCGGGGATCGAGCGGATGCTGCTGCCCCGCGACGCCCTCGGCTCGTGGATCCCGCGGCTCGCGCGGATCCCGGCATCCGCCCGTCAGGAGCTGCCGGGGATCACGGCCGACCGGACGTTCCAGATCGTCGCGGCTGCGGTCGTGCTGCACACCGCGATGACGATGCTCGACGTCGACGAGCTCGAGGTGAGCCCGTGGGCGCTGCGCGAGGGCGTCCTGCTGCGGTACATCGAATCGCTCAGCTGGGGCTGATCCGGCCGCGTCGCCCTTTACGCGGGCGGCGGTGTGCTCCATGATGCCCTCATGGCAGCCCTCCCACGGGCGATCCGCACACCCGACCAGCGCATCCGCGTCTTCGTCAGCTCGACGCTCAAAGAGCTCGAGCCCGAACGGCGCGCGGCCCGCGCCGCCATCGAGGCGCTCCGGCTCGCGCCTGTCATGTTCGAGCTCGGCGCGCGCCCGCATCCGCCGCGCGACCTGTACCGCTCGTACCTCGCCCAGAGCGACGTCTTCGTGGGCATCTACGGCGAGCGGTACGGGTGGGTCGCGCCCGGCGAGGCGGTCTCGGGGCTCGAGGACGAGTATCTGCTCTCGGCCGGCCTTCCGCGCCTGATCTATCTGAAGGAGCCCGCGCCCGCCCGCGACGACCGGCTCGCCGATCTGCTCGACCGCATCCGCGACGACGACGGAGCCTCGTACAAGACGTTCGCCGACTCGGCGGAGCTCGCCCGCCTGATCGAGGGCGATCTCGCGACGCTCCTCGCGGAGCGCTTCGACGCGGCCCGATCGGCGGCGCCGCAGGACGCGGACGCCCCGCTCCAGGAGATCCCCGCTCCGTATACGGCGCTCGTGGGCCGGACGGCGGAGCTGCACGGCGTCCGCGAGCTGCTGGCGCGCCCCGACGTGCGGCTCGTGACGCTGCTGGGCCCCGGGGGCATCGGCAAGTCGCGTCTTGCGATCGAGATCGCGAGCGAGGTCGCGGCATCCGGACGCTCCGTCGCGTTCGCGCTGCTGGAGGCCGTCACGTCGCCCGAGAGCGTCATCGTCGTGCTGGCGCGGGCGCTCGGCGTGCGCGACGCCGCCACCGAGGGCCATCTCCAGGATCGCGTCATCGCGGCGGTCGGCGACCAGGATCTGCTGCTGGTCGTCGACAACATGGAGCACGTGCTCGACGCGACGCCCGCCGTCGTTCGGCTCATCACCGAGACCCCGCGCCTGCAGGTGCTCGTGACGAGCCGGTCGCCGCTGCGTGTGCGCCCCGAGCACGTGTTCGAGATCGGGCCGCTTCCCGTGCCGCCCGAGGGGGCGGACGCGGCCGCCGCTCCCGCGAGCGACGCCGTGCGGCTGTTCGTCGATCGCGCCGTCGCGGTGCGTCCGGACTTCCGGCTCACGTCGCGCAACGCGACGGCGATCGGGAGGATCTGCCGCGCACTCGACGGCGTTCCCCTCGCGATCGAGCTCGCCGCCGCGCGCATCCGGTCGCTGTCGGCCGAGCAGGTCCTCGAGCGGCTCGACTCGGCCCTCACGCTGCTCGTCGGGGGCGCGCGCGACCTGCCAGAGCGGCAGCAGGCGCTGCGGAGCACGATCCGCTGGAGCGCGGACCTGCTCGACGAGCAGGCGCGGAGCGCGTTGTGCACCCTCTCGGTGTTCACGGGGACGTTCTCCCTCGCCTCCGCCGAGACGGTCCTCGCGGCGGTGGGCATCGACGACCCGTTCAGCGCGATCGAGGCTCTCGTCGACGCGAGCCTCGTCGCCGCGTCGGAGCAGCGCGGGATGGCGGCGTTCCGGATGCTGTCGCTCGTGCGCGCGTACGGCCTCGAGTCCGCCGCGCCCGCGGAGCACGAGCGGGCGACCGCCGCGTGGCTCGCGGCCTACCGCGACCTCGTCGACGACGCGGCGCGCGTGCTCCGCGGCGCAGACCAGCTCGACATGCTCGCGCGCCTCGAGGTGGAGATCGAGAACCTCGCGAGCGTCGAACGGACCCTGCTCACGCGGCGCGCCTTCGACGACGCGGCGGAGTACGCGTGGTCGCTGTACGTCTTCCTGTGGATCGGCGGATACCTCGGAGTCGTCCGCGAGTGGATGCTGGAGCTGCTCGCGATCGTCGAGCGAGAGCAGCTCCCCCTGTCACCGCGCACGCACGCCATCGCGCAGTACTACAACGGCGCGATCCTGTTCTGGCAGGACCCGGGCGCCGACGTCGTCCCGATCCTGACCGAGAGCCGGGACGCCTTCCACGCCACGGGCGACGAAGACGGCGCCGCCCTCGCCGGCGCATCGCTCGCGCTCGCGCTCCTGACGCGCACACCGCCCGACATCGCGGCGGCGAAGGAGGTTCTCGCCGCGAGCCGCGCGGGATTCCGGACGGCGGACGACACGTGGGGCCAGGCGATGGCGCTCGTGCTGCTCGGGCGCGTCGAGCTGCTCGCGGGGGCAGGCGACAGCGCCCTGTCTCGGTTCGAGGAGAGCCTCGCCCTCGCGACGGACCAGGGCGAGCGGCTCGGCATCGTGATCGCGCAGAACCATCGAGGCTGGGCGCGGTTCCTCTCGGGCGACATCGCGCACGCCGTCGACGACTTCGCGACAGGCCTCGACCTGTCGCTCGCGCTCGGCCACGACGAGGGCATCGCGTACGGGCTCGAGAGCTTCGTCGGCGTGCGCGCTCTCGAAGGGGACGCCCGCGGCGCGGGGCTCCTCTACGGAGCCGCCCGGACTCTGCGGATCCGCAAGGGCATCCTCAATCCCGGCGCGTTCGAGCTCTACATGATCCCGCTGCAGAAGCTGCGGGAGTCGGGGCTCGGCGACGAGTTCGACCGCGCGGCGGCGGAGGGGCGCGCACTCACCGTCGCAGAGGCGCTCGAGCATGTCCGCGCCTGAGCCGGCGGGCGACCGCGTCTTCGCCGCGACGCGGTGGACGGCGATCGTCATCATCCCCTTCCTCGTGGTCGCGGCGTCCCTGCTGTTCGCCTTCCCCGACCGCACGGGCGAGCTCTTCGCGTGGTCGATCGCTCCGCCCCTGTCGGCGTACCTGCTCGCCTCGGCCTACGTGGGCGGCATCTGCTTCTTCGCGGGCACGGCGGTCGCACGGCGGTGGCACCGCGTGCGACACGGCTTCCCCGCCGTCGTCGTCTTCGCGGGCGCGCTGCTGATCGCGACGCTCCTGCATCTGGATCGCTTCTCGCAGAACCTGCCGTTCGTCGTCTGGATGATCCTGTACGCGACGACCCCGCTGGTGGTCGCGGGGCTCGCGGTGGCGCAGAGACGAGAGGATGCCGGAGCCCCCGACGACGTCGACGTCGCAGTGCCGTCGGCGCCGAGGATCGTCCTCGTCGCGATCGGAGCCGCCGCCTTCCTGTTCGGCGCCGCGCTGTTCGCCGCCCCCGAGTGGGCCGTCGGCTTCTGGGCGTGGCAGCTCACGCCGCTGACGGCGCAGGTCACGGGCGCGGTCCTGAGCCTGTCGGGGGTCGTGAACGCGCCGCTGCTGTGGGACGCGCGCTGGAGCGCGTTCCGCGTGCTGTTCCCGTCGCAGCTCGTGAGCCTCGCGGCGATCGCCGTGTCTCTCCTCGTGCGAAGCGGCGATCTTCTCTGGGAGCGGCCGATGACGCCCGTCTTCGTCGGGCTCGTCGCGGGCGCGATCGTCGCCTACGGCGCGTTCACGGCGTGGTGCGAGCTGCGGCACGCCGCGGCATCCCGCGATCGGCGCGGCGCGCGCCGTCCGTGAGCGGCATCGGCGACAGGCGTCGTTAGAGCGCGAGGCGCTCCTTCACGACGCTCGCGAGCTCCGTGGCGAGCCTGCTCGCGGTCTGCTCGTCGGATGCCTCGACCATGACGCGCACGAGCGGCTCGGTGCCGCTCGGGCGCAGGAGCACGCGTCCGGAGTCGCCGAGCTCCGCCTCGGCCGCCGTGACGGCCGCAGCGACGCCGGGATCCGACGCCGCGAGCGCGCGGTCGACGCCCTTCACGTTGATGAGGATCTGCGGGTACACGGTCATGACCGACGCGAGCTCGGCGAGGGTCTTGCCCTGGCGCGCCATCTCGGCCACGAGGTGCAGACCCGTCAGCACGCCGTCGCCCGTCGTGGCGAAGTCGCTCATGATGACGTGACCGGACTGCTCTCCGCCGAGCGAGTAGCCGCCCTCGTTCATGGCCTCGAGCACATAGCGGTCGCCGACGGCCGTCTTGACGACCTCGATCCCGTGCTCGGCCATCGCGCGATGCAGGCCCAGGTTGCTCATGACGGTCGTCACGAGCGTGTTCTCGGCAAGGCGTCCCCGCTGCTTCATCGCGATCGCGAGGATCGCCATGATGCGGTCGCCGTCGACGATGCTGCCGTCCGCATCGACCGCGAGGCACCGGTCGGCGTCGCCGTCGTGGGCGATGCCCACGTCCGCGCCGTGCGCGAGGACGGCCTCGGCGAGCTTGTCGAGGTGCGTCGAGCCGACGCCGTCGTTGATGTTGATGCCGTCGGGATCGGCGCCGATGACGGTCACGCGGGCGCCGGCGTCACGGAAGGTCTCGGGAGAGACCCCGGATGCCGCGCCGTGCGCGCAGTCGATCACGACGTGCAGGCCGTCGAGCCGGTGCGGCAGCGACCCCAGGAGGTGCAGCGCGTAGCGGTCCTCGGCATCCGCGAATCGGCTGATGCGCCCGACGTCCGCACCCGTCGGAAGGAGCTTGGGTCCGTCCATGGCGGCTTCGATGCGCTGCTCGACGATGTCGGGGAGCTTGACGCCTCCGCGCGCGAAGATCTTGATGCCGTTGTCGGGCGCGGGGTTGTGGGATGCCGAGATCATGACGCCGAAGTCGGCATCGCGGTCGGC
Source organism: Microbacterium ulmi (assembly GCF_011759705.1). GTDB lineage: Bacteria > Actinomycetota > Actinomycetes > Actinomycetales > Microbacteriaceae > Microbacterium > Microbacterium ulmi. The sequence goes on along the minus strand of NZ_JAAOZF010000001.1, from coordinate 2,140,155 downwards.
GACGAGGTACGCAGCCGCAGGAGTCGGCAGCGTTCCCGCGTCGAGCACGTCGACGCCCGACGCCGCCAGGCCCGCCTCGACGGCGGCGCTCAGGAAGTGCCCCGAGATGCGCGGATCGCGCGCGACGATCGCCGTGAGACGCTTGCCGGCCGCGCGGCGCGCGTCGGCAGTGCGGCCCTGGCCCAGGACGACGGCAGTCGCCTGGGCCAGGGTGAGAGCGAGATCGGCGGTGAGGGTGCCGTTGGCCAGCCCTCGCACACCGTCCGTGCCAAACAGCGGCATCCGGAGCGGACCGATTAGCGCTTCGAGTACTGAGGAGCCTTGCGGGCCTTCTTGAGACCGGCCTTCTTGCGCTCCTTCACGCGCGCGTCGCGCGAGAGGAAGCCGGCCTTCTTGAGCGTCGCGCGGTTGTTCTCCACGTCGATCTCGTTGAGCGCGCGGGCGATGCCCAGGCGCAGGGCGCCGGCCTGGCCCGAGGGGCCGCCGCCGGAGATGCGCGCGATCACGTCGTACGCGTCGGTGAGGCTGAGCACAGTGAAGGGGTCGGTCACGAGCTGCTGGTGCAGCTTGTTCGGGAAGTAGTCCTCGAACGTGCGGCCGTTGATCGTGATGACGCCCGAGCCGGGGACGAGGCGCACGCGGGCGATGGCCTGCTTGCGACGGCCCACGGCGGCACCCGGAACCGAGAGCACGGGGCGCTCGGCAACGACGGCGGTCTGGTCGACGGGGGTCTCGGTCGAGTAGTTGGTGGTGTCTTCGATGTTCGCCACGAGTGTGTCCTTAGTCTGAGCGGCGCTTACTGGGCGACCTGGTCGAAGGTGTACGTCTTGGGCTGCTGCGCACCGTGGGGGTGCTCGGCGCCGCGGTAGACCTTGAGCTTGCGAAGCTGCTGCGCGCCCAGGCTGTTCTTGGGGAGCATGCCGCGGACGGCCTTCTCGACGGCGCGGACCGGGTTCTTCTCGAGCAGCTCCGAGTAGGTGACGGACTTGAGGCCGCCCGGGTAGCCCGAGTGGCGGTAGGCCTTCTTCTGCTCGAGCTTCTGACCCGTCAGGGCGACCTTCTCGGCGTTGATGATGACGACGAAGTCGCCCGAGTCGATGTGGTTCGCGAAGGTGGGCTTGTGCTTGCCGCGCAGGAGCGCGGCGGCGTGCGAGGCCAGGCGGCCGAGAACGACGTCGGTGGCGTCGATGACGAGCCACTCGCGGGTGACCTCACCTGCCTTGGGGGTGTATGTGCGCGTCACAGTAGTGCTGCTTTCTTGATTCGAACGGAGAGGTTCGTGAATCCCGCTCCGGGGTGGTTCCTTCGCCGAGGGCGACGGAACAGCGCCAGTGGAGGGCTCACGTTCGCGGTGCACGGCCAGCAGGGCTGCGGGCACCAAAGGAAGAGTCTACGGCATCGGGATGCCGCGGCCAAACCGGCCGCGGGACGGCCCGTCAGACCATGAGAAGGAGGATCCCGCTCCCATTGAACACGACGTGCGTCACGATCGCGCCGCTCAGCCTGCCAGTGACGGCGAGAAGGATGCCGGCGCCGACACCCACCCCCGCGCTGCCGACGACGAGCCCCACAGGCACGACGGCGCCCCCGGGCAGGACGTGCAGCGCGACGAACGCCGCCGTCGACACGACGATCGCGGTCGACGCGGCCGCCACCCGGCCGAGACCGCCGAGGTGGTCGGTGAGCGCCTGTTGCAGCACGCCGCGGAAGAACACCTCCTCGACGACGGGACTCACCGCCGCGACTCCCGCGACGAGCACGACGGCGGCGGCGATCCGCCCCGGCGCCGGGCCGGCCGTGAGCGGGCCCTCGAGCGTCCCCGTCGTGGGCTGCACGAGTTCGACGATCGCGCGGACGACCCCGCCGACGCACACGCCGAGCACGATGTCGACGGGTGCCCAGCGACGGATGCCGCCGGCGCGGCCTTCGGGGTTCGCCGCGACGCGCCACGCGACGAGCGCGGCGAGGACGAGCGGCGCCGCGAGGACGACGAGATCGACGAGCCGCAGCATCCATGGCGCCCAGCTCGCGCCCGCACGAACGCCCGGGTAGACGACGAGCACGACCGCCGCCAGGACGTAGCCGACGAACGCGATCGCGAGTGCGAGACCCGGACGCGCGTATACCGGCGGCGGCGACGACCCCGCGCTCGCGCCCGGGGTCCTCGTCTCGTCGGAGCTCAGTGGTTGCGTGCCCGACGGCGAGCCGCGACGGCAGTGACGGCGATGCCGCCGATGCCGATGGCTCCCGCGCCGAGCCAGATCGCCGCTGCCGGGACGGTGCCGCCTGTTGCGGGCAGCCCGCCGCCACCCGTGCTGGACGCGGCGACCGTGACGCCGGCCGTGCCGAGCACCTCGCCGTCCGGGCCGAAGATGGTGACGGTGTACGCACCGGGTGTGGTCGACGTGAACGTCGCGCTGGCGCTTCCGCCCGAGACGACCTTGTCGACCGAGTCATCCGCGGTCGCCGCATAGAAGATGGAGGAGAGCGAGCCGCCGGAGGGGCCCGCCGTGATCGTGAACGTGACGGTCAGTCCCTCGAGCTCTTCGAGACCCGTGATCGTGATCGTGATCGATCCGCCGGGCGCGACCGTCGGCGAGCTGACGACCACATCCTCTTCTGGGGGATAGTCGGCGGCCGTGGCTGCGGCGGCACCGCTGAGGATGATCGCACCCGCGATGGCGAGCGCAGTGATTGCCTTCTTGAACATGTGTGACTCCCGCCGATCGTCTTGCACGAGGTGACGATGGACGACAGAACGTCGCCCGGATGTGCCATGTGTTTGCGATGCTAGCGCAGGCCCCCCGCGGGTCGAAAGGCCCGAGGTTTCCGCCGTGTAACATTCCGGCGAACAGCAATCAGCCAGATCAGGCCCAGAATGTTCCCGCGACGGCCAATGCGAGGAAGCTCGCGTTGTAGACGACGTGCACGAGAACGGCGCCGCCGAGCCGACCTGTGAGGGTCACGAGCAGGGCGCTCACGAGGCCGACGAGGCCCGCAGACACGACCTGATCGACGCTCGCCGTGCCGTCGGACGCGTGCACGACGACGAAGAGCACGGTGCTCGCGAGCACCGCGGCGAGCCCGGCGCCGGCGCTCCCGAGCGGGCGGCGCAGCGCCGTGAAGACCGAGACGAGCACGACGCCCCGGAAGAACAGCTCCTCGACGACGGGCGCCACCACGACGGGCGCGACGGCCGCTGTCAGCCACCACGCGGAGTCGAGTCCGCCGTCGATGAGCGGATACGACGGCAGCGCTCCTGAGCCGCCCGCCGCCGACTCGATCCAGCCCTGGACGAGCCGCAGCATCCCGCCGAGAGCGACACCGAACAGCACGTCGAGGGGACGGATGCGCAGCAGCCCGGCCGGGCGCGACAGCGAGAGGCCGCGGACGACGGGCACGAGCATCCCGACCCACAGGAGCGCGGTGGCTGCCGCCTGAGCCCACGGCGACGGCCAGAGCGTCGCGATGAGGATGCCGGCGAGCATTCCCGCCCCCACTGAGAACAGGGCCAGCGCGAGCAGGCCCTCCCGCCAGCGGCGCACCGTCCGGCCGCCGAGTCGCCAGTCGGTGCGGGCGACGTCCGCCGGGCGCTCATGCGCCGCACCCACGCGCTCGCCGGTCTCGTCCCGGGCCGGCGCAGACCGCTCCGCCTGCACGCCGGCGCGGGTCGCGCCGAGCGGGCCGTCGATAGAGTGGTCGGGCACGCGCCCACGTTACCGTCGAGACTTCGCGGAGGCTCCCCCCGGTGTTCGAGATCCTCGTCGTGTGCACGGGCAACGTCTGCCGCTCTCCCCTCGCGGGTCTCCTCCTGCGTGCACGGCTCGCGCCGCTCGGCGCGCGCATCTCGAGCGCCGGAACGCGCGCCGTCGCCGACGCCCCCATGACGGCCGAGGCCGTACGGCTCGCGGTCGAGCGCGGGATCGACCCGGGCGAAGCCGAACGGCACCGGTCCCGCAGCGTGACCGAGGCCCTGCTGTCGAGCCCCGACCTCATCCTCACGATGACGCGCGAGCACCGCCGGCTCGTCGCCGAGCTCGCGCCGAGCCGGCTCCGGTCGACGTTCACGATCCGCGAGTTCGCGCGCCTGGCAGCGGCGACGCCCGCCGCAGAGCTGCGGCAGGCGGCGGAGGAGGGGACGGATGCCGCGTCCCGCGTCCGCGCCGCGGCTGCGGCCGTGGCATCCCATCGCGGCCTCGTCCTCACGCCCGGCGACCCCTCCGACGATGACGTCGTCGACCCGTACCGCCGGTCGTGGGCGACGTATCAGCGTTCAGCCGCTCAGCTGGACCCCGCCGTCGACGCCGTCGTGCGCACGCTGTGGGCGACCCTCGCGCCCCCGCTGTCCGGGTCGGCGCACGGCGTCTGAGCGTCGCCGCGGATGCGGACGGCCGCCGGCTGCAGACCCGGGGGCCGCGCGACCCGCTGTGGCAAGATGGGGCCAACCCCGCGCCCGCGTGCGACCCGAGAGGCAGCATGGAGCTCAGCGACTACATCCGCATCCTCCGCAAGAACTGGGTGATCATCGTCATTGCGACGCTCGTGGGTGTCGGCGCCGGCGCGCTGTACTCGCTCACCCGCACTCCCCTCTTCGAGGCGTCCAGCACCGTCTTCGTGTCGACGCAGGCGGGCGGCACGGTCGCCGAGCTGCAGCAGGGGCAGAACTTCACGCAGTCCCGCGTGACGACGTACACGAATCTCGTGTCGACGCCGATCGTCATGAATCCCGTCATCGCGAAGCTCCAGCTCGGCACGACGGCGGGCGAGCTGTCCGAGCAGGTGACGGCGTCGGCCGCGCTCAACACGACCCTCATCACGATCACGGTGGAGGACGCCGACCCCGTGAAGGCGGCCGACATCTCCAACGCGCTGGCCGCGAGCCTCACGTCGGCGGTCGAGTCGATCGAGACGCCCAACGGCACCGACACGAGCCCCGTCCGGCTCACCCGCGTGAAGGACGCGCTCCCGGCGCTCGCCCCATCGAGCCCGAACGTCCCCCTGAACCTCGCCCTGGGCGCTCTCGTGGGGCTGGCGATCGGCATCGGCATCGCGGTCCTGCGCTCGGTGCTCGACACCCGCATCCGCACGCCCCATGACGTCGAGATGATCACGACCGCGCCGATCATCGGCGCGATCGCCTTCGACCCCAAGGCGCCGTCGCGTCCTCTCATCGTGCACGCCGACCCGCTCAGTCCGCGTGCGGAGTCCTTCCGCGCGCTGCGCACGAACCTGCAGTTCCTCGACATGGGGGGTCGCGCAAGCTTCGTCATCACCTCGAGCGTGCCCAACGAGGGCAAGTCGACGACGACGATCAATCTCGCGATCGCGCTCGCCGACGCGGGCAAGCGCGTCGCGCTCCTCGACACCGATCTGCGAAAGCCCAAGGTCGCCGACTACCTCGGCATCGAGGGGGCCGTGGGACTGACCGACGTGCTGATCGGCCGCGCGCGCATCTCCGAGGTCATGCTGCCCTGGGGCCAGCGCACGCTGTACGTGCTGCCGGCGGGCAAGGTGCCGCCGAACCCGAGCGAGCTGCTCGGCTCGCAGCAGATGCGCGTCCTGCTCGAGGCGCTCGAGCGCGACTTCGACGTCGTGCTGTGCGACTCTCCTCCTCTGCTTCCCGTGACGGATGCCGCGATCCTCGCGAAGGCGACCAGTGGCGCGATCGTGGTCGTGTCTGCGGGCAGCACGAACCGCCACCAGCTCACGGCTGCGGTCGACGCCCTGCAGACGGTCGACGCGAAGGTCGCGGGGATGGTGCTGTCGATGGTGCCGACACGGGGCCCGGACGCGTACGCCTACGGGTACGGCTACGGGTATGGGTACAAGTACGGCCACGTGGCCGCGCCCGACAAGCCGACTCGCCGCGGCCGTTCCCCCAAGACGCCGCCTCAGACCGCTCCGTAGGAGACGCGATGGCCACGAGGAGCACCGGGCACCGGGTCGGCTCGACGTGGATCGCGATCGTGGCAGTCGTCGCACTGGCGGCGGGGGTCGGCATCCTCGCCGCCTTGGCGGTGGAGCGCGGCGAGCGCGCCGTTCCCGAGGGCACGGCGGCGCCCGTGCCGACGTTCGCGCTCGGCGTGCAGACTCCCTCGCCCACGCCGAGCGCGACTCCCACGCCCGAGGCGCGCCCCCGCCAGTCCGAGCGGTTCCTCGCGGTGGGGCCCGGCGCGATGTGGCGTGCGACGGCGGGGGCGTGCGCGAAGGAGGGTCCGCTCCTGGAGCGCTCGGTCGACGGCGGGGCGATGTGGACCGACGTCACGCCGCGATACCGCGGTGCGGCGCAGGTCGCGTCGCTGGACGTGTTCGAGGGGAGCGAGGCGGGCATCGTCGCGGGTGTCGGCGGCGGCTGCGACACGCAGGCGCTGCGCACCTACACGGAGGGCGAGTTCTGGGACTCGTACCCCGACGTGCTCGCGCAGTCGCGGTACGTCGACGTCTTCGACGCCGCCGTCGTGCATACGCGGACAGGCCGGGTCGCCGCCCCGTGCCCCGACGCTCACGGGCTCCGCGCGACGGGCCCCGTCGTCGCGCTCGTGTGCGACGGCACGGCGTACGTCCTGAGTCCCGACAACGCCTGGCTCCCGCTTCCCGGAACGGATGCCGCGGCCGTCGCGATCTCGTCGGGCGACCTGTGGTCGGCGCACACCGCGGAGGACTGCACGGGGCTCGCGATCACGCGATTCGACGGCGCGGATCCCGCTGCGGGCACGCGGGTGACGTGCGCGGCGGCGGACTCCGCGGGCCCGATCGCCCTCGCCGCCGTCGGCGACGCCCTCTGGCTGTGGGCGGGCGACGCGGTCTCCCGCATCGGCTGACCGCCGCTCGTCGAGCGAGCGAGTCGAGATGGACGGGCCGTCATCGGACGTGCCCGTCCGGACGTGTCCGCCGGGAATTTACGCTCCCGTAACCCGCCGAGTCATCCTCGCCTCCCCCGAACGCCGCTCACGGGGTACTCTCAGAAAAGGTTTCCAACCGGGGGGTTAGGAGGGACCCGAGTCGTGACAGACGCTCCACTGAACGCGGTCCTCGCGCAGTCCGCCGTCATCGAGGCACCATCTCCGGCACGCGCGACCCACCTGTCATCCGCCAAACGCCACGATGCCGACCTCTGGCGCCGCAGATACAGCCGCCGCCTGTGGATCACAGACGTCCTCGCGCTCGTATGGGTCGTCTTCGGCACTCAGATCGCCTGGCTCGGCGTCGATCCCGTCGACATCGCGGGGCTTCCCGTCCTGTCGTACTGGGCCTTGTCCGTCGCCCTCATCGTCTTGTGGATGTGGGCGCTCAGCCTCGTCGACTCCCGCAGCGAACGCGTGGTCGGAACGGGCACGACCGAGTACGTCCGCGTCGCGGATGCAAGCCTGCGCCTGTTCGGCTTCGTCGCGATCGCCGGGTTCCTTCTGCGCATCGACGTCGCGCGTGGCTTCCTGCTGATCAGCCTGCCGCTCGGGGTCGCAGTCCTCGTCGTGGAGCGCTGGCTCTGGCGTCAGTGGCTCGTCGCGCAGCGTTCCATGGGCGAGTACTCGGCGCGCGTCCTGCTCGTGGGGTCGGAGCAGTCGGTGGCGCAGATCGCGGCCGAGCTCTCCCGCACGCCCGAGGCGGGATACCTCGTGATCGGTGCGTGCGTGCCGTCGGGCAGGTCCGGGACCGCTGTCGACGGCACCGGCATCCCGATCATCGGCGACGTCGACTCGGTCGAGGCTGCGACCCGCGCCGTCCACGCCGACACGGTCGCGGTCACGAGCACCGACGAGCTGCCGCCCGCGCGGGTCAAGGAGATCTCGTGGAGCCTCGAGGCGGGCCGGCAGCACCTCGTGCTCGCACCGAGCATCGTCGACATCGCGGGGCCTCGCATCCACACGCGCCCCGTCTCGGGTCTTCCGCTCATCCACGTCGAGACCCCGCGCTTCACGCGCGGCCAGCGCTTCATCAAGCGAGGCTTCGACGTCGTCGTGTCGGCGGCCCTTCTCGTGCTGCTCTCTCCCGTGCTGCTTCTCGTCGCGATCGCCGTGAAGGCCTCGAGCCGCGGCCCCGTGCTGTTCACTCATGAGCGCATCGGGATGAACGGCGAGCCCTTCCGCATGTTCAAGTTCCGCTCGATGCGGGTGGGTGCCGAAGCCGAGCTCGACGCGCTCCTGGCGGCGCAGGGCACCGGCGAGATCCCGCTCTTCAAGGTCCAGGACGACCCCCGCGTCACCCCCGTGGGGCGGTTCATCCGCAAGTACTCGCTCGACGAGCTCCCCCAGCTCCTCAACGTGCTGGGCGGCTCGATGAGCCTCGTGGGCCCCCGCCCGCAGATCGCCGCGGAAGTGGCGCTCTACTCGGATGCCGCGCAGCGCCGCCTCCTCACCCGCCCGGGCATCACGGGGCTGTGGCAGGTGAGTGGGAGGTCGACTCTCGATTGGGCCAACGCGGTAAAACTCGACCTCTACTACGTGGAAAACTGGTCATTGCTGAGCGACATCAGCATCATGACGAAGACGATCAAGGCCGTCATCGCCCCAGGAAGTGGCGCCAGGTAGGGGTGGGCGGGACTGATCGCGCTTCCTCGATAGTCTCGAAGGCGACCTCGGGCGAGCAGAGTCAGTGCGTGCTTAACGCGCGATCGTGACTCGTCGTTCGGCAGGAGGCGAAAATCTTCCCACGTACTCGCGGAGCGCAACTCGCTCGCGTTCGAGGACGTCATCGAGCACAGAGAGTCTTGGCTCGGATCGGACAAGGTCGTGAGCAGCTTGCGCCGACTCAACTCGACGGTGCTGGAGTCCCAGCAGCGTGAGGAGGGAGGAGATGCGCGACCCGTACCTTGGAGGCAGAACAGCCGCAAACGGCCTGGCGAGACTCGCCGAGAACGCGCACCCGTGAAATGAGTCTGTGATCACAAAAGCGGCGTCATCGATGAGGCCGACGAACTCTTCTACCGAGGGACGCATGATCTTTCTCGCGCCTTGCCCGCGGAAGGTCTTCCAGTACTCGATCCGGTGCACAGGCAATCCGAGTTCGCGGCCAACGGCACGAGCCGCGAGGTCCATCTCCCGACTTGCGTTGAGTTGATACACGAGCACATACGGTCCGGGTACTCGCGGCTTCGCTGCAAACGCCCGCCAGTCGCGTGCGGAGAGGCCCAAAGTGGGATCCACGTGATGAAGTACGTTCAGCCCGAAGCCGGTCAGGTAGTCCGCGGCATCGCTCTCCCTCACTGAGATGCCTGAAAAGGTTCGAAGCCGCTCCACAAGAGATGACTCGATCCGAGAGGGAAAGCGCCGGGTGCCGATCGACGATGACAGGCTGAAGCGCGTGGACTCCGGTGGTGAGAAGTTGAGAAAGTACGCCCTGTTGTCCACGTTGTACTCCGCATTCCACACTTGATCGGAGCCGACGCAGTACGCCAACGCTTGGCTCGCGAGCACACCGTCCTCGACGAGGTCGTTGTACGTCCGGTATGTCCGGGTTGTCAGCTGGAGCCTGTGCACGATGAACTTCTCGAAGACCTCCCCTCGTAAGCGAGCATCTCGCTGACGGTACAAGTGGTAGGCAAGTCCGCGCGCCCATCCACGAGGTCCGGGCCGCGGTGCTGAGTATCCGGCGGGGGTGTCCTCGAGGTCTGCCGAGACTTCTCGATAGTCGAGGAAGATGGGGGTGTTGCCGCTCTGCTGAAGAAGCTGTTGCGTGGCGAAGGCCTGGAGTGCCGAGCCGTAGTTCCGGATGTAGTGGCGAGTGACGACCAGCGTCCCGTTCATCGGCGAGATTCCTCGAGGATTACGTCACCATCGTCCCACCCCGAAACTCGAGTGGTCTCGATCTTCGCGACGACGTCCTGCGCGCGAACCATCTCACCATGTGGCGCTGGAAGGAACTTCCTCCCATAGGCGTTGCCTGTCTGCCCCGTGGCACGTGCAACCGGGAGAAGCATCTGCTTCCCGCGCGACCGCAGGTCCTGGCGAAGCCACTCTGCGCGTGTCGCACCCACCTTGCGCCAGTATTCGCGCATTAGGCGGCGATCGAAGCGATAGGTGAGTGCCTGCTTGGCAGCATCAGGAGACCGCGCAATCCTGTAGAAGATCAGCGGATCGGCGATCCTCGCAAAGCTGCTCCCAGCCTGACTCCGTAGCCAGAGCTCCTTATCTTCCGTCCGCACCCAATCCGGCGAGTAGGGGTAACGAAGCGACCACTCGCGTGTGAACACGACGGATGGATGGCAGAAGACCGTGCTGCCGAGGTAGCCGGCAGGCAGCGAGGGTACACCAGGGTCTCTGTTCATCCCTTGCACAACCCCAACATCGTCGATGACCCACGCCCCCGTAGCGACCACGTCGACCGACGGATGTTCGCGAAAGTAGGCCAACTGCCGCTGCAACCGAGTTGGATGCATGAGGTCATCGGCATCCATACGAGCGACAAGCCGCGTGTCGGCCAAAGCTGTGATCTGATTGAGCCGCGCTGCCAATCCCCGTGAAGCTCCATCAGCCACGACCTCGACCCTAGGGCTTCGGATCGCTCGTGCGGCCTGCACGACCTCGGGAGGCGAGCCGTCACAGACGATAAGGAGTTTCCAGTCTTCATGGGTCTGCGCAAAGACGGAACGCACCGCTAGATGTAGCGCCGCCAACTCGCGCACAACGGGGATCCCTACCGTGATGCGCTCGCTCATCGCATCTCGGCTCCCGCGCTCGATCGCCTGCGATGAATGAAACGCTGTGCTCGCGCAGTCATTCTTACCGTCTGCCGAAGGCCCACCGTGAGTACGGCGGCGCGGGTCATCCGCGCTCTGCGCGAGCACGCGTACGGCAGCAAGTACAGGTGCTTCGCTAGGAACTCCAGGTTCTGCGTTGTTGCGTCATGTGAGGTCGCCGCCATGAGGAACGCGAGGAAACGCGCGAAGTACGCGCCGTAGGCCTTGCGACGTGCGGGATAGTTGCAGGAGCCGAGTCTCTCCGCCGCCTGGTCGAATATCGTCTGAAGATCGGCGAGCTTGCTTGCCGAGGACGATGCCGTGATGGAGCCGAGCCGCTGTCTGTAGCCGTAGAACTTGATCGGGGTGTGCACGATTCTGTCCGTTGCCAGAAGCAGTTCCGAGCTCCATACGGCGTCATCCGACGTACGAAGATCCTCGGGGAACTGAATGCCGCTATCGACCAGCAACGATCGCCGCGCGACCTTGTCCCACGGTGCGTTCAGGTAGACGTCGTGACGCATCATCCACGCCAGATCATGCGTCCGGCGCTGTGCGGCGTGGTGCTGCACAAGCACGGGATCGCCATCCCAGTACTTCTCATGGCCAACGACGAGGACATCGGGATGCAGCTCTGATAGCGCCTCATGGACGCAGTGAAGCACTCCGTGGCCGAGGAGGAAGTCATCGCCGTCAACGAAGATCACAAACTCCCCTGACGCGAAGCCCATCGCGACATTCCGCGCGGCCGCAGCCCCGGCGTTCATCTGATGAATTACGCGGACCCGCGGGTCGGCCGCCGCGTACTCATCGCAGATGGCCCAGCTCCCGTCAGGGGAGCCGTCGTCTACCAGGATGACCTCCACATCGCGGAAGGACTGCCCCAGGATACTGTCGACACACTGCCGCAGATACGACTCGACCCCGTAGACAGGGACGATGAATGAGAACTCAACGCCCACACTGGACCTTCGTTCGCCGACAATCGGACACCCAGTTGAAACTACCACGCCGCTTGCAGCCACCCGCGTTGCGAGACCGACATCCGCCGACGCAAATGCTGAGTGACATGCGAGTCCTTGCCGCCTCACCGCGAACTGCTAGTCCCGAATCCCCGAATCGATAGGCCAGGAGTTGACGACCATGTGTGATACTGGGCACCCTCGTGACAGACCGCGCAACGACCCGTGTTGGCCCTTCCACATTCAGGGAGATCCCAATGACCAAGTCCGACACCGATCTGGGCTGCGTGACGCATGACCCATCAGATCGAGGAGTCGACTCGAGTGCTTCACGTCGTTGATCGCACCACAGGGGGTGTGCCGGTCGCTGTGCGCGCATACATTGCAAACTCCCCCGCAGGATTTGAGCATCACATCCTTTCGCCGCTCGGCGGCGATGGACTGGCTGCTTCGGTATGGACAGGCACCGATGCTCATCACCATGACCTCGGCCAAGGGGCGGTGAGACGCATTCGTGCGGTGCGCCGCGCGGTCCGAGCCGTTTCACCCGGCGTCGTTCACGCGCATTCCAGTTTCGGCGGAGCGTATGCGCGTCTTGCCTTCCTACGCCGTCGTGTGGTCGTAGTGCACACTCCGCACTGCTACAGCTTCAACCGAACTGACACGCGTACCAGCGTCCGGCGGCTCTATCGTGCGGCCGAGTGGGCACTCGGTTGGCGGACCGATGTCGTTGCTGCCTGCTCAGCCAGCGAGGCGCAACTTGCCTCCGCGATGCGATCGATTCGGGGGCGTGTCCTCGTGCTGCCGAACGTGGCTTCGCTCGCCGCCCCGCCCACTGAACCGTCGACACCCATCGATCGCCCTCTCCGGGTTGGGATGCTCGGTCGGGTATCGCGCCAAAAGGACCCTGAAGAGTTTCTGCGAATCGTTGGCCGACTACGAGCGGCCGGCGTCGACGTCGACCCCATGTGGATCGGAGACAGCGAGACGGGCAGCAGCAAGGCGCTCAGCAGCGGCGGTGTGTCGATGACAGGCTGGATTACCGGGCAAGATCTCGTGGACGCGCTTTCGTCGCTCGATGTGTACATTCACTCCGCTGCCTGGGAGGGCTTCCCCATCGCGGTGCTTGACGCGCATCAGCTCGGGCTGCCAATCCTCGTGCGACCGATAACTGCCTTCGGTCGGCTCGACCCACGACAGACGACAAGTGCCGACGGACTCACCGCCCTCGCTGACGCCGTGTCTAGCGAGCCGGAGTTCACAGCCTGGCGGGCGGGGAACCGCGCCACATGGTCCGAATACCTCCGGTCCAACACGCCCGCAGAGCAACAGCGCGCTCTATCGCTAGCCTGGAGCCGCACCCGATGACTCGCACAAATAGCCCGTGTTAGAAGGGTCTGAGAGTCCATGACAACATATGTCGCCGTGGCACTGGTGACTGCGTTGCTCGGCTACATTTCGTCTCTTCGAACTCTCCGGCTTCTCTGGTGGATCGCGCCCGCGGCGGTTCTCGTGTTGTTCAGCGCGAACAGATACGGGATCGGGACCGATTTCTTCCTCTACCAGAACTACTTCGAGAGAGTTGGCACGTCGTCGCTCGGAGACACGCTGTCGCTCATCCCGCAGGAGCCCGGTTTCGTTCTCCTCACGTGGGCGACCCGCAGGTTGACTTCCGACCCCCATCTCTACTTTCTCGTGCTGGCGATTCTCACCGTCTTCCCGGTTCTCATCGCCATCCGCAAAGCCAGCCCGCTCCCAGTCTTCTCGCTCTTCCTTTACGTGGCCCTGGGGTTCTACCCTCGGTCTCTGAACACCGCCCGTCAGTCACTGGCCGCCTCAGTCTTGCTGCTCGCCGAGGCGTATCGCTATGAGCGGAAGTGGCTGTGGGCGACGCTTACCGTTGTGGCGCCCTTCATCCATGTCTCTGCGCTGATCGCGGTCGTCGGTCTGTTCGCTCTCAAGGGCGCAAGGGTGGGAACGCTCGCCTTCCCGATTGCTCTCGCCACCGCGCTTATCGCAGGCGCGACCCTCATCAGCTTTCCAGCTCTTCGGGACCTCATCGCCGGTCTGGGCCCAAGGTACGAAGCCTACTTGGGACTGACTGAAGGTGGCGAGATCGGGACCGCATTGCGGCTTGCCGCCGTCTCCTCACTCGTCTTCTTGTGCCTCTTCCTGGTGCGAACACGCACGGATAGGGTGCGCAACGATAGATACACGACCTTCTTCTCTGCATCCGCACTGCTCTTGGCCATCGGCCTGGTGAACGCGCAAGCCGTCCGCGTCGAGGAGTATTTCGGCATCTTCGGCATCATTGCCCTCCCATGCGCCGTGGAACAAGTGAAGAACCGAAACCTTCTCGTCGCGGCGATCAGCGCTGTTGCTCTCGCGTACCTCGCAATGTATGTCTCCGCCTACGGAGGCGTTGTCCCGTACGTGGCGCGCTGACACCGCATATACGATATGCACTCGTCGTGCGCGCTCTGGCGTGGGAGGTCGTTGCGCAACGCACCCCTCCCAACGGCCCGCATGAGAGTGACACACCAAGAAGCATCAGTGGGGCATTCGATTCTCGAAGCGACCAATCCAGCCCGCAACGTCGTAGTACTCGAGCAGCGCTCGAGTAGGGCGCACCATCGGCGTCTCGACAAATGAACGCAGAGCGGCCTCGTCATCCAGTCCGAAAACGAATACTCGCGTGGGATCGTAGAGTGGACTGTGTACGATGTCTAGCGAGTTTGTGAGCAGCTTCTTTCCGAGAAACAGAGCCTCAAGCGGCCGCAATGTCATGCCCGACTGACCTGCTTGGACAACGTCGACAATGACTCGTGCTCTCGCTGTATTTGTCAAGTGGGCTGAGTAGGACATGGGCGATCTGAAAGCCACGCCACTCGGGCTGACGCCTCGTGACTCATCCCCCGCGATCCAAAGCCGGTGTGTCAGCCCGGCCCTCGTGATTGCACCCGCCAGCTCATCGAGAATGGCCGCTCTTCCTTTGTCGGCGCCAAAGAAGAAGAAGTCAACATCCGACGTTGCGTCAATGTCGGAGAGCGACATGAATGAGTATGTTGTGTTATGTCCCATGCCATAGCGCGCGCAATCCTCACTGTCGAAGGACCAGAGTTCGATGCGTCGTTGACTGCGCGCCAGCGCCGGGTTGGAACCCGGAGACGCGTTGTTCCAGTACCACAGAATGACTCGCTTGCGGGGATAGCGACGGGCGATGTACTCGGCGACCGGCACCAACACGTCCGCCGCGTGGACGATGACCAAGTCGCGAGACTCGATGACCGGCTCCCAGTTCCCGAACCACACCCACTTTCCGGGCATCCAGGATCTCATATGGAGTCTGCGGATCCCCCGGCCGATGCGACTCTGAATGGGCCGAAGACTCTCGGCGACCCCGACTCCGCGCTTGGCGAGTTCCTCCCCATAGAACGGTCCACCTACGAAGAACCCGGACATCAGCACAGCAACGTGGCTCAGGGGTTCGTACGGTTCAGAGGATGAGCGTTCTTCCATATCCGTACTCTCCCAGTGCACTGTTCCGCGCGGGAATCGAATCTCGCCCGAGCATTGGCAGCCGAGCGACGCAGAGGCCAGAGGAGCGGATCGTCCAGAACCGAGGAGGCAACATCCACATGGGTGCGTCGACTCAATGACGCTCAAGTAGGTCGCTCAGACTCCGCTCAGGAGACCTAGCAACTCGATGACCCTCGGCCGGGTAACCGATCGCGATCAGTACGATCACATCCTCGGTCTCCGGTATGCGTCCGATCGCGCGCAACCGCCTCGTCTGGGAGTTCGGCTGCGACCAGTTGAGGAAGCAACTTCCCAACCCGAAGGCATGTAGGAGCCACACGAGCGACATCGCGAACAGACCACCGTCTACCCAACGCTGATTCCGCTCGCCTGCACCGACGAAGGCCGATCGGCGCTCCGTGACCACGATCAGCGCGGGGACTGTGTGACCAAAGCCCGCATTGCCGTTCTGAAGGGACAGGAGGCCGGCAATTGCTTCCGGATCATCATAGAAGTGTGCGCGATAGGACCGTCTGTTGCAGACCGAAGGCGTAGTCCCCGCCAAGCTGACTACATCGGCGATGACGCCTGCGTCGACACTACGGTGCATGTCGAAGTTGCGAACGCTGTGCCGATTTCGCACGAACTGCTCCACGGCGGAGGCCTCGAAGGCGGCGCCGTCCCACGCAGACCTCGGAGTCACAAGGTCGGAGATCTCGCCGCCTTCGTTGAAGGAAGCAACCGCCGCCATCGCCGACTCGGCGTGCGCGATGCTCTCATCCGTTCCATCGCGGCAGCGGGCTTGCTCAAGCAGTCGACGGAGCGTCTGACTACGAGTCAGCCCGAAGGGTCGACGCGGAGTCGGAAGACTCGCGCCCTTCTCGAGCCCGTGATAGGCGATTGTGAGGCGTGACACGAGTGCCTCTCGCTCGTCTCGTCGCACATCCCTGCCGGTCGAGCCGTAGTCCCAGGCGGTTGCAGCTGCGTATATCTGGTAGTCCCGAAAGAACTCACCCGCGATCGCCACTCGTCGATACGCCCGGACTACCCATCGTGGGGCGACTCGTCCGACACGCTCCTTCAGGCTCACCCGGCGCTCCGCCCTTACTCAAGCTCACAGCTTCCAGCTCCACTCTTTCTGGTGGATGCCCTGCGATTCCACTACCGGGGTATCAAACCACGTCTTCGCTCTTCTTCGCCATGTCGCGCTGGAAGAACTGCCCTGCGGTCGCGCATCGGATAGCAGGTGATGGCGAAGGGATCACGCACCCTTGCGATCCCGATTCTTCGGACAACGTTCTACACCGGGCGACAGGCAGGTGATCCACTACCGATGTGCGTGGCCCCACCGCCTCCATACAAGTGCACCCACCTGCACACCCACAACGGTCACCTCGGCGAGCGCAACAGCTGCCGAAGCACCAACGGCACCGAGAGTGGCCGCTCCCACGACCAGCGAGGGGAAACCGATCAGTGCCCCGGCGGCAGTGCTCAGGAAGATCGTGCGCTGAAGCCCGAGCGCTGCGAGAACTGTCCGGCCCAGTCCGGAGTTGACCGCGAGTGCGAAGAACGCCACGCCATACCCGATCATCACCTGTTGACTCACTGCAACTTCCTCGCCGAGGAGAGCTGCACTGAACCAAGGTCCAACCAGAACCAGCACCATGCCACCGGCAGCTCCAAGAACGCAGTGAAGCGCAACGGATATCCGTGCCCTGGAGACGAACTGCGCTCGGTTCTTCGGCTCTGACACCCACCCTTGCAGTGAGTTTCCCGCAACACCGATCATCTGGACGGAGATCTTGTATATCCGGTCGCCCGTCAAGAACTCAACTGCTGGGCGAGTGGGGACGATCGCTGATACGAGCGACACGGACGCACTTGTGTAGAGGCTTGCTGTGATTGTCGTCGCAGCGGAAAATGTGTTCGCACGCATGGCGGCCACCGTAGATGCAAGACTCGCACGGGTGGGCCTCGGCAACGGCACCTTCATCGAGCGCGAGTGAACCAAGTACGCGCTTGCAGTCGAGACTGTGGAGATGACCGGATACCACAGCACATCGCCTGTGACGATCACTATTGGAACACTGAGGATGTTCCCGACTAGTCGGGGCAGTGCTTCGTAGAGCAAGAGTTCGAGCGGGCGGCCGATACCAACCCAGTACCATCCTGGAGAGAATCCGCCGACTGCCATCGACAGCATCGCGGCCAACGTGACGACCGTGTATGGCGCGTCATGAGCAAGCAACACGGCTGAGGCACCCGCGAGAGGCAGTACGACCAGCGAGCTGAGCGTACGCTGATGGACACTCTGGATGAAGACAAGTCGCGCAACTCGCAAGCTCCGACCCGCGACGAGACGCGGACCGTGAAGAGTCCAGCCGAGTGCGATCGCGATAGCGGCCATGGCTCCGACTGACTGTCCGACGCCCACCGCCAGCCATCCGTCTGCCCCTCCGACTCGCGCGATCACCGGCAACAGGAGGAGTGTGGTGATTGCAGAGAGTGCCGGGACCAAGCCAAATCCGAACCCCCGGAGAAGCAGAGGTCTCACTTCACGCCGTCCGATGCGGCGTGAGGCATATGATGCGCGAATTGTCGTCAGTCGAAGAAGGCACATTTCACCTCCGACACGAACACTGACTGACCGGTACGCACCCACTCGCGGTAAGGCCCCTGAAGATCGACATGCGCTCGAGGTGCGCCGAAGACATCTTCGATGAGCGACAGCGTCGACTCGAGGAAGTCCGGCCGACGCGGATCGACTCGGTGCTGACTGGGGATGGGGGTGTCTTCCACGAATGCGCCCGCGCCTCGTTGCGCGACGATCGACACGGCGAAGCGCAATGCTGCTTCCCTGGGGAGGCGATCTCGCCCTGGCTGCTGACCGAGGTCGAGATACACAGCAGAACGTGCAAGCGCGTCACCCACCCCAGCAGGGCTCATCTTCTCGAGCGGGATCCACGTGATGGCCGGGGGCGACGCCTTCATTACGCGTGAGGTCAACGCATGCCCCTTCAGCGGATTGAAGGCGATCGTTGGACCGCGATCCTCGGGCGCGATCGGCGGGTCACTCCCGGTTCTTTCAGGGCGAATGTAGTCCGACACAAGGCGAGGAAGGACGTTGTGGGTCGCGAACAGATACGCCCAGGCATACTGCGATTGAGCTAAGTGGATGCTCGACTGGATGAGCCCACGTCGTGGCCTCGCCGATCGCATCCTCGCACTGAGTCGCGAAAGCCCATGTATGTCGAGATCGGAGCCGAAGCCTTGAGCAATGTCCCCCCGCTCGCGGGCAAATCGAAAAGCAAGTGACTTGTCGATGCTCAGCCACCAACAGATGCGAGTGGCATGCCGCACCCGAGCAAGCCTGTCGATCGCGATCTCTGGCACCACGACGGCGGAATCTGAGCGGTCTTCGTATGAAGGCACTTCGGGGGCGTCGTAGACCGCGTACTCGGCCACTCTGGGCCGATGCTCTGTTCCGACTGCAGGCACAAGAAACGCTTCCTGCCCTAGTTGACGCAACGCATCCACGAGCTGGTGGAGTGCCTCCGGCCCGCCCGTCTGCCTGCCTCGTGGATAGACGACGTAGACCGTTCGGTATCGAGTGTGTTCCATCACGTGTCTCAGCGGTGGGTCCCTCAAAGCGATCGGATCATCGTCTGTTTCGCACTTGGGCGGGCATTCTTCGTGGATGTTGTCTGCCGTCCCCGGGCGGGAACGATGCCGAGGACGTCAGTCGGGTTCTCAGAACTCTATCGCCCGCGGGGAGCAACACCACCTGGCGACTCCCCGATGCGCGGTGCTACTTCTTGCGCCAAGTACCCGACCGCACCGTTGCCACAAGCCCCAGCCCAACCACCGCACCCGCCACATTGGCGATCACATCCGCCAATGACGGGGTGCGGGCGGGGAGCAGCATCCACTGCCCCATTTCGATCGCAGCCGCTACGACGAGCGCGATGACCACCACGAGCCACCACCGCCCCCGCAGCACGAGCGCCAGCAGCACCCCCAGCGGCACGAACAGCAGCACGTTCGACGTGAACTCGATCACGTCGTAGGTGAGCCAGGGCACGGCGTCGGTGATCATGGCGAGGAAGGGCTTGGCGTCGCGGTCGACGGGAGTCGGCCAGAACGCGATGAAGGCGAGCACCACGGCGTAGACGACGAGCCAGGCGCGCGGGTCGCGGAGCAGACGCGCGATGGCGTTCGGACGGACGGTGTCCGTCGAATCGCCGGCGCTCCCGCGCATGGCCGCTCCCTTCTCGGGCGCCGCGGCGGTGCCGCGCTCAGAGCGCGAGTCTACCCGCGACGAGCCGTTCCGAGGGGTGCACGCCTCCCGCGGAATCCGTGGCTCCACCGCTTAGGGTGGGTCGCGTGACCCAATCCGCGACCACCCCGGCGATGCGCACGGCCGGGATCGTGTTCGCGTCGGCGCTCGGCGGGCTCCTGCTGCTCACCGTGGCGGCGGGCGTGTGGGTCGGCATCCGGGGCTTCCTCGCCTACGGTCACCTTCTCGACGCGCAGAGAGCCGCTGCGGCGATCCAGTCCCAGCTCGACGACCCCGCGGTCGCCTCGACGGCGATCGCCGACATCGCGGCCGAGACGAGTGCGGCGCGGTCGCTGACCTCCGACCCCGTGTGGCGGGTCGCCGAGGGCGCGCCGTGGATCGGCCCTCAGCTGGCTGCCGTGTCGACGGTCGCGGCATCCGTCGACGACGTCGCGGGAAGCGCGCTCACGCCCCTCGCGGAGGTCGCATCGACCTTCTCCCTCGACTCGCTTCGGCTTCAGGACGGTCGCATCGACCTGTCGAGCCTCTCCCAGATCCAGGATGCCGCGACCGCCGGCGCCGCCAGCATCGGCAGGGCTGCGGCATCCGTCGACTCCCTCGACCGTGCGCCCCTCGTCGCACCCGTGCGCACGGCGGTCGATGAGCTCGGCGCGCTCCTCGGCGACGCGCGCAATGCGACCGACGCGCTCGCGCGCGCGAGTGCCCTGATGCCTGCGATGCTCGGCGCCGACGGACCCCGCGACTATCTCCTCCTCTTCCAGAACAACGCCGAGTGGCGCTCGCTCGGGGGCATCCCGGGTGCGATGGCCGTCGTGCACACCGACGGCGGGGCGATATCGCTCGTGGCCCAGGACTCGACCTCCTCGTTCCCGCGCTACGCCGAGTCTGTGCTGCCGCTCGACCCCGAGGTGCAGGCGATCTACGGGCGCCGCCCCGCCCTGTTCATGCAGAACGTCACGCAGGTGCCGGACTTCGCGGTCTCGGCATCCCTCGCCCGCGAGATGTGGACGCGCGAGCACGGCACGCAGGTCGACGGAGTCATCGCGGTCGATCCCGTCACTTTGTCGTACATCCTCACCGCGACGGGACCCGTGACGCTCCCGACCGGTGACGTGCTGAGCGCCGACAACGCCGTCCCGCTGCTGCTCAACGACGTCTACAAGCGGTACGCCCGACCGGGCGATCAGGATGCTCTGTTCGCCGCGGCATCCGCCGCCGTCTTCGACGCGCTCGCGAGCGGGAGCGCAGACCCGGGGGCACTCGTCACGGCGCTCACGCGCGCAGGCGACGAGCGTCGGCTGCTCCTGTGGAGCGCCCACGACGACGACCAGGCGCTTCTGGCCGGGACGACTCTCGCGGGCGGCCTCCCCGTGACGGATGCCGAGGCCTCGACGTTCGGCGTCTACCTCAACGACGGCACCGGCTCGAAGATGGACTACTACCTCGCGGCCGACACGCAGGTGGGCTGGGAGTCCTGCCGGCTCGACGCGGGCGGCCGCGCGACCGGTGTCGCGACCCTGAGCGTCACCCTGACCAGCACGGCGCCGGCCGACGCCGCCGGGCTGCCTCCCTACATCACGGGCGGCGGGTCGTTCGGAGTCGAGCCCGGGAGCGCGCGCACCCTCGCCTACGTGTATCTGCCCGAGGGGTTCGAGCTCGTCGGCTCGTCCGTGACGGAC
Organism: Microbacterium ulmi; assembly: GCF_011759705.1. Lineage (GTDB taxonomy): Bacteria > Actinomycetota > Actinomycetes > Actinomycetales > Microbacteriaceae > Microbacterium > Microbacterium ulmi. The sequence goes on along the minus strand of NZ_JAAOZF010000001.1, from coordinate 2,119,023 downwards.
GACCGCGGCTTCGGTGGAGGATTCCACGCGGGCCGGCAGGTGCTGAGCTTCACGGTCGACCTCGCCCCCGGCCAGTCCGCGCAGGCTGCCGTGACGGTGCGGACCCCAGGGCCCGTCGCGCCCAGGATCGTCGCGGAGACGACGCCCACCATCGGGTCGTCCGGAGTCTCCTCGGTTGCCGCCGTCTGCATCGGTGCCTAGACTCGCACCAGGGCGCCCTCGCCTCGCACGACGTCCGTCCCGGTCTGACTTCACGTCTAGGAGAGAGCCCGAGATGAAGCACCCGATCCGCACGGCCGTGGCCGCCGCAGTCATCGCGGCCGCCGGTGCGCTCTCGGTGCCCGCTGCGGCATCCGCCGCCGTGATCTACCCTCCGGCGGGCTCGTGCACCGTCGACGACGCGACCGTCGAGCCCGGAGCCGTCATCCGCTTCTCGTGCGCGGCCGAGACCTTCTCCGCCGACGAGCAGGTCACCGTCACCATCACGGGCGAGGACGGAGCGAGCTCGCGGATCGCGTTCTTCCACTTCGCCATCACGACGGCGAGCGGGATCGTCGAGTCCGGAGCCGACGGATCCCTCGGCCCGGTCTCGATCACGCTGCCGAGCAACGCGACCGGCACCTACAACATCGCGGCCGTCTCCGAGACGTCCGCGGGCGGCACCGCGACCGCGACCGTCCCGACGGCGGGAGGAGGCCTGTCGGCGACGGGCCTCGCACAGGAGCCGCTCATCGCAGTGCTCATCGGCGGCGGAGTCCTCGTCCTCGCCGGCGGTGCGCTCGCCGTCGCCGCAGCGATGCGCCGACGGCGCAACTCGGACAGCTGACGGTCTCGACCCGTCCTCACCGCGCCGAGCGGGTCGGCGTCGCGCTCCCCCGGTCGCGACGCGCCGGCTGAGTGGTGCCACGGCGGGCGGCGGGCGGCGATTCACGCGACGGCGAGCAGTGGCGAGCGCAGCGGTCGCAGTACCGCGAGAGCGAGCGCAGCGGCCGATGCATCGTGCCGCGCCGGGCGCGACGCCGAGCTCAACTGCTCAAGGCGCGCAAGACGGCGCCCGCGTCAGGCGACGCCGACCGCGGCATCCGACGACACTCTCGCCGTCACGAGGATCGGCAGGTGGTCGCTGAGGCCCTGCGGCAGCGTGCGGACACGCTCGATGTCGAAGCCGACCGACGTCGCGAAGTCGTAGTGTCCTCGGAAGAACCGGTACCGCGTGTACGTGCGCGAATCGCTCAGCGACAGCTCGTACCCCTGCTCGCGCACCTTCTGGCCGAGGTTCTCCTTGAAGACGGGGTAGTTGTAGTCGCCGACCATGAGGGTGGGCAGACCCTGTCCGAGCGCCTCGAGCTCGGCGAGCGCCGTGCGGATCTGATGCCGCCGCAGCGAGTTGAGCGCCGTCAGCGGCGCCGCGTGGAACGACCCGACGACGACGTCCCTGCCGCTGTCGATGTCGTGCAGCCGCACGCCCAGGAGCCGCTCCTCCGCGGGCTTGAGCACCATGTCGTGCAGAGACTTCTTGAGCGCGAGCGAGCGGATGCCGACCGGTCGGTACGTGTTCGCGCGATAGTAGACGGCCAGGCCCAGACGGTTGCGCTGCGTCGAGTCGGCCAGGCACAGCCCCGCGATCGACTCGGGGATGTCGGTCGTGTCGCACTCCTGCAGACACAGCACGTCGATGCCGTAGCGGTCGACGAGCCCCGCGAGCTCGCCTGCCGCGCGGTGCTTGCGCAGGTTGTAAGAAATGAGCCTCATGGCACTGCAAGCCTAGAACGCGCATGTTGCCGACAGGTTGCCGGAGGGGTGCTCCACAGCAACGTCGCAGGTGACTATTCGAGATCGCGGCGGGCGCGGGTCTGGTCGGCGCGTGCCGCGAGCAGGTCGTCGGCGGGGTAGCCGACCTCGGTGAGCGTGAGGCCCCGCGCCGCGAGCACCTTGACGTCGGGCACGCGCTCGAGCCCGTCGCGGATGGTCGCGGCGTCGTCGACGTCGAGGCGGCCTTCGCCCACGGCGACGCATGCCCCGACGAGGGCGCGCACCATGCTGTGGCAGAACGCGTCGGCCTTGACGTTCGCCACGAGGACGCCCTGGCCGTCTCGGTGCCAGTCGAACTCGAGCAGCGTCCGGATCGTCGTCGCCTCCTCGCGCGGCTTGCAGTATGCCGCGAAGTCGTGCAACCCCGTGAGGGAGCGGGCCGCGGCATCCATCTGGTTCGCGTCGAGGTCGGCGCGGACGGTGGTCGTGCGGTGCCGCTCGAGCGGATCGTAGCCCGTCGCGCGGTCGGCGATGCGGTACTCGTACCGGCGCCACACGGCCGAGAAGCGCGCGTCGAACCCCTCGGTGGCACGGGTCGTCGTGCGCACGGTGAGGTCGGCGTACGCGCCGAGCACGCCCCGCACGCGAGCCGCGAGACGGGCGACGGGATCGGATGCCGCGCCCGGACGCGCGTGCGATTCGAGCAGCCGCCGGGCCTGCGTCTCGTCCAGGTCGAGATGCGCGACCTGACCGGAGGCGTGCACTCCGGCATCCGTTCGTCCCGCGACGACGAGCCGAGCCTCGCCCCCGAGCACGCGCGCGAGGGCCTCCTCCAGCGTGCCCTGCACGGTGCGCAGCCCCGGCTGCCGCGCCCATCCGCGGAAGTGGGTGCCGTCGTAGGCGAGATCGAGCCGGATGCGCACCGACCCAGCCTATTGCCGCCACCCCGCCCACCGAGGGTCCGCCTCCCGTCCGCGAGCGTCCAAGACACCCGGCCGTCGCCGCGAGGGATCCGGGAGTCCTGGACACTCGACGCGGGCTGTGCCGGACCGGAAACCGAGGTCTGTGCCGGCCCGGGAGCCGAGGTCTGTGCCGGCCCGGGAACCGAGGCGGGAGCTCAGCCGAACGCCCGCCGCCCGGGCGCGAGCGTCTCGCCGACAGCGGCGAGCGCCGACCGCGCAAGCCGCACGCGGTTCTCGCTCTCGCGGACGACCTCGCGCGCGAGCACGGGATGCTGACGCACGATGTCGTCGAGCACCGCGACGGGCACATCGACGACTTCGAGCTCGGTGAGGGCGGTCGCGCGGGAGATCGTCGCCGTGCGGGTCAGCGCCGTGAGGCCGATCGCGTCGTCGGCACCGAGCTCGGTGATCTGCACGAACCCCGCGTCGGTCGGGACGCCGAGCATGACGCGCCCCGAGAGGATGAACCGCGTCGAGGTGGGCACGGCGCCCGGGCGCAGCACCACCTCGCCCTGGCAGTACCGCTCGAGCCGCGCCGACGAGGCGAGCGCCTCGGCGTCGCTGGGGTGCATGCTCAGGGCGGGCGCGATCTGGTGGAGCGCATCCTGCAGGCGGCCCGGCGTGTTCCAGTCGTCGGTCAGGTCGCCGTCGAGGTGAAGCTCCGCCCGGCGTGCCGCGTACCAGAGCCGCGTCGAGAAGGCGTCGAGCACGGCGGTCTGATCCCCCGGCGTCTGGAGCGGGATCGAGACGCGGTAGGTCGAACCGGTCAGCGTGGTCGCGGTGGCATCCCGGTCGGGCGACGTGAGCGGGATGTCGCGCGCGACGTCGACGAGCAGCGTCCGCACGCGCACCGGAGGGTCGTCGGTCGCGAAGAAGAACTCCACCTCGGCCGCGTACGGCTCGGGGCTGCGCGTGAGGTTGGTGAACGACCCGCCCGCGAGCTCCGCCGTCGGCATCACGACGATGCCGTTGCCCGTGTCGAGGTGGATCGCGCGCCAGTTCACCTCGACGATCTGCCCGCGCGTGCCGCCCGCCGTGCGGATCCAGTCCCCGAGCTCGAAGGGCGACTCGAAGATGAGGAACAGCCCCGACACGATCGACCCGACGGCGTTCTGCAGGGCCAGGCCCACGACGATCGACGTGACGCCCAGCGCGGCGAAGATGCCCGCGACATCCGCCTGCCACACCCACGCGAGCAGCATCGCGATGCCCACGATGATGAGCACGAAGCGGATGAGGTCGCTGAAGATCGTCGGGAAGCGGTCGCGCCACGACCCCTTCTCCGCCCGGTGGAAGACGAGATGGTTGATCGCGTTGATCGTGACGACGATGACGAGCAGGCCGAAGATCGTCCACACGACCTTCGGCCACGTGCCTTCGTCGTCCCACGCACCCGGCTGGCTGATGAGCACGAGGACGCCGGCGACCGGCACGAGATAGTTCCGCACCATCTGCACGATCGGAGCGGCACGGCTCCCCCGCCGCACGAGCGTGTTCGACAGCTCCGTGAGGCCGATCAGCGCGAGGGGCAGTCCCACCGAGACGATGACGGCGGGCCAGAACCACGGCTGCGAGACGATGTCGGCCACGCGTCAGGCCTCCGCGACGGGGATCTGCACGGGCGCCGCGACGCGCCACACCCGCTGCGTGCCGTTCTGGGTCGACACCTCGCCCGCCGGCGTGATCGGAACGGTGTCGGGGATGCGGTCCGCTACCCGCTGCGTCACGTAGATGCCCGGCTCGGCGGAGTCGCCCTGCACGCGGAACGCGAGGTTCACGGCATCCCCCCACATGTCGTACACGACCCGCGCGCGGCCGATGAGCCCGCTCGTCACCTTGCCGGAGTCCAGGCCCGCGCGCAGGCCCAGCTCGACGCCCTGCTGCGCCGAGTAGCGCTGCAGGATGGTGTCGAGTTCGAGGGCGAACTCGACCGCGCGCCGCGCATTGTCGACACGCGGCGTCCCCAGCCCGCAGCTGGCGAGATAGCTCTGGCGCGTCGTGCGCACGCGCTCGACGCCGTGCTTCTCGGCCGCTTCGTCGAACGTGCGGATGAGGTCGTTGAGCTTGGCGACGGCCTCCTCGGAGGAGAGCGTCAGGGCGAGCTCCTCGAAGCCGACGATGTCCGCGAAGACGACCGTCACGTCGTCGCTGTCCTGCGTGATGGCCTCGTCGCCGTGCTTGTAGCGATCCGCGATCCCCTCCGGCATGAAGGAGAGGATGAGCTGCTCGTTGGCGCGTTCGTGCTCCTCGATGAGGTGGGACTTGACCTCGAGGCTGCGCGACATGTCGTTGAACGCCGTCGCGACATCCGCCAGCTCGTCGCTCGAGCCCGCGTCGACCTGCACGCCCTCCTCGCCGGCGGCGATGCGCCGGGCCGCGGTCTTGAGGCGTCGGAGCGGTCGCACGAAGATCTGGGCCAGCACGAGCGAGAGCAGGCACACGAAGATGATCATCCCGGCCGTCGAGAGGATGAGGTTGCGGGTGAAGTCCTCGACCGGGATGAGCGCCTCGGCCGACGTCTCCTGCGCGATGATCGCCCAGTTCAGGCCGTCCACGCCGAGCGGCGCGAACGCCGTGAGGCTCTCGCGGCCGAGGTAGTCGCGCGAGAGCTGTGTGCTGCTCTCGCCCGCGAAGGCGCGTGCGACCGGCTCGCCCGAGACGGTCTGCAACAGGAGCGTGTCGCCGTTGCGCACGCTCAACGCTGCGGCCGCAGGCGACAGCCCCGCCGCGACGGCGGAGGCCTCGTACGTCGCGGGGTCGTCGCTGAGCTCGCGCGAGATCGAGCGCATCGTCTCGTCCTGGCCCACGAGATACGTCTCGCCCGTCTCGCCGAGGCCGTTGAGCTCCCACTCCCCGCCGACCGTCATGACCTCGTTGATGCGGTCGATGGGCAGCTCGATCGCGAGGGCGCCGATGATGCGCCCGTCCGCCTCGATGGGGGTGACGGCCCACCCCGCGGGCGTGCCGAGGCTCGGGCTGTACGCCGCGAAGTCCTCGAGCACGACCTCGCCCACGATGTTGCGGCTCATCGCCTCGCGGTAGCCGTCGGCGAGGTTCGAGAGCCGGTACGGCCCGTCGAGCAGGTTCGTCCCGAGGTCGATCCCCTTGTAGGCCGTGTAGACGACGTCGCCCGACGTGTCGATCATGAGCACGTCTTCGAAGTCCTGCAGCTCGGTCATGGCCCGGAAGAAGTCGTGGTACTTCGCGTGCGCCGCCGTCCACGCGCTGCCGTCCCCCGCGTCGTCGGTGCGGATCGCCTCCTCCCACGTCGCGTAGGGGACGACGTAGTGAGCCTGCAGGTAGCGGGCCGCCGCGTCCCGGGGCTCGAAGGTCGAGCCGTCGACGGTCTCCCCCGTCGCCTGCGACAGCCGCGTCGCGAACGAGTCGCGATAGTAGGCGTCCAGGCGAGCGGATGCCGCGGCATCCAGAGGCTGGTCCTCGAGTGCGGCGAAGCCCTCCGTGAACGCGACGGCGGCCTGGCGGCTCGTCTCGTTCATCGCACCGAGGCGCACGGCATTCTCGATCGTCGCGAACATCTGCGCGACCTCTCTGCTGCGGTTCTCGCGGATCTCGACGAGCCGGTCGAACGCGATCGCACGCAGCGCCTGCGTGCCGTTCAGATAGCCGATGACGCCCACGACGATGCTCGAGAGCACGCTCACCGACAGGAGCATGATGAGCAGGATCGAGTAGACGGACAGTCCCGCTCGACGGCGCGATCGAGGCTTGCCGACCCACGCGGGTGGCGACGCAGCCGCGATCGACTCCGACATCCGACCGACTCCCCTTGTCGTCTGCGACGAGGAACCCCAGATACCCGCGGGAAAGCCGCGGGATCGGCCCAGGATAGCGCTGCTGCGCGTGTGCCGGTAGTGGCCGGTGTGACGCGTGAGACGGATGTGGCGCCGGGAATGCGCGAGACCCGCGGCCCTCTCGGGCGCGCGGGTCTCGTCGTGCAGATGGTGGAACCGGATGCCGGCCCCGGCCGATTACTCGGACTTCTCCTCGGCGGGGGTCTCCTCGGGGATCTCCTCGACGACGGCGTCCTCGGCGGCGGCCTCTGCAGCGGCGCCCTCCTCGGGCGACTCGGCGCCGGCCTCGGCGGCGGGCGTCTCCTCGACGACCTCGGCGGCCTCCTCGGCGGGAGCCTCCTCGACGGGAGCCTCCTCGGCCTTCGGCGCGGCCTTGGCAGCGGTCTTCGCCGGCGCGGCCTTCTTCTGGACGGGCTCGAGCACGAGCTCGATCACGGCCATGGGAGCGTTGTCGCCCTTGCGGTTGCCGATCTTCGTGATGCGCGTGTAGCCGCCCTCACGGTCGGCGACCAGCGGCGCGATCTCGGTGAAGAGGACGTGCACGACCTCCTTGTCGCCGATGACCGACAGCACGCGACGGCGCGCGTGCAGGTCGCCGCGCTTCGCGAACGTGATGAGACGCTCGGCGAGCGGACGCAGGCGCTTGGCCTTGGTCTCGGTCGTCGTGATCGACTTGTGCGTGAACAGCGCAGCGGCGAGGTTCGCAAGCAGCAGGCGCTCGTGGGCGGGGCCGCCTCCGAGGCGGGGACCCTTCGTGGGCTTGGGCATTCTGTGTTACTCCAGGGTGGGAAAAGTCGGTTCTGACCGTTCGGGCGCCGCGCGCGGCATCCGAGTCGGATCAGACGGTCTCGTCGTCGTAGCCGCCGTAGAAGTGCGCGCCGTCGAACCCGGGGACCGAGTCCTTGAGCGACAGGCCGAGCGAGGTGAGCTTGTCGCGCACCTCGTCGACCGACTTCTGGCCGAAGTTGCGGATGTTCATGAGCTGCGTCTCCGAGAGGGCGACGAGCTCCGAGACCGTGTTGATGCCCTCGCGCTTGAGGCAGTTGTACGAACGGACCGACAGGTCGAGGTCTTCGATCGGCATCGACAGCTCGTTCGAGAGGACCGTCTCGACCGGCGCGGGGCCGATCTCGATGCCCTCGGCCTCGACGTTGAGCTCGCGGGCCAGTCCGAACAGCTCCGTCAGCGTGCGGCCGGCCGAGGCGACGGCGTCGCGCGGCGCGATCGAGGGCTTCGACTCGACGTCCAGGACGAGCTTGTCGAAGTCCGTGCGCTCACCTGCGCGCGTCGCGTCGACGCGGTAGCTGACCTTGAGGACGGGCGAGTAGATCGAGTCGATCGGGATCTGACCGGCCTCGGCGTACTCGTTGCGGTTCTGCGTCGCCGAGACGTAGCCGCGGCCGCGCTCGATCGTGAGCTCGAGCTCGAACTTGGCGGTGTCGTTGAGGGTCGCGATGACGAGCTCGGGGTTGTGCACCTCGACGCCCGCGGGAGCCGAGATGTCGGCCGCCGTGACCTCGCCGGCGCCCGTCTTGCGCAGGTACGCCGTGATGGGCTCGTCGCGCTCGCTCGAGACGACGAGCTGCTTGATGTTGAGGATGATCTCGGTGACATCCTCCTTGACACCCGGGATGGTGCTGAACTCGTGCAGGACGCCGTCGATGCGGATGCTCGTGACGGCCGCGCCGGGGATCGAGGACAGGAGGCTGCGACGCAGCGCGTTGCCGATCGTGTAGCCGAAGCCGGGCTCGAGCGGCTCGATGACGAAGCGGCTGCGGAACTCCCCGATCTTCTCCTCGGTCAGAGTGGGACGCTGTGCGATGAGCACTATGTGTTCCTTTCGATCACGTGCCCGCTATATGACACGTGCGGTGGGTGAGGTGTTGAGTTTTTCTCGCGGATGCCTCGGCACTGCGTCGGCAGTGGGACGCGGCATCCTGAACGTGCGGTAGCCGGGGTGCCACGGGGGCACCCCGGCTCCGAGAGATCAGACGCGGCGGCGCTTGGGCGGACGGCAGCCGTTGTGTGCCTGCGGCGTCACGTCCTGGATGGAACCCACCTCGAGGCCCGCTGCCTGCAGCGAGCGGATCGCGGTCTCGCGGCCCGAGCCCGGGCCCTTCACGAAGACGTCGACCTTCTTGACGCCGTGCTCCTGCGCCTGGCGGGCAGCGGACTCCGCGGCCATGCCGGCGGCGTACGGCGTCGACTTGCGCGAGCCCTTGAAGCCCACGCCACCCGACGACGCCCAGCTGATGACGGCGCCGGACGGGTCGGTGATCGAGACGATCGTGTTGTTGAACGTCGACTTGATGTGGGCCTGGCCCAGCGCGATGTTCTTCTTCTCCTTGCGGCGCGGCTTGCGCGCAGCGGACTTGGCCTGTGCCATTTTGTGCTCTCTCCTAAACCTTCGGGCCCGCGATTACTTGCGGCCGGCCTTCTTCTTGCCGGCGACGGTGCGCTTCGGGCCCTTGCGGGTGCGCGCGTTCGTCTTCGTGCGCTGACCGCGCACGGGAAGGCCGCGGCGGTGGCGGAGGCCCTCGTAGGAGCCGATCTCGACCTTGCGGCGGATGTCGGCGGCCACTTCGCGGCGGAGATCGCCCTCGACCTTGTAGTTGGCCTCGATGTAGTCGCGGAGCGCGACGAGCTGGTCGTCGGTCAGATCCTTGACGCGGACGCTCTCATCGATCTCGGTCGTCTTGAGGATCTCGATGGAGCGGGTACGGCCGATGCCGTAGATGTAGGTAAGTGCGATCACCACGCGCTTGTCGCGCGGAATGTCGACGCCGGCGAGACGTGCCATGCGGCTCTCCTAGGAGTTGATGGAGGTGTGGAGCAGGATCGGTGCCCGGGCCTCCGCCCCGAGGTGTCCCCTCCGGAGAGGTTCTGATCCTGCCTGTATGCGTATTGAGTTATGTGATCCGGGATGCCGCGGGAGCGACATCCCGGCAAGCGGTGTCGTCAGCCCTGGCGCTGCTTGTGACGCGGGTTCGACTTGCAGATGACCATGACGCGACCGTGGCGACGGATGACCTTGCAGTGGTCGCAGATGGGCTTGACGGAGGGGTTGACCTTCATGATTTTCCTGTTCGCTGTCTTCGCCGTGCGGGCACGCGAATGCCCCGGGGCGTTACTTCTCGACCGGTCTAGCGGTAGCGGTAGACGATGCGCCCGCGAGTGAGGTCGTAGGGCGAGAGCTCCACGACGACTCGGTCCTCCGGGATGATGCGGATGTAGTTCTGCCGCATCTTGCCTGAGATCGTGGCGAGCACCTTGTGTCCGTTGGTGAGCTCGACGCGGAACATCGCGTTGGGCAGCGCTTCGGATACCGTGCCTTCGATCTCGATGACACCGTCTTTCTTTGCCATAGCCTCGCTGACGCTTCTGCAGACCGGCCGGTCTGCGGTGGATGGGATTCGGTGCCTTGACACGCCAATGAAGGCGCAACGCACCAAAGATCAAGCATACGTGATAGTGGATGCCTCGGCAAACCGGCTCCGCCGGCCCGTCCGCGGCGGCTCCGCCGGCACGGCCGCGGCGGCCCCGCCGGCACGGCCGCAGCGTCCCCGAGGCCCGCTGCGCATCCGACCTCGTGCCCTTCCCCCTTTCGCCGAGTCCATCCCCTTCTGCCGAATCCACCCTCCCTCGCCGTCGGAACGGCATGGACTCGCCAAACATGGGTGGACTCGGTGGCGCGGGTCGGGGCAGGGCGACAGGGCGGCGCGGGGATCAGCGGGCTCGGATGTGGAAAGCCGCCAGCCTCGCACCGAGGGTGTCGGCGGTCTCGATATGCTCGCGACCCCACCGTGCGAAGCGCCGGCCGGTCGTGCCGCGGATCCAGTCCTCCCGGCTCTTCTCCGCAAGCAGGACGTCCTCGAGCGACGCGTCTTCCCGGAGATTCGGATCGCGGTACTTTCCCTGACCGTCGTACTCACCCCACGCATCGACGTCGTCGAGACCGAAGTCGATCTCGTAGTGTCCTCCGCTCGGCGAGGGCACGGGCACCTGGAGCCTCGGGCCGGCGAACCCGAGCTCCCACAGCAGCAGGCGGCTTCCGCTCTCGCCGGGTGACTCCGCGCGACCGTCCGCGAACTCGAGGACCCAGCGTGCCTGCCGGACGCCGCGAGCCCCGCGCTGCAGACGGGCGGCGACCTCCTCTCGGAATGCCGCATCCTTCGCCTCGTCGTATCCACGGGTCTCGGCATCCATCGCGACGCGCCGCAACGCGGCATCCGCCAGCGCCACGGATGTCATCCGCGAGGCGCCGCGGATCGTGTCCGCGACGGTTCTCGCGAGCGAGGTGCAGCGGATCCCGTCGATCTCGACGATGTCGGTCTCTGCAACAGTGATGCGGTGATGGGCGACGAGCGGCTCGGCCCTCTTGACACGACCGTCGACGTGCGTACCGCTCAGGTGGACCCGCTTCGGCGCGAGGCGGAACAGCGGCAGCTCGTGCACCACAGCAGCCGAGGCGTGCGAAGCGATCACATCGCCGCCGCGCTGCCTCTCGTCGGCGGCGACGACGCGAAGGAGGTGTCGACCCTCGGCGTAGGCGGAGTTCCAGTCGGACTGGTCGACGTAGCACGCGTAGTCGACCCTGCGGAGCCGACGCTCACGGACCGCGGACTCGATCGCGCGATCGGTCAGTCCCCGCACCGAGAGCTCGGCGCGGGTGAGGAGCACTCGGCGGGCGTCTGGGATGCGCATCGCCACACCCTCGCACCGCACATCTCGCGCGCCCTCCGTACCGCCTCGGCCCGTGGACGCCCCCACGCCCCCGCTCCTCTGTGGAGGAGCAAGCGTCCCTCCGAGAGCCCGTCCGACTGCGCCGAGTCCACCCTCCCCCGCCGAGCGACTTCGCCGAGTCCACCCTCGCCCGCCGAGCGACCGCGCCGAGTCCATCCCCGCCCGTCGAGCGACCGCGCCGAGTCCATCCCCGCCCGCCGAGTCCACCTCGCTCCCCCGCGAGAACGACATGGACTCGGCGCAAAAGCATGGAATCGGCGACGCCGGCGGGCCGAAGAGACCCCGCGAGAACGACATGGACTCGGCGCAAAAGCATGGAATCGGCGACGCCGGCGGGCCGAAGAGACCCCGGGAGAACGACATGGACATCGGCGCAGGAGCATGGAATCGGCGACGACGGTGGGCCGGGGACACGCCCGCGACAAGGAGCGCCGCGAGAAAGGAGCGCCGCGAGAAAGGAGCTCCGCGAGAAAGGAGCCCCGCGAGAAGGGGCGCCGCGAGAGGGGGCGCCGCAGCGCGGGGCTACTTCAGGTTCGCGACGAGGTCGGCCTGCGGATCTCCCGTGAGGCGCACGAACTCGCCGTTCAGAAGCACGGTCGGAGTTCCGATGCCCTGCGCACCGGGAGCGACAGGAGTCTTCTCGGTCATGGCCGTGACGTACTTCATGTATCGACCGTCGTTGACGCAGCCGTCGATCCCCGTGACGCCTGCGCCCGTCGCGATGCCGATGATCTGGTCGTCGGTCAGGCCCCGCGTGCCCTCCTCGGGCTGGTTGGCGTACATGCCCTCGAGGAACGGCAGCACTCCGTCGGCATCCTCCACGGCGACGCAGTACATGGCGCTCGCGGCGCGCGTCGAGAACTGCGTGCCCTGCGAACGGCTGTCGAGGATCGAGATCGGGTGGATGTTGAGAGTGGCCGAGCCGTCGTCGACGAGGCCCTGGATCGTCTCGCCGTACAGCTGCTCGAACTGGTTGCAGATGGGGCACATGAAGTCGATGAACGTCGTGATGTCGTTCTCACCGGAGCCGACCGCGATGGCGCCCGTCTCGACGTCGATGTTGGACGCCTCCGGCTTCACGTCCGGCAGCTCGGTCGAGCGGTTCATCCACACGACGAGCCCCGCCACGATCGCGAGCGCGACGACGACGCCGACGCTCACCCAGATCGCGAACCAGTTCGTCTTGCGCACGGTCGACGCCATGTCTTCTCCCCTGTCTGTCTGCGGGCTGTCGCGCTAGGCGATCGGATGAGGCGTCACGCCGAACGGTGCAAGGCCGACCGCCCCGCCGTCGGGTGCCGTGAGCACCCAGATTCCGTCATCATGCACGGCCACGCTGTGCTCCCAGTGTGAGCCCGCCGTGCCGTCGAGCGTCGAGACGGTCCAGCCGTCGTCCTCGACATACGTCGCCTGGTCGCCGATGACGACCATCGGCTCGATCGCGATCGCGAGGCCCGGACGGATCTCGGGCCCCGGGTCGGCGACGCGATAGTTGAACACCGACGGCGACTCGTGCATCTTGCGTCCGATGCCGTGCCCGACATAGTCGCGCAGGATGCCGTAGCCGTGCCCAGAGGCGTCGACGTGGTCCTCGATGGCTGAGCCGATCTCGCCGAGGTTCTTCGCGGAGGCGAGCGCGGCGATGCCGGCCCACATCGAGCCCTCCGTGACGCGTGACAGCTCTTCGCGCTCCGCGACGAGCTCCGCGCGAGACGGATCGGGCACGACGACCGTGAACGCCGAGTCGCCGTTCCAGCCCTTGAGCTCGGCTCCCGCGTCGATCGAGACGATGTCACCGGGCTCGAGCACGCGATCGCCCGGGATGCCGTGCACGACCTCTTCGTTGACCGAGACGCAGATCGTGTGCCGGTAGCCCCGCACGAGCTGGAAGTTCGAGATCGCCCCGCGGTCGCGGATCGCTGCGGAGGCCGCGGCATCCAGTTCGAGCGTCGTCACACCCGGCGCGATGAGCGCCCGCACGGCGTCGAGCGCCGCCGCGGTGATGAGACCGGGCTCGACCATCGCCCGCAGCTGTGCGGGCGACTTGTACAAGGAGCGGCGCAGGGCCACGTCAGACAGCGGCTGCGCGGCTCAGCCCGCGCGCCTCGAGCGCGCCCACGATGCGCTCGGTGATCTCGTCGAGCGAGCCGACGCCGTCGATCTCGTCGACGATCCCGCGCTCGCGGAAGACGTCCAGGATCGGCGCCGTCTCGCGCTCGTAGATCGCGAGACGGTTGGCGATGACCTCTTCCGTGTCGTCGGTGCGACCCTGCTCGAACGCGCGGCGAGTCAGGCGGTGGACGCTCTCGGCGCGCGGCACGTCCAGGACGATGACGGCGTCGAGCTGCTCGCCGCGCTCTGCGAGGAACGCGTCGAGGTCGCCCACCTGGCCGAGGTTGCGCGGGTATCCGTCGAGCAGGAACCCCTCCGCGGCATCCGCCTGCGCGAGACGGTCGCGCACGACCTCGCTCGTGAGCGAGTCGGGAACGAGGTCGCCGGCTTCGATGATGGCCTTGACGCGCTGCCCGAGCGGCGTGCCCGCCGCGACGTTGGCGCGGAACACGTCGCCCGTCGAGACGACCGGGATGCCGAACTCCTCGGCGATGCGCACGCCCTGCGTGCCTTTGCCCGAGCCCTGCGGCCCGACGATGAGAAGACGGGTCATCGGAGAAGTCCTTCGTAGTGGCGCTGCTGCAGCTGCGCGTCGATCTGCTTGACGGTCTCGAGTCCGACTCCCACGATGATGAGGATCGAGGCGCCGCCGAACGGGAAGTTCTGGTTCGCGCCGACCGTCGCGAGGGCGACGAGCGGCAGCAGCGCGATGAGACCGAGGTAGATCGATCCGGGGAGCGTGATGCGGGTCAGGACGTAGTCGAGGTACTCGGCCGTCGGACGACCCGCACGGATGCCGGGGATGAACCCGCCGTACTTCTTCATGTTGTCGGCGACCTCGACCGGGTTGAACGTGATCGCGACGTAGAAGTATGTGAAGCCGACGATGAGCAGGAAGTACAGGAGCATGTAGAGCGGGTGATCGCCCTTCGTCAGGTACGCCTGGATCCACGCGACCCATCCGGGGACGTTGCCGTCGGCATCCGGAGTCTGGTTGAACTGCGCGATGAGCGCAGGGATGTACAGCAGCGACGACGCGAAGATGACGGGCACGACGCCGGCCATGTTCACCTTGATCGGGATGTACGTGTTGGTGCCGCCGTACGTGCGCCGGCCCACCATGCGCTTCGCGTACTGCACCGGGATGCGGCGCTGCGACTGCTCGACGAACACGACGAGGGCCACGACCACGACGCCCACCGCGAGGACGATGAGGAACGTCTCGAAGCTGTTGGACTGCCAGATCGCCCACATCGAGGCGGGGAAGGCCGCCGCGATCGACGTGAAGATGAGCAGCGACATGCCGTTGCCGATGCCGCGCTCGGTGACGAGCTCGGCGAACCACATGATCAGGCCCGTGCCGGCGGTCATCGTGATGATCATGAGCAGCTGCGCCCACCACACGTCGTTGGTCAGCACCTGCTCGCACTCGGGGACGCCCGTCGTGCCGAAGAGCTGGCCGCTGCGGGCCACCGTCACGAGGGTCGTCGACTGCAGGAGCGCGAGGGCGATCGTGAGGTAGCGGGTGTACTGCGTGAGCCGCGCCTGGCCCGCCTGGCCCTCCTTGTAGAGGGTCTCGAAGTGCGGGATGACGACGCGCAGCAGCTGCACGATGATCGTCGCGGTGATGTACGGCATGACGCCGAGCGCGAAGATCGACAGCTGCAGCAGAGCGCCGCCCGAGAACAGGTTGACCAGCGACAGCAGACCGTCGGTGCCGGAGTTGCTCGAGAGGCACTCCTGCACGTTGGGGAAGTCGACGAAGGGGGCCGGCACGTGCGCGCCGAACCGGTAGAGCACGATGATGCCCAGAGTGAATGCGATCTTCCGACGAAGGTCGGGTGTACGGAAGACCCGCGCGATGGCGCTGAACAAGTGGATGCCTCCAGGAAGGGGGGTTCCGGTGCACTCAAGGTGCCCGGACAACCAGGGTAACCCAGTGCCTCCCCGGCTGACGCCGCCGAGGGATGGTGCCGGAACGGCATCGGGGCCGGAGGATGACCTCCGACCCCGACGCGTTTGCTACTTGACGGTACCGCCCGCAGCGACGATCTTCTGCTCGGCGGAACCCGAGACCTTATCGACCGACACGTTGAGCTTGACCGCGATGTCTCCGGTGCCGAGCACCTTGACCTTCTCGTTCTTGCGAACCGCACCCTTGGCGACGAGGTCGCCCACGGTGACGTCGCCGCCGCTCGGGTAGAGCTCGGCGAGCTTCTCGAGGTTGACCACCTGGTACTCGACGCGGAACGGGTTCTTGAACCCGCGCAGCTTCGGAGTGCGCATGTGGAGCGGCATCTGGCCGCCCTCGAAGCCGACCTTCACCTGGTAGCGGGCCTTCGTGCCCTTGGTGCCGCGGCCGGCGGTCTTGCCCTTCGAGCCCTCACCGCGACCGACACGGGTCTTGGCGGTGTTGGCACCGGGGACCGGGCGCAGGTGGTGGACCTTGAGCACACCCGGACGCGAAGCCGGGGCATCCGCGGTCTTGGCGGGTGCCTTCTTCGCAGGCGCCTTCTTGGCAGCCTTCTTGGGCTCTGCCGCCTCGATGACGGCGTCCTTCTTCTCGGCCTTCTCAGCCATCAGTCGATCTCCTCAACCTTCACGAGGTGCGCGACGGTCTTGACGTAGCCGCGCGTCTGCGCGTCGTCGGGACGGACGACGGAGTCGCCGATCCGCTTGAGACCGAGCGAACGCAGCGTGTCGCGCTGGTTCTGCTTCTCACTCACCTTGGACTTGATCTGGGTCACCTTGAGACGCGAGGCCATCAGGCACCTACCTTCGCAGCAGCCGCGGCCTCTGCCTCGGCACGGACGAGACGGGCGGGAGCGACCTGGTCGAAGTCGAGACCGCGACGCGCGGCGACCGCACGAGGCTCCTCGAGCTGCTTGAGCGCTTCGACCGTCGCGTGCACGATGTTGATCGTGTTCGACGAGCCGAGCGACTTCGACAGGACGTCGTGGATGCCGGCGCACTCGAGCACGGCACGCACGGGACCGCCCGCGATGACACCGGTACCGGCGGCGGCGGGACGCAGCAGGACGACGCCCGCGGCGGCCTCACCCTGCACGGGGTGCGGGATGGTCGAGCCGACGCGCGGCACGCGGAAGAAGTTGCGCTTGGCCTCTTCGACGCCCTTCGAGATCGCCAGGGGGACCTCGCGCGCCTTGCCGTAGCCCACGCCCACGACGCCGTTGCCGTCGCCCACGACGACGAGCGCCGTGAAGCTGAAGCGGCGACCGCCCTTGACGACCTTCGACACGCGGTTGATCGTCACGACGCGCTCGAGGAACTGGCTCTTGTCGGCGTCGCGCGAACCGCGGTCGCGGTTGGGGTTGCGCTCGCGACCGCCGCGACGCGGCTCGCGCTCGCGCTCGGCGGGCGCCTCGGCGGCTGCAGGAGCCTGCTCGGTCACTTCGTTCTCCACCTTCTGGTTGTTCACTGCATCGCTCACAGGTTCAGACCTCCCTCGCGGGCGCCGTCGGCGATCGCCGCGACACGGCCCGCGTAGCGGTTGCCACCGCGGTCGAACACGGCGTCGGAAACGCCGGCGGCCTTGGCGCGCGACGCGACGAGCTCGCCGACCTTGCGGGCCTTGGCGGTCTTGTCACCGTCGAACGCACGAAGGTCTGCCTCGAGCGTCGATGCCGAAGCCACGGTGTGGCCCTGGCTGTCGTCGACGAGCTGCACGAATACGTGACGCGACGAGCGGGTCACGACCAGGCGCGGACGCTCCGGGGTGCCGATGACCTTCTTGCGAAGGCGGGCGTGACGACGCGCACGCGCGTCGGACTTCGACTTCACAGCCATGCTTACTTACCAGCCTTTCCGGCCTTGCGCCGAACGACCTCGCCGGCGTAGCGCACACCCTTGCCCTTGTACGGCTCGGGCTTGCGGATCTTGCGGATGTTGGCGGCCACCTCACCGACGGCCTGCTTGTCGATGCCGCTCACGGTGAGCTTGTTGTTGCCCTCGACCGTGAAGGTGATCCCGGCGGGCGGGTCGACCAGGACGGGGTGCGAGAAGCCGAGAGCGAACTCGACCGAGCCGCCCTTCTGCGCGACACGGTAGCCCGTGCCGACGACTTCGAGGCCCTTCGAGTAGCCCTGCGTGACACCGATGATGTTGTTGTTGATGAGCGTGCGGGTCAGGCCGTGCAGCGACCGCGACTCGCGCTCGTCGTCGGGACGGGTGACGAGCACCTGGCCCTCTTCGACCTTGACCTCGATGGGGCGGGCCACGGTGAGCGCGAGCTCGCCCTTGGGGCCCTTGACCGCGACGTCCTGGCCTTCGACCGTGACGGTCACGCCGGCGGGGATGTCGATCGGGAGACGTCCGATACGCGACATGTCAGATCACCACACGTAGGCGAGGACTTCCCCACCCACGCCCTTCGACTCGGCCTGGCGGTCCGTGAGGAGGCCAGAGGAGGTGGACAGGATGGCGACGCCGAGGCCGCCGAGGACCCTGGGGATCTCGTTCGACTTCGCGTAGACGCGCAGGCCGGGCTTCGAGACGCGCTTGATGCCGGCGATCGACCGCTCGCGGTTCGGGCCGTACTTGAGCGTCAGCGTGAGCGTCTGGCCGACGCGGGCGTCGGAGATCTCCCAGCCGGCGATGTAGCCCTCCTGCTGGAGGATCTGCGCGATGTGCGACTTGAGCTTCGAGCTCGGCAGGGACACGGTGTCGTGGTGCGCCGAGTTCGCGTTGCGCAGCCGGGTCAGCATGTCTGCGACCGGGTCTGTCATTGTCATTTCTTGGTTTCCTTCGTTCACCAGGTTTCGTACGCCGTTACACGACGGCCGACCTGTGGTGGGGTGGACTCGCGAACCCGCTGCGGGTTCGCGAGTCCAGGGTATGGAGTTACGCCTGGGCGTCGTCCGAGCGGAACGGGAAGCCGAGCGCGCGCAGCAGGGCGCGACCCTCGTCATCCGTCTTCGCCGAGGTCACGACGGTGATGTCGAAGCCGCGGACGCGGTCGATCTTGTCCTGGTTGATCTCGTGGAAGACCGACTGCTCCTGCAGGCCGAACGTGTAGTTGCCGTTGCCGTCGAACTGCTTGGGAGACAGACCCCGGAAGTCGCGGATGCGGGGCAGCGCGAGGTTCACGAGGCGGTCGACGAACTCCCACGCACGGTCGCCGCGCAGCGTCACGTGGGCACCGATGGCCTGTCCCTCGCGGAGCTTGAACTGGGCGATCGACTTGCGGGCCTTCGTCACGACGGGCTTCTGCCCCGTGATCTTGGTGAGGTCGTCGACCGCACCATCGATCACCTTGCTGTCGCGCGCAGCCTCGCCGACGCCCGTGTTCACCACGACCTTGACGAGACCGGGGATCTGCATGACGTTCGCGTAGCCGAACTGCTCCTGCAGGGTCTTCTTGATCTCGGTGTTGTACTTCTGCTTCAGGCGGGGCTGGATCTTGCCAGCCTCCACGGCAGCGGTGGTGCTCATATCAGAGGTCCTTGCCTGACTTCTTGGCGTAGCGCACGCGAACCGTGCGCTTCACGCCGTCCTTGACCTGCTCCTCGACACGGTGGCCGACACGCGTCGGCTTCTTCGTCGAGGGGTCCACGAGGGCGACGTTGGAGATATGGATCGGGGCTTCCATCGTCTCGATGCCGCCCGTCTTGGTGCCGCGCTGCGACTGGCCGACGCGGTTGTGCTTGGTGACGTAGTTCACGCCCTCGACGATGACGCGGTTCTGCTCGGCAAGGACCTCGAGGACCTTGCCCTGCTTGCCGCGGTCGCCGCCGCGCTCGGACGTGGCGCCCGAGATGACCTGAACCAGGTCGCCCTTCTTGATCTTCGCCATGACTAAATGACCTCCGGGGCGAGCGAGACGATCTTCATGAACTTCTTGTCACGAAGCTCGCGGCCGACCGGGCCGAAGATGCGGGTGCCGCGGGGCTCCCCGTCGTTCTTCAGGATGACGGCGGCGTTCTCGTCGAACTTGATGTACGAGCCGTCTGAACGGCGCGTCTGCTTGACGGTGCGGACGACGACAGCCTTGACGACGTCGCCCTTCTTGACGTTGCCGCCGGGGATCGCGTCCTTGACGGTCGCGACGATGACGTCACCGAGGCCGGCGTAACGGCGGTTCGAACCACCGAGCACGCGGATGGTGAGCAGCTCCTTCGCGCCGGTGTTGTCGGCGACCTTGAGGCGGGATTCGGTCTGAATCACTTCTTACTCCTTGGGTTCCAAGCGGGCCGAGGGCCTACTTGGCCTTCTCGAGGATCTCGACCAGACGCCAGCGCTTCGTGGCGCTGAGCGGACGGGTCTCGTTGATGAGGACGAGGTCGCCGATGCCGGCGGTGTTGCCCTCGTCGTGCGCCTTGACCTTCGACGTGCGACGGATGACCTTGCCGTAGAGGGGGTGCTTCACGCGGTCCTCGACCTCGACGACGATCGTCTTGTCCATCTTGTCGCTCACGACGTAGCCGCGGCGGGCCTTGCGGTAGCCGCGCGCGTTCGCGTCGCGAACGTCGTGCGCGGCGTGCTCGTGGCCCGTGACCTGCTCGGCGACCTCGACGGCCGCAGCCTTGGCAGGCGCCTTCTTGGCGGGGGCCTTCTTCTCGGTGGTCTCAGCCATTACTCGGCCTCTTCCTTCACGGCCTCGTCGGCGGCATCCGCCTTCTTGGCCTTGGTCTTCTTCGCCTTCGTCGCGACCTCAACGGACGCGGGCGTGGCACGGATGCCGAGCTCGCGCTCACGGATCACGGTGTAGAGCCGCGCGATGTCGCGCTTGACCGCACGGATGCGGCCGTGGCTCTCGAGCTGGCCGGTGGCCGACTGGAAGCGCAGGTTGAACAGCTCTTCCTTGGCCTTGCGCAGCTCCTCGACGAGGCGCTGGTCTTCGAACGTGTCGAGCTCGCTCGGGGCGAGCGTCTTGGTGCCGATCGCCATTATGCGTCGCCCTCCTCGCGCTTGATGATGCGTGCCTTCAGGGGCAGCTTGTGGATGGCACGGGTCAGCGCCTCACGAGCGAGTTCCTCGTCGACGCCCGCGACCTCGAAAAGGACGCGGCCCGGCTTGACGTTCGCGACCCACCACTCGGGCGAGCCCTTGCCGGAGCCCATGCGGGTCTCGGCGGGCTTCTTCGTGAGCGGACGGTCGGGGTAGATGTTGATCCAGACCTTGCCGCCGCGCTTGATGTGACGGGTCATCGCGATACGAGCGGACTCGATCTGACGGTTGGTCACGTACGCGGGCGTCAGCGCCTGGATGCCGAACTCGCCGAACGACACCTTCGTGCCGCCCGTCGCCTGTCCGGTGCGGCCCGGGTGGTGCTGCTTGCGGTGCTTGACCTTGCGGGGGATAAGCATTACGCCGATGCTCCTTCTGCCACGGGGGCGTCGGTGCGCGGGCCACGACGACGGTCGCCGCCACGGTCGTCACGACCGCGGGGAGCCTTCGGTGCGTTCGCCTGCTCGCGCGCGAGTTCCTTGTTGGTGAGGTCGCCCTTGTAGATCCAGACCTTGACGCCGATGCGGCCGAAGGTGGTCTTCGCCTCGTAGAAGCCGTAGTCGATGTTCGCGCGCAGCGTGTGCAGCGGCACACGACCCTCGCGGTAGAACTCCGAGCGGCTCATCTCGGCGCCGCCGAGGCGGCCCGAGACCTGGATCCGGATGCCCTTGGCGCCGGCGCGCTGCGCGCCCTGCAGGCCCTTGCGCATCGCGCGGCGGAACGCCACGCGAGCAGAGAGCTGCTCGGCGATGCCCTGCGCGACGAGCTGAGCGTCGGCCTCGGGGTTCTTGACCTCGAGGATGTTGAGCTGGATCTGCTTGCCGGTGAGCTTCTCGAGGTCGGAGCGGATGCGCTCGGCCTCGGCGCCGCGGCGGCCGATCACGATGCCCGGGCGGGCCGTGTGGATGTCGACGCGGACGCGGTCACGCGTGCGCTCGATCTCGATGTTGCTCACGCCCGCGCGGTCGAGGCTCGACTGCAGGAGCTTGCGGATCTTGATGTCCTCGGCGACGTAGTCGGCGTAACGCTGGCCCGGCTTCGTCGAGTCCGAGAACCACCGCGACACGTGGTCCGTGGTGATGCCGAGGCGGAAGCCGTAGGGGTTGACCTTCTGTCCCATTACTTGCTCGCCTTCTTGTTCTTGCCGCCCGGTGCCGCCTCAGCGACCTCCGGCGTCGACAGCACGACCGTGATGTGGCTCGTGCGCTTCTTAATCTGGAACGCGCGACCCTGTGCGCGGGGCTGGAAACGCTTGAGCGTCGTGCCCTCGTCGACAAAGGCGTTCGCGACGAACAGGTCCTGCTCGTCCAGATACTCGCCGGCCTGGTCGGCCTTGACGCGAGCGTTCGCGATGGCGGATGCCACGAGCTTGTAGATCGGCTCGCTGGCGCTCTGCTGCGCGAACTTCAGGATCGCGAGGGCCTCTTCGGCCTGCTTGCCCTTGATGAGGGCGACGACACGACGAGCCTTCTGAGGGGTCACGCGGATGTGTCGCACGCGTGCGATGGACTCCACCATTTCTCTCTCCTCTTGCGCCCCCGCGTCAGCGGCGGCGGCCCTTCTTGTCGTCCTTCTCGTGGCCGCGGAAGGTGCGGGTGGGCGCGAATTCGCCCAGCTTGTGGCCGACCATGGTCTCGGTCACGAACACAGGGATGTGCTTGCGACCGTCGTGCACGGCGATCGTGTGTCCCAGCATCGCCGGGATGATCATCGAGCGGCGCGACCAGGTCTTGATGACGTTCTTGGTGCCGGCTTCGTTCTGGACGACGACCTTGCGAAGCAGGTGCTCGTCGACGAAGGGGCCCTTCTTAAGGCTGCGAGGCATCTTCCTCTACTCCTACTTGCGCTTCTTGCCGGCGTTGCGACGACGGACGATGTACTTGTCGCTTTCCTTGTTGGCGTGGCGGGTGCGACCCTCAGCCTGGCCCCAAGGAGTGACGGGGTGACGACCGCCGGAGGTCTTGCCCTCACCACCACCGTGCGGGTGGTCGACCGGGTTCATCGCGACACCGCGGACGGTCGGGCGGATGCCCTTCCAGCGGTTGCGGCCGGCCTTGCCCCAGTTGATGTTCGACTGCTCGGCGTTGCCGACCTCGCCGATGGTCGCGCGGCAGCGCGCATCGACGTTGCGGATCTCGCCCGAGGGGAGACGCAGCTGGGCGTAGGGGCCGTCT
The DNA here is from genome assembly GCF_011759705.1 of Microbacterium ulmi. Lineage (GTDB taxonomy): Bacteria > Actinomycetota > Actinomycetes > Actinomycetales > Microbacteriaceae > Microbacterium > Microbacterium ulmi. The sequence continues at coordinate 2,096,502 of NZ_JAAOZF010000001.1, read as the reverse complement.
TTCGCGACGAGACGCACCGAGGCGCCGGCCGAGCGGGCGAGCTTGGCGCCGCCGCCGGGACGGAGCTCGATCGCGTGGATGACCGTACCCGTCGGGATGTTCTTCAGGGGAAGGTTGTTGCCCGGCTTGATGTCGGCCGAGGGACCCGACTCGACGACATCGCCCTGCGACAGCTTGTTCGGCGCGAGGATGTAGCGCTTCTCGCCGTCCACGTAGTGCAGGAGCGCGATGCGCGCCGTGCGGTTGGGGTCGTACTCGATGTGAGCGACCTTCGCGTCGATGCCGTCCTTGTCGTTGCGACGGAAGTCGATGACGCGGTACTGGCGCTTGTGGCCACCGCCGATGTGGCGGGTGGTGATGCGGCCCTGGTTGTTGCGACCACCGGTCTTGCTCAGCGGGCGGAGGAGCGACTTCTCGGGCGTCGATCGGGTGATCTCGGCGAAGTCGGCCACCGACGAGCCGCGGCGACCCGGGGTCGTGGGCTTGTACTTGCGAATAGCCATAGTTCTCTAGTCCTCTGTCCCGACCGTCAGCCGACTGCCGTGAAGATGTCGATGGTGCCCGACTTGAGCGTCACGATGGCGCGCTTCGTGTCCTTGCGCTTGCCGATGCCGAAGCGGGTGCGGCGGGCCTTGCCGACGCGGTTGATCGTGTTGACGCCGGCGACCTTGACGCCGAAGATCTTCTCGATCGCGAGCTTGATCTCGGTCTTCGTCGCGCGGGGGTCCACGAGGAACGTGTACTTGCCCTCGTCGATGAGCCCGTAGCTCTTCTCGGAGACGACCGGCTTCAGGATGATGTCGCGCGGGTCCTTGTTCACTCGGACGGATCGACCCGTCTTGTCGGTTGCGCTCACGGCGGTCATGCCGAGACCTCCTCGGTGGCGCCGGTCTTCGACGCGACGAAGGCGTCGTAGGCGGCCTTGGTGAAGACGATGTCGTCGGAGACGAGCACGTCGTAGGCGTTCAGCTGGTCGGAGTACAGCACGTGGACGTACGCGAGGTTGCGCACGCTCAGGATGCTGAGCTCGTCGTCGCGGGTGATGACCACCAGGACGTTCTTGGTCGGGGCGAGCTGCGCGAGGACCGCAGCGGCGGCCTTCGTCGAGGGCGCGCCTTCGATGCCGAACGAGTCGACGATGTGCAGGCGTCCGCCGCGGGCGCGGTCGCTGAGCGCGCCCAGCAGGGCGGCGGCGACCATCTTCTTGGGCGTGCGCTGCGCGTAGTCGCGCGGCTTCGGGCCGTGGACGATGCCACCGCCGGTCATCTGCGGCGCGCGGATCGAGCCCTGACGGGCGTTGCCCGTGCCCTTCTGCTTGAAGGGCTTGCGGCCGGCGCCCGAGACCTCACCGCGACGCTTGGTCGAGTGGGTTCCCTGGCGAGCCGCCGCGAGCTGCGCGACGACGACCTGGTGGATCAGCGGGATGTTCGTCTTGACGTCGAAGATCGAAGCCGGGAGCTGGACCGAGCCAGCCGCCGTGCCGTCGGCCTTGCGGACGTCGAGCGCGAGAGTCGAGTCAGCCATGTGCTCAGGCCCCCTTCACTGCGTTGCGGACGTAGACGATGCGGCCGCGCGCGCCGGGGACGGCGCCCTTGACGAGCAGCAGACCCTTCTCGGCGTCGACGGCGTGCACCGTGAGGTTGAGGACGGTCACGCGCTCGCCGCCCATACGGCCGGCCATGCGCATGCCCTTGAAGACGCGGCTCGGCGTCGACGAGGCGCCGATCGAACCGGGCTTGCGGTGGTTGCGGTGCGCACCGTGCGAAGCGGAGACGCCCTTGAAGTTGTGGCGCTTCATGACGCCCGCGGTGCCCTTGCCCTTGCTCGTGCCGACGACGTCGACGAGCTGACCGGCCTCGAACGTGCCGTCCACCGTGAGCTCCTGACCGAGTGAGTAGTCAGCGGCGTCCGCCGTGCGGACCTCGGTGAGGTGACGACGAGGGGTCACGCCCGCGGCCTCGAAGTGGGCCGTGAGGGGCTGGTTGACCTTGCGGGGGTCGATCTGGCCGTACGCGATCTGGACGGCGTTGTAGCCGTCCTTCTCCGGCGTGCGGACCTGGGTCACGACGTTGGGAGCGATCTCGATGACGGTGACCGGAACGAGCTTGCCCTGCTCGTTCCAGACCTGGGTCATGCCGAGCTTGGTGCCCAGCAGTCCCTTGGAAACCTTGGAGTTGATGTCAGCCATGTCGAACCTCAGAGCTTGATCTCGATGTTGACATCGGCCGGGAGGTCGAGACGCATCAGCGAGTCGACGGCCTTGGGCGTCGGGTCGATGATGTCGATGAGGCGCTTGTGCGTGCGCATCTCGAAGTGCTCGCGGCTGTCCTTGTACTTGTGGGGCGACCGGATGACGCACACGACGTTCTTCTCGGTCGGAAGGGGCACGGGGCCCACGACAGTCGCGCCCGCACGGGTCACGGTGTCGACGATCTTGCGCGCCGACGAGTCGAGACCGGCGTGGTCGTACGACTTCAGGCGAATGCGGATCTTCTGTCCCGCCATTTGTCTGCTCACTCTCTTCAAGCGTCGTACCGGCCTGGAACCTTTCCAGGGGCATTGGACGCACGGTGGCGCTTTCGCGCCCCGGCACATCCACCGGCTCTCGCCGGTGATGCTGCACCGCTGTTCTCGTGTCAAACCGGATGCCGCGGCACCCGGCTCCGGCATCCAGCGCGCGCACGCGCATCCCGGAGAACGGGAGGGGATGTCGGATGTGTGTTCTGCTGCCCGCGGCCTAGGACCCTGCGCACTCAGACTCGTCGTCTGGGCGCCGCCTATGCACTGCCCTGGCAGTGATCCTGCGCACGCCAGAGGCATGCCGGAATGTGGAACCTGTCTAGTCTACGTGCAGCCCGGGCGTGTCGCAAACTCGGGCGTGTCGCGTCGGCGTGTTCGGATCGCGTTCACAGGTGCGAGAGGGCGGGTCTTGGGGGCACCCGCCCTCTCGCACGGCCCTGTGGCGTCAGCCGCGGCGAGCCTGGCGACGCACGACGCGGTACATCACGAACATCGCGCCGAGCAGGATCGCCCCGACGCCCGTCGCGAGCGTGAAGACGGGCACCGTGCCGCCTGTCGCGGCCAGGCCCGACAGCGTGACCTGCACGGAGTCGTCGTTGCAGGCCTGGAAGGCCACGTCGCCGGTCGGTGGTCCCCAGCACACTTCGCCCGTGTTGACGATCGACCTCGAGGTCGTGTCGCCCGCGACCGTGACGCCGAGGCTGATGAGCGGCGCAGACGCCCCCATCGCGAGCGGTCCGAGCAGCGTGCACTCGAGCGTCCCGCCGAAGCCCTCGGCATCCCGTCCCGTCACGGCGCACTCGTTCCAGCGCGGGAACGAGGTCGTGTCCGTCACGATCCGATCCACCCGGATGTCGGCCGGGATGATGTCCGTCACGACGACGGGCTCGGCGACCGAGTCGACGGCCACGTTGCGCACGGCGAGCCCGTAGGTGAACGACGCGCCCGGCGCGGTCGTGGAGACGCTCGCCGTCTTGTCGATCACGAGGGCCGCCGACCGCGGCACGGCGCAGTTCACGGTGGCCGGCGGGTAGGACACGTCGATCGTCAGCGTCGGGTTGACCGACAGCGTGATCGTCGTGCCGAAGCGCCACGGATACGTGGGGTAGGTCGTGTCCAGGACCATCCCGTTGTACACGAGGCTCGGGTCGACCAGCAGCTCCCCCGTCACGGGGTCGTAGTCGGACTCCACGAGCGGGCGGTAGCCCGGCCACTGGATGCTCACGTTGTTCGGCGCGAACGCCGCACCCGGCCACGGCAGGACGCCGCTGTCGCCCGACTGCAGCTGCAGGACGATCGCGGCCGGATCGGGCGCGGGCGTCTGCACGTCGGGCGTCCAGGTGAAGGTGATGGGCTGTCCCGCGAGGCTCGGGCTCGTCTGCACCGAGTAGTAGAGGAACGGCGCATCGTTCACGCACCGCGCGAACACGTTCGCGATGATCTCGTCGACCTCGGTCGTCGTGGTGTCGCAGTCGTTGTCCGGATTGCCGTCGTTCTCGATCTCGACGCACGCCTCGTTCACGAGATCGCCGATGAAGGCGATGGGCGGCAGCGGCTCGGGGTCGTCGGGACCGATCTCCGGCGCGTCGATCGGGTCCGGCTCGTCGACCGTGACGACGACCTCGATCGTTCCGACGCCGCCGACCGACAGGCTCGGAATGCGAACAGTGATCTGGCTGCCCTCCGACTCGTCGACCCAGCCGTCGGGGACGATGACGTCCTGGACCGTCAGCCCTTCGGGGATCGGGTCCGTGACGACGCCGTCGACGGCCTCGGACAGCCCGTGGTTGGTCACCGTGAGGAAGTACGAGAACATCTGCCCCGGGTCGACCGTTCCGCCCTCGAGCTCGGAGTGGGTCTTCTCGATTCCGAGATCCGTGTAGGTGATCGTCTCGCACGCGTCGTCGTCGGACTCGACGCCGTCGACGACGAGCACACCGAGGTTGAGGATGCCGATGCCGGTGCCCGGCGCCCCCTCGCACGGGTCCGGCTCGCCCAGCTCGAGCGGAGCCAGCGTCACCGTGACGTCGATGAGATAGCCGTGCACGGCTCCCGCCGCGATCGTCTCGCCGTCCTGGAGGAGTGCGCCCTCCGGCGTCACCGTGGTCCAGGACGCCGTGTCGGGCGCAGGGGTGGCCGGGGTGCCGGCGTCGGCCGTCGCCTCGTCGAGCGTCACGCCCGCGGGCAGCGACGTCAGCGTGTCGTGCAGCGTGTACGTGCGCTCCACGGCGCCTGCCGCCGAGTTGTCGACCGTCAGGAGGTACTGCACCTCCCACGTGTCGGGGTCGAGCTGCGTCGAGCCCACGGCATCCTTGCGCACGACCGGTGGCGGAGGCGTGCTCTCGTCGTCGTTCGTGAACGTGCACGTCGTCTTCTTGCCGTGCGACACCGTCGCCGACGAGTCGCCCTGGTGCTCGCCGAACGTCTCGGCGTACGCCTTGTCATCGTGCGGCTTCTCCGCCTTGCACGACAGCGACACCTGCTCGTAGCCCTCGGGGCCGCCGGTCTCACGCACCTCGTACGTGCCCGGAGCGAGCGAGAGCCACTCCCCCTGCGTCACCGTCGTCCACACGCCGTCCAGCAGAACCTGCAGATCCCAGTCGCCCGGCTCCGCCGAGCCTCCGTCATCGTTCACGACCACCTTCACGAGCTTCAGCCAGCCCTTCTTCGGCTGCTTCCTGTCGTCGTTCGTGAACGTGCACGTCGTCTTGCCGCCGTCCTTCACGACGGCCGGATAGTCGCTCGGCGTCCCCTTCTCGTCGTGGCCGCCGTGGCCGTCGGAGACGCACACGAGCGATGTCTGGTCGTAGCCGTCGGGGCCGCCGACCTCCCGCACCTCGTACGAGCCCGCCGGGACGACGGAGTACTCACCCTGCCGGAGCGTCGTCCACACGCCCTCGATGAGGGCCTGGAGGATCCACTGCGACGCGGATGCCGAGCCGCCGTCGTCGTTCACGACGGTCTTGACGAGCTTCAGCTCGCCCATCGGCCTCTTCTCGTCGTCGTTCGTGAACGTGCACGTCGTCTTGCCGCCGTCCTTCACGACGGCCGGATAGTCGCCCGGCGTCCCCTTCTTGTCGTAGCCGCCCTGCCCGTCGGACACGCACACGAGCGATGTCTGCTCGTACCACTCGGGGCCGCCGATCTCGCGCAGCTCGTACGAGCCCGCCGGGACGATGGTGTCCTCGCCCTGCCGCAGTGTCGTCCACACGCCGTCGATGCGCACCTGGAGATCCCACTCCGAGGCGGATGCCGTCCCTCCGTCGTCGTTGACGACGGTCTTGACGAGCGTGAGCCAGCCGAGCTTCGGCTCGTGGCCGCCGCCGGTGGGATGCGTCCCCTCGCCGGGCGTCGAGCGCAGCAGCGCGTCGGCGCTCCCGTCGCCCTGTCCGTCCGATGCGTCCGGCGCGGGCTCGATAGTCCCGGCATCCGCCTCCGGCTGCGCAGGGCCGGGAGCCGGCGCAGGCTCCGCAGGCGGCTCAGGAGCCGGCCCAGGAGCAGGTGCGGGGTCAGGAGCGGGCCCAGGAGCCGGAACCTGCTCGGGAGCGGGCGCCGGCTCGGCGTCCGGCGCGGGCGCGACCTCGGGAGCGGGAGCGGGCGCGACCTCGGGCGGCGCAGGCGGCTCCGTCGCGGCGGGCGGAGGATCCGTCGCCCCCGTGCTCGCCAGCGCCGCGCCGGCCGGTCCGAGAACGAGCGCAAGCGCGACCGTTACCCCGATGAATGCATTCCGCTTCATGAACATGGCGCACACCATCCCCAGCTTGGTGAACACCGAAGGCCTGCCGGCACTCTGTCGGCGTGCGCCCCAGTGCGCACACTCACTCCGACCCCCCGTCGAAGTTGGCGCCAGCGTACTCCTCCTCGGCGACATGCGCGAGGGACGGGATGGCGCCACGTCCGCTCCTCATGACGGAGGGCCCGAGCGACATGCGCTCGAGCCCTCCGTGGGAGACGGTGAGGACTACTCCCCGATCGCTCCGTCGATGTTGTCGCGGACCTCGTCGATCTTCGCGTCGTACTGGTCGGGTGCGACCTTCTTCGCGGCATCCGCTGCGCCGTCGAGGACCTTGTCGCTGACCTCCTCGACCTTGTCCGAGCCGAGTGCGTCCGTGACCTTGTCCTTGGCGCCCTCGAACAGTTCCTTGCCCTTGCTGACGATGTCGTCGATGCCCATGAGGCCCCCTCTGCAGAGTTGTCGGCGGCGACTCCACGCCGCCTCCGCCATTCTGTCGCCGCACTCCGCCCGCGTAAAGGGAGAGAGCCTGCGGATGACGTCCGCAGACGCGAAGAGGGCCGGATCCATGCGGATCCGGCCCTCTCGGGAGAACGCGTCGGGCAAGCCGACTCGGCTCACTTGATGATCTTGGTCACCGTTCCGGCGCCGACCGTGCGGCCACCCTCGCGGATCGCGTAGCCGAGGCCCTCTTCCATGGCGATCGGCTGGATGAGCTCGACCGTCATGTCGGTGGTGTCGCCGGGCATGACCATCTCGGTGCCCTCGGGCAGCGTGATGACGCCCGTGACGTCCGTGGTGCGGAAGTAGAACTGCGGGCGGTAGTTCGTGAAGAACGGGTTGTGACGGCCGCCCTCCTCCTTGGACAGGATGTACGCCGTGCCCTCGAAGTTGGTGTGCGGGGTGACCGAGCCGGGCTTGACGACGACCTGGCCGCGCTCGACGTCGTCACGCTTGGTGCCGCGCAGGAGCAGACCGCAGTTCTCGCCGGCCCAGGCCTCGTCGAGCTGCTTGTGGAACATCTCGATGCCCGTGACGATCGTCTTCTGCGTCGGGCGCAGACCCACGATCTCGACCTCCGAGTTGATCGCGAGCGTGCCGCGCTCGGCGCGACCCGTCACGACCGTGCCACGACCCGTGATCGTGAAGACGTCCTCGATCGGCATGAGGAAGGGCTTGTCCTTGTCACGCACCGGGTCGGGGATCGACTCGTCGACGGCGTCCATGAGCTCGACGATCTTCTCGGTCCACTCGGGGTCGCCCTCGAGCGCCTTCAGGCCCGAGACGCGGACGACGGGGGCGTTGTCGCCGTCGAAGTCCTGGCTCGAGAGGAGCTCACGGACCTCGAGCTCGACGAGCTCCAGGATCTCCTCGTCGTCGACCATGTCGGCCTTGTTGAGCGCGACGAGCAGGTAGGGAACGCCGACCTGCTTGGCGAGGAGCACGTGCTCACGCGTCTGAGCCATCGGACCGTCGGTCGCGGCGACCACGAGGATCGCGCCGTCCATCTGGGCGGCACCGGTGATCATGTTCTTGATGTAGTCGGCGTGACCCGGGGCGTCGACGTGCGCGTAGTGGCGCTTCGGCGTCTCGTACTCGACGTGCGAGATGTTGATCGTGATTCCGCGCTGACGCTCCTCGGGAGCCGAGTCGATCGACGCGAAGTCGCGCTGCACGTTGGTGGCCGACGGGTACTTGTCGGCGAGCACCTTCGAGATCGCGGCGGTGAGCGTGGTCTTGCCGTGGTCGACGTGACCGATCGTTCCGATGTTCACGTGCGGCTTGGTCCGCTCGAACTTGGCCTTAGCCACTGGGTCCTCCTCAGGACGGTCGTGTAGAAGTCCCGGGCACTGGTTTGCGACCGGTCGTCTACGGGGATGTCTCTCAGCTTAGTGGAGAGGGTTCTGGTGGGTTTCTGTGAAGTTGTGAGGGACGGATGCCGGGGCCGGGGCCCCGGCATCCGGGGCGATCACTCGCCCTTGTTCTTCTGGACGATCTCGTCCGCGACGTTGCGCGGAACCTCGGCGTACGAGTCGAACTCCATCGAGTACACGGCCCGGCCCGAGGTCTTCGAGCGCAGGTCGCCGATGTAGCCGAACATCTCCGAGAGCGGGACGAGGGCGCGCACGACCTTGACGCCTGCGGCGTCCTCCATCGACTGGATCTGCCCGCGGCGCGAGTTCAGGTCGCCGATGACGTCGCCCATGTACTCCTCCGGCGTGCGGACCTCGACGGCCATGAGCGGCTCGAGCAGGACGGGGTTCGCCTTGCGGATGGCCTCCTTGAAGCCCATCGAGCCCGCGATCTTGAACGCCATCTCGGACGAGTCGACGTCGTGCGACGCGCCGTCGAGAAGCGTCGCCTTGACGCCCACCATGGGGTAGCCGGCGAGGACGCCGACGTTCATGGCGTCCTGGAAGCCGAGGTCGACAGGACCGATGTACTCGCGCGGGATGCGGCCACCCGTGACCTTGTTCTCGAACTCGTACGTCTTGTCGGCCGTGACCTCGAGGGGCTCGAGCGCGAACTGGATCTTCGCGAACTGACCCGAGCCGCCGGTCTGCTTCTTGTGCGTGTAGTCGTGACGCTCGACGGCCTTCTTGATCGTCTCGCGGTACGCCACCTGCGGCTTGCCGACGTTCGCCTCGACCTTGAACTCGCGCTTCATGCGGTCGACGAGGATGTCGAGGTGCAGCTCGCCCATGCCCTTGATGACGGTCTGACCGGTCTCGGAGTTCTGCTCGACGCGGAACGTCGGGTCCTCTTCGGCGAGCTTCTGGATCGCCAGACCCAGCTTCTCCTGGTCGGCCTTCGTCTTGGGCTCGATCGCGACCTCGATGACGGGCTCGGGGAACGTCATCGACTCGAGGACGACCTGGTGGGCCGAGTCCGAGAGCGTGTCGCCCGTCGTCGTGTCCTTGAGGCCGATGACGGCGTAGATGTGGCCCGCCGTGACCGAGTCGACCGGGTTCTCCTTGTTGGCGTGCATCTGGAAGATCTTCCCGATGCGCTCCTTCTTGCCCTTCGTCGCGTTGACGATCTGCGCACCCGAGTCGAGGTGGCCCGAGTAGACGCGGATGTAGGTGAGGCGGCCGAAGAACGGGTGCGACACGATCTTGAACGCGAGGGCCGCGAAGGGCTCGCTCGCGTCGGCGTGACGCTCGATGATCTTCTCTTCGTCCTTGGGGTCGTGCGCCTCGATGGCGGGCACGTCCAGGGGCGAGGGCAGGTAGTCCACGACCGCGTCGAGCATGGGCTGCACGCCGCGGTTCTTGAACGCCGAGCCGCACAGGACGGGGTAGATCTCGGAGTTGATCGTGAGCTTGCGGATCGCGCCCTTGATCTCGGCGACCGTGAGCTCCTCACCGCCGAAGTACTTCTCGAGCAGGTGCTCGTCGGTCTCGGCGACGGTCTCCAGCAGGTGCTGGCGGTACTCGGCGGCCTTGTCTGCGAGGTCGGCGGGGATCTCCTGCACCTCGTACTTGGCGCCCATCGTCACGTCGCCCTTGGCGTCGCCGGGCCAGACGAGCGCGCGCATCTCGACGAGGTCGACGACGCCGACGAAGTCGCTCTCCGCGCCGATCGGCAGCTGCAGCACGAGGGGCTTGGCCTTCAGGCGGTTGACGATCGTGTCGACCGTGAAGTAGAAGTCGGCGCCCAGCTTGTCCATCTTGTTGACGAAGCAGATGCGGGGGACGTCGTACTTGTCGGCCTGACGCCACACCGTCTCGGACTGGGGCTCGACGCCCTCCTTGCCGTCGAAGACGGCGACCGCTCCGTCGAGGACGCGCAGCGACCGCTCGACCTCGACCGTGAAGTCGACGTGTCCGGGGGTGTCGATGATGTTGATCTGGTGCTTGTCCCAGAAGCACGTCACAGCAGCCGACGTGATCGTGATGCCGCGCTCCTGCTCCTGCTCCATCCAGTCGGTGGTGGCGGCGCCGTCGTGCGTCTCACCGATCTTGTGGTTGACGCCCGTGTAGAACAGAATGCGCTCGGTCGTCGTCGTCTTGCCGGCATCGATGTGCGCCATGATGCCGATGTTGCGGACCTTCTTGAGGTCGGTGAGCACTTCTTGTGCCACGGGGTGTCCTTACGTGTGGTGAGGGATGTCGCGGGCCCGCCGCTCCCTGAGGCTGTTGGCCCCGGGAGCGGCGGGGTCGCTGTTACCAGCGGTAGTGCGCGAAGGCGCGGTTCGACTCGGCCATCTTGTGGGTGTCCTCGCGGCGCTTGACCGCGGCACCCAGGCCGTTCGAGGCATCCAGGATCTCGTTCTGGAGGCGCTCGGTCATCGTCTTCTCACGACGGCCCTTGGCGTAGCTGACGAGCCAGCGCAGGGCGAGCGTGTTGGCGCGGTGAGGCTTGACCTCGACCGGCACCTGGTAGGTCGAGCCGCCGACGCGGCGCGACTTGACCTCGAGGGTCGGGCGCACGTTGTCGAGCGCCTTCTTGAGGGTGGCGACGGCATCCTGGCCGTTCTTGTCCTCGACGCCCTTGAGCGCCGTGTAGACGATCGACTCGGCGAGCGACTTCTTGCCGTCGACGAGGATCTTGTTCACGAGCTGGCTGACGATCGGTGCGCCGTAGACCGGGTCGTTGACGACGGGGCGCTTCGGGGCGGGTCCCTTACGAGGCATCTTCCTTAACCCTTCTTCGCGCCGTAGCGGCTGCGGGCCTGCTTACGGTTCTTGACGGCCTGCGTGTCGAGCGCGCCGCGGACGATCTTGTAACGGACACCCGGGAGGTCCTTCACACGGCCGCCGCGGACGAGCACGAGCGAGTGCTCCTGCAGGTTGTGGCCCTCGCCGGGGATGTAGGCGGTGACCTCGGTGCCGTTGCGGAGCTTGACACGGGCGACCTTGCGCATCGCCGAGTTCGGCTTCTTGGGCGTGGTCGTGTAGACACGGGTGCAGACACCCGCCTGCTGCGGGTTCGCCTTGAGCGCCGGCGCCTTGGTCTTCGAGACCTTGGGCGAGCGACCCTTGCGAACCAACTGCTGAATGGTTGGCACGTTCTCTCCTTGTTGTGCTGCACGGTGACAGCGGTCGTGTTCTCTCCCCGCCTCGCGGAGGTTTCCCTCCGTGTCGTGCGGGTTCACGCTGACCCGCCGGCGCGGCATGATGGTGCCGGGCTTTCAGTGGTGGGTATGCCGTGGGGGTGGCCTGTTCGCAGGCCCTTCCCTGAGATGCGGCGCTTCGCGTCCGGCTCCCGTGCCGGGGCACGCAAGACGGAGCGCGTGAGCGCACACCCAGTCAATGATACGCAGGTTTCGGAGGGCGGGCAAACGCGCGGCCGGTCGCGGGCGGCTCCGCGCGGGAGCGCTCAGTCAGCCGTCACGTAGACGGAGTCGGCGAGCTCGAGGAAGTGCGCGCGGAACGCCTCGAAGGCTGGAAGATCGGTCGTCGCCGTGCCCAGCACGAACCACCCGTCGCCCACGTCGAGCGCGCAGGAGGCACGCAGCGTCACGATGTGCGGGGCCTCGGCATCCATCGGCGCGTGACGGACGACGAGCGCGCCCGTGAGACCCCGCCTCGTCGTGAGCGGCGTCACCGTGGGCGCCGCGAGGAGGTCGGGCTCGAGCGCCCCTGCGACTTCGTGCGCGGGGGCGTCGCCGACGACCGAGCGGTCGAGGAGGACCGTGTCGACGAGCTCGAGCGGGGCCCCGTACGACGGGTAGTGGATGTACGACGCCGTCGCGCCGCGGCGCCGCGTGCCCTCGCCGAGGATCGTCAGCGCGCTCACGAGGCTCGCACGCTCTTCGCGCGCAGCGCGCACGCCGAACTCGACGAGCAGCTCGTCGGCGAGCGCCGCCGCCCACTGGGCGGCATCCGGGAACTGCTCTGCGGGACCGAACTGGGGCACGCCGATCCAGTCCTCGGGGTAGTCGACGTACACGTTCATGCGTTCTCCTCGAAGGCGACGGTCGCCAGCAGGGAGTCGACGACGAACTCCATGACGGCGACGAGCTCTGCCGAGTTCTCGGCATCCGGGATCATGATGCTCGCCGAGAAGACGAGCCACTCCGGATGCCCGGGCCCCGGGCTCACGATGTAGCTGGCCAGGCGGACGGGCGGCGCCTCCAGGGCTCCCGAGGCATCGTTGCGCGCCGGCTGATCCACGAGGAAGCGGATGCCGAGCGCCCCGCCGATCTCGACGGCGAGCGCCCCGGGGGTCGCGCTCGCGAAGCCGACGAGCACGTCCTCGACCGAGCGGAGGGCGCTCGGCTGCCGGGGCAGCGGCCCGATCGCGAGCGAGACGGGCATGAAGACGCCGTTCGTCTCGGCGACGGGCATGACGAGCTCGTGCAGACCCCGTCGCTCGGCGCCGCGCACGGCCTCCTCGAGACGAGTGCGCAGCGTCACGCGGGCCAGATCGCGCCTGCGCGGATCGATGCGCGCGACGGCGCGGCGGACGATGTCGTCGACGGACGTCGTCCCCTCCCCCGCGATCGGGATGCGCACCCACCCCTCGGGGAGCAGCATCGCGATGCGGGGCGCGGAGGCAGTCACTCGGACGCCTTGCGGCCCCGGCGCTCCCGCCGCTGCGCACCGCGCCGGGCACGGTCGGCGAAGACGCCGTGCCCGACCAGCCGCTCGTACTCGCGCGCGGACAGCGTCCTGCGCGCGTGGCGCAGGCTCAGGGTCGCAAGGCCGGCTCCCGCGAGAGCGGCGGCGGCGGCGGCGAAGTACTCCGGCGCCCACGTGGTCGTGATGCTGCGTCCCGGGATGCCGACGATGAGGCACACGAAGAGCGCCGCGATCGCGTGGACGCGCAGCCACTGCGGGCTGGAGTCCGCGACGGCCTCGAGCGCGAAGCGGCCCTTCGAGGTCCACCAGCGCGCAGGAGCCCAGCAGATCGCGATCCCGCCGATGATCAGCGCGATCCAGGCGAACGCCCACCACACAGAGACGACGCCCCCCTGCACGAGGTTGACGGCGCAGCCCGCCGTCTCGGCGCATGCGTCCTTGTCGGCATCCGTCCACGTGACCATGCCCACGATCGACCCCACGACCTTCGGCCAGAGCAGGATGCCCGCGACGGCGGCCATCGTCGACCAGAACACGACGAGACCGACGACGCGTCCGATGCGCTGATCGGCCGTCACCAGTCGTCGCCCACCCGCCCGTGCGGCGTGCCGTCGAGGCTCGCGGAGGCGTCGGCGCCGAACTGCCCGGCCACGAACATGCCGCCTTCGAAGGTCCACGCCTGCGCCGCGAGCGTGTTGAGGTCCTTCATCGCCTGACGCCCCGCGGTGGTCATGTTGCCCATCGCCGTCTCGATGTTGGCGAGGTTGCGCAGGGCAGACACCTCGCGCAGGTCGAGCGTGAGATAGCGCAGCCGGTCGAGCACGGCGAGCTGCTGCGGTCGCGACACGTTGATCGCCGTCGTGACGCGGGATGCCGCGACCTGGCGCGTGACGCCCCGGAGGCCCGCGCGAGCCGCACCGCCCTTGATCCCCGCGGCGACGCCCTGCTTCGCCGTCTGCGTGATGTTCTTGAGGGACTGCCCGATCGCACGCCCTCCGACGAAGGTGAGGGCGGCCATCGCCACGTTGAACATGGCCTCTGCCGGCCCCATCGTCCCCGCCGCGACCTGCAGCGCCGTGTTGAGCAGCGTCACGACGGCCGCGATCGTCGCGACGAGCCCGACGATGACGTTGAGGCCGGGGATGAACATCGCCACGACCATGACCGCCGTCGCGACATAGCCGACGATGTCGACCACGAGGTCGATCATCTCCTTGTTCTCCTGGACCCACTGGACGATGTCGTCCCACGGCGAGTCGTTCAGCTCGCCCGTGCCCTCCACCTCGCGGATCGCCTCGATCGCGACGAGGGCTGCGGAGTCGCGCGCCGCGATCGCGTCGATGCACTGATGCGCGGCGGACGCGGCATCCGTCGTCGCCGTCGTCGAGCGCTGACGCCACGTCTGCAGGCTCGCCTGGAGCGAGGCGAGGTTGGCGGGCGGCGTCGCGGGGTCGGCGATGCGGTCTTCGTAGTAGTCGATCATCGACCGCGCGCTGCGGCCCTCGCCGTGCGCGTCGATCGCCTTCTGCAGCGCGCTCGCCGAGTCGGTCTGCGCTGTGCGCAGGGCGGGCGCGTACGCGACCATCGCGTCGCCGACGCCGCGATAGCGGTCGTGCGCCCGCAGGATGCGCGACGCGACGTCGCCCGCGACCTCGCGGATCGCGTCGATCGTCTCGGCCTGCCCGAAGTCGTCGCGCAGGGCGATCTCGAGGTTCAGCGCGGCGCGCTCGATCGACTCGGCCGTGCCGATGTACATGCGGCCGATGAGGCTCACGCGGTCGGGGTCTCCGGGGACGGGATCGGCGCCGTAGCCGAGGGCCGTCCAATCGGCGGGACGGGTCATGCCACGGCCTCCGGCGCCGTGCGCGGCGGATACTCCGCGCGCTGGCCGCTGACGGCCCGCGCGAGCTCCTGGTCGGTCTGGGCGAAGCCCGTCACGGCCGTCTCGAGGTGGTCGCGCACGGTCGCGAGCTGTTCGCCGAGCTCTGCGCGGCGGTGGTCCCAGTTGTCGATGAAGGCCTGCACGCGCTCGGCGAGTGCCGCGTGACCGACGGCGTCGGCGAGGCGGTCGCTGCGCGACTCGGCCTGCGTGAACTCGTCGTGGATGCGCGCGATGTCGATGCGGGCGGCATCCATCGTCAGGCAGTCGACGATGAGCTGATCCATGGGCGGGCTCTCCTCGGGGGCATGTCAGAACGCCCGGGCGACGCGTGCCGCCCGGGCGTTCCTGAGACGTCTCAGGAGCGGATGGCGGAGGCCAGCTGCGTGTCGGTGTCGCTGAGCGCGTCCGCGGCGGCGTTCAGGAAGTCCGACAGACCCTGGAGGCCGCCGATCGTCTGCGTCGCACCCGTCGTGAACTGCGTGTACGACTCGTGGAACGCGCCGGACGCGGAATCCGTCACGAACCCGCTCGCCACCAGATCGCCGATCAGACGCTGCAGCTCGTTCAGCTTGTCCTCGAGGACGCCCTTGCCCGCGATCAGCTGACCGCCGGCCGCCTTCATGTCGCCATACGTCACATTGATGTTCGCCACGACAAACCCTTTCCTTCAACAGCAATAGACAACCCAGCCAGGCTAACAAGAACTCGCAGCACGATCCGACCGTCCACTGTCCTCTCTTCGGGGGACACGGCTCACACGGGCACGCGCGAGAGCGCGGGGGCGAGCGCGACCTGCACGCGCCGGGTCTTGCCTCCCCCGACGATGACGCCGCGCCCCTCGGGGAAGTCGGCTCGCTTGGCGCGCGTGAGCGACGTCTTGAGGATGACGTCGCCGTCGGCCTGGTCGGGCTGGAGCAGCAGCCCGCGGCGCGCGTTCTTGAACTCGCCGAACAGCGGCCACGACGAGACCCACGTCGAGGACTCCGCCTCGGCGACGACGAAGTGCTCCTCGCGCTTGAACTGCCGCACCATGTCCACGAGCGGGGTGTCGGCCGGAGTCTGCAGGAAGTCTCCGATCGACTCGACGATCGCGACGCAGCGCGACTGCGCATCCGCGTCGGCGACGACGCCACGCAGGAGCTTCGCGAGCTCCGCCGCCTCCTCCGGCGTCCCCGCCGTGGCGGCGAACCGCGGATCGGAGGCCAGCGGCGAACGGCGGGGCCCGAAGTAGTAGACGGTGTGCCCCGGCAGCGCGAAGGCTCGCTCGGCGATGACGGCGAGGGCGTTCGAGCGGCCACTGCCGGGAGGTCCCGCGACCACGAAGGCGCCGGCGGGCACGATCGTCGCGGGCTCGAGCGTGTCCTCCGCGAGACCGACGACGACGCGCTCGTCGCGCAGCACGGGGAGCGAGTCGAGGTCGACGACGGCCGGAAGCGACGGGATGCCGGGAGCCTCGGCCGCACCGGCGGCCCGCAGCCGCTCGGCGAGCGCGGCGATCGCGGCGCTCTGATCCGCCGCCGCGGCGCTTCCGCCCAGGATCGCGAGCTGCACCTCGTGCCCCGACACGAGCGCGCGGCCGGGAGGCGACGCCTCGCTCAGGACGTCTGAGGGGACGTCGAGGGACGCATACCCCGTGTCGTCGGCGAGACGCAGCACGACGCGACGCTGGATGCCCGAGGCGACGGCGCTCGACAGCGACGCGAAACGGTCGCTCGTCAGGACGACGTGGATGCCGAGCGGGCGGCCCAGCGCGATGACGTCCTGGAACACGCGGTACCAGTCGCTGCGCCCGACGGGGATCTCCCAGTTCTCGCGGAACGCGGGGAAGTTGTCGATGAGCAGCAGCATCCGCGGCTCGCGCTCGTGACCGGGGAGCCTGCGGAACTCGCCGATGTTCGCGACGCGGGCGTCGGCGTACAGCCGCGACCTGCGATCGAGCTCGGCGCGCAGCATCCGGAACAGCCGCACGATCCGCTCGTCGTCCTCGCCCGTGACGACGGCTCCGACGCCCGGCAGCTCCTCGATCGCGCGGAGGGCCCCCGCGCCGAAGTCCAGTCCGTACACGCTCACCGCCGAGGCGTCGGCGAGCGCCGCGGCGGCCGCGACGGTGCGCAGCGCGACGGTCTTGCCCGCACCGCCCGTGCCGAACACGGCCATGTGCCCGTCGACGTCGGGCTGGAACGACACGACCGCCTGCGCCTGGCGCTCCGGGTGGTCGCCGACGCCGATCGGCAGCCGCTCGTCGGTGCGGCTGCGCAGCTGGGCGAGATCGATCGCGGACGGCAGCTCGTCGAGCCAGGGCCGACGCGGCGCCGGCACGCGCGCACGGCGCGAGGCGTCGGTCATGACGGCGACCAGCCGGGCCTGATCGGTCGGGCCGAGATCGCGCTCCTCGGGCGCCTCGTCGTCGCTCGGGGCCGTCCACGGCACGCCGACGCCGAAGGGCATGTCGGCGACGTCGACGCGGGCCGCCTCAGCGACGCCGCTCGACCATCCGCCCGCGTATCCGGACTGGAACCTCTCGAGGCGGCCGGGGCCGGTCTTCGCGATCGCGCGCCCGGGGATCGACGGATCGAAGTGCGCGGCATCCTTCTCGCCGATGACGTCCTGCGAATCCGACTCGTCGGCCATCCGCAGCGCGATGCGCAGGTTCGTGTTGGCGCGGAGGTTGTCGCGGATGACGCCTGCCGGGCGCTGGGTCGCCATGATGAGGTGGATGCCGAGGGACCGGCCGCGCTGGGCGATGTCGACGACGCCGTCGACGAACTCGGGGACCTCGCCCACGAGAGCGGCGAACTCGTCGATGATGAGCACGAGCGCGGGAGGGGCATCCGGATCTCCGCGCTTCTCCAGCTCGAGGAGGTCCTTCGCGCTCTTGCGGTGCAGCAGCTCCTCGCGGTGATGCAGCTCGGCGCGCAGGCTCGTGAGGGCCCGGCGGACGAGGTGCGGCGTGAGGTCGGTCACGAGGCCCACGCAGTGCGGGAGCTTGACGCACTCGGCGAACGCCGACCCGCCCTTGTAGTCGACGAACAGGAACGTGACGCGGTCGGGGCTGTACTCCGCCGCCATGCCGAGCACCCACGCCTGGAGGAACTCGCTCTTGCCGGAGCCGGTCGTGCCGCCCACGAGGGCGTGCGGACCGTGCGTGCGCAGGTCGAGGTGCATGAGGCCCATCGACGCCTGGCCGATCGTGGCGCGCAGACGTCCTGCCCGGCGGCGGACCGCGGCGCGCTGGCCGCGCGCGCGGTCGGTGATCGAGTCGTTGGCGCGCCAGCGCTCGAGGACGGCGTCCGGCGCGGACAGGAGCTCCGGGTCGATGAGACCCGCGAGAGCGACGCTCGAGGGCAGGTCGGACACGTCGTCGACCGGCACGTTCGCGTCGACGACGCGGCTGAGCGTGCGGGCGAAGCCGGCCGCCTCCTCGGAGCGGACCCGCTCGAGCACGGGGGCCTCGAGCTGCTCCCCGAGACGCACGAGCCCGATGACGGGCGTGGCGTCCGCCTCGGCGGGGAGGACCGCGAACGTGCGGCAGACGGCCGGCAGCATCGCGGCATCGGGAGCGACCCACAGCGGGAAGACGCCCACGTCGGCGCCGCGCTCCGCGAGGTCGACGAGTCGCGCGCGGTCACGGGACGCCTGGTCCGACACGACGACGACGACGGCGGGCAGCGGCACCTGCGGGCCGGACGCGCCGCCCTGCTGCCCGACCGCGGCGCCCGCCTGCAGAGCCGACGCCTCGGCCGTCATCGCGCCGCGAGCCTCCTCGCGCGCCTTCTTCGCGGCCCGCTCCCGCGAGGCGACGAGGTCCTCGAGGTCGCTCAGCAGCGCCGCGACGGCGGGCTCGGTCGCCGCGAGATGATTCCCGCCGAGCGGGCTGTGCGGTGACGACGTGTGCGGGAGCCACTTGAGCCAGTCGAGCTGCGCCGCCCAGTCGGGGGTCAGCGCCGCCGCGACGACGAGCTCGGCGGGCGAATGCAGGCCCGTCAGCTGCACGACGATCGACGCGAGCACGTCGGCGGCGGCATCCTTCGCCCCCGCGATGCCGACGGCGCCGGACTCCCCCAGCTCCACCACGATCGGCACGTCGTCGACGAGGCGGTGCTCCGCGACGACCGCGTCGAGGCGCTCCTGGAACTCGAAGAGCAGGTCGCCGCGCTGATCGTCGTCGACGGTGTTGCGGCTCGGCATGGAGGCCGTGCCCAGCCGCAGCGACAGGAAGCTCCAGTGCTCCGGTCGCCGCGTCCACAGGAGCGGATCGAGGCGGGATGCGGCGGACAGGACGTCGAGGGACGAGGGGATCTCGGCGATGCGCGCCCGCTTCTCGATCGCCTTCTCGGTCTCGAGCCGCTCGCCGAGCTCGGCGAGCCCTTCGTCGAACCGTCCGATCTGGCGCGCGAGCTTGCGCTTGTCGCGCTTGCGGGTCGTGATCCAGCTGCCGGCGAGCATGACGGGCGTCATCGCGACGAACAGCAGCGTCAGAGGCCGCTGCGTGAGGGCGAACATCGCCAGGCCGAGCAGGACGGGCGCCATCATCGCGAGGAGCGGGAACGGCTGGTCCTCGGACTCGCGCGGGATCTCGGGCACCGAGAACGTGCGGCCGAGGTAGCGCTCCTCGACGCGCGGCGAGCGGTTGAACTCGACGGGCCCGACGTGGTCCTGCCGCTGCGCGGCCTCGTGCGTCTCGACCTCGACGAGAAGCTCCGTGCCGCCGGCGAGCACGACGAGCGAGCCGGCGACGCGGGCGCGCGAGACGAGCTCGCCGTCGACCTCGACGCCGTTGGCCGAGCCGAGGTCGACGACGTCGACCCCCTGCCCGACGTCGACGCGGACATGGCGCTTGGACAGATAGGGGTCGGCCAGCACGAGATCGCACGACGGATCGCGTCCGATCGTGTGCGAGCCGCGCCCGAGCACGACGGACAGGCCCGTCTGCGGCCCGCTCAGGACGGTCACAGTCGCCGTGGCACCCGCGTGCAGCTGAGGCAGGAGGTCTGCGGCATCCGCCTCGTCGACGAGCGCGACGGACAGCCCGGACGCGAGCCACTCCTCGCCGATGACGGCATCGGGAGGAAGGAGTCGCCACTGCGGGGCGACGGGCGACGCCGTCTGGAGCGTGTAGCGACGGGCAGGGTCGTACGTGTGCCGCGGATCGGCCGCGGCGATGCGCGCCGCGATGTCGCGGACCGTCGCCGTCGCGTCCGCCGTCACGACGACGTCCTGCGGCGATCCGTCCGGGCGGAACAGAGTGAGCTTTACGTGCACGGGGATTGCTCCTCAGCTCGCGAAGGCGAGCAGTACCAGCGCGACGACCGCCGCGACGAGGACGATGGATGCCGCGGCCACGACGACGATGGCGCGTCGGCGGCTGCGGCGGCGGACGATGAGGTCGGATGCGGCGCCGTCGACCGGCACCTGCAGGGCATGCGGCGGGGCTGACGAACGGGGCACGATCGCGGGGCCGGTGCGGCGCGCGGCGTAGACGGGCTCGGCGGGGGTCGGGGCGTGCGCGACCCTGCCGAGCGGCGCCGGCACGTCGCCGGCCACCGTCGGGGGCAGCGGCCGGACGCCGGCTCCCGCGATCGTCACCTCGAGGTCCGTCTCGGCATCCCGTGCCGCCGCCTCGGCGCGCCGACGCGACTCGCGGCGCACGACCATCGTCGAGCCCGTCTCGGCGTCGGGCTCTGCGGGGGCGTGCCAGACGTCGGGGGCGTCCGCGTCGGCGGCGGGGTCGGCGGCGGCGGGGTCGGCGGGGGCCGGGTCGTCGTCGGTGGGGTCGGCGGGATCGTCGGCGGCCGCGCGCGAAGCGTGGGGGTCGGCATCGCGCCCCTGCCTGCCGACGACGAGCGTCGCCTCGTCGTCGTCGGCGACGCCTCCGCCGGCCCCGGGGGACGCGTCGGGACCCGACGTCACGCCTCGCTCCGCTCCAGCCGGAGCTCGGCGTCGCCCAGCAGGAACCTCTCGCCGACGCGGGAGCCGACCCCGGGAGCGGCTTCGACCTCGGCACCCGCGGCATCCGTCAGCAGGACGCCGTTCGTCGAGTCGAGGTCGACGATCGTCCAGGCGTCGTCGCGCAGCTCGAGCCGCGCGTGCGTCTTGGACACCGTGCGGGTGTCGTCGTCGATCGCGACGAGCTGCGCGTCGGGGAACGCCGGGTCGGCGCCGGGACGACGGCCCAGGATCACGACGTCCGACGTGATCGGGATCGACCGGCCGGAGGGCGGCACGAGCGTCCACGGCGTGCGCTTGCGCCGCGTCACGACCGTCTCGTCGAAGATGTCCTCGTCGTCGGGCACGTGCGGGCGGGGATGCAGCGCCGACACCGACGCGAGGGCCGAGCGGGGCGCGCCCGCGTCGGGTGCGCCGACGATCGCGGAGACGGCGCCGGACGTCTCGGGGAAGGCGTCCCCCTCGGGCGTGGGCGAAAGGGCCGGCGCCCACGGCTCGCGCTCGGGCGGTGCCACAGGAGCCGGGACCCGCGTGACGGGCGGCACCGCGGAGACGGGCCCGACGGGCGCGGCGGAGGAGGACGGCACAGCGGCGATGGGGCCGGGGGCACCGGGCTCGGCGGCCGTCACCTCGCTCGTGACCTCGGTGGGCAGCGTCCACGCCTGCGGCTCTGCGACGCCGTCCTGCTCCGCCTCGAGCTCGTCGTCGTCGTAGATCGGCGCGGAGCGGCGCCCGCGGACGGGCCCGGGCGCATCGTCGGGGAATGGGACGGGCTGGGTCGGGGCGGGCTCGGAGCCGGCCGCGGGCGACGGCGGGATCGGCGGGATCGCCGGCGCGGCCGACACGGGCCCGGATGCCGCGACGGGACCCGGATCGACGGGGCCCGCCTGCGCGGGCACGGGAGCGGGCGGCTGCGCTGACACGGGGCGCGCCGACGCAGGCGCGGACCTCGGCGCGGCGGGGGCCTGCCTGAGGGGACCGGCGGCGCCCGCGACAGGCGTCGGAGGGGCCGGCGGGGCGGACGCCGGAGCGCCTGTGGGCGCCGCGGTCACGGGCGGGACCGCGGGCGGCCGCTGCGGGCCGGGCTGCGGCGCCCACCCCGCCGGGGGAGCCGCCAGAGCGGGGGGACCGTACGGCGCGCCCGTCGGCCTCGGTCCCGCAGGTGCCGGGCGCGCGCCGCCGTACGCAGGCGGAGGCGTCACGGAGCGATAGGGCGCCGAGCCGGGTGCGCCGGGGGCTGCGCCGCGCGGCGCCTGTCCCGCGGCATCCCATGCAGCGCCCGTCGGCGCGGGCGCACTCGAGCGGACCGGACCGGCGGCGGTCGTCTCACGCCCGACCCAGCGCGACGCGCCGAACCCGAGGACCGATGCCCACACGGGGAACAGCAGCACCGCGAGCACCGTCATCCCGCCGCCATGCCCGAACGACAGGTTGATGCGGTGGTAGGCGATGATCTCGACGACGAGAAGCGCCGGTGGGATGAACGCGAGCAGGATGAGCCAGCCCGAGAAGCCGCCGAGCTGCAGCAGCACGATGGTGTTGAGGACGGGCACCCACGCCTTCCATCCCTCGACGCCCGACTTCCGGAAGACGCGGGACAGGGCGAGGCCGACCCATACGTACAGCACGATTGCGACGGCCAGGCTCGTCAGGCCGAGTGCGACCTGCGCGGACGGATCGATGGCTGGGCTGTTCATGGCGTGGTCTGCGCGAGCACGGCAGCTCGACGCTTCCCCCTCTCGACGGTGCGCTGAGCCGATCGGCGGCCTGCGGCCGGAGTCAGCTGACGGAAGAACGATCTCAACGATACGGTCGCGGCGATCTTCTTCCAGACCCCGCGTCCGTTCGTGAACGCACGACGCTCGGTCTCGACGACGTGCCAGAAGCCTTGCACATCGTCCTCCGTCACGGCATCGCCCGCGAAGACGGCACGATCCGCGCTCGCGGCGAGCGCCTCGCCGGCGTCGCTCTCGAACGACGCAGCGAGCTCGGTCCGCGTCAGCGTCGCGGGGGCGTCCCGGCCCGCGTCGATCGCGGCATCCACGTATTCGTCCCAGCCTCCCGCGATGCGCGCCGCGGTGTCGCCCTGCGTGCGGCGCGACCGACGGCGGGAGGACTTCGCGATCGCGACCACGAGGAGAGGCCCCGTGAGCGCGACCAGCACGAGCAGACCGATCCCGCCCACCCGTAGGACAGGACCCAGCCACGCGAGATCGAGGCCGTCGGCCCTGTCGTCGTTGTCGCCCGTGAGGGAGTCCTCCTGCAGCGGATCCGGGGGGACGACCTCAGTCACGGCATCCGGCCGCACCTCGGTGACGTTCTGGGGGTCGCGCTGCTGAGTGACCTCGAGGCTCGGCGACTGCTCGTGCTGCGGCGTCGCGTCGACCGCGACCCAGCCGCCGTCGGCGGACTGCACCTCGGCCCACACCGCGACGTCCTGTGCGCGGCACACGCCGTCGTCGCACGTGGGAAGCCCGGCCTCCGCCGAGGCGAGCCGGGCGCCGACCACGACGCGCGCCGGGAAGCCCAGCTCACGCGCGATGAGGGCGACCGCGACGGCGAACTGCTCGTCGTCGCCGACGGCGGCGACGTAGTTGCCCGACGCCTCGGCGCGAGGATCGGCCTCGCGCGTGAGGAGCCTGTCGAACATCGCGTCGATGCGGGCGAGCGAGTGACCGGCCGCGCTCGGCTGGAACGCGTAGCCGTCGAGCGGCTGCATCCACACGGGGTCGCCGTTCTGGCGCAGGGCGTGGCTGAGATAGCCGCGCTCGCGCAGGAGCCGCACGAGACCGTCGAGCGCGGCGCCGCCGCGTCCGGAGACGTGCTCCTCGACCCATGTCTCCAGGTGCTCGACCGACGGCAGGTCGTCGGCGACGCCCCCCGGGGCCTCGACGGAGGCGAGGTCGGCCGCGGCCGGCTCGACGATGCGCAGCCGGTACGAGTCGCCGCGCTCGAGGCCGCCGCCCGCCGTCTCGACACCCGCCTGCGCTCCCGTGCTGTAGTAGAACCGGTCGGCCAGCGAGGCAGCGCGCGCGCCCTGGAAGTCCACGGCGGCGACGCGGCCGGCCGTCGGCATCCAGATCCCGCGGAGCCCGTCGATCGTCACGGTCAGCTCGTGAGCCGTGCCCTCGCCCGCGTCGAGCACGGAGGGCACGCGGACGAAGCGCGCGTCGGAGGCCGACGCTCCCCCGCCCGCGCGGAACACCTCGCCGTCGTAGCTGTCGAGCGTCGCGATGCGCACACGGTCGGGAAGGGCGCCGTCGCTCCTCACCGTGAACAGCACGCTCTCGGCCCGGTCGTCGTCGAACTCCGAGCGGTACCCCGTGAGCGGGCTGACCTCGGCGGACACGTCGACGTCGGGTCCCGCCGCCGAGCGGAGGACGTCGCGCTCGGCGCCGCGAGCGGCGAACGGCACGACCGCGACCGTGCCGGCGACGGCCACGGCGACCATCCCCGCGCCGAGGGCGAGACGACGCCGGTCCGCGCCCGTGGGGCGTCGCGACATCCGCACGCCGCTGGAGGCCGCCGCACGCTGCAGCGCCGCGACCCGCTCCGCCGCGCTGCGCCACGCGAGCCACAGGAGTGCGGCGAGCAGCACGGCGCAGCCGATCGCCGTCTCGGCGGGAGCGTGCAGGACGACGGGGCCGAGGCGCAGCGGCTCGCTCACCGTCGTGCGGCCGAAGAACAGGCCGAACGAGACCATCCCGAAGCCGAGAGGCACCGAGACGTAGGCGATGCGATCCTCGCGCCACGCGAGCAGCAGCGCCACGCACGTCCCGACGAGGAAGACCACGAGCGCCGGCACCAGGAGGTTCCGGTAGGAGCCCACCGGCAGCTCCACCGTCACGAGGTCCTTCCAGGCGACCACGATGCCCGTGCCGACCTCGCCGAGACCCCGCAGGAGCTCGAGCGGTCCGCCCAGCCGCGACGGCACGGCGAGCGGGATGCCGAGCACCGCGATCGTCCCGCCGAGCACCGCGGCGACGAGCCACCCGCCCCACCGCCGCACGTGCGCGACGCCCGCGATCGCGGCGCCCGCGACGGCGGAGACGACCACGAGGAGGACGTACGAGTCCGACCGGTAGATCGGCCAGGCCGCGACTGCGGCGATCACGACGATGACGGCGACGAAGGCGGAGCCGACGACGACGCGCGGTGTGAACCGGCGGCCGTCCGTCCTGCGCGAGGCTTCGCGGGCGTTCACGACGCGGTCCCCCGCAGCAGCAGACCCGAGAGGTCGTCGAGCACGCCGACCGTGAGGACGGACAGCCCCGGGAGAGGCTGCATGCGCGGATGGGCGCGCTCGTCGCACAGCACGGCGATCACGGCCGTGTCGGACGCGAACGAGAGCGCCGCCTTGCGCAGCCGTGTGAACGACACTCTCGACCCGACGACGACGACCGCGATCGACAGCCGCTCGTTCGCCTCGGCGGCGAGCCGGCAGACGTCCTCGACGGGCATCGTGTTCTCGATGCGGTCGATGCCGCTGAACCCGTCGAGCAGCGGCCGCGGCGCCGCCGCCGAGATGTGCCTGATCGCCCTCAGCCGTCCGCGCACGACGCGCGGGATCTCGGTGCCGACGACGATGTCGAGGTCGCGGGCATCCCGCACGGCGCGCAGTGCGAGGGACGCGGCGCAGCTGACGGCCAGCTCGAACTCGTCGGCATCCGCATACTCCGCCTCGGCGATCCCGAGGACGACGGACATGCGCGACCGGCGGGACTCCTCGTACTGACGAACCATGAGCTGACCGGTCTTCGCGGTCGACTTCCAGTGGATCTGACGGCGCGCATCCCCCGGCGCGTACTCGCGGATCGCGTGGAACGACATGTCGGCGTCGACGAGCCGGCGCGTCGGGGCGCCCTCCAGATCGCGGATGAGGCCCGCGCTCGTCGACGGGAGCTCGACGGTGCGCGGGTGCACGTAGAGCTCGTGCACGTCCTCGAACGCGTGCTCGCGGCGCAGGAGGCCGATGGGGTCGGTGCGCACGGTCGTCGCGGGGCCGACCGTCACGATCCCGCGACGCAGGTTCGGGATGTCCAGCGGCTGCGACACGGTGTGCCCCGGGCGCAGCAGCGGCACGCCGAACTCGACGAGGCCGCCGCCGACGGGGATGTCGAGGCGTCCGGGCAGCGCGAGCCGAGCACCGTCGTTGCGCACGACGATCTCGCCCTCGACGCCGTCGCCCGCGACGATCCGCTCATGCGCGAGGGTCAGGCCGACCTCGTACGACCGCGCCCCGAACAGGAACGGGACGCTCATGACCAGCAGCACGAGCGCGATCGAGCCGGCGACCATCCATTCGACCCAGCCGAACGCGATGCCCAGGCCCAGCCCGGCCGTCGCCGCGAGGGCGACGACGGCTCCCGCGGGCCGGATCGTGCGCGCGCACCACTCGACCGCCGCGGCCGCTGCCGCCCCGATCGCGCGCGACGCCCGCGTGCCCCACACGACGGTGCGCACGAGCGCGCGGCCGCGTGCGGCCGACGTGACGTGCGTGTGCCCGCCCGTGCCGCTCGCGGCCGTGGTGCGGGTGAGGCGGGACTCGGTCAGGCTCATACGGCCTCGCGGCGGCTGGGCGGAGCGATGTCGAGCAGGACCTGGCCGATGACGGCCTCCTGCGTGACGCCGTCGAACTCCGCCTCGGGATGGAGGATGAGCCGGTGCGACAGCACGGCGACTGCGAGCGCCTTGACGTCGTCGGGGGTCGCATACGTGCGTCCCTGCGACGCCGCGCGCGTGCGGCTCGCGCGCGTCAGCGAGAGGGCGCCGCGGATGCTGACGCCCAGCCGCACCTCGTCGGCCGAGCGCGTGGCGTCGACGAGACGGGCGATGTAGTCCAGCACGAGGGCGTCGACGTAGACCTGGGCCGCGAGATCGGCCATGCCGACGAGGGCCTGCGGCGTGATGATGGGGCCGAGGTCCGCCGTCGCCGTCGCGGCGCCGTCTAGGATGCGCACCGTCGCGGCGTGGTCGGGGTAGCCGAGCGAGGTCCGCATCATGAAGCGGTCGAGCTGGGCCTCGGGGAGCCGGTAGGTGCCCGCCTGCTCGACGGGGTTCTGCGTCGCGAGCACGAGGAAGGGGACGCCGACCTGCCGGGAGACGCCGTCGATCGTGACCCGCCCCTCCTCCATGACCTCCAGCAGCGCCGACTGCGTCTTCGGGCTCGCCCGGTTGATCTCGTCCGCGAGGACGATGTTCGCGAAGATCGGCCCGGAGTGGAACTCGAACGACCCCGTCTTCTGGTCGTACACCGTGATGCCGGTGATGTCGCCGGGAAGCAGATCCGGCGTGAACTGGATGCGCGTGTTCGTCCCCTGCACCGACTGCCCCATCGCGCGGGCGAGCGAGGTCTTGCCCGTGCCCGGCACATCCTCCAGCAGCACGTGCCCGTCGCTGAGCATCGCGGTAAGCACGAGCTCGACGACATGGCGCTTGCCGAGCACCGCCCGCTCGACGTTGTCGGCGATCTGGCCGAACGTCTGCGCGAACCAGGTCGCCTGCTCCTGCGTGATGGTCATTGCGTCCTCTGCGGTGTGGGTGGTCTGCGGGGTGGTCAGGGGGAGGTCGGAGACGGATCCGGCTCGGGGGGCGGCTCCTCGGTCGGCGGCGGCGGCGGAAGGTTCGGGTTGCAGGTCCCGCCCATCGAGCCGTTCGCCGCGTTGAGGCCCCAGCCCTGCGCCCACGACACCGTCACTCCCACACGGTCGACCGACACGGCGCCGACGGGGACGATCCACGAGCCCGCCTCATACGTGAGCCGACGACCGCGGTCGTCGAAGAACCGGATGCCCGAGTCGCTGTACGCGAAGGTCGCCGAGCCGCTGCTCGTCTGCGAGGCGCTGCCCGTGAGGGTCAGCGTCGAGCCGCCGACACAGGATGCCACGCCCCACGTGGCCTGCAGCTGGTACGGGGCGCTGCCCGGCGCTGCCGTCACGTTGCCCCATGCCGTCGCGCGGTCTCGCCAGTTGTGCGCGTACCGGACCTGGAGCCCCGGAAGGCGGTCGAAGACCGTGATGCCGAGGGGATCCATGTTGAACTCGACGTGGTTGTTGTTCGGGATCTGCTCGCCCGAGGTCGGGTTCGTGCGGATGCGCCACTCGGCGCGGTTCCCGGACGTCACTGGGTCGGCGGCGATCCGGTACGTCCAGCCGGTCGGCGCCGCGGCGGACTGCTCGGCGAACACGGAGGCGGTCGTGGTGGTGCGGCCGTACGAGACGCCGTCGAAGTACGACTCGACGCACAGCAGGAACCCGTAGTCCTCGCCGTCGCGCAGGCCCGAGAAGCTCGCGGTCGAGCCCGTCTCGGAGACATCGCACCTCCCCCCCGTGTCGCGGACGATGCCGAAGCGCAGCGTCGAGCCGCTCCCGTTGAGCGCCGCTGCGCCCTCCGCGGAGATCGTCACGGTGCCGTCGCCGTTCGAGGACGACGCGAGCGTCAGATGCGGGTCGAGCGGCGCCCCGACGCCGTTCCCCGAGACGGTCGTGGCCGAGCCGGACGGGGTGCCGCCCAGACCCGGAGGAAGGTCGAAGCGCGAGAACGGGGTCACGGTGATGAGCGTCGCCGAGTTGCTCCCGACGCGGTAGGACGGCACCGAGAGCTCGGTCTGGCCGAAGCCCACCGACAGGCGCGAGCGCTCCCCCGTGGGGCTCGTGATCTCGATGCTGCCCGTCTGGGCCGCGTCGATGCCGGTGATCTGCAGCGACACGTAGCCGCCCTCGCCGCCCGTCACGACGGGGTGCACCGCGACGCCCGTCGGCGGGGCGGGGGAATCGTAGGCCCACGCGACCGTCTTGACCGACGTCCGGGACTCGCCGACGGAGTTGACCGCCCACGCCTCGTAGGTGCGCTGCTCCCCGTTCGGCGCGGCGATCGGGGTGCACGCTCCGTCGGCGTCGCACTGCGCGACGACCGCGCCGGCCGAGCGGATGACGAACCCGGTCAGGGCGGGATACGCGAGCCGCGCCTCGCCGCCGTCGACGCGCAGCGACAGCGAGCCGCTCGAGTACGCCGTCTGCACGACCGCGGCGGGCGCCTTCGGGTAGCCCTGGAGATCGAGGAGGATCCGGCCGTCGCGCTCCGCCGCCGTGCGCCGGCTCTGCGCGTCCTGCAGCGTGAAGGTCGCGGTGCACGTCGCGCCCGGCGCGTCTGACGTCCACGAGGCGACCACGGACGACGCCGACGCGACCTCGAAGGTCACCCCGATGCAGGCGCCCGTCGGCCGCACGTCGACGACCTGCAGGGGCGTGCGCGGCAGCGGATTGACCTCGCCGCCGGCGCCCACGACGGGAATGACGCACGACGTGCCCGCGGCCTGGGAGCACTGCTGCGTGACCGACCCGCCCTGCGGCAGGGTCGATGGCGCGGCTCCGACACGCAGGATGAGCCGGACGGGAGCGACGGCGACGTGGCTCGTCACCGAGACCATCGCGACCTCCTCCGAGCCCGGAACGGCGCGGTCGGCGCCCGTCACGGTAACGGTGCTGCCGTCGAGCGACACCGAGAACGCGGAGCCCGCGAAGTCGACGGCGTACCGGATGCCGCCCCAGTCCTCGCGCTGCAGCTGCCACGTCGTCAGGTCCGCGAGGTCGTACGTGACGGTCTCGCCGGGTCCGACCACGAGCGACGCGGGCTTGAGCACGGGCTGCGGATCGAGCGCGCGCACGATGATGGGCACGGACAGGTACGTCCAGTCGTCCTGCCCCGCGAGCCGGACGGGCACGAGGCATGCGTCGACCCACGGCGCGCCCGCCCCCGCCGTGTACCGCACGGTCGTCCCGGACTCGACGACGCACGCCGCCTCCGGCCGCGCCCCGGAGACACGGAGGTCGGTGCCCACCTCCAGGGTCGAGCCCCGGGGCGACGCGACGAGATCCTTCATGTCGAAGGCCGTCGACGCCAGCTCGTCCACCTCGGGGGCCACGGCGCTCGCGCGCAGGGCGAGCGAGAGATCGTCGTCGCCCGGGACGCGCAGGAACGCATACGTCGTCACCTCGCCCGAGGGGCCCTCGCCCGTGATCGCGAACGGGATGATGCGGGTCGTCGCGGGAAGATCGCCGCGGAGACGGGCGCCGGATGCCGACACCCCGCGCTGCTCGCCCCACAGGCTCACCGCGAGATCGGCGACGTCGCCTCCCGACCACGACGCCTTGTCCCGGAGCACGTCGACACCGCGCTCGAAGTCCTCGCGGTTCTCGGCCGTCAGCACCGTGTCGTCGACGATCGGGTAGTCGGGGACGCGTTCGCGCACGACCTTGACGACGATCAGGCCGCGGCCGGTGTTCTCCGAGCTCGACTTGACGTCGTAGAGGAACGACATCGTCGTGGGCTCCGTCCCTGCCGAGATCACGACCTGCGTCTTGCCGACGCTCCGGATCATCTCGGCGAGGCGCTCGTACTCGGGGCTCTCGCTGCCGTCGACGAGCGTGGGGGGCAGGTCGGGGCGCACACCCGTGAGCTCGAGCGATCCCTGCGTCGGATCGATGTCGTTCGCGAGCGGGTTCACGCGGATCGTGCTGTCGGCACCGACCTGCACCTGGACGTAGTCGGTGAACGTGATGGGGCTCGGGTTGGACTGCTCGTCGAGCACGCCGATGCGGACCGTGCCCTCGCCGGTCTCGCCCGAGGCGTCGACGACGCGATAGCGGAAGGAGGCCTGGCCGCGGTATCCCGGCACGCTCGAGTACACGATCGACTCGCCGTCCGCGGAGATCGTCGCGGATCCGCTCTCGGGCTGGCTCACGATGCGGTCGAGCGTCACGACGTCGCCGTCGGGGTCCATGCCGAATCCGTCGAACTCGATCGACGTCGACTGACCGCTCAGCACACGGCCCTCGAGGGTCTCGGGCAGCGGCGGACGGTTGACGTCGTCGGAGAGCACCTTGAGACGGATCGTCGCGGTGTCGTTGAGCGACGGGGCGCCGGTCGTGAAGATCGAGTACTCGATCGCGTAGTCGCCGGGCTTGGTCGGCGCGAGGTAGCGCACGACGTCGCCGGACGCGAAGGCGAGAGCCGCAGGCGACGACGACGTCACGGTCGACGGGTCGAGCGTCGGGCGCCCGCCGGACGGTGCGATGTCGTTGTCGAGGACGGGGATGTCGATCTGCGATCCCGCCCGCACGACGACGGCGTCATCGACCGCGATGGGCGCGAGCTCCGGCGCGAGGGGCAGGAGGTAGACGGTCGCCTGGCCCTCGACGCTGGATCCGGAGTCGTCGGTGCCGTCGCTGATCGTGTACGAGACGGTCCCGAGCCGGCCGGCGACCCCTGTGGCCGTCGTGCCCGACACGCGCAGGTGGCTCTGGCCGACGGCGTCGACGGACAGGGTGGCTCCGGCATCCGCCGTCGCGACGACGTCGCTGAGCAGAAGCACGCGACGCGTCGGGTTGGAGACGACCTCGAAGACGTCGAGCGTGGCGTCCTGCTGCGGATGCACGAACGCGACGACGGGCGCCGTCGCGAGCTGGGCGGGCGCGTCTGCGGGGAGGATCGTGATGCGCGCGGTGCCGGTCGCATCGGAGATGCCGTCCGTGACGGTGAATCCGACGCGGAACGTGCCGGGGTTCTGGGGCGCGAAGTCGAAGGAGGTCGTGCCGCCGACGACGGTCGCGGTCGCGGCAGCGTCGTCGAGGACGCGGACGGACTCGAGCGACATCGTCGCCGTCGTGCCGGTCACGTGCGGGGCGACGTCGACCGAGAGTCCCGCACCGATCGTGTCGACGAGCGCGAACGACTGGACGGCCAGCCGCGGCTGCGGAGACACGCGCACGAGCAGCTGCTTCGTCGTCGCGTTGCCCGCCGTGTCGGCGACCGTGACGTCGAGCGTCACGATCTGCTCGCCGCCGTCGCCGTCGTCGGCGTGCTGATACACGACGTCGCCGCCCGACGTGGCCGCGACGCTGCCCGTGCCCGACGTGTTCTCGACGGAGAGGAGGAAGAGCGGATCGCCTTCGGGGTCGACCCACCCCGGGAGCACGGGGACGGTCACGGTGCCGCCGCGCGCGACCTCGGGCTCCGGCCACGGCACGAGGCATCCCTCGACGCCGCACCAGGTCGGCGCGGTGTCGACCTGCGGCTCGGCGACGGTGAGCGTCACGCTCGTGGGCGGCGACGCGAGGCCGCCTTCGGTCGTGCCGTCGGTCACGGCGTACGTGAAGGTCGCGCTGCCTCGCGCGCCGGGCGCGACCCGCACCGCGAGGCGCTGTGCGTCGTCCGTGATCGACACGGTCCCGAAGCCGGGATCGAGGCCCGAGACCGACGCAGGGTCGATCGAGAGGACGTCCTCGTTGGGATCGTGGTCGTTCATCAGGACGGGCAGCGTCGCGAGGCTTCCCGCCCGCACGCCGAACGCGTCGGGCTCCGCGACGGGGGGCCTCGGGTCGATGACGACGGGCGCCTCGTCCTCGCTGCGCTCGGCGTTCGCGTTCGTGCTGTCGTCGAGGGTCCAGTCCTGGCTGGACGGGACGAGGCGCCCGTCCGGCACGGTCCACACCCAGCCGGTGCGCGTCTCGTTGAGGATGACGGCGCTCTGGCTCGCGACGAAGACGGGCCGGCGCTGATCGGAGAGCTCCGCCCCGCCGTAGTCGAGCGTCACCTGGGTCTCGGTGCGCGAGTCCCACAGCAGCCCGCCTCCCGCCCCGGGCAGCAGCCACGCCGCGTACACGACGCCGTCGTGGACGATCGGCCGCGCCGGCGTGCCGAGAGCCGTGTTCCCGACACCGAGGACGCGCGCGGGCGCCGACCCGTCGACGGGGATCCGCACGAGGCTCGTGTCGCTCGCGGTGTACACGGCCGTCCCCGTCGGATCCGGATCGCCCACGACGACCGCGCCGGGCGACTCGGCCGGCACCGCGGCATCCGCCCCCTCCGTCCACACGTCCCCGTCGTCGGCGTCGACGACGACCCAGTCGTCGCCCGCGGCCGAGATGCGGGGTGTCGCGAGGTCGTCGGCGTCCAGGACGTCGCGATCGCGCACCTCCGCGCGGCGGATGTCGTACGTCAGCACCGACTTGTCGGCGCGCGAGTACGCGAACAGCATGCCCCGGGCGTCGACCGCGATCGCATCCGCCGTGTACTGCGGGGCGTCCTCGTCGTCGGACGGGAACGGGTCGAGCTGCGTCGCAGACCCGTTGGACAGGTGCCCCGCGAAGACCGCGCCCGAGTCGGTGAGATAGGCCGCATAGTCCCCCGACGTCGCCACGTCGGTCGTCCCCGCCGGAGTCGACGGCGATTGCCTGATGGCGTCCTCGTCGAGGTCGACGGGAAGGGCCGCATTGATCGGCGTGACCTTGCTGAAGCTGTCGGAGTAGAGGTAGGCGCCGTCGCCGGTCTGCACGACCTGGCTCGGATTGCTGATGCTGCGGACGGTGTCGAGCTCTCCGATCGTCGTGTTGACGCGCGCGTAGCGACGGCCGTCCCCCGTCTGCAGGGCCCACACCGAGGTGTCGACGTCGGGGGTCTCCTGCGCGTCGAGCCCCGGCCACACGATCGAGGCGCCGGCGATGAGTGCCGCGACGGCCGCACCGCCGACGAGTCCCGCGATCGTGCGGCGGCGCATCAGATCAGCACTCCCGTGACGACGAGGGCCGCCACGACGGCTGCGACGAGGACGACGGCGCCGCCCACGATCCACAGCCAGCGCCGGCGTGCGGGCTTCGCCCGGGCAACTGAGATGTCGGTGTCCTCGTCGCGGGCGAGGGCCGCGACGCCCGCGCCCGCTCGCGTCTTGCGCCGTTCCTCGCGCTCGATGCGGCTGCGCGGAGCCCCGCGCAGCTCCGCGTCCGCGAAGTCGATCGACTCGGATGCTCCGGCCCAGTCGTCGGCGGGCACCTCGAGCGGCGTCGGCGCGATGCCGAGTTCGGCCTGCACGCCGCGCAGCGCCTCGGCGAAGTCACGCGAGGAGGCGTACCGCTGACGCGGGTCACGGCGCATCGAGGTGGCGAGCACCTCCTGCAGCGAGTCGGGCACGTCGGCACGCGGGATCGTCGCGTACGTCGCGCGGGCGATGCGCCGGCGCAGCTGCTCCTTCGTGTTCTGCCCGCGCTCGCGGCGCTCGAAGGGGCTGTGGCCGGCGAGCAGCGAGTACACGGTCGCGCCGAGGCTCCACACCTCGCTCGCGACGGTGCCCGCCGTCTGCTCCGCGACCACTTCGGGCGCCGACCACGGGATCGACATCGCGAGCATCTCGTCGGCCGTCTCCTTCAGGAGCGACGACGAGATGCCGAAGTCAGCGAGCACCGGCGCGCCGAACGTCGTGACGAGGATGTTGCTCGGCTTGACGTCGCGGTGCACGAGCCCCGCTCTGTGCGCCGACTCGAGGGCGCTCGCCATGCGCACGCCGACCGTCAGGACCTCCTCGACGGGGATGCGCTCGAGCCGATACCGCTGCGCGAGCGAGCCGGGGCAGAACTCCATGACGATGTACGGGCGGCCGTCGGCGGAGATGCCCGCCTGGTAGACCGTCACGATCGAAGGGTGCGCGGACAGGTGCGCGAGGACGTCGGCCTCCGCGTTGAACATGCGCCGCAGATCCGGATCGCGCACGTCGGCCGGCAGCACCTTGACGGCGACGTTGCGCCGCGGCATGTCCTGCTCGTAGAGGAAGACGTCGGCGAAGCCGCCCGACCCGAGCGGACGGATGTAGGCGAGCCCCGGAAGGATGGGGGGTGCCGACGGCAAGCGTGTGGGCACCGGTTCCTCCCCAGAAGGATCGTCGACCGCCGGACGGCGTCGGCGGGGCACACGAAATCGCCGTGTGCAAGCTCGGCAATGCTAACAAACACCCCTGGAAGACACTGGGGGAAGCCTGAGCGTGAGCGGTCAGAGCGGAGGGCTGTCGTTGGGATCGAACGGCACGTCGAGCGATCTCGTGAGCTCCTCGAGCATCGCCTCGATCTGCGGCTCGACGTACTGCGCGATCGCCTGCTGGATGCGAAGCCGATGGTGCAGCAGGATCGCGCACACTTCGCGGCCCACCATGTTGGCGTAGTCGTCGGCCAGACCCACCTCCTGGCGGAGCGCCGCCTTCGCGTCGTCGCTGAGGGGCGGCAGCGCCGGGACGCCGGCATCCGCCTCCTCCGCGAGGCCCGAGATCGTGAACAGGAACGGCGCCCCGGGGACGGGCTCGGGATCCAGGGGCAGCCCCTCGAACTCGGGGTCGAGCCCCTCGGACGGACGGTACGAGCGGGCGCGGTTGCGCGCCGCCTGCTGGTCGAGCTCGGTCTGCAGCATGGGGAGGTTGACCGCCGTGTACTCGGCGACGAGATGGTCCACGATCGTCTTGATCCGCGTCGAGAGGCCGTGCTGCACGCCGTGCGGCACATCGGCGCCCAGGCCCGCAGCCGACAGGACGGGCGAGCCGAAGCATCGACGGCACGGAGCGATGCGCCCGCGGTGCGTCGCCGGCTCCCAGCGCGGCAGCCACCTCAGCCAGGCGTCCACCGCCTGGCTGACCTGCGTCTCGAGCGACCGCTCCACGGGATCAACGGTAGCCCGCCGTCGCGGGAAGCGCCCCTGTTCGCCACGCGGCGCGGTCGGCTCGTCGCCGGACGACCCGCTCGGAGTCACTCGTCGTCGTCGCTCTCCCACGGCCAGCGCGGGCGGCCCGCTCGTGTGCGCACGAGGGCGATGCCGCCCCAGCCGGCGACGAAGCCGGCGCCCGCGACGACCGCGCCGAACCACCCCGCGGCCACGCCGCCCGCCGCAGCGGCTGACGCCGCCAGGTCGGACCCCGAGAACACGGCGCCGAGCCACACGCCGAGGACGTACCCCAGGAACGCGGCGACGGCGCACCACAGCGCGCCCAGGAACGAGGGCCGCAGCCCCGCTCCCGCGCGCCGCAGCCCCGCCCACAGCACGGCGGCGAACGAAGCCGTCGCGAGCACGGTGCCGACGACGCCGGGGACCTGCCCGAGACCCGGGACGCCGATGACGTCGGCATCGAGGAGGAGGCTCAGCATCCCGAGCCCGAAGATCAGGAGCGCGATGAACGCGACCGTCGCGAAGCCCAGGGCGACGAGGGGACGGACCCCCTGCGGCGCGGGCGCGGACATCCGGCTAGGAGCGGACGAGCTGCGGGCCGGCCTCGAGCGTGCGCTCGTACTCGCGCTGCGCCTCGAGGTTGAGCTCGGTCACGCGCTTGCCCCGAGCCGCGACCCACGCGCCGAACCAGATCGTGAGCTCGCGGCCGATGACGAACGCCGCGATGGCGAGCGGGGCGAGCAGCTGCGCATCGACGAGGTCGGCGCCCTGGCGGGCGGTGAGCATCCAGAACGGCGCCTGGAACAGCTGACCGAGGATGTGACCGCCGTACGCGGCGATGCCGACGAGGAGGCCGAAGACGACCCAGTGCCCCCAGCGTCCGCGGTTGATGATGGCGCCCAGCAGCCAGAACGCGATGAAGAAGACGACGACGGGAATCCACAGCTCCCACGTGCCGACCGCCTCGAGCGCCTTGGACCCCGCGTTCTCGCCCGTCACGTCGCCCGTGATGGCGCCGAAGCCCAGGCGCGCCGCGAGGTACAGAGCGCCGAAGGCGAGGGCGGCGAGCAGGCCGATCGCGCCGGCCGCGCCGCGGTTGCCCTTGGGGCGGGGCGCCTCGGGGGCCTGCACGAAGATCGGCTGCGCGACGGGCGGAGCGACCGCCGCAGGGGGGACGACGACGGGCTCGCTGGGCGTGACGACGACCGTCTCGGCTGCGGGGTCGTACACGGGCGCCTCGTACGCGGTCGTCGCGGTCTCGGAGGCGCGGGGCAGGTCGTCGAGGGAGTCGGGCTCGATCGGGCCGTACAGGTCTTCGGAGAGCTCGGCGGACGAGTCCGACACGGCGGCCTGGCCGGCGGCCTCGGCTTCGGCGAGGGAGTCCTCGACGTTGCCGACGACGTCATCCGCGGCCGTGGGCTCCTCGACGGGTTCGCCGATCGGCGAGTTCGAGTCACTCATCGCTTGCACTCCTCACGCGGGGGCCGATCCCCGACATCGTGAGGCTAACCCGCCCGAGCGCAGGAACCGGTGAGGCGTGCCGTCCGTTTCGCATCCCGGTGTCTGTCGCACACTGCTCGAGGACGTCTCCGCGAAGGGGGTGCGGATGCCGCGGCCCGCCCGCCCCACAGCCCGGGGCGCCGCGACGGGGGCACGCGAGGGCGCAGGTATCGTGGCGTCATGACCCGGCATCCCCTCCCCGTCCTCGCAGGAATCGCGGCATCCGTCCTGCTCGCCGTCGCACTCGCGGGATGCGCGCCGGACTCCCCCGCGCCGGGCGGCTCGGAGAGCTCGACCTCGACAGGGACGCCGGGCCCGGACTCGACGGCGACCGGCACGCCGACGCCCGATCCGACCTCGACGGCCGCCGCGAGCGTCGCCGTGCCGACCGACTGCCGGGCCATCCTTTCGGAGTCCGTGCTGTCGCAGCTCGAGGGCATCCCCCTCAACGACCCCGCGTGGGGCCTGTCGGGCGTGCAGTCCGACGGGAGCCTGAAGTGCATCTGGGCGCAGCCCGGCGCCGACTCCACGGGGCTCACGACGGTCATCTCGAAGGTCGGCCGCGGCCCCGCGCTCGACATGCTCAACGCGCTCATGACCGATCAGGCGTTCACGTGCTACCAGCCCGACACGGGCACACGCTGCGAGAAGCAGTGGCCCAATCCGACGTATCCCGTCACCGATGGCCGCACCCTGTACTGGCGGGACGGCATCCTCATCGACACGACGTACTCGAACCTGTCGCCGAGCGGGTACACGGCGAGCATCGTCGACCACGTGTTCGCCTGAGGCGCGCCCCACGCGCCGTCAGCCCGCTCCCCAGAGCCCCTCGGCGAGGCGCGCGCCGTAGTCCTCCGGCACGCGGCCGGTCTCGACGGACGACAGCCAGAGGTCGCCCGAGACGGCGTGCTCCTCGACGGCGCCGCCCTGCGCGCGACGGCAGCGCAGCACGGCGCCGGCCGTCTCGCACGAGAAGCCCTCGCCCTGCAGCGCGGCCTCCACGACGGCAGCGGAGTCGCTCGCGACCCTCGCCAGCGTCGAGGAGATCCCGCCCCCGCCGTCGAACCGCCAGCGGCACGTGACGCGCACCTGCGGGGCGAGCGCGTCCGTCAGCGACGCGACGCTCGTCGAGGGCGCCGAGAAGTCCTGCGACAGCAGCGCCTCGGGCCGCCAGGCGAGCTCGACCCACAGGTCGTCGGGATAGAGCCGGCGGCAGTCGATCGCATCGTCCGACTCCGCGATCTCGAGCAGCGGCGCCCGGCTCGGCTCGACGGGCGCTGCGACCGGCGGCGACGTCGCCGTGCGCAGCGACTCGCCGACCCACGCGACGACGACCGGCACCATCGGAAGGGCGAGCCACGCGAGCGTCGCGACGACTGCGGCGCACACGATGCCCGCGGGCCACGCGAGCCACGGATTGCGCCCAGGGATCCGTGCCATGACCGTCTCCTCCCCCCTCCACGGTACGACCGAGCGCGGACTCGACACCCGCGGCGCGCAGGGCTTGGGGATGCAGAAGGGCCCCGGCGAACCGGGGCCCTTCCGTCACCGCTCAGGATGCCGAGGCATCCGTGCGCGCTGAGATCGTGCTCAGTTGTACGACGTGAAGTCGTCCGTCGAGAAGCTGTCGAAGTCGACGTAGCTCAGGTCGGCGTCGCTGTACGCGCCGTCCGAGGCGAAGATGCGGTTGGGGTACCGCTCGCTCTTGGCCTCCTCCGTCGCCTCGACCGTGACGTTGCGGTACTTCGCAAGGCCCGTGCCGGCGGGGATGAGCTTTCCGATGATGACGTTCTCCTTGAGGCCCAGGAGCGGGTCGCTCTTGCCCTCCATGGCGGCCTGCGTCAGGACGCGGGTCGTCTCCTGGAACGACGCCGCCGACAGCCACGACTCCGTCGCGAGCGACGCCTTCGTGATGCCCATCAGCTCCGGGCGGCCCGACGCGGGGCGCTTGCCCTCTGCCACGGCCTCGCGGTTGATGTTCTGGTAGCGCTTGAAGTCCACCAGCTCGCCCGGGAGCAGCGTCGTCTCGCCGTGGTCGACCACGGTGACCTTCCGCAGCATCTGGCGCACGATGACCTCGATGTGCTTGTCGTGGATCGGCACACCCTGCGAGCGGTAGACGCCCTGCACGCCGTTCACGAGGTACTTCTGCACCTCGCGGGCGCCCTGGACGCGCATGACCTCCTTGGGGTCGAGCGTGCCCACCAGGATCGGCTGGCCGACCGTGACGTGCTGGCCGTCCTCGACCAGCAGGGTCGCGCGCTTGAGCACGGGGTAGACGTGCGGCTCGTCGCCGTTGTCGGGCGTCAGGATGACCTTCTTGGCGCGGTCGGTCTCATCGATCGTGATGCGGCCGTCGGCCTCCGCGATCGGCGACGCACCCTTGGGGGTGCGGGCCTCGAAGAGCTCCTGCACGCGGGGAAGACCCTGCGTGATGTCGTCGGCCGAGGCCGAACCACCCGTGTGGAACGTGCGCATCGTCAGCTGCGTGCCGGGCTCGCCGATCGACTGGGCGGCGATGATGCCGACCGCCTCGCCGATGTCGACGAGCTTGCCGGTCGCGAGCGAACGGCCGTAGCACTGCGCGCAGACGCCGACGGCCGAGTCGCACGTGAGGACGGAGCGGACCTTGATGGTCTCGACGCCGGCCTCGACGAGCCTGTTGATCAGGATGTCGCCCACGTCGTCGCCGGCATCCGCCAGCACCTCGCCCGAGGGCGAGACGACCTGCTCCGCGAGCGTGCGCGCGAACACCGAGTTCTCGACGTTCGGGTCCTTCACGAG
Source organism: Microbacterium ulmi (assembly GCF_011759705.1). Taxonomy (GTDB): domain Bacteria; phylum Actinomycetota; class Actinomycetes; order Actinomycetales; family Microbacteriaceae; genus Microbacterium; species Microbacterium ulmi. The sequence continues at coordinate 2,057,132 of NZ_JAAOZF010000001.1, read as the reverse complement.
GACGCCGTCGATGCCGGCGGCCGCGATCGGGAGCTCGAGGCCCTTCGTCGTCCCGCAGTCGTCCTCACGGATGATGACATCCTGCGAGACGTCCACGAGGCGACGCGTGAGGTAGCCCGAGTCGGCCGTACGGAGGGCCGTGTCGGCCAGACCCTTGCGGGCACCGTGCGTCGCGATGAAGTACTCCGCCACCGACAGACCCTCGCGGTACGAGGAGATGATCGGACGGGGGATGATCTCACCCTTCGGGTTGTTCACGAGACCGCGCATGCCCGCGATGTTGCGGATCTGCAGCCAGTTTCCACGAGCACCCGACGACACCATGCGGTTGATCGTGTTGTCCTCGGGGAAGTTGTCGCGCATCGCCTTCTGCACGGCATCCGTCGCCTCGGTCCAGATCTTGATGAGCTCCTGGCGACGCTCGGCGTCGGTCGTGAGACCCTTCTCGAACTGCGCCTGGACCTTCGCGGCCTGCTTCTCGTAGCCCGCGACGATCTCGCCCTTGTTGGGCGGCGTCAGGATGTCGCTCAGCGCCACGGTGACACCCGAGCGGGTGGCCCAGTAGAAGCCGGCGTCCTTGATGCGGTCGAGGGATGCCGCGACCTCCACCTTCGGGTACTCCTCGGCGAGCTTGTTCACGATCTGCGACAGCTTGCCCTTGTCGGCCTGCTCGCGCACGAACGGGTAGCCCTTGGGCAGCGTGTCGTTGAAGATCGCCTGGCCGAGCGAGGCGTCCACGAGGCCGTGGCGCTCATACCCGTCGGGGCCTTCGCCCTCGAGGAACGTCAGACCCGGGATGCGGATGCGGACCTTGGCCTGCAGGTCGAGGGTGCCCTCGTCCTTGGCGAGGATCGCCTCGCCGACCGAGCCGAACACGCGGCCCTCGCCCTTGGCGCCCTGCTTGACGGTCGTCAGGTGGTGCAGACCGATGATCATGTCCTGCGAGGGCAGGGTCACCGGGCGGCCGTCCGAGGGCTTGAGGATGTTGTTCGAGGCGAGCATCAGGATGCGGGCCTCGGCCTGGGCCTCGACCGACAGCGGCAGGTGCACGGCCATCTGGTCGCCGTCGAAGTCCGCGTTGAACGCGGCGCAGACGAGCGGGTGCAGCTGGATGGCCTTGCCCTCGACGAGCTGCGGCTCGAAGGCCTGGATGCCGAGGCGGTGGAGCGTGGGCGCGCGGTTGAGCAGCACGGGGCGCTCGCGGATGATCTCCTCGAGCACGTCCCACACCTCGGGACGCGTGCGCTCGACGGCGCGCTTGGCCGCCTTGATGTTCTGCGAGTGACCGAGGTCGATCAGGCGCTTGATCACGAACGGCTTGAACAGCTCGAGCGCCATCTGCTTGGGGAGGCCGCACTGGTGGAGCTTGAGCTGCGGTCCGACGATGATGACAGATCGGCCCGAGTAGTCCACGCGCTTGCCGAGCAGGTTCTGGCGGAACCGGCCCTGCTTGCCCTTGAGCATGTCGGACAGCGACTTGAGCGCACGGTTGCCCGTGCCCGTGACGGGGCGGCCGCGGCGGCCGTTGTCGAACAGCGCGTCGACGGCCTCCTGCAGCATCCGCTTCTCGTTGTTGACGATGATCTCGGGCGCGCCGAGATCGATGAGACGGCGGAGGCGGTTGTTGCGGTTGATGACGCGACGGTAGAGGTCGTTCAGGTCGGAGGTCGCGAAGCGGCCGCCGTCGAGCTGGACCATCGGGCGCAGCTCCGGCGGGATCACCGGGACGACGTCGAGCACCATGGCGGCCGGGCTCATGCCCGTCTGCAGGAACGAGTTGACGACCTTGAGGCGCTTGATCGCACGGATCTTGCGCTGGCCCTTGCCCTCCGAGATCTGCAGGTGCAGGCTCTCGGCCTCGGCGGCCAGGTCGAACGCCTCGAGGCGACGCTTGATCGACTCGGCGCCCATGTGGGCCTCGAAGTACTGGCCGAAGCGGTCCTGGAGCTCGTGGAAGATCTCGTCCTCGCCCTTGAGCGCGCCGACCTCGAGCGTGCGGAAGTCCTCCCACACCTTCTCGAGACGCGTGATCTGGTCGTCCGCGTTCTTGCGGATCGAGGCCATGTCCTTCTCGGCGGCGTCCTTGACCTTCTTCTTCTGGTCGGCCTTGGCGCCCTCCTCCTCGAGCGCCGCGAGCTCCTCCTCCAGCTTGGCCAGACGCGTCGCGATCTTCGCGTCGCGGCGGTCGCCGAGGTTCTTGATCTCGAGGCGGATGTTGTTCTCGTGCGTCGGCAGGTCGCGGTGGCGAGCCTCCTCGTCGACCGAGATCACCATGTACGCAGCGAAGTAGATGACCTTCTCGAGGTCCTTCGGCGCCATGTCGAGCAGGTATCCGAGGCGCGACGGGACGCCCTTGAAGTACCAGATGTGCGTGACGGGCGCGGCGAGCTCGATGTGGCCCATGCGCTCGCGGCGGACGGAGGACTTGGTGACCTCCACGCCGCATCGCTCGCAGACGATGCCCTTGAAGCGGACGCGCTTGTACTTGCCGCAGGCGCACTCCCAGTCGCGGGAGGGTCCGAAGATCTGCTCGCCGAAGAGGCCGTCCTTCTCGGGCTTGAGCGTGCGGTAGTTGATCGTCTCGGGCTTCTTGACCTCGCCGTAGGACCAACGACGGATGTCGTCAGCGGTGGCCAGGCCGATGCGAAGCTGATCGAAAGTGGTTGATTCGAGCACTAGTTCTCCTGTGTCGGAATTCTGTTCGTTGCCTGGCCGGATCAGATCTCGTCGATCGACGAGGACTCGAAGCGGCTCGAGATGTTGATGCCGAGCTCCTCCGCCGCGCGGAACGCGTCGTCGTCGGTGTCGCGGAGGTTGACAGCCGTGCCGTCCGCCGAGAGCACCTCGACGTTCAGGCAGAGCGACTGCATCTCCTTCATGAGCACCTTGAACGACTCGGGGATGCCGGGCTCCTGGATGTTCTCGCCCTTGACGATCGCCTCGTACACCTTGACGCGGCCGAGGATGTCGTCGGACTTGATCGTGAGGAGCTCCTGGAGCGCGTACGCGGCGCCGTAGGCCTCGAGGGCCCACACCTCCATCTCGCCGAACCGCTGGCCGCCGAACTGGGCCTTACCGCCCAGGGGCTGCTGCGTGATCATGGAGTAGGGACCCGTCGACCGAGCGTGGATCTTGTCGTCGACGAGGTGGTGCAGCTTCAGGATGTACATGTAGCCGACCGAGATGGGCGCCGGGAACGGCTCGCCGGAGCGGCCGTCGAACAGCGTCGTCTTGCCCGTCGAGTCGATGAGCCGCTCGCCGTCGCGCGTGGGGAGCGTCGAGTCGAGCAGACCCGCGATCTCCTCCTCGAACGCGCCGTCGAACACGGGGGTCGCGACCTTCGTGCCGGGGGCGGCCTCGCGGGCCTCCTCGGGCAGGTGTGCGGCCCACTTCGGGGCGCCCTCGACCTTCCAGCCCTGCTGCGCGATCCACCCGAGGTGGGTCTCGAGCACCTGGCCGAAGTTCATGCGGCCGGGGATGCCGAGCGGGTTCAGGATGACGTCGACCGGCGTGCCGTCCGCGAGGAACGGCATGTCCTCGACGGGGAGGATCTTGGCGATGACGCCCTTGTTCCCGTGGCGGCCGGCGAGCTTGTCGCCCTCGGTGATCTTGCGCTTCTGGGCGATGTAGACGACGACCCGGCGGTTGACGCCCGAGCCGAGCTCGTCGTCGCCGTCCTCCGCGTTGAACTCCTTCACCGCGATGATCGTGCCCTGCTCGCCGTGGGGGACCTTCAGCGACGTGTCGCGCACCTCGCGGCTCTTCTCGTTGAAGATCGCTCGGAGCAGGCGCTCCTCGGCCGACAGCTCGGTCTCGCCCTTCGGCGTGACCTTGCCGACGAGGATGTCGCCGGGGCGCACCTCGGCGCCGATGCGGATGATGCCGCGCTCGTCGAGATCCTTCAGCAGGTCGGGGCTCACGTTCGGCAGGTCGCGCGTGATCTCCTCCTTGCCGAGCTTCGTGTCGCGGGCGTCGACCTCGTACTCCTCGATGTGGATCGAGGAGAGGGTGTCGTCCTTCACGAGGTCCTGGCTGAGGATGATCGCGTCCTCGAAGTTGTGGCCCTCCCACGTCATGAACGCGACGAGGAGGTTCTTGCCGAGCGCGAGCTCGCCGTTCTCCGTCGCCGGGCCATCCGCGATGACCTCGCCCTTCTCGACGCGGTCGCCGGCCGAGACCACGACGCGCTGGTTGTACGACGTGCCCTGGTTGGAGCGGTCGAACTTGCGCAGGAAGTAGTCCTGCGTGCCGCCCTCGTCGAGCTGGACCGTCACGACGTCGGCCGAGACCTCGGTCACGACACCGGCCTTCTCGGCCGTGACCACGTCACCGGCGTCGATGGCCGCGAAGCCCTCCATGCCCGTGCCGACCACGGGCGACTCCGAGCGCAGGAGCGGAACGGCCTGGCGCTGCATGTTCGCGCCCATGAGGGCGCGGTTCGCGTCGTCGTGCTCGAGGAACGGGATGAGCGACGTCGCGACCGAGACCATCTGGCGCGGCGAGACGTCCATGTAGCCGATCTCGTCGGCGTGGAACAGGTCGACCTCGCCGCCCTGGCCGCGGCGGGCGAGGACGCGCTCCTGCGCGAAGTGCCCGTCGGCCTTCAGCTCGGCGCCGGCCTGCGCGACGATGTAGTCGCTCTCCTCGGATGCCGTGAGGTAGTCGATCTGGTCGGTGACCTTGCCCGCGACGACCTTGCGGTACGGCGTCTCGATGAAGCCGAACGCGTTGATGCGCGCGAACGAGGCAAGCGAGCCGATGAGGCCGATGTTGGGGCCTTCCGGGGTCTCGATGGGGCACATACGGCCGTAGTGCGACGGGTGGACGTCACGCACCTCGACGCCCGCGCGCTCGCGCGACAGGCCGCCGGGGCCGAGCGCCGACAGGCGGCGCTTGTGGGTCAGACCCGCGAGCGGGTTGTTCTGGTCCATGAACTGCGACAGCTGCGACGTTCCGAAGAACTCCTTGATCGCGGCGACGACGGGGCGCACGTTGATCAGGGTCTGCGGCGTGATCGCCTCGATGTCCTGCGTCGTCATGCGCTCGCGCACGACGCGCTCCATGCGCGACAGGCCCGTGCGGACCTGATTCTGGATGAGCTCGCCGACGGCGCGGATGCGACGGTTGCCGAAGTTGTCGATGTCGTCGACGTCGAGTCGGATCTCGGCGGGCTGTCCGGCGCGGATGCCGTCGAAGACGACGTCGCCGCGGTGCAGGCGCGCGAGGTACTTGATCGTCGCGACGATGTCCTGGACCGTCAGGACCGAGTCGCTGAGCGGGGCGTCGAGCCCGAGCTTCTGGTTGATCTTGTACCGTCCGACCTTCGCGAGGTCGTAGCGCTTCGGGTTGAAGTAGAAGTTGTCCAGGAGCGCGCGGGCGGCCTCGGCGGCGACCTGCTCACCCGGACGGAGCTTGCGGTAGATGTCGCGGAGCGCGTCCTCCTTGGAGAGGATCGTGTCCTTCGAGAGGGTCTCCTCGATCGACTCGAAGCCCGCGAACTCGTTGAGGATGTCCTCGCTCGTCAGGCCCAGCGCCTTGAGGAAGACCGTCACGGACTGCTTGCGCTTGCGGTCGATGCGGACGCCGACCTGGTCGCGCTTGTCGATCTCGAACTCGAGCCACGCACCGCGGCTGGGGATGACGCGCGCCGAGATGATGTCCTTGTCGCTCGTCTTGTCGGGCGTGCGGTCGAAGTACACGCCGGGCGAACGCACGAGCTGCGACACGACGACACGCTCGGTGCCGTTGATGATGAACGTGCCCTTGCCGGTCTGCAGGGGGAAGTCGCCCATGAAGACCGTCTGAGTCTTGATCTCACCGGTCTGGTGGTTCATGAACTCGGCCTCGACATAGAGCGGGGCGGCGTACGTCTTTCCGCGCTCCTTGCACTCGTCGATCGAGTACTTCTCGGGCTCGAGGTAGGGGTTCGTGAACGAGAGCTGCATCGTCTCGCTCAGGTCTTCGATCGGGGAGATCTCCTCGAAGATCTCCTCGAGGCCGCTGATCTCGGGCACGTCGGTGCGGCCGGCGGCCTTGGCCTCGGCGACGCGCGCCTTCCAGGCCTCGTTGCCGACGAGCCAGTCGAAGGACTCGGTCTGCAGCGCGAGAAGGTCGGGGACCGTCAGCGTGTCGGAGATCTTGGCGAACGAGAGGCGGGATGCTCCGCGTCCGTTCTTGGGGGTGGTGGGGTTGGATGCGTTGCGCGCAGCAGCCAAGGGGATTACCTCCGTGGGCCCGGGCGGGGCTCGTTTCCTTGTCGTCAGGGTGGAGTGCTCATTCGTCCCCTACAGCCTTCGCACCACACGCCGCGATTTGCGGGGGTTGCGAGGGCACAGCCGACCACCATATGAGGGCAGGGGGAATCCAAGAGCGCAACTACCCACTATACGCAGGATGAACCGCCGTGTCCAGTCCGATTCTTGACGAGTTTCGGATGCTGCGGTATAACCCGGATGCCGAGCCTCGAGTTCTCTAGACGAGCCAGACCGCGGTCATCAGGTTCGGGTGCCCGGCTTGGCCTCATCGAGCATCCGCAGCACACGCTCACGCATCTCGGGAGAGTACTTCTGATTCATCGTGTTCCATCCTTGCTTCAAGAACGGAGCGAACCCCAGGGCGATTCACCGTCCACGATCGCACCCGGACTGGGATCACGCGGTCTGCGCTTCGAACATGGCCACGACTCGGCGCATTTGGTGGGCGGAACCGAAGATGGCGTGACTACGACCTGTCACCTATCCGTGCAGCAGTCCCTCACGATGCGCGGTGATGTCGCTGGCTGCATGGTCCACAGCGATCGAGCCAGTTGATCTCGGGGATGAGCAGTTTGTCGCGCAACTGGCGCGCGGACGCCGGGCAGGACGCAGGCTCACGCATCTCGGGAGAGTACTCCTGGTTCATCGTGTTCCCTCCTTGCTTCAAGAACGGAACGAAACCCAGGGCGATTCACCTATAGCAGCACGGCCTAGCCCTTCCGCGCGCCTCGGCGTCGCAGGAATAGCTCTCCGAGCCCCCACAGTGCAACAAGCACCAGCCCAGCGCCGAGAGTGAAGGGGAAGCCGACGCCACTCGTAGCCAACAGGAGCAGAACGCTCGCCAAAGGCAGAGTGGCCGCCCAGAGCACGAGCCTCCATCCCGTCAGCTTCATCGAAGCATCAGGACCATTCTCAACGTTCACTAGCTGAGCCCTTCCTACACCTAGAACACCACGAGGCTGCGGAGAAAGCCACCGACAACTCGTGTCACTGTCTTTGCGGTCTGCTTCGTGGCTTGTACGACGGTCTTGGTCACGATGGACCGCGGCACACCTATGCCGCCGCGGAGTGCTGATCCTGCCACGTACGAGACAGCATCAGCGGGAGACGTGCGAACGCCCATCGCCTTGTCGAGCGCAAAATGAGGCACAACCTGAACCATCATCGAGATCGCAGCACCCGCGGCAACTGCACAGCCCAAGCCTGCCGTACCAGCGCACACTGCCGTAGTAAGAGCGACGGTCAGGATGCCAGCACCGATCGACAAGGCAGTGTGTGCCAAGAAGCTACGGTTCTCATAGGCCCATGCACCGAGGTCTCGCACCAGTGTTGCCGATCCGCTCAGCACGTCATTCCACCACGCTCGCCCAGTGAGGTCGTTCTTGCCGATGGGGTCGGTGGGCCAGGTGTAGTCGTTGTCGACGCCGCCTTCGATCGGGTCCACTTGCAGGAACCGGCCCAGGTTGGGCACGTACAGGCGAGCGCCCATCTCGATCAGCAGGGTCGACCCGGCCGTGTCAGCGACCTTCAGCGCCGCCTGGTGCCAACCGGTGTTGCCCGTGACCTGCCCGGTGTCGTCCGCGGCGGCGGTGCCGATCGCCAGGGTCGCCGCATCCAGCGGCTGCCCGTACGGATCGGTCAACAGCAGACTCCCAGTCGAACTGCCGGGGCCGGTCGCCAGCGCGTGCCCCTGCAGGCTCGGGTACGACCACGTCGCCGACGTCGTCGACGTCGCCGTTACCGTCACCCCGCCGGGCAGCGCCGCGGTGCGAGACACCGTCGTTCCGGTCCTCTGCCCCCACGCCACATCCCCTGCCCCGTCGAAGAAGTAGGTCACCGTGGACGCCGGCGCCGAACCCGCCGGGTCGGACGTGCCCGACACGATCCGGCCGGCCGCGTCCCGCTTCACGGCCACGGTCGTGCCGCCCGTGTATGTCGTGCCCGCATGCCGTCCGGCTGCGTCATAGCTGAACTGCATGTCGGCCAGCCGGGTCGTGTTCCCCGCTTGGTCGTAGACGATCTCGGACGCAGCCAGCCCGTCCGCGACCGTGTTCGCCCCCGCCACGAGACCAGTCACGGCGGTCGAGGTGAGTCGATCCGCCCAGTCGTAGCAGTACTGCGTCGAGGTTGTCTGCGGCGTCGCCGACCCCGCAGGCGTGTACACGTCCACCAGAGACGTGCGGTTCCCTGACGCGCCCGCCGCCGTGTTCACCCCGCACCCGCCCGAGCCCTCGAACCCGTAGGTGAGCTGATGCCCCGGAATCACCGCCGACACAAGACGCCCCGCCCCGTCATATCCGTAGGTCGACGTATACGACACCGACCCGCGTGTGACGGACTCCTGCACGATGCGCCCGGATTGCGAGCGCTTCACGGTGTCGGCAATCGTCGCCGACGACGGGAACGTCCAGATCTGACCCGTCACCCGCCCGGCGGGGTCGCGGGTGATCGAACCGAGCGCGGCGCCGCCGTTGTGAGCGACTCCGGCGAGCACCCGGTGTCGCCGATGTCTTCGTGGCGACAGTGCGACCCCACAGGCCGCACGCGAGCCTGCGGGCGGCCGATCGGCCGAGGGAGGTGCGCTCGCCGCCGGGGCGGGCCAGTATATGCACATGACTGGGGCCTCGCGCCCGGTGATCCGCACTCCCGATCAGCGGCTCCGGGTGTTCGTCAGCTCGACGCTGCGCGAGCTCGCAGAAGAACGCCGCGCCGCCCGCACCGCCATCGAACGCATGCACCTGGCCCCCGTCATGTTCGAACTCGGCGCCCGCCCCCACCCCCCACGAGAGCTCTACCGCGCCTACCTCGAACAATCCGACGTGTTCGTCGGCATCTACGCCGAAAGCTACGGCTGGATCGCCCCCGACCAGACCATCTCCGGACTCGAAGACGAATACGACCTCGCCCCACCCGGCATGCCCAAACTCATCTACATCAAAACCGCCGACAACCGCGACCAACGCCTCAAAGAACTCATCGCCCGCATCCAGACCGACGACACCGCCGCCTACCTGCCGTTCCGCTCGGCGGACGAGCTGCAGGAGCGGATCGCCGACGACCTGGCGACGCTGCTCGCCGAGCGATTCGACGAGTCGCGCCTGCCCGACCCCGATCTCGAGCCGGCCGACGCCGTGCCGTCGCTCGTCGCGCGCATCCCCGTGCCCTACACGACGACGATCGGACGTGAGCAGGACATCGCGGCCGTCCGTACGCTTCTGGCCAAGGGGCAGGACCGCGTCGTCAGCCTCATCGGACCCGGCGGCATCGGCAAGAGCCGGCTCGCGATCGAGACGGCCATCGCGACGGAGGACCTCTTCCCCGACGGCGTCTACTTCGTCCTCCTCGAGGGCGTGCTCGAACCCGGACTGCTCCTCCCGACGATCGCGTACACCCTCGGCATCCGCGACAACGGCGAGGCCGCGCTCGAGGAGCGCATCTCGCACGCGCTGGCGGACCGGCGCGTGCTCATCGTGCTCGACAACTTCGAGCAGGTCGTCGACTCCGCCCCCGTGCTCGTGCGCCTGTACACCGTCGCGCCGACCGCGACGTTCCTCGTGACGAGCCGCATCGTGCTGCGCATCCGCGGCGAGCAGGTGTACGAGGTCGCCGCCCTTACGACGCCGGACGGCGCGCAGGACACGCTCGAGCGGGCGCGGCGCTCGACGGCCGTCGCGCTCTTCGTCGATCGCGCGCAGGCCGCGAAGCCGGGCTTCGAGCTGACGGAGGAGAACGCCGCCGACGTCAGCGCGATCTGCCGCCGGCTCGAGGGGCTGCCGCTGGCGATCGAGCTCGCGGCGGCGAAGATCCGCCTGCTCCCCCCGCACGGCATCGCGCAGCGCCTCGAACAGAGCCTTCCGCTGCTGACGGCGGCGGTGCGCGACCTGCCCGAGCGGCACAGGACGATGCGCGCGACGATCGAGTGGAGCGTGAGCCTGCTGCCACCCGAGCAGCGCGCCCTCCTGGAAGACCTCGGCGTCTTCGCGACGAGGTTCACGCTCGAAGCGGTCGAGGCACTCGGCGCGGCCGCGGACCGCGTCTGGGACGGCCGCGGGATGGACGGCATCGCAGCCCTCATCGACGGGTCGCTCGTCAAGCAGACCGAGATCGACGGACGGTCGGTGCTGTCGCTGCTGTCGATCGTGCGCGAGTACGCGATCGGGCGGCTCAAGGAGACGGGCCAGGCGGACGCCGTCCGGATGGCGCACGCGGACTACTACACGGGTCTGGTCACGAGCATCGCGCCCGGTCTGCGCGGCGCCCGCCAGGCGGAGGCCGTCGCACGGCTGGGGCTCGAGCTGCCGAACCTGCGGGCGGCCGTGCGGCACCTCATCTACACGGACCGTCTCGACGACGCCGGCGACTTCGCCTGGAGCCTGCTCATCTACTGGTGGATCGCGGGGTTCTTCGCCGAAGTCCGGGTGTGGATGCTGGAGCTGCTCGGCAAGCAGCAGCCCATCACGCAGCACACGCGCGCAGTCGCGTGGTTCTTCGCGCTCTGGGGCGAGCTGTGGCAGCACCCGTCGGAGGGGGTGGTCGCGGGGCTCGCCGAGTGTGTTCGGCTGTTCACGGACAGCGGCGACGAGGATGCCGCGGCGATGGCCACGGCCGCACGTGCGACGGCGCGGGTGCAGCTGCCCGAGCCGGACGTCGGGAAGGCCGCCGAAGAGCTCGCCGCCGCCGTCGACAGGCTCCGCGCGCTGGGAAACGGCTGGGCCGAGGCCATCACGGAGGTCTCGCTCGGCCGCCTGAAGTGGCGGACGGGCGACGCCGACGGCGCCGGCGAGCACTTCGACCGTGCGAAGGCCGTCGCCGACGCGGGCGGCGACCTGTTCACCGCGTCGATCGCGAGCAACCAGCTGTCGCGTCTGCAGCTGCTGCGCGGCGAGCTCGACGGCGCGGAGGACGAGCTGGTGCGCACGCTCAAGCTGTCGGTCGCGCTGCACCACGAGGAGGGCGTCGCCTACGGGCTGGAGGGGCTGTGCGCGATCGCCGCGCTCGACGGCGAGGCGTGGCGCGCGGGCGCGCTGTCGGCGGCGGCTGCCGCCATCCGCCACCGCATCGGCGTGTTCGACGTGGAGGCCTTCACTGTGCACACTCCGCACCTCGAGGCCGTACGGTCGACCGATCCCGCCGCCGTCGCCGCGGGAGAGGCTGCGGGCGCGGAGATGCGCGTGCCCGAGGCGATCGCCCTCGCGATCCCCGACGAGCAGCGCACGACCCTCGAGGACAACCTCGCGAACTGGTGAGATCCGCTCGGCCGGGGCGGGCGCGGTCCGTCGGGTCACCGCGGCGGGCGCGGTCCGTCGGGTCACCGCGGCGGACGCGCGTGCCGGAAGCGGATGCGGGTGCCCGGCCGAGCCTGCGCGAGCCGGTCGAGCGAGGCGTCCGTCACGACCGCGATGACGGGATAGCCGCCCGTCACGGGCCCGTCCGCGAGCAGCACGACGGGACGGCCGGCGAGCGGCACCTGCACGGCCCCGGGCACCATGCCCTCGCTCGGCAGCTCGCCGTCGCGCGTACGAGCGAGCTCGGGTCCGTCGAGGCGCATGCCGACGCGGTCGGCGTCGTTCGTGACGGTCCAGGCCTGCTCGAACAGCGCCGCGAGCGCCGAGGGCGCGAACCAGTCCGCGCGCGGCCCGGGGGCGAGCTCGATCTCGACCTCGTCGTCGTGCGGCGCGCCCCAGGGCGCGATGCCGGGCACGGGGATGGGCGCGGACGCGGTCCCGACGGCGAGCGCGTCGCCCGCGTGCAGCGGCGCCGGTCCGAGCCCCGCGAGGACGTCGGTCGCGGACGAGCCGAGCGCCGTCGCCGTGTCGACCCCGCCGCGAACGGCGAGGTAGGCGCGCGCGCCATGCGCGAACCAGTCGAGGTGCAGCTCCGCTCCCGCCGGCCAGGCGTGCGCTTCGTAGGGGTCGACGTCGCGCCCGTCGAGCTCGACGCGGCCCCACGCCCCCGCGATCGCGAACCACGTGTCGCGCTCCGCGACCGCGCGCAGGCCCCCCATCGTGACCTCGACCCCCGCCGCGTCCTCGGGATTGCCGACGAGCCTGTTGGCCGTGCGCAGAGCGGAGCGGTCGAGCGCACCCGACGGCGCGACGCCGAGGGATGCCGCTCCCGCCCGCCCGAGGTCCTGCACCGTCGCGAGCAGCCCGGGGTCGACGATCCGCAGCGTCGCATCCGCACCTCCCCGCACCGCGTCGGCGCCGCTTCCGTGCACCCGCGGCGCATCTGATCGGCGCGGATGCACCGATGTGGCGCGGTCGGGTTGCGGCGGCGGCGCGGCCGACGCGCGCGCCGCGCCGCGCACGGCCCGGAACCGCACGCGCGTGCCGGGGGCGAGGAGCGCGGGGGACGCGGCATCCGGATCGAACAGCACGGCGCGGGTCGTCCCGACGAGCCGCCATCCGCCCGGCGTCTCGCGCGGGTACGCCCCCGCGAAGCCCGCTGCCACGCCCACGGACCCTGCGGGAACGCGCGTGCGCGGCGTCGCCAGTCGCGGCACGTCGAACGGCCAGTCCGCGCTCACGAGATACCCGAACCCCGGGGCGAAGCCCGTGAACGCGACGGTCCAGACGGCGTCGGCGTGCCGGCGCACGAGCTCGTCGGCGGTCACGCCGAGCAGCTCCGCCGTCTCGCCGAGATCGGGCCCGTCGTAGGTCACGTCGAGCTCCACGACGGCGTCGACCGCGGAGCGGGATGCCGCGACCGCGGGCGCGTGGGCGATCCACGACCGCGCCGCCGAGACGCTCAGGACACCCGGATCGATCCGCACGAGCACCGTGCGGGCGGCGGGGACGAGATCGACCACGCCGTCCGGACGGGATGCCGCGAGCCGCGCGTGCAGTGCGAGCACGTGCTCGAGCGATGCCGTCTCGACCAGGAGCGCGCGCTCCCCCATCGGCAGGATGCGCGGCGCGGCGCCGTCGCTCACCACGGCGCGCGCACCCCGATGCCCGCGGCGTCGAGCGCCGCCCGCACGGCGCGCGCCATCTCCACCGCCGCGGGGCTGTCGCCGTGGAGGCACAGCGAGACGGCGTGCGCCTCGATGAGCGATCCGTCGACGGCCTCGACCGTGCCCTCGAGAGCGAGGCGGATGGCGCGAGCGGCGACCGCGTCGGGGTCGGCCAGCAGCGCCCCGGGCTCGCCGCGCGCGACGAGCGCCCCGTCCGGCCGGTACCCGCGATCGAGGAATGCCTCGCGCAGGAACGGCAGACCGGCCGCCGCGGCGGCGCGCGAGATCTCGCCCTCCAGACCCAGCACGGGCAGCGCGCGGCCGAGGCGGTCCGAGGCGTCGGCGACCGCGCGGGCCACGGCATCCGCCTGCGCACGGCTCTCGCGCACGGCGTGGTAGAGCGCACCGTGCGGCTTGACGTAGCGCAGCTCGGCGCCTGCCGCGAGGAGGGCCGCCAGCTGCGCGTCGATGTCGGCCCGCAGGTCGTCCGGCGACGGGTCGCGCCGGACGCGACCGAAGCTCTCCGCGTCGCGGTATGACGGGTGGGCGCCCACCGCGACGCCGAACCGCGCGGCCCGCGCGACGGCGGACCGCATCGATGCGGCATCCCCCGCATGCCCGCCCGAGGCGATGCTGGCACTCGAGATGACGGCGAACATCGCCTCGTCGTCGGCGGTCGGGACGCCCTCGACCGTCTCACCGAGGTCGGCGTTGAGGTCGATCGTCGCCATGCGACAACGGTAGCGGCGCCGCGACGACCCGGCTCCGCGTTACGAGTCCGTAAAGCATCGCGCCCCGCGGGTGCGCGGCGTCCCCCTCCGGGGCAGGATGGTCGCATGCCTTCGCCCTCAGAGCGCCGCTCGAGCCCGTCCCCGCTTCTGCAGGTGCGCGACCTCGCGGTCGACTTCCGCACGATGGACGGCGCCGTGCACGCCGTCGAGGGCGTCGACCTCGACCTCGGAGAGGGCGAGACGCTCGCGATCGTCGGCGAGTCGGGATCGGGCAAGTCCACGACGGCGATGGCTGTGATCGGGCTGCTCCCCGGCAACGGCACCGTCGTCGACGGCAGCATCGTGCTCGAAGGGCGCGACCTCGTGGGGGCGCCGGAGAGCGTCATGCGCAGCGTCCGCGGCCGCTCCATCGGCCTCGTCCCCCAGGACCCGATGTCGAACCTCAACCCCGTCGCGAGGATCGGTACGCAGGTCGCCGAAGCCCTCCTCGCGCACGGCCTCGCGACGAAGAGGGACGTCGACCGCAAGGTCGTCGAGACGCTCGCGGCGGCGGGCCTTCCGGATGCCGAGCGGCGGGCGCGGCAGTATCCGCACGAGTTCTCGGGGGGCATGCGCCAGCGCGCGCTCATCGCGATGGGCCTCGCGTGCAATCCCAGGCTCCTCATCGCCGACGAGCCCACGAGCGCGCTCGACGTCACGGTGCAGAAGACGATCCTCGACCAGCTCGAGCGCATGACGAGCGAGCTCGGCACGGCTCTCATGCTCATCACCCACGATCTCGGGCTCGCGGCCGAGCGCGCGCAGCGCGTCGTCGTCATGCACCGCGGACGCATCGTCGAGCAGGGCCCTGCTCGTCAGATCCTCGAGGACCCGCAGCACGCCTACACGCAGGCGCTCGTCAAGGCCGCGCCGTCGGTGGCCGCCGTGCGGCTGCGCCCGGAGGTCTTCCGGCGGGCATCGGCGGGCGGTCCCGTGGCCGCCGAGGCCGCTGCTCCCGCACCCGTGGAGGTCGTCGAGCGCGTGACGGATGCCGCGGCATCCGTCGCCGACAACATCGTCGAGGTCGAGGGCCTCACGAAGGTCTTCCCGATCCGCGGTCAGAAGGAGGACTTCGTCGCGGTCAAGGACGTGTCGTTCGTCGTGCCTCGGGGCGAGACGGTCGCGATCGTCGGCGAGTCGGGGTCGGGCAAGACGACGACGGCGCGCATGCTCCTGAAGGTCATCGAGCCGACGAGCGGCAGCATGCGGTTCGACGGCGAGGATGTCGCCCAGCTCAAGGGGAGGCAGCTGCGCGCGTTCCGCCAGAAGGTGCAGCCGATCTTCCAGGACCCGTACTCGTCGCTGAACCCCATGTTCACGATCGAGCGTCTCATCCAGGAGCCTCTCGACTTCTACAAGCGCGGCTCCTCGAAGGACCGTGCGGCGCGCGTTCGCCGGCTGCTGGACGATGTGGCGCTGCCGCAGACGATGCTGCGCCGCTACCCGTCCGAGCTGTCGGGCGGTCAGCGTCAGCGCGTCGCGATCGCGCGCGCTCTCGCGCTCTCGCCCGACCTCATCATCTGCGACGAGCCCGTCTCGGCGCTCGACGTGCTCGTGCAGGACCAGATCCTGCGCCTGCTCGGCGACCTGCAGCGCGAGTACGGCCTCAGCTATCTCTTCATCTCGCACGACCTCGCCGTCGTCCGGCTCATCTCGGACTGGGTCTGCGTCATGAAGGACGGCGAGCTCGTCGAGGCCGCGTCGTCCGAGGAGATCTTCACCAACCCGCGCGACCCGTACACGCGGCGCCTGCTCGCCTCGATCCCGGGCAACGAGCTCGACATCGCCGTCTGACGGGGGATGCCGCGCCGCGGCGTCCTCCCACTCCCGCGAGCGGCGGACGGCCGGCGGAGGGCGGAGGGCATCCGCGGAGCCCGCGGCGGGACGTCAGCGACCGCGCGTGCGCGGGTCCATCGCCTCGCGCAGGGCCTCGCCGAGCAGCGTGAAGCCGAGCGCCGTGATCGTGATGCAGATGCCGGGGAGGAACGCGAGCCACGCGTTGACCGCGAGCTCGAGCTGCGCGTAGGCGAGCATCCGACCCCACTCGGCCGTCTGCGGCACGCCGCCGCCGAGACCCAGGTACGACAGGCCGGCGGCCTCGATGACGGCGGTGGCGAGCGTCAGCGTCGCCTGCACGATGACGGGTCCGACGGCGTTGGGGAGCACGTGGCTCATCGTGATGCGCCCGCGGCCGAGGCCGAGGGTCGCCGCCGAGAGCACGTAGTCGCTCGAGCGCTGCTGCAGCATCGAGGCGCGCAGCAGCCGCGCGAAGATCGGCACCTGCGCGGCGCCGATCGCGATCATGAGCGCGAGCGGCGTCTGCCCCATGATCGCCGCGATCGACACGGCGAGAAGCAGGCTCGGCACCGAGAGGAGGATGTCGACGAAGCGCATCACGAGGGTGTCGACCCAGCCGCCGAACGTCGCCGCCAGCAGACCGAGGACCATTCCGCCGACGAACCCGACGACGGTCGACACGATGCCGATGAGCAGAGACGCCCGCGCGCCCCAGACGAGCTTGGAGAGCACGTCGCCGCCGAAGCGGTCGAGCCCGAGGGGGAAGCCGGGGATCTCGCCCGGTCCGGGGATGTGACCGGGCGTGATGTAGCGCTGACCGGGGAGCGCCTCGGGACCGTACGGCGCGAGCCACGGCGCGAAGATCGCGACGAGGATGAAGATGCCGATGATGACGGCGCCCACCCACACGCTGGGATTGCGGCGCAGGCGCCGGAAGACGTCGCGCCAGAACCCTCCGCCCTGGGTCTTGGCCTCGAGCAGCTGGCGATCGATGATCGCCGTGTCGTCGACGGGGCCGCCCGACGGGGCCGGTGGCAGGACCGCGGAGCTCATGAGGGGCCTCCGATCGGAGCGAGCGTCATCCCTGCACCCTCACTCTCGGGTCGATGAAACTGTACGACACGTCGACGGCGAGGTTGATGAGCGCGTACAGGACGGCGATGAAGAGGATGAACCCCTGCAGCACGGGGAAGTCGCGGTTGAAGATCGCGCGGTACAGGAACGAGCCGATCCCGGGGAACGCGAACACCGACTCCGTGAGGATCGCGCCCGACAGCAGCAGGCCCACCTGCAGGCCGATCGTGGTCACGACGGGCAGGAGCGCGTTGCGCAGGATGAACCGCCCGCGGATCGTCCCCTGCGACACGCCCTTGGCACGTCCCGTGCGCACGTAGTCGGCGTTCTGCACCTCGAGCACGGCCGCGCGCGTGATGCGCACGATGATCGCGAGCGGGATCGAGGCGAGGGCGATGCCGGGGAGGATCAGGTGCAGGAACGCGTCCCACGCGGCATCCCACTCCCCCGTCAGGATGCCGTCGAGAACGTACAGGTTCGTGTAGTGCGTCGCATGAAGTCGCGGGTTCTGGCGTCCGTCGGAGGGGAGCCAGCCCAGCTGCACCGCGAAGAGCCACTTCAGCATGAACGCGAGGAAGAACACGGGGATCGTGATGCCGAGAAGGCTCGCCCCGACCGCCAGGTGGTCGGCCGCCTTGCCGTGCCTGCGGGCCGCCCAGTAGCCGATCACGATGCCGAGGACGACCGCGACGATGATCGCGAAGAGGGTGAGCTCGAGGGTCGCGGGGAAGCGCCGTGCGAACTCCTCCGTGATGGGGCGCTGGGTCTGGATCGACACGCCGAAGTCGCCCTGCACGAGCCGCCCGAGCCAGGTGAAGTACTGCACGATGAGCGGCTGGTTGAACCCGTACAGCTCGTTGATCTCCGCGACGCGCTCCGGCGTCGCGCGCTCGCCCAGCAGAGCGACCGCGGGCCCGCCGGGGAGCGCCCGCACCCAGAAGAACAGGAGGACGGTCAGCCCGAACAGGGTCGGGATGAGCAGGAGGAGTCTCCTGCCGATGGTGCGCAGCACGTGTGGGGCTCCGGGGTCGGTGGGCGATGGTCGAGGGTGCGGGATGCCGCGACCCGCGCGCCCCGATCCTGTGCGTCGGGGCGGCGGGCCGCGGCATCCGCGGCGGTCGTGCTACTCGCTGAGCTCGACCATGTTGTAGACCTCGTCCTGGACGGGGCTTGCCGGGTACGACGTCACGCGCGGATCGAACGCGAGGGTCGGCACCGGGTGCGCGAGCGGGACGCCGGGCAGGAACTGCATGATCTGCTCGTTGATCTCCTCGTACGCGGCGCGCTGCTCGTCCTCCGTCGCGAGCCCGCGCGCCTCGGTGAGGGCGGCGAACAGCTCGGGGTTGTCGAAGCCCCACTCGTTCGTCGGCAGGCCGAAGAACGTTCCCACGAAGTTGTCGGGGTCGTTGTAGTCGCCCGTCCATCCGAGGAGGTGGATGCCGTGGTCCGAGCCGCCCTGGATGAGGTCGAGGTACTCGACCCACTCGTTCGACACGGGGTTCAGCGTGATTCCCACGGCCTCGAGCTGCGTGCTCAGGTTCGTGAAGATCTGCTCGGGGTTCGGCATGTACGGACGCGAGATGTTCACGGGGTAGTTGAACGTGATCGTGAGCGGGTTCTCGTCGGTGTAGCCGGCCTCGGCGAGGAGCGACTTGGCGAGCTCGGGGTCGTACGCGTACTCCGTGACCGAGTCGTTCCATCCGATGACCGAGTCCGGCATGAACTGCGTCGCGGCCTCCGTGCCCTCGGGGAGCACCTGCGCGATGAGCGCGTCCTTGTCGATCGCGTGGGCGATCGCCTCGCGGACCTTGGGGTCGGACAGGCCGGGCGCGGCCTGGTTCATCCCGAGGTAGAGCACGTTGAACGGCGCTCGGTTGACGAGCGTGAAGCCCGCGTCGTCGAGAGCCTGCAGGTCGGCGGGCGCCACGAGGTCGTAGCCGTCGATGCTGCCGGCCTCGAGGGCCTGACGGCGGGCCGTCGTGTCGCCGATGACGCGGAAGATGATCTCCTGCACGTCGCCCTGCTCGCCCCAGTAGTCGTCGAACGCCGAGAGCGTCGTCTGCTCGCCAGGCTCGATCGAGTCGAACTTGAACGGCCCGGTGCCGGTGGGGTGGCCCTGACCGTACTCGCTCTGGATCGGCGCCTCCTCCGTGCCGCCGATGTCGTCCGCGCCGTACTCCTCGAGTGCCGTCGGGCTCTGGATGGAGAACGACGGGAGCGACAGCGCCGGGATGAACCCCGCGAAGGGCTGCGTCAGCGTGATCGTCGCCTGGTAGTCGCTGTCGGCCGTGCAGCTGTCGTAGATGGAGTCGTCGCCGAAGCCTCGCATGATGACGCCCCAGTAGTACGCCATGCTCTGGGATGCCGCGACCCCCGTGAACGCGTTCTGCCGGTCGAAGTTGAAGCAGACGGCGTCGGCGTTGAAGTCAGTGCCGTCGTGGAACTTGACGCCCTCCTCGAGCGTGAAGACGTACGTCGTGGCGTCGGGCTGCTCCCAGCTCTTCGCGAGCAGCGGAGCGGGGTCGGCCGTGCCGGGCACCGTGCCGACGAGCCCTTCGAACATCTGACGTGCGACGCGGAAGGTCTCGCCGTCGCTCGCGAACGCGGGATCGAGGCTGGCGGGGTCGCCCGACGCGCCGAACACGAAGGTCGAGTCGACGTCGCTGCCCTCGCCGGTGTCGGCGTCGTCGTCGCGCTGGCTCGAGCAGGCGGTCAGCGCGAGCGCGCCGATCGCGACCGCCGCGACGCCCGCGAGCAGACGCCTTCTGGAACTGTGGAGCATGCTGTGCACCTTCCATGGGATTCCGGACGGAGCCACTGCGCCCCCGGTCCGGGTGGGGATGATGGTCCGACGCTACCTGTGTGACGCCTGTGTGTCGGTTACGCCTTTGTCTCGATCGTGTTTCGGCATCCCCGGATTCCCTCGGATTGGCGAACTGCTCACCGCAAGCCCCGATGCGCAGCGCAATGTGCCCAGTCCGCGTCGTCGACGGCGGGTTGCGGGCTGGCGCATGGCGCTAGCGTTGAGACATGGCGCGAGCGCGACACGAGCCCGGCGATCAGCCGCAGACCCGGCTCTCCGACGGCGCGATCGCGCGCATCGTGCGATCGGGTTTCACGAGCGGCTTCGAGCTCGAGGTCGCAGGCACGCCCCAGTCGCACGTCGACCTCGACGATCCCACGCACCTGCACTTCGAGTACATCGCCCGCATGGGCGCCGTCGTCGACAGGCTCAGGATGCCGCGCCAGCCCCTCACGGCCGTCCATCTCGGCGCGGGGGCGCTCACGCTCCCCCGCTACGTCGAGGCGACGCGGCCCGGCTCGCGCCAGCAGGTCATCGAGCTCGAGCCGGCCCTCGTCGACCTCGTGCGCGAGCACCTCCCGCTCCCGCGCGGCGCGTCCCTGCGCGTGCGGATCGGCGACGCCCGCGAAGGTCTCGGGCGGCTCCCCGACGGGCTCGTCGGCGCCGTCGACCTGCTCGTGTCGGACGTGTTCTCGGGCGCGCAGACGCCTGCGCACCTCACGACGATCGAGTTCTACACGGCGGCGGCCCGCCTGCTCGCCCCCGACGGCGTGCTGCTCGTGAACGTCGCCGACGGCGCGGGACTCGCGTTCGCGCGCCGGCAGGTCGCGACGGTCCGCGCTGTGCTGGAGCACGTGATCGTGCTCGCCGAGGTGCAGATGCTCAAGGGGCGCCGGTTCGGCAACCTCGTGATCGCGGCATCCCGCTCTCCGCTGCCGACGGAGTGGCTTCCGAGGCTCATGGCCGCGGGACCGCACCCCGCGAAGGTCGCGCAGGGTGCAGAGCTCGAGGAGTTCGCGCGCGGAGCGCGACCCGTCACGGACGCCGACGCGACGGCGTCGCCGAAGCCCGCGGCATCCCTGTTCGAACGCTGACGGCGCCCGTTCGCGGCGTGCCGAGGCGGTCGTCTCCCGGGGGACCGGGCACACTGGGATGCGAGCCGCGCGGAGAGGAGTCGACAGTGAGCTACATCAAGGGATACGACCCCGACACGCTGCGCGAACAGGTCGATCCGCGGGCGTGCAAGGAGCGTCTCGACGAGATCGGCGAGCAGCGGAGCCTGCCCGCCCTGCTCGAGCGCGTCTGGCTGCTGAAGGTCCTCGGACGCCTGGAGGATGCGCTCGTGCTCTCGGAGCAGTCGGTGCGCGTCGCGCGGATGGCGGGAACGCGCAAGGATCTGCTGCGCGCGCGCATCCTGCACGCGTCGGTGCAGGCGTTCCGCGGCGCCTTCGCCGCCGCCGAGCAGGAGCTCACGATGTGCGCCGACGAGGCCGAGGGCCAGGGCTGGTCTGCCATCGCCGCCTTCGCGTACCAGCATCGCGGCAAGGCCCGCTACGACGCCGAGGAGTTCGACGACGCGCGTCGCGACTTCAAGCGCGCGCTGTTCCTGCGCCAGGAGACCGGCGCGCCCGACGATCAGCTCGAGTCGACGCTGCTCGCGATCGACGCGGCCGATCGGCGCCGCGCGCAGGTCGTCGCGAGCTGACTGTCGGCGGCGGCGGGTATTTTCGCATCATGTCGGAGCTCGATCGCGTGCGCCAGTGGGGGGAGGCGCTCATCGCGCTCCACCTCGACCCCGAGTGGACGTTCGCGTTCGACAACGCGAAGCGCCGCGCGGGCCTGTGCGACTACACGCGCAAGCGCATCTCGGTCTCGCGGTATCTCTCGGCCCGCTTCGACGACGACGCCAACCACCAGACGCTGCTCCACGAGGTCGCGCACGCGCTCGCGGGGGCGGATGCCGCGCACGGCCCGGTCTGGAAGAAGACGGCTCGCGACCTCGGCTACGTCGGGGGCGTGACGCACCGAGGCGAGACCGCGACCGAGCTCGCGCCCTGGATCGGGATGTGCCCCGCGGGCCACGTCGCGTACCGGCACCGCCGGCCGACGCGCGCGACGTCGTGCGTCACGTGCGCGCCGCAGTTCGACGACCGGCACCTGTTCCGGTGGGTCAGGCGCGACATCACCCCCGCGACACGGCTTGCGGCGATGACGCCGCGCTGACCCTGCGGGCCGGCGCCGATCAGAGCGCGCGGAAGAACCCGTCGCGAAGCACCGGCACGGCGGCGGAGGCATCCAGCGACGCGGCGGAGGCGACCTCGGCCGCGAGGCCGCGCTCAGCGAGCTCACGTCCCGAGCCGCTCGCCGACATCAGGTGCCGCACGGCGCCGCGCAGCGCACGGAAGCTCTCGCCCGCGGCCGCGGCCTCGGGAGAGCAGTGGTCGATGCCGAGATCTCCGAGGGCCGCGACGACGGCGCCGGCGCCGAGCAGATCCTCGACGGCGAAGCGCGGGGAGGCCGGCGCGCCCTCGCCCGCCGCGATCACGGCGACGCTCGTCCGCGCTCCGCGACGCACCTGCTCGGCGAGCACGGCCCTCGCGACGGCGGACGCGTTGACGATGCCGCCGAGCAGCACGAGAGCCGGCGCCGCTGCCGCCGCCTTCGCAACGGCGGCGCCGTCGATCGAGCTCGCGCCGGCCGCGGCATCCAGCGCGACCGTCTCGCCGCGCTCGGCCGCCGCCGTCACGGTCGACGAGCAGAGCAGGACGTCGACCACGACGACGACATCCGACCGCGCGAGGCGCGCGACGCCGTCGACCCCCCACTCCATGCGCACCTGGTAGGCGGACTGATCGAACGGCGAGGGCATCGCACAAGCCTATGCAGGAGCGCTGTGCGCGAGACTTGTCGGCATGCGCATCCTCCTCAAGCTCGTGGTCGACTGCGATGCCGACGCCGCGTGGCGCGCTCTGCACTCCCCTCGCGCCGTCGCGGAGCTGTACGGTCCGCTCGTCGACCTGTCTCCTCTCGAGTCGAGGGGGCTGCCGACCACGTGGGAGCCCGGCGCCGACGTCCCCGTGCAGCTCTCGGTCGGCGGGCTCGTGCCTCTCGGGCGGCAGCTCATCCACGTGAGCGAGATACGCACCGCCGATGCTCACGGACCCGTCCGCGTCTTCCGCGACAGCGGCATCCCGCTCACGGGCCCGCTCGCGAGCCTCGACGTGTGGGACCACCAGATGGCCGTGTCGCCTGCGCCCGGCGACCCGGCCAGGACGCTGTGGCGCGAGCGCCTCGTGATCGGCGGTCCGACCGCGGCGGCACTGTGGCCCGTGCTGTGGAGCACGTGGCAGTGGCGCGGCGCGCGCATCGCGGCGCTCGCGCCGACGTGGGCGCACGACCCGGAGCCCGAGACGCCATGACCGAGTACGTCGTGCGGGCCGCGACGCTCGACGACGCCGCGCCGATCGCCCGCGTCCAGGTGCAGGCGTGGCACGAGGCCTACACGGGGCGCATGCCGCAATCCGTGCTCGACGGCCTGGGCGTCCAGAAGCAGACCCGCATGTGGGAACGGGTGCTGCGCGGAGAGTTCGCGAGCCCCGGATCGGGCGTCTGGGTGGCCGAGCAGGGCGGCGAGGTCGTCGGGTTCGCGAGCGCCGGCGCGTGTCTCGACCGGGATGCCCTCCCCGGCCGGATCCAGCTGTACGCCATCAACGCGGTCGCCGCGCACCACGGCTCGGGTGTCGGACAGGCGCTTCTCGATGCCGCGATCGGGGATGCCGCGGCGTCCCTCTGGGTGCTCGACGACAACCCGCGCGCCCGCGCGTTCTACACGCGCAACGGGTTCGCGCTCGACGGCGCCGTGCAGGACGACGACACGTGGGGCGAGCCGATCCGCGAAGTGCGGCTCGTGCGATCGGGCCGGTAGCGTTCGGAGCCCCGGGGACGCGGAAGCGGACGGATGCCGCCGCGAAGCCTGCCGCGGCATCCGTCCTGGCGCGCTCCCGATGCGCGCCTACTCCGCGAGCGCCTCGACGGGCGCGACGCGGGTCGCGAGCCGCGTCGGGACGACGGCGGCGACGAGCGTGAGGACGGCGGTCGCGACGACGACGACCACGGTCGGCCACAGCGGCAGCGCGGGCACGACGAGGGTGCTCGCGGGCCCGGTCGCATCGGGGCTCGTCGGGATCGAGCCGAGGAGCGACTGCGCGCCCGCCCACCCGTACGCGAGGCCGAGGACCAGGCCCGTCGCGAGCGCGGCGATCGTGATGTGCGCGGCCTCGAGCAGGACGACCCGGCGCACCTGCGCGTTGGAGAGCCCGAGCGCCCGCAGAAGCCCCAGCTCGCGCCGGCGCTGCACGACCCCGATCGTGAGGAGGTTCACGAGCCCCACGGCCGCGATGACCGCCGAGACGGCGACGAGCCCCATCATGATGCCCGCGAACGCGTCCATGATGGCGCCGAGCTCGGCGGGCAGCCGCCCGCCCGCGGTCGCCGTGAAGACGGCCTTCGCCGACTCGATCGCGACCGCGAACATCATGACGAGCGTGACCCCCATGACGACGCCGATGGCCATGCGGCTCGACCGCTCGGGGTACCGCAGCGCGTTCTCGGCGGCCAGGCGCGCCTGCGCCGATCGGCCGAACAGCCGGCCCACGAGCCGCAGGACGGGAGGCATGACGAGCGTCGCGCCGAGGGCGAGGCCCGTGAACGACAGGATGCCGCCGAAGAACGCGACGACCACTCCGAGTGGATGGAGGAGCCCCAGCGCGATCCCCGCGGCGAGGAGGGCACCGCCCGCGACGAAGAGGGCGACGGCGGCGACGTTGCGTCCCGTGCGGCGCATGACGGCGTGGTGGGATGCCTCGACCGACCCGCCGAGTGCCTGCAGAGGCGTGACGGCGAGCACGCGGCGGGACCCGGCCCACGCGGCTGCCCATGTCGTGAGCGCGACGATGCCGGCCGGGATCACGAGCTCGGGTCGCACGACGTCGTACGAGACGTCGCCGAGGTCGAGCATCCATCCCGCCACCTGCACGCCCGCCGCGGCGACGACCGTCCCCCCGACGAGCCCGGCGAAAGCGCCGAGCCCTCCGACGACGAGTCCCTGACGCCCGACCTCGGCGCGCTGCGAGCGTGCCGACGCGCCGATCAGACGCAGGAGCGCGATGCGCCGCGTGCGACCCGCGACGATCGTCGAGAACGTGTTGGCCGTCACGATCGACGCGACGTACACCGCGACGCCGACGAGCAGCAGCGTCAGGAAGCTCAGCACGAACGCGAGGGTCTCGCTGTCGCCGATGTACGGGTCGGCGCGCAGCATCGCGGCGATGTAGCCGGTCGCCGAGATGAGGACGACGCCGAACGCGCTCGAGATGGCCGCGACGAGCACCGACGCGCCCATGCCGCGCTCGCGCAGACACGAGAGGGCACCGGATGCCGCGGGCCGCGGCATCCGGACGTCCACCGCCGCGGCGGTCACGCCGTCACCGCCGGGACCGTGGACGCGGCGCCCAGCTCGGTCGCGAGCATGAAGGCCGACAGCTCCTCCGCCGTCTGGCGGGGCTTGTCGGCGACGATCCTGCCGTCTCCGAGGAACAGGACGCGGTCGGCGTGGCTCGCCGCGATCGGGTCGTGCGTCACCATCGCGATCGACTGCCCGTGGTCGCGGCTCGCGGCCTGCAGCAGCGCGAGCACTTCGCGGCCCGTCCTGGAGTCGAGGTTTCCCGTCGGCTCGTCGGCGAAGACGAGATCGGGCGACGTCGCGAGCGCACGGGCGATCGCGACGCGCTGCTGCTGCCCGCCCGACAGCTCGTGCGGACGGTGGCGCAGGCGCGGGCCGAGTCCGAGGGACTCGACGAGCCCGTCGATGCGCGCCCTCTCCAGCGCCGTGGGGCGCCGCCCGTCGAGGTCGAACGGGAGCAGGATGTTGCTCAGCGCGTCGAGGGTCGGGACGAGGTTGAACGCCTGGAACACGAACCCGACCCGGCGGCGCCGGAGGATCGTGAGCTCGAGGTCGGAGAGCTCCGTGATCTCGGTGTCGCCGATCCAGGCGCGTCCGCCCGTAGGGGTGTCCAGGCCCGCCATGATGTGCATGAGCGTCGACTTGCCCGAGCCCGACGGGCCCATGATCGCGGTGAACTCCCCGCGGCGGATGCCGACCCCGACGCCGTCGAGCGCGCGGACCTCGCCTTCGCCGGAGCCGTAGGTCTTCGTGAGGTGCTGCACCCGGGCCGCGAGGCCCAGGTCGGTCGATGAGATCTGCATGACTTCGACGGTACGAACGCCGCGCGGCGCCCCGCGTCGCCCGCGAGTGCCATCCGCGTACATCCGGAGGATGATTCCGCCGTCACCCAGGACTGGACCCCCGCCCGACAGGCCGGGAGAGGATGCCGCACCCGGGCGTGTCGCCGGAACGAGCAGTCATGCGAACCCGGGCCGCCGGGGTCATGCGAGCCCGTGCTCGAACGCGAACACGACGAGCTGCACGCGGTCGCGCAGGCCGAGCTTGGTCAGGATGCGGCTGATGTGCGTCTTGACGGTCGCCTCGGAGAGGAACTCGCGCGCGGCGATCTCGGCGTTCGACAGACCCCTCGCGGCGAGCGCGAAGATCTCCCTCTCGCGCTCGGTGAGCTCGCCGTACACGGCCGGCACGGGCTGCGACACGGGTCCCGCGAAGTGGGCGAACAGGTCGCGTGTGGCGGAGGCCGCGATGACGGCCGATCCCGCGTGCACCGTGCGGATGGCGGCGAGGAGCAGCTCGGGTTCGGCGTCCTTGAGGAGGAACCCGCTCGCCCCCTGGCGGATCGCGCGGGCGGCGGCCTCGTCGAGGTCGAACGTCGTGAGCATGACGATCCGCGGAGGATCGGCATCCTGCAGCAGCTCCGCCGTCGCGGCGAGCCCGTCGAGCACCGGCATCCGGATGTCCATGAGGACGACGTCGGGCGTCGTCGCCCGGACGACCTCGATCGCCTCGCGCCCGTCGGACGCCTCTCCGACGACGTCGAGGTCGGGCTGCGACGACACGAGCATGCGGATGCCGGCGCGGAAGAGCGCCTGATCGTCGACGAGGACGACCCGGATCGGGCCGCTTCCCCGTGCATGCGGCTCGCTCACACGGCACCTCCGAGCGGGATCGCGGCGCGGACGACGAACCGATCGCCCTCGTGCCCCGCGTCGAGCCGTCCGCCTGCGAGCTGTGCACGCTCGCGCATGCCGATGAGCCCGTGTCCGCGCTCGCCCGAGATCGCGCGCTCGCCATCGGCCGCACGGTTGCGCACGGCGAGCTCGACGCGTCCGGGACGCCACGCGAGCGACACGTCGACAGGCCCGCCGTCGCCGTGGCGCAGCGCGTTCGTGAGCGCCTCCTGCAGGATGCGGTACACGGCCAGCTGCGCGGCCGCGGGCGGCTCGCCCAGCGGCGCGGGGTCGACGTCGACCCGGAGGTCGACGCCCGCGGCGCGCACCTGGGCGTACAGCTGCTCGAGGTCGGCCAGGGTCGGCTGCGGCCCGTCGGCCTGGCTGTGCCGCAGCTGAGTCAGCAGGAGCCTCACGTCGGCCAGCGCCGACCGCGCGGTCGACGAGATCGTGCCGAGAGCCTCCGTCGCGGCCGCGGGGTCGGATGCCGCGGCGTACCGCGCCCCGTCGGCCTGGGCGATGACGACCGCGAGCGAATGCGCGACGACGTCGTGCATGTCGCGGGCGATGCGCGTGCGCTCCTGCTCGGCGATCGTCTCGGCCTCGGCCTGCCGCTGCGCACTGCGGTTCTCTCGCGCGCGCAGCGCCGTGCGCACGAGTGCGCCGGTCGTCCACGAGAGCAGGAGCGCGAACAGGGATGCCACGAGGATCGCCGCGACGAGCGAGAGCGACTGCAGCGACAGCGAGCGGCCGATCCCTCCCGTGACGAAGACGTACAACGCGATGACGCCCGCCCCGACCACGGCGGAGGCGAACCCGAGCCAGAAGACGAGGCGCGATCCGTATGCGGCCGTCACGTAGAGGACCCCGAAGATGGCGAGATCCGTGATGCTGGGCGGCCGCAGCATCGCCATCTGCACGAGAGCCCCCGCCCACGCGACGGTGAGGGCAAGGCCCGGGGAGAGCCGGCGCACGCCCAGAGCGGCCGAGAACAGCACGACGACCAGCGCCGTTCCGAGCGCGTTGTAGGCGACCATCCGCCCCGCCTCGAGCTCTGGCCGCACCACGATCGCCGCGAACAGCGCCGCCAGGCCCACGTCGACGACGAGCTGGTACGTCTTGAGCGGCCGGAACACGCCTTCACGCTACGGGAGGGCGCGGGCTGCGGCATCCGTCCCGCGATGTAGGCGCCGTCGCCGCGGCATCCGTCTCGCGATGTATCCGGGCATCCCATTGACGCGTCCCCCTCGGCCCGTGACGATGGCGGGAGACCGGAATCCGAACACGGAGGCACCATGACGACGGTACGAGCAGCCATCTCCCAGACGACGTGGACGGGCGACAAGGCGTCGATGCTCGACAAGCACGAGGGCTTCGCACGGGATGCCGCGGCCCAGGGCGCGCAGGTCGTGTGCTTCCAGGAGCTGTTCTACGGGCCGTACTTCGGCATCACGCAGGACAAGAAGTACTACCGCTTCGCCGAACCGGCCGACGGGCCCATCGTGCAGCGGTTCGCGTCCGTCGCGAAGGAGCTCGGTCTGGTCATCGTGCTGCCGATCTACGAGGAGGCCGAAACCGGGGTGTACTACAACACGGCGGTGCTCGTGGACTCCGACGGGACGGTTCTCGGCACGTATCGCAAGAACCACCTGCCCCACCTCGACAAGTTCTGGGAGAAGTTCTACTTCCGCCCCGGCAACCTCGGGTATCCCGTCTTCGAGACGGCGATCGGGAAGGTCGGCATGTACATCTGCTACGACCGCCACTTCCCGGAGGGATGGCGCGAGCTGGGCCTGGGCGGCGCGCACGTCGTGTTCAACCCGAACGCGACCAAGCCGGGGCTGTCGAACCGCCTGTGGGAGGTCGAGGGGCCTGCGGCCGCCGTCGCGAACGGCTACTTCGTGCTGCAGCCCAATCGCGTCGGACGCGAGGACAACGAGTACGGCGACGAGGCCGTCACGTTCTACGGCACGAGCCAGGTCATCGATCCGCGGGGGAACGTCGTCGGCGAGCGCGGGTCGAGCGCGCACGAGGAGCTGCTCGTGCGCGACCTCGACCTCGACCTCGTCCGCGAGATGCGCGACGACTGGCAGTTCTACCGCGATCGCCGGCCCGACACGTATGGGAGGATCGCGGCCCCATGAGCGTGCGCAGCAGCGGGTGCGGTCGCGCAGCGACCGCGGAGAGGAGGCGGCCATGAGCACGACACTCATCACGGGCGGGACCGTCGTCTCGGCGACGGGCCGAGCCGAGGCCGACGTCCTCATCGACGGCGCGACGATCGCGGCGGTGCTCGCGCCCGGCTCGCAGCTGCTCGGCACCGATCTCGCGGCATCCGTCGACACGGTGGTCGACGCGACGGGCAAGTACGTCATCCCGGGCGGGATCGACGCGCACACCCACATGGAGCTGCCGTTCGGCGGCACGAACGCGAGCGACACGTTCGAGACCGGCACCCGCGCCGCCGCGTGGGGCGGCACGACGACCATCATCGACTTCGCCGTGCAGCGGTACGGCGAGCGCGTGCAGGACGGCCTCGCCGCGTGGCACGCGAAGGCCGAGGGCGAGTGCGCGATCGACTACGGGTTCCACCAGATCATCGGCGGCATCGACGACGACTCCCTCGCGGCGATGCGGGGACTCCTCGACGAGGGGATCTCGAGCTTCAAGCTGTTCATGGCATACCCGGGCGTCTTCTACTCCGACGACGCGCAGGTGCTGAAGGCCATGCAGGTGTCGGCCGAGACGGGCCTGCTCACGATGATGCACGCCGAGAACGGGCCCGCGATCGACGTGCTCGCCGCCCAGCTCGCGGACGCCGGCAAGATCGCGCCCTCCTACCACGGCGTCGCGCGCGCGTGGCAGCTCGAGGAGGAGGCGACGCACCGCGCCATCATGATCGCGAACCTCACGGGCGCGCCGCTGTACGTCGTGCACGTGAGCGCGAAGCAGGCCGTCGAGCAGCTCGCGGCGGCGCGCGACAAGGGCTGGAACGTGTTCGGCGAGACGTGCCCGCAGTATCTGTACCTGTCGCTCGAGGAGCAGCTCGGCGCGTTCAGCGCGGAGTGGGGGCAGTTCGAGGGGGCGAAGTGGGTGTGCTCGACGCCGCTGCGCTCGCGCGCCGAGGGACATCAGGACCATATGTGGCAGGCCCTGCGCACGAACGACCTGCAGATGGTGTCGACCGACCACTGCCCGTTCTGCATGAAGGGGCAGAAGGACCTCGGCCTCGCCGACTTCCGCGCGATCCCGAACGGCATCGGGTCTGTCGAGCACCGCATGGATCTCATGTACCAGGGCGTCGTGACGGGGAGGATCACGCTCGAGCGCTGGGTCGAGCTCACGAGCACGACGCCCGCGCGCATGTTCGGGCTGTACGGCCGCAAGGGCGTGATCCAGCCGGGCGCCGACGGGGATGCCGTCGTCTACGACCCGAGCGGGCACACCTCGATCGGCTACGGCGACGGCAGGACGCATCACATGAATATGGACCACTCCGCCTGGGAGGGATTCGAGATCGACGGGCACGTCGACACGGTCGTCTCACGCGGTCGCGTGATCGTGGACGCCGGGCGATACCTCGGCTCGAAGGGCGACGGCCGCTTCCTCAGGCGCGGCCTCTCGCAGTACCTGGTGTAGCCGTGGACTTCGGCGTCGTCCTGCAGACCAATCCGCCCGCGACGCGGACGATCCAGCTCGCGAAGCTCGCGGAGGCGCACGGTTTCAGCCACGTGTGGACCTTCGACTCGCACCTGCTGTGGGAGGAGCCGTACGTCATCCACTCCGCGATCCTCGCAGAGACGCGTCGGGTGACCGTCGGCCCGTTCGTGACGAACCCTGCGACGCGGGAGTGGACGGTCACGGCATCCGTCTTCGCGACGCTCAACGAGCTGTACGGCAACCGCACGATCTGCGGCATCGGACGGGGCGACTCCGCCGTGCGCGTCACGAACGGCTCGCCCGTGTCGCTGGCCGAGCTGCGCGAGTCGATCCACGTCATCCGCGAGCTCGCGAACTCGCGGCCCGTGCAGCACAAGGGCGCGACGCTGCAGTTCCCGTGGAGCCGCGGGTCGACGCTCGACGTGTGGGTCGCAGCGTACGGGCCTCAGGCGCTGAGGCTCGCGGGAGAGGTCGGGGACGGGTACATCCTGCAGCTCGCCGACGTCGACATCGCGGCGTGGATGATCCGCACCGTGAAGGATGCCGCGGCGGCGGCCGGCCGCGACCCCGACTCGCTCGCGTTCTGCGTCGCAGCCCCCATGTACATCGGCGACGACTGGCCGCACATGCGCGACCAGTGCCGCTGGTTCGGGGGCATGGTGGGAAACCACGTCGCCGACATCGTCGCGAAGTACGGCGGGGATGCCGTTCCCGCCGCACTCACCGACTACATCGCGGGCCGCACGGGCTACGACTACAACACGCACGGCCGAGCCGAGAACGATCACGTCGACTTCGTCCCCGACGAGATCGTCGACAGGTTCTGCATCCTCGGACCCGCCCACGAGCACATCGCCAAGCTCGAGCAGCTGCGCGAGCTCGGCGTCACGCAGTTCGCGGGCTACCTCCAGCACGACAGCAAGGAGGAGACCCTGCGGGTGTACGGCGAGACCGTCATCCCCGCGCTGGGCGAGCACACGACGGCGAAGTCGTGAGCGATCCCGTGACGCTCGCGGTGTGTCGCTGCCCGAGCGGCTGCCGGCGGCGGGCATGACAGACGTCGTGTCGGTCGAGCCGGCGGCAGGCGGGTTCGCGGCGACGGCAGGAGTCGCACGTCGTGCCGACGGCTCGTCGATGTTCGTCAAGGCCTTCGCGGACCCGCCTTCGGACGACGCGTTCGCGGCGGAGGCCGAGGGCCTGACCGCCCTGCGCACGCTCGGCGGAGTCGTGACGCCCGACGTGCTCTTCGCGGGGCAGGATCTTCTCGTGCTCTCGATGCTGGGGCCGAGGCCGAGCTCCGAGTCGTTCTGGGAACGGCTGGCGCGCGCGCTCGCGCACCTCCACACGAGCACGGTCCACTCCCGGTTCGGCTGGCATCGCGACAACCGGCTGGCGTGAGGCACGCGGGCCTGTCGGGGAGCAGCTCGGGCAGCCGATCCTCCAGCTCCGCCAGCACCTGGCGGTCGACGCGCAGTACGCCGACGACTGGGGCGCGGCCGACGAGGTGCGCGCGACGCTCGCGCCGTTCCGGCGCACGACGTGAGCGACCGGGAGCCGCCGCGGCCGGCCGGCGGGCCGCCCGCTCTTCCAGGGGATCCCCGGACCTGTAAGGATCGCACCATGACCGACGACCTCGACGCGCTGACGAAGGCCCTCGACCTCGAGCACGTGTTCCACTCGTGGTCGGCGCAGGCGGGGCTCGATCTCCCCGTCATCGCGGGCGGTTCGGGGGCCGTCGTGTGGGATCACGCCGGCAACCGGATGCTCGACTTCTCGAGCCAGCTCGTCAACGTCAACATCGGGCATCAGCATCCTGCCGTGGTCAAGGCGATCCGCGACCAGGCCGAGATCCTCGCGACGATCGGCCCCGCGACGGCGAACCTCGCACGCGGCGAAGCGGCGCGACGGATCGTCGAGCGCGCGCCCTCCGGGTTCTCGAAGGTCTTCTTCACCAACGGCGGAGCCGACGCGATCGAGAACGCGATCCGCATGGCACGCCTCCACACGGGCCGCGACAAGATCCTGTCGACGTACCGCTCGTACCACGGCAACACGGGCGCCGCGATCGTCGCGACGGGCGACTGGCGCCGGATGCCGAACGAGTACGCGCGCGGGCACGTGCACTTCTTCGGCCCGTACCTGTACCGCAGCGAGTTCTGGGCGACGAGCCCTGAGCAGGAGAGCGAGCGGGCCCTGCGCCATCTCGAACGGGTCATCCAGTCCGAGGGCCCCGACGGGATCGCGGCGCTCCTGCTCGAATCCGTCCCCGGGACGGCCGGCATCCTGATCCCGCCCCCGGGCTACCTCGCGGGAGTGCGCGAGATCGCCGACCGCTACGGCATCCTGCTGATCCTCGACGAGGTCATGGCCGGCTTCGGCCGCACGGGCCGCTGGTTCGCGTTCGAGGGCTACGACGTCGTGCCCGACCTCATCACCTTCGCGAAGGGCGTCAACTCCGGCTACGTGCCGGTCGGCGGGGTCATCATCTCGGATGCCGTCGCGGCGACCTTCGACGATCGCGTCTTCCCCGGCGGGCTCACCTACAGCGGGCATCCGCTGGCCGCGGCATCCATCATCGGCGCACTCGACGCGATG
Source organism: Microbacterium ulmi (assembly GCF_011759705.1). Classification (GTDB taxonomy): domain Bacteria; phylum Actinomycetota; class Actinomycetes; order Actinomycetales; family Microbacteriaceae; genus Microbacterium; species Microbacterium ulmi. The sequence goes on along the minus strand of NZ_JAAOZF010000001.1, from coordinate 2,024,093 downwards.
CAGTCCGAGGGCATCGTCGAGAACGCGCGGCGCATCGGCGAGGAGGCGATCGGCCCCGCGCTGCGCGAGCTCGCCGAACGGCATCCCCTCATCGGCGAAGTGCGCGGAGAGGGCGTCTTCTGGGCGATGGAGCTCGTCGCCGACCGCGCGTCGCGCGAGCCCCTCCCTCCGGCGTCGATGGGCCGGCTCAAGCGCGGGCTCACCTCTCGGGGGCTGCTGCCGTTCGTGCAGGACAACCGCGTCCACGTCGTGCCGCCGTGCGTCGTGACGGATGCCGAGGTCGCGCAGGCGGCGGAGATCTACGACGCGGCGCTGTCGGCGCTGGAGTGAGCGCCGAGACGGCCCGCCGGCGGCGCCGTTCGGGATACGCTCGGCCGGTGAGCACTCCTGCCGTGTCCGCTCGCGAACAGCTGGCGGCGGTCGCCGCCGATGCCGACCTGCTCGCGGCCTGGCCGGAGACGTCGACCGAGGCCGCGCGCGAAGCCGCCGTCCTCGTGCTGTTCGGGGATCGCGCGGATGGTGTCGCGCGGGGTCCGCTCGACCTCGACGTCCTGCTGCTCGCGCGCGCCGCGACGCTGCGGTCGCATGCGGGGCAGGTCGCATTCCCCGGCGGGCGCCGCGAGCCCGCCGATCGCGACCTCGTCGACACCGCCCTGCGCGAGGCACAGGAGGAGACGGGTCTCGACCCCGCCGGCGTCGAGGTGCTCGGGATGCTGCGCCCGCTCCCGCTGCCATACTCGTTCCACGTCGTGACGCCCGTGCTGGCATGGTGGTCGCATCCGAGCCCCGTCCGGGCGCTGGACGCCGCGGAGTCCGAAGTCGTGTTCCGCACCCCCGTCGCCCGCCTGGTCTCGCCGGAGCACCGCTACACGACGTTGCTGCAGCGCGACGGACAGACGTGGCGCGGGCCCGCGTGGCTGCTCGAGGTCGACGGCACGGAGCAGCTGCTGTGGGGTTTCACGGCGATCGTGCTGGACGTCCTCCTCGACAGGCTCGGCTGGGCGGAGCCCTGGGATGCGTCGCGCACGCTCGAGCTGCCCCAGCCGTTCGCCCGCGTCGCACCGCCGGCGCGGGACGAGCCGCCGGGCCGGACGGCAGGGCCGTGAGCGGGGACCGCCGGCGGGTCAGGGCGAGAGAGCCTCGCGCAGACGCGCGGGGACGATCGGGCGGTTCTCGAAGAACGTCTGCAGCACGACCGTCGTGCGCGTGTTGACCGATGCGGCCGAGCGGATGTCGCGGATGAGCGCTTCGAGATCGCGCGGCGTCGCGACCCGCACGAACAGGATGTAGCTCGCGTCCCCCGCGATCGAGTGACACGCCTCGATCGCGTCGAGGTGTGCGAGCAGCTCCGGGGCGTCATCGGGCTGGGCCGGGTCGAGGGGGGTGATCTCGACGAACGCCGAGAGGGGCTTGCCGAGCGCATCGGCGTTGAGGATCGGCCGGTAGCCCTCGATGACCCCGCGCGCCTCGAGCCGTCGCAGCCGCGACTGCACGGCCGACGCCGAGAGCCCGATCCGCTCCGACAGCTGCGCCAGCGTCGCGCGCGCGTCGCGGGAGATCTCCTCGACGATGCGAAGGTCGACAGCATCCTCCATGAGTGGAAGAATACCGGCAGGATCCCGCATCCGCCGGAAATCCTCCTGTGAAACACGACTCTCTTCGAAGATCGGAGGTCCCATGTCCACGGTCCCCACGCACACCCGCACGGCCGTCGTCGGCGAGCCCGAGGTCGTCGAGGACGGGACTCGCGTCGAGGAGTCCTCCGCCTGGCTCGCGCTGAAGGATGCCGCGACCAGCCTGCAGCAGCTGCAGGCGCAGGACGGGTCGGTGCCCGACCAGGAGGACCGCGGCGACGCGCGCGCGTACGTGCAGGCGATCGTCGAGTCGATCCGCGCGCTCGCGCCGCTGTTCCCGCACGACGCCGAGTACCTCGCGGCGAGCATGCACGACTTCGAGCGCTGGGCGGACAGCGGCTTCGGCATCCCGGACTTCCTGGAGTCCCTCGTCGCCTTCCAGCCGCAGCTGCACCGGGTCGACGGCATCCGTCACCTCGTCGTGTTCCCGATGTACACCCAGAACGGATCGCGGAACCGGTTCGTCGAGGCGCTCATCGTCGAGGTGATCTGGCCCGACTTCGTCGCGCAGCTGGAGACGGAGTACACGAACCGGCTGTTCGTCTCGCTGCGGCTCGTCGACTTCACGCCCGGGTACGACACGAACTCGGCCGTGCTGTTCCCCGAGACGGTCGCGATGCGCGAGATCCCGCCGTTCACGTGGGGGGCGATCTTCCAGGACCGCGAGGCCGCGCGCTACCGGCGTGTCGTGCGCGCGGCATCCGGGATCACGAAGCTCGACCTTCCCCCGGAGGCGGCGCGGATGCTCGACGACCAGTCGCTCGCCGAGCAGACCTTCGTCATGTGGGACATCGTCCACGACCGCACGCACATGCGCGGCGACCTGCCCTTCGACCCGTTCATGATCAAGCAGCGGATGCCGTACTTCCTGTACTCGCTCGAAGAGCTGCGGTGCGATCTCACGGCATTCCGCGAATGCGTCGCGATCGAGCGGCGCCTGCGCGCACGCGAGGACCTGTCCCCCGTCGAGGCAGAGATGCTCGAGCACGCGCACCTCGTGCAGTACGCGGTGATCTTCGACCGGATCTTCCGATTCGCGATCACGGGCTCGCGCGTGCGCAACTACGACGGGCTCGGCGGGCAGCTGCTGTTCGCGTGGCTGCACCAGCGCGGCGTGCTGCACTGGACCGACACGGCGCTCGCGTTCGACTGGGCCGAGGTTCCCGCCGCGGTCGTCGCGCTGGGCGATGCCATCGACGAGCTGTACCGGCGATCCATCGACCGGCCGAAGGTCGCGCACTGGCTCGCGGCGTACGACCTCGTGCGCGCGACGCTGACACCGCACCCGGCATCGGCGTGGGCACGGGGTCTGTCGGACGACATCCTCGCGGGCCCCCCGAAGGGGTACACGGATGCCGTGCTCGACGACGAGTTCCCGCTGTCGATGTTCTACGAGGCGCTCGAGAAGAAGATGCGCCCCGTCATCGAGTCGACGTCAGGCATCCGCGGAGCCGACTGACGCGTCGACGCCGGCCGCTTCGGCTCCTGCCGGCGGCGCTGCCACCTCGTACTCCTTCGACAGGATGCGGTACGAGCGCGTCGTGAAGGCGAGGATCGCGAACACCACCATCACGAGCCCCGACACGAGGAAGACGAGCGCGATGCCGCGGGCCTCGCCCTCGCCGAGGAGCCATCCCCACGTCCGCTGCCCCGCGTCGGAGCTCATGTACGGAATGATCCAGAACTGCGCGATCGGCGCGATGAGGAACGCCGTGATCGGCGCGGCCGCCGCCTCGAACGCCTGCGCGAACCCGAAGACGCGCCCCTGCGTCGCGTACGGCACGACCTTCTGGATGACGGTCTGCTCCGCCGCCTCGACGACGGGGATGATGCACATGTAGAGCCAGATGCCGAGCGCGTACAGCCACCACCACTCCCGGATCGTGAAGAGGCTCCCGAGCAGGCCCATCCCGGCGACGAACAGCAGCATCGTGCGGATGGGGTTGCGGCCCAGGCCGAATCTCGCCACGAGCGCGCCGCCGATGATGAACCCCGTCGCCGTGACGCCGAGCACGACTCCCCACCACTCGACGGGGAACAGGGTCAGACCGTACGGATCCATGAGCGCCATGTAGACGCCGCCGATGAGGTTGTTGAGCGTCGAGAAGACGATGAGCGCGAACAGCCCCGACACGGCGGCGACGGCACGGATGCTGCCGTGGAGGTCGATGAGAGGCATCCTCTCCCCCGCGGCCGCGGGCTCTGCCTCGGGGATGCGGATGAACAGGAGGTGCACGAGAGCCGCCGCCGTCAGCACGAGTGCGATGACGAGGGTCCACCCCATGCCGAGCAGGCCGATCGCGAGGCCGCTGAAGATGCTCGTGACCATGAACGCGATGCCCTGCACGGTTCCGACGAGCCCGTTCGCGTTGGCGTGCCGCTCGACCGGCACGAGCAGCGTCACGGTCGTCGACAGCGCGATGCTGCGCAGGTTCTCGACGACGGCGCCGAGCAGGATGATCGCGGAGAACACCCAGAACCACGGCGCACCGAGATCGATGAGGCCCGGCTCTCCGATCGCGACGAACAGAGCGCCGGCGACGAGGAACGCGACGAGCGTCACGACGGCCGACAGCACCATGACGCGGTGCTTGCGGTGCCTGTCGACGACCGTGCCGAACAGCATCCCGAACAGGGCGATCAGGAGCATGTACGCGCCACCGATGACCCCCGTCGCGAGGACCGACCGCGTCTCGAGGTAGGCCCAGAACGTGAGCGCGAACCAGAGGAAGCTCGTGGTGATGTTGGCGGCGGCCGTGTTGACGAGCACCTGCACGAAGATGCGCATGCCTCCGGGCGGTGCGAGCACCGCGCGCGGCTCCGAGCCCGACGAATCGGTGTCTTGCGCCATTTCGCGAGGCTAATCGCCCCCACCGACATACGGAACCCCTGCGAGGATGAAGGCATGACGACATCGCTGCGTGGCCGCACCGTGCTCATCGCGGGGGCGACGAGCGCGTCCGGGCTCGCGGCGACCCGTGCCCTGGTCTCGGCGGGCGCCCTCGTCATCGCTGTGGGACGCGACCCCGCGAAGCTCGCCGCCCTCGCCGCGACGGCGGGCGTGCAGGATGCGTCGCCGGACGCCGCCGGGTCGCAGCGTGTCGAGCACGCCGAGCCCGCGGGGGCGCGGGTGCTCGCGTGCGATCTCGGCGACGAGGGAGAGGTCGCGCGGCTCGCCGAGCGCGTGCACGCGGAAGCCGGGTCGATCGACGGCATCCTGCACCTCGTCGGCGGCTGGCGCGGCGGCGGGGGGCTGGCGGGGCAGAGCGACGACGACTTCCGCTTCCTGGAGGGCTCGCTCACGGCCCTGCGGCACGTCAGCCGCGCGTTCGACGCGGATCTGCGAGCGTCGGATGCCGCGCGCTGCGCGATCGTGTCGTCGACGGCGGTCGCGCGTCCTCTCGCGGGCGGCGCGAACTACGCGGCCGTGAAAGCGGCGAGCGAGGCGTGGACGCGCGCCGTCGCGCAGGGGTTCGCGAAGGCGGCGCGGGATGCCGGCGAGCCGCTGCGCGCGGCATCCGTCGTCTTCCGCGTGTCGGCGCTCGCCGGCCTCGAGGCGACGCTCGCGGACGCGTTCGTCGGTCTGTGGGACCAGGATGCCGCGACCGTCAACGACACGATCGTGACGCTCGCCGCGGGCGGCTGACGGCTCCGGCGCGCTGCGCCACGGTCAGACCAGCGCCGCCGCTCCCATCGCGAGGGTCGCGACGCCCATCGCCGCGTACTGCAGGCGGTCCCCTCTCGCGCACGCCCGCCGCGCCGCGGCCGCCGAGCCCGCCGCGTACGCGACGGCGGCCACGGCGCAGATCGGGCCCAGCCCTGCCCCGCCATGAGCGTGGCCGTCGGACGCGACCGTGGCGGCCGGGGCCGTCATCCCCGCGAGCAGCCCGGCCATGACGACCATCCCGAGGGCCGTGTGGGCCGTCATGACGGCCGTCTCCGTCACCCCGCGCCCGCGCCGTATCCGGTGTGCGATCGCGATCGCGACGCCGCCGGCGAGGAGCAGTCCGACCCATGCCGCGGTCGGCATGAATCGGGACACCGCGGCATCCGTCATCGCGACGAGCATGAGGACGGATGCCGCGACCTCGGCCGCCCGCGCACGCCGTCGTCGGGCTCTGCTGCAAGGCAGCAGAGCCCGACGACGGCGGGCACGAGGGCCGCGAGGTGGAGGAGGTGAGCCACGTCAGCAGTGGCAGCCGTGCTCCGCCCCGTGCGCGGCGGTCGCGGACGATGCGCAGTGGCTCGTGGCGGGTGCGGGGATGTCGAGGGTGGGGTTGCGTTCGAAGAAGTTGTAAGGCTTGAGGGTGAATCTGGCGTAGTCCATGGGCATGACGGGCCAGTCCTCGTTGCGGGGGAAGTGGGTCAGGCCGAAGGTGTGCCAGAGCACGAGATCCTCGCCGACGAGGGGTTCGTCGCCTGCGATGAACTCGGGGATGCCGGCGCCGCCGGGGTGCTGGTTGACGAGGTCGCCGGCGGCGTAGCGTTCGGCGGGATCGTATTTCGTGACGAACAGGTTCTTCGTCGCGAACGCGGCGCGGGAGGCGATCGACGACTCGTCGGCTGCCAGGAGCACCGGCGTCTCGGTCGGGTACAGCACGTAGGAGGTGGGCTGGCCGCGCTCGGTGGTCCTCTCCGTCGACGCGATCTGCCACACCCGGTTGCGGGCGCCGTCGGCGACGCGGCCGGACTCGAGCTCGGAGACGATCGGGGTGACCTGTGCGGTGAACGCGTTGCCGTACGGGTTGGCTTCGGAGATCGGCAGCCGGACGGCGTCGATCTCGTTGACGACGTTCGCGACGCCGTCGACCGTCATGTCCAGGCGGGCGGAGAACAGGTGCTGGTGGTACGGGGCGCCCAGCCCGGGGGCGACCTCGGACGCGTACGGGTACGGGGTGCCGTCGTCCTGCGCGCCCGGGTAGGCGGAGGTGAACAGCACACCGGTGAGCTTGGCCTCGCACTCGATCGTGCCGTCCAGGTACAGGTACCAGAAGAAGCCGTAGTCGTAGTTTCCGACGGTCGTGAAGAACGAGATCACGAGGCGCCGCTGACGGCGCACCTCGGCGGACCCGGTGAACAGGTCGGTGTGCTTCCACAGCGACCCGAAGTCCTCCTCGTGCATGCAGATCCCGTTGCGCACCGTGCGCGGCATCCCCAGCTCGTCGGCGAGGGTCGCGTCGAGGTAGGTGATGTCGCCGACGCAGTCGCAGCCCAGCTCCAGCTCGTTCGTGTACCGGCCGAACAGGTACTCGCCGGTGTCGAAGTAGTTCTGCCAGAACCGGTTCGGCGACGGGTCGGCGTAGGGCACCACCATCTCGCTGATCGACCCCCGGTACATCACCGGCCGCCCGTCGAACGACAGCTGCCGCAGGATCAGACCCTCACGCGTGTCGAACCCTGCCCGCAGATCCCACTTCCCCCACCGCACCCGCTCCCCATCGACCGTGAAGCTCGACCCCTCCGGCTGCGAGATCACGATCGGCTTCAGCCCCTCCAGCGGAGGACCCTGCAGCTGCGGGTCGTCGAAGTTGCCGCTCGTCTCCGGCACCGTGAATCCCGGGGTCTCGACGATCCGCAGCACGGTGCGAGCCGTCAGGTCGATGTAGGCCGTGAGGCCGTCGACGGGATGCGCCCAGGGGTGGTCTTTCGGGTGGTCCTGTCGGAACGCGAAGGTGCGCAGGATCCGGCGCCCCTTCTCGTCGGGATGCCCGTAGTCGCCCGCCGACAGGGGCACGAGCACGACGTCGTCGACCGTGAGCCCGCGCGCGGCGAGCGCGGCGACCCAGCCCTCGTCGGCGTTCGCGATCTCGGCGACGGCCTCGAACTCGGCATCCAGGATCGGCAGCTGCGCGATCGACGTGTCGATCGCCGTCTCGCTCTCGATGACACCGCCGTCGAGGTCGACGATGAGGTCGGTCGAGGCCCCGCTCGCCATGTCGAGCAGCTGCACGCGCGCACGGCGCGCCGGCAGCGCGCCGCCGTCCTGCCACGCGAGGATCTCTCCCTTGGCGGGCTCCTCGAGTCCGACGTAGACGTAGCGGATCGTCTCGGCGGCTTCGGGACGAGCGTTCACGATGCCGCGGATCGCGTCGATCTCAGCGGCCGTGAGCGAGGCGAGGGGATGCTCCGGCACGGCGTGCGCGTGCGGTGCGGGGGCGATGGTGACGGGGGTGGTCATGCTGTCTCCTTCTGAAGTCCGGCGAGAGCCGCCGGCGAAGGCACGCGCACGTCGTCTTCGGACGACTCGGCCGCCTCGAAGACGCGGACGCCCTCGAAGTAGGTCGCGAGCACGCGCGTGCTGTGGATGCTGCGAGGGTCGATCGCGAAGATGTCGCGATCGAGCACGATGAACTCGGCAGACAGGCCGGGCGCGATCGTGCCGGTCTCCTCCGCGAGACCCATGGCCTTCGCGGGGTTTCGCGTGAACGCGACGACGGCCTCCTCGACGCCGAGCCGCTGCGAGGGGTTGAGCTCGCCCGGCACCGCGGGATCGACGTTGGCCCTCGTCACGAGCGTCTCGATCGCCAGCCAGGGGTCGGGCGTCGGGAGGACGCACGGCCAGTCCGATCCGGCCGACAGGAGCGCGCCCGAGTCGAGCAGGCTCTTCGTCGGCCAGCTGGACATGACCGTCTCGGCCGGGATCTGGTTCTGGATGCTCTCCTGGATGACGCCCGGATACCAGATGTAGGGCGACGCGTCGGGGACGACCTCCAGCTCTGCGAACCGCGGGATGTCGCTGTCGTCGATGAACTCGACGTGCGCGATCTGGAAGATCGGGCCGGGTCCACGGCGCCGGCGCACGTCTTCGACGGCATCCAGCACCATCCGGACGGAGGCGTCCCCCGTCGCGTGGAGCTTGCCGCCGAATCCGTGGTCGTAGCAGTACTCGATCCCGGCGAGCAGCTCCTCTTTCGTCCAGTAGGCGTCCCCGTGGAACTGCGGGTCTTCGCCCTGATGGCAGACGTACGGGTGAAGCATCGCGGAGGTGCGGGTCATGGGCACTCCGTCGAGCACGAACTTGATGAAGTCGGGGCGCACGTGGGTGGTGCGCGCGGCGAGGCCGCTGGGGTACAGCTCCTCGCCGTACTCCCCCTCCTCGAGGAAGGGCCGGTTGGGCATGGAGCCGACGACCCACGACGAGAGCTCGCCCGCCGCGTCCAGATCGGACAGGGCGAGCCATCCGTGCTTCATCGTGGCGGCATCCTGAACCGCCGTGATGCCGTACGAGTTGATGATCTCGACGGCCTTCTTGTAGGACACGCGGTGCCGGGCACGGGGATCCGTGAGGGACGCCGCGACGGCCGCCTCGGCACGCGCCGAGGTGATCTCGTGGAGGACTCCCGTGAGCTTGCCCCGCGCGTCGCGCACGAAGGTTCCCCCGCTGGGGTCGGGGGTGTCGCCGGTCACGCCCATCAGCTCGAGGGCGCGGGAGTTCACCCAGCGGTTGTGCATCGAGTCGTCGCGGAGCATGAGCGGGCGACCCCCGCTCGCCTCGTCGAGGCGGGCGAGCGCGTCGGTCGTCATGATCGCGTCCATCGTCGTGCTGCCGACGATCCCGCCGACGATCCATTCGTCCGGTCCCAGGCGCTGCGCCCAGTCGGAGACCTTCTCGTAGATCTCCTCGGCCTCGTCGGTCGGGAGGATGGGAAGCTCCCAGGCCGCCTGGCTGCCGCCGAGCCCGAGGTGGATGTGCACGTCGGTGAGGCCCGGCATGACGAGAAGACCGTTGACGTCGAGGATCTCGGTGCCGGCGCCCGCGAGCGGCAGGATGTCGTCGGCGTCGCCGACCGCGAGGATGCGTCCGCCGCTGACGGCGAACGCCTCGGCCCACGGCCTCTCGGCCGTCGCCGTGTAGACGCGACCGCCCGTGACGATGAGATCAGGACCGGATGATGTCATTGCGATTCCTCCGAGGTGTCAGGGATGTCGGGCCGATCGCCCGGCCCGTTCGTGAGATGAGTATTTCGTACGCTTGTACAACTACGTGTGACGATCGCGTTACGCGCATGTCACAGCGGGGCGGGCTCGGCTCGGACGCGTCGCCGCCGCGAGCGCGCCGCCGGTTACAGTCGAAACGCCACGCTCGCCCGAGCGGGCGGAGGGGGTCCGATGCCGAAGGTGGTGGACCACGATCGCCGTCGTGACGAGATCATCCGCGCCACATGGCGCATCATCGCCGAGGAGGGGATCGGCGCTGCCACGACGCGGCGGATCGCAGAGGTGACGGGCCGCGCCAACGGCGTGCTGCTCTACTACTTCCCGAACAAGGCGGCCGTCCTGCGCGCGGCGCTCACCTACGCGTTCGACGAGACCAACCGCCGCGCGGACGCGGTCGCGCCCGTTCGGCACGGCCTGTCCGGGCTGCGCACACTGTGTCACGAGATCATGCCCCTCGACGAGCTGCGGAGGATGGAGGCGCGGATCGTGCTGACGTTCTGGGCGTCCGCCCTCACGTCGCCTGAGACCGCCGAGCTCTTCGCCGACCTGATGGCCATCTGGCGGGCGGAGATCTCGCAGCGACTCGACGAGGCGAAGGGCGACGGCGACGTCGATGACGGGCTCGACGTCACGGCGACCGCCGACGCCCTCCTCTCGCTGCTCATGGGCCTTCAGGCCCTCGCGTGCCTCACTCCCGACGAGACGGACGCCGAGCGTCAGCTCGCCGAGCTCGAGCTCTTCCTCGGGCGCCTCGGCCCCGCATGATGCCGGCATCGCCTGCGGCATCGGTCACGAGGCGATCGCGTCGGTGAGCTTGGCGTACGCCGCAGGGCGGCGCGCCCTGATCCACGCGGCCTGCACGGCGCCCCCCACCGGGAACGCGACGATGAGCGCGATCAGGATCCAGCTGACGGTGCCGAAGACGGGGTTGCCCTCGGCATCCACGTCGCCAACGAGCATCGGATAGTACGCGACGATGAGGATGCCGATTCCGACGAGCCCGAGAAGGCCCAGAGCCGGCGCGACGAGCGTGTGCCAGAGGCGGCGGTCCTTCCGGGTGCGCAGGAAGTACGCGATGACGGCGCCCGATGCGACCGCCATGAGCAGCACGACCGAGAGAGTCGCGACGCCCGAGAACCATGTGAACACCTGCAGCACGGGGTCCAGCTGCAGCAGCGCGAAGGCCGCCAGGAGCACGGCGGCCGTGACCGTCTGCACGATCGACGCCGCGTGCGGCGAGCGGTGTGCCGCGTGCACCGTCGCGAGGCGGGCCGGGAGCACGCCCGCGTTCGCCATCGAGTGCTGGTACCGCGTGATGACGTTGTGGAACGACAGCACGCACGCGAACAGCGACGTGATGAGCAGCACGTTGATCGTCACCTCGCCGACCGTGCCCAGGTAGCGTGCGACGGTGCGCAGGAGCAGCGTCCCCGGATCCTGGGAGGCGGCATCCATGACGCCGTTCGGGCCCCACGCCATGACCATGGCCCACGACGCGAGCGTGTAGAAGACGCCGATGCCGACGACGGCCGTGTAGGTCGCGCGCGGGATCGTCCTGTCGGGGTCGCGGGCCTCGTCGCGGAAGATCGCGGTCGCCTCGAAGCCGATGAACGCCGCGATCGCGAACGTCAGGCCGACGCCGGGCGAGCCGCTGACGATGTTCTCGGGCAGGAACGGCGCGGCGCTCAGACCCTCCGCGCCGCCCGAGAACGTGACGGCGGCGACGAGCACGAGCACGATCGCGACCTCGGCCACCAGGAGCACGCCGAGCACCTTGCTGGAGAGATCGATGTGGCGATAGCCGAGGATACCCACGATCGCGACGACGGCGAGCGCGTAGAGCCACCACGCGAGCGACGGCCCGCCGACGCCGGCGACCGTGACGCTCAGGATGTAGCCGAGGTAGCCGTACACGGCGAGCTGCACGACCGTGTAGGTGAGCATCGCGATCCACGCGGCGGCCAGGCCCGCGCCGCGTCCGAACCCGTACCCGACGTACGTGAAGAACGCGCCGGGGCGCGGGACGTGGCGGGCCATCGTCGCGAGGCCGACGGCGAACAGCAGCAGGACGACCGCTGCGACGGCGTACAGCGACGGGAAGCCGACGCCGTTGCCGATGAGGATGCCGAGCGGCGTGGCGCCGCCGACGACGGTCAGCGGCGACGCCGCCGCGACCACCATGAAGACGATGGCGGTCGCGCCGAGCGACCCCGTGAGTCCGCGCGCCGGCGCTTCTTCGCGCGGCGCGGCTTGGGTCTGGCTCATGACGAGCCCCTTTCTGGAACGGGTGTGCGTGGGGGGATGCGGGCGGCCGCCGGATCGGGATCGGTCGCCCGCGCGTGGTCAGCGGGCGATGACCTTGGGAGAGGCGACGGCCTTCAGGCCGTGCACGCCGAACTCGTGGCCGTACCCCGACGCCTTCGTGCCGCCGAACGGAACGAACGGGTTGATGGCGCCGTGGTTGTTGATCCATACGGTTCCCGCCTCGATGCGCCTGGCGACCTCGACGGCGGCGTCGACGTCGCTGCCCCACACCGACGCGCCGAGTCCCTGCGCCGACGCGTTGGCACGGCGGACCGCGTCGTCGACATCGGTGTAACGGATGACGGGGATGACGGGGCCGAACTGCTCCTCGTCGACGAGGGGCGCGCCGTCCTCGATGTCGGCGACGACCGTCGTGCGGTAGAACAGCGGGCCGAGCTCGGGGGCCGCCTCGCCGCCCGTCACGATGCGTGCGCCGCGGGCGCGGGCGTCGTCGACGAGTCCCTTCACGATGGCGAACTGCTTCTCGTTCTGCAGCGGTCCGAGGACGTTCCCGGCGTCCAGCCCGCGTCCCATCGGCATCGCCTGCGCGAGGCGCGCGAGGGTCTCGACGACCTCTTCGTACTGCGACTCGTGCACATAGAGGCGCTTGAGCGCGGCGCACGTCTGGCCCGTGTTGAGGAAGATGCCCCAGAACAGCGTCTCGGCGACGGCCGCGACATCCGTCCCCGGAAGCACGATGCCGGCGTCGTTGCCGCCGAGCTCGAGCGTGAGGCGCGCGAGGTTGCTCGCCGACGACTCGACGATCCTGCGCCCCGTCGCCGTCGACCCCGTGAACATGATCTTGTCGAAGCCGGAGTGCCCGGCGATCGCGGCGCCGACCTCGCGGTCGCCCGAGATCGCCGTGAGGACGCCGTCGGGCAGGTGCCGGTTGAACACCTCGACGAGGGCGAGCACCGACAGCGGCGTGTACTCGCTGGGCTTGACGACGACCGCGTTGCCCATGCGCAGCGACGGCGCGATCTGCCAGACGGCGATCATCATGGGCCAGTTCCACGGGCCGATGGCGCCCACGACGCCGAGCGCGTCGTAGTGCAGCTCGGCGCGCTGGCCACCCGCCTCGAAGACGACCTCGGGCTCGAGGACGGTGTCGGCGGCGTTGCGGAGCCACACGCCGCACGCGCCGACCTCGAAGCGCGCGTTGGGTCCGTCGAGGGGCTTGCCCTGCTCGCGCGAGAGGAGGACGGCGAGCTCTTCGGCGTCGGCCTCGATGTCGTCCGCGATCTCGTTGAGGATGCGCGAACGCTCGGCGTGCCCGAGTGCGTTCCACGCGGGCTGTGCCGCGCGGGCCGCAGCGACCGCGGCGTCGAGGTCGGCGATCGTGTGGACGGGCGCGTAGCCGATCGTCTCGCGGGTCGCGGCATCCGGGATCGCGCGGCCTTCGTCGGCGGAGACGCCGACCGTCTCGAGAAGCGTGGCTGTCGTGGTCATGGGGCTGACTCCAAGGCGTGTGCCTCCGGCATGGCGAGGCGGTGAGGGCGCGCTCCCCAGAGGGTTCCCTGGCCGGATGCCGGAGCGTCGCCCGACGAGACGTCGTCGTCTCATCGCCAGGAGAGTAGGCACGCGCTCAGCGCGAAGGCGAGGGTTCGAGCCCGCCGCGCGCCGGTTCGTGCACGTCGTGCACAGCGCCGTGCGCGTCCGGCAGGGTCAGTGCGGCCGGTCCGGCCGGCGGGTGTGCTCGGTGCGCTCAGCGCCGGATCAGTGCGCGGAGTGGGCGTTCGATGCGCGGTACTCGCTGGGGGTCACGCCGTACTCCTGGCGGAAGGCGCGGGCGAAGGCCGCGGCATCCGCGAACCCCCACTGGGCGGCGACAGACGAGATCGGCGTCGCGACGGCGACGACCGCGCCGAGCTGGCGTCTGCTCTCCTCGAGACGACGGTGGCGGATCCAGCCGCTCACGGTCTCGTTCTGCTCCTCGAAGAGCTTCTGCAGGTAGCGAACCGAGACGTGGTGGGCGTCCGCGATCTGCGCGACCGTGAGCTGCGGGTCGCCGATGCGATCCGCCATGAAGCTCTCGATGCGGGCGCGGAGGGCGCGACGGCGGACCTGCTCGTCGGCGACGCCGGGTCCGAGACGATCGGCGATGGCCGCCGTGAGGAGGTCGAAGACGGCATCCGAGAGAGGCAGCTCGCCGCCCAGCGCGCCGTCGTCGAGCTGCCGGCTCATGGCCCCCAGGAGGCTCGACGCCAGCGCACCGATCCCCTGCCGCCCCGAGAAGCGGACCGCCGTGAGCGACGCGAACTGTCCGCGCTCGAGGCGCAGGGCGTCGAGCGGGAACATGACGACGAACTGGCGGAACGCGCCGTCGAAGTCGAGCCGGTACGGCCGGGTCGTGTCGTAGAGGGCGAAGTCGCCGGGCGCGAGGGCCGCATCGCGGCCGTCCTGAGCGATGACGCTGTAGCCCTCGAGCTGCAGTCCGAGCTTGATGTGACCGGGGTCGGCCTTCGCGATCTGGCGACGGCTGCGGCTGACGGTGACGGCCGTCCCCGCGACGGTGCTCACGGCGGCCCGCCCGAGCGGCTGTGAGACGATCGCGCCGGTGAACCGGCGCCGCGCGTCGATGTCCGAGCTCTCGGCGACGAGGGGGACGAAGCTGCTGTTGACGGCATCCGTCCACGCGTCGAACCGCTCGCCGTCCTTGAGCGGCCGCGTGTCGAGCACGGAGCGCCGGTCGATCACGCCGTCTAGGGTCGGGAGCCGGACCGTCTCGGGCATCGGGCATCCCTCCACGTCGTCGTGTGCGCGCCCAGCATACGCCGAAGGGGTGGGGATTACTGAACGAACGGTCTGGATGCCGGATCCGCGGCAGGACACCCCTCGCTGAGCGAGAGAGCAGAGCGAGCGGCACGAGTCACGCCCCTCGGAGTCGCGCGCATGCCGGACCCGCCTCGAGGTCGGCTCGACGGTGAAACCGAGCCCGCGCGTGTGCGGACACGGCCCGGACCCGCGAGGGGGGCACTGTTACCGTTTCGTGATCCGGGGGTGGGTCTGCGATGAGCTGACCGAGCCCGGAATGTCGGTGGACCTTCGTAGATTTGTTCTATGACGTCGTCCGGTCCACCCGCAGAGCGGCTCCTCGCCGCGGTCGAGCGCGTGGCGGCGGTGATCGCTCGTGCAGATGTGTCGGCGGCTGTCGGGACACTGGGCGATGAGGAGGTGCTGGCTCTGCTGGCCGATGCGTCCGCGGCGTGCAATGTGCTCGATCTGGTGGTAGCGGCGGGGTCTGCGGAGATCGCGCGCCGGTCCGATCGGGCGGCGGGCTACCAGGGTCTGGCGCAGCGTCGGGGACATCGCACAGTCACGTCGCTCGTGCAGAGCATCACGGGGCGATCGCGGGGTGAGGTGCGCCGGGCCGTGCGGACCGGCGAAGACCTGGTCGAGCCTCCCGTCGGTGCCGGCGAGAGCCCGGATGCCGTCGTCGGGGCGGAGTCGGTCCCCTCTGACTGGCTCGGCCCGCTGAGAGACGCGTTGTCGGCGGGGCAGATCGGGGCGACGCAGTTCGAGGCGATTCGCGCGGGCCTGGGTGAGCCGCCGGTGGAGCGGTATCCGGAGGCGGATCCGGGGTTCCTTCCCGCAGCGTGGGCTGCGGCCGTGACGATGCTGCTCACGGAGGCCGCGATGACTCCGGTCGAGGAGTTGCGGGCGAACGCGCGCATCGCGCGCGACCGTCTCGATCCGGTCGGCGTCACACGGCGGTTCGAGGAGCGGTTCGCCACCCGGTCGTTCCGGACGTGGGTGGATGAGTCGGGTCAGCATCATGCGCGCATCGTGTTCGACGACGAGGCCGCCGCATGGGTGCACACGATCCTGCGGGCGGCGCTGCGTCCACGACGCGGGCCTCGGTTCGTCGACGCGGACGCCATCCCCCGCACCGACCGCACCACGAGCGCCGACTGCGTGGCGGAGGCCGATTCGCGATCGAACGAGCAGTTGCAGTACGACACGATCGTCGCGGTGCTGCGCACCGGCGCGGCCGCCGACCCACGACAGGCATTCGGCGACCGCCAGCCCGGGGTGCGGATCCTGGTCGAGGCGACCGCGATCAACGGCATCGACGCGCGCGGCCGGGCACGAGTTGCCGGGGTCGGTCACGTGGAGGACGGCGGGCAGGCCCTGCCCGCGGGTGTCGTGGAGAAGTACCTCTGCGACGCCGGTGCGATGCCGGTCGTCCACGACAGCGCCGGCAGACCGCTCGACGTGGGACGGGAGCGACGGCTGTTCACCCGCAGGCAGCGCATCGCGATCGCCGCCCGCGACGGCGGATGCCTCTGGCCCTCTTGCACTGCACCGCCATCCCAGTGCGAATACCACCACATCGACCACTGGTCACAAGCTCACGGCCACACCGATGTCGACGACGGCGTCCCCCTCTGCCGCAACTGCCACCTCCGCCTCCACAACCAAGGGTGGCGAATCACACGAGACCGCGATCCCGAGACGAGCACAGACACCTACCGGCTGCACGCCCCACCCGAGCCGACGACCGGGACGACAGGACAACCGGTACGACTCGCATCGAAGTCCCCGACACGATTCGCTGCCGCATGACCGCCCGTCCGACACCGACAACCCGAAAGACCGGTCCGAGCGCGACGCGGGCCTCCGCTCCGGCCGCGCGACGGCTCGACGGTGGAGTGCGCTCTCCGCGCACAGGAGCGGGAAAGTGGCGAACGAAGAGCAAGGAGGCGCAGCACGTCCAGCGAAAGGCATCCGGTGCAACGCATCCAGGCGCAACGCATCCGGCGCAACGCATCCAGGCGCAACGCATCCGGCACAACGCATCCGGCGCAACGCAACCGGCGCAACGCATCCAGGCACGCTACGGGCTGAGCCGACCGCGGTTGATCGCTCCTCACCCGCGCGACGATCCGGGGTCGACATCGCACTCTCCGGCCGCATGAGCGGAGGGCAGAGAACGAGCCGGAAAGCATCCGGAGCCCCGCATCTCGACATGCCCGCAGTTCGATCAGCCCCCGGGTCGTTCCGCTCCGGCCGCATGAGCGGAGGGCAGCGGCCCAGGCGCATTGCGGTGTCAGCGCGTGCGCATCCCGTCGAGCGCGATCGTCACGATGTCGTGCGTGAGCCGGTCGCGGTCGATGGCACCCGCGGGGCGGTACCACTCGACGAGCGAGTTGATCATGCCGAAGACGAGGCGGGTCGTGACGGCGCCGTCGATGTCGCGGCGGACGAGTCCGGCATCCTGAGCCTCCCGAACGAGCGTCGTGACGGCCTGGTCGAAGGCGCGGCGCCGGGCGAGGGCCGCGCGCTCGACGTCGCTGTTGCCTCGAACGCGGAGCAGGAGCGTCACGTACGGGAGCCGGTCGACGAGCACGCGGACAGCGCCCCGGAGCACGGCATCCAGCCGTTCGGCCGGCGTGCCCTCCGTGGCCGCCGGCTCGGCCAGGACGCCTTCGAGTCCGCCGAGGGCCACGTCGAGCGCCTGCTCGAGAAGCTCGTCCCGCGAGCTGAAGTGGTGGTACAGCGCGGACTTCGTCACGCCGAGCCGCGCGGCGAGATCCGCGACGGAGGTCGCGTCGTAGCCCTGCTCGTTGAAGAGCGTGACCGCGATCCCGAGGATCGCGGCGCGGTCGTATCCGGGGCGTCCGCGCCGTGCAGGGGCGTCGCTCGGAGCGGCTGCAGCGGTGGCGGTCATGCTCTCAGTCTCGCATCATGATGGCCGAAGGCCCCCAGCAGGGGATCGGCGGTTGGCATTCGAGGCATAGTCTGTAGTATTACTGAACGATCGGTCAGTTGCTAGGCCGAACGACCTGCCGCACACAGAGGTGCGACGAGACCAGGAGGATGACGATGTCCGAGGCCTACCTGATCGGCGGTGCGCGCACCCCCGTCGGGCGCTACGGCGGCGCTCTCGCCTCCGTGCGCCCCGACGACCTCGCCGCGCTCGTCGTGGGCGAGGCGGTCGCGCGCGCCGGCATCCCCGGCGACGCCGTCGACGAGGTCCTGCTCGGCGCCGCCAACCAGGCAGGCGAGGACAACCGCAACGTCGCACGGATGGCCGTGCTGCTCGCGGGCCTTCCCGACCACGTCCCCGGCATCACGGTCAACCGCCTGTGCGCATCCGGCATGTCGGCGGTCGCCTTCGCGGGGCAGGCCGTCCGCGCGGGCGACGGCGACCTCTTCGTCGCCGGCGGCGTCGAGTCGATGACCCGCGCACCCTGGGTGCAGGCCAAGCCCGAGAAGGCATGGGCCAAGCCGGGCGCCGCCTTCGACACGTCGATCGGCTGGCGCTTCGCCAATCCCCGCCTGGCGGCTCGCGACAAGGCCACCTTCTCGATGCCGGAGACGGCGGAGGAGGTCGCGCGCCTCGACGGCATCACGCGGGAGGATGCCGACGCCTTCGCCCTGCGCAGCCACCGACGCGCCCTCGCGGCGATCGAGGCCGGCCGTTTCGCCGACGAGATCGTCTCCGTGCCGACGGCCCGCGGCGACGTCTCGGTCGACGAAGGTCCCCGCGCCGACACGTCGCTCGAGGTCCTCGCCGGCCTGCGCCCCGTCGTCGCGGGCGGAACGGTCGTCACGGCGGGCAACTCGAGCTCGCTCAACGACGGCGCCTCCGCGATCGTCGTGGCGTCGGCCGACGCCGTCGAGCGCTACGGCCTGCGCCCCCGCGCGCGCATCGTCGCGTCGGCGAGCGCCGCCCTCGCCCCCGAGATCATGGGGCTCGGGCCCGTCCCTGCGACCGAGAAGGCGCTCGCGAAGGCGGGACTCACGGTCGCCGACCTCGGCGCGGTCGAGCTCAACGAGGCCTTCGCGTCGCAGTCGCTCGCCTCGATGCGCCGGCTCGGCCTCGACCCCGAGATCGTCAACGCCGACGGCGGGGCGATCGCGCTGGGGCATCCCCTCGGATCCAGCGGATGCCGCATCCTCGTCACCCTCCTCGGCCGCATGGAGCGCGAGGGCGTGCGCTACGGGCTCGCGACGATGTGCGTCGGGGTGGGCCAGGGGACGGCGATGATCCTCGAGCGGCTGGACGGCGCAGCATGAGCGACGTGCTCCTCGTCGAGCGCTCCGCCGATCGCGTCGTCGCGACGCTCAACAGGCCCGAGGTGCGCAATGCGATCGACCAGGCGACGGTCGACGCGCTCCACACGCTGTGCGCCGAGCTCGAGGATGAGCCGCGGACGCTCATCCTGACGGGCGCGGACGGCGTCTTCGCGGCGGGAGCCGACATCGCGCAGCTGCGCGACCGCCGCGCCTCCGACGCCCGCGCCGGCATCAACACGCACGCGTTCCGGCGCATCCACGCCCTGCCGATGCCCGTCGTCGCGGCGATCGACGGCTTCGCTCTGGGCGGCGGGGCCGAGCTCGCGTACGCCGCCGACATCCGCCTCGGCACTCCGCGCGTGCGGATCGGCAACCCCGAGCCGGGCCTCGGCATCCTCGCGGCCGCGGGAGCGACGTGGCGGCTGCCGCGGATCGTGGGCGAGGCCCGCGCCGCCGAGCTGCTGCTCACCGGCCGCATCCTCGACGGCGACGAGGCCCTCGAGTGGGGGCTCCTCTCGTCGCTGCATGCTCCCGTCGACATCCTGGCCGCCGCCCACGCCGTCGCCGACCGCATCGCCGCGAACGACGCGAGGGCCGTGCAGCACACGAAGACCGCGCTCGGCGCTCCCGCCGAAGCCCACCCCGAGATCGAGCTCGAGCTGCAGGCCGAGCTGTTCGAAAGCCCCGAGAAGCTGCGCCGCATGACGGCGTTCCTGGAGAGGAGACAGCGATGACCGACGTCTCGACAGCGGTCGCGGCATCCCGCACCTCCACCGCCCCCGCGCACGTCGGCGTGCTCGGCGGCGGGCGCATGGGCGCAGGCATCGCGCACGCCTTCGCCCTCGCGGGCTCGCGCGTCACGGTCGTCGAGCGCGATGCCGCGTCGGCGGATGCCGCGGCCGCCCGCATCCGGGAGAGCCTGCGCCGCTCCGTCGAGCGCGGCACGACCGACCGGTCGGCCGGCGAGCTCGAAGCCGCCGTCGAGACGGCGACGGATGCCGCGGCCTTCGCCGGCTGCGACCTCGTCGTCGAGGCGGTGCCGGAGGATACCGCGCTCAAGCGCGAGGCCCTCGCCCGGGTCGAGGCGGCGCTCCGACCCGACGCCGTGCTCGCGTCGAACACATCGTCGATCCCCATCGACGACCTCGCGGGCGCGCTGGCGCGACCCGGCCGGTTCCTCGGCCTCCACTTCTTCAACCCGGTGCCCGCGTCGCTGCTCGTCGAGATCGTCGTCGGCGACGACACCGACCCCGCGATCGCCGACGAGGCCCGCGCCTGGGTCGCCGCGATCGGCAAGACGCCCGTCGTCGTGCGCGACTCCCCAGGCTTCGCGTCGAGCCGCCTCGGCGTCGCGCTCGGCCTCGAGGCGATCCGCATGCTCGAGGAGGGCGTCGCGACCGCCGCCGACATCGACGCCGCGATGGAGCTCGGGTACCGGCATCCCACGGGTCCCCTCCGCACGACCGACATCGTCGGCCTCGACGTGCGCCTCGGCATCGCCGAAGAGCTCCACGCGAAGCTCGGCGACCGTTTCGAACCTCCCGCGCTGCTGCGCCGCATGGTGGCCGAAGGCCGCCTCGGCCGAAAGAGCGGACGCGGCTTCTACGAATGGAGCGACGAATGAGCGACATCCTTCCCAGCTATGTGCAGGACGCATGGTGGACACCGGTCGACGACCCCGACGCGACCGTCGTGCGCGACGCGTCGACGGGCGAGCCCGTCGCGCGCGTCAGCACGGCCGGCATCGACCTCGAAGGCGCACTGGCCCACGCGCGCACCGTCGGGCAGCGCAGCCTCGGCGCCCTGACCTTCCACCAGCGCGCCCTGCTCCTCAAGCAGTTCGCTCTCGCCCTCTCCGAGCACAAGCGGGAGCTGTACGAGCTGTCGAAGCACTCGGGCTCGACCGTGCGCGACTCGCTCAGCGACGTCGACGGCGGCATCGGCGTGCTGTTCACCTACTCGTCGAAGGGCCGCCGCGAGCTGCCGAACTCACAGGTGTACGTCGACGGGCCGGTCGAGCCCCTCTCGAAGGACGGCTCGTTCTCGGGACGCCACGTCTTCACGCGGCTCCCAGGCGTTGCGGTGCAGATCAACGCCTTCAACTTCCCGATGTGGGGCTCGCTCGAGAAGTTCGCACCCGCGTTCCTCGCGGGGGTCCCCACGATCGTCAAGCCTGCGACGCCGACGGCGTACGTCGCGCAGGCGTGGGTGCGCATCCTCGTCGACTCGGGGCTCCTCCCCGAGGGATCGCTGCAGCTCGTGAGCGGTGCCATCCCTGGCCTGTTCGACCACCTGCGCCTCGGCGACCTCGTGGGCTTCACGGGCAGTGCGTCCACGGCCGCACGCCTGCGCGCGCAGGCAGGCGCTTCCGAACAGGGGCGCGGCGTCCGCTTCACGAGCGAGACCGACTCGATCAACGCGTCGGTCCTCGGCCCCGACGCGACCGAGGGCACGCCCGAGTTCGACGCGTACGTCAGGCAGCTGCTCGTCGAACTCACGACGAAGGCCGGCCAGAAGTGCACCGCGATCCGCCGTGCGATCGTGCCCGCGGCATCCGTCGACGCCGTCGCGGACGCCCTGCGGGCCAGGATCGCCGAACGGGTCGTCGTCGGCGACCCGCACGCCGAGGGGGTCACGATGGGCCCGCTCGTCTCGCTCGGGCAGCGCGACGAGGTGCTCCGCAGCGTCGGCACGCTCGTGGATGCCGGCGCCCGCGTGCTCGTCGGCTCGACCGAGCCCCCCGACGTCACGCGCGCCGACGGCACGACGGGCCCGGCACCGGACGGGGCGTTCGTGGCGCCGATCCTGCTCGGCTTCGGCGCCGACGCGCCGGATGCCGTCCACGAGGTCGAGGCGTTCGGCCCGGTCGCGAGCATCCTGCCGTACGAGACGCTCGCCGAGGCGATCGAGCTCGTCGGCCGCGGCGGAGGATCGCTCGTCACGAGCATCGTGACGCACGACCCTGTCGTCGCGTCGACCCTCCTCACGGGCATCGGCGCGTACAACGGCCGCGTCCTCGTGCTCGACCGCGACGACGCGCGCAGCTCGACGGGTCACGGCTCGCCCGTCCCCCATCTCGTCCACGGCGGTCCCGGCCGCGCGGGCGGCGGCGAGGAGCTCGGCGGCATCCGCGCCGTCCTGCACCACATGCAGCGCACCGCCGTCCAGGGCTCGCCCACGATGCTGACGGCCCTCACGGGCGTGTGGCACGAGGGCGCGAAGACCCGGCACGACCGGCATCCGTTCCGCAAGTCCCTCGCAGAGCTCGCCCTCGGCGACCAGGTCGCGTCGGCGTCGCGGGAGGTCACGCTGGCCGACATCGAGACGTTCGCCTCGTTCACGGGCGACACCTTCTACGCGCACACCGACGAAGAGGCCGCGGCCGCGAACCCGTTCTTCCACGGACGCGTCGCGCACGGCTACCTGCTCGTGTCGTGGGCCGCGGGTCTGTTCGTCGACCCCGACCCGGGCCCCGTGCTGGCCAACTACGGACTCGAGAGCCTGCGGTTCGTGACACCCGTCTCGCCCGGCGACTCGATCCGCGTGACGCTCACGGCGAAGCAGATCACGCCGCGCGAGACGGACGAGTACGGCGAAGTCCGGTGGGATGCCGTCATCCTGAATCAGCGCGACGAGATCGTCGCGACCTACGACGTGCTGACGCTCGTCGCGAAGGAGGATGCCGCAGCCGCCCGCGCCGAGGCGCCCGAGCTCGCGGAGGCCGTGCGATGACGACCGCGCCCCTGCGCCGCATGCTGCGCGACGACCACGCGGCGCACTGGATGGGCCTGGACGTGCTCGTCGACGAGCCCGGCCACGCCGTCGTCTCCATGCGCGTGCGCCGCGACATGCTCAACGGGTTCGCCATCACGCACGGCGGATTCGTCTTCGCGCTCGCCGACACGGCGTTCGCGATCGCCTGCAACGAGGACGACGCGATCACCGTCGCCTCAGGTGCCGACATCTCCTTCCTCGCCTCGACGGTCGAAGGCCAGGTGCTCACCGCCGACGCCCGCCGGCGCGTGCGCCGTGGCCGCACGGGCGTCTACGACGTCACCGTGACCGACGAGACCGGCGACGTCGTCGCGGAGTTCCGCGGCCGCTCGCACACGACCCGCCGCCCGCCCCTCGACTGACTTTCTCGCACGACCCCTTCGATCCCCCTTCGCCAGACCCCAGGAGCCCGCCATGTCGACGATGACACTGAACCGCGCCACCCCGGCCGCCCTCGAGAGCCTCGACCCCGAGGAGCGCATGAGCCGCGCCGAGATCGACGCGCTCCAGCTCGAGCGGCTGAAGCAGACCGTCCGCCACGCATACGAGAACGTGCCGCTCTACACGCGCAAGCTCGACGACGCCGGCGTCGGCCCCGACGACATCCGCACGCTCGCCGACGTCGCGCGCCTCCCCTTCACGACGAAGGAGGATCTGCGCCAGACCTATCCGTTCGGGATGTTCGCCGTCCCGATGGACCGCGTCGCCCGCATCCACGCGTCGTCGGGGACGACGGGCCGCCCGACGGTCGTCGGCTACACGGCCGCCGACCTCGATCGCTGGGCCTCGCTCGTCGCGCGGTCCCTCCGCGCCGCCGGCGTCCGCCCCGGCATGAAGGTGCACAACGCGTACGGCTACGGCCTGTTCACGGGCGGCCTCGGCGCTCACGCGGGCATCGAGAAGCTCGGGGCGACCGTCATCCCGATGTCGGGCGGGCAGACGGCGCGCCAGGTGCAGCTCATCCGCGACTTCGAGCCCGACGCCATCATGTGCACGCCGAGCTATCTCCTCACGATCGCCGACGCCATGGAGGCCGAGGGAGTCGACCCGCGGACGACGTCGCTGAAGATCGGGATCCTCGGCGCCGAGCCGTGGACGAACGAGATGCGCGCCGAGCTCGAGCGGCGCCTCGGCATCGACGCGGTCGACATCTACGGCCTCAGCGAGGTCATGGGGCCGGGAGTGGGCAGCGAAGCGGTCGAGACGAAGGACGGCCCGCACATCTGGGAAGACCACTTCCTGCCCGAGATCATCGGCGAGGACGGGATGCCGCTGCCCGACGGCGAGCGCGGCGAGCTCGTGTTCACCTCCCTCACGAAGGAGGCCTTCCCCGTCATCCGGTACCGCACGCGCGACCTCAGCAGGCTCCTGCCCGGCACGGCGCGCGCCGGCATGCGCCGCATCGAGAAGATCACGGGCCGCAACGACGACATGATCATCCTGCGCGGCGTCAACATCTTCCCGACGCAGATCGAGGAGCTCGTGCTCGGCATCGAGACGCTCACGCCCCACTTCATCCTCGAGCTGACGCGCGAGGGCCGCATGGACGCGCTGACGGTGCGGATCGAGCGGCATCCTCAGCTCGAGCGCGACGTGTGCCAGGCCGCGACCGTCGTGCTCGCGCAGCGCATCAAGGTGCAGATCGGCTCGACCGTCGCCGTGCGCCTCGAGGAGCCCGGAACGCTCCCCCGCAGCGAGGGCAAGTACAAGCGCGTCTACGACCTGCGCTGACGGACTTGCGCCGCCCGTGCACACCGTCGTACACTTACTGAACGATCGTTCTGTAATTCGGATCGACCAGGACCAGGAGTCGAAGATGACCGCACCTGCACTGACCGCCGCGGAAGCCGACAGCGTCGTCGGCCAAGCGGTCTTCGACGAGATCATCGCGCGGGACTCGCGCATCGAGCCCCGCGACTGGATGCCGGACGCCTACCGCCGCACCCTCGTCCGCCAGATCTCGCAGCACGCGCACTCGGAGATCATCGGCATGCAGCCGGAGGGCAACTGGATCACGCGCGCGCCGAGCCTCAAGCGCAAGGCGATCCTCATGGCCAAGGTGCAGGACGAGGCGGGCCACGGGCTGTACCTGTACTCCGCGGCGCAGACCCTCGGCATCACGCGCGACGAGATGACGCAGCAGCTCATCGACGGCAAGGCGAAGTACTCGTCGATCTTCAACTATCCGACCCCGACGTGGGCCGACATGGGGGCCATCGGGTGGCTCGTGGACGGCGCCGCGATCTGCAACCAGGTGCCGCTGTGCCGTGCGTCCTACGGTCCGTACGCGCGGGCCATGGTGCGCGTCTGCAAGGAGGAGTCGTTCCACCAGCGTCAGGGCTTCGAGATCCTCCTGTCGCTCATGAACGGCACCGAGGCGCAGCGCGAGATGGCCCAGGATGCCGTGGACCGCTGGTACTGGCCCTCCCTCATGATGTTCGGCCCCCCCGACGACGAGTCGCCCAACTCGGCGCAGTCGATGGCCTGGAAGATCAAGCGGTTCTCGAACGACGAGCTGCGTCAGCGGTTCGTCGGCATGCTCGTGCCGCAGGCCGAGGTGCTCGGCATCCGTCTTCCCGACCCGGACCTGCGCTGGAACGAGGACGAGAAGCGCTGGGACATGAGCGAGATCGACTGGACCGAGTTCCACGAGGTCCTCGCGGGCCGCGGCCCCATGAACGCCGTGCGGATCCAGAACCGCCGCGACGCCCATGAAGAGGGTGCGTGGGTGCGGGAGGCCGCCGCCGAGTACGCCCGGACGCAGGCTCGCAAGACCGAGAGGGCGGTGGCGTGATGACGACCCCGGGCGCATCCCCGCGAGAGACCTGGCCTCTGTTCGAGGTGTTCGTCCGCGCGAACCGAGGCCTCAGCCATGTGCACGCCGGTTCGCTGCACGCCCCGGATGCCGAGCTCGCACTGCGCAACGCCCGCGACCTGTACACGCGTCGCGGCGAGGGCACGTCGGTGTGGGTCGTCCCCGCCGACGCGATCACGACGAGCGACCCCGATTCGAAGGGCGCGTTCTTCGAGAGCCCCGCGGGCAAGAACTACCGTCACGCCGTGTACTACACGGCGTCCGAGGGGGTGCCGCACCTGTGAGCGAGGCGGACGTGCACGGCGACGTCACGGTCGAACAGGTCCGGCTGTCGGCTGAGCTCGCGGGCGACTCGGCCGCGACCGCGTCGCCGCAGGCGGCGGAGTACGCGCTGTGGCTCGGCGACGATGCGCTCATCCTGTCGCAGCAGCTCGGCGCATGGATCGCGCGGGCCCCCGAGCTCGAAGAGGATGTCGCGCTCGCCAACATCGCGCTCGACCTCCTCGGCCACGCTCGCTCCCTCCTGCGGTACGCCGGCACGGCCGACGGACGCTCCGAGGACGACCTCGCCTACTGGCGCGACGAGCCGGAGTTCCGCTGCGCGTGGCTCTTCCAGCAGCCCAACGGCGACTTCGCGCACACGATCGCACGCCAGCTCGCGGCATCCGTGTACCAGTTCGAGCTGTACCGCGCGCTGTCGTCGTCGACCGACGCGACGCTGGCCGCCGTCGCCGCGAAGGCGGTCAAAGAGGTCGACTACCACCGCGACCACGCCGTGCAGTGGACGCTGCGACTCGCGGGCGGAACCGACGAGTCGCGCGCACGCATGATCCGTGCCGTCGGAGACGTCTGGCCGTACGTCGACGAGCTGTTCCGTGACGAGCCGCTGACAGACGCGCTCGCGGCCGACGGCATCGCTGTGCGCCCGTCGTCGCTGCGAGCGGGTTTCGACGCGGTCGTCGGCGCGGTCCTCGCCGAAGCGGGCCTCGAGACGCCGACGGGCTTCGTCTCGTCGGGCGGGGGCCGGCACGGCCGGCACTTCCCGTCCCTCGGGTTCCTGCTCGCCGAACTGCAGGTGCTCGCGCGCCAGCACCCGGGTGCGACATGGTGACGGCCGTCGCTCGGGATGCCGCCGCCCGCGCGATCGCGGCGTCCGTCCCCGACCCCGAGGTGCCGGTGCTCACGATCGACGACCTCGGCGTGCTGCGCGACGTCGCCGTCGACGGCGGGCGCGTCACCGTCACGATCACCCCGACCTACTCGGGCTGCCCCGCGATGGACGCGATCCGCGACGACGTCGTCATGGCGCTCACGGCCGCAGGGTACGCCGAGGTCGACGTGCGGCTCGTCCTGTCGCCCGCCTGGACGACCGACTGGATGAGCGACGACGGCAAGCGCAAGCTCCGCGAGTACGGCATCGCCCCGCCGACGGGCCGCGCCGCCGTGGGCGGCGTCATCCGCCTGCGGCTCGCGGTGAGGTGCCCGCAGTGCGGCTCGCTCGACACGCGCGAGGTCACCCGCTTCGGATCGACCGCGTGCAAGGCGCTGTACGAGTGCCGCGCATGCCTCGAGCCCTTCGACCACTTCAAGGTGCACTGATGCCCGCACAGAACATCGGCCGCCTGACGGAGGCCGAGCGCGTCGCCGACGCGTTCCTCGCGAGCGCCGTCGGCGGCCCGAGCGCGACCGGCCGCAGGCGCGCCCGGTTCTCGACCCTGCGCGTCGCGGAGGTCCGCCCGCTCACCGAGTCGTCGGTCGAGGTCACGTTCGCGGTCCCCGAGGCGCTGCAGGGCGAGTTCGACTACCTCGCCGGACAGCACGTCGCCCTCCGCACGCACATCGACGGGCACGAGGTGCGCCGCTCGTACTCGCTGTGCCGTCCGCCGGCACCTGGCTCGCTCAGCATCGCGATCAAGCGCGACCTCGGCGGACGCTTCTCGACGTGGGCCCAGACCGACCTGCACGCGGGCGACGAGCTCGACGTCATGAACCCGCAGGGCACGTTCACCTCGACCCTCGCAGACCTCGACGGCGCCCACGTCGCGGGCATCGCGGCCGGCTCCGGCATCACGCCGCTCATGGCGCTCGCTGCGACGGTGCTCGCGCGCTCCGACACGTCGACGTTCACGCTCGTGTACACGAACCGCTCTACGACCGACGTCATGTTCCTCGAGGAGCTCGCCGACCTCAAGGACAGGTACCCGACGCGGCTCGCGCTCCACCACGTGCTCTCGCGCGAGCAGCGCTCGGCCCCGCTCCTGTCGGGACGCATCGACGAGAGGCGGCTGCGCAGCATCCTGGAGGATCTCGTCCTGCCCGAGACGGTCGACGAGTGGTTCCTGTGCGGGCCGTTCGAGCTCGTGCAGCTGTGCCGCGACACGCTCGAGGACATCGGCGTCGATCGCGCGCACATCCGCTACGAGCTGTTCACGACGGGCGAGCCCGGCGCCGAGCCCCAGGCGGGACGCCCCGTCGTCGTGCAGCAGGGCGAGGACGTGTTCCGCATCGACTTCACGCTCGACGGGCAGTCCGCGATGGTCGAGAGTCCCGTCAGCGCGCACGAGTCGATCCTCAACGCGGCGCTGCGCGTGCGGCCGGACGTGCCGTTCGCGTGCGCGGGAGGGGTGTGCGGCACGTGCCGCGCGCGCGTCGTCGATGGGTCGGTCACGATGACCGAGAACTATGCGCTGGAGCCCGACGAGCTCGAGCGCGGCTACGTCCTGACCTGCCAGTCGCACCCGACGACCGAGCGCGTCGTCGTCGACTACGACGTCTGACGACCGGAGGGAACCGGATGATCCGACTCACGATCCGCGACGCCGTCGCCGAGGTCGTCCTCGACGCCCCCGCGAAGCTCAACGCGCTCGATCCGCAGGCGCTCCACGACCTCTCCGCCGCCTACGACGAGGCAGAGTCCGCGGGAGTGCGCGCGCTCGTCCTGCGCGGCGAGGGCCGCGCGTTCTGCGCCGGCCGCGACATCGCGGGGGTCGACCCGCGCACCGACGACGTGCCGGGCTATCTCGGCGCCGTCGAGGCGCTCATGCGTCGCATGTCCGCCCTCCCCGCCCCGACCTTCGCGGCGGCCCACGGCGCGTGCCTGGGCGTCGGGCTCGGCCTGCTCATCGCGACCGACGTCGTCTACGTCGCCGACTCGGCCAGGATCGGGTCGCCGTTCGCGGCGCTGGGCGCGGCCCTCGACTCGGGCGGGCACGCCCTGTTCGTCGAGCGGCTCGGCGCACATCGCGCCCTCGACCTCATCTACACGGGCCGGCTCATGTCGGGCGCCGAGGCGGTCGCGGCGGGCCTGTTCTCGCGGGTTCTCCCCGACGACGAGGTCGAGAACGCGACGCAGGATGCCGCGTCCCGCGCGGCATCCGGAGCCACGCTCGCGTTCCTTCGCAGCAAGGAGATCGTGCTGCGCCTGCGCGACGAGCGGCTCGGCCTGTGGGAGTCGCTCGGCCTGGAGAGCGCCGCGCAGACGGCCCTCGCCGCGACCGACGACTACCGCGAGGGCTTCGCCGCGTTCCAGGAGAAGCGCAGACCGCAGTTCGGGAGACGGTGAGCCGGGCCAATAGGCTGGAGCATCGTGAGCACGATCCATGACACGGCCGTCCGCGGCTTCGCCTCCGACAACTACTCCGGCGTGCACCCCGAGGTGATCGCGGCGATCGCAGCAGCCAACGAGGGGCACCAGATCGCGTACGGCGAGGACGTCTACACGGCGCGCCTGCAGGAGGTGTTCGCGCACCACTTCGGCGAGGGCGTCGAGGCGTTCCCCGTCTTCAACGGCACGGGCGCCAACGTCGTGGGGCTGCAGTCCATGCTCCCGCGCTGGGGGGCCGTGATCGCGGCATCCACCGCCCACATCAACACCGACGAGGGCGGCGCCCCCGAGCGGGTCGCGGGGATCAAGATCCTGGGCGTCCCGACGCAGGACGGCAAGCTCACCCCCGAGCTCATCGACCGCGAGGCGTGGGGCTGGGGCGACGAGCACCGCGCACAGCCGCTCGTCGTCTCGATCACGCAGTCGACCGAGCTCGGCACGCTCTACACGCCCGACGAGATCCGCGAGATCGCCGACCACACGCACGCGCGCGGCATGCGCCTGCACCTCGACGGCGCGCGCCTCGCGAACGCCGCGGCATCCCTCGGCCTGCCCCTGCGGGCCTTCACACGCGATGCCGGGGTCGACGTGCTGAGCTTCGGCGGAACGAAGAACGGCGCGATGATCGGCGAGGCCGTCGTCGTGCTCGAGCCCTCCGCGTCGGACGGCCTGCTGTTCCTGCGCAAGCTCAACATGCAGCTGTCGAGCAAGATGCGGTTCGTCTCGGCCCAGCTCATCGCCCTGCTCGAGGGCGATCTCTACCTGCGCAACGCCCGCCACTCCAACGCCATGGCGCAGCGTCTGCGCGCCGCGGTCGAGGCCGGTCTCGCCGGCGGATCGATCCGCGGGGTCGGCTTCACGCAGCCGACGCAGGCCAACGGCGTCTTCGCGACCCTCCCCGACGGCGTCGCCGATGCCCTGCGCGAGTCGTTCCGGTTCTACGACTGGGATGCCGCGAAGAACGAAGTGCGCTGGATGTGCAGCTTCGACACGACCGAGGCGGACGTCGACGCGTTCGTCGGCGAGCTCGCTCGGCTCACGACCGCCTGACGAGCGGCGATCGCCCGGATGCCGCTACGCGGCGTCGTCCGGGATGCCGCTACGCGGCGTCCGCCGGGATGCCGCTACGCGGCGTCCTCTGCATCGACGTCCTCCGCGTCCACGTCCTCCGCGTCGACGTCCTCGACGCCCTCGATCTGCGGCTCGGCGTCGGCGAGGGCGGGGGCGGGGGCGTCCTCATCCGCAGGCGCCTCGGTGAGCGCACCCTCCGGCCGGATGAGCTCCTTGACCTCGGCCATGAAGCTCGTCAGCTGGTGCTGCTGCCAGCGCAGCTGCCGCGTGCGGTCCTCCGCGTCGCGCAGCACCGTCTGCGAGTGGTGCGTGACGGTCTCGATGATCTTCTCGGCCTTCGCACGGGCGCGGTCGAGGTGCTCGCGAGCGCGCAGGTTCGCGTCGGCCTCGATCTGGTGCGCCTGCGCGCGCATGAGCCGATCGAAGTCGTCGGCCTTCGCGGCGACCCGCTGCGCGTGCTCGAGCGAGGCCGCGACCTGGTCGTTCGCGTCCTGCGTGATGCGCTCCGCATGCGCGACGGCCTGGTTGTGCAGCATGAGGAACTCCTGCTGCGCGTCGTCCTGACGTCGGGTGAGGGACTCCTCGAACTCGAGCGCGCGGATCCGCAGCTCGCGCACGGCCTCTTCGGCCTCGCGACGGGCGTCCGACGTCTCGCGGGCGACCATCGAGCGCAGGGCCGCTGCGCCCTTCTCCGCCTCCGTGCGGATCGCCGCCGCCTCCTGCTCGGCCTGCGACACCTTCTCGGCGCCGTGCGCCGCCTCGCGCTCGAGCTGCGCCTCGTGCGCGGTCAGCTCGGTGTCGATGCGCAGTCGCACCTGCTGAGCGTCGTGCTGAGCGCGCGCGATGATCGCGTCGGCCTCGGCCTGCGTCTCCTTGCGGCGGTTCTGGATCTCCTCCCTGGCCGCCTCGAGCAGGCGGTCGGCCTGCACCGTCGCGTTCTTGATGATGAGGCTCGCCTGGTCTTCCGCGACGCGCAGCACCTCCTCGAACTGGTGACGGTTGGCGGTCTCGCCCGTCGCGCCCACGAGCTCCTCCGTGAGCGCCTGCACCTTCTTCTCGGCGTCGGCCGCGCGAGCCGCCGCGGCGGCGGCCTCGGCCTCGAGCCGCTCGACGGTCTCGGTGTGCTCCGCCTCGAGAGCGTCCAGCCGCGCCCCGGCCTCTGCGCTCTCGGCCTCCGCGGCCTCGACGCGCTCGAGCACCTTGCGGCTCAGCGCCTCCGCGGCCTCCAGGCGCTCCCGGTCGGCGCGGTTCTGCACGTCGGCCTCGTCGCGGGCGGACCTGAGCCGCTCCTCGTGACGGGCCGCGGCCTCGCTCTCCGCGCGCACTCGAGCCGTCAGCTCGGCGATCGCGGCGTCGACCTCGTCCCGGTCGTAGCCGCGGAACACGGTCGTGAACGACGTGTCCGCCGGCGCGGACGCGGCGCCCCCGATCAGCTCGTCGAAGGGCGACGAGCCGTCGAGGTCGGGCTTGCGGGCCGGCTGGGACTGGTCGGACATGGTATCTCCGCTTCTCGGGTTCCCGCGCTGGCGTCGCACGGCAGACCGGCGGCTCCCGCTCGCATGACGCGCGTGGAGGGGATACGCGCGGATCGGGCGGGATGTCGCGTCGGTCTTCGGCGACGCTCGCGGATGCGCAGGGTCTGCGCCAGGGGGCAGTAAGAGATTACCCGCCTCGCGAACGCGCGCCGAATCGCGGCATCCGCCCGGTGATCGCGTCTCGTCAGCGCCCCGCGAGCCACGCGGCGTACGCGTCGAACGAGGTGGGGCGTCCGAGGAACGACGCGACCAGATCCGTCGCGTCGCGGCTGCCGCCGGGCTCGAGGATCTGCTCGCGATAGCGGCGCGCGACCTCGGCGTCCATGAGGTCGTCGCCGAACGCCGAGAGCAGGTCGCGCGCGATCACGAGGCTCCACTGATACGTGTAGTAGCAGGCGCCGTACCCCGTCAGGTGCCCGAATCCGGCGTACGAGTGCTGGTTCGGCAACGGCTGCACGGGGCTCGTCGTCGCGTAGAGGCGCTCCGTCGCCGACTGCAGGTCGGCAGGGCGATCGACGTGCAGATGGTACGAGACGTTCGCGTGCCCCAGCTGCCGGCGCACCTCGAGCGCGCGGCCGAAGGCGTCGGCCGTGCGCATCCGCTCCACGAGGCTCGCGGGGATCGGGTCGCCGTTCGTGTCGGCCGTGAACGAGGCGAGGATGCCGGCATCCCACGCCCACTCCTCGAGCAGCTGGCTCGGCGCCTCGACGAAGTCCCACTCCGTCGCGACGCCCGTGAAGCGCGCCCAGCGCTGGCGGCCTCCGAGGATGTCGTGCACGAGGTGCCCGAACTCGTGGAAGAACGTCACGACCTCGTCGTGCGTGAGCAGTCCGCGCGAGAAGTTGCACAGCAGCACCGCCTCCGGGAGCGTGCGCCCCGCGATGCCCGGCGCGAGCCCGAAGCACGCGGCGTGGTTGTACTTGCCGTCGCGCGGGTGAAGATCGAGATGGATGCGCCCGAGCGTCTCGCCGTCGCGGACGACGTCGTAGCTGTGCACGTCCTCGTGCCACGTCGACACGTCGGCGGGCACGTACGAGACGTCCAGGAGCCGCCCCGTGACATCGAGGATGCCGGGGAGCACGCGGTCGAACGAGAGGTACGAGCGGACGCGCTGCGCGTCGACGTCGTAGCGCTCGCGCTTGAGGGCGCTCAGCAGGTAGGCGAAGTCGGCGTTCGTGACGACGTCGGCGTCGGGGGCGTCGAGACGGAGCCGCTCGAGCAGGAGCGGGTACTCGGCCTCGGCGGCCGCGATGGAGGCCTCGTCGAGCCGTGCGAGGAACGCGGGGATCTCGGCGCCGGCGCCGATCATCCGCGTCGCCGTCTCGAGGTCGGCCCAGTCGGAGAAGCCGAGCAGCCGCGCGCGTTCGGCGCGCACCTCGAGCAGCTCGGCGAGCACGGCGTCGTTCTCGGGCCACGCGAGGTCGTTGTACGCGTTGACGAGGGCGATGCGCGTCGCACGGTCGGTGGCGTACTCCCGGACCGGCATGAGGTCGGTGTAGTCGGTCGTGAGCGTCACGAGGCCGTCGTCGCCGACGGGATGCTCGTCGACGAAGTCGGCCGGCATCCCGGCGAGGCCCTCGGGGGCGACCTTGATCTCGCGGCGTCCCTCGCGGATGTTGCGTGAGAACGTGAGGCTCAGCTCCGTGTCGCGATCCGTGAGCTCGCGCACGCGCGCCCGCGACCGGTCGTCGAGGTCGACGCCTCCCAGGCGGAAGTCGCGCAGGATGTGCGAGAGCAGCCGTGCGGAGTCGTCGTCGAGGCCTTCGGCATCCGCCTGCGCGAACACGGCCCACAGGTCGCGGTCGAGCACGCGCGAGGACGAGAGCGACTCGAGCACCTGCACCTGCTCCTCGGCGCGCGAGCGCACGTCGGCGTCGGGATGCGACTCGCTCAGCAGGTACGCCTCGTTGATGCCCGTGCGCAGCGCGATGTCGGCGTCGTTCCACAGCTCGAGCCTCTCGATCGTCGTGAGGCCCTGCGCGGACGTGAGCCGCGCGTCGAGCTCGCGGACGGCGTCCGCGCGCTGTGCCTGGCGATCCCCTGCGAAGCTCAGCCAGCCGTCGCGGTCGGAGGGGAAGGTCAGCGGCGGGGAGACGGTCATGCCGACGAGCCTACGGGGCCCCTGCGACGCGCGCCCGCCGCGCGGATCAGCGCAGCGCGCCGACGCTCGCGAGCGCGAGGCGCACGAGGGTGCCGCGTCCGCCCTCCATCTCGGCGGAGAGGGCGTCGGATGCCGCTTCCTCCGGTGTCATCCACGTGACCTCGAGCGCGTCCTGGCGCGGCTCGCACGTGCCCGTCACGGGGACGACGAACGCGAGCGACACGGCGTGCTGGCGATCGTCGTGGAAGGCGCTGAGCCCGGGGATCGGGAAGTACTCGGCCACGGTGAACGGTGTCGGCTGAGGCGGCAGGAGGGGGAAGGCCATGGGACCGAGGTCGTTCTCGAGGTGACGGAACAGGGCGTCCCGCACCGTCTCGCCGTACCGGACGCGCCCCGACACGATCGTGCGGGTGATCTCGCCGAGCGGGGTCGCGCGCAGCAGGATGCCGACCTGCGTGACGGCGCCCACCCCGTCCGTGCGCACGGGCAGCGCCTCGACGTAGAGCATGGGGAGCCGGCGCCGCGCCTCCGCGAGCTCGATGTCGCTGAGCCACCCGGGGTTGGCGGCGCTGCCGGGCGTGGGCGAGCCGAAGGTGCCGTCGCCGAGCGGATGCCCGGGCCTGCCCGCATCGCCGAACGACGCCCCGAGGCCCCGCAGCGGATCGCGCGGCGTGCCGTCGTCGTCGCGCTCGTTCGGGTCGGGGTCAGGGGTGCGCACCGGCATGCCTCCTGTATACCCCACGGGCCGTGACGGGGGTCGGACGCTCCTGTCAGGATGGGGCCATGGCTGAGCTCCCGCCCCTCGACCCGTCGGCCATGCTGTGGTCAGGCCCGCCGGGCGAGCGCGCCGGGCGCCCGCTGCTGGTCCTCCTGCACGGGTACGGCGCCGACGAGGGCGACCTGTTCGCGCTCGCCGCCCACCTCCCGTCGGCGTTCACGGTGTGCGCCGTGCGCGCGCCGCTCACGCCGCCCTTCCCTTCGCCCGGCTATTCGTGGTACCCGATCGAAGGCCTCGAGAGCCGCGACGCGACGCACGTGACGGCTGCGGCATCCGCTCTCCTGGAGTGGATCGAGACCGAGACGGATGCTCCGGCGGTCGGCCTGCTCGGCTTCTCGCAGGGTGCCGCGGTCGCGCTCCAGGCGCTGCGCCTCGCGCCGGAGCGGTTCGCCTTCGTCGTCGATCTCTCGGGCTACGCGACCCCCGGGCCGCTCCCCCTCGACGACGACCTCGCACGACGGCGGCCGCCCGTGTTCTGGGGGCGCGGCACGAACGACGACGTCATCCCGCCGTTCCTCGTCGCGCACACGGTCGAGTGGCTGCCCGCGCACGTCGACCTCAGCGGCCGCGTCTATCCCGGCTTGACGCACAGCGTCTCCGAGCAGGAGCTGACGGACGTGCGCGTCTTCCTCGAGAAGCAGCTCGAGCATCTCGCGTGATCGAGGCGGACTCGCCGTCTCCCAGCCTCGTGTCGGCGACATCGGGTATCGTGGCGGTGTCCTTGTCCCGAGTGTGAGGAAGACCGTTGACGGAGATCGTGCGTTCCGCGCTGTGACAGAGCGCTGATCCGTCGATCCTCGACGCGTCCGCGCCTGGCTGCCCCAGCCCGTTCCGCGCTGACCCGTCGATCCGCCGCCTTCCCCTTCGGCATCCCTGCCAGGCGTTCCCGCGGCCCGGTGTCAGTGCATCCCTGACACTCGGAGGCCTCATGCCCGCTCGCACTCTCCTTCCTTCCATCACTCTCGACCGCGTCTCGTTCGCGTGGCCCGACGGCTCCGTCGCGCTCTCGGACATCTCGGGCGCCTTCGGCTCCGGCCGCACGGGGCTCGTCGGACGCAACGGCTCCGGCAAGTCGACGCTCCTGCGCATCATCGCGGGCGAGCTCGCGCCCTCGTCGGGGTCCGTCTCGACGACGGCGGATGCCGCGTACCTGCCGCAGCGTCTGACCCTCGACGTCGACCGTCCCGTCGCCGACCTGCTCGGCGTCGCAGCGGCCCTCGACGCGGTCCGCGCGATCGAAGCGGGCGACGCCGACCCGCGGCACTTCGACGCCGTCGGCACCGACTGGGACGTGGAGGCCCGGGCCCAGGCGGCGCTCGCCGAGGCGGGGCTCGCGCCCGACATGCTCGACAGGCGCGTCGGCGCCCTGTCGGGAGGCGAGGCCGTGCTGGCGGCGATGGCCGGCATCCGCCTCCGCGGCGCGCCGGTGACGCTCCTCGACGAGCCGACCAACAACCTCGACCGCGACGCGCGCGCACGGCTGTACGACCTCGTGCGCGGCTGGCGCGGCGCGCTCGTCGTCGTGAGCCACGACACGGCCCTGCTCGATCTCATGGACGACACGGCCGAGCTGTACTCGAACGAGCTCTCGGTGTTCGGCGGCCCGTACCGCGAGTGGCGCGCGTGGCTGGATGCCGAGCAGGAAGCCGCGCGCCAGGCGGAGCGGACGGCCGCGCAGCTCGTGCGACGCGAGAAGCGCGACCGGGTCGAGGCTGAGACCAAGCTCGCCCGCCGCGCCGCGATGGGACGCAAGGCCCAGTTCGAGAAGCGCGTGCCGCCGATCGTGGCGGGCGGGCTGCAGCGCGCCGCCGAGGTGTCGGCCGGGAAGATGCGCACCGAGATGCGCGACCGCGAGTCCGCTGCGCGCGCGGCCCTCGACGCGGCCGGGCGCCGCGTCCGCGACGACGACACGGTGAGGATCGACCTGCCCGATCCGGGCGTCGCGGCGGGCCGGCGAATCGCGACGCTCGGCGACGGCTCGCGGTCGTGGATCGTCCGGGGGCCCGAACGGGTCGCGCTCGTCGGCCCGAACGGGGTCGGCAAGACGACGCTGCTCGAGCGGCTTGTGGCGTCGGCGCTGCAGAACTCCACAGATCTGGGTCGGTTGGAGGCAGATCAGGTCGAACCTCGCGCCGCCGCGACGAATCCGTGGAGTTCTGCAGAGGCCGTGGCGCACACCGATCGCGTCGGCTACCTCCCGCAGCGCGTCGACGGCCTCGACGAGCGCGCCTCGGTGCTCGAGAACGTCACCGCCGCCGCGCCGGACGTCCCGATCGCGGAGCTGCGCAACCGCCTCGCGCGGTTCCTCCTCCGAGGCGATGCCGTGACCCGGCCGGTCGCGACGCTGTCGGGCGGCGAGCGGTTCCGTGTCGCGCTCGCGCGGCTGCTCCTGGCCGATCCCGCGCCGCAGCTGCTCGTGCTCGACGAGCCGACCAACAACCTCGACCTGGACACGTCCGGCCAGCTCGTGGACGCCCTCGCCGCCTATCGCGGCGCCGTGCTCGTCGTGAGCCACGACGACGCGTTCCTCGCGCGGCTCGGCGTCGACCTCGTGCTCGAGCTGGGCCGCGACGGGTCGATCCGCGAGGCCGTCGTATGAGCCCGTCGCGGGCCCGTCGCGCGGGGCCGTCGTGCAAGGCCTTCGTGCGCGGCCTCCGCACGAGCCCGTCGTGTGATCCCGTCGTGCGCCGCCTCCGCACGAGCCCGCCGTGCACCGCCGTCGTGCGAGGCTACCGTCCGAGCCCGCCGTGCACCGCCGTCGTGTGAGGCCGCCCCCGCGCGACCGGGGGGACAGCACCCGTGTGCTCGGGGCGG
Source organism: Microbacterium ulmi (assembly GCF_011759705.1). Classification (GTDB taxonomy): domain Bacteria; phylum Actinomycetota; class Actinomycetes; order Actinomycetales; family Microbacteriaceae; genus Microbacterium; species Microbacterium ulmi. The sequence goes on along the minus strand of NZ_JAAOZF010000001.1, from coordinate 1,986,702 downwards.
CGGTGCGACAGAGTAGAGCGCATGAACGGACTTGTCAGGCCTCACCGGGGACGATGGCTCGCGGGCGTGTGCCTCGCCATCGCACAGCGCTTCGGATGGAACGTCACCGCCGTGCGCGTGTTCGCGCTCATCGCGTTCTTCTTCTTCGGACTCTCGCTGTGGGCGTACATCATCCTCTGGATCCTCATCCCGACCGAGCGCTGACGTCGGCATCCGCCCCGATGTCCGCCCTCCGCGGGAGGATGGGGGGATGAGCGATGTGCTCGAACGGTTCGGCCCTGCGACGCAGGACTGGTTCCGCGGCGCGTTCGCCAAGCCGACGACGGCGCAGACCGGCGCGTGGGAGGCGATCTCGGCGGGCAGGCACGCGCTCGTCGTCGCGCCCACAGGGTCGGGCAAGACGCTCTCCGCCTTCCTGTGGGCGATCGACCGGGTGTTCCACGAGAAGGATGCCGCGGCCGCGGCCGCTCCTGCGCGCGGGCGGCGGGGCGCGGCATCCGTTCCCCAGCCTCCCGCGACCCGCATCCTGTACATCTCCCCGCTCAAGGCGCTCGGCGTCGACGTCGAGCGCAACCTGCGGTCGCCGCTCGTCGGAATCGGGCAGTCGGCGCGACGGCTGGGGATCGCGGTCCCCGACGTCACGGTTGGCGTGCGCTCCGGCGACACGACCTCGAGCGACCGCCGCAAGCTCGTGACGGCGCCGCCCGACATTCTCATCACGACGCCCGAGTCGCTGTACCTCATGCTCACGAGCGCCGCGGGCGAGACGCTGCAGGGCGTCGACACCGTCATCGTCGACGAGGTGCACGCCGTCGCCGCGACCAAACGAGGGGCGCACCTGGCGGTGAGTCTCGAGCGGCTCGACGCGCTGCGGCAGTCCTTCGACGCGGCTGCCGCCCCGGCGCAGCGCATCGGCCTGTCGGCCACGGTGCGGCCGATCGACGAGGTCGCGCGGTTCCTCGGCGGCTCCGCTCCCGTCGAGATCGTCGCGCCGCGCGCGACCAAGACGTTCGACCTCACGGTCGTCGTACCCGTCGACGACATGCTCAATCCGCCGCCTCCGCCGGGCGCGCCCGAACCCGCGGGCGTGCCGGAACCGGCGGCGGTTCCGGATGCCGCGGCCGAGCCCGCAACGGCGGGCGAGGTCATCGACGAGGACTGGTTCGGCGACGGCGGCGCCCGACCCGGCGCTCGCCCCGAGTCGACGGAGATGACGGGCTCTCTCTGGCCGCACGTCGAAGAGGCGATCGTCGACCGCATCCTGCAGCACAGCTCGACGATCGTGTTCTCCAACTCGCGCAGGCTCGCCGAGCGCCTGACGGCGCGACTCAACGAGATCTACAGCGAGCGGCTCGGTCTCGATCTTCCCGAGGCGACCGTTCCGGCGGCGATGATGGCGGGGGCGACGGCCGGAGCCGAGCCCGTGCTCGCGAAGGCGCATCACGGCTCGGTCTCGAAGGAGCAGCGGGCACAGGTCGAGGAGGAGCTCAAGAGCGGCATCCTGCGCTGCGTCGTCGCGACGTCGAGCCTCGAACTCGGCATCGACATGGGGGCTGTCGACCTCGTCATCCAGGTGGAGGCGCCGCCATCGGCCGCCTCGGGGCTGCAGCGCATCGGCCGGGCGGGGCACCAGGTGGGCGAGGTGAGCCGTGCCGCGCTCTTCCCGAAGCACCGCGGCGACGTGCTGCACACGGCGATCGTGACCGAGCGCATGCTCGCGGGCCAGATCGAGGCGATCGCGGTGCCTCAGAACCCGCTCGACATCCTCGCGCAGCAGACCGTCGCGGCCTGCGCCCTCGGGCCGATCGACGTCGAGGGCTGGTTCGAGACGGTCAAGCGCTCCGCCCCGTTCCGATCGCTGCCGCGGTCGGCGTACGAGGCGACGCTCGATCTGCTCGCGGGGCGGTTCCCGTCCGACGAGTTCGCCGAGCTGCGCCCGCGGCTCATCTGGAACCGCGACCTCGGCACGCTGCAGGGGCGGCCCGGCGCACAGCGCATCGCCGTCACGAGCGGCGGCACGATCCCCGACCGCGGTCTGTTCGGCGTCTTCATCGCGGGCGAGTCGCAGAACGCGCGGGTCGGCGAGCTCGACGAGGAGATGGTCTACGAGTCGCGCGTCGGCGACGTGTTCACGCTCGGCACGACGAGCTGGCGGATCGTGGAGATCACGCACGACCGCGTCAACGTGCTGCCCGCCTTCGGGCAGCCGGGCAAGGTCCCGTTCTGGCACGGCGACGGCCTCGGCCGGCCTGCCGAGCTCGGCGAGGCCCTCGGGAGGTTCTCCCGTGAGGTGTCGACGGCGACTCCCGAGAGGGCGGAGGCGCGGCTCACGGATGCCGGGCTCGACGAGTACGCCCGCATCAACCTCCTCGCGTATCTCGCCGAGCAGCGCGAGGCGACGGGAACCCTGCCCACCGACAAGACGCTCACGGTCGAGCGGGGCCGCGACGAGGTGGGCGACTGGCGCGTCATCCTCCATTCCCCGTACGGCATGAAGGTCCACGCGCCGTGGGCGCTGGCCGTCAACGCACGCATCCGCGAGCGTCTCGGCGTCGACGGATCGGCGGTCGCGAGCGACGACGGGATCATCGCGCGGGTCCCGGATGCCACGGCCGACCCGCCGGGGGCCGAACTGTTCGTCTTCGACCCCGACGAGCTCGACCAGCTCGTGACCGACGAGGTCGGCGGATCCGCCCTGTTCGCCTCGCGGTTCCGCGAGTGCGCCGCGCGGGCCCTTCTCATGCCCCGCCTCAACCCCGGGCGCCGCAGTCCCCTGTGGCAGCAGCGGCAGCGATCCGCGCAGCTGCTCGAGGTGGCGCGGCGGTATCCGACGTTCCCGATCATCCTCGAGACGCTGCGCGAAGTGCTCCAGGACGTGTACGACGTCCCGGCGCTCCTGCGCATCGCGCGCGCGATAGGCGAGCGCCGCATCCGGCTCGTCGAGACCGAACCCTCGCAGCCGTCGCCGTTCGCGCGCGACCTGCTGTTCGGATACGTCGGCGCGTTCATGTACGAGGGCGACTCGCCGCTCGCCGAGCGCCGGGCCGCGGCCCTGTCGGTCGACCCCGCGCTCCTGTCCGAGCTGCTCGGCAAGGTCGAGATGCGGGAGCTGCTCGACCCGCTCGTCCTGGCGCAGTTCGAGCGCGAGGTCCAGCGCCTCGATCCCGAGCGCAGGGCGCGGGGCGTCGAGGGGGTCGCGGATCTGCTGCGGCTGCTGGGCCCGCTCGACGTCGGAGAGGTCGCGGAACGGCTCGAGTCCGAGTCCGAGTCCGAGGCGTCCGCTCATCTCGCGGCTCTCGTCGATGCGCGACGCGCCATCCCCGTCACGATCGCGGGCGTCGCCCGCTTCGCGGCGATCGAAGATGCGGGACGCCTGCGAGACGCACTCGGCGCGGCACTTCCCGTCGGCATCCCGACGGCGTTCCTCGAGCCCGTCGCCGACCCGCTCGGCGATCTCGTCGCCCGTCATGCGCGCACGCACGGGCCGTTCGCGGCGGATGCCGTCGCCCGGCGTCTCGGCGTCGGCGTCGCCGTCGCGCGGCTGACGCTGCAGCGGCTCGAGTCGCAGGGACGCGTCTCGAGCGGCTTCTTCCTGCCCGACTCGGCTTCGGGCCCCGATGACTCGGAGTGGTGCGACACGGAGGTCCTTCGCCGGCTGCGGATGCGCAGCCTCGCCGCGATCCGCGGCAGCGTGGAGCCCGTCCCGCAGCAGGCGTTCGCGCGGTTCCTGCCCGTGTGGCAGCACATCGAGCGGCCCCTCGACGGCGTCGACGGCGTGGCCTCCGTGGTCGAGCAGCTCGCGGGCGTGCCCATTCCCGCGAGCGCCTGGGAGTCGCTCATCCTGCCGAGTCGCGTCTCGGACTACGCCCCCGCGATGCTCGACGAGCTCACCGCGACGGGCGAGATCCTCTGGTCGGGCCACGGCTCGCTCCCGGGGCGCGACGGCTGGATCGCCCTGCATCCGGCCGACGCCGCGCCTCTGACGCTCGCGCCGCCCGAGGACGAGGTCGCGCCGGGCTCCCTCGAAGCGCAGCTGGTCGCGGCGCTCGGCGCGGGCGGCGCGTTCTTCGCGGCGCAGCTGCGGCTGGCGACGGGCGCCGAGAACGAGCAGTCGGTCGTCGAGGCGCTGTGGAGCCTGACGTGGGCGGGCCGGGTGACGAACGACACGTTCGCACCGGTGCGCACGCTCCTCGGCGGCGGATCGCAGGCTCATCGCACAGCGCGCAAGGCGCCGCGCGCACGGCTCTACCGGGGAGCGGCCGTGCGGACGGTCGCGGCATCCGTCCCTCCGCGCCCGCCTGCGATCGGCGGGCGGTGGTCGCTGCTGCCCGCTCCCGAGCCCGACGCGACGCTGCGGGCGACCGCCGCCGCGAGTCTCCTGCTCGACCGGTATGGGGTCGTGACGCGCGGATCGGTGCAGTCCGAGGGGCTCCCCGGCGGTTTCGCGCAGGCGTACCGGGTCCTGTCGGGGTTCGAAGAGGCGGGGCACTGCCGCCGAGGGTATGTCGTCGAGAAGCTGGGCGGCGCGCAGTTCGCGGCATCCCCCACCGTCGACAGGCTGCGCGAGTTCGTGGGCCTCACGGATCCGCCGCCCCTGAAGGCCGTGACGCTCGCCGCGACCGATCCCGCCAACCCGTACGGCGCCGCGCTCGCCTGGCCCGCGCTGGAGGGGGTGACCCATCGCCCCGGCCGCAAGGCGGGCGGTCTCGTGGTGCTCGTCGACGGCGCGCTCGCGCTGTATCTCGAGCGGGGCGGCAAGTCGGCGCTCGCGTTCACGGGCGACGAGGCGCAGCTCGCCGCTGCGGCCCGCAGCCTCGCCGACACGGCGCGCGCGAGGCGGCTCGACACGCTCACGATCGAGCAGGTGAACGGAGCCTTCGTCTACGGCACGGGCGTCGGCCGCTCGCTGCGGGATGCTGGATTCGTCGAGTCTCCGCGGGGTCTGACGCTGCGCAAGGTCACGGCGGGCGATGCGTTGCGCGAGGGTGCGCGTCGATGACGTCGTCGAACCGGAGCGGCAGGTGCCGGTCTTGAGCGCGGCGGCCTAGGTGGCCGCACAGAGGGATGCGCCGACGATGCATCGCACGCGCCGCCCTCGCGCGAGCCGTCGATCACGGCAGAAGGCCTATCGTGATGCACGGCGAGAGGAGCTGATCGGGATGCCTGAGGGCGACACCGTCCATCGCACGGCAGGCCGCCTCGATGCTGCCCTTGCGGGCAAGACCGTGACGAGGTTCGACCTCCGCGTCCCGCGGCTCTCGACGATCGACCTCCGCGGTGAGACGGTGCACGGCGTCGTCGCGCGCGGCAAGCACCTGCTCCACCGCATCGGCGACCGCACCCTGCACTCGCACCTCAAGATGGAGGGCGAGTGGCACGTCTACGCGCCGGGCGAGCGCTGGCGCAAGCCCGTCTTCAAGGCCCGCGCGATCGTCGGGGTGCCGGATGCCGAGACCGTCGGCTTCGACCTCGCCGAGCTCGAGGTCGTCGCGACGCGTGACGAGACGGCGCTCGTGGGATACCTCGGCCCGGATCCGCTCTCCGCCGACTGGGATGCGGCGGAGGCCGCGCGGCGCCTCGGCCTCGATCCGCGGCCGGTTCACGTCGCCCTGCAGGATCAGCGCAACGTCGCCGGCTTCGGCAACGAGTACGCCAACGAGATCCTGTTCGTGCGCGGCATCCTGCCGACGACTCCGGCAGACGAGACGGATGCCGCGGCCCTCGTCGACCTTGGCGCGCGCATGATCCGCGCCAACCGCGACCGCATCGACCGCACCTTCACGGGAGACACCCGCCCCGGCCGCACGACGTGGGTCTATCGCCGCGAGGGGCGCCCGTGCCGGCGTTGCGGCACGCTCATCCTCGGCGGGTCGCTCGGCGCCGATCCGACGAAGGAGCGGATCGTGTTCTGGTGCCCCGCCTGCCAGCGGTGACGGCTGCGCCACGACCGCCCGGTCGATCTGCGCCGGTTCGGTACTTGTACCCGGTCGCCCGCGCCCTGGCACGGTCGACCGGGAGCCGTGACCCTTGATGAGTGCCCCGAGTCCCCTCCGCCGCTGCCGCTCACATCGGCGAGCGGATCGCCGAGGCACGGAAACGCTACACGCTGACCCACGACGCGCTCGCGGCGCGCACCGGCATCGACTCGTCGAACATCCGCAGCTACGAGAGCGGCCGAGCGATGCTGAGCATCCACACGCTCATCCGCATCGCCGACGCCCTCGACACGAGCCCGGGCTACTTCCTCGAGGGGCTCACGCCCGACCAGTTCGACACGACCGATCGCCGCCGCAAGGCCGGCTGACCACGCGCCCAAACCCGGGGTCTCTCCCCTCGCTCGCACGACGGCCGAGAGAGGTGCCGCGGGATCCGTGCACGGGAATGAATCGACCCCCTCCGTGGTTGTTTCCTTACCGGCCCCCATGGGGCCGCAGGAGGCGAACACTTTGGGCAAGAACTACGTCGACATCGAGAACGACCGGGGCGAGACGCTGCGCTATCGCAAGCACGTCAACGGACGCGGCCTCGTCGCGCACGGGGCCAAGGTCCACCCGAGCGCCGTCGTCGAGGCGGGCGCGTATGTCGAGCCGGGCGTGCAGATCGCCGCGGGCGCGCACGTCGGCCGCGGCGTATGGGTCGAGACGGATGCCGTGATCGGCCCGGATGCCGACATCCAGGCGCACGCGCACATCGGCGTGCGAGCCGCGATCGGCGCAGGCGCCAAGATCGGCGTGCGCACGCAGGTCGGGCGCGAGGCGCGCGTGGCGGTCGGGTCGCTCATCGGCGACGACGAGACGATCGGCGACGGCGAGCAGGTCGCGACCGACCGTCGCGGGCTCAGGCTCGCGGCATAGGTCCCGCCGCCCCGCTCATGGGCTCGCAACAGAGCCTGCGGCTCGGGCTCGGGCTCGCAGCACCGTCGCGCGCGCCAGGCGCCCCTCGCTAGGCGAACAGGAAGAGCACGAACCCCACGAGCGGGAGCGCGCCCTGAGTGAGCGCGGCGCGCAGGTACTTCGATCCGCTCGAGAGCAGCACGAGGGATGCCGCGACCATCGACCCGAGGCAGAAGAGCACGAGCGTCCGCCCCGCGACATCCGCCACGGTCGCTGCATCGCCCGCCCAGAACAGCACGATGCCGAGCGTCGCGCCCACCGCGAGGAAGAGGTTGTAGAAGCCCTGGTTGTACGCCATCGGCTTCGTCGTGTCGGCGGCGGCCTGGTCCTCGACGCCGAACCGCTTCCAGATCCGCGGCTGGGTCCACTGCACGCTCTCCATCACGAAGATGTAGACGTGCAGCAATGCCGCCAATGCCCCGAAGACCGTCGCGATGATCGCCACCATGAGCGAACCCTAGCGCCCCCGATAGCCTGAATGCATGGCGAAGGGCGGCGGGTCGCGGGCGCGCACGGGCGGACGGGGGCGGGATGCCGCGAAACGGCCCGCAACCGGCAAGCCCGCGAAACGGCGCGCATCCGGGAACACGCCGAAGGCTGCGCCCGTCGCCGAGCCGTCTCAGCCGGGCCCGTTCCGGCTCGGCGCCATCCCGGGGGCGACGCCGGGCAAGTGGATCGACGTGTGGCGCGAGCGGATGCCGCGCACCGCTCTCGAGCTCGTCCCGCTCGAGGTGGCCCGTCAGCGCGAAGCCCTCCTCGACGGCTCGGTCGACGCGGCCCTCGTGCGGCTTCCCCTCGACACGACCGGCCTGCATGTCATCCCGCTGTACGACGAAGCGCCCGTCGTGGTCGTGCCGGCCGACTCGCACCTGACGGCCGCCGACGAGCTCGACCCGGCCGATCTCGAGGGCGAAGTGCTCGTCACGCCCGCCGACGACGTGCTCGGCATCCTGATCCCCGGCACCGTCGCACCCTCCTTCGAGGCTCCCACGACGACGGGCGATGCCATCGCGACGGTCGCGGCGGGCGTCGGCGTCGTCGTCGTGCCCATGTCGCTCGCGCGGCTGCATCACCGCAAGGATGCCGAGTACCGTCCGCTGCGCGCGGCCGCCCCGTCGACCGTCGCGCTCGCGTGGCCCGCCCACGGCACGACGGCCTCGGTGGAGGCGTTCGTCGGGATCGTCCGCGGTCGCACGGCGAACTCCTCGCGGCGCTGAGCGGCCGGACCTCAGCGGCCCGGCCGGAGCGGCACAGCAGGGCACGGCACACCGGCACAGCGCAGCGGCACAGCGCAGCGGCACAGCGAAGCCCGACCCGGCCCGGCACAACGCACGGCTCCGCACGGCCCTCGTCGCTCCGCACGGCCCTCGTCGCACCGCAGCGGTCACGGCATCCGCACGCACGCCGTGGCCGGAGGAGGCCGCCTGACCCGAGCAGCGCGGCCATCCTCCGGCTCGACGACGTCCGCCGTTCCCGCGTTTCCCCAGAGTCGCGTGGTGGGAACGGCCTCCGACGGGAAGCGGATCGGGCCCCCACGCCCTCGCCGCTCCGACGTCGTCACAGTGTCAGAGCAGGATGGGGCGACCCTGATACATCGGCGGCGGGAAATTCTCAGAATCCGGATCCGTGCGCCTGGAACGGCGCGACGACTCCCGTGCGCTCCGCCGCGGCGGCGAGCGCGTCGGCGGGGGTGTCTCCTCGCGCCAGGCCCTCATGCGTGGCCGCGAGCAGCTCGCAGGCGTCGTCGTCGGCGACGACGACGGGCGATGCGATGACGCACCGCGAGCCGGCGTGCAGCCAGATGCGCGTCATCCCGATCGCCTCCTCGCCCCAGCGCACCGACGACCGCCCGACTTCGCATGCCGACAGCACGACCGTCTGCGGCACCTCCGGCATGAGGTCGATGTCATAGCCGAACAGGGTGCCGTCGGCGAGCTCGAGACCCGAGAAGAGCGGATTCTCGACCGTGTGCCGTCCGTGCGCCGCGATGTGGAGAGTGCCGACGCCGGATGCGAGCCGGGTCGTCGCATCGATCGTCGCGCGCTCGCCCGAGAGCACGTGTGCCTCCGCCCAGGCCGACGATGCGCGGGCGACCTCCTCGCCCGCGCGCGGAACCCGCGGTCCGACGACGAACCCGGTGCCGGGCATGGTCGCGTGCGATCGATCCGTCACCCACTCCGTCGCCGACGTCGCGATCGTGAACGCGCGGCCCACCATGGCGGGGAACATCGCCCAGGGGATGCCGCCCAGGATGCCGGGCACCGTCAGCACGACGCGCCGGTCTCCGATGCGGCCGAGCACGGGCCCGAGAAGCACCGATGAGAGGGTTGCGAGCGACTCGTCGAGCGTGCGCTGGATGACGCTCGCGAGGGGCCCCGAGCGGACGGATGCCGCGACGTCGAGGTCTGCACGCAGCCGCGCGAGCGCGGGCCGGACCTGCGCCCACCCGCCGAGGCGCACGACGTGCGCCGCTCCGTCGACGACGACGACCGCCGTGAAGTCCGTCCCGTCGAAGATGTAGGTCACGAAGGCGGTGCCCGAGGGCAGCTCGTCGCGCAGCGCCTCGAGCGAGATGCGCTCCCGGGTGCCGGCCGCGCGCGTCGCCGCCCACTGGCGCCGCCGCACCCGCTCGCTGAGCTCGGCGGCGCGCGGCTGCGAGAGCCAGTCGGCGCCGCTCTCGGAGCGCAGCTGTCGCAGCGCTGCGAGGTCGGCCGCGAGGCGGGCATCGGGAGGGGGTCGCAGCGGGACCACCTGCTGGCTCAAGTGGCGTGCGCGCTCCGACCACTCGAAGACGACATCGGCGCGTCCCGATCGTGCAGCCGACTGCAGCCCCGCGAAGATGAGCCCCTTGCCGTGGACGATGAGCGCCGTAGCGAGGTCGAGGCTGCCGAACGCCGCCTGCCAGCCCGCGAGCTCATCCAGCCCCGCCGCCGCGTGGCGCCGCGTCCCGCTGCCGTCGCCCTGTGCGGCCGCGCGCGCCGCCCGCACCTCGTGGGCGAGCAGCCGCACCTGGATGGGCGCGTCCCGCGACACGCGGATGCGCCGCGGCGCCGGCCCGGACCGTCCGCGATGACTCGCGAGCCACAGCTCCTGCGAGAGGCGCAGGGCCGACGCCTCCGCGCGCAGGTGCCGCGCCTCGAGCGCGGAGACGACCTCGTCGACCTCGCCGGCGTCGGGCGCCGAGCGGGCGGAGCGGGGTGCGTCCGCGGTGACCGCGAGCAGCGCACGCAGCCGGAGGCCGTCGGCGCGCAGCGCCCATCCGTCACTGCCGATCGCACGGAATCTCCGCGCCGCGACCGCCGCGACCTTCGCCGCCTCCTCGGGATCGTGCGTGAGCAGCGATCGCGCGAGCTGGAACTCGGCCTCGCCGCGCGCCTGGCGCATGCGATGTGCAGCGAAGACCTGGGTGACGCGGGTGAGGCTCTGCTCGGCGTTCTTCGCGAGCCCCGCGTCGCGGAAGACCTCGGCACGGTCGCGCTCGCAGATCGCGGCGTTGACGGCGGAGGCCGACGCGAGGACGTCGCGCGCCTCGCCCATCGTCTCGAGAGCGGCGACGAGGTCTCCCTCGAGCAGGGCCACGTAGCCCGCGTTGTGGACCGCCATGGCTCGTTCGACGGCGTTCCCCGTCGCCGCGTAGTCCGGCACGGCGCGCTCCAGATCCGCGCGCGCCTCGGGCAGGCGGCCCGCCTGCGCGTGCGCGACGCTGCGGTTGAGCAGCATCGGCGCGCGATGCTCGACCTCGTCGCCGATCCCTGCGATGCCCTTGTCGAGCCACGCCATGGCCTGATCGAGGTCGCCCTGCTCGAGCGCCAGGAGCCCCAGCTGACCCTGCAGCATCGCCGCTGTGGTCGGCGACAGGCCCGGCAGCGCGAGTGCCGCCCGGCACATCCGCTCCGCCGCCGCGGGGTCGCCCTGACGGATCGTGACGGCCGCGAGCGACCCCGCGATGCGTGCGCGGAGATCGCCGTCGTCCGTGGCCGCCGCGGCGCGCGCGAGCATCCGGCGCGCGGAGGCATTGCGACCTGCGTTGAGGTCGGCGCGCGCACGACGGTACAGCTCCCGCGCGGAAAGCGTCACTTCACCAGGATGCCGCCTTTACGCGGTGCCGTGGAGCCCCGACTCGTCCTCCGCGATGAAATCGTCGACGACCTGGGCCACGGCATCCTCCAGCGTGCTCTTCTCGGCGATGGCCGCCCCCGCCGGCGTCCGCCCTGTCGCGATCATCTGCGCGATGCCGCCTGCGACGAGCGGCGCCGCGAACGAGGTTCCGCTCCAGACCGCGAAGCCGCTGCCGAAGTCGTCGACGTCGAACGTCTCACGCCGCTTGCCATACTCGTCTGCGCGGAGATCGGCCTGGATGCCGCCGGCCTCCCATCGGGGGATCGCGGAGACGATCGCGACGCCCTTCGCATAGACGTCGACCCAGTCGCCGACGTTCGAGAAGAGGGCCGTCGAACGTCCCGAAGGGTTGAGCGCGCCCACCACGACGTGAGGGGCGAGCCCGTCGGCCTTCTCCTGTTCGGGCGTGAGTCCGTACTCGTTGCCGTCCCAGGCGTGCAGAGATGCCGGCGACGACGGCCGATCCGTCGCGTCGTTGCCCGCCGAGCACACGATCGTCGTCCGGCCCGCGCGCAGCCGCTTCAGCAGCGCATACAGCTCGGAGTCGATCGTCGACGAGTCGGACGACTCGTGGTAGAAGCTGAACGACAGGTTCAGGACGTGGATCGGATGCTTCGCCTCGACGAGGGCGACGAGCCGCCCGAGGGCGCCGAGCAGATCGCTCTCGAGGATGATCCCGGCGCTGTTGGACACCCGCACGGGAAGGATCCTCGCGGACGGGCACGCCTGCCGGACGATGCCCGCGATGAAGGTGCCGTGACCCGACGCGATGTCGATGACGCCGTCGAGCGGGTCGCCCTGCGACGGATGGACCTCGGGATCCGTGTCGGGATCGCCGACGCCGAGGATCCCGCCGTAGTCGGGGTCGTCCTCCGCGATGACGACGTCGGCGCCGAGCCAGGCGTGGGCGCCGCATCCGGTGTCGAGGATCGCGACGACCGGGCGCTCGGCGCCTGCACCCTCCCCGGCATCGGGCGCCGGTCCGGCGTACAGGACGGGCTGACGCCCGCCGAAGCCCGGATACGCGTAGCCGGCCATGCCGCCGCCGTTGCCGGTGAACGGGTTTCCCGTGAACGGATTGCCTGTGAACGGGTTGCCCGTGAAGGGGTTCCCGGTGAACGGATTGCCCGTGAAGGGGTTCACTCCGAGGGTGTCGACCGAGAGGACGTGATTGAGGCTGACTCCCGGCACTCCCTGGCGTCGGGCCTCCACGAGCAGGCGCCACGCGTCGGGGCGCTGCACGGGCTTGGCGGGGTTCGTCCGTGGAGCGACCGAGATCCGCGCTCGGATGCTCTCCGCGATCCCCTCGGCGCGGCGGCGATCCCGGTCGAGCGGCTTCTCCAGCTCTTCGCCCGTGACCGTCCAGCCGAGGCGTCGGGCGATGTCCTTGAGTCGCGTGATCCTCGCATCGAGATCCCGGTCGCCCTCGACCGGCGCGACGAGCAGAACGTCCGGCTCGTACACGGTGGGATACACGGGCGGCGCGCCCGGCGCGGCGAGAGCCGGGTCGAGCGCCGCGACCTGCACGCGGTCGGCGGCGCGACGGCGCCACCCGCGCGACGGCGGGGGCGTGCTCCGGGAGTTGATGGACATCGGGTCTCCGTCTTCCGATCACACTTCGAACTGGGGCGTCTGGAAGTCGCGCAGATCGCCGTCCGCATCGCGGACGACGAGGCGCACCCGCGACATCCCGGGGGGCACGTCGTCGAACGCGAACCGCCCGTGCTCGCCCGCGCCGACCGACCACTCGCGGTCGCCCTGGGCGAGCCGGATCGCGAGGGCCTCGGAGTCGACCCAGCCGTCGACGCGGCGCGAACCGCTCTCGGTCATCGTGACGTGGAGCAGCACCGTGACGTCGCCGTCGGTGAACTGCAGCGTCGCCGTGTCGCTCTCGCCGCGCACGGCCGCGAGTCCCGCCGTCTCGACGAGCGTCAGCAGCGCGTACTCGCGAGAGAGGTCTTCCACCGCGACGGCTGCGACCATCCGGTCGACCAGGCCCGCGGGCACGGGATCGATCCTCTCCCACAGTGCCCGCATCCGTGCGAAAAGGGCCGCGTCTGCGGCCGCGTGGTCTGCGCTGTTCATGCGCTCCTCCCCTGTCCTTCTGCCTCGAGCAGTTCCCGGAGCTTGCCGAGGCACCGCTGGCGAGTCGGTCCGATCGATCCGATCGGCATCTTCAGCTCCTCCGCCAGGTGCGCGTAGTCGGGGCGCTCGTCGAAGGCGATGACCCGCAGGAGGCGCTGGCAGCGCTCGGCGAGCCGGCCGACGGCATCCCACAGCCGGCGCGACTCGTCGCTGAGGGCAGCCGTGTGCTCGGCGGAGGGCGTCGCCGGCAGGCGCAGCTCGAGGTCGACGGTGTCGGTCGCGTCCGCTCTCCTGTGCTGTCTCGACACACGCCACGCCTCTCGGCGCGCCGTGATCGTGAGCCACCCCGACACGGCCCGCGGATCGTGGATCGTGTCGTGCTTGTGCACGAGGGTCAGCCAGGTCGTCTGAACGACGTCTTCTGCGAGCGCGCTGTCGAGCCCGTACGCGCGCACGATGTGCCACAGGACGGGCGACATGAGTCGCACGAGGTCGTCCATCGCGCGCGCTTCGCCGTTGAGCCACCGCACGAAGAAGGCGCCGGCGCGCTCCCAGCGCGCGATGTCGTGCTCGGTGTCATGCTCGGTGCCGCGCTCGATGTCGTGCTCGGTGCCGCTCTCCGCGGTGCCGAGCACGTCGTCGTCGCCCCCGTCGTGGGGCTGCGGACGTTCGACTGCGCCCATGCCGACCATTCTGTCCACACCGGGAAGGAGCGCGATAGGGCGCGTGTGATACGTCGCCCGCGAGAAATCCTCCGGATGACGTGCGGGATGCCGTCAGGCGCGCGTCCGGACGGCGCGCTCGATCGTGACATCCGCGAGCAGATCGGCGTGGGTCGCTCGTGCGCGCTCGAGCACGCGGCGCGCCTCGGGCTGGCGGGTGCACGTCCCGGGGACGACCCTCGCGCGCACGCCGCCGTCGTCGGCGCGGTCGGCGTCGAGGCCCCAGCCGTAGACGTCGGCGGCCTCGCGCAGCGCTGCGACGGCCTCGTCGGGCCGTGCACGAGCCGGAACCAGCAGGACGTCCACGGCTCCATTCTCGCCCGGATTCGCGGCCACGCCTAGACTCCCTTCATGACCGCGCTGCCGCTGCTGTACGTCTGCGTCCGGCCGCAGCAGGGCGCCGCCGAAGCGGAGTTCGAGTCCTTCCGCACGGCGCTGCGACTCGAGTCGGAGCACGTCGCGAAGCACGATCTCGTCCGCGATCCCCTGCCTCGCGACTTCGCGGAGCGGTTCGGCGGCTTCCTCGTCGGCGGCAGCCCGTTCAACGTGACCGATCCCGAGTCGACGAAGACCGACGTGCAGCGCCGCCTCGAGTCCGACCTGGAGCGGATCGCGGCGGCCGCGGCCGACTCCCTGACGGCGGCCGTCTTCACGTGCTACGGCATCGGCGTCGTGACCCGCATGCTCGGCGGAGAGGTGAGCCGCGCGTATCCCGAGGACACGGGACCGGTCATGGTGCGCCTCACGAAGGACGGCCAGTCGGACCCGATCCTGGGCGGCCTCGCCCGGAGCTTCACGGCGCTGACGGCCCACAAGGAGGGGACGTCCGCGCTTCCGGAGGGCGCGACGCTCCTCGCGACGAACGAGGCGTGCCCCGTTCAGGCGTACCGCGTCGGCGACCGGCTGTACGCGACGCAGTTCCACCCGGAGCCCACGACGCGCGCCTTCACGCAGCGCATGGCGGTGTACCGCGACGACGGCTACTTCGCGGCGAACGACTACGACGCCATCGCCGGTCGCGTGCTCGCGGCATCCGTCACGGAGCCGGTGAGGATGCTGCGCGCCTTCGCCCGCGCGTTCGGGCCGGCCGTCTGACCCGCGCCGCACCCGACGCAGGCGCACGCGACGGCGACGCGTGCCCCGTGTCTGAGACCGGGATGCTCGGCGCCGACTCCGGCCGGCGTCAGCCCGCTCCCGCGGGAGGGTGCCGCAGCAGCTCGACCCGTTCGTCGAGATAGCGGTCGAGCGGCACGCGCCCGCCTCCCGGGCTCCAGCGGATGCTCGGCGTCCCCGCGAGCAGCGAGAGGGGCCCGGATGCCTCGTCCCGATCGACCGCGTCCGGATCGAGCACCGTCCACCCGATGTGCACGGTCGTCCCCTCGGGAAAGCCGCCGCGGCGCGCCGCCGCCGCGAGCTCCGCCCTCGCGCGCTGCGACTCCGCCGCGAACCCGCGCCGGACCTCCTCCCGCGCGCGGACGATCTCGCCCGTCGCGAGGAGGCGGTCGGCCGTCAGCAGCAGCGCACCCAGGTGCCAGGCCTCGCCGCGCGGCACGATCCGTGCGGCCCGCGGCATCCCGAGCACGCGTCGAGGCACGACGAGCTCGCCCAGCGCCTCGGTCGGCGCGCCCGCGAGCCGCTCGCGCGCCGCCGCGAGCAGGTCGGCGACGCTCACTCGGCCCCCGCCGCGGCCTCGCCCCCGCCGGCGTCCTGCTCCGCGGGCCGTGCGCGCACCGCTGTCGCAAGCAGCGGGAACAGGAGCACCGAGAGCATGCCGACGCCCACGAGCACGGCCGCCTCGGGACTGCCGATGATGTCGTGATCGACACCGATCGCCGTCACCGCGACGATGATCGGCAGACCCGTCGCGCCGAACAGCGCGACCGAGATCCGCTCCCTCGCGCCCGCCCCCGCAGGAGCGGCGAGCATCGAGGGAAGCCCTCGGATGACGAACAGCGCGACGAGCCCGACCGGGAGCAGCAGGAGCAGACGCGGGTCGGCCAGGAGCGATGCGAGGTCGAACGTGACGCCCGTGTAGATGAAGAACACCGGCACGACGAAGCCGAACGCGACGGCCTCGACCTTGCTCTCGACGGCCTCGCGGTCCGCCTCGGCGGCATCCCGCATCACGAGCCGCCACACGATGCCCGCGGTGAACGCGCCGAGGAGCATGTCGAGGTCCAGGACGATGCTCACGGCGACGAGCGCCGCGAGGATGAGGAAGACGACGCGGATCGCGAACTGCCCCGACGTGTGCAGCGTCGTGTTGACGACCCGGTGCAGCGCTCCGCGCGGCGCCTGGAACGCCCACCAGACCGAGAGCGCCGCGAGAGCGCCGAAGGCGAGGAGCACGAGCGTCGCGGGGCCGGGCTGGCGTCCGCCGAGGAAGATCGAGATCGCGATGAGCGGTCCGAACTCGCCCACCGCCCCGATCGCGCCGATCGAACGGCCGAACGGCGTGCGCAGCTCTCCCGCATCGCGCAGGACGGGAAGGATCGTGCCGAGCGCCGTCGAGCTGAGCGCGACCCCGACGATGACGGCGGCTTCGCCCGGGGCGAGGATCCAGCCCGCCGCGATGCCTGCGACGAGGCTCACGAGCCAGCCTCCGACGGCGTTGCGGCCTGTGCGGTCCCGGAACGCCGCGAACTCGATCTCGTTGCCGGCGACGAAGAAGAGCATCGCCAGGCCGAACTCCGACAGCGTGTCGACGAACGCGGACGTCCCCGCCCAGCCCAGCACGGCGGGCCCGATCACGATGCCGAGCACGAGCTCGAACACGACGATCGGCACGCGCACCCACCGCCCGAGCCCGCGCGAGAGCAGCGGTGCGAGCACTGCCAGCACCGGGATCAGGAAAAGGGTCATGTCCAGACGCCCCACGGCATCAGGCTAGCGACCGCGCATCTCCGCGTGTGCGTGCTCAGCGAGCGACGACGCCGTCGAGCCAGCGCAGCATCCCGGGCAGCGAGAAGTACGCGACGGTGCCGTGGTTCGCGAACGGGATCTCGTGGTACGTGACGTCCATGCCGAGGGATGCCTCGTGCCCCGCGAACCCGGTCGTGTCGTCGGCGTCCACGAGCTCGTCGGCGAGCCCCTGCGCGATGAACAGCGGAGCGTCGAAGGGCGTCGATCCCGCCGAGTTCCGCTCGAGCAGGCTCTTCCACGGCTCCGTCGTCGTGGGGTCGACCCTCGTGAAGTCTCCGACGAGCGGTTCGCCGATGCGGTGCAGCTCGGGGATGTTCGTGAGCAGGCACAGCCGGTTCATCGTCGGCACGATCTCGAGCGCCTGCGGCGTGAGGACGTCCGCGAGGACGACACCAGGGACCGTGTCGCGGTAGACCTCCGCGAAGGCCGTGAAGGCGTACGAGCCGATCGTGACGCCCTGGATGTCGTCGAGGTGAGCGCTCAGGAGCGCTGTGAGGTCAGCGGCGGGAGCCGCGACGGCGACGGCGAGGATGTCGAGCTCGGGCGCGTACTGCGCCGCGCGCTCCGCCGCGAACAGCGCCGCCTGGCCGCCTTGCGAGTGCCCCCACAGGACGACACGATCGCTCGCGCGGGCTTCGGGGATCGCCTGCGCCGCCCGCACGGCGTCGAGCACGCCGTTGCCCTCCGTCGCGCCGACGAGGTAGGAGTCGGGCCCGTCGGTGCCCATGCCGGCGTAGTCCGTCGCGACGACGGCGAAGCCCCGGTCGAGGAGGAACCGCAGTCCCTCGATGCCGATGAACGGGTCGAAGCCGTACGACGGCGCGCAGTCCGGTGCGGCTCCCGTCGTCGGGTGCGCCCACGAGACGACCGTGCGGCCCCCCGCCGGTGCGACCCCGAGCGGCACGACGAGGATGCCGGTCACGACGACGGGTTCGCCGTTCGCATCGGTCGAGCGGTACATGAGCCGCCATGCGCGGGCCGCGAACGGCGCTCCGAGGAGCTCGTCGGCCTTCACGAGAGTGCCAGGGTCGCCGTCGGCGGCCCCATCCGGCTGCGCATAGAACGCGGGGATGCCGGGCCGCTCGAGCGCGTCGCCCACGATCCGCACCGTCTCGACGCCGACGACGGCGCCGACGAGGGCGAGCAGCGCCGCGAAGAACGCGAACGCCCAGC
Source organism: Microbacterium ulmi (assembly GCF_011759705.1). Taxonomy (GTDB): domain Bacteria; phylum Actinomycetota; class Actinomycetes; order Actinomycetales; family Microbacteriaceae; genus Microbacterium; species Microbacterium ulmi. The sequence continues at coordinate 1,968,788 of NZ_JAAOZF010000001.1, read as the reverse complement.
GCGGGCTCGTCACGTGCTTCACGACCCGGCGCCGCGGTCGAGCGCCGTCCGGGCCGCGTCCGCCTTCCTCTCGGCCTCGCGGGCGACGGATGCCGCCTCCCGTCGCTCGTCGTCGAGCTGCGCGACCGCGGCGCGGGCCGCGGCGTCGTCGCTCTCGAGCCGCGCGAGGTCTGCGCGCAGGGCCCCGATGCGCTCCGCGAGCAGGTCGGCACGCTCCCGCGCACGGACCAGCCGGTCGTCCAGGCGCGAGAGCTCGCGCCCCGCCTCGGCCGCCGCACGGTCGGCCTCGCGCGCCGCGCGCTCCGCCTCGCGGCGCGCGCGCCGCTCCACGAGGTCGTCGCGCGGCGCGACGACCGGCGTCGTGCCGCCCGGGAGGCTCCCCGCGACGGCGCCTGCGAGGTCCACGGGGTCGACGCCGTCGGCCGCGAGGCCGCGGACGAGGCGCCCCGACATGACGGCGGCAGCGGCATCGGCATCCCGCACCGCCGCGTCGATCGTGCGCTCCACGTCGTCGCGCGCCGCCGTGCTCACGGCGACGCCGCGATCTCGCGCGAGGGTCGCCGCCTGCCCCGCGAGGGCCCCGACGAGGGCGCGGCGCTGGCGGCCGAGCTTCGCGAGCTCGGCGGCGTCGAGGTCGTCCTGCGCGTCGCGCAGGGCGGCCGACAGCTCGAGCGCCTCGCCGAGCCGCCCCTCCCGCACGAGGAGCGTCACGGCCCACGCCGCGACGGACGGCTTGGGGAGCCTCTTCACCGCCGCCGCCAGCGCGCGCTCGGGCTCGGCGGCCGCACGGGCGTTGCGGGCGGCCGTGAACTCGGCGGGCGGCAGCGCGCACAGCTCGGTCGCGATCTCGTCGAGCCGCTCGGATCGCGAGGCGTCGGCATCCGGTTCTGAGGCCATCGGCCCCATCCTGTCAGCCGCGTCCGCCGCCGGGAACGGCGTCGCCCGCCCCGCGGCGAGCGGGACGGGCGAGGCGAGGGGATCCGTGCTATGCGGCCAGGACGTCCGCGGCCTGTCGTGCGGCGCCGAGCGCGACGTACTCGCCGGGCTCGGGAACCTCGACGGGGATGCCGAGCACGAGCGGGGCGATCGCCCGCACGGCCTCGGACTGCGCGCCGCCTCCCACGAGGAGCGCGCGCTCGAGGGGCACGCCGAGGCCGCGCAGGGCCTCGAGGCCCGCGCCGAGGCCCGACAGCATGCCCTCGACCGCCGCGCGGGCCAGGTTCTCGCGCGTCGTCGAGGTCAGCGTCATGCCCGTCAGCGACGCCGTCGCGTCGGGGAGGTTCGGCGTGCGCTCGCCCTCGAAGTACGGGATGAGCGTGAGGCCGCCGGCCCCCGGCTCGGCCGACAGCGCAAGGCGGCTGAGCTCGGCGTGGTCGACGCCGAGCAGTCGCCCGATCGCGTCGAGGACGCGGGCGGCGTTGAGCGTCGCGACGAGCGGCAGGAAGTGCCCGCCCGCGTCGGCGAAGCCCGCGACGGTCCCGGTCGGGTCGATCGTGCGCTCCTCGCTCACGGCGAAGACTGTGCCCGATGTGCCGATCGAGACGACGACGTCGCCCGGACCCGCTCCGAGTCCGTACGCGGCGCCGGCGTTGTCTCCCGCTCCGGGCGCGACGCGGCGGCCGGACTCGTCCTCCACCCATTCGTACGGGCCGAGCACGCGCGGGAGGATCGCGTCGTGGCCCAGGGCCGCGGCCAGCAGGTCGCGGTCGTAGCCGCCCGTCGCGGGGTTCCAGTAGCCCGTGCCCGAGGCGTCCGAGCGGTCCGTCACGAGCTCTTCGAGAACGGGACCGCGCGCCGACTCCTCCGCGGGGCCGAAGCCGCGAAGGCGCCACGTCAGCCAGTCATGGGGAAGCGCGACGGCTGCGACGCGCGCCGCGTTCTCGGGCTCGTGGTCACGCAGCCACCGGAGCTTCGTGATCGTGAAGGACGCGACAGGCACGAGGCCAGAGCGCTGCGCGAGCTGGTCGGCGCCGAACTCGGCGATCAGGTCGGCCGCCGCCCCCGCGGAGCGGTTGTCGTTCCACAGCAGAGCGGGACGGATGACGCGTCCCTCCGCGTCGAGAGCGACCATGCCGTGCTGCTGACCGCCGACCGACCACGCGGCGACGTCGTCGAGTCCGCCCGCCGCCGCGATGGCGTCCTGCAGGGCGCTCCACCATGCGGCCGGGTCGACCTCGGTGCCGTCGGGGTGCGTGCCGCGGCCCTGACGGACGACGGCGCCGGTCGCGGCATCCGTGATCACGACCTTGCACGACTGCGTCGACGAGTCGACTCCCATGACGAGGGTCATGTCATTCCTCTCTCATACGCACCGAACCGCGAGAGAGCACGTGGCGGACGAGGGCTCGGGGAGAACCCGCACCCTCGTCCACCCGCTGTTCTCTCGCGGCCTGGAGGCGGCTGCGGCGGGTCAGCCGCGGGCGCCGAGCAGGTGCTCGGTCGCGAGCTGCTGCAGGCGGACGAAGCCGAAGCCCTTGCCGCCGAAGTACACGCCGGGGTCGAAGTCCTCGAACGCCGAGCGGTCGGCGACGAGGTCGGCGACGGTCTCGCCGTCGTTCAGCGTCGGCTGCGTGAGCTCGTTGACCTTCGAGGCCTCGAGCGCGGCCTGCACCTCGGGGTCGGCGCGGAAGGCAGCGGCGCGCTCCTTGAGGAGGAGGTAGGTCTGGATGTTGGCCTTGGCCGAGTCCCAGACGCCGTTCTCGTCCTCGGTGCGGCTCGGCTTGTAGTCGAAGTGACGCGGGCCGTCGTACGAGGGGCCGCCGTTCACGCCGCCGTTCTCGAGCAGGTCGACGAGGGCGAACGCGTTGTGCAGGTCGCCGTGGCCGAACACGAGGTCCTGGTCGTACTTGATGCCGCGCTGGCCGTTGAGGTCGATGTGGAAGAGCTTGCCGTGCCACAGGGCCTGGGCGATGCCGCTGGCGAAGTTCAGCCCGGCCATCTGCTCGTGGCCGACCTCGGGGTTCAGGCCCACGAGCTCGGGGTGCTCGAGCTCGTTGATGAAGGCGAGCGCGTGACCCACGGTCGGGAGCAGGATGTCGCCGCGGGGCTCGTTCGGCTTGGGCTCGATCGCGAAGCGGATGTCGTAGCCCTTGTCGAGGACGTACTGGCCGAGGAAGTCGAAGGCCTCCTTGTAGCGGTCGAGCGCGACGCGGATGTCCTTCGCCGAGTCGTACTCGGCGCCTTCGCGGCCGCCCCACGCGACATAAGTCTTGGCGCCGAGCTCGGCCGCGAGGTCGAGGTTGCGCAGGAGCTTGCGGAGGGCGAAGCGGCGCACCTGACGGTCGTTGCTCGTGAGGCCGCCGTCCTTGAAGACGGGAGCGCTGAACAGGTTCGTCGTCGCCATCGGGACGATGAGGCCCGTGTCGGCGAGCGCGCCCTTGAGGCGGTCGATCTGCGTCTGGCGCTCGGCGTCGGTCGAGCCGAACGCGAACAGGTCGTCGTCGTGGAACGTGAGTCCGTAGGCGCCGATCTCGGCGAGCTTCTCGACGGCGTGCACGACGTCGAGGGGCTTGCGGGTCGGGCCGCCGAAGGGGTCGGTGCCGTTGTAGCCGACGGTCCAGAGACCGAAGGAGAACTTGTCGGCGGGAGTGGGGGTGGGCATGACGCTCCTTTGCGCGAGAGTCGCTGGGGAATTGTTGTTTACAACAACCTATACCACGCGAAGTGATCCGTCCACTCCGCGCGGCGGCTTCTCAGCGACGCGTGCGAAGCGTCACGTGATCGACGTCGACGACCCCGTCGCCGATCGCGACGACGCCGACCCAGCTGCCGACGAACATGCTCGGACGACCCGTCGCGAGGGGCCGCAGATCGACCTCGCCGAGGTCGGCATCCGCGATCGACACCGTCGCCGAGAGGCCGTCGACGTCGATCACGACGTCGACGCCGCGCGTCGGGAGACCGGATGCCTCGCCCACGACCGACTCGACCCCGCCGTCCACGAGCACGGCGCGGCCCGCGCCGCGGCGATCCACCGTCACCTCGAGGTATGCGGACTCGGACGTGCGCAGCAGGAGCCCGCCGCGGACGGCGCCTGCGAGCTCGATGCGGGTCGTCACACGGGTGCGGTGCTCGGGCAGGCGCCGCCCGAGGAACGCCAGCGTGCCGAGCTCGCCCGGCTCTGTCGTCGTCGCGGTCAGACGTGCGAAGCCGGGCCGGACCGTCGTGTCGGCGAACGTCGTCGGCAGCACGCGGGGCGAGGTCCAGGCCAGATCGAGCGCGCGCGCGTCGAAGTCGTCGTGCACGACCTCGGGCGCGGGCGCCTGGTCGGGCACGCCGTCCGCGATCATGACGGGGTCGACGCGGCCGCTTCCCGGCGCGAACAGGGGCCTGCCGCGCTCCCACGTCACCGGCACGAGGTGCGTCTGCCGGCCGAGCAGCCCGTTCTCGCCGTCGAGGGTCTGGATGCCGAGCACCGTCGCCCACCAGCGCCCGTCGGCTGCCTCGACGAGGTCGGCGTGGCCGATGTCGGCGATCGGGGCGCTGTCGCCGAGGAAGCGGTGCGTCAGGCGCGGGTTTCCCTCGTCGCCGACGTACGGGCCCATGATCCGGTCGGCGTACGCGACGCAGATCGCGTGGTCGCGGTTGGTGCCGCCCTCCGCCGCGACGAGCATCCAGCCGCCCCCTGGACGCGCGACGATGTGCGGCCCCTCCGCCCAGCCGGCGCCCTCGAGGGCGCCGTGCCAGATCCAGCGCACGGGGCCGATCGGCGCGAACGTCTCGGGGTCGAGCTCCGTGAGCCAGATGTCGGTCTGTCCGAACCAGCGACCGGGCTGGGCGACGCGGTTGCCGCACAGCCACACGTGGTCGCCGTCGAACGTGAGCGACGGGTCGATGCCGCCGAAGCCGTCGAACCACACGGGGTCCGACCACGGCCCCGCGGGGTCGGTCGCCGTCACGAGGAAGTGCCCCGCGCGACCGGACCACGAGGGCTTGCCGTCGGAGACGGGCGAGACGACGGTGCACACGAGATAGAAGGTGCCGTCGTGGTGGCGCAGGGTCGGCGCGTAGAGCCCCTTCGACGACGGGATGCTTGCGAGGTCGAGCTGACCCTCGCGGTGGATCGCGTGGCCGATCGTCTCCCAGTCGACGAGGTTCGTCGAGCGGTGGATCGGAAGACCCGGGAGGTACTCGAAGGTCGACGTGACGAGGAAGTACTCGTCGCCGACGCGGCAGATGCTCGGGTCGGGGTTGCACCCCGGCAGGATCGGGTTGCGATAGCGGCCGGCCGCGGTGGCCGAGGCCGGGGATTCGACGTCGAATCCGGTCAGGACAGTCATTCTCACTCCGCATCGAGGGGCACGTTAACGTTTACATTACCGCTCGATAGTTTCGAAGGGAATGCCTGAACATCGAACGGTCCCAGAAGGATGCCGTCGCCGCACTCAGCGCGCGGGCGCGGCCGTCGAGCCGCGCACCGTGATGTCCATCGTCGTCGGGACCGGCGACGGCGGCGGCGTCGACCCGTCGATGCGGTCGAGCAGCAGCGAGACGGCCGTCTCGCCGAACTCGCGCAGATCCGCCCCGACGCTCGTGAGGGGCGGTGACGAGAGCTCCGCGACGAACGTGTTGTCGAAGCCCACGAGGCTCACGTCGTCGGGCACGCGGACGCCGAGCTCGGCCCAGCGCGCGAGCATGCCGAGGGCCACGAGGTCGTTGTAGGCGATGACGGCCGTGGCGTCGTGCTCGAGCGCGGCCGCGGCGGCCGCGTGCCCGCCGCGCGCGTCGGGCGTGACGCTGCCGACGTGCACGGCCGAGACGCCGTCGTGCTCGGACGCGGCCGTCAGGAGCCCGCTCCAGCGCCGCCCCTCCGACCACGAGCTCTCCGGGCCGCCGACGTACGCGATGCGCCGATGGCCGAGACCCGCCAGGTGCCCGATCGCTGCGCGCGCCCCCGACGCCTCGTCGATCGTGACGGTCGGGGTCGCGGCATCCGGGAGGCTGCGGTTGATGAGGACGCACGTCGTCGAGGCGGCGACCTCGGCCAGCGCGTCGTCCGACAGGCGCGAGGACGCGATGATCATCCCGTCGACCTGCGAGCCGAGCGCTCGGATCTCCTCGGCCTCGATCTCGGCGCTCTCCGTCGTGTCGACGACGACGAGCCCGTAGCCGCGCGCACGGGAGCTCGCCTGCGCCCCCTTCGTGAGCGACGCGAAGTACGGGTTCTCGATGTCGGGCACGACGAGGGCGATCGCGCCCGTGCGGCCGCGGCGCAGGCTGCTGGCGGCGCGGTTCGGCCGGTAGCCCAGCTGCTCGACGGCCTTGAGGACGCGCGTGCGGGTCGCGTCGGAGACGCGGTGCGGAGCGCGCAGCGTGCGCGAGACGGTCGCGATCGAGACCCCGGAAAGCTCGGCAACGTCATGGACGGTCACCATGAGGACGGGACCTGCCGTGCATTGGTCATGATCGCTTCATTCTTCCCTGAACTAGAGCGGAGCCCTGCAGATGACACTACAATAATAACGTTTACATTCCGAGGAGATCGACAATGGCCGTCACCCCCGCGGCGCCCTGGGTCCTGCACCCCGAGCGCGCCCTCCCCGCAGACCCCGGCACACGCGCGATCGCGCGGCGCATCTTCGACGAGACGGAGCGCCTGCCGATCGTCTCGATGCACGGCCACGTCGACGCCGCCATGCTCGAGGCCGATCTGCCCTTCCCCGATCCGTCGGCGCTCCTCGTCACGCCCGACCACTATCTCGTGCGCATGCTCGTGTCTCAGTCGACCTCCCCGGGCGCCGTGCGCGACGCCGGGGTCCGCTCGGTCGCCGACCTCGGCGTCGCGGGCGGCACGGAGCAGGAGGTCGAGACCGACCCGCGCGTCATCTGGCGCCGCTTCTGCGCCGGCTGGCCGGCGTTCCGCGGCACCCCGACCCGCCTGTGGCTCGAGCACGTCCTCGCCGAGGTGTTCGAGGCGCCCGCGCCCCCCTCCCCCGAGAACGCGGACGCGCTCTACGACCACCTCGCCGACCGCCTCGCGCGGCCGGAGTACCGCCCTCGTGCCCTGTTCGAGCGGTTCGGCATCGAAGTTCTCGCGACGACGGATGCCGCGACCTCTCCCCTCGACGCGCACGCGCGCCTCGCCGCGGGCGGATGGGGCGGGCGGGTCATCCCGACGTTCCGGCCCGACCCGCTGCTGGAGGCCGGCCACGCCGGCTGGGCGGCGCAGCTCGCCGACCTGAGCGAGGTCAGCGGCATCGACGCGTTCGGCTACGACCGCTTCCTCGACGCGATCCGCGAGCGCCGCCGCGCGTTCATCCGGGCGGGAGCGCGTGCGACCGACCACGGGCACCTTCGCGCCGACATGACGCCGCTGCCCGACGCCGACGCGCGCGCCCTCTTCGAGAGCGCGCTGCGCACGCCGCTCGACGCCGGGTCCGCCGCCGCCTTCACGGCCCACCTCCTGTTCCAGCAGGCCGCGATGTCGGCCGACGACGGGCTCGTCATGCAGGTGCACACGGGCGTCGTGCGCGACCACGACCGCGGCGCCGCCGCACGCTTCGGCGCGAACATCGGCTTCGACATCCCCGTGCAGGCGGAGTTCACGCGAGCGCTCCGCCCCGCCCTCGAGGCGTTCGGCCACGACCCCGGCTTCCGGCTCATCGTCTTCACGGTCGACGAGACCGTGTACTCGCGCGAGCTCGCGCCGCTCGCGGGCGCCTACCCCGCGCTGCGCCTGGGCGCGCCGTGGTGGTTCCTCGACGCCCCCGAGGCGATGCGCCGCTTCCGCGCCGCCACGATCGAGACGGCGGGCCTGCGCAACACGAGCGGCTTCGTCGACGACACGCGCGCATTCTGCTCGATCCCCGCACGGCACGACCTCGCGCGCCGGGCCGACGCATCCTTCCTCGCGGGACTCGTCGCCGAGCACCGCCTCGACCTCGACGAGGCCGTCGACTCGGCGATCGACCTCGCCTACCGGCTCGCCCAGGAGAGCTACCCCGCCCCCGAGACCGTGGAGGTCACCGCGTGAGCACCCTGATCCGCTCCGTCGAGGTGCTCGTGTCGAGCCCATCGCGAAACTTCGTGACGCTGCGCATCACGACGGAGGACGGCGTCGTCGGCCTCGGCGACGCAACGCTCAACGGCCGCGAGCTGTCGGTCGCGTCGTACCTCGAGGACCACGTCGCCCCGCTCCTGATCGGCCGCGACGCGCGTCGGATCGAGGACACCTGGCAGTTCCTCTATCGCAGCGCGTACTGGCGTCGCGGCCCCGTCACGATGAGCGCCATCGCCGCCGTCGACATGGCCCTGTGGGACATCGTCGCGCGCCTCGCGGGGATGCCGCTCTACCAGCTCCTCGGCGGCGCGTCGCGCACCGGCATCCTCTGCTATGCGCACGCGTCGGGCAGCGACATCGAGGCGCTCGGCGACGCGATCCGCCAGCGGCAGGACGAGGGCTTCCGCGCCATCCGCATCCAGACCGCGATCCCCGGCATGGGCTCGGTCTACGGGGTGCAGAAGGGCGCCGCCCGCGGGCAGAAGTACGCGTACGAGCCCGCGAAGCGCGCGGGACTCTCGGTCGAGGAGGGCTGGGACACCCGCAAGTACCTGAGCTTCCTGCCCGGCGTCTTCGAGGCCGTCCGCAACGAGTTCGGGCCCGACCCGATGCTCCTGCACGACGCCCACCACCGCCTGACCCCGATCCAGGCGGCGCGCCTGGGCAAGGACCTCGAGCCGTACGACCTGTTCTGGCTGGAGGACGTCACCCCCGTCGACAATCCCGAGGCGCTGCGGCTCGTGCGCCAGCACACGACGACGCCGCTCGCGATCGGCGAGGTGCTCAACACGGTGTGGGACTACCGCACGCTCATCCAGGAGCAGCTGATCGACTACGTGCGCGCCTCGGTGACGCACACGGGAGGCATCACGCACCTCAAGCGCATCTTCGAGTTCGCCGGGATGTACCAGATCAAGTCGGGCAGCCACGGCCCGACCGACATCTCCCCCGTCGGCATGGCAGCAGCCCTCCACCTCGACCTCGCGATCCACAACTTCGGCATGCAGGAGTACATGGAGCACCAGCCCGTCGCGGGCGAGGTGTTCCGCACGTCCTACACGTTCGAGGACGGCCTGCTGCATCCGGGCGAGGCGCCGGGGCTGGGCGTCGAGTACGACGACGAGGCTGCGGCCCGCTTCGCGTACGAGCCCGCATACCTGCCGATGGCGCGGCTCGCCGACGGCACCGTCCACGACTGGTAGGAATCCCGTGACCGACATCCACCCGCTCTGGCTCCCCACCGCCGCGACGGCGGTGCTGCGCGGCCGCACCGTGCGGATCGAGGGCGAGGGCCCGCTCGTCGACACCGTGCGCGCGGAGGCCGCCTCCGCGGGCCTCGCCCCCGCCGAGGCGGACGCCGACGTCGCGATCACGGTGGCCGCGGGTGCCGCATCCGCCCCCGAGTCCTTCACGCTCGCGCGCGAGGGCGGCCGTGCGATCGCGACGGCGGCGGATGCCGCGGCCGCGCTCTACGCGTGGTTCGAGATCGTCCGGCTCGGCGCGCGCGTGTTCGAGGCCGCTCCGGCGCGCACGTACGCACCGCAGCACGCGCTGCGCATGCTCGACCACTGGGACAACATCGACGTGCACCCCGTCATGGGCCAGGTCGAGCGCGGATATGCGGGCGGCTCGCTGTTCTTCCACGACGGCGAGCTCCGCGACGACCTGTCGCGCGTCGCGCAGTACGCGCGCGCCCTCGCGGCGATCGGCGTCAATCGCGTCGCGATCAACAACGTCAACGTGCACGCGCGCGAAGCGCGGCTGCTGACCGACGACCTCGCGGGAGTCGCGCGCATCGCCGACGTCTTCCGGCCGTGGGGCATCCGCCTGCACGTGTCGGTGAGCTTCGCCTCGCCCCGCACGCTCGGCGGTCTCGACACCGCCGACCCGCTCGACCCGGGCGTGCAGCAGTGGTGGGGGGCGGCCGCCGACCGCGTGTGGGCCGCGATCCCCGACTTCGGCGGCTTCGTCGTCAAGGCCGACTCCGAGGGGCAGCCCGGCCCCTTCGCGTACGGTCGCGACCACGCAGACGGCGCGAACCTCCTGGCCCGCGCCGTCGCGCCGCACGGCGGGCTCGTGCACTGGCGCGCCTTCGTCTACAACCACACGCAGGACTGGCGCGACCGCAAGACCGACCGCGCCCGCGCGGCCTACGACCACTTCGCGCCGCTGGACGGGCGATTCGACGACAACGTCGTCGTGCAGGTCAAGTTCGGGCCCATGGACTTCCAGGTGCGCGAGCCCGTCTCGCCCGTCCTGTTCGCGATGCCGCGCACGCGCCTCGCACTCGAGCTGCAGGTGACGCAGGAGTACACGGGCCACCAGCGCCACGCCGTGTACCTCGCGCCGCAGTGGCGCGAGATCCTCGACTTCCGTCCGTACGGCGACGAGGGCCCGACGCTTGCGCAGACCGTGAACGGCGGCATCGCCGCGGTCTCCAACGTCGGCGACGACGAGTTCTGGACGGGGCATCCGCTCGCGCAGGCGAACCTCTACGCGTACGGACGACTCGCGTGGGACGCGACGCTCGACCCCGCGACGATCCTGGACGAGTGGATCGCGCTGACGTTCGGCGACGACGAGACCGTGCGCCGCGGCATCCGGAGCATCCTCGACGACTCGTGGGAGACCTACGAGATGCACACGTCCCCGCTCGGCGTGGGCTTCATGGTGACTCCCGGCTCGCACTACGGCCCGTCGGTCGACGGCTACGAGTACTCGCCGTGGGGCACGTACCACTTCGCCGACCGCGACGGCATCGGCGTCGACCGCACGGTCGCGACGGGCACGGGCTACGCGGGGCAGTACCCGTCTCCGTGGCGCGAGGTGTACGAGTCGCCCGAGACGGTGCCCGACGAGCTTCTGCTGTTCTTCCACCACGTGCCGTACACGCATCGCCTGCGCTCGGGCAAGACCGTCGTGCAGCACATCTACGACACGCACTTCGCGGGCGTCGAGCGCGTCGAGGCGAAGGCGCGCGCGTGGCAGGCCCTCGAGGGGCTCGTCCCGCCCGCCGTCTTCGCTCGCGGCCGCGAGCGCTTCGCCGAGCAGGTGCGGTCGGCTCACGAGTGGCGCGACCAGGTCAACACGTACTTCCTGCGCAAATCCGGCATCCCCGACGAAGCAGGCCGCGAGATCTACTGAGCTCTCTCGCGCGAAGATCTCGCATCTGGTCGTCACGAGCGCGCGAACGCGACCACGTGTGAGACATTCGCGGCGCGCCAGGCGAGATCTACTGACCGGATGCCGCCTCGCCGGCGTCCTCCGCGACGAAGCGCGTCTCGATGTCGGCGATCATCGCGCGCGCGTTCATGAGCACGAGCCCCGCGAGGACCGACCCCGCCACCAGGAGCACCCAGGACGAGGTGACGGCCGCCGCGGCGGTCGCGATGACGACGAGCGACAGGACGCCGAGGGTCACGAGGGGCTTGGCGATGAGGTAGTAGGCCGCGAGGCGCATCGTGTCGCGCGTCCGGAAGCTGAACAGCGATGCGATGACGAGCGCATGCACGAGCCACAGCGCGACGACCGCGCCGAGGATCATCGCGACGATGACGAAGACGCCGCCCGCGACATCGCCGAACGCGATGTTGAAGCCGAAGAGGGCGAGCACCGCGAGGGCCGGGATGCCGATAACGAGCACGTCCTTGACGTTGGCGAGCCAGCGACGCCAGTACTGGCGCCACGGATCGAGCGCCTCCGACCGGCGCCGAGCGCGCAGTGCCGCGATCGCGGCGGAGAACGCGGGCAGGATCGGCACGAGGCACAGGGCGTAGAGCGGGATGTTGTTCGGGACGGGCTCGAGCAGGACGATCCCCACGACGCCCGGAAGACCGGCGAGCGCGAAGGCGATCTCCACGACGATGTACCAGTAGACGGCGCCCGTCACGCGTCCGAACGCGTCGGAGCCGCCCAGCGTCTTCTTCTCGCTCATGTCTCCAGTCTCTCTCTCCGCAGGAACGGGCCGAGGCCCGGTTCCGCCTCCGGGGGGAAGGACGGAACCGGGCCTCGGGTTGGTGCAGTGCGCGCTACTCGTCGTCGCTGCCGCCCGCGAGCGCCTCAGCCTGGCGCTTCTGCGCCGTGTTGAGCAGCTCGAGGTACTGGTCGAGGTTCGCAGCCTTCAGCTCGTCGATGTAGTCGTCCCACTCGGAGATGTCGCGGTCGCCCGTGATGAACGCCGCGGTGTTCTGACGGACGAGGTCGAGGAGGGCGGACTTCCACAGACCGGCCTGCTCGTTCTCGATCTCGTTGAGCGGAGCGGCCGGAGCCGTCGGCAGCTGCGTCTTCGTGAGCATCGACGAGACGAAGTCCTTCGTCTCGGGGAGCATCATCGAGGTGCGCAGGTCCTCCGTGCCGCCCTCGGCCGCCATGAAGGCGCCGTTGGCGAAGCCGCCGTCGACGTTGAGGAGCTTGGTCGCGTCGGGGTTGAACAGGCCCTTGGCGCGATCCCAGTCGGACGTGAACTCGCGGGTGTCGCCGTCCCTCGTGAAGGTCAGGTCCTCGACACCCCACTTGGCGAACTCGAGGCCGCTGTCCGAGTAGTACAGCCAGTCGATGAACTGCAGGAGCGCCTTGAAGTTCTCGCTCTCCGCGGCCTTCGACGAGATCATGATGCCCGGGAGGCCGTCGAGGCGTCCGCCGGCGGCGAGGTTGTCGCCCGCGGGGCCCGCGGGAACGCGCAGCAGCGCGACCTCGGCGTCGGTGTTGCCGACCTCGTCGAACGACTGACGCGCCTGCGTGAGGAACTGGTCGTTGCCCGAGATGACGAGCGAGTCGCCGTTGAAGAAGCTGGCCTTCGCGTCGTCGTCGGTCTGCGTGACGCTCGCGGGGCTCATGATGCCGTCCTCGACGAGGCCGTGGTAGTACTCCACGAGGCTCTTGTACTCGTCGGTCGCGGCGGCATAGACGAACTTGTCGCCGTCCCACCAGCCGCCGGAGCCGGCCGAGAAGCCCCAGCCCGCCGCCGTGCCGAAGTTCGGCGCGGCGAAGTTCAGGGCGCCGCCGAGCGGGTCGGGCGAGTTGAACTCGTCCGAGATGACGACCTTGTCGGGGTACGCCTTCTTGACCTTGGCGAAGTCCTCGGCGAGCTCGTCGAACGTCTTGGGCTCGAGGCTGAGGCCCAGCTCGTCCCAGATGTCCTTGCGCACGACGTAGGAGTACTGCGGCACGACGATCTCCGACACGCCCGGCAGCAGGTAGAACTTGCCGTCGGCCTGACGCAGGTTGTCGAGGTCCTTCTCGAGACCCCACTTCTCGATCTTGTCGGTGAAGTTGGGCATGTACTTCGTGAAGTCGCTCACCGGCAGCAGCGCACCGCCGGAGACGAACGGGGTCTCCTGGCCGGGGTACGTGACGGTGATGATCTCGGGGGCGTTGCCGCTCGCGATCGCCGCCGAACGCGCGTCCTCGTACCCGACGCGGGGCGAGCTCTCGATGTCGAACGAGACGTTCTGGTTGTCCTCGAGCGCGGTCAGGAAGGGCCAGTCCTGCTTGAGGGGGTAGGCCTCGTGATCGCGGTAGAAGATCGAGAACTGGACAGGCTCCGTCGCCTTGAACGTGTCGCCCACCGCGAACTCGGACATCGCGCCCTTGTCCTTGCCGGTGAAGTCGAACGCGGGGCCTTCGCCTTCAGGGGCGCCGGCACCGCAGCCGGTCAGCACGAGACCGGCTGCAGCCATCGCAGCGATCGTCGCGGTCGAACGCCGCAGAAGCGGCCCAGACAGCTGTGTCATGGTTTTCCTTTTCTTATTCCGGGGGTTGTATCGGTGATGGGTGGAGATGCCCTGCAGTCACGCCTTGACCGAACCGAGCATGACGCCCGACACGAAGTGCTTCTGCAGGAACGGATAGAGGCAGATGATCGGGAGGACCGTGAGCAGCATCGTCACGGCCTTCACGTTCGCCGCGATCTGCAGGCCTTCGTCCGTGCCCGCGGGCTGGGCGGAGGCCATGAGCAGATTGCGCAGGTACACGGTCACGGGGTACAGCTCCGGTTTGCTCATGTAGAGCACCGCCGAGAACCACGAGTTCCAGAACGCGACCGCGTAGAACAGCACCATGGTCGCGAGGACCGCCTTGCTCAGCGGCAGCACGATCCGCCACAGGATGCCGTACGTGTTGAGGCCGTCGATCTGGGCGGCCTCTTCGAGCTCTTCGGGGAAGTTCTCGAAGAACGACTTCATGACGAGCAGGTTGAAGATGCTGATCGCGTTCGGGATGACGATCGCCCAGATCGTGTTGCGCCATCCGAGCGAGTTGACCAGCACGTAGTTCGGGATGAGCCCGCCGCTGAAGAACATCGTGAAGACCGCGAGCCCGATGAAGAAGTTGCGGCCCTTGAGCCGCTTCTTCGACAGGGCGTACGCGAACGTCGTCGTCATCGCGATCGCGATCGCCGTCGCGACCGCCGTGTAGATGATCGTGTTGGCGTAGTTGCGCCAGAACATCGGATCGCCCATGACGATTCCGAACGTCGTGACGTTGAAGCCGCGCGGGATGATGCTGACCTGTCCGGCGTTGATGTAGCCCTGCGAGCTGAATGCGACGGCGACGACGTTCAGGAACGGGTAGAGCGTCACGAAGCAGATGACGACGATCGCGATCGCGTTGACGACGCGGAAGACCGTGTAGCCCTTCGAGTCGCGCAGCCCGCCGGAGGTGCGACGGCTGAAGATCGGCCTGCGAACGCGGATCGGGCGCGGACCGGTCGGGGCGAGCGGAGTCGCTGTCGAGGTCACCACAGGCTTGCTCCAGTCACTCGGCGCGAGATGGCGTTGGCGGAAAGGACGAGGGTGAGACCGATGACGGCCTCGAAGAGACCGATCGCCGTCGCGTACGAGAAGCTGCCGGAGCCGATGCCGACTCGGTACAGGTACGTCGCGATGATGTCGGCCGTCGAGTAGATGAGGGGGTTGTACAGCAGCAGGACCTTCTCGAAGCTCACGGAGAGGAAGCTGCCGATGTTGAGGATGAGCAGCACCACGATCGTGGGCGCGATGCCGGGGAGCGTCACGTGCCACGTCTGCTTCCACCGGTTGGCACCGTCGATGCGGGCCGCTTCGTAGAGCTGCGGATCGATCGTGGTGAGCGCCGCGAGATACAGGATCGTGCCCCAGCCGACGGTCTGCCAGATCTCCGAGCTCACGAAGATCGGGCGGAACCACTCCGGCTTCTGCATGAACTCGACGGCGCTGCCGCCGAGACCCTCGATGATCTGGTTGACCGTGCCGCGCGACGAGACCAGCTGGAGCACCATGCCCGCGACGATGACGATCGACATGAAGTGCGGCAGGTAGCTGATCGACTGCGCGACGCGCTTGAACTTCTGCGAGCGCAGCTCGTTGAGCATGAGTGCCAGGATGATCGGCAGCGGGAAGATGATGATGAGGCAGATGCCGCCGAGGATGATCGTGTTGAAGAACACGCGCCAGAACGTCGGATCGCTGATGAACATCTGGAAGTAGTGGAAGCCCACCCACTCGTCACCCAGGATGTTGCCGCCCGGCCGGTACCGGCGGAACGCGATGATGTTGCCGAGCATGGGCAGGTACCGGAACACCAGCAGGAAGATGACGGGCAGGAGCAGCAGCGAGTACAGCTGCCAGTCGCGCTTGAGCGCCTTCTTCCAGGTGGTGTGGCCGGCGTCGGCAGTGCGACGCTTGCGTCCGGGCTTCGTCGGAGGTTCCGGCGCGCCCGGATGCGCGACGACCTCAGCGTCCGTGGGGACGAGATTCGTGATCGACATTCGCTTCCTTGCGGTTGCCTTCGATCGTCTCCGGAGGCCGGACAGAGGATCGAAACTTTCGAGTATCGGGGCGATACATCATGAACGCTAACTCGGACTTCCCCCGATGTCAACGTTTTCATTGTATCGTTGCCTCACCGTGACTTTCGACCTGCGAAGGCTCGCGCGCATCGGAAACAGGAACACTCACCACTTATGGCACGCTTCGATCTGCCGCCGGATCAGCTCCGGGAATACCGCCCCGCCGTCCCCGAGCCGACGGACTTCGACGCCTTCTGGGCGACGACGATCGCGGAGTCCCGCGGCCTCGGCGGCGCCCCCGTGCGCGTGCCGCTCGACGGCCCGCTCGCCCTCGTCGACGTCTTCGACGCGACCTTCCCCGGGTTCGCGGGCGACCCCGTGCGTGCCTGGCTCGTGCTGCCGAGGCACCGCCACGCGCCGCTTCCGGCCGTCGTCGAGTTCGTCGGCTACGGCCGCGGCCGCGGGCTCGCGCACGAGCGCCTGCACTGGCCCGTCGCCGGCTTCGCTCAGCTCATCGTCGACACGCGCGGCCAGGGAAGCACGTGGGGAACGGGAGGCTCGACCCCCGATCCGCACGGCGCGGGGCCCGCGACCCCGGGCTTCCTCACGCGCGGCATCGAAGACCCCGCGGGGTACTACTACCGCCGCGTCTTCACGGATGCCGTGCGCGCCGTCGACGCCGTGCGCTCGTTCCCCGAGATCGACCCCACCCGCGTCGCCGTGACCGGCAACAGCCAGGGCGGCCTCATCGCCATCGCGGCGGCGGGGCTGTCCGACGGGCTCGCGGGGGCCCTGCCGACGGCGCCGATCCTGTGCGACGTGCGTCGGGTCATCGGCCTGACGAACGACGACCCGCACGGCGAGATCACGCGCTACCTCGCGGTGCACCGCGGCAGCGACGCGCGCGTCTTCGAGACGCTGTCCTACTTCGACGGCGTCAACTTCGCCAAGCGCGCGACGGCGCCCTCCCTGTTCGGCACGGGCCACATGGACACGATCGCGCCGCCGTCCGGCGTGTACGCGGCGCTGAACCACTGGGGCGCCGAGCACGACATCGTCGACTACCCGTGGAACCACCACGAGGGCGGCGAGACGCTGCACTGGCTGCGCCAGGCGGAGTGGCTCGGCGCGCGGGTCGCGGCATCCGGAGTCGTGTCGTGAGCGCGCCCAGGCTCACGCGCGCGGCGCTCGCCGAGGCGGGCACCCCCCTTCCCGCGTCTCCCGTGCGGATCGTGCACATCGGCGTGGGCGCGTTCCACCGCGCGCACCAGGCCTGGTACACGGCCCGCGCCGGCGACGGGTGGGGCATCGCCGCGTTCACGGGCCGCGACGCGGCCGTCGCGCAGCGGCTCGCTCCGCAGGACGGCCTCTACACGCTCGTCGAGCGGGGTCCGGATGCCGACCGCTTCGAGGTGGTCGGGAGCATCGCCGAAGTGCACGCCTCGACGGAGATCGCGCGCTTCCTCGAGCTGTTCGCCTCCCCGTCGACCGCCGTCGTCACGGTCACCGTGACGGAGCAGGGCTACCACCTGCGGCCGGACGGCGCGCTCGACCTCTCGTCGCCCGCCATCGCGGCCGACGTCCGCGCGCTCTACGCGGGCGGGCATCCCACGACGCCCATCGGACGGATCGTCCGCGGTCTCGCCGAGCGCCGACGCGCCGGCGCGGGGCCCATCGCGATCGTCTCGTGCGACAATCTCCCCGCCAACGGCGACAGGCTGCGCGCCGCCGTCGTCGATCTCGCGGAGGCTGCGGGCCTGACGGGCGTCGCCGACCGGGCATCCTTCGTCTCGACGTCCGTCGACCGCATCACGCCGCACGAGCTCGACATCGACGCCGTCGAGCGCGCGACGGGCTGGCGCGACGAGGCGCCCGTCGTCACCGAGCCCTTCTCGGACTGGACCCTCAGCGGAGAGTTCCCCGCGGGGCGCCCGCGCTGGGAGGACGCAGGCGCCCGGTTCGTCGACGACATCGAGCCCTTCGAGCAGCGCAAGCTCCTCCTGCTCAACGGCGGCCACCTGCAGCTCGCGTTCCAGGGCCTCCTGCGCGGCCACGAGACGATCGCCGACGCGATGCGCGACGCGGACTGCCTTCGCGCCCTCGACGACTTCTGGGCGGAGGCCGCCCGCACGGTGGGCCCCGCCGTCGACCCCGAGGCCTATTGCGCCGCCCTGCGCGAGCGCTTCGAGAACCCCCGCATCGCGCACCGGCTCGCGCAGATCGCCGCCGACACCGTCACGAAGCTGCGGCTGCGCATCGTCCCCGTCGTGGAGGCCGAGCGCGCCGCCGGCCGCGACGCCGCCGGCGCGCTCTCGGTCGTCGCGGCGTGGAGCCGCTGCGTCGCCGAGGGCGTCCTTCCCGACGGCGCCGTGCGCGACGCGCCCGCGGAGGCTGTCGCTACGCTCGTGTCGGGTGTCGACGCGACGGATGCGTCGGCCATCGCCGCCGCCGCGGCCACTCTGAAGGAGTCGGTGCACACGCTATGAGCACGCAGCCGCGCGTCCTGTGCGCGGGAGAGACGATGGCGCTGGTCGCGCCGACGGATGCCGCGCCCCTGCGCATCGGCTCGCCCCTGACGCTTCACGTCGGCGGCGCCGAGTCGAACACGGCGATCGCGCTGCGCTCCCTCGGGATCGACACCGCGTGGGCGAGCCTGCTGGGCTCGGACAGCCTGGGCGACCTCGTCGAGGAGTTCATCCGGTCGCGGGGCGTCGACACGTCGCTCGTCGAGCGCCGCGGCGAGCCGACGGGCCTGTACCTCAAGAGCGTCACGGATCAGGGCACGAAGCCGCTGTACTACCGCTCGGGCTCGGCGGCCTCGCGCATGGACGCCGATGTCGCCCGTCGGTGGGCCGACCGCATGCACCCCGAGCTCGTGCACGTGACCGGCATCACGGCCCAGATCTCCGCTGAGGGCCGCGACTTCCTCGCCGCCGTGTGCGAGGGCCGCGTCTTCGGCGACGCGCTCGTGAGCTTCGACGTCAACCACCGCCCCGCGCTCGCGGATGCCGGCACCCCCGACACGCTGCGCCGCCTCGCCCGCGCCTGCGACATCGTCTTCGTCGGCGCCGACGAGGCAGAGACGGTGTGGGGCGTCTCAAGCGACGGCATCCCCGACCTCCTCGCGGGTCCGCGGCATCTCGTCGTGAAGGACGCGGGCGCCCGCGCGGTCGAGCACGCCGAAGGGACGCGCACGGAGCGCGCAGCGCTGCGCGTCGACGTCGTCGAGCCGGTCGGCGCGGGCGACGCGTTCGCGGGCGGCTGGCTCGCGGGCCTGCTCTCGGGAGCCGACGCGGGCGAGAGACTCGAGGCGGGCCACCGCTCGGCCCGCCGCGTGCTGCTGTCGGCGACGGACGTCCCCGACGACGAACCACTCACGACAGAAGGAGCACGTCAATGAGCATCGACGTCGACGCGGCCCTCGCGGCCGCCCCCGTCATGGTCATCATCCGCAACGAGACCCCCGAGCGCACCGCCGAGCTGTGCGACCGGGCCTGGGATCTCGGCGTGCAGGTCGTCGAGGTGCCCATCCAGGCGCCCGACGCCGTCCCCTCGCTCGAAGCCGCCGTCGCGGCGGCTCATGCACGAGGGCTCGAGGTGGGAGCGGGGAGCATCCACACGCTCGAGCAGTGGGATGCCGCGATCGCGGCGGGCGCCGCCTTCACGGTGGCGGCGGCGACGGTCCCCGCCGTCATCGAGCGCGCCGTCTCACGCGGGATCGTCCACATCCCCGGCGTCGCGACAGGCACGGAGGTCGCGACGGCGCTCGCCTCAGGGGCGCGCTGGCTCAAGGCCTTCCCCGCGTCGGTCCTCACCCCCGAATGGGTCAAGGCCGTGCGGGCGCCCTTCCCCGCGGCGTCGTTCGTCGCGACGGGCGGCGTGACGGCGCAGAACGCACAGGACTTCTTCGACGCAGGATGCCGCGTCGTGGCCTTCGGGTCGTCGTTCGACTCGCCCGAGAGCGCCGCCGCGATCCGCGGCATCCTGGACCGTGCGGCCTGACGGAGTTCCGAAAGTATCGGCCCTGTTGGCGGCAATCGTGCGAGAATCGGTGGAATCCGCGCCGGCCGGCGCGGCATCCGCACCGCTCCTGGGATGATGCATGACGCCAACCACACGGGTCACGCTCGCCGAGATCGCCGCTGAGGCCGGCGTCTCTCTCGCGACGATGTCGAAGGTCCTCAACGGACGCACCGACGTCGCGCCGTCGACGCGCGCGCGCCTCGAGGAGCACCTGACCCGCCACGGCTACAAGCGCCGCAACGTCGCGCAGCGCACCGACAGCCTCGAGCTCGTCTTCCACGAGCTGGAGGCCAGCTGGTCGATGGAGGTCATCGAGGGCGTCAAGGATGTCGCTACCGCCGCGGGCCTCTCTGTCGCTCTCACGGTGAGCGGCGACCGCCACACGCCGTCGTCCGACTGGATCGACGGCGTGCTGCGCCGCAGGCCCGTCGGGATCGTGCTCGTCTTCTCGGACCTGGCCCGCCCGCACCGCGAGAAGCTCCGATCGCGCGGCGTGCCGTTCGCGATCGTCGACCCCGCGGGCGATCCCGCCCCCGACGTGCCCTCCGTCGGCTCGGCCAACTGGTCGGGCGGGCTCATGGCGACGCGGCATCTGATCGAGCTCGGTCACCGCAGGATCGCGGCGATCACGGGCCCCGAGGACATGATGTGCTCCCTCGCCCGCATCGACGGCTACCGCTCGGCGATGAACGCGGCCAACCTTCCGATCGACCCGTCGTGGATCCGCTTCGGCGACTTCCACCCGACCGGCGGCGAGACGAACGCGCGTGAGCTGCTGGCCGGCCCCGACCGTCCCACGGCGATCTTCGCCGGCAGCGACCTGCAGGCGCTCGGCGTCATCGCCGCGGCGACGGCGGCGGGCCTGAGCGTGCCCCGCGACCTCTCCGTCGTCGGGTACGACGACATCGCCCTCGCACGGTGGCTCAGCCCGCAGCTGACGACCGTCCACCAGCCGCTTCGTCGCATGGGCGAGGAGGCCGCGCGGCTCGTGCTGCGGCTCGCGGAGGGCGAGACCGTCGACACGCTGCGCATGGATCTCGCGACGCATCTGGTCGTGCGCGGTAGCACGGCCCCGCTCGCCGGCTGACACGCCGCGACCGCGTCTCCCCCGGTCTTCCGTGACGCCGCGTGACGGCCGCCGAAAGTTACGACCGATGTTTCGTAACAGTTCCGTAACGGGGCCGTCGCTCACAGCATCCTCACATTAGTTTGCAAGCACGACAAATCGTTCGCGCAAAGGAGCGCCCCGTGAGCCGCATGACCACCCGAGTACTCGCCGGCATCGTCGCGGCGAGTTCACTGCTGTTGGCGCCCATCGTCGCCCCCGCCGCCCTGGGCGCGACCCCCACGCCCGTGACCGCTGTCGACTTCCAGGACGGCACGACCGGCACCTGGACCAAGAGCGGCAGCCCCACGCTCGCCGTCGTCGACGACCCGGCAGGAGGCGCCGGCAACAAGGTGCTGAGCGTCGCGGACCGCGTCGCGGGGCACGACACGATCCAGAGCCCCACGGGGATCTTCGAGACGGGCGTCACGTACACGCTGTCGGCGCGCGTCCTCGTGCCCGGCACCGCCTCGCCGCACGCGCACTTCACCGTGAAGGACGGCTACACGTGGGCCGGCGACATCCCCGTGCCGGCCGACACGTGGACGACCGTCTCGGCGACCTACACCGCCGACGCCGACGACACCCAGGTCTACTTCGAGGTCGACGCCGCGACGCCCGCGTTCTACCTCGACGACGTCACCGTGACCAAGCCCGGCGATGCGCCCTCCCCGACCGACCCGACGGTTCCCGACGGGCAGAAGCTCGTCTCGTGGAGCGACTTCGAAGGCTCGACGGTCGACCCGTGGTCGGTCCGCGGCTCGGGCGCGCTCGCTCTCGACGCCGACGCCCACTCGGGCGCGCAGGCGCTGAAGATCACGGGCCGGACGGACGGCTGGAACAGCCCGAAGCTTCCCGGCGCGCTGCTCACGACGGGCACGTACCACATCTCGGCGTGGGTCAAGCTCGTCGCCGGACAGCCCGCGGCGAAGCTCAACGTCGGCATCAACCAGCCCGGCGCGGCCAACCAGTACGCCTGGGTCGGATCGCGGGTCGACGTCACAGACGCCGCCTGGGTGCAGATCGGCGGCGACTACACGGTCGACCCGGCGACGGCTCCCACCGAGATCTACATCGAGTCCGACAGCGCGACGGCAGAGTACCTCGTCGACGACGTCCTCATCACGACGCCGCTGCCCGAGCCGACTGTCACCACGGTCGTCTCGAGCGACTTCGAGGGCGCGACGACCGACCCGTGGTTCGTCCGCGGCTCCGGCGCCCTCGCCCTCGACGCCGACGCCCACTCCGGCGCGCAGGCGCTGAAGATCACGGGACGCACGGCGAGCTGGAACAGCCCCGCCGTCCCGGGCGCGCTCTTCACGACGGGCACGTACCACGTGTCCGGCTGGGTCAAGCTCGCAGCGGGCCAGGAGCCCGCCCAGGCCAACTTCGGCGCGGAGCAGAAGGGTGCGAGCAACGAGTACCCCTGGATCGGCTCGCGCGTCGACGTCACCGACTCCGCCTGGGTGCAGATCGGCGGCGACTTCACGGTCGACCCCGACCACCTGCCCCAGTCGATCTACATCGAGACCACCAGCGCCACCGCCGAGTACCTCATCGACGACGTCCTCATCACGCAGGACGCGACCGGGCCCGGAGGCCCCGTCCAGGAGCCCGGCACGGTGCTGGTCGACTCGAGCTTCGACGACGGCTCGCTCGGCGCGTGGACCGCCCGCCAGGGCTCCGAGTCCTCCAGCCCCACGGTCGGCGTCGTCGCCGGCGGCGCGCTGGACACGGCGAACGCGGCGCAGGTGTCCGATCGCACGCACGAGGGCGACGGCATCCAGCTCGACGTGAAGGACGTCCTGCTGCCCGGCCAGACCTACGCGCTCGAGGCATACGTGCGATTCGCGCCGGGCTCCGAGCTCGGACGCGGACTCACCGTCTCGATGCGGACGGTCAGCGGCACCTCGTCGCCCAGCTTCTCGAACCTCATCCAGGTCGAGAACGCGACCGCGACCGGATGGACGAAGGTCTCGGGCACGTTCACGGTGCCCGGCTACGACACGAACGCCGAGCTGTACTTCGAGGCCCGCTACAACAGCGGCAACACCTCGACATTCCTCGTCGACCAGGTCAAGGTCTGGGTGCCCGAGCCCGAGGTCGTCGACACGAGCCTCGTGCCCCTCAAGGACACGGTGGACTTCCCCGTGGGTGTCGCGATCGATCAGCGCGAGACCACGGGCCAGGCCGCCAAGCTCCTGCTGCACCACTTCGACCAGATCACGGCTGAGAACCACATGAAGGTCGAGGCCTGGTACGACGCGGACAAGCAGTTCGCCCGCAACGCGCAGGCGACCGCCCTGCTCGACTTCGCGCAGGAGAACGACCTGCGCGTGTACGGGCACGTCCTTGTGTGGCACTCGCAGACGCCGGCCTGGTTCTTCCAGGACGACTCCGGCCGTGAGCTGACGTCGTCCGATGCCGACAAGCAACTGCTGCGCGACCGCCTGAAGACGCACATCGACGACATCGCGAAGTCCATCCACGACGACTACGGCGCCTACGGCTCGGAGACGAACCCGATCGTGGCGTGGGATGTCGTGAACGAGGTCGTCGCCGACCAGGCGACCCCCGACGGGCTGCGCACGAGCCGGTGGTACCAGGTGCTGGGCGAGGAGTACATCCACCTCGCGTTCGAGTACGCCGACGAGGCGTTCAACGGCACGTATGCCGCCTCGGGCGCCGACCGCCCCGTGAAGCTGTTCATCAACGACTACAACACGGAGCAGGCTCTCAAGGGGCAGCAGTACGAGGCCCTCGTCAAGCGACTCCTCGCAGCGGGCGTGCCGGTCGACGGCGTGGGACACCAGTTCCACCTCTCGATCACATCGTCCGTCGCGTCGCTCAAAGCCGCTCTCGACCGCTTCGCGGGGCTCGGCCTCGCGCAGGAGGTCACCGAGATGGATGTCACGATCAATCCGGCGGACGAGCCCAACCGCATCAAGCAGGGCTACTTCTACCGCGATGCGTTCGCGGTGTTCCGCGACTACGAGGCTGCGGCGCCGGCATCCGAGAAGCTGTTCTCGGTGACGCTGTGGGGTCTGACCGACAACCGCTCGTGGCGCTCGACGCAGCAGCCGCTGCTGTTCGGCGGCGATCTGCAGGCCAAGCCCGCCTACTTCGGTGCCGTGGGCGACGCCGAAGGACTGCCGGGTCTCATCAACACGGCCAACGTGTTCGGCGGCGACGTCGCGCTCGATGACGGGTTCGAGAACGCGGTCGAGTGGAAGAACCTGCCCGAGAACACCCTCACGGGCGAGATCGGCGGCTTCCAGGCACGCTGGGCGGCCGACCACCTCACGGTCCTCGTGCGCAGCACGGTCGCCGCAGACCGCGTCGAGTTCGCCTACGGCGACCAGCAGTACGTCTACGATCCCGCGTCCGCAGATTCGGTTCCCGGCATCGAGACGGAGATCGGCGGCACGCACTACATCGCCGTTCACCTGCCCCACACGGGAGTCGCAGCGGGCGGATCGGCCGACTTCGACGTCCGCGTCGTGGCGGGCGGCTCCGTCGCGGGGGCCTGGAACACGCCGGGCGACACGGGACGGCTGACGTTCCTCGAGCCCCTGTCGACGCTCGACATCCCCGAGGCGGCGGACGCCCCGGTCGTCGACGCGGCGGTGGACGGGGTGTGGGCGGATGCGGCGGTCGCCAGCACCGCCAAGACCATCGAGGGCAACGCCGAGGGCGCCGCCGCCGAGGTGCGCACGCTCTGGAAGGACAACACGCTCTACGCGCTCTTCCAGGTGACCGATCCGGTCATCGACAAGAGCAACAGCGACCCGTGGAACCAGGACTCCGTCGAGCTGTTCCTCGACCTGGGGAACAGCAGGAGCGGCGCCTACGGCCCGAACGACACGCAGATCCGCGTCACGACGGAGAACAAGCTGACCTTCGGCACGGGGGATGCCGCGCTCCAGCAGGCACGCGTCCTCAGCAGCGCGACGGCGCTGACCGACACGGGCTACGTCGTGGAGCTCGCGATCGCCCTGAACGGCCAGTCCGGCGGTCAGAGCGACGTTCCCCTCGGCGGTGCCGGCACCTTCCACGGCATCGACTTCCAGGTGAACGACGGACGAGCCGGATCGCGCTACTCCGTTCACACGTGGGCCGAGCCGACCGGCACGGGCTACCAGAACACGGCCCGCTGGGGCGCCGCGCAGCTGGTCGCCGCCGACGTGCCGACGGTTCCGACCCCGCCGGTCGCCGGCGACCAGCTCCCCGCTGAGTCGCAGGGGGACATCACGGCGCCGGCGCACGCAGAGGCCGGGAGCCAGGTCGTCATCGACCTGGGCACGGCGAACGCGGGCAGGGACGTCGACGTGTGGCTGTACTCCGACCCGTACCTGGTGTTCTCGGGGACTGTCCCGGCGAACGGCAGGATCACGGTGACGCTGCCGGCGGACCTTCCGCTCGGCGAGCACCGGATCGCAGCCTTCGACCAGGCCGACGACTCGCTCCTGGGCTGGACGTCCCTGACCGTCGTGGTCCCCCTGGCCAACGTCCAGGCACCGGCGGTCACGGGCGACATCGTCAAGAACGAGACGGTCACCGCCAGCCCCGGCGTCTGGTCCGTCGAGGGCGCGACCTTCGCGTACCAGTGGCTCATCGACGGAAAGCCCGTCAAGAAGGCCACCGGGGCGACGTACAAGATCCAGGGCTCGGATGTCGGCAAGAAGCTGTCGGTGATCGTCACGGCGACAGTCGAGGGTCTCGATCCGGTCTCTGCGACCTCCGCCGCCGTGAAGGTGCTCGACAAGAAGCCGGCAGCCCCGCTGACAAACGTGCAGCCGCCGACGGTCGAGGGCGACCCTGTCGAGGGGTCGACCGTCTCGGCGAACCCCGGGGTCTGGTCGATCGACGGCGCCTGCTTCACCTACCAGTGGCTGATCGACGGCAAACCCGTCAAGAAGGCCACGGGCGCGACGTACAAGCTCCAGGGCTCGGATGTCGGCAAGAAGCTGTCGGTGATCGTCACCGCGACCGTCAAGGGCCGCGCTCCCGTCTCGGCGACCTCGGCCGCCGTCACGGTGATCGCGAAGCCGAAGCCCGTGCTCACCAACATCAAGGCGCCGACCATCACGGGCGACACGGTGAAGAACGCCACGGTCAAGGCCAACCCCGGCACCTGGTCGGTCTCGGGTGCGACCTTCGCGTACCAGTGGCTGCTCGACGGGAAGCCGATCAAGAAGGCCACGAGTGCGACCTACAAGATCAGCGGCTCGGATGTCGGCAGGAAGCTGTCGGTGACCGTCACCGCGACCGTCAAGGGCGCAGGCACCGCATCGGCGACCTCGACCGCCGAGAAGGTGCTCGACAAGAAGCCCGGCAAGCCCGGAGGCGGCCAGCACTTCGGATTCGGGTTCGGCGGCGACTTCGGACACGGTTCCGGCGTCGGCTTCGGCCACGGGAAGCCGAGCTCCAAGGACCACGGCAAGAGCCAGGGCGACCGCAGGCACTAGTCGCACGGGTTCCGATAGCACGTCGGTGCGCGCCCCACCGGGCGCGCACCGACGTCCTTCGTTGTGGCGACCGGTGTGGCGACCGATGTGGCGACCGGTGTTGCGACCGGCGCGCGGCGGGCGTCGCCAGGGGCAGCGGCGCCTGGATCTTCGGGGGCCTTCGGCGTCTCCGGCAGGTGACCCATGACTGGGCTTACCCGGGACTCACCGGGCTCAGTCCTCCCGACCCGGCGTGTCCACCGACCGGCCAGTCCTCCGACACCACGACCGGATGCCCAGGCGG
>NZ_JAAOZF010000001.1:1940788-1942050 GCF_011759705.1 Microbacterium ulmi | reverse complement strand
TGCGGCACGTCACCCAGGACTGACCCCCCGCCCGACCCGCCGGGCTCAGACATCCCGACCCGGCGTGTCCACCGACCGGCCAGTCCTCCGACACCACGACCGGATGCCCAGGCGGCACGTCACCCAGGACTGACCCCCCGCCCGACCCGCCGGGCTCAGACATCCCGACCCGGCGTGTCCACCGACCGGCCAGTCCTCCGACACCATACGGCGACTCCTCCCCGACGGGCGGTGCCACGGGGCTCTCCACCGCGGCGGTTCGATCCGGGATCATCTGCCTGCCGCGGAGCCATCGTGGTGCCGTGCACCCCTTCCCTCCCGACGCGTGCCGCGCCCTCGGCGGCGTGGCCAAGGCCGGCGACCTGCGCGCGGCGGGCTGCACGAGCCGCGGGCTGCGGGCGTCAGTGGCCAGCGGCGAGCTGCTCCGGCCGCGCCTCGGGACCTATGCGCTGCCCGGGACCTCCGACCTCGCGATGCGCGCCCTCGGTGTCGGCGGTCTGCTCGCCTGCGTGTCGGCTGCCCGTTCTCTCGGGCTGTGGACTCTCGACGACGGCGAAGGATCCAACCCGCACGTGTGGATCGCTCCGACCCGGAACACGTCGAGAGAGGTGCTCGACGGATGCCGGATCCACCGCGACACGCTGATCGACCCACCTCGCGGACCGAGCGTGGGCATCGTCGACGTCCTGCGACAGCTGCTCAGATGCCACGGCATCGAGACGTTCTTCACAGCACTCGAGTCGGCACTCCGCCAGGGCATCCTCGGCCGGCGGGCGAGTGAGCGGCTGCGCCGCGCCATCCCGAGAGAGCATCGCTGGCTCGTGGACTTCGCGCGCTCCGACGCCGACAGCGGCCTCGAGTCGCTCCTGCGCCTTCGGTTGCACGCGATCGGGATGACTCTCGCGCCTCAGGTGGAGATACCTGGCGTCGGTCGGGTGGACTTCGTCGTCGGCGACTGCTTGATCCTGGAGACCGACGGCGCCACCCACGAGGGAGCAGGCCGTCATCGCGACCTCGTGCGCGACGCCGTCGCCATGAGCCTCGGCTTCATCACCCTGCGCTTCGACTACGCCATGATCGTGCACGAGTGGGAGCTCGTCGAGCTTGCCGTCGTCGGTGCCCTCGCCCGGAACCGCCATCGCAGCGACCTCGGCCTTCGCATCGAGGCTGAGGCGGCTCGAAAGCGGCGGTCCTGACCCGCGGGGAACGGATGCCGAGACCCGACCAGGCCGGCACCCACGACCGGGACAAGACCCGACCCG
>NZ_JAAOZF010000001.1:617151-1940689 GCF_011759705.1 Microbacterium ulmi | reverse complement strand
GCCGGGACGAGGCACCCCACCCCGGCGTGTCCACCAGGCAGCCAGTCCCCACACGCACCGGGAACGGATGCCGAGGCCCAACCAGGCCGGCACCCACGACCGGGACAAGACCCGACCCGCCGGGACGAGGCACCCCACCCCGGCGTGTCCACCAGGCAGCCAGTCCCCACACGCACCGGGAACGGATGCCGAGGCCCAACCAGGCCGGCACCCAGGACTGGGACGAACCCCGACACGCCGGGACGAGGCACGCCACCCCGGCGTGTCCACCAGGCAGCCAGTCCCCACACACACCGGAAACAGGTGCCGAGACCCGACCAGGCCGGCACCCACGACTGGGACAAGACCCGACACGCCGGGACGAGGCGTCCCGCCCCGGGCGTGTCCACCAGGCAGCCAGTCCCCACACACACCGGGAACGGATGCCGGGGCCCGACCGCCACGCCGGCACCCGGTCCGACGAGCACAGACGAACGCCCCCTCGCCATCGGCGAAGGGGCGTTCGTCATCCGTCGTCAGGCGTCGGGCAGCACCGTGACGGACGCGTGGAGCTCTCGCGTGTGGTCGACCTGCCGCTCGGAGCCCGTGAGTCGCACGACCTGTGCGCTCACGATGTCGGCGCTCGATCGGCCCAGGCCGAAGACGATGTCTCCGGGCTCGACGATGCGGCGGCCGTCGCGCGACGTGAAGCTCGTGAGGTCGGCAGGAACACGGAAGGACACCTTCGCGCCCTCGCCGGGCTCGAGCTCGAGGCGCGCATACGACACGAGCCGCTGCACGGGCCGGACCGTCGAGGCGACCGGGTCGTTCACGTACAGCTGCACGACCTCCGCGCCTGCGCGGTCGCCCGTGTTGCGGACCGTCAGCGACACCGTGACCGAGCCGTCGACGGCGATCTCCCCGGCGTCTGCCGCGGCATCCGTCCACGAGAAGGTCGTGTAGCCGACACCGTGACCGAACGCGAACGCGGGGGTCGTGTCGATGTTCGACACGCCCGTCTTGCGCGCGAGCGGCGGGGCGAGGTACGTCGAGGGCTGAGCGCCCGGGTTCGACGGCACGCTCACGGGGAGGCGGCCGCTCGGGTTGATGCGTCCCGACAGGACGCCTGCGACCGCCGGAGTGCCCTCTTCGCCCGCGAAGAACGCCTCGACGATCGCCGCCGCCTCGGTCGCGGCGGAGCCCAGCGCGTAGGGACGGCCGGCAAGGAGCGTCGCAACGGTCGGGATGCCGGTCGCGATGACCGCGTCGAGCAGCTGCTGCTGAGCACCCGGGAGCGAGAGGTCGGAAGCGTCGCAGCCCTCGCCGCTCGTGCCGCGGCCGAACAGGCCCGCACGGTCGCCGAGGGCGACGATCGCGACATCCGCACCCTGCACGGATGCGAGGGCCTCGGCGAAGTCCCGCTCGCCGCCGTCGACGCTCGTGCCCTGCACGTAGGTGATCTCGGCGTCGGGGAACTCCTCGCGCAGCGACTCGAGCAGCGTCGGCAGGACGATGCCCGCGCCGAAGTCGGGGTGGTGGATCCCGACGTGCAGGGGGAACGAGTAGCAGCCGAGCACGGCGAACGGGTCGTCCCCGTTGGGCCCCACGAGCGCGATGCGCCGGGGGGCGTTCAGCGGCAGCGTGCCGTCGTTGCTCAGCAGGACGATCGCCCGCTCCGCGAGCTCGCGCGCGAGCGCCCGGTTCTCTGCGGGGTCGAGGTCGACCGTGCCACGCACGTCGTCGGCGGACGCCGTCTCGTCGCCCGCGAGCACGTCCGGCACGAA
The DNA here is from genome assembly GCF_011759705.1 of Microbacterium ulmi. Lineage (GTDB taxonomy): Bacteria > Actinomycetota > Actinomycetes > Actinomycetales > Microbacteriaceae > Microbacterium > Microbacterium ulmi. Next base: position 1,938,926 of record NZ_JAAOZF010000001.1, on the reverse strand, counting down.
GCCCGCGTCTCCGTCGAGGAGACCGAGCTCGATCTTCTGCGAGAGCACGCGGCGCAGAGCCCGGTCGACGAGCGCCTCGGGCACGACGCCGTCGCGCACGGCGGCGACGAGTCCTGGGCCGAAGGTCTTGCGGCCGGGGAGCTCGACGTCGATGCCGGCCTGCAGCGCCTGGTGCGCGGCATCCGTCCAGTCCTCGGCGACGCCGTGCTGCGTGAGCAGGAACGCGATCGCGAAGTAGTCGGCCACGACCGTGCCGTCGAAGCCCCACGTGTCGCGGAGGAGCCCCGTCAGCAGCGACTCGTCGGCGGCGGACGGCACACCGTCGATGTCGGTGTACGAGTTCATGACGCTGCGCACGCCGCTCTCGCGGATCGCCATCTCGAACGGCGGCAGGATGACGTCGGCGAGCTCGCGGGGGCCGATCGAGACGGGCGCGAGGTTGCGGCCCGCCTTCGAGGTCGAGTACCCCGCGAAGTGCTTGAGCGTCGCGACGATGCCAGCGGACTCGAGGCCCTTGATGTAGGCCGTCGCGGTCGTGCCGACGAGGTACGGGTCCTCGCCGATCGTCTCCTCGACGCGGCCCCAGCGGGCGTCGCGCACGACGTCGAGCACGGGGGCCAGGCCCTGGTGCACGCCCATCTTGCGCATGTCGGCGCCGATCTGCGCGCCGACCCGCTCGACGATCTCGGGCGACCACGAGGCCCCCCACGACAGGGGCACGGGATACGCGGTCGCGCCCCACGCGGCGAAGCCCGCGAGGCACTCCTCGTGAGCGAGGGCCGGGATGCCCAGCCGCGACTCGGCGACGATGCGCTGCTGCGTGCGCAGGAGCGACACGGCGCCGGCCGCGGGGTCGACGGGGATCGTGCCGTACGTGCGCGTCAGCTGCCCGAGCCCGAGCGGCAGGAAGACATCGAGGTCGATGTCCTCCGTCATCTCGTTCTGGTTCGGGGCGACCTCGGCGCCGTCGTTCGACGCGGCGATCCAGATGCCGTAGAGCTGCGCGATCTTCTCTTCGAGAGTGAGCGCGCCGACGAGGGCCTCGACGCGCTCTGCCGTCGGCAGAGCGGCGTCGCGCCAGGGTTCGGTGATCACGGTGTCAGACAAGGTCATCCCTTCACAGCCCCCTGCAGGCCGCCGACGATGCGCTTCTCTGCGAGTGTGAAGAAGAGGATCGCCGGGAGCATCGCGAGGGACGTGTAGGCGAGCACGCCGGTCGTGTCCTGCCCGTAGGCCGTCGAGTAGAACTGCACGCCGAGCGGCAGCGTGTAGTTGTCGGGCCCGGCACCGCCGGCCTGCAGCACGAACAGCGGCAGCAGGTAGGCGTTCCAGCTGCCGATGAAGGCGAGCACCCCGACCGTCATGAGCCCGGGCATCGACAGCGGCAGCATGATGCGCCAGAAGAAGCCGATCCGGCTCGTTCCGTCGACGACCGCCGCGTCCTCCAGCTCGGCCGGGATGGCCCGGAGGAACGGGACGAGGATGATGATCGTCGTCGGCAGCGCGAACGCCACCTGGGGGATGATGAGGCCCCACCACGTGCCGAACAGGTTCATCTGTCGCAGCAGGACCGTCAACGGCAGGATCGAGATCGTCAGCGGGAACAGCAGGCCCGTCGTGAACAGGGCGTAGAGGAACCCGCGGCCCTTGAAGTCGTAGCGCGCGATGACGAATGCGGCCATGACGCCCAGGAGCATGACCCCGATGGTCGTGCCGAGTGCCGTGACGGTGCTCGCAAGAACCTGACGCCAGAACCGCGAGTCCGACAGGACTCGGATGTAGTTGTCGGCGAGCCACGGGTTGGGCAGGCCGGCAGGGTCGGCGAAGAAGTCCGGATTCGATCGGAAGCCGGCGACGATCACGTACAGGACGGGTCCCACCGCCAGCGCCGCGATGACGAGCGCCACGAGATAGACGATCGGTTGGCTCCAGTTGATGCGGGAGGTCCCCGCGCGGCGCATCTTGGGTGCGCGAATGGCAGTCGTGGTCATGTCAGCGCACCCCGCTGGTGAGAGAGCCCTGCAGATCGCGTCGCAGCGCGAAGCGCTGATACACCAGGGCGATGACGAGGGAGATGATGAACAGGACGACGGCGACAGCACTGCCGTACCCGATCTGAGAGACGTTCAGTCCGTTCTGGACCATGTAGACCGCCATCGTCGACGAGGCCTGCAGAGGCCCGCCGCCGGTCACGATCCACACCATGTCGAACAGCTGGAGCGATCCGATGATCGAGAGGAATGCCCAGATGCGGATGGTGGGGCCCAGCAGCGGCACGGTGATGTACCACTGCGTCTGCCACCAGTTGGCGCCGTCGAGAGCGGCGGCCTCGTTCAGCTCCTCGGGCACGCCGGCCAGACCCGCGAGCATCAGGATGATCGCGAGACCCAGGTACTTCCAGGTGAGGATGCCGAACAGCGTCCACATCACGACGTTCGGATCCGCGAGCCAGGCCGGAGGGTTCTCGACACCGAGCATGCGCAGCCACGTGTCGATCGGGCCATACCGCTGCGGGGGAACCGACTGGAGCATGATCTGGAACGCGAGGCCTGCGGTGACCTCGCTGAGGACGTAGGGGACGAAGATGAGCGCGCGCAGCAGCCCGCGGAAGCGCAGGGGCCGGTTCATCAGAAGCGCGACGAGGATCGCCAGGGGGCCCTGGATGAGGAGCGACGCGATGACGATGAAGAAGTTGTTGCCGATCGAGCGGTGGAACACCGGGTCGGCGAGGAGCCGGACGTAGTTGTCGAAGCCGATGAAGCGGTCCAGAGGTCCGAGCCCGCTCCAGTTGAAGAAGCTGTAGAACGCTGCCAGAACGACAGGGAGCAGAACGAAGGCGAGGTAGACCAGCACAGCGGGGCCCGCGAACAGGGCGATCTCGCTCCACCGGCGGATGAAGGCGGCCCTCGGCGCCTTCCTGCGGGGCAAGGGGCCCGGGCCCGCGGAAACGACCGCGGGCCCGGTGTTGTTGATGACTGTCATGAGGCGTTACAGGGTGGCTGCAGCCGCGTTCATCGCATCGGGGACCGACTGAGGCGTGCCGTCGCCGAACATCAGGTTGACGATGGCGTCGTTCATGGCCTTGCCGATGACCGGACCGTACTGCGTGTCCAGCCACGTCACGACGACGCTCGCGTTCTGCGTGCCTTCGGCGATCTGCTTGAGCACGGGGTCGGTGATGCCGGCCTCGGCACCCTTCACCGTCGGGATCTCGCCGGTCGCAGCGAAGCGCTTCTGCACGTCGGGGCTCATGACGTATTCGAGCAGGTCGAGCGTCGCGTCGGGAGCGTCCTTGTAGACGCCCCACGCGTCACCCGAGCCGAGCGCGGCACCGGGAGCGCCCTCGGCGCCCTCGATGTCGGGAACCGGCATCCACTTGAGCCACTCGGGAGCCGGCGGGTTGTCGGCCGGAGCGCCCGGGACGAGCTTCGCGACCTCACCGCGGTGCCACGTGCCCATGAGCTCCATGCCGGTCGCACCGGAGGCCAGCAGGCCGGCCGAGCTGTTCGGCACGCTCTGCGCGGGCGTGCTCGTCGGGTTCGACTGGAACGGGAGGTCGCCGGAGAAGCCGTCCATCCACGTCTTCAGGTTCTCGCCGGCCTTGACGAAGCAGGGGTCGTCGAACGTGAGGGTGTCGGCGGCCTCCTTGAGCGACTCGGGCGAGCAGGTCTTGATCGCGAACTGGTACCACCAGTGAGCCGCGGGCCAGCCGTCGCCGGCGCCGACGCCGATCGGCGCCACGCCCGCCTCGCTGAGCTTGTTGACGTCAGCCGTGAGCTCGTCGAAGGTCGCCGGGTTGTCGGTGATGCCCGCCTGGTCGAACAGCTCCTGGTTGTACCAGAGGCCTTCGATCCCGTACCGGAAGGGAATGCCGTACTGCTTGCCGTCGACGTTCCAGCCGGTGCCGGCACCGCCGACGCTGTCGACGACGTCCGTCAGGCCGCTGAGGTCCTTCAGGTAGCCCGCCTCGACCTGAGACTTGATCTCGCCCTCGGCCCAGACCATGAACAGGTCGGGTGCGGCGTCGCCGCCGGCCTGCAGGGCGTTGGGGATGAGCGTGCGCTGGAGGTCTTCGTTCTGGAAGGCCTCCACCTTGACCTGCACGCCGGGGTGGTCGCCCTCGAACTCCTTGGCGACGTCCTCCCAGAACGACTTCAGGGGCTCGCCGGTGCCGTTGTGCCACCAGGTGATGGTGACATCGCCACTGTCGGCGTCTCCGCCCTGGTCGCCGGCGGCACAGCCGGCGAGTGCGCCTACCGCGAGTCCCGCCGCGGCGATTCCCGCGACGGCACGCATGGTGCTGCGTGTGTTCATCTTCGAACCTCTCGAAAGTTTCGACCAATGTGTCGAAAGTGATGTGGACACCTTCACCCTAAATCCCCACAGATTGGTGGTCAAGCCCAACAAATATGTGGGAGGTCACGATCTGATCTCGTAGGGTGGTCGGATGGCAGATGGCATCGGTGCGATCGAAGGAGTCCGGCAGCGCAACCTGGCGCGCGTCCTGCGCATCGTGCATCTGGAGGGCCCGCTCTCCCGCGCTGCTCTGACGGAGGCCACGGGCCTCAATCGTTCCACGATCGGCGACCTCGTGTCGGAGCTCGCCGCCGCCCACCTCGTCGAGGAGCGCGCCCCCGACCCCAGCCGCCGAGTCGGACGCCCCTCCCCCGTCGTCTCGGCGGACTCGCACGTGGTCGCGATCGCGATCAACCCCGAGGTCGACGCCCTCACGATCGCCGCGGTCGGCCTCGATCGCGCGATCCCCGCCCGCGCGCGCCTCGAGCTGAACCACCTCCTCGCGCCAGACGAGACGGCGGCGCTCGTCGCGGATCAGATCGAGCAGTGGCGACGCAGTCCCCTCGCCGGCACGCGCATCGTCGCGACCGGGGTCGCGGTGCCGGGGCTCGTGCGGGCGTCCGACGGACTCGTGCGCAACGCCCCGCATCTCAGATGGACGGATGCCGCGATCCGCGACCTGCTCGAGCAGGCCACGGGTCTTCCGACCGTCGTCGGCAACGACGCGAGCATGGGCGCGCACGCCGAGCACCTCTTCGGCGCGGCGCAGGGCATCGACGACATCGTCTATCTCAACGGAGGCGCAAGCGGCATCGGCGGAGGCCTCGTGATCGACGGACGACCCGTCCTGGGCGCGGGCGGCTACGCGGGCGAGTTCGGGCAGAACCGTCCGGGCATCGCGGCGGCCGCGGACAGGCGCGCGGGCAACGGCGTGCTCGAGGACGAGGTGAGCCGCGTTCGCCTGCTCGCGGCGCTGGGCCTCACGAACGCCGACGAGCCGACGCTCGCCGCGGCGCTGCGTGCGTCGACGGCTCCCGACGTCGTCGAGGAGGTCGCGCGGCAGCGCCGCATCCTCACCACCGCCCTCACGAACGCCGTCAACGTGCTCAATCCGTCCGTCATCGTCCTCGGCGGGTTCCTCGCGATGATCGCCGAGCAGGACCTCGACGGTCTGACGGAGGCGGTCCGGTCGCAGGCGATGTTCGCGAACGCCGAGGCGCTCGCCATCCGCTCGGCGGCCCTCGCGGAGGATCGCCTGCTGATCGGAGCGGCCGAGGCCGCCTTCGGCGAGCTCCTGCGCGATCCGGTCCCCGCGGCCGCCTGACCCGCGCCGCCCGCGGCGCGCCGGTATCGTCGGGCGCAGGGAGGTGCACACATGACGACCGAGACCCCGATCGACGAGGCCGCGCTCCAGGCGAAGGCCCGCGATCACCTGTGGATGCACTTCGCTCGCCAGTCGGCGATGACGGAGGGACCCGGCATCCCGATCATCGTGCGAGGCGAGGGGCACCACATCTGGGATGCCGCGGGGAAGCGCTACATCGACGGCCTCTCGGGTCTGTTCGTCGTCAACGCGGGGCACGGCAGGCGTCGTCTGGCCGAGGCCGGCGCGCGGCAGGCCGAGAAGCTCGCGTTCTTCCCGATCTGGTCGTACGCGCACCCCGCCGCGATCGAGCTCGCCGAGCGGCTCGCCGCCTACGCCCCGGGAGACCTCAACCGCGTCTTCTTCTCTACAGGCGGGGGCGAGGCCGTCGAGACGGCGTTCAAGCTCGCCAAGCAGTACTGGAAGCTGGTCGGACGACACCGCAAGCACAAGGTCATCTCGCGCGCGATCGCCTATCACGGCACATCGCAGGGCGCCCTCGCGATCACGGGGCTTCCCGCCATGAAGGAGATGTTCGAGCCCGTCACGCCGGGCGGCTTCCGGGTGCCGAACACGAACTACTACCGCGCCCACGAGATGGGCTTCGACGGCTCGATCGAGCAGTTCGGGCTGTGGGCGGCGGACCGCATCGAGGAGATGATCGTCTTCGAGGGGCCCGAGACGGTCGCGGCCGTGTTCCTGGAGCCCGTGCAGAACTCGGGAGGATGCTTCCCGCCGCCGCCCGGCTATTTCCAGCGGGTGCGCGAGATCTGCGACCGGCACGACGTGCTCCTCGTCAGCGACGAGGTCATCTGCGCCTTCGGACGCATCGGGGAGTGGTTCGCGTGCGACGCGTACGGCTATGTCCCCGACATGATCACGTGCGCGAAGGCCATGACGAGCGGATACGCGCCGCTGGGGGCGACGATCGTGAGCGATCGGATCCACGAGCCGTTCTCCCACGGTCAGACGACGTTCCCGCACGGCTACACGTGGGCGGGGCATCCCGTCTCGGCGGCCGTCGCGCTCGAGAACCTCGACGTGTTCGAGGAGGAGCGGCTCAACGAGCGCGTCCGCGAGAACTCACCCGCCTTCCGCGCGACGCTCGAGCAGCTGCTCGACCTGCCGATCGTGGGGGATGTGCGCGGCGACGGGTACTTCTTCGGCGTCGAGCTCGTCAAGGACAAGGCGACGAGGGCGACGTTCACGGCGGACGAGTCGGAGCGCATGCTGCGCGGCTTCCTCTCGAAGGCGCTCTTCGACGCGGGTCTGTACTGCCGCGCCGACGACCGCGGCGACCCGGTCATCCAGCTCGCGCCACCGCTCACGACGGGGCCGACGGAGTTCGCCGAGATCGAGCAGATCCTCCGCAGCGTGCTGACGGAGGCATGGACGAGGCTCTAGCGTCAGGCCCGCGGCTCGGTGCCCGCGGCGAAGGCGGCACGGAAGAGGGCACGCGCACGCGTCGCCACCACGGCTCGTTCGACCGGGTCGCTGCGCGAGATCGCCCCCGCGAGCATCGCGGTCGCGAGCAGGACGTCCTCCGCCGAGACGGATGCCGCGAGATGCCCGGCCGCACGCTCACGGTCGACGAGACGCTCGACGACGGCCCGGTACCGCCGGCCGATGGAGCGCACGCGGGCGTCGTGCGGGTCGCCGCCGAGGAGCGTGATGAGCGCCGTCGAGACCATCGCCTGATCGGCGACGCGGTCGAGCAGGTCGTCGAGCGTGCGCTCCACCGGCGCCGTGAACGCCTCGAGCTCGGCGATGTTCTCGTCGAAGACGGCGACGGCGAGCGCCGTGCGGTCGGGGAAGTGCCGGTAGAGCGAGCCCTGGCCGACGCCCGCACGCTTCGCGATGGCGCTGAACGGCGCGCTCAGCCCCGACTGCGCGTACACCTCTCGCGCGGCGACGATGAGGGCTCGCCGATTGTCGGGGCCTGCGGCGGGGCCGCGGTTGCGGCGGGGCTTCGGATCCGAGGGGGTCGGCACGGGTACAACCTATTGCCGGACACTGTTGTCTGGTCGAGGAGACGACACACGCCATGGCGGTCCTGCCAGGCGCCGCCGAAGCGGACGCGCTCGCGGCATCCAGCGCCTTCCTCTCCAGCGACGACGGCGCGTAGGTCATCGGCGTGACCCTCGCGAGCGGCGGGCGACGGCCCGCGGCCTGAGCGGCGGACCACGGACGCAGGTTCAGGGGCTGTCCGCCCCGGAGTCTCGCTGTGCACAGGACTGTGGACGCCGGAGCGGTCGCCGTGCCGCAGGGGGCTAGGCTCGCGGTGACTGACGCCGCGTCTGGGGAGATGGCGGCGCTCGACTGGGGGCGACGATGGAACAGTCCGGCACGCGCCGAGGGGCGCGCGACGCGCGCACGGGTCGCCGACGCACGGCGCTCATCGCGAGCGGGGCCGTCGTGCTCGCGCTCGCCATCGCGACGCCCGTGCTCGTCGCGCGACTCGCGATCGCGGGGCAGCCGGCGGCCGCGGCATCCCCCACGGCGACGCAGGCGCCGACGCCTGCCCCGACACCGACTCCGACTCCGACTCCGCTGACCGAGGCGCAGCGGCTGCTGAAGGACTCGGGCGACCCGAACGCGTGCGCCGTGACGTTCGCCGGCGAAGGCATCGCGATGAGCGTCGTGCGGCAGACCCAGGGCGTGCTCTACCGCGACCTTCCCCTCCCCCGGCGGGACGGCTTCGTCTTCGGGGGGTGGTATCCCACGGATGCGGATGCCGCCGCCTACGCCGACGCCACGCGCATCAACGGCGCCGACGTCGTCGCCTGCGCGGATCAGCAGATCACGCTGCACGCCGCATGGACGACCCCCGACGCGTTCGCCGCTGCCGGCGTGCAGGTGCCGATCCTCATGTACCACCAGTTCACGGTCAGGCCCGAGGGCGAGTCGGGGTGGCTCCGCGGCAACTTTGCGTACGTCGGCGACGTCGAGGCGCAGATGGCGTACCTCGAGGCACAGCAGTTCTACCTGCCCACGTGGGACGAGCTCGAGGGCTTCATCGACGGGCGCGTCGCGCTGCCGAAGCGGTCCGTCGTGGTGACCGACGACGACGCCGACCAGACCTGGTTCGACCTCGGCGCCCCGATCGTCGCGAGCCACCACATCCTGTCGACGTCGTTCATGATCACGGCCTACCGGCAGGACCCGCCGCCGAACATGTACGTGCAGCGCCGCTCGCACACGCACGACATGCACAAGGCCGGAGCGAACGGCAAGGGGCAGATGGTCAACCTCTCCCCCGACGAGATCGCCGCCGACCTGAGCGAGTCCGCGCGCGTGCTCGGGGTCGCGCAGGTCATCGCCTATCCGTTCGGCCACTACGACGACCGCTCGAAGCAGGGCGTCGCCCAGGCGGGGTTCACGATGGCCCGGACGATCGACTGGGGCTATGTGAAGCCCGGCACCGACAAGCTGGCGCTGCCGGTCATCCGCATCAACTACGGCACGCCGCTCGACGAGTTCATCCGCGACGTGGGCTGACGGGCTCGCGCCGGCCGGGTGGACCGCGGCCGCGGCCGCGGGGCCGGGCGGGTGGGGCGCGACGCGCTGCGCCGGGCCGGCTGACCCGTCGCGATGCGACCAGCGGGACCGGCTGACCCTGCCCGACGCGCTGCGCCGGGCCGCTCACGAGCGCGGCCAGAGCACCTCGCCCGCGGCATCCGCGATCGTGACAGCGGGCGCGCGGTCGAGGTCGATCGCGACGTCGAGGAACGGCCCGCCGTGCGCCGCCTGCGCCCTATAGGCGTAGCGCGTGCCGGCAAGGCTCAGGGTCTGCGTCGTCGCGGTCGCGAGCCACGGGTGACGGCGCCGCAGTCCGATGAGGTCCTGGTGCGCGCGATGGACGCGCCGCCCCCACGGGGCGAGCCCGGCCGGGGTGTCGGGGAAGGACGGACGGATCGCGTCGTCGCCCCCGAGCCGATGCTCCTTGATGCCCGTGAACGCCTGCTCGTCGCCCGCATAGATCGAGGGGATGCCGCCCACCGTCATGAGGATCGCGAGCGCCGTGACGGCGCCGTCGGGCCCGAGGGTGGTCGCGATGCGGGTGACGTCGTGGTTCCCGACGAACGTGTTCGGCGTGAAGCGCTGGAGGAACCCGTTGTGACGGCGCAGCGCCCAGTCGAGCTCGAAGAGGTTGCCGTCCCGCAGGCTCGACCAGATGGCCTTCCACAGCTCGTACTGCGTGACGGAGTCCACGCCGGACGAGTCCACGAACGCCGAGTAGTCGCCGTGGATGACCTCTCCGAGGAACCATGCGTCGGGATGCGTCGCGCGCACGCGCGGCAGCACTCGCGCCCAGAACGCCGGGTCGATCGAGTAGGCCGCGTCGAGCCGCCAGCCGTCGACGCCCCGGTCGAGCCAGTGCGTCATGACGCGCACCGCATGGTCGGCGGTCCGTGGGTCGGCATGATCGAGGCGAGCGAGGGACGCGTGTCCCTCGAACACGCGGGGCGCAGGCCCGCCCGGTGCATCCCAGTCGATGTCGAAGATGCCGGCATCGCGGTCGGCCGCGCCGTCGCCGAGGGTGCGCAGGAGGTCCGGATGCCCGGCGTCGACGTGGCTGAACACGCCGTCGAGCACGAGGCGCAGTCCGCGTGCCCTGCACGCGACGACGAGGTCGTCGAGGTCGCGCTCGTCGCCGAGACGCGGGTCGATGCGGAAGGGGTCGACGACGTCATAGCCGTGCGTCCGCGAGGCGGACACGGGCCCGAGCAGCAGCCCGGAGGCGCCGAGCTCGACGGCGTAGTCGAGCCAGCCGAGCAGCCGCCGGATGCGAGGGGCGGGCGTCGCGTCGACATCGCGGATCGGGGCGCCGCAGAAGCCCAGCGGGTACACGTGCCACCAGATCGCATTCTCCTGCCAGCCCACGGGACCTCCTATTGAATCGCACTCACTAGCACTAGTGAGCGTAGTTCAGTAACGGTAGGATGGCCACATGGCTCGCATCGACCGTCAGCCCCGGAGACGCCTCGACCCCGATGCGCGCCGGTCGGCGATCCTGGATGCCGCCGCCGACGCGTTCGCGGAGAGTCCCTACGAGGATGTCTCCGTCTCGTCGATCGCCGCGCGGGCGGGCGCGTCCGACGCCCTCCTCTACCGCTACTTCGCGGGCAAGGAGGACCTGTACTCGGAGCTCGTCCGGGTCGCGATCCGCGATCTGCTCCGACGTCAGGCGGCGGCCCTGGCGGCGCTTCCCGCCGGGGTGCCCGTGCGAGATCGGCTCCGCGAGACGACGCTCGTCTATCTCGACCACATCGCCCACCACCCCGTCGCCTGGGCGATGCCGCTCACGACGCCCGGCAGCGAGCCCGCCGCGGTCGCCGGCATCCGCAGCGAGACCCGCCGCGAGTACGTCGAGCGGCTGCGCTCGCTGCTCGCGGCGCAGACTCAGGCGCGGCACGAGTACGCCCTATGGGGGTACTTCGGCTTCCTCGACGCCGCCTGTCTGCGCTGGGTCGAGCGCGGCTGCCCCGACGAGGACAGGTGGTCGCTCATCGACGCCGCGCTCGGGGCGCTCGAGGGCGCACTCGGCGACTGGGCCGCGTAGCGCTCGTCCGCATCGCGCTGGACCGTCGCGACCGGGCGGTCACCGACCGAAGCGGGCACGACCGTACGTTCACGAGCAGCGCGGGCACGACCCGCGATCACGACCCGGCGCGGGCACGACCCCGCGATCGGGTCCGTGGGCGATCCTGCCCGCGCGCGAGCGCCCCGTATACTCGGAACGTCCGGCGGCACCGCCGCCGGTGCTCGAAAAATGGGCACGCAGCCGCCTCGGCGATGAGGCCTCGGCGCGCGAGACACATACGGCTTCCGCATCCGTCCCCGTCTCGTGAGGTCTTCCCATGCCCACCGTCTCCGCGCACGTCGCCGTTGCCCTCGCCGCCCACATCGACCACGTCTTCGGGGTGATGGGCAACGGCAACGCCTGGTTCCTCGACGCCCTCGAACGCCAGACGTCCGCGACCTACACGGCCGCCAGGCACGAAGCGGGCGCCGTCGTCGCGGCCGACGCCTATCATCGTGCGTCCGGCGGGCTCGCGGCCGCGACCACGACGTACGGCGCCGGGTTCACGAACACCCTGACCGCCCTCGCAGAGGCCGTCCAGGCGCACTCGCCGCTCGTCCTCGTCGTCGGCGACGAGCCGACGTCCGGGCCGCGCCCGTGGGACGTCGACCAGATCGCGCTCGCCTCGGCGGTCGGAGCGCGGACGTACACGGTGGGACGGACGGATGCCGCGGCCACGACCGTCATCGCGATCGAGCACGCCCTCGCCTACCGAGTGCCGACCGTGCTCGCGATCCCGTACGACGTCGCGACGCTCGAGGCGGGACCCGTCCCCGCCGCGCCGGATCCCGTGCTGCCGGGTCCCGTCGAGCCGCGCGGCCCCTTCGCCGCCGCGGCCGTGTCGTCGCTCGCGCGCGAGCTGGCCTCCGCCGAGCGCCCGTTCCTGCTCGCGGGGCGCGGGGCGTGGATCGCGGGCGCAGGCGATGCGCTCGGAGCGCTCGCGGACGCGACGGGCGCGATCACGGCGTCGACCGCGCTCGGCCGCGGGATCTTCCCCCGCACCGAGTTCGACCTCGGGGTGACCGGAGGGTTCGGTGCGGACGGCGCGATGGAGCTCGTGCGCCGGGCCGACGTCGCCGTCGTGTTCGGGGCATCCCTCAATCAGTTCACGATGCGGTTCGGCGACCTCTTCGCCCCCGGCGCACGCATCGTGCAGGTCGACGTGGCGCCCGCCGCGACGCATCCGCACGTCGGCGGGTTCGTGCGGGGCGATGCGCGGGTCGTCGCCTCGGCCCTCGTCGAAGAGCTCGCCGCGATGGGCGCCGGGCCGAGCGGATGGCGCGAGTCCGTCGATCTCATGCCGCTGCGGGCATACGATGCGGCGCCGGAGTTCGCCGACGACGGGCGGCTCGACCCGCGCTCGGTCGCCGCGCGCATCGGCTCGCTCCTGCCCGACGACCGGGTCGTCGTCTCGGACGGCGGACACTTCATCGGGTGGGCGAACATGTACTGGCCGGTCGCCTCCCCCGACCGCATGCTCATGGTGGGCACGGCGTACCAGTCGATCGGCCTGGGGCTGCCGTCGGTGGCCGGCGCCGCCCTCGCCAGGCCGTCGGCGACGGTCGTGCTCACGACCGGTGACGGCGGTGGCCTCATGGCCCTCGCCGACCTCGAGTCGGCCGTGCGGGTCGCCGGCGGCCACGGCCTCGCCGTCGTGTGGAACGACGGTGCGTACGGCGCAGAGGTGAACCTCTACGGTGTCAAGGGCGTCGCCCGCGAGCCGATGATGATCCCCGAGGTCGATTTCGCAGGCCTCGCGCGCGCAGTGGGGGCGGAAGGGGTCGTCGTGCGGACGCTCGCCGACCTCGACCGCCTCGCATCGTGGGCGGCGGAGGACGCGGCATCCCGTCCCTTCCTCCTCCTCGACTGCCGCGTCTCGACCGCCGTCGTCGCCCCCTATCAGCAGGAGATCATCCGGGTGAACTCCTGACCGCGCCGCGCCCCCGCCGCCGCCCTCCCCGGGCCCCGGGCGCCGTCGCCCGGGAACGGGAGAGGGTCAGGCGGTGACGGAGGCTCGCGCAGGGACCATGCTCTGCGCGAAGAAGGACGAGAGCTCCTCCGTGGCCGAGAGCGGCAGGACGGCGGCGACGTACTGGTCGGGCCGTACGGCGACCACGACGCCGTCGCGCGAGAGCCCGCGCTCGTCGAAGACGTCGGTGCTCGTCCAGGTGCTGATCCCCGCCGCGAAGACCTTCTCCCAGTCCGTCAGCCCGAGCGGTCCGCTCCTCGGGCGGAAGATCCCGGGCACCTTCGCGACGTCGACGTCCTCGTACCGCTGCTGATAGACGACCTTGACGTCGAAGACGGCGTCGAGGTCGGCATCCATCGGCGTGTGCCGCAGCACGGGCGAGTCCGGCGCCGTCGCGAGCCACTCGGCCCAGTCCGCGAGAGCGGATGCCGCTCCCGCCGCGGGCGCGTCCGCGAAGGCGTAGAGGCGCCAGCGCCCGTCGGCCTTCGCGTGGTGCCCCAGGTGCACGGCATTGCCGTCCGCGACCAGCACGACCTCGGAGCTCTTGAAGCGCTTGCCGAGCGGGAATCCCTCGGCGAGCGCCTGGTGCGCGGCATCCGCCACGATCGCCGACGGGCCGTACTGCGTCATGAACCCGGAGGGGAACTCGGCTGTCCCGAGGTAGTAGTTCGCGAGCTCGAGCGGGTCGGAGATCTCCTCGGGCTTGCGCGCCATGAGCGAGGACCACTCCTTGTCGAAGTCGATGAGCTGCTGGGCGACGGGCCGCCGCTCGGCAGCGTAGGTAGCGAGGAGCGACGCGGGAGCGAGACCCGTGAGCACCGATCCGAGCTTCCAGCCGAGGTTGAAGCCGTCCTGCATCGAGACGTTCATGCCCTGGCCGGCCTTCGCGCTGTGGGTGTGGCACGCGTCGCCCGTGAGGAAGACGCGGGGCGTCCGGTCCGAGCCCTCGGGGACGTCGTCGAACCCGTCGGTCACGCGGTGCCCGACCTCGTAGACGCTGCTCCACGCGACCTGCTTCACGTCGATCGTGTACGGATGCAGGATCTCGTTCGCGCGCCGGATGACCTCCTCGATCGGAGTCCGGCGCACGCGGTGATCGTCGTCCTCCGCGACGGCGCCGAGATCGACGTAGATGCGCGACAGGTAGCCGCCCTCGCGCGGGATGTGCAGGATGTTGCCTGCGCGCGCGTTGATGGCGCACTTGGTGCGCCAGTCGGGGAAGTCGGTCTCGACCAGGACGTCCATGACGCCCCACGCGTGCAGCGAGACGCCGCCGACGTGCACGCGGCCGATCGCCTCGCGCACGCGGCTGCGCGCGCCGTCGCAGCCCGCGACGTACCTCGCGCGGACGGTGCGCTCCTGCCCCGTCTTGTCGCGCAGACGCACCTCGACGGGATGCTCGCCCTCCTCGTGCACCGTGAGGCCGAGGAACTCGACGCCGTAGTCCGGCACGATGCGCGCGGGCCCGAGAGCGGCCGCCTCGGCGAAGTAGTCGAGCACGCGCGCCTGGTTGACGATGAGGTGCGGGAACTCGCTGATCTTGAGCCCGTAGTCGTCGGTGCGGGCCGTGCGGACGATGTTCGCGGGGTTCTCGGGATCGGGCCCCCAGAAGTTCATGTACGCGATGTTGTACGCCTCGGCGACGATGCGCTCCGCGAACCCGAACGCCTGGAACGTCTCGACGCTGCGGGGCTGGATGCCGTCGGCCTGCCCCAGCTCGAGCCGTCCCTCCCGGCGCTCCACGAGGCGCGTCGTGATGCTGGGGTACTGCGAGAGCTGGGCCGCGAGCAGCATCCCGGCCGGCCCCGACCCGACGATGAGCACGTCGACCTCGTCCGGCACGTCGGCGGGGCGGTCGATCCCCGTGCCCGCGGCGGGCTGCAGGCGCGGGTCGGCCGAGACGTAGCCGTGGTGGTGGAACTGCATCGGATTCTCCTCATCGTCGAGGTCTTGTCGGTGCGCTCGCTGTGTTCTATTTTCGAACGAGCAGTTCTACTATTGAACAGATCGTATACGAAACGCGCGCCGCGGCGCAATCGCTCGCGCAGGCGCGCTCCGGTGGCCGATCGATGCGGGCCGAGATCACGCGAATGACGGTCGATCGGCGCGGTGAGACGGGCGAAGTCGACCAGGCCGAAGAACGCCGAAGAACAGGAGACGGCATGAGCGGATCGAACCGAGAGGGGCCGGCGTCCCAGACGCTCAGTCGCGGCATCCGGATCCTCGAGATCCTCGCCGACGAACGCGGGCCCCTCTCGATAGACGAGCTCGCGGGACGACTCGGCGTGCACCGCTCGATCGCCTACCGGCTCGTGCGCACTCTCGAGCACCACGGGGTCGTCGCGCGCGACGCGGCCGGGCATGTGCAGCTGGGTCCGCGATTGGCGGCGCTCGCGGCGGGCGTCGCGCACGATCTGCAGGCCGAGGCCCTCCCCGAGCTGACCGCCGTCGCGAACGACCTTGGCATGACGTGCTTCCTCGCAGTGCTCGACCGCGACGAATGCATCACGCTCGCGAGCGTCGAGCCTCGCCACACGGTCGCGTCGGTCGCGCAGCGACCCGGAGCGCGGCACTCGATCCTCGTGGGCGCGCCGAGCAAGGCGATCCTGTCACGGCTTCCCGAGTCGGACTGGCCGGCCGCGATGCCGGAGAGGCTGCGCGCCGAGATCGCGCAGGCGGCCGAGCGCGGGTACGCCACGAGCCACGACGAGGTCATCCCGACCGTGCAGGCGGTGTCGGTGCCGCTGGGGCTGCGCACGCACCGCCCCGCGGCGATCGCCGTCGTGCACGTCGCGGGGCCGGCAGACGCCGCCTCGATCGCGGAGCGGCTTTCTCAGTCGGCCGCCGCGATCCGGGAGGCGCTCGGGGGCTGAGCCGGCGGGGTTTGCCGCACGGTGGGCGTGCAGAACTCCACAGATCTGCACCCGGCACCCACCTGCTCCCCCGGGTTTCCGTGGGCATCGCGGGGGCGGACGCCGAATCGTGTGGAGTTCTGCACGTGCCAACCGCGGGCCGATGGTCGGCTGCGTTCCCAGGCCCGCTCAGCGCAGGCGGTAGTCGGGGATCGCGTCGTCGGTCGCGAAGGCGTCGGTCATCCACATCATGGTCCGCAGCACCGCGCGGTTGGCGAAGGTCCAGTCCCGCAGCCTGATCCGCATCTCCGACGGCGGCGCGAGGAAGGATCCCGCGCTTCCGGAGCGGGCGATCCTCGTCGGCTTGACCATCCGCCGGTCGTACGCTGCGAGCGCCGCCGCGTGATCCCCGCGTGCCGCGACGAGCTCACCGGCGAGCACGTACGCGCCGACCAGCGCGAGCCCCGTGCCGAAGCCGCCGAGCGTGTTGGCGTAGCCGGCGTCTCCGACGAGTGCCACCCGTCCTCGCGTGAAGGATCGCATGCGCGTGCGGGTCAGAGCGTCGAGGTAGAAGTCGGATGCCTCGTGCGCCGCGTCGAGCATGGCGGGCACGCGCCAGCCCACGCCCGCGAAACCTCGTCGGAGGAACGTCAGCTGAGAGGCCGTGTCGTGCCGGTCGTAGTCGGCGCTGCCGGCCTGGAACACGAAGAGGCTCGGCGCCTTCTGGCCGCCCACCACCGCGAGTCGTCCGGGTGCGCTGTAGGCGTAGGCGACGCCGCGACCGTCGGGCAGCTGCGTCTCGAGCCCGTCGAGTGGGACCGCCCCGCTCGCGACCGCGTAGTAGTGGCCGCTCGGCTGGACGTACTGCTGCTCGGGTCCGAAGGCGAGCCTGCGCACCGCCGAGTGCACACCGTCGGCACCGATCACGAGGTCGAAGCGCTCGGTCGTGCGGTGGGCGAACTCGACGTCGACTCCGCGCGGCGAGTCGTGGAGAGAGACGATCTCGTCGCCGAACACGTACTCGACGTCGGCGGCGCTGTGCCGGTGCAGAATGGCGGCCAGGTCTCCCCGCAGGATCTCGATGTCGCCCCCGATGAACTCGCCCGGCATCACGGCCTTGACACGATCTGCCTCGTCGACGAGCCGCCAGTCGGTCTTCGAGGTCTGAGCGGCATGGACGTCGTCGAGGACCCCCATGCGTGTCAGCACGTCCTTGTGCGTGCGTCCCTTGAAGTCGACGGCCTGGCCGCCGGCACGCACGGCCGCCGACTTCTCGACGACCGTCACATCGAACCCGTTGCGCCCCAGCCAGCGCGCGAGGGCGGGGCCGGCGATGCTCGCCCCCGAGATGAGGATCTTCACTGCGGACATGCTCAGTTGCTCCTTTGCCGAATTAATTGCGTCTGTTGGACACAATACATACCGCGTACGCTGGACGCAATTGATTCGACGGGAGCCGCAATGACGACCGAGAGCGCGGATGCCGATCCCCCGGCCTCGTTCGAGGGCGTGATGTCGCTGCTGTGGAACAGGACGCAGACGACGAAGCGCGGGCCCAGGCCCCGGTTCACCCTCGACGAGATCGCCGACGCCGGGATCGCCCTCGCCGACGAGCAAGGCCTCGATGCGGTCACCATGCATGCCGTCGCGGAGCGACTCGGCACCACGAAGATGGCTCTCTACCGGTACGTGCCCGGCCGCGCCGAGCTCGATGCCGTGATGCTCGACCGAGCACTCGGCCAGCCGCCGGATCCGGTCGCCGGTGACTGGCAGACCTCATTGGCGGCGTGGGCACGGCTCGTCTACGAGCGATATCTCGCACGGCCGTGGTCGGTCGAGCTCGTGCAGCGGCCGCATCCACCCGGCCCGTGCGAGCTCGCGTGGTTCGAGGCGGGCCTTCACACGCTGGCAGGACTGCCGCTCACCGGGGGCGAGAAGCTCGACGCGCTCGCGCTGCTGTCGGGTCAGGCGATCTCGATCGTGCGCCAGCAGGCATTCGCATCGACACCCGAGCACGACCTCGCCGCCGCGCTCGCGCCGGTGTTCGCTGAGCGATCGTCGAGCTATCCGCAGACGGCCGCCGCGTTCGCCGACGCCGCCGACGGCGGCCGCGAGGGCGCCCTGCGGTTCGGAGTCGAGCGGATCGTCGCCGGACTCGAGGCCCTCGCGCGCGACCGATCGGACCCGGCCGGCACCCCCGTGTCGTGATCGCGTGCTGGGCGACGGGCCTGCGGCCCTGACCCATCCCCATGCACGAACGGGCGGCTCCGGCATCCGGAACCACCCGCCCGTGCGTGACGCTCAGACCTTCGCCAGTCCGCGGATCGGGCTGATCGCCTGCTCGGCCTCGTGGTCGGGACCGAGCGGGATGCCGCTGCGATCGCGCAGCAGAAGGGTCGCGATGAGGGCCAGCACGACGGTTCCCGCGAGGTACCACGAGACGGCCGTCGTCGAACCCGTCGCCTGCACGAGCCACTGCGCGATCGTGGGGGCGAACGCGCCGCCGAGGATCGCGCCGAGCGCGTACGAGATCGAGACGCCCGAGAACCGGATCGAGGCGGGGAACAGCTCCGTGTAGAGCGCGGCCTGGGGCCCGTAGGTCAGACCGAGGCCGATCGTGAGCAGGACGAGTCCGAGCGCCAGCAGCACGATGCTGCCCGTGTTGACGAGGGGGAACACGGCGAAGACCGCAGCGAGGAGGATGACCCACCCGATGATGTACGTCGTGCGTCGGCCGATCCGGTCGGAGACCCAGCCGCCGATCCACGTGAACAGCAGCCACGAGACGGCCGAGACGGTCACGGCCCACAGCACCTGAGCCGTGTCGAGGCCGAGGGGACCCTGGGGGTCGGTCGCGTACCGCTGGATGTAGCCGCCCGTCGTCATGTAGCCGACCGCGTTGTTGCCGACGAAGACGAAGGCCGCGACGAGCACGAGGAGGGTGTGCTTCTTGAACAGCTGGACGATCGGCATCCGGGTCTGCTCCTTGCGCTCCGCGAGCTCGATGAAGACGGGGCTCTCCTCGACGCGGCGGCGGATGTAGTAGCCGACGACGATGAGCACGACGCTCAGCAGGAACGGCACGCGCCAGCCCCACGTGAGGAACGCCTCGCCGGGGGCGATCGCGGCCATGAGCGCCATGACGCCCGACGCGAGCAGAAGGCCCAGCGGCACGCCGATCTGCGGCGACGCGCCGAACAGGCCGCGCTTGGCCTTCGGCGCGTGCTCGACGGCCATGAGGACGGCTCCGCCCCACTCGCCGCCCGCCGAGATCCCCTGCAGGATGCGCAGGAGCACGAGGAGGATGGGGGCGGCGACGCCGATCGCGGCGTACGTCGGCAGAAGGCCCACGAGGGTCGTCGCGACTCCCATGAGGATGAGCGTGAGCATCAGGACGAGCCTGCGGCCGTACCTGTCGCCGAGGTGCCCCGCGAGGAACGCGCCGAGCGGACGGAACAGGAAGCTGATGCCCACGGTGATGAACGAGAGGATCTGCGCGAACTCCTCGCCCGCGGGAGCGAAGAAGAGCTGTCCGAAGACGAGTCCCGCCGCCGACGCGTAGATGAAGAAGTCGTACCACTCGACGGTCGTCCCGACGACGGTCGCGAAGACGACGCGTCGGCGGTCGGCTTGTGTCGCGATCGTGCCGGTGGGAGTGAATCCGTCTGCGTATCCCGCGGACTGGGGTGTGCTCATGTCCTTGACTCCTATGTCAGGTCGACGTCACTGTCTGGAGCAGGCGGCTTCTCCGCGAGGAGGATGCCGCTTGCCCGATGGCGACCAATCATATACGATTTCAGATACGACGCAAGAGCGAAGGAGCTCCCGACATGCAGACGGATGTCCCCACGTCCACTCCCCCCGGCGCTCCCGCGCCGCGCGGAGCCTCCGGACGCGTGGGCCCGGCCGACCCGCGCTTCTCGGGACTGCCCGGCCGCCCCGGCAAGATCGTCGCGGTGCATCTGAGCTACGGATCGCGCGCCGACCAGCGCGGCCGCCGACCCGCCGCGCCGTCGTACTTCTTCAAGCCGTCGAGCTCGGTCGCGGCATCCGGCGGCACGATCGAGCGCCCGCTCGGCACAGAGCTGCTCGCGTTCGAGGGCGAGATCGCCCTCGTCATCGGGACCGCCGCGCGCCGCGTCCGCCTGGCCGACGCGTGGGGCCACGTGGCGTGGGTCACGGCCGCCGACGACTTCGGCCTCTACGACCTGCGCGCGAACGACAAGGGATCCAACGTCCGTTCGAAGGGCGGCGACGGCTTCACGCCCATCGGCCCCGCCCTCATCGACGCCCGGGCGGTCGAGCCCGGCGCCCTGCGCCTGCGGACGTGGGTCAACGGCGAGCTCGTGCAGGACGACACGACCGCGGGTCTCATCTTCCCGCTCGCGCAGCTCGTCGCCGACCTGTCGCAGCACTTCACGCTCGAGCCGGGAGACGTCATCCTCACCGGCACGCCCGCGGGTTCGTCTGTGGTCGTCCCCGGCGACGTCGTCGAGGTCGAGGTCTCGTCCGCGAACGGCGCGACATCGGGACGGCTCACCACGACCGTGACGCAGGGCGAGGCTTCCTACGACCCCGCCCTCGGATCCACGCCCGCCGTCAACGACGTGCAGCGCGCGGAGGCGTGGGGTTCGCGCGAGGCCGCGGGGCTCCCCGTCGAAGAGCCTGTCGCGTCATCCGTCCTCTCCCCCGCCCTGCGCGCGAAGCTCGAGAAGACGCCCGTCGCGGGTCTGTCGCAGCAGCTGCGCAAGCGCGGGCTGGACAACGTGACGATCGACGGCGTGCGGCCGCTGCATCCGGACGCCAAGCTCGTCGGCACGGCCCGCACGCTGCGATTCGTACCCAACCGCGAAGACCTCTTCGCGTCGCACGGCGGCGGCTACAACGCGCAGAAGCGCGCGTTCGACGCCGTCGGCGAGGGCGAGGTCATCGTCATCGAGGCCCGCGGCGAGACGGGATCGGGCACGCTCGGCGACATCCTCGCGATCCGAGCGCACGCGCGAGGCGCGGCCGGCATCGTGACCGACGGAGGCGTCCGCGACGTCGATGCCGTGACGGCCGTCGGCATCCCCGTCTACGCGGCCGGCGCGCATCCCGCCGTCCTCGGCCGCAGGCACGTGCCGTGGGATCTCGACGTGACGATCGGATGCGGCGGCACGACCGTGCAGCCCGGCGACGTCGTCGTCGGCGATGCCGACGGGGTCGTCGTCATCCCGCCGGCCCTGGCCGAGGAGGTCGCCGACGCGGCCCTCGCGCAGGAGGAGGAGGATGCCTGGATCGCCGCACGCGTCGCGGAGGGGCATCCCGTCGACGGGCTCTTCCCCCTGAGCGCGCCGTGGCGGACCCGCTACGACGAGGAGCACGCACCATGACCGACCTCCAGACGCAGAGCAAGTCGCAGCGCGCCTACCAGTGGATCAAGGAGCGGATCGCGAACCAGGAGTTCACGCCGGGATACCGGCTCGTGCTCGGCTCTCTCGCGGGCGACCTCGACATGAGCGTCGTGCCCGTGCGGGAGGCGATCCGCCAGCTCGAGGCCGAGGGACTCGTGACGTTCGAGCGCAACGTCGGCGCGCGCGTCTCGATGGTCGACGACTCGCAGTACCGCCACAGCATGCAGGCGCTCTCGATCCTCGAGGGGGCAGCGACCGCTCTCGCCGCCCGGAGGCTCACGGCGGACGACCTCCGTCGTGCACGCGCCGTCAACGAGCGCATGATCCGCATCCTGGAGGACTTCGACCCGCGGGCGTTCACCCGCCTCAACCAGGAGTTCCACGCGACGCTGTTCGGCAAGTGCGCCAATCCCCGCATGCTCGAGCTGGTCGAGAGCGAGTGGGCGCGGCTCGGGCACCTCCGCGACTCGACCTTCAGCTTCGTGCCGGGCCGGGCCCAGGAGTCCGTGCGCGAGCACGAGAACATCGTGCGGCTCATCGAGACGGGCGCCCCGCTCGGCGAGATCGAGAAGGCGGCCCGGCGCCACCGCTCCGCGACGCTCGACGCGTACATGATCCACGAGCACCCCGACGAGACCCTCGGCCTCCCGGCCTTCTGACCCCATCCGACACCGGAGGTTACCCATGACCGACACCGCGACGATCGCCCTGGTCCCTGAGCCTGTCGCAGGGCGGCACATCCCCGCCGACCTGCCGACGCGCATCCAGCACTACATCGACGGCGCGTTCGTCGACTCGGCGGACGGCGACACGTTCGACGTGCTCGACCCCGTCTCGAACGAGGTCTACCTGCAGGCCGCTGCCGGCAAGAAGGCCGACATCGACCGCGCCGTCGCGGCGGCCCGCACGGCGTTCGCCGAGGGCCCGTGGCCCCGGATGCTCCCCCGCGAGCGGTCGCGGATCCTCCACCGCATCGCCGACATCGTCGAGTCGCGCGACGCGCGGCTCGCAGAGCTCGAGTCGTTCGACTCGGGCCTGCCGATCACGCAGGCGCTCGGGCAGGCCCGCCGCGCGGCCGAGAACTTCCGGTTCTTCGCCGACCTGATCGTCGCGCAGGCCGACGACACCTACAAGGTGCCCGGACGCCAGATCAACTACGTCAACCGCAAGCCGATCGGCGTCGCGGGGCTCATCACGCCGTGGAACACGCCCTTCATGCTCGAGTCGTGGAAGCTCGGCCCCGCCCTCGCGACGGGAAACACCGTCGTGCTCAAGCCGGCCGAGTTCACGCCGCTGTCGGCCTCGCTGTGGGCCGGGATCTTCGAGGAGGCGGGGCTGCCGAAGGGCGTCTTCAACCTCGTCAACGGACTGGGCGAGGATGCCGGAGACGCCCTCGTGAAGCATCCCGACGTGCCGCTCATCTCGTTCACCGGCGAGAGCTCGACGGGCAGGCTGATCTTCGGCAACGCCGCGCCGTACCTCAAGGGGCTCTCGATGGAGCTCGGTGGCAAGTCGCCCGCTATCGTCTTCGCCGACGCGGATCTGGACGCCGCGATCGACGCGACGATCTTCGGCGTCTTCTCGCTCAACGGCGAGCGCTGCACGGCGGGGTCACGCATCCTCGTGCAGCGCGAGGTGTACGACGAGTTCGTCTCGCGGTACGCCGCGCAGGCCGCGCGCGTGGTGGTGGGGTACCCGCACGACCCCGCGACCGAGGTCGGGGCGCTCGTGCACCCAGAGCATTACGAGAAGGTCATGTCGTACGTCGAGCTCGGAAAGACCGAGGGCCGGCTCGTCGCGGGCGGCGGACGGCCCGAAGGCTTCGAGACGGGCAACTTCGTCGCGCCGACCGTGTTCGCCGATGTCGCGCCCGACGCCCGCATCTTCCAGGAGGAGATCTTCGGACCCGTCGTCGCCATCACCCCCTTCGACACCGACGAGGAGGCACTGGCGCTCGCGAACGACACGAAGTACGGCCTCGCCGCCTACGTGTGGACGAACGACCTGAAGCGCGCGCACAACTTCGCGCAGGCCGTCGAGGCCGGGATGGTGTGGCTCAACTCCAACAACGTGCGCGACCTGCGCACGCCCTTCGGCGGCGTGAAGGCCTCGGGCCTGGGGCACGAGGGCGGCTACCGCTCGATCGACTTCTACACCGACCAGCAGGCCGTGCACATCACGCTCGGCGAGGTCCACAACCCCACCTTCGGCAAGACGGATGCCGCGGCATCCCACTGACTCCCTCTCCACGACAGCAAGGACGCTGACATGACCCGACGCGACGACATGACCCGCACCTCCTCCGGCTTCTTCGTGAGCCAGGAGGCCCCAATCCACAGCGACAACCCGGTGCCGACGCCGCAGGCGTCGCCGCCCGACATCCTGCGCTGCGCGTACATGGAGCTCGTCGTGACCGACCTCGCGGCATCGCGCGAGTTCTACGTCGACGTGCTCGACCTCGTCGTGACGGAGGAGGACGAGAACACGGTCTACCTGCGCTCGATGGAGGAGTTCATCCACCACAACCTCGTGCTGAGGCAGGGCCCCGTCGCGGCCGTCGCCGCGTTCTCGTACCGCGTGCGCACACCCGAGGACCTCGATCAGGCCGTCGCGTTCTACACCGAGCTCGGCTGCGACGTGCGCCGCAACCCCGGGGGCTTCACCAAGGGCATCGGCGACTCCGTGCGCGTGACCGACCCGCTCGGCTTCCCGTACGAGTTCTTCCACGACGTCCTGCACGTCGAGCGGCTCGCGTGGCGCTACGACCTGTACACGCCCGGCGCCCTCGTGCGCCTCGACCACTTCAACCAGGTGACGCCCGACGTGCCGCGGGCCGTCGCGTTCATGCAGGACCTGGGCTTCCGCGTGACGGAGGACATCCAGGACGACGAAGGCACCGTCTACGCCGCCTGGATGCGCCGCAAGCCCACCGTGCACGACACGGCGATGACGGGCGGCGACGGCCCCCGCATGCACCACGTCGCGTTCTCGACGCACGAGAAGCACAACATCCTCGCGATCTGCGACAAGCTCGGAGCGCTCCGCCGGTCCGATGCGATCGAGCGCGGCCCCGGCCGCCACGGCGTCTCGAACGCGTTCTATCTCTATCTGCGCGACCCCGACGGGCACCGCGTCGAGATCTACACGCAGGACTACTACACCGGAGACCCCGACAACCCCGTCGTCACGTGGGACGTGCACGACAACCAGCGCCGCGACTGGTGGGGCAACCCCGTCGTGCCGTCGTGGTACACCGAGGCGTCCCTCGTCCTCGACCTCGACGGCGACCCGCAGCCTGTCGTCGCCCGCACCGACTCCTCCGAGATGGCGGTCACGATCGGCGCCGACGGCTTCTCCTACACGCGCGCCAGTGAGACGTCGATGCCGGAGTACAAGCTGGGCAACCAGCTGTGATCCGGAGGCTCGGCAGAACTCCACGGAACTCGAGCACGACCTCGCGCGTGACCGGTCAACCCGCGGGATCGGCTGCGGATCCGTGGAGTTCTGCAGGTCGACGAACGCTAGCCTGACCACGAAGGAGAGACGGATGCTGGATGCGGAGACGATCGCGCAGATCGCGGACGAGCTCGCCGCGGCAGATCGCACGCACGGCGTGATCCCGCGGATCACGGCCCGGCACCCGGACGCGACGGTCGAGGACTCGTACGCGATCCAGGCCGTGTGGCGCGAGCGCCGGCTCGCGGCGGGCCACCGGCTCGTCGGGCGGAAGATCGGGCTCACGTCGAAGGCGATGCAGCAGGCGACGGGCATCACGGAGCCCGACTACGGTGTCATGTTCGACGACACCGTGTGGGAGAACGGGTCGCAGATCCCGGTCAGCCTGTTCTCGAACGTGCGGCTCGAGGTCGAGCTCGCGTTCGTCCTCGCACAGCCTCTCGAGGGACCGCGCTGCACGCTGTTCGACGTCCTTCGCGCGACGGAGTACGTCACGCCCGCGCTCGAGCTGCTCAACTCGCACATCGAGCTCGAGGGCCGCACGATCGTCGACACGATCGCCGACAACGCCGCCTACGGCGGGCTGGTCCTCGGCGGCACCCCGGTCGCGCCCGACGCGGTCGACCTGCGCTGGATCTCCGCCCTCCTCTACCGCAACGAGACGATCGAAGAGACGGGCGTCGCCGCCGGGGTCCTGAACCATCCCGCGACGGGGGTCGCATGGCTCGCGAACAAGCTCGCGCAGCACGGCGACGGGCTCGAGGCCGGCGAGATCGTGCTCGCGGGGTCGTTCACGCGCCCCGTGTGGGTCGCCGCGGGCGACACCGTCCTGGCCGACTACGGACCCCTGGGGACCATCTCATGCCGCTTCGTCTGACCCCGACCTTCCGCGACCGCCTCGCCGAGGCATCGCGCCCGCTGTTCGGCGTGTGGGCGTGCTCGGGCAGCCCGCTCGTCGCCGAGATCTGCGCCGGCGCGGGCCTGGACTGGATCCTCATCGACATGGAGCACGCACCGAACGGGCTCGAGTCGACGCTCGCGCAGCTGCAGGCGATCGCCGCGTACCCCGCGACACCCGTCGTGCGCGTACCGGTGGGCGACGCCGTCGTCATCAAGCAGGTGCTCGACCTCGGGGCGCAGAACCTCCTCGTGCCGATGGTGTCGTCGGCCGACCAGGCGCGCGAGATCGTGGCGGCGACGCAGTACCCGCCGCGCGGACGACGCGGCGTCGGCAACGCGCTCGCCCGCTCGGGCAGGTGGAACCGCATCGACGACTACCTCACGAGCGCGGCCGAGCACGTCTCGGTGTTCGTGCAGATCGAGACGACGCACGCGGTCGAGGCGGCAGCCGAGATCGCCGCCGTCGACGGCGTCGACGGCGTCTTCGTCGGGCCCAGCGATCTCGCCGCGTCGATGGGTCTTCTCGGTCAGCAGACGCACCCGGATGTCGTGGCCGCCGTGCTGCGCACCTTCGAAGCCGTTCGCGCCGCGGGCAGGCCCGTGGGCGTCAACGCGTTCGACCCGGCGACCGCCGATCGGTACGCCGAGGCGGGGGCGTCCTTCCTGCTCGTCGGCGCGGACGTCTCTCTCCTCGCGCGCGGCACCGAGCAGCTCGCGGCGCGCTACCTGGGCGAACTCGACGCCGGACGCGCGTCGTACTGAGGGCGCGGACGCGGACGAGCGCCCGGTGGCCGCACGGGCTACCGCTCGAGGACGACCGCGAGCCCCTGCCCGACGCCGATGCAGATCGCGGCGACCGCGACGCCCCCTCCACGGCGGCGCAGCTCGTGCGCGGCGTGGCCGATGATGCGGCCACCCGACGCTCCGAGCGGATGCCCGATCGCGATGGCTCCCCCGTGGACGTTGACCTTCTCGGGATCCAGGTCGGGCCAGAGCGCGAGGCACGCGAGCGACTGTGATGCGAAGGCCTCGTTGAGCTCGACGACGTCGACGTCGGCCCACGTGCGTCCTGCACGCGCGAGGGCACGGTTGGCCGCCTCGACCGGCGCGACACCGAAGACGTCGGGGTCGTTCCCGAAGACGCCGCGACCCGCGATGCGGGCGAGCGGCTCGGCATCCACCGCCCCCTCTGCCCCGAGGAGCACGGCGGAGGCGCCGTCGTTGATCGACGACGAGTTGCCCGCAGTCACGCTGCCGTCGGCCGCGAAGAGCGTGCGCAGCTTCGCGAGCGCCGCGGCCGTCGTGTCGTCGCGGATCCCCTCGTCCCTCGTCAGGGCGGCCCCCGGCACCTGGACGATCTCGTCGTCGTAGACGCCGGCCGCCCATGCGTCGGCGGCGAGGCGGTGGCTGCGCAGGGCGAAGGCGTCCTGCTGTTCGCGCGAGATTCCATAGAGCGCAGCGAGCTTCTCGGCGGACTCTCCGTTGGAGATCGTCCACTCCTTCGGAAGGCGCGGGTTCGTCATACGCCAGCCGATCGACGTGTTCCACATCGTGGCGTTGCCGACGGCCGGCCACGGCTTCGACGACTTCTCGACGACGAACGGTGCGCGGCTCATCGACTCGACGCCGCCCGCGAGGACGATGGCGCAGTCCCCCGTCTCGATCGCCCGCGATCCCTGGATCACGGCTTCGACGGCCGAGCCGCACAGCCGGTTCACGGTCGCGCCGGGCACGGTCGTCGGGAACCCCGCGAGCAGGGCTCCGAACCGCGCGACGTCGCGATTGTCCTCGCCCGCCTGGTTCGCGTCGCCGAAGACGACGTCGTCGATGAGTGCGGGGTCGAGCCCGGACCGCTCGACGGTCGCCCTCATGACGACGGCTGCGAGATCGTCGGGGCGGATGCCCGACAGCGCTCCTCCCGCGCGTCCGAAGGGTGTGCGGACGGCGTCGTAGACGAAGCTCGCGGTCATGGTCATCCTCTCTCTGCCGACGACAGGGTCAGCCCGGTCAGCGCCGACAGCGAGTCGACGGTGTTGTCGCCGAACGCCTCGCGCACGACGAAGCCCGTGGGCGCGATGTCGAAGACGGCGTGGTCGGTATAGACGCGCGTGACGCAGCGGACACCCGTGAGGGGGTACGTGCACGCGCGGACGAGTTTGGGGGTGCCCGACCTCGTGAGCAGATCGGTCATGACGTAGACGGACTTCGCTCCGATCGCGAGGTCCATCGCGCCTCCGACCGCGGGGATGGCCCCCGGTGCGCCCGTCGACCAGTTGGCGAGATCGCCGCGCTCCGACACCTGGAACGCGCCGAGGACGCAGACGTCGAGGTGGCCGCCGCGCATCATGCCGAACGAGTCCGCGTGGTGGAAGTACGCGGCGCCCGGGAGCTCGCTCACGGCCTGCTTCCCCGCGTTGATGAGGTCGGGATCGACCTCGGTCGCGTGGGGCGCCGGGCCCATGCCGAGGAGGCCGTTCTCGGTGTGCAGGACGATCTCGAGATCGGCCGGAAGGTGGTTCGCGACGAGCGTCGGCGCACCGATGCCCAGATTGACATAGGAGCCGTCCGGGATGTCGGCGGCGATGCGGGCTGCCAGTTCCTCGCGCCGGATGCGGGTGCTCACGAGGCGACCCCCGTCGCGGCGGGCGCAGGGTCGAGCGGCGTGCCCTCGAGGTCGACGCCACCCACGAACGCGCCGTCGCGCAGCCAGGGCCGGGGGCCCGTGACGACGATGCGGTCGACGAAGATCCCGGGCGTCACGACCGCCTCCGGATCCAGCCCGCCGAGCGGCACGACTTCGTCGACTTGCACGATCGTGGTCGCGGCGGCGGCGGCCATGACGGGGCCGAAGTTGCGGGCGGTCTTGCGGTACACGAGGTTGCCCCAACGGTCCGCCCGCAGTGCTCCGATGAGGGCATAGTCGGCGGCGATGGGGTACTCGAGGACGTACTCCCGGCCGTCGATGATCCGCGACTCCTTGCCCTCGGCCAGCAGCGTGCCGACGCCCGTGGGCGAATAGAACGCGCCGATGCCGGCGCCCGCGGCACGGATGCGCTCCGCGAGATTGCCCTGAGGGACGAGCTCGAGCTCGATCCGCCCCGACCGGTACAGCTCGTCGAAGACCCACGAGTCGTGTTGCCGCGGAAAGGAGCAGACCACCTTGCGCACGCGGCCCGTCGCGAGAAGCGCCGCGAGCCCCGTGTCGCCGTTCCCCGCGTTGTTGTTGACGATCGTCAGGTCGCGCGCGCCGTGCGCGATGAGGGCGTCGATGAGCTCGACGGGCTGCCCGGCCCGGCCGAATCCCCCGATCAGCACAGTGGTGCCGTCGACGATGTCCGCGACCGCGGCGGCGGCATCCCGGAAGATCTTGTCGATCACGATGACTCCTGTTCGCCATGCGAACACCTGTTCGTATAGTACGATCTTAGCCGTCGGGGACCGATCCCGCGCAAGCGGCGCAGGGAGGGAGGGCATCGTGGCCGACGCGGCACAGGACGCGAGGGGCGGCGAGTTCGTCCAGTCCCTCGATCGCGGGCTCGCCGTCATCCGATCCTTCGACGCCGACCGGCCGAGCCTGACCCTCAGCGACGTCTCCCGCGCGACCGGACTGAGCCGGGCCTCGGCGCGCCGCTTCCTGCACACGCTCGTCGAGCTCGGCTACGTCGGGACAGACGGCCGCGAGTTCCACCTGCGCCCCCGGCTGCTCGAGCTCGGCTATGCGTATCTCTCGGGCCTGGGACTGCCCGCCGTCGCGCAGCCGCACCTGCAGCGACTCTCGGACGAGACGGGCGAGTCGTCGTCGGTCGCGATCCTCGACGGCGGGGAGATCGTCTACGTCGCCCGCGTCGCGGTCCGGCGCATCATGTCGGCCGCGATCGGCGTCGGCACGCGCCTCCCCGCATTCGCAACCTCGATGGGTCGCGCGATGCTCGCGTGCGGGCCGGACGCTCGGCGCGACGAGTTCCTCCGCACGGCGAGTCTCTCTCCGCTCACGCCGTACACCATCACCGATCGCGCCGCGCTGCGGGCCGAGTTCGAGCGCATCGGGGCACAGGGGTGGTCACTCGTCGACCAGGAGCTCGAAGAGGGTCTCCGCTCGGTCGCTGCACCCGTCCACGACAGCACGGGAGCCGTGGTTGCGGCTGTCAACGTCGCCGCGCCCGCCCGCCGGGATCGCGTCGGCGAGGAGGGATCCGACTTCGTCGCGCCACTGCTGCTGGCCGTCGAGGGTATCGAGCGCGACCTCCGGCACACCCGCATCCGCGTGGGGTGAGCAGAGTCCGCACGCGACTCAGGCCATCGATCCGACCGCCTCGATGCCGGCGCGCGCAGGCGACCAGGGTCGCCGCCGCGAACGCCGTCGTCGTGCTCCGCTCCCGCGGCGAGCGGGCGCACCGCGTCATCCGTGGCGGCCGACGACGAGCAGTGCACGCGCAAGGTCCTCGTCGAGCACGAGGTCGGTGACGAGCCCGGCGGCGAGCGCGCCGAGGACGGCGTCGCGCTTCGCGAGCCCGGAGACGACCGCGATCCTCCGAGCGATGTGCTGGAGCCGGTCGAGGCCCATGCCCGACGCCCTCGCGTTGAGGGTGATGTCGCGGTGCGTGCCGTCTCTGCGGTAGAACACCGTTGCGACGTCGCCCGCCACGTGCTGCTGGCGCAGGCTCCGATAGTCCTTCTCATCGAGGTAGCCGCCGATGTACACGTAGCTCGGCACCGACGAGTACGGCGAGCCGAGACCGAACAGCGCGACATCCATGCGTGTCTGGATGCCGAGGACGCGCCTCGTCCCGCGCTCGCGCCACAGGGCGTCCCTCGTGAGCGGGTCGTCGAAGAACGCGGGCACCGGGAAGTGCTCGACCTGAGCCGAGAACGCGCTCGCGAAGCGTTGCAGGATCTCTCCTGCGTACTCGATCCCCGTCGTCTTGAGGTTGCCTGCTCCGTTCATCTGCACGATGACGGAATTGTGGGTCTCGTGGGGCACGAGGTGGCGGCTGATCGCGCTCGTCGTGGATCCCCAGGCCACTCCCATCGTCATGTTCGAGTCGAAGAACCGGATGAGAAGGCGCGCGGCCATCGTCGCGACGCGGTCGAGCCGGTCGACGTCGCTGATCGGCCCGCTCACCGGCACGACGTGCGCGGCGACGCCGTACCTCTGACCGAGCTCTCCCTCGAGCGTCGTCCGGCTCGCGAGCGGCGAGTTGAGCCGGATCTCGACGACACCGGTCTCGCGAGCGCGGGCGAGCAGCCGCGACACCGACGACCGCGACCGCCCGAGATCTGCCGCGATCGCCTCCATCGTCTGGTCCTGCAGGTAGTACAGCTGGGCCGCGCGCAGCATCGCCTGCATACGGCCGTCCTCGCTCGCCGTCGCCATCGCGACCTCCTGATCCGGCCAGGCATCCTCGCCTGCACATCCGTGCACGACATGTGCCGCAGATGCCCACCCTCTTCGAGTGTAGGAGGCGCCGCAGGCCCGAGCGTTCGTCGCGGCCCGGCTCGCCCCGCGCGCCCCGCTACCCTGACCTCATGGACCAGCTCCCCGCAGGCGCGACCGGCCGTCTGATCGCCGATCGGCTCCGGGAGCAGATCCTCGACGGACGCCTGACACCCGGGACCCGCATCGGCCAGGACGCCGTCGCGGCGGAGTTCCGGTCGAGTCGCATACCGGTGCGAGAGGCCCTCAGGCTCCTCGAGGCCGAGGGGCTCATCTCGATCCGCCCCAACGCGGGGGCGTGGGTCGCACGGCTCGACGCCACGGAGTTCGACCAGATCTACCGCCTGCGCGAGCAGGTCGAGCCGCTCGCGATCCAGGAGAGCATCCCGCACCTCGCGCCCGCTCAGCTCGAGCGGCTGCACGAACTCGTCGAAGAGCTCGAGACGTCGAGCGACGTCGAGCAGTTCCTCGCGTCCGACCGCGCCTTCCACCTGCTCACGTACGCCGGCGCGCGCCTGCCGCTCCTCCACGACCTCGTCGATCGCTTCTGGAACTCGACGCAGCATTACCGGCGAGCCTGGGTAAAGACTCGGCCCCTCCACGACTGGACGACGGATGCCGAGCATCGGCTGATCGTCGACGCCATCGAGCGGCGCGACCTCCTGTCGGCCGCGGACCTGGTATCGGGCCACATCCGTAGGACGCGACTCGCGCTGGCTGCGCGACCGGACCTCTTCACCTCTTGAATGTATCCAATTGAGCACTTGACGACCGCTTATGCCCTCCTGGTAACGTATTTCGTATCCGAAAGGGGTGTGCTAAGTGCCCATCACGTTGAAGAATCTGGTCGCGGGCGAGTACATCGAGTCACCCGACGGGGAGTGGATCGAGGTGACCGACCCGGCGACGGACGGTCGCGTCGTGGGCCGCGTTCCGGCCCTGAAGGCCCGCCACGTCGCCGCCGTGTTCGACGCGGCTGCGAACGGCGCGGCCGCGTGGCGCGCCGTGGGCGCCATCGAGCGCGGCAGAGTGCTGCTGCGCGGTGCGGCGCTCATTCGCGAGGCCGCCGCGGAGCTGACCTCGCTCATCGTGTCGGAGATGGGCAAGACGCGCGCCGAGGCCGCGGGCGAGGTGGCGAAGTCCGCAGAGTTCTTCGAGTTCTTCGGCGCCCTCACCCGGCTCGCGTACGGCGAGCTCCTGCCCGACGCGCGGCCGGGCACCTTCGCCCAGCAACTGCGTGAGCCGCTCGGCATCGTTCTGCTCGTGACGCCGTGGAACGATCCCCTGCTCACCCCCGCACGCAAGCTGGCCCCCGCGCTCGCGGCGGGCAACGCGGTCGTGCTCAAGCCCGCGAGCGAAGCCCCGCTGATCGCGCTCCGCCTCGCGGAGCTCCTGGACTCGGCCGGTCTGACGGCGGGCGCCCTCAACACGCTGACGGGGCGGGGGTCGGTTATCGGCGATGCGGCGGTCTCCGATCCGCGCGTTCGAGCGGTCTCGTTCACGGGTTCGACGCCGGTCGGGCTCGCCCTGCAGAAGACGCTTGCCGGCACGGGCGTGCGAGTGCAGACCGAGATGGGCGGCAAGAACGCGGCCGTCGTGCTCGACGACGCCGACCTCGATCTTGCCGAAAGCGTCATCATGGCCGGCGCCTTCGCCCAGGCGGGCCAGCGCTGCACGGCGACGAGCCGGCTCATCGTCCAGCGCGGAGTCGCCGACGAGCTGAGCGCGCGTCTGCGTGCCGCGGTCGCGGCTCTTCGGGTCGGACCCGGTGACGCCGACGGCGTCGATGTCGGACCGGTCGTCAGCACCGCCGCGCGCGACGACATCCGCTCTCGCGTCGCGGACGCCCTCGAGAACGGCGCTGAGGTCCTCGCGAGAGCCGAGCTCGGCGCCTCCGCGCAGGTCGGCGCGTTCGTCGAGCCGACACTGCTGAGAACGCCGCCGGACAACCCGATCTGGCGTGAGGAGGTGTTCGGACCGGTCCTGGGGATGCTCGTGGTGGACGACCTCGAGGAGGCGATCGCCGAGGTCAACGCCTCGTCCTACGGCCTGGCGAGCTCGGTGTTCACACGCGACCTCGGCTCGGCCTACCGATTCATCGACGGCGTCGAGACGGGGCAGGTCGCCGTGAACCAGCCGACGAGCGGGTGGGACGTCCATCAGCCGTTCGGCGGGTTCAAGGAGTCCGGATCGCCCTTCAAGGAGCAGGGGACCGAGGCCGTCCGCTTCTACACGCGGGTCAAGACCGTCGCGATCAGGACGCAGCTGTGACCGAGCGCATCGGGATCGTCGGCGGCGGGATCGTCGGCATCGCCATCGCGCGGGCGCTCACGGCACGCGGCGTCGGCGAGGTCACCGTCCTGGAGAAGGAGCGTCGGCTCGCGGCGCACCAGACCGGTCACAACTCGGGCGTCGTGCACGCGGGGCTCTACTACGCGCCGGGCTCGCTGAAGGCGCAGCTGTGCGCGGCGGGACGGGTCCTGATCCGCGAGTTCTGCCAGGAGAAGGGTCTGCCGTATCGCGAGGTCGGCAAGCTCGTCGTCGCCGTCGACGACACAGAGCTGCCCGCGCTCGCCGAGATCGAGCGGCGCTCGATCGCCAACAAGGTGCCCCGGCTCGCGCGCATCGACGATCCCGCGCACCTGCGCGACATCGAGCCGCACGTGGCCGGCGTCGCGGCGGTGCACTCGCCCGAGACGGCGGTCGTCGACTACGCGAGCATCACGGAGGCCATGGCCCAGGACGTGCGTGCCGCCGGCGGCACGATTCTCCTCGGCCACGGCGTCACGGAGATCACGGTCGACGGCGACACGGTCCGCGTCGCCACGGATGCCTCCGAGCACGAGTTCACGCGCCTGGTCGTGTGCGCGGGGCTGCAGTCCGACATCGTCGCGAAGCTCGTCGGGGCCGACCCATCCCCCAAGATCCTCCCCTTCCGTGGTGAGTACTGGGCTCTGTCCCCGGACCGAACGGACCTCGTGAGCGGGATGATCTATCCCGTACCGGATCCGCGCTTCCCGTTCCTCGGCGTGCACTTCACGCGCGGCGTCTACGACGACGTGCACGTCGGGCCCAACGCCGTGCCCGCGCTCGCCCGCGAGGGATACGGATGGCTCACGATCTCCCCCAAGGACACGTGGGAGTCGCTGCGGTGGCCGGGCGCGTGGCCGCTCGCGAAGAGGCACTGGCGCATGGGAGTGGACGAGATCTCGGCATCCCTCGTCAAACGGCTCTACTTCGGCAAGGCGCGGCGGTTCGTGCCCGAGCTCAGGATGGCGGACCTCGAGGCGAAGACCGCGTCGGGGGTGCGCGCACAGGCGTGGGGACGAGACGGCTCGCTGCTCGACGACTTCGCCGTCGATCGGATCGGGCCCGTGACGGTCCTGCGCAATGCGCCGTCGCCCGCGGCCACGAGCTCGATCGCGATCGCCGAGCACGTCCTGCAGCACCATCTCGACCTCGCCGCCACGTGACGGTCGCAGACCTCGGCTAGAGCCGACCCTTGGCGGTCGCTCCCGGCGGCGACGGGGTGAGAAGCTCGACCTGGGCGGGGCGCGCCTCGAACTCCGCGCGGGCAGACCTCAGCGCGCGCACGGCGCCGCCCCGTCCGTGCGCGTCGAGGGCGGCTCTGGACTCCCATTTCTCGATCAGCACGACCGTCCCGTCGGACGCGGAGTGCGCCGCGAACAGCTGGCAACCCTCCTCCGCGTGGATCGCCGCGAACGTCGGCGCTATCGCGTCGAGCAGATCCTGCTGACGTCCCTCTGCCGGGTACAGCCGAGCGAGGACCACGATCGAGTCGCTCACGTCCCCTCCTCTCCTAGATGGTCTGAGTTCCCGATGCGGGATACGACGAGCGCGAACGAGGTCGCGCCGGCGTCCGGAGTGCCCAGCGACCGCTCGCCGTGGATGCGCGAGCGGCCGCGGCTCGAGACGATGCCGGCCGTCGCGGCCGCCGCCCGATCGGCCGTCTCCGCGGCACGCCGCCACGCACCGAGCGAGCTCCGGCCCGGCACGGCGGCACTGCGGAGCTCGTCGACGAAGGGCACGATCGCGTCGAGCATCGTCTTCTCTCCGGGTCGCGCTCCGCCCCGCTCTCGAATGCCGCGCGCGAACGCCTCGGCCGCCGCGACGACGGTCGCCGTCGTCGGCTCGTCCACGTCGCCGACGACGGCGGCGGCCTCCGCGAGCCCGGTCCCCCAGAGGGCGCCCGAGGTCCCGCCGCTCTCGTCGGCCCAGGCTTCGCCTGCGGCGCGCAGCGCCGTGCCCGCCCCTGCGCCCGCTGTGACGGCGTCCCGCGCCGCACGCGCGGCGGCCGCCGAGCCGCGTGTCATGCCCGCGCCGTGGTCGCCGTCTCCCGCGACGGCGTCGAT
Source organism: Microbacterium ulmi (assembly GCF_011759705.1). Lineage (GTDB taxonomy): Bacteria > Actinomycetota > Actinomycetes > Actinomycetales > Microbacteriaceae > Microbacterium > Microbacterium ulmi. Next base: position 1,903,306 of record NZ_JAAOZF010000001.1, on the reverse strand, counting down.
CGCGCCCAGCCGGTCGCTCTCTGCGGCGAGCACCCCGCCGATCTCCTCCGCGATCGCCGCGATCGCCGCGGCGGCGCGGCGCGACGCCTCCGAGGCGGAGCCGACGTCGACGGCGGCGGGCGCGGTCGAGGCGGCGAGCCCGCGCGCGGGACGGGCCTGCGTCACGCCCCGGGTGAAGGCCGCGGCATCCGCGGGTGCGCGCCAGAGGCTCTCGAGCTCGTCGTCCAGGTACGTGAGCGACACGGACAAGCCCGCCATGTCGAGGCTCGTGACATACTCCCCCACCGCAGGTGCGACGAGCCGCATGCCTTCGGACTCGAGCCGGACGCGGACACGCGAGAAGACGATGAACAGCTCGTCGTACTTCGTCGAGCCGAGGCCGTTGACGACGACCGCGACGGCGCCGCCTGGGATCGGCGACCGCTCGGCGAACAGGCGGTCGACGACGAGGTCCGCCACGTCGTCGGCCGTGCCGAGGGGCACCTCCGACAGCCCGGGCTCGCCATGGATGCCGAGGCCGATCGCGACGCGGCCCCGAGGGACGTCGAACAGCGGTGACTGCGCACCGGGGAGGGTGCATCCCGAGAATGCGACGCCGAGCGTGCGGGTCGCCGCGTTGGCGTCCGAGGCGATCCGGGCGACCTCGGCGAGCGTGTCGCCGCGCTCAGCGGCGGCGCCCGCGACCTTCAGCACGACGAAGCTCCCCGCGATCCCGCGGCGCGTCTCGTGCTCGCCCGCGCCCCCCGAGGCGATGTCGTCCGTGATCGGGACGAGCCGCACGTCGACGTCGTCGCCGCGGAGCCGCTCGGCCGCGGCGCCGAAGTTCAGGATGTCGCCCGCGTAGTTGATCGGCGCGAAGAGCACGCCGCCGCCGTTGTCGGCCGCGCGCGCGACGGACAGGATCTGCGCGGTCGAGGGCGATGCGAACACGTTTCCGCACGCGGCGCCATGCGCGAACCCCGTCCCGACCCATCCGGCGAAGGCCGGGAAGTGTCCTGAGCCGCCTCCTGTGACGATCGCCACCTGCGCCGGCGGGCTGGCCGTGGCACGGACGACGCCGCCCCTGACGGGGAGGACGCGATCCGCGTTGGCGGCCGCGAACCCTGCAAGCGCGTCGAGGGCGTAGTCGGCGGATACGTTGGCGAGCGGAGTCATCCGAACCTCCTGTCCCGACCGTCGGCGAGCGGTCGTCCGTCACATGCGTCGACGGCGATCACGGCCGGACCACGGCGTTGCGAAGCGGCGCCCCGGCCAGGAACGCCCGCACGTTCTCCTCGATCAGGCGCTCAGCCCCGAGGGGCCGCGTCCCCGCGACATGCGGCGTGATGATGAGGTTGGGTGCGTCCCAGAGGGGCGAGTCGAGGGGCAACGGCTCGGTGCCGAAGACGTCGAGCGCAGCGCCCGCGAGCCGTCCCTCCGTGAGCGCGTCGAGCAGGGCGTCCTCGTCGATCGTCCCGCCCCGACCCACGTTCACGATCCATGCGCGGGGCGGCAGCAGGCTCAGAAGCGTCGCCTCGAGCGCGTGCCTGGTCGCGGCCGTTCCCGGGAGGATCGAGACAAGGATGTCGGTCTCGGGCAGCAGGCGCTCCAGCGACTCGGCGGTGAACACGTCGTAACCCCCGCGGGGGCCCGCCGTCGTCGCGATCCCGCGCACCTCCGCGCCGAGCAGCGTGAGCATGGGGGCGAGGCGAGCGGCGATCGAGCCGAAGCCCCAGATCAGCACCGACGCCCCGCGGAGCGTCCGCAGCCCGTCTGAGTTGTCGAGCGGCTGGCGTCCGCTCAGTCGTGTGCCCCATACGTGCGCACGCTGGTCGTCCCTCGCCAGGTCGAGCCGGCGCGTCGCGCTCAGGATCATCGCCAGCGCGTGCTCGGCGACGGGGCCATCGTGCGTCCCCTGGCCCGACGACATGATCGCGTCGGGGGCGAATCCCGCCCTGTGGACGCGATCCATGCCCGACATGAGCCCCTGGACCCATCGCACGCGCGGAAGGTCTCCCGCGAGCTCCCGCAGGCGCTCATCGGTGTTCCCCCAGAGCACGACCGCGTCGGCGTCGCGCAACTCTTCGGGCAGCCGCTGGTCGGCCTCGTACAGGGCGGTCTGCACGTCGTCCGGAAGGTTCGGTGCCATCGGCGGCCAGGAAGGCAACAGGAGCCTCATCGCTCATCCCCATCTTCTGAATACGTATTCTCACCATACCCCATCCTGCGTTATCCTCCCAAGCGATGAGTGACTACATACGGTGGGGCATCCTCGGGGCCGGGGCCATCGCACGACAGGAGATGGGGCCGACCCTGCTGGCCTCGTCCCGATCGCGCCTCGCAGCCATCGCGAGCCGTCGGCAGGATGCGGCGACCGAGCTCGCGAGCGAGCTCGGCGGCGTGCGCGCCCTCGGCTCGTACCGCGCGCTCGTCGAGGACCCCGACATCGATGCGGTCTACATCGCCCTTCCCAACAGCGAGCACCGCGAGTGGTCGCTCGCCGCTCTCGCGGCCGGCAAGCACGTGCTGTGCGAGAAGCCCCTCGGGCTGCGCGCCGCCGACGTGCAGGAGATGACGGATGCGGCGCGCACGCACGGCCGCGTCCTGCTCGAGGCGCTCATGTGGCGGTACAGCCCGCGGGTCCGCCGGATCCTCGAGCTGCTCGCGGACGATGCGATCGGCGACGTGCGGCATGTGCGAGCGTCCTATGCGGTGCGCTCCCGGGGGCTCGACGATCCCCAGGTCGCAGCATCCACATTCCGCTTCTCGTCCGCGCTCGGCGGCGGTGCGCTCGCCGACCTCGGCTGCTACTGCACGGACGCGCTCCTTCTCTTCGCCGATGGCGAGCCGTCGGACGTCACGGCCTCGCGCACGGCACTGCCGGGGCTCGAGGTCGAGACGACCGTGACGGCGGCGCTCGACTTCGGCTCCGCGACGGGTCATCTGTTCGCGACGATGGAGACCGCGGGCGGGTCGGAGGTGGAGGTCTTCGGGACGAAGGGACGCATCCGGCTGCCGGTCGCCTTCCGGACACGGAGGACGGATGCCCCGCTGACGCTGGACGTCACGGATCGGTCGGGCACGCTCACGCGCACCGAGTGGCCCTTCGAGAGCCAGTACGTCGCACAGGTGGAGCACTTCGCCGACGTCGTGCTCGACGGTGCGCCGCCCCTCGTGGCTCCCGCCCAGTCGCTGCGGACGGCGCGTGCGCTCGACGCCGTGCGCGGCGCGTGGGCGAGCCCACGTCCTGGAGTAGAGTGATGCGCGCGACGCCGACAAGGTTGCGTCGCGGTGATTCGTGGTCCGGCGCTCACCCCGGCGTGCGATGGAGGTGCTGGACGTGGTGACGAGCCGCGATATCGCGCGCCTGGCCGGGGTCTCGCAGTCGACCGTGTCGCGCGTGCTCCAGAACAGGCCCGAGGTCAGCGGGGCCGTGCGCGCGCGCGTGCAGAAGGTCCTCGACGAGACCGGATACACGCCCAATCCGGCGGCGCGGGCGATGCGAGGAACCAAGACGAACGTCATCGGGGTCGTCGTCGGGCGCATCACGAATCCCTTCTATCCCGAGCTTCTCGAGTCCATCGGTCTCGCACTGCACAAGGCGGGCAAGAGGATGCTGCTGTGGAGCTTCGTCCACGGCGGGTTCGAGGAGGAGGCGGTCTACGGCATGCGCGATCAGCTCGTCGACGGCCTGATCTTCACGACCGCGAGCTACGGCTCGACCGCGCTCAAGGAAGCTCTCGACCGCCGTGCTCCCATCGTGCTGGTGAACCGTTCGCTCGACGACGTCGCGTGCGACCAGCTGACGAGCGACCACGCCCGCGGCACGAAAGCGGCGGTGCGACATCTCGTCGAGCTCGGTCATCGGCGCGTAGGTGTGCTGGGCGGCATTCCCCAGGTGAGCACGAACCAGGAGCGCCGCTCCGGCTTCATCGCCGAGCTCGCGCAGCACGGGATCACGGTCGACGCGAAGTTCGACGTCACGAGCGACGCGACCCACGACGCCGCCTACGCGGAGGCGGCCGCGATGCTGTCCGAGCCGGACAGGCCCACCGCACTCCTCTGCGCGAACGACCTTCTGGCCTTCGGCGCGATCGACGCCGCCCGCGACCTCGGGATCGCCGTGCCCGGACAGCTGTCGATCGTCGGGTACGACGACATCGGCATGTCGAGCTGGCCCGCGTACGATCTCACGACGGTGCGCCAGCCGCTCCGCGTGATGGCGGACGTCGCGGTCTCGATGCTCCTGCGCAGGCTCGACGACCCCGACCTGCCCTTCGAGAGCCGCCGCTACTCGCCCGAGCTCATGGTGCGCGGATCAACCGGCCAGGCGCCGATCGAGACCTGAGCCCCGGACCGGCGCCTGCGTCAGTGGATCGGCGTCTCGATCTGCGGGAGCGGCCGACGACGGCCGCGACGGCGCGGCCGCACGAGCATGACCGTGCCCACGACGGCGCCCGTCACGACGCAGATCGCCGTGCCGAGCACGGCGAGCTGGGCGAAGATGCCGGAGTCCCAGATGTTGAAGATGACGGCGCCGACGACGAGGTTGCTCGGTCCTGACAGGATGGCCGCCGCCGTGAGCTCGCCGAACACGAGCACGAACACGAGCGCCCACCCGGAGACCAGGCCGGGCGCCATGAGGGGGGTCATGATGCGCGACATCGTCCGGGCGCTGCCTGCGCCTGCCATCGTCGACGCCTCGAGCAGCTCCTCTCCGACCTGGGCTCTGGCCGACTCGGCGGAGATGGACGCCTGCGGGATGTAGATGACGAGGTACGCGATGACGAGGATGACGTAGGAGCCCTTGAGGAAGAACGGCGCGCCGCCGAGGGCGATCAACAGCGAGATCGCGATCACGAGGTGCGAGATGGCGCTGGGGAGCTTGGTGCCGAAGCGGATCGCCCCCGACACGATGCTCTTGCGGCTCTGCGCCGCGTAGGTCACCGTGATGGTGGCGAACAGCATGAGCACCGTCGCCGCGATGAGGCCCAGTTCGAGGCTGTTCACAAGGGCCGATCGCGCCTGGTTGAAGGGCGCGAACAGGAAGTTCCCGAAGTGCTGGAAGCTCAGCGTCGAGAAGTCGATCGTTCCGCTCCAGTACGGCTGCAGGGCGACGACGACGAGGGCGAGGATCGGCAGCACGGCGGCGATCAGGAGATAGGCGATCATCAGTCCGCGCGCCACCCAGCCGAGCGGTCCGAGCTTCACGACGGCGCCCCCGCCCGACTTGCCGCCGATCGTCGCATGCCGTGACCCTCGCCCCATCCGGTAGTTCAGCAGGACGGCGGCCGTCACCACGATCACGATGAGCACGCTGATCGCCACGACCTCGGGGATGCGCCCGGGGATCTCGTGCGAGAGCCTCACGACGTAGACCGAGAGCACCGGGATCCGCGCGGTCGTGCCGATCGTCAGAGGGATCGAGAGGAGCGAGATCGAGACGAGAAGGACCATCAGCGCGGCCGATCCCAGGGCGGGCGCGACGGACGGCAGCGACACGCGCAGAGCTGTGCGCGCGGCCCCGGCTCCGCTCATCCGGGACGCCTCCTCGAGCGAGGGATCGACGTTGCGCAGCGCCGCGGACATGATGAGGTACACATAGGGGACGAGCTCGACCGTGTACATGAAGATCATGCCCGGCCACGATGCGATGTTGAGCGGACCGGACTCCGCTTCCACACCGAAGAGCCCGAGCACCGCGCGCAGCGCGACGTTGACGTAGCCGACCGTCTCCTGGCCGAGGAACATCCAGCCGATCGCCATTCCGATCGTGGGGATGAAGAAGGTGACCAGCGGCAGCAGGGTCGCGATGCGACCCATGCGAGCGTCGGTGCGCTCGTTGACCCAGGCGAAGAACGACCCGACGATGATCGCGAGGGTCCCTGCCGTCACGAACAGGATGCCCGTGTTCCTGGCGGCCTCGAGGAACTGCGGATCGCTGAGCACGGTCGCGAACGGGCTCAGATCGAGCGTGCCGTCCACGATGAACGACCTCGCCAGCGTCGCGATGAGCGGATACAGGATGACGACGAGCAGCGCCAGGCTCAGTACGAGGCTCACGATCTCCAGCGGCGCGGGCACCCTCCGGCTGCGGCGGAGGGAGAGGGGCATCGTGGGTGCGCTCATCTGACCGCCCCGTCCGAGTCGTGCGGAAGCAGCAGCCGGACGCGGTCCGCGGCGACGCCCACGGCGAGGTCGCCTCCCGTGTCGAACTGCCGCCCGCCGTCCGTCCGCACCCGCAGCGACTGATCGCCGACCGCGACGCGCACGTGACCCGATGCGCCCGTGAACGTCTCCTGATCGATCCGACCCCGCCACGTGTTCTCCAGCGCGAGCGCCTCGTCGCCGAGGCGGATGGCCTCAGGACGGATGACGACCCAGACGTCCTGGCCCGCGATGAGGCGCTCCACGATCCCGTCGCCCGTCACGACGACGTCGCCGAGCAGGGTCGACACGACGACCCGTCCACGCTCCGTTATCGTCACGGTGCCCTTGAGGCGGTTGATCGTCCCGACGAAGTTCGCGACGAAGAGGGAGTTCGGCCGCCCGTAGATCTCGCGGGGCGTGCCGATCTGCACGATGCGCCCGGCATCCATGATGGCGATCCGATCCGCGATCGCGAGCGCCTCCTCCTGATCGTGCGTGACGTACACGCCGCCGAAGCCGATCCGCGTCTTCATCGCGAGGATCTCGGCCCGGAGGTCTTCCCGCACCTTCGCGTCGACGTTCGACAGCGGCTCGTCGAACAGGATCACCTGCGGGTCCGCGACGAGACACCGTGCGAGGGCGACGCGCTGCTGCTGGCCGCCGCTGAGCTGGGACGGATACTCGTCGCGGAGATGCCCGATGCCGACGAGATCGAGCACCGCCCCGACGCGCTGCTCGATCTGCGCCTTGGAGATCTTGCGGGCCTTGAGCGGATAGGCGACGTTGCCGAACACAGACATGTGGGGCCACACGGCGTACGACTGGAACATCATCCCGAAGTTGCGCTTCTCCGGCGGGACGACGATGCCGGCCGACGATGACACGACGCGGCCGCCGGCCACGACCTCGCCGCCCGTGGGCTGCTCGAGCCCCGCGATGCACCGCAGCGTGGTCGTCTTGCCGCAGCCGCTCGATCCGAGCAGCACGACGAGCTCGCCCGAGTGGATGTCCAGGCTGACGCCGTCGACGGCCGCCGTCCATTCGCCGCTCGCGCGCTTGAAGCGCTTCTGCAGCCCTCGAAGGCTGACGACGACGCGCTGTGCGGACTCTTCGCCGACTGCGGTTCCGGCATCCGTGACCGATTCTGGGACTAGGGGGTTCACTGAGGACTCCACAACTCTCCTTGAGCAGACCGACCGCGCCACGGGTGGCACGGTCGGTCTGCTCGCTGCCGCTTGCTCTACGACGCGCTACTCGAGTCCGAGTGCCGCGAGGGCTTCGCTGACAAGGGCCTGATCGTCGACGCCGACGAACTGTCCCGTCTCGGGGTCGATCGGGCTCGCCTCCCATCCTTCAGGAAGCTCGATGCAGTTCGGGATGTTCCCGAGAGGCGAACCCGCCGCGATCCCGGTGCAGCCGACGGACTGCGCGTCCGCCGTCATCAGGAAGTCCAGGTACGCCTTCGCGGCATCGAGGTTCTTCGTCCCGGCGAAGATGCCCGTGCACGTGACCTGGCCGGTCGACGGGTCGGACCCCGGCACCCATTTCAGCGGCGCGCCCTGCTCGATGAGCTCGGACGAGTTGCTCGCGAAGCCCTGCACGTTCACGAGGTGCGCGCCGGCCGCGACGTCCTGAGCCGCGGGCGATGCACTGTCGAACAGGACCGGGTTCTGAGCGGCGATCCCCTTCAGGTAGTCGGCGCCGTACTCATCCATCATCCTCAACGCCCACGACATGTACGGCGCGGACGTGCGGGGATCCGTGAGGGCCAGCTTGTCCTTGAAGTAGGGATCGAGCAGATCCTCCCAGGTCTTGGGCGCATGTGCCTCGTCGACGAGGCTCGTGTTGTAGACGAAGCCGCCCGCCTGGATGACGGTCGCGACGCACTTGCCCTGCCACTTCGAGTCGTCGGGATATGCGTCGTAGTTCTCCAGGCCGAGGTCCTCGAGGTCGAGGAACCAGTCCGGATGCGCCGTCCAGATCGACTTGTCGGCGATCTGGAGGACGTCCGCCTGGACGCCTCCCGCGGCCTGCTCCGCCTCGATCCGCTGGATCAGCTCGGCCGCGACCACGCGGGGCGCTGTGATGACCTGGTGCGGCGTCGCGGACATGAACGCGGCGTCGATCGCCTCCGAGTACGTCAGCAGCTCGCTCGTGTACACATTGACGGTCCCCGGCGTGACCTCGTCCGGCTCGGCGCTGTCACTGGGCCCCGCCGTCGGCGCACCGGAGCACGCTGCTGTGGCGAACAGGGCGGACAGGACGAGGCCCGCAAGGGCTGCTCTGTGGATTCGCTTCATTGCTCTTCCTCCTGGTGTCTGGGCGACCGTCGCCACCCGTGTCAGCGGTCGACCGTGACGGCGTAGTCGCCGACGGTCCGCTTGACGCCTTCGTCGTCGTCTGCCCACACCTCGAGCTCGAACCTGTCGGAGCCGTCCGGTTGCCGGGTGACGGAGATCACGCGAGCCCGGGGAGTGATCCCCTCGTCGACGTAGATCGGCCTGATGAACTTCGTGCGCAGGTGCCCGCGGGCGATCGCGTCGGCGCCGAACGTCGTGATGAGCATCGACGAGATCCAGTTGGCCGACATCATGCCGTCCGCGATCGCCGCCGAGAATCCCTGCTCACGGGCGAACTCGTCGTCCGTGTGGATGTTGGTGATGACCTCCCGGCGCTCGCCGGCGTTGGCCGTCATGAACCCGGAGCCGTACCAGAAGATGCGCTGGGCCGTCGCCACCTTGCGTGCGCCGGCGATCTCGGCGCCCGCCTCGAGAGTCTTCACATCGCCCATCAGGCTGCCGTCCCTTCGGTCTCGGGCTGATAGCGCAGCAGGGTCCGATCGCGCAGGATCGACACCTTCCGGCCGTCGACGGTGCTCGTCTCGAACTCGAACTGGATGAATCGCCTTCCGCGCTTGACGTACACGTCCACGACCCGCCCCGTCACCCGCAGGCGCTCGCCCACGAAGGCCGGGCTGAAGTTCTCGACCTCGAACTCGTAGTGGATGCGCCAGTCCGGCGCGTTGTTGCCCGCGATGCGCCGCTCCTTCGTGCAGCTCTCCTCGAGCACGCGCATCTTGTCGACGTGGGCCGCCGTGACGGTCCGCACCTGCCCGCCGAGCGGGTTCTGCGGGGAGTGGAAGAACTCCGTCGCGTCCTCGACCCCGTGCGCGTACTCGGACGCGATGAGATCCGTCAGTTCGTACTCGACCGGACGCAGGATGTCCCCCGCCTCAAGGTCGCTGATATAGCCGTCCAGCATTGTGCTCTCTCTTCTCCGAATCGCCAGAACGATGAACTCTCGATGAGCCGATCGGCTCGGGACCCGACGGGCCGGGCCCCGAGTCGGTCACGAGGCGGCGCGTTGCCGCACGATGTCCGCGATCGTCTCGTCGACGACGACGCTCGCGTCGCCGACCGTGAGCTTGGTGCCCTCGGCATCCTCGTTCCAGACCGACAGCACATAGCGCGTGCGCTGTGGGCCGTCGTCCTCGACCGCGGTGACCTCGGCCTTGCACGTGATCGGCGAGGGCACCCACACAGGCTTGATGAACTTCGTCCGAAGCGTGCCGTTCTCGATGTAGTGGTATCCGAAGCTGTCCCACAGCAGCGACGAGATCCAGTTCGTCGAGTGCATCCCGTCCGCGATCATGCCCGGCAGGCCTTGTTCCTTGGCGTACTCGGGGTTCGTGTGGATGTTGTCCTGGAACTCGTGAGGCACACCGGTCGCGGCTCCCAGCTGGCCCGTGCTGTACCACGTGACACGCTGCAGCGAGAGGGTGCGCACGGGACCGATCAGCACCTGGCCGACGGTGTAGCGGGGGATGTCGATCGTAGTGGTCATGCCGCGGCCTCCTCGACCTTCGCGTAGTCCAGCAGGGTGATGTCGTCGTAGGTCGTGACGAGTCGGCCGTCCGCCGTCTCGATACGGATCTCGTAGGCCAGGAACCGCCGGCCGCGCTTGACGTACTTGTCGGTGATCCGTCCGCTCACGACGATCTCCTCGCCGACGAACGCCGGCGAGTGGTGGACGGCGGAGTACTCGTAGTGGATGCGCGCGGCTTCGGCGCGCATCCCGGCGATGCGTCGCTCCTCGTCGCAGTTCGCCTCGAGCAGCCTCAGCTTGTCGACATGCACCATCGTGGGTGGACGCAGCTGACGCCCGTACGGGTTGGCGTCTGAGTAGTAGCACTCCGCCGTCTCTTCCACACCGTGGGCATAGACAGCGCACATGAACGAGGTGAGTACGTATCTCACAGGTTCGAAGACGTCGCCCGGTTCCAGATCTGCGATGGTCTTGTTCAGCACCGGCAGTACCCCCTCAGCGGGCCCGAGACCCGCGAATCCTCGTTGATTCGGCGACTTTGCGAGAGATCGCCGTCCGTGTGGTTACGTACCCACAGTAGGTGGGTCAACAGGCCATGTCAAGGGTTCTGTCGAGGCAGAATCGCCAGCTGGCGCGACATCCCCACGAGTCGGCCCGTCGAGTCCCAGAACTCGCCGTCCTCCTCCATGAAGCCGTCGGCGACGAGCCTCGAGCGGTACGAGCACGCGAGCCACCCCGGCGCCGGCACGGCACGCTGGTGCACGGTCAGCTCGACCGTGAGCACGCGCTGCTCGACGGCCAGGTCGAATGCCGTGCAGGGCAGGGCATCCGCCACGACAGGCAGAAGGAACCTGTCGGGCTCGGAGCCGTCCTCGGCCCGCACCCACGCAGACAGCACCGGTCTGCCGGTCGGAGTGCCCCGCGCCCACCCCACCGAACCCGGGTCGTACCGCGTGTCGAAGCGGGCGCGCACGTGCGCCGTCAGTCCCCCGGGCGTGTTCAGCACGAGGGGTGTGCAGTCGGCGATCGGAGCGAGAAGGATGTCGCACGGCTCGGCGTAGAGCGGCTCGGCCGGGACCTGCGGAAGGGTCCCAAAGACCGCGATGACCCGCACGCACTCGTCGCCGTCCTGAAGCATCCGGGCGACGCCTCGGGCCAGCGTCCGCCCGATCCGCATCGTCTCCACCTCGATACGCACGGGGCCGTGTGCGAGCGGACGCACGTAGTGCGCCGTCGACGACAGCGGATCGGGGAGGGGGAGGACTGCTGCGAGCGCTCGCAGTCCGAGCGAGAGGGCATACCCGCCGTTCGCGGCGTCCCCGATGCACCAGCCCAGCGAGACCTCGCCTTCGAGCACGCCGTCGTCCACCTGCCGGAGCCTCGAGTCGCGCTCGAGCGCGGACTCACCCATCACCAGGGGTTCTTTCATCGTCTCTTCTCCTCGTGCCGTTCATGTGGCCTCTGTCCGCCGCCGCAGCGGCGGGGTCTGACGGGTCCGGCGCCTCGGGGATGTACTCGAGCCCGACGAGCCCGCGGTATCCACCGGTCCCCAGGGCTGCCAGCACAGCGGGGATGTCGATCTCGCCCGTCCCCGGCGGGCGCCGGCCTGGCCAGTCGGCGAGCTGAACGTGCCGTATCCACGGGAGGGCGCGCGCTGCCGACACGGCCAGGTCGGCCTCCTGCGGGTACAGCTGGAACACGTCGAAGCAGATGCCGATCGGAACTCCGCACCTGGCTTCGACCGACGCGCACACGGCGATCGCCTCGCTGACCGACGACACGAGGTACCCCGGACCGTCGCTGCGCGACAGCGGCTCCACCATGACCCGCATGCCACGCTCGGCCGCCTTCTCGGCGACGAACGCGACGGCGTCGTCCGCCTGATTGCGCTGCTCGGCGAGCTCGACGCGTGGGTCGCGACGGCCGTAGAGAAGATTCAGGAGCGAGCACCCCACACGCTCGGCGAGGTCGAGAGCGATCGGCGCATGCCGTCCGAGGCGGTCGCGCCCGCAGAACAGCGCAGGCAGACCCCGCTCTCCGTCCGCACGCGAGCCCGAGGAGAATCCCAGGCTCGCCACCTGCACGCCCGCCCGCTCGACCGCGAGGCCGAAGCGCTCGACGTCACCCGACGAGGGCGTCTCGTCCGGCGCGAACGGCCACCACGTCTCGATGTGTGCGAACCCGTCCGCCGCTGCGGCGTCCGGCCGTTCCCGCAGCGGAAGGGCGCGGTACAGCGTCGAGATGTTGCCGCTGAGTCGCTCGGCCGGCCACCCGACGTCGATCATGCCGCCGCGCGGATACGCGATCGGCGGGATGGACCTGGCACGTCGTCACTCCTCTTCGGTGGCGCCGCGCAGCCGGTGGATGAGTGTGCGCATCGTACGCGGCTGCTGCAGGACGAACCCGATCGCGCGCGCGACGTCGTCGGCCTGGAGCATGTCCTTGAGCTGCGGCGAGGTGGACGTGCGGCCTCCGCCCGGCTGCATCGCGAACTCCGTCACGACGCCGCCGGGACACACGGCGGTGACCCGGATGCCCTTCGTGAACAGCTCGCGATCCAGACCCTGCGCGAGGCCGATCTGCGCGTGCTTGGTTGCGGCGTACACGGCCTCGTTTCCACGAGCCGTCGTTCCCGCGACGGAGCTGACGATCACGACATCCCCTGAGCCCTGCGGGAGCAGGCGCCGCACCGCGGCGCGCACGGGCCAGACCGTCCCGGCGACGTTGACCTCGAGCATCTCGCCCAGCGTCTCGTCGTCGTGGTCGAGGATGCTGCCGTAGTAGCCGATCCCCGCGTTCGCGACGAGGCCGTCCAGCCGGCCGAACCTGTCGACGGCCGCCTGCACGAGTCGCTCGGCGTCGGCGGGGTTGCGCACGTCCATCTCGACGGCCAGCGCGCGATCCTCGCCGAGCTCGGCGACGAGCTCGGCGAGCCGATCGATCCTGCGTGCGCCGAGCACGACGCGGGCGCCGAGACCCGCGAGCTCTCTCGCTGTGGCGGCACCGATGCCTGCACTGGCTCCCGTGATCGCGACGACATAGTCCTTGAGCACTTCGCTCTCCCTTCGTTCGGTCCGCTGCGGGTCAGGCGATCGCCCCGACGGCGCGGAGCTCCTGGACGGCCTGCTCGTCGTATCCGGCCTCGGCCAGCACGGCGTCCGTGTGCGCGGCGAGCGCAGGCGGGGCGAGCCGCGCGGTGACGGGCGTGTCGGAGAACTCGAGGGGCGTCTGGATGAGCCGCGCGACGCGCCCTCCGGGAGCCGGCATGTCCACATACGCATCGATCTCCTCGAGGATGGGATCGCTCGCGATGTCGGGGATGTCGTTGACGGGCACGCACGGGACCCCGGCCTTCTCCATCCGCTCGAGGACTTCCGCAGACGTGAACCGGACGGTCGTGGACCTCAGCAGCTCGACGAGGTCCGTCCGGTTGGCGTAGCGATCCTTGAGCGTCGCGAACCGCGGGTCCGTCCCCGCCTCGGGGATGCCGAGGCCGGCGGCGCAGCGGTGCCACATGTCGTCGTTCGCCGAGGTGATGCACACCCAGCCGTCCGATGTCGGGAATGCCTCGTTGGGCAGGCCGAGCCGGTTCGCGGTGCCCCAGCGCCCAGGGAGACGCCCCGTGAGCCAGTAGTCCGTGAGGAAGTGGTTGATGTAGTTCAGCTGCCCGCCGAGCATCGATGTCGCGACCTGCTGGCCCCTGCCCGTCACGTCGCGATGGTGGAGGGCGGCGAGCACGCCGACGGTCGCGTACATTCCCGCCGTGAGATCGGCGACGGACGAGGGATTGCGCACGGGCCCCCCGTCGGCCTCACCCGTGATCGCGAGAAGTCCGCTGAACGACTGGATGGACAGATCGTTCGCGGCGCGCCTCGCCATGCGTCCCTTCGAGCCGAACCCCGAGATCGAGGCATAGATGAGTCCGGGGTTCTCGCGCGACAGCTCCTCGTAGGACAGGCCCAGCCGCTCCATGACGCCGACACGGAAGTTGTGCAGCAGGATGTCGGCGCGGGCGGCGAGCCTCCTGATGACGTCGCGGCCTTCCGTCGACTTCGCGTCGATGGCGATGCTCCGCTTGTTCCGGTTGTGCGCGAGGAACGGGGCGCCCGGGCCGACCTCGCCCTCGTCGACGCCGTAGTCACGGCTCTCGTCGCCGCGGCCGAGGCGCTCCACCTTGATCACGTCCGCGCCGAGGTCGCCCAGCAGCTGAGCGGCGAAGGGCCCGGAGAAGACCCGCGTCAGGTCGAGGACGACGATCCCCGCGAGTGGGCCGATCGGCCTGTCGGTGTTCTGCGAGTTGGCGGTGGTTGCCATTCCTGCGACTCTCCTCTGCCCCGTTGCAACGAGTCATCCCGTTTACGAATACGTATGCAGGATACCTGATCCCGACCCCTCCGCGCACCTCCGATGACGAGCGGTCTCGGATGCCGGGGAGCCTAGACGCGACCCAGCGGGCGAAGGGCCAGTGCCGCGGCGACGGCGCAGGCCGCGAGCGCGAAGACCACGCCGCCCCAGCCCACGGCGCCGAAGACGACCCCCAGCAGCCATCCGATCGTGGCCGACCCAGTCTGCGAGAGCAGCTGATAGAGCGCCGTCGCCTGCGCCCGGCCCGACTCCGCGACCTGTCCGACCAGACCCGACGCCATCGCGTGGCCGGAGAACGTCCCGATCGTGAACAGCGCGAGCCCGACGACGACCCAGGCGACGCCGTCGCAGAGGGTGAGGAGCGCTCCCACGAGCAGGAGCGCATGGCCCATGAGGATGACGCGCCTCCTGCCGACGCGTGCCGCGAACCTGCCGGAGACCGCGGTCGCGACGGCGCCGAGGGCGAAGACGACGAAGACGTAGTTCGTCGCGCGGGGCGAGACGTCCAGCGGCGGCGTCTGCAGGCGGAAGCCCACGTAGTTGTACATCGACGTGATGGCTCCCATGAACAGCAGCCCCTGCACGTACAGGCTGCGCAGCCGGGGGTTCGCGAGGTTCACGATCACGCGGCGCGTGAGCTGCCGCACAGTCAGCGGCGCAGGGGTGAACCCACGCGGCGCGGGGACGACGAAGACGAAGACGATCCCTGAGATCAGCGTGAGGACGGCGACGGCGCCGATGCCCGCGTGCCAGCCGTATGCCTCGCCGATCGTCCCCGCGAGAACGCGTCCGATGAGCCCTCCGATGGAGTTGCCCGCCACGAACGTGCTCGCCGTCGCCGTGATGTGGGCCCGGTCGATCTCTTCCGCGAGATAGGCCATCGCGATCGCCGGCAGCGCCGCGAGCACGCAGCCGAGCGCGAACCGCAACGCGATGAGGGCCTCGAAGGTCGGCGCCAAGGGCGTCATCAGGCCGATGACCGACGCGCTCAGGATCGACACCTTCATCGTCCGCACGCGCCCTACGCGGTCGGCGATGTGCGACCAGGGCAACACGGCGACGGCGATGCCGAGCGTCGTCGCCGACACCGTCAGCGCGGCGGTCGCCGGAGAGACGCCGTACTCCTCGACGAGCTGCGGGAGGACTGCCTGCGCGTCATAGTTCTGGGCGAACGTCGCGAAGCCCGCGAAGAACAGCGCCGCGACCAGTCGTCGATAGCCGGACTCGCCCGGACGGTGCGCGGGCGGGTTCACCTCTCTTCGACCGGCGCGAGCCAGCCGACCGGCGCGCCGCCGGCGCCATCGTGATGCGGCGCCGCGGTCACGCGGACGGCGCACCGCGGCGCGGAGAGTGCGCGTGGGCTGAGATCCGGCTCGTGTGGCATCCTCGCCATCCTCTCGTCGTCCGCGGGCGATTCACGCCGAATACGTATTCAGAGGATAGCGGCTCGGCTCCTCGTCGCGATACCCCGGTCAGCGGCCCCCCATCTGGTCCTCGGGCGTGAGGTGCTCGACCGTGATGCCGGTGTCGGCGAACGTGCGCGTCACGTCGGGACGGTTGTAGATCCAGAGGATCTTCATCGGGACCTCGCCCGTGTTGTGGTAGCGGTGGAACGTTCCCGCCTCGACGTACGCGGTGTCCCACTGCGTCAGCGACGTGCGCTCGCCCTCGACCTCGACGAACCCATCCCCCTCGAGGATCAGCACCTGCTCGTCGCAGTTGTGCGCGTGCAGCGGCGCCCCCGCGCCGACCGGATAGACGCTCATCCCCGTCGCGACCTTGGCCGCGCCGCCCGTCGAGTGCGACGTGATGAGGGGCCAGGTCCTGACCGCTCCGCCTCTGTCCAGGACCTCGATCTCGTCGAACTTGATCACCGTCGGCATGTGAGTCCCTTCTCAGCGACGCGGCGATCGCCGCGAGGTGGCCGACCGCGCCGGTCGACTGAATCATGATTCACATCATCGTGCTGCCGTGGACGGCCCGCCGCAACCGTCGTGCACGGATGTGCGGTCGCCGCGGCACCGCGCGGACGCCTGGCCGATCCGATCCGCGTGGTCGTGCGCTGCCGGCTCCCGGCGCCCGGATCCCCTCGGCGAGGTCCCCCACGGCATGAGCTCCCGCTCGGCCCCGCCGGCGTCGAGCGCACCGCGCCGCGGGGGCTCGCGCCGCGCTCAGTCGTCCTCGCGGAGCACCTCGTTCGCGATGCGGAACGCCGAGTTCGCGGCCGGCAGGCCCGCATAGACCGCCGACTGCAGGATGACCTCCGTGATCTCCCCCGCCGAGAGGCCGTTGCGCAGCGCGGCGCGCAGATGCATGGCGAGCTCGTCGTGGTGGCCGAGTGCGATGAGCGACGACAGGACGGCGATGGAGCGCGACCTCCTGTCGAGCCCGGGCCTGGACCAGACGTCCCCCCACGCGACCCGTGTGATGAAGTCCTGGAAGTCCGCGGTCAGGTCTGTCGTCTCCGCGATCGAGCTGTCGACGTGCTCGCCGCCGAGCACGACCCGCCGCAGCGACATCCCCTGCTCCCAGCGCTCGGCATCGGACAGGCCTTCGTTCGTGGTCATGGTGTGGTCCTCTCCTTGGAGTCGAAGAACGCGAGCAGCGCGTCGGCGACGGCCTGCGGCTGCTCGGCGGGCGGCAGATGCGACGCCCCTGCGATGCACCCGACGGCGCCGCGCCGGACGCCCGCCGCGATCTGTGCGGACTTCGCCTCGGGGGCGACCTCGTCGTACTGCCCCCACAGGGCGAGCGTCGGCGGCTCGATCTCGCCGAGCCGGTCCCGGACATCGAAAGCGGCGAGCGCCTCGCAGCACAGCGCATAGCTCTCGTCGTCGGCGTCCTGCAGCGCGTGCAGGAGCCTTCCCGCCAGCTCCGGCTCGCGCTGGATCGACTCGGGCGCGAACCAGCGCTGCGCCGACGCGATGATGACGCTGGAGGTGCTGACGACGCGCACCTTCGCGGCGCGCTCGGCCCACGACGCGGGATCGCCGAGCTGCGCCCCCGACGCGATGACCGCGGCGGCCGAGACGAGGGCCGGATGCCGCAGCATGAGCTCGAGTCCCGTGGCGCCGCCGAGCGACACGCCGGCGTAGCGGACGCGGTCTGCGCCGAGACCGGCGGCGGCCGCGGCGACGGCGTCCGCGAGCTCGCCCACCGTGAACGGAGCGCTCACCGGCGGCGACGCCCCGTGCCCCGGGAGGTCCCATGCCGCCACGCGGCACCTCTCGGCGAGGAGCGGCACGACCTTCCCCCACAGGATCGTCGACGTGCCCAGCGACGGGCCGAGCAGCACGAGCGGCCCGCGTGCCGCCCCGACGGGCTCGGTCACGGCGATGGCGGGGACGGTCACGGGCGGATGCCGTCCTGCCGCGCCCTCCGCACGGCCTGCTCGACGAGCACGCCCGACAGGCCCGCGTAGGCGGTCGGGTCGAGGAGATCGGCGAGATCGAGCCCCGACGCCTCCGGCAGCGCCCGGACGAGGTCCCTCAGATCGGCGCCGGCGACGGCGTCCGCGACGAGCGCGTCGAACCGGTCCCTCCCGATGAGGGGGACGAGCACGATGGAGAGCCGCTCGCTCACGACGAGCCCGCCCGTGAGCCCGAGGTTCGCGCGCGCGCGGTCGGCGTCGAGCGTCAGCCCCCGCGCGAGGCGCGCGACCGCGGCCGACGCCCCGAGGGCGAGCCGCATGAGCTCCTGCAGCGCCGGCCACTCGGCATGCCAGGCGCCGTCCGGGCGCTCGTCGACGGCGAGCCCGGCGGCGAGGTGCAGCTGCGCCGCGAGGCCCGGGGCCCGCAGCGCGGCGGAGCGCACGAGGACGGCGTCCACGGGATTCTGCTTCTGCGGCATCGCGCTCGACCCGCCGCCCGCGGCCACGGCGGCCTCACCCACCTCGGTGCGGGCGAGCTGTGCGACGTCGCTTGCGACCATGCCCGCGGCCGCGACGACGGCCGCGAGCGCGTCGCCGAGCTCCGTGACGGGCCAGCGGTCGGTGTGCCACGGGGCGTCCGGAGCCTGCAGCCCGAGCTCGTGCGCGTACAGCGCCGGCAGTCGCGCCGCCGCGTCCGCTCCGAACAGCGCGACGAACGACGCGAGCGTGCCGCCCGCGCCGCCGAGCTGCGCGGGAAGGCGGGCGGATGCCTCGGCCAGCCGTCGCCGTGCGTGCAGGACCGCGCGCAGCCAGGTCGCGGCCTTCAGGCCCAGGGTCGTCGGGACGGCGTGCTGCGTGAGCGTCCGGGCGACGGCGGGGTCGTCGCGATGGGCCTCGGCGAGCGCGACGAGCGACGAGGCGGCCCAGCGCAGCTCCGTTCCCACGGCGCCGGCCACCGACGTGCCGAGCGACATGAGCGCCGTGTCGAGGATGTCCTGGCTCGTCGCGCCGCGGTGCACCCAGGTCGCGGCATCCGGGTCGATCCGCGCAAGCCGCTCCCGGAGCAGCGGCAGGAACGGCAGGACGGGGTTGCCCCCCTCGACCGACGCGTGCGCGAGCGCGGCGAGATCGATCCCGTACCACGGCCCCGCGGCGGCGCGGTACGCGGCATCCCGCACGTGCGCGGGCGCGAGCCCCGCCGCGACGAACGCCCGCAGGAGCGCGAGCTCGGCGCCCGCGAGGTGCTCGACGACGGCTCGATCGGATGCCGCATCCCCCGCGCCGGCCGTCACGGGCGACAGGAGCCCGGCGTCGCGCGGCGTCTCCCACGGCGCCCGATCAGAACTCAAGGAACACGGTCTCCTTCTCGCCCTGCAGCCGGATGTCGTGCCGCAGGTACCCGTCGGGGGTGCGCGTCGCGATGAGCGTAGCGCGGTCGCCGGCGTCGAGGGAGGCCAGCAGCGGGTCGGCCGCGAGAAGGCCTGCGTCGTCGGGCAGATAGATGCGCGTGTGGAGCTTGTCTGGGAGCCCCCGCGCGTAGACCACGACGGCGAAGAACGGCGCCTTGCCCGGCTCCGCGCCGGGATCGCGCGTCCAGAACTCGTAGCGGCCGTCGTCGTTCGTGAAGGCACGGCCGAACCCCGTGAAGGTGTGGTCGTCGCGATGCAGCGACCCGCGTGCGCGCGGGATCGTGCCGTCGCCGTCGGCGCTCCAGATCTCGATCATCGCGTCGGGGATCGGCGCGCCCGCGCCGTCGAGGACCGTGCCGCCGAGGACGATCGCGCCCGGGGAGTGCGGTGATGCGACCTCGTGCATCCTCGGGTAGGCGGTGCCGAACGCGAAGAACGGTCCGACGGTCTGCCCCGCCGTCGGGGTGTGCGGACCGGCGTGTGCGGGCATCAGAGCTCCCCCTCCCCGGGCTCGGTCCACGTCGCGTCGGGGCCGCCGACGACGATGTCCCACCGGTATCCCATCGAGAGCTCGGGCACCGTGAGGTCGTGGTCGTACTCCGACACGAGCCGGTCGCGATCCTCCTGGCGCCGGATGGTGTTGTAGATCGGGTCGAGCGCGAACAGCGGGTCGCCGGGGAAGTACATCTGCGTCACGATGCGCTGCGTGAAGCCGCGTCCGAAGACCGAGAAGTGGATGTGGGCGGGGCGCCACGCGTTCACGTGGTTCTTCCACGGATACGGGCCGGGCTTGATCGTCGTGAACAGGTACTCGCCGTCGTCGTTCGTGATCGTGCGGCCCGCTCCCGTGAAGTGCGGATCCAGCGGAGCGGGATGCTGGTCGCGCTGATGGATGTAGCGGCCCGCCGCGTTGGCCTGCCAGACCTCGATGAGCTGGTTCGGGATCGGCCTCCCCCATGAGTCCAGGAGGCGTCCGCGCACCGTGATCCGTTCGCCGAGCGGCTCGCCCGCATGCTGCAGCGTGAGGTCGGACTCGATCGCGCCGACGTCGCGCTGGCCGAACGCCGGCGACCACAGCTCGATCGTCTCGGGGTCGACGAGGCGGGGATCCTTCGTGGGATGCCGCAGCAGGCTCGATCGGTACGGGGGGAAGTCGCGCACCGTCGCGGGCAGTCTCTCCCCCGCGGCCTCCCGGCGCGCGCAGTCGGCGTGCAGGGCGCGGATCTCCTGCGTGATGACGTCCTGCGACGCCTGGTCGGGCGCCGCGAGCAGCGATTCGGGTGCCGCGGGGGCCCTGTCGGCGATGGGCATGTGGTGTCTCCTTCGACGCCGGTTCGACCTTCCGATATCGTGCTCCGAGCCACGCCGCGCACTCCATCCGTTCCCATTCATCGAGAACATTCGCACGTCGCCTGCGACACTGGGCGCGTGGCCAACTCCCCCTCCGGAGACTCGGCGATCGACCGGCTCATGCGGATCCTCGAGACGTTCACGCCCGTCCGGACCGTCCAGACGACGGCCGAGATCGGCCGCCGCGCCGGGATCCCCCGCTCGTCGGCGCACCGCATCGTGGGCGAGCTCGTCGATGCAGGCCTGCTCGAGCGCGACGACGAGCGCGGCATCCGGATCGGGATGCGGCTGTGGGAGCTCGCGACGCGGTCGTCCCGAGCGCTGCGGCTGCGCCACGCGGCGCTCGCGCACATGGAGCGCGTGCAGGCGCACGTCCGCGAGCACACGCACCTCGCGATCCTCGAGCAGGACGAGGCGCTGCTCGTCGAGCGGCTGAGCGGACCGGAGTCGGGCGCGAACATCACGCGCATCGCGGGGAGGCTGCCCCTGCACGCCTCGTCGTCGGGGCTCGTGCTGCTCGCCTTCGCCGACCGCGAGCTGCAGGATCGGATCCTCGCCGGGCGGCTCGCCGCCCTCACGCGCGAGACGATCGTCGACCCCCCGGCGCTGCGCCGCAAGCTCGCCGAGATCCGCACGCTCGGCCATGCCGTGGCGCCGGGATCGTTCGACGACGTCTCGACCGGCGTGGCCGTCCCCGTCCGCGACGAGACGGGGCACGTCGCGGCGGCGCTGTCGGTCGTGCTCCCGCGCGGGGCGCAGACACCCGCAGCCCTCGCGCAGCTGCTGCGCGCGGCACGCGACATCGAGCGGGAGCTCGGATACCGGCGCTGAGCGCCGCAGCCGACGACGAGCCGCACGTCGCCGCCGACCCGCACTCGCCACTGCTCCACGACGCGCCGCCTCCCGCCCCGGCCGCCATTCCGGGATCGGCACGACGAGACGGCGAGGGGCGGACGGCGCGTCGCCGTCCGCCCCACGCCGCGTCAGGTCACTTGACGGCCTGCTTGATGAGCGCGAGCACCTTGAGCGGCTGGCTCATCATCGGCACGTGCGAGCTCTTGACCTCGACGACCTTCGATCCCGCACGCTTCGCCATCGCACGCTCCGCCTCCGGCGGGATGATGCGGTCCTGCGAGGCGACCATGTACCAGCTCGGGATCGTCTTCCACGCGGGCACGCCCGACGGGGTCACGAGCGACGCGAAGGCTCCGGGCCGCTGCGTGGCCGCCATGTTCCTGGCGACGATCTTCGGCAGATCCTGCGCGAACAGGTCGGGGAAGAACGCGGGATCGATGTAGGCATCGGCATCCCCCTCCGCAGCCCCCGGGAAGGGCCTGACGACGAGGTGCTCCGTGACGGACGCGTGCCCGCCGCCGAGTTCGTTCGCCGCCGCGACCGACTCGCCCTCGGCCAGCGCGTAGGCGGCGATGTACACGAGCGACTTCACGTTGGTGTTGCCCGTCGCGGCGTTCGTGATGACGGCTCCGCCGTACGAGTGTCCGACGAGCACGATGGGCCCCGCGATCGTCCCGAGGAAGTCGCGAAGATACGCGCTGTCGTACGTGAGGCCCCGCAGCGGGTTCGAGAACGCGATGACGGAGTAGCCCTCCGCCTGCAGCGCCGTGCCGACGACGGCCCATCCGCTCGAGTCCGCGAACGCTCCGTGGACGAGGACGATCGTGGGCTTGAGCGCCGGCGGCCGCCCGAGGGATGCCGTGTCCGCCGACGCGGGGAGCGCCGCCGTCGCGACGAGGAGTGCGAGGGCGGTCGCGGCGGCCGTGGCGAGCGCCGCCCGGCGGGTGTGTCGTGTCATCATGAGTTCCTTTCGTTTGTCTTCCCCCGAGGTGAGGATGGACGACAGCCCGACTCAGGCGAGCCGCGCTGTGACGTCGGCGTGGGCGTTCACTCGTCGACGAACGCGAGCAGGTCCGCATGCAGCCGCACGCGCTCCGTGTCGGGCAGCCCGTGCGCGCCGCCCTCGTACACGATCAGACGCGCGTCGGCGATGAGCTGCGCCGAGAGCCTGCCGCTGATCTCGAACGGCACGATCTGGTCGTCGTCGCCATGGATCACGAGGGTCGGCACGTCGATCTGGGCGAGGTCGGGTCGGAAGTCGGTGGCCGAGAACGCCGCGATGCACTCGTAGGCGTTTCGTGTGCCGGCGGCGAGCCCCTGCAGCCAGAACGCGTCGCGCGTGCCCTGCGCGACGTCGCCCGCCCGGTTGTTGCCGAAGAACGGCCCATCGGCGAGGTCGCGGTACAACTGCGACCGATTCGCCGCCTCACCTGCCCTGATGCCGTCGAAGACCTCGATCGGCAGGCCGCCGGGGTTGTCGTCGGTGCGCAGAATGAGCGGCGGAACAGCCGACACGAGGACGAGCTTCGCGATACGGTCCGAGCCGTGGCGCGCGATGTAGTGCGCGACCTCGCCTCCGCCCGTCGAGTGGCCGATGAGCGTCACCCCCGTGAGGCGGAGATGCTCGATGAGGCACGCGAGGTCGTCGGCGTAGGTGTCCATCTCGTTGCCGTCCCACGTCTGCGTCGACCTGCCGTGACCGCGGCGATCGTGTGCGATCGCACGATGGCCGTGCTCCGCGAAGAACAGCGCCGTCGCCTCCCACGCATCGGAGTTGAGCGGCCAGCCGTGGCTCAGGAGGACGGGTGATCCGCCGCCGCCCCAGTCCTTGTAGAAGATCTGCGTTCCGTCGTCGGTCGTGACGTAGGGCATGGCATCCTCCTTCGCTTCGGCGCCATGCTGTCCCACGGAGACGGGCGCCCGCATCACGTGCGACGCGTAGTCCGCACGAGTGCCGTCGCACGTCGCACCACGAGCGCGGGACGATGCCGCGGCACGGTCCTACGAGCGCGGGAAGTGCTCTGCGAGCTGACGCCGGGAGGTGACGCCGAGCTTGCGGAAGACCTTTCGGAGGTGATAGTCGACGGTGTTCGAGCTGATGAACAGCGCAGACCCGATATCGGCGTTCGTCGCGCCCTGTGCCGCGAGACGCGCCACCGCGGTCTCCTGCGATGTCAGCGGTCCGACCACCGCGGCGGACTCGTCCGGCTTCGCACCGGCCGCCGTCAGCTCGCGACGCGCACGCTCGGCGAACGCATCGGCCCCGACCTCCGTGAAGACGTCCCGCGCCGCCACGAGCTGCACGCGCGCGTCTGCGCGACGGCGCACGCGCCGCAGCCACTCGCCGTAGACGAGCCGGCTGCGGGCGCAGTCACCGCGATGGGAGTGGGTGTCGAGGGTCTCGATCGACGCGAGGAAATGCCGTTCGGCGTCTGCGTCGTCGGCGAGCAGCGCCGCACACCGTTCCGCGAGGCCCGTCACCCAGGTCGTCCCGCTCGCGGCCGCGTATCGGTCGATGGTGGCCGCGGCCGCGCGCGCCGCCGCCCGGTTGTCGCTGCGGACCGCCGCCTCGACGAGCTCTGCGAGGTGGTGATGACTCGCCTGGAGATAGGGCCGGCGGATGAGCCCCGCGAGGCGGTCGAAGGCGGAGTGGTATTCGCCTTCCGCGATCTCCCTGATCCCGAGTGCGCCCACCGCCATGCGGACGACACCTCCGTAGCCGCTCTCCGACATGGCGTGGACGATCTGCTCGACGACGGCGCGCGGACCGCCCTGCCAGGCGAGATATGCCGCATTGACCGTCTGCTCGTCGGCGTAGCCGAGCGCGCGTCGCAGCTCCTCCGCCTGTGCGAGGTGCTCGCCGGCCCTGCGGGGGTTGACGCGCGACAGCTCGACGGCGCTGAGCACCCACAGGGCGCTGTCCACCTCGCGCAGCGCGCCCCTCTCCGTCCCCGCCCGCACCGTGCGGGTGAGCAGCCGCGACGCCGCGTCGCAGTCCCACAGCGCGATGCAGGGAGAGACGGCCAGGGCGCTGACCTCGAGGAGATCGTCGTCGTCCATGGCGTCGAGCATCGCCACGGCTGTGCGCAGCAGCGGCACGGCGACCTCGTACTCCTCGAGGGCGAACGCGCTCGTCGCGCGCAGGACGACGGCGCACGGGCTCTCGACGTCGCTGGCGGCCCGCATCCGGATGGCGAGCTGCTCGAGATCTGCGCCGATCGCGCGGTCCTCGACCGTCATGCTGGAGTTGAGTGCGATCAGCAGAGCCTTCTGCTCGCGGTCGGGCGCCAGCCCGTGGAACGCATCCGCGGCGCAGAGCAGCGCCGCGAGCCCGTCGCGCACCGTCAGGGGGTCAGCGAGATAGACGGCACACATCGCCTCCACGACGAGCAGGCGCCCTCGGCCGACGGGATCGAGTGCGGCGCGGTCTGCGCGCGCGAGCAGCTGCCGCGACAGGACGCCGGCACCCGCTGCGATGGCCGCTTCCGCCGCGGACACGAACCTCTCCGCGCGCAGCGTCGGTTCCGGCGACAGCGCGGCTGCCCGCGCGAGCAGCCGAGCTCGTGAGGCGAACCCGCCGCGAGCCCCGGCGAGGTCGGCGACCGCTGCGAGCTCTGCGGCGACGCCCGCGTCCGGACCACCGCACGCCGCGGCGGCATGCCATGCCGCGAACTCCCGCCGCCCGCGCGCGGAGGTCTCGATGCACAGTGCGGCGTGCGCGGCGCGTCGATCGGCATCCGTCGCACCGTTGTACACGGCGGAGCGCACGAGCGGATGCCGGAAGCGGACCGTGCCCTGGATCTCGACGAGGTGCAGGGCCTCGACCTCCCCCGACGCCGTCGGGGGAAGACCGAGCCTTGCCGCCGCGGCCCGGACGACGGCGGCATCTCCCGTCGCCTCGGCCGCGGCGACGAGGACCCACCTCCGCGCATCGTGCGAAAGCGTGGCGACACGAGCGGAGTAGTGGGCCTCGAGGCGGCGACCGAGGGGGACGGGAGAGTGCGCGATCGACACCGCCGTCAGCTCCTCGATGCTCCACTGGGCGCCGAGCTCCCGCAGCGCGAGAGGGTTCCCGTCGGTGAAGGAGACGAAGTCGGCGACGACCCCGGGATCGATCTCCCCGTCGACGGCGTCGCGCAGCACGGCCGCAGCCGACTCCGCGTCGAGACCCGCGAGCTCGAGCCGGGGTACTCCCGCGAGCGAGCGAGCCACTGCCTCGTCCTCGCGGGCGGCGAACAGCATTGCGACGGACTCCGCCGACAGCCGACGTGCGACGAACCCGAGCACGTCGAGCGATTCGCCGTCGAGATGCTGCGCATCGTCGACGACGCAGACGAGCGGCTCGTCGTCACCTGCTCGAGCGAGCAGCGACAAGATGCCCAGACCGACGAGGGCGCGTTCCGGAGCGGGGCCTTCTGCCAGGCCCGTGGCAACGCGCAGGGCTTCGCGCTGAATCGGAGCAAGCTCGTTCACGTAGGGAGCGAGGGGTCGGCAGAGCCGCTGCAGGGCCGCGTACGGGAGAGCCGCCTCGACCTCATAGCCCACGATCCGCAGGATCCGCACCGCCGTCAGCCGATCGAGCACGGCATCCATGAGGGTCGTCTTCCCCACTCCGGGGTCGCCGTCGATGAGCACGGCACCGCTCGCGCCGTTGCGAGCCGACGCGACCAGAGCGCGGAGCGTCTCCCGCTCCACCGCTCGCCCCAGCACTCGATCGGTACTCGCTATGCGGCCCACGGTAGTGGAGCGGAGCGTTCGGGTGAAGGGCCGGCGCTACACGGCCCGCCGCGCCCCGAAGACGCCGGGGACGGCGACGAGCGCGCCCGCGCAGGCGGGGCATCTCCAGCCGCCCGGCACGTCTCGCATCACGATGCCGCACGACCGGCATCGCGGCTGGGGGGCCTCGAAGGCCGCATCGAACCCGGGGTCGTACGCTCCGAGCGCCCGCAGGCGCGTGATCGACGCCGAATGCGGACGCGACGCCGCCGCGGCGTCCGGCCCCTCACCGGCCATCGACGTCGTCTCCCGTCATGGTCGCGTCCTTCCATCGAGTGCACACGGCTCTCCTGCCTGTCAATGTCGCGGGGGCCCGCATCCTGACATGTCCGGCACGCGGTGTCAGGATCCATGCGCATCGCGCATCTCCAGACGACGGAGCGCGGGCGAGGTGTGGACAGTCGGCGCGCGGAAGAGCGGGGGTGTGAGAGCATGACCGGACGTACTCCTGGGGTTCGGTGGACAAGCGCATGCACGACGGCTTCGACGCGTTCTTCCGCGCGCACTACGCGGCGGTGTGGCGCTACGTCGACCGGCGACTCGGATCCGCGTCCGCCGACGACGTCGCCGCGTCGACGTTCGAGCTCGCCTATCGCCGGCTCGATCCCGCGCATCCGCATCCCGTCGGCTGGCTCTTCCGCACGGCGTCGAACCTCATGAAGGCCGAGATGCGCCGGAGCGACCGCGAGCGACGGGCCGCGCGGGAGGCCGAAGTGCTCCGCGCGCCCTCAGAGGGCGACCCGGAGCTGGAGACGCTGACCACCCTGCTCGAGCGGCTCCCCGCCCCGCACCGCACGGTGCTGCAGCTGACCTACTGGGACGGGCTCTCGGCGGCCGACGTCGGGGTCGTCCTCGGCTGCTCCGAGCAGGCCGTGTGGAAGCGGGTCAGCCGCGCGAAGGCGGCGCTGCGCGCCGCGTGGCCGACGTCACCCGCGACGACGTGGAAGGAGGCGATGACGAATGCCTGAACCCGCGACGACGGACGAGGCTCTGGACCGGCTGCTCTCGCTCTCGAACCCGTATCCCCCCGCTCCCCGCGGTCTGTCGGCGCGGGCCGAAGCCGACCTCGCCCGCATCACGAGCGCGCACGCGCCTGAGCCGGCCCGCTCACGGCTGTGGACGTGGGGGCTGTCGCTGCCCGCCGTCGCCGGCGCGCTCGTCGCGCTCGTCGTCATCATCGTCGCGAACCCGTTCACGGCCTCGGTCCCCGCAGCGGCGATGGGGCTGCGGCCGCTCGCGATCGCGGCGAGCGACCTCGACCGCGGCGAGGCGATCGACCGGGCGCAGACGCTGCTCGCTGAGGGGCACGGCATCACCGTTCCCCTGCGGGAGGCGACGACGGTCGCCTGGTATTCGCACGTCATGATGGACGGCCCCGACAAGGGCGCCGTCATCTCGCCCGAGGTGACCTCGATGACGTGGGATGCCGACGCCATGACGGCGCACATCGTCGTGGAGTCGGGCGAGCCGTACCGCACCGACGGGGGTGAGATCCCGACTCGCGAGGACCTCTCGCCGCCCGGGACGATCCTGCGCGACGACCACATGGGCGCCGAGGCGCTCACCTACGAGGGACCCGACGGCCCGCTTCTGTTCCCCACGGCCAGGGAGGGCAGCGGCGTCGACTTCTACCGCGGCGTCTTCCAGGAGCTGACGGGGCAGGCGGACGTCACAGGATTCGACGTCCTCACGGGCATCGACGATCTCCTCGGGATGTGGACGCTCACCAACGAGCAGCACGGCAGCCTTCTCGAGATCCTCCGCGAGCACCACGACATCGAGTTGCTCGGCACGACCCGCGATCGGGCGGGCCGCGATGCGATGGCCTTCGGCGCGCTCCGGGCGAGCGGGGATCAGCGCGTCGTGCTGCTGGTGTCGACCGAGACAGGCCGCATCATCGGGTCGGAGTCGATGTACCTCGGCGACGACCCGGACGTGCCCATCCCGTCGGGGTCCGTCATGAGCTATCAGCTGTGGGAGATCCCCCGAGACGACTAGTGCCGCGCCGCGCCGCCCGTGCGCAAGGATGTCGGTGTGAGGACGGATGCCGCGGCGCGCGTGGGACGGGGCGGCCCGTCGGAGGTGTTCCTCGCGTTCCTCCGGCTCGGCGTCACGTCGTTCGGCGGCCCGATCGCTCACCTGGGCTACTTCCGCGAAGACCTCGTCGTGCGACGGCGCTGGCTCGACGACCGCGAGTACGCCGACGTCGTCGCGCTGTGCCAGTTCCTCCCCGGACCCGCGTCGAGTCAGGTCGGGTTCGCGCTCGGGCTCCTGCGGGGCGGCGCGTGGGGCGCGATCGCGGCCTTCGTCGCGTTCACGCTCCCTTCGGCCGTGCTCATGGTCGCGTTCGCGTACGGGTCGACGCTCCTCGGCGGCGACGTCGCCGGCGGAGTCCTCGCGGGTCTCGGGATCGTGGCGGTCGCGATCGTCGCCCAGGCCGTCTGGGGGATGGCGAAGACCCTGACGCCCGACCGCCGCCGCGCCGGCATCGCGCTCGTCGCCGCCGTGTGCGTCGTCGCCGTCGCGGGATCGTGGGGCCAGCTCCTCGCGATCGCGCTCGGCGCGGTCGGAGGCCTGTGGCTCTGCCGCGGATCGGCCGCCGAGACGGCGGGAGTCCTCCGCTTCGGGGTCACGCGCGCGGCCGGAGGCCTGTGTCTCGCGGCATTCGGCGTGCTGCTCGTGGGTCTCCCGCTGCTCGCCGCGGTGACGGCATCCGGCGCGATCGATCTGTTCGACGCGTTCTTCCGCGCGGGGGCGCTCGTCTTCGGCGGAGGCCACGTCGTGCTGCCCCTCCTGCAGTCGGGAGTCGTCGAGCCCGGCTGGGTCGGCGCGCAGGAGTTCGTCGCCGGCTACGGCTTCGCGCAGGCCGTGCCGGGGCCGCTCTTCACCTTCGCCGCGTACCTCGGCGCGCTGTCGGACGTCGGGCCGGGGGGCATCGCGGGGGCCGCGATCGCTCTCGTCGCGATCTTCCTCCCTGGCCTGCTCCTGCTCGTCGGCGTCCTCCCGTTCTGGGACTCGCTCCGCGCACGCCCGTGGGCACGAGCCGCCATGCGGGGCGCGAACGCGGCCGTCGTCGGCGTCCTCGCGGCGGCGCTGTACGACCCCGTCTTCACGACGGCGGTCACGAGCCCCGCGGCCTTCTGCCTCGCGCTCGTGTGCTTCGCGTCGCTGGTCTCGTTCCGCCTCCCCGCG
Source organism: Microbacterium ulmi (assembly GCF_011759705.1). Classification (GTDB taxonomy): domain Bacteria; phylum Actinomycetota; class Actinomycetes; order Actinomycetales; family Microbacteriaceae; genus Microbacterium; species Microbacterium ulmi. The sequence continues at coordinate 1,874,035 of NZ_JAAOZF010000001.1, read as the reverse complement.
TGGGCGGTCGTCGTGGTCGGCGCCGTCGGCGGCGGCATCCTGACGCTGTTCGGGGCGCTCTGACGGGCGCTGCCCGCACGTACGGGCATATCGTCGTGGAGGACGGGCGGCCGGCTGCGGCATCCCGCACCCTCTCGAAAGGCAGACCGTGGAACACACCTGGCGCTGGTTCGGGCCGAACGACCCCATCACCCTCGCCGAGATCCGTCAGACCGACGCGACGGGCATCGTCACGGCGCTGCACCACATCCCGAACGGCGAGGTCTGGCCGATCGACGAGATCCGTGCGCGCAAGGCCGAGATCGAGGCCGCGGGCCTGACGTGGTCGGTCGTCGAGTCGGTGCCGGTGCACGAGCACGTCAAGTGGGGCGGCCCCGAGCGCGACCGCGCCGTCGCGAACTACGCGCAATCGCTGCGCAACCTGGGCGAAGCCGGACTGCAGACGGTCTGCTACAACTTCATGCCCGTCATCGACTGGGCCCGCACCGACCTGCGCTGGGCGCTTCCGACGGGCGGCTATGCGCTGCGGTTCGACTTCATCGAGCACGCCGCGTTCGACGTGTTCGTCCTGCACCGCGCGAACGCGGAGGCCGACTACACGGCCGACGAGCTCGCGCGTGCGCGCGCGCTGTACGAGAGCCTCGACGCGGACGCGCTCTCCGTGCTCGCCGGCACCGTCATCCGGGGTCTTCCGGGATCGGAGGAGTCGTACGACCTCGACTCGCTGCGCGCGGGGCTCGCACGCTACGACGGGATGACCGCCGACGACCTCCGCGGCAGCCTCGGGGCGTTCCTGCGCGACGTCGTTCCCGCGGCGGAGGACGCGGGCGTCCGGCTCGCGATCCACCCCGACGATCCGCCGCGGCCGCTGTTCGGACTGCCCCGCGTCGTGTCGGACGCCGACGACGCGCAGTGGCTTCTGGATGCCGCGCCGTCTCCCGCGAACGGCCTCACGATGTGCATCGGCTCCTACGGATCCGTGCCGACGAACGACGTCGTCGAGATGACGCGGCGCTTTGCGGATCGCATCCACTTCGCACACCTGCGCAATGTCACGATCGAGGCCGACGGCAAGAGCTTCTACGAGGACGGCCACATCGACGGCCGGAGCGACATGGTCGCGGTCGTCCGCGAGCTCGTGCTCGAAGAGCGCCGACGCGCGGCCGCCGGCGATGCCGCCGCCGTCATCCCGATGCGCCCCGATCACGGCCACACGCTGCTCGACGACCTGCAGCGCCGCACGAACCCCGGCTACTCGCTCATCGGCCGTCTGAAGGGCCTCGCGCAGCTGCGCGGCGTCGAGCTCGCGGTCGAGTGGGGAATGGATGCCGCGGCGGCGCCGGAGCCCGCAGCCTAGGGTCGCGGCTCAGACGCGCCGGTACTGCGCCGACACGGGGCAGTCGAAGGGGTCGCGGGCGGCGAGGCCCACGCGGTTGAGGTAGTCGATGACGATCGCGTACGACTTCACGAGGCTCGTCTCGGTGTAGGGGACGTCGAGCGTCGCGCAGTAGTCGCGCACGATCTCGCGGGCCTTCGAGAGGTGCGGCCGGGCCATGCTGGGGAAGAGGTGGTGCTCGACCTGGTAGTTGAGCCCGCCCATGAGCCACGTCGCCCACCATCCGCCGCGGACGTTGCGCGACGTGCGGACCTGCTTGCTGAAGAAGTCGAGCTTCGCGTCGTGCGCGATGATCGGCATCCCCTTGTGGTTCGGGGCGAAGGACGCGCCCATGTACACGCCGAAGACGGCCAGCTGCACACCGAGGAACGCGAACGCCATGCCGAGCGGCAGGAACACGAAGACCGGCACGATGACGACCGCGAGGCGCAGGATCACGAGCGACAGCTCGAGCCAGCGGCCCTTGATCTCCTCCTTCGAGAAGAGCAGGTGACGGATGCCGAGGAAGTGCAGGTTGAGGCCTTCGAGCGTCAGCAGGGGGAAGAACAGCCACCCCTGCTTGCGCGTGATGAGCCGGCGAAGGCCCCGCGCCTTCGCGGCGTCCTCGTCGAGGAACGAGATCGTGTCGACCTCGATGTCGGGGTCGCGCCCGACGCGGTTCGGGTTGGCGTGGTGGCGCGAGTGCTTCGAGTCCCACCACGAGTAGCTCATGCCGACGATGCCGGCCCCGATGAAGCGGGCGAGCCGGTCGTTGGCGGGTCCGGTCGAGAGGATCTGACGGTGCGCGGCCTCGTGGGAGAGGAAGGCGGCCTGCGTGAGCAGGATGCCGAGCGCGCCCGCCATGAGCAGCTGGAACCAGCTGTCGCCGAGCAGGACGAATCCCGTGACGACGCCGCCGAGCGCGAGCACGATCGCCGTGCCGACGGCGAGGTAGAACCACGGGGTGCGCTGGAGCAGCCCCGTCTCCCTCACGACCTGCGAGACCTGCGTGTACGCGCGTGCGACGGGCGGGAAGTCGCCCGTCCCGGCATACGTCTGGCGGACAGGGCCGAGTGTGGATGCGACGACAGGAGTGGTCATGGCTGCTCCTCGGGTCGGCAGAAAGACCCGAGAGCCAGACTGTGGTGGAAGAAGCGGCCGGCGGCCGCCCTCATTCGCGACTCTACGCGCGAGCGGATGCCGCGCGCGGTATGCGAGGCCGATGCACAGGTTGCGGGCACGCGAACGCCGTGGGGCGGACCGGAATGCAGCCCCACGGCGTGTTGTGTGCGGTGACGATCAGACTGCGCGGATACGCGAAGCCTGAGGACCCTTCGGTCCGCGCTCGACGTCGAACTCGACGCGCTGCGCCTCTTCGAGCGAACGGTAGCCGTTCCCCTCGATCGCGCTGAAGTGGGCGAACACGTCGGGCGTCCCGTCCTCGGGCTCGATGAAACCGAACCCCTTCTCCGCGTTGAACCACTTCACGGTTCCAAAAGCCATGGATTCCTTCTTTCTAGATATGGGACGGCGAACGCCGCCCCTGGATCCGGGCCGACGACGCCGGCACGGAAGAGAGGGCCGCAGGCGCGGATGCGCGAGCGGGGAGTGTACGCGGGGTGTTCACGCGAACAGTCGGGGAAGAGATGAGATGAATTCGATTCCTGGGGCAACCAGCCCGAAGCGCGATGGCGCGGAACGCTGCAGATTGAGCGGAGAAAGTCTACGGTTGTGACGATGACCCGGAGCCCGCGATTGCCGACTCCTCAGACAGACTATCGTGTTTCGCCGTCGATCTCGCCCTCCGCGTGCGATTCGTCTGCGGCGACCGTCATCCTCCCGTGCGGCGCGGGCCCTCCACGGCCGCGCGTCGCGCTGTGAAGCTCCTGCGAAGCACGCCCCGCAGCGTCGCCCGAGCGATACGCTGAAGCCGATGTCCCAGACCCCGACATCCGCGGTTCGCGTGTTCGCGCGACCGGGAGCGATCGGGGCGGATCATGGCAGGCGATCTCACACAGACCGCACCCGCGACGGGTGCCGTGCGCGCTGGGCGCGCGACCAACAGTTACACGGAGCTGTCGAGGATCATCACGGCGAGCGGCCTCATGCGGCGCCGCTACGGGTACTACTGGACCAAGCTCATCGGCGCGCCCCTCGTGCTGGGCGCCGTCGTCGCGGTGTTCGTCCTGGTGGGCGACACCTGGTGGCAGCTGTTCACGGCGGCGGTGCTCGCTGTCGTCCTCACGCAGATCGCGATGCTCGGTCATGACGCGGCGCACCGCGAGATCTTCGTGTCGGGGCGGTGGAACGACTGGATCTCGATCCTCCTCGGCGATCTGCTCGTCGGGATGAGCTACGGCTGGTGGCAGCACAAGCACACGCGCCATCACGCGAATCCCAACAAGATCGGCGCGGACCCCGACATCGAGCTGCCCGTCATCGCGTTCACCCCCGAGCAGGTCCAGCGCCGCGTCACGCGCTACGGCAGCGCCGTGGCGTGGCTCATGGCCCACCAGGGTGCGCTGTTCTTCCCGATCCTCCTGCTCGAGGGGCTCTCGCTGCATGCGTCGAGCGTGCGGCGAGTGCTGTCGCCGGAGCCGCTGCGCAGGCGCGCCGTCGAGATCGGCCTGCTCGCGTTCCGTCTCGGCGGCTACCTCGCGCTCGTGTTCCTCGTGCTGTCGCCGGGGATCGCGGCGACCTTCCTGGCCGTGCAGCTGGGGCTGTTCGGGCTGTACATGGGCCTGTCATTCGCACCGAACCACAAGGGGATGCCGCTCGTCCCCGCCGAGGTCAAGGTCGAGTTCCTCCGGCGCCAGGTGCTCATGAGCCGAAACATCCGCGGAAGCCGACTGCTGGACGTCGCGATGGGCGGGCTCAACTACCAGATCGAGCACCACCTGTTCCCTTCGATGCCACGCCCGCACCTCCGGCGGGCCTCGGGGATCATCAGGGCGTACTGCGCCGACCAGGGCGTCCGCTACACCGAGACGGGGCTGTGGGAGTCGTACCGGATCGTGACGCGCTACATCAACAGGGTGGGGCTCGGCGAGCGCGACCCGTTCGACTGCCCCCTCCTTCAGCAGCGCCAGACCGTGTGACCTGTCGCAGAGGCGGGCTGCGCCGTAGAATCGCGCCGACATGGATGCGAGCCGCGAGGGGAGACTCGTCGACGCGTTCGTGAATCTGGCCGACACGCTCGTGGCAGACTACGACGTCGTCGATCTGCTCAGCACGCTCTCGGAGCTGAGCCGTGACCTGCTCGCGGCGACGGATGCCGGCATCCTCCTCGCGGGCGCGGAGGGACGGCTCGAGGTGGTCGCGGCATCCAGCGAGCGAAGCCACCTCATCAGCCTCATGCAGCTCGCGGCGGACGAAGGGCCGTGCGTCGACGCGTACCGCACGGGCGCGATCGTCGCAGCGCACGGATGGGCCTCGATCTACGCGCGGTGGCCGCAGTTCGCGACGTCCGTCCGGGAGCTCGGCTACGAGTCTGTGCTCGCGGTGCCCATGCGCCTGCGAGCCGATCGGCTCGGATCGCTCAACCTCTTCTACGACCACGACCGCCCGGCCTCGGAGGAGGACGGCAAGGCCGCTCAAGGGCTCGCGGACGTCGCGACGATCAGCATCCTGCATGAACGCGCGCTCAAGGACCGGACGATCTCGCGCGATCAGCTCCAGCGCGCGCTCGACAGCCGCGTGCTCATCGAGCAGGCGAAGGGGATCATCGCGCACTCCGAGAACGTCGACATGGACGAGGCGTTCCGCCGGCTGCGCGAGCGGGCGCGCAACGGCCGCGAACGGATCTCCGAGGCCGCGCGCGAGCTCATCACGCGGTCGCTGTCGGGCGAGACGGGTGAGGGGCGGCCCAGCGCTCCGGGCCACTGAGACGTCGCGCTCGCGCATTGCGAACTGCGCCCTCACGCCGCGGCCGGACGTGACGCCCGCGCACTGCGTCCGCGCGTCACGGAGCCGGTGCCCGCCGTGCGGACGCTGCTCGGACGTGGACGCTGCTCGGACGCGTCTTTCCACTTTCAGGATATCGCCGGGAGGGGGCCTTGCCGCAAGGCCCCCTCGGAGGCGCATACTGGTCGGCCGCGAACCCGACGGCCACGAGCCTCAGATCGGAGCTGACGACGTGACCCCCTTGAGCACTCGCGTGTTCGACCTCCCGGACCGCCTCGCCGCGAAGGCCGACCCCGCGCTGATCGCCGACGACGAGCGCCATCTCGCGGCGATCGCCGCGACCCTCGAAGACACGATCGCGGCCCTGTCGAACCGGGTCGACGCGGTGCGGATGCGGGAGGGCGGAGAAGGACAGGCGGCGATGGACCGCGACATCGAGATCCATCAGCTGACGGCACGCCTGCGCGCGCTGCGCCGCTTCGGCATGGACCTGTGCCTCGGCCGCATCGAGCCCGCCGACGGGAGCGACCCCGTGTACATCGGCCGCTTCGGCCTCACCGATCGCGACGGCCGCCGTCTGCTGGTCGACTGGCGTGCGCCCGCGGCGGAGCCGTTCTTCGCGGCGACCCTCGCGCATCCGATGGGGCTCGCGAGGCGCCGCAGGTATCGCTGGACCGGCGGCCGCGTGAGCGACTACTGGGACGAGGCCTTCACAGCGGAGGGGATGCGGTCCCCCGCCGCCCTCGACGACCAGTCGGCCTTCATCGCGAGCCTCGGGGCGAGCCGCTCGCCGCAGATGCGCGACGTGCTCGGCACGATCCAGGCCGACCAGGACGCGATCATCCGCGCAGGATCCCGCGGCGCGCTCGTGGTCGACGGCGGCCCCGGCACGGGGAAGACCGTCGTCGCGCTGCACCGTGCCGCGTACCTCCTGTACTCCGAGCCGCGGCTCGCGCGCGGCGGAGGCGGGGTGCTGTTCGTCGGGCCGAGTCCCGCGTATCTCGCGTACGTCGAGGACATCCTCCCGGGGCTCGGGGAGGAGAGCGTGCAGATCTGCACGCTGCGCGACCTGGTCGCCGAGGGCGCGTCCGCGAGGAGCGAGACGAACCCGGATGCCGGGCGGCTGAAGGCGTCGCCCGAGGTGACGTCGGCCATCGGACGAGCCGTCGCGCTCTACGAGCGGCCGCCGTCGGGCGATCTGATCGTCGAGACGCCGTGGTCCGACATCCGTCTCACGGCCGCCGACTGGGCGGAGGCGTTCGACTCGCCGGAGCCGGGCGCGGCGCACAACGACGCACGGGATCAGATCTGGCAGACGCTGCTCGACATCCTGGCCGACCAGCGCGACGGGGTCCCTGCGACCCTGTTCCGCAGGGCGCTCGCGCAGAACGAGGAGCTGACGCACGCGTTCGCCGCGGCGTGGCCGCTCCTGGACCCCGCCGCCCTCGTCGCGCAGCTGTGGACGTCGCCCGCGTTCCTGCAGCGCTGCGCCCCCGGGCTGAGCGGCGACGACGTGCGGATGCTGCAGCGCGACGACCCGCACGCGTGGACCGTCTCGGACCTGCCCCTGCTCGACGCCGCCCGTCAGCGCGTCGGCGACCCGGGGGCGGCACTGCTGCGGCGGCGCCGCGCCGTCGCCCTCGCCGCAGAGCGGGAGGAGCGGTCGCGCGTCGTCGACCACCTCATCGCGGCCGACGACTCGGAGATGCTCGTCATGTCGATCCTGCGCGGCCAGGATGCCGAGAACAGCCTTGTCGACGACGCGGCGCTGCCGGGCGCCGACCCCGACGTGCTCGCCGGCCCGTTCGCCCACGTCATCGTCGACGAAGCCCAGGAGCTGACCGATGCCGAGTGGCAGATGCTGCTGCGCCGGTGCCCGTCGCGCAGCTTCACGATCGTGGGAGACCGGGCACAGGCGCGGCACGGGTTCACGGAGTCGTGGCAGGAGCGGCTCCAGCGCATCGGGCTCCCCCGCGCCGCGATCGCGTCGCTGAGCGTCAACTACCGCACCCCCACGGAGGTCATGGCCGAGGCGGAGCCCGTCATCCGCGCGGCGCTTCCCGACGCGAACGTGCCGACGTCGATCCGCGGCAGCGGCATCCCTGTCCTGCACGGGCCGGTGTCCGACCGCGATGCGATCCTCGACGACTGGCTCGCCGAGCACGGGGAGGGCACGGCGTGCGTCATCGGCGACCCGGGCTTCGCCGAGCGGCCGCGCGTGAGGTCGCTCACGCCCGAGACCGCGAAGGGGCTCGAGTTCGACCTCGTCGTGCTCGTCGATCCCGACTCGTTCGGCGCGGGCATCGAGGGGGCGGTCGATCGGTACGTCGCGATGACGCGCGCGACGCAGCGGCTCGCCGTCCTGACCGTGCACTGACTCCGGGGCGCAGACATCGCGGGCGGCGGACACGGGCACCCGCCCGGCCCGTGTCGTCCCCGCTCGCGAGGCGCCGCGTGGCCGTCGCGGCGCCCGCCCAGGTGCGGCCGAGTCGCAGCGCCCGCCCAGGTGCGGCCGAGTCGCAGCGCCCGCCCAGGTGCGGCTCAGGCCGGCGGACCCCCCGTCGACGACCGGACGATCAGCTCCGTCGCGAGCTCCTCGCGCGGCGCCGTCGCATGGTCGGTCGCGCGCAGTCGCAACAGCATCCGCAGCGCCGCCGCCCCCATCTGCGTGACCGACTGCCGCACCGTCGTGAGCTGCGGCTGCGCCCACGAGGCCTCCGGGAGGTCGTCGAATCCGATGACGCTCAGATCGCGCGGAACATCGAGACCGGCCGCCCGCGCGGCGTCCAGCACGCCGAGCGCCATGCCGTCGGAGCACGCGAAGACCGCCGTCGGCCGATCGGCCGCCGCGAAGAGCGGCCCCGCGACCCGCGCGGCCTCCTCGCGCTGCCATTGCGCGTGCACGACGAAGTCGTCGGGGAGGTCGAAGCCGGCGGCGCGCACGGTGGAGCGGAAGCCGTCGATGCGCGCCTGGCTGTACAGGTGCTCGTGCCTGCCGCCGACGACGGCGAAGCGCGTGTGCCCCAGCTCGACGAGGTGCTGCGCGGCGGCGCGACCGCCCGCCCAGTTCGTCGCCCCGACGCTTGCGACGTGGGCGGGAGGCTGCATGACGGGATCGAGCAGCACGACCGGGATGCGTGCCGCCTCGAGGATCGCGAGCTGATCGGGGGTCGCCGGCACGAGCGCGAGCACCGCGCCCTGCGACCCGCGTGCGAGCAGCCGCGCGAGCCACTCGTCGCCGTCCGACCCTGCGAGCGTGATCACGACGTCGAGCCCCGCCTCGAACGCGGCGCGCTCGACTCCGCTCAGGGCACGGTTGGCCCACGTGCCTTCGACTCCGCTCAGCACGAGGTCGATGAGGCCCGTGAGAGGTTCGCCGGTGTGCTTGCGGATGCCGGGGGCGCGGTATCCCAGTCCTGCTGCGACGCTCATGACCCGCACGCGGGTGGAGCCCGAGACGTCGCTGCGCCCGTTGAGCACCTTCGAGACGGTGGGGACGCTCGTGTGGGCGAGCCGGGCGATCTGAGCGAGCGTCGGTCGCCGACGCGGGTCATCGGACATGACGGCATGCTATCGCGCGGACGCATCGATTTGCGCAATAACCTGTCGTAAAGACCCTTGAGCGCGCCGGACTCCGTTGAAACAATCGGACAGTGATCGAATGCTCCGTCGCAGTGTTGCGCAACATCTTCTGTCCGAGGAGCGACGATGACTGACACCACCTCCCGCACCGCACTCGTCGTGCGCGGCGGCTGGGACGGCCACTCCCCCGTCGAGGCGACCGACTCCTTCCTCGCGTTCCTGCGCGATCACGGCTTCGCCGTGCGGGTCGAAGACGCGACGGCCGTGTACGCGGATGCCGATGCCATGGCCGGGGTCGACGTGATCGTGCAGTGCAACACGATGAACACGATCGCCGACGAGGAGCTCACGGGCCTCATCGGCGCCGTCCGAGCGGGAACGGGGCTGGCAGGCTGGCACGGCGGGATCGCCGACTCGTATCGCGGTCGTGTCGAGTACCTGCAGCTCGTCGGAGGGCAGTTCGTCGACCACCCGGCCAAGGCGCGTCCCGAAGAGCTGCCGCACGACGGCACGGACTGCTTCGTCGACTACACCGTCCGCATCGACCCCGCCAAGCGCGATCATCCCATCGTCCGGGGCATCGACGACTTCACCCTCACGACCGAGCAGTACTGGGTCGTGAGCGATGCCGCCAACGACGTGCTCGCGACCACGACGATCGCCGCGCGGGACTTCGACGCGTGGGCGCGCCCCGTGGTCTCGCCCGCCGTGTGGACGCGCCAGTGGGGCCGCGGGCGCATCTTCGTCGCAACGCCTGGCCACGACCTGCGCACGCTCGCCTCGCCTCCCGTGCGCACCGTCATCGAACGAGGGATCCTATGGGCCAGCCGCTCGTGAACGACTCTGCGGACCGCCTGCGCATCGGCATCGTCGGCGTCGGCGCGATCTCCGGCGCTTACCTGCGCACCTTCCGCAGGCTCGACGCCGTGAGGCTCGTCGCGGTCGCCGACCTCGACCGCGACCGCGCACGCGCCGTCGCGGGCGACGAGGGCGTCCGCGCACTGTCCGTCGACGATCTCGTCACCGACCCGGACGTCGACCTCGTCCTCAATCTCACGATTCCCGCCGCGCACGCGGAGATCGGGATGCGGGCGCTCGCCGCGGGCAAGCACCTCTACGGCGAGAAGCCGCTCACCGCGACGATGGCGCAGGCGCGCGGACTCCTGGACGCCGCGGCGGATGCCGGGGTGCACGCCGGCTGCGCGCCCGACACGGTGCTCGGCACCGGCATCCAGACGTCCCGCAGAGCGATCGACGACGGGCTCATCGGGAGGCCCATCGCCGCGACCGCCACGATGGTGACGCCCGGGCACGAGCGCTGGCACCCGAACCCCGACTTCTACTACCAGCCCGGCGGCGGACCCGTGCTGGACATGGGCCCCTACTATGTGACGGCGCTCGTGACGCTCCTCGGGCCCGTCGAGAGCGTCATGGCGTCGGCGAGCCGCACCCGCGTGACGCGCGTCATCGGCAGCGGCCCTCGCGCGGGATCCGTCGTCCCCGTCGACGTCGACACGCATGTCACGGGCGTCCTGCGGCATGCGTCCGGCGCGCTGTCCACGCTCGTGATGAGCTTCGACGCCGTCGCGACCCGCGCCTCGAGCATCGAGGTGCACGGCGAGTCTGGCTCGCTCGCGGTGCCCGACCCGAACGGCTTCGACGGCGACGTGCGCATCCATCGTCTCGGCGGAGAGTGGGAGACCCTGCCCCCGAGTGCCGGCTATCGCGACGCCGCGCGCGGGTTCGGCGTCGCCGACCTCGCCCTGACCCCGCCGGGTGCGCTGCCCCGCGCGAGCGCCGAGCTCGCGTTCCACGTGCTCGAGGTCATGACCTCGCTCCACGCTGCGGCCGACGCGGGCACGACCCTGCCGATCCTCAGCGCACCTGCCCGTCCCGCGCCCGTGCCGCTCGGGGACGCACCGGGGGGACTGCGCGGCTGACGTCCGCGTCCGCGGGCCGTCGCCGCGCTGCGATCGGCGGGCGCCGCGACCTCGTCGCCCGGCCTGTCCCCCGGGACGTCGACGCGCGGCGCTACCGCGGCGGCTCGGCGACCTCGGCCTCGGTCCCTGCCTCGACGTCGTCCTGGGCCCCGACGTCGACGTCGACCTCGACGTCGAGTGCGAACTCGAGAGACAGCTCCCCGCTGCCCTCGACGACGAGGGGCCCCAGCTCGTCCTCCGCGCCGTCGTACGGCCGTGAGGCCGGCTCGATCCCGATAGTGTCGACGGCGCCCCACCACGGGAACCCCGGCGTGCGGTGCTCCTGCCACACGTACAGGAACGGGAGGGCCGCGGCATCCCATCGCAGACGCACGGCGGCGCCCGTGTCGGGATTGCGGATCGCGACGTCGCCGCGTCCCGGGACCGGCAGCTCCGCGAACGCGGATCCGGACGCGTCGGCATGCGGGAACGCCACGTCGACGGGTGCGCCGTCGAGCGACATCCGTGCCCGCGGCCCGATGACGGTCTCGCTCAGCGCCGGGTGCTCGGTCCAGGAGAACGCGACGGGCTCGCGAGACGTGTTGCGCACCCGCTGGAGGACGCGCACGCCGTCGTCGGTCACCCGGATGCGGCGCGAGAGCAGCAGCGGCGCCGTGCGCAGGCTCACCTCGACGCGCAGCTCGGCGGCCGACTGCTCGACGACGCGCCAGCGACGCCACGCGGCCTCGCCGTGGAAGGGATGCTCCACGCCGTCGATGCGGACGGCATCGCCCGCGTGCGGGATGAGCGTATGCCAGCCCCCCGCGTAGCGGCGGTGCCACTCGAAGCTCGAGTCGGCGGACGCGGTCGCGTGCGCGAGCTCCTCGTCGGCCCAGGGCGTGCGCAGCAGGAACTCCCGGCCGCTCGCGACGTGCACGATCGACGCGATGCGCGCACCGAGGGAGTCGACTGCCACGCTGATGCGCTCCCCCGGCGAGCGCAGGGCGCAGAGCGAGGACCGCGCGGCCGTCGCCGAGCGGGCGGGAGGGGCGACGACGGCGTCAGGCAAGGCTGGCAGGCCTCTGGATGCCGCGGACGGACGGCGCGAAGGAGGCGTGGAAGATCATCGACGCCGCTCCGATCGCAGCCGCCTCGGCTTGCAGCAGCGAGCGCTCGACGACGACAGTGCGGGCCATGCGCGCCGTCGGGAAGTCGTTGACGGCATGCTCGACCCTCGACAGCACGATGGGTGCGATCTCCGGCTCGAAGACAGGCCCGCCGATCACGACGAGCGGAAGGTCGAGCAGGTCGATCAGCGCGACGGCCCCCTGTGCGATGACGTCGGCGATCTGCTCCGCCGCGGCGACGGCTGCGGCGTCGCCCGCGCCGATCTCGGCGCAGAACTCGCGGTACGTCTGCGCCGATCCCGCATACCCGCGCTCGCGGGCGATCTCCGGGAGCGACGCCGTCGGGTTGCACTCCCTCACCAGCTGAGGCGCGCCTGTCTCGCTGACGCGGCCGATCCGGATGGCGCACAGCTGGCCGAACTCGCCGGCGTTGGCGCTCGTGCCCCGGTAGGCCTCGCCGCTGAGGATGAGCCCCGACCCGATGCCCGTGCCGAAGTACACGTAGACGAAGTCGTCCGAGCGGTTCGCGCGCCCGATCCAGCGCTCGCCCGTCGCCGCTGCGACGCCGTCCTTCTCGACGAGCACGGGCCACGCGAGGCGCTCGGCGAGCCGCGCCCGCAGGGGCACGTTGCGCCAGGCCTCCGACAGCGGAAGGTTCAGCAGGGTGCCGTCTGTCGTGATGGGGCCCGGCACGGCGACGCCGACGCCGAGGAACGTCGCGGGGTCGACGTCCGACTCGGCGACGAGCTCCTCGACACCGTCCGCGATGATCGCGACGAGGTCGTCGGGAGACGTCCCCGGCCCGAGGCGCACGCTCCGGCGGGCGACGACCCGGCCGTCGAGGTCGGCGAGCACGGACGAGACGATCTCGGGGTCGACCACGACGCCGACGGCGTGCCCGGCCTCGGGTCTCAGGCGCACGGGCGTCCGGGGCTTCCCGAGCCGCTCGGTCCGCTCCGACGCCCCCTCCGCCAGGAGCCCGCGTTCCAGCAGCAGCCGGAGGATGCGCGAGACCGACTGCTGCGTGAGCCCCGTACGCTCCGCGATCTCCGTGCGGCTGATCGTGCCCGCACGGCGGATCGTCTCGATGATCGTCGCCTCGTTGAAGGAGCCGAGGTCGTACTGGTTCGCGCCCACCTGGGAGGGGCTCGACAGCGGCGTCCGCACGCGCGCCGACCGCGCCCGCACCGACCCGACGGGAGCGGGTTCCAGCGAGTATGTCACGGCGCCTCCAACGCTCCATCGGGGCGACGCACGCCCGCAGCCCACTCGTCGTGCCCGGACAGGTCGGCCGGGTGCCGAGCGGCCGCCGCCTCGTCGAGGTCGATCCCCCAGCCGGGGGCGTCGTTGGGCGTCAGCCAGCCGTCGATGATGCGGAGCGTACCGGGAAACACCTCGTGCGTGGCCTCGGAGTAGACGTGCCCCTCCTGGATGCCGAAGGCCGCGGACGTCACGTCGAGCGCGACGTTCGCCGCCGCGCCGATGGGGGACGTGTCGCCGGGACCGTGCCACGCCGTCTTCACGCCCGTCAGCTCGGCGAGATCCGCGATCTTGCGGGCGGGGGTCAGCCCGCCGATGTCCGAGACGTGGCAGCGGATGAAGTCGACGCCTCCGTCGCGCACGAGGCGGACGGCGTCGGTCAGCGACGTCGTGAGCTCGCCGACCGCGATCGGGACAGGGCTCGCGGCGCGCACCTCCGGCAGTCGGTCCCAGTGCTCGGGAGGGAGAACGTCCTCCAGGAAGAACAGCCGGTACGGCTCGAGCGCGCGCGCGAGCCACACGGCATCCTTCGGCGTGAGACGCGAGTGCACATCGTGCAGGAGCTCGATGTGATAGGGGAGCGCGGAGCGCGCCGCCTCGAACAGGGCGGGCGTGCGCCGGAGGTAGTCGCGCGCGCTCCAGCCGTTGCCGTACGGCGCGTCGGGATACTCCGTGGGCACAGCGGGCGCGCCGTAGCCTCCGCCGCCCGGCGTGGAGATCTGCAGCCGGATGTGCCGCAGCCCCTGCGCGACGAGCTCGTGCGCGTGATCGATGGCTTCGCTCGGCGTGCGCCCGGAAGCGTGCAGGTAGGTGTCGGCCGCCGCGCGCACCTTGCCGCCGAGCAGCTCGTACACGGGCAGGCCCGCGCGCTTGCCCGCGATGTCCCACAGCGCCTGGTCGATGCCGGAGATCGCGTTGTTCGTGACGGGTCCTCCGCGCCAGTAGCCGCTGAACGCGGCGAGCCGCACGAGGTCGTTGATGTCGCCCGGATAGCGCCCGATCAACAGGCGCGCCAGGTGCTCCTCGACGAATGTCTTGACGGCCTTCCACCGCTGCGTGAAGGTCGCGCAGCCGAGTCCGTACAGACCCGGGACGTTCGTGTCGATGCGCACGACCACGAGCGCCGTCCCATCGGGGGCGGTCGCGATCGCCCGCACCGAGGTGATGCGGACGTCCTCGCGGGATGCCCACGGCGCGGCGAAGGCGGGGTGCGGCTGAGCGGTGTCGTCGGTCATCCTGCGAGTCCTCCAGGCAGGTCGAGAGTGGGCAGCTCGAGCTCGTGGTGCGCCTCGAAGCCGAGGAGCACCTGGCTCGGAACCAGGTCCATGGGCACTTCGCGTCCGGGGAAGCGCCGCAGCCGGGGCGCGTCGGGCGCGAAGACGTCGAGCAGGTCCTCCGTACGATACGGCGCGCTCGTGGTGCGCGCGGCGAGGAAGAGCGCGTGCGCGCCCGTCGTCGATGCGATCAGGCCGAGCGCAATCGCGCGCGCGGCATCCCGCGTGTCGAGGTAGGACCATGCTTCGCGCAGGCCCGAGCGGGGGTCGTCCGCATGGGTCTGCGCCACCTGCGCGAGCGCCGCCGCGCTGTTGACGTGCGGGAAGCGCAGCGTCACGACGTCCATGCCCCAGTGCCGCCACACCATGCGGGAGGCGCTCTCGTCGTTGTGCTTGGAGAGCGAGTACCAGTCGCTGATGTCGCGCGGGATGTGCTCGTCGATCGGGAAGTACGCGGGGATCAGGTCGTGGTCGTTCTGCGGCAGTCCGTACGCGTTGATGCTCCCCGCGACGACGGCGCGCCGGATGCCGCGGCCCGCCGCCTGCGCGAGGACGTTGAACGTCGAGACGACGTTGG
The DNA here is from genome assembly GCF_011759705.1 of Microbacterium ulmi. GTDB lineage: Bacteria > Actinomycetota > Actinomycetes > Actinomycetales > Microbacteriaceae > Microbacterium > Microbacterium ulmi. The sequence continues at coordinate 1,859,018 of NZ_JAAOZF010000001.1, read as the reverse complement.
TCGTGTACACCTCGTAGGGCGTGCCGGCGGTGCGGTGCGGCCGCGCGGCGAGGTGGACGACGAGGTCGGCGCCCTCGAGGGCGGCCGCGACATCCGCCTCGCTGCGGGTGTCGCCGACGACGACGCGATCGGCGGGGAAGCCGGCGGGTGGCGCGACGTCGCTGAGCGCCGTCACGCGGGCGCCGTGCTCCGCGAGGAGCGCGCAGGCGACCGTCCCGATGCGTCCCGCCGCGCCCGTCACGAGCACGCGCTGCATGCGCAGGCCTCTCATCCCTTGACGCCCCCGGCCGTTCCCACCCCGCGGAGGAACTGCTTCTGGAAGACCAGGAACAGCACGATGGGGATGATGATCGACAGGAACACGGCGGCCATCTGCACCGCGAACGGCGTCGAGCCCTTGGCCAGATGCGGCAGCGCGACCGACACGGGCTGCAGCGCCGAGTCCGGCAGCACGAGCATCGGCCAGAGGAAGTCCTTCCACGACGCGACGATCGTCAGCAGCGCCACGACCCCGAGGATGGGCCGCGACAGCGGCAGGATGATCGTCGCGAAGACCCGCACGGGGCCTGCTCCGTCGATGCGCGCGGCCTCGACGAGCTCGCGAGGGATCGAGTCGAAGAACTGCTTGAGGATCAGGACGTTGAAGGCGCTCGCGCCTGCGGGGAGCCACACCGCCCAATACGTGTTGATGAGACTCACGTTCAGCACGGGCAGATTCAGGATCGTCAGGTACAGCGGGACGAGCGAGATCACGCCGGGGAGGAACAGCGTCGCGAGGATCGCGGCCGAGAGCACCTTGCCCCAGCGCGGCCGCAGCGCGCTGAGCAGGTAGGCGCCCGTGGTGCAGACGAAGAGCGTGACGACGGTCGAGCCGACCGCGAGCGCGACCGTGTTGCCGAGGGCCGGTCCGATCTGGCCCGCGTTCCAGGCGGCGATGAGGTTGCCCCACTCGTTGGGGGTGAACCAGATGCCCATCGGGTCGGTGATGATCGCGTAGCTGTCCGAGATCGCTGCCTTCGCCGACCATGCGAGCGGGCCGAGCCCCGCGAAGACGAGCCCGACGAGGGTGAGGGCCTGGATGATCCACAGCCACACGCGCACGGTCCTGCGCTTGCGGTCTCCGACCGAGATGACGCCCCGCTCCTTCGCCGGCTGCACGCGGCGCGGCCGCTTCGCGGTGTGCGTCGTGATCGTCCGGGTCGTCGGTGCGGCGATCGCGGCCTCGGCGTGTTCGAACACGGTCATGACGAGGTGCTCCACTTCTTCGTGGCGTAGTAGTACACGAGCGAGAGGACCGCGAGGAACGCCGCGAGGATGACGCTCAGCGCCGTCGCCGCGCCGTAGTCGCCGTAGACGAAGGCGTAGTTGTAGATCTTGAGCAGGATCGTCTGCGTCGCGTTGTTGGGACCGCCTCCCGTGAACAGGAACGGCTCCGTGAACAGCTGGAACGTGCCGATCAACTGCAGGAGCATCATGACGAGGATGACCCCGCGCAGCTGGGGGATCGTGATGTGCCAGATGCGCGACCAGATGCCGGCGCCGTCGATCTCCGCCGCCTCGTAGAGCTCTGTGCGCACCGTGTTGAGGGCCGCGATATAGATGATCGCCGTCGCGCCCGCCCCCGCCCAGGTCGCGTAGAGCACGATCGAGGGCATCGCCATCGCCTCGGAGTTGAGCCAGGGGAACGGGCCGAGCCCCACCCAGCCGAGGATCGTGTTGAAGATCCCGTCGGGCCCCGGCTCGAAGAAGAACTTCCAGAGCAGGATCGCCGCCACGGGCGGCACGACGGCGGGGAGGTAGGCCAGGGCGTTGTAGAGGCCGTCGTAGCGACGCAGCTCGTTGATCATGACGGCGAGGAAGATCGGCACGGGGAAGCCGAAGATCAGCGCGAGCAGCGCGAAGTACGCCGTGTTGAGCGCTGCCTGCGGCAGGCCCGGATCGCTCAGGACGTACTCGAAGTTGATCCAGCCGACCCACTCGGAGGGCGCGACCATGTTGGTCTTCTGGAAGCTGAGGACGATGCCCTGGACGATGGGCCCCCACGAGAAGTAGAGGAAGGCCAGCACGATCGGCACCGCGAACAGCACCGCGGTCAGGCCGCCGGAGCGGAGCCACTTTCTAGCTCGCCGGGCGAAGGGCCGCCGCGCCCGCGGTGCGGGCGGTGCGGGCGGAAGGGAGATCTCTGGAATGGCGGTCACCATGACGGCCCCCGTTTCGTGCGACGTGAGAACTGTGGACGAAGGATCGCGCGGAGAGGGTGGCGGATGCGGCATCCGCCACCCCCGTGCGCTCTACCGCGACGCCTGCGCGGTGAGCATGTCGACGGTGGCCGACGCATCCTTCACCGCGGCGGCGACATCCGCGTTCTCGTCCGTCAGGATCTTCTGCACGACCGGGTCGAGCGCCGCATAGATCTGCTGCGTCGCGTTGACCGGCTCGGGGATGAGGTCGAGCGTCGAGTCGACGTAGCCGCTGAACTGGTCGCGGGGGACGTTGATCGAGTCGGCGATCCAGCCCAGGTAGCGCTGGTCGATCTCGGGGGCGACGGGCGGGAGTCCCGGCATCCCGACGGGGCTCTTGGACGCCGCGGTGGCCTTCGCGTTCGCGACGGCGAGCTCCTGGTTGTAGTACTGGTCGAAGTCGTAGTACTTGATCCACTTGAGCGCCGCGAACAGCTGGTTGGGCGTCGCCTTCGTGTTGAACAGCTTCAGCGTGCCGCCCGTGAGGGTGCCGTTGACGCCGTTGGCCTGCGGGAGCTCGCCCTCTCCGTAGTCGGCCGGGTCCATGCCGTAGTTGAAGATCGCGTGGTGGTACGCGTCGGGCGCCTGCATGATCATGCCGATCTTGCCGGCGGCGAACTCCTTGCGAGCCTGGTCCTGGTCGTAGAGGAACTGGCTGCCCATGGAGTCGTCCTCCCAGCGCATGTCGTGCAGGAGCTGGAGCGCCTCCTGGGTCGCCTCACCGACCTCGGACTTGGTGCCGTCGGCGGACTGGATGCGGCCGCCCATGCTGTACGTCATGGTCGTCAGCATCCACCCGCCGGTGTTGTTGGTCGTCAGCTGCGCGTAGCCGGCGACGCCGGGAACCTTCTCGGAGATCGTCTTCGCGTACTCGCGCACCTGGTCCCACGTCGTGGGCGGCGCGTCAGGGTCGAGCCCGGCCTGCTCGAAGATCGCACGGTTGTACGCGAGGCCGACCGAGAACAGCCCCGTCGGGACGGCGTAGGTCAGTCCGGCGGCGTCCTGGACGTTGGCGAGCGCGAGCGGGTTGAGGTCGTCGAGCATGTCGAGCTCTTCGAGGTACGGCGTCATGTCGGGCACCTGCTTGCGCGCGATGAGCTCATGGCCGTATGTGAGCGAGACGCCCATGACGGTCGGGAGCGTGCCGCCCGTCAGCTTCGCCTGGAAGGTCTGCGCATCCCAGGTCTCGGTCGACCCTTCGACCGTGATGTGAGGGTTCGCCGCCTCGAACTCCTCGATGCGCTCCTTGAAGCGCGCGAGCTCTTCGGGCTTGTCGGCCTTGGGCATGTCGCCGACGGTGATCGTGACGTCGGCCTCCGGATCGAACTCGGCCGACGCCTGAGGCGCCGTGCCGCTCGAGCAGGCGCTCAGCGCTGTCATCGCGAGGATCGAACCCGTCGCGAGCGCGACTCGCAGTCGTTGCTTCGTCATTGAAACTCCTTGGACTGTCCTGATGGGGGGTGCTGCAGTGAGTCAGCAGCCTCCACGACTGTCCCGGGGCAACGCTGCGACCTGCCCATGAATATAAAACCAAGAGTGGTATTAATTCCACTCCTCCCCCGAGAAAGACTTGCGAAATGTCCGAGGTCTCTCCGCCGGCGAGCGAGATCGGGGAGCGATCGGGCTCGTCGAAGAGTACCCCGGCGTGACATGCGCCCCGGGCGCATCGAGCACTGCCGACATCGACACGCCTCGCCGGCGCCCGCGGGCTCACGCGGCGGCGCGCTCGACCTGCAGGAGGGCGTCGAGGGCGTCCCGGTACTCGTCGATCATGCGATCGCGACCGAGCCGAGGGCGGGCCGCGAACGCGGCATCCCTGTAGGCGGCGCGGTGCGCGAGGACGTGCTCCCAGGTCGCCGCGATCTCGTCGGGATCGTGCGAGGTGACCGCGCCGATGCCCTCGACCTGGCGTGCCGAGTCTCCGACGTTCGTCGTGACGGGCGTCGCCCCGCAGGCGGCGCCCTCGAGCAGGCACAGCGGCGAGGCCTCGCCGAAGGCGCTCGTCAGCGCCACGATGTCGGCGACCCGATAGATCGAGGGCATGTCGTGACGGATGCCGAGGGCGCGCAGCTGTGTCCCGGGCGGGACGTCCGACTCCTGGACGAGCGCGCGGAACCGCTCGTTCTCCCAGGTCATGCCCGCTCCGCACAGCACATACCGGGTCTCGGGGCGCCGCCTCGAATGGCATGCCACGGCCCGCAGGAACAGCCCGGGGTTCTTCATCGCGTCGAACCGGGCTGCGAAGACCACGACGGGTGCGGAGTCGGGGATCCCGAGCTCGCGCTTGGTCGTCGCGATCTCGTCGACGGTGCCCGGCCGGAACGACTCGGTGTCGATGCCGTTCGCGACGACCCAGCGCTGCACCGACAGCCCGGCGGCCCGTGTGTAGGCGTCGCTCGTGGTCTGGGCGCACGAGATCGTCGCAGTGAGCAGTCCCGTCTCGGATGCCGCGGCGAGCCATCCGAGCGCCGGTCCGGAGTGAGTCGGATCGGAGCGGTGCAGGCAGGCCGCGACGGGCACGTCGGGCATCATCCCCCGCTCCCGCAGAGCCAGGAGGATACCCAGGGGCTGCTCCTTCAGCGAGAGGATGGCATCCGCGCGCTCGACCGCGTCGCGCGCGATCGACAGCTCGTCGTCGGTGAAGCCCCACGGCTCCGGCGGCTCGCCGCCGGCCGTTCGTCCGAGCGTCCTGACCTCCACTCCCGCGCGAGCGAGCCGGAGGTATCGCGGATCGTCCTGCATCGGCTGGACCGTCGACTCCCTGCGCGCCTCCGACGCGATGGACAGGACGCTGTGCCGTTGCCCGCCGGCATGGAGCCCCGCGACGACGTCGGTGTGCAGGATGCGCGCTCCTCCCGCGAAGAAGCCTTCATAGAGGGAGAGCACTCGGAGCGGACGGGCCATGCAGACCTCCGGGGGTTTCGCCAACAACTGCCGACGCGATGGCGAAGATCACTCCCCCACCACGTGCGGCAACGCTGCCGATGGCACCAATGCTCGGGTCTGCGACGCCGGATCACGTGAACGCGAGGTGTGGATTGCGAGAACGAACGGATACGGATGCGGAACGCGTCGCGAGCCCGAACGGCTCGGCGTCGCCGATCGCGCGCCGGCCGGCCGACCTTGACACGCGGGCGTGCGGGGTATCGGATGGCGACGACGGATCGCCTCGGCGTCCCGGATCGCGAACGGAGGAACCCTCTCATGACCGACTCGACGCCCGCTCCGGTCGATGATCTCGCCGGAACCGCCGACGAGCGGATCAGACAGCTCGCGCTGCTCGACGCGTCGAACGCCCTGACCGCCGAGTGGCTTCGCCGGCAGCTGGATTCGGCGCTGGCGGCTTGGGCAGACGACGAGACCGTGCTCGACATCGAGGCGGACTCGCACGTCGACTTCTGAGCGGCTCGCGGGCCGTCCCGGCTCGGCTCAGGGCTCTGTCGAGCGCTCTGGTCCCTGCGCAGGACTCCGCCGACTCCGGCCGTGCGCGCCATGTGAGCTCACCCGTGTGAGCGCACTCCGCGTGAGTCCGTCACCCACGGCGCGCGGGATCATCGGCGCGTCGACGCGCCCCTGAAGCGCGGGAGCCCCGCGATGCCGATCGCGTCGTCGTAGAACTCGGCCATCGCCTCAGGAGTGTTGTACCTCCACGTCCGAACGCCCCACGGCATCGCGAGCGTCCACCGAGGCTGCGCACGGCGCTCGGCCGCCGTCGGGAAGACGAAGGTCTCGCCGATGATGAGGGGCTTGCCGTCACGCTCGGCGATGGCCAGGGCCTGCTCGTACCGGCGGGCGGAGAATCCCTCGTCGTCGTAGAAGTCCACCGAGAGCACGTCATAGTGATCGGGTCCGGGGCTGAACGCACTCCAGTCGTTCGCGTCGTACTCGTCGAGCCCGCCCTCCAGGCCCCGGTAGCGCGCGAACTTCTCGTCGCCGCCGAAGCGCCCGTAGTCGTCGGGCAGGTCCTGGACGTTCCAGACCCAGACGATCCCGTCGAGGCGCCAGCGCGTCTCCAGACGCGCGCGGAAGCGACGATAGAGCTCCGCCGTCCCGCTCGGCCCAGGACGACCGCCCCACCAGAACACGTGCTGGTTCATCTCGTGGAACGGTCGCAGCAGGACGCGCACACCCGCGTCCTGCAGCTGCACGAGGTATCGCGCGTACTCGTCGACGCGGTCGTTCCAGTTCGCGGCCAGCGCGGACTCCTCGTCCATCAGCTCGGCCCACCGGGCCTCGTCGAGGTAGCTGTAGACGCGGTTCGGCGAGGCGAGCGCCTCGGCGGCGGCATCCGTCCCCCACCCGCCGTCGCGCTCCTGCGCGACCGTGTACTGCGGAGGCGACACGTGGAACATGATCTGCACGAGATTGCCCGTGCGCCACTGGCGGATGACCTCGTCGATCATGTTCTGCCGATGCGCGACCGTCTCCCCCGTGAGGAAGTCGGCGCTGTAGAGCGCGGGATACACACCGAGCTCCCACGCGACCCGCCGGTGCAGGACGTCGCACTGCGCAGCATCCGTGTACGGCATGTCGTGGTGCATGCCGCCGACGATCCCCGGCTCGCGGCGCAGGAAGTCGACGACGTCGACGCGGGCCGGGAGGTCGTCGACGACGATCTCGAGGCGCAGGTCGAGCTCCTCGACGCCGCTGCCCCGATCGAACCAGTGGACGCGATCCAGCCGCAGCTCCACCGCGCCCTCAGAGAGGAACTCCCCCTTCGGGTCGAGTCCCTTCGACGACCGCACGACGGACTCGTCCGAGCTCGTGAAGGATGCCGCGACGATCCGAGCCCGTGTCGGCACGTGAGCCTGCAGCAGCGAGATCAGGTTGCCGTGACCGTCGGATCGGATCGCGGAAGCATCCGCGAGGTCGAGGTGTGACACGATCCCGCCTCTCATCGGCGCCACGGGATCAGGGAGTCCTGAAAGGTGCTCGCGTCGAGTGTCACGGCCTCCACGGCATCCCACACGTCGTCGGGGATGGCATCTGCGACCCGGGCCGTCGCCGTGTCGAGCTCCTCGACGCTCGCCAGCCCGAGGATCGTCGAGTCGATGCGTGGATCGCGCATCGAGAACTGAAGCGCAAGCGCCGCGAGCGCGATGCCCGCGTCGTTCGCAATCCGCGCGAACTGCTCGACCGCGCCGAGCAGCGCCGGGTGCGCCTCGCCGTAGGCGTAGCGGGTCGTGCGAGGCGGATGCTCGACGAGGAGACCTCCGCCGAGCGGGGCCGCGTTGAAGACCCCGACGCCCCGCTCGTGCGCGTACGAGAGCAGCTCGTCGGCCGAGCGATCCACCAGCGTCCAGCGGTTGTGCGTCATGACCGCCACGAACTCGCCGAGCTCGAGGAACTCCCGCAGCATCCGCGTCGGGCCTCCCGAGACGCCGAGGCGCTCGATCAGCCCCCTCTCCCTCGCCTCGACGAGCGCCGCGAGCGGACCGTGCGGCGCCGTCGCGTCGGCCCACGAGATGTTCTCGGGATCGTGCAGGAACAACAGGGGGAACCGGTCGAGCCCGAGCCGCGCGAGACTCTCCTCGAGCGAGCGGCGCATGCGCTCGGCCGTGAACTCGCCCGTGCGCATGTCGCGATCGGCCTTCGCGCTGATGACGAAGCCCTCGGGCACGCCGCCCGCCTCATCGAGCGCGAGGCCGACGCGCCGCTCGCTCTGGCCGGCGCCGTAGTTGTTCGACGTATCGATGACGTTGACGACGGGATGCCGCAGCACGGCGTCGGCGAGACGCAGCTGCTCCACGAGAGGGACGGGGGACTCGGCTCGCCAGCCTGCCGTCCCGACTCCGAGCGACGAGACCGTCAGCCCCGTGGATCCGAGGGGCCTCCGGGCCAGGAGCGTCACGACGGATCCCGCAGCGCCCACGCCGCCGCCTGGACGACGAGTCGCTGCACGGCCGGCGAGACGTACGCGCGCTCGTCGTGGCCGAGGGCCGAGTAGACCGTTCGCGCTCGGCTCTCGTGCCCCTTGGCCCATACGACGGGCTGCTCGATGCCGTCGTGCGTGTGCACCGCGAGGACGTCGACGTCGGCGCGACGGTCGAGATGGCTGTACCGCTCGTCGAACGTCGCGATCTCGGTGAGACCGGCCGTCACGGGATGCGGCACGTCCGTCACGGCGATGACGGTCTCGCCGATCTCGGGGTGCATCGAACGTCCCGTGATCCAGGCGCCGCCGAGCAGCTCGGACCATTCGGGGATGTGCCGGAGGCTCGCGGATGCCGCGTGGAGGCCGAGGATGCCTCCCCCGCGCCCCGCGAACCGGACGAGTCCTGCGCGCGCCGCGGGGATCGCGTCTGAAGGCGCAGGGTCGTGCCGGACCGGGTCGCCCGCGTTGACGATGAGCAGATCGACGTCGTCGAGGTCGGCGAGCCGCTCTTCGACGTCTTCCGAGACCTCGACCGCCAGCCCTCGGTCGGCCAGCAGCCCTGCGACGATGGCGCTCGTGGCGGCGAAGGGATGCCACGGATCCGCGTACCGGCCGGAGCCGGACAGGATGAGCACGGTGGATGCAGTCATGGTGTTCCGTTCGATGGACGGGGCCGGGCGTCGCCTGCTCCGGGGGGTGCGCAGACGACGCCCGACACGCTAGAAGAGGATGATCAGAAGGCGGCTCGGGCTCGTCGCGGCGGCGATCGAGGCGGCGCCCGCGAACTCGGCTCGCACGCCGTAGATCCCGGTCCGCAGCTTCGGCAGGATGACGGTGCCCTTGCCTTTCGCGTCGAGGACGACCGTCGCGGTCTGGCCCGCGACGGTGACCGTGACCGAGCGCCCGCGGACATCGGCCGCCGTCTTGAGCTCGACGGTCGCCTTCACCTTCGTGATCGACAGGCCGAGCGGCGTCGACAGGTCGAGTCGCAGCTCCGTGCGGTAGGGCACCGTGACGGCGGGGGCCGTGACCGACGTCGTGCCGCCCGCGTTGACGGCCGTCACGACGACCGTGAGCGCTGCGCCCTCGTCGGCGGCCTTGACGACGTACTCGGCCTTCGTCGCGCCGGCGATGTCGGCACCGCCGCGCTTCCACTGGAACGTCAGCTTCGGCTCGCCCTGCCACGTTCCCGGGTTCGCCCGCAGCGTGCCGCCGACGCGGATGTCGCCTGTCACAGAGGGTGCTGCGACGTTGACCGGCGCGGTGGGCGCCGGCGGCGTCGTGACGGGGAGCGTCGTGCGGATGTCGTCGATCGTCAGCGTGCCCGTGCCCGTGCCGTTGCGGTAGAACGCGTGCTGCGACACACGGGTCAGGTCGAGCTCCGCCGATCCCGCCCACGAGGGGGGCGCGAAGCGGTCGAAGTCGATCTCGTAGTGGTGCCAGCCGTCGACGGCGTCGACATCCGCCTCCCAGTACGAGCCCGCCGCGACGAACTGCACCGCGATCTTCTCGCCGCTCGCCGCCTTCGCATCGAACTGGATGCCGCGGTATCCCCACCAGTTGCGTGGCTCAGCGAAGGTGCGGATGATGCCGGCGTAGCCGGGCCCAGTCAGGTCGTAGGCGAACTCGGCCGCCTTCGACCCCGTCGTCGGGTTGGACGTCAGCGATGCCTGCACCGTGCCTCCGCCCGTATTGCGCGGGTAGGCGGCTGCGAGCGCGGCCGCGTCGGCGTAGCCCTCGAAGTCGTCGATCGTCTGCACCTGCGTCGGCAGCGGAGTCGTGCGGAAGGATGCCGACGCCGGCGTCGCGACCGTCTGACCGGCGCCGTTGACGGCCGTCACGCGCCAGTGGTAGGTCGTTCCCGGCGTGAGGCGCGCGCTGATCGTGTAGCCCGTCCCGGTGACCGCAGCGGACTCCTCGACGACCTTCGTGAAGGAGGCGTCGGTTGCGACGACGACGCGATAGTACGCGGCATCCGGAGCGCTCGTCCACGTGAGCCGCGGCGAGCCGTTGACCTCCGTCGCACCGTCGGCCGGCGAGAGCAGGCCGAAGGATCCCGGCGCGGCGACTGCGCCCTCGGCGGACGAGTACAACGTCGCTCCGCCGATCTGCGGAGTCCACGGCTCGCCCTTCGCGCCGTCCCACGACACCTGGATGTGGTTGAGGCCCGACAGGCCCCGCAGCGAGTAGTCGAAGCGCTTCCAGTTGCCCGCTCCGCCCGTGATGACGGGAGCCAGGTCTGTCCACGTCGTGCCGTCGGCCGAGCCGCGGATGACGAGCGGGATGACGGGCCGGTCGGGCCAGTACCATGCGACGAGGTCGACCCCCGTGACGTCGTCCACCGACCAGGTGACGCTCGCGGGGTCGGCGCTGTCGCGCTTGAGCCGGCCCGCGTCTCCCGCGAAGAGACCCACGTTGCCCGTGTCGATGCTGAGCGCGCCCGTGTGCGACGACGTGAGCGAGAGGTTGTCGAGCGGGTCGACGAGCGCCGCCTTCGGCGGGACGGAGGTCAGCGTCGCACGGACGAGCTCGATGCCGGCATCCCGTTTCCACGAGACGCGGACGAGGCCGCCGGACAGTCTGTCGGCTCGGATCTCGCCGCCCGACACGGTCGTCGCGGCGTCGGTCCACGAGGAGCCGTCCTCGCTCGACGCGATCGTGACGTCGGCTGCCGATCCGGCGCCGAGCAGGAATCGTGCGCTGCGCGCGCCCGGAGCGGTCCACGTGATCGACGCAGCGTCGCCGGTCGCGACCGCGCGTCCTCCCGCGGGGCTCGCCGCGATGCCGACGTCGTGCGCCGCCGTCGCGATCGAGAGGCTCTCGAGCGGGTCGACGACGACGCCTGCCGCGGCGGCCACCGGGACCTCGGCCGACGTCGCATCGGCCTTGCCGGGTGCGACGGCGACGACGCGGTAGACGACGTCACCCGCCGATCCGGGGTCGAGCACGGGCGACGCCTCTGCCGGCACCTCCGCGACGACGGTCCAGCCGCCCGATCCGCTCGAACGCTCGATGCGGTACGCCGTCGCCCCCGCGCTGCCGCGCCACGCGACCGACTTGATGCCGCTGCGGTTCGAGACCTCCGTGATGAGCGGGGCGTCCAGCGCGATCGCGCCGGCGTGCGCGCCGAGCTTCTCGGAGTACGCCTTCACCGCGGCCGTCTGGGCGCGCATCTTGTCGGTCGTCCCGGGGTAGTGCGTCGTGAAGCCGTCGTCGTGCGCGACGAATCCGCCGCGGTCGTTGTGCGGGAAGAGGGACCACAGCATGAGTCCCGTCACGTCGGAGTTCGCCGCGAGCGGATCGAACAGGGCCGAGGATGCCGAGTTCGACCCGTACTCGCCCGCGATGTAGACCTTGCCGGCGTCGACGACGGTCTTCGCGTCCGCCGCGACCTTCTCGGCCGTCGGCGGGTAGTAGTGCATGTCGACGATGTCGAGGCCGGGCACCGCGAGCGTGTCGGCGTCGATGTCGAAGCGCCGGCCCGCCGCGACGAGCTGGTGCGGTGCGCGCGCCTTGATGAAGTCGACCTGGTCGGCGATCCACCCGGTCGTCATGTTCTCGAGCTCATTGCCGAGCTCCCACGCGAGCACCGTCGGGTCGTCGACGTACGGGATGCCCGTCAGGGCGTTCGTGCGGGCGAGGATGTGCCCGACGTAGTCCTGATACGCCGCGATCGCGGTGGGGTCCGAGTAGAAGTCCGTCGGCTGCAGGCCGAGCGGGGCCGTGAAGTCGCGGTGACCGCCGTGGTAGTACGACCATTCGTCGGTGAGCGGCAGGACGAGGCGGATGCCGATCGAGCCCGCGTACGCGATCGCGAAGTCGACGGTCGCGAACGCGGCGTCGTTGTACTCGCCGAGCGTCGGCATGATCGCGAGCGGATTCGCGCCGTTCTGGCTCGTCGAGGTCATCATGTGGGAGCGCACGACCGTGAGGCCGAGCTCCCTCGCCGCGTCGAGCGCGTCCTTGATGCGGAAGAACGTCGGATATGCGACCCCTCCGACGTTCTCGTCGAGCCCGAGCCAATAGAGGTTCGCGCCGTTGAACCGGAACGGCGCGCCGCCGAGGGTCAGGCGGGCCGCGTCTCGCGCGACGAAGTCTGTGTTCATAGAGCTCCAGGGTGCCGTGGGCGCCTGCGAAGACGCGGGTGGGGGGACGGCCGCCGTCGCCGGAGCTGCCGTCAGCAGCGCCGTGACGACGCCCGCCGCCGCGAGGGCGGCGAGCATGCGGATGTGCCTCGAGTTTCTCAACGTGTCTCCTTCGACAGGGGTTCTCGACAGGGTGGTTCGGCTCAGTGGACGGGGGCGACGGATCGCGCGCTCACGGCGGCGAGCTGGAGGGCGCCGTGGACGCCGGAGAGGTCGCCGAGCAGCGGCGGCACGATGAAGATGCGCGGGTCACGCGAAGGATGCTCGTCTCCGAGTGCTCCGTTGATCTCGGGCACGAGCGCTCCTCGCGTCGCCTCGAGCACCCCGGGGATCTTCGTCGCGCCGCCGCCGAGGACGATCCGCTCGGGCCGGTAGGCGTACGTGACGGCCGCGAGCAGCTGTGCGAGGTAGAACGCCTCGAGCTCTGCCGCCCGCTCGAGATCGGCGCCGAGCTCGCGGGTGGGGCGACCCCACCGGGCAGCGATCGCGGGGCCGGAGGCGAGACCCTCCGCGCAGTCCTCGTGGAAGGGGCATACTCCCCGGAACCGGTCGTGGGGATGCCGCCGCACCGCGATGTGCCCGAGCTCGGGGTGCGAGATCTCCGAGATCGGGCGCCGCGCCACGAGCGCACCGACCCCGATGCCGGTGCCGACCGTCACGTACGCGGAGTCCCGGACGCCCGCCGTCGCGCCGAGCGCACCCTCGCCGAGGGCCGCTCCCGTCACGTCGGAGACGAACGAGAGCGAGCGCTCGGGTCCGAGCAGGTCTGGGAGCGACGTCCCGCTCCATCCCGGCTTGGGGGTCGCCGTGATGAAGCCGAACGTCGGTGACAGCGGATCGAGGTCGAGCGGGCCGAAGGCCGCGACACCGACGTGGCGCGGAGCGTCGCTCCCCCGCGAGTCGAGGAAGCCCCGCAGACGCGCCGCCGCGTCGTCGGGGGTCGTCGTCGCGATCTCGATGAGGTCTTCGATGGCATCCGGCGTCTCGTCCGCCGCGATCGCGGCGATGATCTTCGTGCCGCCGGTCTCGACCCCCGCGATCACGTCCGCGCCGCCGAGTCGGCGTCGTTCGCGGCGCGCAGGGCGCCGGCCGGGAGAGCCGCGACGACGGACGGGAACACCGCGCCGCCGTCGCGCGAGCGCAGCTCGAACGCGTGCCGCTCGCCCGGCAGCAGCGTCACGAGCTGCTCGTCGACCACGAGGCTCGCTGCGGGCAGTCCCAGGTCGACGGCGACGAGATCCGCACAGAGGCAGAGGTCGACGACGACCGTGTGCGCCTCGACGATCACGATGAGGCGGTCGGCCGCGGCATCCGTCGTCACGGTCCATCGGGCCTGCGGCAGCGTCCGTCGACGGTCGGGCACGAACATCCACACGGCGCGGTGCTCACCCGCCTGGACGACGAGGAACTCGTCCTCCGCGACACCGGGGCGCGCGACCGCCGGGTCGATCACGACGCGCGCGTTCGCGTCGGCGGGCGCGACGAGTGCGTGCGTCTCCCGCGCCAGCACGGCGCCGCTCGAGTCGCGGCGCGTCACCTCGACGTCGAGGGTCCACGGGGCGAGTCCGTCGTTGACCGCGACGATCTCGAGTCCGTCGGGGCCGGTCGGATCCTGCGCGCCGCCCGGGATGACCGGCTGGATCGTCAGGAGGTGGGGCGCGAACGCGCGGCGCAGCGCGTACCACGAGGGCTTCTCGATGCCGGCCGCGTCGACCGCCGACCAGCTCAGGACGGGCCAGCAGTCGTTGAGCTGCCAGATGACGACGCCCGCGCAGCGGTCGAGGCTGCGCAGCCACTCGGTCCCGGTCTGGACCGCACGCGCCTGGACCAGCTGTGTGCGGAACACCCAGTCCTGCTCCGTCTGCGGCGTCGCGAAGTAGGGCTTGAGGCCCTGCGCGAGCTTGTGCATTCCGTCGGACGCACGCATGTGGTGCACGACCTGCGGGTTCGACGGCGCCAGCGGTCCCTCCGTCACGACGCTGCGCAGCGTCGTGATCGCGGGCGGCGCGCACCAGCCCATCTCCGACACGAACGCGGGCGAAGAGTCGCGGTAGTGCGTGTAGTCGCGGTTGTTCCACACGTCCCACAAGTGGGTGGGACCGGATGCCGCGTCGCTCACGAGCGCTCCGGGAAGCGTCGACCACGGGCTGTTCGGAATGTACGGGCGCGTCGGGTCGAGATCGGCCAGGATGCCGGGCAGCAGTCGCGTGTAGTACCCGTTGCCCCACGCGCGATCGCCGAGCTGGTCGTCCCAGCCCCACTCCTGGTGGCCCCACACGCACTCGTTGCCGCCGCACCACAGCACGACGGACGGGTGGGAGCTGAGCCGGGCGACGGCCTGCGAGGCCTCCGTCGCGATGAGCTCGGCGACATCCTCGCTCTCGTCGTACGCGGCGCAGGCGAAGAGGAAGTCGTGCCACACCATGAGTCCGCGCTCGTCGCAGCCCGCGAGGAACTCCTCTGTCGCGAAGTACCCTCCGCCCCACACGCGCAGGAGGTTGGCGCCGCCGCCGAGCGCCTGATCGAGCCGCTGGTCGAGGCGCGCCGACGTCACCTCGGCGATGAACGGGTCCTCGGGGATCCAGTTGTACCCGCGCACGCGGACGCGCCGCCCGTTGACGGCGATCGACCACTGCTGCCCTGCGGCGTCGTCCGCGACATCCACGCGGACGTCCCGGATGCCGATCCGCTTCGTCCAGCTGTCGAGCACGACGCCGTCGTCGTCGGTGAGCGCGACATCGAGCGTGTACAGGGGGTGGGCGCCGTAGCCGGCGGGCCACCACAACTCGGGATCGACCAGATCCAGCACGAGGGACGTGTCGCCGGAATGCGCCGGTGCGTCGGCGTGCGCGACGGCCTCGCCGCGCTCCGTGCGGAGGGTCGCCGCGACGGAGACGTCGGCGGACGCCCCGAGCTCCGTCCGCACGATCACGTCGACCACCGCGCCGCGCCCGTTCGGCTCGACCGTGACGAGGGGCCGGACGTGATCGATGCGCGAGGTCCACGCCTCGATCGCGATCGGCTTCCAGATGCCGGCCGTCACGTAGTGCGGGCCCCAGTCCCATCCGAAGTTGCACGCGCTCTTGCGCAGGTACGGGTAAGGCTCGTCGTACGGCGTGGGCAGCGGGCCGTGGGAGTGCTCGCGGGCGTACGCGGCGTCCCACGCCGACGCGAAGACGACCTCGATCGTGTTGGCGCCTACTTCGAGGGCGTCCGCGACGTCCCAGCGGAAGCCGATGTGCTGGTCGTTCGTGCGCGCGACGACGCGGCCGTTGACGCGCACCTCGGCGACGGTGTCGAGTCCGTCGGCGACGAGCTGCACGCGGCCCGGCCGGGGGGTCCACGTGAACTCCCGCGAGTAGCTCCACGTCGAGTGCCCGATCCAGGTCTGCTCCTGCTCGCCGAATCCGACATCGGGGTCGGTGAGCAGGCCGCTGCGCAGCAGGTCGGTGTGGACCTGGCCCGGCACGACGGCGGGGAGGGCGCTCGCACGCACGGCGTCGGGGGCTTCGTCGGGACCCGCGACGAAGCGCAGATCCCACGCTCCCCCGAGATCGAGGCGGTGGATGGCAGACGTCAGCGTCTTCGCGGAAAGGCTCATTCGGGCTCCTGGCAGGTCCCCGTCACGCCACAGGGCCGCGGCGGGGAAGTTCGACTGCATCAGGATGCCGAGGAGGAAACTCGGATGTCAACCTTTAGATGAATTATTTATCTAAATGCGCGAGAGGACCCGTGCTGCCCCGCACGACGAGCTCCGGATGCCGCGTCGCCACCACCTCGGGCTCGGATCCCGCGATCGCGGCGAGCACCGCCTTCGCAGCGAGGTCGCCGACCTTCTGGACATCGTGACTCATCGCCGACAGCGACGGCTCCGCCAGCTGCGCGAGCGCCGAGTCGTCCCACGCGAGCAGCGACAGCTGCGACGGCACGACGATCCCCCGGCTGCGACATGCCTCGAGGCCGCCGAGCGCCATGAGGTCGTTGTCGAAGACGATCGCGGTCGGCGGCTCGGCCTCCAGCAGGCGCACCACCGCATCGCGCCCGCCCTCCCGGGCGTAATCCGATGCGATCCGCACCCCGGTGAGCCCCAGCTCTGCGAGCGTCGCGTCGAACGCGGCCGCGCGGATCCGCGTGTGGGCCATCGCCTCCGGACCGCTCACGTGGGCGAGCCGCTCGTGGCCGAGGCCCGCGAGGTACCTGACCGCGATCTCCATCGCGAGGTCGTCCTGAGTCCATACGGTCCCGAGGCCGGCGCTCGAAGAGGGATCGGCGATCGCGACGGCGGGCAGGCCCAGCTCCTGCACGAGGGAGGTCCGGGGGTCGTCCGGAGACAGGTCGACGAGGATCACGCCGTCGACGCGTCCGTCCGCGGCCCATCGGCGATACGAGTCGAGCTCTTCCCCACGCGTCGGGACGACCTGGAGGAGCACTCCGCGCCCGCTTTGCGACAGTGCGCGCTCGGCTCCCGCGACGAGCTCGTGGTAGTAGGCCTCGGCGCCGAGAATCTCGGCCGGCCGGGCGAGGACGAGTCCGATCGGGGCGCGACGGATAGACTCCTCACCCATCGCCCACCTCCTGTGCGGCCGTCCGAAGAGTCGTCGCCAGCCTGCATTACCCTACTTGCAGCGTCGCGCAGGACGCCCATGACCCGGAGGAATTGTGGCACGACGAGAGACTTCGGCTGGTCCCGGCAGCCGAGCCCTGATCGTCGACCTGATACGTTCCTCGGGGCCGATCAGTCGAGTCGAGCTCACAGCGGCGACGGGCCTGACGCAGCCCGCCGTGTCGATCATCGTCCGCAAGCTCATCCAGGACGGCCTCGTGCGCGAGACCGGAAGCACGACGCCGACGGCGGGCAAGCCGCGCACCCTGCTCACGATCAACGCGCGCGCGGTCATTGCGATCGGCATCCAGCTGGGCGTCGAGGACTCCGTCTTCGTCGCGGTCGACTCCACGGGAGGGATCTTCGGTAGGCAGGGCTTCGCGGGGGCGGGAGTCGACGCCCCGCAGGTCGTCATCGATCGCCTCGTCGACGACTACCGCGCCTTCCTCGACGGCCTCGGCGCGGACGAGAGCCGCGTCGCGGGAGTCGCGGTCGTCGCACCGGGACCGATCAACGTCGAGCGCGGGCTCGTGGTCGGACCACCGTCGCTGCGACGCTGGGTCGACTTCCCGCTCCGCGACGCCTTCGCGCGCCGCGTCGGCCCGCCGGTCCTCGTCGACAACGACTCGGCCGCATCGGCCGTCGGTGAGTTCTGGACGCGCCAGATCTCGCGGGAGTCGACGTACGCGTGTCTCTACATGGGCGGGGGGATCGGCGCCGGCCTCGTCTCGAGCGGCGCCCTGTATCGCGGCTCGAGCTCCAACACCACCGAGCTCGGGCACGTCTCGATAGACCTGAACGGCCGGGACTGCTTCTGCGGCAACCGGGGGTGCGTCGAGCGGTATGCGGCTCCATCGGCCGTCGTCGCCGAGGCGCGCTCGGATGCACGTCTCGCTGACGAGCTCGAACTCGACACGGAGGTCGTACGGGCCTTCGACGCGATCGCACGGGCGGCCGTCCAGGGGCATCCCCGCGCGCTCGACCTCATCGTCGCCTCGGCGCGGCATCTCGCGGAGGCGACCGTGAACTTCGCGAACATCGTCGACCCCGACAGCATCACGCTCGCCGGCTGGGGCTTCGCGATCGCGGGGTCGATCTATGCCCGCGAGATCGGCGCCGTGCTCGCCGAGCGCGCCTTCGCGCGCAGGGCCCACGGGATCGACGTCGCGCTGTCGAGCAACCCGCGCGACTCGGCGGCCGTCGGCGCCGCCGCCCTCATCCTCCAGAGCTCGCTCACACCCGGCCACGGGCCAGCTCTTCACGAGGCACACGCCGGCGACGGTGACGCCATCATTTAGATAAATTAGTAATCTAAGTGTTGACATCCATTCGGTCGCCCGCGACACTCTTCGTGGCGGATCGACCGATCCCTGCACCTGTCGATGACGACATCTGAGGAGAGACCTGACATGGCAAAGAAGCATCTGTTGGCGATCGGCGCGACGGCCGCGCTCGTCGTCACGCTCGCCGGCTGTTCCACCGGCGGCGACGCGGCGGGAGGAGGCAGCGAGATCGCGGGCGAGATCACGGTGCTCACCAACCGCACCGATCTCGTCGACACGCTGTTCCACGAGTACGCCGCGGCGTTCGAGAAGAAGTACCCCGGGACGACGGTCAAGTTCGAGGGCATCACGAACTACGACCAGGATGTGACCACGCGCCTCGCCGGCGGTGCCGCGGGCGACGTGCTCGCACTGCCGAACGGCCTCACGTCCGCTCAGGTGCAGGACTTCTTCGAGCCCCTCGGCAGCACCGACGATCTGTCGGAGAAGTACCGATTCGCGGGCGAGTACGCGTACGACGGTCAGACCTACGCCCTCTCGATCGGCGGGGTGGCGTCGGGCATCGTCGTCAACAAGCGCATCTGGGCCGAGGCCGGCATCACGGCTCCGCCGAAGACGCCCCAGGACTTCCTCGACGGACTCAAGGCCATCAAGGCCAAGACCGACGCCATCCCGTACTACACGAACTACAAGGACGGCTGGCCCGTCACGTTCTTCGACAACGAGCGCGCCATCTTCGGTGACGAGAACATCCTCGAGACCTGGCCCGAGGACGAGGCACTCTGGGAGCCCGGCAAGTACGCCTACATCGCCGACGGCCTGCTCTACAACATCGTGCACGAGGGCCTGTCCGAGGAGGACCCGCTGACGACCAACTGGGAGCAGTCGAAGCCCGACATCGCGACCGGCAAGATCGCCTCGATGCTGCTCGGCTCGTGGGCCGTCCCGCAGATGAAGACTGCCGCAGAGGAAGTCGGCGCCGACCCCGACGACATCGCCTTCTGGCCCTTCCCCTACCAGACGGACGGCAGGTTCCACTCGAAGATCTCCGGTGACCGCGCGAGTGGCGTCGCCGCGACGTCGAAGAACAAGGCGACCGCCCATGCGTGGCTCGAGTGGTTCGTGGCAGAGTCCGGCTTCGCCGAGAACCAGGGCGCGATCCCGCCCGCGATCGACAGCCCCTTCCCGCAGGCGATCAAGGACTTCGCCGACACGGGCGTCGAGCTGCTCGAACTCAAGCCCGCGACGACGAACAAGGGCAAGGAGTCGGCGATCTACAAGGCCGCCGAGATCGACGGGACGATCTACCGCCAGCAGCTGATCGACGTCGCGCGCGGCGCGGCCGACGGCGACTGGGAGTCGTTCATCGCCGACCTCAACGAGCGCTGGGGTGCCGCCCAGGCCGAGATCATGGGCTGACCCCCACCCCCACACAGCAGCAGCTCCGCCGTGGTGCGCCACCGAATGGATCGAACACAATGAGCACGACACACACGACAGCATTCGGTGGTGCACCCGGAGGGGTCGCACTGCTCGAGGTGGAGAAGGAGGCGCCGCGGCAGGGCAACCGGCCCAGCCGCCGCCGGCTCAACCTCCGTGGCCGTAATCGCCTCACGCCGTGGCTCTACGCCGCTGCGGCGCTCATCCTCCTGATCACCTTCACGTACGTCCCGACCGTGAACATGATCGCGTACAGCTTCACGAACTGGGACGGGCTCAGCCGCGACCGCGACGTCGTCGGGCTCGCGAACTACGTCAAGGTCTTCACTGATCCGCGGTACTGGCAGGTGTTCTTCGTCAGCCTGTACTACTTCGTCGCCTCGTTCGTGCAGATCGCGATCGCGCTGTACTTCGCCACGATCCTGTCGTTCAAGACGCGGTTCCGGAACTTCTTCAAAGGAGTCCTCTTCTTCCCGTACCTGTTGAACGGGGTCGCGGTCGGCTTCATCTTCCTGTACCTGTTCCAGCCCGGCGGGACGCTGGACACCGTCCTCTCGGTGTTCGGCGTGCAAGACCCGCCGCACTGGCTCGGAGACCCCGACATCGCGAACATCTCGCTCGCCGGCACCTCGGTGTGGCGCTTCACGGGCCTGAGCTTCGTCCTCTTCCTCGGCGCGATCCAATCGATCCCCGGCGAGCTGTACGAGGCCTCGGACCTGGACGGGGCATCCCGCTGGCAGCAGTTCATCTACATCATCGCGCCGGGCATCAAGCGCATCATCAGCCTGTCGTTCATCCTCGCCATCGCAGGAAGCCTGTCGGTCTTCGAGATCCCGTTCGTCATGACCAACGGCGCGAACGGCACGAGCACCTTCGTCATCCAGACGATCCAGACCGCCTTCAACTTCCAGCGCGTCGGCCTCGCCTCCGCGATGGCGGTCGTCCTACTCGCCATCGTGCTGACCGTCACCTGGATCCAGCGCCGTCTCGTCCCCGATGAGGATGTGAACCTCTCTTGAAGCGCTCTCTCGCCCTCACGGGCAAATACAGCTCCCTCGTCCTCGCATCGCTCGTCGTGCTGGTGCCGATCGGCGTCATCGTGTTCGCGTCGTTCAAGACCCGCAAGGAATATGGGACGACAGGACCGCTCGTCCCCCCGTCGAACTGGCTCAACTTCGACAACTTCGTCGAGGCGTTCACGAGCGGACGGATGGCGCTCGGATTCTGGAACACCGGGTTCATCCTGATCTTCTCGATCATCGGCACGATCCTCATCGGCACGATGACCGCCTATGCGCTCGACCGATTCGACTTCCGCGGCAAGCGGATCGTCTTCTTCCTGTTCCTGACGGCAACCCTCATCCCGGGTGTCACGACGCAGGTCGCGACCTTCCAGATCGTGAAGGGGCTCGGGCTCATCAACACGCCGTGGTCCGCGATCATCCTCTACATGGGGACCGACATCATCTCGATCTACATCTTCATCCAGTTCATGCAGTCGATCCCGAAGAGCCTCGACGAGGCCGCCCTCGTGGACGGCGCCTCCCGCTTCACGATCTACCGGAAGATCATCCTTCCGCTGCTCGCGCCGGCGATCGCGACGGTCGTCATCATCAAGGGCATCGGCATCTACAACGAGTTCTACGTGCCGTTCCTCTATATACCGAGCCGCGACCTCTCGGTCATCTCGACCGCCCTGTTCAACTTCAAGGGACCCTACGGCGCGCACTGGGAGACCATCGCCGCCGGCACGATGATCGTCATCATCCCGACGGTCGTGGTGTTCCTCGCGCTGCAGAAGTGGATCTACAACGGCGTGACCGCAGGGGCGACGAAGTGACGGGCCGAGCCGACGCGCGGCTCCTGCCGGCCCGCGCGCTGCTGGGCGTCGCGACCGCCGCCTACCAGATCGAGGGCGCCGCGGCGGACGGCGGCCGCGGGCCGTCGATCTGGGACACTTTCAGTCACGCCCCCGGCCGGATCCTCAACGGCGACACGGGAGACGTCGCGTGCGACCACTATCACCGGTGGCGATCGGACCTGGATCTCATGGCCGAGCTGGGGGTCGAGGCCTACCGCCTCTCGATCTCGTGGTCCCGCATCTTCCCGACGGGTCGCGGCGACGTCAACCGCGAAGGGCTCGACTTCTACGACCGCCTGATCGATGGGCTCGTCGAGCGAGGGATCGCGCCGATCGTGACCCTGTACCACTGGGATCTGCCGCAGGCGCTCGAGGACGGGGGAGGGTGGCTGAACCGGGACACGTCCTCGCGCTTCGCAGACCTCGCCTCGACTGTGGCGCCGGTCCTCGGCGACCGTGTGCACACCTGGATCACGCTCAACGAGCCCTGGTGCGCCGCCTTCCTCGGGTATGCCGCGGACGTGCACGCGCCCGGCCGCAACGATCCGGCGGCCGGACTCCGCGCGGCGCACCACATGAACCTCGGGCACGGTCTCGCCGTCCCCGAGCTGCGCCGGCTGAGCGCATCGCGCCCCGACGTGTCCGCATCGCTCAACGTCCACCTCGTCAAGCCGGCGCCGGGCGCGGCTCGCGACGCCGTCGACCGGATCGACCGCGTCGGCAACCAGGTCTGGCTCGGGCCCATGCTCCGCGGCGAGTACCCGCACCGTCTGCTCGAGGAGACGGCGCACCTCACGGACTGGTCGTTCGTCCTGCCAGGAGACGAGATGCAGATCCACCAGCCGCTCGACGTGCTGGGCATCAACTACTACCTTCCGATGGTCGTACGGATGCCCGGCGAAGGAGTGCAGGACGCCGGCGCCCACGGCATCGCGGGTAACCCGTGGCCGGGAAGCGAGCACGTCGAGTTCATCCAGCCGGAGGGTCCCACGACCGCGATGGGCTGGGTCGTCTACCCCGATGGTCTCGAGGAGCTGCTCACGTCGCTGTGGGACGAGTTCGGCATCCCGCTCATGGTGACCGAGAACGGTGCGGCCTTCCACGACGTCGTCGACGACGGCCGCATCCACGACCCCGAGCGGATCGCGTTCCTGCGCGCTCACCTCGAGGCCGCCGCGCGCGCGGTCCGCCGCGGGGTCGACCTGCGCGGCTACCTGATGTGGTCGTTCCTCGACAACTTCGAGTGGGCGTTCGGCTACGACCGCCGCTTCGGCCTCGTGCATGTGGACTATCCGACGCAGGAGCGCACACCGAAGGACAGCGCTCGCTGGTTCGCTGCGCTGGCGCGCGAACGCGCCGCGGCCCGCACGGCGTAGGGGCTCCGGATGCCGGGCCCGCGGCATCCGGAGCGGCCCTTCGCGTCGCGGCATGATCCGCGCGCCCGCCCGCAGGGGCTTGACAAGAGGAGAGGCATGACGAGGCGATCCTGGGCCCGCGACACCCTCCCCGACAGCGAGACGCAGCTCACGACGAGCGTCCGCGGCGATCTGCCGCTGCGCTCTCTGCTTCGGCTGCTGCGCCCGCATCGCACGAGCATGGTCGTCGCCGTCGGCGCCTTCGTCGTCAAGGACTCGCCCATCTGGATCCTTCCGCCTGTCACGGCCGCGATCGTGGACATCGTCGTCGCGGGCGGACCGCTCTGGCACATCGGGGCGTGGGCGGGCGTCGCACTCGCGTGCCTCGCACTGAACTATCCGTTCACGATGATCGTCGTCCGCCTCACGAGCTCCGCGACGCGCTCGCTCGCCTACACCGTCCGGACGGGGCTCGCGGCGCGGCTGCAGCGGCTGTCGCTCGGCTTCCACAATCGGCAGAGCGCATCGCTCGTGCAGACCAAGATCGTGCGAGACGTCGAGAACCTCGAGCTCATGATCGCCCAGCTGTTCCCGACGATCGTGTCGGCCTGCGCGACGCTCGTCGGCGCGATCGTCGTGACGGCCGTCGCCGTTCCGTGGTTCGTCGCGGTGTTCGCGATCGCGATCCCGGTGGCGGCATCCCTCATCGTCTACATCCGCCGTCGGGCCGCCGACCGCAACGCGGCGTTCCGCCGTGAGGTCGAGCGTCTCTCCGCCCAGGTCAGCGAGATGGCCGCGCTCCTGCCGATCACGAGGGGGCACGGACTCGAGGATGTCGCTACCGAGCGCGTTGCGGCGCGCGCGGACTCCGTGCGGCGGGCGGGGCGCGATCTCGACATCCTCAACGGACGCTTCGGGGCGCTGTCCTGGATCTCGTACCAGGTGCTCGGCCTCGTCTGCCTCGTCGCCGCCGCGGCGCTCTCCGTCACGCGCGTCCTTCCGATCTCGCCTGGCCAGGTGGTGCTTCTGAGCACATACTTCGGCCTGCTGACGAACTCGATCGTCATGCTCATGAACGTCGCCCCGACACTGGCGCGCGGGATGGACGCGATGCGCTCGATCGCGGATGTCGCGGAGGAGCTCGACGTCGAGGACAGCCGAGGCGGGCGCAGGCTCGACGACATCCGGGGCAGCATCTCGCTGCGGGACGTGCACGTGAGATTCGACGACGGCGACGGGCGACCCGCCCTTGCGGAGGTCACCCTCGACGTCCCCGCCGGGTCGACCGTCGCCTTCGTCGGGCCGTCGGGGTCGGGCAAGTCCACCATCCTCAATGTCGTGCTCGGGTTCGTGCGCCCATCGTCCGGCGAAGTGCTGGTGGACGGGCATTGTCTCGCCGATGTCGACCTCCGCTCGCTGCGTAGGAGGATCTCGATCGTCCCCCAGGAGACCGTGCTCATGGCGGGCACCGTGCGCGACAACGTCGCATACGGCGCGTGCGACGTCGACGACGCCGACATCGTGACGGCGCTGCGCGAGGCGGACGCCCTCGACATCGTCGACGGGTCGCGCGAGGGTCTCGACACCCTCGTCGGCGAGCGCGGCGCCGGGCTCTCGGGAGGCCAGCGCCAGCGTCTCGCGATCGCCCGGGCCCTCGTGCGAGACCCCCGCATCCTCGTGCTCGACGAGGCGACCAGCGCCCTCGACGGCGCCTCCGAGCGGCGCGTGTCGGCGGCCCTCGAGAGGGCACGGCGCGGGCGGACGACCCTCATCGTCGCGCACCGGCTCTCCACCGTGCGCGGGGCCGATCTCATCGCCGTGGTCGAGGACGGCCGGATCGTCGAGATCGGCGCGCACGACGACCTCATCCGACGGAACGGCCCTTACTCGCAGCTGGCGACCGCCGGCGACTCATGAGCGGGCCTGCTCCGGCGCCTACTGCTCGTCGAGATCGCTCTCGAGCTCTTCCTCCGTGAGGGCCTCGCCCGGATGCGGCGTGCGGAACACCGGGTTCGGGGGGAACGTCACGGGCTCCTGGCCGTCGTCGACGCCCCCCGGGCCGGGCGCGAGGACGTCGACGTCCTTGTCGACGTCGATCTCTGACGGCGCGTCCTCGGGTCGGGTCCAGTGCGCGGGCATGAACGGCTCAGCGGTGGACATGCTCGTATTGTCGCACCGCGGGGCGCCCGGCGGGAGTCCGAGTGCGGGCCGTTCATCCGCCGTTCGCGCTCAGGCGCTGCGCAGGACCTTCTCCATCGGCTTGCCCTTCGCGATCTCGTCGACGAGCTTGTCGAGGTAGCGGATCTTCTGCATCAGCGGATCCTCGATGTCCTGCACCCGCATGCCGCACACGACCCCCGTGATCAGCGCGGCGTTCGGGTTCAGCCGCGCGTCCGCGAAGAACTCCTCGAACGTCGTCCCGTCGGCGAGGTGACGGCCGAGCGCGTCTTCGTCGAAGCCCGTCAGCCAGCGGATCGCCTCATCCAGCTCGTCGGTCGTGCGCCCCTTCTTCTCCACCTTCGCGACGTAGAGGGGATAGACGGCGGCGACGCTCGTCGTGAAGATCCTGCTCACGCTGGGAAAGCATACGCTGCACCCGCTCGGCGGGTCCGGGCGCTCCGCCATGCCGGCCCGCCTGTCAACCCCCTGCGCATCGGGGTCGCCGCGTCGCACGCTTCTGCATGGAGGTGACGCCATGTCCCGCGATCACGACCCGGCATCCGGTCCCGACGCCGAGCACGCATGGGTCCCCGACCGGCCCCGATCCCTCTGGGCGCAGACGTGGGGCGGCGTCGCCGTCGACCCCGACCCGCCGGCGCGCGCGGACGTCGTGATCGCCGGCGGCGGGCTGACGGGGATCGCCGCCGCCCTCGCCCTGACCCGGCTGGGCCGACGTGTCGTGGTCGTGGAGGCGCGCTCCGTCGGAGCCGTCACGACGGGACGGACCACGGGCAAGCTGAGCCTTCTGCAGGGCGGCACGCTCGGCCGCGTCCGCGCGAGGTCGGGCGATGACGGGCTGCGCGCCTACGTCGCCGCGAACCGCGCGGCCCAGGACTGGCTCGCGGCGGAGATCGGCGACGATCCCGACGCGGCGCAGCAGCGGATCGCCTGCACGTTCGCCACGACATCTCAGGGGGATGCCGTCATCGAGCGCGAGCTCGACGCCATGCGGGTCGCGGGCATCCCCGCGCAGCCTGCCGACCGGGATCTGCTCGGCGCGCTCGCGCTGCCCTTCCCCGTATCGAGCGCCGTCGTGCTGGCGGGACAATGGCAGCTGCATCCGCTCCGCGTCCTCACGAGGCTCGCGGACCAGGTGCGGGCGCGCGGCGGTCGGATCGTCGAAGGATGCCGCGTGGTCAGCGCCCGCCCGACGGAGGGGGGCGTGGAGGTGCAGACGACGCGAGGAGCGATCGGCTGCGCTTCGCTCGTGCTCGCGACGGGCACGCCCGTGCTCGATCGAGGACTCTTCTTCGCCAAGCTCGAGCCGTCGCGGTCGCTCGTCGGGGTGTACGGCCTCCCGCCGGGCACGCCGCCGCCGACGGGCATGTTCCTGTCGGCCGACGAACGCTCGCGCTCGCTGCGCACCGCGCGGGGCCCGCGCGGTCAGGAGGTGCTGCTCGTCGGATCGCCCGCCTTCTCGCCGGGCCGCGCGTCCTCGACGCGCGAGATCCTGGACGAGCTCGATGCCTGGACGTCGACGGCGTTCCCGGGGGCGCGACGGACCTCGTGGTGGGGCGCGCAGGACTACCGCCCGGTCTCGGGTCGTCCGTTCGCCGGACGGATGCCGCGAGGCGCGGGCCGCATCTTCGCCGCGACCGGCTACGACAAGTGGGGCATGACGAACGCCGTCGCCGCGGCGCTCGCCGTCACCGCCGAGCTGACCGGCGAGCCGGCGACGACGCACGCGCGTTCCCGAGGCGTGGTCGCTCGCACGCTGGCAGTGAACGCGGGCGTCGCGGGGCAGTTCGTCGCGGGGTGGGCGCGCGCGACGACCCGCGCGCGAGCCCACGACCGGCCCCCCGAGGGAACGGGTCGCCTGACCCGCGAGGGCGTGCACCCCGCGGCGGAGTCGACGATCGACGGCGTCACGTGCCGTGTGTCGGGGATCTGCACGCATCTCGGCGGAGTCCTGCAATGGAACGACGCGGAGCGTTCGTGGGACTGCCCGCTGCACGGCTCGCGCTTCACACCGGACGGCGACGTCCTCGAAGGACCCGCGGTCCGGCCCCTCGCGCGCCGGGACTGATCGGCACCCCGGGACGCACGGTCTCGCGGGGCCGGTCACGGGGTTCACCGTCTCGCGGGCGTGCGATTCTCGGCGCTCACCGGGTCGCTCGTCGAGACGAGCGGATGCTGCGCGGCCTCGACCAGCCGGTCGAGCAGGCGGACCGCCTGCCGGACGACCTCCGCGACGACCTCCTCCGGTGCGCCCGGCAGCGCCAGTCGCACGTGTCCGGCGGTCCCCGCCGTCGCCCACCCGAGGAACACCGTCCCCGGAGGGTGGCCATCCTGCGGGTCGGGTCCGCCCACCCCGGTCGCCGCGACCGAGACGTCCGCCCCGAGCACACGCCGCACGCCGATCGCCAGCTGCTCGGCGCATTCGGCGCTGCACGGATCGATGCCCGGTTCGACGCCGAGCACGCGCTCCTTCACGTCGGACTGATACGCGACGATCGCGCCCGCGAACCACGTCGCGGCATCCTCCCCCGCCCCCACGGCCGATGCGAGCAGCCCGCTCGTCAGCGACTCGGCGACCGCGATCGTCGTGCCCGTGCGCGACGCCGACCGGGCGAGCCGGTCGACCGCTGCCGACGGAGGGCTCATCGCCTTCGCGGCAGTCTCGATGCGCAGGGCGGAGCCGCCGCCGCCCTGCGCGCCGCTCACACCTGCACCGGCTGCGCGGGTCACAGCATCCGTCCTCCCGTGACCGGGATGACGCCGCCCGAGGTGTACGACGCATCCTCGCTCGCGAGGTACACGTACGCTCCCGCGAGCTCGGCGGGCTGGCCCGCGCGCCCGAGCGGCGTGTCCGACCCGAACGTGGTGAGCTTGTCCTCGCCGAATCCCGTCGCCGGGATGAGGGGCGTCCAGATGGGCCCCGGGGCGACGGCGTTGACCCGGATGCCGCGCGGCCCGAGCTCCTCCGCGAGCGCGCGGACGAACGCGACCTGGGCGGCCTTGGTCATGGCGTAGTCGATGAGACCGGGCGAGGGCTGGAACGCCTGGATCGACGACGTGACGATGATCGACGATCCGGAGCCCAGGTGCGGGACGGCGGCGCGGGCCGTGAACACGAGCCCGTAGAGGTTCGTCCGGAAGACGCGGTCGAGCGCGGCGGTGTCGAGCGCGGCGAGCCCCGTGCGCTGCTTCTGATACGCGGCGTTGAGGACGAGGATGTCGAGACCGCCGAACTCCCCGACGACCCGGTCGACGATGCCCGTCGCGAAGGACTCGTCTCGGACATCGCCCGCGAGCAGCAGCGCACGCCTGCCCGCCTCGACCACGAGCCGCTCCGTGTCCGCCGCGTCGTCGGCCTCCTCGGGGAGATGCGCGATCGCGACGTCGGCGCCTTCGCGCGCGTACGCGATGGCGACGGCCCGGCCGATGCCGGAGTCGCCTCCCGTGATGAGGGCGCGCCGGCCCGTCAGACGGCCCGTGCCGACATAGGTCTGCTCGCCGTGGTCGGGAGCGGGCGTGGTCTCGTCGGTCTTTCCGGGCTGCTCCTGCTCCTGAGGCGGGAACGGCCCGTCCGTGTGCTTCGTGCGCGGATCGGTCGTCTGGTTCGCCGTGTCGGTCATGCCGACAATTCGACCGGCGCACGGCGGATCCGCCGAGGGGGTTGACACGCCGCGGCGTTCGCGGCACGCGCCGATAGGCGGGTCGTTCAGCCCCAGATCGTGTACCAGACGCCGTAGGCGCCCGCTGCGCACATGACGACCGTCGTGATCCAGCCCATGGTCTGCGCGAGCCGGCCGTTGCGGTACCGGCCCATGATCGCGCGATCGCGCGAGATCAGCATCATGATCACGAGGAACGGCCCCGCCGCGATGCCGTTGACCAGCGCCGACAGGACGAGGAGCTGGATGGGGTTGCTCGCGAAGACCGACAGGAGCGTTCCCCCCACGATCCCGCCGCCGAGGAGGACGTAGAACATCGGCGCCCTGCGGGGCGATCGCTCGAGCCCCCAGTCGCGGTTCAGGAGCGCGGCCATCCCTGCGGCTCCCGCCGCCGCCAGCACGGGAACCGCGAGGATGCCGGAGCCGATGAAGCCGACGGCGAACAGCGCCCCCGCATACGTCCCGGCGATGGGCTCGAGCGCCTTCGCGGCCTGCGCCGCGCTCGTGACCTTCTCGTGGTGCGCGCCGAGAGTCGCGGCGGT
Organism: Microbacterium ulmi; assembly: GCF_011759705.1. Classification (GTDB taxonomy): domain Bacteria; phylum Actinomycetota; class Actinomycetes; order Actinomycetales; family Microbacteriaceae; genus Microbacterium; species Microbacterium ulmi. The sequence goes on along the minus strand of NZ_JAAOZF010000001.1, from coordinate 1,829,837 downwards.
GGCGGCGATGATCGCGAACATGATGAGCACCGAGAACACCATGCCGGTGAAGACGTCCTCCCGCCCGGTCCTGAGGCGACGGCGGGCTCCGGCATCCGTCCGATCGTCGAGAGGAGGCGCGAGGGGGCCGTCGAGGTCCTCGCCGCGGAGCTCCTCGACGCGCTGCGCCGTCTGCCAGAAGAACATGTACGGGCTGATGGTCGTGCCGAGCACGGCCACGACGAGACCCCAGTACGCGGGGCTCGCGGTCAGCTGGGCCCCGAAGAGGCCGGCTGCGACATCCGCCCAGTCGACGTTCGCGGCGAAGAGCACGCCCACGTACACGAGCAGGACGAGGCAGAGCCATTTGAAGATCCGGCCGATCCACTCGAAGGATCCCGCGACGACCGCGATGCCGATCCCGACGCCCGCGACGAGCGACCAGAGGGGCGCGGGTCCCGCGTGCAGCAGCTGCATCCCCTGCCCGATCGCCATGAGGTCGGCCGAGAGGTTCAGCGTGTTGGCGACGATCAGCGCCGCGACCAGGATTCCGATCACGACCCGCGCCCCGCCCGAGAAGCGACGGCGGATCAGCGCGCCGAGGCTGTCGCCGGTCGCCAGCGCCATCCGATCGCAGATCTCCTGCGCCGCCATCATGAGCGGCAGCGTCACGGGAACGGTCCAGAGCATCCCGTTGCCGTACGTCGCGCCCGCCTGCGCATAGGTGGCCACTCCGGAGGGATCATCGTCGGCCGCGCCCGTCACGAGCCCCGGACCGAGGATGCCGAAGAACCGTGACACGGGGTTTGCGCGTCTCTGCCCGTGCGTTCCCGCGCCGTCCGGTCGGACTGCTCGCTCGGTCATGTCGGTCCTCCGCTGTCGCACGTCCGCTCTCGTCCGCTCTCGAGCGGCGCCGGACTCGGCGGCGGCACCGGCAGACGGACACGGTAGCGCCGCAGCGCGGAGCGGCCGCCGGGGGTTGCGCCGGCACCTTCCGACGCCTAGCATCCGTTCTCCGGCCGCCGGCCGGCGACCTGCGGGCGGAGGACGACGATGGCCAGGCTCGTGCGGGTGCGCCCGGGCGTCGACCCGGGCCTGCGGCGCGTGCGAGCGGGCGCGGGCTTCCGCTATCTCGACGAGCACGGCGGGGCCGTCTCCGAGGAGCAGCGGACCCGCATCGCGACCCTCGCCATCCCCCCTGCGTGGCAGGACGTGTGGATCGCGGCGGATCCGCTCGCGCACATCCAGGCGGTCGGCACCGACGACGCGCAGCGCCGCCAGTACCTCTACCACCCGCAGTGGCGCGCACGGCGGGATCGAGGCAAGTTCGCACGGGCGCTCGCGCTGGCCGGGGCTCTGCCCCAGGCGCGTGCACGCGTCACGACGGCGCTGCGCCGCGAGTCGCTCGACCGCGAGCGCGTGCTCGCCGTCGCGTTCCGCCTGCTCGACGAGGCGGCTCCGCGGGTCGGGTCCACCCGCTACCTCGAGCGCCACGGCAGCCGTGGGCTGACGACGCTCCAGCGTCGCGACGCGAAGGTCGAGGCATCCGTCGTCACGCTGTCGTTCCCCGCCAAGAGCGGAAGGCGGCAGCTCCTGGAGATCGACGACGACGAGCTGTCGTCCACGATCGCGCTGCTGCGCGCGGGACGGCCCAGGTCCCCGCTCCTGTGGTACCCGCGCGGGCGCCGAGTCGTCCGGCTCACCGCGTCCGAGGTCAACGCGTACGTGCGGACGCTCACCGGGACCGCCTTCACCGCGAAGGACTTCCGCACGCTTCGCGGGACGATCGTCGCGGCCGAGACCCTCGCTCGCCTGGGCACGGCGGACTCGCCCCGCGAGCGCAAGCGCGCCGAGGTCGTCGCCGTCCGGGCCGCGGCGGACGCGCTCGGCAACACCGCCGCGGTCGCGCGCGGCAGCTATGTCGACCCGCGCGTGCTCCGCCGGTACAAGAACGGGCGCCTGCTCGATCTCGACGTCACCCCCGAGACCGCGATCAGGCGTCTTCTCGGCCCCCCGTGAGCGATGCGCGCGGCCCCGCCATGAGGCTCCGGCCCAGGCCCGTGCTCTGGGCGTCGCCGCTTCGGGCGCGCGCCAAGGGAGAAGCGGCGGGAGACGGGCCGTCGGCGGTCACGCGAGCGCGAGGGCGAGCGTCGTGTAGGAGTGCGGGGGCAGCACGACCTCGACGCTCTGCGGAGTCCGGCGCACGGAGTCGAGCGGGGCGGGGGCCACGGCATCCGGATCGTCGCCGGTGTTGTGGGACTGGATCGTCGGCGCCGTGAGCACCGTCGCGGCGACGTCGGCCACGGCGCGGCCGCGCAGGTCGAGCGCGACGGTGAGCGGCGCGCCCGCGTCGAGGTTCGAGAGCGAGACGAGCGCGGTGTCACCGCGTGTGGAGGCGGATGCGGAGAACAGCGGCACGGGGGATCCTTCGACCTCGCGCGTGGGGACGCCGCCTCGCAGCCGCACGGCGAGCGCGCTCGCGTCGTGATGACCCGTGTTCATCGCGAACACGTGATACGTCGGCGTGCGCACGAGCGACCCGCGCTCGGGGTCGATCAGGACGACCGCCTGCAGCACGTTGACGGTCTGCGCGATGTTCGCCATCCGGACGCGCTCGGCGTGATCGTGGAACACGTCGAAGTGGACGGCGGCCACGAGCGCATCGCGCAGGGAGTTCTGCTGGAAGAGGAACCCGGGGTTCGTGCCCGGCTCGACGTTCCACCACGTCCCCCATTCGTCGACGACGAGGCCCATGACCCGCGCGGGATCGTAGGCGTCCATGACGGCGGCGTGGCCGCGCACGATCTCGCGGATGCGGTGCGCGCGGCGGAGGGTGACGTAGTAGTCGTCGAGACCGAAGCGCGTCGCGTCACCCTTGTCCTCCCAGCTCCCGTTGATCGTGTAGTGATGCAGCGACACCGACTGGTACGGGCTGCCCGGCGCGGGGCCCGATCCGAGCGTCGCGACGGAGCGCATGAGCGTCTCGGTCCAGGCGTAGTCGTCGCTGTTGGCGCCCGCGGCGATCCGCTCGACGGTGTTGCCGCCGTGATCGCGCACGTACGTGCCGAACTGGCGCGCGAGAGACGCGAAGTGAGACGCCGTCATGTTGCCGCCGCAGCCCCACGCCTCGTTGCCGATGCCCCAGAACGGCACGGACCATGCGGCATCCCGCCCGTTCTCGCGCCGCAGGCCCGCCATGGGCGAGTCGTCGTCGCGGGTGAGGTACTCGACCCACTCGCTCATCTCGCGCACCGTGCCCGAGCCGACGTTCCCGGACACGTACGGGGCGGCGCCGAGCAGCTCGCACAGGTGCATGAACTCGTGCGTGCCGAACGCGTTGTCCTCGACGACGTCTCCCCAGTGCGAGTTGACCATGCGGGGTCGGCCCTCGCGCGGGCCGATGCCGTCGCGCCAGTGGTAGTCGTCGGCGAAGCATCCTCCTGGCCACCGCAGGTTGGGGATCCGCAGCGCCCGGAGGGCCTCGACGACATCGAGACGGATGCCGCCGTCGTTCGGGACGGAGGAGTCCTCGCCGACCCAGAACCCGCCGTAGATGCAGCGGCCGAGATGCTCCGCGAAATGTCCGTAGACGTGGCGTGAGATCCGCGGCCCCGGAAGGTCGAGATCGATGACGGCGGTCACAGCGGGTTCGGTCATGTGGTTCCTCGGCTTTTCGATCAGCCTATGGTCCGCACGCCCGATGCCCGCAGTCAGCTGATCCTGCGTCGGTAGATCGCCACCGCGCCGAGGTGCGCGGCGACGAGGATGCCGACGAGCCACGCGAGGGCGATCCAGACGTCGGAGCCGACGGCCTCCTGCGCGAACAGCGCGCGGAGGGTGTCGACGATCGACGTGACGGGCTGATTCTCGGCGAACCACGCGACCGGACCCGGCATCGACGTGGTGGGCACGAAGGCGGAGCTGATGAACGGGAGGAAGATCAGCGGGTAGCTGAACGCGCTGGCACCGTCGACCGTCTTGGCCGAGAGTCCCGCGATGACGGCGATCCAGGTCAGCGCGAGCGTGAACAGGATCAGGATGCCGATGGCGGCGATCCACGCGCCGAGGGGAGCGCCGGTGCGGAACCCCATGATCAGCGCCACGCCGGTGACGATCGCGATCGAGACGAGGTTCGCCGTGAGCGAGGTCACCACGTGCGCCCACAGCACGCTCGATCGCGAGATCGGCATCGACTGGAACCGCTCGAAGATGCCGCCCTGCAGATCGAGGAACAGCCGGTACGCCGTGTACGCGACGCCCGACGCGATCGTGATGAGCAGGATGCCGGGAAGCATGTAGTCGATGTACGACTCCTGCGATCCGGTGTCGATCGCGCCGCCGAGCACGTACGTGAACAGGAGCATCAGCGCGATCGGCGTGACGGCCGTCGTGATGATCGTGTCGGGGCTGCGGAGGATGTGCCGGAGCGATCGGCCCGTGAGGACGGCGGTGTCGGCGAGGACGTGGGCGGTCATCGTGGGTCCCTTCCGGCCGGGAGCGCGCTCTCGGCGGTCTCGGTCTCGTGTGTCGCGCGGGGCCCGCCCACGAGGGCGAGGAAGACGTCCTCGAGGGAGGGCTGCTTCTGGATGTACTCCACCTCGGCGGGCGGGAGGAGCCGCTTGAGCTCGGCCAGCGTGCCGTTCTGGATGATCGTGCCCTCGTGCAGGATCGCGATCCGGTCGGCCAGCTGCTCGGCCTCGTCGAGGTGTTGCGTCGTCAGGAGGACGGTCGTGCCGCTCTCGGCGAGCCTCGTGACGGTCTGCCACACCTCGATCCGCGCCTGCGGGTCGAGACCCGTCGTGGGCTCGTCGAGGAAGATGACCGGCGGGTCGCCGATGAGGCTCATGGCGATGTCGAGCCGGCGGCGCATGCCGCCCGAGTACGTCGACGCCCTGCGAGCGCCCGCCTCCGTGAGCGCGAAGCGGGCCAGCAGGTCGTCGGCGATCGACCCCGGGTCCTTGAGGTGGCGCAGCCGCGCGACGAGCACGAGGTTCTCTCTCCCGGTGAGCACCTCGTCGACGGCGGCGAACTGCCCCGCGAGGCTGATCGACTCGCGCACGTCGCCCGGCGCTGCCGCGACGTCGAATCCGTGCACCGTCGCCGTCCCCGCGTCGGCCCTCAGCAGCGTCGAGAGGATGCGCACGAGCGTCGTCTTGCCCGCGCCGTTGGAGCCGAGGAGCGCGAAGATGCTGCCCGGCGCGACGTCGAAGTCGACGCCGCGCAGCACCTCGAGGTCTCTGAAGGACTTGCGGATGCCGCGCACCCGGATCGCGGTCTGGGTGGTCATCTCCGCTCCTCCCCCTCGGCGTCCTCGATGGCCTTGTTCAGGCGCGCGCGCTCCTTGTCGATCCATTGCTTGCCGGCGTAGGCCTGCACGAACGTCTCGGCGAACTCGACGGGGTCGTCGCCGACGATCTCGCGGACGGGAGTCCCATCGGCTGCGGCGCGATCCCACAGGTCGGCGAGATCGCCGAACATCGTGACGAGCGTGTCGCCGTCTGTGACGCCTCCGTAGTACATGAGGTATCGGTGCATCGCCTTCGCCGCGGTCGCCCACGGTTCGGGAAGCGCCTCGATGCGAGCCTTGTCGTGCTTGTACTGCTTCTTCTGCTCGAGCGATCCGGTGAGCGTCTCGATCCATTTGGCGACCATCTCAGTCCTCTCCTTCTGCGTCAGGGACGGTGTGTTCGATCTGAAGCCTTCCGATGCGTTGCGAGAGGAAGCTCCACGTCCTCCAGAACTCTTCGAGCTGTTCTCGGCCCAGCGCGTTGAGCGAGTACACCTTGCGCGGCGGGCCCTTCTCGGACGGGACCTTCTCGACGTCGACGAAGCCGCGCTGCTCGATCCGGATGAGCAGTGCGTACACGGTCCCCTCGACGAGATCGGAGAATCCCTCCTCCCTCAGGCGTGCCGTGATCTCATAGCCGTACGCCGGCTGCGTCGCGAGCACCGCGAGGACGATGCCCTCGAGGGTTCCCTTGAGCATCTCGGTCATCTGACTGCCCACGGTCGGCTCCCTCATCTACTCTGTGTTGCTGACTACCAGTACACAGTATCACTAAGTACCAGTAGTCGGCAATGCTGAGTACCGATCCCGCGTGCGACGGGGTCGGGCGCGCGGCGCGGGCTGCCGCGTATCACGCGTGTCGCGACATCCTCTCCTCATCAGAGGCGACGTCTCGGAGAGTGGCGAGAGCATGGACGACGATGCGATCCTGCAGGCGATCCGCGATCACGCCGCGGACGCCGCGGAGGCCCTCGCCGCCGTCCAGTCAGACGAGAAGCCGCTGACCACCGCGGGGATCGACGCGCTCGCGCGCCTCTCGCGCCGCGATCCGGCGGAGTTCTGGCTGGAGCAGCTGAAGGAGAGGGGACTCGTCACGGCGTTCGCCGCGGCGCTGCGCGCGCGTGGCGTGCCGCTCGCCGACGACGTGCTCGACGACCCGGAGAGCGTCATCCCGACGGAGCCGCTTCGGCGGTTCCTCGCCAGGGCGGAGTCGTTCCGGTGCCGCATCGTGAAGAACGACGCCGTCGTCGGAAGCGGCGTGCTCGTCGGCCCGAGCCTCGTCCTGACCTCGTGGCACGTGATCGCGGTTGCCCGGCCCGGCCAGCCGCAGGAGCCTGCGCCGAAGCTCGAGGTGCTGCTCGCCGACGACATGAAGTGCCGCGCCAGGGTCCCCGCCGTGTTCCAGTCCGAGTGCGGCGACGCCGAGTACAGCTCCCGTGCGCCGCTGCACGACACGGATGTCGCCGACCGGCACGACGTGGCGCTGCTCGAGCTCATGGAGCCCGCGGCGGCGCATCTCGGCCACATCTCGCTGGCCGCGCCTGCTCCGCCCAAGAGCAAGAGCCGACTCATCCTCGTCCACTTCCCGGGAGGCGTCCACCAGGTCATCGACTTCGGGTTCACGGGAAAGATCCGAAACGTCACGGCGCGCTGGCGTCACGATGTGACGACGGCGGGCGGGTCCTCCGGCGGCGCATGCTTCAACAAGGATCTGGAGTTCCTCGGCATCCATCAGGCGGAGTTCGATCACGTCGCGCGCTTCGTCCCGGCGGAGCTCTTCGTCGACTCGATCCGCGAGATCGTCAGCAGGGATGTCGCACCGCCCACGCTCTGGTCGCTCGACGCAACCCCCACCGGCCCCCTCGTCATCGGCCGGAACTCCTTCTTCCGCGCGGTCGCGGCCGCCGCCGATCCGGACGGACGGGTGCGAGGAGTGCGGATCAAGCGCACCAACGTGGACTCGTCCACGACGGGACTCGCGTTCAGCCACGACATCCTGGAGCAGCTCTTGCTGCGTCGCGGGCCCGACCACCGGCTCGCGCGCATCCCGCTCGACGACGTCGTCGACGACCTCAGCGCCCACATCCGCTCCCGCGTGCGACTCATCGGTCTCGACGTGCCCGAGCCGCTCACGGAAGACGCGGGAGTCGCGACGGGGCAGGCCCCGCCCGAGACCACGATCAGGAACCGAGCCGAGAACCTCGCCGCGGCCGTCGAGGCGGCCGCCGCGACCGTCGGGGCGACCGCCTGGCTCTTCATCGACAATCCCTCGGTGCTGCTCAGCGACGAGTCCCGCCTCACGATCGAGAGCTTCGTCGGCGCGGCGCTCACGAAGCCGCACCTGCGACTCGTGATCGCGGGATTCGAGACGGTGTCCGTTCCCGGCGCCGAGTTCCTCGGTCCGCCCGCGTCCGAAGGCGACCGCTCCCCCGGTCTCATCGTGGACTTCATCGGCGAGTTCCGCCGCGCCGACATCCTGGATCTGCTCGCCACGGCATCGCGCGAGCTCACCGGCGGCGCAGACGACGTGACGCTCGGGTGGTCCGCCGATCGCGCGCTCGTCGGCCTTCCGCACGTCAACGGCCTCTACGACCCGGCGCTGCTCCCCCAGGTCGTCGAGAACCTCAGGCCGGACCTGAGACTGCTCGCAGGGGGTGTCTGATGAGCGAGCCGGAGACCGTGACACTCGCCGATCGCGGCCGCTGGTTCGCAGCCCTCTCCGGCCCGTTCGATCCCGTCGCGCTGCTCGAGGCGCTGGGCGATCTCAGTCCCGCCGAGGCCATGGACGTCACCGTCGACCTCTCCAGCGTGTGCGACACGAGCGACCCGGTCGGATGGCTGATGCGAGGCACGGTGCGCCGCGACGAGCTCGACGTCCTCGCGGAGAGCGGCCGGCTCGCGACCGCCCTCGAGTGGCGGCGCGCGCACGAGCGGAGTGCGCCCACGGACGATCTGCTCGCCGCCCTCACGGGGACCGCGCCGTTCACGGAAGAGGGGATCTCCGCGGCGCTCCAGCCCCCGCTCGATCATGAGGTCCTCACCCGGATGTCCGTCGCGCTCGACCGCGCGGGGGTGCACGCCCCCGCGAGCGCCTCGCGAGAGGCGGTGCGCTCGGCGGTCGCTCGCGCCGATGCAGGCGCCCGCGCGAACGCGATGCTCAGCCGCGGCTTCTTCGGCCGCGAGGACGAGCTCTCACGCGCGGAGGCGTGGCTCGGCCGTCCCCGGTCCCGTCGCCCCGTCACGGCGCTGTTCGTCAACGGCCTCCCGGGGATCGGGAAGTCGACGTTCATCGACGAGGTGGCCCGGCGCGCCGCCGAACAGGCCCCGCCGTGGATCATCGTGCGGCTCGACTTCGATCGCGGCGGACTCGACATCCAGGATCGCGTGGGCCTCACGATGGAGATCACGCGGCAGATCACGCGAGAGCTCGGGGAGGATGCAGCGGCCCTGCGGACCGCACGCCTCCTCGCCGCGGGTGCCGGGCCCGCAACGAACCCGAGCGTCAAGGGCGGCGACGCGCGCGCACACATCCCCGATGAGCTCGCGCGTGTGCTCGGGGATTCGCTCGCGTCGTCCGGCCGCCGGGTCCTGCTCATCCTCGACACCGTGGAGGTGCTGCGGGGCCGGGGCGAGACGCACCCGCTCCGCCTGTTCGAGACCCTCGACGAGCTGTGCGACCGCGGCCTGAGCCCGCTGGCGGTCATCGCGGCCGGCCGGGGCGAGCCGTTCGACATCATCCCGGAGCGCACCGCCGAACGGGTGGAGCTGGGAGGACTCGACGACGACAGCGCCGACGGACTGCTCGGCGGGTTCGACATCGAGCCGGCGGTGTATCCGCGCATCCGAGGGGTGTCGGACGGGATCCCCCTCGTCCTCCGTCTCGGCGCCCTCGCCGTGCGCGAGTCGGGCCCCGACGTGCTCGACGGCATCACGGGGCGTCGCGAGCTGGCCTCCGCCTACCTGTACCGCTTCCTGCTGTCGCGCATCGACAACGACACGCTCCGGTCGCTCGCACAGCCTGGCCTCATCGTCCGCAGGATCAACGCCGACCTCATCGCCGAGGTCCTGGCGCCGCAGGTCGGGATGAAGGGCATGCCAGCGACGGATGCCGTGGCCGCCTTCGCGGCGCTGACCACGCAGCACTGGCTCGTCGAGCCCGACGCCGTGCCCGGCTGGGTGCGCCACCGATCGGACATCCGCAAGACCCTGCTCGAGAACATCTACGACGCGGGCAGGCCGTCCGAGACGGCTCACCTCAACCGGGCGGCCGCGCGGTGGTTCGCCGATCGCACAGAGCCCTTCGCTCCGTTCGAGGCGGCATACCATCACCTCCAGGCGATGCGCTCCGGCGGACAGCCGCCGTCGCTCTCGCGCGAGATCCTCTACCAGTTCGACGACGACACGCTCGCCGAGCTGCCCGACGTCGCCCGCGACGTCGTGCGCATCGCGCGAGGCGACCGATCGTCGCTGTTCCGCGAGCAGGCTCCCGTCGCCGCGATCGACCACGAGAGCGCCGCTAGAGAGCTCGAGTCCATCCTCGAGCGCGCCGACATCCGCGAGGCCGAGTACGTCTATCAGCGCTCGTTCGGCCAGAGCCCTCCCGATCCGGCATCGGCGGCGGCCGACATCGCGCGGTCGTTCCTCTGGCGCGCGGGACGATGGGCCGAAGCCCTCGACGGGTTCGATCCGCGCCGGTACTTCTCAGGCCGCTTCCGCGACAGCCCGCCCACCACGACCCTGGCGCAGTTCGAGATGTGGGCGGAGTCCGGCTTCGGCGAGCTCGCGCGAGCGTTCATCGCACGGCCGGAGCTCGCCGAGATGGCGATCGACCTGCGCCGGCGGGGGCTGACCGGGACGCTGGGCAACGGTGCGCTGGGATTCGCGCTCCTCGCCGTGGATGCTCCGCGCGAGCGCGATTCGTGGAGCATGTCCGACCCCGTCGACGCCGCCGTCAGCGTGTGGTCGGCCACGAACGCCTGGGAGAGCGGTGCCCCCTCGCCGATGGTGCTCGACGCGCTCGCGATGCAGGCCGGCCGGTTCTCGACGCAGGTGTCCACCGGTCCCGCGTCCGCGCAGAGGCAGGAACCGCAGCCGACGCCCCGGCTGCCCGACCTCTCGACGCCCGCGGGCGCAGCGCGGGTGCTGGCGAGCGCGACGCCCTACAGCTCCGTCATCCAGGCCCGCCTCGGTCTCACGTCCGACTCGGCGATCCGCGACCATCTCGCTCGGACCGACCAGGCCCTCAGCGCCGCGGGCGGCCTGCCCCCGACCGGTGCGGGCGACTGGAGGCTCGCCGCGGCGACGTCCGCCGAAGGATCCGTGGAGAACCTCGCGGCGCTGGGACTGCTCTCGGAGTGGATGGGCGCTGCCGCGTTCGCGCTGCGGGCGCCCGACCTGCGCGCCATCGCGCGCAGTGCCGAGCGGTGGCGCCGCACGTGCGCGGGCGACTGGGCCTATCCGATCGTGCCGGGTCTGCCGACGTGGACGCGCCGCCCCGACGCATCGGTCGCGGACCGGATCGCACAGCTCGGCTCGCGCGAGGACTGCCTCGCCGAGGTGCGGATCTGGTCGGGTGCGGCGAGCGACGACGAGGCGTCGGAGATCGTCCGGAAGGTGCGCGGCCGCTACCCCGCCGCCGACCTCAAGACGCGCGGAGAGGCTCCTGCGGAGGCTGCGGCGGCGCTGCTCGACCACGACGTGGCCGCCGCGTTCGTCCCGGCCATCGCCGTGCTGTCCGCCATCGAGGGAAAGGTACGACCATGAAGACCGCGCGAGAACGACTGGCCGAATCGGAGGTGCTGCGGGCGGCCGTCCAGAGACGGATCGACGGGGGCCTCCTCGAGCGGATGGGACTCCCCGACATCCGGGTTCCCGCGCCCGGCGAAGGGGCCGACGCGGACGTCGCCGACCGGCTCGAGAGCATCGATCCCGGCGGCAGCGCCCTCGAGGCGATCGTGCAGCTCGTGGGGCGTCCGCCGCTGCTGGTCCAGAACGACAGGGTCGTGTTCGGCGACGACGAGATCGACAGCCTCGACGACTTCCCCCCGGGCACGGATGCCCGCATCCGCGCGACGGAGAAGTTCATCCCCTCCGTCGGCAGGGTCGAGTTCACGAACTTCACGATGGCGTGGGGCGGCACGGGATGGGTCATCGCGGCCGACGGCGCCGATCGCATCGTCGTGACCAACCGCCATGTCGCGAGCCTCGTCGCCCGGCGCACCGCCGACGGGCACGGCGTGTTCATGCGCGGCCCCTCGCAGATCCGGTTCGGCGCATCGCTCGACTTCAACGAGGAGTTCGGCGCCATCGCCTCGCAGGCCACCCCGTTCGACGTCGTCGACATCCCGTATCTCGCCGACACGACCGCTCCGGATGTCGCGCTGCTGCGCATCACGGGCCAGAACCTGCCGTCACCACTGCCGCTGGCCGACACCGACGCCGCGTTCGACGACGTCGTCGCCCTCGTCGGATACCCCGCCTACGACGACCGCAACGACAAGGACGCGATGGCGCGGTACTTCCGCCAGCTGTACAACGTGAAGCGGTACGCACCCGGCAGGATCACGCAGGCGCTCGGACCGCGTGTCACTCTGCAGCACGACTGCACGAGCCTCGGCGGCGCGTCGGGCTCACCGCTCATCAGGCTGTCGGACGGCAGAGTCGTCGGCCTGCACTTCTCGGGGCTCTACGGGAAGTTCAACAGCGCCGTGGGGGCGTCGACCCTGCGCCAGCTCCTGGCCGGCGCCCGCCCTGTCGCGGACATCGCGGCGGTGGCGGGGGCGACAGAGGCCGCGGGCGACGGCCAGCACGGCCCCGACCAGCTCGCGGATCGCGCCGGCTACGATCCCGCCTTCCTCGGCGGCGGCGACCTCTCGGCGCCGTGGCCGGGACTGCCCGCCGACGTCGAGGGCGATCTGGCGCGTCCGAGCGACGAGTCGGCGAGCCAGCCCTTCGAGCTGCGCTACACGCACTTCGGCGTGAAGTTCTCGCGTAGTCGCAAGCAGCCGAGGATGACGGCAGTCAACATCGACGGACGGCATCCCGTGGCCATCAAACGCGGCAGCGACAGATGGTTCCACGACGGACGTATCCCCCGCGACATCCAGCTCGGCAAGAACGACTACGCGCACCCCGACATCGACCGCGGCCACATGGTCCGCAGGCAGGATCCGAACTGGGACGACACGCTGCCGGCCGGCGGCCCCGGCGTGAGCGAGATCGCGCAGCGCGCGAACGACGACACGTTCCACTACACGAACGCGGCGGTGCAGCACGGCGACCTGAACTCCGGCGCCCGGCAATGGCTGGGGCTCGAGGACTACATCCTCAACAGCGCCAAGACGCACGGCTTCACGGCGTGCGTCTTCACCGGTCCCGTGCTGCGCGACGACGATCCCGAGATCGCGGCGGGGGTCGTCGCGCCTCGGGAGTTCTTCAAGCTCGTGGTCATGGAGAGCGCGGTCGAGGGGACGCTCCATGCGACCGCCTACGTGCTCAGCCAGGGAGAGATGATCCGAGATCTTCTCGAGGAGCGAGGGCGCACGGAGGCGGTCGAGGGGTTCGAGCTCGGCGCGTACCGCACCTTCCAGGTCGCCATCGCCGATCTCGCCGCCGTCACGGGCTATGACTTCTCGCGATACGTCCCGTTCGATCCGCTCGCCGCGCTCGCGACGAGTGAAGCAGCCGACGCGGGAGAGCCCGTCTTCGTGCCGCTCGACGCCATCTCGCAGATCGTGCTCTGACCCGGCCGCGGGGCCGCTCGATCGTCACCCGCCGGCGGCGGAATGCGCCTCGAGCAGTTCGACGAGGCGATCCGTGTAGATCGACACGACCTCTCCCGGCGCCTCCGTGCCGACGATCTCGAGCCCCCGCGCAGACCGTTCGACCAGCTCAGACACGGAAGCGTCGCCGAGGTCGGGGTACAGGAGGCTCAGGCCGCGCTTGTCGCCGTCCGACAGCTCCTGCCCCGGTCCGGTCGGGGCGCACGCGCTCGGGTTCGTCTTGTAGAAGAACGACGCGAAGCGATAGAGCATGACGGATGCCGCGTCGAAGGGTCCCATGACGGCACCGGGATCGTTCTCCGTGCGCAGGTTGTGGTCGACCTTCGCCTTCGACCAGTTGTTCGGCGGCCCGGCGAGATACGTGTAGATCCCGGGCGCGCGACCCGCGGCATCCTTCACGAACACCCCCCGAGGATCCTTCGTCGGGACGTATCCGGAGTCGTCGTCCCACCGGAAGTCGTCTTCGCACGGACCGCGGAAGTTCTGGTGCTCGTGCTGGAATGCGAGCGCATGCAGGAACTCGTGCCGGACGGTCCCCTCCCACCCCTGCGGCTTCGAGACCGCGTACCCGCCCAGATTGAGGCTGCGCTGCCCCGGCAGCCCTCCGATGGGTCCGCCGGAGGGATCGATCGTCACGTCTGTGCTGTCGGTGCCGACGAGCGACCAGTAGCCGCCCATGTCGAAGCTCACACGGATCTCGGCCTTCAGAACCGTGTCGCTCGGCGTCCAGCGCCGGAAGGAACCCGTGTCTTCGTCATACCCGAAGTCGAGGATGAGGTTCATCGCGTCGGAGATCTGCTGCGTCGCCGCCGCGACATCCGCGTGGAGAGCGGAGTCGCCGTCGAGGAACGCGACCCGCACCGCGGAGCCGACCGGCCACTTCTGCAGGTCGGACACGAGGAACTCGAGCCCGGCCGTGCCGGCTGCGAGCCTTCTGCGCCACGCGTCGCGCACTTCCAGTGCTGCGACCACGGGGTCGGGCAGGTCCTCGAGGACCTCGCCCAGTTCACGATCGTCGTCGGATTGCACAGCCGACCCACTTCCCGCCCATGCCGGGGCTGCCGATATATCGATCCCCTGGGTACACAGTGAGCGCACTTCGGGCACTCGTCAAGAGGAGTACCCGGCATCCGCCGCCCCTCCGGCTACGCTCGGCACATGGATCGCGTGCGCGCGCGGGCGTGGGCCGGGACGATCGTCTTCCTGGCGCTCGCGCCGGGAGTCGTGGCCGGGCTGGTCCCCTGGCTCATCACGGGATGGCGGATCCCGTGGCCGGACGGCTGGATCTGGCCGATCGCGATCGCGGCGGCGATCGTCGTCCTCGCCGGCGTCGCCCTGCTGCTCGACGCGTTCGTCCGGTTCGCCCGCGCCGACGGCACGCCCGCGCCGCCGGCGCCGACAGCCCGCCTCGTCGTCGTCGGCCCGTACCGACACGTGCGCAATCCGATGTACGAGGCGGTGCTCGCCATCATCCTCGGGCAGGCGCTGCTGTTCGGGAGCGGGTGGACCGTGCTCTACGCGGCCCTCGTGTTCCTGGCGGTGCTGCTGTTCGTCCTGTTCTACGAGGAGCCGACGCTCGAGCTCGAGTACGGCGACGAGTATCGCGAGTACCGACGGAACGTGCGGCGCTGGACTCCGCGGCTGCGCGCCTGGGAGCGAGGCGCCTGAGCGGTCGGGCCCGTCAGGACTCCTGCCACCGCAGCCGGGGCTCGAGACCGAAGGTGCCCGGGATGGCGGGACGCGGCATCCCGAATCGCCTCCAGCTGCCTCAGCAGACGCGCCTCAGGGCAGCGGGAAGAGGGATCAGGGCAGCGGGATGAGGAACGCGATGACCGCGACGACGGCGGCGATCGCGAAGGCCAGGGCCGTGATCAGGAGCGCCTTGCGCTGGTCCTTCCGGCGGAACTCGGCCTCGTGGACGGTCTCCTCCTGGCCGAGCTCGCCGAAGTTGAACAGGCCGCGCGAGGCGAAGCCGACGCAGAAGTGGAACGCTGCCTGAAGGAAGCCCTGGGCCGACAGGAACGCCGGCAGCGCGACGAGCAACCGCCACGGAGCCGGCCACGCGAGGGCGAAGGCGAGCGCCAGAAAGAGCACGGAGACCGCGAGTCCCACGTATCCGGATGCCCGACGCCTGCGGATCTCGGCCGGGCCGATGTTGCACACCCCGGGCTGGTACGCCGTTCCCTGTGTCATGAGTGAAGTATCCCCCCTTCCGCCGGGGCGGGCGCCGACCGTCGCGACTCGACGGCCTCGACCGGGAGCCGGCGCCGGGAGCAGACCTCAGCTCGTCCTGCGGTAGCGGATGTGCGTCGCGAGCGGAGAGTGCAGCACCTCGACGGGTTCCAGCCCCAACGACTCGAAGCCGTCGAAGATCCGCTCGCCGGTGCCGAGCAGGACGGACATCGACATGTGGCATGTGGTGTCGGGCATCCCCACACCCTACGCACCGGCGACCCGAGTCGGCAGGGCCATGCACGTCACCGCCTCTGCACGACGTCGTCGGGCCTTCCATCCTGCCGCCTGCGGTCGGTCGGCATGTCGGCCGCGTCCTCGTCGTCCGTCCTCCGTCGGGCCCGGACGCTAGGGGAGGTCCTCGACGCGGAGGTCGTCGGGTGCGTCGTCGTCCTTCGGCGACCGGGATCCGTCTTCGCCCAGGATGTCGCCCTGCCCATCCCCTCCCAGCTCCGCGTCGATCGGGCTCTCGCCCTGGGTCTCCGGCTGCACTTCGTCGAAACTCGCTCCGAGATCCGGGGCGGGGATGCCGTCGGCGGCGGCGCGGGCGTCATCGTCTTCCGGGCGTGATGTGTCGGTCATGATCCACCTGTCTCTGATCGTGGAGGGACTGCACGGCATCCCTCGGCTTCTTCTCGGTGGGGACAGGGGATCACGGCGGCGGCGCGACCTGGAGAGGGTTGACAGCGGGCGATCGACGGGCCGAGGCCTGACGCGGCGGCCGCCTACGACCCGCGCCCGCCTGAGTCAACCCCCTCCCGCCGCATCTCGCGCCGAGGTCTCATGATGTCGTGGCGACATCGAACGGACGGATCAGGCGAGACCGCGGCGAAGAAGCTCGCTGAGGATGTCGAAGACACCGTCGGCCGAACCGCTGCGCAGAGAGGGCCGGAGTGCCACCGGTCCTCTCTGCGTCCGGGCAGCGTGGTGAGAGGGGCTGAGCGACGACGGTGACGGAAGTGCGCGTCGCCACCTCGGGTGGAGCTGGACCCATGTCCATGCTCGAGTGGGCGGGCTCCGGTCATCGCGTGCTCGCCTACCTCAAGAACGACGGCGAGGGCAACGCCGTGCCGCGCCGCCTCGAAGGCCGGGGGGTCGCGCGCCTCAGGACTGTTCGGCAGTGATCCGCGTCAGGCCCAGGAACGCGAGCGGGACGTGCGAGACGGGGTCGAGGCCCGTCACGGTGACCCACCCCTGCGCCAGGCACGCGGCATCGGTGCCCGGCGCAGGCGTCTTGGGCAGGTCCTCGACGGCGAGACGGATGTGATGCTCGGCGCGCTCGGTCAGCGTCGTCTGCACGATGCCGAACGGCGCGAGCGTCGCCTCGCGGAAGCCGCGATTGGATGCCGCATTCGGGACGTTGACGTTGATGACGGTGGCGCGCGGACTGGCCAGCAGCCCGGGCAGCAGCCGCATCGCGGCATCCGCCGCCGCATCCCAGTGGAACTGGTCGGGGCGCATGCCGACGTCGAGCGAGACGGCCATGCCCCACGCTCCGTTCAGACCGCCCGTGAGCGCGGCCCCGACCGTGCCGGAATGGAGGATGGCACGACCGACGTTCGCACCGTGGTTGACTCCCGACAGCACGACGTCGGCGGGATCGCCGAAGGCGCCGCGAGCCGCGATCATGGCGATCAGCCCCGGACCGCCATGGACCGCGAACGCCGCGACATCCGCCAGCCCGTCCAGTTCGCGCCGCTCGACCGCGATGCGCCCTTCGTGGTCCTCGGCCATGATCGACGCGCTCGATCCGCTGGACTGCACCGTCGGGGCCGCGATCGTGACGTCGTGCCCGGCATCCTTCGCGGCGCGCGCGAGGACGTGCAGCCCGGGCGCGGCGATGCCGTCGTCGTTGGTGACCAGGACGCGGGTCATCGCTCATCCTCCGGATCGGCGAGGGCCGCCAGTCCGTCGGGGCTGACCCGACCGGTCACAGGCTGCTCGATGTCGGCGGACTGCTCGTCGGCGATGGGTCGGCTCGTCACCTTCTCCCGCAGCCGGATGATCGCCTCGCGGTCGCCGGAGCCCAGCCCATGGCGCGTGATGTTCAGCGCGCCGGCGGCGGCGCCGAGCTCGACCGCGGCGCGTGCCGTGTCGCCGCGCGCGATGCCCCCCGCCATCCCCGCCACCAGGGAGTCGCCGGCTCCATGCGTGTCTGCGACCTGCAGCTGCGGGGGGCGCACTTCGAGGAATCCGCTCTCGTCGAGGAGGATGAGCGGATCCGACGACCTCGTGACCACGACGACGGCGGCGCCCCGGTCACGCAGGGCCCTCATCGCCCGCAGGATCTCATGCGTCGACACGTTCGAGATGAGCCCGTCCTGCAGCAGCTCCTCGTGACTGACCTTGAGCACGTCGACCCCGCCGTCGATCGCGGCGGCGAGCCGCTCGCCTGCGAGGTCCACGACGACCGCCGCATCGGTGTCGCGGAGGTCGGCGGCGAGTCTTCGATAGGTGTCCGACGGCAGCGCCGACTCGCCGGATGGACCGCTCAGGATCACCACGCGCGAGGCCAACGCCTCCTTCAACGTCATCCCGTAGAGCTCGTCGAGATCGTGCCGACCGATGGGGTCGCCTTCCTCGTCGGCGATCGAGACCCGTTCCCCCGCTCGGCGGTCGTGCACGTACGCCGAGCCGCGACCCTCGCGGTCGATCGCCGAGACGGCGATGCCCTCGTCCTGAAGGAGGTGCCGCAGCACCCGGCCGGTCTCTCCCGTCAGGACCGAGCACATCGTCACCGACAGGCCCAGCCGAAGCAGCATGCGGGCCTGCCACACGCCTTGGCCGCCCGCGTGGACGTGGATCTCTGCGCCGAAGGGGTGGTCCTCCACCGTCACGGTCAGCGTGGGTGACGGCGCGAAGACGGTCACGTCGCTCATGGCTCGACGATACGACGGGCCCCCGCGAGCGGACCGGGGCTTGCGCCGCGGCCGAGGATCCGCGAACATGCCGGCCTTCGGTCGTGCTCTCTCCCTGGCGGGCTCAGCTCCAGCTGGAACATCGAGCAGAGCTCCGGGGATGCGCTCAGGTCTCGTCCCACGCCGCCGGGATGATCACCCAGAGCAGCTCCGCGCCCTCCTCCGAACGCCACTGGTGCGGCTCTCGCCCGTCGAAGGTGATGGAGTCCCCGACCTCCAGCCGGTGGGACTGGTCGCTGAACCACACGATGACGCTGCCCGAGATGACGTGCATCAGCTCGATGTCCGCGTTGATCGTGTAGAGGTCTTCCCCGCCGTTGCCACCGGGGTCGACGCTCGATCTGATGACCTGGAAGCGGCTGTTGCGACGAGGGCTGACGAGACGCTCGCGCGTGTCGATCCCGCTCAGGTCGATGCGCGGAGCATCCTCTGCCCGGATCAGCTGCGCATCGCTCGTCGCGAAGAGGTCGCCGATCGCGGCGTCGAGGACGTCGCAGATGGCGACGAGCGACGTGACGCTCGGCGACGTCATGTCTCGCTCGACTCTGCTGAGGAAGCTCTTCGTGATTCCGGCGCTCTCCGCCACCTGCTCGATCGTCATCTGCCGCGACTGGCGCAGCGCCCTGAGCCGGGCGCCGATCGCCGAGCGCGGCGACGTCGACTCCACGGGGAGTGGCCTCATTCTGGCCTCCGAATCTCGACGCTTCGATCAAGGTCCACAGCCCGGACGCCCTCTCTGCGAGCGTCCGCTCGATCTGCATGTCGGGGATCAGGGTAACCACGACGCAGCGAAATGGCGACCGCCACACCGGATGCGCCCAGCCCGGCCAAGCCGAGCAGTCCCCACGTGAAGGAGCCGGTGGCATCGCGGACGGCACCCAGCGCCCACACGGCGCAGAGCCCTCCGATGTTGGCCATGAGGTTGGAGTAGCCGTTCGTCAGCGCTGCGGTCTCTGCGCCGAGGAAGCGCGGCGGCAGCGCGAAGAGCGGACCGAAGTACACCTGGACGAAGACCGCCTGCACGGCGATCGCGACGCACAGAGCCACGGGATCCCGGACCAGGGCGACGACGGTCGTCGACGAGACGAGCACCACGAGGGAGACCGCGATGAGCGTGAGCGGGGCGCGGAGGCGGTCGGACACGTAGCCGCCGAGGGCGTTCGCGGGCGCGGTCAGCAGCGCGGCCATCGCCACGACGAGACCGGCCTCCCGCAGCGTCATGCCGTGATCGTCGACCAGGATCGTCGGCAGCCAGAAGATCATCCCGTTCGCCAGCCCGAACCGGACGATCTGGAGCCACCCGGCTCCCCACATGATCGGCGACCGGAGCATCGCGACGAGCGACCGCAGGGGGAGGGAGCCGGCGCCCTTCGCTCGCGGTCCGGGACCGCCGACGAGGATATAGGCCATCACGACCAGGACGCCGCCCGCACTGCACACGAGCAGGATGGCGCGCCAGCCCCAGGTGTCGACGAGGAGCGGGGCCACGGTCGAGAGCACGACGTTGGACGAGAACCCGCCCGCGACGTAGAGCCCCATGGCCGTGGCCCGCCGGTTCTCGGCGAACTCGTGCGTGATGAGCAGCATCCCCGGGATGAACACGAGCGATCGGAAGAAGCCCGACGCCGCCTGCGAGGCGAGAATCAGCCCGTACGAGTCGAAGACCGCGAGAGCGCAGGTCATGGCGAGCACGCCCAGGAGCCCGGATGAGAACATCAGCTTGGCGCCGAATCGATCGGCGAGCCACCCTGCAGGGATCTGCATGGCTGCGAAGACGACGAGCGACACCGCGGCGATCGCGCCGGACTGGGTGAAGGTGATGTCGAGATCGCTGCGGATGAGAGGCAGGAAGAGCGAGATCGCCCCCACGCTCAGCGCCTGCAGGCTCTGGCAGGCGACGATGAAGACGATGGTCGCGGGCCCGCCTCGGGCGGTCGTCGCCCGAGTCACAGCGCCGTGAGCTCGTCGATCTCGACGAGCTCCTCCTCCGTCAGCTGCCAGCCCGCCGAGCGCACGTTGGCGTGCACCTGCTCGCTCGAGGTGGCCCCGGCGATGACCGACGAGAGCCCGGTCCGCGAGAGCAGCCACGAGAAGGACAGCTCCACGAGCGAGCGGCCCTTCTCGTCGCAGTAGCCGCGCAGTCGCTCCACGACTTCGAGATTGCGCTCCGTCATGAGCTCATCGCGTCGCGCGCCGCTCTGCACGGTCCAGCGGGCGCCCGTCGGCGCATCCCCGTGGGGACTGTACTTGCCGGTGAGCAGCCCGCCTGCGAGCGGGAAGTACGGCAGATAGCCGACCCCGTTCGCAGCGCACCAGGGCAGGACCTCGTCCTCGTCGGCGCGCGCGAGCAGCGACAGCTGGTTCTGGACGCTCACGACGGGGACGATGTGCCGCAGCTCGTGGAGTTCGCGCAGGAGGCCCACGTCGAAGTTCGAACAGCCGACGTGGGCGATCTTGCCCGCGCTCGCGAGAGCGGCGAGCGCCTCCAGCGTCTCGGAGAGCGGCGTCGCAGGGTCGGGGAAGTGGATCTGGAAGAGGTCGATCCGATCCGTCCCGAGCCGTCGCAGACTGTCCTCGCATGAGGCGACGACGGTCGCCGCGGAGGCATCCGGCCCCGCGTGACCGAACTTGGTCGCCACGACGACGTGCTCGCGAGCCCGGCCCAGCCCACGTCCGAGATAGCTCTCGCTCAGACCGCCGCCGTACATCGCCGCCGTGTCGAACAGCGTGATGCCGACGTCGAGCGCGGCGGAGATCACCCGAGCGCTCTCCTGCGCATCGAGCCGTCGGCCGAAGTTGTTGCAGCCGAGGCCGATCTCGCTGACGGTGAGGGGGCCGAGCTCGCGAGTCCGCACGATTCAGACTCGCTCGGAGGATGCCTCTGCGAGCTCCACGTCGGCCGCTCGCAGCTGGATGTCGTCGACGATCGCCTTCGCGATGGCCATGCACTGGGCGGTGCGCGAACGATAGGTCGCGCCGCCGTTGTGGGGCGTGAGCGAGACGTTGGGCATCGCGACGAACGCCTCCGGGACGTAGGGCTCGATCACCTTGGGAGGCTCGGAGAGAAAGACGTCGAGCCCGGCCCCGGCGATCTTCCCGTCCTGGAGCGCGGCGATCAGCGCCTCCTCGTCGATGAGCCGCCCACGCGACACATTGAAGAAGTAGGCGGTGGGCTTCATCAGCTCGAAGTGTCGAGCCGTGACCATCTTGAGGTTGGCCGGCTCGGCGTTCGTGAGAAGGCACACGTAGTCGCCCTCGCGGAACAGGTCGTCGGGGTCCTCTCGCCACTCCACGCCGTACGCCGCCTCCTCCTCGGGGCTCAGACGGGTGCGCTTCGTGTAGATCACCCGCATGTCGAGCGCCTTGAAGCGCTTCGCCGCCTGACGCGCGACCTTGCCGAAGCCGTAGAGCGCCACGGTCTTGCCGGTGCATCCCTGGCCCATGAGGTCCATCGTCATCTCCTGGAAGAACCGGCGCTCGCGGCAGTACCGGTCGGACTCGACGAAGCGGTACGCGGCCGAGAGCACGTGGGTCACGAGGAGATCGGCCGTCGCGCGCGGGTTGAGGCCCCAGCCGTTGTCGTCCCACGTCGACGGATCCGCCGGGGGCGTGGGCTCGGCGGCGAACAGGGTCGGGATGCCGTACTCCGCGATCGCCTCGATGTCGTGGAGGTCCTCACGAAGGAAGGCCACCCCGTAGCCGAGGAGGTCGGGGTTCGCCTCGACGACGGACCGAGTGATCGGGATGGTGTGCATGCAGTAGAGGTAGTCGGCCTTGCGCACCGCCGACTCCACCTCCGCGACGGTCATCTCGCGGTGCTTCCACGGGAACACCTCGACCTCGGCGTACTCGCGCATGAAGTCGAGCACGGGCTCCGGCACGGGCTGGGAGACGAAGATCTTCGGCATTGTTCTCTTTCCTTCGAGGTACGCGCACGGACTCTCCGAGCGCGGGGTGGGGAATGGGGCTTCTGGGGGATGGGGGCGGATGCGGCGGCCGTCCGCTCAGCGCTCTGCGGGCAGGTACCGGCACTGCGAGGCGTCCCACGTGAGCACGGCCTCGTCGCCGGGGCGGAGGTCGAACGGTGTGCCCAGGGGAACGCGGGCGATGAGCTCGTCGCCGGCGCGGCCCGTCAGCATCACGCGCCGGGACTCGCCCGCGAAGATGACGTCGGTCACGGTGGCGTGCACGAGGCTCTGGCCCGTCGGGATCTCCGTGCCCGCAGGCAGCGCGCTGACCTCTCCGGGACGGATGATCGCGGTCGCGCCGGCGCCGCGCTCGGCCTTCCCGCGTGCGTAGACGACGCCGCCCGGGACGTCGAGCACGTCGGTGCCGCTGCCGTCGGCGCGCACGACGCCGCGGAAGATGTTCGACTCGCCGATGAACGCGGCCGCGATCTCGCTGGTCGGGCGCAGGTACAGGTCTTCGGCCGTGCCGAACTGCACGAGCCTGCCCGTGTCGAGCAGTGCGATCCGATCGCTCATCGTGAGGGCCTCCTCCTGGTCATGCGTGACGTTGACCACTGTGACGCCGAGGCTGCGGCTCAGCTGGCGGATCTCGACCTGGAGCGACTCGCGGAGGTTCCTGTCGAGCGCGCCGAGGGGTTCGTCCATGAGCAGCAGTCGCGGGCGTGCGACGATGGCGCGCGCCAGTGCGACGCGCTGCTGCTGACCTCCCGAGAGCTGACGCGGCATCCTGTGCTCGAATCCCGTCAGCCGGACGGCGGCGAGCGCCTCGTCGATGCGGATGCGACGATCGCGTCTGGACACCCCGGCGCGCACAAGGGGGAACTCGACGTTCTTGTACACGTTGAGGTGCGGGAACAGCGCATAGCTCTGGAAGACCATGCCGATGCCGCGCCGGTGCACGGGAACCCGGTTCATCGGGACGCCGTCGATCCGCAGCTCCCCCTCTGTGGGCTCGACGAACCCGGCGATGGTGCGCAGCAGCGTGGTCTTGCCCGATCCGGATGCCCCGAGCAGAGTGACGAACATTCCGGGCTCGATGCTCAGGGACACGTCGTCGACGGCGGTGAAGTCGCCGTAGACCTTGGTGATCCCGGCGAGTTCGACGGATGCCCCGCCGACGGCGAGATCGAGGATGTCCGGTCGGGCGGCGACTGCCTGGCGCATGCTCACTGTGGACGCTTCCTTTCGGTAGTTCTGGGCAGGCCGACGGCCAGCCCGAGGATCACGATCGACACCAGCGTGACGACGGCGGAGGCCGCCGAGGTGGAAGGCTCGGCGCCGGAGAGCACCTCGCCCCAGACGACCACGGGGATCGTCCGGAACGTCGGCGAGTTCATGAACAGCGCGACCATGAACTCGTCCCACGAGGAGATGAAGGCCAGTGCGCCCCCGATGACGACGGAGGGCAGCACGATCGGGATCGTGACGGTTCGCAATGTCGTCACCTGGCCCGCGCCGCACACCTGGGCCGCCTCTTCGATCTGCCGATCGAGTGCCGCAAGCCGCGCAAGCACGTTGATGAACACGAAGGGCACGCCGATCGCAGCGTGCGCGATCGCCAGCCCCACGACGGAGCCCGTGAGCCCCACACGGACCGCGATCACGTACACCCCGATGCTCAACACGACGCCCGGCACGATCACCGGGATCATCGCGGCGCCGGTCACGAGCATCGGCGGAAGGATGCGTGTGCGCGATGCCGCGATCGCGAGCACCGTGCCGACGGCCATCGCCATGGCGGCTGCGAGGATGCCGACCACCATGCTGTTCGCGAAGGCGCCGGTCCAGACGCGATCCGTGAAGATCTCCGCGTACCAGTCCCACGTCAGTCCGCGCGGGGGGAACTCGACGATCCGGCCCTTCCCGAAGGAGCTCGCGATCACGACGACCGTCGGGAACACGAAGAAGAGCGCGAGCAGCACGGCGACGAGCGTCGTCGCGATCCGGGGCCGGATCATCGGCTCGCCTTGTCCAGGCCGAGGACCCGCGAGAGGCCGAGGAAGCGGGCGGCGACGCCGAGCACGAGAAGGACGATCGCCAGGAGCACGAGCGATTGCGCGGCGCCGACGTCCGTTCTGAGGAACACCTGGACCTGTTGCACGATCGCGGTTCCGATGTAGACGTCCTGCTGGTTGCCCAGGATCTGCGGCGTGATGTAGAAGCCCAGCGCCATCACGAACACGAGCACGCCTCCGGCGACGGCACCCGCCCGGGTCAACGGCAGGACGACCCGCCAGAACACCGTGATCGGGCGCGCGCCCATCACCTGCGCCGCCTCCTCGAGCTCGGACGGGATGGCCCTGATCTGCGCGAAGATCGTGAGGATCGTGTAGGGCGCGAGGACATGCGCCATCCCGATGAAGACCGCGAGGTCTGTGCGGATGATCGCGAGCGGCTCCGCGATGACCCCGAGGGCGATGAGCGTGTCGTTGAGGATGCCCGTGTTGTTCAGCAGCAGCTGCCAGGAGTACGTCCGCACGAGCGTGCTCGTCCAGAAGGAGACCAGCAGGAAGGTGCCGAGGACGGCCACTAGCACCTTCCCGCCGCGTGCGAGCACGTAGGCGAACGGATAGGAGATGACGACGCAGACGATCGTCACGAGGACCGACATCCGCACCGTCGTCCAGATGGAGCGACGGAAGATCCCGCTCTCGAACGCGAGGGCGAAGTTGTTCGGATCCGACAGCGCCCGGAACGCGATGACTGCGATGGGGAGCAGGAACGCGACCACCATGAACAGCAGCGCCGCGATCTGCAGAGCCCCCATTCCGGTGAACAGCTCCCGCCTGCGGTGCCCGTTGCGCACAGCGGGCACCGGGCGGGGGGCGACGGGTTGCTCGAGAGCAGCGCGCTCCGCCGTCGAGGTCAGCGCAGTCATTCCAGTCCTCTCCTGTCTCGGCGTGCCGGCGGCACGCTCCGCACCGTTCGATCCGCGGTGGTCAGCCCGCGATCCACTCCGTGATCCGCTCGATGACCGCAGGACGGTTCTCGCCCCACCAGTCCAGGTCGAAGCGGATGGGGGCCTGGTCGCCGTCCAGCTCGTGCTGCGTGGGGACGAAGTCGATGTACGGCGAATCCGGGCTGAGTCCCTCCGCGTCGGGGTTGAGCGCTCCGTAGGCGATCTCGTTGCTGATCGCGGCCTGGTGGTCCACGATGTAGGCGATCAGCTTCTGGGCGTTCTCGAGATGCGGTGCGCCCTTGGGGATGTAGACGTAGTCGGCCTCCTGGATCTGAAGGCCCCACGCGATCGCGACCGGGTAGCCCTCTTGCGCGGCGATCGCGACACGGCCGTTGTTGCAGATCCCGAGCACCGACTCGCCCGTCGACACGTCGTTGATGCACTGCTGGTTGTCCTGGGCGATGATCAGGCGGTCCTTGATGCGGTCGAGCACCGAGAGCGCCCGCTCGACATCGAGGGGGTAGAGGTCTTCCCGATCGACGCCATCGGCGATGAGGGCGGCCTCGAGGGTGCCGTGCCAGCCGTTCGTGATCGGGCCGATCGTGCGCATGCCCTCGATGGTCGGATCGAAGAAGTCGCGGAGTCCGGTGAGCTCGCCCTTGTCGAAGCGGTCGGTGTTGTAGGTCAGCACCGCCGCGAGCGACAGCAGCGGGACCGCCTGCGGATAGGCGGGGTAGCCCGCGTTGTCGAAGGCGGCGCAGTTGATGATCTCGCAGTCGAGGTACTCGAGGTCCGGGTTGTCGGTCACTCCGTAGCTGATGTTGCCCTGCGCGACATCCCACTCCATCGCGCCGGCGTCGACCATCTCCTGCAGCCGGATCCACGAGACGGCGTCGTCGCGAACGAGCTCGATGCCGCTGGCATCCGCGAACGGGTCGAACCATGCCGCCTGCATCGCATCGGCACCGGTGCCTCCGAAGCCCGCGTAGACGACCTGGCCGTCGCCGGCGTAGCGGCTGTCCTCGCCGTCGGCCGCCGCGCCCGATCCGGCGGTGGGCTCACTCGACGCGGAGCACGCCGTCACAGCGAAGACGCTCAGCGCAAGGAGTGCTGCGGCGGCGGAGTGTCGTTTCAGGCTCATCGATCTTTCTCGCTTTCTCAGGGTGGAGCGGGGTGGGATCCGTGACGCACGGCCGGGCGGATGTTGCTTTGGAGGTATCAGAAGTTGCTTATTAGGAAACTACGGTTCCGTTGTGACACAGGCGAGTCCCGATTGTTTCTGGTCTGTAAAGCCTGGATCGCCCTGAGGAGCGGGGGGACGCTCCTCTGGCGGCGCGCGTCCAGACCGGCCGCCGATCCACGTCGGCGTGGTCGCCGGCGGTCCCGCACCGAGGCGTCATGCACGTGCCGGCCGGTGCAGGTGCGTCGGCGCGAACATCCTCAGGCGGGTGCGCACGACCACGACGCGTGGCCCGCGCTGCGCGAACGTCGCTGAGACCGCCTCGCGGATCCCACCCGGCTCCACCGTGCATGCGGGCACGCCGAAGCTCTCTGCGAGCGCGACGAAGTCGGGCCCGTGGATGCTCGTCGCGGTCGCCTCGCCGAAGGCGGCGTCCATGTACTCCGCGAGGATGCCGTACCCGGCGTCGTCGATGATCAGCCAGGTGACGTCCACGGCGTGCTGCACGGCCGACGCGAGCTCAGCGATCCCGTACATCGCGCCCCCGTCCCCGCTCACCGCGACGGTGCGCCGTCCGCTCGCGAACGCCGCCCCGATCGCCGCGGGGAACGCGAAGCCGAGCCCGCCCGAGCCCTGGGCCGACGCGAAGCGGCCGTCTCGACGGTCCCAGGCCGACCATGCCCAGTAGGCCGCCATCGTCATGTCCCAGAAGGTGTCCGCGTCGCTCGGGATGCCGTCGCGCACCTCTTCGAGCAGGCCCCGCTCGTGATCGAGCCGCTGCGCGTCGAGTCGCTCGAAGACCTCGGCGCGCACGCGCGCGACCTCCGCCAGCCGCTCGCGTCGGCGATCCTCATCGCTCGTCGACGTCAGCAGCTCGTCGATCCGCGAGAGAGCAGACGCGGCGTCCGAGTGCACGCCGATGACGGGATGATTCGCGCCGATCACGCCCAGGTCGGCATCGATCTGGATGACCCGGCCGCGCGGCGCGAAGGCGTGGTAGTTGCTCGACAGCTCGCCGAGGCCGCTGCCGACGACGAGCAGGACGTCGGCCGACTCGAGATGCTCCGTCGTCGCGATGTCCTCCAGCCATGATCCGGCATGCAGAGGGTGATCCGACGGGATCGCGTTGCGCCCGCTGAAGGTCGAGTACACAGGAGCATCGAGCCTTTCGGCCACGATCATGAGCAGCTCCCCCGCGTTCGCTCGGTCAGCACCGCCGCCGGCAAGGACGAGCGGCCGCTCGGCCGCCGACAGCACGGCGGCCGCGAGGCGAAGCACCTCCTCCGGCGCGGAGGGCGGCTCCGGCTCACGGCGGAGGGCGGACACCACGGGCATGTCATCGACGCGCGCCATCAGGACGTCCTGCGGGATCTCGATCAGCACGGGGCCCTGAGGGGCTCGAGCGGCGATCGCCCAGGCCTCCGCCACGGCGGACGGTATCTGCGAGATCGACCGCACGGTGACGGAATGCTTGACGATCTGGCGGAAGGCGTCCGACTGATCGGCGAGCTCATGCAGGTAGCCGTGTCGCCCGCCGCCGAGACCCGCGAGGGGCACCTGCGCCGAGACGGCGACCACGGGCACGCTCGAACACTTCGCCTCCATGAGCGCGGGGAGCGCGGTGAGCGCTCCGGGTCCCGTCGAGAGCAGCAGCGGTGCGGGGGCGCCGCTGGCGCGCGCGACTCCATCCGCCATCCAGGCGGCGTTGTTCTCGACGCGTGCCCCCAGATAGCGCAGAGTGCTCCGCCTGAGCGCCTCGAACATCCCGAGAGCGTGCTGCCCGGGAATGCCGACCACGGCACGCGCCCCGAGGGCGCTGAGCGCCTCGATGACCAGGTCTCCTCCGATACGGTCGGTCATGGCGATGTCGGCCCTCTCGTTGTCCAGTGGATGACGCAAGTTTCGTGCTGAGAAACTTCTGTCGCGTAACCACCCTGTTGCAGACGTGTTAAGGAATCCCGTTCACGTCACTCTGCAAGGTGCCTGTTATGTAACTTCAGTTGTGTAATAGATGACTCTCAGACAAAAGGAGGACGTCATGCCCTCGGCGACCGAGTTCGACTCCACGATGGAGGTGTCGGGCGGGCTTTTCCATCGGCTGATGGGCCCAGAAGGGGTGCCCGCCTTCTTAGACCATTCCGAGATCGAATCCACGTGGGGTCGTCGATGGGGGGCGGCGGACGAGGTCAGCCGACTCCGCACGGTGCTGATGCGTCGCCCGTCCGCGTGCCTCGGCGACTTCACCCCCGACATGTACGACCCGGCGGTCGATGCGTTCGTGGCGCCGAACGCCGGCGGCTACTGGACCGGCTCCGAGCTGCCCGATGTCGACAGGATCCGTGCCGAGCACGACGCGTTCGCCCTCCTGCTGCGCGAGAACGGCGTCGAGGTCGTCTACGCGGAGGACCTCGACTCGTTCCCGAAGGCCGTGTACACCCGCGATCCGCTCGTCACGATTCCCGGCGGCGCGATCATCGGTCGCACCGCGGCACGCATGCGCCGCGGTGAGGAGCAGACGATCGCGAAGGCGGTCGCCAAGGCCGGGATGCCGATCCTGGGGACCATCACGGGCGAAGGGATCGTCGAGGGCGGAACGTTCGTGAAGGTGAGGAGGGACCATGCGTTCCTCGGCACGTCCGTGCGGACCACTCCAGAGGGATACCGGCAGCTCAAGCACCTGCTCGAGATCCACGGCATCCGACTGACCCGCGTCTCGCTGCCGGGCTACGTCATCCACCTCGACATGTGCTCGTCGATGATCGACGACGATCTGGCCCTCGTCAATCCGCGCGTCGTCCCGTACGACTACCGGAGCGCCCTCGAGGCGATGGGCGTCGAGATCCTCGAGGTGCACCCTGCAGAGGAGTGGGCGAGCAACCTCCTCGTCCTCGACCGTCGTCGCGTCGTCGTGCCCGAGCACCTGCCTCGCACCGCCCACCTCCTCGCCGCGAAGGGCGTGCAGGTGCTGACGACGCCGTACCGGGAGATCCTGAAGAACGGCGGAGGCCTGCACTGCTCCACGATGGAACTGCAGAGGGACTGGTCGTGAGCGACTCCCCGGGCGTGCCCTTCCTGCGGGACTTCGCACGCATGAGCGAGATCGGCGCGACCGCCGGCGGCGGCGTCGAGCGGCAGGCCGCGACCGCCGAGGACGGCGAGGTCCGCACCTGGTTCCGCGACCTCCTCGCCGAGCACGGCTTCGACGTCCGGCTCGACGCGATCGGCAACCTCTTCGGCATCCATGAGTTCACCCCGGGGGCGCCCTACGTGCTGCTCGGGTCGCACCTGGACAGTCAGCCGCTGGCGGGAAGGTACGACGGCGCCTACGGCGTGCTGGCGGGCCTGCACGCAGCCTCGAGGATCGTCGCCAGGCATCGCGATGCCGGCACGGTGCCCACGCACAATCTCGCCGTCGTGGACTGGTTCAACGAGGAGGGATGCCGCTTCAAGCCGAGCATGATGGGATCAGGCGTCCACACCGGCAAGCTCGTTCTCGGCGCCGCACTCGACACGGCCGATCCACGGGGGGTCACGGTGCGCGAAGCCCTTGCGCGCCTGGAGCTGGGCGCAGGCGCGTCCGAGATCCCCGCACTCGCGGCATACGCCGAGATCCACATCGAGCAGGGCCCGTCCATGAGCGAGCAGGGCATCGCGATCGGGGCCGTCGCGTCGACGTGGTGCGCTCACAAGTACGAGGTCGTCGTCCACGGCGAGCAGGGACACACCGGCTCGATGCGCATGGCGGACCGGAAGGACGCGCTCCTGGGCGCGGCCCATCTCGTCGTCGCGGTGAACGAGCTCGTGCGCGAGTTCCCGATCGAGGCCCTGCACACGACCGTGAGCGAGCTGTACGTCGAGCCGAACTCGCCCGTGACGATCGCTCGCGAGGTCCGCATGCTCATCGATCTGCGCGCAGAGACGACGGCGGAGCTCGAGCGGGCGTTCGCTCTGCTCACGGAGAGGATCGGTGCCATCGAGGAGGCGACCCGCACGCGCGTCGAGTTCGTCTCGAGCAGCGTGTGGGGCGCCGGTCCCTTCGTCGAGCGCGGAGTGCGCCTCGTCGAGGAGGCATCCGAGGCGCTGGGCTTCTCCCACGCGCGGGTCAAGACGCTCGCCGGTCATGACGCGACGAACGTGAAGGACGTCGTGCCCACCGTGCTCATGTTCGTTCCGAGCGAGGACGGGATCTCGCACAACGAGCGGGAGCACACGACGGACACCGCGATGCTCGCCGGCCTCGACGTGCTCACGCACGTCGCCGCACGCCTCGCGGACGGTGCACTGGATCGACCCTGACGACGGCCCTCGCGCACGAGAGGGCCGAGGCAGCGGCAGGACTCCGGCTGCCGGACGCTGCGTGCGTCAATCGGACAGTCGCACGGCGATCGCCGCGACCGTCGTGTAGTCGATCACGAGCGTCCCGCCGGCGGCGTCGATGGCCGCTCCCATCCCCCCGAGGAGCGCGTCCAGCTTGTCTTTCGGAAGACGGTTGATGCCGCCGGCGGTCGATGCCTGCTCGAGCCAGTCGTCGCGCGCGATGGTGGACTGCCACTCGAAGGCCAGGCGCTCCACCGGTCCGAATGCGCCGGCGGCGCGCAGCCCGTCGGCGGTCTGGTCGATGACCGGGCCGTAGGGATCGGCATGCGCCGCCGCGCTCCACGGGTTGAAGGGCAGGCCCGTGTCGAGCGACGCGAAGACCTTCGCGAACTCGGCGGCGACCTCCGGCGACGGGACGACGGCGTTCCAGAAGAGGGCGAGCCGACCGCCAGGGTGCAGCACGCTCACGGCCTTCGCCGCGCCCGCGACGGGATCGATCCAATGCCAGGTCTGCCCGGCGACGACGCCGTCGAACGTGCGCCCTTCGGGATCCCACTCCTCGAATCGTCCGGCCTCGACCGCGAAGCCCTTGGCCCGTGCGACCGCCGCCATCTTCGGATCAGGCTCGACGCCGAGCACCGTGAACCCACGGTCGCGGAACGGCTCGGCCGAGATGCCGGTGCCGATCCCGACATCGAGGATCGAGCGGGCGGGCAGCCGCTCGACGATGGCGTCGATGAGTTCGGCCGGATACCGGGGCCGTACGCGGTCGTACTTCTCGGCATCCGATCCGAACGCTTGGGCCATCTCGGGGTGACGGTAGGCGGCGTCATCCGCCCGAGGTGTCGAAGGAGGTAGAGTGACCATGCGCCCACTCTAGGTGGGCGACTGCCCATTCACAAGGAGACGGAGCGCGGATGCCGACCGGTGTGGCCCTGCGCGACCCTCGCTCCCAGCTTCTCGCCGCCGGGGAGCGAGCGCTCGTGCGCGACGGGCCGGCCGGACTCACGAGCCGCACCGTCACCGAGGAGGCCGGAGTCGCCAAGGGCGTCCTCCACCGGCACTTCGCCGACTTCGACGACTTCCTCGCGACGCTCGTTCGCGAGCGGATCGCCGCGGTCGATGCCTTGTCGGCCGACCTGAGCGATCGGGCCGGCAGCGGGACCGTGATCGGGAACCTCTCGGAAGCTCTGCTCCAGCTGTTCGACCCGCTCGGGCTGGCGCTCGTCCGTCTCGTGCTCTCCCGTGACGAGCTCCGCGCGCGTCTGCAGGGAGGCGCCCGTCGGGGGATTCCGATGCTCGCAGAGGCGGTCGACGGCCTCGCCGGCTATCTCGCCGCCGAGCAGCGGGTCGGCCGGATCCGTGCCGGCGCGGCGCCCGCCGCCGTGGCGAACGCACTCGTCGGCACGGGGCATCTGCTGTTCGCCGGCGAGCTCGGCGGGCTTCCTGACGAGTCAGCCGTGCAGGAAGTCGTCGCTGCCGTCGTCGTCGGCGCTGAGCCAGGCGCCGAGGACCCGTCCGAGCGCGGATGATCCGCACCAGGTGGTGAAGTCCGTGATGAGCGTGGAGCATCACCCCAGCCCTCGGCATCGCCTCACGGTGGGATGCCGTCACCGGTCAGTGGCGCACGAGATGTCCCACGTCGTTGAATCCGACGACGGCGTACTCGCCGTGCGGCCGGGCCGCCAGCTCCGTGATGCTCGCGTTGGCCACGGGTAGCAGCATCCAGGCGGCGGGGGGAGCGTCCAGAGCCCGACACACGAACCAACTCACCACGAAGGCATGTGTGACCAGCACAAGCGTTTCGTCGGCGCTGAGCCACCCGACCTCTGAGCACTGTTCAACGATCCGAGACCACGCCGCGCTCAGCATGACGCCGTCCTCATCGCGCTCGTCGTCGGGGACATCGCGCAGCCATTCCCATCGGTGGGACGGATAGTCGTTCCACCGAGGAGCGCAAGGAGTCGGCGTGCGATCCTCCAGTAGATCGCTGGAGGTGGCGGAGCGACCGATTCGTCTCGCGATCAGGTCTGCCGTCTGGCGGGCGCGCCGCCTCGGGCTGGTCAGCACCTGACGGATGTTCTCGCCGGCAAGCCGCCCTGCCAGCGCCTCAGCCTGACGGACCCCGAGCGGGCTGAGTGCTGGATCGACCTCGTCGTGACCGTCCGCCTCGGCATGACGCACAAGCAGGATTCTGGACACGAAAGCAGTCTCGCTCAAAGCGGGTGCGAGTCGAGCGCACATCGCGTAATCCGTGATCACTCCATGCGCGACCTCACGAACGCGGAGCCAGAGCCTGGTCAGAAGTGTCACTCCTGCGGGTTCCTCGTCAGCGCCGACGTCATGACACCACCTCTCCGAGCAAGAGGTCAGGGTCGCCGGCCACCGCCTCCTTGCCCGCCGCCAGGTCCGCCCATTCCGCCTGACACGTTCGTGCCCTCGGTGACTGTCGCGACCGACGCGCCGTTCACTGTGATCGTGTAGCTGCCGCCGTCCGCGACGGCCGGCCCGCTGTAGAAGACGGCGCCGAAGGCCCGACCGGCTGGGAAGGAGGCGATGACGGTGCCCGCGGCATCCGTTACGCCGACTGTCTCCCCCGCGGATCCGCTGGCCGTCGCGGCGACCCACTGCTGCGTTCCGGTCGGTGCGACAAGGACGCTGCCTGCGATGAAGAGCTCTGGCAATCAATCCACCGGCGGCGAACGCCTACTCGATTGATCTGCCTTCACCGGGAGGCTCATCGTCCAGGTCGTCGAGCGGAAGCTGCCCCTGCGCTGCCGATGAACGGCGCGTCTGTGCCCACCATAGGGACGACCGCGGACCTCACGGCTTTTCCAGCCGGTGTCCACGAGTCCGGCGTTCACGCGGAATCTTGCGAGTGTCGGATGCACATCCGTTCGACTGCGCCGTTCCAGCCACCGACCGAACTGTCACGAGAGCCCGCCTCAATGGGCCCCACGAACTCGAACTCCGGACGCTCATCGCGGGTCTCGAGCAGTGGATCAGCTAGCGCTCGAGGGGGACCTCGATAAGCCGCCGGCGCCCCGCCGGCGAGGCGAGCGCCAGGTCGAGCGCCGCCCGGGTCGCGACCCGCTCGTGCTCCCAGCCGTACGCGAGCGCCAGGTGCTCGAGCCGGACGCTGTGCGGCGCGTACAGCACGCGGTCCATCGCGTCGGGGCCGGCGATCTTCGCGACCTCGAGGGCGTCGAAGATCGTGCCGCCGCCGTCGTTTCCGACGATCGCCTGCAGCCGCGGCTCGTGCTCGCCGGGAGGCAGCAGCAGCGCGCCGACGTCGTGCAGCACGGCGAGGTCGCCCAGCAGGAGGCGCGTGACCCCCGGGCGTCCGCCGGTCTGGCTCGCGAGCGCGACCCCCGTCGCGGTGGCGATCGTGCCGTCGATGCCGGCGAGGCCTCGGTTCGCGTGCACCGGGATCTTCTTGCCGACGAGCACGGCGTCGGCGACGCGCACGAGGGTGGACGACCCGAACACGAGCCGGTCGCGGGGCCGGGTCGCGCGCCACACCGCGTCGACGAGCGCGGCGCGGTCGATCGGCGCCGCGGACGGGGAACCGCCGGCGGCGGCAGAGAGATCGGCGGATGCCGCGCGCGACGCGCGCATCCACGCCCCGAGCCACCGGCGATCCGCCTCGCCCGGCTCGACGCGCACGGCGTCGACGGCGACGGTCGCGCCGTTGAGGTTCAGCGGCTCGCCGGGTCCGCGCACGGCGAGCACCTCGACGTCGGGACGCGAGACGAGCGCGGCGGTCTCGCGGGCGAGGGTGGGATGCCCGAACACCACGACGCGCTCGATCCTCCCCCCGAGCGCGGGATCCGCCACGAGAGCCCGGTAGCCGTGCATGAGGTTGCGCCCGAACCGGGCGCCGCTGACGACCTCGGCGACCAGGGGCCAGCCGCCCGCGCGCGCGAGCGCCTCGGCGTCCGTCCCCGCATCCGCCCCGGCGAGCACGATCGTGCGCGGTCCGCGTGGGAGCGGATGCGGCCGGGGCTCGGGCTCCACGGCCTCCGCGGCGAGCCCTGCCTCGCGCACGCCGCACACGCCGAGCCACGGCGGCAGATCGCCGCCGAGCGGCTCGCGGTACGGCAGGTTCAGATGCGCGGGCCCCGCCGAGCGCGCGCCCGCGCCGAGCGCCGCCGCGACCGCCTCGGCGGCGACCGCGCGCAGCATCGCGCTCTGCACACCGCCGCCGTCGGCGTCGATCGCCTCGGGCGCCGCAAGATCGACCTCGAAGCGCACGTTCGGCGCGAACATGCCGGGCTGGCGCGTGGTCTGGTTCGCGCCGACCCCGCGCAGCTCGGACGGGCGGTCCGCGGTCAGCAGCAGCATCGACACGCCCGCGTGGTGCGCCTCGAGCACCGCGGGCAGCAGGTTCGCCGCGGCTGTGCCCGACGTGCAGACGACGGCGGCGGGCGCGCCGGTCTCGCGGCCGATGCCAAGAGCGGTGAAGCCGGCGACGCGCTCGTCGATCCGCACGTGCAGACGCACGGCGCCGCGTCGTTCGAGCTCCGCCGCGGCGAGCGCGAGCGCCTGCGAGCGCGACCCGGGACTCACGACGAAGTGACGGACGCCCGACGCGACGAGCGCGGCCAGCAGGGCGGCCGCGGCATCCGTCGCCGGCGACTCGATCGCGCGCGACGAAACGACCGCGGCGCCGGGTCGTGATCGACCCACGACCGCGCTCAGACGGTCCATCCGAGGATCCGCAGCGCATTGTCCCCGAGGATCGCGGCGCGCTCGTGCGGGCTCAGGAAGGGCATGCCGTCGCGGACGTGCCCCAGGATCTCCGAGTACGACGGGGGACGTCTCATGAGACTCATGCGCGACAGGTCGGAGGCCCACATGATGCGGTCGACGCCGAAGGCGTCCACCACGCGCTCGAGCACCCCGTCGAGATCCCGATAGGGATACGGCTCGGCGGAGTAGTAGGGGAGCGACGAGAACTTCACGAACACCTGCGGGTGCCGCGCGAGCGCGATCACGTCCGCGATCCTCTCCGCCGGGTCCGCGTTGCGACCGGCTTCCCGCTCCACCCGCACGTTCCTGAGCGCGACGTGGTCGAGGATGATGGGCAGCCCGGGGTGCGCGCGTGCGATCGGGTCGATGCGCGAGGCCTGGTTCTGGCAGAGGATCATGAGCGGGACGCGCGACGCCTCCGCGGCGTCCCAGAACCACCGCGTCCGCTCGTGGTCCAGCCAGTCGCCGTACACGGACGCGGGGTAGCTCAGGCGCAGGCCGAGCATCCCGGGCTCGTCGAGCCACGTCGCGAGCGCGCCCGCGAACTCCGACGCGAAAGGCATCCTCCCCATCACGGCGAAGCGCTCCGGAAGCTTCCGCGCCCACGCCAGCGCGTCCGTGTTGTCCTCCCCGATCCAGATGGGTGGCACGATGATCGCGCGATCGACCCCGTGCGCGTCCATGATCCCCAGCATCTCGTCCGCCCCGAACGGCTCGGCCCGCTGAGGCGCCTCGCGCCCCGGGGGCCACGACCGCTCGGGGCTCTCGGGCTCCCACAGGTGAACGCCGGCGTCGACGATCACCCGGCCGCTCCCGGCGCCGGCAGACCGGCGCGGATCTCCGCCCACGACGAATGGGCCGAGCCGGTGCGGAAGGTCTGGACGCGCCGTCCCCGCTCGGTCGGTGCGGCCGGGACGAAACCGGGCCGCGTGTGCAGACCGCCGTCGGCGAGATACCAGAGAGCGAGAGACGTGGAGCCTCCGACCGCCTTGAATCGCCGGATGCCGAGGTATTCCGGCCGCGCGATGAGCGTCGGGATGTGATCCTCGGCGTACCAGGAGTCGAACTCCGACCAGCGCTCCTCGGGGATCTCCATCGTCACCAACCGGATGCCCGGCTCCGCTGCCTCCGGGGGCGGAGCCGCGGGCGGATGCGCCGTGGGGAGCTCTTCCCACCGCGCGAGGGCGGATGCCGCGGACAGGGCGGCGCGGACGTCGTCGAGCTCCCAGATCGCGAGGTGCTCCAACGGGCTCGCGTAGGAGCGGAATCTCGTCACCGCGCGCGCTCCCAGGCGCTCGAGACGGCCCGCACGCGCCTGCTCGAACCGCTCGTCCGCGACCCCCTCGGCCGACGGCTCGACGACGAACCGCTCGGTCAGAATCCCCGACCCCATGTCGATGCGCGCCCCCGTCATTCCGCCGGGGCGAAGCGCAGGATGCTGTCCTCGCCCGAGTGCTGGATGACCGCGCGCACGCGCTGGCCGATCCGGACGTCGTCGACCGCGCATCCCACGATGTTGGTGAGGACGCGCGGCCCCTCGTCGAGCTCGACGTACGCCACGACGTACGGCCCGATCTCCTCATACCTGCGGTTGAACCCCTTGCCGCGCCGATTCACCGTGAAGCTGTAGACGGCGCCGCCGCCGCTCGCCGGCTCCCAACGGACCTCGAGAGAGCCGCACTCGGGGCAGTACGGCCGGGGAGCCCAGACGACGTGTGCGCAGCGGACGCAGTGCGGAAGAAGCAGTACGTCCTCGCGCATCGCATCCCAGAAGGCGGTCATCTCCGGGAGCACCCTGATGCCGGGGACAGGCAGGATCCCTTCGCTCTCAGGCATCCTCCACCCCCAGGACGACCGTCGCGCTGCCCATTCGCGTCCCCAGCTGCCCTCCCGTGCCGTGCACGACGGCCAGCGAGCAGTCGGGGACCTGCACGGCGGGGTTCGCCTCTCCCCGGATCTGGCGAACGGCCTCGATGAGCCTCATCATTCCTCCCTTGCCCGGATGGTTGCTGCTGAGACCGCCGCCGTCCGTGTTCCAGGGCAGCCGTCCGTAAGGTGCGATGAGCCCGCCGTCCTGCACGAACCGCCCGCCCTCGCCCTTCTCGCAGAATCCGAGATCCTCGATCGACTCGATCACGGTGATCGTGAACGAGTCGTAGATCGACGCGTAGTCGATGTCGCCCGGCGCGCAGCCGGCCTCTTCGAACGCCCGCAGCCCCGTCCAGCGCGCACCCGTGTAGGTGAGATCGATCCGTCCGTTGTCCGTCCCCTTGACGGTCTCCGCCTGTCCGAGCACTTTCGCCGCCCGGCGGGAGAGCTTGTCCTTCACGGCCGCGGACACGAGGACCACCGCACCGGCGCCGTCCGTGACGACGCAGCTGTCCAGCCGGTGGAGGGGGTCGGACAGCACCGGGGAGGCGAGGACCTCCTCGACCGTCACGACGTTCTGCAGGAACGCGTTCGGGTTGTGCTGGGCGTGCGTCGAGGCTGCGACCTTCACCCACGCGAGCTGCTCGCTCGTCGTGCCGAACTCGTACATGTGCCGGGCGGCGGCGAGCGCGTACGAGCCCATGGTGTTGAGGCCGTAGACCTCCTCGAAAGGCCCCTCGGGGTTGCCGCCGCGGTCGCGGTCGCCCGGCGCCGATCGGGCGCGCTGGGCGAGGGAGATGAGGACGACCTCGCACTGGCCGCGTGCGATCGCCGCGGCGGCGTGGCCGAGCTGCACGAGGGGCGAGGATCCGCCGGTGATCGTGCTGTCCACGTACTTCAGGCGCCGCAGGCCCAGGTATTCGGCGAGTGCGAGCGGAAGCGCGTCCAGATCGCCGGTGCAGGCGAAGCCGTCGACGTCGGAGAGCGACAGGCCGGCGTCGGCGAGCGCCCCGACGGCCACCTCCGCGTGCAGCTGCGCCGTCGACCGGTCGGGGATCACGCGGTCCGGACATTCGCAGGCGCCGACGATGTACGCCGCTCCGCGGATGCTCACTCGCCCGCTCCCCTGCGCAGCGGGAGCGTGGTGAGCGCCTGGACGTCCTCGAACGTGAAGCCGTCGGCCAGCTCTTGGACGTGGAAGCCGTCCTCCCTCCGCCGGAAGACGCCGATGTCCGTCACCACCGTCGTCACGCAGTCCGCGCCGGTGAGGGGAAGCGTGCAGCGCTCGACGAGCTTGGGCGTGCCCTTGCTGCTCTGATGCTCCATCATGACGACGAGCTCCCGCCCGCCGGCGACGAGGTCCATCGCCCCGCCGATCCCGCCCATGACGGGGTCGCCGAGGCTGTAGCTGGCGAAGCTTCCGGTCTCGTCGACCTGGTAGGCGCCGAGGACGACGACGTCGAGGCGGCCACCCCGGGCGATCTCGAACGATGTGACGCTGTCGAAGAAGGACGTGCCCGGACGGACCGTGACGTCGTTCCCGCCGGCGTCGAACACATCGGGATCCGCGTCGGCGCCCTCGACGGCCTCGCCGTACCCCAGGATCCCATTCTCGCCGTGGAGGACGATCCGTCGCGACCCGACGTTCTGCGCGATCAGCGCGGGCATGCCGGACCCGATGTTGACGTAGCTGTCGTCGGGAATGAGGGAGATCGCCTTGCGCGCCATCTCATGACGCGTCCATCCGCTCTTGCCGCTGTACGTGCGCGCGGCGTCCGGCGCACGGCGAAGTCGGATCGTGCCTTTCGCGCTGTCGGCCTTCACGGTGCTCGGCACGACGCGCGCGACGAAGACGCCGGGCAGATCGATCGCCTCCGACGGGATCTCGCCGACCTCGACGATCTCGTCGACCTCGACGATGGCCACGCGCGCGGCCTTGGCCATGCTCGTGTTGAAGTGGATGTTGCTGCCGCGGAACTGCACGTTGCCGGCGCGGTCGGCGCGCCATGCCCGCGCGAACGTGTAGTCGACCGTGATGGCCGGTTCGAGTACGAACTCGCGTCCGTCGAACACGCGCTTCTCTTTGCCCGCGGCGAGGGGCGTGCCGATCCCGACAGGCGAGTAGATCGCGCCGAGACCCGCCGCCCCGGCACGAAGGCGCTCGACGAGGATCCCCTGCGGCACGAGCTCGACCTCGATCAGGCCCGCGTCCACCTGCTCGTCGGACGGGCTCACGATGCCCGGCCGCGAGGAGAACGAGCAGACCAGCCGCTTCACCTGGCGGTTCTCGACGAGCATCTGCGCCCGGATCTGCCCGGACGACCCGAGCGAGTTGCACACGATGGTGAGGTCGCGCACGCCCCGGTCCCGGGCCGCCACGATGAGGCTCGCCGCGATTCCCTTGCTCAGCCCGAACCCCGTCAGCGCGATCGTCGCGCCGTCGGGGATGTCGGCGATCGCCGCCGCCGCGCTCTCGAAGACCTTGTCCATCAGCGAGCCTCCCCGACTCTCGTCCGTGCGCGGCCGGCTACGGGTCCGCGGTTCATGCGAGCCTCCTCGTGAGCGCCGACACCAGCACGCCCTGCTCGAGGGCGCGCGACCAGTCCAGGGCGGCGAGCTCGTCCAGCGCGCGCTTGGCGAAGGCGAGGGCGGGCGCCTCCCACGCGGCGATCGACTCGGCGAGCTCCCACGCGCGCTCGCGCAGAGCGTCGTGCTCCACGACCTCGTTCACCAGCCCCCACCGCTCGGCGGTCGCCGCCGAGACCGGCCTCGCCGTGAAGACGAGCTGGGCCGCGTGCTTGGGGAGGAGGCGCTTCACGGCGCTCGATCCCGACAACGCCGGGAAGCTGCCGAAGGAGAGCTCGGGGGCGCCGAAGGTCGCGCGCTCCGACGCGACGGCGAGATCGCTCGCATTGACGAGCGTCATGCCTCCGCCGATCGCGGGTCCGTTGACGGCTGCGACGACGACCGCCGGATGCCGGTGCACGGCCTGCAGCGTCTCCAGCCAGTGCTGGGCGTCGTCGACGCCCAGCGCGTCGGCCCAGTTCGGATCGCGCCTCTCCGTCAGGTCCACGCCCGCGCAGAACGCGGGGCCCTCGCCCGTGAGGATGACGACCTTCGCACGCTGGAGCTCCGCCAGCGCCTCGCGGAGGCGGAAGGACAGCGCGCGGCTGATCGCGTTGCGCTTGTCGGGACGGTTCAGGGCCACGAGCGCGACATCGCCGCGCTCCTCGACGAGCACCAGGTCGCTCATCTCAGGCCTCCGTCAGCCGGAACCGCGGGAGCCGACGACCCTCGGCATCCGGCTCCTCGTCGAAGTAGAGCGTCAGCGGCGCGTCCACGGCCGGCTCGACGGCCGGATCCCGGATGCCCTCGGGGGTCGCGATCGAGGAGATGAGGCGTACCCCCTCCTCGAGAAGGACCATGCCCACGACGTACG
Organism: Microbacterium ulmi; assembly: GCF_011759705.1. Classification (GTDB taxonomy): domain Bacteria; phylum Actinomycetota; class Actinomycetes; order Actinomycetales; family Microbacteriaceae; genus Microbacterium; species Microbacterium ulmi. The sequence goes on along the minus strand of NZ_JAAOZF010000001.1, from coordinate 1,789,216 downwards.
GCGGCGCGAACTCGGGCGCGGCGAAGTACTTCCGGTGCATGCGGATCCACGACCAGACCGTCGCCCGGCCGCTCGCCGCGGTCCACGTCAGCCGGGTCGAGAGGCATTCGCGGCAGCTCGTCGCCGGCGGGGACAGCCACGCTCCGCAGTCGTCGCACCGCTGCAGCCGCAGTTCTCCGCGCGCGCAGTGGTTCCAATACTCCTCATCGGGTGTCAATGCTCGAACTCCTCGGTCGCAGATGGTCAGGGGTCGTGCGCCGGCCCTACTCGAGCCGGCGGAAGATGTGCGAGGTCACGATCGGAGAGGCGCAGATGTACTGCACGACCTCGCGGGGCGGCAGCTGCCGGCCCGCCGAGTCTCCGCGCAGCTGCCGGACCGCCTCCGCCTGCAAGGCCCAGCCCTGCATGTAGCTCTCGGAGGTGTGACCGCCGCTCGTGTTGACGACGAGCGCGTCGTCCGACTCGAAGGGGTGCTCGGCCGCCCACCGCCAGCCCTCGCCCCGCTCGGCGAACCCGAACCCCTCGAGGGAGAACAGGATCGTCGGCGTGAAGTTGTCGTAGATCTGGACGCAGGACACGTCCGAGGCCCGGATTCCGGCCTGACCGTACACACGGTCCGCCACCGCCCGGCACGACGCGTAGAAGTCGTCGTCGCTCGCGTAGAAGTTCGTGAGGTCTCCGCGGCTCGCGCTCGCGCTGATCGTGATCACCGGCTTGCCGAGCCGCTTCGCGCGCTCGACCGAGGTGAGGATCAGCGCGACGCCGCCGTCGTTGATGAGGCAGTAGTCGAAGAGCCGCAGGGGCTCGGCTATGAAGGGGGACGCCAGATACTCCTCCTCGTCGAAAGGGGTCTGGAAGACGGCGTCCGGGTTGAGGCTCGCGTTGCGGCGGTTGTTCATCGCGAAGGGCGCGAGGGCGCCGTCGGGCGCCTTGTTCTTCTCCGCGTAGCGCCGGTACATGAGGGCGAGCGACGCCCCGGGCGACGTCATGCCGTAGACCGCGTCGTAGAGGCCGGTCGGCGACGGCGTCTCGCCGCCGTATCGCGCGCCTGCCGATCGGCCGTTGTTGCCGTACACGAGGGCGACCGTCTCCGCGAGGCCGCTCGAGATGGCGGATGCCGCGAGCTGGAGCGACACGGCGCTCATCCGCCCCGCGCCGTCGAACCCGTTGATCAGCGCCGGACGGCGCATCCCGAGCACGTCGGCCATCCGCAGGTACGACGGCACGCGAGCGCTGAAGAGCCCGTCGATCTCGTCCTTCTCGATGCCCGCGTCGGCCACCGCGGACGCGAACGCGTCGGCAGCCAGGTCGTAGGCCGACCGGATCACGCCCTTCTCCTGCGCGAGTGCGCGGAACGACGTGGTCCCCACCCCGATGATCGCTACCTGGTCCTCGAATCTGCCCATGCGCATGCCTTTCATCCGTTGTCGTTCTCGTCGGCGCGGACGACGAGGCCGCGGCCGCCGACCTGCCGCACGGCGGCGCCGAAGGGTCTGCTGAGCTCGTCGACGCGCGCGAGGATCCTCGCGGCGTTCTCGGACGACGCCGATCGCGGCGCCGTGCCGTGTTCGCCCTCGTGGCGCTCGCGGTCGAACGGATCGAGCACGACCGCGGCGAGGCGGTTCTCGTCGTCGAGCGAGACCGTGGCGACGAACCCGCCGTCCACGGGCCCCACCCGGTAGCCGCCGCGGGGGCTCGTGACATCCGATCCTCGGACGCGACGCGCGCCGAGCGCGTCGCTCTCGAGACCGTCCGCGGGGACGCCCTGCCGGTCGAAGAACCCCTGCGGAAGCTTCGCGACGTGCCGCGACATCATGAAGAGCTCGCCCGGATCGTGGAGGATCACCCCTCCGCCCCACAGCTCCACCCCTCGGAACGGGGCGTGGCTTCCCTCCGCCACCACGATCGTCGCGCCCGCGTCGACGCAGTCGCGCGCGAACGTGCTCGCGAACGCCGGCGGATGCTCGAGGCCGAGCACGGGATCCCATTCGTGGCAGTGGAGGTGCACGACCGCCACATCGTAGCGCGCGGCGGCGTCGCGAACCCCGGCGAGGATGCGTGCGCGATCGGGCTCGTCGGCGGCCATCTCGGCGTCACGCACCGCCTCGTCGACGACGTAGCGGGCGCCACTGTTGTGGAGTCCGGGGGGATGGACGAGCAGTCCGCCGCCCTCCGCGAACTCGCACCACAGGCCCAGCTGCGACGCGAGGTCCATCAGCCGCCGAGCGGTCGCCGGGGACACGCGGTGATGGAAGCCGAGCGGGTTCACCCCTGGGCGGCCCCTCATCCCCGGGCGCGCCGCGCCGGCTCGCGAGGACAGGGGCGCCGAGCTGCTCGCCGACAGCATGGCGACGCTGCGTCCGTGCCTCCAGACGACCGCGGGCTCGCTCGCGAGGGCGAGGTCGGCGCCGGTCCCGGCGTGCGGGATCCCCGCCCGCTCCAGGGCGGCCCACGTGCTCCGCAGGCCGCCGACGCCGTAGTCGCCCGCGTGGTTGGAGGCGAGCGAGACCATGTCGACGCCGAGCCACCGCAGCTCGTCGGTCACAGACGCCGGGGAGCGCATCCAGGTCCATCCCGCCTCGGCCGCGGGGTAGACCTCGGCATCCGTGTAGTCGTGGATGAGGCTCTCGAAATGCGTGATGCCCACGGTCGAGCGCTGCAGGACGTCCGCGAGGGAGAGGAACCGGGCATCGGCGATGTCGGAGACCCTGGCGTTGAGGATCGTGTCTCCCGTCACCGTGACGGTGAAGGCGTCGGCGCTCATTCCTGCTCCATGCTCATGCTGACGAGGGGCTGGCGTGCGCCGCGCCGCCGGCGCATCGCGAAGACGCCGGCCACGACGAGGATGATGGCCACGGCCGCCCACAGCCATCCGGCGATGCCGGAGAAGAACGCCATCGGGTCGCCTCGACCGAGGTAGAGGACCTGGATGAAGTACTTCTCGATGAGGGGGCCGAGCACGAGGCCGAGCAGCAGCGACGCCAGGCTCAGATCGAGCTTGTGCATGAGATATCCGACCACGCCGAAGACGAGGAGCGTGTAGACGTCGAACATGCTGTTGCGGTAGCTGTACGTGCCAACGACCGCGATCACCATGATCATCGGCACGAGGTACTTCTGCGGGACGCGCAGGATCGACGCCCAGAATCCGACGAGCGGGACGTTCAGGATGAGGAGGATCACGTTCGCCACCGCGGTCGCGCCGATGACCGCCCAGAACACCTCGGGATGCTGGGTGATCAGGAGCGGTCCGGGCTGGATGCCCTGGACCTGCATCGCCGAGATCACGAGGGCGAGGGTCGCCGAGAACGGGAGCCCGAGGACCAGCAGCGGCACCAGACCGCCGATGACCGCGCTGTTGTTGGCGGCCTCAGGGCCGGCGATCCCTTCGACCGCGCCCGAGCCGAACTCGTCGCGATGCTTCGAGACGCTCTGCTCGACCCGGTAGGAGGCGAAGGCGCCGAGCGTCGCCGACGGGACCGGCAGCAGGCCGAACAGGAAGCCGATCACCGTCCCGCGACCCCACGGGGCGAGGGATCGCTTCCACTCCGTCCTGTCGGGTGCGAGCTCGCGGAAGGGAACGGGCTTCGGGAGCCGGTTGTTCGCAGGGTCCTCGAGGACGCGCGCGAGTTCTGACATGCCGTACATCCCCACCGCGAGGGAGACCAGCGAGAAGCCCAGCAGCAGCGGGACGGAGTCGAACGTGAACCGGGCGATGCCGCTCGAGGCCTCCTGTCCGACCGTCCCGAGCATGATGCCGAGCGCCATGGGGAACAGGCCGCTCGCGAGGCTCCCGCCCGAGATGCGGGCGAGCAGGACGAGTCCGCCCGCCGTCAGGGCGAAGAACTCGGCCGGGCCGAAGTTCAGCGAGAGATCGGTGAGCACCGGAGCGGCGAAGGTGAACGCGATGAGCGAGATCGTCCCCGCGATGAAGGAGCCCACGGCCATGATCGTGAGAGCGGCGCCCGCGCGCCCCTTCTGAGCCATCGCGTAGCCGTCGATGGTCGCGGGGATCGAGCTCACCTCGCCAGGGATCTTGATGAGGACGGCGCTCGTCGAGCTGCCGAACTGGGATCCCAGGTAGATGGCGACGACCATGGCGATCGCCACCGTCGGCCCGTACTGGAAGGTGAACGGCAGGACGAGCGCCGAGCCGGCGACAGGGCCGATCCCGGGGAGCACGCCGATGAGCGTCCCGATGAAGGCCCCGACGAGTGTCGCGACGAGCAGCTCCGGCTGTACCGCGCTGGCGATGCCGTCCAGAAGTCCGATGAGCGAATCCACGTCAGTACACCATTCCCATCGGCAGCGCATGGAGCGGAACGCCGAGGAACGCGACGAACACGAAGGTCATGACCGCCGCGACGACCGCGGCGACGATGAGCGGACGGATCCACCCGCTCCCGCCGAGGAGCGTGCCCTTGTCGATGAACCGCACGAGCACGACCATGTAGAGGAACACGGTGAGAAGCAGTCCGAGGTAGGGCAGAAGCAGCGTCATCGCAACGGTCGCCCCGGCGAAGACGAGGACGAGGACGAGCGAACGGCCCTTCGGGAAGCGGATGTCGCCGTGCACGCGGGCGGTGAACAGCGCCTCGGCCATCATGACGAGCGACGCGGCCAGGACGAAGAAGCCGACCATGACGGGGAACACGCCGGCGCTCGGGGCGTCGGGACGGCCCATCGGAAGCTGGAAGGCCATGACGAGGTAGAGGATCGCGACGATCGCGCCCACGGCGCCGGCGATCAGCCGGCCCCGGCGCTGTGTCCCGGATTTATCCATTGTCAGTCCTAAAGTTCTCGGACGAGCGGAGCCGGCGGAGATCGCTCGCTCGCGATCTCCGCCCGCTCCGTGCGACTCAGCCGGCAGCCTGCACCAGCTCCAGATACGGCTTGAGAGCCGTCTGCTGATCGGCGATCCAGGCAGTCAGATCGGCGCCGACGAGTTCCTTCGGCGTCGTGCCGTTCTCGGCGCACCACTGCTTCCAATCGTCGCTCGCGAGGATCTTCTCGGTCGCGGCGAACAGCTTCTCCCTCACATCGTCCGGAAGGCCCTTGGGCGCGATCGTGAGGTATGCGCCTTCGAACGGAACGGCGTATCCCTCGCTGTCGAAGGTGGGGACGTCGGGGAGCTGCGCGAACGGCTCGGAGCCGGAGACGGCCAGGGCGCGCAGGTCGCCGCTGTCGACGAGGCCGATGACGCCGGATGCGCTGGCGACGAACGCCGGCACCTGGCCGCCCAGCAGGGCGCGCTGCCCCTCGGCCGATCCGTCGAACGGGATCGGCGTGACCTCGATGTCGGCCGCGTCCGCGAAGGCGTGGATCACGAACGTGTTGATGGCCGCGCCCCCGGTGGTGGCGATCTGCAGCTCGCCCGGATGCTCCTTCGCATAGTCGACGAAGTCCTCGAGCGTCTCCCACGGCGCGTCGCCTCTGACCATGAGGCTGAACGGACCCGTTCCCATCAGGGCGACGGGCGTGTAGTCGTCTGTCGTCGCGGTCGCGATCGTGGGGTCGATGAGCGGCTGGATCAGGATCCCGCCCGGCGAGCCGAATCCGAGCGTGTATCCGTCCGGCTCAGCCGTCACGGCGGCGGTGACGCCGACCAGGCCGCTCCCGCCCGGCTGGTTGACGGGGACCACGGTCGTGCCGAGCTCCTCGCCGAGCCGCTCGGCGAACGCCCGGCCCGCGGCGTCGGTCGCCCCGCCCGGGTCGTAGGGGATGATGTACTCGATTCGACGCTCGGGCCAGGCGCTGTCCGCCTGGTCGTCTTCGGGCGGAGTCGATGCCGTGCCGCACGCCGTCAGGGCGAGCGCCCCGACCGCCACGACGGCTAGCGCGCTCGCGAACCTCGCGAGCCGCGGATGATGCCGGCTGCTGCTGTTGAACATGGTTTGTGGACCTCCATGGGCCAAAAACGATCTCCCGGCCGCCGATTCCGGGCGCGGACGGGTCGGGTCGCCGCGTCATTGCCTGACGCTGCTCCTGACGCAGCGACGTCGCTGCTTGTCTGACGACCTTACAGAAATTCGGCGATGAATCGCAAGAAGTTTCTCGCTTCGCGACGATGTCCCGCGGAAACATGCGGTCTGTCGAGGAAATCCTCTCTCCGTGATGCCTGACTGTTATGCTTGACCGTCAGACCACAACCCTTCTAGTTTGGATTCCGATGAGCGACCTCATGTCCGTGCCGGCCACACCGGAGCCTGGAGAACGCGCACCGCTCGCCGGGCTCGGCGGGCAACGGCGTTTCGCCATCGCGCCTGTGCGCGAGGGCGTCGCCGACCAAATCAGGTCCGCGATCCTCCGGCTCGAGCTCAAGCCCGGACAACGCCTCATCGAGCGCGAGCTCGTGGAGGCCATGGGGGTGTCGCGGCCGACGATCCGCGAGGCGCTCCAGCAGCTCACCGCCGAGGGCCTCGTGTCCACCGAACGCGGTCGCGGCTGGCTGATCCACGCGCCGAGCTACGACGAGGCCGCCGACCTGTACGAGATCCGCGCGCGTCTCGAGGGGATGGCGAGCCGCCGGTTCACCGAGCGGGCGTCGGAGGAGCACGTGCGACGGCTGCGGGAGGCCGTCGAGGGCCTCGCCGAGCTGGTCGAGGCCGGGAGGCCGGCGCTGGAGCTCGTCTCCCAGAAGGACAAGTTCTACGACGTGCTGTTCGAAGGAGCGGGCGGCGACGCGATCCGCCAGATCGTGACCGGCCTCCAGGCCAGGATCACGGTCCTGCGGTCGACGACGCTGAACGTCTCCGGCCGCCCCGCCCTCATGGTGGAGGAGATCCGCGCGATCGTGAGCGCCGCCGAGCGGCGCGACGCCGACACCGCCGAGCGCGCATGCGTCCGGCACGTCCGGGAGGCCGCGCGCGTCGCCCTGGGCGCGATGCGCGCGCCCGCCGCCCCTGCGACGGATGCCGCCGGGGCGGCGCCGAGACCCTGATCGCCCGATCCGAACCAGAACGATGGAGTGTCTGCGTGTCCCCTGACCAACCGCCTCTCTCCCGCGCGCTTGCCGCGTTCGCCCTCGGCGACGAGCCCGCGATCCTCGACCGCCGAGGACGCAGGCTCGCGATCCCGCCGATCGTCGACTCGGTGGCGGTCATCCTCGCCGGGAACGCCAGCGAGGCGGGGCGGGCGAGCAGGCGATACGTGCACGCGGCGTGGCCGCAGGCGGCCGGCCCGGGGTGGACGTCCGGCTCGGACGCGGGGCTTCCCGTGGAGCTGGCGGCCCTCATCAATGCCTGGATGGGGCACGCGCTCGACTACGACGACGCGCTTCCGGGGTCGGGGCACCTCAGCGTCCCGATGCTGGCGGCCGCCCTCGCCGCCGGCGACGCCCGGGAGCAGCCGCTGTCGGGCGGGGAGCTCGTCGACGCATTCCTCGTCGGATTCGAGATCGCCGCCAAGACGGGCATGGCCCTCGGCGTCGCCCACTATCGGCGCGGGTGGCATACCACCGTGACGGCGGGCACGATCGGGACGACCGCGGCCGCCGGCCGGATCCTGGGGCTCGATCGCGACCGGCTGACCGCGGCGTTCGGCATCGCCGCGTCGTCGGTCGCGGGCCTTCAGCGCAACTTCGGCACGACGACGAAGCCGCTTCACAGCGGTCTGGCCGCGCGGAACGGCCTCGCCGCCGCCCTCCTGGCGCTCGCCGGAGTCTCGTCAGACGAACTGGCCATCGACGGGGAGCGCGGTCTGCTCGATCTGTACGGTCTCGGCGAAGCACGACCCGAGTTCCTCCGCACCCTGCACGAGCCGTGGGCGATCGAGAGCCCGGGGACGGGACTCAAGCTCTATCCCGCCTGCTACGCCGCCGCCCGGCCCGTCGACGCCCTGCTCGCCCTGCGCGCCCGGCACGCTCTTCACGCGGACGACGTCGAGGAGATCCGGCTCGCCGTCCCGAAGAACGGCCTGCACCCGATGATCCACCACGAGCCGAAGACGGGACTGAACGCGAAGTTCAGCATGGAGTACGTGCTCGCCGCGGCGCTCGCCGACGGAGGCCTCGACCTCGCATCCTTCGAGGACGCCGCCGTCTCGCGCCCCGCGGTGCGCGAGCTCATGAGCCGGGTGCGCCTGAGCGAGGATCGCGCGCTCCGGCCGGAGGATCCGGATGCCCTCCGCAGCAGCCCCGCGACGGGCGGCCGCGTCGTCGTCGAGCTCGTGCTCCGCGACGGCCGCCGCGTGGAGGCGACCGTCGCGCATCCGAAGGGCTCCCCCTCGGCGCCCTTCGATCGGGACGATCTCGAAGGCAAGTTCATGACGTGCGCCCGTTTCGGCGGCTTCGCCGAGGAGCCGGCGCGCGCTGCGTTCGACGCGCTCATGGAGCTGGAGGACGTCGACGACGTGCGATCGGTGCTCCAGACTCTCCGGCCCGCGACGGCGGGCATCCGATGAACGCCCGCGAGAGGGGCGCGCTCGCGGGCCTCACGGTCGTCGAGGTCGGCGGCTCCCAGACGCTCTATGCGGGCAAGCTGCTCGCCGACCAGGGCGCCGACGTCGTCCTCGTCGAGCCGAGCGACGGTCACGACAGCAGGAGACGGAAGCCGGTCGTCCTCGCCGACGACGGCGAGGCGGTCTCCGCCTCGTTCGCCTATCTGAACAGCGCCAAGCGGCTGCTCCGACTGCCCGACGACGACGCGACGGCGGCGGAGAGGCTCCGCGCCGCGATGGCGACGGCCGACATCGTCCTCGCCGGCGGATCTCCTCGCGAGCTCGAACGACTCGGGATCGTCCCGGAGGCTCTCGCCGACACGCTGCTGGTGACCGTGACCCCCTTCGGCTGGACGGGACCGTGGCGTGACCTCCATGCCGACGAGCTCGTGCTCAACGCCCTCGGCGGCATGACGGCGCTCGGCGGCTATGCCGACGGCCGGCCGCTTCAGCCGCCCGCGGGGCTCGCCTACAACGCGGCCGGGCTCTTCGCGGCCGTCGCGACCGCCGCCAGACTCGTTCGCGGAGCACCCGTCGTCGGACACGTTGACGTCTCGATCCACGAGGTCGTCGTCATGGGACTGGAGAACGCCGCCCAGTTCTGGGACCTCGAGCGGAAGGTCCGCGTCCGCACCGGGGGCGTGGACTCCCAGGTCGGCCGAGGCGTGTACGCCTGCGCGGACGGCTACGTGTACATCATGCTCGGCCTGTCCGCGGGATCCGCGTTCTGGGGCCGCTTCGTCGCCTGGATGCGCGAGGAGGGCGTCGCCGGGCTCGAACTGCTCGAGGGCGCGCGATGGGCCGAGCGGAGCTTCATCGAGAGCGACGAGGCGAAGGCGACGTTCCGCGCAGTCGTCGAGCCCTACCTGCGCGCGCACACGAAAGTGGATCTCTACGAGGCCGCGATCGAGCGCTCGATTCCGCTCGCGCCGGTGAACGACATGGCGGACGTGCTGCGCGAACTGCAGCTGCTCGCGCGCGACTTCTTCATCCCGGCGGAGGGCTCCGCGCGAGGACGCGCGCCGGGCGCCCCGTACCAGCTCAGCGCCACGCCGGCGCGGCCCCGCCTCGCACTGCGCCGGGACGGCCGGAGCAGCGCATCGGCCGTCCGCGACGCCCCGGTCCCGCACGAAGACCGGCGGGCCCTCCGCGGTCGCCGTCCCCTCGAGGGCGTGCGCGTCGTGGACTTCTCCTGGGTCGGCGCAGGGTCCTACTTCACTCGGACCCTCGCAGACATGGGGGCCGACGTCGTGAAGGTCGAGAGCGGCGCCCGCGTCGACCAGATCCGGGTCTCCCCTCCGTTCCTGGATGGGATCTGGGGAGTCGACCGGAGCGGATACTTCGCCGACCGAAACTCGAGCAAGCGCAGCATGACAGTCGACCTCAAGCGCCCGGAGGGCCTCGAGCTGGTGCTCGGGCTCATCGCGGGCGCCGACGTCGTCGCGAGCAACTTCGCGCCCGGCACGATGGAGCGCCTCGGCCTCGGCTACGAGGCGGTCCGCGCCCGGCGCCCCGACGTCGTCTACGTGTCGATGTCGATGCAGGGCGCCGGCGGACCGCGCTCCCGCGTCGTGGGCTACGGGCTCACGATCGGGGCTCTGAGCGGACTGCACTCGCTCGTCGGCGAGAGCGGCCGCGAGCCGATAGGGACGGGGACGAACTACCCGGACCACATCCCGAGTCCCGGCCATGCGGCGTTCGCCGCCCTCAGCGCCCTCCGCCACCGCGCGCTCACCGGCGAGGGCCAGCTGCTCGAGCTCTCCCAGGTCGAGGCGACGGTCGCGATGCTCGGAGCGGACGCGCTCGCCGCGAGCCTGGGCATCCCGACGCCCCCGCAGGCGAACGACGTGCGGCGTCCCGGCGTGCACGACGTCTTCCCGACGGCCGGAGTCGATCGCTGGATCGCCATCTCCGCCGAGGCGGACCAGCTCGGCGCCCTCTCCGAGGCGCTCGGCATCGCGGCGCCCGATCTCGACGAAGAGTCCCTCATCGCGGCGGCGTCGAGCGGCTTCGACGGTCGCGAGCTCATGGAGGCGCTTCAGGCGCGCGGCGTGGCGGCGGGCGTCGTGCAGGACGCCCGCGACCTCATTGAGGACGATCCTCAACTCGCCCATCGCGCGCACTGGGTGCGTCTGCCCCGCCCGGGGGTGGGCGCGTTCCTCTACAACGCCCTGCCCTTCCGGTTCGACGACGTCGACGTGCGGCCGCAGACGGGGTTCCCCGCGCTCGGCGAGCACACGCGCGAGGTCCTCGAGGAGGCGGGAGTCGGCGCCGACGAGATCGGCCGGCTCGAGGCGGACGGGGTTCTCGCGTGACAGCCTCCGACGCCGGCCGGCAGGGACGAAGGAGCTGAGATGAGCCTGATCAGGACGTCCGAGAACGGCATCGCCGTCCTCACGATCGACCGGCCCGAGGCGGCGAACTCACTCGACTCGGCGCTTCGGGCCGAGCTCGTGCGGGGCTTCGAATGGGCCGAGGCCGATCCGGCGGTCCGCGTCATCCTTCTCACGGCGACCGGAGACCGCGTGTTCTGCGCGGGATCCGATCTCAACGACACGGCTCTCGACGACTTCGACTACGCCGCGGACGAGCTCTTCGGAAGCCCGCCGCGTCCGCACTTCCACCGCTCCCTCGACACGACCAAGCCCGTCGTGTGCGCCGTCAACGGCCATGCGCTCGGCGGCGGCCTCGAACTCGCGCTCCTCGCCGACATCCGCATCGCGGCGACGTCAGCGACGTTCGGGTTCCCCGAGGTGAAGGTCGGGAGCATGCCCGGCGCCGGGGCCACTCAGCGCCTCCCGCGACTGGTCGGGATGTCGGCCGCATCTCATCTGCTCCTCACCGGCGAGCGCGTGTCGGCGGAGGAGGCGCAGCGGCTCGGGCTCGTCAGCGAATGCGTCGCCCCGGACCGCCTGCTCGACCGCGCCCGCGAGATCGCCGAGGCGATCGCCCGCAACGCCCCACTGTCCGTCCGCGCCGTCAAGCGGGCGCTGCTCGCGAGCCAGGAGCTGCCCCTCGCACAGGGGCTCGAGCTCGAGCGGCAGCTCTTCGGCCTCATCCGCTCGACGCGGGATCGCGCGGAGGGCCGTGCCGCCTTCCGAGAGCGCCGCGCCGCGCGCTTCGAGGGACGTTGACCATGCCGCCGCCCGCCGCAGACGACCTCTACGAGGTCCTCGTCGTCAAGTACGCGGAGTTCGCGACCACGCGTCGGGACGTGTACCTGCACTACGACCTCTACGGGGAGCCGGACGGCCCGATCGAGCTCGCCTACTACGTGTGGATCGCCCGCAACGGCGCGCGCACGGTCGTCATCGACACGGGCTTCCGTCCGAGCGTCGGCCGCGCGCGCGGCAGGACGCCGCTCCAGGATCCCGTCGAGGCCTGCGAGCGAGTCGGCGTCCGCGCCGCGACGGTGCGCGACGTCGTGCTCACCCACGCCCACTTCGACCACGCCGGATGCCTGGACGCGTTCCCGGACGCGACGGTGCATATGACGGCGCGCGAGCACGAGTTCTGGCGCGGCGGCCTGCGCTCGCGGATCCTGCTGGGCGGGGCCGTCGAAGACGCGGACCTCGCGGCGCTCGACCGCGCACGCTCGGAGGGGAGGATCGCCGTCTTCGCCGATCGGAGCCGGCCGTGGCCCGGGATCGAGCTCGTCCGCGTCGGCGGCCATACGCCCGGTCAGTGCATCGCCCTGGTGGAGACCTTGGAGGGGACGGTCCTCATCGCGTCCGACGCCGCTCACCTGGATGAGGAGATCGACCGCGACATGCCGTTCTGGCTCGTGGCGGACCTCCCGGAGATGTACGAAGGCCTCCGGCTGATCCGGGATCTGAGAGCGAGCGGACGAGTGGCTCACGTGCTCACGGGACACGACCCGGCCGTTCTCGCGCGATTGCGGCCCCTGCCGGGCGGCGAGGGGCTGGTCGGCGTCATCGGAGGCTTCTCCGGCGAAGAACGGCTCGAGAGGGGAGCGATATGGCCAGCGGAATAGCCGGCAAGGTCGTCGTCGTCACCGGTGCCGCCAGCGGCATCGGAAGGGCCGCCGTGCGGCTGTTCGCCGACGAGGGCGCGTCCGTGGTCGCGGTGGATGTCGACGCGGACGCCCTCGCCCGCTCGATCACCGACGCGCCGCCGGGCGTGCTGCCCGTCGCGGCCGACGTGTCCCGAGAAGACGACGTCGACGAGTACATGACGCGGGCCGTGCGGCGGTTCGGCCGCATCGACGGCCATTTCCTCAACGCGGGGATCTTCGGGTCGTTCGCCGAGCTCCCCGACGTGACCCTCGAGGAGTTCCGGCACGTCTTCGACGTCAACGTCGGCGGCCAGTTCCTCGGGATGCGCGCCGCGTTCCGCCAGTTCGCCCTCCAGGAAGGCGCCGGCGCGATCGTCCTCACCGCCTCCATCGCCTCGCTCGCCGGAAGCTCCGATCTGCTCGCCTACCACGCGTCCAAGCACGCCACGGTGGGCCTGGTCCGCGCCGGATCCGTCTACGGCGGACCGCTCGGCATCCGCGTGAACGCCGTCGCCCCCGGGATCGTCCCGACACGGCTCTTCATCGCCGACGCGGACGCGCGCGGAGGCGCGAACGACATGGAGTCGCGCGCTGCGACGACTCCCCTGCGTCGCGCCGGCGCCCCGCGCGAGATCGCGACCGTCGCCGCGTTCCTCCTCGCCGACGACTCCTCCTATGTCACGGGCCAGGTGCTCTCGGCGGACGGCGGCGCGTCAGCGGTGAACACGGTCCGCCCCTCAGGCGGGGCCGGGGCCTGGGACGCCGCGGCGTTCGACGCCAGCTTCTACCGATACCCGCGCGGAGGAGCAGCATCCGCGCACGAGACCCACGACGACAGGATCGAATCATGATCAATGAGGGAACCCACAGCGAGACGTACGAGCGAGGCCTCGAGATCAGACGGGCGGTGCTCGGCGCCGAGCACGTCGAGCGCTCCGTCGCCGGAGCGAGCGCCTTCACCCTCCCCATGCAGGAGCTCGTCATCGAGTACTGCTGGGGCACCGTCTGGGGGCGCGACGGACTCGCGCCCGGGACGCGCAGCCTCATCAACCTCGCCATGCTCGCGGCGCTCAACCGCCCGCACGAGCTCGCTCTGCATGTGCGGGGGGCAGTGTCCAACGGCGCGACGAACGAGGAGATCCAGGAGGCGCTCCTTCAAACCGCGATCTACGCGGGCGTGCCCGCCGCGCTCGAGGCGTTCCGGGTCGCGAACGGCGTGCTGGAGGAGCTGGGTCGCCTTGACTGAGACGATCGCCTTCGTCGGCCTCGGGAACATGGGCGTACCGATGAGCCGACGGCTCGTAGAGGCCGGATACCGCGTGCTCGGCGCCGATCCGAGCGCGGCTGCGCAGGCGTCCGCCGCGGCGTTCGGCGTGACGATCGTGAAGGATGCCGCGGCGGCCGCGGCGGCATCCGACGTCCTCATCCTGATGCTGCCCAACTCCGACGTCGTCGAGACCGTCCTCCTGGACGATCGCGTCGCCGCCGCCCTGCGTCCCGGCGCGCGCGTCATCGACATGAGCTCGTCCGAACCCGTGCGCACGCGCACGCTCGCCGGCGAGATCGCTCGGCGTGCGGCCGCGCTCATCGACGCCCCGGTGTCCGGAGGAGTACGCGGAGCGCGCGAAGGGACGCTCACGGTGATGGCCGGCGGCGACCCGGCCGACGTGGACGCGGTGTCCGGCATCCTGGCGACCTTCGGACGAGTCCGCCACGTCGGCCCGACGGGTTCCGGCCACGCCCTCAAGGCGCTCAACAACCTGCTCTCCGCGACGCATCTCTGGGCGACCAGCGAAGCCGTCCTGATCGCGGAGCGCTTCGGCGTGAGCCCTGCGGCCGCCTTGGACGTCGTCAATGGATCCAGCGGCCGCAGCGGATCCTCCGAGGCGAAGTGGCCGAGCTTCATCCTCCCGGGGACGTACGACTCGGGATTCTCGGTGGGCCTCATGGCCAAGGACGTGGGCATCGCGGTCGGACTCATGGAGCAGCTCGGTCTGACGTCGGACGTCGGCCGGGCGGTCCTGGCCGACTGGTGCCGCGCGGCGGACGATCTGGGCGCCGCCGCCGATCACACCGAAGTGGCGCGGTGGATCTCAGAGCGGCTGGCGTGAGCCGTCGCGGCGGCGTGCGCGCGAAGCCGCATTCCTTGCCGGCATCGCGGACAGCGATTGTCGTGACGCGATGCGGGAGGTGATCGCGCGATGTACCGCTTTGGGCGTCGAGGTCACGTGGCGATCGCCGGGTGCGTCCCTGGCGCGAAGCGGGTTGCTTCCAAGCTGTTGGCTTGCACATTCGGGACCGACGCGTTGCCACGCGCGCATGCGGAGATCGTGGCGGCGATCGGATCCCTCGCGCGCGAAGTGAGTGAAGACGGCGCGGGCATGGCCTGACTCCTGGCCCGTCCGACCAATTCCGGGCGCGCGTCAGAACGTGGGTAGGTTGACGTGGTTGTTCGCCAATGCCCCGTCGGCAAAGGTCGCGCCTTCACGATCTCCGTGCACTGCAATCCGCCGTTGCCGAGGCCGTTGAGATCGCCGTCGCCGACGCCCGCGTCGATGGCCTCGACTGGCTTCAGATCGCGACGCGCTCGGGATCAGCCTCCAAGCCGCGATCAGCCGCCACAGCCGAGGAAGTGACCACCGATGAGCGCGCCCACCGTCAGCGGTGTTCGGTCGACGGCAGGCAGGACTGACATTGCGCCCGCAGGGCCACGGCAGGTAGCCACCAAATGGCGCGCGTCCGCTCCCCCAACGCGCGGGGGGCTAAGCTTGCCGATAGCCCCCTGCGCCACAATATCCCAGATCAGAGGCTGTTTCGATTCCTAACTACGAATCGGTATCGAGCTGGCTGGCGCCGGACGGATGCGCGCCATTTCGCGCGCCATTTGGCGAACGGTGCACATAATGGCGCGCACCCCGGCGGGGGGTCGCGATGACCGAGGTCGCGCAGAGGAGGGCGAGTGGGCCGAGCGGACAAAAGCCGCCGGCTTACATCACCTTCACGCAGCAACTCAAGCCGGTCGCAAGCGCACGCACCCCGACGCGGCCGACAGGGGGCGGGCTCGCGTGGCGGCGACGATGGCTCCGGTCGGCGCCTCAGAGCAGACCTCCCACGACGCGGCCGGACGTGAGCGCCCAGCCGATGTGGTGTCCATGGCCGAGGAGGAGCATCCCTCCCTGACCGACACCGCCGACCGCGTGCAGACCGGAGATCGCGGAGCCGTCCGGGCGCATCACGCGCAGACGGTCGTCGACACGGATCGCACCCTCCGTGACCGTCAGCATGCTGTGCACCGGTCCGAGCGCGATGTACGATCCACGCAGGTGCGACGACGCGAGCGACCTTTGGATCCGGTCGGGGTCGACGCCCAGGCGGCGCCCGAGCTCGATCGCCGAGCCGCCGCGCGCGACGAGGTCCGGTCGGCCGCGCTCGTAGTCCCTGAAGTACGCGAACGCGATGCCCGGCGCCGTCGAGATGTGGTGGGGCGCCTTGTCGAACCGCTGCGCGATGGCCTCGCTCAGGAGGATGTATCCGGTCGCGCCGGGCTCGAGGGCCAGCGCGTCGGCGGGCGGCATCCCGGATGCCACGGGCACGCCCTCACGATTCACGAGAACGGCGCCGCTCGAGAGGAACTCGGCGGTGGGCGACATGTGGGCCACGAGGAACTGCTTCGCGATCGCCGCGAGGACGCCCCTCGGCATCCGGGCGATCGCCTCGGCCTCGAGCGAGCAGAGCCACCTCCACAGCGGCAGCCGCGAGAGCAGCCCCGGTCGATCGGGCGGAGGGAAGCGTAGCTGGGGGCCGAACACGTGCTCCATCCCCACCAGCTCGCCGCCCACCTCGCCGGCGAGACGATGACCGAGTCCGAGCGCGGCGGGGTTGACGGGTCGCGCTCCGCGGGCGGCGGCCGTCAGATGCTCTGCGCGCAGCGCGTCGCTCGCGCTGAAGTCGCCCGTCGCGAGGACGACCCCACGGCGCGCCCGCACGTCCTCCTGCCGACCGTCCACACGGACGCTGACGCCCGAGACGCCCTCGCCGTCGACGACGAGTCCCGTGACCTCCGCCTCGCGCCGGATGCAGACGCCCGCGGCTCTCGCCGCCGCGTCCAGGCGCGCGATGTAGGCGCGCGAGTCGGGCACGACGTTGTGCATGCGCGGCGTGCGGTGCGGGGGCTCGAGGAAGGGGCCCGCGAAGGTCACTCCGATGCCGAGGAGCCAGTCGATCGTCGCCCCGGAGTGCTGCGCGTAGAGCTCGCGCAGGTGCGGCGCGTCGCCGCTGAGCAGGCCGGGGTCGAATCGCCGCATGTCCTCGACGAAGCCCGCCGCATCGTCGAGGATGCCCGCGCGGCGCTGGAGCGACGAGCCCGCGGCCGTGAAGGAGCCGACCGACAGCCGCGTCGTGCCGCCGATGTGGGGCTGTCGCTCGAGCACTACGACGTCGAGACCTCGCTGCGCCGCCGACACGGCGGCCGCGAGCCCGGCGGCACCGGCGCCGACGACCACGACCTCCGCATCCCTGGTCACGACGGGCGGCTAGCTCTTGTAGACGACGGCGCGCGGGTCGAGCCGTGCATAGATGAGGTCGACGGCGAAGTTCACGGCGATCACCATGACCGAGACGGCGAAGACGCAGGCTTCGATGAGGGGCAGATCCCGGCGCTCGATCGCCTGGATGAAGAGGCTCCCGATGCCGGGCCACGCGAAGATCACCTCGATCACGACGGCTCCGTTGAGGAACGAGGCAAGCTCGTCTCCCGCCAGCGTGACGATCGGGATCCCCGCGTTCTTGAGGGCGCTCCGGCGCAGGATGCGGTTCTCGGTCAGGCCCTTCGCCCGCAGCGCCTTGATGTAGGGCTTGCGCATCTCCTCGACGAGCGACGATCTCGCGATCTGCGAGATCCGTCCCAGTGGCCGGAACGACAGCGCGATCGCGGGGAGGATCGCATACTGCAGCCCGTTGAACCCGGAGGTCGGCAGCCATCGCAGCTGCACGGCGAAGAAGAGGATCAGCATGAGGCCCAGCCAGAACTCGGCGATCGAGACGCCCGCGAGCGAGATCACCGTGAGCAGCCGGTCGACGAGCGACCCCGGGCGACGAGCGGACGCCAGGCCGAGCACGAGGGCGCCCGTGAGCGAGACGGCGAGCGCGATGGCCGCCAGCAGCAGGGTCGCGGGCAGGCGCTCGAGGACGAGCTGCAGCGCGGGCACCCCTTGCCACGTCGAGTCGCCGAAGTCTCCGTGGAGCCACCCGCCCACCGACCGCACGAAGCGCTCCCACAGCGGGTCGTCGAGGCCCAGCGACTCGCGCAGCGCCAGATAGACCGACTCGGGAGCGTTCGGGGGAAGCATGAGGCGTGCCGGGTCGCCGATTTGGTCGACGACGACGAAGACGACGACGAGCACGCCGATCAGGACGAGCGCCGAGTAGGCCAGTCGCCGCAGTGCATATCTCAGGATCATCGGCGGACTGCCCCGTCGAGGTCCGGGGCGAGCTCGAGGTCCTCCCACCCGATGTCGTCCCGGCCCGAGCGGGCTCGGATCGAGCTCGCGATGAGGTTGATGCTCAGAGTCGTGACGAGGATCGCGAGGCCCGGGAAGGCCACGAGCCACCAGGCCGCCGTGATGTACTCGCTCCCCTGCGCCAGTAGGAGACCCCACGACGTGTCGGGCGGCTGGATGCCCAAGCCCAGGAAGCTCAGCGACGCCTCCGACAGCAGGACGACGGCGACCTCGAGGGTCGCGAGGATCATCACGGGGCCAGCCAGATTGGGCACGATGTGTTGTGCGAGGGTTCGCAGGTGGGACGCCCCGAGCGACCGCGAGGCCTCGACGAACAGCTCCGTCCGCAGCGAGAGCACGAGGCTGCGTGTGACGCGTGCGTAGACCATCCACCTCGTGATCGCCAGGACGAAGATCACGTTGAGCATGCTGGGGCCGAGCACGTAGAGCACGAGGAGCGCGATGAGAAGCGACGGGATGCTCATCTGGATGTCGACGAGGCGCATGATCACCTGGTCGGCCCAGCCCCGGAAGTAGCCGGCCAGGAGTCCCATCGTGACACCGATCGTTCCCGAGACGAGCACGCTCGCGACGCCGACCATGAGCGACACCCTGCCGCCGAGCATGATCCTCGTCAGCAGGTCCCGTCCGAGCGGGTCCGTGCCCAGCAGGTAGGGCAGCCAGGTGTCCGAGGGGGTCAGAGGCGGCAGGTTCCTCGCCGCGACGTTGCTGAGGTACGGATCGAACGGCATGATCGCCTGGACGAACACGGCGCTGAACACCACCGCCGCCAAGGCGACCACCGCGATCTTGAACACCAGGCCCCGGCTCAGTCGCCGGAACGCCCTCGCGGTCTTTGCGCTCGTCATGCGACTGCCTCCTGGTCGCGCAGTGCCGCGATCTCGTGGTCCGTCAAGCCGAGATCGCGGAGGATCTCCTGCGTATGCGCACCGTGCTCGGGAGGCGGAATGCGCACGTCCGCCGGCGATGCGCTCAGCCGGTACGGCGGACCCACGAGCCTGACCGGGCCGTGAGGACCCTGCACGTCGCGGACGATGCCGTTGTGCAGCACCTGAGGATCGGAGAACGCCTCCCGGAGCGTGTGGACGGGTGCTGCGAAGATGTCGCGCGGAACCATCTCTTCGAGCCATTCGGCTGTCGTGCGTTCGCGCATTCGCGACTCGATGATCTCTTCCATCTCCGCGCGGTTCTCGTCGCGGAGCGCGTACGACGCGAATCGTGGGTCCTTCGTGAGGTCGGGGATTCCGAGCACCTCGGAGATCAGCGCGATCTGTCGGCCGCTCGAGAGCGCGATGTAGCCGTCCGAGGTCGCATAGAAGCCATACGGCGGCGGGATGTAGGCGTGGGCGTGCATGGGCGTGCCGCGTTCGGGCTCGCCGATGTCGCTGTTCATGAAGTGCACGGCGTGCTCGGAGAGGACCGCGACGGCGCTGTCCAGCAACGACACCTCCACGCGCTGCCCCTCCCCTGTCCGTTCGCGGTGCAGCAGTGCCGCCAGCACCGCAAACGCGCCGTTCATCCCCCCGAGCAGATCGCTGATCGACATGCCGACCGCGGTCGGACGACCCGTCGCCGACACGTTCATCGCGCCGAGTCCCGCGATGGCCTGGATGAGCAGGTCCTGACCCGGCCTGGCCTCGTAGGGACCGTCCGGCCCGTATCCCGAGGCGGACGCGTAGATGATGCCGGGGTTCAGCCTGCGGCAGTCCTCGTACCCGAAGCCGAGCCGATCCATGACGCCCGGCCGGAAGTTCTCGTAGACGACGTCGGCGGCGGCGATCAGCCGACGGGCGACGTCCTTCCCCGCCTCCGACTTCAGATCGACGGCGATGCTGCGCTTGTTGCGATTGGCGGCGAGGAACATGGACGAATAGAGAGACGGGTTGCCCTCCGGATAGCGCACGTCGATGCTCCCGTCCGGGGCGAGGGCGACGAGCCGTTCCACCTTGACGATGTCGGCGCCGAGGTCGCCGAGCATCTGGGTCGCATAGGGGCCCTGCATACGCTCGGTGAAGTCGACGATCCTCACCCCGTCGAGGACGCCGCGCCGCGCCGAGCCGTCCGGGCGTTCAGACGACATTCACGCCTCCATCCACCGACAGCACCGCGCCCGTCGTGAACGACGCCGTCGGCGACAGCAGAGACACGATCGCGTTCGCCTGCTCCTCCGCTCGCCCGGCACGTCCGAGGGGGATGCCGGGTCGGAACTCCGAGAGGTTGCCCAGGATCTTGTCCCCCAGGATGTGGTCGCCCTCGAGGGCGACAGCCCGATCGATGCGGGGAGTGAGCGTCAGTGCCGGGGCGAGGACATTCGCGCGGATGTCGTGACGCGCGAGCTCCAGGGCGACCACCTTGGTGAGATGGATGACGCCCGCCTTGCTGCTGCAGTATGCCGCGAGCCGTACGCGCGGCATCAGCCCGGTCACGGACGCGATCGTGACGATCGATCCGCCCCGACCGCCCGCGATCATCACGCGAGCGGCGATGCGCACGGCGATCAGCGTCCCCTTGACGAGCACACGCTGCACGGTCGCCCAGGTGTCGAGGTCGAGGTCGAGGAAGCTGATCGGCGTCTGGCGCACGCCCGCCGCGGTGACGAGCCCGTCGAGCGCTCCGAATCGGGCGACGACCGTGTCGACGGCGACGGTCATGGCCGCCTCATCCGTCGTGTCGCTCGCCGCCCCGATCGTGCGCTCCCTGCGGGGATCGACCTCGTCGAGCGCGTCCTCGATCCCTTCCGGGACGAGGTCTACGACACCGACGTTCGCCCCGGCAGCGAGCAGTCGCTTCACGGTCGCCAGGCCGATGCCGCTCGCACCGCCGGTGACGACCACTGTCCGTCCCGACAGGCCCAGCCCGTCTGCGTCGATGTCCGATTCAGACAATTGCCGCACCACCGTCGACGGACAGGACCGCACCCGTGATGAAAGAGGCTTCGGGAGACAGCAGGAAGGCGATCGCGGCGGCCTGCTCCTCGGGCTGCGACGCGCGACGCAGCGGAATCCCCGGACGGAATGCCTCGAGGGAGCCTGCGACCTTGACGTCGAAGAGCTGATCCCCCTCATCGCGCATCGCGCGCTTGAGCATCGGGGTCTGCGTCACCGCCGGACAGACGACGTTGACCCTGATCTGGTGCTGCGCGAGCTCGAGGGCGAGCACTTTGCTGAGCTGGATCACGGCGGCCTTGCTCGTGCAGTAGGCCGAGAGGCCCATGCGGGTCATGATCCCCGCGACCGACGAGATCGTGACGATCCCGCCTGGCGTCTCCGAGGCGATCATCGCTCGCGCGGCTACTCGCGCGGCTATGAAGGTACCCGCGACGTTGATGTGCTGAACGCGGTCCCACAGCTCGAGGTCGAGGTCGAGGAAGCTGGCCGAGGTCTGCCGGATCGCGGCCGAGGTCACGAGGCCCGTGATGCTCCCGAACCTCGTCTCCGTGGCCGCGACCGCCTCGGTCATGGCGGCTTCGTCGGTGGTGTCAGCGGGAACCGCGATCGCCACCGATCCGTCGGGAGAGACATCCGCCGCCGCCCGCGCGACGGCGTCGGGGTCCAGGTCGACGATCCCGACCTTCGCTCCGCGGCTCACGAGCTTCTTGGCAGTGGCAAGGCCGATTCCACCGGCACCGCCGGTGACGATCACGACTTCAGAGGTAGGCATTTCGTATCTTGTTCCTTCCAGATGGATCCGGGACTGCTTGTACTGCGTGCCGACGCGACGCGGGACCGGCTCGACCCCGCGTCGCGACAACGTCACTTGATGCCGATCTCCTTGATCAGGATCAGACCGTCCTGGCGGGGGGACCAGTCCACTCGGTCCGACAGCCCGAAGTGGAAGGCCTGCTGACCGATCGGCACGACCGGGACCTGCTCGTAGAAGTACGCGCCGAGGGCCTGGTATGCGGCATCCCGCTCATCGCCGCTCAGCTGCGATGCCGCAGCGGCCTCCTTCTCGACGTCCTGGTCGCAGAACGCCGATCGCGTGGACGCGCACTGGTAAAGGCTGAACACGCTCAACGAGAAGTCGCCGAGCTCGTTGCCGTGGCTGTTGAGACCGATGAGACCCCGCTCGGGCGGGATGTTGTCGTATCCGACCTGCCACTGCTCCTCGAACGTGGCCGTCTCGACGACCTCGCTGCGGACATTGAGCCCGATCGCGGTGAGGGACTCGCCGATGAGCTGGATCACCTCGTCGGCGCGAGGGACCAGGTCGGCGCGGGCGATCACGTAGAGCTGGGTCGAGTCGACCGGGACGCCGTCTGCCTTGGCCTCGGCGACGAGCCTCTTCGCCTCGTCGGGGTCGTACGGATACGGCTCGAGCGAGTCGTTGAACCCCAGCACCGTCGGCCCGATCACCATCGGCGACGGCTCGCCGCCCCCGATGATGCCGTTGAGGATCTGGTCCTTGTCGAACGACAGGGAGATCGCCTGGCGGATGCGGATGTCGCTGAGCACGGGGTTGACCATGTCCATGCGAACGACCAGGGTCTCGACGGTCGGCGTGCTCTCGCACTGCGGAGCGAGCTCGCACTGCTCGCTCGTGAGCCACCGCGCGATGTCCGCCTCACCCGACTGGATCATCGCCGATCGGACCTCCGACTCCGGACGGAAGACGAACGTCACGTCCTTGATCGCCTCGTTGGACCCGTGCGCGTCTTCGGGCGCGCGGCGGCCCCACCAGTCCTCGAACGCGGTCGCATGGATCTGCTGACCGGGCTGATAGTCGACGAACTTGTAGGGACCGGTTCCGACGGGATTGCGGGCATATCCATCGGGATCGGCGTCGACCGCGGCCATCGAGGGGATCGTGAAGAAGAACATGCGGTCGGGGAGGATCGGGTCGGGAGCCGCCGTCTTCACCTCCAGCGTGTATTCGTCGACGGCGCGCGCCGTGATCTCCGGGCCGACGTAGACGCGGACGAGGAAGGCGTTGTCGGGGTCGACCACGAAGTTCAGCCCCGCGGCTGCGGCCTCTGCGTTGAAGTCGGTCCCGTCGTGGAACGTGACGCCCTCGCGAAGGGTGAAGTTCCACGTCAGGTCGTCGACCTTCTCCCAGGAAGTAGCGAGCTCACCGACGAGCTCGTGCGTCTCTGGATCCCGGTTCACGAGAGCCTCGAGCATGTTGCGCAGCACCGGGTGACCGTCGTTCGCGTAACTGAGCCAGCTTGCCAGGGTCCGCGGTTCGGTCGGCAGCGCGATCGTGATCGACGTGCCACCGTCTTCCGTCGTGGGGGGTTGCGGCGTACAGGCTGCCAGCGCGAGCATCGCGGCGACTCCGACGATCGCCGTGAGTCCCCTGGCCCGGCGCCGGACTCTTGCGAGTCCAGGTGTTGAGTCCATCGTCACTGCCTTTCCTTGATCGACCGGAGCCATGTGACTGCCGGTGGCCTGCTGCTTTGCTGCGTCGTCGTCGTGTGCGCAGTGCTGTGCGCGCCGGGTTGGTCCATCTCGCTCGCCGGCGCCGCCACCTCTGCAGGTCCCGAGGCCTCGGCGGCCGCCTCGTCGCCGTTGCGCCGCCGGCGCAGTCTGTCTTCCCGCTTGGCTCGCTCGTGCTCGGGACTCGGCTCGGGGGCGGCGTCGATGAGAGCGCGCGTGTACGGATGCTGCGGGTCGCCGTAGATCTCGGAGCGATCGCCGATCTCGACGAGCCGTCCGTTCTCCATGACCGCGATCCGATCGCAGAGGAACCGGACGGTCGCGAGGTCGTGCGCGATGAACAGGATCGACAGACCGAGCTCGCGCCGGAGATCGGTGAAGAGGTTCAGCACCTGCGCCTGGATCGACACGTCCAGCGAGGCGATCGGCTCGTCGCAGATCAGCAGGCGCGGGTTGACGGCGAGGGCCCGAGCAATCCCGATCCGCTGTCGTTCCCCGCCCGAGAAGCTCGCAGGCCGGCGGTCCAGGTGGTCCGGTCGCAGACCGACGAGTTCGAGCAGCTCGGCCACGCGAGCTCGCTCCTCGGCCGCGGACGCCGCGATCCGGTTGATCCGCATCCCCTCGGCGACGATGTCGCGGACCTTCATGCGAGGATCCAGCGACGAGTAAGGGTCCTGGAAGACCATCTGCACTCCGCGCCGGACGTCACGAAGCTCCCGGCGGCTCGCTCCGAGAACGTCGACGCCGTCCAGCGTCACTTCACCGCTCGTCGGCTTGATGAGTCGCATGATGCAACGAGCGGTCGTGGACTTTCCTGAGCCCGACTCTCCGACCAGCCCCAGCGTCTCGCCTGTGTAGAGGTCGAAGGAGACGTCATCGACGGCGCGATGCGATGCGCGAGTCCCTGTGCGAAAGACCTTCGTCAGGGAGCGGACGCGGAGGAGCGGTTCGGTCATGCCAGGCTCCCCGTCCGCTCGTTGAGCCAGCCCGCACGATGGCAGGCCGAGACATGAGTGCCGACGATGGTCGCCTCGGGCAGTACGGTGGCGCACTCGTCGATCCGGAACCGACAGCGGGGGTGGAACGGGCAGCCGGCGATCCGTTCCTGCGGCGCGGGGGGGCGCCCGCCGATCGTGATGAGCCGATCGGGGACCGGGCCGGTGATCCGGGGCACCGAATCGAGGAGCCCGAGCGTGTAGGGGTGCACGGAGTGGGCGAACATGTCGTCGACGGAGCACTGCTCCATGACCCGACCCGAGTACATGACCGTCACGCCCTCCGCGAACCCCGCAAGCACGCCGAGGTCGTGCGTCACGAAGATCACGGCGAGCTCCCGCTCCTCCGCGAGCTCCCACAGGAGGTCGAGGACCTTCGCCTGGATGCGCACGTCGAGTGCCGTCGTGGGCTCGTCCGCGATCACGAGCTGAGGTTCGGCGACAAGCGCCATCGCGATCATGACCCGCTGGCGCATCCCGCCGGACAGCTCATGAGGGTAGTCCTCCATCCGCCGCGCGGGCTCTTTCAGCCCGACCCGTCCGAGCATGTCGATCGAACGACGGGATGCTTCGCGGCTGCCCACGCCACGGATTCGCAGCGCTTCGGTCACCTGCTCGCCGATCGTGCGGACGGGGTCGAGCGCGGACAGCGGATCCTGGAAGATGTAGCCGATCCCCTTTCCCCGGATCTCGCGCATCTGCTTCGGAGTGGCCCGCAGGAGATCGAGGCCGTCGAACTCCGCCTTGCCCGTGACCACGGCGTTCTCGTCGAGCAGCCCCAGCAGCGCTTGCACCGTGACCGACTTGCCCGATCCCGACTCCCCGACGATGCCGACCCGCTCACGCCTGCGGACGGTCAGGTTCAGTCCGTTGACCGCGTTGACGCGGCCGGCCGACGTCCGGAAGCTCACTCGCAGGTCCGTGATCTCCAGAAGCGGCGATCCGGCCGAGTGAGCAGTCGCGGCTGGCGACATCCGGTACCTCCATTGGTGGCCAACGCGATCCGTCATTGGTGTCGCGTCTGCGTCCTGGCGACGCGGAGCAAGCATTACTCACTCTGAGAACGATGTCAAGCTTTCGAATTCGTCACGGCGCGCAGAGGTGGTGTTCGAGTGCGACGGGCTGTTGCCGTGAGCGACAAGAAGATAGGACGTCACGCTTCAGCTACGAGGGTTTCGGCTTCTATCAGGACTTCTATGCCTTCGATCGCATCACTGGCATGCCATCGACATTGTGGAAGGACGGAGCGATGAAGCTGGTTTCGACTCCTTGACGTGGCCAGTCCTGCATGTGATATCGTTCTCAGCATCTGCCGCCGGCCTTGCGCCGCGCGGCTCGGCATGAGTGAAAGTGGTCGAGTTGGGCAAGGGAGCACAAGACTCGCGACCGCCGTCGGTGAGCGATGTAGCACGACTGGCGGGTGTCTCCGTGAGCACAGCCGCGAGGGTCGTTCGCAAGGATGCGATCCGGGTGAGCCCCGAGTTGGTCGAGCGCGTCGAGCGCGCCGCGCGGACCATCGGCTACGCCCCCAACGCGATGGCGCAAGGGCTTCGCCGCGGACGCCTCATGAGCGTCGGGCTGATCGTGGGCGACATGCTCAACCCCTACTTCGGCGAGATCGCAGAGGCGGTCACGATGGAGGCCAACGCACGATCGATGGTCGCCATCGTGAGCAACATGCAGCGCGATCAGGACCTCGAGATCCAGCTCGCGCGGAGCCTCTGGGAGCATCGCGTGAGCGGGCTGATCCTGGCATCCGGCTCTTCGGGAGACCGCGCGCACCTGGTCACATTCGGTCGGCTGATCGACCAGATCCAGCGAAGCGGCACAGCCGTCGTCGCCCTCGCCCCTCGCGAGTCCGCGATCCCCACGATCTCCGTCGACAACGCGGCGGTGGGTGTCCTCATCGCCGAGCGGCTCCTCGCGCTGGGTCACCGCCGAATCGGCGTCGTCGGCGGCGAGGCACGGAACCTGACATATCGCGAGAGAGTTGCCGGCCTCGCCGGCGCGCTGGCCCGTGCGGGGGTGGCACCGGTGATCGTCGACACCGAGTCCTCCGTCGAAGCGGGCAAGCTCGGCGCCGAGGCCGTGCTTCAGCAGGAGCCACGCACCACCGCCATCGTCGGCACGAGCGACCCGCTTGCACTGGGCGTCGCAAAGCGTCTGGTCCAGCTCGGTCGGGACGTGCCTCGCGAGGTGTCGGTGGTCGGTATCGGAAACACGCTGTACGCGTCCCTCAACTCGCCCGCCCTCACCACCGTCGACGTCAAGCTCGCGGAGGCAGGCAGAGCTGCGGTGTCGTATGTGCTCTCGGAGTCCGATCCCGAGCTGCCGTTCGAGGCGCCGCACTTCGTTCCCGCGTTCGTCGACGGCGGCACGCTCGCCGTTGCGCCCGCGGCCCCTTAGCGTGCGTCCGGGTTCGCGCGGACGTCTCGGTCAACCAGAAAGGCATGAAGTGGCAAAAGTGTATTGGCGTGGAGTCTACGCAGCCATTCCGACTCCCTTCACGGCGGGGCTCGAGCTCGACGTAGCCGCACTAGAGCGGTACCTCGACTGGCTGCTCACCCATGACTCCGTCGCCGGCGTCGTCTGCGGTGCACACGCCGGGGAGGTCACGAACCTCACCGCCGGTGAGATCGTGGAGCTCGCTCGAACCTGCGTCGATCATGTCGCCGGGCGAGTCCCCGTCGTCGCCGCCCTGTTCGCAGAAGGTGTCGCCCCCGCTCTCGAAGTCGCTCGCCAGCTGGAGGCCACTGGCGTGGACGGACTGCTGGTGATGCCTCCACACCACTGGCTGAGGTTCGGCAAGACGGACGCCGAGTCGATCCGCTACGTGTCGAGCATCGCCGACGGCGTCGACCTCGACCTGATCATCCACGAGTACCCGCACGACACGCGAGCCCAGTACGGCGCCAACGAGCTGGCCAGCTTCGCTCGGATCCCCCGCGTTGTGGCGATCAAGGCCGGAACACGCGACCTGGCTGCATACTCTGCCAACATCCGTGCAGTGCGTGCGGCGGAGCCGACCACCACGATCCTCACGTGCCATGACGAGGCGCTCCTGGGCACCATGATCCAAGGCGTCGACGGCGCTCTCGTCGCCGTCGGGTCTCTCCTGCCCGACGAGGTCGCCGCCATGTACGACGCGGTGGAGCGCGGCGACCTGGCGACCGCGCGAGAGATCGAGGCCTCCATCGAGCCCATCATCACCGCGATCTACGGCAGCGGAGTGGTGGGCGGTCACGCGCACGGCCTGCTGAAGGCCGCGCTCTACGCCGTCGGCGCTCTCGACAACTATCTCGTGCGTCCGCCGATCGACCCGATCACGGAGGAGGACTTCCAGGAGGTGCGGGCCGCGCTGGCCGCGTCGAACATCGCCGTCGCCGCGCCGAAGTCGTCATCGCGAGCGTAGAGACGCCCAATGACGAGCGCCTCATCCATCACGACCGCCAATCTGCTGCAGCAGTTCGGCGGTCTGGTCGGCACGACGGGTCGACCGGAGTTCGTCGACGTGACGAGCGCTCGAGTCCTCGAGTTCATGCGCGCCGTCGACCCCCAGACCCGCACTCCCGCCTCCCTCAGCGACGACGATGTGCCGCTCAGCTTCCTCTTCCCCGACCCGATCATCATCGCCGCTCGCATGGGTCTGCCCCGGCCGCGCCCGTTCGACAGCACGATCGATGGCGGCACCGAGTGGGAGATGTTCACCTCCCCGCGGCTCGGCACGGTCGTCCGCCTCGACGGACTCGTCGCCGGAGTCAGCGCGAAGCCCGGCTCCGCTCGAACAGGACCGATGCTGTTCACGGTGTTCGAGATCACGGCGACGGCACCGGAGGGCGTGCGGATCGGCGTGGCCCGGGGAACCAGCATCAGCTATCGGGGCTCCGAATGAACCGCGCCGAGGCCACTGTCGGCGCGCAGATCGCGATCGTCACGACGGATGCCACGACCGTCGACTGGCTCGTCGGCTGGGGCACGGCCACGCGGGACGAGGTCGACTTCCATTACGACGGCGCCGCGGCGCGGGCTCGGGGATTCTCCGCTCCCGTCGTGCATGGCCCGCTCAAGGGTGCATGGGTCGCCGCGCAGCTGGCGATGGCATCGGGAGCGCAGTGGAAGCTGGTGCGTCTGGCCTGCCGGTATCGCGCGCCCGACTACGTCGGCGACACGCTCCGGCTCACTGCGACGATCGATGCCGCCGACCCGGAGGCCGGCACCGTGGAGGTGCGGTTCGATGTCGCGAACAGTGACGGCCTCGTGACCGTGAGCGGAACCGGCACCCTCCGGCGCGTGGCGGGAGGGACACCGTGAATGAGAGCGTCGGACTCGGCATCCTGACGCCCCGGATACGCGCGCAGTACCTCTCCGAACAGAACCGGCACTCGTTTACGTACACGATCACGGAACAGGAGCTGCGGCGGCTTCGGACGGCCGTCGCAGTGCGGCCGAACATCGAAGCCGCTCACGGGCCCGAACTGCTGCAGCCGCCGATACTGGCGGGCACGATGGATCCGTTCGAACGGAAGGATCTCCCCGACGATGGCGTCCTCGCGATGATCTCCTCCCCAGCCGTCGGAGGCGGAAACGCGTTCACCGAGGTCGAGCTGCTTCGGCCGGTGCCCATCGGAGTGCCGGTCCGGGTCGAGTATCGTCCGTCCGACATCTACGAGAAGCGGGGAAGCTCGGGGATCCTGCTCTTTCGGGTGCGAGAGACCACGATCTATGACGGCACAGCCGTGGTGGCGCGCGTCCGCGCGGGTCACGTGCTGACCTTCCGGATCCCTGGGAGCGCACCATGACAGCCGCCAGGGTCGTCCGCGTCGGGGATCGGATCGAACCGGCAGCCGTGACGCCGTCGCGAGAAGACCTCGTGCGCTACGCGTCCGCATCTCAAGACTTCGCTCCGCTCCACTACGACGAGAGCTATGCGAAGTCACGAGGTTTCGACGCAGTGCTCGTTCACGGCATGCTGAAGGCCGGCTATCTCGGAAGCCTGGTGTCGGAGTGGGCTGCCCCTGACGGAGTCATCCGGCGCTTCTCGGTGCGGTATCTGCGCCCCGACTACCCCGATCAACCGCTGCTGTGTCGCGCCGAGGTCACATCCGTCGTCATGGATGGAGACAGCGCAGAAGTGGAGATCGCCCTCACGACCGAGAACGCTGCCGGCGAGCCGACAGTGCGTGGGACCGCCGTCGTCGTGTTCGCCGGAGCGCGTGACGACCTGTCATGACTCCCCGGCCCTGGCGAATGGCCATCTCGATCCAGGCCTTCGCTCTGCAAGGGGGGTATGCCGGCGTCCGGGTGATGTTCGGCTACAAGGCCCTCGAGTTCGGCAACGACGCGCTCTTCCTCGGCCTCATGGCGACGACGTTCGCCCTCCCCGGCCTTCTCGCGGCCGTACCGATCGGCCACCTGCTGTCTCGTTTCAGCGCGAACGCCGTGACCGCGATCGGCAGCTCCGTGTTCGCGACGGGCATCGTTCTCGCGGTCGGCGCTCCGACGCGCCTCGTGCTCGCGATCGCGTCCGTCCTTGCCGGGCTCGGGCACATCGCGGCATCCATCGCCCAGCAGACTCTCGTCGCACAGCGCACACCCCCGGGGCGCTCCGACAACGACTTCGGCATCCTCGCGACGGCCGCGTCTGCCGGGCAGCTCGTCGGACCTCCTCTGATCGCCGGGGTCGCGGTCCTGGCAGCGACCCTCGGTGTCTCCGTCGCGGATCAGAACGCGGTCGGTCTGCTCGCGACGCTGGTGTGGGTGATCGGGGCGATCATCCCGTCGTGGCACCTGCGCCTTCCCCGCGGCGAGTCATCCCGACCGTCGAGCGAGAGAGCGGAGTCGCTGATGCAGGGATTCTCGCTCGCGCGCAAGCCGGGGGTGTGGCGCGCACTGGTCGTGAGCGCCGCGGTCCTCGTCACGATGGACATCACCTATGCCTTCGTGCCCGCTTGGGCCCAAGCCAACGGCATCGGAATCGGCATCGTCGGGTGGCTGTTCGCGGTGCGCGCCGCGGTCTCGGTCGCGAGCCGCGTCGGCCTCGGCTGGAGCGTGGTCCGCCTGGGACGCAAGCTGCTGCTCGTGCTGGCGCTCTCGGCGGGGGCCGTCGCGATGATCCTCCTTCCCTTCGCCGACACCGTCGGCGCGTTCTTCGCCATGGCCGCGCTCGGGCTCACTCTCGGACTTCCTCAGCCGCTGACCATGTCGTGGATCGTCGCGCTCGTGCGACCACGGCAGGTTGGCGCCGCGATGGGACTGCGGATGGGCTCGAACCGCCTGGCTCAGGTCACGATCCCGCTCGTCATCGGCGCGACCTCGGGCGGCGGCGCCGTCGCCTCCGTCTTCTGGCTGACCGCCGGGTTCCTCGCGGCGGCCGTCGCGATCTCCGCGGGTTCCGACCCGGACCAGAAGCGGACGTGAGGTCAGGCGACCGGCCCTGCGGACACCACGCCGAGCCGGTGCACGAGCGGAGCCGTTGCCGCGTACAGCTCGAGGTACAGGTCGTACAGGTCGTCGTACGTCCGCCTCGCCGCCGCGCGCGGGATGATCGTCCCGCCCGGACGACTACAGCAACGACGACCTGGCGATGCGGATATCTCACATCGCCAAACGCACCCTCCGGCGCGACGCGCAGAAGTACATCCGCTTCACCGAAAGCATGGCGATGACCTTCGAGTTCATGCCGTCGGCTGCAGAGCAAGATGAACGCCTATCTGCAGCGACCGGAGGTGTATGCGTTCGCGAGTTCACAACGTCACCTCTCGGCGTTGATTCTCCGCAAGCGTCTGGGCTCATCGACGTACGCGGTTGCGTCCACTCTCGAGGGCATCGCGAATCGACTCGAGGCTGAACTGCGTTCGGGTCACCGTCGTGACAATCGCGGCGGTCTCATCGATGAGGAGATCGAGGCCTCCGATGCCTTGCCGATCAGCGTCTCAGATTCGCTCGCACTAGAGAACCGGCGGCAGGAGGCTGCGGCTGAAGTCCAGGAGTTGCGTGACTACGCAGAGTTCGCGCGATCGATCACAGTCAACCAGAAGGCGGTCAAACTCCTCGAGGCTCTCGATCAAGGATTCGCCAAGCTCGCAGAGATCGGTGCCCCGCAGAAAGCCATCATCTTCACCGACTCGACGAAGACGCAGGAGTACCTTGCAGCGTCTCTGCGTGGGGCCGGGCGTGGCGACGGCCTCGTGCTCTTCAACGGCAGCAACAATTCGCCCGAGTCGACGCGGATCTATCAGGACCAGTTCCGCTCCATGCTGGTGAACTACGACTTACCGTGGAACCCACAGCGCGTAGAGCAATGCATCGGCCGTGTGCACCGCTATGGACAAGCGCACAACGTCACTGTCGTGAACTTCTCGAACCAAGGCAATCTCGCCGAGGAACGCATCCTCGAGTTGCTGACCGAGAAGTTCAACTTCTTCGCCTCAGTGTTCGGCGCCTCCGACGAAGTTCTCGGAACCATCGAGGACGGACTCGACTTCGAGAGGTCGATCGCCGGAATCCTGGAGCGGTGCAAGACCGCCGCGGAAATCAACGCCGCCTTCGATGAGCTCGAGAGTCAGTACGCCACTGAGATCAACGACGAAATGCAAAAGGCTCGAGCGCGCGTCTTCGACAACCTCGACCCGAACGTTCAAGACAAGCTCAAGGACTACGACACGCAGAAGGATGTCGTTCTCAACGCCTTCGAGCGGCTGCTGATCCAGGTCACGAGACACGAGCTCGACGCGTTCGCGGAGTTCGACGAAGACGGGCGCACATTCACGTTGCTTCGTGCCCCGGGAGAAGACATACCGACAGATCGCTACTTCTTCAAGTCGACACCGGTTCCCGGCGCGCACCAATATCGCTACAACAGCGATCTCGGCCAGTACGTCGTCGCAGCAGCACTCGGCGAGCACACGCCCATACGTGAGCTCGTCTTCTCGATCGATGGCTCTGAGCGAGCGGCTGCCGATGCCCGCACACTTCGGGGCAGTCGCGGCGTCCTCACCGTTGATCTGTTGAGATTCGAGATCAGCGCGGGCAATGTCACCATCATCGAGTCCTACTTGCTCGCAACGGGGCTGACGGATGATGGTGCGGTGCTCGATGCGGAGCAAGTCGAGCACCTGCTTGATCTCGCCTGCGCAGGCAACAATGCGACTTCGACAGTCGACACAACGGCACTTCGGCCGGCCCTCGATGCTCAGGCGGCAGCATTCACCGGCGAAGTACAGACTCGCACGGCCCAGTTCAGCATCGAGCAGGGCGATCTCGTTGAGTCGCGACTCAAGGATCACAAGGCGAAGTACGACGCCGAAGCGCGCAAGCTCGAACGAGCACGAGAAGAGATCAACGCTCGCGAACGCCGAACCGACGATCTCACAGAGCGACTCAGGCTGCGCAAGGAAGCCCAGAAGCTCTCGCGCCGAGCTGACGATCTCTACGGTGACTATCGCGAGGAGAGGGACCGACTACGCGGCAAAGCCGATGAGTACATCGGGATGCTCGCGGATGCACTGGGAGGCACCGAGCATCGGGAACACGTCTTCACGATCCGGTGGGCGGTCCTCGAAACCGCAGGGCACTCCGACGGTCGTCAGAATCCTGTTACTGCTGCGTTACCGCAGCACCTTCTCCTGGACATGACGAAGGCCCCATCTCTCCAGTGTTTTCAAGGGATCTCGGGGCCTTCGATCTGGCGGTGACGGTGGGATTTGAACCCGAAGAGCCTCGATCGCTCCGACTCCGTCTCGACCGGAAACCCCGGTTATTCGCGGATTCTCGTCTGGCCGACTCTCGGAAACTCCGGCATTCGCCGATCCTGATCTGATTCAGTTGTGGTCACCGTGTGGGCACGACTTGTTGCTGTCGAGGCGCCCGATCAGTAGATCTCGGAGCGGTGACCGAGACCGACCGCGACGATCACCAGAACATTGTCTCGGATCTCCACGATCACGCGATAGTCCCCGATCCGATACCGCCAGTACCCGGCGAGATCGGCCGACAGGCCCGTTCCCCGCGACCGCGGATCCTCCAGCTCACAGACCTCGTCGAGGTATGCGCGGATGCGACGCAGCACCGGCCTGTCGAGCTTGCGGGCTGCCCTATCGAACTGGGCCGAGGTCTCCAGCTGCCAGCGCGTCACACTCCGAGCTCATCCCACAGCTCACCAGCGGGACGAGACGTCTTCTCCGACGCCTCCCAGTCGCGCACGATCTCGTCGGCCCAGTACCGCTCCTCGAGTTCGTCGAGGTGGGTCTGGATCGCCTGCCGCACGTAGAACGTCTTCGACCGACCCGTCCGCGCCGCAAGCGCATCCAGACGGGCATCCTCCTCCGGCGTCAGCCTCACCGACAACGGCATCCGAACCACCTCCTGCGATACACGTATCATACCGCAATGTCATCACCGGGGACCGCTGTGAGCATCTTCATCCGGCCTTGGCAGTGCCTCGCCCTTGTCCGAACTCCCTGCGAGGACAAGCCGCGCGACGCGGTTGCGCACGGGGCGGTGGCGAGCAGACCAGCGACCAAGCCGTGTGCTGTGAGGATGGGCCTGAAGCCCCCAGCCGAGGTTCCGCGTCCGGAGCAGGTGAGGAGCACGGCTACCAAACGGTATGGAGCTCCGAGACGACGACGCATGGATCTTCGTCGCGCCTGATGAGGACCCTGCACCCTACATCAAGAGCATGAGAGAACGGCCCCACCGGTAACGAACGCGCGCCTCGTCGAATCATCGGTGGGCAGTCGCGGTTGGGGGGTAGCCGACGGGACTGGCAAGTGGATACACGATCCGGAGAGACCTCGGCCAACGACTCAGACCTAGGCTGCACCGGGATAATACCCAGCGATGATTGGCGTCATCGCCACAACCGATCCTTCGCTGAGCTCAAGTCTCCTCACAGGGGGATCCGTTGCCCCGAGCGCCAACTCAACCACTGTGATGCGGGGGTCAAACGCAACTTCCCATGACCACCACGAGTAGTCGCGTCTGTCTGGCGATAGGACGCTCAGCTCGTTCGCCATTCCAACGCTGTCGTAGGTGAAGACGCGGATTGCGGATGCAGGAGTGCACCCGCGAAGAGCGATCCTCCCCGGATATCGTCGCGTCTCCAGCACGACTCCAAGCGCGGGGTTGATCTGACCGAACGCGTTCTCGAGATATAGCAAGTGCGCCACGAGCTGCGCGACAGAGTCGTGGAACTGCACAACGCGGATCAAGATCGACAGACACGGTCAGAACGCTAACGGCAACCCCGGACGTCGCAGAAGCTGGGACAGCGGTATGGCGGCTTCGCGTGCGGTCAAGACCGAGCTGCGCCGTCATCGAGTGAGGCGATCAGATGGCACCAGGCCATCGCGGTCACCTGCGGCGCGGCGGCGCGCACTGCGAAGACCCGGTAACCCGGCACAAGCGTCAGTGGTTGCTCACGTCGCGTGTCGCCGAGGTGGATGTAGGCGTCATCGACAGTGCAAGCCTCGGGGGTCCGGGGGCCTGAGACCAGACTCCTCACTGCGAGACCTGCGGTGGTCCAGACACCCCCCGCAGGACCGCCATCATCGTCATGTCTCGCTTCGACCGATCGCGCGCGGCGCTCAGTCCGCATGATTCCGGGGAGCAACGGCGAAGATCGCTTCGAACATCTCCCTGCGCCGGGCGATGGATTTGCCTCTCGGGGGAGCCAAATCGACGCCAGATGTGGGCACCACGTGGGCAGCCACCCTGCGACCAATGGAAAAACCCCTGATAATCAGGGGTTTTTCTGGCGGTGACGGTGGGATTTGAACCCACGGTAGGGGGTTACCCTACACAACTTTTCGAGAGTTGCACCTTCGGCCGCTCGGACACGTCACCGCCGACAAGCTTACGACACGACGGCGCGCGCCGCGAATCGGCGGGCCCCGGGCGACTCGTGCGGGCCCGGCATCCCGATCCGAGGCGGCGGGACCTTCGGCCCTGCCCCGGTCGCCACCCCTCGACCTACCGTCGAAGCAGGACGGCGCCGCAGCGCCGGCAGAAGTCGAGGAGGACACCATGGTCCACATCGTTCTGGGCTACGACGGAAGTCCCGCCGCGGAGGCCGGTCTGGCGTGGGTCGCCGACCGGGCGGCGCGGGGGCGCGTGACGGTCGAGCTCGTGACCGTCACCAACATGCTGCGCAGCGACTACGCACAGACGGCGGCGACGCTCGAAGAGGGCTCGCGCCGGCTGAAGGACGTCGCGGGCGGCATCGACGTCGAGACGCACTGGCGCGACGGGTCTATGCCCAACACGCTCATCGATCAAGCAGAGAGCGCCGACCTCCTCGTCATCGGGGTGACCCAGTCCCATCCCGTCCGCACGGCGCTGAAGGGCTGGATCCCGGCGCGGACGGCGGCCCGCGCGAAGGTTCCGACCGTGCTGGTCCCCGAGGGCTGGACTCCCCACGAGCACGCCGTCATGGTGGGTGTCGACGACGACCCGTCGTCGGATGCCGCGATCCTCTATGCGGCGCATGAGGCGACCGACCTGGGCGTTCCGCTGCGGCTCGTCCACGCGTGGCAGATGCCGGTTCCGACCGTCGACGGCGCCGTCGCGCTGCTCGCGTCGCCGCTCGAGATCAAGAACGCGCATCGGAAGCTTCTCGAGGAGGCCGGCCAGCGTGTGCTGGAGGCCTATCCCGAGCTCGGTGTCGAGGCGGTCCTCGTCGGCGACAACCCGGCATCGGCCCTTCTCGCTCGGGCGGAGCGCACCTCGCTGCTCGTCCTCGGCACGCACCATCGGGGGCTCTGGGCAGGCGCTGCCCTCGGCTCGGTCGCGCAGGACATCCTCTTCCAGGTCCCGTGCCCCGTGTGCGTCGTGCCGAACCCCGGGGCGGACTGACCGCCCAGACCGGCGCTGGGGAAGCCGGGCGAGGGCCGTTCGCAGCGAAGCGGGCGGCCCTCGCTACACTCGCAATCGACGGGAGGCGGGCATGGATGGCGCGAACGCGGTCGCGCAGGATCGGCTCCGCGACCTCCTGCGTGCGACGACGTCCGTCGTCGAGCACCTCGACCTCGAGGTCGTGCTGACGGCCGTCGTGGACGCGGCGCGCTCGCTCGCGGGTGCTCGGTACGGCGCGCTCGGCGTCCTCGGCCGCGACGGCGGGCTCGAGCGCTTCATCCATCGGGGCCTCGACGTCGCCGCGGTGCACGCGATCGGCCACCTCCCGCACGGCCTCGGCCTGCTCGGCGCCGTCATCGAGGAGCGGCATCCCGTGCGGCTCGAGCATGTGCGCGACGATCCGCGCTCGGCGGGCTTCCCCGCCCATCACCCCCCGATGGACTCGTTCCTCGGGGTGCCGATCCGCGTGCGAGACGCCGTCTACGGCAACCTCTACCTGACGGATGCCGCCGCCGGCGCCTTCACCGAACAGGACGAAGAGCTCGTCGTCGCCCTTGCCGCGACGGCCGGGATCGCGATCGAGAACGCGCGCCTCTACGCCCAGACCCGCGCACGGGAGGCGTGGACGGCGGCGCTCGCCGACGTGCTCGGCGCCCTCCTCGACACGACCGGCGAGGACGCGCTCGAGATCGTCGTCGACCGCATCGGCCCGCTCGTGGGCGCGCAGCTCGTGACGCTCGCCGTTCCCCTGCGGGACGGCACGCACCTGCGGGTCACGTCGGCGCGCGGCGCAGGCGCCGACGCCGTCCGGGGCCGCGTGTATCCGACGCGCGGCTCCCTCGCGGGCCACGCCCTGACGTCGCGGCGTGCGGCGCACGTCGCGCGACTGCCCGAGGCGTCCCTCTCCGACGTCTCGCCGGCTCAGGGACCCACGGTCGCCCTCCCCCTGTTCTCCGGCGAGGAACCGCTCGGGGTCCTGACCGTCTCACGGCCGGCCGACGCGCCGGAGTTCGACGACGCCGACTTCGACATGGCGTTCGTGTTCGCGGGGCAGGCGGGGGTGGCGATCGAGGTCGTGCGCGGCCGCGACGACCGCCGGCGCCTCGACGGCGCACGAAGGCGCGTCCGCATCGCGCGAGACCTGCACGACCACGTCATCCAGCGCCTCTACGGGGCGGGGCTCGCGCTGCAGGCCTCCCCCGCGACTCCGAACGTCGTCGACGAGCAGGTCGAGGCGCTGGATGCCGCGATCCGCGAGCTCCGGACGGTCATCCTCGCCCTCGGCCTCGAGGAGCCCACGTCGGGAAGCCTGCGCGAGCGGCTCATCTCGCTCGTCGCCGAGGCATCCGACGACCGCGATGCGGCCCCGTCGCTGCGGTTCTCGGGAGCCGTCGACATCCTCGTGCCGCCCGACGTCGCCGACGACATCGCCGTGCTCACGGCGAAGGCGCTCGCGACGGCCGGACCCCTCGACCTCGTCGTCTCGGTCGACGACGCGATCGTCGTGCGCGTGCAGGGCGAAGAGGTCGGCGACCTCGCCTCCTCGGCCGCGTCGAGCGCGGCATCCCATGGCGGCACGTCGACGGTTGTGGGCGAGGATGCGGCATCCGTCCTCACCTGGACCGTTCCGCTCTCGATCGGACGGGCGCTCCCGTGACGCGGGTGTTCCTGGTCGACGAGCACGAGATCGTGCGACGTGGTGTCGCGCAGCTGATCGGCGCCGCGCCCGACCTCGAGGTCGTCGGCGAGGCGTCGACGACGCGCGAGGCGCTGCGCCGCATCGACGCGACCACCCCCGATGTCGCCGTGCTCGACGTGCGCCTGCCGGATGGGAGCGGAATCGACCTGTGCCGCTCGATCCGCTCGCGGCATCCGTCCATCGCGTGCCTCATGCTGACAGCGTTCGACGACGACGACGCGCTGCGCGCGGCCGTCCTCGCGGGGGCCAGCGGGTACGTGCTCAAGGACGTGCGCGGGCCGTCGATCGTCGACGCGATCCGTCGCGCCGCCGCCGGCGGCACCGTTCAGTCGCCGGAGCTCCTGCAGCGGGCCGCGGCATCCCTCGCTCCCGCGCAGGCCACCAGCCTGCATCTCACGTATCGCGAGGGCCAGGTGCTCGACCTCATCTCGGAGGGCCTGACCAACCGCGGGATCGGCGAGCGCCTGGGCCTTGCCGAGAAGACGGTCAAGAACTACGTGAGCGGGCTGCTCGCGAAGCTCGGGATGACGCGCCGCACGCAGGCGGCGGTCTACGGCGCAGAGCACCGCCGCGGCTGATCCGAGGGACCTTCGGCGCGCTGATCCGGACCTTCGTGCAGCAGATCGTCCTTCCGCTCAGCGGGCGGCAGGTCGTGAATCTCGCTGCAGCCTCGCCCAGGTCGGGCTCGTGCTCGTGCTGCCGGTCTCTTCCGTCCCGCTATGCGAGCTTCCGGCGCGCGTCGGTCAGGAGCTCGACGACCCGCTCGGGCTCTGTGATGCCGACCGAGAAGACATACGTCGCGGTGAATCCCGCCTCGCCGAGGCGCGTGAGCTCGGCCGCCACCTCGTCGACGGTCGAGCTCGGCCGCACGCCGATCATCGCCGTCTTCTCGATGTCGTCATAGTCGCGTCCGACGTCGTCGCAGTGGCCGCGCAAGACGTCGAGCTTGTGCGCGACATCCTGAGCACCCGAGAGGTTGCACGCGTCGGCGTACTGCGCGACGAGCCGCAGGGTCTTGCGCTCGCCTCCGCCGCCGATCATGAGGTACGGATGCGGACGCGAGACGCTCTGCGGCGAGTTGAGCGTGCGCTCCAGGTGGAAGACGGCCCCGTCGAACGGCTCCTCCGATCCCGACCACATCTGCAGGCAGATCCGGATCGTGTCCTCGAGCTGCCGGAACCGCTCGGCGACCGGCGGGAACGGCAGACCGAGTCCGCGTGACTCCTGCTCGTTCCACGCAGCGCCGATGCCGAGGCCGACGCGTCCGCCCGAGAGGACGTTCAGTGTCGTGA
The DNA here is from genome assembly GCF_011759705.1 of Microbacterium ulmi. Taxonomy (GTDB): domain Bacteria; phylum Actinomycetota; class Actinomycetes; order Actinomycetales; family Microbacteriaceae; genus Microbacterium; species Microbacterium ulmi. The sequence goes on along the minus strand of NZ_JAAOZF010000001.1, from coordinate 1,750,035 downwards.
CCGCCTTCGCGAGCAGCGACGGATGCCGATAGATGACGCCCGTCACGAGCGTGTGCAGCAGCGCCTTCTCGGTGTGCGCCGCGATGAACCCGAGCGTCGCGTACGCCTCGAGCATCTCGTGGTCCTCCGGCCCGATGCCCGGCAGCTGCCAGAAGTGGTCCATGACCGTGATGCGCTCGATGCCCGCCGCCTCCGCATTGCGCACGTGCCGTGCGAGAGCGGGTCCGAGCCGGTCGGGCCCTGTGCTCCAGGTGAAGTCCGCGATGTGCAGTCCGAGCTCCATGCCGGTCTCCGTTCCGATCGACGCGCGCCGCATCCGCGTCCCAGGCTACGACGGTGCCACAACGCTGGGGGCCGTTTCGGTGAGCGGATGCCGCGTCCTGCGTCATCCCCGCGGATGACTCTGGCCCGCGGCATCCGCCCCTGCCAGACTGAGCGCATGAGCGTGATCGAGAACTCGAAAGTCACCGTCGTCGGCGCCGGCAGCGTCGGCTCGAGCGTCGCCTATGCGGCCCTCATCCGAGGCTCCGCACGGCACGTCGCCCTGTACGACATCGCCACGGAGAAGGCCGAAGCGGAGGTGCTCGACCTCGCGCACGGCACGCAGTTCACGGGGTCGAGCGACATCGTCGGCGGCAGCGACATCTCGGTCATCGAGGGCTCGCATGTCGTCGTCATCACGGCGGGCGCCAAGCAGAAGCCCGGTCAGACCCGCATCGAGCTCGCGGGCGTCAACGCGGGCATCCTGCGATCGATGATGCCCCAGCTGCTCTCGGTCGCCCCCAACGCGATCTACGTCGTCGTGACGAACCCGTGCGACGTGCTGACGGTCCTCGCGCAGGAGGCGACGGGCCTGCCGCCCGAGCAGATCTTCGCGTCCGGCACGGTGCTCGACACGTCGCGACTACGGTGGCTGCTCGCCCGTCGCGCGGGGGTGTCCACCTCGAGCGTCCACGCCTACATCGTCGGCGAGCACGGCGACACGGAGTTCCCCCTGTGGTCGCATGCGACGATCGGCACGGTGCCGATCCTCGACTGGGTGCCGCTCGACGGCCAGCCCAAGTTCACGGCCGACGAGCTCGATCAGATCGCCGTCGACGTGCGCGACGCCGCGTACAAGGTCATCCAGGGCAAGGGCGCGACCAACTACGCGATCGGCCTGTCGAGCGCGCGCATCGTCGAGGCGATCCTGAACGACGAGCACGCCGTCATGCCCGTGAGCCCCGTGCTGCACGACTTCCACGGCGTCGACGGGGTCGCCCTGTCGGTGCCGTCGATCGTGAGCGCGACGGGTGCCGTGCCGATCCGCGAGACGCAGTTCTCGGTGAGCGAGCTGGGCCTGTTCCGTCGCTCCGCCGACGCGCTGCGCGACGTCGCGACCTCCCTGCGGGGCTGACGAGCCGGGGGCGGATGCCGCGGCCCGTCCACGATCGGCTCGTCCGCGATCTTGGGTCGGGCGTGCGAGCGCGGCCTGCGGGGCGCAGCCGGATGCATCCGGCGAGATGGGGCCACAGCGGTCCGGGGTCGTGAGGGCAGGTCGATGCATCCGCAGTCGCGGAAGGAGCTCGGAGAGGACCGGCCGCGGGATGCTGCATCCGGCGCTTCGTGGGGCTGCGGCATCCGGCGCAGCACCACTCGCCGCCTGCCGGACGCGCCGAGCGGGGATGTCGGGGCTCGGGGCTAACCTGAACGCATGGCAGCCCGACGCCCGACGCAGGCAGCACCGTACCGGTGCACGGAGTGCGGCTGGGCGACCCTCAAATGGGTCGGGCGCTGTGCAGAGTGCCAGCAGTGGGGCACGGTCGTCGAGGCGTCCGAGCCTACGGGTCTGACGCGATCCGTGACGGCGATCGCCCCGTCAGCCGATCGCACGGCGCGGCCGATCACGCATCTCGACACACGCGAGACCCCCCGCCGCACGACGGGCGTCGGCGAGTTCGATCGCGTGCTCGGCGGGGGCATCGTCCCCGGCGCCGCGATCCTGCTCTCGGGTGAGCCGGGCGTCGGCAAGTCGACGCTCCTGCTCGAAGTCGCGGCGCAGTCGGCTCGCGCAGGGCGTCGCGTGCTGTACGCGAGCGCCGAGGAGTCGACGGCTCAGGTGCGCCTGCGCGCCGAGCGCACGGGCGCGCTGCACGACGAGCTGTACCTCGCGTCCGAGACGGACCTCGCCACGATCCTCGGTCACGTCGACGACGTCCGCCCCGACCTGCTCATCGTCGACTCCGTGCAGACGGTCTCGTCCGCGATGTCGGAGGGCATGGCGGGGCACCCGTCGCAGGTGCGCGAGGTCGCGTCCACCCTGATCCGCGTCGCGAAAGACCGGTCTCTTCCCGTCGTGATCGTCGGGCACGTCACGAAAGACGGCTCGATCGCGGGCCCCCGCATCCTCGAGCACCTCGTCGACGTCGTCTGCCAGTTCGAGGGCGACCGCCAGACGTCGCTGCGATTCGTGCGTGCTCTGAAGAACCGCTTCGGTCCCACCGACGAGGTCGGATGCTTCGACATGACCGGCGACGGCATCGCGGAGGTGCCCGATCCGAGCGCGCTCTTCCTCGGTCACGGCGCCCCCGTGCCCGGAACCTGCGTGACGATCGCGCTCGAGGGGCGACGGGCGATGCCGGTCGAGATCCAGGCGCTCACGGTCGACACCTCGGCGCCCAATCCTCGCCGCGTCGTCAACGGCGTCGACGCGTCCCGGGTCGCGATGGTGCTGGCCGTGCTCGAGCGCCGCGCGCGCATCCCCGTCTCGAAGCTCGACGTCTACGTCTCCACCGTTGGCGGCGTGCGGCTCGTCGAGCCCGCTGCCGACCTCGCGATCGCCGTCGCGGTCGCGAACGCCGTCAGCGACCAGTCGCTGCCGCGCGGCACCGCCGCGATCGGCGAGCTGACGCTCGCAGGCGAGATCCGGCCGGTGACGCAGGGCGCGCAGCGTCGCGCCGAGGCGGCACGGCTGGGGTACAAGACGGTCGTGGACGCCGCGTCCCAGACGCTCCGAGGAGCGCTCGACGACCTCTCGGCCCGCGGACGACCCGCGCGGCCCGAGGGCGTGCCGGAGTTCTGAGCACCCGGGGCCCGGCCGAGGTCCGGCGTCGAGGCCAGGCGTCGTGGTCACACGTCGAGGGCGGGCGCGAATTCGCACGTCGAGGGCGGGCGCGAATTCGCACGTCGAGGGCGGGCGCGAATTCGCACGTCGAGGCCACACGTCGAGGGCGGGCGGGGACTCAGGCGTCGAGGGCGGCGATGATGTCGGCGGGCGATGCCTGGAGAGGATGCGGGCCCGCGATGTCGAAGAAGACGGTCGTGATCTCGCGTTCGTGCGTCGACAGGAAGGCGCGCAGCCACGCCGGCGACTGGAGCGCGACGGCGGGCGGGAGCGTCGCGGGCTTGTGGGCGGCATCGCTGAACAGCAGGAGCGCGAGGTCGCCGGTGCTCGGGTCGCGGTATGTCCAGACCTCGCCCGCGTCCAGCGGGTCGTCGCGCTGACCCGGCTTCATGAGCGGGACGACCGTGGGACCATGGCGGAGAGCGAACGCGACGGCGGCCATGTCCTGCGTCTGCAGCGCGTCGGTCAGCGCCGTGTTGCGGAACTCGAGGGGTTCCTTCTTCGACGAGCGCTTCTTGCCGGATGCCACGGATCCAGCGTAGCCGGGACGATCATTCGGCCCGCGCCCTGCCCGCCCGCCGCGCGGCCGGGTCGACGCGCCGGGCGGTCCGAACCGGGCAGGATGGCGCGACGGGACAGGAGCCGGCGCTCCCCCAACCGCGCGCAGCGCGATCGACGCGCCGAACACCAGGCAGCCCGCTTACGCGAGGAAGCCGCGGAGCAGGGCCTCCGACCCGGCCAGGTGGTCGAGCACAGCCGCCTCAGCGGCATCCGCCCGCCCCGCGAGGATCGCGGTCACGAGCTGCTCGTGCTGCGTGTTCGAGTGCTCGATGTTGCGCGGCAGAAGCGGGAACGTGTCGAGCCACGCGTTGACGCGCGCGCGGTTCTCGGCGAGGAGGGCGACGAGCGACGGGATGCGGGCGAGCTCGGCGATCGTGAGATGCAGGAGCGTGTCGGCGCGACGGTAGCCCTCCGCGTCCGCCTCGCACGCAGCCTCGTGCCGGAGCCACAGCTCCTCGCGCACCTCGGGCGACAGCGTGCGCCCCGCCGCCGCCCGCGCCGCACCCGCCTCGAGCACGCGGCGCAGGCCGAGGACGTCGTCGAGCTCGACCGCCGGCACGACCCCCGGGTCGGCGGGACGCGGGAGCGGATCAGCGACGAACGTGCCTCCGTACCGGCCGCGGCGGCGCACGAGGTACCCCGTGTCGGCGAGCTCTCGGATCGCCTCGCGCACGGTGTCGCGGCTCACGGCGTACAGCACGGCGAGCTCGCGCTCGGCGGGGAGCGACTCCCCCGGGCCGACGACGCCGAGCCGGATCGTCTGCACGAGGCGCGCGACGGTGTCCTCGAGGGCGTTCCCCTCGCGCACCGGCCGGTAGACGACCCTGCGCACTTCGGGCAGCGGCTCGACCGTCATGACATCCCGCCGTTTCCCGCCGTGCGGCCTCCGCAAGCTCGGAGGATGCGCCGAACGTCGGAGGGATGCGCGCAGATCGTCCGCATCCGGAGCGATTCTCCGACTCTCGGAGTGTGCCTATCGTGGACGAGGGTGCCGCGCGGCGCCGCGTGCGGCATCCTCCCGCGGCACTCACGTCGAATCGCGCTCATGGCCTCTGCTCCTAGAGCGGCGTGACGTACGCGCTCGTGATGCCGCCATCGACGACGAACGTCGACGCTGTGATGAACGACGCGTCGTCCGACGCGAGGAACGCGACGGCCGCCGCGAGCTCGTCGGCCTCGGCGAAGCGGCCCATCGGCACGTGCACGAGCCGGCGCTGCGCACGCTCGGGATCCTTCGCGAAGAGCTCCTGCAGCAGCGGGGTGTTCACCGGCCCGGGGCAGAGGGCGTTCACGCGGATGCCCTGCCGTGCGAACTGCACGCCCAGTTCACGGGTCATCGCGAGCACGCCGCCTTTCGAGGCCGTGTACGAGATCTGCGACGTCGCAGAGCCCAGCAGGGCGACGAACGACGCCGTGTTGATGATCGAGCCGCGCCCCTGCGGCACCATGTGCCGGAGGGCGGCGCGCGAGCACAGGTACACGCTCTTCAGGTTGACGTCCTGCACGCGGTCCCACGCGGGCAGCTCGGTCGTCTCGATCGAGTCGTCGTCGGCGGGCGAGATGCCGGCGTTGTTGAACGCGATGTCGAGGCGCCCGAACTGGTCGAAGACGCCGTCGAACAGCTCGTCGACGAGCGTCTCGTCGGCCACGTCGACACGCCGGAACACTCCGCCGACCTCGGATGCCGCGGCCTCCCCCGTCGTAGGGTCCACGTCCGCGATCACGACCGTGGCGCCCTCCGCGGCGAACCGGTGCGCCGTCGCGAGACCGATTCCGGAGGCTCCGCCGGTGATGATCGCGACGCGGTCCTCGAGTCGCTGTGTCAGGTCCATGTCAGTGACCCCAACCTCTCTGTCGTTCGTGCCTTACATGGGCCGAACAGGCGCTGCGCGTGTCCGGTCCGCCTGGGACACGGGTGTTCTGAAGCGTGCGAAGGAGCATGGATCCGGGCATCACGCGTCCGTCGCGAAGAAGACGTTCTTGGTCTCGGTGAAGTGCTCCGCGGCATCCGGACCCAGCTCGCGGCCGAGGCCGGATGCCTTCATCCCGCCGAAGGGCGTCCAGTACCGGACCGACGCATGGGAGTTGACCGAGAGGACCCCGCTCTCGACCGCTCGCGCGACACGCACGGCGCGGCCGAGGTTCTCTGTCCACAGCGACCCCGCGAGACCGTAGATCGTGTCGTTCGCGAGGCGGATCGCATCGGCCTCGTCGTCGAACGGGAGCACGGCGACGACGGGTCCGAACACCTCTTCGCGCGCGATCCGATCCGCCGGAGAGGCCAGCACGACGGCTGGCGCGAGCCAGAACCCGTCACCCGTGGGCGCCGAGCCCCGGAACGCGATGTCGACGCCATCGAGGAAGCCCTCGACCGACGAGCGGTGGGCCGAGGAGATGAGCGGGCCCATCTCGGTGGTCTCGAGGGCGGGGTCTCCCACCCGCCATGCGGCGACGGCGGGCTCGAGCAGCTCGAGGAACCGGTCGTATACGGAACGCTGCACGAGGATGCGGCTGCGCGCGCAGCAGTCCTGCCCTGCGTTGTCGAACACGGCGCCGGGAGCCGTCGCGGCGGCCTTCTCGAGGTCGCCGTCGGCGAAGACGATGTTGGCGCTCTTGCCGCCGAGCTCGAGCGTCACGGGCTTGAGCCCGCGAGCGCAGCCGGCGGCGACCTCGACCCCGACGTCGGTCGACCCCGTGAACACGACCTTGCGCACGTCCGGGTGCGACACGAACCGCTGCCCGACGACCGAGCCCGAGCCCGTGACCACCTGGAAGAGCCCCTCCGGGAGCCCCGCGAGCAGGGCGAGCTCGCCCAGGCGCACGGCGGTGAGCGGCGTGAGCTCTGCGGGCTTGAGCACGACGGCGTTGCCCGCCGCGAGCGCCGGCGCGAAGCCCCACGACGCGATCGTCATGGGGAAGTTCCACGGCACGATGACGCCGACGACGCCGTAGGGCTCGTGGAACGTGACGTCGATACCGCCCGCGACCGGGATCTGCCGACCGCTCAGCCTCTCGGGCGCCCCCGCGTAGTAGTCGAGCACCTGCGCGACGTGGGACGCCTCCCACCGTGCCGACCCAATCGGGTGGCCCGAGTTGCGCACTTCGAGCTGTGCGAGCTCCTCGGCGTGCTCCCGGACGGTCCGGGCGAACGCTCGCAGTGCGTCCGCGCGTGCGAGTGGCGGGAGCGCGGCCCATGACACCTGCGCGCGCACGGCGCGGGCGATCGCGGCATCCGTCTCGTCGACCGTCGCGCGTGGCATCTCGCGGAACGCCTCGCCCGTCGCGGGGTTCACGAGCGTGAACGTGCTCATGACGCCCGCTCCCCGCGCATGCGCGAAGCGGAATACGTCGCCGCCTCCGCGACGATGCCCTCGAACAGCCGCTTGTCGTCCGCGTTCTCCTCGGGATGCCACTGCACGCCGACGAGATACGAGTCGCCGTCCGACTCGAACGCCTGCACGAGCCCGTCGTCGGTCTGCGCCGTCGCGACGAGCCCGTCCCCGAGCCGGTCGACGCCCTGGTGGTGGTAGCTGTGCACGTCGAACTCCCCTGCCCCGAGCAGGCCTGCGAGGGCGGTCCCTGCGGCGATCTCGACGGTGTTGGTCGCGAAGACGCCGCCTCCGAGGCGATACCGCTCCGTGCCGAGAGCCTCGGGGAGGTGCTGGTGCAGCGTGCCTCCGCGCGCGACGTTGACCAGCTGCAGCCCGCGGCAGATCGCGAGCACGGGCATCCGTCGCCGCTCCGCGCCGCGGAACAGGGCCAGCTCCCACTCGTCGCGGTCGGGGCGTGCCGGATCGGTGAGAGGATGCCGCTGCGCGCCGTACAGCTCGGGCTGCACGTCGAGGCCGCCCGTGAGGATGAGGCCGTCGAGGCCGTCGAGCACGGCTTCCGCCGTCTGGTCAGGGGACGGCTGCGGCGGCAGCAGCACCGCGATGCCCCCGGCATCCGTCACCGATGTGAAGTACTGCTGCGGCAGGAACGCGGCGCGCACGTCCCACACCCCCTGCCTGGCCTGCTCGAGGTACGTCGTGAGGCCGATGACGGGCCTGCGCGGCCCCTCCCCGGGATCGGACGCCAGGGGCCGGGCGGCCGCGGCTCCCGCATCCGCCCTCATCCGATCAGAGCCGTTCGAAGCCACGCACCCGCTCCCAGTCGGTCACGGCGGCGTCGTAGGCCTCGACCTCGATGCGCGCCTGGTTCAGATAGTGCTCGACCATCTCGTCGCCGAACGTCTCCCGGGCGATCGCCGACTCCGAGAACAGGCGTGCGGCATCCCGGAGCGTCGTCGGAAGGTGCTCGACGCCGGCCATGTACGCGTTGCCCGCGAGCGGCTCCGGAAGCTCGAGCTCGTGCTCGACGCCGTAGAGGCCGCCCGCGATGATCGCGGCGATGCCGAGGTAGGGGTTGACGTCACCCCCCGGCACGCGGTTCTCGACGCGCAGCGACGAGCCGTGCCCCACGACGCGCAGGGCGCACGTGCGGTTGTCGACGCCCCACGCCACGCCCGTCGGGGCGAAGGACCCGAGCGCGTACCGCTTGTACGAGTTGATGTTGGGTGCATAGAGGAGCGTGAACTCGCGCAGCGTCGCGAGGATGCCGGCGATCCAATGCCCCATGAGCGGGCTGAAGCCGTGCGGCCCCGTGCCGGCCATGGTCGGCTCGCCCGACTCCGACCGCACCGAGAGGTGGATGTGGCAGCTGTTGCCCTCGCGCTCGTTGAACTTCGCCATGAAGGTCAGCGACTTGCCGTGCTGGTCGGCGATCTCCTTCGCGCCGTTCTTGTAGATCGCGTGCTGATCCGCCGTCTCGAGCACCTCCGCATAGCGGAAGGCGATCTCCTGCTGGCCGAGGTTGCACTCCCCCTTGACGCCTTCGCAATAGAAGCCCGCGCCTTCCATCCCGAGCCGGATGTCGCGCAGCAGCGGTTCGAGGCGCGTCGAGGCGAGCAGGTTGTAGTCGACGTTGTAGTCGGTCGACGCCCGGAGTGCCCGATACCCCTTGGCCCAGGCATCCCGGAACGAGTCGTCGAAGACGATGAACTCGAGCTCGGTGCCCGAGAAGGCAACGAGTCCGCGCTCCGCGAGGCGCGCGGTCTGACGCTTGAGGATCTCTCGCGGCGACTGGACGACGGGAGCGCCGCCCTCCCATGCGAGGTCTGCGATGACGAGCGCCGTGCCGGGGAGCCAGGGGATGCGCCGGAGCGTCGACGTGTCGGGGAGCAGGAGCATGTCGCCGTAGCCCGTCTCCCAGCTGGACATCGCGTAGCCGTCGACCGTGTTCATATCGACGTCGACCGAGAGGAGGTAGTTGCAGGCCTCGGCGCCGTGCGCGAGCACCTCCTCCTGGAAGAGCCGCGCCGACACGCGCTTGCCCACGAGCCGGCCCTGCGCGTCGGCGAAGGCGACGATGACGGTGTCGATCTCGCGCGCGGCGATCGCTGCCGCCAGCTCCGAGACGCTGAGGTTTCCCGGCATTCGCGTTCCTCTCTTGTCGGACGACCGACCTTTGGGCGCCATCGCGCTCGGACATCGCCCCTAACTGTAACGAGGAAGTTCGATCCAAAGGTAGACACGACGTACCAATAGGGATCACAATCGTGCGCATGGTGCGGCCGACGGACCGTGCCCCGCATCGCCGAACCCCCCGGAGACCGCATGTCTGAGACCAAGAGCACCACGTCCGGCGTCACCTACACCCCCGCAGGGGAAGGCTACTTCGAGAAACGCAGGCTGCGCCGCAGCGCCGGCGTGTGGGGGCTCTGGGGACTCGGCGTCGCAGCCGTGATCTCCGGCGACTTCTCCGGATGGAACGTCGGCCTGTCGACGACGGGCTGGGGCGGCGCGCTCATCGGCACGGTGCTCATCACGGTCATGTTCTTCACGATGATCTTCTCGATCGGCGAGATGTCGGCCGCGATGCCGCACACCGGCGGCGCCTACTCGTTCGCACGCGCCGCTCTCGGCCCATGGGGCGGGTTCCTGACCGGCTTCGCCGAGACGATCGAGTACGTCGTGACGACGGCCGTCGTGGTGTGGTTCTCCGGCGTGTACGCCGACTCCGCCCTCACGCTGCTCATCGGCGGCGACCCGGATGCCGGGACCCTGCCCCCGTGGGTCTGGTGGCTGATCCTCTATGTGGTCTTCATCGGGCTCAACTCGCTCGGTGCGTCGATCGGCTTCCGCTTCGCGATCGTCGTCTCGATCATCTCGCTGGGAGTGATCGCGTTCTTCGCGATCGGCGCGATCTCGACGGGCTCCGTCGACTTCAGCAGGCTGCTCGACATCGAGCCGGCCGAGGGCGGCACGCCGTTCCTGCCGTTCGGCGGCATCGGCATCCTCTTCGCTCTGCCGTTCGCGATCTGGTTCTTCCTCGGCATCGAGGAGCTCCCGCTGGCGGCCGAGGAGGCGCAGAACCCGACGAAGGACATCCCCAAGGCGGGGCTCTGGGGCGTCATCACCCTGACCATCACGGGCCTGCTCGTGCTCTTCCTCAACCCGGCCGTCACCGGCACGGCGGCGATCACGGTGTCGCCCGGCGACGGCGACGAGCCCCTGCTGGCGGGCTTTCGCGCGTTCCTCCCCGACAGCGTCGCGGCGATCCTCGCGATCTTCGCCCTCATCGGCCTGCTCGCATCGCTCCAGGGCATCATGTTCGCCTACGGCCGCAACATGTACTCGCTGTCGCGAGCGGGCTACTACCCGAAGTTCCTCTCGCTCACGGGCAAGACGCATCAGACCCCGTGGGTCGCACTCCTCGTCGGCGGCGTCATCGGGTATCTCGTGCTGCTGCTCGTGCTCATCGTGATCCCCGCGATCGACCCGGATGCCGCGAGCACGGCGTCGGGCGTCATCCTGTTCATCGCGGTGTTCGGCGCCGTCGTGTCGTACATGAGCCAGATGCTGTCGTTCATCCTGCTGCGCCGGAGGTTCCCGGACGCCAAGCGCCCGTACCGCAGCCCCACGGGCATCGCCGGCGCGGCGGTCGCGTTCCTCCTCGCGCTCGGCGCGATGCTCGGCATCATCTTCAACTCCGCGTTCCAGACGGCGGTCGTGACGTTCCTGATCGCGTTCGCGCTCGGCATCCTGCTCTTCGCCCTCGTCGGCCGCAAGCGCCTCGTGCTCTCACCCGAGGAGGAGTACGCCCTGTCGGGCGGCCACCACGGCGACCCCCAGGCCGAGGGCTACGACGCGATGGAGGGCGAGCTCTTCGGCGACACGACGAAGTCGTAGCACCGGGCTCGGGGGAGCCAGGGGGCCGGTTCGGGGGAGCCGGCCCCCTTCGTCGTGCGGGGGACGGATGCCGCGGCCTGCGGGCCCGCGACGGCCCAGGTCAGTAGAGCAGGATCTGCTTCGACACGGCCGAGGCGACTCCGCCGATCTCGACCGACAGGTGGTACGAGGCGCCGCCCCCCGGCGCGCGCGGACGGTCGGCGCTGTCGCACGTCGAGACGTTCGAGCGCGTCCGGTCCCACGTGAGTGGTGCCGCGCTCGAGACGGACTGGCCGGCTGCGAGGGTCACGACCATGTCGACGGGTTCGGCCTGGCAGTCGGTCGACCGCCACCAGACGTCGCTGCCGCTGGAGATCGTGAACGTCTGGCTCGTCGTGCCGACGTTGATCGTGCAGTCCTTCGCACCCTGGTTCGTCAGCCGGATCGACAGCTGGGGGTTCTGGCCCGAACGGTAGGTGTCCTGGTCGGTGACGGCCTCGACGACGACGTCGGCCGCGACGCACGGCTTCGCCGCGGCGGCATCCTCCGGCGGCGGCTCGGCGGCGGTGTCCGTCGCATCGCTCGCGGCGGGGTCGGCGGGATCCGCCGAGGACGAGTCGGTCGGGACGGGTGTGTCGGTCGGGCCCGGCGTTCCGAGCGTCGTCGACGAGGACTCGGCGGGGCCCTGCCGCGGCGCGGCATCCGCCTCCCCTCGCCACGGCTGAGCGACGACGACCCACACGATGCCCGCGGCGATCACGAGCACCGCGACCAGCGCGACGAGCCGACGGCGGCGATACACCGCCGGCGAGTGACGCTTCCGCCGGACCTGACCGCTCATGCCTCCAGCGTACGTCGGGCGGCGCGCCCGACCCCGGGCGGCACGCCCCGAGGAGGCCCTCGCGGATCAGAGGCGCTTGAGCATGCGCGTGTTGCCGAGCGTGTTCGGCTTCACGTGCGCGAGATCGAGGAACTCCGCGACGCCCTCGTCGGGGCTGCGGATCAGCTGCGAGTAGACGTCGGGATCGACGACCTGCTCGCCGATCGGCGCGAACCCGCGACGCGTGAAGAAGTCCACCTCGAACGTCAGGCAGAACAGACGCGTGAGCCCGAGAGCGCGCGCGTTCTCCTCGAGGCCCTCGACGATGGCACGTCCGACGCCGTGGTGGAGCCACTCGTCGGCGACGATGAGCGTGCGGACCTCGCCGAGGTCGTCCCAGATGACGTGCAGCGCCCCGCAGCCGATGAGGCGGCCATCGGCATCCTCCGCCACGAGGAACTGCTGCACGGCCTCGTACAGCACGACGATGTCCTTGCCGAGGAGGATCCGGCGCTGCACGTACGGATCGAGCATCGCGAGGATGCCGCGCACGTCGGCCGTCCTGGCCGGACGCACGACGAAGGGTTGCGCAGCGCTCATCCCCACAGCCTATTTCCCGTCGAGGAGCGGATTCGGCATCGGAATCGGGTGTTCCGTAACCGGCCCGCAACAGGAGTGCACCAGTCTTGTGTCATGTCGATCAAAGTCGCGCTCGAACACTACACGGGCTACGAGTTCGCGCGACCCGTCTCGGTGGCCCCGCACGTCGTGCGCCTGCGGCCCGCTCCGCACTCGCGCACCCCCATCGAGGCGTACTCGCTCGACGTGAGCCCCCAGAACCACTTCATCAACTGGCAGCAGGATCCGTTCGGCAACTGGCTCGCACGCATCGTGTTCCCCGAGAAGGTGAGCAAGCTCGAGATCACGGTCGGCCTCGTCGCCGACATGATGGTCATCAACCCCCTCGACTTCTTCATCGAGGAGTACGCGGAGCGGTTCCCCTTCGCCTACGAGCCGGAGCTCGCCGCCGACCTCGCGCCGTACCTGCGAAGCGTGTCCGACAGCCGGCACACGGCCGAGTGGAGATCCGCCCTGCCGCCCCTTCCCGCGGAGGGCGTGCCCACGGTCAGCTTCCTCGCGGGGCTGAACTCCGCCGTCTACCGGGACGTCGCGTACGACATCCGGATGGAGCCGGGCGTGCAGACGCCCGACGAGACGCTCGCGCGAGGCATCGGATCGTGCCGCGACAGCGCATGGCTGCTCGTGAGCCTGCTGCGCCAGTACGGGCTCGCCGCACGATTCGTCTCGGGCTACCTCGTCCAGCTCGCCTCCGACCAGAAGTCGCTCGACGGTCCGAGCGGCCCCGAGGCCGACTTCACCGACCTGCACGCGTGGGCCGAGGTCTTCGTCCCGGGTGCAGGGTGGGTCGGGCTCGACCCGACGAGCGCCCTGTTCGCGGGCGAAGGGCACATCCCCCTGAGCGCGACTCCGCATCCCTCGAGCGCCGCGCCCATCACGGGCGCGACCGAGCCCGTCGACGTGACGTTCTCGTTCCACAACGAAGTGCGCCGCATCCACGAGGATCCGCGCACGACGAAGCCCTACACGCCGCAGCAGTGGCAGCGCATCGACGCGCTCGGCGAGGCCGTGGACGAGCGTCTGCGCCGCGGCGACGTGCGCCTGACCGTCGGCGGCGAGCCGACGTTCGTCGCGCTCGACGACGCGACGAGCCCCCAGTGGAACACGGATGCCGACGGCCCCGAGAAGCGCGAGCTCGCGAACGTGCTCGCCGACCACCTCCGCCAGACCTACGCGCGGGGCGGCGTCGTGCACCGCGGCCAGGGGAAGTGGTACCCCGGCGAGCCCCTCCCTCGGTGGAACATCGCGCTGCAGTGGCGCGCCGACGGCAAGGCCCTCTGGCAGGATCCGTCGCTGTTCGCCGACCCGTGGGGCAGCGTGACCTACGCCGGCGCACCTGTGCATGCGGAGTCGCTCGCGCGACGCGTCGCCGAGCTGCTGGGCCTGCCCGCCGGGCAGCTGCTCCCGGCGTTCGAAGATCCGCTCGCGGCGATCGCGGCGGAGCTGCGCACGCCCGAGGGCCAGAAGCCGGATGCCGAGCCCGACGCCGAGGACGTCTCCGAGCTCGACAGGGCCGTCGACGAGCCCACCGGATGGGTGCTGCCGCTCACGACGGGCGGCCAGTGGACGAGTCCCGCATGGAGGTTCCGCCGCGGGCGCCTCGTCCTGATCCCGGGAACGAGCGCCGTCGGCCTGCGCCTGCCGCTCGACGCGATCGCGTGGACCGATCCCGAGTGGGCCGGCGAGCCGTCGTACCTCGAGGCGGGGCCGCCGATAGCGGTCTCGATCCCCTCCGTCGAGATCGTCGACCCCGAGGGCGCTCCGACGACCGCGGTCACGTTCGAGGCGCGCGACGGCCACGTGTTCGTCTTCCTCCCGCCGACGCAGGAACTCGAGGACTATGCGGACCTGCTCCACGTCATCGAGCGCGCGGCGGCCGACACCGGCATCCGTCTCGTCCTCGAGGGGTACGCCCCGCCCCCCGACCCGCGCCTCACGCAGCTCGTCGTGACGCCGGACCCCGGCGTCATCGAGGTCAACGTGCAGCCGACGTCGTCGTGGGCCGACCAGCGCGACCTGACGTTCACGCTGTACGAGCAGGCCCGCCAGGCACGGCTCTCGACCGAGAAGTTCGACCTCGACGGCACCCACACAGGCACCGGCGGCGGCAACCACATCACGCTCGGCGGCGCCCAGCCGATCGACTCCCCGCTGCTTCGCCGCCCCGACCTGCTCGCGAGCCTCGTGACGTACTGGCAGCGGCATCCCTCGCTCTCGTACCTGTTCTCGGGCCGCTTCATCGGACCGACGAGCCAGGCTCCGCGGTTCGACGAGGGACGCCCCGAGGCGGTGTACGAGATGGAGATCGCGCTGCAGGAGATCCGCCGGCTCACGGCGAGCGCCGTCGCCGACGGGGACGTCGAGGAGGCGGCGGCGCCGAGCCCGTGGATCGTCGACCGGGCGCTGCGGCACCTGCTGACCGACCTCACGGGCAACACGCACCGCGCCGAGTTCTGCATCGACAAGCTCTACAGCCCCGACTCGAGCCGTGGCCGGCTGGGCCTGCTGGAGCTGCGCGGCTTCGAGATGCCGCCGCATCCCGAGCTCGCGCTCGTGCAGGCCCTGCTCGTGCGCAGCCTCGTCGCGATGTTCTGGGAGAAGCCGCTCACGGCGCCGCTCATCCGGTGGGGCACGCAGCTGCACGAGGACTTCCTTCTGCCGCAGGGGGCCGTCCGCGACATCTACGAGGTCGTCGCCGACCTGCGGGCGCACGGGATCGCGTTCGAGGAGACGTGGCTGGACTCGTTCACGGAGTTCCGCTTCCCGCGGATCGGGATGACGCGCATCTCCGCGACGCCGGGGTCGACCGTCACGCGTCCCGACGGCGGCTGGACGGGCTTCGCCTCGAGCGCGGGCGGCGACCTCATCGAGCTGGAGCTGCGCCAGGCGATCGAGCCGTGGCACGTGCTCGGCGAGGAGGCGACGGCGGGCGGCACGGCGCGGTACGTCGACTCGTCGGTCGAACGGGTGCAGGTCAAGGTGCACGGCATCGACCCCGAGCGGCACCTCGTCGCGTGCAACGGCGTCGAGGTCCCCCTCACGTCGACGGGCCACCTCGGCGAGTACTACGCGGGCGTACGGTACCGCGCGTGGCAGCCGTGGTCGGCGCTGCACCCGTCGATCGAGGTGCACGCGCCGCTCACGTTCGAGATCGTCGACATCGCGTCCGACGCGAGCCTGGGCGGTGCGACGTACCACGTCGTCCACCCCGGGGGCCGGGCGTACGAGCATCCCCCCGTCAACGCCAACGAGGCCGAGGCCCGGCGCTCGGGACGCTTCGAGCAGCGAGGCCACACGCCCGGCGCCTTCGACGTCGCGGCCGCACGCGCGGCGGGGCGTCGCGCGGCGAGCGTCGACTACCCCCGTACGCTCGACCTCAGGAGGGTTCCGCAGGCGTGACGGTGCTCCGCGACTACGCGACGGCGGTGTCTCAGGCGACACTGCCGCTCATCGCGCCCACGGGGCTCGAGGGCGGACTGGCGCTGGCCTCCGTGACGCGCTACGACGAGGTCGTCGCCCCCGACGGCGCGCTGCGGCCCGCATGGAAGGCGATGGCATCCGTCGCCCTCGCCCTCACCCCCGAAGAGCTGCACCGCGTCGAGGGCGAGATCACGCGCTTCCTCGCCGACGACGGCGTCACCTATGTCACACCGGGCGCGGGGCCGCAGCCGTGGCAGCTCGACCCCGTCCCGCTCGTCATCGACGCGGCGACGTGGGCGCGGCTCGAAGTCGGCCTCGCCCAGCGCGCCGAGCTGCTCAACGCCCTGATGGTCGACTTGTACGGCGCACAGTCGCTCTTGTCGTCCGGCGTCGTGCCCGCGGCATCCGTCTTCGGGCATGCGGGCTTCGCCCGGCCTGTCGCGCGCACGAGCGCGTTCGACCGGCAGCCTCTCCTGCTCTCGGGCACGGATCTCGGCCGGGATGCCGACGGGGAGTGGCGCGTGCTCGCCGACCGCGTGCAGGCGCCGTCGGGCCTCGGGTTCGCGATGCAGAACCGCCGCGTCATCTCGCAGGTGCTGCCCGAGCTGTACCAGGAGAGCGATCTGCACCGCATGGAGCCGTACTACGCGGCGCTGCGCGCTGCGCTCATCGGCTCGGCGCCCGAAGAGCTCGACGAGCCCCGGATCGTCGTGCTCTCGCCGGGAACGCACTCCGAGACCGCGTTCGACCAGGCCTTCCTCGCCAACGCCCTCGGCTTCCCGCTCGTGCAGGGCAGCGACCTGGTCGTGCGCGACGGCTGGGTGTGGATGAAGCCGGCCGGCTGGCCGGCAGCCGTCCCGACGGAGCGCATCGACGTCATCGTCCGCCGCGTCGACGCGGACTTCTGCGACCCGCTCGAGCTGCGCGCCGACTCCCGGCTCGGCGTCGCGGGCCTCGCCGAGGCCGTCCGCCGAGGTCGCGTGCGGCTCGTCAACGGGCTGGGCGCAGGCGTCCTCGAGAACCCGGCGCTGCTGCCGTTCATGCCCGCCGTCTGCGAGCGCCTCCTCGGCGAGCAGCTGCGGCTTCCGAGCGTCCCGACGTGGTGGTGCGGCGACGCCGACGACCGGGCGTTCGTCCTGGCCCGCATCGCCGCCGGAGACGACGCCCTCATCGTGCGGCCCATCGACCAGCCTCGCGCCTCCGTCGCGGGTCTTGCCCCCGACGAGCTCGTGGCACGCATCCTCGCGGCGCCGCACCGCTTCGTTGGGCAGGACCTCCTGCCGCTCTCGCAGGCGCCCGTGTGGGGTCGCGGCGGGCGCGCCGACGCGCGGCCCGTCGTCTTCCGCGCGTTCACGCTGCGCTACCGGTCGGCGTACCGGCCTCTCATCGGCGGGCTCGCGACGGTGCGCGAGGATCCGGATGCGGCACCGACGACGAAGGACGTGTGGGTGCTGAAGTCCGCCGAGACGGATGCCGATCAGGGCCTCGCCGAGATCGCGCCGCTGACGGTCGGCCGCACGGTCCCGACCCTCGCGCCCCGCACGCTCGAGGACATGTTCTGGGCGGGACGCTACGCCGAACGCGCGGAGGATCTGCTGCGGCTCCTGCTCACGACGCAGGCGCAGCTCGATCAGCTCGGCGGCCACCCTTCATCGACGGGCGACGAGAACACGCGCGTCATGATGGGCGCGCTGCGGCGGCTCGCGGGGGCGCGCTGGGTGGATCCCGACGACGAGTTCCGCTCGCTCCTGCTCGACAGCGACCGGTCGGGTGGGGCGGCTCACTCGATCGCGCGCCTGCGCGACTCGTTCGAAGGTGTGCGCGATCAGCTCTCGGGCGACACGTGGCGCGTGTTCTCCAGCATCGACCGCGCCCGCAAGGCGCTCGTGTCGTCGTCGCGTGCGCATCGGACGGCGGAGTCGGGCGGGCGCATGCTCACGGCGATCCTGTCCCTGCACGGCATCACGGCGAGCATGATGCGGGATGCCGGCTGGCACATGATCGAAGCGGGACGCTGGCTCGAGCGGGGGCTTCAGATCTGCCATCTCCTGGCCGCCACGACCATCGAGCGACGGGCGTACCGCACGGATCGCGACGTGCTCGAGACGCTCCTGACCGCCGCCGAGAGCGTCGTGACCCACCGTCGTCGCTACCGGGGGTCGGTGCGCACGGCCGACGCGCTCGAGCTGCTGCTGCTCGATCGCGACAATCCGCGCTCCCTCGCCTTCGCCCTCGGCGAGCTGCGCGGCCACCTCGCCGCGCTGCCCGCGTCGACGGGCTCGACGCGCCCCGAGCGGCTTCTCGAACACCTCGAGACGGCGCTCGCGTCGACCGACGTCTTCGGCATGACGGCGACGAGCGAGATCCGTCGCGCGGGACTCGAACAGTTCCTCGCCGACATGATCGCCCAGCTCGAACAGCTCGGCGAGGCCATCGACAACCTGCACTTCGAGGTCGGTCCGCCGCCCATCCCGATGTCCGCCCTCTCCCTCGTGGAAGAGATCGGGGCGAGCGCATGAGATACCGCGTCTCCCACAGCACGACCTACGCGTACAGCGGCAAGGTGCAGGACAGCGTCGGCCTGTTCCACCTCATCCCGCGCGACCTGCCGTGGCAGCGGGTGCTCACCAGCGACGTCGCCGTCACTCCTCTTCCCGGCGACGTCAATCGCGACGTCGACTACTTCGGCAACTCGGTCACCTACTTCCACGTCACCGACCCGCATGGAAAGCTCGTCATCCGGTCCACGAGCGAGGTCGTCGCCGAGAAGCCCGTGTATGACGAGAGCGCTCTCGGTGCGCCGTGGGAGGAGTCCCGGCCCCTGCTGAACGCCGGCGCGCCCGGCGCGTGGCGCGCGACGGAGTACGCGCTCGAGTCTTCCCGCGCGTCTCACCTGGCCGCGGCGACGGAGTATGCCGCGGCATCCTTCGCCCCCGGACGCCCCCTCGGCGAGGCCGTCACCGACCTCATGCACCGCATCCACGCGGACTTCACGTACGACAGCACCGCGACGACCGTCACGAGCACCGTGGCCGAGGTCATGGCCAAGCGTGCGGGCGTCTGCCAGGACTTCGCGCATCTCGCGCTCGCGTGCCTGCGCGGCCACGGCATCGCGGCTCGCTATGTGAGCGGGTACCTCGCGACGCAGCCTCCGCCCGGCAAGGAGCGGGTCGTCGGCGCAGACGCATCGCACGCCTGGGTCGCCGTGTGGATGCCGGGGTCGGGCGAATGGCTCGCGATCGACCCGACGAACAACCAGTGGGCGAACGATCGCTACGTCACGGTCGCGTGGGGCCGCGACTACGGCGACGTCTCGCCCGTCAAGGGCATCATCTTCACGAAGGCGAAGAAGTCGACGCTGCGCGTGTCGGTCGACGTCGCCCCTGTGGAGGACGCTCCCGCGGCGTAGCAGCCCGGGTCGGCTCTCCGGCCCCCGCTACCGGAGTTCGGCGCCGGACCGCCTCCGCCGGTTCCGATCGCCGGTTCCGATCGCCGGATCCGACGTCGGAGCCTCCGCCGTCTCGCTCGCGGAGATCGCCCTCCGCGGCCGGCCGCCGATCGGCGACGAGGCGACCCGTTCGGGCGCACGCGTCGCCGCGCCGTGCCCGACACCGATCTCACGCCCCGAGCAGTCGGGCGCTGACGGCGAGCGCGAGGCGGCGAGGGACGATGCCCGCGAGCTTCGCGTTCACTCGGTTGAGCACGCCCCCGACGATGCTCGGCGGCGGGTTCCTCCGCTCGAGCGCCCCGAACGTGGCGGCCACCACCTGCTCGGCTGTCTGGACGCTGCCGACGATCGCCTCGGTCCCCATGACGTCGAAGAACTCCGTGCGCGTCGCACCGGGGCAGACCGCGAGCACCGCGACGCCCGTGCCGCGCACCTCGTACGAGACGGCCTCCGTGAAGCTCAGGACGAACGCCTTCGTCGCCCCGTACACCGCCATCGACGGGCACGGCTGGAACGCCGCATTGCTCGCGATGTTGACGAGCGTGCCGCGACCGGCCGCGAGCAGATCGGGAAGGAACGCGCGGGTGATCGCGACGACGGCTCCGACGTTGACGCGCACCATCTCGTCGAGCCGCGCGGCATCCGCCGCCGCGAGCGCCCCCTTCATGCCGAAGCCGGCGTTGTTGACGACGTGGTCGACGCGGATGCCGCGCTCGGCGAGCTCCGCACGCAGGCGTGCCGCGGCATCCGGCTCCCCCACGTCGAGTCCGACGACCTGCGCCCCGACGCCGTGGGCTGCATGCAGCCGCTCCGCGAGCGCGTCGAGCCGATCCGTGCGGCGGGCGACGAGCACGAGGTCGGTGCCGCGTCGAGCGAACTGCTCCGCGTACTCGGCGCCGAGACCCGCGCTCGCCCCTGTGATGAGTGCCGTCGTGCCCCGGTAGTCGATCGTCATGCGTCCAGAGTAGACAGCGCCCGCGCGTGTGATTGGCTGGACGTGTGAAGGCCTACCGCTGCCGCATCTGCGGGAACCCGCTCTACTTCGAGAACTCGGTGTGCGTGTCGTGCGGCACGGGCGTCGGCTACTCGCGCGGCGAGCGCGACATCGTGCCCGTCGACGCCCGGGGCGTGTACGTCGACGCGGAGGGCTGGATCTGGCACGTGTGCCGCAACCTCGGCCTCTCGGGCTGCACGTGGCTCGCGCCTCTCGAGGGCGGACAGTGCTCGAGCTGCGATCTCACGCGCACGCGCCCGCACGACGCGGACGTGCAGGGCCTCGCGAACTTCCCTCTCGCCGAGCGCGCGAAGCGCCAGCTCGTCGCAGAGCTCGACGCCCTCGGGTTCCCCGTGGTGGGCAAGGCTCAGGATGCCGCGAACGGCCTCGCGTTCGACCTCCTGTCGAGCTCGTCCCAGCAGGTCATGATCGCGCACGCCGACGGCGTCGTGACGATCGACCTCGCCGAGGGCGACGACTCGCACCGCGAGCGTGTGCGCAGCACGCTCGCCGAGCCCTACCGCACGATGCTCGGCCACTTCCGGCACGAGATCGGACACTACTACGAGTGGCAGCTCGTCGAGCGCGCCGCCGATCCCGCCGTGCTCGCACAGTGCCGCGCCCTGTTCGGCGACGAGACGGCCGACTACGCGTCCGCTGTCCAGCGGCACTACGACGAGGGGCCGCCGCGGGGGTGGGCTCAGACGTACATCTCGTCGTACGCGACGATGCACCCCTACGAGGACTTCGCCGAGACGTGGGCGCACTACCTGCACATCTGCGACACGATCGAGACCGCCGTCTCGTACGGGCTCGTCCCGCCCGCCGACCTCGTCGGCCGTGCACGGTTCCGGGATCTCGTCACCCAGGTGTGGGTGCCGCTGTCGACGGCGCTCAATCTCGTCAACAGGTCGATGGGCAAGGACGACCTCTACCCGTTCGTGCTCGCCGACCCTGTGCTGGACAAGCTCGACTTCGTCGCATCGCTGCGCCCGCCGGCGCTCCCCTGACTCCTGCCCCTGGGTCTCGCCCGCGTCCCTCGGTCCGCGTCCGCACCCCCACCCGGCCCCGGCGTCACGACGGCCCAGGCCCGAAACGGAACGGGCCCCGAAACGAGAGCGGAGGAGAGCGGATGCCGGTCGGCATCCACTCTCCTCCGTCCGAGGCTCCTAAGCGCCGGCCGCGAGGTCGGGCGTCGCCGTGATCTCGCCGCCCGAGACGACTCCGACGGCGACCTTCTCGCCGCGCGGGGCGGTCTCGAAGAGGAACTCGCCGTTCTCCGAGTCGACCTTGACGTGGTCGCCCGCGTTGAGCTCGCCGTGCAGGATCTTCTCGGAGAGGCGATCCTCGACCTCGCGCTGCATCGCGCGACGCAGCGGCCGCGCGCCGAGCGCCGGGTCGAAGCCGATCTCGATGAGACGCTCCTTCGCGGACTGCGACAGCTCGATCGTCATGTCGCGGTCGAGCAGGCGGTCGCCGAGGCGCTTCGTGAACAGGTCGACGATCTGGATCAGCTCGGGCTTCGACAGCTGCGGGAAGACGATGATGTCGTCGACGCGGTTGAGGAACTCGGGCTTGAAGTGGCGCTTGAGCTCTTCGTTGACCTTGCCCTTCATGCGGTCGTAGCTCGTCGCATTGTCACCCTCGACCTGGAACCCCACGGGGCCGCCGGCGATGTCGCGCGCGCCGAGGTTGGTCGTCATGATGATGACGGTGTTCTTGAAGTCGACGACGCGACCCTGCCCGTCGGTCAGACGTCCCTCCTCGAGGATCTGCAGGAGCGAGTTGAAGATGTCGGGGTGAGCCTTCTCGATCTCGTCGAAGAGCACGACCGAGAACGGCTTGCGGCGCACCTTCTCGGTGAGCTGGCCGCCCTCCTCGAATCCGACGAATCCCGGGGGGGCGCCGAACAGCCGCGAGACGGTGTGCTTCTCGCCGAACTCCGACATGTCGAGCGAGATCAGTGCCGCCTCGTCGTCGAACAGGAACTCGGCGAGGGCCTTCGCGAGCTCGGTCTTTCCGACGCCCGTGGGGCCGGCGAAGATGAACGAGCCCGACGGGCGCTTGGGGTCCTTGAGGCCCGCGCGCTGACGGCGGATCGTCTTCGAGAGGGCGGCGATCGCCTCCTCCTGGCCGATGACGCGCTGATGCAGCGCCTTCTCCATGAAGACGAGCCGGCTGGACTCCTCCTCCGTGAGCTTGAAGACCGGGATGCCGGTGGCCTGCGCGAGCACCTCGGCGATCAGGCCCTCGTCGACGACCGCGTGGGTTGCGACATCCCCGCTCTTCCACTGACGCTCGAGGCGCAGACGCTCAGCGAGCAGCGACTTCTCCTCGTCGCGCAGCGACGCGGCCTTCTCGAAGTCCTGGTCTTCGCTCGCGCGCTCCTTGTCCTCGCGGACCTTCGCGATCTTCTCGTCGAACTCGCGCAGCTCGGGCGGGCTCGACAGGATCGACAGGCGCAGGCGGGCGCCGGCCTCGTCGATCAGGTCGATGGCCTTGTCGGGGAGGAACCGATCGGAGATGTAGCGGTCCGCGAGGTTCGCCGCCGCGACGATCGCGCCGTCCGTGATCTGCACCTTGTGGTGCGCCTCGTAGCGGTCGCGCAGGCCCTTCAGGATGTTGATGGCGTGCGGCAGGCTCGGCTCGGCGACCTGGATCGGCTGGAAGCGGCGCTCGAGCGCGGCATCCTTCTCGAAGTGCTTGCGGTACTCGTCGAGAGTCGTCGCACCGATCGTCTGCAGCTCGCCGCGGGCGAGCAGGGGCTTCAGGATGGATGCCGCGTCGATCGCGCCCTCGGCTGCGCCGGCGCCGACGAGGGTGTGGATCTCATCGATGAAGACGATGATGTCGCCGCGCGTGCGGATCTCCTTCGTGACCTTCTTGAGCCGCTCTTCGAAGTCGCCGCGGTAGCGGGACCCGGCGATGAGCGAGCCGAGGTCGAGCGAGTACAGCTGCTTGTCCTTGAGCGTCTCGGGCACGTCGCCCTTGACGATCGCCTGAGCGAGCCCTTCGACGACAGCGGTCTTGCCGACACCCGGCTCACCGATCAGGACGGGGTTGTTCTTGGAGCGGCGAGAGAGGATCTGCATGACCCGCTCGATCTCCTTCTCGCGCCCGATGACGGGGTCGAGCTTGTTCTCGCGTGCCGCCTGTGTGAGGTTGCGTCCGAACTGGTCGAGCACCTGCGAACCTCCCTGTGCACCCTGCTGCGCCTGATCGTGCGCGGCACCGGAGACGGCGGCGGGCTCCTTGCCCTGGTAGCCGGAGAGGAGCTGGATGACCTGCTGGCGCACCTTGTTGAGGTCGGCGCCGAGCTTGACGAGCACCTGCGCGGCGACGCCCTCGCCTTCGCGGATGAGGCCCAGGAGGATGTGCTCCGTGCCGATGTAGTTGTGGCCCAGCTGCAGCGCTTCGCGCAGGCTCAGCTCGAGGACCTTCTTGGCGCGCGGCGTGAAGGGGATGTGACCGGTCGGCTGCTGCTGGCCCTGGCCGATGATGTCCTGCACCTGCTCGCGCACGGCGTCGAGCGAGATGCCCAGCGACTCGAGCGCCTTCGCGGCGACGCCCTCGCCCTCGTGGATGAGGCCCAGCAGGATGTGCTCCGTGCCGATGTAGTTGTGGTTGAGCATCTTCGCCTCTTCTTGGGCGAGGACGACCACTCGACGGGCGCGATCCGTGAATCTCTCGAACATGTCGACTCCTCCGGGCGCACTTCGGGCGCCTGTAAAGAGGGTAACGAGACGACGGATGCCGCAAGCCCGTGTTCGCCGTGGGCGTGACGGCAGGACGGGGACGCGTCTCTCCGAGCTCGTCGGCGTCTCGATCGTCAACCTCTCGGTGCTCAAGAACGACCGCGCCCGCGCAATCCGCCACTCGATCCTCTCGGCGATCTGCCGCGTGCTCGATTGCGAGGTCGGCGACCTGCTCGTGCGCGCCGACGCCTGAGCCGCGCGGCTACGAGTCGGTGTCGTCGATCTCGCGACGCATGAGATAGCGCACGTCGCGGTCGAGACCGTCGATCTTCATCGACATCGCGTCGAACCGGCGATCGACCTGCTCGAACCGGCGATCGACCTGCTCGAATCGCTGATCGACCTGCTCGAACCGCTGATCGACCTGCTCGAACCGGCGATCGACCTCGGCGAAGCGCCGGTCGACGTTCTCGAAGCGCAGCGCCATCTCGGTGCGGAGACTTCCGACCTCGACGCGCACGACGCGCATGATCGCCGCGGTCTGCACGCCGATCACCGCGAAGATCGTCGTGGAGAACACGCCCATCAGGATCCATACCTGAGGTTCGGTCACGAGGCTCACCCTTTCATTGTGGGGGACAGGGGGTGGGCACGGAAGTGAGGATACGGATGGGCTCTGACGTGGCGGGTCCACGCCGACACCGGGGACGGCGCCACACAGAGGAGGGGGATGCCGCGGCTCCGGCATCCCCCTCCCTGCGCTGCTGCTCAGCCGCGGATCGGCACTCGCACGTTGTCGAACTCGGGGGTTCCCACCAGGACGGCGAACGCGTCGTCCTGGGTCTCGAGGCCGGACACGAATGCGATCGCGGCGCGCGGCGCCATGTCCATCGTGCAGATCTGGTCGGCGGCCGGGGTCTTGTACGTCACGGTGACCTCGGCGGCGCCCGACGCTACGACCTCCTCGATCACGGGAGCGCAGGAGGACGACCCCCAGGTGAGGATGACGAACTCGCCCTCGGCGCCCGTCCAGCCTGCGCTCGGCAGGTAGTCGGTCGAGTCGCCCGGTGTGCCCGTGAGGGTGTCGGAGCCCGCGAGCACGCCCTGGCCCTCGATCGCGCCCGTCGTCACGATCGTGACGTCAGAGGTGAGGTCGATCGACTCGGGAGTCGCGACGAGGGTCACGCGCGGCGCGAAGTCGGCCGTGCATGCCTGCGCCTCGGGGTTCACGAGGTCCACGGTGATCGTCTGGCCCTCGATCGAGACGTCTCCCGCCTGCGGGACGCATGTCGAGCTCCCCTGCGTGACGATGCCGATCGCCCGGCCGTCGTCGAGCCATGCGGCGGCCACGTCGCCGGGAACCCCCGGCTCCCCCGTCGCGCCCGGTCCGACGGTGATCATCGACTCCGGTCCGCCGGCGGACGGGGTCGCGCAGCCCACCAGGAGAAAAGCGGATGCGGCGAGCGCGCCGATCCCGGCGAGCAGAGCGGAGGTGCGTCGAGCCATGAGTTCCCTTTCGTCGTGCGGGATGGCGCAGCATCCCTCGTCTGAACAGTGTCGCGAATCGCCCGATCGTCTCAGATCCCGCTGGGGCACGTCATTGCAGAGCCGAGGTGAGCCGCGCGAGGTTGTCGAGCACCGTGGAGCGCAGCGGCTGCTTCTCCCACTCCTCGAGCGTCAGCTCGCGCGAGAGAGCGCGGTACTCGGCCTCGACGGAGCGCATCTGGGTGATGAACTCCTCGCCGCGCACGAGCATCGAGATCTCGAGGTTGAGACCGAACGACCGCATGTCCATGTTGCTCGACCCGACGATCGCGACCTCGTCGTCGATCGTCATCGACTTGGAGTGCAGGATGAACGGCCGCTGGTACATCCAGATCTTCACGCCGGCGCGCAGCAGCGACTCGTAGTAGCTGCGCTGCGCGTGGTAGACGAGCGCCTGGTCGCCCTCCTCCGAGACGAACAGCTCGACGTGCACGCCGCGCTGGCACGCCGTGGTGATGGCGAGCAGCAGCGCCTCGTCGGGCACGAAGTAGGGGCTCACGACGATGACCCGCTCCTGCGCCGCGTACAGCAGACCGGCGAAGAGCTTGAGGTTGTTCTGGAACTCGAAGCCGGGACCCGACGGGATGATCTGGCAGTCGAGGTCGCCCGGCCCCGAGGCCACGTCGAAAAGGTCGATCTCGTCTCTCAGCGTCTCGTCGGTCTCGCTGTACCAGTCCGACAGGAAGACGGCATTGACGGATGCCACGACCGGTCCCTGGATCCGCACCATCATGTCGACCCAGTGCAGACCGCGCTTGATGTTCTTCTTGAGGTTGTAGGTCGAATCGGTGACGTTCTGCGAGCCCGTGAACGCGACGCGTCCGTCGACGACGAGGAGCTTGCGGTGATTGCGCAGATCCGGGCGCTGGTACTTGCCCTTGAACGGCTGCACCGGGAGCATGAGGCGCCACTGCGCGCCCATCGCGTCGAGCCGCCTGATCGTCTTCTTGTAGAAGGGCTTGCCTCGGTTGGCCCAGTGGTCCAGGAGCACGCGCACGACCACGCCCCGCGCCGCGACCTCCTCGAGCGCGTGGAAGAAGTCGTCGGTCGCGGCATCCGTCTGAAGGATGTAGAACTCGACGTGGACGTACCGCTCCGCCTCGCGGATCGCGGCGGCCATCGCGTCGAGGCTCCCCTGATAGTCGGAGATGAGCTCGGCCGCGTTGTCGCCCGCGAGCGGCATCGCGCCGAGATTGCGGTTGAGCGTCACGAGCGATCGGAACCACGCCGGGGCGTGCGGCCGCAGCGTTCCGAAGTCGAGCGACTCGCTCGTGTCGTGGATGTACGTGTTGATCTGGTCCTGCTTCTTGCGGCGGGCACGCGGCAGACGCGGGTTGCCGATGAGCAGGAACAGGAACACCCCGATGAGGGGGATGAAGTAGATCGCGAGGAGCCAGGCCATCGCGGCGGTGGGCCGCCGGTTGCGCGGCACGATGATGATCGCCGCGATGCGCACCGTGAGGTCGAACACGGAGACGAGCACCAGCCACCACGTCGCCTCGATGGTGAAGGTGATCACATGGCTGCTCTCGGCTGGGGATCGGTTGAGGCCAGCCTAGTGCGGGGGTCCGTCAGCGCTCTGCTGCAGTCGGCCCCGGTGTCGTCGCGGCCGGGGGGAGGCCGCGCTTGGCGCGCTCCTCCGCTTCGATGCGCGCGTAGGTGCGGCGCTCGGTGCGATCGGCGCGCAGGATGCCGCGCAGCACGTAGAAGAAGAGGGCGCTGACGACCACGGTCGGTGCGAGCGACCAGAAGACGGCGACCCAGTAGTTCTCCACAGCTCCAGGATACCCGCCGCCTCTCCCCGGCCTCGGCCCGCGTCGCCCGTCATCGACGACTCCACGACGGCCTGCTGCGGACCTTCTGCCCACACCTCGCCCGTTCGCCGTCCGGCAGGTGCGGTGCGGACGGCACTCTCGTCGCATGACGACCACCGTGAGAGCCGCCGATGCGGCCCAGTTCCTGTCCTTCGTTCCGCACTTGCTCGGCTACCGTCCGACGCGCAGCCTCGTGCTCATCCCGTTCGAAGGGTCGCGCAGCGCCGGGGCGCTGCGTTTCGACCTGCCGGCCACCGACGACGCCCACGAGCTCGACCGCATCGCCGCGACTCTCGTGGGCACGGTGTGCCGCATCCCCCGCGTCGACGGCGTCGCGGCGGTCGCCTTCACGGACGAGAGCGCGGACGACGGCATGCCGCACGCCGCTCTGGCCCGCGCGATAGAGGCGCGCGCCCACGAGTGCGGGCTGGACGTGACAGATCTCCTGTGCGTCGGGAGCGACGCGTGGGCGTCGTACCTCGACGCGGACCGTCCTCCGGGCGGGCGATCCCTCGCCGAGCTCGACATCGCGCCCGCGGGTCTCCCGGATCTGCCCGTCGCAGACGGCGATCAGGCCAGCGGCGCAGAGCTTCCGCGGCCCGACTCCGCCGCGCGTGAGGACGTGGGACGGGCCCTCCGATCGCTCGAACGCGCCGTCGCGCTCCTGTGCGGCCCGGACGCGGAGCCCAGGCGGCGCGGAGGCTCGGCGTCGAGCCCCCGAGGACGGGTCGCCGCTCCCACCGACTCCGGAGAGCCGACGGCATGCCACACAGAAGAAGACGACGACGCGACTCGCATCGATCCCGGTGCCCTCGTCGCCGTGTGCCGCCTGGATGATCTGCCCGGCCTGTTCGAAGAGGCGCTGGAGTGGGATGCCGCAGCCCTCTCGCCCTACGAGTGCGCCGCGCTCATCTGGTGCCTGTCGCGCCCGTCGCTCCGCGACATCGCGCTCGTCGAGTGGTGCGGGGGCATCGAGGCCGGCGACGAGGCCCTCGACGCGCAGCTCGAGTGGGAAGGCGGCGCCGAGTACCCCGCCCACCTCGCGATGCACATGTGGGGCGAGGGCGACCGACCCGATCCCGATCGGCTCGAGCGCGCTCTCGCACTCGCGCGCGCCGCCGCGTGCGTCGCGCCGGAGGATCGGCGGGCCGGATGCCTCGCGACGGCCGCGTGGCTCTCCTGGGCCCTGGGCCGTTCGACTCACGCCGAGCGGTACGCCGTGCAGGCGTGCGAGAGCGAGCCGGAGCACGGCCTCGCCGAGATCGTCCGGTCGTTCGTGCATGCCGGGCACCTGCCCGACTGGGCGTTCCGGCGACCCGCGTGATCGCCGCGCGGCTGCTACTTGACGAGCGGGAAGAGGATCGTCTCGCGGATCCCGAGGCCCGTGATGGCCATGAGGAGCCGGTCGATGCCCATGCCCATGCCGCCCGAGGGCGGCATGCCGTGCTCGAGTGCGCGCAGGAACTCCTCGTCGATGCGCATCGCCTCGAGGTCGCCGCGGGCCGCGAGCTTGGCCTGCTCCGTGAAGCGCTCGCGCTGGATGACGGGGTCGACGAGCTCGGAGTATCCCGTCGCGAGCTCGAAGCCGCGCACGTACAGGTCCCACTTCTCGACGACGCCCGCGATCGAGCGGTGCTCGCGCACGAGCGGGCTCGTGTCGAGCGGGAAGTCCATGACGAAGGTAGGGCGTTCGAGGCCGCCCTTGACGAAGTGCTCCCACAGCTCCTCGACGAGCTTGCCGTGGATCGGATGCGGCGGCAGCTCGACGCCTTCGGCCTCGGCGATCGCGACGAGCTCGTCGAACGGCGTCCGGGGCGTGATCTCGCGGCCGACGGCCTCCGAGAGCGATCCGTACATCGAGAGCCGGTCCCACTCGCCGCCGAGGTCGTACACCGTCCCGTCCGCCCATGTCACGGTCGTCGATCCCGACACGGCGGCGGCCGCGTTCTGGATGAGCTCCTGTGTCAGATCGGCGATGCCGTTGTAGTCGGTGTACGCCTCGTAGGCCTCGAGCATCGCGAACTCGGGGCTGTGCGTCGAGTCGGCGCCCTCGTTGCGGAAGTTGCGGTTGATCTCGAAGACACGGTCGATGCCGCCGACGACAGCCCGCTTGAGGAACAGCTCGGGCGCGATGCGCAGATACAGGTCGGCGTCGAACGCGTTCGAGCGCGTGATGAACGGACGCGCGGACGCCCCGCCGTGCTGCACCTGCAGCATCGGCGTCTCGACCTCGAGGTAGCCACGCTCGGCGAAGGTCTCACGCAGGCTCGCGTTGACCTTGGCACGGGCGACGACGGTCTCCCGCGCGCGGTCGCGCACGATGAGATCGAGGAAGCGGCTGCGCACGCGGCTCTCCTCGCTGAGCTCCGAGTACATGTTCGGCAGCGGCAGGATGGCCTTCGCCGCGATCGCCCACTCTGCGACCATGATCGACAGCTCGCCGCGGCGGCTCGAGACGACCTCGCCCGACACGTACACGTGGTCGCCGAGATCGACGAGCTCCTTCCACGCCTGCAGCGACTCGTCGCCCACGTTCGCGAGCGACACCATCGCCTGGATGCGGCTGCCGTCGCCCGCCTGGAGGGTCGCGAAGCAGAGCTTGCCCGTGTTGCGGCTGAACACGACACGGCCCGCGACGGCTGCCGTCACGCCGGTCTCGGCGCCGGCCTCGAGCTCGCCGTACTCGGCACGCAGCGCGGGGATCGTCGTGGTGATCGGCACCGAGACGGGATAGGCGCCGCCCGCGGCATCCGCCCGTTCGGCGATCAGCCGCTCGCGCTTCGCGAGGCGCACCGCCTTCTGCTCGAAGACGTCCTCTTCGGGGGTCTCGGCGGCGTCGGCGGGCACGGGGGTATCGGTCATGACGGCGGGGCTCCTCGGAAGTCGACCCCCAAGTCTATCGACGGACGGCTGGGCTGCCCCTGGCGGTCGGCCGACCGGATCGGCTCGGCGAGCGACGCCCACCGAATGTCATCGCGCACCGGGGATGCCGCGAACACGCGGGCGCCGGCATCCTCCCGCTGCGAGAGACGGCTCGTCCCCGCCCCCGCAGCGTCAGCCGAGATAGACCTCGGCGTTGTCGATGAATCGATGGCCTGCGACGGATGCCGCGATCAGCACGAGCGCGGGGCCGGACACGCCCTCGTCCAGGGGGAGGAACGTCGCAGGGTCGACGACGCTGAGGTATTCGAGCCGGATGCGCGGCTCTCCCATGAGCGACGACTGCGCCGCAGCGATGCACGCGTCGATGCCTCGATCCGCGTTCGACGCCG
The DNA here is from genome assembly GCF_011759705.1 of Microbacterium ulmi. Taxonomy (GTDB): domain Bacteria; phylum Actinomycetota; class Actinomycetes; order Actinomycetales; family Microbacteriaceae; genus Microbacterium; species Microbacterium ulmi. The sequence goes on along the minus strand of NZ_JAAOZF010000001.1, from coordinate 1,719,516 downwards.
CAGCGTCGAGGGCGGCGGGGAGCTTGGCGGCCGCCGCGAGATCCTGCGGCTCGAGCATGCCCACTCTCGTCGAGATCGGCAGCCCCCTGTCGTCGCGGACGGTCTCGACGGTCGCGACGTCGATGTCGAAGAAGAGATCGCGGATCATGCGCCTGACGAGGAAGATGCGCTGCCGATCGCGCAGTCCGTAGACGACGACATCAGGATCGACGAGCTGGAAGAGCTTCGCCTCGACCGTGAGCAGTCCATCGAAGTAGAACGGACGGGTTCGCCCCTCGTATCGCAGACCGAGGTCCCCGGCCGAGATCTTCGTGGAGTTCGATCCCTGCGGCAGCAGCTCCGCCGCCTCCGGCGCGAAGACGACGTCGACGCCGAGCGAGTCGAGCAGCCGCTCGTCGTCCTCCGGCGTGCGCGGGTACGCCTCCCACTCGGCTGCGCCGGCGAACCGCAGGGGATTGACGAAGATCGACACCACGACGATGTCGGCGAGCTCCTTCGCCCGGTGGACGAGGTCGATGTGGCCGTCGTGCAGCGACCCGATCGTCGAGATCAGGGCGACGCGGGCCTCGGGAGCTGCGGCTCTGGCGTCGGCCAGCCGGGTGCGCAGGCCCGCGATGGTGCGGATCATTCCGCGATCGTACCGGCGGAAGGGAAGGGGTCCGTGCCGCCCGCGACGGACAGCGCCTGCTCGACCGTCGAATGGACCAGCGCCGACAGGAACGAACCGGGGTTCGGGATGCCCGCGCGGGTCAGCAGAGTCGCCGCCTGCCCGACGATCGATCGGGAGAACTCCGTCGCCGTCTCGATGCCTTCCGCGTAGGCGGCCCGGTCCTCCTCCGCGACGACGACCGGCTCGCACCCGAGCTCGACGGCGAGCGCCTGAGCGATGGGAAGCACCGCCGCGGGAGCCGTCACCGCCGCGTAGGCGTCCTTGAGCGCCCGCAGGTCCATCGACGTGCCCGTGAACGAGATCGCAGGGTGCACCGCGAGCGGGATGGCACCCATTGCGACGGCGGGACCGAGGACGCCGATGCCGTGCGCCGCGTCCGTATGCAGCACGAGCTGCCCCGGCTGCCATGCGTCGACGTCGGCGAGGCCCGCCACGAGCCCCACGAGCTCGTCGCGCGGGACGGCGACGACGACCAGCTCGGCGCGGCGCACGACCTCGACGGCGTCGAGGATCGGCACGCCGGGGAGCATCCCCGCGATCCGCTCGTCGTCGGAGCCGTGCGTGATGCCGACGAGGGCGTGGCCGGCTCCGGCGAGCGCCGCCCCGACGGACGGGCCCACACGTCCCGCGCCGATGATCCCGACGCCGAGCCGTCCGTCGCGCCTGCTCACGCGTCGCCCCCGGGATCGGGGGCACCCGGGACCGCGGCGTCCGGGACCGCATCCGCACCAGGGACCGCGGCATCCGCACCAGCCGCACCCGGGACCGCTGCATCCGGGACCGCGGCGTCCGGGACCGCGGCATCCGACCCCGCATCCGCACCAGGGACCGCGGCAGCCGCACCAGCCGCACCCGGGACCGCTGCATCCGGGACCGCGGCATCCGACCCCGCAGCCGCAGCCGCCGCACCTGCAACCGAACCTGCCGCGGACCAGGCACCCGCACCTGCCGCCGGCGCAACCGCACCCGCCGCACCTGCAACCGGACCTGCCGCGGACCAGGCACCCGCACCCGCACCCGGCGCACCCGCACCCGCCGCCGGCGCACCCGCACCCGCCGCGGCGCCCGGACCGGCCGCGACCCCCGCAGCCGCACTCGGACCCGCGGCATCCGCTTCGGCACCCCAGCGGTGCGTGCGATCCGCGGCGGCCGCGCGGACGCCGGCCTCCGCGGCGTCTGCGAACAGGGCGAGCGCGGTGTCCCGATCCACCGCCGCGAGGCTCGTCGACACGGGGCCCGCGACCGTGTGGCCGCGGAACGACGCGATCCGCAGCATCCGGTCGACGGGGCCCTGGTGCAGCGCGATGCTCTGCAGGCGGGCGAGCGGGAGGATCGTGAGCGTCCGCCAGATCTGGCCCCGACGCAGCAGCACGAGATCGGGGGTCCTGCGGAATCCGTTGCGGCGCCACGACAGCGGTCGCAGGAACCATGCGCGCTGGGGCGTCGCGACGAAGTCGCCGTCCGAGGGACCGCCGAGCACGCCCTGCTGCACGAGGAGCGGCCATTCGCCGTCGGGAACCTGCGGCAGGAGCAGCCGCAGGACGCGCTCGACGTCGGCGGCGGTTCCCACGGGCAGCACGGTCGTGAACTGGTCGGCGTTCGAGTCGGTCGCGCTGCGGCCCGTCAGGCGATTGATGCGGACGACCCACCATCCGAACGGGCGCCACAGGATCGACTGCGAGACCTCGACGGCGTGCACCCGCCCCGGGGGGACGATCTCGGTGACCGTCGTGAGGAGCCCGTACGTGATCCGCACGCCGTCGGCGGTGGGTGCGATCGCGTAGCGCAGCGACCTCAGGATGCGGCGCACCCAGTACACGCCGAACGCGATCATCGTCGGCAGCAGGCTCAGCAGGAGCCAGGGCACGCCGGCGAACGCGCCGACGACGACTCCGACGATTCCGACCAGGAGCGCGACGGTGCCGGGGCTCACGATCTGCGACGTCACGAGCCGCCCGACGGGGATGTGGACGACCGACTCGGGCTCGGCCGATGCGAGGTCGTCCCCCTCGATGAGGCCTGTGATGCCGCGACTGACGGTGGCCGTCAGCGCCGTCCCCCGCGAGGCGGGACCGGCATCCGGCCTCGTCTCGGCGAGGCGTCTCCCGGATGCGAGCCGGAGGATGTCGGCGCGCACCGCCTCGGCGTTCGCCGTCGAGAGGTATTCGAGCTTGACGTTGGCGTCGGCGCCCGCGCCGACGACCTCGAGCTTGGCCATGCCGAGCAGGCGCGCGATCATCGGCCGCGTGAGGTTGACCCCCTGCACGCGATCGAGCGGCGCCCGCCGCTGCGTGCGGAACAGGATGCCGCTGCGCACCTCGACGGCATCCCCCGTGATGCGGAACGTGTGGAAGCGCCACGAGAGGTAGAACGCGCCCACGAGCACGACGAGGACGACGAGGACGGCGACGATCGCCAGGACGTAGAGGTTGTTGACGATGATCCAGTCGATCGGGTCGCCGCTGGACTCCCACTCCTCGAGGTCCTGCGGGTCGATCTCGGGCATGAGACCCGGGAGGAACACGTACAGGAGCCGGTCCCGCAGGTTCGAGACGACGATGCCGATCACGACCAGGAGGAAGAGCCCTCCGCGCAGGAGCGGCGTGAGCGGATGCAGGCGGTGCCACTCGCCGTCGCTCAGCGGCGACCGCACGAGCGAGCCGGGCGGCGCCGCGGGAGCCGGTGACCGGTATACGGCCGCCGGCGGCGCGGAGGGCGGCGGACCTGCGGCACCCTCCGGAGGAGGGGCGGGCCGGCCCTGGGGGCGCGACGGATCTGTCATAGTCCCGTGCGGCGGCTCTCGGCGACCGCCACGAGGTGGTCGCGCAGCGACTCGGCCGTCGGCTGCGGCAGGCCGGGGATCACGACCCCCGTCGACGCCGCCGCCGTCACGAACTTGAGCTGGGCGATGCCGAAGCCGCGATCGAGGGGCCCGTGGGTGATGTCGACGAGCTGCATGCGGCCGTAGGGGACGGCGACCATCCGCTGCCACAGGATGCCGCGGCGGAACACGAGGTCGTCGTCTCGGAGCTGATACCCGATCGCGCGCGCCTGGCGCGGCATGATCGCGATCGTCCAGACCAGGATGACGATCCAGATCCCGCCCGGGATCCACGCCCACGTCTGCCCGAGAGCGAGCGCGACGACGAGGACCGCGACGACGCTCAGGATCAGGACGATGCCGCTGGAGATGAGCTGCACCCAGACGTACTTGCGCGACACCTGGTGCCATACGCCCTGCTCGAGCTCGAGCCGGTTCGCCGACCCCGGCTCCGCGAGCCGGGTGAAGGTGCCGTCGTCGAGCGCCGCGGGCGGGGCTTCGGCATCCGTCTCCTGCTGCACGGCACCGGCCGCGTCAGTGGTGGTGGGCGTCGAGTCCGGGGCGTGCGTCGGCGAGCCGGGTGTGTGGGGCGGAGCCCCATCAGGCATCGACGCCTCCGGGCTGTTCGTCATCGTCGTCCTTCCGGATCGTGCAGAGGTGCTCGGCGACCAGGCCCGCGGCGACGAGGAGCGCCCCGCACACCGCGGTCGCGATGACCGTGCCCAATGAGCCTAGCGACGGCGCCACCGGGCGGGTCCAGACGAACAGCACGAGCCCGAGGGCGAAGCCGCCGAAGCCGGCTCCGAGAATGCTCGACGCCTTGGCGAGCATCGCGACGCGCACAGCGCGGAACGGGTTGACGTGCGTCGGCGCCGTGGCGCGCGTCGCACGTCGGATGGGCACCGCGAGCGCGACGACGAGAGCCCCGAGGAGCGCGAGCAGGATGGGCAGCGTCACGGTCGGGGCGAAGGTCGCGCGTCCTGCGCCCGTCAGCGTCTGGTCGAGCAGGAACCCCACGGCGCCGCCGACGACCGCCGCGATGATCAGGATGCCGGGGCGGGTGCGCCTCACGAAGCCCCCTGCAGACGGGCCAGGAGCGCGTCGACCCGTCCCGCCCCGGGGAGCTCGGCGTCGGGGTCGACGGCGAGCCACGGCGCGAGGACGAAGTCGCGCCCCCGCGCGTGGGGATGCGGGAGCGTGAGCGCGGGATCGTCGCTGACGACATCCCCGTACGAGACGAGATCGAGATCGAGAGTCCGATCGCCCCAGCGCTCACGGCGCTCGCGGCCGTGCCGGTCTTCGATCGCATGGAGGAAGCCGAGCAGGACGCTCGGCGCGAGCCGCGTCGTGACGAGGGCGACCGAGTTGAGATAGGCGGGGGCCGCGGCATCCGGACCATCGGGCTTGAGCGCGACGGACTCGATCGGCTCCGCCGCCAGCACCTCGTCGGTGAGCGGCAGGCGCCGCAGCTCGTCGACCGCCGCCGCGAGTGTCGCGGCGCGATCGCCGAGGTTGGCGCCGAGCGCGACCACCGCGACGACAGGGCCGCTCGGGCGCGGGCCGTCGACGGGCGCGAGCGGCTGAGTCAGTCTGCGGCTCACGCGCGCCCCTCGATCGTGCCCTCGTACCCGCCGCCGGGGCGCCCGCGTCGCACGGTCACCGACACGTCGGCGAACGGAACGGGGATCGGCGCGTCCGGCTTGTGCACCGTGACCGCGACCATCCTGACGATCTCGTGACGGCCCAGCACGTCGCGCGCGATGCGGTCGGCGAGCGCCTCGAGGAGATTGACGGGCTCGCCCTGCACGATCTCGACGATGCGCTCCGCGACGAGTCCGTAGTGGACCGTGTCGGCGACGTCGTCGGACTCCGCGGCGCTCCTCGTCCCGACATACAGCGTCGCATCGACGAGGAAGTACTGGCCGTCGCGGCGCTCCTCCTCGAAGACGCCGTGCCGACCGAACGCGCGGACCCCGGTCAGGGTGATCTCGTCGATGAAGTCCATGGATCCTCACTCTCCCATCGATCGACGACACGCAGGGCATCGCGGGTCGCCGCGACGTCGTGCACGCGCACGGCCCACGCGCCGGCCTGCGCCGCCAGCACGCTCGTGACGGCGGTCGCGAAGTCGCGCCGCGCCTCCGATGCGTCCTCTCCCAGCACGTCCGAGAGGAAGCGCTTGCGGCTCGTGCCGACGAGCACGCGGTGACCGAGCCCCGTGATGCGAGGCAGCTCGCGCAGGACAGCCCAGTTCTGCCCGCCCTTCTTGCCGAACCCGATGCCGGGGTCGACGATGACGCGCGACGGAGGGATGCCGGCTGCCGCGGCGGCGGCGACGCGATCCGCGATCTCGGCCATCACCTCGCGCACGACGTCGCGGTACTCCGCATTGGCATACATGTCCGACGACGCGCCTCGCCAATGCTGCAGCACGATGTCGGCATCGGTCGCGGCGACGGCTTCGAGCATCCCCGGGTCGGCGAGGCCGCCCGACACGTCGTTGACGATCCGCGCGCCCGCGCGCACGGCCGCCACGGCGGTCGCGGCGTTCATCGTGTCGATGCTCACGACCGCGCCCGCCTGCGCGAGAGCCTCCACGACCGGCAGCACGCGGTCGCGCTCGAGCGAGGGGTCGATGCGCTCGGCACCGGGCCGCGTCGACTCGCCGCCGATGTCGAGCATGTCGGCCCCCTCCCCCCACAGCCGCAGACCGTGCCCGACGGCCGCGTCGGAGTCGAGGTATCGTCCGCCGTCGCTGAAGGAATCGGGGGTCACGTTGACGATCCCCATGACGAGCGTCGCCATCAGCGACCTCCTGTGCCGATGAGGGCGATGAGCTCCGCCCGCGCTGCCGGATCGGCCAGTTCGCCGCGCGCCGCGATCGTGACCGTCGCGGCATCCGTCTGCCGTCCGCCGCGCATCGTGACGCACTCGTGGGTCGCGTCGAGCACGACGAGCACGCCGCGCGTGTCGAGCGAGCCCGCGATCGTGTCGGCGATCTGCTCGCCGAGGCGCTCCTGCACCTGCGGGCGGGCCGAGAGCACCTCGACGACCTTGGGCAGCGCACCGAGCCCGACGACCTGCTCGCCCGGCAGGTACGCGATGTGGGCGTGGCCTGCGAACGGGAGGAGGTGGTGCTCGCACATCGAGCGGAAGCGGATGTCCCGCAGCATCACGGCGCCCGACGGCAGCGTCTCAGGAGCGGGGCCCCGCGTCACCGAGATCGTGTGCGCGAGCGGGGCCGCGGCATCCTCGCCGACGCCCGCGAAGAACTCCGCGTACGCGTCCGCGACCCGCTGGGGGGTCAGACGCAGCCCGGGGCGGTCGGGGTCCTCTCCGATCGCCTCGAGCAGCTCGTGCACGAGCTCGGCGACGCGTTCACGATCGACGGCCACGGGCCGAGCCTACGCGGTTGCGGGGCGCGCCTGTCCGGAAGGACGACGGCGCGGAGCCTTCTCGGTCGCCTCGTGCTCCGCCTCGACGGCGGCCGCGAGTCCCGCGTCTTCCCGCCGGCGCGGAACGTCGACGGGGGGCTGTGCCGACACGGGGCGCTCGTCGCTGGAGAGCCACTGCGGACGCGGCGGGAGCTTCTTGATGTCGCTGAACAGGTCCGCGAGCTCGAGGTGATCGAGCGTCTCCTTCTCGAGGAGCTCGAGGGCGAGCTTGTCGAGGATCTCGCGATTGGCGTTGAGCACCTCGTACGCCTCGTTGTGCGCCTGCTCGATGAGGGCGCGCACCTCGACGTCGACCCGCTCGGCGACCTTCTCGCTGAACTCGCGCCCGTGGCCCATGTCGCGGCCGAGGAACATCTCGCCGGATGCCGAGCCGAGCTTGACGGGGCCGACCTCGGTCGTCATGCCGTACTCGGTCACCATCTTGCGCGCGATGTTCGTCGCCTTCTCGATGTCGTTCGACGCGCCGGTCGTCGGGTCGTGGAAGACGATCTCCTCCGCGACACGGCCTCCCATCGCGTACGCCAGCTGATCCTGCAGCTCGTTGCGCGTCACGGAGTACTTGTCGTCCAGCGGCAGCACCATCGTGTAGCCGAGCGCCTTGCCGCGCGGGAGGATCGTGACCTTCGTGACGGGATCGGTGTAGTTCATCGCCGCCGCCGCGAGCGCGTGACCGCCCTCGTGGTAGGCCGTGATGAGCTTCTCCTTGTCCTTCATGACGCGCGTGCGCCGCTGCGGCCCCGCGATGACGCGGTCGATCGCCTCGTCGAGGGCACGGTTGTCGATCAGCTGCGCGTTCGAGCGCGCCGTCAGGAGAGCGGCCTCGTTGAGCACGTTCGCGAGGTCTGCACCCGTGAAGCCGGGGGTCTTGCGCGCGACGACCTCGAGGTCGACGCCGTCGGCGAGGGGCTTGCCGCGGCCGTGCACCTCGAGGATCCGCTGGCGGCCCTTGAGGTCGGGCGCGTCGACGCCGATCTGGCGGTCGAATCGACCGGGGCGCAGCAGCGCGGGATCGAGGATGTCGGGGCGGTTGGTCGCCGCGATGACGATGACGTTCGCCTTGGGGTCGAAGCCGTCCATCTCGACGAGCATCTGGTTGAGCGTCTGCTCGCGCTCGTCGTGCCCGCCGCCGAGGCCCGCACCGCGATGCCGGCCGACGGCGTCGATCTCGTCGATGAAGATGATCGCGGGGGCGTTCTCCTTCGCCTGGTTGAACAGGTCGCGCACGCGGCTCGCGCCGACGCCGACGAACATCTCGACGAAGTCGGAACCCGAGATGGAGTAGAACGGCACGCCGGCCTCGCCCGCGACGGCGCGCGCGAGGAGCGTCTTGCCCGTTCCTGGAGGCCCGTACAGCAGCACGCCCTTGGGGATGCGCGCCCCCACGGCCTGGAACTTCGCGGGGTCCTTCAGGAAGTCCTTGATCTCCTGGAGCTCCTCGATCGCCTCCTCGGCGCCCGCGACATCCCCGAAACTGACCTGCGGCATCTCCTTCGTCACGAGCTTCGCGCGCGACTTGCCGAACTGCATGACCTTGCTGCCGCCGCCCTGCGCGCTCGACATGAGGAACCAGAACAGCACGCCCAGCAGGATGATCGGCAGGAACAGCGAGATGAACCCGTCGAACCACGTCGCCCGAGGCACGGTGTCGTTGAAGCCGTCTTTGGGATCGGCGGCGGTGATGGCCGAGACGACCTCATCGGCGCGCGCGGAGAGGAAGTAGAACTGCACGTCGGTGGCACCCTCGAAGGGCTCCGACAGCACCATGTCGACGCGCTGGTCGCCCTCGGTGCTGACCACCTTCGTGACGGTCCCGCCGTCGAGCAGCTCGAGACCCTGCTGCGTCGTGATGGTCTTCGCGCCCTGCAGACTCGAGATCAGCGAGAAGCCGACGATGAGCAGCACCCCGATCATAAGCACGTAGAAGAGCGGGTTGCGAGTGATCTTCTTGAAGTCCATGGCTCGGGCCGCGCCCGCTCCCTTTCGTCGGCGATCCGCCGGCGCGCGGCACGATGCCCCGGCGACGGTGGAATTCAGGGTATCGCGGGCTGCCTATGGCGACTCTGTGCATTCGCCCACGGCTTAAGCGCTACGAGTACATGTGAGGCGCGAGCACCGCGATGTCGCGCAGGTTGCGGTACCGCTCGGCGTAGTCGAGGCCGTACCCGATCACGAACTCGTTCGGGATCTCGAAGCCCAGGTATTTGCAGTACACGTCGACCTTCGCGGCCTCCGGCTTGCGCAGCAGAGCGAACACCTCGACGGATGCCGCGCCCCGCGACTCGAAGTTCTCCAGCAGCCAGCTGAGGGTCAGGCCGGAGTCGATGATGTCCTCCACGATGAGCACGTGGCGCCCCGTCAGGTCGGAGTCCAGGTCCTTGCGGATCTGCACGACACCGCTCGACTTCGTGCCGGTGCCGTACGAGGAGACCGCCATCCAGTCCATCGGCACGACGTATCTCAGCGCCCGGGAGAAGTCCGCCATGACCATGACGGCTCCCTTGAGGATGCCGACCAGCAGCAGATCCTTGCCCTCATAGTCGTCGGCGACCTGCGCCGCGATCTCTCGGAGCTTGTCGTGGATCTGCTCCTCCGTGACGAGGACGTTGGTGATCTCGCTCTGGATGTCGGCCGCGCGCATGGTCAGAGTCTAGAGTCGGCGGGCCTCGGATCCAGGGGTGTGCGCGCGGATCCGGATGTCTGGGCGGGTTTCCGCGGAAGGGGCTGCGCAATAGGCTGAGCGCGCGCGGGCGACGGCGCCCGCCCGGACGGAGGGACGAGTTCACATGGCCGGACTGGACGACATTCTCAAGCAGCTGCCCATCGATCAGATCGCATCGAAGCTGGGCGTCGACCCCGCGGTGGCGCAGCAGGCGGTGCAGGAGGGCGGCGCGACGATCCTGAGCGGGCTTCAGCGCAACGCGCAGACCCCCGACGGGGCGTCCGCGATCGAGAAGGCCCTCGGAAAGCACACGGGCCTCGGCGACACGATCGACGTCGACCAGGTCGACACGGTCGACGGCGACAAGATCCTGACCCACGTCTTCGGCGACCAGAAGGAGCAGGTCGCGAAGAAGCTCACCGATGAGCCGCAGACGGCGGGCATCGACTTCGGCAAGCTCCTGCCCATGCTCGCGCCGATCGTGATGGGCCTGCTCTCGAAGGGCCAGCAGCAGGCGGCTCCGCAGGCGCAGGCCGGAGGCGGAGGCTTCGACATCGGCGGGCTGATCGGGGGCCTGCTCGGAGGCGGCGGCGGCCAGGCGCAGTCCTCGGGCGGCGGGATCGACATCGGAGGCCTGCTCGGCGGACTGTTCGGCGGCAACAAGTAGCCGCGCAGCGTTCGGCGGCAACACGTAGCCGCGCAGCCCTGAGCAGGGGCAGGGGGCCTCACCCCCCCTCGTCCGGTCGACCGGAGGCCCGCGGCCGTCACCGGGGAGCCGCGCCTCCTCCGGTCGACAGGAGCCCCGCGGCCGTCGCCGGGGAGGTGAGGGGCCTCAGCGTGCGCCTGAGCGTGCCGTGAACTCGAGCCGCTGACCCCTCCGTCGCGCACGGCAGCCGGGCAGGTCGATGGGTCCCTGGCCCGACCACTCCGTGACGAGGCGCGCGACCTCGAGCGTCTGCGCGCGCGTGAGGCTCTCGCCGAACTCGGCGGCGACGACCGTGCGGATGATGCGGTGCCGCAGGGCCGGCGGATTCGCCGCGAGCGCCGGCACCGAGATCGAGATCCCCGCCTCAGCATGATCGACGATGTCCTCGATCGTCTCGTCGATCATGGCGGCGAAGGCGTCGGCGTCCTCGCGCGCCTGCTCGGCCGTGCGGGCGAGGGCCTCCGTGATGCCGGGCCCGAGCTCGGCCTCGAGGACGGGCAGCACCCTCTCCCGCACGCGCACGCGCGCGAAGCGCGGGTCGACGTTGTGCGGATCGCTCCACGGCTCGAGTCCCGCCGCGGCGCAGGCCGCGCGGGTGGTCGCACGCCGCACGCCGAGCAGCGGTCGCAGCAGCAGGAGGCCGTCGCCGACCGTCGACACGGGCGACATCCCCTGCAGACTGCCCGCTCCGGATCCACGGGCGAGGCCGAGCAGCACCGTCTCGGCCTGGTCGTCGAGCGTGTGACCCGTGAGCACCGCGGCCGCGCCGAGCGCCGAGGCCTCGACCGCGAGCGCCGCGTACCGTGCTCCGCGGGCAGCGGCCTCGGGGCCGCCATCGGCGCCGACCTCGACACGGACGACCCGCGCGGAGAGCCCGAGCGCCCGAGCCTGGGCGGCGGCGGCGGCCGCGGCATCCGCCGACCCCTCCTGCAGACCGTGGTCGATCGTCACCGCGACCGCAGCGAGGTCGAGCTTGGGCGCCTCGAAGGCGACGGACGCGGCGAGCGCGAGCGAGTCGGCGCCGCCCGAGAGCGCGACGACGACGGTCGAGCCCTGCGCGATCCCGGCGAGGGCGGCGCGGACGGCGCGCCGCACCTCTGCGACGGCGGGGTCGAGGCCCGGGCGATGTGTCACCCGTCCACGGTATCCGCCGCGCCCCGTGCAGAACTCCACCGAATCGGCTTCAGAACGACGTGGATGAAGCGGATTGGGCAGGTCGCGAGCGAAATCGGTGGAGTTCTGCACGCGAGAGCCTCGCGACTAGGCTTGACGGCGGCATCCCACAGTCTTTTCGAAGGAGCACCATCATGGGCGCGTACGACGCCGTCATCGAGATCCCCGCGGGCAGCCGCGTCAAGTACGAGGTCGACCACGGCACGGGCCGCGTCTTCCTCGACCGCGTCCTCTACACGGTGTTCGGCTACCCCACGAACTACGGCTTCTTCGAGAACTCCCTCGGCGAGGACGGCGACCCGCTCGACGTCCTGCTCCTGCTCGACCACGACCTCTACCCCGGCGTCATGGCGTCGGTGCGCCCCGTCGGCGTGCTCAAGATGAGCGACGAGGCCGGCGGCGACGACAAGGTCGTCGCGGTGCTCGCGAAGGACCCGCGCTGGACGCACATCCAGGACGTCGACGACATCCCCGAGTTCACGCGCAAGGAGATCACGCACTTCTTCGAGCACTACAAGGACCTCGAGCCCGGCAAGTGGGTCAAGGTCGACGAGTGGGCGGATGCCGCCGAGGCGGAGCGGCTCGTGCTCGAGGCGTACGACCGCTTCGCCGAGCACGAGGGCAAGACCAAGACGCAGGGCGAGGGTTTCGCGCCGTCGACTCTCTAGCCGTCGGATTCTCGGGGGGCGGATGCGGCGGCATCCGCCTTTCGCGTTCTCGGGGTGCCGCGGATCAGATATAGGGTCCTCGGGCGCCGCGGATCAGATATACCGTCCTCGGGCGCCGCGGATCAGACGTAGACGCCGCGCGCCGCCAGGAACGGCTTCGGGTCGGTCGTGCCGCCCGGCACGTACACCTCGAAATGCAGGTGGGGTCCGTACGCCCGGCCCGTGTGTCCGACCGCCGCGATGTGCTGACCCGCGGTGACCCACTGTCCCGCGCGCACATAGATCGCCGACGCGTGCCCGTAGCCCGTGCCGATCCCGTTGCCGTGATCGATCCGGACGTAGTTGCCGAACCCGCTGAACGGCCACGCCATCGTGACGGTTCCCGATGCCGCGGCGTAGATGGGCGATCCATCGCCGGCTGCGAAGTCGATGCCGAGGTGCCACGAGCTCGAGCATCCGTAGCTCGAGCCGCACTGCTGGGAGCGCGGGCCGTAGCCCGAACTGATCCATCCCGCGTTGGGCCGGCACCATCCCGAGCCCTGCACGATCCCGCCGCCCTGCGCCTTGCCCGCCGCCGCGGCCGCCGCCGCTGCGGCAGCCGCCGCTGCGGCTTCGGCTTCCTTCCGCTTGCGTTCGGCCTCGACGCCGGCCTGGTAGTCCGCGAGCGTCTTCGCGGTCTGGTCTTTGAGGGCGAGCAGCTGGGCCTGCAGCTCGGTGAGGTGCGCCTCCTGGGTGTCGAGGGCGGCCTGCGCGGCCTCGGCCGCGGCCTGCGCCTCGACCATCTTCTGCTCGGCGATCTTCTGCAGCCGGTCGCGCTCTTCGCGCTGCGCCGCCGCCTGATCGCTGAGGCTCTGCGCCGAGCCGCGCGCCGTGATCGCGTCCGCGTAGACCGACTTGTTGCGAGCGATGAGTTTGTCCATCGTGCCGAGCCGGGCGAGCAGGTCGTCGGCGCTCGCCGCCGACCCCGCGAAGAAGAGCTCGAGCGATGTGTCGTCGCCGCCGTTGCGGTATAGGCGCGCAGCGACCCGACCGGCCTTGTTCGCGGCATCCACCGCCTTCTGCGCCTCGGCGTCCGCCTGCTGCTGCAGCTGGTCGGCGCGGTAGGCGGCGTCGATGTAGTTCTGCTGGGCCACGTAGTAGGCGTCGGCGGTCTGCTTCGCGACCTCCTGCGTCCGGGTGACCTCGGCCTGCAGGCCCGCGATGAGGGCCTCGATCCTCGTGACCTCGTCGGCCTTCGCCGATTCGTTCGCCCTCGCGCGCTCGACGTCGTCCCAGGAGGGATAGTCGGCCGCGAACGCGCGCGGAAGCACGGACGAACCGAAGGCCGCGATCCCGAGAACGCTCAGGATGCCGACCCCCAGCGCGGTGCGACGATCCATGGCGGGCCAGCGCAGACGCAGATCGCGGGAGGCGGTCTCGCCACCCGCGCCTGACGTCTCCTGAGACTCCACAGGATCCTCCCGTCGTCGAGTCACAGCTTTCACACTAGCAACATGAGTCACAAGCGCAATCGGGATGCCGCGTTTCCAGTGTGCCCCGGATCGCGGGCATACGCACGGGTCATCTTCGCGGCTCTGCGCGCCGGGACACGCGCGACGCGCCCTCGATTCGCGCATTCGCTGGATAATCCGTATGCTTGTCTCTCGGTAAGCGTGAGCCCCTGGGTTCACCCGGCCCCATCGTTTAGCGGCCTAGGACGCCGCCCTTTCACGGCGGTAGCACGGGTTCGAATCCCGTTGGGGTCACTCCTACCGCAGACAGAACTTAATAAGCATGGCCCTGTAGCGCAGTTGGTTAGCGTGCCGCCCTGTCACGGCGGAGGTCGCGGGTTCAAGTCCCGTCAGGGTCGCTCCGGAGCGACAGGCCCTTTGTTTTCAGAGGGCCTTTCGTCTAGGATGCGGCAGCTTCGCCTGCCGCGCGGCTCTGTAGCTCAGTTGGTAGAGCGCACGACTGAAAATCGTGAGGTCACGGGATCGACGCCCGTCGGAGCCACTGGAACCCTCGTGCGGCTTCTACGCACGGGGGTTTCTTCATTTGTGCTGGTCAGGGGCCGATTTCTCTGGATCCGCTTGTGCTGGTGGCGGAGGGCTCGCTGCCGTCCACTGCGGCCGTCGGAGCCCCTGATTCGTCTGCTTGTGCGGGAAATGTGCCGAGAACCCGCCTGAAAGAGACGAGACGTGACTCGCCCCGGCGTGTCCGGAGGGCGTCTTGCTTGCGTCAGCCGGCGTGCTCGACCGGTTAATTGCAGGCGTAGTCGAGTCGCTCAGCCTCGAGCGGTGTGAGGTCGTCGATCGAGCCGCGCGGGCGCTCGCTGTTGAGCCACAGGACCCATGACGCGGTTATTGCTTCGACGTGGCCGACGTCGCGCCAGGGTCCCTTGTGGTGGATGAGCTCGGATTGTGGAGACCGATCTGCGACGCCGCGAGGCAGTTGCCGTTGGCGTCCCCGACGCGGCCGACGGACAGGTCGATGCCCTCGTCGACGAGTCGGTCGGTGAACGCGATCGACGGGTTGACACTGGGCTCAACCGCTGGAAGCAACACCTCATCGGAGGGTGTTGTGGGAAGACCATCGGATTTGGATGAGGGAAGTGACCGGCCTTTCGCCGCGTTTGTTGGAACGCCTTTGAATGCGCCGACTCCCGCCGCGCTTTGCCGCCTGACATCCGCTTCGAGCGCGCGCCAGCACACTGGCGTCGAGATCGATCGCCGAGACATCCGGAAACACCCGCCTCAGGCCTGCGTCGAGCAGGCCGTCGCCCGTGCCGACATCGAGCGCCGACACCGCGCCGCGCGGGACGGCATCCATCACGATCCGGTGGCAGTGGATGTTGTGGTTTCCATCGCGGCCGCTGAGTCGGGCTCACGCGGCCATTGTGCCTGGGCGGCTGAAGCGACTCGGTCAGCGCAGCATCCCGAGCCTTCTCGACTCCGGCGCAAGCCGCTCGGCGACCGTCACGGCAGAGTGGACGGCACTCTCGTGCGAGTCGGCGTCGTCGGCGTACATGCCGGCGAGCCAGACGCCGTGCTCGCCCTGCATCGCGGCGAGGCGCCGCTGCGCCTCGAAGTGCGCAGGCGTGCCTCGTCCGTGGCGGTAGCGCACGAGCTCGTGGAGGGGCTCGGGCATCCGCTCTTCGTACGTGACCCAGCTGCGGAAGAGCGGCAGCCCCCGCGTCGGCTTCCAGATCGAGAGCTGGCTGTGGGCGCCGTCCCAGCGGGAGTTGACGACCGACCAGTCGCGCTCACGCGGGGGCATGAGCCGCCGGTCGCCGTGGATCGCGATGACGGCATCGAAGAACTCGAAGCGCCGCAGCTGCGTCGTGCGCTCCTCCAGCCCGGGCACGCCGGTCAGCAGCTCCGCCGCGAAGTCGGCCGGCGCAGCGAGCACGATCTGGTCGAACTCGTGAGTGCGGCCGCGAGCGTCGTCGATGGCGAACCCGCCCGGCGGGCGCGAGATGCGTCGGATGCCGCACGCCACGCGCACATCGGTCCGCCTGAGATCGCGCGTGAGCGCATCGACGTACGTGCGCATCCCGCCGTCGATCTCGAACTGCATCGGAGCGCGCCATCCGGTCATCGCCGCGAGATAGAAGAGCGTGTTGTACGCCGAAGTCTCGAGGAACTCGTCGAGCTCGACGCACCAGAACCCGAGCAGGAACGGCACGAGGAACTCGTCTCGGAACGACGGCGGCAGCCGCAGCCGGTCGAGGTGCTCGCGCATCGTGATGGACGTGTCGTGCGCCAGCATGAACGCCGGGATCCCCGCTGCGAAGCGGCGGAGCCGCAGGAGATGAGCGACGGATGCCGGACCCAGCGACCGCCATGCAGGCATCCCTCCCCGCACCGGCGGCAGGACGATCGACCCGCCGCCACCCGTGAGCGTGAACGTCGCCGGGTACGACCGTCGCGGCACGCCGATCGCGTCGAGCAGCCGCGTGAAGGTCGGATACGTCGATCCGCCGAAGAACTCGAAGCCCGCGTCGACCTGCAGCCGCTGCCCGTCGACCTCGACGTCGACCGTGTGGGCATGCCCGCCGAGCCGCTCGTCGCGCTCGAAGAGCATGACGTCGTGGTGCTCCTCGAGGAGCCACGCCGTCGTGAGGCCCGCACCTCCGCCGCCGATCACTCCGATCCGCACGCGCCGACCGCCGGTCAGAGCGGCGGGACGTCGAAGCCGAGCGAGCCGGCCTCGAGGAGCGCCGCGCGCTCGCTTGCGGCGCGGGCTTCGGCGGCGCGACGCTCACAGCCGGCGAGGAACTCCGCGAAGTCCTCGAGCCCGCGAGCCGTGAAGAGCCCCTGCCGCGTTCCGGGCCAGGCGGACACCGAGGACAGTGGGGGAAGCGCAGCGAGGACGGCCGCGGCATCCGTCTCCCAATAGGCGTCGCGGGCCTCGAGCGCCTCCACGGTCGCTGCGGGATCGACGGCGAACGGCAGCTCTCCCGCGGGCCCCTCCGCCGCAGGCATGAGCCGCAGCGCGACGACGAGCGGCCCCGACTGCGCGGCGGCGAGGGCGATCGCGCCTCCGACGGGCGTGAACCAGAAGTAGGGGCCGAGGAGCTCCTCGGCGAGGTCGAACACCGCGAGCCGGCCGCTCTCCTGCGCGCTCGCGCGCATCCCGGCCATCGTCGCCCGTGCCGACTCCTGACGCTGCGTCTGCTCTGCGGCGCGGCGCAGCGCCGCCTCGCCGTGGCGGCGCGCCGTCTCCTGCATCTCCTCGGTCCACTTGGCCACGTGCTCAGCTCCCCGTCGCCCGCGCCACATCTGGGCTCGCCACGACCGTCGTCGCGGCCCACGCCTCCGTCACGCCGGAGCGGAGTGTCCTGGGCGCCGTGAGCCGGACCGTCGCCCGGCAGGCGACCGGGACGCCGGCACCGGGGTCAGGCGTCAGCACGACGATCTGCTCGTCACGGACGGTCTCGCCGGGCTCGATCACGGTGTGCGCCGCAAGCATCGTCGCCCTCCAGGCCGATCCCGCCGGCGCCGCCCAGTCCACCGGCCCTGCGAGCCATCGGCCGGCCGGGAGCCAGGACACCTCGACCCAGCACGCGTCCGCCCCCAGTGGGAGGCGACCGATGCCGCCGTTGGTGATGGTGACGCTCACCGCGACGGCGGGCGATCCTGCCAGATCGAGCCAGCGCGCCTCCACGAGCGGAACGACGCGGTGCTGCCGCACGCGACCGTGGACGAACCTGGCCCACGCCCAGACGCCGGCGACGAGCAGGGCGACCGCCTGCACGACGCTGTTCACGATCGACGCCGCCGACTCGGCATCCGCTAGCGTCACTGGGTCTCCTCCCACAGGGCTCCCTTGTTGACTATCGCACCCGCCGCGGCGAGCGCAATGGCTCGCGACGAAGAGCACGGATGCCGCGGGCCGCGGCATCCGGAACCCCTGTCGCCGGCGCAGCCGCGGTGCCATGCTCGAAGCCGTGACCGGAAACCTCACTGAGCCCGTCGCGACCCCCTGGACCCGCTCGGACGGCGGTGTCAGCGACGAAGACGTCCAGGCCATCGACCTCTGGTGGCGCACCGCGAACTACCTCAGCGTCGGGCAGATCTACCTGCTCGACAACCCCCTCCTGCGGGAGCCCCTCCAGCGAGACCACGTCAAGCCGCGGCTCGTGGGCCATTGGGGCACGACGCCGGGACTCAACTTCATCTATTCGCACCTGAACCGCGCGATCCTGCGGCGCCTGCAGCCCGCGATGTACATCATCGGCCCCGGGCACGGCGGGCCGGGGCTGGTCGCGGCATCCTTCCTCGACGGCACGTACACGACGACGTACCACGACATCTCGTACGACGAAGCGGGCATCAAGCGGCTGTTCACGCAGTTCTCGTTCCCGGGCGGCATCCCCTCGCACGTCGCGCCCGAGACTCCCGGCTCGATCCACGAGGGCGGCGAGCTCGGCTACGCGCTCTCGCACGCGTACGGCGCGGCGTTCGACAATCCCGACCTGCTCGTCGCGGCCGTCGTGGGCGACGGCGAGGCCGAGACGGGTCCGCTCGCGACGAGCTGGCACTCGAACAAGTTCATCGATCCTGCGACCGACGGAGTGGTCCTCCCGATCCTGCATCTGAACGGGTACAAGATCGCCAACCCCACGGTGCTGGCCCGCATCAGCGACGAAGAGCTCCACGCGCTGATGGTCGGCTATGGGCACAAGCCGCACTTCTTCGTCGCGGGGTTCGACGACGAGGACCACCTCTCCATCCACCGGCGCTTCGCAGAGCTGCTCGACACCGTCCTCGACGAGATCGCCGCCGTCAAGGCGGCGGCCGCGGCCGACCCTGCGATCGACCGGCCCGCGTGGCCCATGATCGTGCTGCGCACGCCGAAGGGCTGGACGTGCCCGCCCGAGATCGACGGCAAGCGCACCGAGAACTCGTGGCGCGCCCACCAGGTGCCGCTCGCCTCCGCGCGCGACACCGACGAGCACCTGCACGTCCTCGAGGACTGGCTGCAGTCGTACCGCCCGGAGGAGCTGTTCGACGCGTCCGGCGCCCCGAAGCCCGAGGTGACGGCGCTGACCCCGCCCGGCGACCTGCGCATGAGCGCGACGCCGCACGCGAACGGCGGTCTGCTGCTGCGGGATCTGGCGCTCCCCGACTTCCGCGACTTCGCGGTCGACGTGCCCGCTCCCGGCTCCGCACCGGTCGAGGCGACGCGCGTGCTCGGCTCCTGGCTCAAGGAGGTGATGGCGAGGAACCTCGACAACTTCCGCGTCTTCGCGCCCGACGAGCTCGCGTCGAACCGCATCCAGGCCGTGCTCGACGTCACCGACAAGGCGTGGAACGCGGCCCTCGATGACGACGACGAGCACCTCGGCAAGAGCGGCCAGGTCGTCGAGATGCTGTCCGAGCACCAGTGCCAGGGCTGGCTCGAGGGGTACCTCCTGACGGGCCGCCACGGACTGTTCACGTCGTACGAGGCGTTCATCCACATCGTCGACTCGATGCTCAACCAGCACGCCAAATGGCTCAAGGTCTCGCGCGAGCTGGAATGGCGGCGGCCGATCGCGTCGCTGAACTACCTCCTGTCGAGTCACGTGTGGCGACAGGACCACAACGGCTTCTCGCATCAGGACCCCGGCTTCATCGATCACGTCGTCAACAAGAAGGCGGAGGTCGTGCGGGTCTACCTGCCGCCGGACGCCAACACGCTGCTCAGTGTCTACGACCACTGCCTGCGCTCGCGCGACTACGTCAACGTCGTGGTCGCGGGCAAGCAGCCGCAGGCGTCCTGGCTCACGATGGAGGAGGCGATCCACCACTGCACGCGCGGCGCCGGCATCTGGGAGTTCGCGTCGAACGTCCCGACGGGCGAGGAGCCGGATGTCGTCATCGCGGCCGCGGGGGACGTGCCCACGCTCGAGGCGCTCGCGGCGATCGACATCATCCGGGAGGAGCTGCCCGATCTCAAGGTGCGCATGGTCAACGTCGTCGACCTCATGCGGCTGCAGCCCTCCGAGGAGCATCCGCACGGCATGACCGACCGCGAGTTCGACCAGCTGTTCACGGTCGACAAGCCGATCATCTTCGCCTACCACGGCTACCCGTGGCTCATCCACCGCCTCACCTACCGGCGCCACGGGCACCACAACCTCCACGTGCGCGGCTACATCGAGGAGGGCACGACCACGACCCCGTTCGACATGGCGATGCTCAACAAGATGGACCGCTTCTACCTCGTCATGAAGGTCATCGAGCGCGTTCCGTCGCTGGGCTCGCGCGCGGCCCTGCTGGCGCAGAAGCTCGACGACCGGCGCATGGCTGCACGCCAGTACGCGCGGCAGCATGGCGAGGACCCCGTCGAGATCCGCGACTGGGTGTGGCCGGACGCGCGCGAGGTCTCGGGCGAGGGGTCCGTCAGCGCGACGGCCGCGACGGGCGGCGACAACGAGTAGGGGCATCCCTCGCGCTGACAGCCGTCACTCAGGCTGCGTGGTCTGACCATATCTAGACTCGACCCATCGGGACATCCACGAAGGGGAGAGAAGAATGAGCACGCCCCCAGCCGGCGACACACGGTGGAGCCTGCCGCCGACGGACGGCATGGCATCGCCCGCCGTCTCGCTGGCGCCGCCTCCCCCTCCTCCCCCTCCGGCGGCGAAGGCGCGACGCGTGAAGCCGTGGATGTGGATTGTCGGCGCCGTCCTGCTGATCGGCTTCATCGTTCTGCTCTCGCCCATGATCGCGCTGGCCGCGCTCGCGGTGCTGATCACGGGCATCGTCGCGCTCGTGAAGGGCACTCCGACGTGGCTCGGACTCCGAAGCCGCAAGGCGGCGCTCGCCCTGACCTCCGTCGCGGCCGTCGTCTTCATGATCGCCGGCACGATCACGTCCGTGACGAACCGCCCGGACGACGCGAGCCGAACGGATGCAGCACCCGCCGCGACAGCGGAACCCGCGCCGCTGGTCGAGACCGCGAAGGCTCCCTCCCCCGCACCCGCGCCCCCCGCGGATGAGACCTGGAGGAACGACGCCACTCTGCAGGCGGACAGCCGGACGGCTCTCGAGGCGCTCGCGACGCTCGAGATCAAGGGTCGAGCACCGAAGACGGGATACTCGCGCGATGCGTTCGGGCCCGCGTGGAAGGACGTCGACGGCAACGGCTGCGACACCCGCGACGACATCCTTCGACGCGACCTCACCGCGATGA
Organism: Microbacterium ulmi; assembly: GCF_011759705.1. GTDB lineage: Bacteria > Actinomycetota > Actinomycetes > Actinomycetales > Microbacteriaceae > Microbacterium > Microbacterium ulmi. Next base: position 1,698,703 of record NZ_JAAOZF010000001.1, on the reverse strand, counting down.
CGACGACAGACCGGTGCACCGTGTCGGGCGGAACCCTGGGAGACCCCTACACCGCGACCTCCATCACGTTCGAGCGCGGCCCCGAGACCTCTTCGGTCGTGCAGATCGACCACCTCGTGGCGCTGGGCGACGCGTGGCAGAAGGGCGCGCAACAGCTCACCGAAGAGACCCGCCAGCCGTTCGCCAACGACCCGCTGAACCTCCTCGCCGTGTCGGGTCGGGCCAATCTGCAGAAGGGAGACGGCGACGCCGCGACCTGGCTGCCGCACAATAAGGCGTTCCGATGCGAATACGTCGCGCGGCAGGTGTCGGTCAAGGCCGCCTACGGCCTGTGGGTCACCCAGGCCGAGCACGACGCGATCGCGGGACTCCTCGAGGCGTGCCCCGGTCAGCGCTCGTACGTCTCGCTCTTCGCGCCGCCTCCCGTCGCTCCCGTGGAGGAGGCCCCTCCCGCGGACGTGCCCGCGGCGCCTGCCCAACCGGCGCCTGCCCAACCTGCGCCCGAGGCGCCGGTGAGCGTGCACTACGCGAACTGCACGGCGGTCCGCGCGGCGGGTGCCGCGCCGCTCTATGATGGGCAGCCCGGGTACTCGAGGAAGCTCGATCGCGACGGCGACGGAGTCGCCTGCGAGTGATCCCGGCCGGCAGGGGATGCCGCGCGCGCGCCGAGCGAGATCGACGCGTAGTGCCACTTGTCGTTTCTCGGTAGATGTGTATCGTTTGTCGATAGACAGTGACTGTTTATCGATAGGCGGATCATGCATCGCATCACCATCGCCGTCCTCAAGGGGCTCATCGTCGTGCTCGTGGGGCTGCTGCTGTTCTGCCAGATCGTCGTGCTGCCTGTCACGGCCTCCGGTCTCGCGCGCCTCTACCCCGAGTTCGCGGACCTCGAGGTTCCGGGGATCATCATCGGCGTCGTCTTCGCGGTCTGCGCCCAGATCGTGCTCGTGTGCGTGTGGCGCCTGCTGTCGCTCGTGCGCATCGACGGCACCTTCGACGAGAAGGCGTTCGCGTGGGTCGATGTCGCACTCGGGGCGGTCGTCCTGGCGACGCTCCTCATCGTCGGCTCGCTGCTCCTGCTGCAGGCGGCGGGAGCGAGCCCGCCGTCGATCGCGCTCCTGTGCCTCATCGGCATCGTGGTGGGCGCCGGCCTCTCACTTCTGATCGTCGTCCTCCGCGGGCTCCTGAAGAAGGCGTCCCAGCTCGAGCACGACCTGTCGGAGGTGGTGTGATGCCGATCGTCATCAATCTCGACGTCGAGCTCGCGAAGAAGAAGATGTCCGTGAACGAGCTCGCCGCCGCGATCGACATCACGCCCGTCAACGTGTCGGTGCTCAAGAACGGGCGCGCGAAGGCCGTGCGGTTCTCGACGCTCGACGCGATCTGCCGCGTGCTCGAGTGCCAGCCCGGCGACATCCTCGAGTGGGTCCCCGAAGAGACGGACGGGGGGGATGCCGCGTGAGCGCGTCGAGCGTTCCGGCCACGAGGCGCGTCCCGACGTGGAGCTCTGCGGCGGCCGGACGCCTCCTCGACACGATCACGTGCCCCGTGTGCGAGGACACCCCGATCACGCATCAGCGCTGCCCGAACTGCGGCGCCGACTTCACCGGAGGGATTGGAGCGGAGCTGTGGGATGCCTCGCAGGCCGCCGTCGCAGCCCTCGAGGCCCGCCAGTCCGTCCTCGACCGCGTGCCCGTGCGCCCCGTCGAGGACGCGACGGCGCCCGCCGTCTCGCGGCCGGCCGCGGCATCCGTCCTTCCCTCCGCGCCGCAACGCGCGAGCGCGACCGTGCAGTCCGTCCTCGCCGTCGCGGGCGCGGGGCTCGTCGCGATCGCCGCGATCGTGTTCACGTTCTTCAATCCCGATCTCACCGACCGCGGCGCGCGCGGCCTCATCATCGCGGCGATCACGCTCGCGTTCCTGTTCACGGCCCGGTCGCTCGCGCGAAGGGGCCTCCAGTTCTCCGCCGAGGCCGTCGGCGCGCTCGGGATGGTGTTCCTCGCGCTCGATGTTCAGGCGTTCTCGCAGCTCGCCCCCGACCGGCCGTGGACGCTCGCGGCTCTCGGCACGCTCATCGCGGGCGCGATCATGGCGGCTCTCGCCGTGCGGCTGCGGATCCGCGTGTGGCTGTGGACGTCGCTGCTCGGGCTCGCTCTCGTTCCCGCCATGTTCGCGTTCGACGCGGACGGGGCCGGCGTGTTCGGATGGCTCGGCACGGCCGTGGCGGCGAGCGTGCTCGTCGAGGCGGTCGGCGGCCTCGCACGACGGTTCGGCGACCCGCTGCGGTCGGAGCGGGTCGCGCTGACGATCGTCCAGGTCGTCGCGACCGTCGCGGCCTTCGGTCAGCAGTGGCTCGCGGGTGCCGACTCGGAGTCGGCGCGCTGGCTCGGGATGAGCGCTCTGCTTGCCGCCATCGCGGCCCTGTCGCTCTTCTCGACCCGCCATGTCGCCCGCTCGCTGTGGAGCTTCGTCGCGGGCGGCGCAGGGGTGCTCGCCTTCGTCGCGCTGCCTTTGTCGGCCGAGGCGGGCGCGATCCCGTTCTACTGGCAGTTCGCCCTCCTTCCGGCCGCCGCCGTCGTCGGCCTGAACGTCGTCGCTGCGCTCGTGCCGCTTCCGCGCACGGCGGGGCGGAGTCTCGTCACGGGCGGTGCCGTGACCGCGGTGGCGCTGAGCGCCTTCGCACCGACCGCCGTGGCGGGACTCACCGTTCTCCTCGCGGTGCTCCTGCGGCGCGACGGAACCGCGGGGGCGACGGATGCCGGCGGCACGACCGCCGTCATCCTGGGCCTGTCGGCCCTCGCCGCCGGACTCGTGCTCTTCTCCCTGCTGCGGGCGCGGAGGGATGCCGCCGCCCCGACCCGAGGGGCGGTCGGCCGCGCCGGCCCAGCCGCGGTGCCGGACGGCCCGGTCGCGCTGTCGGACGGTTCGGTCGCGCTGTCGGACGGTTCGGCCGCGATGCAGGACGGCCCGGACTCGCTGTCGGGGGACTCAGTCGCGCTGTCGATCGGTTCGGCCGCCGTGTCGAGCGGCCCCGCCGCGGTGCAGATCGGACACGCCCCGCTCGACGCCGATGAAGACGCCCGGGCCGACGCCTCCGCCCGCGGCGCGTCCGTCCTCCCGCCGATCGGCACGCGCTGGCTCGGCGACCTCGGGGTCTGGTACGCCGTGCTCGCGGGCCTCACACTGGCCAGCGCGCCCGGCGTCCTGCTCTGGGGGCGCATCGCGATCGGCCTGGGACTCGCGATCGCGGTCGGCGCGGCGCTCGTGCTCACGCCGCTGCGCACCGCACGGGCGGGGGCACGCGTGCCGCTCATCGTGGGCGCACACCTCGCGATCCTGCTGTGCGCCATCACGTCATGGCGCGACGATGCCGTCGTCGTGGGTGCGGGCATCGCCGTCGTCGTCACGATCGCGGCGATCGCGCGCACGGTCCCGGCATCCGTCCGCTTCGTCCACGCGGGCGCCGGCTACGCGTACGCGCTCGTCGTCCTCGCGACGGCGCTCACGCTGTGGGGCACCGATCCGATCCCCGTCGTCTGCCTGACGACGTCGGCGGGCGCGCTCACCGCCGTCGCAGGGACCTTCCTCGCATCCGTCCCGCCGCGCACGTGGTACGCGCTCCTGGTCGTCACCGCGGTTCCCTTCGCGCTCGGCGTCGTGCAGGTCCTGTTCGAACGCAGCGGATGGACCGCGCTCTCGACGGGGCTCATCTTCCTGCTCGCGCTCACGCTCGTCGTGACGAGGCGACCAGGGCTCGGCATCCCGGTCCGCAGCCTCGCCGCAGCCACCCTCGTACCCTCGCTCGCCGTCGTCGTGGTGTGCCTGGGCGCCCAGCTGCTCGCGGCGAGCGGGTCGCCCGTCGTGCTGCCCGTCATCGCCGTCATCGTCGCGCTCACGCTGCCGAGCACCGCGATGATCCGCTCGGCGCTCGCCTCGCGCATCGGCGAGCAGGACGCCTCGCTCGTGCGCCTCGCGATCGAGGCGTCGACGCTCCTGACCGCCGCGATCGCCGTGCTGCTCGCGATCGTGCGGGATGCGGCGGGACTGGGAACGACGTTCCTCGTGCTCGTCGTGCTCGGCATCGGCGCGGCGGCGACGTCGGTGTGGGCGAAGCGGCGCTACGGCTGGTGGCTCGCGGGCGCGTCGTTCACGGGTGCGCTCTGGTGCGTATGGGGGATGACGGGGGTCGGCGGGGTGGAGCCGTTCCTGCTGCCGCCGGCTCTCGGCGCCGCCGCCGTCGGCGCCGCCCTGACCGCGCGTGGAAAGCGGGGCGCGCCGCTGTACGCGTCGGGGCTCGCCGTTGCGATCGTGCCGCTCGTCGCGGTCCTCGCGATCGATGGGACCGTCGCACGCGGGTACGGGCTGGTCGCCGCGTCGTGGGTCCTCGTCGCGCTCGGGCTCTCGCTCGGGCTCGGACGGTGGCGGCACGCGTGGCGGCTGCGGGCTCTGCGCCCTGCGACGTTCGCCGCGGCGATCGCGGCCGCGGCGGCGGCGGCCGTTCTGGGAGTGCGCTTCGGCGCGGGCCTCGACAGCGCGCCGGACCCGCTCGTCGTGGTCTGCCTCGCGACGGGGATCGCGGGCGCCGTCCCGGCGGCTCTCGCCGCCCGCGGTCTGCTGTCGGGCGCTCGCCCGGAGTCGCGCCTCTCCCGAACCCGCTGGCTTCATGCCCCCGCCGCGCTCTGCGTGGCCGTCGCGGCGTGGCCCGCGATCCACCGCGACTGGTTCACGATCTGGACGATGTGGGCGCTCATGCTCGCGTATCTCCTCGGCGTCGTCGCGATCGCGTGGCGCAGCCGAGCGAGGACGACGAGCCTTCCACCGGTCTGGTTCGTCTTCGCGATCGCGTTCGTCACCGCCGTCGTCGCGTGGAGCCCGCGCGACCTGCGCGTCGAGTGGTTCTCGCTCCCCCTCGGCCTCCTCCTGCTCGCGGCCGGCGCCCTCCACCTCAGCACGCGGGATGCCGCGCCCCGCCGTTCCCCGAACGACTGGCCCGCCGGCTTCGCCGGCTCGTGGGCCCTGCTCGCTCCCGGGATCGTCGTCACCCTCGGCGCCTCGATCGCCGCGACCTTCACCGATCCTCTGACGTGGCGCGCGATCCTCGTCATCGTGCTGGCCCTCATCGCGATCCTCGTGGGCGCCGGACGCCGGCTGGCCGCGCCGTTCTTCATCGGCGTCGTCGTGCTGCCCGTCGAGAACGCCCTCGCGTTCCTCGTGCAGATCGGGCGCGGCATCCAGTCGATGCCATGGTGGATCACCCTCGCCGTCGTCGGAGCCGTGCTGCTGATCATCGCCGTCACGTACGAGCGGAGGGCGGGCGAGGACGCCGGCATCGCGGCGCGTCTGCGCGACCTCGCCTGACGCCGATCCAGACATCCGAGCAGGCGGAATCACGCCGCGGATGTATCTTTCGGGCGTTCACACGCTCGTTACAAATGCTGGTTCCACAACCGAGTCCGTGCGCGTAGAGTGAGGGAGTTCTCATGTTCGCGGCTGGGGCTTGCGGCAGGTCTCTTCGGAGATCGGAAGCAAGCGGGGGTGGACAGGGGCATCGGCGGTGGGGATCCGCCGATCTTGGGGAAGATGCATTCTGGGGAAGCGCATGCAGCAGTGGGTGCTGGTCGTGCCGTGTGAACGGTGGCGCGACCTATGACGACGTTCGCCGATGACGCTCTCGGCGGTCCTATCGCCGCGCCGCGACTGTCCGATCCGCTTCCACGCACGGTCATCACGCCGAGGGTCGCACCGGCCGTCGAGCGGCGCCTGCGGTGGGAGCGCAGCTACCGCCAGCGGGTCGCTCTCATCGACTCCGCCGTCGTGCTCCTGTCGTCGGGCCTCGCCGCCTGGATCCAGATCGTCACGATCGCGCAGGTCCACATCCTCGACGCACCGTGGCAGTTCGGTCGCGTGTTCCTGCTGACCGTCGCGATCTGGCTCCTGGCCCTCGCGCTGTTCCAGACGCGGGCCTCGCAGGCCATCGGCCACGGCGCGACGGAGTATCGCCGCGTCGGCCACGCCACCGGGATGGCGTTCGGAGTCCTCGCGATCGGGTTCGTCCTGCTGCAGTCGCAGGGGCTGCGCATGCAGCTGCTCGTCGCCCTGCCCCTGGGCACGGCCGGACTGCTGACCGGAAGGTGGCTCTCGCGCCGGTGGCTCGTCCGTCAGCGTCAGGCCGGCGAGTACGTCTCCCGCGCGATCGTCGTGGGCAAGCGCCGCGATGTCGAGTACGTCGTGAAGTCCGTGCACACCGACGACCTCAACGGATACCGCGTCGTGGGCGTCGCGCTGGAGGACGCCGACATCGAGACCCTCCACGTCGGCGGCCACTCCTTCAACGCGATGGGCAACCCGAACACGGCTCAGATCGTCGCCGCCCAGCTGAGCGCGGACGCCGTCATCGTCGCCAGCACGCCCGACGACGATCCGGACTACCTCAAGCGTCTCGGCTGGGAGCTCGAGGGAACGGCATCCGAGCTGGTCCTGTCGAGCCCCCTCGCCGATGTCGCGGGGCCGCGCATGTCGCTGCGCCCCGTCGAGGGACTGCCGCTGATCCAGGTCTCCATCCCGACGTTCGAGGGCGCTCGGTACGTGCTCAAGCGCGCGGTCGACATCGCCGTCGCCACGGTCGCCCTCCTGGGGATCGCCGTCGCGCTGCCGTTCATCGCGCTGGCCATCAAGCTCGACAGCCCCGGACGGGTCTTCTACCGCCAGCGCCGCATCGGGCGCGACGGCGAGCAGTTCTCGATGGTCAAGTTCCGCTCGATGCGCGAGAACGCGCACGTCGAGCGCGATGCCCTGCAAGACCTCAACGCGGGCGCCGGCCCCCTGTTCAAGATGAAGGACGACCCGCGCATCACGAAGGTCGGCCGGCTCCTGCGCAAGTACTCGATCGACGAGCTCCCGCAGTTCTGGAACGTGCTCGTGGGAGACATGAGCGTCGTCGGACCTCGTCCGCCGCTGCCCGACGAGGTCACGGCCTACGACGGCAAGGTCTACCGCCGCCTCTACATCAAGCCGGGGATCACGGGCCCGTGGCAGGTCGGCGGGCGCAGCGACCTGTCGTGGGAGGAGTCGGTGCGACTCGACCTCCGCTACGTGGAGAACTGGTCGGTCACGAGCGACTTCGTCCTCATGTGGCGCACGGCCGCCGTCATGGTCGCCCCGAAGGGCGCGTACTGATCCCCTCCGACCCGGCGGAGATCGGGACCCGCGCACGCGGGCTCGCGGAGCGGGCGCGGTCTCGATGGACGCTCAGGTTGCGAACAGCCCTATTCGGTATGCTGTCCTGCGCCTCGGCCGACGAAGGTCTGCGGCCGGTCCACGCGAGACGCGAGAGCATCTGAGCCGCCCGGGAGTGAGGACGGCGGGTGCACCGGACGAAGTACCCTCGGTTTTCAGTAGCGACGGCCCTCAGGCCCGACATGCCAGGAGCAATGTGACATTCCGCGAGATCCTCAATGTGCTGTGGCAGCGACGATGGGCCATCCTGCTCGTCGTCGTGCTCGCGGTGCTCGCGGCCGGGCTCTATGTCGTGAGGCAGACGCCCGTCTACCAGGCGAGCACGACCCTCAAGCTCAACGCGGCTGCGGCATCCGGAATGATGGAGCAGTACTTCGGCTCCATCCCCGTCGACTTCGACACGGAGAGCATCGGCTCGCCCGAGGTGCTCAAGGCTGCGGCCGAGATCGTGGGCGAGACGCCCGCCACCGCCCTGTACGGCACCACCACCTGGCGGGTCGTGGAGGGCGCCCGCACCGACCGGATCATCATCACGGTCACGGGTCCCTCGCCGGGGGTCGCCAACGACCGGGCGAATGCCGTCGCCGACGCGTACATCACGTACATCAACAACCAGGTCGCCGCGGGGCTCGTGGCCCTGCAGGGCCAGCAGGCCGACAAGGCCGCCCAGGCGGCCGACCTGCAGCGTCAGGTCACCGCCAACCCCGACGACAGCATCGCCAGCTCGAGCCTCGCCCGCGCGTTGAGCTCGCTGGGAACCCTGAGCACGCAGGTCGAGGCGATCACCCTCGCCGGGTCGCCGCTCACGGTGCAGACCCCGGCCGATCCCGGCAGCCGCGTCGGCAACCCTCCCGCACTGGTCCTGGCGGTCGCGTTCGCGGTCGGCCTGATGGCGGGCATCGGGATGGCGCTCATCTGGGTGCAGTTCGACACGCGCGTCCGCGACGAGCGCGAGTTCGAGTCGCTCGTCGACGTGCCCCTGATCGCACAGCTGCCGTGGGACCCCAAGCTCACCAAGCGCGACGACCGGCTGCCGGTCCTGGCCCGCGCCCGCACACCGCTCAACGAGGGCATCCGCTCGATGCGCACGAGCCTGCAGGTGCTCGCCCGCACGTCCGGCTCGATCTTCGTCATCACGAGCGTCGAGCCCAACGACGGCAAGACGTTCGTCTCCGCCAACCTCGCCGCGACGTGGGCGCGCTCGGGCAAGCGCATCGTGCTCATCGGCGGCGACCTGCGCCGCCCCGAGCTGCCGACCTATTTCGGCGGAGCCGCGGAGGGCCCCGGTCTCGCGGAGCTGCTCCAGAAGGCTCGCGACAGCCACGAGCCGATCTCCGGCGAGGATGTCGAGCAGCTGCTCTCCGACACCGACATCGCAGGGCTGAAGATCCTGCCGGCCGGATCGGAGCCGCCGGATCCCGCAGACCTCCTCGCGAGCGATTCCCTCAGCCTCGTGCTGGACCTCGTGCGCGCACGCGCCGACGTCATCATCGTCGACAGCCCTCCCTCGTACGCGCTGACCGACGCCGCGCTGCTCGCGAAGCACGCGACCGGGGCGGTCGTGCTCGCGTCGCTCGGCCGCACACGTCGAGACCGATTCGTCGACACGGTCGACGACCTCGTCGCGAACGACGTGGCCGTGGTCGGAGTGGTCGCGAATCGCTCCCGGAAGCGCGTCCCCAAGTCGTACGACCGCTACTACAGCTCCACGCGGGACATGCCCCACGAGCGCCGCTCGTCTGGTCGTGTGCGCCTGGACCTGCGTCCCAGCGCGGGCAAGCCCGCTGTGCCGAAGGATCTCGACGACTTCGAGACCGCCGACGACGAGGTCATCCTCGACGAGCCGATCGCGACCGACGAGCACACGACCGAGGAGCACGCCGACAGCCCGATGAGCGCCGCGAAGGGGAATGCGCGTTCAGGCGGGTAGCTCGCGCAGGATGCCGAGCATGGCGGCGACCCGCTCATCCCAGGTCGGCACGTCCTCGGCGGGCAGCGTCCGAGGCTGCTCCGCGATGAGGCCGGCGACCTTCTCGGGGAAGTCCTCTGCGCGCGCCACCGCGACGCCCCGCCCGTCGCGCTCACGGAAGCCGGCCACGGGAGTGCTCGCGATGGGGCGGCCGACCGCGAGGTACTCGTAGAGCTTGATCGGATCAAGGCTCTCGGTGAACCCGTCGACGACGTGGGGGACGATCAGGACGTCGGCGTGCTGGAGGTACGCGGGCACCGCGTGCCAGGGCCGGGCGCCGAGGACGTGCACGTTCGGCTGAGCCTCCAGGATGGCGGTGTTCTCCGCCGTGAGCGCATTCGGCCCCACGAGCACGACGGACGCACCGCGGTCGCGCAGGGCCCGCGCCGTGCCCACCACGAGATCGACGTCGAGTCGGTCCTCGTGGAGAGTGCCCGCATACAGTGCGACCTCGCCCGCCGAAAGGTCCCCGGGCCGGGCCACGGGCGTACGGTAGCGATCGACGTCGACCGCGTTGGGGACGAGGTGGACGGGGCGCACGCGCCCGCGCGACGTCTCGAGTCCGCGCGAGCAGACGACGACGGCATCCGCGACTCGCAGGAGCAGGGCGTCGGTCTCGCGCAGTCGACGGCTCTCCCTGCCGGAGCGGGTCGCCTCGACCCAGTCGTCCGTCATGTCGTAGAGCGACGGCCATCCGGTCTCGACGACGATCTGCGCCCAGCGCGGGTCGTTGACCCACAGGGCTGGGCGCTCCCAGCCCAGGCGGCGGACGGCCCTGGTGACCTGACGGCGCAGGAGCCGATCCGCTGTCGACCCGGCGACGCGCGGGAGCCACTTGGTCGGTTGGAACAGGATCAGCCGGCCGTCGCCGCCCGGTGGGACGCGACGGCCTGCGCCCGGCCGCGGAAGCCGCCGCGAGAGCGCCGCGTACACCGGATCGGCGGCAGGCTCGACGAACAGGACCCGCAGCGCGGGATCGAGGCGCAGGAGCCCGTCGATGAGGTACTGGTTGCGCCGCCAGACGTCGTCCCACGGCTCCAGCGACAGGACGACGATCGGTCGCGTCACACGATCCTCCGGTAGACGTCGAGCGTTCTCGTGATCTGGGCGTCGATCGTGAACTCCGTGCGCTGGCGATCGCGCAGCGCAGCCCCGTACCGCCCGCGGAGCGCGGCGTCCGCCACGAGGCGATCGAGCTCCTCGGCGGCGGCCGCGGCATCCCCCGCGGGATACAGCGCAGCCTCCGCGACGGGGCCGACGGTCTCGCGGTGACCGCCGGCATCCGTCGCGACGACAGGGAGACCGTGCGCCATCGCCTCGATGACGGACAGGCCCAGGCCCTCGACGCGGGTCGGGGCGAGCAGCACCGAGGCGCGGCGGTAGAGGTCGCCCGTGTCGCGGGCGAAGCCGAGGAAGTCGGTCGTGCCGCCGATCCCCAGCTCGGCGGCCAGGCTCTCGAGCCGACGTCGCTCGCCGCCGTCCCCTGCGATCCAGAGCCGCCATCCCTGCGCGCGGGCGCCGCTGAGGCTCCACGCGCGCAGCGCGTCATCCGTGAACTTCTCGGCCTCCAGACGCTGCAGCACGAGCACGGCGTTCTCCCGCGCACCGGACGGCACGTCCGCCACCGTGGCCACACCCGTGTGGATCACGACGCTCTCCGACTCGATCCGCCCGGCGACGAAGTCCGAGATCGCGATCTGCCCCGCAATGCGGGTGGATGCGAGCCGGCTGACGACGCGCGCGGGCACACTGCCGCCGCGCGGCGCAGCGAAGTGGCGCGTGCTGACGACGCGAGCGCCCTTCGGCCGCACGAGCGCGCCGAGCGTGTCGGCATCGGTCATGTGGGTGTTCAGGATGTCGATGTCCGACACGCGCGCGAGCGATCGCCGCGCCTCTGGGATCGTCGACCCCGGCAGCCACGCGACGCCGGACCGCGACAGGCGGTCGGGGAACACGGTGGGATCACCGCCGACGACCGTGACACGGCAGTGAGGTGCGAGTCCTTCGGCGGCCGTGAGGACGTAGCGTTCGACGCCCGCGAACGCCCCCGAGCACACGAGCTGGACGACGTGCACGCCTACTCCTCGGAGGACAGGGCCGCGACGGGCCCGCGCACATAGCGGCGCAGGCGCCTGGCCGCCTCTTCGCGCCGGCCGCGGGGCAGCACGACGGCGCGGATCCCGGCACCGACGATGACACCCCCGCGGTGGACCTGCCAGCCGAGCGGTCCGAAGTGCTTGCGCACGTACTTCTCGCCGCTCGCGTGGAACAGCGCCTCCCGGCGATCGGAGTCGCCTTCCGTGGCCGCGCCGATGTGCGTCGCCGACGTGGGCTCGACGGCGATCGTCCAGCCGCCGTCGATCGCGCGCTTCTGCCAGTCGACCTCCTCGGCGTAGAGGAAGAACCGCTCGTCGAACCGCCCGATCTGCGCGAGCGCCTCGGCACGCAGGAGGAGCAGCGACCCGATCGCGAACCCGTGCGCGCGGTTCAGCCGGCCGAGGCCGACCGCCTCGAGCCACGTGCGCGCAGGATGCGGGAACGGCCACCATACGCGCGCGGGGCCGCCCGTGCCCGGATCGGTCTGGGTGGCGCCCACCGCGGCCGTGCGCGCCGTCGCGTGCAGGCGCTCGTGCATCGCGTCGACGTCGCTCGGGTCGACGCGCGCATCGGGGTTGAGCAGGAGCACGTCATCGCCGGCGAGCCCGCGCTCTGCGAGGGAGTCCAGCGCACGGTTCACGGCGGCCCCGAACCCGAGGTTGCGCCCCGGATCGACGTAGTGAGCACCGACCCGCTCCGCGATGCCTCTCACGTCGGCCGACGACGAGTTGTCGACGATCGTGACCGGGAAGTCCGAGCCCAGTCGCTCCAGCGCGCCGTCCAGCAGTGCGGGATCGCCGTAGGCGACGGCGACGACCTGCGGGCGGCGGGCCGCTCCCCCGTCGTTGACCGGCGCGACGGCGCGGTACAGCTCGTCCTGCTGCTCGGCGACCCGTTCCCAGGTGAACTCGTGCGCTCGCTCGAGACCGCGCGTGCGCAGCCGCGACCACTCGTCCGGCTGGAGGGCGGCGTCGAGGGCCTCGGCGAGCGGAGCCGACCGGCCCGGCTCGACGAGGATGCCCGCGTCGCCGACGACGTCCGGGATGGCCCCGGAGCGGCTCGCGACGATGGGAACGCCCGAGGCCATCGCCTCGACGGCGACGCGACAGAACTGCTCGAGCCAGCGCGGAGTCGGCACGGACGGGATCGCGATGACGTCGAGCCGGCGGTAGCGCTCGGCGAGCTCCCCGCCGGACGCGAACCCGAGGAAGGAGACGCGGTCGGCGATCCCGAGCTCGGCGACCAGCGCGCGCAGGCTCTCGCGCTCCGGGCCGTCGCCCGTGATCTCCACCCGCCAGTCCGGCCTGCCCGCGATCGCCCGCAGGAGGTGGTCGACGCCCTTGTGCGGCTCGAGCCGGCCGATGTATCCCACGACAGCCGCGGAGGACACGGCATCCTTCGGCGCGGGCGAGAACTGAGCGAGGTCGACGCCGAGCGGGATGAGCGGAACCTCTCCGCGCAGGCCCTTGCGCACGAGGATCTCGCCCGCCTCGCGGTTGCACACGTAGACGCCCGCCGCTCCGCGCAGAGCCCACCGCTCGAACCAGCGGATCGGCACGGGATACCGCTTCTCGATGTTCTGCGCCGAGTACAGCAGGTACGGCGCCCTGTTGCCGCGCAGGCGCCGGAAGAGCAGGATCTGGGCCGTCGCGATCGCGAAGGGCTCCTCGTGGAGGTCGATCAGGTCGACCTCCTCGCCCAGCGCCCGCCACAGCGGCCGGGGAGCGAAGAGGAAGCCGTTCGGGTGCGTGCCGAACGTCGTCACGCCCTCCACGAACGTGTCGTCGCCCGCCTCGAGCGCCACGGTGCGGCCGCCTTCGTCCCACTTGCGGGCAGACAGCAGCTCGATGTCATGACCCCGAGCGCGCAAGGCGCGCTCCCGCTCCCGCCACGCCGAGACGACGGCATGGTGAGCCACGCGCAAGACTTTCACAGCCCTCCCCAAAGCATGTTCCCCGTACGACACTCTAGACGCACGAGGATGCCGCGCCGCGGCGCCCGTAGAATCCAGTGGATGCGACTACCAAGCACGCGTCGAGCCGCGCGCGAGGCCGCGACGCCTCGGGTTCTCTACGTGTGCACGGCGAACCAGTGCCGCTCCCCGTTCGCCGAGCACATCGCACGGAGAGCGACAGGGTCGCGACCGCTCCTGGTCGCGTCGGCGGGCTTCCGCGCCGCGGGGGAACGGGTTCCCTCGACGGGGCTGCGCGTCGCCGAACAGCGCGGGCTCGCCCTGGAGCGCCACCGCAGCCGCCGGATCGACGACGTCGATCTCGACTCGTTCGATCTCATCCTGACGATGGAGCGGCAGCACGCACGCGACATCGTCGCCGCTCACCCCGCGCTCGCCCCCCGTGTGTTCACGGTCAAGCAGTTCGACCGCTGGGCGGCGGCGCATCCCCGGGGGGCGGGGCGCGCTCTCGGACCGTGGCTTGACGAGGCGGCCGCGGACCGGCCCCCGGCCGACCTGCTGGGCATCAGCACGCAGGACGACACGTTCGACCCGATCGCGAGCCCGGCGCCCGCCTGGATCGCCATGGCGGACGAGCTCGAGGAGCACGCCGCCGCGCTCGTGCGCTGGATCAACTCCCCCGGCGTCGGCACGCGCGCGTCCCGCAGGGCTTCTCGAGGCTAGACCGCGAGACCGTCGAGCTCCTTCGCGAGCAGACCCCACGCCCATGCCCAGTCGTGGTCCTCGGCTCGCGCGCGCCCCGCGGCGCCGAGTTCGCGGCGCCGTACGGGATCGCCCGCGAGCGAGGAGATCGCGGCGGTGAGCTCCTCCGGCCGGTCCGGGTCGAAGAGGATCCCGGCATCGCCGAGCGCTTCGGGGATGCCGCCCCGTCTCGAGGCGATGACGGGGACGCCGCTCGCAAGCGCCTCCCCGACGGTGAGCGGGCAGGGGTCCGGCCAACGGGAGGGCAGGACGAGCATGTCGGCGGACCGGAGCAGCCCTGGGAGGGCGGGCCGTTCGACGAACGCCTCGAACCGCACGGTCCCGCGAACACTGCTCGCGAGCTCCCTCAGCCGCGTCTCGAACGGGCTCAGGGGCGCTTTCGGGTCGAAGCCGTGGCTGCCGATGATCACGTACTCGACGTCGCTGCGCTCGACGCCCGCTGCCGCAGTGAGCAGGATGTCGGCGCCCTTCTCGGGGATCGCCCGGCCGAAGAACATGACGCGCAGCGGACCGTCCTGCCTGGGCGGCGCGGGAGTGAACGCAGCGGTGTCGACGCCGTTGCCCACGATGCGCACACGGTCGTGGAGCGACGTCGGCAGGTGCTCCTTCAGCTGCGCCGCGAGCGACTCGCTCACGGCGACGATGAGCGCGGCCGACGAGAGCGAGCGCGCCGACTCACGTCGCGTGTAGGTGCGGAGGATGTCGTTGTGCGCGTAGAGGACGGGCACGTGGTCGCTGTCGCGCAGCAGCCAAGGGACGACCGTCGCGTTGTGCGCGAGCACGATCCCGGCCGGCTGGCGCAGGAGGCTCGACACCGCGGGCTGGAAGTACCGGGCGGCGTTGCGCCGCGGGCCGCCCACGCGGCCGAGAGCGGCGTCGAGGTAGCGCTCGCGTGCGGACGGCGCGGGGACCCCGTCGAACTCGACGAGGTCGGCCGAGTCGTAGCGAGGACGGTAGGTGTCGGCCTGGAGCACGACCGCATGCCGGTACCGCGGATCGCCGTCGCCGTCGCGTGCCGCCGTGGCGAGCCCGTGCACGACGGTCGGAACGGCGGAGCCGGTCCGTGGAGAGTAGTGGTCTCCGGGCGTGATGACATGGTAGACCGGCGTCGTCACGCGGGAGCCCCCCTCGCTCGCCTCGTCGACGAGGCGATTCGTCTGTGTTCCGGCATCCGCCCGCTCGCCTGAGCGGCGCGATCGTGAGCCTGGACGCCGTAGCAGATGCCCGCGATGATCCACAGCAGCGAGGCCTGGCCGGCCACCCAGTAGAGGTCGAACTGCGCCTGCGCGAACCTCGTGAGCACGACCGCGGCGCCGACGGTGCCGTACACGGGGTCCATCTTGATGAGGGCCCACAGGGCGACGGCGAACATCAGGAGGAAGCCGATCAGCCCCACGACCCCCACCGACGAGAGCACTTCGAGCTCGACGTTGGGGGGCTGGAACCTCGCGGTGAACCGATCGGTGTACCACCACCGCAGCCCGACCCCGAACACGGGCGAGGTGATCCACACGTTGAAGGTGTCCTCGTACCAGGTCAGGCGCTGGTGGGCCGAATTGAAGGTGTTGTCGGACGCGAGCTGATCGACCACCTGGCTGATCACGTAGATGCCGACGGGAATCGTCGAGAGCCAGATCCAGCGCGACCGCTTTCCGCTCTGCGGACGCGGCCGCAGAGCGATGAAGAGCACGCCGATGACGGCGCCGACGAGCCCCTGCCTCGACTGGGCAGCGAGCATCCCCAGACTGCAGATCGCCAGGACCGTGTAGGACCACCGTCGGCTCCACCCGAGCCACACGGGTCTCGCGAACGCGACGACGGCGGCGATGGCGAGCATGCCGCCGATCGTGTTCTTGTGCAGGTACGGAAGGTACGCGGGAGAGAGCACGCCGTACTGCGCGAGCGATACGACGGTCGCGATCATGGCCGCGATGGCGATCCCGATGCAGGCCAGCGCATAGATGCCCATCGCCGCCCGTGCCTTGCCCGTGCGTCCGATCGCGAAGCCGACGATCATGCTTCCGAGGACGAGCACGACCTCGTGCGCCCACTCGACGATGTTCTCGGGGTACGCGTAGAGGATCTGCACGGGGATCGCCGAAGCGAGATAGATGATGCCCGCCCAGATCAGCGGCTGCATGGGACGCATGTCCTTGGCCTTGATCAGCAGCAGGGAGACCGCCGTCGCGAGCGCCAGCACGACGTCGCTCACGCTCAGGGCGCCGCCGACGCGCACCATGACGAGGGTCGCCGGGACCGCGAGCATGGGGACGAGGGTGAGGTCGGTCGCCGCGATGCCGACGACCAGGACCCCGACCGCTGCGGGGACCGCGATGGACGAGTCGCGCGCCGTGAGCACTCCGACGACCGCCCCGACGACCGCGAGCGCGATCAGCCCCACGGTCAACGGCAGCGCCGCCCTCACACGCGTCACCGCGTGCGTCATCCCCATGCGTACATGTTAGGGGTGCCCGCTGGGAGTCTCACCCGCGAATCAGGCGGCGCAGGCGAGCACGCCACGTGAGCAGGACCGACCGCGCGCGATGCGTGCGCGCACGCCGCGCCCAGAGCCGCTTCTCGGCCCGTGTCGGACCGTGTCCGCCGAGCAGAGGCCGCACGAGAGCGACCGTCTCGGCGAGCGGACGGTCCAGATTGCTCTGGAACACGAAGAAGGCGTGGGGGGCGTCGGGCGAGAACACGTCGGCCAGCTGGTCGCGCAGCGCGCGCGACGAGAGGTGATCGCCCACCCAGACCGATCCGTTCAGCGAGTACGGGCGATCGCCGTCTCCGCTGGCGGTGTACAGCGCGTCTGCCGCGCCCGTGTCGAGGACGTGGGTCCAGTACAGCGTGTACTCGGTCCACCCCTCGTCGGCGAGGTCCATCAGGGTGCGCGTCCAGTGCATCCCGGGGTGCTCGCGCTCGATCCGCTCGCCGAGGGCGACGAGCGAGGGCGCGTGCATGATGGCCGGCGTGACGCCGAACACGGGCTGGTCGGAATCGATGACGAGCCCGCTGCGCAGCACGCGTGCACTGTTGCGCCACCAGTCCATGTGCGCACCGGCGGACTCCTGCTGCCACAGCGCCCGCCCGCCGGGGAGGAGGAACTCGCGGTCGACGGGCCGTGCCGCCACGACGTCGGCGTCGAGCGTGATGAACCACGGCGTGCGCACGACCGCGGGAGCCGCGAGCTTGATCACCTGCTGCTTCATCCATCCCGCGGCGTCGTGGTCGAGGTGCGGGATGACGTCCTTCTCGTCGACGACGCGCACGGGGATGCCGAGCGCGGGCGGTATCCGCCTCGTCGCCTCGGCGACGTCGCGCTCGGGAGTGATGACCACGAGCTCCTCGACGAGCCCGTCGCCGAGGAATCGCTCGAACGACGGCACGGCGAGCGCCAGGAAGCGGTCGATGTCGGAGACAGGTCGGTTCGGATCCCTGCGGATCACCGCGACGAGGGAGATGGCACGCGCGTCTTCGGTCGTCACGCGATGAGGCTACCAGCGGGCCGATCGCCTCCCGACGCCGCCCTCCAGACGTCCGCGTGGATGCGCAGGCTGCGCTCCCACGTGAACTCCGCGGCGCGTGCGCGACCCGCAGCGACGGCGGCGTCGCGGTCGAACTCCGCAGACAGCGCATAGCGGACGCCCTCGGCGATGCTGTCGGGCGTCGGATCGACCAGGATCGCCGCTCCGCCCGCGATCTCGGGCAGGGAGCTGGTGCGAGCGGCGACGACCGGCGCCCCCGCCGCCATCGCCTCGAGCACGGGAAGCCCGAAGCCCTCGTAGAGGGACGGGACGACGACGGCGGACGCCCCAGCCATGAGCCGCGGCAGCATCCCGCCGGGAAGCCTGCCGACCCGCAGGGCGCGCGGGAGCTCGCGGAAGAGGCCGTCGCGCCGCGGATGCGGCGGGCCCGAGAGCACGAGCGTGACGTCGGGAACGGCATCCTGCAGTCGCTCCCAGGCGCCCGCGAGCCCCTCGAGGTTCTTGCGCTGGGTCGCTCCGCCCGCGTGCAGGACGTAGCGGCCCGTGATGCCCAGCGACTCGCGCTCCGTCATCGACAGCGGCTCGGCGCCGTCGAAGCGCTCGTCGATGCCGAGGTGGGCGACATGGAGGCGCTCGACCCCGAACATCTCGGCGACGTCCTCCGCCGTGTGCTGGGAGACGCAGATGACGGCGGCGGCCTCGCGCAGCTCGTCTCCGGCGCTCGCGATGCGCGCACCCTCGTCCGGGAAGCGCCAGGCGACCGTGTCGTGCATCGTCAGCACCTCGGCCCGCGCAGGCGGAAGCCCCAGGTCCATCCTGTGGACGAGCACTCCGCCCGGGTACAGGAGCCGGCCCAGCACCGCGCGCTCGCGGCGTCCCGCGCGGGCGAGCCGTCCGACGGGGACGCGGGCGGTGCCGGGCAGCGTGGAGCGCAGCGAGCGGGCGATGAACCGATCGACTCGCCACGATCCGCCCGTGGAGCTCAGCGCGTCGGCGGCACGCGACGCGACCTGCTCCTCATACACCTGCGCGCCCATCGGGACCGCGCTCGCCGACGTGGCGATCACCAGCCTGTTCATTGACCACCTGCACGTCGCGGTACGCCAGGACGCCGTCGGATCGCGGCATCCCGTTGGGCTACTCTAGCCGGGGGACTTTCTGGGGAAGGCGGGGGATGTCACGACTTCTCTGGATCAGCGCTGAGGTGCCCGATCGCAACGGTCAAGGCGGGCAGCGGCGACAGTTCCACCAGATCCGCGAGCTCGTCAGGCTCGGGCACGAGGTCACCGTCCTCGCGCCGCAGTCCAGCCAGGACGACACGAGCATCCGCCGCATCGCCGCCGTGCGGCGTCCGAAGCTCGAGGTCTTCGGCCGGTTCGTCCCCTCGATCGCGGTGCGGCTGCGCAGCCGGATCGCGACAGAGGAGTGGGACGCCATCGTCGTCTCGCACGTCGAGTCCTCGTGGCTGCTTCCCGCGCGCGAAGCGCTGCGCGCCCCCGTCCTGACCGACGTGCACAACGTCATGAGCCGGTGGCATGCCGATCACGGCCGCCCGGCGGAGGCCGAGGCCGCCTTCCTGCAGGAGAGGCGGGCGATCGCGAACAGCACGATGCTCACGACCTGCTCCGAGCAGGAGCGCCGCCGACTCGTCGAGGCGCACCCGGACGCCGCGGACAAGACGTTCGCCGCGCCGCTGGGAGTCGACCCCGACGAGTGGCCTGCCGCGCCCTACTCCCGGGAGCGGCCCGTCGTGGCCATGTTCGGCTCGTGGTCGTGGACCCCCAACGCGAGGGGGCTGCACTGGTTCGCGACGGAGGTGTGGCCCCGCGTCCGCCTGCGCACGCCGGACGCGCTCGCCCTCGTCGCCGGGTCGGGCGTCGAGGATCCGTCGTCGCTGCCGGAGGGCATGACCTCCGTCGGGCGCGTCGCCGACCTCGCGGCGTTCGCGGCGAAGGCGACCGTCGTCGCGGTCCCCGTGCTGGAAGGCGTCGGCGCGGCCGTGAAGTTCGCCGAGTCGCTCGCGACGGGCGCCGCCGTCATCGCGACGCCCGACGGGGCGAACGCATTCGAGGAGGCGCCGGCCTTCGTCAGCGCAGACCCCGACGAATGGGCCGCGTGGATCGCCGAGCGACTCGCGCGCAGAGGGCTCGAACCCGCCCCGGCTCCTGCGCGGTCATTCGCCCTGCGCGAGCTCACCTGGGCGGCCGCGGTCGCCCCCATCGACGCGTGGCTGCGCACCCTCCACGCCGAGGATCGGGCCCCCTCACCGCGTGTATCGTCTTAGCGTGGGGAAGGGTTAACGTGGGGAACGGCTCTCAGGCCATCGCGATCCGTGCCATCGGCCTCGGCAAGACGTACAGGATCGCATCGACCGAAGCTCGCGCGTCGACCCTCGTCGAGGCGGTCTCGCAGCAGTTCCGTCGGGGCGGGGCACGCGAGAAGACGACGACGTTCGACGCGCTGCACGACCTCGACTTCGAGATCCCGTGGGGCGAGGCGGTCGGCATCATCGGCCGCAACGGCGCAGGGAAGTCGACGCTGCTCAAGGTCCTCACCAGGATCACGGCGCCCACGCGCGGCCGGCTCGAGCTCGACGGCCGCGTGGGCAGCCTTCTCGAGGTCGGGACGGGCTTCCACCCCGAGCTGACGGGGCGTGAGAACATCTTCCTCAACGGCGCGCTCCTGGGGATGCGTCGCAAGGAGATCGCCGTCCAGTTCGATCAGATCGTGGACTTCTCCGGGGTCGAGAAGTTCCTCGACACCCCCGTCAAGCGCTACTCGTCGGGCATGTACGTGCGGCTCGCCTTCGCCGTGGCCGCGCACCTCGAGACCGAGATCCTCGCGATCGACGAGGTGCTCGCCGTCGGCGACGCCGAGTTCCAGCAGAAGTCGCTCGCCAAGATGCGCGAGGTCGCCAAGTCCGGCAGGACGGTCCTGTTCGTCAGCCACCAGGCCCAGACCGTGCGCGCGCTGTGCACGTCGGCGCTCTACCTCCAGCACGGACGCCTCGTCCTCCAGGGAACCGTCGACGACGCGCTGACCCGCTACCGCGAGAGCTTCGACACGTGGGCGGAGGCGCAGTCCTCTCCGGAGAACCGCCCCGGCACAGGCGAGATCCGCATCCGTGCGGTCGAGGTCCCCGAGTCCTACTCGGAGCCTGCGGCGCCCAGGACCGTCCAGATCTCGATGGACAGCCAGCCGAGCCTGCCGGGCGCCTATTTCATCTCCTGCCACATCAGCGATCTCAACGGCACCGTCATCGCACAGTGCGACTCGCGGGTCACGGGTCTGTGGTTCGACCCGTCGTCGCCGCACGACATCACCCTCACCGTCACGCAGCCCTGGTTCAAGCCGGGCCGCTACTCGGTCGACGTGTTCGCATGCCGATCGGGCGAGAACGCGATCCTCGATGCGTGGGAGGGCGCGGCATCCTTCGAGGTGCTCCCTCACCCGCCGTACGAGCACGCGTCGGCGCCGGACGCGACCGAATCGGGAATCATCTTCCCCGACTTCAGCTATCGAGAGCGCACACCGTGACAGCCGCCTCGACCGACCCCGGGCGTGCCCTCGTGTCGGCGAGCCTCGTCGTGTGCACGACGGGGCGCAGCGACCGGATGCCGGGGCTCGTCGCACGCCTGCAGGCGGCGCTGCGCGACCAGCGCGCCGTGTCCGAGGCCGTCGTCGTCGACAACTCCCCCGAGGGATCTCTCTCCGAGCTGGCCGGCGACGGCATCCGGGTCGTCCGTGCGGCGCTGCCGGGCCTGTCGCTCGCGCGCACGGTCGGATGCATCCAGGCGCGGGGGGACGTCCTCGTCTTCACCGACGACGACGTCGAGTTCGCCCCGTCGTGGCCGGGGCGGATGGCCGCGCCCATCCTCGCCGGAGAGCTCGACGCGACGGCGGCGCCCGTGCGGCTCGGCCCCGAGTTCGACGACATCGCCTCCCCTCTCCTGAGGGGCTGGCTCGCGGAGGCGAATCTGCCGGGGGATGCCGTGCGGCTCGTGGGCGCCGGCATGGCGCTGCATCGCGACCTGCTGGGGCTCGGCGTCTGGGACCAACGGCTCGGCGCAGGCGTCGCCGGGACGGCGTTCGGCGAGGAGACGCTCTTCGAGTCGATGATCCGGGCGCAGGGCGCGCGCATCGACGTCGTGGCGGACGCCGAGGTCGTCCACCACCCCGACGCGACGCGACTCGGTCCCGACTACTGGCGCCGGACGGCTCAGCAGAAGGGTCTGTCGGAGGCGTACTTCGCCTACCACTGGCTCGGCGAGACGATGCCCCGTCCCGCGCTGCGCACGGCGCGTCGGCGCGTGCGCCTGTGGGTCCACCGGCGTCGGCACGGATCCGACCCCGCCCGGTTCGAGCAGGAGCTGCGGCTCATCCACTCGCTCGCGGTATCCGCCGGGTTCTCGCGAGAGTCGCGGTCCCCCCGCGCCTACCCGCCCCGCGCCGCCGGCTCGCCCACGCGGGCGACGCCATCCGTCCCCGCCGCCTCCGTCGGCTCTCCGGAAACCCCCCGAGGCTAGGTCCCATCATGCTGCGAACGGTCATCCTCCCGCCCCGCGCGCTCTCGCTGCCACCCGCGCGCGAGCTGTGGAACGCCCGCGAAGTGCTCTATCAGTTCGGCAAGCGCGACATCCTGCTGCGCTACCGGCAGACGGCCGTGGGTGTCGCGTGGGTGCTCATCCAGCCACTCGCGTCCGCCGGCATCTTCGCGATCGTGTTCGGCCAGGTGGCGAACCTGCCCAGCGGCAACGTGCCGTACTTCATCTTCACGCTCGCCGGAATGCTCGCCTGGAACCTGTTCAACGGCATCATCGGGCGCGGCGCGGGATCGCTCGTGTCGAATCAGGCGCTCGTCGCGAAGGTCTACTTCCCGCGGATGCTCGTGCCGCTGTCGACGATCATCTCCGTGATGCTCGACTTCTTCGTCGGCTTCGCGCTCTTCGTCGTGCTGCTGTTCGTCTTCGGGGTGAACCCGGGATGGGCCATCCTGCTCATCCCCGTGTGGGTCGTCGTGACGATCCTGATGGCGTCCGGCATCGCCATCGCCGCGTCGGCCCTGACCGTCAAGTACCGCGATGTGACCTACATGCTGCCGTGGATCCTTCAGATCCTGCTCTACGCGACGCCGATCGCGTACTCCCTCGAGGCCGTCGACGCGCATCTGCTGTGGATCTTCAACATCAATCCGCTCACGTGGCTGATGGAGGCCTTCCGCTGGTCGCTGCTCGGCGAGGGCCTGCCGCCCGCGTGGCAGCTCATCGCGCTGCCGGTCGTGTCGCTTCTCACGTTCGCAGGAGGCATCATTGTCTTCCAGGCGATGGAGCGTGGGTTCGCAGACGTCATCTGATCGGGGGCCCGCATGCGGCGAGGGGGATGGCTCGCAGCGGGCGCTGCCACGGTCGCCGTCGTCGCGGTCACGGCGACCGCCATCGCGGTCTGGCCGCGCCACGATCCGCCCGCGGCGAGCGGGCTCGGACCCCGCTCGAGCAGCGTCACCGCCGAGACGGGCGTGTGCGGATTCCCCGGACCGCTGATCTCGCAGATCGTCGCCGACCGTCCGAGCGACGCCGAGGAGGCGCAGACGCGCGGCTGGGATCTCGAAGTCGACGGCGGGGGCGGGCAGGGCATCGCCGTGACGGCAGACAGCGTGATCATCTCGCACGAGGGCGATGACGGCGAGACGGTGAACGTGCGATACGACCACGCGGGGACGTATCTCGGAACTTCGTCGTACGACTTCGAGCGGGACAGGTCCCAGCCCGCCCACACGAACGGCGCCGCCGCCGTCGCCGACGACGGCACGATCTGGGCGATCGACTCGTACGAAGGCAGGCGTCTTCTCACCGCGTTCTCGCAGGACGGCCGGCACAGTGCGGACTATCCCGTGCCCGCGAGCGCCGAGACGACGGGTCACCCGCTCGACCTGCACGACGTCATCCTGGTCGACGATCTCGAGGGGTCCCCCGCGCTCCTCGTGGGCGAAGGCGAGCACACGATCCACGCCTTCCGTCAGGACGGGACCTACCTCGGCGAGCGGACGGGGCTCCCCGACGCCGTGCAGGCACCGTTCGGTCGCACGTCGGTCGCGGGGATGTCCGCCGTTCCCGGCGACGAGGGCGCGCTGTCCCTCCAGGTCGCGGACGCCTCCACGGGGGCGCTCCTGCTCCAGGTCCCGTTCCGCACGGACGGGGAGGATGCCGCCGCCGGGACCACGCCGACGATCCAGGGCATCCGGGGCGTGGCGCCGGGGCCCGACGGCGACGGCTTCCTCCTCGCGAGCGCCACGGGCATCGAGTGGCTCGACGCGGCGGGCATCCGCAGGGGGCTGTGGACAGACGGCGCGGCGGGCCTGGACCTGTGGGAGACCGGCGGGCTCGCCGAGCACGACGGGACGTACTGGGTGCTGACCCGAGGAGACGGCGTGGACCGCGTGCTCACGCTCACCTCCGACGAGATGAGGTCGGCGCTCACGATCCCCTCCGCCCTCAACGCCTCGAACGAGCCGATCCTCGCGCGCCTCGGCGTCGGCATCGGTGCCGTGACGCATCGCGAGTTCGACCACTTCGACGCGCCCGACGAGCCCGCCGTGTTCCTTCGCACCGAGACCGGATGGGGTCAGCGGCAGGGCGCACCCGACGTGAGCGTCGACGTGCGCTACACGGTGCGCGGCGACCCGCTCTCGCCCTCCCCCGTCCTCCAGGAGGAGCGGACGGTCGAGCCGCCGATCGGCGGCGGCGAGACGCCGCTCGAGCTGCCCGAGGCGCGACCCGGCGCCTACGAGGTCAGTCTCGCGCTCGTCGATCGGGGCAGCGGCGCGATCCTCTCCGGATCCTGCCTGAGGTATTCCGTCGGCGCGGAGGACGCCCCGCTCGACCTCGCCGAGCTCCCGGACGGCGCTGACTGGGGCGGCGCGGGACCACTGCGCGGCGCACAGCTGGCCGCGACGCTCGGCGTGGGCAGCCACCGCATCCAGCTCGACTTCAGCTCGCTCGTTCCCGATCCCGCCGCCACACCCTCGGCGGACGGCGTCGACTGGTTCGCGCTCCCCGGATCCGACACGGGCGAAGACGGCGTCGAGCCGACCGACCCCGAGGCCGCGGGCTTCGCCGACATCGCGGCGGCAGCCGCCCTCGCGAGGCGCGAGGGCGTCGACCTCGTCGTGCAGGTCGGCAGAAGCGGCGAGGGCGAGTGGGCCGCCATCGACGCGGGGACGTGGGGCGGGTGGGTCGGGGTCATCGCCGAGGCGTTCGAGCGCAACGCCCCCGAGATCACGCTATGGTCGGCGTGGAACGAGCCCAACGCCGTGTTCGAGACGCCGTCCGACTTCGCGACCCTCGCCGAGATCCCCTTCGCGGATGCCGTGCACGCGGCGAACCCCGATGCGATCGTGCTGGGCGGGAACACGCTCGGGTTCGACCCCGAATGGTGGCGCGACTCCGCAGAGACGGGTGTGTGCTCCCACATCGACGCCGTCGCGGTGCATCCTTACACGGGCTGGAACCGCTCGTGGGAGGAGGAGGGCTTCGCGGCCGACGGCGGCGGATACGCCGAGCTCCGTGCCGCCCTCGGCGAAGACTGCGGACGGCTCCCGATCTGGGACACCGAATCGGGCTGGACCTCCGACGGCGCCGCGGCGTACTGGGCTCAGGGATCGGATGTCGCGCGCAAGCTCCTCTGGTACTCGCACGAGCGGATCGCCGGATGGACGTACTTCTACAGCGAGGGCGGGTGGGGCGAGAACGGTCTCAGCTGGTCGCTCATCCAGGACGGCTCGTACGTCAAGCCGGGCGGACTCGCCTTCGCCTCCGTCTCACGCCTCCTCGCAGACCGCGATCCCGGAGAGCTCGTGGCGACCGGCATCCCCTTCGCGTACGCGATGCGCTTCAGCGGCAGGACCGACATGGTCGCGGCGTGGACCGACGAGATGCGCGTCGATGCCGTCGTCACCGCCGACGGCGCGGCGGAGGCGCTCACGATCGTCGACCAGTACGGCGCGCGCCAGACCCTTCCCCTGCGCGACGGCCGCGCCGAGATCACCCTCGCGGGAAGCCCCCGCTTCATCCTCGCGCCGGCGGGCACGACGATCGGCATCGAGCCCGTCGAGGCGTTCGGCGACGACCTTCTCGAGGCTCGACACGTGACCGCCAGCTCGACGCACGTCGACGCCGACCCGCAGATCGTGACGTCCGGGACCGTCAACCCGTACCGGCCCTGGCGCTCGGGGCGACTCGCCGACGGCGGGCTCGACGAGACGCCGACGGTCGAGGTGGCGCTCGACGCGCCGACGACGCTCGACCGCATCGCCGTGGCCACGGGGAACATCGTCTGCTGCGAGGCGGGACTGCGGGACTACACCGTGTCGGTGCGCACGGCCGACGGCCAGTGGCGGGTCGTCGCGGAGCAGAAGGACCAGTTCTGGGATCGCGTCGTGCTCTTCTCGTTCGAGCCGGTCGTCGCGACCGCCGTGCGGGTAGAGGTGCCGTGGACGCGGGTGCGCGGCATCCGCGTCCTCGACGTCAACTTCACGGGGTTCGCCGGCGGCCTGCCGCCGCCGTTCATGGGCCTGCAGACCGAGACGGACTACGTCGCCACGATCGCGGCGATCTCGGCGTGGGCGCCCGCACCGTGACGCGGGGCTAGGCGCGAGCGGCGGCCACGGGGGGTCTGGAGACGTCGCGGTAGATCGACTCGTAGCCGGATGCCGTGGCTTCCCACGTGAAGGCGGCGATCCGTGCGTGCCCGTTCTGAGCGAGTCGGGCGGCCGCCTCACGGTCTGCCAGGAGCTCGGTCAGCGCCCGCGCGAAGGCGGGCGTGTCCTCGGGATCGCGGAGCAGACCGTCCTGACCGTCGGTGACGAACTCCGGGGGCCCGCCGCGCGTCGTCGCGAGGAGCGGCACGCCCGCGCGCCACGCCTCGAGCGCGGCGATCCCGAACGCCTCGAAGCGACTCGGCATCACCGACACGGCCGCGCCGCTCAGCAGCGCGGAGACCGAGGGGCGATCGAGGCGGCCGGGGAGGATGACGCGATCCGAGACGCCCAGCTCGATCGCCCTCGCACGCAGCGCCTCCGCCTCGGTGCCGCCGCCACCGATCACGAGCGCGCACTCTTCGGGCAGGTCCGCGGCGGCGAAGGCGTCGACGAGGAGATCGAAGCCCTTCAGCGGCACGAGACGACCGATCGCTGCGATGTAGCGCTCGGGGACTCCCGCGGGCTTCTCGCCGATCGGCTCGTCGGGGTCGATGCCGTTCCAGACGATCCGGCCGCGGCCGGGCGCGAGCCCGAAGCGCTGCTCGAGGTCGACGACGACGACCTGCGAGCACGCCGTCACCGCTGCGGCATCCGTCAGCGCCGCACGCAGGGATGCCCGGGCGAGCGCGGAGGAGTCGAAGACGCCGCCGTCGTCCATGAGGGTCTCCCCGTGAGCCGTCAGGACGAGCGGCGTGCGCCCCAGACCGGCCAGGAGGCGCGCGTACGTGCCGTTCGGCCCGAAGCAGTGCACGTGGATGACCTCGGGTCGCGCCGAGCGCGCCGCCCGCAGCCATGCGAGAACGGCGCGGGGCAGGCGCACGAGGAACCGCAGCACCCCGGCCGCCGAGCGCGACGGAAGCGGCGCGGGAAGGTCCCACACCTCGATGCCGTCCACTTCGCGCACGGCGAACCTGCCGTCGCGCGCGACCGTCCACACGACGACCTCGTGGCCCCGCGCGGTCAGCTGGCGCGCGACGTTGCGCACATGCTCCTCGACCCCGCCGAAGTACGGAGGGTAGGAGCTGGTCGCGAGGGCGATCCTCACGTCGCCCGAGCCGGGGTCCGCGGGATCACTGCTCGATCCATTCCCGCATGCGACGGTCGAAGACGCTCGAGTCGAACTCGAGAGCGCGAGCCGTCATCGCCTGCCGGTCGAGCCCGTCGACGCGCGTCAGCGCCTCGCGCACCTCTGCCCCCGTGAAGTCGTCGATGAGGGCGCCCGTGACGCCGTCGACGACCGTCTCGCTGCCCCCTCCGATCCGCGGCGCGATGACAGGCGCACCCGCCGCCATCGCCTCGAGGGGCATGATGCCGAAGTCCTCGACCGCAGGGAACACGTACGCCGTCGCCCGGGCGTAGAGATTGCGCAGGAGCGCGTCGCTCGGGCGCCCGACGAAGGTGACGCGACCGGGATGCTCCGCCGCGAGCGCCTCCAGGGCGGGGCGCTCAGGTCCGTCTCCGGCAAGCACGACCGGCAGGTCCGCCGCGATGCCGGCACGGATCACGAGGTCGAGACGCTTGTACATGACGAAGCGGGACGCCCCGAACAGGAAGCTCGACGGAAGGGCCTCCAGCACGGCGTCGTCCGCCGCGGAGAGCCCGCCGTCGCCGCGCTCCGCGAAGGCGGCCACGTCGACGGGCGGATTGATCACCCGCGCGTCGCGCCCCCAGAAGCGCTCGACACGCTCGCGGACGAAGTTGCTGACCACGGCGATGTCGTCGGGCTCTGCGGCCCGGCGCCGGTCGAGCGCTCGGAGCCCGGGCCCGGCGAGCCGCTGGCCGAGGCCCCGGCCGCGTTCGTCGTGTCCTGGCTCCCAGATGTACCGCGCCGGGGTGTAGCAGTACACGAGCCGACGGGCGTCGCGCGCGGGTCCGGCGAATCGGGCGTGATGGGCGAACAGATGCGAGAAGACGAGCACCCACTCGGCATCCGCTCGTCCCAGATTCCGCCATGTGGGCGGCATGAGCGGAAGCGCGAGCGCCTTGTGGCTGCGCAGCGGCGTGCGCGCCATCCAGGACTCCCGTACGCGACCGGGGGCGAACCGCCCAGGCTCGGCGTCGCTCCACAGCGTCGTGATGGGTGCGTCGGGATACAGCGCGCCCACGCAGTCGGCGACGCGCTCGGCGCCGCCGAAGCGCTCGATCCACTCGTGCACGATGATCCCGGTCACGGCACTCTCTTCTCGGCCAGAGTCTGCGCGATGAAGTCGCGGATCGACTCGCGAAGCGGGATGCGAGGCTCCCACCCGAACTCCTGTCGCAGGCGTGTGGCGTCGCCTACGAGCGACGACGCGTCCTCGGCACGCCGCTCCTGTGCGCGCACGTGCAGCTCGGGCATATCGCGGCCGAGCTCGTCGCACACGATCGCGAGCACATCGGCGCCCGCGACGGCGCGGCCCGTCGCCACGTTGTACACGGTGTGGGACACGTGATCGGCGAGTGCGACGAGAGTGTAGGCCTGCGCGACGTCCCGCACGTCGGTGTAGTCGCGTCGGGTGTCAAGCCCTCGGGTCGGCAGGCGCTCGCCGTCACCCAGCCTGCGCACCGCGGCCACGAGGTCGGGAACGATGTAGCCGAGCGACTGTCCCGGTCCCACGTTGTTGAACGGGCGCAACACGACGGCGTCGACTCCGCGGGAACGGTAGTACGCGGCCTGGTGCTCCACGGCGGCCTTGCTCACGGCGTACGGCGAGTGCGGGCGCCACGCGGCGCCTTCCGTCACGGGCGCGCCCGAGGGCGAGCTCCCGTAGACGACGCCGCTGCCGGCGATCACGAGGCGTGTCGGCCGACCTGCACGCAGCACGGCTTCGCCGAGCACCGTCAGCATCGCGGTGTTCGCCGTGAGATAGCGCTGGGGATGCGTGAACGACGCGTCGACGGAGGCGAGGCCCGCGAGATGCACGACGACGTCGCCGAGCGCGTCTGCGCTCACGCCTCGCGTGAGGTCCGCCGTGACCACGCGGTCCAGGTCGTCGCGCAGCGAAGGATCGACGTCGACGTTCTGCGAGACGCCGACGACCCTCGCTCCCGACCGACGGAGGACTCTCACCAGATGCCTGCCGACGAACCCGTCCACCCCAGTGACGGTGACGGTGGTCATGCCGTGGCTGGCTCCGTCACGCCGCCCACGCGTGCGCGCTCCCGGTCGAGGTCAGCCGACACCATGCGGTCGACGAGGCCTTCGAAGTCGACCTCGCGTCGCCATCCGAGCACGCTCTCCGCCTTCGCCGGGTTGCCGAGCAGGATGTCGACCTCGGCCGGCCGCAGCAGCGACTCGTCGAGGCGGACGTACGGGTGCCAGTCGTCGACGCCGATGCGGGCGAAGGCGGCGTCGAGGAACTCCTCGATCGAGCGCGTCTCGCCGGTCGCGAGCACGAAGTCGTCGGGCTGGTCGTGCTGCAGCATCTGCCACATGCCGCGGACGTAGTCGCCCGCGTAGCCCCAGTCGCGCTTCGGCCACAGCACGCCGAGGTCGATCGAGTCCTGAAGCCCCAGGTGGATCCGTGCGACGGCGCGGGAGATCTTGCGCGTGACGAACTCCTCGCCGCGGTGCTCGCCCTCGTGGTTGAACGCGATGCCGCACGACACGAACATGCCGTAGCTCTCGCGGTAGTTGCGAGCGATCCAGTGCGCCGTCAGCTTCGCGACGCCGTACGGGCTGCGCGGGTGGAAGAGCGAGTCCTCGTCGTAGCCCTTGCCCGGACGGTTGTAGTCGAGGCCGCCGAACATCTCCGAGCTGGATGCCTGGTAGATGCGCGTCGTCGAGGAGAGGCCGGCGAGACGCACTGCCTCGAGGATGTTGAGCGCGCCCTGCCCCGTGACGACCGAGGTGAGGGTCGGGTTGGAGAAGGAGTACCCCACGTGGCTGAGCGCCGCGAGGTGGTAGACCTCGTCGGGACCGACCGCGTCGACGACGCGGACGAGCGACACGGGATCGGTCACATCGCCCTCGACGAGCCGGACGTAGGGCCGGCTGGCCACGAACTCGGGACGGCGCGGGTTGTTCTGGCCGCGGATCAGTCCGACGACGTCGTAGTCCTTCTCGTGCAGAAACTCCGAGAGATGCCGAGCGTCCTGCCCTGTTATCCCCGTGATCAGAGCGGTACGTCTGTGTGTCATTTTGTTCGCCCCCAGGCTGATTGTCTCCGCGGCGGCATTCCGACACGGATACGCGTAGATCATAGTCTTTGCGGAAGAACGCCGCGTTCCGTGTGCGTCACCCTTGTCGGGAAGGAACATCGTGCCGCCGCGAATCCTGGTCATCGACCACACATCTCAGGAGGGAGGCGGTCAACTGGCCCTCCTGCGGGTCGTCGAGCAGCTCAACGGCGATCGCGCCGACATCCGGGCTCTCGTCTTCTCCTCCGGCGTCTTCGTCGACCGCCTGCGCGCCGCAGGGATCGAGACGGCCGTGCTCGAGCTGGACCCGGCCGTGAACCAGACATCCCGCGACCGCGTCCTGGCCCCCGCGGCACTCGTGCGCTCGCTCGGCCGCTCCGTCGCGTTCGTACCTCGGCTCGCCCGGGCGATCCGCGGCGCCCGCGCCGATGTCGTCGTCGCCAACACGCTCAAGGCCGCCGTCTTCACCGCCCTCGCCGCGCCGCTGGCAGGTCGCCGGTGGGTCTGGCACGTGCACGACAGGATCGCGCCCGACTATCTGCCTGCCCCGCTCGTGGCCGCGCTGCGGGTGCTCGCGGTCCTCGGCCCGCGTGCGATCGTCGTCAACTCCGAAGCGACCCTCGCGACGCTGCCCGGACGGGCGCGGCGCAAGTCCACCCTCGCGTATCCCGGCCTCGCCGCCGACGCCTTCGACTCCCCTTCCGACGGCGCCGACCGTGCCGTCGTCGGGCTCATCGGACGGATCAGCCCGACCAAGGGCCAGCGGCAGTTCCTCGAGGCCGCGGCATCGGTCGCGGAGACGAACCCGTCGACGCGGTTCCGCGTCGTGGGGGCCGCGCTGTTCGGCGAGGACGCGTACGAGTCGTCCGTGCGGGCGCTCCCCGAGGCGCTCGGCATCGCGGATCGCGTCGAGTTCACGGGCTGGGTGCCGGATGCCGGACGGCACCTGCGCGAGCTGGGCGTCGTCGTGCACGCCTCCCCCGTCCCCGAGCCGTTCGGCCAGGTCGTCGTCGAGGCGATGGCCGCGGGGGTCCCCGTCGTCGCGACGGCGGCCGGCGGCGTGCCGGAGATCCTCGACCCCGACGGCACGGCCGACCTCGCGGGCGGCTGGGCGGCGACCGAGGTCGGCGTCCTCGTCCGACCGGGTGACTCGGCAGCCCTCGCGGCGGCCATCCGCGCGATTCTCGACGAGCCGGAGGCGCGCGCGGCCCGTGCCGTGGCCGCCCGTGCCGCGGCGGCCGAGCGCTTCACGATCGAGCGCACGGCGGACGCCGTCTGGCGGGCGTGGCGGGGCGCGGCATCCGGTACCGTAGGGTCGATGTCGTGAGCCTGGGGAGGACGACGCACATGAAGCTGCGCAGCGAGGGCGTGACCTGGCAGGAGATCGACGGCGAGCTCGTCATCCTCGACCTGAAGACGTCCGCCTACCTGACGACCAACGCGGCCGGAACGACTCTCGCGAAGCTCCTCACGGAGGAGCGCTCGCTCGACGAGCTCGCCGATGCGCTGGTCGACGCGTTCGACATCGATCGCCCGCAGGCGCTCGCCGACGCCGACGCGTTCGTCGAGCAGCTCAGCGCCAAGTCGCTGCTGGCGCCCATCGACTGATCCCCCGAGACCACCGGCCCCTCGACTCCTACGGAGACCCGCATGTCCGACCTTCCCCTTCCGATCGACTCGTGGCGTGACCGGTGGAGCGGCGAGCCCGGCGGCTACGTCGTGCTCGACCTCGGCGAGCAGCCGCCGTCCGACCTCTTCCCTCGTCCCGAGGCGCCCGGCCCCGACCCGCGGTACCCGCTGCGCATGGTGATCAGCACCGTGAGCGGCCTCATCCAGCTCGAGGACGACCCGACGACGCCTCAGGAGGTGCTCGGGATCGAGCCGATCGCCGTCGTCAGGCAGGCGGAGACCTCGGTGACGCAGGCGGCGGAGGCGACCTACCTGAAGTCGGGCGACACGGTCTTCGAGTACCCGAGCCCGCACGGCGGCTCGTGGACCGAGCAGCTCGAGGAGCGCGGGCTCGTCCCCGTCCACGAGGGCGTCGCGGACGTCGTGGTCGACAACTTCGGCATCATGCACGATCGCGACCAGAAGGCCGCCCTCGTCGAGCGCGTCTCGCACCTCGCGCCGGACGGCGTCCTCCTCCTGCAGTATCACAACGTGGCCGCGGTCGTCCGGCACGGAATGTGGAACTCGCTCAAGCTCGGCCACTACGGCCTGTACTCGACGCCGGTGCTCGTGCGCATGGCGGAAGAGCTCGGTCTCGTGGCTCTCGACGCGTGGGAGTACCCGCTCTACAACGGCACCGTCCTGCTCGCACTGGCCCGCAAGGGCAGCGCGTGGGGTGACGTGCAGGGCGACACCGTCACCGCGATGATCGGCCGTGAGCTGGCCGAGGGCATCACCGACCCCCACTACGTCGCCTCGCTCGGCCGTGCCGTCACGGAGAGCGTCGAGGCGATCGACACGTATCTCCACGAGGCGAAGGAGCAGGGCCTCACGGTCGCCGGCTACGGCGCGGCGTCGCGGACGGCCTCGCTGCTGTGCGCGGCCGACATCACGAGCGACAAGATGGTCGCCATCGCCGACGGGGCTCCCGGCAAGCACGGTCTCACGATGCCGGTGAACCGCATCCCGATCGTGTCGCCGCAGGATCTGATCGCGCTGCGTCCCGACCGCGTCCTGCTGTTCGTCCCCGACCTCCTCGACGAGGTGCGCAGGACGTACTCCGAGATCGAGGCCAACGGGGGCCGCTGGGTGCTCATGGACCCCACACCGCACGAGGTCGAGCCGGCGTAGCCGCCGACGACGCGAAGGGCCGGCCTCGGGGCCGGCCCTTCGTCGTCGCGTCGCGCGCCTACTCGACCGGCGGAGGCAGCGTCGCACCCAGGACGTCTGTCGCGAACGCGCGCCACGACGGGCTCGACGCGTCACGGGCGCTCAGCTCTCCGTAGGGCGTGCGCCACGGGATGCCGAGCTCGGGGTCGAGCGGATGCACTGCGACCTCGCCGGGGGCGTAGAACACGTCGCTGCGGTAGCAGAAGTCCGCCTCGTCCGAGAGCACCTGGTACCCGTGGAGGCAGCCGCCGGGCACGTACACCTGGCGGTGGTCGACGTCGTCGAGCACGAACGTCTCGACGCGGCCGAAGGTCGGCGACCCTGGGCGTGCGTCGAGGACGACGTCGAGGACGGCGCCCCGAGCGCATCGGGCGAGCTTGGCCTCGCCGTCGCCGAGACGCCCATGAAGGCCCCGGATGCCGCCCTGCGACGACCGCGACTGGTTCTCCTGCACGAACGACGCGGGATCGATCCCCGCGTCGCGCAGCACCGAGACGTCGAGCGTGCGGGTGAAGAACCCGCGGTGGTCGCGGATGGGGGTGGGCTCGAACACCACGACGCCCGGGATCCCTGTCGTGTGGAACTTCATGCCACGCCCGCCTTCGCGAGATAGTGATCGACCTGGTCCTGCGTCACCGCGAGCGGCGTCGCGCCGTCTCGCACACGCTGCTCCCACTCGACCGTGAGGGCGATGGCCTCCGGCACGCGCAGGGCAGGGCGCCACCCGAGGTCCGCACGCGCCTTGGCGGAGTCGACCATGAGGAGTCCCGCCTCGTGCGGACCGCCGTCGTCCTCGTCGATCCACGACGCCCCTTCGCCCCACAGGCGCGCCGCCTCGTCCGCGAGCCCGCCGACGGTGAGCCCGTCCTCCGCCGCGGGGCCGAAGTTCCAGGCCGTGTCGTGGCGAGACGCGTCGAGGCTCTCGGCGAGGGTCAGGTATCCGCTCAGCGGCTCGAGGACGTGCTGCCACGGACGGGTCGCACGGGGGCGGCGCAGCCGTGCAGGACGCCGCTCGGCGAACCCCGCGATGAGCTCCGGGATGAGGGCGTCCGGCGTCGCGTCGCCGCCGCCGATGACGTTTCCGGCGCGTGCCGAGGCGACCGCGAAGCGCTCGCGGGGGAAGGACACGGCGAAGGAGTGCGTCGCCAGCTCGCACGCGGCCTTGCTGGCGCTGTACGGATCGTCGCCGCCGAGAGGGTCGAGCTCGCGGTATCCCCACGGCCACTCGTTGTTGCGGTATACCTTGTCGGTCGTGACCACGACGACGCGATCGACCGATTCGACGCTGCGGGCGGCCTCGAGCACGGACAGCGTCCCGTCGACGTTGACGGAGAAGGTGTCACGGGGCGTCGCGTACGACTCCCGCACGATCGACTGTGCGGCGAGGTGCAGAACGACCTGCGCACCGGATGCCGCGATGGCCTCGGCGACGCCCTCCCCGTCGCGGATGTCGCCGCGCACGTCCTGCTCGAGGAGCTCTCGGAGACCTGCACGCTGGAAGAGGAAGTCATCCGGAGTGGGCAGGGCGTACCCGTGCAGACGCGCGCCGAGACGGTGCAGCAGAACGGTGAGCCAAGCCCCCTTGAAACCGGTATGCCCCGTGACGAAAACCGCTCGTCCATGCCAGTACTCTGAATGCATAGGGCCACGGTACGGTATCCGCGGCGTCCGAAGCACGGTTGCCTACTGGGGGGCAGAATGACCAAGGACGGAACTCTGAGATCGTACGCGCGATCGGCCGACGCGCAGCGTTCGCTGCACCGATACGTGCCGGGCGGGGCGCATACCAATGCACGCGGATCCGACCAGTATCCCGAGGACGCCACGCCGATCATCGTCCGCGGTGAGGGTGCTCGCGTGCTCGATCTCGACGGCAACTGGTTCGTCGAGTACGGGCTCGGGGCGAAGGCCGTGACCCTGGGGTACGGCTACAAGCCCGTGGCGGATGCCGTGGCCGCCGTCGCCTACGACGGCGTCGGCTTCTCGCGTCCCTCCGTGTGGGAGCTCCGTGCCGCCGAGCGGTTCCTCGAGCAGGTGCCGACGGCCGACATGGTCAAGTTCGCCAAGAACGGCTCGGACGTCACCACCGCCGCCGTGAAGGTCGCGCGTGCCGCGACGGGGCGCGACCTCGTCGCCGTCTGCCGCAGCCACCCCTTCTTCTCGGTCGACGACTGGTTCATGGGGACGACGGCGATGACCGCCGGCATCCCCCAGTCCGTCCGCGACCTGACCGTCTCCTTCGTCTACAACGACCTCGACTCGCTGCGCGACCTGCTCGCCGAGAAGGGCGACCGGATCGCGGCGGTCATCCTCGAGCCCGCGACGGGCACGGCGGAGCCGGCGCCCGGGTTCCTCGAGGGCGTGCGCACGCTCACGCAGCAGCACGGCGTCGTCCTCGTCTTCGACGAGATGATCGCCGGCATGCGCTGGTCGGCTGCGGGCGCCCACTCCGTATACGGCGTGACCCCCGATCTGTCGACGTGGGGCAAGGCGCTCGCGAACGGCTTCAGCGTCTCCGCCCTCGCGGGCAAGCGCGAGCTCATGGAGCTCGGCGGCCTGAACACCGACGCGTCCCGCGTCTTCCTGCTCTCGACGACGCACGGCGGCGAGACGACGGGGCTCGCCGCCTACCTCGCGGTCGCGGACGCCTATCAGGAGCGCGACGTCGTCGGCATCATGGAGACGCAGGGCACGGCGCTCAAGCGCGAGCTCGACGTCGTCCTCGCCGAGGCCGGCGTGTCGCAGCACGTGTCGGTGTTCGGGCGTCCCTCGGCACTCGTGTTCGGGACGAAGGATGCCGAGGGCAAGCCCTCGCAGGAGTATCGGACGCTGTTCATCCAGGAGCTGCTCGAGCGGGGCGTCCTGGCCCAGTCGCTCGTCATCTCGGCGGCGCACACCGACGACGACCTGGCCGTGACGGTCGAGGCGTTCCGCGGAGCGGCCGAGATCTACGCTCGCGCCCTCGAGGCCGGCTCGACGGCCGGACTGCTGCGCGGCCGTCCCGTCGCGCCGGCCATCCGAGAGTTCGCAGCACCGCGACGGCTGGGGGCATGACATGAAGGTGGTCCTGTTCTGCGGGGGCCTCGGGATGCGCATCCGCGCGGACAACCAGTCGGCGCCCAAGCCCATGACGCCGATCGGCGACCGGCCGATCCTGTGGCACATCATGCGGTGGTACGCGCATCATGGGCACAAGGAGTTCATCCTGTGCCTCGGCCACGGCGCGAGCGCCGTGAAGGACTACTTCCTCAACTATCGCGAGACGGCCTCGAACGACTTCGTGCTGACGGAGGGCGGAGACGAGATCGAGCTGCTGTCGACAGACATCTCCGAATGGAAGATCACGTTCGTCGACACGGGCCTGAACACCGCGATCGGCGAGCGCCTGCGCCGCGTGCGTCCCTACCTCGACGGTGACGAGGTCTTCCTCGCCAACTACGGGGACGGGGTGTCGGATGCGCCGATGAACGAGCTGATCGCATCGCTCCCCGACGACCATGTGGGGAGCCTGCTGGCAGTTCCGCCGCAGGACTCGTTCCACGTCGTCGGCTTCGACGCCGCCGGAGGCATGACCGGGGTCGAGGCCGTCGCCGACATGGACATGTGGATCAACGGCGGGTTCTTCGTGCTCCGTCAGAGCATCTTCGACTACCTCGAGCCCGGCGACGACCTCGTCATGGACGCCTGCATCAAGGCCGCGGCCGACGGGCGGTTCACGGCCAACAAGTACCGCGGATTCTGGGCATGCATGGACACGCTCAAGGAGCGCGCGTATCTCGAGGAGCTGCACGCCAAGGGCAGCGCTCCGTGGGAGGTCTGGCGGAACCCCGCACCCAAGGCGGACGGATGACATCGACCCGCGTAGGCATCTGGGGTGTCTTCGGCAGGGGCAACTACGGGAACGAGGCGACGCTCGAGGCGTTCCTGGCTCAGCTGGATCCTGCCCGCTTCAGCCCCGTCATCCTGACGGAGGAGCCGGAAGCGGCATCCGGGCTGCACGGCATCCCCGCACGGCTCGTCGGCAGCCCCGTCTCGGGCGGGGGCAACCGCATCGCACGTGCTCTCGGCGCGCTGCGCAATCGCGCGGCATACCTCCGTCACGCCCTGCGGATCGTGGGGGACCTCGACTCCGTCGTCGTGGCAGGCTCGGGCGGGCTCGAGATCGCGCACGCCTTCGGCACCCCGTTCGAGATCTGGGGGCTCAGCGTCGCGACGCGGATCAAGCGCAAGGGCTTCGTGCTTCTCGACGTCGGAGTCGACCGGATCGCCGATCCGCTCGCCCGTCGGTTCATCCGGAGCACGGCTGCGCACGCGGCCTATCGCTCGTATCGGGATGAGCGCTCGCGAGCGTGCATGCGAGACAACGGGCTCGCCGCGGCCTCGAGCGACCCGGTCGTCACGGACATGGCATTCTCGCTCCGTCCGCCGCTGGCAGACGATCGCGATCCGCAGTTGGTCGTCTTCGGCGTCATCGACTACGGCGGCCCCGATCGGCCGGGACCCGGTCCCGCCCACGACAGCTATGTCGCGCGCTGCGCGGCCGTCATCGAGCGCCTCCTGACGGCCGGTCACCGCGTCGTGATCGTCGCAGGCGACGACGGCGACGTCTCCACGGGGCACGAGATCGCGGCGCGCTTCGCCCGGGGCGTCGTGCGTGTCTCGGATGCCTCGACGACGGACGAGCTCGTGCGGGTCATGTCCGAAGCACGCGTGGTCGTCGCGAGCCGCTACCACACGCTCATCATGGCCCAGATGGCGACGACGCCCGTCGTGTCGATCGGCTACAACCTCAAGCATCTCGCGATGCTGGAGCAGCTCGGGGTTCCGGCCGTCCACCGTGACGCGCTCGACTTCGATCCCGACGAGGTCGCGCTCCTGGTGGAGGAGGCAGCGGCGAACTACGATCGGCTGTCAGTCCAGGTGGCCGAGGGCGTGCAGGCGGCGCGAGAGCGTCTCGAGGCGCATTGGCCCGCCGTGCTCGCCGCGATCTCGGGTCGACAGGAGACCGCATGACGTTCTTGACGATCCCGTCCGGTCCGCTCCGCGTGGCCGCGATCGGTGCGCATCCCGACGACATCGAGATCGGCTGCGGCGGCACTCTGCTGACGCTCGCGGCACGCCCGGAGACGGAGGTCCGCTCACTCGTGCTCACCGGCACGCCCGAGCGGCAGGCCGAGGCGCGCGACGCGGCGGAGCTGTTCGGCGCGACGGCCCCGCCGCGGTTCGGCGGGCTCGCGGATGCCCGCCTGCCCTCCGCGTGGGCGGCGGTCAAGGATGCGCTGCACGCGTTCCGGGACGAGTTCCCCCAGCCCGACATCGTGCTGGCGCCGCGACCCGACGACGCCCACCAGGACCACGCGCTGCTCGGCTCGCTCGTGACGACGGTGTGGCGCGGACCCCTCGTGCTCCACTACGAGATCCCCAAGTGGGACGGAGACCTGGGACGGCCGAACATGTACGTGCCGCTGAGCGTCGACACCGCCCAGCGGAAGGTCGAGCTGCTCCACCGCGCGTTCCCGAGTCAGCACTCGCGCGACTGGTGGGACGACGAGTTCTTCCTGAGCCTGCTCCGGCTGCGCGGCGCGGAGACGCTGACGCGGTACGCCGAGGCCTTCACGGCATCCAAAGCCGTCCTGCACGTGTGGTGAAGGGCAACCCCCGATGAGACTCCGTTCGACGTGGTACGACGCCTGGTCGCCCGAGATCGACTCCGCTCTCTCGGCGCTGCCCGCGTCGTCGATGTGTCCCCCCGGCCTCTACGCGACGCTGCTCGAGCGCAGTCTCGCCGAAGGCGGCCGTGCGGCGGTCGTCGAGGACGGGAACGGTCCCGTCGCGGTCGTGGGCCTCGAGCGGGAGGGGCGGCTCCGCTGGCGCAACCTCACGAACTGGCTCATCCCCGGCTTCATCTGCCCGTCCGCCGACGGAATGGCGCTCGAGGCGATCGCAAGCCTGGATGCCGAGATCTCGGTCGCATGGTGGGGGATGCCGGAGGCCGCACGGCATCCGGCGATCCGCGAGTCGCACGACAAGCCGACCTCGCGCCTCGTCGTCGCCGAGCGCGAGGCGTTCTGGCGCAGCTCGAAGATGTGGCGCACGATCGTCAACGCCCGCAACCGCTGCAGCGAGCTCGGCCTGCGGATCGACGAGCCGGGAGACGCCGAGTGGACGATCCGCTCCTGGGCGGCGAAATGGGCCACGCCCGAGGAGCCGAGACCCGAGGCGTCGGCCGACGCGCAGATCGAGATCGCACGTCGGCTCACGGCGGCGGGCCGGCTCGTCACGCTCGTCCTGCACGACGACGGCCGCCCGCTCGCGGGGTCGACCAACTTCATCGACGGCGACACGATCACAGCGGGAGTGCTCTACCGCGATGAGAGCGTCGGCTCCCTCCCGACCGGTGTGCGGATCATCGACGAGCTGTTCGAGTACGCGACGCGCCATGGCATCCGCGAGATCGACCTCGGGGGCGGCCACGCGTACAAGTCGCGGTGGGCGCCGACCGTCGGCGCGGACTACGATCTCGTCCTCGCGCCCACGCTGCGCCACCTCGCGCACAGCGCCGTCCGCACGGTGACCCGGCGGCACTGACGGCGGACGACCCTTCGATTGGACAATGACGTCATGACTCGGCTCACCTTCGGCATCCCCGTGTACAACGGCGAGAAGTACCTGCCCGCCGCGCTGCGCTCGATCCAGGAGCAGGATCTCGCCGACATCCGGATCGTGATCTCCGACAACGGATCGACGGATGCCACGCAGGACCTCTGCCGAGCGGCCGCGGCCGAGGACCCGCGCATCGACTACCACCGCTACGACGAGAACCGCGGCGGGATCTGGAACTACGGCAACGTGCTCGCCCTCGCCGACACGGAGTTCTTCAGCTGGATGGCGGCCGACGACATCAAGCTCCCCCGCTTCGCGAGCGCGTGTCTCGAGGCTCTCGACGCGACGGGCCCCGAGACGGCGTTCGTCTGCCCGCGCACGCAGATCATCGACGCCGACGGCGTCGTCTACGAGGACCTCGACGACCTGGGCCTGGGCGCCGACGCCGCGACGGCGCACGAGCGCATCCGCAATCTGCTGCGGGCGCAGGCGTCGCACCCGATGTACGGCGTCATCCGCATGGACGCTCTGCGCAGGACGCGCGGGATCGTGTCGACGCTCGGCGACGACATGGTGCTGCTGGTCGAGCTCCTGTGCGCGGGAAAGCTGCAGCTCGTGCCCGAGCACCTGTTCCACCAGCGCCGCCACGACTCGCAGGTCTCGGTGCAGGGCGTGAGCTCCTCGACCTGGTTCGCGCCGGGGCAGAAGGCGAACCGCTCCTTCGCCGAGACGATGACGAACGTCGAGCTCTATCGCGGCATCGCGCACAGCGAGCTCCCGTTCGGCGAGAAGCTGCGCTGCTGGGCGACGCTCGGACCGTCATGGGTGTTCCCTCGCTGGCGCGCCGTCGCGCGCGACATCGCCAACGCGGTCGGCGTCAGCCCCGGCGCCGGCAGGCTCCGGGCGCAGCGGGCCGCGCGCGAAGCGGCGTCCGTGCCCTCCGACGACGCGTGACCCTCCTCACGCCGTGCCGGCGGCGATCGCGCCGAGGTACGACGCGCGGGCTGCGGCATCCGGCACATCGTCGTCGAGGGGATTGCGCTCGACGCCTCGACGCCGCACGCGGGACTCGATGACGCGCACCTCGATGCTCGTCCGCACGGCGGCGGCGACAGAGGCGGGCAGGCTCGATCGCGCGCTCGAATAGTACGTGCCGCCCAGCGCGGCGTCGCCGGGGAGCCCGGGGAAGGGCGAGCGCACGTCCACCCCGCGAGCCCGTCGCGCCCAGGCCGTGTCATCGGCCTCGCGCCGCAGTGCGCCAGGCAGGGGCAGTCGGCGGTCGAACACGCGCTCCGTGCGGGCGAGCACGAGCCCGATCCCCGCGCTCATCCCCGTCGTGCCGCACACGTGTGCGACGGCATCCCAGTCGAGGTCGGGCTGCAGCGCGCAGTAGAGGACGTCTCCGAGCCAGGCGAGCCGGTTGGCCCCCGACTGGGCGGCGTGGAACGCGACGTGCACGAGCA
The DNA here is from genome assembly GCF_011759705.1 of Microbacterium ulmi. GTDB lineage: Bacteria > Actinomycetota > Actinomycetes > Actinomycetales > Microbacteriaceae > Microbacterium > Microbacterium ulmi. The sequence goes on along the minus strand of NZ_JAAOZF010000001.1, from coordinate 1,657,461 downwards.
GATCCGCGGGGGCGAAGGCCGGCACGCAGACGCCCGTGGCGAGCGCGACCGGCCGCACGCGGGACAGCAGCGTCGCGAGGTCGACGGGGAACGAGCGGCGTGCGCGGGGCGTGACGACCGTTCCCCAGTGGAGGTCGATGGCCAGGCCCGAAGGCCCGCGCAGCGCGAGCTCTGCTCTGTTCTGCCGCGCGATCTCGGGCCAGTTGCGGTCGACGAGCGCGAAGCCGCCGCTCTCGAGGAGCGCGAGCGCCTCGCCGAATCGCGCCGGGTGGACGAAGACGTCGAGATCGGCGAACTCGCGCATGATCGAGTGGGGCCACACGGCGTCGGCCAGCACGGGGCCCTTCGAGACCGCCCACGCCATTCCCGCCCCATCGAGGATCCCCGCGATGACGCCCACGTCGCTGCCCGCGCGCAGCTGCCGCAGCACCTGGTCGAGATGTGCCCGATCGAGCGGGGCGCGCCACTGCGGCGGGGCGTCCGGGGCCGCAAGGACGCGCCGGCGGATCGCAGGGCGCACACGATGGAGCTCGCCGGCCGCGAGCACGCGGTCGGCGGCCTCGTCCGCGACGCCCGCGGGCAGCGGGCCCGTCGCCCCCGTCACGCTCTCGACGAGAAGCCGCGCGAGGGGCCGAAGCCGATCGCTCACTCGACCCTCTCCGCCGGCGCGAGGAAGTCGCTCAGCGCTCGGGCGAGGCCGTCGGGAAAGGGCGGGCCCCACGGCACGTGCGCCACGACGACGGGCACGCGGGCCGCCGTCTGCGCCGCGACGCGGAGGACGCTCGAGAGCACGGGCTCGTGCCGCCAGCCCATGAGACGCGGGAACGACATGAGGGCGACCGTCGCGTCCCTGTGGCCGAGCCGTTCGAAGCGGAGGGGCGAGCCTCCTCGGTCGGGCGCGGGGATGACGATCGCCTTGAGGGGGACGGCGTCGGCCGTCGTGTGCCGCGGAGCGACGACGTCGCGCGCATCCGCGCTCGTGCGCCGGCTCGCGCCCGCGACACGATCGGCGAGCTCTTCGATGCCGGGTCGCAGCCGGAGCTCGCGCGATCCGCGGCGCACGGTGGGAACGCCGTCGGAGTCGTCGACGACGAGCACGTCGTCGGTGACGACGGATGCCCCGTCCGCGCAGAAGAGCGTCGCCATCGTCGTCTTCCCCTGCCCGGAGTGGCCGATGAAGGCGACGACCTCGCCGTCGACCTCGACCGCGCTGCCGTGGAACACGGGCGCGCCGCGCAGATAGAGCAGCAGCGAGAGGAGCGTGCCCGTCGTCATGACGCCGTCCATGCCCGGCGCCGCCGAGTCGTGCATCTCGAGCTCGACGGAGCGCAGATCCTCCGAGACGTGGAAGTCGCACACGCTGTGCACGCGGAAGTGCCACGAGCCGTCCGCCCGCTCCACGAGCGTGTACCAAGGGCCGTCGGTCTCGAAGTGGAGTCTGACCTCGCCGTCCGGCAGCGACGGCCACTCGCGCAGCGGCTCGCGCGTGACGACGGTGACGTCGATGCGGGCGGGGACGTCGCCCGCATCGTGGAGGTCGAAGTCGGCGTCGACGCCGAGCCCGTAGAGAAGTGCGCGCGTCACTCGGTCATCCCGTCGGGTCGGCTCAGCACGCGGTACTTCTCCGCCCCGTCGGGGTCGAGTCCGACGCCGTCGATCTCGACCCAGGCGTGGGCGGCCACGACGCCGTCGGTCTTGGCGACGCCGATGCGCAGGATGGGGTCGTGCGCGCGCAGGAAGTATCCGCCCACGAGGGCGCGGCGAAGGCACGTCCCGTTGAACGGGGGACGGCGGAGCATCCGCCATGCCGTGTCGAGCTGCTCCCGCTCGCGAGCCGAGAGCTCGACGAGCGTCGTGGCGCCGACGGGCGCGGCGACGCCGTCCATCACGACCCTCACCCGTCCGATCCGGGCCGCCTGCTCGACGCCGCCTCGTCGCAGTGCCCGCTCGACGCGTGCCACGAGCGTCGCGGCGACGACGAGATCCCCCCACCGGCGCGGAGGGTAGGAGAGAAGCGTGCGGACGCGGTGCCTAAGTGCCATCGGGTACCAACGGTAACCCGTGGTGGGAGAGCCATGCCGCGTGGAGGTGATAGGCCGTGAGGATGCGGGGGCCCTCGAGCCAGACGCGCCGCAACGACTCGACGTCGACGTACTCGGGATCGAGGCCGCTGCCGTCCCACTCCCGCGCGAACTCCTCCTCGCGCGCACGCCATCGGGTCGTGTTGAAAGCCGCCTTGGTCGATCTCGCGAGCACGCTGTCGGGGAGGAGGTCGGAGAACAGCCACCGCATCATCGCGGTGCGATCGCCCAGCCCGAACGTGCCGGCCGCGCGCGAGACGGCGTCGACGAACCGCGGGTCCATGAGCGGGTTGACGGCGACCGAGCCGAACTCGGCGGCGGAGGCCTCGAGGTTTCGCCGCCCCACGTAGATGGGTGGCTGGCTCATCATGTACCGGAACCCGCCCGCGGCCGACAGCGGCTCGTGCGACCAGTGCGCGAACGCCGTGTGCAGGCGTTCCCGTGCCGCGGGGGTCCGCCACGCGTAGTGGCCGCCCTCGGGCGTCGAGCGCGGCGGGAAGAAGGTCGGGCGCACGAGCCGGAGCGCGCGCCTCGGACGCAGATCGCGCACGGCGTCGCCGAGCGGTGTCAGCCGGCGCCCCCCGATCATCATGTCGCCGCCCTCGCCCGACAGCACGGCGCCGGGGCTCAGGTGCTCGTAGATCGCGGACTGCAGCTGCACCGACTCCGGCCAGACGAGACCGTGCCGGCGCAGGGCCCGCTGCGCCGCGTCGCCGAGCCATGACTGCTCGCCGTCGAACTCGAGGATGATCCGTCGGCCGATGCCGAGGTGCGCGAACACCAGCTCCTGCCACTCCGACTCCTCGGCGGCCGCGTCGCCGACGTGACGCACGGTGACGGGGATCGGCTCGTCCGCGCCGATCCCGCGGGCGACCTTCTGCGCGACCGCGAGGATCGCCGAGGAGTCACGGCCGCCCGAGAACAGGACATAGGTGGGGCGGTCTCCGAAGGCCTGCGCGACGAGCGTCTCGAGAAGCTCGCGCACGGGCGGCCTCGGGCCGCGCCGCCGCGGGATGCCGATCGGCGGGTGCTCCGTCGGGAAGCCCAGGCCCGACTCGACGCCGACGAGCCTGTCGAAGCGCGGATGCGCGGCATCCGTCTGCACTGCCATGTGAGGGTTGTCCGAACGCGGTGATGGGTGGGCGACGGTCGTCACCCACCCATCACGTGATTCGCGTCAGCGCGAGCCGAACGGAACCGGGATCTGCAGGCCCCACACGTAGACGCTGTCCTCGAAGCTCAGGTCGAGCTTGTCGCCCCGAGTGACGTCGGAGAAGCGCCCAGCCTCAGTGATCTTCGGTGCCTCGTATGCCATTGTCGATCTCCCCAGATATGCGTGACCGCCACGAAGACCATGGCGGCCAGATGCAGGCTATCAGTCGCTTACCACACTCTTCGATCACGATGAGGTATCGCTCGTGTCGAATGCCGGCGGAGGCTCCCGATCGGGGGCCGAGTACGCTCCTCATGTGCAGAACACGGAGCCGGGGCGCTCGCGCAAGAGCGCCGGACGGCTCGTCCGTCTCATCGGATTCAGCCTGTCGCTCGTGTGGTCCGCCGCGCGGGGGCCCTTCGTGTGGCTGCTCGTGCTCCAGCTCGTCGGTGCGAGCCTGCTCGCGCTTCAGGTCCTCGCCGTCCAGTGGGTGTTGGACGGGATCCTCGAGGTCGGCGCGGGCGGATCGTCGCCCGCCTCCCTCGTCGCCGCGGTCGTCGCACTGGCCGCCCTCACGGCAGCGAGCGCCGTCGGCGGCTCGATCCAGGGGTCGCTCGGCCGATACGTCGGCGAGTCGGTCGCACGTGCCATGTGGCAGCGGGTGCTCGACGTGTCGACCCGAGTGAGCCTGCGGCAGTTCGAGTCGCCCGAGTTCTTCGACCGGCTCGACCGCGTGCGCACGTCCGCCCTGACGCGGCCGTTCCTCGTCACGAACGGCGTCGTGTCCTGCATCGGCGCGGCAGCGGCGGGAACGGGGCTCGCGCTCACCCTCGCCACGTTCAACCCCGTGCTCCTGCCCCTGCTGCTCCTGAGCGCCGCCCCCCTGCTGTTCACGAGCCGCACCGAGAGCCGGCTCGAGTTCCGCTTCAACGTCGCTCAGACGCAGGCGCTGCGTCGCCGCCAGTACGCCGCGATCCTCCTCACGGGACGCGACGAGGCGAAGGAGGTGCGCGCGTTCGGCCTGGCAGGCAACCTCCGTGCGCGGTTCGACGCGCTCTATGCGCGCTATCTCGCGGACCTCACCGTCCACCTGCGCGGGCGCGGCGCGCTCAACGTCGCAGGGCAGCTGGTCTCGGCGGTCGTCCTCGGGGCGACCCTGCTGATCCTCGTCTGGCTGATCTCGATCGGCGGCCTGAACGTCGCGTCCGCGGGAGCAGCCCTCGTGGCGGTCCGGATGCTGGCCTCTCAGGTCCAGTCGCTCACAGGAGGCATCCAGACGATCTTCGAGTCCGGGCTGTTCATCGACGACATGGACGCGTTCGTCGCGCTGTCGCCCGCCGATCCGGATGCCGACGCGGCCGCGGAGCCGCTCGAGTTCACGTCGATCGAAGCCCACGACGTCGCGTTCACGTATCCCGGCCGCGAGACCCCCGCGATCGACGGCGTCAGCATGAGGATCGGGCGCGGCGAGGTCGTCGCGCTCGTCGGCGAGAACGGGTCGGGCAAGACGACCCTCGCGAAGATCATGGCGGGGCTCTACCCGCTCGATGCGGGCCGCGTCGAGTGGGACGGGACGGATGTCGCGCACCTGCCGGCGGGCGCCGTGCGGGCGAGCACCGCGGTCATCTTCCAGGACTTCGTCCGGTACGCGCTGGACGGCCGCACCAACATCGCCTTCGGCCGTCCAGAGCGAGAGCCGGACGAGGAGCGCGTGCGCGCAGCGGCTGCGGCATCCGGGGCCGACGCCTTCCTCTCCGCCCTGCCCGCCGGCTACGACACGCCCCTCACGCGGCTCTTCGAAGGAGGCAGCGACCTGTCGGGAGGGCAGTGGCAGCGTGTCGCGATCGCGCGTGCGTTCTACCGGGACGCCCCCCTCGTCGTGCTCGACGAGCCCTCGGCAGCCCTCGATCCCCGCGCCGAGTTCGAGCTGTTCTCCTCGCTGCGCGACTCGCTCGAGGGGCGCTCCGCGATCGTCATCTCGCACAGGTTCTCGACCGTGCGCAACGCCGACCGGATCTACGTGCTCGACGAAGGGCGCATCGCGGAATCTGGCACGCACGACGAGCTCATGTCGGCCGACGGCGTCTACGCCGAGCTCTTCCGCCTCCAGGCTGCGGCCTATCTGCCCGACGAATCGAGCACGCGCGAGAACCGCGACGAGGACGGGCGTTGATCCGACGTCGTCAACGGTCCGGATCCGCCCTATGATCGAGCCGCGGGCCTGTGGGAGGCCCGGCTGGGGGTGCTGGCTATGGGGACGTCGTCTGTGGGCAAGCCTCGTGAAGCATGGGTGGATGCCGCGAAGGGCATCGCGATCATCCTGGTCGTCTTCCTGCACGCCACGTTCGACGACTTCAGCGCGATCCCCGACTGGAAATGGCTCGGCTACTTCTCGACGCTCGAGACCTTCCGGATGCCATTGTTCTTCTTCACGGCCGGGATCTTCTCGTCTCGCGCCCTCGCGAAGACCCTGCCGCGGCTGATCGACGATCGCCTCTTCCGCCTGATCTGGCTCTATCTGCTCTGGTCGACGATCGGCGTGTTCGCCGCCCAGCTCTTCCCGTTCGTGGCCGAGACGGGGGCGCCCGGCTGGTGGCCGCTGCCGCTCATGATCATCCAGCCGAACCCGGCGACGTGGTTCATCTACGCGCTCATCGTGTACTTCCTCGTCGCGTGGTGCATCAGGCGCCTGCCCGTCTGGCTCCAGCTGACAGGTGCCGCCGTCCTGTCGCTCCTGTTCCACGCCGAGGTCATCTGGTTCGGATCGTCCGAGTGGACGAAGGTCGGGGAGTACTTCTTCTTCTTCCTGCTTGCGGTCTTCCTCGGCCCGCGACTGGTCGCGATCGTTCCCCGCATCCGCATGCCTACACTGTTCATCGCGCCCGCCGTGTACGCCGTCCTGACTCTGGCCGCGAGAAGGTTCGGCTGGGAGGGCACGCTCCCGATGTGGTTCACGCTGAGCTCCCTCTCGATCCTCGCGGGGTGCAGCGCCGCGATCCTGCTCACGCACGTCCCCGGGTTCGGCTGGCTCGTGAAGCTCGGATCGCGGACGCTTCCCGTCTATCTGCAGCACTTCTACGTGCTTGCGCTCGCGTACTACCTGCTCTCTCTCATCCCCGTGTTCCCATCGGTGCTCGTGCCGTTCGTGATCCCTGCGCTGACGGCGATCGCGATTCCGACGAGTCTGCTCAGCTACCGTCTGATCGGCCGGGTTCCCGGTCTGTTCGATCGGCCTGCGTGGCTTCACCTGCCGCGGCCGGCTCAGGGGACGCCCCCGAGCGCGTCGGAGCCCCAGCAGTCCCAGGAGCCGCAGCAGGAGGTCGGGGAGCCGCAGCCATGACCGCGGCGATCGCCGCAGCCGAGACGGCGACGATCGCGACGCCGTAGAGCGCGGCGCCGGCATGGCTCGCACCCCATCGGGCGAGCAGCAGCGCGAGGCCTGCGAGAGAGACGATCACGGCCGTCGCGACGGCCGCGACGACGGCCGCCCGCCTTCTCGCAGGTGCGGGGATGCCCGTTCCGGCGATCCACTGGGTGAGGCATCCGGCCAGGAGGGCCCCGCCGACGACGTCGCCGACGCGATGGGCGAAGCCCGCGACCGAGCCGACGGCGACGACGAGGGGGACCAGGCCGAGGAGCCCGACCACGTCGCCGGGCAGGGGACGCGCCGCGAGCGCGACGATCGCGACGCACGCGGCGACCGTCAGCGCGACATGCCCGCTCGGGAAGGTGTTCGAGGCGAAGCCCGCGTCGTCGAAGTACCGGGGGCGGACGAGCACGACGTCGCGCAGAAGCGGGTTCAGAAGCGCGATCACGAGGATCGCCGCGGCCGCCGTGAGCGCGGGGGCGACCCGCCGGGCGACGAGCGCGCGCAGGATCGCGATGCCGGCGCCGAGCAGGCTCAGCAGCAGCACGGGTGTGCGTGCGGCACCCAGCGGCACCGCCCACGCGCCCATCCACTCGTGAAGCCCGAGGCTCATCTGGTCGAGTCCCTGCCCGACCGGAGTCAGCACGGCGAGCGCGTACACGGTCGCGAGGGCGACCGCGAACAGGGCGCTGCGAACGGATCTCGAGCCCACCCCGGTCATGTCGGCGGCGCCGCTCGTCCCGGCCCGGCACGCCGTCGGCGCGCGGACGATCGGTCGTCGCGTCCCATCGCTTCCCCAGTCACCGCCGCGTCCCGCGTCGGCAGGAACCTCAGTGTAGCGAGGATGCGGTAACCTGCCGCTTGCCGGCGACAGCATCCGTCGTCGTTCTGGGGAGGACACGGCCATGAGCGATACTCGGCGTACGCGGGCGACCACGATCGTGCTCTGGGGCATCGCGATCGCGATCGGCCTGGTCCTCAGCTATCAGCGGTATCGCGACGCCATCGCGGGCGACACGGGGATAGACCTCGGCACGTTCCTCGAGGCGAGCGCCCACGTCCGCGAGGGGGGCAGCGTCTACGACGCCCCCGCATACGTGTACCTGCCCTTCATCGCGTGGGCGCTGCTGCCCTTCTCGAGCGTCGCCGAGGCGGTCGGCCCGTGGACGATCGCGTCGCTGCTCGCCTGCTGGGGAGCCGTCGCGGCCGTCACGGCGACGCTCTGGGGGTCGCTGCGCCCGTGGCAGCGACCGGTCGTCGCGGGTGTCGGCATCTTCACGAGCCTGTACAGCACGGTCATCTCGCTCGAGTTCTGGCTCGGCCAGAACGACACGTTCATCCTGCTGACGACGGCCCTCGCCGTCCTGTTCGCCTCCCTGCGTCAGAGCGCGCTGTCGGGCGTCGTGCTCGGCATCGGCGCCGCATTGAAGACGTGGCCCGCCGGGATGGGGCTGTGGCTCCTGCGCCGGGGGGCTCCTCACCGCTGGCGCTCCCTCATCGCCGCGATCTCGACGGGTCTCGTGGCCATCCTCGTCGTCGTCATCGTCGCCGGTCCGCAGACGCTCGGCGAGTGGATCGCGCGCACGCAGGACTTCAGCGAGCAGCAGCTCCTCGCCTACTCGGTCTGGGGAGTCGGGCGTCACCTCTTCGCCGACTCCGGCGTCGTCGATCCGCTCGTCGACGCGCCCCTGCTCGGCACCGTCGTCGCGTGGGCGCTCGCGCTCGCGGTGTGCGCAGCGCTCGTCGTCGCGCTGCTGCGGCCCGGCACCGACTCGCTCGCGATGTGGAACGTCGCGTCGGCGCTCGTGCTGCTCCTTCCGGTCTCCCACCTGTGGTACCGGCTCCTGATGCTGCCTCTCGTCTGGGTGTGGATCGCCTACGCGATGCGACGCCCGAAGGATCCCTGGATCGTGTCGGCGGCGGTCGTCAGCGTCGTGTTCTGGCTCTCCACCTTCCGCCTCCCCGCTCTGGACAATCAGGATGCCGGGGCTCCGACGCAGTACATCGCGATCATGGTCGTCGCGTTCCTCACGCTGGGGGTGTCGGTCGCCGCCGCCGCGCTGCGGGGCGGCGCGGGGGCGCTCCCCGCCGATCGGCGGGCCTAGCCCATGGCGCCTGTGCGCGCGACGGACGACGCGGAGCGCTCGACCCCACACGGTACGCTTGCCCTCTCACGGCGGATCGGGGGGACGTCTATCGTGCGGGCCGGGTTTGTCACGCGCCACCTGCGCCGCGGATCACAGTTCCTCGTCATCGGGCTCGTCGGCTTCGTCGTCGACGCGGTCCTCTACAACGCACTGGTGTTCTGGGGCGGCGAGGGACCCCTCTTCGAGTACCCGCTCGTCGCCAAGGCGATCTCGCTGCTCACGAGCCTCGCGGTCTCGTACGTGGGCAACAAGCTGTGGACCTATCGCGACCGCCCCGCTCCCCTGTCGACGGCGGAGGTCGGCCGCTTCATCGCGGCGAACGCGGTGGCGGTGGTCCTCCACATGGGATGCCTCTGGTTCTCGCGCACGATCCTCGGCCTCGACGACATCGCGTCGGACAATCTGTGGGGCACGGTCATCGGGCAGGCGGTGGCCACGGCGTTCAGGTACGTCGTCTACACGAAGTGGGTCTTCGTGGCGCGACCCGAGCCCCTGCATCCCGACCCTCCACATGACGGGGCGAGCCTTGAGTAGTCCGGCGTCCGAGATCGACCACCTGCCCGACCGAGCACCGCGGAGACCCATGCCCGAGACGATCGCCGTCGATCTGGACGGAACCCTGATCCGAGGCGACCTCCTGTGGGAGGCAGCCATCCGACACACGCTTCGGACGCCGCTCGGCGCCGTCCGCGTCGCGTGGTGGGCCCTCAAGGGGCCCGTGACCCTCAAGACGAGGCTGGCGGAGCGTGTGCCGCTGACAACGACGCTCCTCCCCTACAAAAAGGAGGTCCTGGACGAGCTCGAGACGCGGAAGAGCAACGGCGCAGAGCTCGTCCTCGCCACCGCCGCGGCATCGCGCTACGCGCATCACGTCGCCGAACACCTCGGCATCTTCGACTCGGTCATCGCGACCGAGTCCGGCGGACCGAATCAGAAGTCGTCGCAGAAGGCCGCGTCGATCCAGCAGCAGCAGGGCGAGCGCCCGTGGACCTATGCGGGCGACAGCGAGGCCGATCTCGACGTGTGGCGCGCGTCCGCCGGAGCGATCGCGGTCGACACCACACCGGCCGTGAACCGCAGACTGGCGCTCCTCGGCATCCCGACGACCCATCTCACGACGTCGCGGGTCTCACTCGGCCGAGCGTGGGTCAAGCAGCTGCGGGTGCATCAATGGGCCAAGAACCTGCTCGTGTTCGTGCCGCTGCTGACATCCCACGAGCTGATCGACGGCTCCTCGCTGCTGCACTCCGTCCTCGCCTTCACTGCGTTCTCGCTGATGGCGTCCGCCGTCTACATCTGGAACGACCTCGCGGACCTCGACGCCGACCGCGCCCACCCGAGCAAGCGCAACCGGCCGATCGCGGCAGGAGTCATCCCGATACCGCAGGCGGCCGTCGTCGGCGTGCTGCTCGCCATCGGCGCGCTGGCCATCGCAGCCTCCGTCAACCTCCTGCTGCTGGTCACGCTGATCGCGTACGTCGTCGCGACGAACCTCTACTCGCTGTGGCTCAAGCGCAAGCCGATGATCGACGTCACCGTCCTCGCCCTCCTCTACACGTGGAGGCTCGTCGCCGGCTGCATCGCGATCTCGGTCGTGCCCACCGTCTGGCTCCTGGCCTTCTCCGTGTTCTTCTTCTTCGGCCTGGCGCTCATCAAGCGCTACGCGGAGCTGTACCAGTCGGGCAGCATCGGGCGGGCGCGCGGGTACGGGCGCGACGACTCGGACCTCGTGATGGCGCTCGGGGTCGCGTCGAACCTCATCGCGATCCTGGTCTTCATCCTCTACCTCGACTCGAGCGGAAGCTTCGCCGAGTACGCGATCCCGCAGCTCCTGTGGATCGCGGTGCCGCTCCTGCTCTACTGGGTCGCGCGGGCCTGGCTCGTCACGATCCGCGGCGAGATGCATGACGATCCGCTCGTCTACGCCGTGCGCAGCCCGATCAGCCTTCTCGTGATCGGGCTGCTGGCGCTCGTCTGGCTCGGCGCCACCCTGATCGGCAATTAGCGCGTTCTCCTCACAGCGACCCGACGGGGGCGCGGCGCGCGCTATGCGGCGGGGTCTCCGATCGGCGCGGGCACCGAGATCCGGCGCGCGGGGAGCTCGACGGACTGCGCGCGGGCGGACTGGACGTACAGGAGCGCGAGCAGGATGATGCCGCCGAAGAACATGTACGACTGCAGGATGTTCCACCCCGAGTCATGCGTGGCGTTCACGATCGGGAAGAGGTTCTGGCTGATCAGCACATAGGCGATCCCGGTGAAGACGATGACGGGTCGCCCGGGGCTGCCCTCCCGGAACTGCGCGACCATCAGGACCGCGAACACGGCGTAGGCGACGCCGTAGTGGTGCTCCCACGCGATCGGGGCGGCGATCGTGAGGCTGAGAACCGCGGTCGACAGATCGAGCGTCGTGGGCGACGATCGCACCCGCCACAGCAGCGCGAACAGGAGGATCACCACGACCGAGATCGCGGTGCCCGCCGCCACGACGGGGTGGTCGGGGGCGAGCTCGGAGTGGCTGAAGTGAAGGCTCTCGCCGTTGAAGAGCAAGCGGTTGAGCAGCCCGTTCACGGACTGGTTGGCGTAGAACGTCTCACCGCTGGATCCCAGGCGCAGGAGCAGGTCGGCATAGCTGAGCACCTGCTCCACCCCGTAGACGACGATCGAGAGGGCGAATGCCGCGCCCGCCGTGACCACGCCTGCGATGACGAAGCGCCACTCGCGCCGCAGGAGCGCCCACAGGGCGATGATCACCCACTGCGGCTTGACGATGCAGCACAGCGCGAGTGCGATGCCCGCGACGACCTTGTTGCCCGTGCACCATGCGAGCAGCGAGATGCCGACGAGCACCGTCAGCGTCGTCTGGATCTGCCCGAGGTGAAGACCGCGCGTGATGGGGAAGAACACCATGGCGCCGAGGATGCCGGCCGGTGCCAGCACGATGAGCGATCGCGGTGGCACGACCTGCCAGAACGCGGCGTCTCGCGGACCGTGCAGCCGCGCCCACAGCACCGCGGTGAGTGCACCGAGCACCGCGAACGCGATCCACGACGCGACGTTGAGACTCGCGTGGAACGCCTCCCTGTCCATGCCGAAGAACCTGATGAGTGGATCCACCGGCAGCACGGACATGAGCGGGTACTGGAACTTGTACCCGGTCTCCCAGACGGCATCGTAGACGGGCACTCCGGGTCGGTGGACAAGACTGTCCAGTGCTTCGAACATGGGAGCCCACGAATCGCCGATCTCCGTCGGTCGAAGAGCCCGGAGCGCGTAGCCCAGAGTGCTCTCCCTCCTCGCCAGGAGGATCGGGACCGCGCCGATGATCGTTGCGACGAGGACGAACGTCGCCCACACGCGCGCCTGCAGCAGCGCGGACGCGTCTGCGAGCTGCGGGACGAGCTCGACGATCCTCCGCGGCATCCAGCGCCAGACGATCGTGATCGCGACAGCGCAGGCGACGATGATCATGACGAGCAGCGCCACCACGATCGGTCCGGCGAGGGGCTCCGACCCGCCCGCGGCCGCGGCCAGGACGCCGCCCGTCACCGCAGAGACCTTCGACGGCGAGGGGCACGGCGACGGCGAACCGCGGCGGTGGTCGTACGCGAGAGGTCGGCCATCAGGTGCATTTCGGTTCGTGAGCTCGGACCGGATCAAGACTAGTGCCCGGCTGGACGCCGAAACGACCCTTGCACGGCCTGGACGAGGTCGGGGCATCCCCGGCGAGACGATTCACCTAGGGTGTTGTCGTACGCGGCTCGCAGCCGGCACGGATCTCTGGGGGGTCTCGAGTGGAACGGAAGCAGCTCTATGCACGCGTCACGGTCGTGACGCTGTGGGTCGTCGTCGTGGCGGTCGCACTCACTCTGAGCGTCATCCGGTTCAACGACGCCGTGTCGGGACTCGCCGTGCTCGGAATCGATCTGCGGACGTTCGTCGATGCCGCCGATCACGCGCGCGCCGGGCGAAGCGTCTACGAGGCGCCGGAGTACACGTACCTTCCCTTCCTGGCGTGGATCCTCCTGCTGTTCCCGGACTTCGACGCCGCGATCGTGCCCTGGACGGCCGCGTCGATCGCATCGGCGTGGGGCGCGGTGACCGCGACGGTCGTCGCGCTTCGCGGCGCTCTGAAGGGCTGGCGGGCTCCCCTCGTATGGGGCCTGGGTCTGGTCACGATCATGTACAACCAGGTCACGGTGATCCAGCAGTGGCTGGGCCAGACGGACTTCTTCCTGATGCTGCTGCTGGCGCTCGCGGTGCTGCTCGCCTCGTTCCGGCAGTCCGCGCTGTCAGGGGTGGCGCTCGCTCTCGCAGCCCTGCTGAAGACGTGGCCCGCGATGATCGGGCTGTGGCTCCTCCGGCGTGGAGCGCCCCGCAGGGCGTGGTCCGTCGTCGCCGCAGTCGCGACCGGTGCCGTGGGCCTGCTCGTCGTCGCGCTCGTATCGGGACCCGCCACGCTCGTGGAGGCGTTCGAGAAGTCGCTCGTCATCAGCCGGCTCGACCTCGTCCCGTTCTCCGTGTGGGGCATCGGCGGCCACCTGTTCACCGACTCCGGCAACATCGAGCCGCTCGTCGAGGCGCCCGTCCTGGGCGCGATCATCTCGTGGGCGCTCGCGATCGGGGTGATCGCGCTGATCGCGCTCATCCTGTGGCGTCCGGGCGACGACTCCCTCTCGATGTGGAACCTCGTCGCCGCCGTCACGCTCCTGCTCCCGCTGTCCCACCTGTCCTACCGGCTGCTCGTGCTTCCGCTCCTGTGGGTGTGGGCGGCGCACGCGCTCAGCGACCGGCGGCGGTGGACGTCTGTCGTCATGGTCGCGCTGCTCGGCCTCTTCTGGGTGGTGACCTTCCGGCTCACGCCCGTCAACGAGGTGGGAGGCAGCTCCCCGTGGCACTACCTGCTCGTGATGGCCGTCGGGATCGCCGCGATCGCGGCATCCGTCCTCGCGGCCGCACGCCGCACGCCGCAGGTGTCGTCGAGCGCGACGCAGGCGTCGGATCCGGCGGCCGTCGCCTGACCACCGTCCGACTGCGCGAGTGCGACGGCGCCTGCGTCGCCTGATCGGGCGCCGCCTCTAGAGCTCGCCCGGCTGGATCGCCTGGCGGTCGAGGTCTTCGATCGCGTCGCGGACCGGCGAGGGCTTGGCGTCCTTGTCGGCCTTGCGCGGCGCGTACACGACGAGCGAGTGGAACACGAACCGCACGAAGAACGCGACGACGAGCGTGATCGCGGTCGCGATGACGCTCGAGATGTGCCCCGACTCGACCATGAGCGCGACGATGGGGATGCGGATGACGGCTTCGGCGTTGTTGAACCCGAACGACTTCGCGAAGCGCGACCACGCGCCCGACGCCTGCCCGCGCATGTCCTGGAAGACGAACCGCTCGATGAGCAGGAAGTTGCCGACGATCGTCACCTCGGCCGCGATGACGGCCGCGACGATGTAGTTGACGCCGAGCATCGTCAGCACCCACACGATGAGGACGTTGGCGAGGGCTCCGAGCCCGCCGATGACGGCGAACATCGACATCTTGCCGAAGCGCAGCGCCGCGAGCTGCGTGAGGAAGTGCATGCCCTGGCGCAGCGACGCCTTCGACTCGCCCGCGTGACGGTCGGCGAAGTCGAACGGCACCTCCGCGATGCGGAAAGCCCTGCGGGCGAGGATCTCGAGAAGGATCTTGAACCCGCGGGGCTTCAGCCCATCGAGGTCGATGACACGCCGGTCGGCGAGGAAGAAGCCCGTCATCGGGTCGGTGACATCGCGCAGTTTGACGGGGAACATCGCCTTCGTCACAGCCGTCGACACCTTCGAGACCAGCACGCGGGTGCGATCGGCGAGTCCGCTCGCGGTTCCTCCCCCGGCGTAGCGCGACGCGACGACGACGTCGACGTCGCCTCGGCTCAGACGCTCGACCATCTCGGGGATCTTCTCGGGCGGATGCTGCAGGTCGCCGTCCATGACGAGGCACGAGTCGGATGCCGCGGCCGCGAACCCCTCGACGACGGCGCCCCCGAGGCCTCCGGTCTTCTCGTCACGGTGGATGAGCCGCACGGGAAGAGGGGCGGATGCCGCCACCTGCCGGACGACGTCGGGGGTGTCGTCGGTGCTGTCGTCGACGAAGATGATCTCGGCGTCGACGCCCTCGACGGCGAGGGCGACGCGACGGACGAGCTCCGCGACGTTGGGTGCCTCGTTGAACGTCGGCACGATGATGGAAAGTTCGATGACGGTCCCCTGTCGCCGATCCGGTCGGTCCCCATGCCGACTTCTGTAAATGGTCGCACGTCATGGCCCCGCGGCGAAACGCACGGGCGAACAGGATCGCGCTCGTGCGGTATACGCGGCGCGCCGGCGTGCACGCGTCCGCTCAGCGTTCCCCCACGATTCATGCACGAGAATGGAGGCATGACCTCTCCTGACTCGACCGCGACGATCACGATGTTCGGCGCCGACTGGTGCCGCGACTGCATCCGCACGAAGAAGCAGCTCGACGAGCTGGGCGTCGCATACGACTACGTCGACCTCGTCGCCGAGCCCGCCGCCGCGGACGTCGCACGCGAGATCTCGGGCCGCACGAACATCCCCGTCGTCGTCTACCCCGACTCGACGCATCACGTCGAGCCGTCGAACGCGGACGTCGAGTCGAAGCTGCGGGAGCTCGCCCTGATCTGACGCAGGGGCGCGCGCCGGTCGTCCGCCGCGGACGCGAGACGGGCCTATCGCGATCTCCCTCGTTTTCGTACGATGAAGGCGTCATAGTGTCGCCCGCTCGCCGGGCGTCCACCGCTGGGGAGTGGTCGAATGACTGCAACGGTCGTACCCGTGACCGTGTCGGACATCGACGCGATCGCCGAGTACCTGGTCGCCACGGGCGACAGCCTGCGCTCGCCGCAGCAGTGGAAGGACGCGCTCCGATGGGCGTCGGACTCGAGTCCGCCCAACCTCGGATTCCAGCTGCGGAGGGATGACGGGATCGTCGCCGGCGTGTTCCTGGCCACCTACGGCGACACCCGCGACGGACACACGGTCTGCCATCTCGGCTCGTGGCATGTCCAGGAGCCGTACCGCCTCCAGAGCCTCCTCCTGTTCCGCGCGCTTCTCGCGCAGGACGTCGACGTGTTCACCGACTACAGCCCCTTCCCCCAGGTCCGCCCGATCAATCGCCGATTCGGGTTCGACGACATGGACACGCGGGCGCTCAGCATCTGGAACCTGCGGCCGCCCGCCCTGCGCCGCGGGGTCAGGATCATCACGGATCCCGAGCGGATCGCCGCCACCCTGCGCGGTCGCGACGCCAGAGTCTTCCGCGATCATCAGGGGATTCCCGGCATCGCGCAGCTCGTCGTCGTCGACGGCGCGAAGACGAGCCACATCGTCCACCGGGCCTCGCCCGGACGACTGTCACGGGCTCGCCTGCTCCATGTGAGCGACATCCCGGTCTTCCGCGCCTCGCTGTCACGCGTGCTGTGGCACGTGCTGCTGCGGCATCGATCGCTGTTCACCGTGGCGGAGCTGCGCACGATCGGCGGCCCCGTGCCCTGGGCACGCGCGGCACCGTCCGTGCCCCGCCAGTTCAAGAGCGCGCACGTTCCCGAGAGCGAGCTGGACGAGCTCTACAGCCCACTCATCTGGGCGAGGTAGGACCGCCGATGCCTTCCTCGATCGCAGAGCTGCTCAGGATCGCCGCCCACAGCGCACCCGATCGGATCGCACTCTCCGCGCCGGCCGGCGCACTCGCCTATGCGGAGCTCGCCGACGCCGCCGATCGACTCGCTCGCGCCCTCGTCGCACTCCCGCTCGAGCGCGGCGACCGCGTCGCGGTGTTCCTCGAGAAGCGGCTCGAGACGGTCGTGGCGCTCTTCGGCATCGCGGCGGCCGGAGCCGCGTTCGTGCCCGTCAACCCCGTGCTCAAGCCCAGACAGGTCGCACACATCGTGGGCGACAGCGGCGCGACCGTGCTCGTCACCTCGGTCGAGCGCTGGGCCGCCCTCGGGTCTGCTCTCCCGGACGGCTCACCCCTCGCGCATGTGATCCTGCTCGGTTCGGATGCCGCCACCGAGGACGGGCGGCTCGCGGTGCACTCCTGGCCCCTTGCCGACTCCCCCGCGACGCGGCTGCCCGACGTCATCGACTCGGATCTCGCCGCGATCATCTACACGTCCGGCAGCACGGGCAGCCCCAAAGGGGTCGCGCTGACGCATCGGAACCTCCTGGCGGGCGCCGAGAGCGTCAACACCTACCTCGGGAACACGCAGGACGACGTCATCCTCGCGGTTCTCCCCCTGAGCTTCGACGCGGGCCTGAGCCAGCTCACGACGGGCTTCGCGGCCGGAGCCCACGTCGTGCTGATCAACTATCTCCTTCCGCGCGATGTCGTCGCCACGTGCGTGCGCCACGGCGTCACAGCCATCACCGGGGTGCCGCCGCTGTGGAGCCAGCTCGCCGAGCAGGACTGGTCCCCCGCGACGATGTCGCTGCGGCGCATCGCGACGACGGGAGGCCGACTGCCGCGCGCGACCCTCGACCGTCTGCGCCGACAGCTTCCGCACACCGATGTCTTCCTCATGTACGGCCTCACGGAGGCGTTCCGGTCGACGTATCTGCCGCCCGGCGAGGTGGATCGCCGACCTGACTCGATCGGACGCGCCATCCCGAACGCCGAGGTCCTCGTGCTGCGAGCCGACGGAACGGAGTGCGACCCGGGAGAGCCCGGAGAGCTCGTGCACCGCGGCGCCCTCGTCGCCCTCGGCTACTGGAACGATCCGCAGCGCACGGCGGAGCGGTTCCGCCCGTGGCCGCCCGGCTCGCAGGCCGCCGCGTGGAGGATCCCGGAGCGGGCGGTCTGGTCGGGCGACACCGTCGTGCGCGACGAGGACGGCTACCTCTTCTTCGTCGCGCGTGCCGACGAGATGATCAAGCACTCGGGCTACCGGATCAGCCCGACGGAGCTCGAAGAGGCGGCCCTGTCGACGGGCCTCGTCACGGAGGCGGTCGCGCTGGGACGAGACGATCCCGCCGTCGGGCAGCGGATCGTGATGATCGTGGCGCGTGCGGGAGCGCCGGTCGACGTGACCGCACTGCGTGCGGCGCTGCGCGTCGAGCTCCCGGGCTTCATGGTCCCCGAGGTCGTCGTCGCGGTCGACGACCTTCCCCGCAACCCGAACGGAAAGTACGACAGGGCGCGACTGCGTGAGGAGCACGGATGAGCAACATCGAGGACCTGGTGAGAAGCTTCGGCGTCGAGGACGGCGAGCTCGGGGTCGGCGGAACCCGCGTGTCCCTCCTCGCGCTGCGAGCCGGCGGAACTCCGCTGTTCGCCTATGACCGCTCGCAGCTCACTGCACGCGTGGGGCGGCTCCGTCACGCGCTCCCGGACGATGTCCAGTTGAGCTACGCCGTCAAGGCGAACCCGATGCCCGCGATCGTGCAGCATCTGTCCCCGCTCGTCGATCGCTTCGACGTCGCCTCGGCCGCCGAGATGCGCGTAGCGCTGGACACCCCCACGCGAGCCGACCGCATCAGCTTCGCGGGGCCCGGCAAGACCGACGACGAGCTCAGGGCGGCCATCGCCGCGGGCGTCACGATCGAGCTCGAGTCGCGCCGAGAGCTGCGCCGCGCCGTCGCGGTCGCCTCAGACGTCGGCGTCCGACCGAGGGTCGCGGTCCGGATCAATCCCCCGTTCGGCGTGAAGGGGTCGGGAATGCGGATGGCGGGCGGACCGCAGCAGTTCGGCATCGACGCCGAGGAGGTGCCCGAGATCCTCCCCGAGATCGGCGAGGCCGACGCCGAGTTCGTCGGCTTCCACCTCTTCGCGGGATCCCAGAACCTCATCGCTGACGCGCTCATCGAGGCCCAGCGGGAGACGATCCGGCTGATCGCGGAGCTGGCACGGGGGGCGCCCGAGCCCGTGCGGTACGTCAACATCGGCGGCGGCTTCGGCATCCCGTACTTCGACGCCGACGAGGCGCTCGACGTCGACGCCGTCGGAGACGCGCTCGCCGTCTCGGTCCGGGAAGGCCGCGAGGCGGGGCTCGGCGGTGCGACGTTCGTCGTCGAGCTCGGCCGCTACATCGTCGGGCCCGTCGGCGTCTACGTGACCCGCATCATCGACAAGAAGGTCTCACGAGGAAAGACGTTCCTCGTCGTCGACGGCGGCCTGCATCACCAGCTCGCGGCGGCGGGAAGCTTCGGGCAGGTCATCCGCCGGAACTTCCCCATCGTGAGCGCGACGCACGCGGGCGAAGCGCACGACGCGGAGGAGGCCGAGATCGTCGGATGCTCCTGCACGCCGCTCGACCTCCTGGGGCGCAACGTGGCGCTGCCTGCGGTCGACGTCGGCGACCTCGTCGCGATCTTCCACGCGGGCGCGTACGGCCTCACCGCCAGCCCCACGCGATTCCTGAGTCACCCTGACGCCGCCGAGATGGTCGTCTGAACGAGAGAGAAGAGGAAGAGATGATGACGGACACGACTGTCGGCCGGGTCTCGGAGGTCGTCGCGCACGTCCTCGAGCTGGACGTGCGAACCCTCGACGCCGACACCAGGCTGTTCGGAGCGCTGCCCGAGCTCGACTCCCTCGCGGTCCTCGAGCTGATCGCCGCGCTGGAAGACCGCTTCGGCTTCGTCTTCGACCCCGACGACGTCTCGGGCGACGCCTTCGAGTCCATCGGCACCCTCGCAGCGCTCGTCGACAGCCGCCTGTGACATCGGAGCGCTGCGAGCGGGGGACTGACGCTGCGGGCCTCTCTCACTAGGCTTGGCCCGTGGGAGAGGGCGTCGCGCGCAACACCCGGGCGATCGAGGGGTCGGTCGTCACCGACTTCTCGCACCGCATGAGCTATGGCGGGTACCTCGAGCTGGACACGCTGCTCGCGGCGCAGCATCCGCTCTCCGATCCCGAGCACCACGACGAGCTGCTGTTCATCGTGCAGCACCAGACGACCGAGCTGTGGCTCAAGCTCGTGCTCCACGAGCTGTCGGCGGCGTGCCGGCTGCTGCGCGACGATCAGCTCGCGCCTGCGCTCAAGTGCATCGCGCGGGTCAAGCACATCCAGAGGACGCTGACCGAGCAGTGGTCGGTGCTCGCGACCCTGACCCCCGCGGAGTACGCCCAGTTCCGCGGCGTGCTCGGGAACGCCAGCGGATTCCAGTCGGCGCAGTACCGTGCCGTCGAGTTCACGCTCGGCAACAAGAACGCCGGCATGCTCAGGGTCTTCCAGGCCGAGCCCGAGAACCTCGCTCTCGTGCGGGCCGCGCTCGAGGCCCCGAGCCTCTACGACGAGTTCCTGCGCATGCTCGCGCGCGCCGGCTACCCGATCCCGGATGCCGTGCTCGGCCGCGACGTCACGAAGGCGTGGGAGTTCACGCCCGGGCTCGTGCCGATCTTCGCCGCGATCTACGAGGATCCGGCGCAGCACTGGGCCGCGTACGAGACCTGCGAGGAGCTCGTCGACCTCGAGGACAACTTCCAGCTCTGGCGGTTCCGGCACCTCAAGACGGTCGAGCGCATCATCGGCTTCAAGGTCGGCACGGGCGGTTCGAGCGGCGTGCCGTTCCTGCAGCGCGCGCTCGAGCTGACGTTCTTCCCCGAGCTGTTCGCCGTGAGGACCGAGCTCGAGGACGCGGCTCCAGGGGGCCGAGCGGGATGACGCACATCGACCCGTTCGCGCTGCGCGACCTCGTGGGTCAGGATGCCGCGCCCTGCCGTCGCGCCCTGACCGGCGAGCACGGCGTCGCCCTTCCCCCGTTCGTCGACCACCACGTGCATCTGCACCTCATCGACGCACATGCCCTCCCCGCGGGCGGCATCGCGGGCGTCCTCGACCTGGGCGGCGATCCCGTCGCCCTCGCCCGCCTGCCGAAGGACGGCTTCCCCCGCGTCGCCTACGCGGGCGCGATCCTGACGGCGCCGGGCGGCTATCCGATCGGCAGACCCTGGGCCCCCGCGGAGATCGCGCGCGAGGTGTCGGACGCGACGCTCCACGCCGGTGCCGCGGGCGGTGCGGCGACCGCCGTCGACGAGCAGGCCGTCTTCGGGGCATCCGTCGTCAAGGTGGCCCTGAACGCCGCTGCCGGGCCCGTGCTCGACCCCGCGACCCTGAGCGCCGTCGTCGCGGCGGCGCGGACGCGCGGGCGCCCCGTCGTCGCGCACGTCGAGGGGATGGGGATGGCCCGTCGCGCCCTCGACGCGGGCGTCGACGCCCTCGCCCACGCGCCGTTCTCGGAGACGCTGTCGCCTGCGGAGATCGGGGAGGCGGTCGCGAGCGGTCAGCGCTGGATCCCGACGGTCGCGATCCACGGCGACGGCGATCGCGAGCGTGCGATCGCGAACCTCGCGGCCTTCGTCGCGGCGGGCGGGGCCGTGCTGTACGGCACGGACCTCGGCAACGGCGAGCGGGTGCCCGGCGTCCAGGTCGACGAGCTCTCGGCGATGGATGCCGCGGGCCTGCGCGGCGCGGCCCTCGTCGCCGCGCTGACGGACCCGTGGCCCCGCCGCGAGCAGGCGACGGCGATCGCGACGTTCATCCCGGGGCCGGCGCCCCGCACGCTCGACGAGGTCCCCGCGTGGCTCTCGCGTGCGACGGTCGTGCCCGACGAGGAGCTGATCCGCGATGACGTCTGACCCGTGGGCGGCCGAGGCGATCGACCTCGACCGCGCGGATCCGCTCGCCCGATACCGCGACCTGTTCGTCGGGACCGACTCCTCGGCGTGGCTCGTCTACTTCGACGGGAACTCGCTCGGCAGGCCGCCGAAGGCGACGGCGGATCGTCTGTCGCGGTTCGTGACAGACGAGTGGGGCGGCCGCCTGATCCGCGGCTGGGACGAGTCGTGGATGGACCTCCCGTTCGAGATCGGCGACGCGATCGGGCGCTGGGTCATCGGCGCCGCGCCGGGGCAGACCGTCGTCGGGGACTCGACGACGGTGCTCCTCTACAAGCTCCTGCGCTGCGCCTTCGACGCCCAGCTCGCCGCAGATCCGGCCCGCGTCGAGATCGTGGTCGACCGCGACGAGTTCCCGACCGACCGCTATCTTGTCGAGGGCATCGCCGCCGAGCGCGGCGGCCGCGTGCGCTGGATCGACTCGGCGCACACGCCCGGAGGCTCCGCGGGCCGGGCCGGTGCGGCCTCGAGCGGGCGCGGCGACGATCACGCCATGGGCGTCGACGCGGACGCGCTCGCCGCGGTCGTCGGCCCCGAGACGGCGGTCGTGCTCCTGAGCCACGTCGCGTACCGCTCGGGCTACCTGACGGATGCCGCCGCCCTCACCCGCACCGCACACGACGCGGGCGCGCTCGTCCTGTGGGACCTGTGCCATTCGGCCGGGTCTGTGCCCGTCGAGGCGGATGCGTGGGGGTTCGACCTCGCGGTCGGGTGCACGTACAAGTACCTCAGCGGCGGCCCGGGATCGCCCGCCTTCGCGTACGTGGCGGCGCGGCGCCAGGCATTCCTCCGCCAGCCGATCCAGGGGTGGATGGGCGCCGCCGACGTGTTCGCGATGGGGCCGGCGTATCTCCCCGCGACGGGCATGCGGCGATTCCTGTCGGGGACGCCTCCGATCCTCGGGATGCTCGCGATGCAGGACTCGCTCGCCATGATCGCGGAGGCCGGCGTCCCGGCGATACGCGCGAAGTCGATCGCGCTCACGGGCTTCGCCGTGCGGGTGTCCGACGCCCTGCTCGCGCCGCTCGGCGTGGAGGTCGCCTCTCCGCGCGATGCCGCGCTGCGCGGCGGGCACGTGACCCTCTCCCACCCCGCGATGCGCGACGTCACGGCGCTGCTGTGGTCGCGCGACGTGATCCCCGACTACCGCGATCCGGGAGGCCTGCGCATCGGCCTCTCACCGCTGTCGACGAGCTTCCTCGAGACGCTCCACGGCCTGCACGCCGTATCGGTCGCGCTCCGCGAGATCACGGGGGCCTGAGCCCCGGCACCGCCCTGCGGGATGCGCCGCGCGCGGCATCCCGGATCATGGCATCGGGACCCGGTGGCGGATGCCGCGGCACCGAGTCCCAGGATCGGAAGCACCGCCGCGACGTAAGCTGGGATCCCGCCCCGCGCACGCCACGCCCGAAGGAGAGCGCCGTGTCACCCACCGCGAAGCCGGCCACGAAGACGTCCGCCGCCGAAGCGCCTCGCTCCCCCCGCCCTGCCGCGGCTGCCGCGGTCCCGGCATCCGCCCCCTCGCTCGATGCGGCGATCGACGCGCTCCGCACGGGAGCGAGCACCTGGACGCACCTGACCCTCGACCAGCGCGGTCGCCTGCTCGAGCGGGTCCGCGCCGCGACGGGCGCCGTCGCCGAGGAATGGGCCGACGTCGCATCGACCTCCAAGGGCCTCGAGCCGGGGCATCCCCTCCGCGGCGAGGAGTGGCTCTCGGGGCCCTACGCCGTTCTCGTCGCGCTCGACGCCTACCGCTCGACCCTCGCGAAGCTCGCGAAGGGCGCGGGCCCCCTCGACGGCGTCACGACGGCGAGCGCACCGGGCGGGCGGCTGCGCGCACGCACGTTCCCGCTCGACCCCCTGGACGGGCTGCTGCTGTCGGGATACACGGGCGAGGTGTGGTTCGAGCCGGGGGTGACGGATGCCGAGGCCCGCCGCCGCGCAGGGCTCGGGCAGCTGCACCCCGCGACGCCGGGCGGCGTCGGGCTCGTGCTCGGCGCAGGGAACGTCGCGTCGATCCCCGTCCTCGACGTGCTCTACGAGCTTCTCGCGTTCAACCGCGTGGCGCTGCTCAAGCTCAACCCGACGCAGGATGCCCTCCTCCCGGTCTTCGAGCGCGCGCTCGCGCCCCTCATCGAGCCGGGGTTCGTGCGCATCGTGACGGGCGGGGGCGACGTCGGGGCGTATCTGACACGGCACGACGGGATCGACCACGTGCACATCACGGGGGCCAAGCCGACCTTCGACGCGATCGTGTGGGGAACGGGCCCCGCCGGCGCCCGACGGCGCCGCGAGAACCGGCCTCAGCTCGCCAAGCCCATCACGGCCGAGCTGGGCGGAGTCTCGCCGATCATCGTCGTCCCCGGCCGGTGGAGCGACACCGACCTGCGCTTCCATGCGGAGCACATCACGACGATGCGGCTCCAGAACAGCGGGCACAACTGCATCGCGGGGCAGGTCGTGATCCTCAGCGCGGACTGGCCTCAGCGCGAGGCGTTCCTCGACGCCCTGCGGACGGCGTACGACGGGGCGCCCACGCGCCCGACGTGGTATCCGCGCAGTGACGAGAAGCTCGCGGCCGCGGCATCCGACTATCCGTCCGCGCACTGGGCGCCCGACGGCACCCGCGCGATCGTGGAGATCGCCGCGGGCGGCGACGCGTCAGCCATCGAGACGACGGAGTACTTCGCGCCCGTCCTCGGCGTCGTCCAGCTCGCCGGCAACGGCCAGGTGTTCCTCGACGCAGCCGTCGCGCACGCGAACGACGAGCTCGCCGGCACGCTCGGCGCGAACGTGCTCATCGACCCTGCGACCGAGGCCGCGCTCGGAGGCGGCTTCGAGCGCGCGATCGCCGATCTGCGCTACGGCGCGATCGCTGTCAACTCGTGGACGGCGTTCGGGTTCCTGACCCCCACCCTGACGTGGGGCGGGTTCCCCGGCGGCACGCTGCGAGACGTCGAGAGCGGCATCGGCGTCGTGCACAACGCGATGCTCCTCGACGGCGTCGAGCGCTCGGTGACGCGCGGCCCGTTCCGCCCCTTCCCTCGGTCGGCCGGCGCGGCCGTGCGCGGTGGCCGGTTCTCGGCGCTCCCGAAGCCGCCGTGGTTCGTGACGTCGCGCACGGGCGCGGTCGTCAGCGAGGGGCTCACGCGCTTCCGCATCGACGGCAGCAGGGCGAAGCTCGCCGTGACGCTCGCCCGGGCGTTCCGCGCATGACGCGCGCGGCGGCCGATCCCCGAGCGTCCAGGAGACCCGGCTCTCGGGGCGTTCCCGGCCGGGTGTCGTGGACACTCGACGGGAGGGCGGGCCCGAGGAGCGCGCGCAGGGTGGACCTCGACGCCGACTACGTCATCGTCGGGGCGGGGTCAGCGGGAGCCGCGCTCGCGGCTCGGCTCAGCGAGGATCCGTCCGTCTCTGTGCTCCTCCTCGAGGCCGGCGCCCCCGATCGGGCCCCCGAGCTGCACATCCCCGCGGCGTTCACGAGGCTCTTCCGAGGCCCCTACGACTGGAGCTACGACACCGTCCCCCAGCCCGCGCTCGAGAACCGCACGATCTTCTGGCCCCGCGGCAAGACGCTCGGCGGGTCTTCGTCGCTCAACGCCATGATGTGGATCCGCGGCTTCGCGGCCGACTACGACGAGTGGGCCGAGACGGCGGGCGAGAGCTGGTCGTGGGCATCGCTCGTGCCGTACTTCCGACGCGTCGAGCGCACGCAGGATGCCGCACACCCGACCCAGGGCACGGACGGCCCGCAGGCCGTCGAGCACCAGCGCGACCCCCGGCCGCACACGGCAGCCTTCCTCGAGGCGGCACGCGAGGCCGGCCACTCCGTGACACCGCCGAACCTGCCCGAGGGCCAGGGGTTCTCGCAGACGATGACCTCGATCCACCGCGGCGCCCGCGCCTCGACGGCCGACGCCTACCTGCGCCCCGCTCGGCGACGGTCGAACCTGCGCGTCGTCACAGGAGCGCTCGTGCGCAGGGTCACGTTCTCCCGAGAGGATGCCGCGGCTCCCCGCGCGACGGGCGTCTACGTCGACATCGACGGCGTCTCGCGTCACGCGCTCGCGCGGCGCGAGGTCATCCTCAGCGGGGGGTCGGTCAACACTCCGCAGCTGCTCATGCTGAGCGGCATCGGCCCGGCCGACCACCTCGCCGAGCACGGCATCCCGCTCGTCGTCGACGCGCCCGGCGTCGGCGCGGACCTGCAGGACCACCTCGTCTCCGGCCTCGCGCCCGCAGCCGTCGGAGGCACGCTGCACAGGGCGACGAGTGCCGGCCAGCTCGCACGGTACCTCACGACGCGCACGGGGATGCTGTCGTCCAACGTCGCGGAGGCCTACGGGTTCGTCCGCACGCCGGTCGCCGACCGTGCAGGCATGCCCGCCGGGCTGCCCGACGTCGAGCTCATCTTCGCGACCGCGCCCTACATCGGCGAAGGGCTCGTCCCGACGCCCGCCGAGGGCGTCACGGTCGCCGCGATTCTGCTGCGCCCCCGCAGCCGCGGCACGATCCGGCTCGCCTCGGCCGACCCGACCGCGAAAGCCGTCATCGACCCGGCGTACCTGACCGACCCCGACGGGATGGACGAGCGGACCCTGCTCGCGGGCCTCGCGGAGTGCGAGCGCATCCTCGACACCGACGCCATGCGGACCGTCACGACGGGCGGGTGGGTCCAGCCGGAGGCGGGCGAGCGCATGACGCCGGCCGAGCGCGCCGAGCTGTCGCTGCGGCGCTACTCGCACACGCTGTACCACCCCGTCGGCACCGCGCGGATGGGGGAGGATGCGGCATCCGTCGTCGATCCCGACCTGCGGGTCCGCGGTGTCGAGGGCCTGCGTGTCGCGGACGCCTCGGTCATGCCCACCATCATCCGCGGCCACACGAACGCCGCGGCGATCGTCATCGGCGAGCGCGCGGCCGACCTCGTCCGCGGCACCCGGCCCGACCGGAGGGCGGCGGGCCGCTAGGCGAGGCCGAGGGGCCCGCCGGCCTCGTCGGGGGCATCATCCGGCCCCTCTTCGCCGCCACGCTCGGCCGCCGCGTCGGCGGGTCGCCCCGCGAAGCGGTCGGTCGCGGCGCGCAGCGCCCGCGCGATGCCGGGCTCGGATGCCGCGTGCGAGGCGTCCTGCACGATGACGAGCTCCGCCTCCGGCCACGCCCGATGCAGGTCCCATGCCGTCATGATGGGGGTGCAGACGTCGTATCGGCCCTGCACGATGACGGCCGGGATGCCGCGGATCGCGTCGACGCCCGCGATGAGCTGCCCTTCCTCGAACCATCCGCCGTTCATGAAGTAGTGGTTCTCGATGCGCGCGAAGGCGGTCGCGGCGGCGGTCTCGCCCATCGTCGCGACCCGGTCCTGGTCCGGCAGCAGCGAGAGCGTCGCCGACTCCCAGGTCGTCCACGCGACGCCCGCGGGGACGTGCACAGCGGGATCGGGGTCGGAGAGGCGCCGATGGTACGCCTCGATCAGCCGTGACCGCTCGAGCACGGGGATCTGCGCGATGAAGTCCTCCCACAGATCCGGATAGATCGCCGAGGCCCCGCCCTCGTAGAACCATTCGAGCTCGTGCCGGCGCAGCGTGAAGATCCCTCGGAGCACGAGCTCCGACACGACCTGCGGATGCGCCTGGGCGTATGCGAGCGCGAGGGCGCTCCCCCACGAACCGCCGAAGACCTGCCACCGGTCGATCCCGAGGTTGCGCCGCAGCAGCTCGATGTCGGCGACGAGGTGCCATGTCGTGTTGTGGCGCAGGTCGGCGTCGGGCGTGCTCGCGTGCGGAGTGGAGCGCCCGCATCCGCGCTGGTCGAACAGGATGATGCGGTAGCGATCCGGGTCGAAGAAGCGGCGGTGCCAGTCGGACGTTCCTGCACCCGGACCCCCGTGCAGGAACACGACGGGTCGGCCGTGCGGGTTGCCGGACTGCTCCCAGTAGACGCGATTCCCGTCGCCGACGAGGAGCTCGCCGGTCTCGTAGGGCTCGATCGGCGGATACAGGATGCCGTCGAGATGCGCGGGGCCGCTCACAGCCCGCTCCCCGACACGGCGAAGGTGTCGCACGAGCCGAGCCCGTTCTGATATCCCGTCGCGAACCACCGCTGACGCTGCTCGCTCGACCCGTGCGTCCAGCTCTCGGGGTTGACGAAGCCCCCCGACTGCTCCTGGATGTGGTCGTCGCCGACGGTGCCCGCCGCGTCCAGAGCATCGCGGATCTGCTCCTCGGTCGGCGGCTGCAGGTACGAGACGCCGTTCGCGTCCCTCTCGTTGGCGGCGTTCGCGACCCACGCGCCGGCGAAGCAGTCGGCCTGCAGCTCTGTGCGCACGCCGTTGCTCGTCGCACCCGTGCCGTTGTTCGGGTAGGCGTCCATGATGCCGGTGATCTGCTGGATGTGATGGCCGTACTCGTGGGCCAGCACATACATCTGCGCGAGCGAGCCCGCCGTCGCGCCGAACTGCTGGCGAAGGATGCCGAAGAACGTCGGATCGATGTAGACCGTCTCCTCGGGCGGGCAGTAGAAGGGCCCCGTGGCGTTCGACGCCGTGCCGCACCGCGTCGAGGTGGACTGGTCGACGATCACGAGCGTCGGCGGACGGTAGCCGCGCACCTGGTCCTCCCAGTACCCGTCCAGCACGAGCTGCGTCGCGGCGATGCGGCACGCGTCGTTCGCGTTGGCGTCGGCGCCGGTCTGGCAGTTCGCGACGACCGCGTCCTCGCCGCCGGCCTGCGGCGTGCCGCCGAGCCCGCCCAGCAGCCCCGAGAAGTTCCCGCCCGTGAACAGGTTCAGCAGCAGGACCGCGATGGCCCCGAGACCTGCGACGCCGCCACCCGCCGCGATGGCACCGCCCGGCCCCCTGCGCCTGGCCGTGTTCCCCCCGACGCTGGCGTTGTCGTTGAACGTCATGCGCTCAAGTTACCGCGGTCATGCCGCGCATGCGGGGAAATCGGCTGGTCGCGCGGGTCTCTCGCGTCCGGCCGCCGGGCATAGGCTCGGCTCATGGCGCACGAACCCACGACCGTGACGATCACCGGAGCGGGGGGCCAGATCGGGTACGCACTCCTGTTCCGGATCGCAGCGGGAGACATGCTCGGACCCGGTCGCCCCGTCCGGCTGAGGCTGCTCGAGATCCCCCAGGGCATGAAGGCGGCGCAGGGCGCGGCCCTCGAGCTGCAGGACTGCGCGTTCCCGCTCCTGCACGGCGTCGACGTCACCGACGACGCGCGCACGGCGTTCGACGGCACGGACATCGCGCTGCTCGTCGGCGCACGCCCCCGCGGGCCGGGCATGGAGCGCGCCGACCTCCTCGCCGCCAATGCGGGCATCTTCGGCCCCCAGGGCGCCGCCATCAACGCGGGGGCATCCGATGCCGTCCGCGTCGTCGTGGTCGGCAACCCCGCCAACACGAACGCGCTGATCGCCGCGGCATCCGCCCCCGATGTCCCCGCAGACCGCTTCACGGCGCTCACGCGGCTCGACCACAACCGGGCCGTCGGCCAGCTGTCGGAGAGGCTCGGCGTGCGGCCCGACGCGATCCGGGGGGTCGCGGTGTGGGGCAACCACTCGGCGACGCAGTTCCCCGACGTCGAGCACGCGACGGTCGGAGGCGTCCCGGTCGAGAGGGCGCTCGCGGACGCCCTCGGGGGCCAGGATGTCGCGACCCGCTGGCTCGACGACGAGTTCATCCCGCGAGTCGCCAGGCGCGGCGCCGAGATCATCGAGGTGCGCGGGTCGTCGTCGGTCGCCTCCGCGGCGAACGCCGCGATCGAGCACGTGCGCGACGACGTGCTCGGCACCGGGGATGACCCGACCTCGGCCGCCGTCGTCTCCCGCGGGGAGTACGGCGTGCCCGAGGGGCTCGTGTGCTCCTTCCCCGTCCTGTCCGACGGATCGGGCTACCGCGTCGTGGAGGGTCTCGCGCTCGACGAACGCGCGCGCCGATACGTCGACGCGTCCGTCGCGGAGCTCGTCGCGGAGCGTGACGCCGTCCGTGCCCTGGGCCTGGTCTGACGCGCGATGGACCCGCTCATCGTCCTCATCCTCGGCATCGTCGTCATCGCCGTCGCAACCGCCATCGGACCGCGCCTGAAGATCGCCGGCCCCCTCGTCCTCGTGATCATCGGGCTCGGCGTCAGCACGGTGCCGTTCGTCGAGATCCCGCTCATCGAGCCGGAGATCATCCTCGTCGGCATCCTGCCCCCGCTCCTGTACTCGGCGGCGATCTCGCTTCCCGCGATCGAGTTCCGCCGCGACTTCAGCTCGGTCTTCGGGCTCTCCGTCGTGCTCGTGATCGTGAGCTCGCTCGCCCTCGCGGGCTTCTTCCTGCTGTTCGTCCCCGGCCTGAACCCGCTGATCGGGCTCGCGCTCGGGGCGATCCTGAGCCCCACGGATGCCGTCGCGACCTCCATCGTCAAGCGCGTCGGCGTCTCACGGCGCGTCGTGACGCTGCTCGAGGGCGAGAGCCTGCTCAACGACGCGACCGCCCTCGTGATCCTGCGGACGGCGATCGCGGCCGTCGTCGCCGGGACCGTGTCGGTCGGCGAGTTCGTCGGCAACTTCGCATGGGGCGTCGTCATCGCCGTCCTCGTCGGCGCCGTCGTCGGCTACGCGAACGTCCGGCTGCGGGCATGGATCGCCAACTCGGCGGCGAACACCGCGATCGGGTTCATCATTCCGTTCGTGGCATATCTGCCGACCGAGCACCTCGGCGGCTCGGGCCTGGTCGCAGCGGTCGTCGCAGGGATCATGACGGGACAGGGGGCGATGCGGTACTCCACACCCGAACAGCGCCTCTCCGACACGCTCAACTGGCGCACGATCGAGCTCGTGCTCGAGGGCGCGGTCTTCCTCATCATGGGTCTCGAGCTGCGCGAGATCGTTCGCGGCAACGTCGAAGCGGGTCACGGCATCCTGCTGCCCATCGGACTCGCCCTCGGAGCGCTCGCCGTCATCCTCGTCGTTCGCACCGCCTACGTCTCGTTCCTCGTGTGGGCGCAGAGCCGCCGCGCGCGAAGCAAGATGCGCGACCGGCTCGAGCTAATGAGCAGGCAGGTCGACCGCATCTCCGGGATGAGCGACGCGCAGAAGGCCGACGCGGCGTCGCCTCGGCGCGGGGGCCCGCAGGCCACTCCCGAGCAGACCGAGCGCCGGCTGTCGTCGATGAGGAACCGCATCTCGCGATCCCTCGCCGACATCGACTACTACCAGGCGTCGCCGCTCGGCTGGAAGCACGGGACGATCATCGTGTGGGCCGGCATGCGCGGCGTCGTGACGCTCGCGGCGGCGCAGACCCTGCCGCGCGAGACGCATGACCGGCCACTGCTCATCTTCGTCGCGTTCCTCGTCGCCCTCGTGAGCCTCATGCTGCAGGGCTTCACGCTCCCGTGGGTCGTGCGGCTGCTGCGGCTCGAGAAGGGCGAGGACGAGGCCGCAGGCAGCGAGGAGCAGTCGCGGCTCGAGGACGAGCTCAGAACCGCCGCACTCGGCGCCCTCACGACCCACAGCCTCGTCAAGCGCAACGGCGAGCCCTTCGCCCCCGAGCTCATGGGAAAGGCGGCTCGCGTCTTCGAGCGCGTGCCCGACGACGACATGACCGTCGTCGCGAAGGATCTCCTCGAGCTGCGTCTCGCGCTGATCCAGGAGCAGCGCGAGAAGCTCGTCGACCTCTCGCACGGCGGCCTCTACGGCACGCCGACCCTCCGGCACGCCCTCGCGGAGCTCGATGCGGACCAGCTGAGCCTCGAGCTGCGTCTCGCGCGGGACGAGTGACTGCCCCGGGCGGCGATCCGACCGTCGCCGCGCGGTGCACAATAGAGGGACCCATGGGAGGTGCGCAGATGCCCGAGACGACTGACACGACGGATGCCGCGTCCTCGGCACCCGAGACGGGCCCTCTCGCCCACGCCGCCGCCGAGTGCCCGCAGTGCTTCACCGAGCTGCAGAGCGATCGCAACTGGTGGATCGCGCGCCCCGCGGGCTCGCGCCTCGTGGGCCTCGTGGTCTCGCGGGACGACATGCCGTCGGTCGTCGAGCAGCGCAACGAGCTGACGCGATTCGGCGTGCCGATCGAGGGGTTCCGGCATCCCGCGCCGGAGACGCTCGAGTCGTGGGAGGAGCGTCTCGTGCGCCTGTTCGGCCGGCTCGTCGCCGGCGACGTCCTCGTCGTCGCCAACGTGCACGCGCTCGGCCGCGACACCGACGAGGAGACCCGCACGCTCCGCGAGCTGCGCGGGCGCGGGGTCATCGTCAAGGTGCTGAGCACGGGCGAGCGCCACCTGCACGACGCCGACGTGTAGCCGCTCCCGGCGGCACTGCTCCGGTCGGTCAGGGCGCGCAGCTGCGCGCGGGCTCGGACGAGCCGCCGTTCGCGCGCCGCACGAGCACCTCGACGCAGGTCGTCCCGGACGGATCCGCGGGAACCGTCACGGTCGGGGCGTCGACGCTGTCGAGGTCCGGCTCGGCATCCGCCCGCGTCACGACGCCCCACACGTACCGGTCGCCCTCGTGCGGATCGGGATTGGTCCACGTGAACGTGACCTGCCCGTCGACGACCGCCCCCGCGAGGTCGGCCGGAGGCGCGACGATCGCCGCGCCGGGGTCCTGGGGCCTGACGATGGTCTCCTCGGGCTGCGGCGATGACCGCGGCGTGCTCCCGAGCAGGCCGGGGAGCGAGACGCCGACGACGACGGCGACGACGACCAGCACCGCGGATGCCGCGAGCGTCCACCACACGGCACGACGCGGGCGGGGCCCCTGCGCCGGCTGCGTCGGCGAGGCGGCGGCGGGGGGCGCCGCGAACACCTCTGCCGGGGGCGGGGCCGCCGCAGCGGTCGACGCCGGCGGCGCGGCGAAGGTCGCGGGAGCGGTCTGAGCGGTCTGAGCGATCGCCGGCGGCGGGAGGGCGGGGGCAGGAGCTGCGGCCGCGCGACCGCGCGGCGGAGTGCGCATCAGCGTTTCGGCGAACTCCGCGTTCGGCGCGGGGTCGCCGCGCCGAACCGTGTCGGCGGCGTCGAACGCCGGGACTCCGGAGACCATGGACGCGACATCCGGCCCCGCAGCGGAGGTCGAGGGGCGCGTCATGCCGGCGGCGGGCGCCGTCTCGGGGTTGATGCTGACGACGCCGCGCACGCGCGTGAGGCCCTCCGCGTCGTCGTCGTCCTCGACATCCTCGACGATGGCGTCGTCGAGGATGTCGATCGGCGTCACGGAGTGCGAGAGCTCGATCTGAACCGTCTGCAGCGCTCGTGCGAACGCGAGCGCGCTCTCGTAGCGGTCGGCGGGCGCCTTCGCCATGGCGCGCTCGAGCGTGCGGAAGAGGGAGTCGGGGGCGTCGGGACGGTCGAGCGGCGCGAGCGGGGTCGACTCGATGCGGTCGATGATGTCCGCGCCCGTGTTCCGCCGGCCCGGGAGCTCGAAGGGCGAGCGCCCCGCGAGGAGCGTGTAGACCGTCGCGCCGAGCGCGTACACGTCCGACCACGGGCCGGACTGCGGGACGTCGGCGAACGACTCCGGGGGCGACCACGGGATCGACAGGCCTGCGCCCTCCGACGCGCCCGTCGTCGTCGCGATCCCGAAGTCGGTGAGCGCGGGACGGTTGTACTCCGTCACGAGGATGTTCGCGGGCTTGATGTCGCGGTGCAGGACTCCCGCGCGATGCGCCGTCTCGACGGCGGCGGCCACCTGGACGCCGACGCGCAGCGACTCCGCGACGGAGAAGGGCTCCCGCCGGTACCGCACCTGCAGGTTCGGCTTGGGACAGTACTCCATGACGAGGTAGGGCCTGCGGTCGCGGGCGACCCCGGCCTGGTAGATCGTCACGATCGCGGGATGCGTCGAGAGCATCGCCATGACGTTGGCCTCGGCGGTGAACTCCTCCGCGGACCCGCTCGTCATGCGATCCGGGAGCAGCACCTTGACCGCGACCCGCCGGCGCGGGAGCTGCTGCTCGTACAGGTAGACGTCGGCGAAGCCGCCCGAGCCGAGCACGTCGACGAAGACGAATCCCGGAAGCTCGGGCGGAGCCATCGGCGCGCGCTTCGCGCTCACGGCAGGTCCTCGATCGTCGCCGTGATGCCGTCGCCGAGGTCGAGCACGTCGCCGACGACCACGACGGCCGCCTCGCCGGGGTGCAGCACCACGGGCTCGACCCCTGCGCGGCGCAGGGTCGTGCCGTTGGTCGTGTGCAGATCGGTCGCGACGATGCTGTCGCCTTCGACGCGCAGCTCGAGGTGGCTGCGGGAGATGTCCTGCTGCGGGCTGTCCACCGCCACGAGGTGAGGCAGATCGGTGCCCGTGACCCGCGTCGACCGCGGGCGGCGGCCGATCACGACCGTGCGATCGAGCGTCACGACCTTGCCCGTCGAGAGGCGGACCCGGCCACGCGCGGGCGGCCTCGGGGCGGCGAGCGGAGGCGGCGCCGAGTCGCCGAGTGCGGCTCGCATCGCGCGCGCCTGTGCGACCGTGACGGTCTCGCCGTCGTGGTCGCCGAACGCCGCGCCCGCCGAGTCGTCCTCGGACGTCGCCCGCACGCCGGCGTCGTCGTCGTCGAACGGACGGATCACCGTCTCGGCCCACGGGAAGTCGTCGCCGGACGGCACGCCCGCGTCGACGTCGTCGTCCGGCGCGTCCGTCGACGGGCGGGACGGGGGCGCGTCCCCTGGAGTCGCGGCCGCGACGGACGGTACGGCATCCGCCAGCGAGTTCGACGCGTCGGACGACGTCGCCCACGGGACGGAGATCGAGTCGATGACGGCGTCGACGGGCGGGGCGGGGGCGACTGGCGGCACGGCCTGCGCGACCGCCGGCACGGGCACGGGCTCGGATGGCACGGATGCGGTCCGCGCCGACCACGGTCGAGAGGGGGAAGGGGCGGATGCCGGTGCGCCGGGCTGGTCCGACGCGGGGGCCGCCGCGGTGACCGATGAGGAGGGCACGGATGCCGCGTCCCGTGCCGGGGCCGCGGCGGAACGCTGGGCAGGGGCGGGCGTGCTGGCTGGGGCATCCTGAGAGGTCGCGGCATCCGTCCACGCGATGACGATCTCGGATGCCAGGACCACGCCGTCTCGGACGGACAGCTCGGCGGTCGCCGGGCTCTCCTCGGGAGTGTCGACGACCGTGCGGGTCGCGGCGGCGAACGCGCGCTCCGACCACGTCGTCACGCCTGTGCCGGTGACCGTCTCCGCACCGGTCGGGGTGTCGACGGTCACCGTCAGCGCGCCGCGGACCGCGAGCCGCGTCGAGCCGTGCTCCTCGAGGACGACGGCGAACGAGGGGATCGTGTCCAGCGACGCGCCGAACGCGCCCGTGAGGGCCTCGAGAACGCCGGCGAGGCCGCGGCCGGCGGCGACGTCGCGCCAGATCCTGGCTGCGAGCCCGGGCGCCGTCCCCGGCTCGAGGACGACGACTCCGCGGTGCGTCACGGCCACGCGCCAGGAACCGGATGCATATCGGACCTCGGTCATGCGCGACCTCCCGTCGCTCGTGCGCGCGGCCGCGTGTCGCCGTCGACGTCGTCCTCGACGGTCGGAAGCGCCGCGTGCGACCCGGGCGGCGCGGAGCGCACCTCGAGCGCGTGGACGACGAGCGCCGTGATGTTGTCGCGGCCCCCGTGGGCGATCGCCTCCTGGACGAGCGTCGTCGCGGCGGCCTGCGGGTCGGGCTCCGTGCGCAGGATGCTCTCGATCCGCTCGCGCGGGAGCTCTCCCGTGAGCCCGTCGGAGCAGACCAGCACGCGGTCCCCGCGCTCCGCGGGCAGCAGCCAGAAGTCGGCCTCCGACGTGTTGCCGCCGCCGATCGCGCGCGTGATGACGTTGCGCCGGGCGTCGAGCGCTGCGGCGGCGGGATCCAGCTCGCCGCTGTCGATGAGCTCCTGCACGACGGAGTGGTCGACGCTCACCTGCTCGAACTCGCTGCCGCTGAGCAGATACGTCCGCGAGTCGCCGATGTTGACCGCGAGCCAGTAGCCGTGGCCGCCGACCTCCGCGACGACGACGCCCGCGAGGGTCGTCCCCGCCCCTGCGCCGCCGCCGTCGGGCAGCGCCTCGATGCGACGCCGCGCGCGGGAGATGGCGGCCTGCACGTCGTCGATCGCGAGGCTCTCGCGCCCCGTGAACACGGCGAACTCCTCGATGACGGCGGCGCTCGCGATCTCGCCCGCGTGATGGCCGCCCATTCCGTCGGCGACCAGGAACAGCGGAGCCTCGGCGATGAACGAGTCCTCGTTGATGCGACGCCGCAGGCCCGTGTCCGTCGCCGCGCCGGCGGACACGCCGATGAGCGCGGGCGCGGTCACGACGGGTCTCCGACCTCGACGCTGCGATCGCCCATCTCGAGCCGGTCGCCCGCCTGCAGCGGCGTGCGCGCACCGGGCGCGAGGGGGCTGCGCACGCCGCCCCGCACCAGTACGGTGCCGTTGGTCGAGTGCCGGTCGACGACCCACGCGCCGCTCGCGGCATCCCCGCCGATCTCGAAGTGCGTCTTGGAGAGCGACAGCGTCTCGTCGCGCACCGCGATCGTCGTCGCGCCCTCGTCGGGTGCCGGATTGCGCCCGAACAGGGTGCGACCGTAGACGCCCACCCGGGTGCCGTCGTCCCAGCGCAGCGCCAGCACGGCGAGCGGACGCGGAGCGCGCAGGAGGGTCTCGCCATCGGTGTCGGCGGGCCGAGCGGAGGGTGCGGAGGAGGCTACCGGCGTCGCGGAAGCTGCGGAGGAGGCTACCGGCGTCACGGATGCTGCGGAGGAGGCTACCGGCGTCGCGGAGGCTGCGGCAGGCGTCACGGATGCTGCGGCGGGAGTCGCCGGCGCGGGGGGTGCCGCGGCGGGGATCGCGGGCGAGACCGATGGGACCGACCGCGCGGGAGCCGGAGGCGCGACCGACCGCGCGGGAGCCGGAGGCAGGACCGAGCCTACGCGAGTCGCGGACGCAGAGGATGCGGCAGCGGGCGAGGTGGACGAGGCTGCCGGCACGTCGGCCAGGGCCGATCCAGCCGACGCGGGCGGCGCCGTGACGCGCGCCGCGGACCC
This sequence comes from Microbacterium ulmi, assembly GCF_011759705.1. Classification (GTDB taxonomy): domain Bacteria; phylum Actinomycetota; class Actinomycetes; order Actinomycetales; family Microbacteriaceae; genus Microbacterium; species Microbacterium ulmi. The sequence continues at coordinate 1,621,026 of NZ_JAAOZF010000001.1, read as the reverse complement.
GGGCCCGACACCGGGGACGAACGAGATGACGGCGTCGCCCACCGGTGACGACGAGGCCGCGAACCGCGTCGGCGGGGCGACGATGGATGGCGGCGGGATGGGCGTGCCGAACAGCGGCGCCGCGACGGCGGAAGCCTCGGGGGACGCCGCGACCGCGCGCGCGGACGGCTCGGAGGACGCCGGGACCGCGCGCGCGGCCGGCGGCGCAGCCGCGGTCTCAGCCGCGACGCGCCGGACGACGAGGGCGCGCGCGGCCGAGTCGTGCCAGCCCTGGCGTCGTCCGCTGCCGTCGAACAGAGGCGTGAAACAGCCGACGACGATGGATGCCGCCAGGCCGAACACGACGTTGCGCAGGAGCGCTCTGCCGAAGCCGATCGGCGCGGAGGTCTCGGCATCCGCGATTCGGATGCCAGCCGCCCGCTGCCCGATCGAGCCTCGTCCGCCCTGCAGCGCCGTGTACACGACCGCCCAGGCGAGGCCGACGCCGGCCACGGCCACCCAGACGACGCTCGCGCGGGCCATGAGCTCGACGGGGGACGACGGCGCCCCCGAGGAGAACGCGACCGCCGCTGCGACGACGGCGACGAGGCACGTGAGCGCTCCGCCGATCGCCGCGTCGATGGCGTAGGCGCCGACGCGGGGGCCGATCGAGGCGGGTGCCGCCGCGGTCGGCGTCAAGACGCGGGTCATGCGTGCTCCGTTCCTGCGGACGCGTCCGCGCGCGCCGCATCGGTGCGGCCTCGCCGACGCGCCGACGCGCCGCGAGCCGTGTCGCGAAGGGATCTCAGGCTCAGGCGCGCACGTGTGCGACGCCAGAGCGACCGCGCCGTCGACATGCCCGCGACGATCTCGTCGACCTGACGCCAGAACTCGTCGACGTCGGCCTCCGTGGGCTCTGCGGGGCCGAACACCTCGGCATCCGCCCGGTGGGCGAGAGTCAGCACGCGCGGCTCGGCGAACTCGGCGTCCACGACGGACGCGTCCTCGAGGCGGGTCGCACCGGGGCGGACGGGCGTGCCGAGGTCGGTGGCGCGGTCGATGAGCTCATCCCACCCGCCGCTGATGCGATCGGCGCCTCGCCCGGCCGCGCGGCGACGACGGCGGCGGGCGGCCTTGATCGCGCCGATGACGACGAACGGCGCCGCGAGCAGCGCGAGCACACCGAGCCCGCCGCCTCCCATCGCGAGGATCGCGAGAAGCGGACCGCTCTCGGTCGACTTCTCGTCCTCGGACTCGCGGTCGTCGGAGACCGTCGGAGGCAGGTCGACGGGGTCCTGCTCCGGCGGCGGGGGCTGCAGCACCTGCGGCTTGGGGTCGGCGCGCGGCTTCGTCGTCTGGTCGTTCGGGAGCTTGTCCTCGGGCGGCGTCGGATCGAACGGGATCCACCCTGCACCCTCGAACGCGATCTCGACCCACGCGTGCAGGTTGTCGCCGGTCGCGGTGAACACGCCGTCGGGCGTCCCCTCCTCGCCGGGATGGAACCCCATCACGACACGCGCGGGCATGCCGACCTGTCCGGCCATGAGCGCCATCGCGACGGCGTACTGCTCGTCGTCGCCCACCATCTGGTCGGAGCCTACGAGCGCCGAGATGCGCGCGGCGCCGTGGCCTGCCCGTGAAAGGGCCTCGCCCTCCAGTCCGTGGCTGAAGAATCCGCCGTCGGCGAGGGCGGACTCGAGCGCCCTCGCCTGTTCGATGGGGGTCGTGGCCTCGGCGACGGCCTTCGCCGCGATGTCGGCGAGCTCCTGCGGGACGCCGTCCTGTTCGGGCATCTTCACCGGCGCGAAGGCCGCATCGGCGAGCCGCTCGTCGCTCGGCTGCGTCGGCAGGACGGTCTCCAGGGTGTACGCGTCGCCCTGCTGCAGCCCGACCGTCACGACCCCCGTGCCCGTCGCCTCGTTGTAGTGCGCGGCGCGGCGCAGGTCGTCGGCGCGCTCGCCGTCGAACTCGACGCTCGCGACGGCGCCGGCATCCGGCATCCACACTCCCGAGAACTCGTCGATCTCGACGCGCAGCGTCACGGGAGTGCCCTGGGCGCCGGGCGACATCGCGCCGCGCACGGGGGTGAATGCGCTCGACGAGCCCGCGCCGTCGTCCGAGACGTTGTAGACCGTTCCGCTGTACGCGTCCATCGTCGCGAGTCGCACGCGTGCGCCGTCGGGAAGGCCCGTGACGCGGAACAGCGGCGCCTGCGCATCGTCGCGGACGTACCCGCGGTAGCCCTGGAGGGGGCTCGCGTACTCGCGGATGTCGAAGGGCGGGATGACGACGTCGCGCAGGACATAGCGGGGGGATGTCGCGGGCACGGCCGCGCCCGCGGCGATGCCGACGAGACCTGCGACGGCGACGACGCCCGCGCCGGCAAGCAGCCGTCGCGACGACCCGCCGCGGCGGATCCGGCCCTCCTCGCCGTCGCCGCCGAGCGAGACCGCCGCCTGCCGCGGATCCCACGCGCGCCGCACGGCGAGCCACACGATCGCGACGACCGCGAGGCCGGCGCCCTGCGCGATCGGCGCCGCCGGCTCGGACGTGCCGAGCGCGATCTGGCCCGCGAGGAAGACGAGCACGACCGGCAGCGCCCACGCCGGCCGGCGAGCGCGCAGCGCGACGCTCGCGACGACGACGGCGGCGACGAGCGACATCAGGAACGGCACGACGAGGTGCCCGTCGGATGCCGCCACAGGCGCGACGGTCGTCAGCAGCTGCTTCCACGACGTCACGGCGCCGACGGCAAGCGCCTGCAGCGTGCCGAGGTCCGGGACCACGCCGGCGATCGCGAGGTACGGCAGGGCGAGCGCTCCCCCGAGCGCGAAGTAGGCGACGGCGACGACGGCGGTGAGCACGAGGACGCCCCAGCGCCACAGCGCGCCGGCGGCCGCGATCGCGAGCCCGACGATCGTCGCGCCGACCGCCGCGACGAGGTATGACGGACCCCCGAACGTGGGCCAGAGCCCCGCGATCGGGACGGCCAGGAGCGCCGCGGATGCGGCCAGATCGAGTGCCCAGCGGCGCGCGGGCAGCGCCTCACGGGTCATGCGAGCACCTTCCGCAGCGCGCTCGGGAGCTGGTCGAGCCCGCCGATCGTGACGATGTCGGCGTCGCCGATGCGCCGCAGCCTCGGGTCGGCGCCGGCGTCTGCGACGATCACGAGCGTGCGGGCGCCGTACGGGAGGCGACCGCACGCTTCGCGGAGGCGGGCGGCGTCGACGGGACTGCCGCACACGAGCACGACGACGCTCGCCGTGGGGAGGGATGCCGCGACGACGCCCGCGAGGTCGGCGATCGCCCCGTCGCGCGGACGCGACGGAGCGAGCGCGGAGAGCCCGTCGAGGAACTGCTTCCCGCTCGCGGCCGGCAGCTGCCCGCCCTGCACACGGACCTCGACGGAGTGCGAGTCGCGCAGAGCCCTCAGACCGAGGGATGCCGCTGCCGAGATCGCGAGCTCGAACTCCTCGTCCGCCGCGTAGTCGGCGGGGTTGCGGCTCAGACCGATGACGAAGTGCGAACGCCGCGTCTCCTCGTACTGGCGCACCATGACGGTGCCCGTGCGGGCCGTGGACTTCCAGTGCACATGGCGCAGATCGTCGCCGGGCTGGTATTCGCGCAGCGCGTGGAACGAGACGTCGTCCGGCGAGAGGTCCGTCGCAGGCAGCCCCTCGAGGTCGCGGAGGAAGCCGAGGGACTGCCCCTCGAAGGCGACCGTGCGCGGGTGCACGTAGAGCGCGACGGGCTCGTCGCGGCGGTGGACACGCTCGAACAGGCCCAGCGGGTCTCCGCGCAGAACGCTGACGGGTCCGACGTCGAGCACGCCTCGACGCTGCGTCGGGATGGCGAACAGCTCCTCGATCCGGGCGCCCGGCGCGAGCCGCGCGACGTCGAAGACGCCTCGCCCCGCGCCGACGGGCAGCAGCACGCGGGAGGGCAGGATGGCGCGCCGGCCGGGGTTCGACAGCGTCACGGCGCCCACGGCGCGCTCGCCCACGACGACGCGATCGCGGGTGAGGTCGAGCACGACGTCGTATGCCGTGCGACCGATGAGGAACAGCGTGCACAGCACCACGACCGCGGTCACGACCGACGCGGCGATCGTGAGCTCGCGCCAGCCGAGCTGCAGCCCCGCGATCCACAGCGCGACGGCGGTCGCGATGAGCACCCAGGCGAGCGGCCGCACGACGCCGAGCACGATGCGGCCTCGGCGCGCCGCGGGCGCGAGCGCCGACAGCACGCGATCGAGGCGGCCGCCCGTGACGACCGCCTGCCCGGGTGTCGCAGTCGTCATCAGGCCGCGGACCTCGCCTGGGGCGCGGCGACGGCCTCGAGCACGCGGGCGATGATGGCGTCGCTCGACAGACCCGCGAACTCGGCCTCGGGGTCGAGCACGAGCCGGTGCGTCCACACGGGTGCCGCGAGCTCCTTGACGTCGTCGGGCGTGACGTAGTGACGGCCCTGCGCCGCTGCCCAGACCTTCGCGATGCGCACCATGGCGAGCGAGCCGCGCACCGAGACGCCGAGTCGCGTCGCCGGGTCGTCGCGGGTCGCCTCGGCGAGCTGTGCGACGAACCGCACGACGGCGGGCTCGACGTGCACCGTCGCGGCGAGGTCGGCCATGTCTGCGACCGCGCCCGTCGTGATGATCGCGGGAAGGCGCGCCGACGGGTTGCGGTCGGCCGCTCCGGCGAGGATCCGCTCGGCCACCGCGAGGTCGGGGTAGCCGATCGAGGTGCGGATGAGGAACCGGTCGAGCTGCGCTTCGGGGAGCTTGTACGTGCCGGCCTGCTCGATGGGGTTCTGCGTCGCGATCACGAGGAACGGGCGGCCCGCCTCGTGCGTGACGCCGTCGACCGTGACCCTCGACTCCTCCATGACCTCCAGCAGCGCCGACTGCGTCTTCGGCGAGGCGCGGTTGATCTCGTCCGCGAGCACGATCGAGGCGAAGATCGGGCCGCGGTGGAACTCGAACCGGTGCGCCGTCTGGTCGTAGATCGTGACGCCCGTCACGTCGGACGGAAGCAGGTCGGGCGTGAACTGGATCCGGCTGCTCGTGCCCTGCACGGTCGCGGCGAGCGCCTTCGCGAGGCTCGTCTTGCCTGTGCCGGGAGCATCCTCGAGGAGGACGTGCCCTTCCGCGAGCATCGCCGACAGCACGAGGCCGACGACGTCGCGCTTGCCCATGAGGGCCCTGTCCACGTTGTCCACGAGCCGCGTGAAGGTGCTGCGGAACCAGGCGGCCTGTTCGGGGGTCATCGTCATGAGTGGTCCTTGGGTTGTCGAGTCGGGGTGATGGTGAGTCGCGCGGCTATGGCCACGAGGTCGCGGTCGCGGTTCCCCAGCCCACGATCTGGAGGGAGAGCTGCATGTTCATGCCGCCGTGGTAGCAGCTCAGGTCTATCGAGCCGTTGGCCGGGATGTCCCACGTGCGGCCGCCCGCGAACTGGGAGCCGTTCTCCATGCAGTTGATCTGGTACTTCCCCGCGGGGAAGTTCGAGACGTTCAGGCGCAGGTAGTAGCACGTGTCGGGCGAGCAGATGCCCGAGTCCGGCCCCTGCGACGTCCACGCGAGCTGCGGCGGCGGGTCGGCCGTGCGCGCCGACGCCGACTTCGACGAGGTCTGGCCCGCGGCATCCGTCGCCCGCACCTCGATCGTGTGCGTCTCGGAGTAGCCGTGACCGCGCGTGGTCGACCCCGACGCCGGCTGACTCGTCCAGCCGCCCCCGTCGATGTTGATCTCCATCTTGGTGATGTCGCGGCCGTTCTTTGCCGGCGCACCCCACGAGTACGTGACGCTCGTGCCCGAAGCGGATGCGGTCGCGGTCGGCACGTTGATCGGGCCGTAGGGGGCGACGGATGCCGACGGCGCCGACGCCGTGCCGTCGTACCGGACGCCGTCGAGCGACGTGTAGGCGCGCACCATGACGGTGTACGAGTTGTTGTTCGAGATGCCCGCCGTGATGCGGGCGCCGTCCCAGTCGCTGCGCCAGCCGCCGCCCACGTTGTACTCGTAGCGCAGCTCCTCGGGCTTGGCGCCGTTGCCCGGGGCGGCACCGTACGTGACGACGATGGCGCTGTCGTTCTTCGGCGTCGATGCCGTGACCTTCGTCGGGGCGCCGGGAACCGTGAACGCGCGACGGGGGGCGGATGGTGCGCTGTCGGCACCCCAGCCGGCCTTGTTGTGGGCAGCGACCGTGAACGTGTAGTCGGTCGTCGACGCGTCGATCGAGACGGCCTGCGACGTCTGGCCTGCCGGCACGCTGATCGTCGTGCGGACGGCGCCGCCCTGCAGGATGTTGAGGCGGTAGCCGTCGATCGTGTCGCCATTGCTGGCGGGCGGGTTCCAGGCGACCTGCATCTGTGCCTGCGTTCCGACGGGCTCGAGACGGGTGGTCGACGGGGCCGCGGCGGCGGCGGGCGGGGCGGCGGGAACCATCGACGCCGAATACGCGCTCCAGCTCGACGGCTCGGGCGCGCGGTTGTTCGCCTGCACGCGCACCTGGTACGAGGCGCCGTTCTCGAGCCCGTCCCACGTGAGCGAGTTGCCCGTCACATTCGCCTTCTGCGTGATGCCCGACGGCGGTGCCGGCGAGATCTCGAGCGTGAACGACTCGACGGGCGAGCCGGGCGTCGTGGGCGTGTCCCACTCGACGAACAGGCTCCGGTCGCCGAACTGCAGCCGCGGCGGGTTGGGCGTGTCGGGTCGCGCATCGGGTCGTGCCGTCTCGGATGCCGGCGACGCGTCCGACTCCCCCACGCGGTTGACGGCGATGACGGTGAAGTTGTACTCGACGTTGTTCGTGAGCCCGCTCAGGGTGCACGTCGTCGCGACGCACTCCTTCGCATAGCCGCCGGCGACGGCGCTCACCTCGTACGCCGTGATCTCGGCGCCGTTGTCGGCGGGCGGCGTCCACGACAGCACGACGGTGCGGTCCTGCACGCTCGAGACGACGGGCTTGCCCGGCACGGCGGGGCGGCCCTGCACCGTGAGGCGGATGCGGCCCTCGACCTCGCGGTCGGCATCCTCCGTCGCGTCCTGCACGCGGTAGCGCACGACCATCGTGCCGAAGAAGTCGGCGTCCGGCGTCACTCGGATGCCCGATCCGGAGATCTCGGCGTCGCCGACTCCGGTCTCGACGACGTACGCGACGATCTTGAGGGGCGTCTCGGGGAACGGGTTGAAGTCGTTGTCGAGCACGGGCACCGTGACGGTCTTGCCCTGGTGCGCCTCGGCGACCGTGTCGTCGTTCGCGGTCGGGAGCGGACGCGTCGACGCCGTGACCCGCACCGTGACGCTGCCGCGGATCGGCTCGGTCTCGCCGTCGGCGATCTCGACCGCGATGCTCGCCGTCGTGCCCTTGCGCGTGCTGCTCGCGGCGCCGACATGGAGCGTCGCGCCGTCGACGGATGCCGTGAGCCCCGCGGGGACGTCGCCCATGATGCGGTACCGCATGCCGGCCAGGTCGTCGGGATCGGGATCGGTCGTGAGCGCCCGCAGGTCGAGGGTCGCGGCATCCTCGCCCGGCGCGACATCCATCTGCCCATCGACGAACGACGGCTGCTGGTTCTCGGGCGGGAGCACCGTGATCGGCAGTGTCAGCGTCGCCTTGCGACCCTCCGGGTCGTCGGGGCCCGTGCCGTCGGTGACCTCGAACGTCAGCGCGTCCTGGCCGAAGTAGCGATCCGCCGACGTGTAGACGAGCGTCGTCTGGTCCTTCACGAGCGAGGCGCCGTTCGAGTGCACGGCCGTGACCTTCGCGGCCTCCGTGACGACGACGCGTCCGCCTCCCGCCGCCTTCACGTGGTCGGCGAGCGGGATCTCGATCGTCTCGCCGCTGGCGACCTCGATGCCCTGCGACGCGAGGGTCGGCGGCAGCGAGTCGAGGGCGGGCACGTAGAGGAAGGCGGATGCCGTCAGCCCGTCGAGATCGGTCACGGTGTAGGCGAGGAGCTGGTCCTCCTCGCCGAGCCGGACGCGCACACGGCCGTCGGCGAGCACGCGCGCGCCCTCGACGTCGACCGTCAGATCGCCGACGGTGCCATCGGGGTCCTCGTCGTTCGCGAGCACCTCGACGTCGACGGACTCGCCGTCGATGTCCTCGATGCGCACGCGGTCGTCTCGGGCGATCGGCCGCACAAGCGGGACGTCGTCGGCGACCGTCACCTGCAGCACGGCCGTCCCCGTCGAGCCGCGCTCGTCGCGGATCGTGTACTGCAGCGACGTCTCGATCGCGCGATCGGGCGAGGTCACGAGCACACGATCGCCCTGCACCCTCGCCTTCAGACCCTCGACCCCGGGCAGCACGAGCGCGTCGGACAGGAGTGCGATCCGGTCGCCGTCGGGGTCGGAGTCGTTCGCCAGGACGGGCACCGCGATCGTACGGCCCGGTCGCATGACGACGGAGTCCTTGACGGCGTACGGCGCCTGGTTGGTCGCCTCCGGCGGAGCGATGCCGATGCGGATCGGCGCGGTCGCCTCCTTGCCCAGCCTGTCGCGGACGCGGTAGGTGAAGGCGTCGACGCCCGTCGAGCCCGCGAGTGCCTCGTACACGAGCGAGTCGGGCCCCGTCTCGACGATGCGGCCCTTCTGCGGCGCGCTCGCGATGCCGACCAGCTGGACGGAGTCGCCGTCGGGATCGATGCCGTCCAGCGGCACGGCGATCTCGACCCGCGAGCCGCTGAGCACTCGCGCCGTCAGGTCGCGCGGGCGCGGCGCCGTGTTGGTCTCGGCGTTGACGGGGAGCACCTGGATCGTGACGTACCCGGCATCCTTCTGTCCCGTGCTGTCGACGGCCTCGTACGTCGCGTAGACGGTTCCCGGCTCGTCCCCCGCCTTGAAGCGCAGGGTGTCCTGCGACACGAACAGGTCGCCGTCCTCGGGGTCGACGAGGGGCGGCACGAGATCGGGGGCGACGTGGATCGTGTCGCCGTTGGGATGGTAGTCGTTCTCGAGCACGGGGATCGTCACGACATCGCCCGCGCGCACGATCGCCTGATCGTCGTTCGCGACGGGAGGCCGCAGCTGGGCGGGTGCCGGGACGGGGATCACGATGACGTCGCCCTCGGCGCTCTGCGTGCCGTTCGAGATGCGATAGCTGATGCGCACCTGCTCCCCGAGCGCGGACTGATCGCCGATGCGGAGGGTCTCGTGGTTGAGGACCGCGACGGCGATGCCGCTGCCGGGCTCCACCGTGACGGACTGCACGACCAGGATGCCGCCCGCCGGGTCGGTGTCGTTCGCGAGCACGTCGACGAGCACTTCGCCGCCGCTCGGCAGCAGCGCGATGTCGCGCACCGCGACGGGAGGCAGGTCGGTGTCGGACTCCTCCAGGACGTCGACGCGCACGAGGCCGGGCACGGCGTTGGCCCCCGCCGCGACGAGGTATTGCACGTAATAGATCCCGGCGGCGGCCGAGCTGAACGTGAACGTCTTGTTGGCGAAGTCGGGCACGATCTGCGCCCCCGCGACCTCGTCGACGCGGGTGAGGCGCAGCGGCTCGCGGCCCGAGCTCGTGTCGTTCGCGAGCGGTGCGACCGTCGCGGTCTGCCCGACCCGCACGACGACGTGGTCGGCGTTCGTGACGGGGACCGTCGAGCCGATCGGGCGCACGTCGAACCGCACGATCCCCTCTGTCGCCTTCGTGCCGTCCGACACGACGATCGACACGTCCTTGCGACCCTGCGTCCCGCCGATCGCACGGTAGGTGATGCGCCCGTCGGACGTGAAGTCGGCCTCGTCGCCCTCGGCGGGCGTCACGGCGCTGAGGAACACGTCGTCGCCGTCCGGGTCCAGCCAGTCGGGCAGGACGTTGTACGAGACGGTGCCGCCGGACTCCACGGTGACCGTCGTCACGCGCTTCTGCTCCGGGGCGCCGTTGACGTCCCAGCCGTGCACGTCGAGACGGACGGATGCCTCGGCCTGCCCGCCGCGGCCGTCGTCGACCCGGTATCGGAAGGTGTCGCCGCCCTTGGCGTCGTCCGGCACGGCGATCTGGAGCGCCGCGCCGTTGTTGACGGGCTGCGCGGCTCCGAGGGAAGGACCGCCGTCGACCACGGTGGCATCGAGCACGTCTCCGTCGGCGTCGCTGTCGTTGTCGAGGACGGGCAGCAGCGTCGTGCGCCCCGGCCGCACGCCGAACTCGTCGTCGTTCGCGATCGGCTGGGTGTTCTGCTCCGACCGCTCGGGAAGCGTCGTCTCGACGGATTCCTCCGTCGTCTGCTCGTCCTCCTCCGTGTCGCCCTCGGGAGGCGTCACGTCGTTCCAGTTGTCGACCCGCTGCATGCTGTCGCTGGCCATCCAGGCGGCACCGCCGACGATGTCGTTGAGCACGACGACGTCGCGGTTGACGCGGAAGCGGAGTGTCGAGTCCTCGGCCCCCTCGACATCCGTCGTGAGGTCGAGGTCTTCGCCGAGGCAGTCGCGCACGAGCTTCGCGGACTGCGACCATGCACCGTAGGCGCAGCCCTGCAGCCACACGGGAGCGGCAGGGACGCCCTGCGCGCCCGAGCTGAGCACCGTCGGCTCCGCACCGTCGAACGGCACCCGCACGATCGACGAGACGGTCGACAGCGTGACGGCGTCGGCCGCCGCGGACGGCTGCTGCAGAACCGCCGTGTCGGCGCCCGCGACGGCGAGCGCGGCGCCGTCCGACGTGTAGAGCGTGCCGTCGGCCCGATCGAGCGCGACGCCGGTGGCGCCCACGGCCGTGATGGACACCTCGCCGGGGTCGTCGCCGATCTGGCGGCGGGAGATGTCTCCCGGCTCGCCCTGGTCGACGGGGATCGTGAGGATCTCGGCATCCTCCCGCGACACGGCGTGCACCGTCCCGTCGAGGCCGACCGCGACATCCGCACCCGGGCCGAGGGTCGCGACGGGATCGGATCCCTGCACCTCGAAGGCGGCGACCCCGTCCGCGGGCGTGATCCACAGCTCGCCCGAGTCGGGGTCGAGCACGGCGACGGTCGGGCCGCCGAGCGCGACGACGGCGGATGCCGGAAGGTCGGCCGAGTCGGTGAGCACGACGGTGGCGGGGTCGACGACCGTCAGCTGCGCGCCCGTCCGGTCGACGAGGAGGATCGTGTCTCCGGACTGCAGGATGTCGTAGTCGTCCGTCGTGGTCCGCAGACCGCCGTCGAGCACCTTCGACTCGTGGTTGAAGTGCCCGACGAGCAGACTCGAGCTCTTCGTGACCCACACTCCGCCGTCGTGCAGATCGACCTCGGTCGTGGGGAGTCCCTGATAGACGAAGGCCATCGTCGTGATCGCGACGGCGGACGCCGTGACGATGCCCGCGGACGCGATCGTTCGCGGGCGCGACCGCAGCCACGCGAAGGACTTCATGCGGTCGTGCCCCCAAGACGCGATTCGGAACGTGCGGCGGCATCCCCGCTGAGCAGGGGATGCGCAAGACTATGGCCGTTTCAGCCTAACCGGAAGTCGCGATCGCTCCTTTTCCCGGTGGAAAGGGCGCCGCTTCCCGGTGGAAAGGGCGCCGCGGCGAGGGGGTTCGGACTCGCCTCGTCGGCGCCGTCCCGCACCCCTCGCCGACGAACCGACCCGCCTCGCCGCGTCAGGCTCCGACGTATCTCGCGAGATGCTCGGCAGTGAGGGTGCCGCCGGCCGCCACGAGATCGGCGGGCGTCCCCTCGAACACGACGCGACCGCCGTCGTGCCCGGCGCCCGGGCCGAGGTCGATGATCCAGTCGGCGTGCGCCATGACGGCCTGGTGGTGCTCGATGACGATGACGGAGTTGCCGTCGTCGACGAGCCGGTCGAGCAGCGCCAGCATGTTGTCGATGTCGGCGAGGTGCAGGCCCGTCGTGGGCTCGTCGAGCACGTAGATCGCGCCCTTCTTCGCCATCGAGATCGCGAGCTTGAGCCGCTGCCGCTCGCCGCCCGAGAGGGTGTTGAGCGCCTGCCCGAGCGTGATGTAGCCGATTCCGACGTCGATCATGCGGGCCAGGGTCGTGTGCGCCGGTCCTTTCGTGATGAACTCGGATGCCTCGGCCGCCGACATCGCGAGCACCTCCGCGATGTTCTTCCCCTCGAGCGTGTACTCGAGCACGTCGTCGCTGAAGCCCGACCCGTCGCACAGCTCGCACAGGGTCTCGACCGTCTGTGTGAACCCGAGCGTCGTGATGATGACGCCGAGCCCTCGGCACGCGGGGCACGCCCCTTCCGAGTTCGCGCTGAACAGGCCCGGCTTGACCCCGTTGGCCTTCGCGAACGCCGCGCGGATGACGTCGAGCAGTCCCGTGTAGGTCGCGGGACTGCTGCGGCGCGAGCCCTTGATCGGGGCCTGGTCGACGATCACGACGTCGTCGAACGCCGGCACGTTGCCGTGGATGAGCGAAGACTTCCCCGATCCTGCGACACCCGTGACGACCGTGAGGATGCCGAGCGGCACGTCGACGTCGACGCTCTTCAGGTTGTGCTGCGTCGCGCCGCGGATGGGGAGAGAGCCGTTCGCGGCACGGGTCGACGGCTTGAGCCGTGCTCGGTGGTCGAGGTGGCGGCCGGTGATGGTGTCGGAGGCGCGCAGGCCCGCGACATCCCCCTCGTACTGGACCTCGCCGCCCGCGCGGCCTGCGCCCGGGCCCAGGTCGACGATGTGGTCGGCGATCTCGATGACCTCGGGCTTGTGCTCGACGACGAGGACGGTGTTGCCCTTGTCGCGCAGGAGCCCGAGGAGCTCGTTCATGCGCTGGATGTCGTGCGGGTGCAGCCCCGCCGTCGGCTCGTCGAAGACGTAGGTGATGTCGGTGAGAGCCGAGCCGAGGTGGCGGATCATCTTCGTGCGCTGCGCCTCGCCGCCCGACAGCGTGCCCGACGAGCGGTCGAGCGAGAGGTAGCCCAGCCCGATGTCGACGAACGAGTCGATGAGGGCACGCAGACCCTGCAGGAGGGGCGCGACCTCGGGGTCGCCGATCTCGCGCAGCCACTCCGCCAGGTCGGTGATCTGCATGGCCGCGGCATCCGCGATGCTCTTGCCTCTGATCTTCGACGAGCGCGCGCCCTCGTTGAGGCGCGTGCCATCGCATTCCGGGCACGGCATGAACTTCACGGCCCGCTCGACGAACGCGCGGATGTGCGGCTGGAGCGCGTCGCGGTCTTTCTGGAGCATCGACTTCGTGATCTTCGGGATGAGTCCCTCGTAGGTCATGTTGATGTTCTGGATCTTGACCTTCGTGGGCTCTTTGTAGAGGAAGTCCGCGAGCTCCTGCTCGGTGTAGTCGGCGATCGGCTTGTCCGGGTCGACGAGGCCTGATTCCGTGTAGCCGCGCACCATCCATCCATCGACGTTGTACCCGGGGATCGTGATCGCCCCCTCGGCGAGGGACTTCGTCCGGTCGAAGAGCTCGTCGAGATCGACGTCGCTGACCTCGCCGAGGCCCTCGCACCGCGGGCACATGCCGCCCGTGATCTCGAACGAGCGGCGCTCCTTGACCTGTTTGCCGCCCTTCTGCAGCGTCACGGCCCCCGCACCCGAGACGGAGGGGACGTTGAACGAGAACGCCTGCGGCGACCCGACATGGGGCTGGCCGAGTCGGCTGAACAGGATGCGGAGCATCGCGTGCGCGTCGGTGGCCGTGCCGACGGTCGAGCGCGCGTTCGCGCCCATGCGCTCCTGGTCGACGACGATCGCAGGGCTCACGTTCTCGAGAGCGTCGACCTCGGGGCGGCTGAGCTGCCCCATGAACTGCTGCACGAACGTCGGATAGGTCTCGTTGATGAGCCGCTGCGACTCGTTCGCGATCGTCGCGAACACGAGCGACGACTTGCCCGAGCCGCTCACGCCCGTGAAGACCGTGAGCCGCCGCTTCGGGATGTCGACGCTGACGTCCTTGAGGTTGTTCTCACGCGCGCCGACGACGCGGATCAGGTCGTGGGAGTCGGCGATGTGGGCAGTCTCGGCCATGAGCCCAGTCTGCCGTGGGACACAGACACCGCGCTCGTGGGATGCCGCGGCATCCGCCGCTCGCGCTCAGGGGATCGCGAACACGACGTCCGACCCCGACGGCACGGCGGTCGTGACGATGCGGGTGTCGAAGGTCGCGAGCAGCGCGTCGTTGGAGGCCGCGAGGTGCAGCAGGTAGGTGTCGGTCACCTGCGAGCTCGCGAGCAGCCGCTCGGTGTGCACCGACGCGTCGAGCAGGCTCACGGCATCCGCGAGGAACACGTGGTCCTCGCGGGCCACGAGGCTCGCGAGGCTTGCGAGAACCACGGGCGCGGGCTGCGTGTTCGGATAGTTCGGATGACTCACGACCCGGACGACGCCGTTCTGCACCGTCGGGCTCGTGTGCCACGGTGCGGAACCGCGCGCTGCGAACCAGCGATGCGCACGGTCGTGGTGGACGTGGAGCGGATCGATCAGGGCGATCACGGCGTTGACGTCGAGGAGGTGCGTGGTCACGACGCGTCGTCCTGCAGCGCCGTGACGTCCTCGACAGTGGCACGTGCGGCGTCGGGAGAGGTCGGCAGCAGCATGATCCCGTTGCGCATCCCGAATCGGCGCCTCTCCGTCAGCGTCGCTCGCGCCAGCTGCGAGATCGCCTCCCCCAGCGTGATCCCCCGCGAGTCGGCGAACTGCTTGGCTGCCGCGAGGACGTCGTCGTCGATCGTCAGTGTCGTCCGCATGCATCAAGCATCACGCATCACTCATCACCGGTCAACAGCCGCATCCGCTTGGCGTCGCATCGCCTCGCGCCAACGGCGGCCCCACGACCGCTCCTGAACTGTGCACCCGCGGCGCATCTGTGCGGCGCGGGTGCGCGAAACAGCAGCGGATGCGGTGCCAGGACGTCCGGGCGGACTCAGGCCGCGGCCTCGACCTCTTCGCACTGCGTCACGGAGAAGTTGTCGGCGAAGACGCCGTCGGGGTCGACCTCCGCCTTGATCGCGCGCAGGCGCTCGAGCTTGTGCAGCGGGAACGCCTCCGTGATCCGCTCGGGACGCAGCGACGTCTCGAAGCTCAGGTACATGCCCCGCGCGTGCCCGCGGACGGGCTCCCAGGTCGCGTCGAGCCGGTCGGGGTTCGCGCCGAACGCGATGACCGAGAAGTTCGCGGACCGGGTGGAGTACGCCGTCTCGTCCTCGGGGACGTCGGCGACCGCGCCGCCCACCGCGCGGAACTGCAGGAAGTACGACCCGCCCGCGTCGAGCATCGCGACGGCGTCGCGCGCGAACGCGGGCGTGATGTGCTCGAGGAGCGCGGAGCGCGCGTGCGGCTCGCCCGAGCCGTGCTGCGGACCGAGGTCGGCGTTGGCCATGACCCGCGGATACGTCGTCACGGTCACGGACTGCTGCACGAGCGGCGCGAGCTCGGCGAACGGCTGCAGGCGCTCGATGATCGTGTCGGGGTCGTCGGAGTCGATCATGGCCATGAGCTGGGCGATGCGCGGCTGCCCGGGGCGCGCGGCGCCCATGATGAGGAATGCCGTGAGGTCGCGCGGCGCCGATTCCATGATGCGCCCGTAGCCCTCGAGGAAGGCCTCGGCATCCGTCGCGTCGAACGCGAGCTGCGCCCAGCCGACATCGCCGACCTCGTCGACGACGAACTCGAACGCCGTCACGATGCCGACGTTCGCCCCGGCGCCGCGGACGGCCCAGAACAGGTCGGGGCGGGTCTCGGCATCCGTCCGCACGATCGACCCGTCGGCGAGCACGAGCTCGGCCGCGACCATGTGGTCGATCGTGAGGCCGTGCTCGCGGGCGAGGAAGCCGATGCCGCCCGCCGTCGCGAGACCGCCGACGCCGACCCCGCCGTAGTCGCCCGATGTGAGGGCCCAGCCGTGCTCGCCGAGGGCCGCCGCGACCTCCATCCAGCGCGCGCCGGGGCCGATCCGCACGAGACGGCGGTCCTCGTCGAGCACCTCGATCGCGTTGAGACGCCGCACGTCGATGACGATGCCGCCGTCGTTCGTGCTGCGGCCGCTCACGCCGTGGCCGCCGCTGCGCACCGCGAGGGGCAGTTCAGGATGCCGCCGCCCGAACGCGACGGCCTCGGCGACCTGCGCGGGCGAGTCGGGCTGCAGCACGATTCCCGGCGCGCCGCCGCGCATGTAGGTCGAGCGGACATCGGCGTACTCGAAGTCGCCGGGCTCGATCGTGCGCAGGCCCACGGGGACGTCGTCGTACGCGATCCCGTCGCGGCGACGGGCCAGCGCGATCGCGCTGCGGACCGGACCCGCGCTCGTGCCGCGGACGCCGCGCTCGCGTGCGACGAGCTCGCGCACGGCGGGCGCGACATCCTGGCCGAGCTGCTGGAGAACCCGCGGGTCGTCGCCCATGACGATGAACGTGCCGATGCCGTCGTCGAGCGCGAGGCTCGCGAGCTGCTCGATCCACGTCGTGACGTCGGTCTGCGGCGCCCCGACGTTGAGCAGACGCTGGATCTCGCGGACGTCGCGGCCGACGGAGATGGCGGCCTCGTCGATCGCGGCATTGCCCTTCGCGAGGTCGCCGGGCTGCAGGTACGGCAGCGACGGCAGCCACCCGTCGCCCTTGCGTCCTGTGAGGGCGAGCATGCGGGGCTTGTAGGCGCCGATCCAGATCGGGATGTCGTGCGCCGGCCGCGGGCCGCGCTTCGCGCCGGTCACGCGATGGTGGCGGCCCTCGGTGAACACGCCGCCGCGCTCGTCGGTGTCCCAGAGAGCGCGGATGACGTCGATCGCCTCGTCGAGCGCCGTCACGGCCTGGCCCGGTGTGAGGCGCGTGCCGCCCATCGCCGCGATGGCGTCCCAGAAGCCGCCTGCGCCGATGCCGAGACTGAAGCGCCCGCCGGAGAGCAGGTCGAGGCTCGCAGCCGACCGCGCGACGACGGCAGGCGGGCGCAGCGGCAGGTTGAGCACGTTCGGGGCCACGCGGATCGTCTGCGTCTGGGCGGCGACGTAGGTCATGAGCGTCCACGTGTCGAGGAACGCCGGCTGATACGGGTGGTCCTGGAACGTGACGAGATCGAGACCGGACGCCTCGGCCACCTGTGCGAGCGCCACCGGGGACTGCGGGTTCGCCGCCGACGGGGTGATGAAGGCTCCGAACTCGAGCATGTGTCCGTAATCCACGTCTTCCGGAACGGCTCGGGATGCCGCGTTATTCCGCGACCGCCTGGCGCACGGACGCTCAGCGCGACGGCCGGGCCGCGGCATCCACGCCCGCGCCGCCCTGCGGCGTCAGCGGGCCGTCGACGCGATGCACAGCCACAGCGCCGGGTAGCCGACGTAGACGACGAGTCCCACGGCACCGCCGACGAGCCAGAGCGCCGTGCGACCAGGTCCCTGGGGCAGAGCGGACGACGCGCCGATCAGCACGAACGCGATCACGAACGCCGTCGCGAGCACGACGGCGAGCACGGCGATCCACGGCGGGACGAACGCCCGCCCGACCGCGAGGCGGGTCGCGAACACCGCCCAGAGGATCGCGAGCGCGATCGTCGGCACCGCCGCGACGTACTGCACGGCAAGCGTCGCCCGGCCCGCGAGCATGAGGACCGTCACGATCGTCATCGCGACGATTCCGATGACGACGGCGCCCGTGAAGATCCACCACGCGCCCGTCATGCGGGCACGCTGCGCGAGCAGGAGGGTCGCGACGATCCACGGACCCGCCGCGAGCACGGAGAGCCAGTCGTTGACGGGGCCCAGCCAGGCCCACTGCGCGCGGGCCACCCCGAACGGCATCGCGAGCACGAAGAAGAGGACGAGCACGATGCCCGCCGCGGCGAGCATGGCTCCCGCGAGCCCCGTCCAGATGCGCAGCTGCTCCGGCATGATCCCCTCACTCCGGCTGATTGCCCGCCGGTCCCCCGTGCTCGAACGGCGACGACACGCCCCGGTAGGCGAGGTGCGTCACCATGCCGAGCGCCGCGTGCTCGAGGTTGTGGCAATGGTCCATCCAGATGCCCGGGTTGTCGGCGTACAGCGCGACCTCCCATACCTCGCCCGGGCCGACGTCGAACGTGTCGAGCCACAGCGGCTGCTCCGGCATCCGGCCGTCGACCGACAGCACCCTCACGGCGTGCCCGTGCGGGTGCATCGGATGCGTCTCGGAGCTCCGATTCACGAACCGGAGGCGGACCACGTCGCCTGCGTCGACGATCGTCGGCTCGATGTGGGGATACACCCGCCCGTCGACGGTGTACGCATAGTTCGGCGCTCCCTGGACGATGCGCGGAAGACGGTCGAGGATGAGCGTCCGCTCCACGTCGAAGCCGTCGCCGTGCAGCGCGGCGTCGATCGCGGCATCCGCGGCCGACCGCGGGGCGCTGTCGGCGAGCGCTGGCCCGAGATCCGAGAGGGGGTCGAACGCCGTCGCGGGGATCGAGAGCGCAGGCACGTCCGCGCCCGCGCGCGGCAGCAGGGCGATGCCCGCCTTCCGTGCACTCGCGACGCCGACCCGCACGGCGGCGTCGGGCATCACGAGCACGACGTCGACCCGGCCACCCGCGGCGACGACGACCGACCTGTCACGCAGGGAGCGGGATGCGACATCCATCCCGTCGAGCGCCGCGATGCGGAAGGGCGCCCCCCGCACCGCGAAGGTGTGCGGGGTCTGATCGGTGTTGACGAGCCGGAGGCGGACGGACCTGCCGGCTTCGACCACTCGCTCCTCGAGCACGTCGCTGGTGCCCAGCACGACCGATCCCGAGAAGGTGTGCACCGGCAGGGTGAGGTCGACGTCCTCGGTGGGGCCGGTCTCGGGCTGCACGACGAGAGTGCCGTACAGCCCGCGCACGACGCCATCCGAGCTGCGCTGATGAGTGTGATACCAGTACGTGCCCGGCTGCGACATCGGGATGTCCGCGAGGTACTGGCCGCCGGGTCTCACGGCATCCTGCGTCACTCCGGCGACTCCATCGAACGCGTTCGCGACGGGGTAGCCATGCCAGTGCACGGTCGCGCCGGAATCGATGTCGACGTTCGTCACGCGGACCGAGAGCGTGTCGCCCACCCGCGCGACGATCGCGGGGCCGCCGAGCGCGCCGAACGTCCACGCCGCGACCGTCTTCCCGGACGGCAGGGTGAGCCGCTGCCGCTGGGCGCTGAGCACGACCTGGACGGTCTCGCCCGCCGCCGCCGTCGCGTGCGGAGCCGCGGTCAGGTCGGTGACGGGGCGATCGCCCGTGGGCGGGGAGGTGCCGGGCTCGGCGCCGTGCCCGTGCGCGGCAGCCGGCCCGAACCCGCCGGCTTGCAGCGCGCCCGCGCCGAACGAGTTCACGAACCCGACGAGGCCCACGCCGACGACGACGGCGATCGCGGCGGCCCCCGCGGCGAGGGCCGGGCGCCTCGCCGCGCGCGACGGCGCGGCTCGCGCGAGCCCCGTCGCGACTCCCGCGCCCGCGACGGCGGCGACGGATGCCACCGCCGCCGCCGCTCCGACGGGAGCGCCGACGACGACCGTCAGAACGATCTCGACGACCGCGGCGCCTGCGGCCGCAGCCAGCGCACCCGCCGTGACCGCGTCGCGCCGGGCGGTCACGACGTCGCCGCGGCGCGGCATCCACCACAGCGAAGCCACGAGGATCGACGCGGCAGCGCTGAGCGGCAGGCCGACCGCGAGCTTCTCCTGCGCGAACCCGACGTCCTGCTGCGCGAGCAGCCACGCAACGAGCCCCCGCCCGGACAGGGCAGCCAGTCCGCCGAGGACGAGCAGGCCCAGCGCCCTGGAGGCGCCGCCTCCGGTGCGACGTGAGCTCGCGAGCACGAGTCCCCAGCACGTCGCGCCGGCGGCGGCGAGCACGAGGTATCCGATGCCGAGCAGCACGGCGCGCATCGGAGCCTCCCTTCCTCGCGAGGTCAGGTCGTGGGCGTCGACGTGACCGGCTCGGACGCCGTCGTCTCCGCCGACGACCGGCCGAGCGGACCCATGCCCCGCACGCGGAAGAACACCCAGACCGTGAGCAGCAGCAGGAGCGTCCCGCCGAGCCCGTGCAGGGCCAGGACGTACGGAGTCGCCCCCGGCGTGTACTCGTTCGGCGGCGGCGTCGCCCCCATCGCCCCCGCGATGAGGAAGTAGCCGGTCTGGAGCGCGAGGAGCACGAGGCCGACGAAGGTCAGGATGATGCTCGTCCGGCCGATCCTGGCGATGAAGCCGAACACGATCCACACGATGATCAGCACGGGAAGGATGAACCGTCCGTTCATCGCATGGAACCGGAACAGCTCGTCCTCAGGGGGCGAGAAGACGCCGAGCGCCGCGAAGTAGAGCTGCGCGATGAGCGACAGCGTCAGCAGCGCGTTGACGACGAGGAATGCCTTGCGCATGGAACCCTCCGGGATCAGCGTGCCGAGCGGCACGGGCGGACACGGTGCGATGCGCTGCACGCTACGGGTCGTGCGAAGCCCTGGCACATCCCGCTGGCCGCACACTCGACTGCGGAAATCCACAACGGCATCGATGGGGATGCCCCACGACAAGCGCCCGGGAGAGGTCCATCATGGGACGTGCCATGACGACCAGCGCGCTGCCGGGCGACGCGTCCGGCCTCCGACTGCGGGGAGGTGCCCGCTCGGGAAGCGCCGTGCGCCCCGTGATCGCGTGGGGGCTCGTCGGGCTGTCCTCGACGTGCTGGGTCGTCGTCGTGGTGGCCGCGTTCTCCGCCGACCTCTGGCACTTCCTGCCCTGGATGGTCATGTACGCCGTCACCGTCGCGGTGGCCATCGTGGTCCTCGTGCGTCGGCCGCAGCATCCGCTCGTCCCCTGGCTCGCGCTCGCCACCCTCGTGACGGTGTTCGAGGTCGCGATCTGGGGCCTGCGCGAAGCCCTCGCCGCGAGCGCACCGGACGCAACGGTGGCGCTGTGGAACCTCGCCCAGGAGTGCCTCTACCTGATCCCTGCGATCGCCGTCGCACGGGTTCTCGGGCTGTTCGCCGACGGGGTCGTGCAACGCCCGTACGAGCAGGTCGTGCTGCGCCTCACGTGGCTCGCCCTCCTCGTGCCGATCGTGCTCATCGCGAGCAGCCCCACCGTCGTGCTGCCGTTCTACGTGAGCGACGAGTCGATCCCGAACCCGTTCGCCAACCCGCTCGTCGCGATCGATCCCCGCATCGGCGGCGTTGCGCAGGAGGTCACCGGTCCTGCCGTCGTGATCGTCGGCGCGGTGCTGCTCGCCCTCAGATACCGCAGAGCCGACGCGCGGGCGCGGCGTCCGATGCGCTGGCTCCTCGTCCCCGTGGCGCTGATGCCCATCCCGCTCGTCTCGCAGGCGGTCCTCACGGGCGCGGCAGACGTGTTCGTCTCGCTTGCCTGGGGCGCGGTGGTCATCGGCTTCGCCGTGGCCATCGGGCTCGGGATGCTGCAGCCGGCCGGCCTCAACGCGGATCGGGTGGTCCGGGGGACGGTGCTCTACGGGCTGCTGTGGACCGTGATCGCGGTCGTCTTCGTCATCGTCGCGTCGACGGTCGGCACCGCCGCAGGCGCCCTGCTGCCCGTCGGCTGGGCGGTCGCCGTCGCGATGGTCGCGGCGGTCGCGTTCCAGCCCGTGCGTGCACGGCTCGAGCGGCTCGCCGACCGTTGGGTGTTCGGAGCGCGCACCGATCCGGCGCAGCTCGTCGTCGGGCTGGGCGAGTCGCTCGCGGGCACCTACGACCTCGACGCGCTGCTGCCGCGCATGCGCGCCACGCTCGAAGACGGCATGGGCCTGCGCTGGGCGCGCGTGCGGCTGCTCCGCAGCGACGGCGGGACGGGTGCCGCGGACGGCGAGCCGCCGGCTGCGCTCGTGGTGCCCATCGAGGTCGACGGCGAACGCGTCGGGATGATCGAGTGCGGGCAGAAGACGTCGGGCCATCTCAGCGGCGCCGACGTGGCGATCATCGAGACCTTCGCCCGCCAGGCCGGCATGGCGGTGCGCAACGTCCGGCTGAAGCAGGAGCTCACCGACCAGGCCGCGCTGCTGCGCACGTCGCGCGCTCGCCTCGCGCGCGCCCAGGAGCAGGAGCGCCGGCGCATCGAGCGGAACATCCACGACGGCGTCCAGCAGGACCTCACGGCCCTCATCGGGCTCGTGGGGCAGGCGCGGCAGGAGTATGGGCGCAGCGGCGACGCCGTCGGCGAAGACCTCGAGAGGGCGCAGGAGGGTCTGCGCCGCGTGCTCGCCGACCTGCGCGACTTCGCCCAGGGGATCCACCCCTCCGTGCTGAGCGACCACGGGCTGCTGGCCGCGGTGGAGGCGCTGGCGGGCCGGCATCCCGTCGCGGTGGAGGTGCGGGCCGATCCCGTGCTGCGCGGGATCCGCCTGTCGGACGAAGTGGAGGGGGCGGCGTACTTCACGCTCGCCGAGGCGCTCGCGAACACGCTCAAGCACGGCTCGGCGCATCGCATCGAGATCGAGCTGCACCTGGAGGGCCGGGCGCTCGAGGTGTGCGCGCGCGACGACGGAGTCGGCTTCGACGTGGAGCGGGCCACCGGCAGCGGCCTCGCCAACCTGCGGGAGCGGGTCGCCGCGCTCGGCGGACGCCTCGAGGTGGTCTCGCGACCCGGCGGCGGGACGACGGTCACCGCCGAGTTCCCGATCGCCGCCGAGCGGAGCCCGCAATGACCGCGCGGCTGCGCGTCGTGGTCGCCGACGACCACTACCTCGTGCGCGAGGGCGTGCGCCGGGCGCTCTCCGTCGACGGCGCGATCGACGTGATCGCGGTGGTGGGCGACGCCGAAGAGCTGGAGCGGGTCGTCGACCGCGAGCTGCCGGATGCGGTCGTCACCGACATCCGGATGCCGCCGGCCCACGGGACCGAGGGCATCGAGGCCGCGCACCGCCTCCGGGGGCGACATCCCGGGATCGGCATCGTCGTGCTGTCGCAGTACAACGACGCGACGTACGCGATGGACCTGCTGCGCAGCGGCACCGCCGGCATGGCCTACCTCCTCAAGGAGCGGATCGGCGATCCGAGCACCCTGATCGGCGCCGTGCAGACCGTCGCCGCGGGCGGCTCGCAGATCGACCCCGTCGTCGTCGCGTCGCTCGTTCACGCCGGACGGGCCTCGTCGCCCCTGGCCGCGCTGAGCGAGCGCGAGCGCGACGTCCTCGGCCTCATGGCGCAGGGACGGACCAACGGGGCGATCGCTCAGGAGCTGCACCTGTCGGAGTCGTCGATCGAGAAGTACGCGTCCTCCCTGTTCTCGAAGCTCGGCCTGTCGGACGAGCGGCACGTGCACCGCCGGGTCGCCGCGGTGCTGGCCTACCTCCAGGACCAGGGCAGCGCCCGGCCGATCGAGACCGAGCGCTGAGGCGGCCCGCCTGCAGCCTCGCTGGCGTGGGCGCGCCCGGTCTATTCCGCCCGCCAGCACCCCTCGACGTGGTCGTCGACCATCCCGGCCGACTGCATGAGCGCGTACATCGTCGTCGAGCCGACGAACCGGAAGCCCCGTCTGCGCAGGGCCTTGCTCATCGCGTCGGACTCGGCCGTGGTCGCGGTGACGTCGGCGAAGGATGCCGGGCGCGGCCAGGTCGCCGGTGCGAACGACCACATGAGGGCGTCGAGGTCGCCCTCATCCATCGCCTCGACGAGCCGGGCGTTGGAGATCGTCGCCTCGATCTTGAGACGATTGCGGACGATGCCGGCATCCGCCAGCAGGCGACCGATGTCGACCTCGTCGAACCGCGCGACGAGGGAGGGCTCGAACCCCGCGAACGCCTCACGGAACCGCGGGCGCTTGCGCAGGATCGTGATCCAGGACAGGCCTGCCTGGAACCCCTCGAGGCTGAGCTTCTCGAACAGCGCCCGGTCGCCGTGCAGCGGCCGGCCCCATTCCTCGTCGTGATATCGGGTGTACTCCGGGTCGTCGCCGACCCACGCACAGCGCGGGATGCCGTCGGCGCCCACCCGGACATCTGTCACTCGAGGCCCTCGCCCGCGCCGGCCGACCGTGCGACCGCCTCGACGTTCGCCTCGGCCTGCGCTTCGGCGTTCGCCTCGACGTCGGCCGCCGAGAGCTCGTCCGTCTCGCGCTCATCTTCGACGGCCGCCTGCTCGAACTGCGACTGGTAGAGCCGGAAGTAGGCGCCCTCGCGCACGATGAGCTCTTCGTGGGTGCCCTTCTCGACGATGTCGCCGTGCTCCATCACGAGGATGAGGTCGGCGTCGCGGATCGTCGAGAGCCGGTGCGCGATGACGAACGACGTGCGGCCTTCACGCAGCGCCGACATCGCGTGCTGCAGCAGCAGCTCCGTGCGGGTGTCGACCGACGACGTGGCCTCGTCGAGGATCAGCACGGCCGGCTGCGCGACGAACGCGCGCGCGATCGTGATGAGCTGCTTCTCGCCCGCCGAGACGTTCGAGGCGTCCTCGTCGAGGACCGTGTCGTATCCGTCGGGCAGGGAGTGCACGAACCGGTCGACGCGGGTCGCCTTGGCGGCATCCACGATCTCCTCATCGGTCGCCGACTCCCGGCCGTAGCGGATGTTCTCGCGGATCGTGCCGGCGAACAGCCACGGGTCCTGCAGCACCATGCCCGTGCGTGAGCGGACGTCGTCGCGCGTGAGCTCGGCGATGTCCTGTCCGTCGAGGAGGATGCGGCCGGAGTCGAGCTCGTAGAACCGCATGAGGAGGTTCACGAGCGTCGTCTTGCCGGCGCCCGTCGGTCCGACGATCGCGACGGTCTGCCCCGGCTCGACGCGGAACGACAGATCGCGGATGAGCGGGTGCTCCGGCGAGTAGGAGAACGCGACGTGCTCGAACTCGATGACCCCCCGGCCGTCCTTCACTGCGGGGGCGTCCGCGGCATCCGGATCCTGCTCGTCGGCGTCGAGCAGCTCGAAGACGCGTTCGGCGGATGCCGTGCCCGACTGCACGACCGCGGCCATGCCGCCGAGCTCCGAGAGGGGCTGCGTGAACTGCTGCGAGTACTGGATGAACGCCTGGACGTCGCCCAGGCGCAGGTTGCCGCCCGCGACCATCAGGCCCCCGAGCACGGCGATTCCCACGTACGTGAGCGATCCGACGAACATCATGCCGGGCATGATGATGCCCGACAGGAACTGGGCCTTGAAGGATGCCTCGTACAGCTCGTCGTTCTCGACCTGGAACTTGTCGCGCGAGTCCTGCTCGCGTCCGAAGACGCGCACGAGCGCGTGACCGGAGAACGACTCCTCGACGCGGGCGTTGAGCCGGCCCACCTTGCGCCACTGCGTCGAGAACGCCTTCTGCGACCGCGGCCCGATGACGCCGAAGATGACGCCCATGAGCGGCAGTGCCACGAGGGCCACGAGGGCGAGCTGCCACGAGATCGAGAACATCATGATGAGGACGCCCACCACCGTGAGCACCGATGTGAGCGCGCCCGAGAGCGCCTGCTGCATCGTCTGCGTGATGTTGTCGATGTCGTTCGTGACGCGGGAGATGAGTTCGCCGCGCTGCACCTTGTCGAAGTACGACAGGGGAAGGCGGTTGATCTTCGCCTCGACGGATTCACGCAGACGCCACATCGTGCGCACCATGATGACGTTGATGACGTAGCCCTGGATCCACGTGAGGATCGCCGATGTGACGTAGATCGCAAGCACTCCGACGACGACCATGCGCAGCTTGTCGAAGTCGACGCCTTCGCCGACCCGGAAGTTGTCGATCGCGCCGACGATGTTCGCGATCTCGTTCTGTCCGGCCGCGCGGAGCGCCTCGACGACCTCGGCCTGCGTCGCGGTCGCGGGGAACGCGTCGCCGAGCTGGAGCGAGACGACGCCCTCGAAGATGACGTTCGTCGCCTCGCCGAGGATGCGCGGCGCGATGACGGCGAGCACGACGCCGACGGCGCCGAGCAGCGAAACGATCGCGAAGGCGACGGCGTGGGGCTTGAGGAGCCCGATCATGCGGGTGAAGCTCTTGCCGAAGTTCGCGGCCTTGCCCGGCGCGACGCTGTCCCAGTCGCCGGACGCGAGACGGGCCTTCTCGGCGAGCTCGAGCTCGAGCTGCTCTTCTTCTGTCAGCTGTTCCGTCGTGCTCATGCGTTCACCCCCAGCTGCGACTCGACGATCTCGCGGTAGGTCTGGTTCGACGCGAGCAGCTCGTCGTGCGTGCCGACGCCGACCATGCGGCCGTCGTCGAGCACGACGATGCGATCGGCATCCGTGATCGTCGAGACGCGCTGTGCGACGACGATCTTCGTGACGTGCGGCAGCTCCCGCCACAACGCCTGCCTCAATCGGGCGTCGGTCGTGAGGTCGAGCGCCGAGAACGAGTCGTCGAAGACGAGGATGTCGGGCTGGTGCACGATCGCACGGGCGATCGCGAGGCGCTGCCGCTGTCCGCCCGAGACGTTCGTGCCGCCTTGCGCGATGCGGGCGTTGAGCCCGCCCTCCATCTCGTCGACGAAGTCACGGCCCTGCGCGATCTCGAGCGCGTGCCACAGTTCGTCGTCGGTCGCGTCCTCCCGCCCGAAGCGGAGGTTCGACGCGACGGTTCCCGTGAACAGGAAGGGGCGCTGCGGCACGAGGCCGATGCCTTTCCAGAGAAGATCGAGGTCGGCCTGCCGAACGTCGACGCCCGCGACCTGCACGGAGCCTCCCGTCACGTCGAACAGGCGGGGGATGAGCGAGACGAGCGTCGTCTTGCCCGACCCCGTCGAGCCGACGATCGCGACCGTCTCGCCGGGCTCGGCGCGGAAGGTGATGCCCGACAGCACGGGCGACTCGGCGCCGGGATATGTGAACTCGACGTCGTCGAGGGCGACGGCGCCCGGTGCCGGGAACGTGCCCACAGGGCTGTCGGGCCGCTTGAGCAGCGCGTCGCTGCCGAGCACTTCGCCGATGCGCTCGGCCGACACGGCGGCGCGCGGGATCATGATCGTCATGAAGGTGGCCATGAGCACGCCCATGAGGATCTGACCGACGTACTGCATGAAGGCGAAGAGCGTGCCGATCTGGACGGTGCCCTCGTCGACGCGGATGCCGCCGAACCAGATGACTCCCACGATCGTGACGTTGAGCACGAGCATCGCGACGGGGAACAGCAGCACGAACAGCGAGCCGACCTTGCGCCCGACGATCATGATGTCGGTGTTCGTCCCGCGGAACCGCTCCTCTTCGATGCGCTCCCGCACGAACGCACGCACGACGCGGACGCCCGTCAGCTGCTCGCGCATCACGAGGTTCACGGCGTCGAGGCGCTTCTGGTAGGTGCGGAACAGCGGGACCATGCGGCTCACGATGACGATCGCGAAGATGAGCAGCGCCGGGATCGACACGGCGATGATCCAGCTGAGCCCGACGTCCTGCTGCACCGCCATGATGACGCCGCCGATCGCGAGCAGCGGCGCCGTCACGAGCATGGTGGCGCCCATCATCGCGAGCATCTGCACCTGCTGCACGTCGTTCGTGTTGCGCGTGATGAGCGAGCCGGCGCCGAACTGCGAGACCTCGCGCTCGGAGAACCCGCTCACCTTCTCGTAGACGTCGCGCCGGATGTCGCGGCCCGCGGCCATCGCGGCCCGCGCGGCGAAGTACGTCGCGATGACCGAGGCGATGATCTGGCCGAGCGCGATCGCGAGCATGAACGCACCGCGGGTCCAGATGTACTCGAGATCACCACGCGTGACGCCATGGTCGATGATGTCGGCGTTCAGGCGCGGCAGGTAGAGCGACGCCATCGCGGAGGCGAACTGGAAGACGAGCACGCCGAGCAGCAGCCAGCGATACGTCTTGAGATAGCGGAAGAGGAGTCTGAGGAGCACGAGGTCTTCCCGGGTGGTGGGGTGCGGGAGCGGCACCGGAGTCGGCGCACGGTCAAGCGTGCCATGAACCGCGGACACCGGCATCCCCCTGCAGGTGGATGCCGGCGCACGACGCGGGCAGCGCGCGCTCGAAGGGCGCGTGATGACCGACTATGCGGGCGCCCGAGTCGTCTGATCGCCCCGTCGCCATCCTTCCGTGATCGCGAGCATCGCGACCAGGCGCTGCCTTGCCGCCTGTGCGCTCTCGGCAGTGTGCTCGTAGAATCCCGACCCGCCCTTCTCGCCCAGCCGGCCGGCCGCGACGAGGTTCAGCAGGACGTCGGGAGGCACCTCGGCATTGTCGAGAGTGGGAAAGATCTCGGCGCAGACAGCCGCGAAGATGTCGAGTCCTCCCTGGTCGGCTACGCCGATCGGCCCCGCAACGGTCCACCGAGGCGCCAGCGCACTCATCACTACGGCATCGATGCCCGCTGCATCGATGACTCCGGCCTCGATCAGCGCGAGCGACTCGCGAAGCATCGCGGCCTGCAGCCGGTTGGCGACGAAGCCGCTTGTCTCCGCCTGCAGAAGCACCGGCCGCTTGCCGAGCTTCCGCATGAGGTCGACGACGTCCGCAGCGATGGCGCCGTCGGTCGCGGCGTGCGGCACGATCTCCACGAGTGGAATCAGATCCGCCGGATTGAAGAAGTGCGCGACAAGGAGACGCTCGGGTCGATCCACGAACGAGGCGAGAGTGGTCGGCCGGAACGTTGAGGTGTTCGACGCGATCACTGCGCCAGGTGATGTCGCCGAAATCGCTCGAAGAACGCGCTCCTTCACGTCGAGATCCTCGAACACGGCCTCGAACACGATGTCCGCGTCCGCAACGCAGGCTTCCAGACTCGCACCGACTTCTGGACCGGAGATGCCGTCCTGTCGCAGATCCACCGCAGTGCGCACGGCGGGGTCGAAGGCGCTCACCGTTGCGCCGGCCGCACTCAGCATGCGGGCGATGCCGCGTCCCATCGTGCCGAGACCTACCACCGCCGTCCGCAGGTCCTGGATCTCCGCGAGCATGACGTCCCTCCGCTCTGCCGAATGAGGCTTTCGGGCGTGAATCGGCTGGTCACGCGTCCAGACTGTCGAGGGCGTCGCGCATCGCGGACACGATCACATCGGCCTGCTGGTGCGTGAGGCAGAGAGGCGGTGTGATCCGCACGACCGAACCGGTGCTCGAGATGACGACCCCACGGGCCAGGAGCGCTCGCAGGACCCGTTGCGGCAGGTCCGGCGCTGTTCCGGACGCAAGTTCGACTCCGATCAGGAGCCCGCGGCCGCGGACATCGGCAACGAGAGGATGCGCTGCGAAGCTCTCCTTCAGGCGCTCGAGCAGGCGACCGCCGACCTCGCGGGCGTTGTCGACGAGACCGCTCTGCAGCACCCGCAACGTCGCGATTCCCGCAGCGGAGGCCATCTGGTTGCCGCCGAACGTGCTCGAGTTGCGGGTCGGCTCGGCGATCGGGCCCGCCGTCATCGTCGCTGCCGAGCCGGCGACGAGTCCAAAGGGAAACCCCCCTGCGAGGCCCTTTCCTGAGAGCAGGAGGTCCGGTGTCACGCCCACGCCTTCGAAAGCCCACATCGTCCCCGTGCGCCCGGCGCCCGTGAGAATCTCATCGAACACGAGCAGCGCACCGGTTCTGTCGCAGTAGTCACGCAGGTGCTGCAGGAACCTGGTCGGTATCGGGATCGTGCCGCCTGCGCCCTGAACAGGTTCTATGTAGACCGCGGCCGGAGGCCCGGTGAGCACCTGCGCGAGGTACGACTCCATGTAGCGAGCGCAGGCATCAGACGGGTCTTCCGCCGTATGCACACCGGGAAAGCGGTGCGGCGTCGGCACATGGACGACGCCGGGCAGCAGAGGCCCCATCCCCTCCCGTGCGCTTCCCGTCGTGAGGGAGAGCGCACCAAGCGTGCGGCCGTGATAGGCGTCTGTGAACGCGACGACATTCATTCGCCCCGTCGCCGACCGAGCGATCCGAAGCGACGCCTCGACCGCCTCCGCGCCGGAGTTGAGAAGGAGAAATGTCCTCAAGCGCTCGGGAAGCGTGGCAGCCAGACGCTGATAGAACTCGAGTCGGACGGGTGACGCGAAGTCGTAGAAGTGCGTCAGCGTGGCCGCCTGCTCGGCGATCGCATGGGCGACCTCCTGGTTGCCGTGGCCGATGTTCATCACGACCGTGCCCGAGCACGCGTCGATCAGCAGATTGCCGTCTGCGTCCTTGATGACGGCGCCGAGCCCCTCGATGATCGAGAGCTCCGACCACAGGGATCCAGCAGAGGCACCCCCCGCACGGAACTCGCGCTCTCCCGCCGAAACGGCTCGTGATCTGGGCCCTGGCACCTCTGTGGTGAGGACGGGCGCGGAAGTGTGCTCAATCACGTTAGTCATCCTGTTCTCCCGACCGGGATAGCGGCGAGGCCGTGGGTCATACGAAGTCCTCGAGTGAGATGGCGACCTCTATGAGCGAGGGCGACCTTGTCGTCGTAGCCTGCGCGACGGCGTCATGCAGTCCTCGAGGGCTGTCCACCTTCCAGGAACGCACGCCGAACGCGTTTGCCACGGCTGCGAAGTCCGGAGTCCTCAGGTCGACGCCGAAGCGGTCACCGTCGAAGAGGGAGTCCTGGAGCTCCGCGATCACTCCATATGAGCGGTTGTTGAAGATGACGAGGCAGACGGGAAGATCGTGCTCGACTGCCGTGGCGAGCTCGCCGATGCTGAAGAGGGCTCCTCCGTCGCCCATCACCGACACAACCGCATCCTCTGGAGCGGCCACCTGGGCTCCGATCGCCGCAGCGTATGACCACCCCAGACCCATCGAGTTCCACGGCATGAGCAGCCGTCGCCGTGGACTGGCGTGGAGGCTGCGAACGAGCCATCGCAGGGTGGTGGAGACGTCGCCGACGATGGTCGTCGGTCCCACCGGAAGTGCGGAGTCGAGCGCGTCGACCCAGGGATGCCGTGGACGCTTCGCCGCCACGAGCCCGGGTCGATCCCCGACGGGTGCGAGCATTCCCGAAGCAGACTCGAGGAAGTGTCGCGCATCGCATCGGATTGCCAGCGAGGCTGGGTAGTTGCGGCCGAACTCCTCGGGGTCCACGTCCACGTGCACGAGGGCGGCCGGCATCCCCCATCTCCAGTCGTCGGTACTCGCCGCGCCCAGACTCGATCCGATGACGAGCGCGAGGTCGGCGCTCTGGATCAGCTCCTTCGCGGAGCGGTCCCCCATCGTCCCCGCCCACCAGGGGTGCGACGAGGCGAGAGCGCCCACTGCGGGAGAGGTTGTGATCGCCGGTATGGCTGCGCGGCCGAGAAACTCGGCCAACGCCGCCTCAGCATCCGACCACAAGACGCCGTGACCCACGATCGCCACCGGGGAACGGGCTGACGTCAAGGCATCCACCGCCTGCGCGATCAATGCGTGGGGCACATCGGCCTGCCGTCGTGGGCGGGGCGGCGACGTCGGAGCCGCCGTCCAGCCCGACTCGAGGGCATCGCGAGCAAGGAGGGCGACCGCGGGCCCCCTGCGGGGTGCCATGCTGGCCGCCAACGCGTCGTCGACGGCAGCGTACAGCTCGCCACTGCTGTCTGCCGTGGTCACCGCAGCTCCGGTCGCCGCTGCGAGCCCCCGTGAGTCGAAAGTCTCGTGGGGGATGCCGCGTCGACCCGCCGCGCGGAGCTCCGCGGACAGATCGCTGGTGATCGCGACGAGCGGCGAAGAGTCCGACCAGGCAGTCTGGAGTCCCGCGACGATGTTGCCGAGGCCTGGTCCCCCCGTGACAGCGGTCACTCCGGGCCTGCGCGCGCGCCTCGCATATCCGTCGGCGGAGTATGCGCAGGCCTGCTCGTTGCGTCCGACGATCGTGCGAATCCGCGAGTCCCGGAGGGCATCGTAGATCTCGATCACATGGCTGGCGGGTATCCCGAAGACCGTGTCGACGTCGTTGTCTTCCAATGCGGCGACGACGCCGACGCCGCCGTGCGGGCGGTCAGTGACCACCGGTTGGCCGTTCCAGCGAGAGCACGTTCCGCGGGTTGTCGATCAGCACCGTCTGCGCCAGCTCAGCGCCCAGGAGGTCGACGGCCAGCGCTGTGAACGGCCCAGAGAAGTGCCTCAGCCCCGGACCGCCCCGAGCGACGAGGTGACGCTTGCGACAGACATCGCTCGCAAGCAGGACTCGTGAGGCGAAGCCCGCGTCGGCGAGGGCCGACACGGCTTCGAGTCGCTCGACATCGGTGGCGAGCTGTGAGCCGATGGTCTCGGAGTAGTACTCGCACCCTGCACCATCGAACTGCACATATGCACCACGCGCGGCGATGCGACTGCACAGATCGAGATCGATGTGTGCGACATCGTCGAGATGGCCGATCACGATGCGGTCGGGCCCAAGCCCCTCATCCATGAGCGTGTCGAGCTGCTCGTCTGCCAGCCGACCGAGGTGAGTGTGTGTCGAAACGGCCGCACCTGTACGAAGTCCGGCGCGTGCTGCTGCACGGAACACTCGTTCTTCCGCCGTCGTGAGGCGATCGTCGTTCGACCCGATCTCGCCGATGATTCCCGCACGGACGTTCGTGCCATCGAGTCCCACTTCGACTTCTTCGACGAACCAATCCGTCAACTCGTCGTCGCTCGCTCGAGCAATGGACGCAGGATGGAACCGATCGTGGTACAGGCCTGCTCCCGCGACGATGTGAACCCCCGTGCGGGCAGCGGCTTCTCGGATCCACTCCGAATCCCGCCCGAGACCGCGCGGCGTCAGCTCCACGAGCGCAAAGCCACCGTTCGCCGCGAACTCGTCGAGTTCGGGTGCCATCTCGGCATCGGTCAACGTGAAGTCCTCATAGAGCGGGTCGTGACCGCTCGGGCCGCGAAGATCCACGATGAGATGTCCATGCATGTTCGTCACACCCCACGTCGCCGCGGGCACATCTCCCAGCACGGTGCGGACGACGCGATCGTCAGAGCGGGACATCGTCAGGCCAGCACTCGGCGCACATAGTCGACACCGCGCCGGTAGATCTCGTCGGCGCGCGCCTCGAGCGAGTGATCCTCGAACGTGAGGAATCGGGCAGTGCCGTCCTCGGCCATCTCGCGCACGAGACCGGCGTAGTTGATTCCCCCGTCCCCCACTGCCACAGGGACGAAGGTCCCCGTCTTCGAGTCGGACAGCGTCTCGTTCTCCTCGAGCGGACCGTGCAGCAGCTCTGTGTAGAAGGCCATGTCCTTGAGATGCGCGTAGGAGATGTAGTCGCGGAGCAGACGATACGCGTACGGCCAAGGCTCGATACCCGCTGCATACAGGTTCCCCGCGTCGAAGTTCACACGCACGTTGGGGGCGCCGAGAGCATCCAGGAACACCGCCGTGAGCTCTGGGTCACGGACCACGTCCGTATAGTGCGGATCCTCTCCGCGCAGATCGAAGTGGTTCTCCAGCAGCAGCGTGACTCCCCGTTCCAGCGCACGCTCGACACAGGGCTCGATGCGACGGCGAAAGACCTCGAGACGCTCCTTGGGCTTCTGCCGCGCGACGTGCCCGGGATAGAGCACGACGAACTCGGCGCCGTGGTCGGCCGCCAGATCGACGCAACGCAAGATGTTCTCCTGGGCCGGCCCCGGATCGGGTGAGGTCATCAGC
Source organism: Microbacterium ulmi (assembly GCF_011759705.1). GTDB lineage: Bacteria > Actinomycetota > Actinomycetes > Actinomycetales > Microbacteriaceae > Microbacterium > Microbacterium ulmi. Next base: position 1,587,704 of record NZ_JAAOZF010000001.1, on the reverse strand, counting down.
CGCAGCTTCGCCGTCGCATTCACGCAGACGATGTCCACCCCGTACGAGGCGAGCGTCTCCGGCGCGGTATCGAATCCGTCGTTCTCCGGGTAGTAGACAAGCTCGAGCGCGTCGATGGCAAGGCTGCTGCATCGTCGTCCGAGCTCGTCGTAGCTCGGGTGCCAACGGTTCCAAGACGAGTCGGCGGAGAGTGCAAGTCGCATTGTGTTCCTTTCGTTGCTGCCCAGGTCTTATCCCGCGAGCATTCGCTGCGGATTCGTCTGCGTGATGCGATCGATCTCCTCCGCCGCGACTCCCCGCTCACGCAGCATGGGGAGAAAGCCCGTCGTCAGGTGCCCGTAGCCGTGCCCGCCGTTGGTTGCGAGACGCCGCCTCGTGCCGACATCGCAGGAGAGCAGAAGTCGGTCTGCGTGCCCCCTCCGGATGAGCTGCACGATCATGTCGGCTCGCCGAGCGTCGGAGTTGATGTCTTCGATCCCGATGAGGTCGAACTGCACGTACGCACCCAGCTCCGCAACCGCCACGAGGTAGTCGAGTTCGAGTGTGTTGTCGAGGTGACCGAAGACGATCCGGGCGGGATCGACTCCCTCCTCGGCGAAGACTTCGTACATGGCCAGGGCTGCGCTGGGAGGCGTATGGGTCGTGAGCGCGAGCCCGGTCGCTCGCTGAGCTCTCGCGGCCGCACGCATGACTCGTTCTTCGATCCCCTGCACCCATTGCTTGTCCATCCCGATCTCGCCGATGATTCCCGGCCGGACGCCATCGACGCCGCCGGCGATGTCGTCGACCAGGAGTGCTGCCAGGGAGGCCGTGGACGATCGCTCGATCTCTGGGGGATAGTAGGGCGCCCGGTACCAGCCCGTGCCCATCACGATGTGGACGTCCGCCGCCTCGGAGACCGCTCGAAGGCGTGCGGGATCACGTCCTATCCCCATGCAGGTGAGGTCGACGAGGGTCCCGCCGCCTACTGCCGAGAATCGGCGCACCTCGTCCGTCATCTGCTCGATGTCGTGCAGCAACGGCAGATCCCAACGAGACTTCACCCACGAGATGTCCAAGAAGATGTGCTCGTGCGGTTGCACGAACCCGAGCGTCGTCTCCGGTACGGGCCCTCGGACGGTCATCACATCACGCATCGACGTCAGTCCTCTCACTCCCGTCGGCGGCGAATGCGGCCCCCGAGAGGATGTCGTTGACCACCCAGTGACCGGAGGCGAGCACACGTGGAGTCTCTGTCACAGGGACCTCGATGAGCCACGGGGCGGGCTCTGCCAGGGCCCGCACGAGTGCGGGGCGGAGCTCGTCGGCCCGGCCCACCTTGGTGGAGCGCATTCCGAGGCTCTTGCCGATCGCCGCATAGTCGAACTCGCTCGCGCCGCCGCCGTGCACTCCGTCGAATGAGGTCCCGACGTGGCGGTTGAAGTGCTTCGACTGGTAGATCGCGATCGAGCCATAGCCGTTGTTGTTCAGCACGATCCACACTGCGTGGATCCCGGCGAGCGCCGCGCTCGGCAGTGCCGCCAGGCAGGCCATGATCGCCCCGTCCCCCACGATCGCGACCGTGGGCCGATCGGGCCGGCCGATCGCTGCGCCGATCGCTGCCGCGACCTCCTGTCCCATCGTCCCGAACCCGCTCGCGACCACCTGGCCGCGTTGTGCGAGCACCGGGAAGTGCTGTCCGACGAGGTGCCTGATACCCACACCGGTCACGAGGTTGAGATCTGCCGGCAGCTGCTCGCGCAGCTGCGCCAAGAGCTCCGCCGGCTCGAACGGAAAGGCGCCGGAGGTCCGGATGGGCTCAAGCTCTGCCGCCCACTCACGCTGGCTCACGGCCAGCCGATCGCGCCAGGCGCGCCACCCCTCCCGCAACGCATCCGCCTGGCCGCCGAGTGCGTCGAGGAGACTCCTCAATGCCGCGGTCGCATCGCTGAGGATCGCGACGCTGCTCTCGAAGACCTTGTCGATCTGCGCCGCATCGATGTCGATCTGCACGAGGCGCGCCGGGGGGAAGGCCGCAAAGTAGTCCGCCGACCATGAGCTCGTGTCCATCTCCGGGAAGCGCGTGCCGACGGCGATCACGACGTCGGCTTCCCGGAGGGCTCGGTTGGCAGGACGGGTGCCCACCACCCCCGTGAAGCCGAGCGCCCGCTCGTGGGTCTCAGGAATGATCCCCTGACCGCTCATGGTTGTGGCGACCGGGATGCCGAGAGAGTCGGCGATCTGCAGGACCGCCGCCCCCGCACCGGAGAGAACTGCGCCGCCGCCCGCGTAGAGCACCGGTCGCTCGGCCTCAGAGATGATCTGAGCGGCCTCGGCGATCCTGGTGGGATCGGCGGCAGGGCGCAGTGCCGCAGCGGGGCGTGAGAGGTGAGAGTCCAACGGGACCGGTGTGGAGAAGAAGTCCATGGGCACGTGAAGGATCACGGGACCCGGGCAGCCGGACAGCGCGACCGCCACCGCTTCGTGCAGCAGCCGCGCCAAGTCGTCGGCTCTCCATGCACGGATCACACGCTTCGACAGACCTCTGAACAGCTCGGTCTGCTGGTCATCGGCGTGCGTGCGCAGTTCCTGCAGCGGCTCCCGCCCGATGTAGCTGCTGGGAATGCCACCGGCGATGACAACCATCGCCGACGAGTCCAGGAGGGCATCGCCCAGCCCGGTCGCCAGGTTGGTGAATCCCGGGCCCACCGTGGTCGTGACGACACCCACTCGGCCGCTCACCCGGAAGAACGCGTCCGCTGCGTGAGCACCCACCTGTTCGTGCAGCACGGGGACGTATCTGATCGAGGAGTCGATGAGGGCATCGACGAAAGCGAGGTTGCCGTGGCCGACCGTGCCGAAGACCGTGTCGACACCTTCCCGCTCGAGCGCCCTCGTGAGCAGAGATGCCCCAGGGATGGTCTGCCTGCTCACTCGCTCTTCCTTCCAACTAGTACACCACTACCATACAAGAAGATCTCGCCGTGACAAGGAGTCGTCAGCAATCCTGGTCACCGCCCGCGAATCGCTCCGGAACCCCGGCTGGGAGCCCCACCCCGAACGACTGGAGCAGGTCGGCGAGCAGGGCATAGTACGTCGCGGTGACCAGTGTCTCGAAGAACGCTCGATCCCCCAGTCCGTGACGCGCCAGAGCCACCTCCGACATCGAGTTGCGCGTCGCTATCGATCGCGCCATTCGCACAACGGGTCGGAGGTGATCGGGAAGCGCAGCGTCGTCACGGCGACCTATCGCGGCGACCACCAGCGGATCGATGCCGAGCGCTTCGCTCACCCGCGAGTGCACGTGCCACTCGAACTCGGACTTCCGCTCGACCGCCACGGCAAGGATGACGGACTCGCGCATGAGGTCGTCGAGTGAAGATCGGAATCTGATCGCCGCACCGAGCTCCTGCAGCGGGTGGCCCACTTCGGGCGAGAGGAGCATGAGGCCGAACGGCCCCTGCAGGCGGCCATCCGCAGCGAGCAGACCGGCCGGTGAGCCTGCACGTGGGCCACCTACGATCCGTTCGTAGAGCGCTCGCTGATCGGGGTCGAGCTCGCTCGGGTGGATCGAGACGTACCCGCTCACGTCAGTCGATCGTGCGTCCTCCATCGACATACATCACCTGCCCGGTCACGAATCCCGCGCGATCCGACGACAGCAGGAGCGTCGGCCCCACGATGTCCTCGGGTCTGCCGAGGCGCCCCATCGGAATCAGCGACACGAGCTTCTCCGTGTTCCCGGGAATCGCGCAGTAGTCGGCCGTGAGCGGGGTGAGGGTATAGCCCGGCGCGATCGCATTGACCGCGATCCCCCGCTCCGCCCACTCGATCGCCATCGTCCGCATGAGCTGGTTGAGGGCTGCCTTGCTTGCGGCGTAGACCCCGTGATGCCGATGTGCGAGCAGCCCTGCCACGGACGAGATGAAGACGATGTGCCCTCCGCCGCCTTCGAGCATCCTCCGACTCGCGGCCTGAGCCAGCCAGAGCGCGCTCTCCACGTTGACCGACATGATCAGCTCCCAGAGGGGTGGATCGATCTCGTCGATGGAGACGCGGTTGTTGACGCCCACGGCATGAACAAGCACATCCAGACCTCCCAGCTCCTGCGATGCACGCCCCACCACGTCGACGCAGGTCTCACGGTCGGTGACGTCAGCCGCAATAGTCGAAAGCCCGTCCGTTTCCGCATGCCTCGACTCGAGTTCGTTCAGGAGCTCGCGATCCCGATCGACGACGAGGACTCGCGCTCCCACCTCGAGGTATGCGGTGACGAGGGCGGCGCCGAGACCGCCTGCGCCAACCAGGAGCACCCTCCGGCCCTCGAGCCCCAACCAATCCTTGGCCACTGCTGCGACTCCTTCCGGTGGTGTCCGCAGGGAGACCTCCCGGAGCTGCCACCCAGCTTGTATGCCACCAGTATCCCAAGAAGACGTCTCGCCGTCAACCCTCTTCGGCCCACACTGCCCGCCCCCGCATCCGAAGCAGCGGCGGATCATCTGCGGAGGCATCGAACGGCGATGTCCGTCCGGTGCCGCCTGCCGAGGCAGAGCGCGAACGACCGGTCGGAGTCCGACCAGGAATACATGGATGCCGCTATCCGAATATCACTTCGTAGCGCCGGGCATGGAGGAGATCCTCGGGTCGAGCACGTCGCGTACGGCATCGCCCAAGACGTTGAAGCCGAGGATCAGCAGCACGATCGCGACAGACGGAAAGATGGCGAGCCAGGGGGCGACGCCGATGGAGCGAGTCGCCTCGGCGAGCATGTTCCCGAGGTCCGCCGCAGGGGGGATCACTCCGAGTCCGAGGAAGCTGAGCGACGCCTGTGCGAGGAGAGCCGTCGACAGGCTCAGGGTCGTCACGACGATCAGACTGGGGAACACACTGGGCAGCACATGCCGGACGAGAATGCCGAATCCACTGGACCCTGCCAACCGAGCGGCGTCGATGTATGCCAGGTGCTTAACCGACAGTGTCGTGGCTCGAGCCATCCGAGCAAAGCGCGGGACGAAGATCATCGCTATCGCGATCGTCATGTTGCGAGCGCCGGGCCCGAATGCCCCCGCGACGACGATCGCAAGAAGGAGCGGAGGAAGGGCGAGGAAGATGTCGGTGATCCACATGAGGGAGCGCTCTGTGAATCCCCCGGCGTAGGCCGCGATGAGGCCGATCGTGCTTCCGACCACGAGCGCGAGAAGGATCGCCGTCAGGGGAAGTCCGAACGCGATCGGAATCGCGCTCGCGACCCTGGCGAACTGATCGCGCCCGAGCTGATCGGTCCCGAACCAATGCTCGAGAGAAGGCGGCTGCAGACGAGCAGTCGAGTCCTGATAGGTGGGATCTCCCGTGACTATGCCCACGATCGCAACGATCGCGAGGATCCCCAGCAGCGCGGCACCGAAGCTGCCCGACCGATTGGCGAGGATACGCCGCACGCTCGGGAGAAGACTCTTCTTGGGAACGAGAACTGCCTGTGTGGTCATCGGCGTTGCCTCGGGTCGAGGATCGGATACAGAAGATCGACGATGAGGTTCACGACGACATACACGCCCGCTATGACGAGGGTGGCTGCCACGACGAACTGGAAGTCCCGATCTCCGATTGCGTTGATGAGCGCGCGACCGAGCCCCGGGAGGTTGAAGATGCGCTCGATGAGAAGCAGCCCGCCGATGAGGGATCCGAACAGAAGTCCGGACAGCGTGACGATCGGGCTCAGTGCGACTCTCAGCGCATGGTCGTACTCAATGCGCCGGGGACTCAGCCCTTTCGCCCGCGCCGTGAGCACGAACGGCTCACGGACCGCCTCGACCATGGAAGACCGCGTGATCTGCGCGATCTGGCCCGACAGAGGTAGGCCTACGGCCAGAGCCGGCAGTGCGACGGAACGCAAGTGACCGATGGGGTCCTCGGCGAAGCCGACGTAGAAGGACGAGTAGATCGCTGGCAGGAAACGACTCGCCGACAGGATGAGGAGCAGCGCCAGCACGAAGGATGGAAGCGACAGGAACAGGAGCGTCGAACCTCGGAGTACGCGGTCGGCGACGCTGCCCGCGTGCGAGGCAGCGAACACGCCCACGGGAAGGCCGATGGCCAGCGCCACGGCCATCCCCAGCAGCGACAGCTCGAGCGTGACGGGGAATGCACGTGCGACATCGGCCAAGATCGGGCGCTGACTGACCACGGAGTTCCCGAGATCTCCGGTGAGTGCCCCGCTCAGCCAGGTCCAGTAGCGCACGATGATCGGATCGTTCAGCCCGAGTTGTTCGCGGAGCTCGTTCAGCCTCTCCAGCGGCACCTCGCCTTGCCCCGCGACGGCGAGGGCGGCGTCCCCCGGGATGACGGCACCCACAAGGAAGATCAGGAACGAGAGTTCCAGCAGGAGCGAGACAGCCTCCAGCGTGCGTCTCAGAATCACGAGCCACATATCACACAGACCCCCAGATCACGGCCGTCCACTGGCCGGGCGCAGACTTCCGGGAAAGTGACAGGCCACCCACCGACCAGGTGCTGTCTCGAGGAGGGCAGGGTCATCGACGGAGCAGCGTCCCAGCTGGGCGACAGGGCAGCGGGTGTGGAAACGGCATCCACTCGGTCGATCGACCGGACTCGGGAGAGGGCCGTCCAGCAGTATGCGGCGACGCTCCGCCTCCAGACGCGGGTCCACCTCGGGGACCGCGGAGCGCAGCGCGACTGTGTACGGATGCAGTCCGTCTCGATTGAGTTGCGCAGCCTCGCCGATCTCGACCACCCGCCCGAGATACATCACCGCGATGCGCGTGCTGATGTGGTTCACGATCGCGATGTCGTGCGAGATAAAGACATAGGTCAGCTTCTTCGCCTCACGCAACTCGATCAGCAGGTTCACGACCTGCGCCTGGGTCGAGACGTCCAGAGCGCTCACCGCCTCGTCGAAGACGATCGCGCGAGGGTCGGTGGCAAGCGCTCGTGCGATGGCGACTCGCTGTTGCTGACCGCCCGAGAGCTCATGCGGATAGCGGTCGGCGTAGTTCGAGGGCAGCCCGACATCATCGAGCAGGTCGCGAGTCCGTGCCCTGACACGATCGCGGGGCATCCTCGCATTGCGCAACGGCTCTGCCAGCGAGCGACCGACGGTCAGCCGGGGATTGAGCGAGCCGAGAGGATCTTGGAACACCATCTGAAGTCCAAACCGACGAGCCTCTGCCCCCTTGCGCGACCGGCGATCGAGCTCGACACCGCCGACACGCACTCGACCCGCTGTCGGGCTCTGGAGGCCTATCATCGTTCGTCCCAGCGTCGACTTGCCGCTGCCGGACTCGCCGACAATGCCCAGCACCTCACCCTCGACGACGTCGAGTGAGACATCGTCGACGGCCACGAGAGGAGCTCTCCCGCCCCGTCGACCGCGCTTCACGGAGAAGTGCACGTCTACCTTCTCGAGCGCGATGAGCGGCTGACGGCTGTCCCTCGACGTCATGATGCCCGAGACGCCGCAGAGTCCGCGAGCCAGCAGCGAGACGCGTGTTCGTGCTCCGTCTCGAAGAGAGGGGGTGCCACCGAACACGCGTCGAAGGCGACGTCGCACCGCGATCGGAATCGGCATCCGACGTCACGGGCCCGCATGTCCAGCCCGGGCAGAGACCCCGGGATCGAGTACAGCCGGGGAACCGACTCGCTCGGAGTGCTCCGCAGCAGTCCGCGAGTGTAGGGGTGCTGCGGGCGCACGAACACGTCGGCGACGGCCCCATGCTCCACGACCTGGCCGGCGTACAGGACGACGACTCGCGCGCACAGGGACGAGACGATGCCGAGACTGTGGGTCACGAGCAGCACGCCCATCCCACGGTCGCGGGCAAGGTCGCGAATGAGCTCGAGGATCTGGGCCTGAATCGTCACGTCCAGTGCTGTCGTCGGCTCGTCCGCGATCAGCAGCTTCGGATCGTTGATGAGCGCCATCGCGATCATCACCCGTTGCTGCATCCCACCCGAGAACTGGTGTGGATAGTCCTTGAGGCGGGAGCGTGCGTCGGGGATCCCGACGTCCTCCAGGACGTCGACCGCGCGGTCGTCGGCAGTCCCCCGACTCGTGCCCCTGTGATGCACTTGATATGCCTCCCGCAGCTGCCAGCCGATGGTGCGGGCCGGATGCAGCGAACGCATGGGGTTCTGGAAGATCATCGCCGCCTGACCGCCCCGGATCTGACGAAGACGCTCTGGCGTCGCCGACACCAGATCCTCGCCGTTGAGGCGCACCGTGCCAGACGTGATCTTCGCCGAGTCGGGGAGGAGGCTCAAGACCGCGAGGCCGAGAGTCGTCTTGCCACAGCCTGACTCCCCGACGAGGCCTACGACTTCGCCCGGCGCCACATCGAAGGTCACGCGCTCTACAGCGGACGCATCTCCATACGCCACCGACAGTGCATCCACCTCGAGCAATGGCGATGTGGGCCGGGCGAGTCGCATCTAGTGCCTTGTCCTCTCGAATGCCGCCGAAGCGGTGCGGTCGGGCTCGTCCTTCACGCTCAGGGCTTGATGGACAGGTAGAAGTCGCGGCGCGCCCCGATGGCGAGCGCGTCCGCATCGATGGCCTGCAGGGTACCAGCCCTGTAGATCGCAGCCTGGTTCGTCCAGACTGTGCCGATGAACGGGTACACGACGTTCGCCTGGAACTCCTGAATCGCCTGGAAGGCAGCAGCTCGGTCATCGTCGGACTTCGCGGCTCCGAAGGCGTCGAGCAACGCCGGAAGCTCAGGCGCGATCTCCTCCGGGGGCGCCTGCCACCCGACGCGCGGAAGGACATAGCGCAGAGGGTTCGCATACCAGGCCTGTGTCGTTGCGGATAGGTCATAGTCCGCCTGAAGGAAGCGCGATGCCCAGACCTGCTGCTCGACGGGCTCCAGATCCAGCGTTATTCCAGCATCGGCAAGAGAAGCCTGGAGAATCTCGAAGAACGTGTTCGAGAACGCTTGAGTCGAGTATGTCGCGGTCAGCTCGATGCCGTCCGGGAAGCCGGCCTTCGCGAGGACCTCCTTTGCGAGCGTGACGTCACGCTGGTGATTGGGCAGATCGTCGGGACCCAGGCCGAAGCTGAGGAGCGGGTGCGCAGTCGAGCCGGGAACGGCCTCGCCCAGAAACGCCCCGTCGACGAGCGCCTGCCTGTCGATGGAGAGCGCGATCGCGCGCACGACGTCGGGATTCTGCGTGATCCCGATCCGGCTGAAGTTGATCCAGTAGCCGGCGCCGGGGTATGTCTCGACCTCAAGCGCGCCGTCGGAGCGTGCCTGCTGCAAGGTTGAGGCGTCTTTGGGGAGGATCAGCTTCACATCGCCCGCGTTGAGGGCCGCCAGCTGCGACTGATCCTCTTCGATGAAGCGGATGTCGAGCGTCCGAAAGGCGGGGAGCTCGTCCGGGTCCCAGTAGTCGTCGTTGCGGACGAGCGTGATCGACTGGGCCGGCGAGTAGTCGTCGAAGACGAACGGACCGGTGCCGACCGGATGTGCTGCGGGGTCGTCTGCCTCCGAGTCGAGGATCGAGACACCGATGCCCGAGGGGTCGGCGAGCGTGTAGATGAAGGTGGAGTCGGGCGCCGCGATCGTGATGTCCACCGTCAGGTCGTCGACAGCGGTGATCGACGTGATCGGTTCCAGCCGCTGTGCGATCAGCGGGATTCCCTCCGTCTTCGCCCGTTCGAGCGAGTAGACGACGTCCTCAGCCGTGAAGTCGTTCCCGTCATGGAACGTGACCCCCTCGCGAAGCGAGAACGTATACGTGAGTCCGTCATCCGACAGCTTCCAGTCGGTCGCCAACACGGGCTCGATCGCGCCATCGACAGTTGTCGTGACGAGCGTCTCGTAGACGGTCGACCAGACGATGGAGTCGACGACGTAGAGAGAGCTGCCGATCGGATCGAGTGTGTCGGGTTCGACACCCTCCGCGATCGCGATACGGGCGTCGGTGTCGACGCCTCGTTCCGGCGCAGCCGGCGCACAGGCTACGAGGGTGCTCATCGTCAACAGGGCGACGCTCCCCACGACGATGAGATTCTTGCGAGCTATCACAGGACTGCTCCTCACTCCGGAAACTGCATGTGAGGAGGAGCCGCGAGCCCGGCCCCTCCGTCGGGTCACCCGTACTGTAGTATACAAGCTGTGTACGTGTAAAGTGCTAGGAGTTGGGCGAAGTAGACGTGAAGATCGAGCCAGTAGGGGAATAGCAGATGGATAGTCTCGAGCGGTTTGCCGCGTCCTACATCGACGGCGAGTTCGGCGGCGGCGGCCCCGCGCTGACTCTGGTGAACCCGTCGGACGGAGCACCAGTCCATGAGCTTCGCACAGCGGACGCGGACGATGTCGACGCAGCCGTGCGCGCCGCGGCGACCTCGCAGCTCGCGTGGATGCGACGCACGCCCGCGGAGCGTGCGGCTGCGCTCCATCGTTGGGCGGACCTGATCCTCGAGCACGCGGATGAGCTCGCGCGGCTCGACGTCCTGAGCGTGGGACGCGCCCTCCGGGACGCGCGACCGGAGGCACGCATGATCGCCGCCGTGCCCCGGTACTGGGCGGGCATGACGGACAAGATCCTTGGTCAGCAGATTCCCGCGGTGAACGGGCATCTCTCATTCGTCACCCGCGAACCTCTGGGGGTCATCGGCATCATCCTTCCGTGGAACGGACCACTCGGTGCGTTCGTCGAGAAGGTCTCCGTCGCGATCGCATGCGGCAACTCGGTGGTCGTGAAGCCGTCCGAATACTCTCCGCTGTCCGCACTCCGGCTCGCCGAGCTTGCGGTGCAGAGCGGCATGCCGCGCGGTCTGATAAGCGTCTTGGTCGGCGGCGGCGATGTCGGCGGTCTCGTGGCGAATCACGCAGAGATCATGGGGATCACGTTCACGGGAAGCGTTGCGACGGGGCGGCGCATCGCGCACGCCGCCGCTGACCGGTTCGCCCGGACGACGCTCGAACTCGGAGGCAAGTCCGCCAATGTCGTCTTCGCCGACGCCGACCTTGACGCGGCCGTGCGAGGAACCACCTGGGGCGTCTTCTACAACGCTGGACAAGTGTGCTGCTCAGGCACCCGGCTTCTCGTCCACGAGGACATCCAGGACGTCTTCGTGGCCGAGCTGCTCGCCCGTATGTCACGAGTTCGGGTTGGCGACCCGCTCGACGAGAGCAACCACATCGGCCCTGTCGTGTCGGCGCGGCAGTTCGCGCAGATCACAGGGCTGCTGGAGCGGGCCGAGGGCGATGGCGCCACCATCGTCCGATCGGCCTCGAACGGCTCGGGACGCACGCCGTCCGGCTACTATTGCGACCCCACCGTCGTGCTCGACGCCGACACCTCTTCGGAAGTCGCTCAACGTGAGATCTTCGGCCCCGTGCTCACGGTCATCCCCTTCAGGACCGAGCAAGACGCGCTGGAGATCGCGAACGGAGTGGAGTACGGTCTCGCAGCGAAGGTCTGGACACGAGATCTAGGACGCATGCTCCGCATGGCGCATCAACTCGAGGCCGGATCGATCTGGGGCAACACGGCTCAGGTCGCGTCACCCGCACTTCCGTTCGGAGGATTCAAAGCCAGCGGTTCCGGAACATCCTCGGGGCAGATCGCCGTCGATGGCGTGACTCGAGCGAAGGCCGTGTCGCTTCGGTACGCGGAGGATGCCCCGACGCCGGGCTGGGACGACATCATCGATACGAATCATGACCTCTAGCCGTCGGTCGACACGTAGCATGGCAGGCGCACACATACGGACTGAGCGCGTGAATCCTCCTCCCTTCGGCGGCACACACGACTGCGGCGTCCCCCATCGAGCGACAGGGTCACAATGACCGCTTTGCGAAGCACTGGTGCTGGCGAATCGGATCTCGCGCGAGATCGGATCTACGAACTCCTCAAGGCAGAGATCCTCTCGGGCCAGGTCGCTCCCGGCACGGCCCTCTCCGAGAACGTCCTCGCTCGCCAGCATGGCGTGAGTCGCACTCCAGCCCGAGAGGCGATTCACCGGCTGTCACTCGAGGGGCTCGTCGAAGCGGTGCCGAAGCGAGGCACCTTTGTCGCCCCGCTCCCGAGTCCGCGCGAGGTGCGAGAGCTCTATGAGCTGCGTGAGGCGATCGCAGGGATGGCCGCTCGTCTCGCCGCGAGACGCGGAACGCCGGATGGTATCGCCGACCTCCATCGGATTCGAGACGCGATGGCGGAGGCGGTCGATCTGAACACGCGCGGGGTGCTCGCGGACGAGTGGATCGTGTGCATCGACAGGATGAGCGGCAATGAGTTGCTGGCCGTGACCAACCAGTCGCTTCTGGACAGACTTCACCGGTACCGCCACGCGGTGATGCGCGCCGACGGGGAGTACTTCCACACCGCTCTCGGAATCCGACGACGACTGGCCGATGCGATCGAGGCGAGGGACGGCGACATGGCAGAGGAACTCGCGAGAGAGATCGTGCGCAAGGTGAGCCATGAAGTGCTCCGCATGCTCACGGAGGTGTGGTGACACCCCGTCCTATGGAGCGACATGAGGCCGCCGGGTCGTCTGGGCCGACGAACTCAGCGGCCGACGCGGATGCCTGGACAGCATTCCTGTCCGACATCTCCCCGCTTCGTGTCGATGCATCCGACGCCGCGCTCGTTGACGCCTCGACCGACCGGGCCTGGACCGTTGCGCCGGTCCTACCGAGAGCACTCGTCCGGTGCGAAAGCGTCTCGGATGTCGTTCGTGTGCTTCGAGCCGCGAACCTGTGGCGAATCCCCGTGGTTCCCAGAGGAGCTGGCACCGGCTTGTCTGGCGGCGCGGCCGCCGTCGACGGATGTGTGGTGCTGGATCTGTCACGAATGGACCGGATCCTCGAGATCGACCCCGTCTCACGCACTGCTGTCGTCGAGGCCGGGGTCATCAACAAGAGTCTCGACGTTGCTGTCGCCGTGCACGACCTTGCCTTCGCCCCGGACCCGGCAAGCTCCGCCATCAGCACTGTCGGAGGAAACATCGCCACCAATGCGGGTGGGTTGCGTTGCGTCAAGTACGGGACCACGCGAGGATCCGTGCTCGCCGTTCGGGTCGTTCTTGCGGACGGAGAAGTCGTATGTCTCGGCGGCAAGACTCGGAAGAACGCGACGGGGCTCGACCTTCTGGGCTTGATCGTGGGATCGGAGGGGTCCCTCGGTGTCATCGTCGAAGCGACCGTGGCACTGATCCCAAGGCCGTGGAACGAGCAGATGATCCTCGCCTGCTTCGATGACGAGTCGGCGCTCGAGCGTGCGGCCGAGGCGGTCGCCAGAAGCCGAGTCGTACCAGCCGCCTTCGAGATGATGGATCGCGAGTCGATCGGAGTCGTCGGCGAGCGACTGCTCCGGCTCCTGGACATCGACCGGCTCGGAGCGGGCCTCCTCATCGTCAGAACAGATGGAGCGGGCGCCTCGGCCGAGATCGAGGCCCTCGCTGCGAGCCTCTCGGTCCCGGGCGTCCGGCCGAGCAGGCGGCTCAGTGCACCGGAATCCGAGCTCGTGATGCAGTTGCGTCGGGGGAGCGGCGTCGAGGGTGTCGGCGACCCACAGGTGGGATCGGATGACCGTTGGTGGCTCGGAGAAGACATGACGCTCCCGATTCGGTCGCTCGCTCGGTACCTCCGTCATGCGCGGTCGGTCGCTGCTTCCCATGAGGTCCGAATCAGCCATATCGCGCATCTCGGAGACGGCAACGTCCATCCATCTCTGACTCTTGCGAAGGAGTACGGATCCGAGGAGGACGCGCGAACGTGGCTGCAGGCGGCCGCGGACGAACTGGTTCGATTCGCGCTGGCCGAGGGAGGGGCGCTTACGGGCGAGCATGGCGTGGGCCTGGCCAAACTCCCCTGGATCGATGAGGCACTGTCGCTCGAGGTCCGGGAGATCCAACGGCGAGTGAAGCGGGCGCTGGATCCGAATGGAATCCTCAACCCGGGAAAGGCGCTCTGAGTCCACTGGTCCTCGTCGGTGTCGCAGCATCGACTCACCGAACAGGGGCTCTCTCGAGCGTTGTGGCAGGTGCGCAGGCGGTTCTTCTGCGGACGTCCGCGCCGCGCTGTCTATCGGGTGCAGAGGCCGGACACCTCTGCACCCGCAGGCCTGCGGCTACTTCTTCCTGAGCGACTTCTCCGACACGGGCGCCTCGCCGGACGCGTTGAGCGCCGCGTAGTGCGCGCGCGCGTCATCCTGGCGCACCTTCTCGGCACCCGACGCGATGGGCGCGCGGACGTGCTCGGGCTCGAAGCCGAAGGCGTCGACGAGGTCTTGCGCGTGGGGTCGCACCCGCACGCACAGCCGGTCGATGTACCGCGAGACGGATGCCGCGCGCTGCGCCGAGAGGCGTCCGCTGATGAGGTACCAGGCGAGGTGCCTCTCGATGATCGAGAGCCCGAACAGGTCGCGCAGCCACGTCAGCACCTCCTTCGTGCCGGCGTCCTGGACGTGATTGACGCCGTCGGTGAAGGCCTCCCACTGCAGCAGCTCGCCGTGCGCGCGGGCCGCCTCGATGAGCTCGGCCTGGTGCGCGTTGAACAGCGCGGCGGCCTCGGCGGGCGAGAGCTTCCCGGCGGGTCGCAGGGCGGCCGCGAGGTCGGCGACCATCCGCTGCACGCGGCCGGCGAGCAGGTCGTGCTGCTGGTCGGCCCGCAGGCCCAGTTCGACCGAGCGGGCCGTCGAGCCGAAGTCTGTGACGGCCTGGCCGAGGCGCCGCAGGCCCGCTCCGTGGAAGAGCTTGCCCGCCGTCTGCCCGACCGCGAACTTCGCGAGGGCCGCGGCATCCTTGCCCTTGAACTGCTTCGCGTAATCGGACAGCAGCCGCTTCCCGACGAGCTGCAGCAGGACGTTGTTGTCGCCCTCGAACGTCACGTAGACGTCGAGGTCCTGGTGCAGGCCCACGAAGCGGTTCTCGGCGATGAAGCCCGCGCCGCCGCATGCCTCGCGGCACTCCTGGATCGTCGAGAGGGCGTTCCAGGTCGAGAGGGGCTTGAGCGCCGCCGCGAGCGTCTCGAGGTCTTCGCGCTCCTCGGGGGTGTCGCTCGCGCCGCTGAAGACGCCGTCGAACTTCTTGAGCAGCTCGTCGTGCGCGAAGAACTGTGCGTACGTCTGCGCGACCCGCGGCAGGAGGCGCCGCTGGTGCTTGCCGTAGTCGAGCAGCACGACCTCGTCGGTGCCAGAGCCCGAGTCGAACTGGCGGCGCTGGTTCGCGTACGTGATCGCGATGTACTCGGCGAGCGCCGTGCCCGTCGTCGCGGCGCCGTCGAGCGACACGCGGCCCTGCACGAGTGCGCCGAGCATCGTGAAGAAGCGGCGGCCGGGAGACGGGATGTCGCTCGAGTACGATCCGTCGGCGGCGACCTCGCCGTAGCGGTCGAGCAGGTTCTCGCGCGGGATGCGCACGTGGTCGAACGCGATGCGGCCGTTGTCGATGCCGTTGAGGCCGCCCTTGACGCCGTCGTCCTCCGTCGTGATGCCGGGGAGGTCGTTGCCTTCCTCGTCGCGGATCGGCACGAAGAAGCAGTGCACGCCGTAGTTGACGCCGCCCGTGATGAGCTGCGCGAAGACCGTCGCGGCCTTGCCGTGCAGGCCGGCGTTGCCCAGGAACTCCTTCGTCGCGCCGCGGAACGGCGTGTGGATGACGAACTCCTCCGCCTCGGCGTCATAGGTCGCCGTCGTGCCGATGGCGGCGACATCCGATCCGTGCCCGATCTCGGTCATCGCGAAGGCGCCGGGGAGGCGCAGGTCGATGAGCTGCTCGAGCCACCGGTCGTGGTGCTTCTTCGTGCCGAGCTGATAGATCGCCGAGCCGAACAGGCCCCACTGCACGCCCGACTTGATCTGCAGGCTCGGGTCGGCCAGCACCAGCTCCTGGAACCCCGCGAGGTTCGCGCCGTTGTCGCCGAGGCCGCCGTACTCCTTCGGGAACGCGCGGCGCGAGCCGCCGTGCTGCACGAGCAGATGCAGCTGCGACAGGACGCGCTCGCGGTGCTCGGGCACCGGCATCCCGTCGACGCGCCAGAACGCGGGGTCCTTGATCATCTCGCGCGCCTCGCGCCGCGTGGAGGCCCACGTGCCGAGCAGCATGTCCGTGACTGCCGCGACGTCGATGCGGGGCTCGGATGCCTCCGCCGCGCGTGCCTCGTCGGCGCTGTGAGGCGCGGTCGGCGCACCGCCTGCGGGCGTGCGCCTGCTCGTGGCGGGCTTCTTGGGACGGACAGCGGCGTCGGTCATTGCACATCACCTTCCGTTGTGATGAGTGAAAGAGGAGAGTTCCCTTCGACGGTAGATCTCCCACAACACGCACCCAACTGCCCTGGAGGTACCGCACAACCTCGCGAGGGCACGTCTCGTGCAAGGGTTGTGCCCTCCCGACAGCCGAGCACCCACGGGTGCACGAGGCGCTCGGTTCGCGGGATCATCGAATCGGCGGTGATGACGGATGCCTGCAACCCCGACGCGAGGAGAGGACGCTCCTCTCGACCTCACGGGACGGATGCCCGACGTCGACGAGCGCTTCGGCGAGGGCGTCCTCGACGAGACGCTGTGGTGGCCGTACTACACGCCGCACTGGTCGACACGGGAGCGCTCCGCCGCACGGTACACCGTCGAGCGCGACGGGCTCGAGCTGCGCATCGACGCCGACACGCCCGCGTGGGCGCCCGAGTCCGACGGCGGCATCCGGTGCTCGCACCTGCAGACGGGGCAGTGGTCGGGACCTGCCGGCTCGACGACGGGCCAGCACCGGTTCCGCCCGGGCCTGGTCGTGCGGGAGGCGCAGCCCGAGCGGCGGCTGCTGCTGCCGCACTTCGGCGTGATCGAGGTGCGGATGGCAGCCGTGCGGCATCCCGACGCGATGGTCGCCTTCTGGCCGATCGGCTTCGAGGAGGACCCCGACGACTGCGGAGAGATCTGCGTCGCCGAGATCTTCGGCTCCGAGCTCGACGACCAAGGCGGCTGGGTGGGCGTCGGAGTGAAGCCGCAGAACGATCCACGCCTGCGACTCGACGTGGAGAAGGTGCGCGTCGACGGCGACCTCACCGACTTCCACGACTATGCCGTCGAATGGACGCCCGATCGCCTGCGGTTCTTCATCGACCACCGCTGGGTGAAGACGGTCGACCAGCGCATCGACTACCCCGTGCAGCTCATGCTCGACGTGTTCGAGCTTCCGCGCGACGACGGCACGCGCGATCTCGCGGCGCTGCCCCACCGGTTCCGGGTCGAGCGCGTGCGCGTCTTCCCGCCCGTCGGATGACGCTCTCGGCCCGGCGGCGGCATCCGTCTCAGAAGAGCCCCACGATCCGCCCGTCGTCCGTCACGTCGATCGACTCGGCGGCGGGCCGGGCGGGGAGCCCCGGCATCGTCATGATGTCGCCGCACACCATGACGACGAACTCCGCTCCTGCGGCGAGACGCACCTCGCGGATGTCGACCATGTGCCCGTGCGGAGCGCCCCGCAGTCGCGGGTCGGTCGAGAACGAGTACTGCGTCTTGGCGACGCAGACCGGCAGCCGCCCATACCCCTCGTCCTGCAGGCGCTTCAGCTGCGTGCGGACGGCGGTCGACGCCGTGATGTCGGCGGCGCCGTAGACCTGCGTCGCGATCGCCTTCATCTTCTGCCACAGCGTCGCATCGTCGGGGTACGTGAAGCGGAGGTCGCTGGGCTCTGCGCACAGCCGCACGACCTCGCGGGCGAGGTCTTCCGCGCCCGCGCTGCCCTCGGCGTAGTGCCGCGCGGGGATCGCGGTCACACCGAGGCGCGCGGCGCCCGCGATGAGGGCGTCGATCTCGGCGGGCGAGTCCTCGGCGCGCTGGTTGATCGCGACGACGCACGGGATGCCGAACACCTCCCGCACCGTATGGATGTGCCGCCCGAGGTTCGCGAGGCCGCGATCGAGCGCCGGCACGTCCTCGACGGGGAGGTCCGCGACATCCACTCCCCCGTGGTACTTCATCGCCCGGACCGTCGCGACGATCACGGCGGCGCTCGGCCGCAGGCCCGACGAGCGGCACAGGATGTCGACGAACTTCTCCGCGCCGAGGTCGGCCCCGAACCCCGCCTCCGTCACGACGTAGTCGGCGAGGCGCAGCGCGGAGTCCGTCGCAATGACGGAGTTGCAGCCGTGCGCGATGTTCGCGAACGGGCCGCCGTGGACGAACGCGGGAGTGTGCTCGAGCGTCTGCACGAGGTTGGGGGCGAGCGCGTCGCGCAGGATCGCGGCCATCGCACCGTGGGCGTGCAGATCGCGCGCGCGGATCGGCATCCTGTCCCTCGTGTGGGCGACGACGATCCGGCCCAGGCGCTCCTTGAGGTCGGCCAGGCTCGTCGCGAGGCAGAAGATCGCCATGACCTCGCTCGCGACGACGATGTCGAAGCCCGACTCGCGGGGGTAGCCGTTCGAGACGCCGCCCAGGCCCTGCACGATGTCGCGCAGCGCGCGATCGCTCACGTCGAGCACACGCCGCCACGTGATGCGGCGCACGTCGATGCCGAGCTCGTTGCCCTGCTGGATGTGGTTGTCGATCAGCGCCGCGAGCAGGTTCGTCGCGATCTGGATCGCCGCGAAGTCGCCCGTGAAGTGCAGGTTGATGTCCTCCATGGGCACGACCTGCGCGTAGCCGCCGCCGGCGGCGCCGCCCTTCATGCCGAACACGGGCCCGAGTGCGGGCTCGCGCAGGCAGATCATGGCGCGCTCGCCGATGCGGGTCAGCGCGTCGCCGAGTCCGACGGTCGTCGTGGTCTTCCCCTCGCCCGCCGGGGTGGGCGAGACGGCGGTCATCAGGACGAGCTTTCCCTGCGGTCGATCGCGCAGGGATGCGAGGAACGGGAGCGCCACCTTCGCCTTGTGCCTGCCGTACTGTTCGAGCGCGTCATCCGGGATGCCGAGCCGGCCGGCGATGGACGTGATGGGCTGGAGCACCGCCGCCTGGGCGATGTCGATGTTGCTGAGACTCATGCGCGACCCTCCGTCGGGCCTCGTCGCCCGCCGGGATAAGCCTATGCGGATAGGTATCGATCTGTCGGGTTTGGGCGCGGGCGCGGGTTTGGGCGCGGGGACGGCGCTCGGAGCGAGCGCGGGTTCGGGCGCGGGTTTGGGCGCGGGCGCGGGGACGGCGCTCGGCGCTCGGCGCGGGGACGGCGCTCGGCGCTCGGCGCGGGCGCGGGGACGGCGCGGGCACGCGACCGCGCCAGTTCGGTGCAGCCGTGGCACATACATACGCCGCGGCTGCACGAAACAACAGCCAACGCGGGAACGGAACCGCGCCGCGCGCGGCGCGCGGCAACCCGCGACGGGACTGGCCCTGACCACCCCGGCATGACGCCGCCGACCCCAGCGCGACTGACCCCCCAGTCACTCACCCGACCGCGCCAGTTCGGTGCATCCGCGGCACATACATACGCCGCGGCCGCACCAAACAACAGCCAACGCAGGAACGGAACCGCGCCGCGCGCCGCGCCGCCGCCGCACAAAACAACAGCAGCCGAGGTGGCTCAAGGCGTGGCTACGGGGACTGGTCGCGGCGTGCGCACGGGGTCGGGGCGCACGGGTTCCGGCGCACTCCCCGACCGCGCCAGTTCGGTGCATCCGCGGCACATACATACGCCGCAGATGCACGAAACAACAGCCAACGCGGGAACGGAACCGCGCCGCGCGCGGCGCCGCGCGAAACAGCACCAGCCGAGGGACCGCAACCGGCTACGCCCCGCGACGGCCCAACGCCCCGCGACGGGCCAGCACCCCGCGACGGGCCCGCGCCCGCCGCGACGGGCCTTGCGCCCGCGACGGGCAGCGCCCGCGGCGCGGCGTCAGTGCGCCGCGACGACCGCGAGGACCGCCTCGCCGTACGCCTCGCGCTTCTTCGCCCCGATGCCCGAGACGCCGTCGAGGTCGGCGAGGCTCGTCGGCCTGTGCTCCGCGAGGGCGCGCAGCGTCGCGTCGCCGAAGACGATGTACGCGGGCACGCCCTGCTCGCGCGCCTGCTCGGCCCGCCACGCGCGCAAGGCCTCGAAGAGGCCGCGGTCGGCGGCATCCAGGCTGTCGCTCGCCGTCGCCTTGCGCACGCGCGTCGCCGCCGCGCGGCCCATGCTGTCGCGCCGCAGCGGCACGGCCGTCTCGCCCTTGAGCACGCCGGCGGATGCCTCGGACAACGCGAGTGTGCCGTACTCGCCGCGTGCGACCAGCAGCCGTCGGGCGAGCAGCTGCCGCACGACGGAGCGCCAGTCCTGCTCGGACAGATCGGCGCCGAGCCCGTACGTCGCGAGCGCGTCGTGGCCCTGCTGGCGGATACGCTCGGTCGAGCTGCCGCGGAGGATGTCGATGAGGTGGCCCGCGCCGAAGGCCTGACCCCGCTCGCGCTGGAGCCGGACGATCGTCGACATGAGCTTCTGTGCGGCCACGAGCCCGTCGAAGGTCTCAGGGGCTTCGAGGCACGTGTCGCAGTTTCCGCACGGCTCGGATGCCTCGCCGAAGTAGCCGAGCAGGTTCTGGCGGCGGCATCCCACCGTCTCGCACAGCGCGAGCATCGCGTCGAGGTGCTGCCCCATGCGCTGCTTGAACGCCCGGTCGCCCTCGCCCTGGTCGATGAAGCGCCGCTGCTGCACGACATCCGCCAGGCCGTACGCCATCCACGCGACCGACGGATCGCCGTCGCGGCCCGCGCGACCCGTCTCCTGGTAGTACCCCTCGACCGACTTGGGCAGATCGATGTGGGCGACGAAGCGCACGTCGGGCTTGTCGATGCCCATGCCGAACGCGATCGTCGCGACCATGACGACGGCGTCGTCGCGCAGGAACCGCGACTGGTTCGCGGCACGGATGCCGGCATCGAGCCCCGCGTGATACGGCAGGGCGTCGACGCCCTGTGCACGCAGGAACTCTGCCGTCTGCTCGACCGACTTGCGGCTGAGCGTGTAGACGATGCCCGCCGATCCCTCGGGCTGCGCGCGGATGAAACTCAGGAGCTGGCGGCGCGGGTCGACCTTCGCTTCGATGCGGTACTGGATGTTCGGCCGATCGAAGCTCGCGACGAAGTGGCGGGCGCTGGGAAGATGGAGGCGTTCGCTGATCTCGCGATGCGTCTCGCGCGTGGCGGTAGCCGTGAGAGCCATGCGCGGAACGCCGGGGAACCGCTCGGCGAGATCGCCGAGCCCGAGGTAGTCGGGACGGAAGTCGTGGCCCCACTGCGAGACGCAGTGCGCTTCGTCGATCGCGATGACGCTGAGCCGCCCGCGCTGCAGCAGCGCCGTCGTCTGGCCGACGTTGAGCCGCTCGGGGGCGACGTACAGGAGGTCGAGCTCTCCGTTCAGATACGCGCGCTCCACCGCTGCCCGCTCGCCGGACGCCTGCGTCGAGTTGAGGTACGCCGCGCGCACGCCGTTGGCGATCAGCGCGTCGACCTGGTCGTGCATGAGGGCGATGAGCGGGCTCACGACGAGCCCCGTCCCCGGCCGCACGAGCGCGGGCACCTGGTACGTCACGCTCTTGCCGCCGCCCGTCGGCATCAGCACGACGGCGTCGCCGCCGGCCACGACGTGCGCCACGATGTCGGCCTGGTCGCCGCGGAACGCGTCGTACCCGTAGACCTCGTGGAGCACGACGTGCGGATCGGCGCCCGTGAAGTCCCGCGCGGACGATGCGAGGACGGATGCCGCGGCCGGGCCTCCATCGCCGTCGTCCGGCGGAGGCGTCCAGCCGTCGTCCGGCGGAGGCGTCCAGCCGTCGTCCGGCGGCGGCGCGAACCCGTCGGCGTCGGCGGGCGGCACCAGGGCGTCGGGAGTCCAGACCAGGTCTGCGTAGGGATCGGCATCCCAGCCCGAAGTCGACGTCACCCGACCACACTAACCGCGCCCACCGACGCGACCGCCCTCGAGCGCCGTCGCGCGCAGGTCGCCCGGTTCGCGGGCTGTGGAGGAACGGATGCCTCCCGTCAGCCGAAGCCGCCACCGCCTCCGTCGAGGCCGCCCCCTCCGAACCCGCCTCCGTCGAGGCCGCCTCCTCCGAACCCGCCTCCGTCGAACCCTCCTCCGAACCCGCCTCCGTCGAAGCCGCCGTACCCGCCGTCGAGTCCCGCAGAGCCCGACGAGCCCAGGTCGCCCACCCACGCCGGCTCACCCGCGAGCGCGATGGAGCCCGCACCGACCGAGAAGTAGGTCGCGACGGACTGCGACGAGAGGAAGGAGAACGCGACAGCGGTGATCAGACTCGGATCGTCGAGCGGCCAGAGCGGATGCCGTGCGTCGGACGACAGGAGGCCGGAGGCATCCCGACCCACCGGCGGAGGCACGTTCTCGGCACCCGCCGCGGCCTGCGCACGGCCCTCTGCCGTCGCACGCCGCAGCACGCGCGCGAGGAGTGCGGGCTCGGCCTTCTGCGCACGTTCGGCCTCCGACATGAACGGCCGCAGCCGGTCGAACGTCTCCCGCCTCGTCTCGGCAGGCAGCTCTTTGAACGCCGACTCGTGCGCCTTCTCGATGACGCTCGCGGGGAGCGTGCTCAGCAGATAGACGTAGCGCGACATCCGCTCTTCGTCGGACACCGCGGCATAGGGGTGGGCGGTGCGCCGACGCCGAAACCACAGTCCCATCGCGAACCTCCGGATCGGTGTGGCACCAGGCTACGCTCCGCGCGACGTTCGGGGGCGTCGTCACTCGATGCGGTACACCCGCTGGCGCATCTGGCGTCCGAGCCCCCGTGCGAGGCGGTCTCCCGGGCTGCCGAGCGGGTTGTCGCTCATCATGTACGTCCACGTCGCGGACGGCCGTCGCAGGCCCAGGTCGGCGAGGTCGCGCCCGACGTCGTCCGGACCGAGGCGCGAGACGACGTCCGCGGCGTCGGCGAAGGCGCCGTCGACCACGCCCTCGAACTCGCGCAACGCGATGCGGTGGAACTCGTCGGCGGGGTTCCTGCCGGCGAGCGCCTGCAGATGGATGCCGTCGCGCACCTCCGCGAGCATGCCGAGGTGGTCCTGCCAGCGCTCGTCGAGGAAGTGGAGCACGATACCGCGGGCGGTCGCGGCGACAGCATCCCGCCCCGCCTGGGTCTCGAGGGCCTCGACCTCGGCCGGCCGGCGCTCGCGGACCACGTCGAGCGCGGCATCCGTCGATGTCAGCATCTCTTCGCGATGCCGCAGGACGGCCTCGCGCTGGTGCGCCGTCGCACGATGGTAGGCCCACGTTGACCGATGCCGGTCGAGGCGCACGCCCTCGGCGATTCGCTGGCAGCTGTCGACGATGCGACGGCGCTCGCGCGGGGTGAGAGTCGCGCCGCGGCGGGCGATCTTCGCGAGGAGATGCGCGGGGGCGTGCGCCTGCACGAGGTCGTCGTCGAGGCTCACGAAGGCGAGGGATGCCCCGGGGTCGCCCTGACGCCCCGCCCGGCCGCGCAGCTGCGCGTCGAGCCTGTTCGACGGGAAGCGCCCGCTCGCGAGCACGGCGAGCCCCCCGGCGACGGCGACCCGCTCGTGGTCGTGCTCGTCGGCGCCGCCGAGGCGGATGTCGGTGCCGCGGCCCGAGAGCTGCGTCGAGATCGTGACGGCGCCGAACTCGCCCGCGCGGGCGATCACCTCGGCCTCGTGCGCGTCGTTCTTCGCGTTGAGCACCTGCACATCGAGGCCTTGCGCGCGCAGGGCGTCGCCGAGCTCCTCCGACTCGGCGACGCTCTGCGTCCCGACGAGCACGGGCTGGCCGCGCTCGTGCCGCGCTCGCACCTCGGCGATGAGCGCCGGCCGACGCTCGTCGCTCGTGGCGAAGACCCGATCGGGCTCGTCCACGCGGATGCGCGGGCGGTGCGGCTCGATGCGTCCCGTGCGCAGCTCGTAGAACTCGGCGAGGTCGGCCGCGACCGCGACCATCGTGCCGCTCATGCCCGACAGCGTGCGGTACTGCCTGAGCAGGTCTTGCACCGTGAGCTGGTCGAGGACGACGCCGGGCTCCGTCGCGGAGACGCCCTCGGCGGCCTCGACCGCCGCATGGAGCCCGTCGGGCCAGCGCTGCAGATGCGCGACGCGTCCGCGTCCCGTGTCGACGAGCCGCACGACGCCGTCGTCGACGATGTAGTCGACGTCGCGCACGACGAGCACGCGCGCGTGCAGCGCGAGATTGATGCGCGTCAGCAGAGGGGCGTGCTCTGCCGCATAGAGATTGACGCCGCCGAGCCGCGCTTCGAGCGCGTCGAGCCCGGCATCCGTCAGCGACACCGTCGCGTGATCCGCGTCGACCTCGTAGTGGGTGCCGGGCTCGAGGTGATCCGCGAGCGCGGTCGCGGCCGCGAGGTCGGCGCCCTCGTCATCGGATGCCCCGGCCAGCACGAGCGGCGACATCGCCTCGTCGATCATGACGGCGTCGGCCTCGTCGACGATCGCGACGTCGAACTCGGGCGCGACGCGGTCGGCGGCATCCTGCGCGAACCGATCGCGCAGCACGTCATAGCCGACTTCGCTCACCGGTGCGTAGACGACCTGGGCGCGATAGGCGGCACGGCGCTCGTCGCGCGCGGTGCGCTGGCCGACCCACGCGACGCTCACCCCCAGTCGCTCGAAGAGCGGTCCCATCCACTCGGCGTCGCGCTGCGCGAGGTAGTCGTTGACCGACAAGACGTGCACGCGCCGGCCGCCGAGCGCCTGTGCGGCCGCCGCGAGGGCGCCGACGAGCGTCTTCCCCTCGCCCGTGTCGAGCTCGACGGCGTGCCCCGCGAGCAGCGCCGCGACGGCGGCGAGCTGTTCGTCGAAAGGCGTCAGGCCGAGGGCGTGGATCGCGGACTCGCGGAGCGGGGCGAGGCGGGCGAGGGATGCCGCGTCCGCGGCATCCGGAGCGAAGCGGGCGAACGACACGGCGCCGCCGAGGCCCATCGCCCTGCCCAGCCAGTCCTTCGCGCCCACGCATGCCACGCTATGCGCACTGCCGACGCCCGCGGCTCACAGGCTTCGCAGAATCGCGCGTGCTGCGCAGCATCCTCCCGAATCTCTGCGAACCCGGCGCGACTCTGCGAAGTCTGTGACACGGCGGACCAGCGCTACAGCCGCACGACCTCCGTCACCCGCACGATCGCCGCGCCCTCCTCCTCCGACGCGGAGAGGTCGACCTCGGCGCGGATGCGCCAGTCGTGGTTGCCGTCGGGATCGTCGATCGTCTGCTCGGCGCGCCATATGCCGTTCGCGGCATCCGTCTCGTCGACCGTGACGAGCTGCGGCGATCGCGCGGGTCCTCCCGTGAGGATCACGTCGTGCTCGTCGTAGTAGGAGTCGAGGGCGGCGGGCCAGTCGACGTCGGGGTCAAGGGCGACGAGTGCATCATCGTCCTGCAGCGCCGCGAGCTGGACGCGGCGGAAGAGCTCGTTGCGCACGAGCACGAGGAAGGCTCGGCGGTTCGTGAGGATGGAGGGCGGCGCGGGCGGCACGACCGGGGCATCCGGATCGCCGACCGGGTCGACGAGCGCCGACCACTCGTCCACGAGCGAAGAGTCCACCTGCCGGACGAGCTCGCCGAGCCACTCGATGACGTCGAGCAGCTCGTCGGTGCGCGCCTCGGCGGGGACGGTCTGGCGGATCGCGCGATACGCGTCGCTGAGGTAGCGGAGGACGAGTCCCTCGCTGCGGCCGAGCTGGTAGAAGGAGACAAACTCGCCGAACGACAGGGCGCGCTCGAACATGTCGCGCACGACCGACTTGGGCGACAGCTCGAAGTCGCGCACCCACGGCTGGCTCGAAGCGAACACCTCGAACGCCTGCGCGAGCAGCGCGGCGAGAGGCTTCGGATACGTGATCCCCTCGAGCAGCGCCATGCGCTCGTCGTACTCGATGCCGTCGCGCTTCATCGCGGCGACGGCCTCGCCGCGGGCCTTGAACTCCTGCTGCCCGAGGATCGCGCGCGGGTCGTCGAGCGTCGCCTCGATGACGCTCACGACGTCGAGCGCGTAGTGGTCCGTGCCGACGGATGCCGCGGCCGCGGCATCCGTTCGCCGGAGAGTCGCCGCATCCTCGGAGGATTCGGGCGCGATCGTCCGAGCTTCGCGCGACCCTCCGACCCCGGTGCCCCGCCCCAGCTCGACGCCGGGGTCGAGCAGCTCGATCGCGGCCAGGGCGAAGGGCGAGAGCGGCTGGTTGAGCGCGAAGTTCGGCTGCAGGTCGACGGTCAGGCGGACGACGGATGCCGAGGGCGCGGACGTATGCGGCGCGGGGACCACCTCGACGACCCCGGCCTGGCGGAGCGTCCGGAAGATCGCGAGAGCGCGCCGCGCGAGCTCGTACTGCCGCGCCTTCGGCTCGTGGTTGTCGAAGACGAGCGACCGCACGTTGCCGAAGACGTCTCCGCCGCGGCCGATCAGGTTGATGAGCATCGCGGCGGTGAGCTGGAGGTGCGGCTCGAGCGGCTCGGGCTGGGCCGCGACGAGCCGCTCGAACGACCCCTCACCCCAGTTCACGATGCCGACGGGGGCCTTCTTGCGCACGATCTTCTTGCGCTTCGCGGGGTCGTCGCCCGCCTTCGCGAGCGCGACCGCGTTCTCGATCTCCCACTCCGGCGCCATCACGACGACGTTTCCGTACGTGTCGAATCCGGCGCGGCCCGCGCGGCCCGCGACCTGGTGGAACTCGCGCGCCGTGAGCTGCCGCATCCGCGTTCCGTCGTATTTCGACAGCGCAGCCACGACGACCGTCCGGATCGGCACGTTGATGCCGACGCCGAGCGTGTCGGTGCCGCAGATGACGCGCAGCAGGCCCCGCTGCGCGAGCGTCTCGACGAGCCGGCGGTAGCGCGGCAGCATGCCCGCGTGATGCATGCCGATGCCGGCCCGCACGAGCCGCGAGAGCGTCTTGCCGAACGCGGTCGTGAAGCGGAACCCGCCGATCGCGTCGGCGATCGCATCGCGCTGCTCCCGCGTCGCGACCCGCACGGAGGCGAGCGCCTGGGCCCGCTCCATCGCGGCGGCCTGCGAGAAGTGCACGATGTAGACGGGCGCCTCGCCCTCCTCGAGGAGTCGCTCCAGCGTCTCCTGCACGGGCACGCGCACGTAGGAGAAGTGCAGCGGAACGGGTCGCTCGACGCCCGTCACCTGGGCGGTCGGCCGTCCCGTCCGCCGGGTGAGGTCGGCCGCGATCTCGGCGACGTCGCCGAGGGTCGCCGACATGAGCAGGAACTGCGCGCGCGGCAGCAGCAGGAGCGGCACCTGCCACGCCCACCCGCGCTCGGGGTCGCCGTAGTAGTGGAACTCGTCCATGACGACCTGGTCGACCACGGCATCCGCGCCCTGGCGCAGCGCGAGGTTGGCGAGGATCTCGGCCGTGCAGCACACGATGGGCGCGTCGGGGTTGACCGACGAGTCGCCCGTCACCATCCCGACCCGCTCGGCGCCGAAGATCTCGACGAGCGCGAAGAACTTCTCGCTCACGAGCGCCTTGATGGGAGCCGTGTAGTAGGTGCGTCCGCCCTGTGCGACGCACGCCGCGTGCGCCGCGATCGCGACGAGCGACTTGCCCGTCCCCGTCGGCGTCGACAGGACGACGTTCGCGCCGGACACGAGCTCGATGACGGCCTCGTCCTGCGCGGGATACAGCGCGAACCCGGCGTCGGCGGCCCACTCCACGAACGCGTCGTAGATCGCGTCGGGGTCGGGCGTCGAGGCGGCGGGCCCGGATGCCGCGGCGATCGTGTCGAGAAGGGTCACGGTTCGAGTCTGCCGTGTCTCGGACGACGCCGACGCCGGGCGACCGCTCAGCCGAGCCCGAGGTCGGGCGCCGGGCGACCGCTCAGCCGAGCCCGAGGTCGGGCGCCGGGCGACCGCTCAGCCGAGCCCGAGGTCGGGCGCCGGGAGTCCGAGCACGTCCTTGAGCGCGAGACGCGCCGCATAGAAGCCGGCGAGGCCGTGCACGCCGCTGGCCGGTGGTGTCGAGGACGAGCCCAGGTAGAGGCCCGGCGCGGGGGTTCGCCATGGGTGCGGCGAGAGCCGCGGCCGCGCGATCAGCTGAGGGAGGGTGATGGCGCCGGCCGAGATGTCTCCGCCGATCAGGTTGGGATCGGTCTCTGCGAGCTCGCGAGCGGTGTGGGAGACGCCCGCGAGCACGAGGTCGCGGAACCCGGGAGCCGCGGCCTCCACCATCCGGGTGACGTCTTCCGTCGGGTCGTGCGGCGACCCGTGCGGCACGTGGATGTAGGCCCACAGCACATGCCGTCCCGACGGCGCCCTGCTCGGATCGACGATGGTCGGCTGGCTCACCAGCACGTACGGCTCCGCCGCGACCGCGCCCGCGGCCACCGCGGCCTCCGCACGCTGCACCTGACGGCGGGAGCCGCCGAGGTGCACGGTCGGGCTGTGCCGTGCCGCGTCGAACGACCACGGCACGGGGCCGGAGAGCGCGAAGTCGACCTTCGCGACTCCGTCGCCGTAGCGCAGCCCCTCGAGACTGCGGACGTATGCGGGCGGCAGCACTCCGCGCCCGATCCGGGCGAGTGCACGCGCCGACGTGTCGGCGACGAGGATCCGTGCCCCCGCGAGGTCGCGCAGATCGACGACCTCCTGCCCCGTCTCGACCGCGCCGCCGTGCGCGGCCAGGTCGTCGGCCAGGGCGTCGATGATCGACTGCGAGCCCCCGATCGGCACCGGCCAGCCGCGGGCGTGCGCGTGCGCCGCCAGGACGAGCCCGACGGCGGCCGAGGCGAGGCTCGGCACTCGGCCGACGCCATGCGCGGTCACGCCGGTCAGAAGCGCCGGTGCGACGTCCTCGCGGAAGCGGGCGTTCCACAGCCCTCCGCCCTGCTCCAGGGCACGCAGCCCGAAGCGGAGCGCCGTGACAGGAGCCTGCGGCCAGCGCAGCATCTGGTTCGCGGTGAAGTCGGTGAGTCCGTCGATGTCGCGGATGAGCGGACGGAAAAGGCGCGCCCATGCCGCGCCGTCCCTGCCGAGCTCCTCCGCCGTCCGGTCGAGGTCGCGGTAGGCGATGCCGCCGGCCGCGACGCCGAGCGGCTGCGTGTAGGAGATCTCGGGCACGATGAACCGCACGCGTCGATCGAGCTGGAAGGCGCGGAAGAACGGCGATGCGAGGGCCAGCGGGTGGACGGCGGCCCCCACGTCATGGCGGAAGCCGTCCAGGGTGAGCGGAAGCGTGCGGGCTGCGCCGCCGATCGTGTCGGCGCGCTCGAGGACACGCACGCGCAGGCCCGCGCGGGCGAGCGTCACGGCGGCTGCCAGGCCGTTGGGCCCGCTGCCGACCACGATCGCGTCATCCACCCGATGGGCCCGTCATCGGCTGCTCAGCGGGTCGGCCTCGTCGATCGACGCGGATGGGCCCGCCCCGGGGACGGGCGCTCTCTCGCGCGCTGCCTGTCGGGCGCTCAGCCGCCGCGCGGCCCACGCGCCCACCAGCTCCCACTCGATGAGGAGGAAGCAGATGATCTGGTAGTCCCAGAACGGGAGGCCCATCAGCAGCCCGATCGTGGTGTGCATGCCGATGTAGGCGATCAGCATGAAGCTGCGCAGCCTCGGGATGAACAGCAGGAATCCTGAGATCTCGAGGAGGACGGTCGCGGACGACACCGCGATGAGGACGGCGGGCGTGTGCGCCACCCAGTCGACGATGCCGGCCATGGCGGCGGAGCCGTAGTTTCCGTA
Source organism: Microbacterium ulmi (assembly GCF_011759705.1). Lineage (GTDB taxonomy): Bacteria > Actinomycetota > Actinomycetes > Actinomycetales > Microbacteriaceae > Microbacterium > Microbacterium ulmi. The sequence continues at coordinate 1,558,140 of NZ_JAAOZF010000001.1, read as the reverse complement.
GCTGTAGTTCCCGTACGTGTACATCTGCAGGCCGAGATCGTCGCGCCAGGTCGTCGGGCCGCCGCCGATCAGGTACACCTGGTTGCCTGCCGTGAGTCCTCGGAGGTAGAAGCCGAGAGTCTCGCCGTCCATCCACCGGAACCCGCTGAAGCGGAGCTTCGACAGACCCGAAGCCGTGTACGTGAGGGCGAGCAGGCCCAGGACGAGCGTGACACCCCACTTCCGGTACGGAGCCGTGAGGTATCCCCACAGATCCTTGCGTCCCGCACGCCACCACCGGATCACATGCTCGAGCGACACCGCGTTCGTCCCGGGAGCGAACGCCAGCACGAGCAGCACCTGCGTCGTCAGTGACGACTCGTGGTCGAAGACGCCCTGGCTGGTGTCGACCGCGCGTGCGAAGAGTCCGATAGCGGCGAGCACGAACAGCGCGGGCCGAGTCGCCAGGCCCACGACGCTCAGGACCGTGAGACCGAGCACGGCGAATCCGACCGCCTGCGGGTGCGTGAAGAGGAACTCGCGGAGGCTTTCGGGCACGAGCCGCAGCATCCAGCCCTCGTACGCGAGCTGTGGCTGCTCTATCTGCCAGCCCCTCACGAGGCGGTACGTGTACAGACCGAAGATCGGCGCCAAGGCGATCCTCATCCAGCTGAGCCTGCCGACCCACAGCAGCGGCAGCACCTTGAGCACCGCCGCCGTGAGAGCCGTCTGCCAGCCGGTGCGCGCATCCGCCTTCGTGGTCACCGCGTCACCTCGTAGGTGTGCGTGTAGCGACGGGTCGACGTGTCGTAGTGGCCCACCTGCGCCGTGGAGATGAGCGCGCCCGCATTGTCGACGTGGTCGACATAGACGTCGATCCTGTCGTAGTCGATGTCGCGCTCGTCCCGCAGGAAGTCGGCGATCGGCCCGAAGAAGTCCGCCATCCTGGCCGCGAGCTGCTCCGGTGTGCCCGATGCCGGGTCCAGATCGCGGAAGGGCGCGGTGTCGGTCATGGGCCGGTAGTACCAGGAGGCGAACTGCCGCATGATCTCCCGCTCGGTGCGGTTCGTCTGCTCGATCGGCAGCGGCTCCGCGACGCCGTCGCGCACGCCCTCGAACCGGAACGTGTAGAGCTGCGTGTCGGGGCCCACGTAGTGGGCGAACATGGGCGCCGTCGTGAAGGGGAAGTCCTCGATTCCGAGGGCGATCACGAACAGGTTGGGGATCACGAGCGCCGCCGAGACCACCACCGGGAGAACGGCGGAACGGATCGAGCGCTTCGACGAAGCCCCATCTGATGTGAGCACGCCTGTCCTTTGCGTGGGCCGCGGGTGTGTGTCCAGCCGGGTGCCTGAGAAGCGCGAGCCCTCAGGGGTGGTGAGGCCACCTTAGTGCTCCGGAAGGATCCCGCGAGCATGCGTTCTCACACCTGCCCGTGACCGCGCTCCGGCACGTGCAGCCGGGAGAGATAGCGCTCCGTTCGGACGGGGATGCGGCCGCGGTCGAGCAGCGACACGACGACCACCGTGAGGGTCGCGAGCGGGATCGTCCACGCGGCGGGCTGGGCCATCACGGCGCCCCACCAGTCGGCGCCGGCGAGCGGCGCCAGCAGCAGCGCCGCGCCGCACGACAGCGCGCCGACGAGCATCCCGGCGACGGCGCCGCGCGCCGTCAGCCCCCGCCACCACACGCCGAGAAGGATGACGGGGGTCAGGCTCGACGCCGCGAAGACGAAGACCGTGCCGACGCTCGAGACGAGCCCTTCCGGAACCGTGAGGAGCGCGAAGACGAGCGGCACGAGGGTGCACAGCGCCGCCGAGACCCGGAAGGAGCGCACGGAGCCGTCGAAGACGTCCTGGCTCACGACGCCCGCGAGCGACACGACGAGGCCGGAGGATGTCGCGAGGAACGCCGCGAACGCGCCCGCGACGACGAGCGCCGTCAGGAGGTCGCCGAGGATCCCGGGGAAGACGCGTGACGGCAGCGCCAGCACGACCGTGTCGGCGACGCCCGGCTCGGCCAGATCGGGGGCGACGACCCGTGCGATGAGCCCGAGCGTTCCCGAGACGGCGTAGAAGACGCCGATCATCGCCACCACGAGCACCGTCGTGCGCCGTGCCGAGCCGCCGTCCGGCGAGGTGTAGAAGCGGACGAGCACGTGCGGGAGCCCGATCGTTCCGAGCAGCAGCGCAGCCATGAGCGAGACGGTGGCGTAGGCGTCCGCCCCCGACGGCCCACGCTCCGCGGGGAACACCAGCGCGGGATCGAACGACGTCTCGCCGCCCGACAGCGCCATGAGGATGAGCACGGCCGGCACGGCGAGCGCCGTGAGCTTGAGCCAGTACTGCATCGCCTGCACGGCCGTGATGGCGCGCATGCCGCCCGCCGCGACGATGCCGGCGACGAGCACGGCGACCACGACGGCACCGACCCAGGGCTGCACGTCGGCGACGACGCCCAGGGCGAGCGAGGCGCCGTGCAGCTGCGGCACGATGTAGAGCCAGCCGATGACCAGCACGAGCAGGCTCGTGACCCGCCGCGCCGCACGCGACTCGAGCCTGGCCTGGATGAAGTCCGGGATCGTGTACGCGCCGCTGCGACGGAGGGGAGCCGCGACGAACAGCAGCAGCAGGAGGTAGCCGGCCGCGTACCCGATGGGGAACCAGAACCCCTCGGCGCCCGAGAGCAGCACGAGCCCTGCAAGGCCGAGGAAGGTGCCCGCCGACAGGTACTCGCCGCTGATGGCCGACGCGTTCCAGACCGGCCGCACGCTGCGGGACGCGACGAAGAAGTCGCTCGTCGTGCGGCTGAAGCGCAGGCCCGCGACGCCGAGCACGGCTGTCGCGACGACGAGCAGCCCGATCGCCGCGAGATCGAGGATCGGCATCACACGCCCCGCTCCGCGTCGGCGAGCGCTCGGTACCGCCGCTCGTTGCGCGCGGCGCCGCGCGCGTACACGACGCCGAAGAACAGGATGATCGGGTAGTACCCGTACGCCTGCAGCAGCCACGAGAGCGGAACTCCTGCGACGACGGGGTCGCCCGCCCTCGCGACGACGAAGATGCCCGCCGTGAAGGCGCCCGCGACGAGCAGGAAGCCCAGCAGGCACCCGAGCGCGAGCCGCAGCTGCGATCGCACGAGTCCGCCGACGAAGACGGCCCCCGCCTCCTGCACGGGTGCGCCCGGCAGTGCGATGCCCCGCGTCGCCGCGGGGACGGCCGTCGCCGGCCGGTCGGCTGTCACGCGCACGCGCGGAGGGGGACCGGATGCCGCGTCCCGCCGCTCGGGCCCGGTCACGGCATCCTCCCGCTCACCGCGGCCCCCGATCGGGCCGCACGAGCTGTTCGCGCACGGCGGGCACGAGCCGGCGGCTGACGGGAAGCTCGATCTCGGACAGCACGACGACCGGCGCGGGCCCCGACAGGCGCACCTCGGTGACGGCGTCGCGATGCACGAGGTACGAGCGGTGCACGCGCACGAACCCCGCGGCGGACCACCGCTCCTCGAGCTCGGAGATGGGGGCCCGCACGAGGTGGCTCACTCCCGAGGTCGTCCACAGGCGCGAGTAGTCGCCCTCCGCGTGCACCCATCGCACGTCGCTGCGCCGCACGAGCCGCACGCTCGAGCCGACGGAGACGGGGACCGTCTCGTCGCCGGCCGCGGCATCCTGCTCGCCGGCCGCGAGCGGCTCCGCATCGCGCGATCGCACGGCCGCGGCGACACGGTCGATCGCCTGTTCGAGCCGTGCGACCCGCACGGGCTTGAGGACGTAGTCGACGGCGCGCACGTCGAACGCCTCGAGGGCGCCCGCCTCGTCGGCCGTCACGAACACCACGATGGGACGTATCACGAACCGGTCGAGCGCCCGGGCGAGGTCGAAGCCGCTGAGCCCCGGCATGTGGATGTCGAGGAACGCGGCATCCACCGCGTCCGTCGAGAGGATCCGCAGCGCGTCCGCGCCGCTGGAGGCCTGGCGGATGCGACGGATGCGAGGGTCGCGGTCGAGGAAGGCGACGAGCTCCGCGAGTGCGGGGGCTTCGTCGTCGGCGACGAGCACGTCGAGGGGCATCAGGATTCCGTCTCGTGAAGCGGCTGAGACTTCGGCACCCGCATCCGCACCATGGTACCGGCGCCCCGATTCGTCTCCACGACGAGTCCGCCGCCGGTCCCGTACAGCTGCCGCAGGCGCGTGTCGACGTTGCGCAGGCCCACGTGCGTCGTCGCCTCGTCGCCCGAGAGCAGAGCGCGCAGGGCCTCGGGGTCGATGCCGACGCCGTCGTCCTCGACCGTGATCTCGGTGTGCGTGCCGCCGTCGTTGGACGCGATCGTGATGACGCCGCCGCGCTCGCCCGGCTCGAGCCCGTGCCGCACGGCGTTCTCGACGAGGGGCTGCACCGACAGGAAGGGGATGACGGTCGCAAGCGTCTCGGGAGAGATCCGCAGTCGCACCGTCAGGCGCTCCCCGAACCTGGCGCGCTCGAGCTCGAGATACGAGTGGATGCTGCGCAGCTCCTCCGCAAGCGTCGTGAACTCCCCCTGCCGACGGAACGAGTACCGCGTGAAGTCGGCGAACTCGAGCACGAGCTCGCGCGCCCGCACGGGATCCGTCGAGATGAAGGACGCGATCGCGGTGAGGGCGTTGTAGATGAAGTGCGGGCTGATCTGGGCGCGCAGCGCCCGCAGCTCGGCCTCGGCGAGGGCCGTGCGCGATGCGTCGAGCTCTCCGAGCTCGAGCTGCGCGGCGCACCACTGCGCGACCTCTCCCGTCGCGCGCACGAGGGGTCCGCGCACGTCGTCCGCGAACGCGACGAGCACGCCCCAGACGACGCCGTCGACGACGATGGGCGCGCCGACGGCCTCCTGCACGCCGGGCTGCCGTCGAGGGAAGACCTGCCGGCGCTTCGAGGTGCGCACGCGCTCGGCGATGCGGCGAGCCGCACTCTCGATGCCGTCGACGGCGGGCCGCCCCGAGCCGCGGGCCGCGGCATCCGGTGTCGCGCCATCGACGGCGACGTCGTTGCCCGGACCGACGATCGCGACGGCGCTCGCACCCAGCAGCGCCCGCAGATGACGTGCCGCGCGCTGCGTGCCGGGGTCGTCGCCGTCTCCGCGCAGCTCTGCCGCCGCGAGCCCCGCGACGTGCAGCGCGCGATAGGTCGCCCGCTCGGCGTCGCTGCCGAGGTCCTTCGAGCCCATCGCGAGTCGTCGCGCGAGCACGAGGGCGAGGACCAGCGCGGCGCCGAGGACGACGCCGACGCTTCCTGCGATCAGCGCTGCGTCGGGCATGGTGAGAGCCTAGATCGGCCGGGAGGGACGCACCGAGCCCGGCGCCGACGGCTCAGCAGCAGCGCACGCCCGGATTGCGGTCCTGATCGTCCATGCGCTCGCGCCAGAACGCGCGCTCCGAGAGCGGCGGCTCCTCGTGGCCGTGCAGCGCGTGGTGCTCGAGGTACGCCCGGTAGGCGTTGTCGCCCATGAGCGAGGTGAGATACCAGCGGATGCCGCGGCCCGCCCGCAGCGCGTGACTCCACATCGTCGCGCGGGCCGCGGCCCGGTCCCCACGCCCCGAGGAGCCGCGCGGCGCGTCGGCGCCGTTCGGAGGGGGCGTGGGGACCGTCGCGTCCATCAGTGGCCCGCCGTGACCTTCGCCTGCGCGGGGTTGTCGGCGCGATAGTCGTCCCACTGCTTCTCGATCTCGCGCTCGGCGGAGCTCGAGATGAAGCTCGCGGGGGCGAAGCGCCGCGAGGAGACGGCGGCATCCTCGTCGTCCGTCGAGACGCCGCTGCGGATGGCCTTCACCGCGACCACGAGCGCCACGACGATCACCACGATCGCGAGCGTCACGAAGATGATCGAGAGCGTGCCCTGCACCGCCGTGTTGCGGATGACGGCGGCGACGACCTCGGGGGTCCCGAGACTGTCGTCTCCTGCCGCCTGCGCCGCGGCGTACTTGGCGTTGTTGGCCCAGTAGCCGATCGCGGGGACGGGCGAGAAGATCTTGTACATCGACGCCGTGATCGTCACGACCGACGCGAACGCGAGGGGCAGACCCACGATCCACAGCCACTTCACGTACGAGGGCCCGCGCTTGGCCACGATCGCGAACACGACCGCGAGCGCGATCGCCGCCAGCAGCTGGTTGGCGATGCCGAACAGCGGGAAGAACGTGTTGATGCCTCCCAGCGGGTCGGTCACGCCGAGGATGAGGATCCAGCCCCAGCCGGCGACCATGATCGCCGTGCAGATCCAGACACCGGGGCGCCACGACACGTCGCGGAACCTCGGGATCCACGCGCCGATCGAGTCCTGCAGCATGAAGCGCGCGACCCGGGTGCCCGCGTCGACGGCGGTCAGGATGAACAGCGCCTCGAACATGATCGCGAAGTGGTACCAGAACGCCATGAGCGCCGTGCCGCCGAGCGCCTGCTGCATGATGTGCGCGAGGCCGAGGGCGAGCGTGGGGGCGCCGCCCGTGCGCGAGATGATGCTCTCCTCGCCGACGGCCGCGGCCGTCGAGGTCAGCACGTCAGGTGTGATCTGCACGCCCGTGAGGCCGAGCGAGTTGACGAACGCGACCGCCCCCTCGACCGTGCCGCCCGTCGCGGCGGCCGACGCGTTCATCGCGAAGTAGATGCCCTGGTCGATCGAGACGGCGGCGACGAGGGCCATGATCGCGACGAACGACTCCATGAGCATGCCGCCGTAGCCGATGAAGCGCGTCTGGCGCTCCTTCTCGATGAGCTTCGGCGTCGTCCCCGACGCGATGAGGGCGTGGAAGCCCGAGAGGGCACCGCACGCGATCGTCACGAACAGGAAGGGGAACAGCGGCCCCGCGAAGACCGGCCCCAGGCCCGTCTCCGCGAACTCCGTGAACGCCGGCACCGTGATCTCGGGCCGCACGAGCACGATCGCGCCCGCGAGCATCACGATGACGCCGATCTTCATGAAGGTCGACAGGTAGTCGCGCGGCGCGAGCAGGAGCCACACGGGGAGCACGGCGGCGATGAAGCCGTAGATGATGATGCCCCACGCGATCGTCGTGCGGTCGAGGTGGAAGATCGCCTGACCCCAGTCGGTGCCGGCGACCCAGCCGCCGGCGACGATCGCGGCGATGAGGAGCACGAAGCCGATGATCGAGACCTCGGTGACCTTGCCGGGGCGCAGGAAACGCAGGTAGACGCCCATGAACAGGGCGATCGGGATCGTCATGGCGACGCTGAACACGCCCCACGGGCTCTCGCCGAGCGCGTTCACGACGACGAGCGCGAGGATCGCGATGATGATGAGCATGATCAGCAGCGACGCGATGATGGCCGCCGTCCCGCCGACTCTGCCGAGCACGTCGCGCGCCATCTGGCCGATCGTGCGGCCGCCGCGGCGCATCGAGAAGAACAGGACCGTGTAGTCCTGCACGGCGCCCGCGAGCACGACGCCGACGATGATCCAGATCGTTCCGGGCAGATAGCCCATCTGCGCGGCGAGGACGGGACCGACGAGCGGGCCCGCGCCGGCGATCGCGGCGAAGTGGTGGCCGTAGAGCACGCGACGGTCGGTCGGGACGTAGTCCTTGCCGTCGTACTTGACCTCGGCGGGGGTGGCTCGGCGGTCGTCGGGGCGGGTGATGTACTTCTCGATCACCGTCGAGTAGAAGCGGTAGCCGATGAAGTAGGTGCACACCGCCGCGAACACGAACCAGATGGCGTTGACGGTCTCGCCGCGGACGATGGCGATCATCGTCCAGGCCATCCCGCCGAGGACGGCGATCGCCGCCCACAGGATGATCTTCGGAAGCGTCCAGCGGGTCTGGAGTCTGTCGGCCGGGACGGCGACGGGGGGAAGCGCGGGGTCCTGTTCGAGGACGGCCGGGCCGCCTCGCTTCGGCCCTCGACGCTGAGGGGAATCGGACATGGGGGTGATCTCCTTGTTCACGCGACAGTGCGTCCTGGCAGGTTAGGAAGGCGCCGCGGCATCCGGCAGGGGGCTTGCCGCGCGTGCGGCATCCGTGCGACGAACGGCGCATCGCCTGCGACGAACGGCGCGAGCCATGGCGCCCGCGGCGGCGCCGACCTAGGTTGGGAACCGACAGCACCGACTCGAGGGGATACCGCATGCCTGACACCGACGACGAGCTGACGGTCGAGCGCGATGACGCGGAGGGCCGCTACGAGATCCGCGTCGGCGACGTCCTCGCGGGCTACACCGTGTTCTACACCGACGGGCACGGCCGGCTCGTGCTTCCGCACACCGAGATCGATCCGGCCTTCCGCGGACGCGGCCTCGCCGGCATCCTCGTCGCGGAGGCGCTCGCCGACATCGCGGAGCGGGGCGAGACCGTCGTGCCGCTGTGTCCCGTCGTCGTGAAGTACCTGCGCGAGCACACCGTGCCGGGGCTCGAGGTGGCGTGGCCGACGCTCGACGGAAAGCCGGTGGGATGACCCGACTCGACGCCGACGCGACCGAGCTGGCCGAGGCGTCGGATCCGTGCGACGGACCCCGCGCGATGCTCCTCGAGTCTCGCGAGGTGCCCCTCGGCGGCGTGCGCGCGATGGAGGTGCACCGTGCGCTTCCGCAGCGCGATCTGCCGACCGTCGGCGCATGGTGCTTCCTCGACCGGTTCGGACCGCAGGTCACGCGCATGCGCGTCGAGCCGCACCCTCACATCGGCCTGCAGACCGTCACCTGGCCCTTCGTCGGAGAGGTCCGGCATCGCGACTCGATCGGCAGCGACGTCGTGCTGCGGCGCGGGCAGCTGAACCTCATGACGAGCGGTGCGGGCATCGCGCACTCCGAGTACTCCGTGGGCGAGGATGCCGTGCCTCTCGACGCGCTGCAGCTGTGGGTCGCCCTTCCCGACTCGCGTCGGCACGGCGGTCCTGCCTTCGAGCAGCGCACGGATCTGCCCGTGATCGACCTGCCTTCCGAAGCAGGCCCGGATGCCGCGGCCGTCGTCGTGCTGGGCGACTTCGCCGGCGCGAGCTCGCCAGCCACCGTGTACACGCCCATCGCGGGAGCCGAGGTGCGCGTGCCCGGCGGCGGCCGGGTCCGTCTTCCGCTGCAGCCCGAGTGGGAGTACGCCCTCGTCGGCGTCGACGGATCGCTCGATGTCGACACGGAGGGCGACGCGGCATCGCTCTCGCTGTCGCCGCAGCACCTGCTGTACCTCGGAGCACGGCGCACACACATCGAGGTCTCGTCGGCGGACGGCGCTACGGTCTTCCTGCTCGGCGGCGAGCCGTTCGAGGACGACCTCGTCATGTGGTGGAACTTCGTCGGTCGCACGCACGACGAGATCGCGGAGGCCCGCGAGGAGTGGGAGACGGGCTCGGCCCGCTTCGGCCGCGTCGCGGGACACGGCGACGTGCGCATCCCGGCCCCGCCGCTTCCCGGTGTCCGGCTCACGCAGAGGTGCCGCCGGACCTAGAGGCCCTACGGCCCGCGCGGCGGTCCTCGTGGTGCCGGCTCCGCGGCCGCGCCGGTGCGGCGAGCGGACGGCGGCAACGGCCGCGCACCACGCCGACCGCGCCGAGCGCGGTGAAGCCTTCTGTCGTGTCGCGCGGGCGGATGCCGCGGCATCCGCCCGCACTAGGCTGAACGCGTGGCCCGCCCGACCGCCCTCTCGACCCGCGTCCTGCTGACGTGCGCCGCGATCGGCGTCGCCACGGGGCTGCTCGGAGGCGTCGCCGGCTGGATCACCCCCGCGGTCATCGCCGGGTTCGCGGTGGTCTACGGGTTCGTGCTCGGCGTCCACGTCATCCCGGGCATCATCGCGCAGGAGGTCCTGCGCCTGCCGTGGGTCGCCCTGCTCACGCACGTGCTCGCCGCGCTCGTCGCGAGCGCGATGGCGCCGTGGTGGGCGGGCCGGTTCCTGGGGACGGCGATCCTGTTTGGCGGCATCCAGGAGCTCGTCGCGGCGCTCACGCGCTACCGCGTGTGGCAGACGTGGCGGTTCTTCATCTCGGCGGTCGTGATCGGCGTCGTCGTGGCGGTCGTCGTCGCGTTCGCGGCTCACCTCTCTGCACTGCCGCTCTGGGCCCAGGTCGCCTACCTCGTGCTGGCGGTGCTCGGTCCCGTCCTCTGGACGGCGATCGCCCTCGCGGTCGGCGCGGCTCTCCGGCGCGCGGGTGTCGCCCGCCGCGTCGGCGCCTGATCGCGCGGACCGTCACCGCGGTCGGTAAGGCTCGGCTAAGTTAGGGGAGACTCAGCTAACCCCCGAGGGAAGAACCGTGACCGCTCCCGCGCGCGATGCTTCCGCCGCGCCGACGGCGGACGGCGCCGGCGCGCCCCTTCTGCGGGTGCGCGGGCTCGCGATCACGCACGAGGGCGAGGATGCCGCCACCCCCGCCTCCGTGTCGTTCGACGTCTCGGCGGGCGAGGTCGTGCTCCTGCTCGGCCCGAGCGGATCGGGGAAGTCGACGCTGACCCTCGCGCTCAACGGGCTCATCCCGCACGCCGTGTCCGCGACCGTGACGGGGACCGTCGAGATCGGCGGGCTCGCGGCATCCGTCACCCCCGTGTCGGAGCTGAGCACGCGCGTCGCGATGGTCTTCCAGGACCCCGACGCGCAGCTCGTCACGGGGACGCTGCTCGACGAGGTCGCGTTCGGACCCGAGAACCTCCGGATGCCGGTGGCCGACGTCCTCGCCCGTGCGGAGGGGGCGCTCCGCCGCGTCGGGCTCTGGGAGCGTCGCGGCGAGAACCCGGACCGTCTCTCGGGCGGCGGACGCCAGCGCCTCGCGATCGCGTGCGCGCTCGCGATGGGGTCGCCGCTGCTCGTGCTCGACGAGCCGACCGCGAACCTCGATCCGCAGGGGATCGAGGAGGTGTACGCGGCACTCGCCGAGCTCGTCGCGGAGCGCGACCGGGCGATCCTGCTCGTGGAGCACAACCTCGATGCCGCCGTCGGGTTCGTCGACCGCGTCGTCGTGCTCGACGCGGCGGGGCGGCTCGTCGCCGACGGATCGGTCGACGCCGTGCTGCGGCATCGCGCCGAGGAGCTGCACGAGATGGGGGTGTGGCTGCCGATCTCGACGCTCGCGGCGCTGCGGCTGCGCGCCGCAGGGTACGGGCTCGACCCGCTCCCCCTGACGCCGGCCGAGCTGAGCGCGGCGCTGGAGGCGGCGCCCGGTCCCGAGGTTCGCAGAATCGCACGGTCCTCGCAGGACTCGCACGAAGAGCTGCGAAGCTCACACGATTCTGCGGAGTCCGTGAGGGCGGCGACGGATGCCGCGGCATCCGCCCCCCTCATCTCCGTGCGCGACCTCACTCTCCGCCGCGGCCGCACCGACGTGCTGCACGGCGTCGACCTCGACGTGCGGGCGGGCGAGTTCGTCGCGATCGTCGGCGCGAACGGCGCGGGCAAGACGAGCCTGCTCCAGGCGATCGCGGGGGTCGTGCCGCCGCCCCGCGGGAGCGTCCGCATCGGAGACCTCGACGTCGGGCGCGCAGACTCGCGGCGGCTGTCGTCGCGCATCGGGTTCGTCTTCCAGAACCCCGAGCACCAGTTCATCGCGCACACCGTCTTCGACGAGATCGCGCACGGGCTGCGGCTGCAGCACCTTCCCGACGACGAGGTCCGCGCTCGCACGGAGGCCCTCCTCGAGCGGTTCGGGCTCGCCGAGAAGGCGCAGACCCACCCGTTCCTCCTCTCGGGCGGGCAGAAGCGCCGCCTCTCGGTCGGGACGGCCCTCGTCGCCGGCGCCCCCGTGCTCGCGCTCGACGAGCCGACGTTCGGTCAGGACCGCGCACGAGCCGACGAGCTGCTCGGCCTCCTGCAGGAGCTCAATCGGGAGGGCACCACGATCCTCGTCGTGACCCACGACATGCAGCTCGTGACGGAGTACGCCCACCGCACGGTCGTCCTCAGCGACGGGCGGGTCGTGGCCGAGGGACCGACCGCCGACGTCTTCGCGGATGGCGCCCTCATCGAGGGGGCGGGGCTCCGCCTCCCGCCCCTGCGCCGCGCCCTGCGGGGCCTGGCCCGGCATCCTGAGCTCGCACGGGTGGCCCGCCTCGCCGACCTGCCCCCGGCCCCCGCCCCCGCTCCCACCCTCGCTCCCGCCCTCGCAGAGCTCGCAGGTTCGCGCGAACTCCGCACTGAACGCGCAGAACCGTGCGAGCGTGGCGCGATTCTGCGACGTCTGGATGCCTCGGACGCCGGAGCGCATGCGCCGGAGGCCGGGTCGTGACCGGCGCCATCACCGCCGGCGCGCACGGCGCGGCATCCGTCGACCCGTATGCGACGCAGACGCCCGCGCATCCCGTGCGGTTCCTGTACGGCCTCAATCCCCTCGCGAAGTTCCTCGCCCCGGCTCCCGCGATGGTGCTCCTCGTCTTCGTGCGGGATGTCGCGACCCCGCTCGCGTTCCTCGCTCTCGCGTACGTCCTCGTGCTCGTCGGAGTGCGGTTCACGGCCCGCACGGCGGGCATCCTCGTCGGTGCCATCCCTGGGGCCGTCGCCCTCATCGGCATCGGCTTCTCACTCTGGACGGATGCCGCGCTCGTCGACGGCACAGCCGTCGTCTGGCGGTTCGGCGCGTGGACGATGTACAGCGGAGCCTTCGCGATCGGCTTCTCGACGGCGCTGCGGCTCGCCGCGATCCTCTCCCTCGCCCTCATCGCGGGGCTGTCGACGACCGGCCCCGACCTCGTGCGCGCGATGGTGCAGCAGCTGCGCGTGCCGTACCGCATCGGCTACACGGCGCTCGCGGCGTTCCGGTTCGTGCCGCGGTTCGGCCACGAGCTCGAGGTCATCCGGCAAGCGCACCGCGTCCGCGGCGCGCACGGCGGGCGCGGCCCGTTCGCGGCGGCAGCGCGCTGGGCGGGCTACATCGTCCCCCTCCTGGCGGGCGCGATCCGGCACGCCGAGCGGGTCGCCCTCGCGATGGATGCCCGCGCCTTCGGCGCGCACCCCGACCGCACCGAGCGCCACCTCGTGCCGTGGCGCGCGCGCGACGCCGTCTTCGTGGTGCTGTTCTGGGCGGCGTCGGCCGCGATCTTCTGGACCTTCTTCCCGTGGGGCGCGGCATGAGCCGCGGCATCCCCCACTCGACCCGAGAGGACTGACATGGCCATCGCGAGCCGGCTCGTCAAGCCCGAGACGCAGGACCTGCTGCACCTCACCGTGCAGCGCACCGAGCGTCTGTCTCCGCACTGGATGCGCATCACGCTGGGCGGCGGCGAGATCGACCGCTTCCGCCACATGGGGTACGACCAGTGGTTCCGCATCTTCCTGCCGCTCGGCGGCGACGAAGGGCTCGAGCGCGTCCCCGCGAAGGCCAACAAGCTGTTCGGCTACCTCACGTACCTGCGGATCCCCGACGGCGTGCGTCCGGTCATGCGCAACTACTCGGTGCGCGCATTCCGTGCCGCCACGGCGAGCCGGGATGCCGAGCTCGACGTCGACTTCGTGCTGCACGGCTCCGCCGCCGACGGCACCGCCGGGCCCGCGTCTCGCTGGGCCGAGACGTGCGAGCCGGGCGAGAGCGTCGTCATCATCGACGAGGGCCTCGCATTCAACCCCGAGCGCGGCACGGAGAGCGTGCTGCTCGTCGCGGACGAGACCGGCCTTCCCGCGATCGCCTCGATCTGCGCGACCCTCCCGGCATCGGCGACGGGCCGGGCGATCATCGAGGTGCCCTCGCTCGAGGACGCCCTGTCGTTCGACGCCCCCGCGGGCGTCGAGGTCGAGTGGATCGTCCGCTCGCACGACGGCAAGCCCGGCACGCTCGCGCTCGCACGCCTCGAGTCGCTGACGGATGCCGAGCTCCCGCCATCCCCCTTCCACGCATACGTCGTCGGCGAGCAGGCGCTGCCCACGTCCGCGCGCCGGCACCTGGTCCGCCGCGGCGTCGACAAGGACCGCATCAGCTTCTGCGGATACTGGCGCGTCGGCGCGGCATCCCCCACGCCGAAGTCGCAGCTCGCGGGAGCGGAGACGCACCCGTGAGCCGGGTCACGACGGCGTACCTGCTCACGTGCGCCGCGATCGGCGTCGCAGGCGGCATCCTGCTCATCGGCACGTGGTGGGTCTCCTCCGTCCTGTTCGTCACGGTGCCGTTCGTCTCGGTCGCCGTCGCGGGGCTGTGGGTCGTCCCCGCCGTCGTCGCCCTGCGCCTCATCCAGCGCCCCTTCGCGGGCCTGCTGGTCGGCCTCATCTCGGGGCTCGTGCTCGCGCCGTTCTTCACGGTCGGCGCGATCGCGACGACGCTGTGGTGGTCGTTCTTCCCCGAGCTGCCGTTCCTCGTGACGCTCTACCGACGGTGGTCGACCGGGCTGCACTACGCGGGAGCGCTCGTCGTGGGGATCGTGTACCCGTTCGCGGCGGCGGAGTCGTTCGACCTGTGGACGATGCCGCTCGGCGCCGGGATCGGGTTCGTCGCCCTCACCATCGCGAGCTGCCTCTTCGGGACGTGGCTCGGCATCCTCGTCGCGGGTCGCCTTCGTGCCGCGGGGGTCGCGCGGCTCGCACGCAGACCCGCGCCCGCGGTCCCGCGGACGGCGACGGACTCCGACGCGGCGTGACACGGCATCCACAGTCCCTCCCGGCGGATGGCGGCGCGGAATAGGATCCAGTCACCCCCGACGAGAGACGGACTGCGATGGCGCGAAGAAGGCACACCGTCGCGCGGCACGCACACCTGCGGTCGCCGCATCCGCTCGCGCAGTTCGGGGTCATGCTCGTGGTGGCCGTCGCGGTCGCGGTCGTGAGCGCCGGTGGAGTCGCCGCCTTCGCGAGCTACGACCTCGTCGAGAGCTTCTCGAGCGGTGCCGTCGAGATCGAGGGCCAGCCGCCCGTGCCCCCCGACATCGGTGCGATCGAGGGCGGCGTCAACGTGCTCGTGACGGGCATCGACCAGTGCGAGGAGGAGTTCAAGCACTACTTCGGAGCACGATGCAAGGGCCCGGATGCCGCGGGCAAGCTCAACGACGTCAATCTGCTCGTGCACATCTCCGACAAGCCCCGCCGTGTGACGGTCATCTCGTTCCCGCGCGATCTGATGGTGCAGCTGCCGTCGTGCACCCGCCCCGACGGGTCGCGCACGGGCGGCGGCCGCGACGCCATCAACGCCGCCTACACGTACGGCGGGCTCTCGTGCGTCGTCAAGACCGTCTCGCAGCTCAGCGGCCTCAACATCCACTTCGCCGCGATGGTGACGTTCGGTGGTGTCATCGAGATCACCGACGCGATCGGCGGCGTCGACGTGTGCCTTCAGGACCCCATCCGCGATCGCAACACGGGGCTCAACATGGAGCCCGGAACGCACACGGTGTCGGGTGTGACGGCCCTGCAGTTCCTCCGCACCCGCTACGGCGTCGGCGACGGCAGCGACCTCGGGCGCATCTCGAATCAGCAGCAGTACATGTCGCGCCTCGCGCGCAAGCTCATGAGCGAGGACGTGCTGTCCAACCCCGCGACGCTCTACAAGCTCGCGTCTGTGGCCCTCTCGAACGTGACGCCGTCGACGAACCTCACGAACCCCATGACGGTCGTGCAGATCGCCCTCGCCGTCAAGGACGTGCCGTTCGGCGACATCGTCTTCCTCCAGTACCCCACACTGGGCGACCCTTCGAACCCCAACAAGGTCGTGCCGAACCTCTCCGCCGCGGCCGACATGTGGGCGGCGCTCGAGACCAACAAGCGGCTTCAGATCACCGGCGCCGTCGGGGCGAACGGCGCGGTCGTCGACGTGACGCAGCCGTCGGCTCCGCCCGCGGAGCCCGATCCGGCAGCGACGGGCGACGCCGCCGCGCCCCCTGCGGAAGAGGTCGTCGAACTGCCCAAGAGCATCACGGGCTCCACCGCGGATCAGCAGACCTGCAGCGCCCGCAAGCACTGAGCCTCGGACGGGTCCGCGTCGCGGGCCGCCCCGTGCGGGCCCCCGCGACCCGGCGTCCCGCCCCGCATCCGCTCCCCCGCGTCGCCCGTGTGCGGCATCCGCGCCACCGCGCATCCGCGACCGCGCCATGCCCCGTCGCACCACGACCCGTCGCACCACGACCGCGCCCGTTCCGCGCGCCACGACCGCCGCATCACGACCGCGCCCGTTCCGCGCGACCGCGCCCTCCGCGCATCCGCCCCCCGCACCACGACCGCGCCACTTCCGCGCGACCGCGCCATCCCTCACCGCAGCAGATGCACGGAACAGCAGCAGACACGCACGATGCGATGCGGACCGATGACGACCCGCTGCTCACGATCACGGACACGACCGCGCCCGTTCCGCGCGACCGCGCCCTCCGCGCATCCGCCCCCCGCACCACGACCGCGCCAGTTCCGCGCAACCGCGCCATCCCTCACCGCAGCAGATGCACGGAACAGCAGCCGACACGCACGATGCGATGCCGGACCGAAGACGACCCGCTGCTCACGATCACGGACACGACCACGCCCTCCGCGCAACCGCGCGCTCCGCGCATCCGCCCCGCACCACGACCGCGCCAGTTCCGCGCGACCGCGCCATCCCCAACCGCAGCAGATGCACCGAACAGCAGCAGACACGCACGATGCGATACTGGCTCGATGTCCTCTCCCGAACTCGTCCGGGTATGGCCGGCCGCGGGCCTGCGCGCCCGCGCAGGAGACCTCGAGCTGCGCTGGATCGATGACGACCTGCTGCTCGCGCTCGCGGACGTGGCCGCGCGCGGCATCCACGACGACGACCGGATGCCGTTCTACGTCCCGTGGACGCGTGGAACGCCGGAGCAGGTCGCGCGATCGGTCGTGTCGTACCAGTGGGGCGTCCGTCCCCTGATGGGCCCCGGCAGGCTCCGTATCGAGCTCGGCGTGCTCGTCGACGGAGTGCCCGTGGGGGTTCAGGGGGCCGGCGGCGACGAGTGGCCCGTGCTCCACCGCGTCGAGACGGGATCGTGGCTCGGGCGCGACTTCCAGGGCCAGGGCACCGGCACGCGCATGCGGGCGCTCATGCTCGAGCTGCTCTTCGCCGGCCTCGGCGCGGACGAGGTCACGTCGGGCGCGTTCGTGGACAACCCCGCGTCGGCCGCCGTCTCCCGCAAGGTCGGGTACCTCGACAACGGCATGACGACCCTCGGGCGCGAGGGTCGCGCCGTCGCGCACCGCAACTTCCTCATGACACGCGACCGCTGGCTCGCGGTCCGTTCGGCCAACCTCGCGCTGCTGGACTCGCCGGTCGAGCTCGAGGGCGTCGAGGCGGTGCGAGCAGTGCTCGATCCCGAATGACGGATGCCGCGCCCCGCGCCCCGGGAATGACGGACGCCGCGCCCCCGCGCCCCCGGAATGACGGATGCCGCGCCCCCGCGCCGCGGGAATGACGGATGCCGCGCCCCGCGCCCCGGGAATGACGGATGCCGCGCCCCCGTACCCCGGAGTGACGGATCCCACGCCCCCGTACCCCGGAGTGACGGATCCCACGCCCCCGTACCCCGGAGTGACGGATGCCGCGCCCCCGCGCCCCGCGCCCCGGGAATGACGGATGCCGCGCCCCCGCGCCCCGGGAATGACAGACGCCGCGCCCCCGTACCCCAGAGTGACGGATCCCGCCCCGCGTCCCCGGAATGACGGATGCCGCGCCCCCGCGCCGCGAAGGGCCGGGGCCGCGGCATCCGGGACCGCGTCAGCGAGCGCTCAGCGCTTGCCCGCGATCTGACGCGAGACGATGTCGCGCATGATCTCGTTCGTGCCGCCGTAGATGCGGTGCACACGCGCGTCGAGGAAGGCGCGAGCGATCGGGTACTCCGTGATGTAGCCGTACCCGCCGTGCAGCTGCACGCACGTGTCGAGGACCTCCCACTCGCGCTCGGTCGCCCAGAACTTGACCTTCGCGGCCTCCTCGGCCGTGAGCTTCTGGTCCTTGTACGCGAGGAGGGCGCGGTCGATGTAGGCCCAGAGGACGTCGACGGTGACCGCCACGTCGGCGAGCTTGAAGCGCGAGTTCTGGAAGTCGATGATCCGCTCGCCGAAGGCCTCGCGGTCCTTCGTGTAGGCCACCGTCCAGTCGAAGGCCGCCTCGGACGCAGCGGCCGCCGCGACGCCGATCGAGAGCCGCTCGAGCGGCAGGTTCATCATGAGCTGGATGAAGCCCTGACCCTCTCGGCCGGAGATGAGGTTCTCCTCGGGGACGAAGACGTCGCTGAAGGACAGCTCGGCGGTGTCGTGACCCTGGAAGCCCATCTTGTGGAGCTTCTTGCCGTGGTCGAACCCGTCCATGCCGTTCTCGATGATGAGGAGGCTGAAGGCGTCGGGGCGGTTGCCCTCGCCCGTCTTGACGAACGTCACGATCATGTCGGCGGTCTTGCCGCTCGAGATGAACGTCTTCGCGCCGTTGACGAGGTACCCGCCGTCGACCTTCTTCGCGGTCGTCTTGATGCCGCGGAGGTCCGAGCCTGCGCCCGGCTCGCTCATCGCGAGGGCGCCGAGGATCTCGCCCGTCGCCATGCCAGGGAGCCACTTCTCCTTCTGCGCCTGCGTGCCCATATGCACGATGTAGGGAACGGCGAGGTCGTCCTGGATGCCGAAGGCGCCCGCGAGGGATCCTGCGCCCGCCTTGATGACCTCTTCGTTGACGACCGTGCGGAAGCGGTAGTCCTGCAGCATCCCTGCGCCGCCGAACTCCTCGGGGACGGAGAGCCCGATGACGCCGGCCTCGCCCGCGGCGAGCATCGTCTCGCGGTCGACCTCGCCCGCGGCATCCCACCGCTCACGCGCCTCGTTCGTCACGTAGCGCTTGATGAACTCCTTGACGACCTCGCGGAACGCCTCGTGGTCCTCGTCGTAGATGTCGCGCTCCATGTGAGCCCGTCCTTTCGTGAAATCCGGCGGGGCTCTCGGCCGCGGCGCCGCAGGCGAGTCTAGGTCAGGATCGTGGACGCCACCCGAACGCTGTGAGATTGCATCCCACTTCGTGCGGCACCGGGTTCCGTTCCTTGTGGGATGCCGCCAGCGGCCGTCGCGACCGGCCGAGACCCGTCAGTCGGCGTAGTCGGGCGCGGCCGGGAGCCCGAAGAACTCCTCGATCGTGTGCCAGCCGCCGTCGTGGTACGCGGCCGCGAGGTCGGGCCCGATGTACCGCAGATGCCAGGGCTCGGGCGCGTACCCGGTCACATCGGTGTGGCCGTCCTCGTAGCGGACGATCCAGCCGAACTCCCACGAGTGCTCGACGATCCACGCGCCCTGCGTCGTGCTCGCGAGGGCGTCGAACGATCCGCAGCTCCCCGCCTCGCAGGCGACGACGTCGCTCGCGAGGCCGGACTGGTGCTCGCTGAACCCCGGCCGCGCGCTCACGAGGTCGGCGGACTCCGTCCCCCGCGAGGAGACCTGCGACCGGTACGTCGAGCGCTGCACGCCGTACGAGCGGAACCCGCTCGACAGGGCGATCTCGCCAGCCCCGGCGTTGCGCGCCGCGACGACCATCGCGCTCAGGGCGGTCGCCGCCTCGGCGCGCAGTGGGCTGCCGGCGAGGTCGCGCACGCCCGCCGGGAGCTGGAGGTGCGTCGGCTGGAAGTCGACGGGATCGAACGGGCGCTGCTTGTTGACGACCACCCACACCCGCGCCGGGTCGTCGAGCGGGATGCACGGCGCGCGGCCCGCTGCGACCGCGGCGCGGAAGGGCTCGCCGCCGCCGGATGCCGCGATCGTGGCCGCATCGTCTCCCGCAGCGATCGCGGCGGCCACCTCGGGCATGTCGCACAGCGGCACGTACGACGCGGCCGCCGTCACGGCGGGCGCGGGGATCGACTCCGCGAGGGCGGGCAGCGGCGCGCCGGACGTCACGGGAGCCCGGGAAGGCGTGCCGCTGACATGGGGCCGGGCCGTGTCGGAGACGACCGATCCGGCGAAGGCGGCCGTCACTGCGGCGCCGCCGCCGAATGCGACGATCGCTGCGGCCAGGAAGCCGAAGAGGACCCGCACGCGGGCCGCGCGCCTGGCACGGGCGTGCTTGGCCGGCGACAGCTCGGGCATGAGGAGCACGACTTCGCGCGCCATGCGGCGCGTGGAGCCCGTGTCGGGGTGCGGACCGGGGGTTCGGCGCGTGCCGTCGCCGCCGATCGAGGGTGACCGCAGGTCGATGAGGTCGGTCGCTCGCGACACGGGCTCGGCCGTGGCCAGCGCGAAAGCAGAGTCCCTGGAGCGTGAGGTCTCCGTCTCGGGCGGAGGCTGGGCCTTCTCCTCGACCTCCCCGCGCTCCTGGGCCTCCCCGCGCTCCTGGGCCTCCGCGCCTTCCTGGACCTCCCCGCGCTCCTCGAACTCCGCGCTGCTGCGGCGCCGCAGCCGGCGCAGCGGCGGCGCGGCCTCGCCAGGCTCGGTCGGCAGCCCGGGAGGCGCATCGGACGACGCGGGCGCATCGGACGACGCCGCGTCGCCCGATTCCGGCGCGAGGGGCGCGGTCTGCCCCGTGCCGTCTGCCGGAGGCGGTGAGGTGTCGTCGGGCGCGACCTCGAGCGAGCGGTATGCGCGACGGTGGCGGCGCAGGAGCGGAGCGGACGGGGCGTCTGGGTCGGGCGCCGGTTGGGGTTCGAGATCGGCGAGGGAGGCGTCGGGTGGGTCGGCGGGCTCAGGCGAGGCGGCGTGCTCAGGCGAGGATGCGGGCTCAGGCGATCCGGCGGGCTCAGGGGGGTCGGCGGGCTCAGGCGAGGCGGCGGGCTCAGGCGAGGATGCGGGTTCAGGGGGGTCGGCGTGCTCGACGGCCGCGTGAGCATCCGGCTCGACGGCGGAGTCTGGGGTCGAGTCGCGGCCCTCGGCCGCCTCCACGGCGGAGTCGGGGGCTGCGGGGGCCGCGGCATCCTTCTCGCCGTCGGCGTCCTGCGGCGGGTCCGTCGCGAAGGCGCTTCCCGTCGTTGCGGGAGCCTCGGCGGGCAGGGGAAGAGCCGCGATGATCGGCGAAGAGGAGTCCTCGGGATGCGGCTGCCCGCCGTGGGTCGGCACGTCCTCGCGCGGCGGAGGGACGACGGCGGTGCGGGAGGCGGGCGGCAGGATCGGCGTCGGACGTCCTCGCAGGGCGGGCGCGGTCGCATCGAAGGACGAGCCGGTCGCCTCGACGTCGGCGAAGGAGCGCACGACAGGGCTGCTGAGGCGCTTGCGCTCCGTCGTGTACGTGGATCGATGCCGACGCGGAGTCGGAACGGGCCCCTCGGGCAGGAACGACTCGATCGCGGACTCGTCGGCGATGTCGAGCTGCGGCTCAGGCGTCTCGAGCGGCTCCTGGCCCGGGACGAAGCTCGACCGGTGTCGCACGAAGGGGACCTCGTGCGCGGCATCCGTCGTCCAGGTCAGGATCCCGCCCGCCGACTCGAGGTCGACGGCGGCCATGCCTGCACGCCCCTCCTGTTCTGCCCCTGCGGGCGCGGAGAGGGGAGGCCGATTCGGGTCGGGCGCCGTCACGCGGCCCATTCTCCCTCGTGCGGGCACCCGCCTGCACCAATCGCCCTGGATGATGTCGCATCTTCGCCGTTCTGTTCGAATGTCCTTGACTCTCATCCGAATATCTGTTCCCATGATGGGATGCGGTGGCAAGGTCAGCAGCTCGGAGTCGCGGATGCCGCGGCGCTCCCCGGCCTCGAGCGGCTGGACGGCCTCGTCCGCTCGGTCACGACGCCCGAGTTCGCAGGCATGACGTTCCACGAAGTGATGTGCAAGAGCGCCCTGAACCACGTGCCCGGCGCGTCATCGATGCCGTTCGACTGGACGATCAACCCATATCGAGGATGCAGCCATGCATGCGTGTACTGCCTCTCTCCGCAGACCCCCGTCCTGCTCGCGGACGGCCGGCAACGCCCCATCGCCGAGCTGTCGGTGGGAGACGAGATCATCGGAACAGCGATGCGGGGGGCACACCGTCGCTACACGCGCACGACGGTGGAGGCCAGATGGTCGACGCGGAAGCGCGCCCATCGCATCACGCTCGCCGACGGCACCGAGCTCGTGGCGAGCGGCGACCATCGCTTCCTCACGGACCGCGGCTGGACGCACGTCGCCGACGGCATGAGCGGCGACTCGCCACGCCCGTTCCTGACGACGCAGCACCGCCTCATGGGCTTCGGCTCGCGCGGCATCCCCATCGCCCCTTCGAGCGCCGAAGGCGCAGCCGTCACGACCGGTGCCGACCTGCGCGTCGTCTCGGTGGAAGACCTCGGCCACGAGATCGAGATGGTCGACGTGACGACGGGGACAGGCGACTTCATCGCCGACGGGGTCGTGAGCCACAACTGCTTCGCGCGCGGCACGCACGAGTACCTCGACCTCGATGCGGGTCACGACTTCGACTCGCAGATCGTCGTCAAGGTCAACGTCGCCGACGTGCTGCGTCGAGAGCTGCGCCGCGGATCGTGGAGCCGTGAGCCGGTCATGCTCGGCACGAACACCGATCCGTACCAGCGCGCGGAGGGGCGGTATCGGCTCATGCCCGGCATCGTCGCGGAGCTGACCGAGTCGGGAACCCCGTTCTCGATCCTGACGAAGGGCACGCTGCTGCGGCGCGACCTTCCCCTGCTGAAGGATGCCGCAGCCTCCGTGCACGTGTCGGTCGCGGTGTTCGACGACCCGTTGCACCAGCTCATCGAACCCGGGACGCCGACTGCGGCCGCCCGCCTCGAGACCGTGCGTGCGGCGACGGAGGCCGGCTTCCGGGTCACGGTCTTCCTGATGCCGATCCTGCCCCACCTCACGGACTCGATCGCGGCGATCGACGACGCGCTGGCGCGCATCCGCGCGGCCGGCGCCGCGCGGGTCGTCTACGGGGCGTTGCACCTGCGGCCCGGCGTCAAGCCGTGGTTCATGGCGTGGCTGAGGCGCGAGCATCCCGAGCTCGTCTCGTCGTATCTCGGGCTCTACCCCGGCGCCTCGGCCATGGCGCCGAAGGCGTACCGCTCGTGGCTCGCGAAGCGGGTGCGCCCGCTCATGAGGGTGCACCGTCTCGACGGGCACGACGAAGACGACGCACCGCGGCGCGAGCCCGTCCCAGGGCTGGCGGCGCGCGTCGTGACGACGGACCGCGGTCGCGAGGCCGCGCGCAGGTCCGAGACCGGAGCGCCGCAGGGGGGAGGACGGCAGGGGGGAGGACGGCAGGGTGGAGACGGGTCCCCCGCGATGCTGTTCTGACGCGCGCGCCGAGTGCCCTGTATCAGGGGCGGCGATTGGGGCACTCTGTGTGAAGGTGGTGTCATGGCGCGGATCATGCTCGAGGCGATGCCGTTCACGGGGCACGTGACGCCCATCGCGGCCGTCGCGTCCGAGCTGGTCGCGCGCGGGAACGACGTGCGGTTCTACACGGGTTCCGCCTTCCAGGGTCGGGTCGAGGCATCCGGAGCGCGCTTCGTGCCGTGGCGCGTCGCGCCCGACTTCGACGAGAACGACATGCAGGCGACGTTCCCGCGCCTGGTCGGCAAGAAGGGGCTCGGACAGCTGCTCATCAACGTCGCGGACGTCATGATCGGCACGGCACCCGCGCAGGTCGACGACCTCCGGAGCGAATGGGAGCGCGAGCCGTGGGACGTCATCGCGATGGACGAGCTGTCGGTCGGCGCCGCCTTCTTCGCAGAGCAGCGCGGGGGCGCGTGGGCCACGGTGAGCGTGCTGCCACTCAATCTCTCGGGCACCTCGGGTCCTCCCAGTGGGATGGGCCTGGCCCCCGGCACGAACGTGGTGACGCGGACGCGGGATGCCGCGCTCCGCGCCCTCGTGCCGATGTTCTCCCGTCCGCTGACGAAGCCGCTCGCACGGGCGCGCGCGGCCGTCGGACTCCCCCCGGCGACGCGGACGTTCGACCAGACCGTGTTCTCCCCCGCGCTCGTCGTCGCGAGCGGTGTTCCGCTTCTCGACTTCGAGCGGCCCGACCGCCCGCCCCACGTGCAGTTCGTGGGAGAGCTGGCTCACACGACGCGAGCGGCACAGCCCGAGGTCGATCCGCCGCCGTGGTGGGGAGACCTCGACGGGCGGACCGTCGTGCACGTGACGCAGGGCACGTTCAACATCGATCCGACGAATCTGCTGCGGCCCGCGCTGGAGGCCCTCGCCGACGTCGACGCGATCGTGGTCGCGACGAGCGGGGTTCCCGGCCGCGACAGCCTACCGTTCCCCGTGCCCCGGAATGCGCGCGTCGCGGGCTTCGTCCCCTACGCGCGGCTGCTCCCCCGCGTCGACGTCGTCGTGACCAACGGCGGCTGGGGAGGCGTCCTGGCAGCGCTGGCGCACGACATCCCGCTCGTCATCGCGGGCGGCGACCTCGACAAGCCCGAGATCGCGGCCCGCGTCGCGTGGGCCCGTGCGGGCGTCAACCTGCGCACCGGCACGCCGACGGCGGCTCAGGTCCGCGCGGGTTTCGATCGCGTCGCGGGCGATCGCTCGTTCCGGGATGCCGCGGCCCGCGTCGGCGCGCAGCTCCGCTCCCTGGGAGGGGCGCCGAGGGCCGCCGAGCTCATCGAGGCTCTCGCACCGCCCTGACCCCGGGCGTGACCGCAGCCGCGACCTCGTGCGCAGAGTGACGACGCCGACACCCTGCACCCGGCTGCCCATGCGGGTGCAGGGTCTCGCCGCGTGTCCGCGGTCCCGTGCGCGAGTGCCGCCGCACTCGGCTGCGGCTCAGCCGACGGGGTCGACCTGACGGCCGCTGAGCTCCTCCAGCAGATCGTCGCCGACACGCACCTCGTCGAACGGCGCGTCGATCTCGGCGCGCTCGAGCAGCTCCATCATCCGGCGCCGGCGCTGACGCGCGATGAGCGTCACGACCGTTCCCGAGCGGCCCGCGCGGCCCGTGCGGCCCGAGCGGTGCAGGTACGTCTTGTACTCGTCGGGCATGTCGGCCTGGATCACGAGATCGATGTCGTCGACATGGATGCCGCGGGCCGCGACATCCGTCGCCACGAGCACCTGGACGCGGCCCGATGTGAGCCGTTCGAGGTTGCGGGTGCGCTTGGCCTGGTTGAGGTCGCCGTGGAGGGCGAGCGCGCGGATGCCGGCGTCGTCGAACTGCTCGGCGAGCATCTCGGCGTAGGCGCGGGTTCGGGCGAACACGAGGGTCTTGCCCTCGCGGTCGACGAGCGACGCGAGGATCTCGGCCTTGTCGCGGTGGTCGATGACGAGCACACGGTGGTCGATCGTTCCGGAGTCCTGGTCTTCGCCGGCGACCTCGAAGACGGCAGGCTCGACGAGGAACTCGTCGACGAGAGCCGCGACCTCGCGGTCGAGCGTCGCCGAGAACAAGAGCTTCTGCGAGCCGGCCTCGGTGCGGCGGAGGATCCGCTGCACGGGCTCGAGGAAGCCCAGGTCGCACATGTGGTCGGCTTCGTCGAGCACGGCGATGCGGATGTCGGAGAGATCCAGCTTGCCCTGCTCGACGAGGTCCTCGATGCGGCCCGGGGTGCCGATGATGATGTCGACGCCCTTCCGGAGGGCGCCGACCTGGCGACCCTGCGGCACGCCGCCGTAGATCTGCGTCGTGAACAGGCCCACGCTGCGGGCGATCGGCTGGATCGTGCGGTCGATCTGGAGCGCGAGCTCGCGAGTGGGGGCGAGGATGAGCGCCTTCGGCGTGCGGCCGAACTCGCGGCGCTTGCCGGCCTGCGAGCGCAGGATCGACTCGACGAGGGGCGCGCCGAACGCGATCGTCTTGCCGGAGCCCGTGCGACCGCGTGCCAGGACGTCCTTGCCGTCGAGGATCGGGGCGATCGTCGCCGCCTGGATCGGGAACGGGGATGCCGCGCCCAGATCTGCGAGCGTGCGGACGATGTTGTCGCCGAGCCCCAGGCTGCCGAACGTCACGTCCGCGACCTCTTCGGCCTGGATCGCCTCGGCCTGAAGGCGCTCGTGGACGACGTCGACGTGCGCTTCATACGCCTTGTCACGCGTCGGTGCGGCGTTCCAGTCGGCACGGTTCGGTCGGTCCTCACGCTCACGGCGCGGCCCGTCGAACGACCGCTGCGGGCGATCCCCGTCACGGCGAGGCCGGTCGTCGGACGAACGCACAGGACGGTCGTCCCGACGGGGACCGTCGAAGGACCGGGCAGGGCGGTCGCCGAAGTCGCGCTTCGGGCGATCGGCGCGCGAACGAGCCGGGCGATCGTCGAACGAGCGCGCTGGGCGATCGGAGGAGTCACGGCGGGGACGATCGTCGGACGACCGCGCTGGGCGGTCGTCACGACGAGGGCGGTCGTCATACGACCGGGCCGGGCGGTCATCCCGACGCGGCCCACCGAACGAACGCTGCACGCGATCCCCGTCGCGGCGAGGCCGGTCGTCGAACGAACGCGCAGGGCGATCGTCACGGCGAGGCCGGTCGTCGAACGAACGCGCAGGGCGATCGTCACGGCGAGGCCGGTCGTCGAACGAACGCGCAGGGCGGGTGCCGAACTCGCGCGGCGGACGCGCGTCGCCGTACTCTCGGCGGGCGGAGCGCTCACCCTCGCGCGGCGCACGCGCGTCACGCGGGTCGCGCGCCTGCGAGCGGATCCCCCGCGCCTCGTCGCGGCCGGCGCGCTCCTGCGCCGTCCAGCGCTTCTTCGCCGGGGCACCGGCATCCGTCTCAGGGCGGTATCCGCGGTGACCGGCGCTCTTGCTGCCGGGCTTGCCTCCGGACGCCTCCCCGGGGCGGCGCTTGCGGTCCTGGAACGACGTCTTGGCGCCATAGCGCGGCTCGAAGTTCTTCGCGGCGCGGCCGCCGGCGGGCTTCTTGTTCTTGGGCATGATGTCCTTCTGGGTTCTCTTCGCACGAGAACAGCGCCCGCGACTGCGACAACGACAGCAGTGCGCGAGCAGACCCGGACATCCGTCGGCCGGGGCCATTCATGTGATGGTGATGTGCGTCGATCGGCGCTCACCATCGGCCCCTTGGACTCACAAACCCATCCGCGAGCGCGTCGCGGGGTCCAGAGCCGACCTCACGAGCCTATCGGACCACCCTGGGAAGACACCCGCCGTCCGGCCCCGAACGCGAACTGTGCAGCCAGCGCTCGAGTCCATCCACCCGACGCCGGCGGCAACATGCGCGACACACGCGCCGCCGACAATGGTGGGTATGGCAGAGCCCGAAGCCCCGCACCCCGTCACCGTCGCGATCGAGCGGCGCATCGACGCGGATCGCACCGTCGAGGCGACGAGCTGGATGCAGGCGGGAACCGACCTCGCGACCGCGTTCCCCGGATTCCTCGGCTCGGGCTGGGTCAGGGCGGGCGAGGCGAGCGACCTCTGGTACATGCTCTACCGCTTCCGCGACATCCCGACCCTCGAGACGTGGGAGCAATCGCCGCAGCGCGCGTGGTGGCTCGACTCCGGCCGGTCGTTCGCGAAGGAGGTGCGGGTCGAGCGCCGAACGGGCATCGAGGGCTGGTTCGACGCGCCCTTCGCGACGAACGTCGAGTCGCGCCGCGGCGCCGACTCCCCGACGACCGGCCCGGTCCAGCAGCCCGTCACCTCCGCACCCCCGCGCTGGAAGCAGTCCGTCACGATCTGGCTCGGATTCTTCCCGTGCAATCTGCTCGCATCGTGGCTGTTCGGGTTCGTCCCCGGGTTCGGCGAGCTGCCGCTTGTGACGCGCGTGCTCATCTCGACCGTCGTGCTGACGCCCATCATGACGTTCTGGGTGCTTCCGTGGGTCACGCGGATGCTGCGCCCCTGGCTGCACCGCCGGCGCGCCTGACGTCGATCGCCGCGGCGCTCAGTCCGCGTCGGAGTCGCGATCCCGCCGGAACACCGCAGGCGGATTGTCGATCGCGGGCCGCTCCGCGATGACGGGGAACGTGCCCGTGTGGCCCTCGCGCTCGGCCGCGGCCTCCGCGATGCGGGCGCGGAACGCGAACCAGCCCGCGATGAGCAGCGGGATGAGCAGCACGAGCGAGGCGAGCACCCACCGGCCCGTCTCGGAGAATCCCATCGTCACGAGCACGAACAGGAGGAACGCGAGCGTCAGCCAGGCCGTGAACGGCGCTCCGAACAGCCGGAACGCCGGTCGCTCGATCTTCCCCTCGTTCGCCCACCTGTGCAGCTTCATCTGGCACAGCACGATCGTCGCCCAGCCGCCGATGATGCCGAGCGCCGACACCTCCAGCACGATCTCGAACGCCTGCGAGGGAACGAGCGCGTTGAGCCCGACGCCGAGCAGCGTGATGAAGGACGTCAGCACGATGCCGCCGTACGGCACGCCGTTGCGCGACATCCGCTCGGTGAACCGCGGCGCGGACCCGTTGACCGCCATCGATCGCAGGATGCGACCCGTCGAGTACAGGCCCGCGTTGAGGCTCGACAGGGCGGCCGTGAGCACGACGAAGTTCATGATGGATGCCGACGCGGCCCCCGCCTCGGGCGAGCCGATGTGCGAGAAGAACGTCACGAAGGGCGATTCGTCGGCCGAGTACTCCGTGAACGGCAGCAGGAGCGAGAGCAGGAGCACCGAGCCGACATAGAAGACCGCGATGCGGAACACGACGGTGTTGACGGCCCGGGGCATCACCTTCCGCGGCTCGGCCGTCTCGCCCGCGGCCGTGCCGACGAGCTCGATCGCGGCGTACGCGAAGACGACGCCGCTGATCGCGACGAGCGGCGCGAACGCTCCCATCGGGAACATGCCGCCGTTGTCGCCGATCACAGAGAACCCCGTGGCCCCGACATCCGTCCTCCCCACGAAGAGGAGGAAGATCACGCCGATGACGAGGAAGACGATGAGGGCCGTCACCTTGATGAGTGCGAACCAGAACTCCATCTCGCCGAAGACCTTCACGGAGACGAGGTTCAGAGACAGGACGACCACGAGCGCGACGAGCGCGATGGTCCACTGCGGGATCGCCTGCAGCGGCTCCCAGTACGGCGCCCAGAACTTGACGTAGAGGGCGATCGCCGTGACGTCGACGATCGACGTGAACGCCCAGTTGAGGAAGTACAGCCACCCGGCGGTGTAGGCCATCTTCTCGCCGTAGAACTCGCGCGCGTAGGAGACGAACGACCCCGACGACGGCCGGTGCAGCACGAGCTCGCCGAGCGCGCGCAGGATCAGGAAGGCGAAGAAGCCGCACACGGCGTACACGAGCACGAGCGAAGGCCCCGAACTGGCGAGGCGCCCGCCGGCACCGAGGAACAGCCCCGTGCCGATCGCGCCGCCGATGGCGATCATCTGGATCTGCCGTGGCTTGAGGGTCTTGTGGTAGCCCTGCTCCTCGCTCGAGAAGTCCTGCACGGCGAGCATGACGTCGCCGGTGAGCTCGAACTCGTTCTCGAGGGCCTGCTCTGGGTCGTGCATCGCGTGACGCAGCTCGGCGTCGTGGTGGCGCAGTTCGCTCTCCTGCGGTTCGTGCGAGGACATGAGGCCCCCCTCTCGTCTTCGTGGCCCGAGGTTCGGCCCCGGATGCCGCAAAGCTACTCCCGCAGGTCCCGGGCGCGCGATACCCCCTTGCGTGCACGGACGACGAAGGGCCGGGAGCGGCATCCCGCCGTCCCGGCCCCTTCTCGACGGCGCGTCAGTCGCGCGGACCGCGCCGCGTGCGGCGCAGCTGCGTCACGGGCGCCGCTGACGGCAGGCCCGCGAGCGCGGCTCCGACCGCGGCGGGCGCCTCCGCGAGCCGGCCGTCGGCGGACGGCTCGTCGGCGGCGGACGCGTGGGATGCGGCATCCGTCCCGCCGCCGTGTCGCGCGCGGCGCTCCCTGGCGCCCTCGACGAGGTTGTAGAGCGTCGGCAGCACGAGCAGCGTCAGGACCGTCGACGACACGAGGCCGCCGATCACGACGATCGCGAGCGGCTGCGAGATGAACCCGCCGTGACCCGTGATGCCGAGCGCCATCGGGGTCAGGGCGAAGATCGTCGCGAGCGCCGTCATGAGGATGGGGCGGAGGCGTCGAGCGCCGCCCGCGACCGTCGCATCGTGTGTCGACAGGCCCTTCTCGCGGTACTGGTTGACGAGGTCGACGAGGACGATCGCGTTCGTCACGACGATGCCGATGAGCATCAGCACGCCGATGAGCGACGCGACGCCGAGCGGCACGCCCGTGACGATCTGCAGCAGGATCGCGCCCGTCGCCGCGAACGGCACCGACACGAGCAGCAGCAGTGGCTGGCGCAGCGACTTGAACGTCGCGACCATCACGATGTAGACGATGAGGATCGCGGCGAGCATCGCGAGGCCGAGCTGCGAGAACGCGTCCTGCTGCTGCGAGAGCACACCGCCGAGCGATGCCCGGGCGCCCGTCGGCAGCTCGAGGTCGTCGAGCGCCGTGGTGATCGTGGCGGACGCCGTGTTGAGGTCGTCGGTCCCCGGGGTGACCGTGACGGTCGCCGTCCGCTGCCCGCGCTGCGTCGTGACCGAGGTCGGCCCCTCGCTCTGGGCGACCGTCGCGACCTCGTCGAGCGTGATGAGGCCCGTCGCGCTGGGGATCTCGAGCTTCGCGAGGTCGTCGATCGTTCCGGGGACGCTCGACGCCGCGAGGTACACCGTCAGGCCCGTGCCGTCGATCTCGACCGTTCCGACCTGCCGCGGCTGCATCGTGCCCGAAACGAGCGCGCCGACCGAAACCTCCGACAGCCCCAGCGACGCGGCCTTGTCACGGTCGACCGTGACGGCGACGTAGGGGAGGGATGCCGCGAGGTTCGACGTGACCTGGTCGAGGCCGTCCTTCCCGTCGAGCGCGCTCACGACGTCGTCGGTCGCGGTCTGCAGCGTCCCGGAGTCGGGCGCCGTGATGTCGATGTCGATGTCGGTCGACCCGAAACCGCCGCCACCTGCGGCGATCGTGATCGTGCCGACGCCGTCGAGGCCGGCGACCGCGCGCTGCACGTCGTCTCGGACGGCGAGCTGGTCGGCGTCGGGAGACGTCGTGATCGAGTAGGTGATGCCGCCGCTTCCGCCGCTGAACGCATCGCGCAGCGCGGATCCGCTCGAGCCGATCGAGGTCTGGACGGTGTCGATGCCGTCGATGCCCTCGATCGCGTCCTCGACCTGGCGGGCCGCGGCATCCTTCGCCTCGAGGCTCGCCGCCGCGCCGACCTGCTGCGTCATCGAGAACGTGTTCTGGCCCGAGTCGCCGAGGAAGTTGATCTTCATGAGCGGCGCGGCGGCGGCCGTGCCGGCGAGGACGAGCACGGCGAGCAGGAGCGTCACCCAGGAGTGCGTGAGCGTCCACCGCAGGATCGGCAGGTACGCCTTCTGCAGACGGCTCGGCGGGGCGGCCGGGTCCTCGGGGTCGATCTCGGCGCCGTTCTCGTCGAGGATGGGCTTCCCGGGCCGCAGGAACCAGTATGCGAGCACGGGCACGATCGTGAGCGAGACGAGCAGCGACGCCAGCATCGCGATCGTGACGGTGAGGGCGAACGGGCGGAACAGCTCGCCCGTGACGTCGCCGACGAACGAAATCGGGAGGAACACGGCGACCGTCGTGATCGTCGACGCCGAGACCGCTGTGGCCACCTCGCGCACGGCGCGGATGATCGACTGCAGCTTGTCGGCATCGCCGACGTAGTGTCGCTTGATGTTCTCGATGACGACGATCGAGTCGTCGACGACGCGTCCGATCGCGATCGTGAGCGCGCCGAGCGTCAGGATGTTGAGCGAGTAGCCGAACGCCTGGATGCCGATGAACGTGATGAGCACGCTCGTCGGGATCGAGATCGCGGTGACGAGCGTCGAGCGCACCGAGAGCAGGAACAGCAGGATGATGATGACGGCGAACAGGAGCCCCAGCAGGCCCTCCTGCGCGAGCGACTCGATGGACTGCTGGATGTAGGGGGCCTGGTCGAAGACGACCGTGAACTCGGCATCCGCCCCGATCGAGTCCTGCAGGTCGGGGATCGCCGCCGTGACGGCGCGCGAGACGTCGACCGTGTTGGCGGCGGGGAGCTTCGTCACGGCGATCGTGAGCGCCGGCTCGCCGTTGACGCGCGAGATCGACGTGACGGGGTCCTGCTCCTGGGCGACGGTCGCGACGTCCGCGATCGTCACGGCGCCCGCCTGGAACTGCTGCGCGTCCGACGGCACGAGCGGCAGGGCAGCGACCGCGTCGACCGATGTGAGCTTCGCGCCCGTCTGCACCGTCAGGGTCTGCTCGCCCTCCGTCACGGTGCCGCCGGGAAACAGGATGCCGTTCTGGTCGAGCGCGTCGGTGATCGCCTGCTGCGAGAAGCCCTTCTCGGCGAGCTTCGCGGCATCCGGAGTGATCGTGACGCGCTCGCCGCGACCCCCCACGACCTGCGCGGAGCTCACGCCCGCGATGTCCTCGAGGTCGGGGATGGCCGTGGCCTCGAGCTGCGACTGGATCGTCTCCTCGTCGTCGTAGCCCGTGATCGCGAGCTGGATGACGGGGAGGTCGTCGATCGAGAACGACACGACGTTCGGCTCGACGCCTTCGGGCAGCTGGCTCCTGATGCGGTTGACCGCCTGCAGGATCTTCTGCTCGGCGGTCGCGAGGTCCGTGCCGTACGTGAACGACGCCTGGATGATCGAGGCGTTGGTCGTGCTCGTCGCCGAGGTCGACTCCAGGCCAGGGATCCCCTGGATGGCGGTCTCGATCGGGGTGGAGACGTCGTTGTTGACGACGTCGGGCGATGCGCCCGGGTACGTCGACAGGATCGACAGCTGGGGGAACTCGATCGAGGGGATGAGCTCCTGCTTGAGGTTGACGAGGGCGAGTCCGCCGAAGACCGCCGCGACGATGGTCACGAGGGCGATGAGGGCGCGGTTCTTGAGGCTCAGAATGGCGAGGTTCGACACGGGTGCCTTCGCGAGGAGGTGAGTGCGGCCGCGGAAAGCTGTGCGCGGCCCGATACGCAGGTGTATCGGACCTCAGTATCTCATCGAGGCTCCTGTGATCTTGCCGCGAGGATGCCGAGCGCGGACAGTCGTGTCCGGATGTCAGTCCGCGGCGTGCAGCGTCGTGCGCAGGAGCACGGGCGCCTGCTGCCGCAGCTCTTCGACCGCGTTCACCTCGCCCCGGAGGAAGCGGATGAGCGTGTTCCGGAAGAGCCCGTCGAACAGCGCGTAGGCGATGGGCGGGGTGACGGCGGGCGGGCGGCCCTCGAGCTGCGCGAACTTCACGACGATCGCCCAGACCATCTCTTCGAGCAGCTCGTCGATCGCCACGATCGTGTCGCGGAACCCCTCGCTGAACAGCGCCTGGTTGCGAAGGTCGTACCACAGGCGGTGGAGGGATGCCTCGTCCCTCAGCGTCGACGCCATCTCGACGCCGAAGCGCGCCGCGAGCTCGTCAGACGTGACGGAGCTCTCCACGATCGTGTCGTAGCGACGGGCGCACGCCGACTTGTAGTTCCAGACGGCGAGTGCGACGAGGTCGTCCTTGCCGTCGAAGTAGTAGTGCAGGGAGCCGTGCGAGAGCTCGGAGTGCTGTGCGACATCCCGCAGGCCGGTCTGGGCGTACCCGCGCTCGGCGATGGCGGCCAGGGCCGACTCCGCGAGCATCCGCCGCCGCATCGCGAACTTGTCGACGCTCGCGCGATCCGCTCTCTCTGTCGCCGTCGTCATGCGCGGTCGTGTCCCCTCTCCCGTCCGCGGCGATTCTACGCTCCGAATCGCCGGACGCATCAGGTCGATTTGGACGAGTGTCCTAAGAACACTTGTCAACTGTCCAGATTTCTGCTCTGCTGTTCTCATACGGTTTCGACGACGAAGGAGCCGCCATGATCGGTCATCCCGCAGGATGCCGCCTCCTGGCTCGCGCCCCGCTCGTCGTCGATCGCCTCGGCCGGCTGACGCCGCGTGCAACGCGGTCCCGTCGCCGAGACGGCGGTCAGATCCTGGCCGCCTCACCGGCGGTGCCGGCGCCCCCGGGGGGACGGCGCCGGCACCGCCGGACTTCCTCCAGCCGACCGACTCGCGGGCTCATGGCGCCCCCGACGACGTCGGACCAGACTGCACGAGCGACTTCAGACGCCTTTCCGGCCCCGTGCGCGTGCGCGGGTCGGCACGCAGGACGAGTCTCTCGCGCTGGGCTCCGCTCAGCGGGTGCTCGCAGCGATCGGCAACGCGTTCCCCAGGCGCGCCGAATCGCTCGCTCCGCGAACCGGAGCCCGATGCCGCCGGGGGTCCGCATCCCCAACCGTGCCTCCGGCGGCACCGCCCTCTTCGCACGGCCCTTCGCCTAGCTCGCTCGTCCGCGCCCGGGTCGAGGCCGATCGGATCGAGAACGCTCGGTCCGATCGGCCCGCCGCGCGCTCCGCTCAGACGAAGAGCCGCCCGATCGCGAGTCCGGCTGCTGCGGCGGCCACGGCCAGCACGAGCGTGCCGACGAGGTTCGCCCACGCCCACCCTCGGCGGCGTCGCTCGGCGAGCAGCGCCGTCTCCACCGACACGGTGCTGAACGTCGTGTAGCCGCCGAGGAGCCCGACGCCGGCGATCGTGATCCAGTCGCCGACGACGCCGCCGAGTCCCGTCAGGACTCCGAGCGCGAATGCGCCTGAGACGTTCACGAGCAGGATGCCGACGGGGAAGGCGCCCTTCCGTCCCCTCATGACGAGCGCGTCGACGACGTAGCGGAGCCCCGCGCCCGCACCGCCCGCGACGACGGCTGCGAGGAAGGCCCACGAGCTCACTCGGCCTCCTCGGGTGCATCGGGCTGGCCGGGGCGACCGCCCGCGCGTCGTCCCGCCGCGAGCCCCGCCGTCGCGACGACGACTCCGCCCAGCAGAGCCGCGATCGCGAGCAGGATGCCGACGACCGGCGCGGCGCCGGTCACCTGGACGGTCTGCACGGCGAATGCGCTGTAGGTCGTGAAGCCTCCGAGGACTCCCGTCCCGAGGAACGCGCGCAGCCGCGGACGCCCGCCGTCGAGCCGGCCCACGACCCATCCCAGGCAGAACGATCCGACCAGGTTGATCGCCAGCGTCACGCCCGGGACGACGAGCGGATGCGCCGCCGCCCCGAGCGGCAGCACGAGGGCCGCGCGCGCCGCGACGCCGATCATGCCGCCCGCGACGACGACGAGCAGCGTCGCGGGCGAGATCGCGCGGGAGGGGGCCACGGCGCCAGGCTAGCGCCGGTGCCCCCTCGGCTCAGTGATTGCGCAGCATCGAGATGAGCTCGGACTTGCGCTTGCCCGAGTAGCCCGTGAGCCCGAGCTCCTTCGCGCGCGAGCGCAGGCGGTCGACGGTCCAGTCGTCGTAGTCGCCGGCCTTCCCGCCGCGGCGGCCGACGCTCTTGCGTCCGTCGCGTGCTGCGGCGTTGGAGATGCGCGCGGCCTTCTCCTTCGATGCGCCGTCCTTGCGGAGGTCTTCGTACAGGTCGGGGTCCTTGAGGCTGTTCGATCCTCGTCCACGGGGCATGGCTTCCTCCTTCGACCAGCCGACGCTATGCCCGTGCGGCGAAGCGGAGGCAGGGGGTTGACAGGCGCGCGGACGGCGCTGCGGCCGCTATCACCGTCTGTCGAATGCCGTCAACCCCCTCCACGAGCCCTGTCGGCGCGTGGAGTCTGGAGAACGCCTGGCACGGCACCCGCACATCTGTGCGTCGACAGAAGGAGGAGAACCCTCTCATGAACATCGCTCTCATCGTCATCATCGTCATCGCGATCGTCGTCGCGATCGTGAGCGGCCTCAACGCCGCCTTGGGCTGGCTGCTGTGGGTCGCACTCATCGTCGGCGTGCTCGCGCTGATCGCGTTCCTGTTCCGCGTCCTGAGCGGGCGCAACAGCACCTAGCCCCCGCGGGAAGGCGGATGCCCCGATCCCGCGAGGATCGGGGCATCCGCCTTCCCGCTCGCTCTACAGGTTCGTCTCCGCATAGACGCGCAGCGCGTCGCGCACGAACCGGGCGCCGTCCTGACCTCCGTAGTTCTGCGCGAAGCGCGGGTCGTCGACGTACATCCCGCCGAGCCCGATCACGTAGGCCTTGACGTCGCCGCCGGGCGTCGCCGCCGGCGTTCCGGGGATGCCGGTCAGCCACGCGACGTGGCGCCTCGCGACATCCTGCGCCCTGGGGCTGTCGGGTGCGATCCCGGCCTCGGCCGCCGCGATCCAGTCCTGCCCGAGCTGCTGGGCCTGACGCTGCCATGCGGCCTTGTCGCCGGCGCCCATGGAGCGCCACCACGCGTCGCTGCGCGCGTAGGCGTCCTCGCCCCAGCGCTCCTGGACCTCATCCTTGTACCGCATGTGGTCGAAGCCGTCGAACATGCTCTCCGCCATGAGCCGTTCACCTCCTCTCAGCGCCTCGATGGTCGACTCGACAGACGCGATCTGCCGCGCCAGCCGGCTCTGCCCGTCGCGCAGCCAGGCGAGATGGCTCTCGAGGGCGTGCGCTTCGGAGGTCTCGCGGGCGAGGACCTCCGCGATCTGCGGAAGTCCCAGCCCGAGCTCGCGCAGGAGCAGGATGCGCTGGAGCCGCACGAGCGACGACTCGTCGTAGTGCCGGTAGCCGTTGCGCGCGACCCGCGACGGGGACAGCAGCCCGATGTCGTCGTAGTGGCGCAGCGTGCGGCTCGTCGTGCCGGTGAGCTTCGCGATCTGCTGGATCGGCCACTCCACGTGTTCTCCTCTCCGTCGTGTTCCACGGTAGATGTTGACGCTACGTCAAGGTCAAGCCGAGAATCCGGGAGACTCTTGACGCACTCGCGATATATCGTGTTACGCTGTCCCTATCGCGATATATCGCGAAGACTCCACCACACGGAACCTCCAGGAGAAGGAACCATGACCCTCGAGAAATGGATCATCCACCCGGGCGAGACCCGCGTCATCGACATCGAGACCGTGAGCAGGCTCAAGGTCGGACTCGTCGGCGGGCAGATCGACGTCGTCGCGCACGACGAGCCCGGCGCCCGCATCGAAGTGCACGGCGTCACGATCAAGGACCTGCGCATCGAGGTGACGGGCGACGTCGTCGAGATCGACCACCCGCAGCTGCGGTGGGACAACTTCCTCGAAGTGTTCCGCAACTTCGGCGCTGGCGGCCCCAAGGCCGAGATCAGCGTCGCCGTGCCCCGCTCCGTCGCTCTGACGCTCGGCGTCGTGTCGGCGAGCGCGCTCGTCACCGGCCTTCAGACCGATGCGAAGCTCAACACGGTGTCGGGCGACATCATCGTCGACGGCCTCACAGGCGACCTCAGCGCCAACGCCGTCTCGGGCGACGTGCAGATCCGCGGACTCGTCGGCTCGCTCAGCGCCAACAGCGTCTCGGGCGACGTCGCCGCGACCGGCAGCATCCGCAAGGCGACGATCGACACCGTCTCGGGTGCCCTTCTCGTCGACTCCACGGGCCCCGTCAGCTCGATCGGGCTCAACACCGTGAGCGGCCGGGCGACGGTCCGCCTCGATGAGGGGGTGCCGGCGAACTACGTCGCGCGCAGCGTGAGCGGCCGCGTGCAGATCGACGGCGTCGTGCGCTCGTCGTCGGCTCCGACCAACTACGTCGGCTCGGTCGGAGAGCTCAGCGGCACGTTCGCCGACATCCGCTCGAACTCCGTGTCGGGCGACATCACGGTGCTGCGCCGCGCCGTCGTCACGACGCCCGCCGACGAGGAGGAGTGGTGATGAGTCCTGTCTTCTCGCACGGCGACCTGCGCCTGTATCTGCTCAACCTCCTCGACGAGGGCCCGCGCCACGGCTACGACATCATGCAGGCCCTGGCAGACCGGACGGGCGGCACCTACACGCCGAGCGCCGGCACCATCTATCCGCGCCTCGCGAAGCTCGAGGAGGAGGGCCTCGTCACCAAGACCGTCGACGGCCGCAAGACCGTCTACGAGATCACGGATGCCGGTCGCGCAGAAGTGGCCGCGCGGGCGGGCGATCTCGAGGGCATCGAGGCGGGCCTCGCCGACAGCGTGCGCCTGATCGCCGACGAGGTGCGCGGCAGCGTCCGCGAGGCGATGCGGAGCCTGCGTGCAGACCTCGCCGCCGCGACGCAGGAGGATCGCGCCTCTGCCGCCGCGTGGCCGCCCCCCGCGGACGACGCGCGCACGCAGAGCCGCGAGCAGCTGCACCGCGCCGAGACGGCCGTCGCCGAGTTCCGCGCGAACGTGCGCAGCGACCTGCGCACGCACATCGCGCGCGGCGGCGAGCTCGCGGCATCCGTCGTCGACGATCTGACCGCGACGCTCGACGCCGCCGCACGCGACGTCACGAGGGCGCTGCGCGGCTGACGCCGATCGGCTCGCCCTGAGGACGCGGACGACGGGAGACTCCCCCGTCCGCGTCCTCACGGCCGAACAGGCGGCGGCGGCTCGATGCCGAGGCGTCGGAAGCTCAGTCGCGCGCCGTCACGCCGGCCAGCAGCCCGGTCGCGATCGAGCGGAACCGGGTGGCTCCCGCCATCGTGCGCGACACGAGCATCGCCCCCTCGAGTCCCGCGATGATCGTCTCGGCCGCGGCGCGGGGATCGACGTCCGCCGCGAGGGCGCCGTCGGCCGCCTGCTCGCCGATGACCCGTGCGAGCCAGTCGATGTTGTGCTCGAAGAACTGCTCGACGTCCGACTGCGCCTCGGCCGACAGCGTCTCGTAGTCGGACGCCAGCATCCCGCACAGGCACATGCGGTGGCCCTCGAGCACCGTCGCGTAGATCTCCGCGTAACGGCGCAGCCGCTCGCCCCGATCGGACGTCGTCGTCTCGATCGTGGCCAGCGCGTCGTAGAACCGCGTCGAGTAGCGCGCGATGAGGGTGCGCACGAGGTCGGACTTGGTCGCGAAGTGGTAGTGGAGCGACGCCTTCGTGATGCCGACTCGCGCCGAGATGTCGGCATAGCTCATGGCGTTGAGGCCGCGGGTCTGCACGAGCTCTTCCGCGACGTCGAGGATGCGTTCGCGGGTGTCGGTTCCGACGACGGCTGCCATGCCGACAGCGTAGACCTGGATCCGTCCTTGCATCTACCTGCTGGTAGGTAGACACTGGATCTGCCTACCAGTAGGTAGACAGTCATCCATGCGATGTCGAGGAGGACACCATGCAGACGATCGAGCACGAGACCTTCGCCCGGCCCACGGAGGTCCGCGAGTTCACACACGGCCGGGCCGAGATCCTCGCCGTCGGAGACAGCACCGTCGGCAGGCTCGTCCTCGAGCCCGGATGGCGGTGGTCCGACGACGTCAAGCCCATCGCGGGAACGGACTCCTGTCTCGCACCGCACTTCCAGTACCACGTGCAGGGGCGGCTGGGCATCCGCATGGACGACGGCACGGAGTTCGTCGCGGGCCCCGGCGACGTCACGAGCCTCCCGGAGGGCCACGACGCGTGGGTCGTCGGAGACGAGTCCGTCGTCGTGGTCGACTGGTTCGGCGCGACCGACTGGGCGAAGGCGGATGCCGGACGCCAGGCCGCCGACGCCCCTGCCTAGGCCGGCCAGATCTCCTGATCGTCGGGCACGACGTCGCCGAGCGGGATGACGAGCACGGGACGATGCTGACGGTGCGCGAGTCGCGCCGCGACGGAGCCCGTGAAGAACTCGCGGATCGACTCTCCGATCCCGTGCCGGCGCGTCCCGACGACCAGGAGTCGCGCATCGACCTGCTCCGCGAGATGCTTCATCGCGATGGCGGGGTCGCCGACGAGCTGCCGCACGCTCCAGTCGACGCCTGACCCCTCGAGGCTCGCGGTCGTCTCGGCGGTCACACGCTCGAGGTCGGCCTCGCCCGTCGCGATGTTGATGTCGATGGGGGCGGAGTGCACGTAGCCGTCGGGGTCCTCGTACGTGACGAAGCGCGTCACATCGACGTTGACGACGAGCAGGTGTGCGCCGAGGAGCTTCGCGTACCGCGCCGCCTCTTTGACGACGCGAACGGGATGCCCCGGCACGACCCCCACGATCACCGCGCCCTGCGCGGCATCCTGCCTGCCGTCGTCTGCGATGTCGGATGCCTCTTCCGCCATGAAACGCCCCTTCCGCACCTGTGCGGAGCCGCCGGCGCCACGGGGCTCCGTGTTATTCTGAATGCTACTCTTACCCGGCCAGCCGCCGGATCGTGAATGCCCGGGCTTCGGACGCGGAATGCCCGCATTCAGCCCGCAACTCAGAAATGAGGGGGTCTCGCATGGGGCGTGGCCGTCAGAAGGCGAAGCACACCAAGATCGCCCGCGAACTCAAGTACGACACGTACAGCGTGAACTATGCCGCGCTGGAACGTGAGCTCGGTCACCACTCCGACGACGAATACGTCGACAAGTGGGCCGATCAGTACGACGACGGCGAGGACGAGGACGAGCGCGCGCCCGAGGTCGAGTCGGCCCGCTGAACCCGTGAGGCGCGTGCCGCCCGGCGAGCGCGCCACCACGCCCAGAAGCGGTCGAGCTGACGCTTCAGCCAGCGAGAGCTGCGGCGAGCCCAGTGGAACTCAGTGCCGAGCACCGCGAGCCCGAGGAAGACGACGAGCCAGCCAGGACCGGGCAGCGGCACGAGCAGCAGGCCGGCGATCGCGAGCGCGCCGCCGAAGACGCCGATCGCCGCTCGGTAGGCGACGTCGAGTCGCGGATGCCGGGACACCCACGCGCGCGCGGCGCGCAGCATCCGGAGCAGGGGTCGATCGCGTCGTTCGGCCGCAGCGATCTCGCTTCGGACGGTGCGCTCGAGTTCCGTGGCGGCCATGCCTCGACGCTAACACGATATATCGCGTCACTGCTGGGAATCCGCCTCGCGCCCGGGGCGCGGCACGGCTGGGATGCCGCGCTCGCCCGGCCGCTCGGCCGACCCGTTCCGCGTCAGGCGCTCCACGCGCCCTGGCGCTGCTCCCACTCGTCTTCGACGGTGTGCCGCCGCGAGGCGACGAAACCCGTCGGAATCGCGAAGAGGACGACGACCGCGAGCACGATCAGCGGCCCCGTCCATGAGCCGGTGGCCTCGTACAGCACCCCGAGCCCGAAGGGGAACACGGCCGCGATCGCGTACCCGATGCTCTGCACGAATCCGCTCAGCGCGACGGCGCCCTCGTGCGTGCGGGCTCGGAGCCCGAGCAGCACGAGAGTCAGCGGGAACAGCAGCGGCGCGATGCCGAGCAGCACGACCCACAGCCATGTCGCGGCCGCCGGCGCGAACAGGAGTCCCGCGATCCCGGTGAGACCGGTCACGATCGAGACGGCGAACAGCGCCTTCGTCGCGTGGAAGCGGGCGACCAGGATCGGCACGAGGAGGGATGCCGGCAGGCCCATCGCGGCGAACAGCGACAGGAGCGCGCCGGCCTGCGCGTGCGAGACGCCCGCGATGTCGACGAGGATCTGCGGCAGCCACGCGAACGCCGAGTACGCGAGGATGCCCGACACGGTGAAGCCCGCCAGCAGCGCCCACGCGAGCGGGATGCGCCACATGCGTTCGAAGACCGCGGGATTGGCCCCTTCCAGCGCCTCGACGTCGTCGCCGCGCGTGCGCACGAGCTGGGCGATCCACGGGATCATCGCCGACAGCGCGAAGACCGCCCACAGGGCCAGGGAGAAGCGCCAGCCGACGGCATCCGCCACGGGAACCGCGATGAGGGGAGGCAGGAAGGTGGAGACGGCCATCATGGTCGAGTAGACGGTCGTGACGAGCCCGATGCGATCGGGGAAGTACTTCTTGGCGAGCGGTGGAAGCAGCACGTTCCCGACGCCGACCGCCGCGAACGCGAGGGCCGTCGCGAGCAGGAGCGTCACGCCGTCGACGGCGAGGCCGCGCGTCACGAGGCCCGTCGCGGCGACGGCCATCGCGACGATCGCGAGCCGCTCGAGCCCGAGCCGGCGCTCCAGCTGGGGTGTGAGCAGTCCGAAGACCGCGAAGCAGACCGGCGGGGCCGTGCCGATGAGGCCCACCACGACGGGCGAGAGCGCGAAGTCCCGCTCGATGTGGTCGATGACCGGCGAGAGCGACGCGACCGCCGAGCGCAGCGAGAAGGCGAACAGCACGATCCCGGCGAGGGCGAGCGCGCGGCCGCGCCACAGAGGCGACGGCGCCGTGGAGCTCATGCGACAACCCTAGGGCGCGGCATCCCGTGCTGTCCGGGCGAGGCCCGACGCGTCAGGCGTGCAGGCTGCTGGACACGTGCCACGCGCCGCGGCGGACGATCCGCTCGAGCTCGTGCGCGCGCGAGCGGAACTCCTCCGCGGAGGTCGAGAGCGAGACGGCTCCCACCGTGCGGCCGCTGCGGGAGCGCACGGGAGCCGCGATGCATGCCAGCTTCGGCATGTACTCCTCGATCTCGACGGCGATCTGCAGG
Source organism: Microbacterium ulmi (assembly GCF_011759705.1). Classification (GTDB taxonomy): domain Bacteria; phylum Actinomycetota; class Actinomycetes; order Actinomycetales; family Microbacteriaceae; genus Microbacterium; species Microbacterium ulmi. The sequence goes on along the minus strand of NZ_JAAOZF010000001.1, from coordinate 1,516,103 downwards.
GCGCGTACGTCCTCCAGCTGATCGAGGAGCTGACGCTCGCTCGTGACGGACTTCGGGGCGACGGATGCCGCGCCGTGCCGCTCGAGATAGCGCCGCACGCCGTCGTCGTCTCGGGCGGCGAGCATGAGCTTGCCGAACGCCGTCACGTGCGCGGCCTCCGCGAAGCCCACGTGAAGCTGGCCGATCCGAGGGTGGGCCGTCGAGTCGGCGACATGGGCGACGGCGATGTCGTCGCCGCGGAACACCGTGAGGTACGCGGGCGCGTGCGCCGCATCGCGCATGTCGGCCAGGATGCCGCGCACCGACGGCGTGGCCACGAGCTGCGACCGCACGGCGCGGCCGAGCCCGTCGACGGCGCGGCCCAGCGAGTAGCGCGCGTCGTCGCCGCGCACGAGGTAGTCGCGGGAGAGGAGCGTCGCGAGCAGGCGGTACGTCGTGGCCGCAGACAGCGCGAGACGGGCCGAGAGCTCGGCAGCGGTGAGCCCGTCGGTGCTCTCGCCGACCTCGCCGAGGATCTGCAGCACGCGCTCCGCGGAGCGGATGCCCGCGGCGTCGCGGGAAGGTGCGCCCATGCCGACAGTGTAGATCCGCTCGCGGGGCGCGGATCCGGACGGGATTCGCACATCGTGAGAACCGGGCTCGCGGGTTGCGCCATCCGAGCGCACGCTGGGGGGACAGACATCGACGTCTCCCGAGAGGAACCACCCCATGACCGAGAAGATCCTGATCCTTACCGGCGACGCCGCCGAGACCCTCGAGGTGTTCTACCCCTACCACCGCCTGCAGGAGGCCGGCTACGACGTGCACATCGGCGCGCCCGAGAAGCGGAAGCTGCAGTTCGTCGTGCACGACTTCGTCGACGGCTTCGACACGTACACCGAGAAGCTCGGCCACACGTGGGACGCCGACGTCGCCTTCGAGGATGTCGACCCCGACGACTACGTCGCGATCGTCGTGCCCGGCGGCCGCGCACCCGAGTACATCCGCAACAACGCCGACGCCCAGCGCATCGTGCGGCACTTCTTCGAGAAGAACGAGCCCGTCGCGGCGACGTGCCACGGCCCGCTCCTGCTCGCCGCCGCGGGAGTCCTGCAGGGCCGCACGTCGTCGGCGTATCCCGAGCTCGCGATCGACGTCGAGACGGCGGGCGGCGTGTTCGAGAACGGCGGCGGCGTCGTCGACGGCAACCTCGTGACCGCCCGCGCGTGGCCCGACAACGGCACGTGGATGAAGGCGTTCCTCGAGGTGCTCGAGGGGGCCCGCGTCAGCGCCTGAGCGGCGCGACCCGCCGGGTCGGGGCCCGCGGTCAGCTCTCCTGCGAGCCCTCGACCCAGGCGAGGTACTCCTCGGAGACCGTGCCCGTGATGTAGCGGCCGTCGAAGCAGCTCATGTCGAGGTCTTCGACGTCGGGCGAGCCCTCGAGGATCGCGGCCTTGAGGTCTTCCACCTCCTGGAACACCATGTAGTCGGCGCCGAGCTCTTCCGCGATCTCGGGGATCGTCCTGCCGTGCGCGACGAGCTCGTGACGCGACGGCATGTTGATGCCGTACACGTGCGGGTAGCGCACGGGCGGAGCGGCAGAGGCGAACGTCACGGTCTTGGCGCCGGCATCCCGCGCCATCTGGATGATCTCCTTCGACGTCGTGCCGCGCACGATCGAGTCGTCGATGAGGAGCACGTTCTTGCCCTTGAACTCCGTCGACATCGCGTTGAGCTTCTGCCGGACGCTCTTCTTGCGGATGGCCTGACCGGGCATGATGAACGTCCGGCCGACGTAGCGGTTCTTGTAGAAGCCCTCGCGGTACTCGATGCCGAGCTTGCGCGCGACCTGCATCGCGGCGGGGCGCGACGAGTCCGGGATCGGCATGACGACGTCGATCGCGTCCTTGGGCGTGTACTTCGCGATCGTGTCGGCGAGGCGGTCGCCGAGCCGCAGCCGCGCCTCGTACACCGAGATGCCGTTCATGACGGAGTCTGGCCGGGCGAGGTAGACGTACTCGAACGAGCACGGCACGAGCTTGGGGTCCTTCGCGCACTGCTTCGTGTGCAGACGCCCTTCGAGGTCGATGAAGACGGCCTCGCCGGGCTCGACATCCCGCACCACCTCGAAGCCCGCGTTCTCGAGCACGAGCGACTCGGACGCGACGACCCACTCGTAGCCGCCCTCCTTCGCCTTGCGCGTGCCGATGATGAGCGGACGGATGCCGAACGGGTCGCGGAAGGCGAGCAGTCCGTAGCCCGCGATCAGCGCGATCGCGGCGTACGAGCCCTCGGCCCTGTCGTGAACGCGCGAGACGGCCTGGAAGACCTGCTCGGGATCGAGCTGGAGGCCCGAGATGACGGCCTGCAGCTCATTGGCGAGGATGTTGACGAGCAGCTCCGTGTCGGAGCTCGTGTTGAGGTGGCGGCGGTCGGTGTGGAAGAGCTCGTCGGTCAGCTCGCGCGTGTTCGTGAGGTTGCCGTTGTGCACGAGCACGATGCCGTACGGGGCGTTGACGTAGAAGGGCTGCGCCTCCTCTTCGCTGGATGCCGTGCCCTTGGTCGCATACCGGACGTGACCGAGGCCGATCTCGCCGAGCAGCGACCGCATGTCACGCGTGCGGAACGCCTCGCGCACCTGACCGCGTGCCTTCGCCAGGTGGAAGACGCCGCTGCGCTCCGCCGTCGCGATGCCGGTGGAGTCCTGGCCGCGGTGCTGCAGCAGGAGAAGAGAGTCGTAGATCTCCTGGTTGACGGGCCCGCGGCCCACCATCCCGACGATTCCGCACATGGGGTGTTACTTCGCTCCGTGATCGGGTGCGGCGCTGTCGCCGTAGGTTCCGACGAGGCGGACCGCCCCGCCGTCGACGCCCTTGGCGCCCTGTTCGAACTCGCCCGCAGGGCGCGTTCCCGTGTGGACGACGCCGACCTGCCAGGCGGCGATGCCGTCCTGCGCGAGGGCCGAGATCGCGGCATCCGCCTTCTGCGCGTCGACGACCGCGAGGAAGCCGATGCCGAGGTTCCAGGTGCCCTCCGTGCTCTCGAGCGAGAGGTCGCCGAGGTCGGCGAGCACGCGGAAGACGGGGGGCGGCGACCACGTCGACCGCTCGACCTCGACCCACGAGCCCTGCGGGAGCACGCGCGCGAGGTTCGCCGCGATGCCGCCGCCGGTCACATGGCTGAGCGAGTGGACCGCGCTGAAGGGGCCGCGGGCGCTGTCGCCGAGCTGCGCGATCAGGCGCAGCAGCGGGCTCGTGTACAGGCGGGTCGGCTCGAGGAGCGTCTCGCCCCACGTCGTGCCGAAGTCCTCGGCCGTGTGCGCGTACTGGATGCCCCCGCGCGCGACGATGTGCCGGACGAGCGAGTAGCCGTTCGAGTGCAGGCCGCTGGATGCGAGGGCGAGGACGACGTCGCCGTCGCCGACACGCTCCGCGCCAAGGATGCGAGAGGCCTCCACGACGCCGGTCGCTGCGCCCGCGACGTCATAGTCGTTGAGCCCGAGGAGCCCGGGGTGCTCTGCCGTCTCGCCGCCGACGAGCGCCGTGCCCGTCTCGGCGCAGCCGCGCGCGATGCCCCGGACGATGTCGGCGATGCGCTCGGGGTAGACCTTGCCGCACGCGATGTAGTCGGTCATGAAGAGGGGCTTCGCGCCCACCACGACGATGTCGTCGACGACCATGCCGACGAGGTCGAGGCCGATCGTGTCGTGCTTGTCGATCGCCTGGGCGATCGCGACCTTGGTGCCGACGCCGTCGGTGCTCGTCGCGAGGAGCGGGCGCCCGTAGCTCCTCAGGGTCGACGCATCGAAGAGACCGGCGAAGCCGCCGACGCCGCCGAGGACCTCGGGGCCGTGCGTCCTGCGGACGGCCGACTTCATGAGCTCGACTGCGAGATCGCCTGCCGCCGTGTCGACGCCGGCTTCCGTGTACGGGTTGGACGTCACGTCGCGCGAGGGGGAGGCCACGGCTCCAGCCTACCGGCGCCTTTCCTGAGCGGATGCCGGAGGCCTGAGCTGTCGAGCGGCCGGCCCGACGTCGCTGCGGTCCTGGGCCCCTGCCGCTGAACGCTCATGCGAGTCGGCGAGGGAGCGAGGGATCGCGGAACACCGTGATCCTCGCGATGCCGTCCGGGCGGACGTCCAGCACTGTCGCGCCGTACGGCGATCCGTCGAGGCGGACGACGGCCCCGGGTGCCCCGTTGACCGTCGCGGGGGTCATCTCCCACGTGCCGGAGTGCGCGACGGCATCGGCGAGCACGGGTGCGCACGCCGCCTTGCCGGCTCGCGCGAAGCCCTCCGGGACGAGCTCGAGCACGGCATCCGCCCGCAGCACAGAGAGGAGCAGGTCGACGTCGCCTCGCGCGAACGCGCCGATGTAGGCCTCGACCAGCCGACGCACTGCGGGGTCGCGGGGCTCGACGACGTCCGCGGCGACCGGCGCCTCGCGCGCCACGCGTCGGCGCGCCCGCTGGAGGGTGCTCTTGACGGCGGGCACGGAGGTCTCGAGCAGCTCGGCGGACTCGGCGGCCGAGAAGCCGAGCACGTCCCTCAGGAGCAGGACCGCCCGCTGTGACGGCGGAAGGGACTGCAGCACGGCGATGAACGCGAGCCTGAGATCGTCGCTGTCGCCGGGGAAGGGGCCGATCCATCGCACGGGCCGGGAGGAACCGGGGAGGTCGGGCCCGAGCGCGTCGACGTCCGCGGGCAGCGCCCGCGCCGCGCGGCCCGCGGCGGCATCGAGGCAGACGCGGGTCGCGATGCGGTAGAGCCACGTGCGCACCGAGGCGCGGCCCTCGAACCCCTCCCAGGCACGCCAGGCCCGCAGATACGTCTCCTGCAGGGCGTCGTCGGCGTCGTCCCACGAGGCGAGCATCCGGTAGCAGTGAGCGCGCAACTCGCCCCGAAGGGGCACTGCATCCTGCTCGAAGCCCGTCACGATCCTAGTATCGACCGCAGCCATCGCCCTGCCCTCCCGATCGCGTCATCGGCGGCGGCGCTGCGCCCCGCAGCCATCTGAAACGTGTGGAGCTGACCCTCGAACTCCTCGAGCCGCACGGGCACGTCGTACACGCGCAGCCGCTCCGCGAGCCGGATGCTGTCGTCGCGCAGCGCCTCGTCGCCGCCGACCTGGAGGAGCACGGGCGGCAGTCCCGACAGGTCGGCGCGCAGCACCGCGATGCGGGGGTCTCGAGGGTCGGCTCCGGCGAGGTAGGCGGCTGCGAGGGAGCGCACGATGTCACGCGTGAAGAACGGATCGGGGGCGCTGTCGTACGACCCCCCGTCGGCTTCGAGGTCGACCCAGGCCGACAGGAGCACGAGCGCGATCGGCGGTGCGAACCCGATCCCGCGCATGCGCTGCGCGAGCCAGATTGCGAGCAGGGCGCCGCACGAGTCGCCCAGGACGGCGATCCGGGCGAAGCCCTGGCCGACGAGCCACCGGTGTGCGGCGACGACCGTCTCGAGCTGATCGGGATGCACATGCTGGGGGACGAGCCCGTACTCGACGGCGAAGGCGGGCAGGCGCGACGCATCCGCCAGATGTCCGAACATCCGTCGGTGCGTCGCGACCGATCCGCTGACGAAGCCGCCGCCGTGGATGCAGAGCAGCGCCGCGTCGGAGACGGGCCGGGGCGGGCGCAGCCACGCACCCGCCGGCCGCTCCACCCGCTCCGTGCGCAGCTGTGCCGGCTCGCGCGCGAGCTCTCCCCAGTCGGTCGCGTCCGGCGAGCGTGCCACGAGCTCCCAGTGCCGGCGATTCGGATCGGTCGTCATGCAGGGATAGACCCTCGCGGCCCGCGAAAGGAATCGGCCTCCCACCGAGATCGCGGGTGCGGGCCGGGCCCGCGCGGGATGCCGAGTCCTAGAATGGCGACATGACCGGCACAGGCGCTCCCGAGTGGGTGATCCGCGAGGATGCGGGTCAGCCGGTGCTCATCGCGCTCTACCTTCGGCAGGTGCTCGGCATCCGCTCGCCCGACGAGCTGCCGCATCTGCGCGGCATCCCGCCCAGGGCGAACGACCGCGCGGACGAGGCGCAGGCTCTGCTCGAACGTCAGTGGCGCGAGTTCTGGGCCATGACGGTCGAGCCGACGGCGCATCCGTCGCCCGTGCCGCTCGATCTCGTCGACGGGTTCGAGACGCTCGTGGCGCTGCCGACGAAGGGCTCTGACGAGCTGCGCTCAGCGATCACGCCCCACGCCGCCGAGGCGGTCGAGTACGGGAAGTCGTGGCACGAGCGGTACCGCAAGGACTCGTCGGGCAAGCCCGGCGTCTCGTACCGGGCCTACGCGAGCGCGATCGCCGAGCATGAGCGGCAGGTCGGCCGGCGCGCGCACTCCTTCGAGCTCAACGTCCAGGTGCTGCCGCTCGTGCAGCGCGGCGTGTGGTGGATCGGATCGCTCACGATCGCCGTCACCGACGGACTGCGCGGGGATGTCGCGGCCTTCGACGCCGCGATCCACCCCATCATCGCCGAACTGGCGTGAGCGGTCGCTGAGCCCTCGAAGGGTCAGTCGACGACGTGGACCGTCTCGCGGTCGACCTCGACATCCCGCGTGCGTCGCCCGACCGTGCGGTCGAAGACGAGTGCGACGGCGCCGGCGAGCGCGACGCCCCCCGCGATGCAGATGAGGGCGAGGAATCCGAAGACCTGCCCCTGCGAGTAGATCATCCCCGTGTTCGGGCTCTCGTCGGTCGTGCCGGTGAAGGAGAACGTGAGGATCATCGCGACGATGATGCCGAGCGCCGCCCCTGCGACGAGGAACACCGAGTACTTCGGGGACCGCCTGATCCTGACCGTCTCGATGCGGTCCTCGATGAGCTCGTGGTGTGTGACGGGCTTCGGGGTCTCGGGGGTGTTCGCCTGGTCGGCCATGCCTCCATTGTCTCACCGCAGGCCGACTATCGACCCGTTCCGGCCGGCGAGGATCAGCGCCCCGCGCGAAGCGCGCGCTGCCACGGCAGCCGCCCCATGATGTTGAGCACGGCGACGACGGCGAGAGCGAGAGCGAGCGCCGACGCGAGCAGGGGCCCTGCCAGGGCGCTCAGCGCCGCTGCCGCCGACGCGGGCACGAGGCCAGGCCCCTGCGGAAGCGATGTGGCGGCCGCGAGCGGGATGCCGATCGGCAGCCTCGTGGCGACGTCTGCCGGGAGCTGCACCGGTTGCCCCGGCCGCACGCGGATCGGGTTGCTCGGCTCGTCCGCCGACCCCGCGACCGCGGGAGGCGTGACCGCGATGGGGGCCGCCGCGTCGTAGCTGACGTACAGAGTCGTCGCGGGCTTGGCCCGATCGCGCTGGCCGCCCGTCGTGAGCCAGTACCCGGCCTGACCGGTCAGCTTCTGGTACTCGACGAAGCTCGCAGGGAACGATCCCCAGTACGCGGCGTTCTCGGAGGTCCGCTCGATCTGCCCTGCATCCGGGACGGAGACCCCGACGTACTCCGGGACGATCGCGAAGCCCCCGTCGGACGCGGGGTCGACGCCGCGCAGCTCGGCGAGCACGATGGACTGCTCGGGAAGGGGCACCCACTTGGAGAGGTCGTCCATCGATGTGCCGAACCCGCTCGCGGTCGCCGTGACCCGCCCATCGCCTGCAGGGTCGAGCGTCAGCACGGGATCGGTGACGGTCCAGTAGGTCATGCCGCCGTAGAAGACGACGGTGAACGAGCCCGTCCACCGGATCTCGAGCCCCGCACCCGGCACGAGTCGACCACGACCCTGATCGATCACGACCTGGTTCGCGGTCGTGCTCGTCAGGGACGACACCGAGACGGCACGGCCGCTCGCGTCGAGGCAGCGGCTCTCGAAGCTCGCGAGGCGGTACTCGCCGCCGGCGGCCGGCTTCTCGATGCGCACTGCTGCGCTCGTGGCCGAGTAGAGGCCGTCCGCGGCCGTCCACACGCGCGCGGACCCCGCGTTCCCCGCCCTGCCGGCGCTGAGGAAGTTGCATCCGCCCGCGAAGGCGCCCGCGCCGGACTCGGCGTTGAGCCCCCAGCGGAACTGGGCGTTCGTGATCGGCCTGCCCGCATCCGACTCGGGGACCGTGACGGTGATGTCGCCCGGTCCGGCATCCGTCTCCGCGGCCGACGCCGGTGCGCCCGCCAGGGCGGCGAGCGCGATGACGAGCGCCGCGGCCGCCACGACCGAACGCCGTCTCACGCGTGCTCCCCCGCCCCGACGGCGAGTCGCTCGGTGACGGCGTCGGGCCCCGCCTCGCGCGGAGCCGGGATCACCGCCGTCGGAGCAGCGGGGGGCGGCGGCGCGGAGGACGCGGACGCCGCCGCGGACGCCGCCTGGGCGCGCGCCCTGCGGGCCGCGAGCGATCGACGGATCGACACGACGACGCTCGTGACGATGAGCACCAGAGCGATCCCGATGCACGAGACGAGCAGGACGAACAGCCACATCGGCGTCTCCGCAGCAGCGGCCGCCACGAGGGGCGAGGCGCCGGCGACGATCTCGACGGGCGACTCGGCGACGGCGCCGGATGCCGCCCCCGTCAGGGTCACGAGATGAGTCCCGCCACGCACGTCGCGCGGCACCGACATGACGCCGGCGACCTCGCCCTGAGCGCCGGCCGACAGCGGTCCGACGGAGACGAGGCCTCTGTCGAGGGTCGCGACGACCTGCTCGCCGGGGGCGAAGCCCTGACCCGTGAACGCGATCGAGGTGCCGGCGTCGACGCGCGCGGAGGCCAGCCCGAGACGGACCTCGCCGGGCGCGGCGAGGCCGGGCGCGGCATCCGGGAGCGTGCCGCCCGCGGCCGCAGGCGCCGATCCCCCGCCCGAGGCGAAGCTCACGGGCGTGAAGGTCTCGTTGTTGGCGTTCTTGACGCCGTGCGCACCGATCGTGATCACGCCGCACGTGACCTTGAGACAGTCGACGCCGCTGACGTCGCCGGAGCGGTCGCGGCTCTCGAACCTCGCCCCCGGAATCGTCATGGACACGCTCCACGAGCCGTCGTCCGACATGACGGCGTGCGCGGCTGCCTCGGTCTCGCTGCCGGGGAACGCGACGAACCGCTGGAATCCCGCGTTGTCCCTCGACTCGCTGTCGGGCACGTAGCGGTAGTCCGCGCCGACGACCCCGCCCTGACTCGGGCGCCACGATCCGTCGACCCAGCCGAACAGCACGTAGACGCCGCCGAACCCCTTCTTGATCGACTGGAACCCGGATCCGCGCACGGTCACCTCGGTGGCGTAGTCGGGGTCGACCGTCGAGGTGCCGTCCGGGCCCTCGACCGTCACGGACGAGGCGGCCCACGCAGGCAGCGGAACGGCGACGGCCAGCAGGGCGGCCAGAAGCGCACCCGACAGTGCGAGGGCGAGCGTGGAGCGCGGGATCGCGCGGTTCATGCGGTTACCTCCTCGGCTGCCGCCACGCCCGTCGCGCGTGCGGCCACGATGATCTCGCCATCCGGTCCGTCGAAGACGCCGACCGGGTGGCGATAGACCCTGGTCAGGACATCCGGGTCGAGCACCTCGCGCGGAGGGCCCACCGACACGATCTCGCCGCCCGCGAGGATCGCGATGCGGTCGGCGTAGGCCGCCGCGAGGCCGAGATCGTGCAGCACCACGACCGCGGAGCCGCCTGCTCGCGCATGCGCTCGCGTCTCGGCCAGCACGCGGTGCTGATGGCGGATGTCGAGGCTCGCGGTGGGCTCGTCGAGCAGGACGATCGCGCACGACTGCGCGCGGGATCGGGCGAAGGCGACGCGTGCCCGCTCGCCGCCGGACAGCGTTGTGACGGGGTGGTCGGCGAGTGCCTTCACCTCGCCCGCGTGCATCGCGAGCTCGACCATCTCCTCGTCCCGGTCCGCCTCCGGACGGCTCCGCCACGGCGCGCGTCCCATCCGCACGACATCGATCACGGGGAACGGGAACGAGATCTCGTTCGACTGCGTCAGCACCGAGCGGCGTCTCGCGAGGTCGGCGACGGGCGCGGCATCCAGGGGAGCCCCGTCGATCAGCACGGTCCCCCGCGACGGCGAGCGGTCGCCGGCGAGCACGGACAGCAGCGTCGACTTGCCCGCGCCGTTGGGGCCCACGAGGGCCAGCAGCTCGCCCTCGAGAAGCTCGAGGGTCACATCCGTCAGGATCGCGGCGCCGCCGAGGTCGACGGCGACGCCCTGCACGCTCATGACCGGCCGCGTCATCCCCAGCCTCCCGCCCGGCGGCGCGTTCGGCGCAGCAGCCAGAAGAAGAACGGGCCGCCGATGAGCGCCGTCAGCATGCCGATGGGAAGCTCCGCATAGGGCACCGCCGTGCGGGCGACGAGGTCTGCGCCCATCAGCAGGACGGCCCCCGCGAAGGCGCTCGCCGGCACGAGCAGACGATGGCCCGGGCCCAGGATCATGCGCACGAGGTGCGGCACGACGAGCCCGACGAACGAGATGATCCCGCACAGGGCGACGGCCCCGCTCGTCAAGAGGGCGATGAGCACGATCGCGACGACGTGCAGCCGCTCGACGTTCAGACCGAGGTGCGTCGCCTGGCGCTCGCCGAGCGAGAGCAGGTCGAGGGAGCGAGACAGCAGCACGCAGCCGACGACTCCGACGACCGTGAGGGGCAGCACGATGAGCACGTCCTGCCAGCGCGAGCCGTTGAGCGAGCCGAGCTGCCAGAACACGATCTGCTCGCGCTCCTGAGTCGTGCCGAGGAAGGTGAGCAGCGCGATCGCGGCGCCCGCGATCGCGTTGATCGCGATGCCCGTCAGCACGAGCGTCACGACCTCGGTGCGGCCGTCGGCCCGCGCCGACCCGTACACGACGACGGTCGCGAGCAGCCCGCCGAGGAAGGCCATGGCCGGGAGCGTCAGCGGGCCGGCGAAGCCGAGGCCGAAGACGATGGCGGCGCACGCGCCGACGGCGGCCCCGGAAGAGACCCCGATGACGCCGGGCTCGGCGAGCGGGTTGCGGAAGACGCCCTGCATCACCGCGCCGGCCGTCGCGAGCGCCGCGCCGACCAGGAGCGCCATGACGATGCGGGGGAAGCGGACGAGCCACAGAGTGGCCTCGCCGTTGACGTGTTCGACGGCGGCTCCCTCCGGCACCCGGAGCCACGTCAGGCCGATGTCGGAGACGACGGCGTTCCAGCCGCGCGAGAGTGCTCCGATCACCTGCTCGGCGGGGATGTGCAGCTGGCCGGTTCCGGCCGACACGACGATGAGCACGCACAGCAGAGCCGTGAGGATGCCGAAGGTCGTCCAGACGCGCAGGCGCGCCCGTCTCGCGGCCGGGTGCACGATGGCGACCGCCGCGTCCGGCCGCTGCGCCGTCACGGTGGTCACTTCAGGGCATCCGGTGCATAGATCGCGACGGCGAGCGCGTCGAGCACGTCGGCGGCCTCCGGCCCGAAGCTGAGGATCTGCGTGTCGGACATGTCGACGATCCGGCGGTTCCTCCCCGCCGTCGTCTGAGCGACCGCAGGGAGGTGCTCCAGGAGCCCGTCGACGCCGTCGACCGACTCGAGCCCCTTCGTCATCATGAGGATCACGTCAGGGTTGGCCGCGATGAGCGCCTCGTCCGTCACGGGTCGCATGCCGACCCAGCCGTTCTCTCCCGCGACGTCGATGCCGCCGAGCGCCTCGATGAGGCTGTCGGCCCCCGACTCGTCGCCGAACAGGTAGTAGACGCCCGACTGGCCCCGCACGTACAGGAAGACCATGCGCAGGCGATCGCCGTCCGCAGGCGCGATCGCGGCGATCTCGGCCAGCTTCGCGTCGACGGCGGCGGACGTGCGCGCGGCCAGCTCGTCGCCGCGCTGCGGCACGCCCAGAGCCGTGGCGACCTGACGCGTGAGGTCGTCGATCGTGTCGATCGCGCGGTGCGAGTCGACGACCACGACCGGGATGCCGATGTCGCGCATCTGCAGGATCGTGTCCCACGGTCCGAGACTCGTGTCGGTCAGGATGACGGTCGGGGCGAGGTCGAGGATCGCCTCGGCGTTGAGATCGTGGCCGTTCTGGGTGACCAGGGGAAGACCGGCGGCCTCGGGGAAGCCCGTGGACACATCGCGTCCGACGACGGAGCCGCCCAGGCCGAGCTCGAACACGATGCGGGACAGCGAGCCGTAGATGTCGAGCGCCAGGATGCGCGACGTGTCGGTGACGGTCACCGTCGTGTCCTGGGAGTCCACGACGGTCGCGGGCAGGACCTGCTCGCCGGTCGTGATCGGCTCGAGCGGTGAGGACGCCGGCACCGCGGTGCTCGGCCCCTCCCACGCGGCGGGATCGGCGATGGGCGTCACGTCGTGCAGCGGTGGAGTCGCCGCGGTCGCGGCATCCCCGCCGTGGAAGCCCAGCCCCTGGCACCCCGCGAGGCCGAGCGAGACGACGCAGACGATGGCGACGAGTGCGAGTCGTCGTTGGAGCTTTCGGCGCACGCTGATCTCTCTCCCGGTGTGCATCGTGGTGGGCGGGTGCAGCGGGCGGCAACCGAACCCGGAGGTTAATTAGGGTTGCCTTGCCTTAATTCCCGATCTGTGAATAAGGTGATCCTAACCTAGCTTTGAGCTTGCGCGAATACTCTTCGCGCTCATCACGCCAGGGTCGACCCGACACATACTCCGAAAGGAATTCATCGTGCCCTCACGCACCAGTACCCCGCCCCGCCGCTCCCGGCTGGCGGCCGCAGCGGCGATCGCCGCGCTCGCGGCCGGCAGTCTCGCGTTCGCGGCGCCCGCGAACGCGGCCGACCAGGGGACGATCTCCGACGCCGTCTTCCAGTGGGGATTCAACGCCGAGACGGGGAGCCCCGGCTTCGCCCCGGGCACGTGCAACTTCCTCAGCGCGGGAGTCGCCGGCGACGCCGGCTCGTCGCACGTCTGGTCGGAGGCGGAGGGGCTCTACGCGTCGAGCGCGGGCAACGTCACGATCAAGAAGCCGGATGCCGCGGGCGAGCTCGTCCAGACGAGCTGGGCCACGAAGTGCCAGCAGCCCAGCGGCGCCACCACCACATTCACGGCCCCGTCGGGGAACATCGTCGAGATCACGGGCGGCGAGGGCACCGTCGCGGCCGACGGATCGGTCGAGATCGCGTGGGACGGCTCGTTCTCGGTCGTGTACTACAGCGGGTACACGTACTGGACCGCGACGAACCCCGTCCTGACGCTCGACGCCGACGGCAACGGCCAGGTGACGGCGACGGCGAGCGGGTACGGCACCTCGATGGAGGACATGACGCAGTGGGTGCCGCTCGCTCCCACGCAGATCGTCCTCGCCGACATCACGGCTGCACAGGTGGGCGACTCCGGCTTCACCGTGACGCCCGACTATCTGGGCATCGAGGTGACGAGCACGCAGTCGCCGCAGGTGCGCACCGGCGCGAACTGGGGCTCGTTCCCGCAGTCGTTCGTCGACTTCCAGGTGCTCTCGGGTCAGTCGAGCTACTGGTACTCCTCGGGTGGCGCGGCTGACGTCCGCAAGCCCACGACGCCTCTGACGGTCTCGTACGCCGTCGAGGCCGCCGAGCCGCAGCCCGAGCCCGGCGAGGGCGACATCGTCGTCGAGGTGCCCGAGGCCCAGACCCCCGAGACGGGATCGTTCGGCTGGACCTGGGCGTCGAGCTCGGCCGTCGACCTCGGCACGGCGACGCAGGACGGCGCGAACTTCGTCGCGAACGGCATCCTGAACGACGTCGTCGTCACCGACACCCGTTCCGGCGGCTCGGGTCAGCACGCCTGGAGCCTGTCCGGTCAGGTCGGCGAGTTCACGTCCGGCGCCGACAGCTTCAGCGGCGGCTACCTCGGCTGGACGCCGAAGGTCGTCAGCGGCTCGGGCGTCACCGCCGGCGCGGCCGTCACCTCGACGCAGCTGGGCGGCGTGGGCCTCGCGACCCCGAGCACGCTCGCGTCGGCCGGCGCCGCAGCCGGCGCGACCGTCGGAGCCGACCTGTCCCTCGTCATCCCGGGCACGACGCCCGCGGGCGACTACACCGCGACGCTGACGATCACCGCCGTCAGCTGACGCGCTCCCGCGGGGGTCCGGTGCGATCGCGCATCGGACCCCCGCCTTCGCACGAAAGACGCACCATGAGACTCCGAGTCCGCCCCGCCCGCCTGCTCGCGGGCCTCACCGCCGTCCTGCTCGCCTCGGCGACCCCCGCCCTCGCCTCCCCCGCCTCGGCCGACACGCCCCCGGCGCTCGGGTGGACGCTCGAGACCGTCGACAACGACAACGGCGCGGGACGGCGAAACTTCGTCTACACGGTCGACGCCGGAGCGACGATCCACGACGCGCTCCGCGTCACGAACGTCGGCGCGTCCCCGCTCGACCTCGCGGTGTACGCCGCGGACGCGTTCACGACCCCCACGGGTCAGATCGACCTTCAGGCCGGGACGACTCCCCCGGTCGACGCGGGCCTGTGGACGACCGTCGGCACGACACTCCTCACGCTGGCTCCCGGACAGCAGGCGCAGGTCGACTTCACGATCGCGGTCCCCACGGACGCACCACCCGGCGACCACGCCGCCGGCATCGTGACGTCGCACGTGAGCGGAGAAGGCGACGTGCTCGCCGTCGACAGGCGCCTCGCGACCCGCGTGACCGTCCGCGTCAACGGCGAGCTCGCCCCGTCGGCTCAGATCCAGGACTTCACGGCGTCGTATGCGCCCTCCTGGAACCCTTTCGAGCCGGGCGTCGCGCGGATCGACTACCGGCTCACCAACACGGGCAACACCCTCGTGACGGCTTCGGACGTCGTCGACGCGGCAGGCCCCTTCGGCCTGTTCGGCAGGGCGTCTCCGGCGACCGCCCTGCCCGAGGTGATCCCCGGATCGACGATCGACGTGCATCGCGAGCTCGCCCTCCCGCCGCTCGGCTGGATCACGGGCGCGATCTCCGTCTCGCCGGAGGCCGTCGGTCTCGGTGCGCAGCTGCTCGAGCCCACGATCCACGAGTTCGGAGTCCTCGCCATGCCGTGGACCCTGCTCGTCGTGCTCGCGGCGGTGCTCGTGGTCGCGGCGATCGCGATCCTCCTCGTGCGGCGGCGGTCCGTCGACGCCGTCGCGGCGACGCACGAGTCGCCTGCGGGCGCCGCGTAGTCAGGGCCGCAGCGGCAGCAGGTCCGACAGGTCGGATCGCACGCCGGAGGCGAGGATGCGGCCTGCGGCCGCGGCATCCGTCCACCGCTCGGCGCCCGTCGCGACCGCGATCCACGTGAGCGGGTCGGTCTCGACGACATTGGGCGGCGTGCCGCGCGTGTGCCGAGGGCCCTCGACGACCTGCACCGCCCCGAACGGGGGGACCCGCACCTCGACGGAGCTGCCGGGCGCCTTCTCGGCCAGCAGCTGAAGCAGATACCGCACGGCCGTCGCGAGCTCGGCGCGGGCCGGTGCGCCGGATGCCGCGGCCACTGCGGCCAGGGCCGCGCGGCCCTCGCCGGTCCCTATCTTCTTCGGCATGGCTCCACGGTAGGCGCTGCCCGCGGCCGGGAGGGCCTCGCGGCTAGGCTGAGCGGGTGAGAATCCTCGTCCTCGGCTCGGGCGCGCGCGAGCACGCCATCATCCTGTCGCTGCTCTCGGAAGAGGCCGGCCACGAGGTCTTCGCGGCCCCCGGCAACGCGGGGATCGCGCAGGATGCGACCATCGTCGCCCTCGACCCGAACGATCCAGGCGCCGTCACGGTCTTCGCGAACGCACAGCACATCGACCTCGTCGTGATCGGCCCCGAGGCGCCCCTCGTCGCGGGTGTCGCCGACGCGCTGCGCGAGCGCGGCATCCCCGTCTTCGGCCCCGGGAGGGCGGCCGCGCAGCTCGAGGGGTCGAAGGCGTTCGCGAAGCGGATCATGGACGCCGCGGGCGTCCCGACGGGCCGCGCCGTGCGGGCGTTCACGCGGGCCGAGGTCGAGGCGGCGCTCGACGAGCTCGGTGCGCCGCACGTCGTCAAGGCCGACGGACTCGCCGCGGGCAAGGGGGTCGTCGTCACGGCCGACCGCGCGGAGGCGCTCGCGCACGCCGACACGTACCTTCCGAGCGGATCGGTGCTGGTCGAGGAGTTCCTCTCAGGGCCGGAGGTGTCGCTCTTCTTCCTGAGCGACGGCGACCACGTGCTGCCGCTCAGCCCCGCGCAGGACTTCAAGCGTCTCGGCGACGGCGACGCCGGCCCCAACACGGGCGGCATGGGCGCCTACTCGCCGCTGCCGTGGCTGCTCGAGCACTTCGGCGGCGAGGACGCGTTCGTCGACCTCGTGACGAAGGACGTGGCCGAGCCGGTCATCCGTCAGCTGGATGCCGAGGGCACCCCGTTCATCGGACTCCTCTACGCCGGCCTCATCCTCACCGACCAGGGCGTCAAGGTCATCGAGTTCAACGCGCGCTTCGGCGACCCCGAGACGCAGGTCGTGCTCCCGCGGCTCGTCGACCCCCTGTCCGAGCTGCTGCTGGCCGCGGCATCCGGTCATCTCGAGGACCAGCCCCGTCCCGCCTTCGCCGATGCGGTCGCCGTCACCGTCGTGCTCGCGAGCGAGGGCTACCCTGCGTCGCCCGTCACCGGACGTGCGCTGACGGGGCTGGATGCCGCCTCCGCCGTCGAGGGCGTCCACCTCGTGCACGCGGCCACCGCCTCGTCCGAGGGCGGGCTCGTCGCGACGGGCGGCCGCGTGCTCAACGTCGTCGGCCTGGGTACGACGTTCGCGCAGGCGCGCTCTCGGACGTATGCGGCACTCGGCGAGATCGGCCTCGAGGGGGGCCAGTACCGCACCGACATCGCGGCGGGCGTCGTCGAGCGCTGACCCGCTCGCACCCGCGACGCGAGGACGGATGCCGCGCCGGTCGTCACGCGCGAGTCACTCCGCGGCAGGCGCCTGCGCCGGACGCACCTCCGCCGCGGGCACGTCCACGGTCTCTGCGGCCCCGCGCACGCCGAGGTGGGCCGGGCGCTGCATGAACAGCACGGCGACGACGCCGAGCAGCAGCACCGACGCGGGAAGGAGGAGCGCCTGCGACATCGCGGTCGCGAAGCCGTCGGCGACGAAGTCGGGGAGCGTGCCGCCGCCGAACCCGCCCGCGTGCTCGGACGCCCCCGGGAGGTTCGCCTCTAGCCGGGCCTGCATGAACGCCGCGATCGCCGCGGAGCCGATGACGGAGCCGATCGTGCGCGTCGTGTTGTAGATGCCCGATCCCGCACCCGCCTGGCGCGGCGGAAGGTTGCGGGTCGCGGTGGTCGCGAGCGGACCCCACATCCCCGCGTTGCCGATGCCGATGAGAGCGGCCGGCAGCAGGAACATCCAGATCGGGGTGTCCATGTTCGTGAGCGCGGCGTACCAGAACAGCGCGAGCGAGGTCAGCAGGAGGCCGGGCACGAGGAGGACGCGCGGATCCACCCGGTCGAGGAGCTTGCCGGCGAGCGGCGCGAGCACGCCGGAGAACACGGCGAGCGGGATCAGCAGCAGCGCCGACTGCGTCGGGGTGAGTCCGCGCGCGATCTGGATGAAGAACGCGATCGGCAGCGACATGCTCGTCACGGTGAACCCGACCGTCGCGATGCCGATGTTCGCGATGGAGAAGTTGCGGTCGCGGAACAGCTGCATCGGCACGAGCGGCTCGCTCTTCGTGCGGGCCTGCTGCCAGATGAACAGCCCGAGCACGACGACCCCCGCCGCGATGAGCCCCCACACCGTGATCGGCCCCCAGATCGCGCCCCAGTCGTACTTCTCGCCCTCCTGCAGACCGAAGACGATCAGGAACAGCGCGAGCGCGCTGAGCAGCACCCCGAGGATGTCGAACTTGTGGTGGTGGGTCTCGAGGTCCGGGACGAGGATCCATGCCAGGACGAAGCCGATGACGCCGACGGGGATGTTGACGAAGAAGATCCACTCCCACCCGAAGCCGTCGACGAGCAGGCCGCCCGCGAGGGGGCCGACGAGCGTCGCGACGCCGGCCGTCGCGCCCCACAGGCCCATCGCCGCGCCGCGCTTGTTCGCGGGGAACGTGCGCGTGATGACGGCCATCGTCTGCGGCGTCATGAGGGCCGCGCCGAGGCCCTGGACCGCGCGCCAGGCGATGAGGGCGACGAGTGTCGTGGAGAAGCCGCACGCGAGCGATGCGACGGTGAACACCGCGAGACCGATGAGGTAGATCCGCTTCGGACCGAACCGGTCGCCGAGACGTCCCGTGATCAGAAGCGGCACCGCGTAGGCGAGCAGATAGGCCGATGTGACCCACACGACGTTGTCGAGGTTGCTGGTGTCGGGGTCGAGCGCCGCCTTGATGGCGGGGTTCGCGACCGAGACGATCGTCGTGTCGACGAGGATCATGAAGAACCCGATGACGAGCGCCCACAGGGCGGGCCACGGGCTGCGCGCGGTGCCCTCGGGGGCGGATGCCGCGGCGCGAGCGGTCTGTTCGGTCATGAGAGGTGGGCCTTTCGGTAGGCGGCGAGACGGGAGAGGACCTCGTCGGGCAGCTCGTCCACGCCCCACGCGAGCGTGGTGTCGGCAAGGCGTGTGAGCAGGCCGTCGAGCCAGGTCAGGTCGGCGCCGAGGATCGCCGTGCGGCGGTCGAGCTCGACGAGGAACTGGAGGGGGACGCCGCGTCCGACGACGTTCGCGAGACGCTCGCGATGCTCGTCGACGGAGGCCGCGAGCGCGACGCGACGCTGCGACAGCAGCTCGACGACCTCTGCGCGCGCGAGCGTGTGCGCCTCGGCGAGCGCGACGCGGAACGGCTCGGGGCGATCGAAGCGCGGCAGCTCGCGGCGCACCCATTCCTGGGCGGCGGCGCGGCCCGCCGGTGTCAGCGCGTACGTCGTGCGCTCGGGGCGGTTGCCCGCGCGGTCGACGCCGACCTCGGCGATCAGCCCGTCCCGTTCGAGCCGCGACACCGTGTGGTAGAAGGTGCCGTTGGTGACCTTGACGACCTGATCCTCGCCGCGCTGGCGGATGAGCCGCATCATCTCGTACGGATGCAGGTCCATCTCGGCGAGGAGGCCGAGCACGATGACCCCGAGGGGGGTCAGCGAGGCCGCGGCATCCGACATCCGGTGCTCCATTCCGATTAGTCCATGTGGACTATACGCTCCTCGGATGCTCCGGCGCAACCGCCCTGCGAAGGATCGCGTCGTCCTCGCCGCAATCGCACGCCCGGTCCGCGGATAATGGTCTGCGTGACCTCCCCCCTCGACCTCGCCGGCTGGCGCCACGTCTACTCCGGCAAGGTGCGCGACCTGTATGTGCCCGCCGACGGAGCCGAGGGACGCATGCTCGTCGTCGCGAGCGACCGCGTGAGCGCGTTCGACCACGTGCTCTCGCCCGGCATCCCGGGAAAGGGGACGCTGCTGACGACCCTGAGCCTGTGGTGGTTCGACCGCCTCGCAGGCGCGGACGGCGGGCGCGGCATCCCGAGCCATCTCGCACCCGCGAAGGTGCTGACAAACGGAGCCGACGGCGTCGCGAACACGCGCGACGACCTGCAGAGCCTGATTCCGGATGCCGTGGCCGGCCGCGCGATGGTCGTGAGAAGCCTCGACATGCAGCCGATCGAGTGCGTCGTGCGCGGCTACCTCACGGGGTCGGGGTGGGCCGAGTACCGCGAGAGCGCGACGGTGTGCGGCATCCCGCTGCCCGAAGGCCTGTCGAACGGCGACCGGCTCCCCGAGCCGATCTTCACGCCCGCGTACAAGGCGCCCCTGGGCGAGCACGACGAGAACATCTCGTTCGAGCAGACCGTCGAGCTCGTCGGGGCCGCGCGCGCGGAGGAGCTGCGCGCTCTCTCGCTCGAGATCTACGGGCGGGCCGCCCGCACGGCGGAGACGCGAGGGCTCATCCTCGCCGACACGAAGTTCGAGTTCGGCGTGGACGAGAACGGCGTCATGACGCTCGCGGACGAAGTGCTCACGAGCGACTCGTCGCGGTACTGGGATGCCGCGGCCTGGCAGGCGGGCACGACCCCCGACGAGCGCATGGCGAGCTTCGACAAGCAGATCGTGCGCGACTGGCTCGCCGCGAACTGGGACAGGCGCGGGACGCCGCCCGAGCTGCCCGTCGAGATCGTCGAGCGCACTGCGGCCCGCTACCGCGAGCTCCTGGAGAGGCTCACGGGCGACTGACCGCCCGAGCGGCCGGTCAGGCGCTCTTCATCGCCTTGAGGCGCGACAGCAGCGCGGGGCCCGTGCGATCGAGTCTGCGTCCGCCGACGAGGATGCCCCCGACGAGCACCGCGCCGCCCACGACGAGCCCGACGGCGAGGGCGATCCAGCTCAGCACGGCGTCGTCGGTGAAGTAGGCGATCGCGCCGACGACGATCGCCGGCGACGACAGCACGAGGGCGACGAGCCAGATGCCGAAGAACGCGAGCCCCTGCAGGAACGTCGTCCCCGGAACCCGCGCGAACGGGTTCGCGCCCGCATCCGGCACAGGGATCACGAACGATGCCGACGTGACGGCGCACACTCCGTACGAGGCGAGCAGGACGCCGAACGAGATCCCGAGGATGCCGGGGAGACGACTCCACCCTCCCCAGATCGCGAACGGCGCGATCGCGACGATCAGCACGATCGGCGCGGCGATCGCCGCTGCGGCGAGCGTGCGTCCGACGCGGTCCGCCCAGCCGCGCACACCCGTCGCGAGCTGAGCCGCGAACGCCGTGCCGTCGTACGAGATGTCCGCGTAGAGCGAGATGCCGATGACGAAGGCGACGAGCGGAGCCGCCCAGCCGAGCGCCGAGCCGACGTCGCCGTCGCGCGCGTAGAACCAGAGCACCGCGGGGAGCAAGGGCACGACGATCAGCTGGCGGAGGTACCGCGGGTCACGCACCCAGTACGTGAGCGAGCGTGCGAAGACCGCGCCTGCGGGCGCGGAGGGCACGCGCCCGAACCATCCGATCCTGCCGGACTCGACGCGAGCCGCCGCGGTCTGCCGTGGGCGCACGAGCGAGTCGGCGAGCGACCGGCGCCACAGCATCCACACGATCGCGAGCGTCGCGACGGCGATCGCGAGCTTCGCGGCGGCAGCGGGCCACGCTCCCGTCGCGAGATCGGCGGGGAAGGCCCATGCCGCGCCGACCGGTGTCCACGCGAGGATGCGCACGACCACGAGGATCGTGTCGAGGTTGACGGCGAAGCCCGTCGCGACACCTGCGACGATCGGGCCCGCGAGGATGAGCGGAATGAAGATCAGCACGCCGGACGCCTCGCGCAGGCGCCGCCCGCCGCCGAGACCCGACGCGAGCGATGCGACGGCGCGCGAGGCGACGACCGCCGTCAGAACGGCGAGCGGGATGCCGAGAAGTGCGGCGACGGCCGCGGCGGGCCAGTGCACCCAGGTCGCGAGGGTGCCGAGAGCGGCCACTGTCGTCACGAGCCCGGGCACTCCGCACACGCCGGCGAGCGCGAGCGCGATGAGGAGCCGGTTCAGCGGGATCGGGAAGACGACGAGCCGTGCGGGGTCGAGCGTCGTGTCGACGCCGAACGCGATGAGAGGGCCGAGCACCCACCCCAGCGTCACGAGCGAGCCGACGCCGACGATGACCGATCCTGCCGTCGCCGCGTCGCCGAACCCGAGGAACACGAGCCCGGCGAGAGCCGAGAACAGCACGCCCAGCCCGTAGAGGGCGCCGAAGAGGAACCCGACGAGCTGCCATGGGCTGCGCGCGAGCTGGTTGCCGAGGACGCGATAGCGCAGCCTCAGGAGTGTCGCAACCACTCGGGTCCCTCCGTGTGCCGACGACCTCCGACGAGCTCGACGAATCGGTCCTGCAGCGACTCGCCGGCGCGCACGGCGTCGACCGTCCCGGCGACGAGAACGCGCCCCGCGGCGATGATCGCGACGTGGTCGCACATCCGCTGCACGAGGTCCATCGAGTGGCTCGAGACGATGACGGTGCCGCCGCTTCGGACGTAGCCCGCGAGGATGTCCTGGATGTTCGCCGCCGAGACGGGATCGACGGACTCGAACGGCTCGTCGAGCACGAGCAGCCGCGGCGCGTGCACGAGCGCGCAGGCGAGCGCGATCTTCTTCGTCATGCCGGCCGAGTAGTCCACGACGAGGGTGCCCGCGGCATCCGTCATGTCGAGGAGGGCGAGGAGGTCGCGCACGCGCGAGGCGATCTCTGCGTGCGACAGGCCGAACAGCAGGCCGTGGTAGGTCACGAGCTGCTCGCCGGTGAGCCGGTCGAACAGCTTCACGCCGTCGGCGAGGTTGCCGAGCATCGCCTTGGCGGCGACGGGGTCCTTCCACACGTCGACGCCGTGGACGAACGCCCGGCCCGCGTCGGGCAGGAGCAGTCCCGTCGCCATCGAGAGCGTCGTCGTCTTGCCGGCCCCGTTGGGGCCCACGAGGCCGTAGAACGAGCCGGTCGGCACCGTGAGGCTGATCCCGTCGACTGCGACCTTGTCGCCGAAGCGCTTGTAGAGGCCGTCGAGCACGAGTGCGAAGCCGGCGCTCGGCGGGACGGGGGCTACGGCCGACTCGGGGGCATCGGCGGACAGGGATGGGGGGACTCGATCGGTCACTGACACTCCGTCACCTGCTCGCGCAGGGCTGCACGGCATCCGCACGGCATTGCGGACACCCGCACAGCCTCTCGAACGGAGGGGCGGGATGCAAGTCGCGATCGCGGGCCGCTGCGGTCGCGATCGCGGCCGGCGGCGGGCTAGGCCGCAGGCTCGATCTCGGCCAGGCGCGGCGCGACCTTCTCGCCGAACTCCGTGATCCAGCCCGCCGGGTCGGGCGCGACGTTGCGCAGCTGCACGTGCTCGATGCCGAGCGCCGCGAGCTCGGCCATGCGCGAGAGGAACGCGTCGGTGTCGACGAGCGGGTCGAGCGTGCCGCCCTGAACGGTCTTCTCGATCGCGTCGTAGTCACGGCCGAGCCGGTCGCAGTGCCGGCGCAGGACATCGAGCTTGTGCGCGACCTCTGCGGGGTCGTTGACCGTCAGGTTCGTGATGTCGGCGTATTGCGCGACGAGCCGAAGCGTCTTCTGCTCGCCGTTGCCGCCGATCATGATCGGGGGGCGCGGGGTCGACACGGGAGCGGGGTGCGAGATCGTCTCCGCCAGGTGATAGTGCCTCCCCACGTACGGTCCTTCCTGAGCGGGGTCCCACATCTGCAGTGCGATCCGGAGCGTCTCCTCGAGCCGCTCGAACCGCTCGGCGAGCGGCGGGTAGGGCACACCGAGGGCGTCGTGCTCGCGCTCGTACCATGCGGCGCCGAGCCCCAGCATCCCGCGCCCCGACGAGAGGACGTCGAGGGTCGTCACGATCTTCGAGAGCAGGCCCGGATGCCGGTAGGTGACGCCCGTCACGAGAGTGCCCAGCCTCACCCGCGACGTGTGGGCAGCCGCGAAGCCGAGCAGCGTGTAGCCCTCGAGCATGGGGTCGTAGGCGGTGCGGAACCGCTCCATCTGGAAGTAGTGGTCCATCGCGGTGAACCACGAGCCGCCGGCATCCTCGGTCGCCTTCGCCGTCGCGGCGATCGTCGGGGCGATGCTCGCGGGCTCGCCGGGGAGGGTGAAGTCCATGAAATGCAGTCCGAAGCGCACGACGGCCACGCTACTCCCGCGGGGATGCCGTCCGGAGCAGACCGTCGATGTCGAGGGCGGTGCCCTCACCCACCGGCAGGTGACGTCCGCAAGATCCCGCGTCCACTTCTCCCGCTCACAGCGAACTCCCAGATAGGGTGACGTCAACACCCCCCCACCCGAGGAGCTCGCATGCCTGTCTGGTCCCTTCACGGAAACGGTCGCAACGTCGGTCCGGGGGAGGTCGTCAAGCCCGACGAGCGGCTCGCCTGGCCCGCGACCATCGCGATCGGCGCACAGCACGTCGTCGCGATGTTCGGTGCGACCTTCCTCGTGCCGATCCTGACCGGGTTCCCCGTCACGACGACCCTCCTCTTCTCGGGCGTCGGCACGCTGCTCTTCCTGCTGCTCACCCGCAACCGCCTGCCCAGCTACCTGGGGTCGTCGTTCGCCTTCATCGCACCGATCCAGGCGTTCAACGGCGGCAAGACGCTCGAGACGTCCGAGCAGATCGGGCAGGCGCTCGTCGGCGTGTTCGTCGCGGGCGTCCTGCTCGCGGGGGTCGGCTTCCTCGTCCAGGCGGTGGGCACGGGCTGGATCGAGAAGCTCATGCCTCCCGTCGTCTCGGGCGCCATCGTCGCTCTCATCGGGCTCAACCTCGCCCCCGTCGCGTGGCAGAACTTCCAGGTGCAGCCCGTGCTCGGCACCGTCACGCTCGTCGCCAGCATCCTGTTCGCGGTCCTCTTCCGCGGATTCCTGGGGCGCGTCTCGATCTTCCTCGGCGTCATCGTCGGCTATCTCGTCGCGGCGGTCACGAACCAGATCGACTTCGCCTCGGTCGAGCAGGCGGCGTGGTTCGGGCTGCCCGACTTCCACCTGCCGTCGTTCGCCGACGCCACGGCGTGGGGTCTGCTGCCGATGTTCATCCCCGTCGTCCTCGTGCTCATCGCCGAGAACGTCGGGCACGTCCGCGGGGTCGCGACCATGACGGGCGACCCGACGATCAACCGGCGCACGGGCCGCGCCCTTCTCGCCGACGGCGTCGCGACGACGCTCGCCGGTCTGTTCGGCGGCTCGGGCACCACGACGTACGGCGAGAACATCGGCGTCATGGCCGCGACGCGCGTCTACTCCACGGCCGCATACTGGGTCGCAGGAACGATCGCGATCCTGCTCTCGTTCTCCCCCAAGATCGGACAGCTCTTCTTCTCCATCCCGCCGGGCGTGCTCGGCGGCGTGACGACGGCGCTCTACGGTCTCATCGGCGTCATCGGCATCAAGATCTGGGTCGACAACCAGGTCGACTTCTCCCGCCCTGTGAATCAGTACACGGCCGCCGTCGCCTTCGTCATCGCGATCGCAGGCTTCTCGCTGACGTGGGGCCAACTGCAGTTCGGCGGGATCGTGCTCGGCACGTTCGCGGCGCTCACGATCTACCACGGCGGCAACGCGATCGCCCGCTGGCGCCGGACCGGCGCCGACGACGGCGGGCCCATCGTTCCGATCGGTCAGCTCGGGGGCGACCCGCAGTAGCCCACCGCTCAGCCCGGCCGCCCGCGCACGGGCCCGTCCGTCCACGACGGTGCGGGGCACCGAGGCGGAGCACCATGGGGGAATGAAGCGACGGATGCCGGGGGTTGTGCATTCACATGGATGAGAAGCTCTCGGCATCCGACCGCCTCGCCGCCGACACCGCGATGGGCGCCGTGACGCTGCTCGTCGGCGATCTCGACGGCATGACCGCGTACTACCGCGACGCCGTGACGCTCGAGGTGCTGTCGGCGGACGGCGACGCCGTGACCCTCGGTCGCGCCGGACGGCCCATCGTGATCCTGCGGCAGGAGCCCGCTCTGAGGCACGCGGCCCCCGGCTCGGCCGGGCTGTTCCACACCGCGATCCTGTTCGAGACGCAGACGGCCCTCGCCGCCGCGCTGTACTCGGTCGCGCGCCGCGCGCCGGGCACGTTCACCGGCAGCGCCGACCACCTCGTGAGCCAGGCGTTCTACTTCACCGATCCCGAGGGCAACGGCGTCGAGCTGTACTGGGACCGCGCCCGCTCCGAGTGGTCGTGGACGCACGGCCAGGTCGAGATGGACACGCTCTACCTCGACCCCAACGCCTTCCTCGGCCAGCACCTCACAGAAGAGGCGACCCTCGGCGCGACGGCGGCCGAGGCCGCGGCGGTCGGACACGTGCACCTCTCCGTGGGGGATGTCGCGACCGCCCGGGCCTTCTACGTCGACGCTCTCGGCTTCGACGCGACGCACGCGCTCGGCAGCTCGGCGCTGTTCGTGAGCGTCGGCGGATACCACCACCACATGGCGATGAACGTGTGGAACTCGCGCGGAGCGGGGCCCCGCATGCCGGCGCTCGGACTCGGCCGCGTCGACCTGGCCCTGCCCGACGGCGACGCCCTCGGAGAGCTCGGCGAGCGCCTTCGCCACCACGGGTTCGAGGTGCGCGACGACGGCCGCACGCTGAGCTTCGACGACCCCTGGAACAACGCGATCCTGGCGACCGCGGCATCCTGATCGGACGAGGGGGGCGGGATGCCGCAGCATCCCGCCCCCCCCGCTCAGTCAGCCGGAATCCGTCAGCCGGCCCGGCAGGTGGCTGTCGGCGTGTTGCTGTTGCCGTTCTTGTACAGCGTCAGCCCGAAGCTGTTGCCCGACCCGTTCGGGGTCGCGGTCCGCGTCGACCCGCTCCCGCTGATCGTCGCGTTCCAGCTGCTCTGCACGGTCTGGCCGCCCTGCAGAGTGATCGTCACGGTCCAGCTGCTCGACCCCGACACGGCGAAGGTCGTGTTGAACCGGTCGCTCCAGTCCTGACCCTTCGTGACGGTGACGCTGCAGCTGCCGGTCGTGCCGCCGCCGGTCCCGCCGCCCGTCCCGCCGCCCGTTCCGCCACCGCCGGTCCCGCCGCCCGTCCCGCCGGACGCGTTGCACGTGGCCGTCGGGAGGTTGCTGTTGCCGTTCTTGTACAGCGTCAGCCCGAAGCTGTTGCCCGACCCGTTCGGCGTCACGGTGCGCGTCGCTCCGCTGCCGGTCACGTTCGCGTTCCAGCTGTTCTGCACGGTCTGGCCCCCCTGCAGGTTGACGGTGACCGTCCAGCTGCTCGACCCCGACACGGTGAAGTTCGCGTTGAAGCGGTCGCTCCAGTCGTCGCCCTTCGTGACCGTCACGGTGCAGCCGCTGCTGGTCCCGCCGCCCGTCGATCCACCGCCGGTGGACCCGCCGCCCGTCGAGCCGCCGCCCGTCGACCCGCCGCCCGTCGAGCCGCCGCCCGTCGACGACGACCCGATCGTGATGTTCGAGTTGCCGCTGCTCTGGTAGCCCTCCGTCGCGAGGATCTGGTAGTCGTGCGATCCGAGGTTCATCCCCTTGCTGGCCCATGCGTCGAAGTGGTTGCCCGTCGTGATCGTGCCACCCGTGCGCTTGGACTGCCGAACGCTCCAGAACTGCTTGAACGTCGCGGTCCCCTGGATCGAGGGCTGGTTGGTCCTCGTCGTCTCGTAGATGTCGTACGTGCCGCCGTCGCTCGTCACGGTGCCCTTGAAGGTGCCCGTGGGGCGGTACGTGCCCCAGTTGTCGACGATGTAGTACTCGATGAGCGGGCTCGTGGTCCAGCCGTACAGAGTCAGATACGCGTTGCCCGACGGGTTGAACGTGCCGGAGTAGGTCACGGTGCGGCGAGCGCCCGTCGACCATCCCTTGCCTGCGACGAAGTTGCCCGTGTTGCTCCACGACGTGGAGTAGTTCCCGTCGGCGCCGAGCTCCATCGAGACGGTCCCGGGGGAATCCGTCCAGAACGAGTAGAAGTAGCCTCCGTTGTTGCCTGTCTGGTTCGAGGTCACTGCCGCGCTTGCGGGCAGAGCCCCGGCCATCACCAGCACGCCGGCGGCGGCGAGGCCCAGCAGCGAACGTATTCGCCTGCTCCTGCCGCCCGAGGGTCGCGATTCGAGAACTGTACGGTAAGGCATTCTGCACTCCTTCGTGCTGATAGCGGTGGATGAACCGGCCGCGCCTCCGCGGGAGCGACGACGCTCCGGTGCCGCCTCCATCTGACGGCGGTGCCGAGTCTGCACCTCGGCGCCAGAGCATGTCAACGATTTCAGCAAACGTATTCATCATGTGACGACACAATTGATGGACTCCGTGCAGGAATCTCGCACGGTCAGCGCCGGAAGCCCGGAGCCGTCGCTTCAGCGCGGGCCGGGCCGCACCGTGACATCGCTCATGACGGCGTCGCGGGGCAGATCGAGGGCCGTCACGATCGCGGTCGCGGCCGACTCCGGGTCGATGAACGCACCGGCGTCGTAGCCCCGACCCTCCTGCTCGTGCACGCGCTCCTGCATCGGCGTCGCCGTGCGACCGGGGTACACCGTCGTGACGCGGACGCCGTGGGGCGCCTCCTCGCCGCGCAGCGCGTCGGCGAGCGCTTTGAGCCCGTGCTTGGATGCCGCGTACGCCGACCAGTCGGGATGCGCCGACAGCCCCGCGCCCGAGTTCACGAACAGCACATGCCCGCGCGCTGCCCGGACAGCCGGAAGCAGCAGCCGCGTCAGCTCGGCAGCGGCGATGAGGTTGACCGTCAGCTGCGAGACCCAGGCCTCGATCGGCAGTTCGGCGACGGGACCGAGGTCGACGACGCCGGCGGCATGGACGATCGAGTCGATCGCGTCGGGAACCCCTGCGTCACGCACGGCCGCTGCGAGCGACTCGGGATGCCGGAGGTCTGCGACGATCGCGCTCGAGCCGGGGCGGGCCGTCGTGAGCTCGCGCGCCCGGGCGGCGTCGCGGGCGACGAGGACGAGCCGGTCGCCGCGCTCGCTGAGCCGGTGGGCGACGGCGAGGCCGATGCCCGAGCCTGCGCCGGTCAGGACGTGCGTCTGCGTCATCCTGCCATCCTGTCACCGGCGTGAGCCGGCCCTGGGCCGGTGCCGGCGTGAGTCGGCTCCGGCCCGGTCAGACCGAGTCGCGCACGACCAGCTCCGTCTCCAGGATCGTCACGTGGCGCGGATGCCGCCCTGCGAGCAGGTCGAGCAGGACGCTCGCCATGCGCTCGCCCTGCGCGAACGAGGGCTGACGCATCGTCGTCAGCTGCGGTGTCACGGTCGTCGCGACGGGAGAGTCGTCGAAGCCGATGATCGCGATGTCGTGGGGAACGCGGATGCCCTCCCGCGCGAGCACCGTCAGCGCGCCGCGGGCCATGAGGTCGCTCGCGACGAAGATGGCGTCGGGGCGGTCGACGCGCTCCAGGATTCGCCTCATCGCGGCCGCACCGCCGTTCGCCGTGAAGTCGCCGTCCTCGATGACGCCCTCGGGCAGCCCGTACGTCGCGAGCGCGTCGCGATACCCCTGCAGGCGGTCTACCCCTGCGGGCATCGTGAGGGGACCGGAGATCGTCGCGATGCGGTGGTGCCCGCGCTCGATCAGGTAGGTCGTGGCATCCCGCCCGCCCCGCACGTTGTCGACGTCGACGTAGTAGTCGCGCTCGCGCTCGCGCACGGGACGACCTCCGTAGACGACGGGGACGGCCGCCGCGATGCGATCGATGAACGAGTCGCTCGTGTGGTGCGACACGATGATCGCGCCGTCGACCGCTCCGCTGCGCACATAGCTCGTGGTCTTGTCGCCCGGGTCGTCGCTCGCGATGAAGAGGTTGAGCACGTAGTCCGACCGGCTCAGCCGCGCGTTGATGCCGGACACGATCGACGCGAAGAACGGGTCGCCGAAGAAGCGCGTCGTGTCCTCGGGCACGATGAGCGCGAGCGCGTGCGTCTGCCGGCTCGCGAGAGAGCGCGCAGCGCGGTTGGGCACGTAGTTGAGGTCGGCGATCGCGCGCTGCACGGCCTCGAGCGCTGCGGGGCTGACGGCCGTCGACCCGTTCACGACGCGCGACACGGTGGACCGCGAGACCCCCGCGGCCGCGGCGACCTCCTCGATCGTGACGGTGCCGCGCACCGTGTCAGTGGTCATGGCGACGATTCTCCCCGTGTTCAGGATGCCGCGCCGACCGGCGCGAGGTCGAGCGAGCGCTGCGCGATGATGCGCCCGTATTCGCGGCCGCTGTCCTTGATCGTGCGCTCCTGCGTGTCGTAGTCCACGCGCACGATGCCGAAGCGCTTCTCGTACCCCCACGCCCACTCGAAGTTGTCGAGCAGCGACCAGTAGAAGTAGCCGCGCACGTCCACGCCCTGCTCGGCCGCGTCGAGGGTCGCCGCGAGGTGCCCGCGCAGGAAGTCTGCCCGCTCCGCGTCGTGCACGCGCACGACGCCCTCCTCGCGGACGGGCTCGTCGTCGTAGGCGGCGCCGTTCTCGGTGACGTAGAGCACGGTGCCCGCGGGGGCCGCGTACTCGTCCGAGACGCGCGCGAGCAGTCGTGTGAGGCCCTCCGGCTGCACCTCCCACTGCATCGACGTGCGGGGCAGCCCGCGCTCGTACCAGTGGATGCCCTCCGACACGGGGAAGGGCGACGCCCCCGGTCGGTCGGTCGGGGCGTCTCCGCCGTCGGGCGGGTTCGGGGAGGCCGAGCCGCCCACGAACTCGCCGTGGTAGTAGTTCACCCCCAGCGCGTCGATGTGCGTGGAGATGGTCTCGAGGTCGCCGGGCCGGATCGCCTGCTCGAGCGTCGCGACCGCCGCAGGGTCTGCGCGGCGGATGTCCTCGACGATGTCCGCGGGGTAGGAGCCGCGGAAGACCGGGTCGAGGAACCAGCGGTTGAACTGCCCGTCGACGAGCCTGGCGGCGTTCACGTCCTCCGGCTTCGCCGGGTCTGCGGCATCCGCCACCGTGAGGTTCAGCGTGATGCCGAGGTCGAGCGCGGCATCGCGGGCGCGGAGCTCGCGAACGGCCTGGCCGTGCCCGAGGAGCAGGTGGTGGGCCGCGAGCAGCCCCTCCGCCGTGCTGTAGTGACCTGGAGCGTGCAGCCCGGCGGTGTAGCTGAGGAACGACGAGCACCACGGCTCGTTGAGGGTCGTCCACACGTCGACCCGGTCGCCGAGCGCGTCGTGCATGTCGAGGGCGTACTCCGTGAACAGATCCGCCGTCGCCCGGTCGGTCCAGCCGCCCTTGTCCTGCAGTGCCTGCGGGAGGTCCCAGTGATACAGCGTGAGCCAGGGCAGGATGCCGGCCTCGAGCAGCTCGTCGACGAGACGGCTGTAGAAGTCGACGCCCTTCGGGTTGACGGGTCCGCCGTCGGGCCGCACACGCGCCCACGACGTCGAGAAGCGGTACGTCTGCAGCCCCATCGCCTTCATGAGCGCGACGTCGTCGCGGTAGCGGTGGTAGTGGTCGCATGCGACGTCGCCGTTGTCGGCGTTGATGACGGCGCCGGGCACGCGGCAGAACGCGTCCCAGATGGACGGCCCCCTGCCGTCCTCGTGCGCGGCCCCCTCGATCTGGAAGGCCGCCGTGGCCGCCCCGAACAGGAAGCTCTCGGGGAAGGCTCGTGTGGTGCTCTCCGACATGCGGGCAGACTCCTGTCTGTGAAGGATGGTCACGTGCGGCTCAGCCCTTGACGGCGCCGGCCATGATGCCGCTCACGAGCTGCTTGCCCGCGAAGATGAACAGGAGCAGCAGCGGGATGGTCGCGAGGACGACGCCCGCCAGGACGATCGAGTAGTCGACGAAGTAGTTCGACTGCAGGAGCGACAGCGCGACGGGCAGGGTCGGGTTCTGGCGGTCGAGGACGATGAACGGCCAGAAGAAGTTGTTCCACGCCCCCACGAAGGTGAACAGGAACAGCATCGCGGCCGCAGGGCGTGCGGCGGTCACGCCGATGGTCCAGAACGTGCGGATCATGGATGCGCCGTCCACCCTGGCCGCCTCGATGAGCTCGTCGGGCACGGCCTGACGCAGGTACTGCGTCATCCAGAACACTCCGAACGCGCTCGTGAGCGCCGGGATGATGATCGCTCCGATCTGTCCCGTCCAGCCGAGCTCGGAGAACAGGATGTAGAGCGGCACGACCCCGAGCTGCTGCGGCACCGCGAGCGTCGCGACGACGAACACGAGCAGGGCCGGTCCGCCATGGAACCGCAGCTTCGCGAAGGCCCAGCCCGCGAGCGTCGAGGTGATGACGACGGCG
Organism: Microbacterium ulmi; assembly: GCF_011759705.1. Taxonomy (GTDB): domain Bacteria; phylum Actinomycetota; class Actinomycetes; order Actinomycetales; family Microbacteriaceae; genus Microbacterium; species Microbacterium ulmi. The sequence goes on along the minus strand of NZ_JAAOZF010000001.1, from coordinate 1,484,588 downwards.
GCCGCGATGAGGAACGAGCTGTAGATCGAGTTCCACAGCGCGGGCCAGAAGTTGACGGCCTCGTTGTTGACGACGGATGCCGCGTTGGCCCAGAAGTTGCCGCCGGGGATCCAGGAGAACGGACGACGCAGGGACGAGGCATCCCCCGATCCGATGATGAACGACCAGTACAGCGGGAAGACGCCCGTGAGGAAGACGACGGTCAGGATGCCGTAGACGACCCAGCCGGGGCGGGACCCGCGGATCCTCGTCGTCCTCTCACCGCGACGGCGCTTCCTGGCGTTCGGGATCTCCTCCTCGACGATCGCGAGGGAGACGGGTGTGCCGAGCGTGCTCATCGCGAGCCCTCCTTGATCCCTTGCCTGGCCTGTTTCGCGAGCTCGCGCGCCTGCCGTTTCGTGATCTCCCTGCGCATGCCCTCGTCGCGGACGAGGGTGCGCGTGATGAGCAGATTGATGAGCCCGATGCCGAGGATGATGACGAACAGGATCCACGCCATCGCCGCCGCGCGTCCGAAGTTCCACTGGCCCCAGCCGATGTCGTACAGGTAGAGGGTGATCGTGAGCCACTGCTGGCCCGCGCCTCCGCGGCCGAACTGGTCGAAGACCCGGGGTTCGTCGAAGATCTGCAGGCCCCCGATCGTCGAGGTGATGATGACGAAGATGAGAGTCGGCCGCAGCGACGGCATCGTGATGCTGAAGAACTGGCGGACGGGGCCGGCGCCGTCGACGGTCGCCGCCTCGTAGTACTCGCGGTTGACCGCCTGCATCGCCGCGAGCAGGATCAGCGCGTTGTAGCCGGTCCAGCGGTAGTTGACCATCGTCGCGATGGCGACGTGACTCCAGAACACGTCCTTGTGCCACGGGATGCCGGGGAGCCCCAGGTTGCCGAGCCACGTGTTCACGAGACCGAAGTTGTCGGCGAAGATCGCCGTGAAGATGAGGCCGACGGCGACGGGCGCGACGACGAAGGGGACCAGGACGCTCATGCGCCAGAACGTCTTGGAGCGGATGTTGCGGTCGAGCACCGCCGCGATGAAGAGCGCGAGGATCAGCTGCGGGATGCTCGAGAGCAGGAAGATGCTGAAGGTGTTGCGCAGCGCCGTCCAGAAGTGGGGTTGCGTGAGGATCCAGATGTACTGGTCGAAGCCGATGAACTCGCCCCGGTTGCGCACGAGGTCCCAGTCCATGAACGAGATGACCGCCGTGTACGCGATGGGGAAGAGCCCCACCACGATGAACATGATGAAGAACGGCGAGATGTAGAGGTAGGGCGAGATCTTGAGGTCCCACTTGCTCATGCGGTGGGAGAACGAGATCACGCGGGCAGGACGCTCGGGCCGAGGGGCCTCGGAGCGCGTTGCGGGGCGCGAGTCTGTGGCGGTCACGATCGTCCTTCGGGGATGCCTTCGGGAGTGAGGAGGATGCCGGAGTGCGGGCGGGGCTCGCCCGCCCGCACTCCGGTCGAGGTCGGGCTAGAAGGCCGAGACCTCGGTGACCCAGGTGTTCCAGCTCGTGTCCTTGTCTTCGAGGCCGTCGAAGACACGGGTCACGGCGTTCTGCAGAGCGTCGTGGTACTTGAAGAAGTCCGGACCCTTGAACGTCGAGACCGTGATCGCGGCGGCGCGGTTCGCGCCGATCTGGCCGGTCGGGGCGTTGTTGAAGTACTCGTTCGTCGAGTCGAGGATGTCGGAGCTCTTCTGCGCCTCGATCGCGCTGGGGAACTGGCCGGCGTTGCCGAACGTCTTCACCTGCTGCTCGGGAGCGGTCAGCCAGTCGGCGAGCGTCGACGCCGCCTCGACGTTCTTGCCGTTCGCCGGGACGACGAGGTACGAGCCGCCCCAGTTGCCGCCGCCCTCGGGGAAGGCGTCCGCGACATCCCAGCCGGTCACGTCGGGCGCGTTGCCCGAGATGATGCCGAGCATCCACGGCGGGCACAGCATCGCGGCGAACTCGCCGCTGGCCATCGAGGCGTTCCAGTCGTCGCTCCACTGACCGGCGTAGGCCGAGACGGGGATGGCGCGGTCGACGACGGTCTCGTACGCCGCCTTGATGTCGGGGTTCTCCGTCGCGACGATGGTGCCGTCCGGCTCCTCGTAGGCGACCTCGAGCTGGTTCACGAGACCCTGCAGGACGGAGTTCGCGGAATCGATGAACGGCTGGCCCGTCGCGGCCTTGTACTGGTCTGCGACGTCGAAGAAGGCGTCCCACGTCGGGAAGAGACCCGCGACCTCTTCGCGATCGGTCGGCAGGCCCGCCGCGGCGAACAGGTCGGAGCGGTAGCAGACGGCCTGCGGGCCGATGTCGGTGCCGTAGCCGACGAGGTTGCCGTCCGCATCCGTCGCCGCGGCTTCCTTCCAGTCGAGCCAGCGGCCCTTGAGGCTGTCGTCGACGGGGGCGAGCAGGTCGGAGTACTGCATCGCCTCCTGGAACCAGTCGACCTCGACGGCCTCGACATCCGCGAGACCCTCCTTGCCGAGCTTCTGGAAGAAGTTCGCGCGGGCGTCGTTCGACGTCGCCGCCTTGTTGTGGACGACCTTGATGCCGGTCTCGGCCGTGAACTCGGCGAGGAGCTCGTCGGTGTAGCCGAAGTCGTTGAACGTGGCGAGGGTGAGGGTGACCTCGTCTCCGTCTGTGGGGGCCGCTCCGCCGCCGCCGGAACAGCCGGCGAGGACGATCGCGGAGGTGGTCGCGACGCCGGCCACGAGGCCGATGCGCCGCAGTGCGCGTGATTTCACGTGTCACTCCTTTGTGGTGGTGGGGTCGTGCAGGTGGGTGGGCCGCTTTCCCTTGCCTGGGTTGGATGGGAGCGCTCTCACCGGACGCTCCCCGAACCTATGGGATCGCTCCCACGATGTCAAGGGAGCGCTCCCACGAGCGTGGTCACGGTTGGGTCACGGCATCCGGCGTCTAGACTTGACGCATCCCTTCCCGCGACATCCGGAGCCTCGAATGCCCACCATCGTCGTCGACGTCATGCCCAAGGCCGAGCTGCTGGACCCGCAGGGGAAGGCCGTCTCGGGCGCACTCTCCCGCCTCGGCGTCGACTCCTTCACGGGCGTGCGCATCGGCAAGCGCTTCGAGCTCACCGTCGACGGTCCCGTCGACGACGCCCTGCTCGCGCAGGCGCGCACCCTCGCGGACGAGATCCTCTCGAACGCGGTGATCGAGGACGTCGTGGGCATCGAGGTCGTCGAGTGACCGTCCGCATCGGCGTCATCACCTTCCCCGGCTCGCTCGACGACGTCGACGCGCAGCGCGCCGTGCGCGTCGCGGGCGCCGAGGCCGTCCCCCTGTGGCACGGCTCGCACGACCTCGGGGGCGTCGACGCGCTCATCCTCCCCGGCGGCTTCAGCTACGGCGACTACCTGCGGGCGGGCGCCATCGCAGCCCTCGCGCCGATCATGTCGGAAGTGAAGGATGCCGCGGCCAAGGGCATGCCCGTCCTCGGCATCTGCAACGGCTTCCAGATGCTCGTCGAGGCCCACCTCCTGCCCGGCGGGCTCATCCGCAACGCGCACCAGCAGTTCATCCGCCGCGACCAGCGCCTGCGCGTCGAGAACGCCTCGACCGCGTGGACGTCGGAGTTCGAGCAGGGGCAGGAGATCGTCATCCCGCTCAAGAACGCCGACGGCGGCTACATCTGCAGCGCCGAGACGCTCGAGCAGATCGAGGGAGACGGGCTCGTCGCGTTCCGCTACGTCGGCGTGAACCCCAACGGCTCGATCGACGACATCGCGGGGCTCACGAACGAGCGCGGCAACGTCGTGGGGCTCATGCCGCACCCCGAGCACGCCGTCGAGGAGGGCTTCGGCCCGAACACGCCGGCCGCGATGCGCTCGGGCGTCGACGGCCTCGGCTTCTTCACGTCGGCGGTCTCCGCCGTCGTCGCCGCCGCGGCCTGACGGGACGCGATCGCGTCAGACGGTGCCTTCGGGCGGCCAGACGCCGATGATGATCGACATCGCGAGCACCGTCGCGAGCTCGTGCGCGATGGTGAGCACCGTGAGGCTCGAGGGCCGGCCCTCGAAGATGTCGTGCACGATGATGCGGCTCGCCGTGAAGCCGGCCCACAGCGTGAGACCCGTCACGAGCGCCGCCGAGAAATAGGAGCCCTCGTAGAAGTGCCATGCGATCGTGACGGCGCCGGCGAGCACCCACGCGAGCAGGAACGACAGCACGATCGACACGATGATCGGCAGCCACGCGCCGACGTTCGTGTCTGCCGGCGTGACCTTCGCGAGCTTCATCCACCTGTTGCCGAAGACCTTCGGCGTGTACCAGACAGACCCGATGACCATCGACGCGACGGTCGCCAGCAGCACAGCCCAGTAGTTGATCTCAGGAATCACGATGGCCTCCCGACCGTCTTCAGCGTGAGGCTACTCCCGCCCGCGCCGGGCCGCGAGGAGCCGGGCCGGGAGTAGTGTCGAATGGTGACCTATGTGCTGTCAGTGCCGACTCGCCAGCTCGCCGACGACCTCTCCGACCTCCCAGGCGACGTCGAGGTCACCGTGTGGGACATGACCGTTCCAGCGCCCCGCAAGCGCATCGACATCGTCGTGCCCCCCTACTCGTCGAAGTCCGAGGTGCTCGCGCAGCTGGAGGGAGTGGACGCAGGGCTCATCCAGAGCCAGTCGATCGGATACGAGGGCGTCGCCGACCTGTTGCCGGACGGGCACGTCTTCGCCAATGCCTCGAGTGTGCACGAGACGTCGACGGCCGAGCTCGCAGTGGCTCTCACGCTGGCATCGCAGCGGCATCTGCCGGAGTTCGTGCACTCGCAGGACCGCGGTGCATGGGAGCCCGTCCTCTCCGAGAGCCTCGCCGACCGTCGCGTGCTGCTCCTCGGCTACGGCGGCGTCGGCAAGGCGATCGCGGCGCGCCTGCGGCCCTTCGAGGTCTCGCTCGCCGCCGTCGCGTCGCGGGCTCGCGAAGAAGAGGGGATGCCGGTGCACGCGCTCGACGAACTTCCCGCGCTGCTGCCCGAGACCGACATCGTCGTGGCGTCGCTGCCCGGCGGGGACGCCACGTGGCACATCGTCGACGACGCGTTCCTGGCCGCCCTGCCCGATGGCGCGCTCGTCGTCAACGTCGGGCGCGGCGGGCTCATCGACACCGACGCCCTCGTGCGGCACGCCTCGGCGGGTCGCATCCGCGCGGCGCTCGACGTCACCGACCCCGAGCCGCTGCCCGCCCATCATCCGCTCTGGTCGGTGCCCGGCGTGCTCATCGTGCCCCACGTCGGAGGCGCGTCGAGCGCCATGCGTCCGCGCATCGCGACGCTCGTGCGCACGCAGGTCGAGCGCATGCTCGCGGGCGAGGAGCCTCTCAACGTCGTGCTCGACAAGCGCTGAGCATGGCTCGTCGCCTCGATGCGAGGGGCGACGCGCTCATGCCCTTGGGGATCGTCGCCGCAGCCGGGGAGCTGGGCATGCGGGCGATGTGCGGCGAGCAGCACGTGCCCGCGCCGAGCGTGTGCGATGGGGCCGAGGATGCCCGGTGGCCGGTGGCTGGTGGCTACTAATGTTCTATGGCATACCACTCCTGCGTCGAAGTTATGTGCTAGTCTGGCGTGAAGAAGTCGCGCAACGTACCCACTTAGCGCGCAGCACCTGAAGTCGCCCGCATCGACGGAGCGCATCGATTCCGATCGAGGGATGCCGTGGGGTACGTGCACGACGACAGCGAGCCGACACGGCCGGGAATGTGGTGCGAGCTCGACGCGCTCGTCTCCGAGGTCGAGGCGGCCAGGGCTCGCATTGCCGAGGCGCAGGCGCTCGAGGCTTCCTTGCTCGCGCGCGCCGTCGACCTCGTCGCGGCCCGCACGGCCGAACGCACCGCGCGAGGCCTGCAGACCGCCGACGACCTGCCGCTGCGCGAGGTGTCGGCCGAGCTCGGCGCCGCGATGCGCGTCGGCGATCGCACGGTGCAGCGGCGCATCAACGACGCCCACACGATCGTGACGCGCTTCGTCTCGACGCACGAGTCGTGGCGCCGCGGCGAGATCGAGCGGGCGCACGCCGCGATCATCGCGGAGGAGGGTGTCGTCGTCGTCGACGACGGCGCACGGGCCGAGTACGAGCAGCTGGTCCTCGCGGTGGCGAAGGTCGAGTCCGCGGCGAGGCTGCGCGAGATCGCCCGTGCGATCGCCGCGCGCATCGACCCCGACTCCGTTCGTGAGCAGCGCGCGATCGCCGCAAGCGAGCGACGCGTGCGCGTGTACGACCTGGGCGACGGTCTGGCACGTCTCCTCGCCGACCTGCCCGCGCCGCTCGCCCACGCGATCGCAGATCGTCTGACGCAGCAGGCGCGCCTCGTGCGCGACCCCTCGCAGGGCGTCTCGAAGGCTGCCTCGCATCGGCAGACCTCGGCGGATCCCGATGCAGACAGCGGCTCGTGTGCCGACACGGCCGCCCATCCGAACGCCCGCGGAGGCGCGGACGGGCTCGGCAGCGGGCACACCGCTAGAGGCGCTGACACGAGCGCCTGCCGGACCGCCGACGGCCGGACGCTCGATCAGGTCCGGGCGGACGTGCTCGCAGACACTCTCCTGACTGCGGGGTCCTCGGCCCACGCGGGAGGCGACGTCGCGGGGGTCGGCGCCATCCGCGGCGCCATCCAGGTCACGATCCCCCTCGCGACACTGGCGGGGGTGTCCGATGACCCGGTGCTTCTCGCCGGGTCGGGCCCCGTCGATCCTGATCTCGTGCGCGCGCTGGCAGCGGCGGCACCGGGGTGGGATCGCGTCTTCACGGACGCGGCGACGGGTCTCCCGGTCGCGGTCGACCGCTACCGCCCATCGGCGGAGTTGAGGCGGTTCCTCGCCGCGCGCGACGAGCGCTGCCGATTCCCGGGATGCCGTCGCCCCGCCGCGAGCTGCGATGTCGACCACACCGTAGACGCCGCGTTCGGCGGCGCGACGAGCGCATGCAATCTCGGGCAGTTCTGCCGGAGGCACCATACCCTCAAGCACGCCTCGCCCTGGACGGTGGAACAGGTCGGAGCCGGGGTCTTCCGCTGGACGAGCCCGACGGGCCGCATCTACGACGACCGCGCACCGTCCACCATGCGCCACGTCGACCGTCGGGAGAGACGTCGAGAGAGACCTCGACTCAGGCCGGCCGTGGCATTCGGCGAGTCCGCTCCCACCTGACCCCCGGCGAGCATGTCACTCGGGCACGTCGATGTCGTCGCCCGACCACAGGTCGCCGCACTCGACGACGCCCGCGCCGTGCGCGCGCAGGTATGTCCGGGCCCCTGCATCGCCCGCGACGGTGGCGGCTACGGCTGACCAATGGTCGCGGCCGATGACGACGGGATGCCCCGGGACCCCGTCGTACGTCGCCTGCAGGAGCACGCGTGAAGCCTCCGCCCCCGAGGACGCGATGAGGCGACCGACGGCGGCGCTCGGAAGGTCGGGCGTGTCGACCGTGACGACGACGACGGCATCCGCCCCCGTGTGGGCTGCTGCCGTCAGGCCTGCGCGCAAGGTCGCCGCCACCCCCTCGCGCCACTCGGAAACCCGCACCGGCAGGGCGTCGGCCGGCACGAGCACCTCGGCGCGGTCCGCGTCTGCTCCGACCCCGACGAGCACGTCGTCGCACCCGCCGTCACGGAGCGCGGCGACGGCGCGGTGGATCCAGGGGGTGCCGTCGGCCGTGCGGACGAGAGCCTTGGGGCCGCCGAACCGCGTGCCCGCGCCCGCCGCGAGCACGAAGCCGCAGAACCGGTCACTCATGGTCACGACAGCGTAGCAACGACGAAACACCCGCCTCCTAGCGTGTGAAGATGCTCGAGCTCGCCCGCGACCTGCTCCCGCTGCTCGATCGCGGAGAGACCGTCGCGGTCGTGACGGTCTCCCGCGTCGCCCGCAGCGCACCGCGCGGTGCAGGGGCGGCGATGGCGGTCACGGCATCCGGTCGCGTCATCGGATCGATCTCGGGCGGCTGCGTCGAGGGCGATGCCGTGCTGCTCGCGACCCACGCTCTCGCGACGGGCGTCGGCGCGACCGCGGCGTTCGGCTTCACCGATGCGCAGGCGCATGCCGCCGGGCTCGCGTGCGGCGGGTCGGTCGAGGTCGTCGTCTCGGTCGTCTCCCCCCGCTCCCTCGCGCACGCGACGCTCGCGCACGCGGCCGTGCGAGGGCGCGCGCGCATCGCGATCGTCGCGACGGGCACCGAGGCCGGGCGGATCGTTCCGGTCCCCGAAAGACAGGAACGGCAGGAACGACAGGAGCGACAGGAGCGACAGGAAAGCCCCGAAGGAGCTCTCATGCTCCCCGCGGCATATGCCGGGGAGGATCTCCTCGTCGTCTCGAGCGCGCCCGCGCCGTGGCTCATCGTGATCGGTGCGGGGGAGCATGCGGCCGCACTCTGCCGGGTCGGCTCGGCGGTGGGCTTCCGCGTCACGGTGTGCGATCCGTGGGCCCGTCTCGTGACGCCCGAGCGCTTCCCCGCTGCCGCCGAGCTCGTCGAGGACTACCCCGACCGCTGGCTCGGCGGCATCCCCGTCGACGAGCTCGACGCGCGCACCGCCGTCTGCGTCCTGACTCACGACGAACGGCTCGACGTCCCGGCGCTGCGCGTCGCGCTCGGCCTTCCTGTCGGCTTCGTCGGAGCGATGGGCGCCCGCTCCACCGTCGCGCGCCGCGCGGCCCTGCTCCGCCAGTCCGGTGTGACGGATGAGGCCCTCGCGCGACTGCACTCTCCGGTCGGCCTCGACCTCGGCGGCTCGTCCCCCGAGGAGACCGCCCTGTCGGTGCTCGCGGAGATCGTCGGGGCCCGTCACGGCGGCACGGGGCTCGCGCTGCGCGACCTCTCCGGTCGCATCCACCCCGCGCGCACCGACGCAGCATGCGTGCTTGCGAGGACGCCGTGAGCGCGAACCGCATCAGGCGCCTCCGGGCGTGCCCGGCGGTCCAGCTCTAGGCAGCGCCGTGGACATCACCACCATCACGTCGTATCGGGTCGCGCGCACGCGCGACGACCTCGCCCTCGCACCGGGCGAGGCGCTCCTCGCGGGCGGCACGTGGCTCATGAGCGAGCCGCAGCCGCACACGACGGGATTCGTCGACCTGACAGGCCTCGGCTGGCCCCCGATCGAGGTGAGCGCCGCGGGAGTGCGCATCGCCGCGACGTGCACGATCGCCGAGCTCGTGGCATGGGCACAGGGGCGAGGGGATGCCGCGGTCCCGCGTCGCTGGACGGCGACGACGCTCATCCCGCAGGCTGCGAACGCACTGCTCGCCTCGTTCAAGATCTGGAACACCGCCACCGTGGGCGGCAACGTCTGCCGCTCGTTCGCTGCCGCCGCCATGGTGTCGCTGTGCGCCGCGCTCGATGGTGTCGCGGACGTGTGGTTCGCAGGCGGAGGCGCGTGCCGCGTGCCCGTCGCCGACCTCATCACGGGCAACGGCACGAACAGTCTCGCCGCGGGAGACGTGCTGCGGGCCGTCGAGCTGCCCGCGCACGCCCTCCGCTCGCGGGCGCGCCTGGCCAGGATCGCCCTCGCAGAGCACGGTCGGTCGGGGTCTGTCGTGACGGGACGCGTCGACGACGACGGCGCGGCGGTGTTCACCGTGACGGCGGCGACCCTCACCCCGACCGTGCTGCGCTTCCCCGCGCTGCCCGACGCCGCGACCCTCTCCGGCGCGGTGGGCGCGGCATCCGGCTACTACACCGACCCGCTCGGCTCGTCCGACTGGCGTCGCGGGGTCAGCATCGTGCTCGCGGAGCGGATCCGCGCAGACCTCGAGGGGGAGGGGCCGTGAGGTTCGTCGTCGACGGCTCGGACGTGCACGCGCAGCCGCGTCCCGGCCAGTGCCTGCGGACGCTTCTGCGCGAGACGGGGCACACGGCGGTCAAGAAGGGCTGCGACGCCGGCGACTGCGGAGCGTGCAGCGTCCTGCTCGACGGCACCCCCGTGCACTCGTGCATCGTTCCGGCCGTGCGCGCGGACGGGCGATCCGTCACGACGGCGGCGGGCCTCGCTCCCGGCGACGAGCTCCACCCCGTGCAGGAGGCGCTCGCCGGGGGCTTCGGCTTCCAGTGCGGCTTCTGCACACCCGGCATGAGCGTGACGGCCTCGACGCTGTGCGAGAGCGATCTGCCCGACCTCGACAGGCGGATGAAGGGCAACCTGTGCCGCTGCACGGGCTACCGCCCCATCCGCGAGGCGATCACGGCGTCGGTGCTCGGCCCCGTGCGGGAGACGGGGCCGACCCTGCGGCCCGCTCAGGAGCCGACGACCGGAAACGCGCACGGCGTGGGCCGGTCGGTCGCACCGGAGGCCGCGAGCCGGATCGTGCAGGGACGCGAGCCCTTCACGTTCGACCTCCCGCCGGACCACCCCGCCGCCCGCGCTCTCGTGCTGCGCGTCGTCACGAGCCCGCACGCGCACGCTCGGATTGTCGGCATCGACACGGCCGAGGCGGAGGCCGTGCCGGGCGTCGTCGCGGTCTACACGCACCTCGACGCGCCGCGCGGCCGGTACTCGACCGGCCGGCACGAGCACCGTGAGGACGATCCGGACGACACGCGCCTGCTCGACGACGTCGTCCGCCACGTCGGCCAGCGCGTCGCCGCCGTCGTCGCCGAGTCGACGGAGGCCGCCGACGCGGCTCGGCGACTCGTGCGGGTCGACTACGAGCCGCTCCCCGCCGTCTTCGACCCCGAGGCGGCGCGGCGCCCCGGGGCGCCGCTGCTGCACGCCGAGCGCACCCCCGCCGACCGGGTCCACGAGGCGCATCGCAACGTCGTCGCGGCGGTGCACACCGAGACGGGCGACGTCGACGCCGCCCTCGCGGCGAGCCCCGTCAGGGTGCACGGCACGTGGCAGACGCAGCGCGTGACGCACGCCCAGCTCGAGACGCACGGCTCGATCGGCTGGCTCGACGACGACGGACGGCTCGTCATCCGCTCGTCGACGCAGGTCCCGTTCCTCACGCGCGACGAGCTCGCACGGCTGTTCGACCTCCCCCGCGATCGTGTCCGCGTGCACGCGGCGCGGCTCGGAGGGGGCTTCGGGGGCAAGCAGGAGATGTTCACGGAGGATCTCGTCGCCCTCGCCGTGCTGCGAACGGGCAGACCCGTCGCGTACGAGTTCTCGCGCACGGACGAGTTCCAGCGCGCGGCCGTGAGGCATCCCATGCGGGTCTCGGTCACGCTCGGCGCGACGGACGATGGCATCCTCACGGCGCTGGAGATCGATCTGCTGAGCGACGCGGGCGCGTACGGCAACCACTCGCGCGGCGTCCTGTTCCACTCCCTCGCCGAGTCGACCGCGATCTACCGCTTCCCCGCGAAGCGGATCGACGCGGAGGCGGTCTACACGAACAACGTGCCCTCCGGCGCGTTCCGCGGCTACGGGCTCGGGCAGGTGATCCTCGGTGTCGAGTCTGCGATGGACCTCCTCGCCGAGCGGCTCGGCATGGACCCGTTCGAGCTGCGACGCCGCAACGCCGTCGTGGTGGGCGACGACCCCGGCCACCACGACCTGGTGTGGGGCAGCTACGGGTTCGATCAGTGCCTCGATCTCGCCGAGGGCGCTCTGCGTCGCGGGAACGGGGCGACCGCGCCGGAGGGCTGGCTCGTCGGCGAGGGGATGGCCGCGGCCATGATCGCGACGATGGCGCCCTTCGGCCACATCGCCCACACGACGGCGACGCTGCGCCCCGACGGGACCTTCCTCCTGCACGCGGGCACGGCCGAGTTCGGCAACGGGACGACGACGGTGCTGCGTCAGATCGCGGCATCCGTCTTCGATGCGGGGTTCGATCGGCTCGAGCTGCGACACGGCGACACGGACGCCGTGTCGCACGACACGGGCGCCTTCGCCTCGGCGGGCATCACGGTCGCGGGCAAGGCGCTGCACGCGGCCTGCCTGGCCCTGCATCGCCGCATGCGGCAGATCGCGGCCGCCGTGACGCAGACGGATCCGGATGCCGGTGAGCTCGCCGGCGGCGGAGTCCAGACGCCTGTGCGCACGGTGTCGTGGCGGGAGATCGTGGCGGCCGCAGATCCGGACGAGCTCTCGCCCGAGGGACTCACGACCGACGGCAGCGAGTTCGGAGATCAGCGCTCGCTCGCCTTCAACGTCCACGCCGTGCGAGTCGCGGTCGATCCCGAGACGGGGACCGTGCGGATCCTCCAGTCGGTCCAGGCGGCCGACGCGGGCGTCGTGCTCAACCCCGCGCAGTGCCGCGGGCAGGTCGAGGGAGGGGCGGCGCAGGGCATCGGCAGTGCGCTGTACGAAGAAGTGCTCGCCGCAGAGGACGGGAGCATCGCGAACCCCGTCTTCCGGCAGTACCGCGTGCCGCAGTTCGCGGACGTGCCCGACACCGAGGTGCTCTTCGCCGAGACATCCGACTCGCTCGGACCGTTCGGAGCGAAGTCGATGAGCGAGTCGCCCTACAATCCCGTCGCACCCGCGATCGGCAACGCGATCGCGCGCGCCCTGGGGGTTCGTCCCTACGAGCAGCCCTTCACCCGTGAGCGTGTGTGGCGCCTCGCGCGAGGCCTCGGCTGACGCCTTGCGCCGGCCTGTCACGTCCTCGAAACACGCCGACCGCGTCGGCGAAATGCGTGCGGACTAGCGTCGGTGCGATCACAACCATCTGAAGGGGACCCGATGGCATCACACAGCACTCCGGCGCGCACGCGGCGCCGCACCCGATCTCTCGCAGTCGCCGGCCTGGCCGTCGCCGCCGCTCTCGCGCTCTCGGCCTGCTCGTCAGGCGGTGACGCCGCTTCGGACGGGGCTTCCGACGGCGATGCGGCATCGTTCGGCGAGATCAGCGTGCAGTACTCCTGGATCAAGAACGAGGAGTTCGCGGGCGAGTTCTACGCCTACGAGAACGGCTACTACGACGAGGCCGGGTTCAGCAACGTCGTCGGCGTCGCCGGCCCCGACACGGGAGTCGCCAAGCTCCTCTCGGGGAGCGTGCAGGTCGCGCTGAGCGACGCGGCATCCGTCGGCGCCGCGGTCGCCGAGCAGGACGCGCCCCTCAAGATCATCGGCGCGACGTTCCAGAAGAACCCCTTCACGATCCTCTCGCTCGCCGACGGTGCCGACATCAAGACGCCGCAAGACCTGATCGGCAAGCGCATCGGCGTGCAGGACTCGAACGCGTCGGTGTTCGCGGCGCTGCTGGCCGCCAACGACATCGACCCGAGCTCGCTCGAGATCGTGCCGGTCGACTTCGACCCGACCCCCCTCATCAACGGCGAGGTCGACGGCTTCATGGCCTACCTCACGAACGAGGCCATCACGGTCGAGATGTCGGGCTTCGACGTCACGAACCTCGCCTACGCGGAGAACGGCCTGCCGTACGTCGCCGAGACGTACACCGTGACCGACCAGTTCCTCGCCGAGAACCCCGAGCTCGTCAAGGCGTTCCTGATCGCCGAGATCAAGGGGTGGACCGACACCTTCACGAAGCCGATCGACGACACCGTCTCGCTCGTGACGAAGCACTACAACGACTCGGCCGCTGCGGGCGACCTCACCTTCGGCGAGCTCGATCCGGCCAAGGTCGCTGCCGGGATCTCGGCGCAGGCGCTGCTCATCTCGACCGAGGAGACGGAGTCGGACGGCCTGTTCACGATCTCGGACGACCTCAAGAAGCAGACGCTCGCGTCGCTCAAGGCGTCGGGCTGGGATCTGACGGCCGACGAGCTGTTCGACACGACGATCATCGACGAGATCTACGACGAGTTCCCCGAGCTCAAGGCGTACCTCCCGTAGGGATCATGACCACCTCGACGAACGTGGATGCCGGTGCCCGCACGGGCACCGGCATCCAGATCACCGGAGTATCGAAGTCGTTCGCGCTGCGCGGCGGCAAGTCGCTGCTCGCCCTCGAGGACACCGACCTGCACACCGAGAAGGGCTCGTTCCTCGCACTCCTCGGACCGTCGGGGTGCGGCAAGTCCACGATCCTGCGCATCCTGGCCGCCCTCGACCACCCGACCACCGGGACGGCCCTCGTCGACGGCGAGTCGCCCGATCAGCTGCGCGCGGCCAGCGAGCTCGGCATCGCCTTCCAGGACCACGCGCTCCTGCCGTGGCGGAGCGTCCGCAAGAACATCGAGCTGCCGTTCGAGGTGGCGCGCAGACCCGTCGACAAGGACTACGTCGACGAGCTGATCGCGCTCGTCGGGCTCAAGGACTTCGCGGGCGCCAAGCCCTCGCAGCTGTCGGGAGGCATGCGACAGCGTGCCTCGATCGCCCGCGCGCTCGTGCTCAAGCCCTCCGTCCTGCTCCTGGACGAGCCCTTCGGCGCACTCGACGACATGACGCGGCAGAACCTCAACCTCGAGCTCCTGCGCATCTGGACCGAGAAGCCCGCGACGACGCTGCTGGTCACGCACGGCATCAGCGAGGCGATCTTCCTCGCCGATCGCGTCGCGGTCATGTCGCCCAGACCCGGTCGCGTCAAGGAGATCATCGAGATCGACCTCCCACGTCCCCGCACCCCCGACCTCATGCGCACCCCCGAGTTCCACGCCTACGTCGACCGCGCGTCCGAGCTGCTGTTCGGGTCGGACGGCCGCGCAGAGGCGGAGGCGTAGATGCGCCGCGTGCGGATCCCCACGTGGGCGGCGGGGTTCATCGGAGCCATCGCCCTCGTCCTCGCGTGGTGGATCTTCTCCCTCACCGCGTTCCAGGTGCAGGCCGGGACGACCTTCACCCCCGTGCCCTCCCCGTGGGCCGTCTTCCAGTGGCTGTTCGTCGACGGCAACATCGCCGGCGCGTGGGGCGTCTTCCAGCCCACCGTCACCGCGGCAGGCATCGGCTACCTCTGGGGCAACGGCATCGCGCTGCTGCTCGCCGCCTTCGTGCTCGTGTTCCCGAAGACCGAGACCGTCGTGACGCAGATCGCCGTCGTCAGCTACTGCCTGCCGATCGTGGCGGTCGGAGGCATCTCGGTCGTCGTGCTCGGAGGCGCCAAGAGCCCGGGAGACCCGTCGGCGACCGCTATCTTCCTCGCGGCGCTCGTCTGCGTCTTCACGACCGTCGTCGGGGCGATCCTCGGTCTCAAGTCGGCCGACGCCTCGTCGCTGGACGTCGTGACGGTCTTCGGCGGCAGCTCGTGGACGCAGCTGCGCAAGGTGCGTCTCATCGCGGCCCTGCCGGCCATCCTCAACGCCCTGCAGATCGCCGTGCCGACGGCCTTCCTCGGCGCTGTGCTCGGCGAGTACCTGGGGGCCATCACGGCCGGCATCGGTCCCACCCTCATCCGTCTCCAGGGCCAGCTCGACGCCGCGGGCGTCTGGTCGGTGTTCCTGCTGTGCGCCGTCTTCGCGCTCGTCGCGTACGGCCTCGTCGGCCTCGTCGTGCGGTTCGTGACCCCGTGGGTGTCGGGGAGCGCCTCATGACCGCGAAGCTCGTCGACACCGCCAATCCCCCGGCGCCCGCCACGGGCAGGCTCGCGCTCTCCGCCGATCCCGCCGCACAGGCCCGGCTCACGGCCGATCGCCGTCGAGCGCTCGGCCGCAGCCTCCGACGATCGCTCGGGAACGCCGCCATCACGTTCGCGATCGTGCTGCTGCTGTGGCAGGCGATCGTCAGCTTCACCGGGATCTCGCCGTACGTCGCGAAGGGGCCCGTCGACGTCTGGAACCACCTGTTCGCCGGAGCGGATGCCGCATCCCACCGCGCGCAGATGGCGCCGCTCGTCGCCCAGACGCTGCTCGACTCGTCGATCGGCTTCGTGTTCGGCATGATCACGGCGATGATCCTGGCTGTGCTGTTCAGCCTCTCCAAGGCGGTCGAGGCCGGCGTCATGCCCCTCGTGCTCCTGTTGCGCACGATCCCGCTCGTCTCGATCGCACCCGTCATCATCCTCATCACGGGTCGCGGCACGCTCGCCTCGGTCGCCGTCATCGGAACGATCGTCGTGCTGTTCCCGGCGCTGGCGAGCATCCTGTTCGGCCTGAGCCGTGCGAGCAGGCAGAGCATCGACGTCGTCCACGTCTTCGGCGGCGGCCGGTTCACGGCGCTGCGGAAGGTCAGCATCCCCGGCGCCGGTCCGTCGCTGTTCGCCGCGGCGCGCGTCTCTGTGCCCGGCGCCGTCACGGGCGCCCTGCTGGCGGAGTGGCTCTCGACGGGTCAGGGCATCGGCGGATCGATCCTGAAGTTCAACGCGCAGGCGCAGTTCGCGCAGCTGTGGACGTCGATCGCCCTCATCACCCTCATCACGCTGCTGCTGTACAACATCGTGCAGGTCGTCGAGAACGCCGTGCTCGTGCGGATGGGGATGTCGACGGCGCAGCGCTAACCGCGGTCGGCTGCGAGCTGCAGCACGGCTTCCGCGAGGGCCCGGATGCCGAGGCCGACGTCTTCCGTCGACACCAACTCGTCGGGGTGATGGCTGATGCCGTCGGGATTGCGCAGGAACAGCATCCCGATGCCGGTGATCGACCCGATCGCCATGCCGTCGTGCCCCGCGCGGCTGAAGATGACGGGCGGATCGTCGGATCCGGGAGCGGTCGACCGGATGCCCTCTCCGACGACGTCGCGCAGGAGCGGCGCGCACATGACGGCGGGGGCGCTGTGCACCTCGCGCGCGCTCCAGCGCAGGCCCCGGCGGCCCATGACGGCATCGAGCTCCAGCGAGATGGCATCCCACACGCGGTCGCGCTCGCCGTCGAACTCGCCCCGGAGGTCGAGGCTGAACCGTGCCTCGCCCGGCACGATGTTGACGGCGCCGGGGAACGCCTCCAGCTGACCGACCGTGCCGACGATGTGGTGCTCGGCGCGGCTGATCCGCTCGACCGCGAGGGCGGCCTCGGCCGCGCCGAGGAGCGCATCGCGGCGCATGTCGTAGGGCGTGCCGCCCGCGTGGCGCGCCTCGCCCTCGACGACGAGCTGGAATCGGCGCGCGCTCGCGATCGACGACACGACGGCGAGGGGCTCGCCGCCGCGGTCGAGCTCGGGCCCTTGCTCGATGTGCGCTTCGAGATAGCCGACGAGCTCGTCGGGCCGGCGCGCGGCCTCGCCGATGCGCGACGGGTCGAGGCCGAAGTCGAGGAACGCCTCGCGCAGCGTCGTGCCGTCGGCATCGGCCAGCGCCCACCACTCGTCGTTCCACGTGCCGGCGACGGCCGACGAGCCGAGCAGGGCCTTGCCGAACCGCGTCCCCTCCTCGTCGGAGAAGGCCAGCACCTCGAGCGCGAACGGAAAGGGCGACGCGAACCCGTCGCCGACCGGCACGCGCAGCAGCCGCACGACCTCGAGGGCCATGAGCACGCCGACGATCCCGTCGAAGCGACCCGCGTCGGGAACGGTGTCCAGGTGCGAGCCGAGCAGGAGGGAGCGGGAGTCGGGGGCACGCGCGACGTCGAGCCGGCCGAGCTGGTTGCCCGCGGCATCCTGTCTCGTCGTGAGGCCGACCTCGCGCATCCACTCCGCCGCGAGACGGTTGACGCGGGCGTGCTCGGGCGAGAGGTACACGCGCTGGATCGCGCCCGGCGTCGCACTGACGCGAGCGAGCTCGTCGCAGCGGGCCATGACGCGCCGCGCC
The DNA here is from genome assembly GCF_011759705.1 of Microbacterium ulmi. GTDB lineage: Bacteria > Actinomycetota > Actinomycetes > Actinomycetales > Microbacteriaceae > Microbacterium > Microbacterium ulmi. The sequence continues at coordinate 1,467,062 of NZ_JAAOZF010000001.1, read as the reverse complement.
GCCGCGGCGATGGCCTCGGGGGTCGCGTCGAGGAGGGGCACGTCAGGCCCCCGCGTACACGTCTGCCGCCGCTTCGACGCCGCCGCCGGCTGCGACCGAGACGCCGAAGCGGCGCAGCACGGCCTCGAGGGCCGCGAGGGTCGTGAGCACCGCGTCTTTGCGCGCGTTGTAGCCCATCGTCCCGATGCGCCACACGCGTCCGTGGAGTGGTCCGAACGACGTGCCGATCTCGATGCCGAAGTCGTTCAGCAACGCGGCACGGGCGGCATCCCCCGGGACGCCGTCCGGGATCTCGACGGCGACGACGTTGCTCATCCTGTGAGCGAGGTCTCCGAACACGGCCAGCCCCAGCCCGCGCACGCCCGCGAGCATGGCGTCGCCCGCGAGCCGGTGCCGCGCGATGACCGCCTGTCGCCCCTCGAGGAGGATCAGGCGCGCGCACTCCCGCGCCGCGTAGAGCATCGACGTCGCCTCGGTGTGGTGGTTGAGCCTGCGAGGACCCCAGTAGTCGAGGATCATGCCGAGATCGAAGTAGTTCGAGCGCACGAAGTCGGGCGCCGACGGGTCGTCCGGCTCGCGGATGCCGGCCTCGACCTTCTTGCGCGCCTGCACGACCTCGACGGCGCGGTCGCTCAGCGTGAGCGGGGACGACCCCGACGGACCGCCGAGGCACTTCTGCAGTCCGGCGGTCGCGGCATCCACTCCCCATGCGTCGGCCTCGAAGTCGTTGCCGCCGAGGGATGCCGTCGCGTCGGTGTAGAAGAGCACCCCGTGCTTCTCGCAGACGGCCCCGATCTCATCGAGCGGCTGGTTCATCGTCGTCGACGTGTCGCCCTGCACGAGCGCGAGGAGCGCGGGGCGCACGCGCACGATCGCCTCTTCGATCGCCGAGACGGGGAACACCTGGCCCCACGCCGTCTCGATCGTGTGCACCTGCGCCATGGCGCGCTCTGCGATCTCGGCGAGCAGGTGCCCGAACCTGCCGAACACGGGGACGAGCACGCGATCGCCCGGGCGGATGAGCGACACCATGGCGGCCTCGATGCCTGCGCGGCTCGTGCCGTCGACGAGCAGGGTTGCCTCGTTGCGCGTCGCCCAGACGCCTCGGTACAGCGCCTGCGTCTCGGTCATCGTCGCGGTCATGAACGGGTCGTACTGGCCCACGAGCGGCGCCGACATCGCGCGCAGCACCGAAGGGTACGCGGAGATGGGACCGGGGCCCATGAGCAGCCGGGCGGGCGGGTCGATGGGGCCGGGGAGCGCCGGGCCGGGAGAAGCGGGGTCTGCGCGCGGGTCGGGCGTCATGTGTCCTCCGGGTCGTCGGCGGTGAGGGCTGCGAGGCGGCGTGCGAGGCGCACGAGGGCGATGTCGGTGCCCGCGCGCGACACGAGGCACACGCCGACCGGCGCGGGTCCGAGCTGCGACTCGACGGTCAGCAGCGGCACCGAGACGGCGGGCAGTCCCCCGATCGCGGCGGGCGTCGTCATCCGCAGCGTGGCCTGGCGCACGGCATCCACTCTCTCCCCCTGCGACGTGCGCATGGGCGCGGGCCCCGGCACGGTCGGGAAGACGAGCACGGCGTCGCGCACGAGGTGATCGAGACGCTCGCGCAGAGGCGCGAGGGCTGCGCGAGCGGATGCCTCTGCGCCGGGCGTGATCTGGGACGCGATGCGGAACCGCTCGGCGACGGCCGCGCCGACCGCGCCGGGATGCGCGCGGAGCCACTCGCCGTCGTTGCGCCACGCCTCGGCCCCCTGCACCGTGCGGAAGGGCTCGAAGTAGTCGTCGAGCGGCCCGATCGGCATGCGCGCGAGGCGCGGCGCGTCGTCGGATGCCGCGAGCCGTGCGAGGAACGCGTCGAACGCGACCCGCGTGTCGGGCTCGACGGCCGCGACGATCTCGTCCGGGACGAAGAGGCGCCACGGCAGGTCGTCGCCCGACTCGCCGAGCACGTGCTCGGTCGACTCCGACCCGTCGTAGCTCAGGCACCAGTCGACGACGCGCTGCAGCGTCGCGCCGTCGCGCGTGAGCCACCCCACGCTGTCGAACGACTGCGCGAGGGGCAGAAGACCCTGCCGTGGAACGAGCCCGTGGGTCGTGCGCAGACCCCACAGCCCCTGGTACGACGCGGGCACGCGCACGGACCCGGCCGTGTCGGTCGCCAGCCCGATGTCTGCCTGTCCCGTCGCCACGGCGGATGCCGGACCGCTCGACGAGCCCCCGGGCAGGGCGCCCGGCAGCGCCCCGTTGGGCGGAGTGCCGTAGTGCGCGTTGTCGCCCGCGATCGAGTACGCGAACTCGTCGGTGCGGGCGATGCCGCGCAGCGACGCTCCCCCGCGGAGGAGATCGGAGACGGCGGCCGCCGTCGTGGTCTCGGGGCGTGCGGAGTCGAGGTATGCCGGGTTCCCCGCGCCGATGCGATAGCCCTTGATCGCGAACAGGTCCTTGACCGCGACCGTGAGGCCCGCGAGCGGCCCGTCCCACGCGCCCTGCCACAGCGGGTCGCCGACCGTCCGCCAGACCGAGCGGTCGATGGCCGCGGCCCTCGGGGTGACATGGGCCGCCGTGATGAGCCAGCGGCCGCCGATGCGCTGCCAGACCTGGGTCTGCAGCCCGGTCCCACCGCCCACGTAGCGCGAGATCGACACGAGCAGCGCGACGCCGTCGCCGAGCGGACGGTACTCGACGCGCTCGATCGTGCGGGGCGGAACGCCTCCTCGCACACCGCGGAAGGCGCTGATGACGTCGTGCCCGACGAGCAGGCCGGCCGCGTCGCCGCGCAGCGTGTCGGGGCCCGGTGCGAACGCGGCATCCAGCGCCTCGAGGTCGTTGGAGAGGATCGCGCGCTCGTAGTCGTCGAACGCCGTCAGCAGGTCGGCGGGGAGCTCGTCGGGGATGCTCTCGCCGGTCATGAGCGCGACCGCCCGACGCCGGCGAAGTCGGCCTCGCGGATGCGCGCGTGAACGCCGCAGACGATGTCGACGACCTGAGAGATGTCGAAGTCGGTCGCGGCCGACAGGTACGCGTAGGCGAGGTGCTCGTCCATGCCGTACCGCGCGCGCAACAGGGAAAGAGACGCGCGGACGGCCTTGCGCATCGCCTCGTCGAGGTCGGGGTCGAGGCCCGTCGGCACGAGGTACTCGTCGGTGCGCACGAGGGGCCCCTGCACCTCGCCGAACTCGGCGAGCGCCTCGGCGCGCGGCACGACGTCGAACCGCACGGTCGCGCGGAGGGATGCCTCCAGCGCCGTCAGCGCGACCTCGCCGTCGCCCTGTGCGAAGTGCGGGTCGCCGACGTACGCGAGCGCTCCAGGAACCTGGACGGGCAGGTACAGCGAAGCGCCCTCGACGAGGAGGTTGATGTCGATGTTGCCGCCGTGCGCCCCCGGGGGAACGGAGTGCGGCCTCTCGTCGCCCGCGACGGCGACGCCCATCGTGCCGAGGAAGGGCGCGAGGGGGAACTCGACGACACGCTCTCCGCCCTCGACGAGCGGCAGGAGGCCGACGAGGGCGCCGTCGCGCTCCTCGACGGGCGCGAAGACGCTGACGCTCCCGGGACCGCGCGGCAGCTCGCCGGCGAGGGCGCCCTTGCCGTGACGGTTCGAGATGACGCCGTACGGCACGCGCGGCTCGAGGCGCACGACGGTGATCTTCAGGAGGTCGCCGGGGGCGGCATCCGTCACGAAGACGGGACCCGTGATGACGTGCGGGCCGTCGTTCGCTGGGTCGCGCGACAGGTTCGCGGCGATCTCGACGGCGTCGGTCAGCACGGCCTCGGGCGCGACGCCGTGCGCGCCGAAGTAGGCGAGCGGATCCTTGCCCTGGTCTTCCAGGACGCCTTCGTGGCTGACGGTGTCGAACGTCACGGTGTCGCCCGACGCGACCGTGAGCACGGGAGCGTCGGCGGCGCACGGCAGGCGCCCCCACAGCACGGTCGACGGCGTCGCGGGCAGGTAGTGGTCGCCCAGCACGTCGCCGTCGGCGGGCTGGAGGATGTCGATCGTCATGACGCCGCGTCCCTCCGTCCGATCGTCGCGTGCGCAGGTGCCGTCGACGCCTGCGCCGACACTCGTCTGACCAGGATGTCGCCTCCCTGCCGTGACAGCACGCCGTTGTCGCGCCCGAACACACGTTCGCCGCGCAGGTACGTCGCCTCGATGACGCCCGTCAGGGTGCGTCCGTCCCACGGCGACAGCTTGTTGCGATAGGCGAGGGTGCGCGCGTCGACGGTCCACGTGCGGTCGGGCGCGAAGACGGCGAAGTGCGCCGGCGCGCGCTCCTCGATGCGCCCGAGGCGCGTGAGCCCCGCGATGCGCGCGGGTCCCGTCGTGAACAGCGGCAGGATCGCCTCGAGCGGGATGCCGCGGCCCCGCGCCTCGGTCCACACGGCCGAGAGGCCCGTCTGGAGCCCCGAGATTCCGCCCCACGCAAGCCCGAAATCGCCGTCGCCCTGCTCCTTGAGCTCGCGCGTCGAGGGAGAGTGGTCGCTCACGATCGCGTCGATCGTCCCGTCGAGCAGGCCGGCCCACAGGAGATCCTGATTCGAGGCGTCGCGGATGGGCGGGCAGCACTTGAACGCCGCGGCGCCGTCGGGCACGTCCTCGGCGCGGAGGGTGAGGTAGTGCGGGCACGTCTCGACCGTCAGGCGAACGCCGTCCGCCTTCGCCTCGCGCACCGAGTCGAGCGCCGCGCCGTCGGAGACGTGCACGATGTGCGCGCGGGCGCCCGTGCGACGGGATGCCTCGATCACCTGCCGGATCGCCGACTCCTCGCTCACCGGAGGTCGCGAGGCGAGGAAGTCGCCGTAGCTCCGGCCGAGCGGCCCGTCGGCATGCAGGTGCGCGGGATCTTCCGCGTGGACGATGAGCAGTCCGTCGAACGCGGCGAGCTCCGCGAGCGCGGCCTCCAGCTGCGCCGGATCGAGGTGACCGAACTCGTCGATGCCCGACGGCGAGAGGAAGCACTTGAACCCGACGACCCCCGCGGCGGCGAGGTCGGCGAGGTGGCCGAGGTTGCCGGGCACGGCGCCGCCCCAGTACGCGACGTCGACGGCGAGCTTGCCTTCGCCGTCGCGCCGGTCGAGCGCGGCCGTGCGCTTCGCGGCGAGCGCGAGCGGCGTCGTCGTGACGGGCACGGAGTTCAGCGGCATGTCGACGACTGTCGTCACGCCTCCCGCCGCTGCTGCGGCCGTGCCGGTCGCGAACCCCTCCCACTCGGTGCGCCCCGGCTCGTCGAGGTGGACGTGCGAGTCGACGAGCCCTGGCAGCAGCACGAGGTCGTCGTCGAGGACCGTGTCGGCCGATGCGTCGAAGGGACCCACTCGCGTGGTGAACCCGTCCGTGTGCACCAGCGTCGCCGCGACGAACGCGCCATCGATGAAGACTCGGCGTGCCGCGATCGATGTCAGGGCGTCGCTCATGAGGCCACCGTAGGGGCCGCGGGTTTCGCCCGTGTTACCCCGTCGCCGCTCACGGCACGGGCACGGGCCGGCGCGGCGGGGCCGCGTACTCGTCGCGCTTGCTCGTGCCCACTCCCGCTCGCACCATGGCCGCGGCCAGCCCGACTGCGGCGGAGACGCCGTCGACGACGGGCACGCCCACTCGGTCGGCGAGGCGGTGGCAGAGGTCGGTCATCCCGGCGCAGCCGAGCACGACGGCATCCGCTCCCTGCGCCACGGCTTCGCGGCAGTGGCGGGCGATCGTCTCGAACGCCTCGCCCGTCGCCTCCTCGAGGTCGAGGACGGGGATGCCGGTGCCCGACATCCAGACGCAGGCGTCCGTCATGCCGTACCGGGCGAGGAGGTCCTGCGCGCGCCCCAGGGTGCGGCTGAGCGTCGTCACGATCGCGAAGGAGCGGCCGGAGATCGCGGCGAGATGCATCGCGGCCTCGGCGATGCCGATGACGGGCACGTCGACGAGCTCGCGCGCGGCGTCGAGGCCGGGGTCGCCGAAGCACGCGACGACGTACGCGTCGCTGCCGCCCGCCCGCACGTCGCGCTCGACGAGCTCGACGACCGCGACGGCGGCGCGGGCCTCGTCGACGTGGCTCTCGATCGCCGCGGGCCCGTCGTCGGGGCAGACCGCGGCGATCTCGACTCCGGGCCCCGCGACCTCCCCGGCGGCGGCCGCGATCTTCGCGGTCATCGCCAGGGAGGTGTTGGGGTTGATGAGGGTGATCCTCACCGGGTCGCCTCATGTACCGGGATCTCGGCCGAGATCGCGGGCGGCTCGGACTGTGCCGTCGCCGCCGCGCCGTCGACGGTGCCGTCGGACACGCCCTCCTCGCCCTCGAACGTCGGCACCTTCGGGTCGAGGCGCTCGAACAGGATGAACAGGGCGTAGCCGAGCCCGCAGCCGATGAACCACGTGTAGTTGCCGATCCACGAGATGTCGAACAGCCCCATGTCTGCGAACAGCTTCGGGAAGACGCCCAGGATGACGGTCGGGATGCCCGCCGCGAGGATCGCCTTCACGGCGTTGGGGTTGTAGCCCCTGCGGTACCAGTACGGCCCGGCCTGGTCCATCGTGTACATCGCGTCGACCTTGATCCGCTGGTGCGCGGCGACGTAGTAGCCCGCGATGAGGATGCCGAACAGCGGACCGATGAGGGCTCCCAGCAGGCCGAGCGTGTAGTGGATCGCGGTGTCGTTCGAGTACCAGTTCCACGGTGTCAGCAGGACCGACCCGACGGCGGCGATCATGCCTCCCATGCGCCACGAGATCTTGCGGGGCGCGACGTTCGAGAAGTCGAACGCGGGAGAGATGAAGTTCGCGACGATGTTGATGCCGACCGTCGCGATGACGAACGTGAGGCCGCCGAGAAGCACCGCGAAGACGGTGTCGATCTCCTGCACCGTCTGGATGGGGTCGGTGATGAGGCGCCCGAACACCGGCACCGTCGCGGAGGCGGTGATGACGGTGAGCAGGGAGAAGAACAGGAAGTTGATCGGCAGACCCAGGAGGTTGCCCCGCTTGACCGCCGCGAACGACCTTCCGTACCGCGCGAAGTCGCCGAAGTTGAGCATCGGTCCGGAGAAGTACGACACGACGATCGCGATCGCCGTGAGCATGACCGGGATCGACGCCCAGAAGTCCAGCGGCTCGCCGACCGACAGGTCCAGGCCGATGTTCTGCCATCCCGCCTGCGAGACGAGATAGACGGCGAGCACGATCATGACGACGTAGACGGCGGGGCCCGCGAAGTCGATGAAGCGGCGGATGACCTCCATCCCACGCCAGAACAGCGCCGCCTGCGCGACCCACAGGATCGCGTAGGAGATCCAGCCGAGCGCCGAGAGGCCGAGGAAGCTGTGCTCGAGCAGCTCGGCGCTGGCGGGGATGAACTTCAGGAACACGATGTTCAGCGACTCGGCGGCCAGGAACGTCTGCACTCCGTACCAGGCGATCGCGATGAGCCCGCGGATGATGGCGGGGATGTTCGCGCCGCGGATGCCGAAGATCGCCCGGTTGACGACGGGGAAGGGCACCCCCGTCCTCTGGCTGGGCTTGGCGACGAGATTGACGAACACCTGCACGATGACGATGCCGATCAGGAGAGCGAGCAGCACCTGCCAGCTCGCGATGCCGAGGGCGAACAGCGAGCCCGCGGTGACGTAGCCTCCCACGGAGTGCACGTCGGACATCCAGAACGCGAAGATGTTGTACGACGACCACGTCTGCTTGCGCAGCGGCGCGAGGTCTTCGTTCGCGAGTCGCAGGTCGTACTCCGGCTTCATGTTTCCCGCACCGATCGGGAGGCCTGCGGCCTCGACGATGTCGTGCGGCTTCGTGAACGGTGCGGCGTCGGATGCCGCGGGTGACTCTGCCATGGGACCTCCCAGGGGAATGGGGCGCAGCGCGCCCGGGTCATTGAGGGGAATGACCACGACGTGGAGTCCGCGGCCGGGTGGTTCTTGTGAGTGAAGCTATTGCTTCACGTTCTCTCGCTGATTTCGGTCGTGTAACGGGTGTGTGAAGTCACGCCTTCACAGCCTTGGCCCAGGACGATGGTTAGGATGCTTCGCATGGCGAGCACGCACCCACACCCGGACGCCGTCGGCGCCGTGCCCGCGGGCGCAGACGCGCCCGACCTCGGCGACTCGCCGCCCGACGTCGGCAGCCGCCTGCGCGCGCTGCGCCGGGAGCAGGGGATGTCTGCCCGCCAGCTCGCCGAGTCGCTCGGCATCTCGCCGAGCGCCGTGTCGCAGATCGAGCGGGGCGTGCTGCAGCCGAGCGTGTCGCGGCTCATCGCGATCACAGACGCGCTGGGGGTTCCGCTGGCTTCCGTCTTCGACGCGAAGGCCGACGTGATCGCCGAGATCGAGGCGACGATCGGAGGCTTCGCGCTCGAGCGCGCGGGTCACTCGTCGGTCGTCACGCTCGGCAGCGGCGTGCTGTTCCGCCGGCTCTCGCCCGGTCGCACGCCCGGCGTCGACTACTTCGAGTCGACGTACCCTCCCGGCAGCAGCGCCCACGCCGAGGCCGAGCTGTTCCGCCACGACGGCTACGAGATCGGACGGGTCAGCTCAGGCGAGCTGACGATCGACTTCGAGGAGGAGAAGGTCGTACTCCGCCCCGGCGACGCCATCAGCTTCCCCTGCTCTCGGCCGCACCGCATCCACAACGCCGGCGACGAGGACGCCGTCGCACAGTGGCTCATCGTGCACGCGGAGCGCTGACCGCGCGCCCGAGGCTTCGCACGAGGAGAGTCACGCCGCAATCCTGGGGAAACGCGACCGCGCTACCGTGAGCCGCATGCATCTCGCCGAGTTCAACGCTCTGCCGGCGGCCGAGGCGACCCGCGTCGTCTCGGTGTGGGCCGCCATCCCTGCGTGGGTCGATGCCGTCGTGGCCGGGCGGCCGTATCCAACAGCCGGCGACCTCGCGCAGAAGGCGGCGGATGCGGCATCCGCGTGGACCCGCGCCGACCTCGACGCAGCCCTCGCACACCATCCGCGCATCGGCGAGCGGCCGCGCGGCGACGATGCCGAGGCCGCGGCATCCCGCAGCGAGCAGGCCGCCATGGCGACCGCCGGCGACGACATCGCGGCGCGCATCTCCGCCGGCAACGCCGCCTACGAGGACCGATTCGGACGGGTGTTCCTCATCCGCGCGGCAGGGCGTGCACCGGAAGAGATCCTCGCCGCGCTCGACCGGCGCCTCGGCAGCGATCCTGCTGACGAGACACGCGAGGCGATCGGGCAGCTCGCCGAGATCGCGCTGCTGCGACTGCGATCGACGATCGCCGACGAGAGGATCCCGTCATGACCAGCCATGTCACGACCCACGTGCTCGACGCTTCCGCCGGCCGCCCCGCCGCGGGAATCCGGGTCGTGCTGGCCACGGCGTCCGGCGACGGCGTCGCAGCGACCTCCGGCACGATCGTCGCGCAGGCGGTGACCGACCCCGACGGCCGCGCGTCGCTGGGGCCCGAGCAGCTGACGGCCGGCGACTACACGATCACGTTCCTCACGCGCGAGTACTTCGCCGAGCAGGGCACGGCCGCGTTCTATCCGTTCGTCGCGGTGACGTTCGCGGTCGAGGTCGCCGACGACGGGTCGAGCCGGCACTACCACGTTCCGCTGCTGCTCAGCCCGTTCGCCTACTCGACCTACCGCGGGAGCTGACCGCCGCCACGGCGTCTTCACCGACGCGAAACGACGCCGTGACACGGCATCCGTAGCGTGCCGTCATGAGGATCATCATCATCGGCGCGGGAATCGGCGGGACGAGCGCCGGGATCGCGCTCAAGCGTCTCGGACACGACGTCGTGATCTACGACCAGATGCGCGAGAACAGGCCCGTAGGAGCGGCGCTCTCGCTGTGGTCCAACGGCGTCAAGGTGCTCAACTGGCTCGGGCTCGGCGACGAGGTCGCGGCCCTCGGCGGTCGCATGGACCACATGGCGTATCTCGACGGGCACACCGGCGAGCTGCTCACCCGGTTCAGCCTCGCGCCGGTCACGACGCAGACGGGACAGCGGCCCTATCCCGTCGCCCGCGCAGATCTGCAGGCGCTGCTCATGGAGCGCTTCGGGCTCGACGACATCCGTCTGGGCCGCCGGATGGTCTCGCTGGACGAACAGGACGGCCGAGTCACGGCGACGTTCGCCGACGGCTCTACCGACACCGCCGATCTGCTTCTCGGCGCCGACGGAGCGCGGTCGATCACACGGGACTACGTCACGCAGGCCGAGCCGAGGATCGAGCGCACCTACTCGGGGTACACGAACTTCAACGGCCTCGTCCCCGTCGACTCCGCGATCGGCCCGGCCGACCACTGGACGACGTACGTCGCGGAGGGCAGGCGCGCCGCCGTCATGCCCGTCGCGGACGACCGCTTCTACTTCTGGTTCGACATCCCGCAGCCTGCGGGGCTCCCGTACGACCGCTCCGACGGCAAGGCTCCCCTCCTCGAGGCCTTCGGCGGATGGGCGCCCGGCGTGCAGGCGCTCCTGGCCGCGATCGATCCGGCCGTCTCGCTCAACCGCGTCGAGATCTGGGACATCGATCCGTTCCACACGTGGGTGCGCGGCCGCGTCGCGATCCTCGGCGACGCCGCGCACAACACGGCGCCCGACATCGGCCAGGGCGCGTGCTCGGCCCTCGAGGACGCCTTCGTGCTCGGCATCGTGTTCGCCACCAACACGGTGAGCGTCGAAGACACCCTCGCGCGCTACGAGCGGGCCCGCACGGAGCGCGCGGGCGACCTCGTGCTGCGCGCGCGGCGCCGCGGCGACGAGACGCACGGCTACGACCCCGACGTGACGAGGGCCTGGTACGACAGCCTGCGCGGCTCCGACGGCGCGGGGATCATCCGCGGCATCGTCGGCAACATCGAGGGCAGTCCCGTCAACCTCGGCGCGGGGGCGCTCTGACCCCCGCGCCGAGTCCTTCCTAGGCTCTCGGGTCGGCCACTTCCCGGTCTTCGTCGAGAACGACGGTGTCGATGAGACCCGTGCCCTCCGCCTCGGGGTGCACGAGCGCTGCGGCGGCGGGTCCGCGCACGCCGTCGAAGGCGCCGATCCTGGGGTCGTCCGCGTGCTCGGCGCGCAGCTCGCTCGTGTTGAGCAGGAGGTTGAGAAGGATCGCGACGATCGCGCCCGCCGAGATGCCGGAGTCGAAGATGAGCTGGAACCACGAGGGGAACTCGTCGTAGATCGTGGGGGTCACGGTCGGCAGCAGCGCGACGCCGACCGAGAGGGCGACGATCAGGACGTTCTTGTTGTTGAACCTGACCTTCGCGAGCGTGCGGATCCCGGATGCCGCCACCATGCCGAACAGCGCGATGCCGGCCCCGCCCAGGACGGCGCGCGGAACCCCTTCGACGACGGCGGAGACCTTGGGGATGAGGCCGAGGACGACGAGGATCGCGCCCGCCATCGTCGCGACGTAGCGCGATCTGACCCCCGTCAGGGAGACGAGCCCGACGTTCTGCGCGAATGCCGTGTAGGGGAACGTGTTGAAGATCCCGCCGAGCACCGTGCCGAGGCCGTCCGCGCGCAGGCCGTCGGCCAGCTGTCTGCGCGTGACGGGCTTCTCGACGATCTCGCCGACGGCGATCATGTCGCCCGTCGTCTCGGTCATGATGACGACGCCGACGACGATCATCGAGACGATCGATGCGAGCTCGAACGCCGGCAGCCCGAAGTGGAACGGCGTCACGAGCGCGAACCATCCGGCGTCCGCGACCCCCGACCAGTCGACCATGCCGGGCACGAGCAGCGCGACGACGGTTCCCACGACGAGGCCGAGGAGCACCGAGAGGCGGGCGAAGGCTGCAGGCGCGAACCGCTCGACGAGCACGATGAACAGGAGCGTTCCGAACGCGAAGGCGACGTTGATCGGCGGTGCGCCCGGGTTCTCCGGCGTCGAGCCGGTCGTGATCCAGCCCGCTGCGACGCGCATCAGCGACAGGCCGATGATGAGGATGACCGTGCCCGTGACGATCGGCGGGAAGAAGCGCAGCAGCTGCGCGAAGAACGGCGCGATGAGGACCATGAACAGGCCGCACGCGATGACCGATCCGAAGATCGTCGTGATGCCGTGCTGCTGGCCGATCGCGATCATGGGCCCGACGGCGGCGAACGTGACGCCCTGCATGAGCGGCAGCCGCACGCCGAAGCGCCAGAACCCGATCGACTGGACGATCGTCGCGATGCCCGCGATGAAGAGGTCGGCGCTGATGAGGAAGGCGAGGTCGGCCGACGAGTAGCCGAGGGCCCCGCCGACGATGAGCGGCACGGCGACGGCGCCCGCATAGAGCGCGAGCACGTGCTGGAGTCCCAGCGGGAACAGCCGCGCGAGCGGGGGGATGCCGTCGACGGAGTTGTCGGACGTGCGGGCCGCGCGGCGGGCCGCCTTCGTGTCGGGCATGACGTCCTGCTCCGTCGTGGCCATCACGATCCCTCCGGTCGGGCGGTCCCCTGGTGACGGGGCATGATGCGCGGCCACGCCCCGTCGCCGTGGCACGAAGGTACGCGCCCGAGGCGACCGCGCGGGAGATGCCCCCGGCATCCGCAACGAGGGATTTACCGGCGGAAACCTCCCCGCAATCCGGCCCCTCCAGTCTGGGGAGAGGAAAGGACGGTGCGCCGTGACGATCTATCGAGGGCACGTCGTCCACATCGCGGGAGCGCCGTCGCTGCAGCGGTCGCGCAAGGCGCTCGTCTCGGTGCCCGACGGCGCGCTCGTCGTCGACGCGCACGGACGCGTGGCGTACGCGGGAGCGTGGGCCGACGTGCCGGCATCCCTCACGGCCGACACCGTGGTGGAGACGGGCGGATGCCTCGTCCCGGGCTTCGTCGACACGCACCTGCACTTCCCGCAGACGTTCACGACCGCCGCCTACGGCGGCGGCGAGCTGCTCGAGTGGCTCGAGCGGTGCGTCTTCCCCGCCGAGACGCGCCTGGCCGATCCCGTCTACGCCGACCTCGTCGCGCGCGCCTTCGTCGGGCGCCGCATCGCGGTCGGCACGACGGCGGCGCTCGTCTTCGGATCGGCGTTCCCCGCGGCGCAGGACGCGCTGTTCTCGCGAACCCTCGAGGCGGGGCTGCGCATCGTGAGCGGACGCGGCATCCAGACCGCAGGCCCGCCGTCGGCGGCGGCCCTCATGACGAGCGAGGATGCCGCGATCGAGCTCACGGCCGACGAGATCGCCCGCTGGCACGGCGTCGAGGCGACCGGACGGGTGCTCGACGCGCGGCGCGCGCTCGCGCAGGTCGCCGTCGTGCCGCGGTTCAGCCTCTCGGTCACGACCGAGACGCTGCGCCGCCTCGGCGACCTCTACGGCTCGGCGCGCGAGGCCGGCGTGTACTTCCACTCGCATCTCAACGAGAACAACCGGCCCGGCGACGGCGAGATCGCGGTCGTGCGCGACCTGTTCGGCGTGCGGGACTACCTCGACACGTACGACGGCCGCTTCCTCCCCGGCTCCGAGCGCGGCGGAGAGACGCTGCTGGGGCGGCGCAGCATCCTGGCCCATGCGGTGCACACGCAGGACCGCGAGCTCGCGCGGCTCGCCGAGACGGGATCGTCGATCGCGCACTGCCCGACGTCGCAGTTCTTCCTCGGCAGCGGCACGATGCCGTGGCGGCGCACCGTGCGCGCGGGGGTCACGGTCTCGATGGGCACCGACGTCGGCGCAGGCGACGAGTGGCTCATCCCGCGCGTCCTCAACGACGCGTACAAGGCGCACATGAGCGAGGAGGGGCTGCTCGCGAAGGCGCTCGATCCCGCGCAGCTGCTGTTCCTCGGCACGCTCGCAGGTGCGCGGGCGCTCGATCAGGAGGACGTCTTCGGCAATTTCGACGTCGGCAAGGAGGCCGACTTCGTCGTGATCGACCCGTCACGGCAGGAGGGGTTCGCGCAGACCCTCGCGTTCGCAGCCGAGCAGGGGCCGAAGTCGCACCTGTTCACGCTGCTGCTCGGCATGCGCGAGGCATCCGTCGCCGCCGTCCACGTGCGAGGGCGGCGCGTGCGGGCCGGGTGACGGCGCCGGTTCAGGCCGCGAACAGCGCGTGCACGTCCGGCACGATCGCGCGGCCGCCGAGGGCCACGAGCTCCATGAGCACGCTCGTCGCGACGACGACTCCCCCGAGCGCGGGCACGAGAGCATGGGCGGCCTGGATCGTGCCGCCCGTCGCGAGCACGTCGTCGACGAGCAGCACGCGCGTGCCGTCCGCGATGTCGTCGTGCGCCTCGATCGTGGCCGTGCCGTACTCGAGGGCGTACGAGACGGATGCCGCGGGCCGCGGCAGCCTGCCCGCCTTGCGGATCGGAACGAGTCCCACGCCCGCCGCCATCGCGACGGCGCCCGCGAGCAGGAACCCCCGCGCCTCGATGCCCGCGACGACGTCGAACTGCCCCGCGAACGGCTCGATCATGGCGTCGATCGTCGCGCGGAGCGCTTCGGCATCCGCGAGCAGCGGCGTGATGTCGCGGAAGAGGACACCGGGCTCGGGGTAGTCGGGGATCGTCCTGATGAGCGATTCGGCGCGGGCGAGCTCGGGTGTCTGCACGGGCCCAGACTACGCGGGGACGCGACCTGCAAGCGCTTGCATGTAGCCTGTTCCGCATGGCTTCTCGCGAGTGGTGGCGCACCGCCGTCATCTACCAGATCTACCCGCGCTCGTTCGCCGACAGCTCGGGAGACGGCATCGGCGACCTCCCCGGGGTGACGGCGCACCTCGACGACCTGCAGCGGCTCGGCATCGACGCGATCTGGCTCTCGCCGTTCATGCGGTCGCCGCAGAGGGATGCCGGCTACGACGTCTCCGACTACTGCGACGTCGATCCGCTCTTCGGCACGCTGGCCGACTTCGACGAGATGCTCGCGCAGGCGCACGGGCGCGGCATCCGGGTCATCGTGGATCTCGTGCCCAACCACTCGTCCGACCAGCACGCGTGGTTCCAGCAGGCGCTCGCGGCCGCTCCCGGCTCGCCCGAGCGCGGTCGCTACATGTTCCGCGACGGCAAGGGCGACGAAGGCCGGCTGCCGCCCAACAACTGGGAGTCCGTGTTCGGCGGCCCCGCGTGGACGCGCGTCACGGAGGCGGACGGCACGCCGGGGCAGTGGTACCTGCACCTGTTCGACTCGTCGCAGCCCGACTTCGACTGGTCGAACCCCGAGGTGTGGGCGGAGTTCCGCCGCATCCTGCGCTTCTGGCTCGATCGCGGAGTCGACGGGTTCCGCGTCGACGTCGCGCACGGCCTGGTCAAGGAGGACGGCCTCCCCGACTACACGCCCGACCCCGCCTCCGGCTCGATGGGCGGAGACGACGCGTCCGTCCCGTACTGGGGTCAGCCGGGCGTCCACGAGGTCTACCGCGACTGGCGTGCCGTGCTCGCCGAGTACGACGGCGACCGCGCGCTGTGCGCCGAGGCGTGGCTGCCGACGATCGAGCAGACGGCCCTGTGGGTGCGTCACGACGAGATGCATCAGGCCTTCAACTTCGAGTACCTCGAGACGGAATGGGATGCCGCCCAGCTCCGCGCCGTCATCGCCGAGTCGCTGCGCGCGTACTCCGCCGTCGGCGCGCCCAGCACGTGGGTGCTCTCGAACCACGACGTCGTCCGGCACGCGTCGCGGCTCGCGCTGACCGCCGAGAACCCTCAGGGACACGGGATCGGCCCGGACTCCCCCGGCAAGCCGATCGCCGAGCTGGGACTGCGGCGCGCACGGGCCGCGACGGCGCTCATGCTCGCGCTCCCGGGCTCGGCGTACCTGTACCAGGGCGAGGAGCTCGGGCTCCCCGAGGTCATCGACATCCCCGACGACGCGCGTCAGGACCCGACGTGGTTCCGCACGGCGGGCGAGCGCTACGGGCGCGACGGATGCCGCGTCCCGCTGCCGTGGGACGCCGCCGCGCCCGCCTACGGCTTCAGCCCGACGGGTGCCTCGTGGCTGCCTCAGCCCGCCGAGTGGGCCGAGCACGCGCGCGACGTGCAGCGCGATGCGCCCGGATCGACGCTCTCGCTGTACGAGCACCTCCTCGCTGTGCGCCGCACGGAGGACCTGGGCGACGAGGACGTGCGGCTGGAGTGGCTCGAGTGGGGCGACGACGTCGTGGCGCTGCGCCGCGGCGAGCGCCTCCACGTCGTCGCGAACCTGGGCGAGGACCCGTTCGACCTGTCGATCGCGGGCGGCGCGGCGCGCGTCGTCGCGGCGAGCGCCGCCGTCGAGGGCTCGATCGTCGCCCCCGACACGACGGTATGGTTCGTCCTGGACTGAACAACCCGAGCCGGAAGGCGGCAGTCGTGGTCAGCATCGATGACGTCGCCCGTCACGCGGGCGTCTCGACGGCGACCGTCTCGCGGGCCCTCAGCGGTCGCGGACACGTGTCCGATGTCACGCGTGCGCGGGTGGAGAGCGCCGCGAAAGCCCTCGGCTACGTCGTGTCGTCGTCCGCGTCGAGCCTCGCATCGGGGCGGACGCGCAACATCGGCGTGCTCGTGCCGTACCTCGACCGCTGGTTCTTCTCGACGGTCCTGAGCGGCGTCGCGTCGGCCCTCACGCGCCGCGGCTACGACATCACGCTCTACAACCTGACGGCCGATCGCGACGCGCGGCGCAGCATCTTCGAGACGTTCCTGCGCCGCCAGCGCGTGGACGGCGTCATCGCGATCTCGATCGAGCTGGGCGAGCAGGAGACCGACCGGCTTCTCGAGCTGGGGCTTCCCGTCATCGCCATCGGCGGGCCGAACGCCCGGCTCACGACCCTCACGGTCGACGACCTCGCCGTCGCGCGCCTCGCGACGGAGCATCTGCTCGCCCTCGGGCACCGCGAGATCGCGCACATCGGCGCGAGCCCCGAGTTCGACATCGACTTCCACATCCCGACGCATCGCCGCCAGGGCTTCGAGCACGCGCTCGCGGATGCCGGCATCCCCGACCGCTCGGCCCTCTACGAGCCCGCCGACTTCACGGTCGCCGGCGGCTTCCGCGCGGCCAAGCAGCTGCTCGGACGCCCCGGCGAGCGCCCCACCGCGATCTTCGCCGCGTCGGACGAGATGGCGATCGGGGCCCTCCTCGCCGCGCGCGACCTCGGGTACCGCGTGCCGGAGGACCTCTCGATCGTCGGCATCGACGGCCATGAGCTCGGGGACTTCTTCCGTCTCACGACGGTCGACCAGTTCCCCCTGGGCCAGGGCGAGCGCGCCGCCGACGCGATCCTCGCCGAGCTCGAGGCGAAGGACGCCGGGTCCGCGCCCGTCCCGCCGGGGCCTCTGCCGTTCGAGCTCATCGTGCGCGGCTCGACGGCTCGCCTGGCTTCCTGACGCGGGCGGACCGGCCAAGGAGAGGACGGATGCCGCGGCCCGCGTAGGCTCTCCGCATGACGATCGACCTCGAAGCCCTGTACGTCGACCTGCACCGGCATCCCGAGCTGTCCTTCCAGGAGACCCGCACGGCGGGGGTCGTCGCGCGGCACCTCGCCGAGCTCGGCATCGAGTTCGAGGAGGGCATCGGCAGGACCGGGATCGCGGCGGTCGTCCGCAACGGCGAGGGGCCCGTCGTATGGCTGCGCGCCGACATGGACGGGCTGCCCGTGCGAGAGCTCACGGGCCTCGAGTACGCATCGACGGCACGGGGCACGGATCCCGCGGGCAACGACGTCCCCGTCATGCACGCATGCGGCCACGACCTGCACGTGACGGCGCTGCTGGGAGCCCTCGAACGACTCGCGAGCGCGACGGACACGTGGTCGGGCACGGTCGTGGCCGTCTTCCAGCCCGCCGAGGAGCACGGCGCGGGTGCGCGGGCGATGATCGCCGACGGCGTGCTCGACCGCTTCCCCAGGCCCGACATCGTGCTCGGCCAGCACGTCACCCCGCTGCCCGCCGGCACGATCGGCGTGCGCTCGGGAACCCAGATGGCCGCATCCGACGCCCTGACCGTGACGCTCCTCGGCCGCGGCGGGCACGGCTCACGCCCGCACGCGACGATCGACCCCGTCGTCATGGCGGCGGCGACCGTCATGCGGCTGCAGACGATCGTGTCGCGCGAGGTCGACCCCCGGGACGTCGCGGTCGTGACGGTCGGCTCCATCCACGCGGGACTCAAGCACAACATCATCCCCGCCGAGGCCCGGCTCGAGCTGAGCCTTCGGTACCCCGACGACGCGGCGCGTGAGCGCGTGCTCGCGAAGGTCGAGCGCGTCGTGCGGGCGGAGGCCGCGGCATCCGGTGCCGACGAGCCGCCGGTCATCGACGTCGACCACACGCTCCCCCCGACGATCAACGACGTCCATGCGACCGCGCGACTGACCCTCGCGTTCGACAGGGCCTTCGGCGAGGGAACCGTCGTCGACCCCGGCATGTTCACGGGATCGGAGGACGTCTCGTGGTTCGCCCGGGAGGCGGGAGTGCCGCTCGTGTTCTGGTTCTGGGGCGGCGTCGACCCGGCCGTCTACGCGGCCGCCCTCGCGGCGGACCGCATCGCGTCCGACATCCCCACCAACCACTCGCCGTACTTCGCGCCCGTCCTCCACCCGACGATCGAGCGCGGGGTCGATGCTCTGGTCGTCGCGGCTCGCGAGTTCCTCGCCTGAACGCGTCGCGGCGAGCGCCGGGAGGGCGGCGGCCGTAAGGATTTCGTGAGGATCCCCGTCCGGACCCGGCCCCATAGAATCCCCACAGGTAACATCGCCCGCCGTGACGAACGACAGCCGCGACCAGGCAACAGACGCGCCGATCACCGAGACACCGATCGCGAAACGCCTCCTGATCGGCGATCCTCTCTCCTCCGAGCACGCCGACGAGCACCTGCTGCAGAAGCGCATGGCACTGCCGATCTTCGCGTCGGACGCGCTCTCCTCCGTCGCGTACGCTCCGCAGGAGCTGCTCATGATCCTGCTCGTGGGCGGCACGGCGTTCCTCGCGTTCAGCCCATGGGTCGCAGCCGCCGTCATCGTCCTCCTCGTCGTCGTGGTGCTGAGCTACCGGCAGCTCGTCAAGGCGTACCCGTCCGGCGGCGGAGACTACGAGGTCGCCCGCACGAACCTCGGCGAGGTGCCCGGCGTCGTGGTCGCCGCCGCACTCCTGGTCGACTACGTCCTCACCGTCGCGGTGTCGGTCGCCTCGGGAGTCGACAACATCATCTCGGCGATCCCGTCGCTGGACCCCGTCCGGGTCGAGCTCGCCGTGGGGTTCGTCGTCCTGGTCGTCATCGTGAACCTGCGGGGAGTGCGCGAGGCGTCCCGCGCCTTCGCGATCCCGACGTACGTGTTCATCGGCTCGGTCGGCGTCATGATCGTCGTCGGGCTGGTCCGGTGGGCCCTGGGCGATCCGCCCGTCGCCTCGAGCGCCGGGTTCGCCGTGCAGGCGGACGACCTCACACAGGTCGCGGTCATCCTCCTCGTGCTCCGGGCCTTCTCGAGCGGATGCTCCGCCCTCACGGGAGTCGAGGCGGTCTCGAACGGCATCCAGGCGTTCCGCAGGCCCAAGATCCGCAACGCCCAGACCACGCTGACCCTCATGGGGACGATCGCGATCCTGCTGTTCGCGGGGCTGACGACGATCGCGCTCGTCTCGGGCGTGCACTACGCCGAGAACCCCTGCCACCTCGTCGGCTTCGACTGCGAGAGCCTCGTGCAGCCGAGTCTCATGGCGCAGGTCGCGGCCGCGACGTTCGGCGCAGGCTCGATCCCGTTCTTCATCGTGCAGGCGGCGACGGCGTGCGTCCTGCTCCTGGCCGCGAACACGGCGTTCAACGGGTTCCCGCTGCTGGGCTCGGTGCTCGCGCGGGACGGCTACGCCCCGAAGGCGCTCAACACGCGGGGCGACCGCCTCGTGTACTCGAACGGCATGATCATCCTGGGCATCGTCGCGATCGCCGTGCTGGTCGTCTACCAGGCCAACCTCACGAACCTCATCCAGCTATACATCATCGGCGTCTTCGTCTCGTTCTCGCTCGGGCAGATCGGCATGATCCGGCACTGGCTGCGCGGGCTCGGCCAGATCCGCGGGTTCTCGAAGGCGGCCAGGGCCGAGGAGGCCGTGCGGGCCGAGACCTTCGCCCTGCGCAAGGGTCTCGTCATCAACTCGATCGGCGCGACGCTGACCGTCCTCGTGCTCGTCATCGTCACGATCACGAAGTTCACGCACGGCGCATGGCTCGTCTTCCTCGCCATCCCGATCATCGCGACGCTCATGATCGGCGTGAACCGGTACTACCGGGATGTCGAGCACGAGATCGCGATGGACGACCGGACCCGCTTCGGCTCGACGGGCGATCTCGCGCTCATCCTCGTCAATCGCCTGCAGAAGCCCGTCGCGAAGGCGATCGACTACGCCCTCGCGGCGAAGCACGACAAGACGCTCGCGATCCACGTCAGCGTCACGAAGTCCGACACCGACGCGCTGCAGCGGGAGTGGAAGGAGCACGGGATGCCGGTCCCCCTCGCGATCATCGACTCTCCGTACCGGTACTACGCGCAGCCCATCGCCGAGTTCATCACGCAGTACCGCGAGAAGCACGGCGCGTCGGTCGTGACCGTGTACCTGCCCCAGTACATCGTCGGCCACTGGTGGGAGACGCTCCTGCACAACCGGCGCGCACGGCGCATCGCGCAGCAGCTCATGCTGATCCACGGCGTCACGATCACGCTCGTGCCGTGGCTGCTCGACTCGTCCGAGCTCATCTACGGACGCCGGTCGCGGCCGCTTCCCGGACAGGAGCGGGCGGGTCAGCCGTTCGAGCCCGCGACCGGCCCGGTCTCGATCACGGAGAGGTCGAGCCTCGAAGGGCCGTGACATGCGACGGAGGTCCGCCGGCCCGGGGGCGCGGCATCCCGCGTAGCCTGGATGGATGAGCTCCACGACCCTCGACGCGACGGCCCTCAAGGCGGACTTCCCGCTCCTGGCCTCCCACGACGGGCTCGTCTATCTCGACTCCGCCGCGACGAGCCAGAAGCCGCAGGCCGTCATCGACGCCGAGGTCGGATTCCTCACCTCCGCCAACGCGGCCGTGCACCGCGGCGCGCACACGCTCGCCGCCGAGGCGACCGTCCTGTTCGAAGAGGCCCGCGAGACCGTCGCCGGGTTCGTCCGGGCGGCCCCCGAGCAGCTCGTGTGGACGAGCGGCGCGACGGCGGGCCTCAATCTCGTCGCGTACTCCCTCGGCAACGCGTCGCTCGGGCGCGGCGCTCCCGCCAGCGCCCGGTTCGCCCTGAGGCCGGGCGACGAGCTCGTCGTGACCGAGACCGAGCACCACGCGAACCTCATCCCGTGGCAGGAGCTCGCCGCCCGCACGGGCGCCGTGCTGCGGCACATCCCCGTCCGCGACGACGGCACCCTCGATCTCGACGGCGCCGCCGAGATCATCGGCGCCCGCACACGCGTCGTCGCGTTCCCGCACGTGTCGAACGTTCTCGGGATCGTCAACCCGGTCGCGGCCCTCGTCGCGCTCGCGAGGGATGCCGGAGCCCTCACGGTGCTCGACGCGTGCCAGTCCGCGCCGCACGTCCCCCTCGACCTGCCTGCGCTCGACGTCGACCTCGCCGTGTTCTCGGGTCACAAGATGCTCGGGCCGTACGCCATCGGGGGCCTCTACGGGCGCGGCGACGTGCTGGAGGCGCTTCCTCCGTTCCTCACGGGCGGGTCGATGATCACGACCGTCACGCTCGACGAGGCCGAGTACCTTCCGCCGCCGCAGCGGTTCGAGGCGGGCACGCAGCCCGTCTCGCAGGCCATCGGGCTCGCCGCGGCCGTCCGCTACCTCGACGGCATCGGGATGGACGCCGTCCACGCGCACGAGACGGCGCTCGAGCAGCGCATGCGTGCGGGTCTGCGCGAGATCCCCGGCATCCGCCTCCTCGGCGACGCCGACGGCGCCGAGCGGGTCGCGCTGTGCGCGTTCGAGGTCGACGGGGTGCACGCGCACGATGCCGGGCAGTTCCTCGACGCGCGGGGCATCGCGGTGCGCGTCGGCCACCACTGCGCACAGCCGCTGCACCGCCGCTTCGGCATGACGGCATCGGTGCGCGCGAGCGCCGCGCTCTACAACTCCGCGTCCGACGTCGACGCCTTCCTCGACGCCGTGTCGGGCATCCGCTCGTTCTTCGGAGTCGCGCGATGAGCCTCGACGCGCTGTATCAGGAGCTCATCCTCGACCACGCGAAGCGCCGCGTGGGGTTCGGCCTCGCCCCCGAGGAGGGCGCGACGGCCAGCTCGCACCAGCGCAATCCCATCTGCGGCGACGAGATCGAGGTGCGCGTCCGCGTCGACGGCGACGTCGTGCGCGATGTGACGTGGGAGGGCGCGGGATGCTCGATCTCGCAGGCGTCGGCGTCGATGCTCGCCGAGCTCGTCGCGAAGGACCCGGACGGCGTCGTCCGCGAGCTGCCGCGGGGCGAGGCATCCGTCCTCGTCAACCACTTCCGCGAGGCGCTGCGCTCTCGCGGCACCGTCCTGCTCGACGAGGACGAGTTCGGGGATGCCGCCGCCCTGTCGGGGGTGTCGAAGTACACCGCCCGGGTGAAGTGCGCGATGCTCGCATGGGTCGCGTTCGAGGACGCGCTCTCGCGGGCCTGAGCCGGCCGGGGGCGCAGTGGCAAAGCGGGAGCGGCGCGTGGGGGCACCCGGCGTCGGCACGGCGTTCGAGATGCTGCGCGTGCGCGGCGGGGCGCTGAGCGTCCGGCGCCGCGTCCTGGGCTTCGCCGTCGCGATCCTGGGCGGGCCGCTGCTGTCGTGGCTCCTGTTCAGCGTGAGACGCGACGACACGATTACGGCCGACGTGCTGGCCTACCAGCTCCTCGTCGTGGTGGTCGCCCTCATCGGCGGCATCTGGCCGGCGCTGTTCGCCGCCGTCCTGTCGGGTCTCACGCTCGACTTCCTCCTCGTCGCACCGCTGAACGACATCGCGATCGCCGATCCCTCTCACGCGGTGTCGCTCCTGCTCTACATCGTGATCGCCGTGCTCGTGAGCTGGGTCGTCGACCAGGCGGCCCGCCGCACGCGCGCCGCGCAGCGCGCGGCAGCCGAGTCCGAACTGCTCGCGACGGTCGCGGGCAGCGTCCTGCGCGGCGAGAGCGCCGTCCCCGCTCTCGTCGGGAGCACGCGAGAGGCGTTCCGGATGTCGCAGGTCCGGCTCGTGCGCCGAGACGGGACCGTCGTCGCCGCGGCCGGGGAGCCCGCGCCCGACGGCACGACGACCCGCATCCCCGTCGGCGACGCGGGAGCGCCGGATGCCGTGCGCGCCGTCCTGGAGCTGAACGGGGCGGATGTGGACGCCTCGCAACGGCGACTGCTCGACGCGATCGTCGCACAGCTCGCCGCCGCGCTCGAGCACAGCGATCTCGCCGAGGCGGCGCGCGAGGCCGGCGCGCTCGCCGAGACCGATCTCGTGCGCAGCGCCCTGCTGTCGGCGGTCAGCCACGATCTGCGCCGGCCGCTCGCCGCGGCGGTGGCCGCCGTGGGCGGCCTTCGCGCAGACGGTCCGCCGCTGTCGGCCGAGGACCGCCGCGAGCTCGTCGACACGGCCGACGAGAGTCTCGCGACGCTGACGGCGCTCGTGACCGACCTCCTGGACGTGAGCCGCGTGCAGGCCGGCGTGCTCGGGGTCTCGCTCGCGCCCGTCGATGCCGCGGGCGTGCTGCTCGCAGCCCTCGACGAGCTCTCGCTCGGACCGGCCGACGTCGAGCTCGCCCTCGATCCTGCGCTTCCGCTCGTCCGAGCCGACGCCGTCCTCCTCCAGCGCGTCGCCGTGAACCTGCTGGCCAACGCGCATCGCCACAGCCCGGCCGGCGCACGGGTCGTCGTGTCGACGCGCCGGGTCGCAGACACGACCGAGCTGCGCATCGCGGACCACGGCCCCGGCGTCCCTCCGTACCGGCAGGACGAGATGTTCGCGCCGTTCCAGCGGATGGGCGATACCGACAACACGACGGGGCTGGGCCTGGGCCTGGCCCTCTCGAAGGGGTTCACCGAGGGGATGGGCGGGACGCTCGTCCCGGAGGACACCCCGGGCGGCGGCCTCACGATGGTCGTCGCGCTGCCGGTGGCGGCATCCTCTCCCGTCGTCGCGGCGGACGCGTCGTGAGGATCCTCATCGCCGACGACGACCCGCAGCTCGTCCGCGCGCTGCGGATCACGCTCGCAGCCCACGGGCACGAGGTCGTGGCCGCGCCCGACGGCACCGCCGCGATCGCCCTCGCGGCGCACACGCGTCCCGATCTCGTGCTGCTGGACCTCGGGATGCCGCGGCTCGACGGCGTGCGGGTCATCGCGGCGCTGCGCAGCTGGACCGACGCGCCGATCATCGTGGTGTCGGGACGCATCGGCTCCGCCGACAAGGTCGAGGCGCTGGATGCCGGAGCCGACGACTACGTCACGAAGCCCTTCCAGATCGACGAGCTTCTCGCGCGCGTGCGGGCGCTCGGCCGGAGGGCGACGCCGCACCCGTCCGAGCCCGTCGTGCGGTTCGGGGACGTGACCGTCGATCTCGCGGCGAAGGAGGTGCGCAGAGCCGACGCGCCCGTGCACCTCACGCCGACGGAGTGGCGGATGCTGGAGTTCCTCGCACGCACGCCGGGCGCCCTCGTCGCGAGGGAGACGCTGCTGAAGGACATCTGGGGCACGGAGCAGGTCGCGGACTCGGGCTATCTGCGGCTCTACATCTCTCAGCTGCGCAAGAAGCTCGAGCCCGATCCCGCCCGCCCCCGGCACCTCGTGACCGAGCAGGGCATGGGCTACCGCCTGGTGCTCGAGGAGTGAGACGCGTGCTCAGCCGACGCGATCCCTGATCGGGTCGAGCACGGCCTCGGCCGCCCAGGCCGCGGCATCCGCGATGTCGCGGGCGTCCATGCCCAGCTCGCGGCGCAGCGACACCCACATGGCCGCGGAGTCGATGTGCGAGAGCGCAGCGCTCACGGCGCGCCGCTCGGCCTCGTCGACGGAGGGCGCCTCCTGTGCGAGGAGCTGATCGAGCTCGGCGCGGCGCGGCGTGGGCGTCGCCCCGGCGACGCCGCGCATCGTGGCCTCCGCGACGACGTGCGCGAGCTCGGGACGCTCGGCGTACGCGTGCATCGCGCTGCGGATGGCCAGCGGAGCGTCGAACACCGAGGGAGAGTGCTCTCGTGTGAAGATCCGGCGCTCGATCCACGCCGCCGTCGCGAGCAGGAGGTCGGTCCGGGTGCCGTAGCTGCGGAAGACCGTCCGCTCGCTCACGCCCGCGCGCCGCGCGATGAGGCGGAACGAGACGTCGTCGGTTCCCAGCTCCTCGATCAGGTCGGCGTAGGCCGTCACGATCGCCTCCTGCGTCCGGCTCATCTCCTGCTCGAGCTCTGACTCGCCTGCGTACGGCGGGCCGCTCACGGGGCGTCCCGGCGGTTCGTGCGAGAGGCATCCCCGCTCGGTGCGCGGCTCGGACGCCCCGCGCTCGCCGCGTCGAGCGCGGTGCGGGCGGTCCGGTCGAAGACGTCGGCGATTTCGTCCGCGCTCATGTCGAAGCCCGTGCGCATCCGCGCCCAGAACTGCGCGGACGCGAAGTACTGGAACGTCGCGGTGAGCCGTCGCAGGTCGCGCATGTTCAGGGTCGGCGCATGGATGGCCAGCAGGGCCTCGATCGCGCGGGAGAGGAACGCCGGCTCCGCGTCGATCGTCGGGGAGATGGTCGCCGCGCGGGCGCACACGAAGGCGAATGCCGGGGAGGAGTCGTAGTCGTGGAAGCGTGCGCGGACGGCCGCCTCGAACTGAGGGATCGACACGAACGGCCGCAGCGGGAACTCCCGCTCCTCGATGCGTCTGGCGAGGGCCTCGAGCAGATGCGACCGCGTCGGGTAGTGCCGGTACACGGTGCGCTCCGAGACCCCCACGGCGTCGCCGAGCGCCCCGTAGGAGATGTCGTCGAACATGTTCTCGCGCAGCAGGTCCGCGGCGCACGCCAGGATCGCGGTGGGAGTGTCTGCAGGTTCCACCATCAGGCCCTCCCCTTCTGCGCGCGCCGCCTCATCCACGCACGCGGCGGGGGCCTCGTCGTCCGGGCCGTGATGGACGGCTCGGGCGGCAGCACGAACCGGTCGGAGCCGTCGAGCGTGAGAGCGAGTGACGAGACGTACTGCACCTCCCCGCCCGGTCCGTTCTCGGCCGAGGCCAGCATATCCGGCCGCTCGAAGGTGTAGCCAGTGACGTGGCACCGCAGGCGCACTCCCGACGGGTTGCCGTCGTCGTCGAGCAGCGGCAGGGCGATGCCGTCGGACCTGCGGCGGAGATAGAAGCGCCCGCGCGTCGCGATCGCCATCAGGGGTGTCGTGACGACCGCGACGCAGATCGCGATCAGAACCGAGTAGGGTCGGACCTCCTCTCCGAACAGTCCCGCGAAGGCGGCGAGCGACAGCAGCGAGGCGAGGCCGACCGAGACGAGGCCGACGGGATTCCAGTCGTGCAGCATCCCCCGGCGGAACTCGGGGATGCGGGGAGAGAGCCGCAGCACGTACTTGTTGATCACGATGTCGGCGGCGATCGTGACGAGCCACGACATGACGACGTTCGCGTAGAGGCTCAGGACGAACCCGATCAGGCTGAAGACGTCCATGAGCATCAGGGCGAGGGCGATCGCGAGATTGAAGAAGATGAAGACGGACCGTCCCGGATAGGTCTTGGTGACGCGCGTGTAGACGTTCGACCACGCCAGCGACCCCGAGTAGGCGTTCGTGACGTTGATCTTCACCTGTGCGATCACGATGAGCACGAGCGCGAGCGCGATGGCGAGCCACTCCGGCATGAGCGACTCGTAGAGCCCGAGGATCTGGATGACGGGCTCGGTCGCGCGCCGACCCAGCGAGGGATCGATCCTGGTCACGAGGTACACCGCGAGGAAGACCCCGATCACCTGCTTCGTGCCGCTGAAGATCACCCATCCGGGTCCCGAGAACAGGAGAGAGACCCACCAGGTGCGGCCGTTGCGCCGCGTGCGAGGCGGCATGGCGCGGATGTAGTCGATCTGCTCCGCCAGCTGCGGCATGAGCGCGAAGCAGACCGCGGCGCTGGCGACGACGGCGCCGAAGTCGAACTCGCCGTCGGAGTCGCCCGTGAACATCACGAACGCCCGCACGGCCTCGGGGTCCGAGACGACGATCCACAGCAGCGGCAGCAGCGCGAGCACGAGCCACAGCGGCGTGGTCCAGAACTGCAGCCGCTCGAGCGCGCGCATGCCGTAGATGACGATCGGGATCACGACGACCGTCGAGACGAGGTACCCGACCGGCAGCGGGAGGCCGACGGCGACCTGGAGCCCCTGCGCCATGATCGCGCCCTCGAGTGCGAAGAAGATGCAGGTGAAGAGGGCGAAGACCACGGTCGTGATCGCCGAACCGTAGTAGCCGAACCCGGATCCTCGGGCGATCAGGTCGAGGTCGATGTTGTAGCGGGCGGCGTAGTAGGCGATCGGCGCTCCGACGACGAAGATGATGACGGAGGCGAGCAGGATGCCGAGCAGCGCGTTGCCGGTGCCGTGCTCGAGCCCGATGCTCGCCCCGATCGAGAAGTCGGCGAGGAAGGCGATCGAGCCGAGCGCCATGATGCCGACCGAGCCTGCGCTCCAGCGGCGGAAGCTGCGCGGCACATAGCGGAAGGCGTAGTCTTCGAGGCTGTCCTCGGCCGCCGCCCGTGCGCCGTCTGCTCTCGTCACCGCCGCAACTCCCCGCGCTCCGCACGCCCCACCGCGTGCGCTCATTGTGGCGCTTCCGTGTTACGGATGCGTTGCGGGGTCGAACGGCGGCGGGGGTGCCCGCGGATCAGATCGTCATGGCCTCCCGCACACCGCGCTGCGCCGCGACGCCGCCCTCTCCCGTGCTCGTGACGACGCCCGACGCGAGCACGACGTACTTGTCGGCGGCCTCCAGCGCGAACCCGATGTGCTGCTCCACGAGCAGGACGCTGATGCCCTCGGTCGCGAGCTGCACGATCGTCGCCTCGATCTCGGCCACGATCGAGGGCTGGATGCCCTCGGTCGGCTCGTCGAGGATGAGCAGCCGGGGCTCGGTGATGAGCGCGCGCGCGATCGCCAGCTGCTGGCGCTGGCCGCCCGACAGGAGGCCCGCCTTGCGCGAGGAGAACTGTGCGAGCGCGGGAAAGCGCTCCAGCACCTCCTCGAGCATCCTCCTGCCGTTGCGGCGCCCGTCGGCGACGAGCTGGAGGTTCTCCCGCGTCGTCAGCTGCGTGAACGACTGCTGGCCCTGCGGCACGTAGGCCATGCCGCGGGCGACCCGCTTGTGCGGCGACAGCGACGTGACATCCTCGCCGTCGAGCAGCACGACCCCGCGGACGGGCCGGATGAGGCCGATCGCGACGCGCAAGAGCGTCGTCTTGCCGGCGCCGTTGAGGCCGAGCACGGCGACCACGTTGTCGGATCCGGGCACGCTCACGTCGTGCAGGACGCGGGTCCTGCCGTACCCCGCGTCGATATGGCTCAGCTCGAGCACGTCACGTCCCTTCCTCGTGGAGCTCACGGAGCGGGGCGCCGGGCGGTGTCGCGGTGGTCCCCAGGTAGACCTCCTGCACACGCCGATCGGCCTGCACCTGGCCGACGGATCCCTCGCTGAGCACCTTTCCCTGGTGCAGGACGGTCACCCGCGAGGCGAAGCGCCGCATGAAGTCCATGTCGTGCTCGACGACCAGCACGATGCGTCGCTTCGCGATGCGCTGAAGCAGCTCTCCCGTCGCGGTGCGCTCGTCGTGGCTCATTCCCGCGACGGGCTCGTCCAGCAGCAGCGCGCGCGGATCCTGCACGAGCAGCATCCCGATCTCGAGCCACTGCTTCTGCCCGTGCGACAGGATGCCGGCGGGAGTGGAGCGCTGCTCCTCGAGGCCGACCTCGGCCAGCGCCGACTCGACGGCATCCGGAACGCCCCGGCGCGCCCTCGCGAGTGACCACGACGAGCGATGGATGCCCGCCGCGATGTCGAGGTTCTGCAGCACCGAGAGCTGGTCGAAGACGCTCGCCGTCTGGAAGGTGCGGCCGATGCCCAGGCGGGTGACCTTGTGCACGGGCTTGCCGAGAATCTCGGTCGTGCCCAGCAGCACCGAGCCTGTGCCCTTCGACAGGCCGGTGATCGCGTCGATGCAGGTCGTCTTGCCCGCACCGTTCGGCCCGATGAGGAAGCGCACTTCGCCCGCGTGGGCGTCGAACGAGACGCCGCCCACGGCGACGAACCCGTCGAACTCGACGCGCAGATCGGTGACGACGAGCGACGCGGTCTCGGCGACGGCGCCGGTCTCGAGCACCGTCACCTCGTCACCTCCTCGAGCTCGGGCGCCGGGGAGACGGCCGCCGGGGCCGGCGTGCCGCCCGAGCGCCGGATCAGACCCCTCACCCTGCCGACGAGCGACGAGAGCCCCATCGGGAGGAAGAGGGTCACGAGGATGAAGAGCAGGCCGAGGAGGTACGTCCACCCGCCGGGCCAGCTGGACGCGAGGGTCGACTGCCCCCACCCGATCGCCATGGCGCCCAGGGCCGGGCCGAAGAGCGAGGCGCGTCCGCCCAGCGCCACTCCCGCGATCATCAGGATCGAGGCGGAGGCTCCGATCTCCGCCGGCGTGATGATGCCGACGATGGGCACGAACATCGCGCCGCCGATGCTGGCCATCACCGCCGCGATCACGAAGGCGACCAGCTTGACGTTGGCCGGGTCGTAGCCGAGGAACCTCACGCGCTCCTCGGCGTCGCGCGTGGCGAGCAGGAGCTCGCCGAAGCGGCTGCGATAGAGCTGCCACACGAGCATGAGGCACAGGATGAGCAGCGCGGCCGCGATCGTGTAGATCATGACCTTGTTCGCGTCGTCGCTCAGGACGAAGCCGAAGAAGTACTTGAAGCCACTGAGCCCCGTGTCACCGCCCGTCTCGCGAATGGTCGAGCTGACGAGGACGGCCAGCGCGACGGCGAGCGCCTGGGTCAGGATCGCGAAGTACGCCCCCTTGACCCTCCGTTTGAACAGCGCGAAGCCGAGGATCGACGCCACGATCACGGGGAGCAGGACGATGGCGGCCAGCGTGAACGCCTCGCTGCGGAACGGCTCCCAGAACACGGGAAGCGGCGCCAGCGGGTCGTACAGCACCATGAACGTCGGGACCTTGTCGGGCCCGGCCGTCTCCAGTGTGAGGTGCATCGCCATCGAGTAGGCGCCCAGGCCGAAGAAGACGCCCTGGCCCATCACGAGCATCCCGCCCCGGCCCCAGGCCAGGCCGATGCCCACCGCGACGATCGCCCAGCAGCAGTACTTCCCGAGGTTGTTGATCCAGTGCATCGAGAGCAGCGAGGGCGCGACCGCCAGGAGGAGCACGGCGAACACCCCGATGCCGATGAGAGACAGCCACGGCTTGAGCTTCGTCACGCCAGCCTCCTTGTGCGCACGGTGAACAGCCCCTGGGGCCGGATCTGCAGGAAGACCACCACGAGGACGAAGGCCAGGACCTGCGCAAGGCTCCCGGTCGTCCAGTCGGCGAAGTAGGCCAAGGCGACGCCCACGACCCACGCGGCGATGACGGTGCCCTTGAGCTGACCGATCCCGCCGGCCACCACGACGAGGAAGGCGGGGATGATGTACTGCGCGCCCATCTGGGAGTTCGTGCCTCCGATGAGGGACGCGGCGACTCCGGCGACCCCGGCGAAGCCCGATCCGACGAAGAAGGTGATCCGGTCGACGGATCGGGTGGGGATGCCGGCGGTCTCCGCGAGGTCGCGGTTCTCGACGGTCGAGCGGATGCGGCGACCGAAGGACGTGTACTTGAGCCACGCGGCCAGAGCCGCCACGCAGACCGCCGCGAGCACGATGGTGAACACCTGGCGGAGAGGCCACTCGTAGCCGAGGACGCCCAGCTGCCCGTCGAGCCAGCCGGGCTTCTCGACCGGGACGCCCTGGGCGGGGAAGATCTGCAGCGCGACCTGCTGCAGGATGAGGCTCACGCCGACCGTCGCGAGGAGGGTGTCGAGGGGCCGTCGATACATCCACTGGATGACGCTGATCTCGAGCAGGAGGCCGAGCATGCCCGCGACCACGAACGCGAGCGGCAGCGCCACCGGGATCGAGATGTCGCTCGAGGGGATGATGAGCTGGGTCAGATAGGCGACGAAGGCGCCCGCCATGAGGAACTCGCCGTGCGCCATGTTGATCACCCCCATCTGGCCGAAGGTCAGAGACAGGCCGAGCGCTGCGAGCAGCAGCAGCGCACCCTGTGCGGTGCCGTTCAGCAGCGGCGGGATCAATGCGTCCACGTGCAGTCGCTCTCTGTGCGGGTGCGGGTGCGGGTTCCGAGAGGGTGTTCTGGATGCGGGGCTCCGGGCCGGCTCCGGCACGCAGCCCCGCATCCCGTGGGGATGATCAGCCCGCAGAGGCCACGAGCGAGTCGCGGACGTCGGCGGGGAACCAGTCGTACCCGTAGAGGTACGGGTCGGGCTCGATGAACCCGTCGGACTCCCAGACGATCTCGAACTGGTTGTCGGCGTTGATCTTGCCGATGTGACCGGGCTTGGAGATGTGGTGGTTCTCGCCGTCCAGCGTGACGGTGCCCTCGGGTGCGTCGAAGGTGATGCCGCCGGCCGCAGCCGCGGCGTTCACCGCGTCGACCTCGAAGGAGCCGGCCTTCTCGACCAGGGCCTTGTAGAGGTAGAGCGAGATGTACGCGGCCTCCATCGGGTCGGAGGTCACTCCGCTGCTGCCGGGGTAGGCCTGCCAGTCCGCGATGAACTTCGGGTTGTTCGGGGTGTCCAGCGACTGGAAGTAGTTCCACGACGCGTAGTTGCCCGTGACCTCGTGCCCCATGGCCGGCGCCTCCTCCTCGGCGATCGACACCGAGATGATCGGCGTCGTCTCGGGCGAGAGCCCCGCGTCGTAGTAGGCCTTGACGAAGCCGACGTTCGACGAGCCGTTGATGGTGTTGAAGATGAAGTCCGGCTTGGCCGCCACGATCTTCGCGACCTGCGTCGTCCAGTCGTCCTTGTCGAGCGGCACGTACTCCTCGCCGACGATCTCGATGCCGAGCTCGGCCGCATACAGCTTGATGATCGCGTTCGCGGTCCGCGGGAAGACGTAGTCGGAGCCCGCGAGGAACAGCGTCTTCACCCCCTGCGCAGCGAGGAAGTCCATCGCCGGGATGATCTGCTGGTTCGTCGTCGCGCCCGTGTAGTAGATGTTGGGCGACGCCTCGAGGCCCTCGTACTGCACCGGATAGAAGAACAGGCCGTTGTGCTCCTCGACGACGGGCTTGACGGCCTTGCGGGAGGACGAGGTCCAGCCGCCGAAGATCGCGCCGACGCAGTCCTGCGTGAGCAGCTTCTCGGTCTTCTCCGCGAAGGTGGGCCAGTCGGTGGCGCCGTCCTCCTGGATGTACTCGATCTGCTTCCCGAGGATGCCGCCCGAGGCGTTGATCTCGTCCGCCGCCATGTGCAGCACGTTCGAGACGGTCTTCTCGGAGATCGCCATCCCCCCTGTGAGGGAGTTGAGGAAGCCGAGCTTGATGGTGTCGCCGGAGGTGTCGATGCAGCTGCCCGCATCGGCGGGCTCCGCTTCGGGGGCGGCGTCGCCTGCGCGGGCGCCGCAGCCGGCGAGCACGAGGGCCGCAGTGGTCACGAGGGCGCCTGTGGCCACAAGCGTTCGCAGCCGCTTGCTGATGGTGGACATGGGGGAACTCCGTTCCTGGTGGGTGCGGGACGCCGCCCCGGCCCGGTCTCGCACAATGGGCGCGCGGACTCGCGGCGCGGGGGGATGGTGCGGGTGGGGCTGTCCTGAGACGAGCCGTCGGCCTCCCGAACGACTCGCCCCGTGTCGCCGGCAAGGTGCGGCCGACTGCTGCAGGTGATGTCAGAATGGCCCTGTGTCATTACTCTGACATTTCTCGATTGTTCCGTTTCTGTTAACTGTGCCCAGCTCGATCGGTGCAGAACCCCGGAATTCCGCGGAATGGCTGCGAGGCGCCGGCGAATCCGCGATCCGCGGGCCTATGGGGCTCTCTCACCGCGTGGCACACTCTTGACATCGGCCTAGGCCGGTGCGCGGCGCGCCCCCGCCGCGCGATCCACGTGAGAAGGGTCGCGATGCACTTCACACCCGCCGAGACCGAGAAGCTGCTTCTCGCCGTCGCCGCGATGGTCGCGCGCGACCGGCTGGGCCGCGGCATCCGGCTCAATCACCCGGAGGCGATCGCGCTGCTGTCGTCGTGGGTGCTCGAGGGCGCCCGCGAGGGCCGCGGCGTCGCCGAGCTGATGGACGCGGGGCGGCGCGTGCTCACCCGCGACCAGGTGATGCCCGGCGTGCCCGAGATGATCTCGGACGTGCAGGTCGAGGCGACGTTCCCCGACGGGCGCAAGCTCGTGACCGTCCACCATCCGATCGACTGAGGAGCGACATTGGCACACGTCTCCAGCGAGGGCCCCGGGGCCTTCCGCATCGCGGCCGGCACGATCGAGCTCAACGCCGACCGGACGGATGCCGAGCGCCTTCGTCTCGTCTTCGTCAACACGGGCGACCGGCCCATCCAGATCGGCTCCCACCTGCACCTGCCCGACGCGAACGCCGCGCTCGCCTTCGACCGCGCGCGGGCCCACGGGTTCCGGCTCGACATCCCCGCAGGCACGTCGCAGCGCTTCGAGCCGGGGGCGTCGCGCGAGCTGGACGCCGTCGCCCTCCGGGGCCGGCGGGTCGTTCCCGGTCTGCAGCTCAAGGACGAGACGGAGGGTGTGCTCGATGGCGAGGATTGACCGCGAGCGGTACGCCGCGATCTACGGCCCCACAGCCGGAGACCAGGTGCGCCTCGGCGACACCGACCTGTGGATCGAGATCGAGCGCGACCTCACGGTCGGCGGCGAGGAGGCGGTCTTCGGCGGAGGCAAGTCCATCCGCGAGTCGATGGCGCAGGCGACCACGAGCCGGGCCGACGGCGCTCTGGACACCGTCATCACGAACGCGATCATCCTCGACTGGTGGGGGATCGTGCGCGCCGACATCGGCATCCGGAACGGCCGGATCGCGGGGATCGGCCACGCCGGCAACCCCGACGTGAGCGACGGAATCGACGAGGGCATGGTGATCGGGCCCTCGACGGACGTCATCTCGGGCGAGGGGCGCATCGTCACGGCGGGCGCCATCGACTCGCACGTGCACCTGCTGTCGCCGTCGCAGGTGCACGAGGCCCTCGCGACGGGCATCACGACGATCGTCGGCGGCGGCACCGGCCCGTCGGAGGGCTCGAAGGCGACGACCGTGACGCCCGGGGCGTGGCACCTGAGGATGATGCACCGCGCGCTCGATCCGCTTCCGGTCAACGTGCTCCTCCTCGGCAAGGGCAACACGGTCTCGCAGGAGGCGCTGCGCGAGCAGGCCCTCGCGGGCGCGGCGGGCTACAAGGTCCACGAGGACTGGGGGTCGACACCCGCCGCGATCGATGCGGCGCTGCGGGCGGCGGACGAGTGGGGGCTGCAGGTGGCGCTGCACTCCGACTCGCTCAACGAGGCGGGCTTCGTCGAGTCGACCATCGCGGCGATCGGCGGCCGATCGATCCACGCGTTCCACGTCGAGGGCGCGGGAGGGGGTCATGCCCCCGACATCCTGACTCTCGCGGGGCTGCCCCACGTCATCCCCGCGTCGACGAACCCGACCCTCCCCCACACCGTGAACACGGTGGCCGAGCACCTCGACATGCTGATGGTGTGCCACCACCTCAACCCCGCCGTGCCCGAGGATCTGGCGTTCGCCGAGTCCCGCATCCGGGCGACGACGATCGCGGCGGAAGACATCCTGCACGACGTCGGCGCGCTGTCGATCACGTCGTCCGACGCGCAGGCGATGGGCCGCATCGGCGAGGTCGTGACGCGCACATGGCAGGTCGCCCACGTCATGAAGGCCCGCAGGGGATCGCTCGGCACGAGCCTGCCCGCCGACAACGAGCGGGCGCGCCGATACGTCGCGAAGTACACGATCAACCCCGCCATCGCGCACGGCATCGCCTACGACGTCGGCTCGGTCGAGGTCGGGCGTCTGGCCGACCTCGTGGTGTGGGAGCCGAAGTTCTTCGGCGTGCGGCCCGCCGTCGTCATCAAGGGCGGCGGCATCGCGTGGGCCTCGCTCGGCGACCCGAACGCCTCGATCCCCACTCCGCAGCCGGTACTGCAGCGCCCTACGTTCGGCGACACCGTCGGCGCCGACCTGTCGGTCACGTACGTCTCCCCCGCGGCCCTGGCCGACGGCCTCGCCGAGACGCTGGGGCTGCACAGGCGCCTGGCCGCCGTCGAGCCCACACGGCACATCGGCAAGGCCGACATGAGGAACAACGACGCCCTGCCCGACATCCGCATCCGTCCCGACACGTTCGAGATCTCCATCGACGGCGACCCCGTGACTCCCGCTCCCGCGGCATCCCTTCCGCTCGCACAGCTCTACAACCTGTTCTGACGCGGCCGGCTCCCATGCATCCCGCCGCACCCACGATCGCGCTCCTGCTGGCCGATGCGCGCCTGCCGGCGGGGGGTCACGCGCATTCGTCCGGGCTGGAGCCCGCGCTGCTGAGCGGCATGGATCCCGCCGATGCTGCGGCGTTCCTCCACGCCCGCGCGCGGACGACGACGCTCGTGGATGCCGGGACCGCGGTCGTGGCGCGGCACGCGGCACACGCGGGCCTGCCCTCTGCCCCGGTCGAGCGCGCGTGGGCGGCGCGCACGCCGAGCAGGGCGATGCGGGAGGCCGCGTGCGATCTCGGGCGGGGCCTGCTGCGCCTGGCCCGCCGCCTGTGGCCGGACTCCCCCGCGATCGCGGCCGCCGCATCCTCGGCCGCGCCGCCCCGCCCGCTCGTGCTCGGCGCCGTCGCCGCCGCCGCGGGTCTCGACGCCGAGACCCTCGTGCGGCTCGCGGTGTACGACGACGTCGCGTGCGCCGTCGCGGCCCTGCTCAAGCTCGAGCCGGGCGACCCGGCCGACGGCGTCGCGCTCGTGCTCTCCGCGTGCGGAGCCGTCGAGGAGCGCATCCCCGGCCTCGCCGCGCTCACCTCTCCCGATCAGATCCCCGCGGCCGGCGCGCCGCAAGCCGAGGCGTGGGCCGAGAGCCACGCCCTCACGAACAGGAGGCTCTTCCGTGCCTGACCCCTCAACCCCTCGCTCCCTCCGCCTCGGCGTCGCGGGGCCCGTCGGCACCGGCAAGTCGTCGCTCATCGCGACGGTCTGCCGAGCGCTCGCTGACGAGCTGCGCCTCGGCGTCATCACGAACGACATCTACACCGACGAGGACGCGCGCTTCCTGCGGTCGGCGGGTGTCCTCGAGCCGGAGCGGATCCGCGCCGTCGAGACCGGCGCGTGCCCGCACACGGCCATCCGCGACGACGTCACGGTGAACCTGCTGGCGGTCGAAGAGCTCGAGCGGGACTTCGCACCGCTCGACGTCGTCCTCATCGAATCCGGCGGCGACAACCTCACGGCGACCTTCTCGCCCGCGCTCGTCGATGCGCAGATCTTCGTGCTCGACGTCGCCGGCGGCGGCGATGTCGCACGCAAGGGCGGCCCCGGCATCGGTCGCGCGGATCTGCTCGTCGTCAACAAGACCGACCTCGCCCCGTACGTCGGCGTCGACGTCGACGAGATGGTGGCGGATGCCTCGGCCGCCCGCGACGGACGCGCCGTGCTCGCGCTCTCCCGCACGGACGAGCCCTCCGTGCGTGCGCTGCGCACCTGGGTGCTCGAGGTGCTCGAGGGTCACCGGCGGGGCACGCACGTGCCTCAGGACCCCGGGCCCATGGCACCGCACTTCCACGCCGACGAGTCGCACCCCGACGGCGGGTACGTGCACGCGCACGCGCACGAGCACGAGTGACCTCGACCCGCATCGCCGTCGAGGCCGGCATCCCCCGCGCTCATGTCGATCTCGCGGTGGGCGCCCTCGCGCCGCGCCTGGTCGGACGCGGGCCCGCATCGGCGCACGTGGCGCTGGCGGCGGCGGGCATGGTCCTCCTCGGCGGCGATCGCGTGCACGTCGACATCGACGTCGGCGCGGGGTGCCTCCTCGAGATCGAGGACATCGGAGGGACGGTCGCCTACCCGTCGCGGGGAACGCCCTCCACCTGGACGGTCGAGGCCACACTGGGCGCGAACGCCGTGCTGCTGTGGCGCGGGCTGCCGTTCGTCGTCGCCGACGATGCCGACGTCGAGCGACGGACCGCGATCGTGCTCGAACGGGGCGCCCGTGCCGTGATCCGCGAGACCCTCGTGCTCGGCCGGCACGGCGAGAGGGGCGGTCGCCTCGTCTCGGAGTCGACGGTGAGCGATGCGGAAGGGCCCATCCTCGCCGAACGGCTGGAACTCCACGGCTGCGCACCCGAGCCCGGCGTGCTCGGCGGATGCCGCGTCGCCGACACGGTCGTCGCCGTCGGCTTCCGTCCGCCGACGCGGCCCGGAGACCTCGTCCTCGCGCAGCCCGGGGCGCTGGCCCGCCACCTCGGCGCGCACACGCACGCCTCGCCCCTCGACGGGGTGTGGAGCGCCTGGTCGGATGCCGCGGGAGGCGCCGGTGGGGATGCCGCTGCGCGTGCTGCTGAACCCGCCTTCAGCGTCGGGGCGCCGTGAGCGGATCGAACCCCCACGGCAGCTCGAGGCGGTGCGTCCGCAGCAGGTCGGCGTCGGCGAGGAGGTCCCTCGTCGGGCCGTCTGCGACGACGCGCCCCTCCGACAGGATCACGGATCGCGGGCAGAGCTCCAGGGCGTACGGCAGGTCGTGCGTGACGACGACGATCGTGGCCGGCAGCGCCGCCAGCGTGGCGGACAGCTCGCGGCGGGACGAGGGGTCGAGGTTGGAGGTGGGCTCGTCCAGCACGACCACGTCCGGGTCCATCGCGAGGATCGTCGCGATGGCCGCACGGCGGCGCTGACCCAGCGACAGGTGCTGCGGGGGCAGGGCCCCGGCATCCGGCAATCCCACGCGCCCGAGGGCCCACGCCGTGCGCGCCTCGAGCTCTGCGCCCCTCACGCCGTAGTTCGCGGGCCCGAACGCGACGTCCTCGCCGACCGTCGGCATGAACAGCTGGTCGTCGGGGTCCTGGAACACGACGCCGACTCGGCGCCGGATGTCGCGCACGGTCGCGCGGGCCACGGCGACGCCACCGATCTCGACCGACCCGGACTCGGCCCGCAGGATGCCGTTCAGGTGCAGCATGAGCGTCGTCTTGCCGGCTCCGTTCGGTCCCAGTACGGCGATCCGCTCCCCGGCCCGGATCTCGACCGACGCACCGTCGAGCACGAGGGGCGCGCCCGCGCCCGGATAGCGGAAGCGCACGTCGCGGATCGACACGGCGGCGCCCGCCGGTGCCGTCGCCCGGCCGGGGCCGCCGACACCGCTCACGACGCGACCGTCGCGGGGGACGCGGCATCCGACCCGGCGTCCCCGTCGACCTCGTCGCCGCCCGCGAGGGCGTCGCCGTAGCCGCGTGCGAGCATCGCGAGGTGCACGCGCTCGCCACGGGCATGCGAACGCACGAACAGGGCGGCGATCGACCTCGCCAGCACGCGCCACCCGCGCGGACCGCGAGGCGTGAAGCCCCGAGCGTCGCGGGCGATCCGCATGCGGCGGGACTCGTCGACGATGACGTCGAGGTAGCGGAGCATGAACGCCGCGATCGAGGCGAGCTGCCGGGGCAGTCCCAGCCCGTCGAGGGCGAGCACGATGTGGCGGGGCTCGGTGGTCGAGATGAGGACAGTCGCGGCGAGCAGCGCGAGCGTCGCCTTCGCGAGCAGCGCCCACGCTCCCCACAGCCCCTCGACCGCGAGCGGAACGCCCAGCACCTCGACGCGGGGGCCGAGCGCGATGAACGGCAGGAGACCCGCGAAGACGACGAACGGGATCTCGATCGACATGCGGCGGATCACGGCGATCGGCGGGATGCGCGCGACCACGATCGCCGCAGCGAGCAGCGCCGCGTAGATCGCGAAGGCGGCGAGCCAGTCGCGAGGCGTGGCCACCACGATGATCGTGAACACGATGAGGGCGACGAGCTTCGCCCGCGGTGAGACCCGGTGCAGCAGCCCGGTCGGACCGGTCGGCGCCACGCCGTCAGCCCTTCCTTCGCCGACGCCGTGCGGCGAGCTGCCCGAGCGACGCCAGCGCGAACGTGACGAGGCATCCGATCGCCCCCGCGATCGCGACCGACAGCGAGGGATCGTCGATGAAGGCCACCCCGTAGCCGGAGAGCAGACCGCCCGCTGCGGAGCTGTCGCGAGCGCTGTCGAGGAATCCGGCTGCTGCGGCGACGGACTCGAGCCCGTCGGGGTGGCTCGAGGCGAAGAGGCTCAGACCGCACGCCACGGTCAGCGCGAACGCGAGGGCGCCCACGGTGAAGGCGCGGGTCGACACGCGAGGCGTGCGGGCGGGTCGGTTCCCCGGGCGGCGCTCGTCGTCGGCCTTCATGCGGCGGCCGCCTCGCGCATCCTCGGAGTGCGCCTTGCCCGCTCGAATCGCGCGCCGTGGACGAGGTCGGGTCGGGTCGCGAGCACGGCCGACACGATGAGGGCCGTGATGACGGCCTCGCCGATGCCGATGAGGCTGTGCCAGCCCACCATGGCCGCGAGCATCGCGTCGAGCGGGACGGGCACCTCGCCGCCCAGGGCGAAGAGCAGGACGAAGACCGCGGCGGCCGCGGGCACCGAGACGAACGCGCCCACGGCGGATGCCGCGACCAGCGACGACCGCCCGCGCGGAAGCGCAGCGATCACGCCGCGGAAGACGCCCCACCCGACGAGGACCGTGACCATCCCCATCAGCGTGATGTTGGTGCCGAGCGCCGTGACGCCGCCGTCCGCGAAGAGGAACGCCTGGACGATGAGCACGACGCTGAGACAGAGGAGTCCCGTCGCGGGACCCACGAGCACGGCGGCGAGGGTGCCTCCGATGAGGTGACCGCTGGTCCCGGCACCGACAGGGAAGTTGATCATCTGCGCCGCGAAGATGACGGTCGCCACGATGCCCACGAGAGGCGCTCCGCGGTCGTCGGCGACCTCGCGACGCGAGCGCGGCAACGCGACGGCGATCGCGGCGACGGCGACGGCACCCGTCGCGATCGACGTGGGCACATCGAGGAACCCGTCGGGCACGTGCATGACGACTCCGATCCGTGGCGGGGGCGCGGGCGGTGCGGGGTGATGCGGGAGCTATGGCGACGTCATGCGATGCCGTCGCAATACGCCGTACTCTACTGCGACACCGTCGCAGAAGGCCAGTGTGCGACCATGGTGTCGTGGCGAACGAGCACACCCACGACACGGGCCACCTGACGCTGCACCACGGACGCGAGGCCGACGCCGTGACCGCCGCGCTCGCGGCGCTCCGGGCGGCAGGCGAGCGGGTGACCGAGACCCGCAGGGCCGTGCTCGACGTCCTCGCGCGCCACCTCGGTCATCTCAGCGCCGACGAGGTCGCCGCGGCCCTTCACGACGCCCCGCGCCCCGTTCACCGGGCGACCGTGTA
Source organism: Microbacterium ulmi (assembly GCF_011759705.1). Classification (GTDB taxonomy): domain Bacteria; phylum Actinomycetota; class Actinomycetes; order Actinomycetales; family Microbacteriaceae; genus Microbacterium; species Microbacterium ulmi. The sequence continues at coordinate 1,426,641 of NZ_JAAOZF010000001.1, read as the reverse complement.
CCGCGCCCTGGAGCTGCTCGCCCGGCGCGGCATCGTGACCCCCATGCACACGGCGGGCGGACCGGTCGTGTATCACCTCGCCGCGACGCCCATGGGCATCCCTCATCTGCATGCCCGGTGCCGCGAGTGCGGCACGATCGTCGCGATCCCGCAGACCGCGCTGGCTCCGCCCGTTCTGCACATCGAGCGCTCGACCGGGTTCCGGCTGGAGCCGGAGCAGTCGACGCTCATCGGGCTGTGCGCCGAGTGCGGCATCCGGTCGTGAGACGGCGACAGACCCCGCGCACGCGACGCGCGGGATCTGTCGGGATGCCGCTCAGACGGAGATGACCGCGGACTCGAGCCGCGCGTAGCTGGCCTCCATGCCGTCGGCCATGCCGGTCGCGAGGATCATGTCGCGCGTCTCCTTGTCGGGGTACTCGATCAGGAGCGTGATGAGGGTCGCGCCGTCCTCTTCGTACAGGCTGAGGTCGTTGAGCGTGCTCGGTCCGTCGGTGCCCGACATCCGCTCTGTCGTGACGCTCCGCCGAGGAGCGTCGACGAGCAGGGACTCGCCCTCGAAGCCGAAGCCCTCGCGTCCGCCGCCGTCGTGCTCCCAGTGATAGCGGTAGGTCCCGCCGGGCCTCGCGTCGACCTCGGCGACCGTCAGCTGCCAGCCGTCGGGTCCGAGCATCCACTTCTTGAGCAGCTCCGGCTCGTGGTGCGCGCGCCAGACGAGATCGCGCGGACCCTCGATGAGCCGCGTGATGCGCACGTGCGTGTCGTCCAGGAGCTCGGTGCGGGTGCCCTTGCCGAGCGCGTAGTCGCGCAGATCCTGAAGCACCGCGTCGAGCTGGTTGATCGCGAGCGTCGAGCCCTCGACGGCGCCCATCGCGACCGTCTGCTCAAGGGCCTCAGCCGACGTGAAATAGGTCGTGTTCGTCAGCCGCGAGCCGCCGTCGGCGGACTCGAAGCCGAACACCATCCGCATCGACGGGAAGCCGTCGAGCGGCGCGCCGTCCTCGTCGAGGAACGTGTCGAGCACGGAGAAGCCGCGCGGGGGGTCGATCTCGAGGAACTCCCACCCGCCCCGCGACGACTCGCCCTTGGGGCTGGTCATGTGGTACTTGGCGCTGCCGCCGGGCGTGAACTCGAAGTCGGTGAAGATCGCGGGCCATCCGGGGGGTCCCCAGAAGCGCTCGAGCTGGCGCGGGTCGGTGAAGGCCTTCCACACGCGCTCGACGGGAGCCGCGAAGTCCGCGACAAGCGTCAGAGTGAGGTTCTCGGGGTCGGTCGTGACGGCGGTGACGGGCATGTCACTCTCCTTCTGTCGGGGTCGTGCCGGTGGTCGTGCCAGGGGTCGTGCTCGGGGGCTCCGCCAGCAGCGCATCGAGCCGGTCGATGCGTGCTCGCCAGAGGTCTTCGTAGCGGGCCAGGAGCGCCCGGGCGCGCGCGATCATGATCGGATCCGCGCGTACGAGCCGCTCGCGGCCCTCCGCGCGCTTGACGATGAGCCGGGCCGCCTCCAGCACGGCGACGTGCTTCTGCACCGCGGCGAACGACATGTCGTACTCGGCCGCGAGGGCCGACACCGACTGCTCGCGCTCGATCGTCCGGCGCAGGATGTCGCGGCGCGTCGTCGCGGCCAGCGCGTGGAAGAGCCGGTCCGTCGCATCATCAGTGAGTCCATTTTCTACAACCATTTGGTTGTACGTTAGACCGTGCGAGTGCCGTCGTCAACCCCCTTCCTGTCGGGATTGCGTTCCCGTTGCACTATCGGGCCTTACGTTGCACTGGCGAGATTTGTCGCTGCACCAGATGCAATGAAAGGCCGAGGCGGGTCCTGTCGACGAGCTCTTGCACCAGCAACATCAGCAGCGGGCGCGCGCAGGGCTGCGTGCCGAGGGGAGGCGCCGAAGTGCGGCCGGTCGACATCGCAAAGCAGATCAGGGGCGCCCCCGACACGCGGAACAATCCCGACCTATGAGGAGCGACCTACCCACCTGAGTGGAGCATGGTCGCGCACAGTGCCGCCGCCTCGGGGAAGTCGAAACCACTGTCTGACATGGTGTTCGCAACGCATGACATGACGTCCATCGGGGCGACGCCTTGCACGCCGTCCGTTACCTTGAGGACGGCACTCCACGCGCGAGAGAAGTTCTCGTTTGAGACCGTAGTCCCCGTTGCCGCGAGCGCCGCCGTCGTGACTGATTCGACCGTCTCATATGTGTAGGCTCCGCCAAGCACTACCCGGGCTTGCTCGATGGGATCAGCAGATGATCCACGAGAGCCGCCTGTCGAGGAGTTGCTTCGCTCGGCAGATGCCGCGTTGCTGCCCCCAAGCGTTCGATGTTGCACCATGACCGCTCCCAGCGACGTAGAGGGACAGGTGTACAGGGACAGGCCACTTGCGCCGATGCTGAACCCCACCGTCATGCCGCCCCATGAAGCGCCCTGCCGGCGAATGCCCCCGCGTGCACGGGCTCGATCACAGCGATCCACAGGTGTCAAGCACGATCCCGGATCGCCCCCATACTGAGCAGTGTGAAGTCTGGCGACGTGGTGCACGCAGTGGCGCTCTCGGTCTCACTCTTGGCATTGGGTGGCTGTCTGAGCGCATGCTCTGCATCGCCAACTGTTTCTTATTCAGCAGCGATTCCCGAGTCATCAACGACCCCGCAAGCATGCGCAGACGCCATGGTCGACGCTGAGAGAGAAGCGACGACGAGCGATACGGCGATCCTCTCGACGCTTGACGCCTGTGTCGATGCAGCAACCTGGATTTCTGCCCTTCAGGAGCATCCCGGGGCGGGCTCACTCACTTCCTACACGGAGGAGGATGCTGTCTACCTCCTCGACCTAGCGTGCGTCCGTCGCATTGATGCGGTGGTCTGCACAGATGCGGCCGCAGAAGGGCTTCTGTCCTTCGAGCTTGATGATCCTGGACTCCCTGCGCTTCAGGTTCCGCGGTCATAGAGAGGTCCCGCGTTCCGACACGTCGTTGTCGCGTCACTAGTGTCCCGCGCCGTTAGTTCGTTGCAATAGTCGTCCGAGGGATTCGAGGATCTGGTCGGCGGTCTTGGTCCAGATGAAGGGCTTCGGGTTCTCGTTCCATGCCTTGACCCAGGTCCTTCTCGAGCGCCTGGACGCTGCGGTGATCGGAGCGTTGCAGGAGGTCGCGGGTGACCTCGGCGAAGAGCCGTTTGACCTCGTTGATCCACGAAGAGTATGTCGGCGTGAAGTGCATGTGGAACCGGGGGTGCTTTCCCAGCAAGGTCTTCACGGTCGGGTGCTTGTGGGTGCCGTAGTTGTCGCAGACCACGTGGACGTCGAGGCTCTCGGGCACCTGCTGGTCGATCTTGGCCAGGGACTTCTTGAACTCTGTCGCCCGGTGCCGGCGATGGGTGGAGGCGATCACGGTGCCGTCTTCGACGTTCATCGCCGCGAACAGGCTCGTGGTGTCGTGCCGGAAGTAGTCGTGCGTGCGCTTCTCGGGCCGCGAACAACAGTGTCAAGAGCCCGATCCACGGCCCGTCTCCGGGGTGAAGTCGCCCGAACGACCGGTTCAGGGTGCCACTCACAGGTAGCGCTGCTCGATGAGGTTCATCGCCTCGTGTAGCACCCGGAGGATCTGTACGTCATCTCCTGCTTCGCGGAAGAACACGATGTGTCGGGGCGTGATGATTCGCCGAACGTCCTCGGGGACGCTGTCCCTGCTCAGCCGAAGGTGCCACGCGCAGATGCCCCGGCCAAGGTCGGGGCGCTCTTGCACACCGGCCTGGCTGGGGTCCTCGACGATGGCGTCGATCGCCGTGGCGATGAGTTCCTCGTAACCGTCCCGGATGCGCCAGCCGAACTTGTCGTACGAGGTGATGAGGATCCCGACGATGTCCGCTCGCGCGTGCGGGGTGACCTCGTAGGGGCGGGTCACGCCGTGCGGGAGTCGACGAGCCGGGTGGCTTCTCGCCCCAGTTCGCGGACGAACTCGCGCGTGCCCCCGGCCGGGACGCGGATAGCCTCGCCTACGTCGGCGCTCCTCACAGCGACATCGATCGCTGCGCGCAACGCCGCGAGCCGGACGGCATCGTCGACATCGTCGGCGTGCATCGTGAGCACCAGTTCCTCGGCGATCTCCGCGCGCTCTGCCGGGGAGAGCGTCTTCGCGCTTTCCAGCACTTCGGCTGCGGTGGGCGTCATGCACCAAGTGTACGTCGCGGCACCGACAGCAGCCGTGTTTCCGGGAATCGAGCCATCCCACCACGTGCGCGTCGTTTCCGACGACGCGGCGATGTTTGGGTCGGATGCGCGTGCTCTCTGGGCCACCACGCTGGCAGCGTGAGCTGGAAGCGCGGTGCCAGCGCCCACGGTCAGGAAAGTGTCACGACAACAACGGTCCGGATCGCCCAAAGCATGCCCATGAACGTGACACCTAGTGTCACCTCGCTCCGATACCGACATTCGGTTCGCCAGGAGTTCGCGGTCGCTCGCCTTGGCCCGGGCGAGCGGGACTGGGCTTCGATCGGCCAGACGCTGCCATGCGCATCCAAGGCTGTCCGGCACCACCTCACCCGTACGATGTGCTTTGGCGACCTACCTGCGGCCACATCTGGAGTGAGTCGGCGTCGTCATCGGGCCTCGTCGACCGTCCTGGCTGTCGAGCGCTCTGGCATGGTGTCGATGATGCGGTCGCGCTCGGAAGTCGAGAGCTTCTTCCCGGACACCTCGCGCAGCGACCCGAGTCGTCGGTCTGCGGTGGCGAGAGAAGTGGTGTCGGGGCGCGGATCTGGTGCCTGTTGCGTGCTCATGGCGGTGGTCATCCTCTCGCCGGCCCTTCTGGTGTGTAACTGAGGAGCACGAGGTTGGTGCCGATCTGGCGGACGCCGGCGCGCAGCAGGGGGATGTCGGCGGGTGGCTCGAACAGACGCCGGCCGGTTCCGAGCGCGACCGGGTGGACGAGCAGGCGGACCTCGTCGACGAGGCGTCGCAGGATCAGCTCGTCGACCAGTTGGAAGCTCGCATAGACGAGGATGTCTCCGGCCGTCCGGTCTCGGAGCGCCGACACCTCCGCGGCGGCATCGCCGGTGAGGACTGTGGTGCGGTTCCATGCAGGGTTCCGGAGCGTGCGGGAGATGACGTACTTGGGCATGTCGGTGAGTCGATCCGCGAGTGCTCCGTCGCGCTGCGGCCACCGTGAGGCGAAGAACTCGTACCCGCGGCGGCCGAACAGCAGGGCTGTCGCGTCGCGGGCTTCTTCGAGCTGCAGCTCGGCTCGGGCCGCTCTGTCCGTTTCGTGGACGCGGAGGAACCAGCCGCCGTGCGCGGTGCCCTCCTCGCCCGTGGGGTCCTCGACCACGGTGTCGATGGAGACGTTCGCGCTGACGATGATCCGGCCCACCCTAGGTCTCCGGCCGCACGGTGGGCGGACGCTGGGTCGCATTCATCTCGGTCTCCCTTCCTCCGCGACGTGCATGATGCAAGAAACGCTAATGAGTTCAATTGCGTGATGTAAGGACCTCGTACCCTGGGCTTCCTGTGAGGTGACGCGAGGCTCGGCAGTGGGACACGTCACGGTATTTACTCTGGGCTGGACTTGGATATATCGGAGGGAGGGGTGGCCGCATGGGCAAGACTCTGATCGACATCGATGACACGGTGCTCGCGCGTGCTCAGGCCCTCTCGGGCATCGCCACGAAGAAGGGCGTCGTCGCCGCCGCACTGGAAGGAGTGGTCCGTCGCCTCGAGGTCGACAACTACGCCGAGTTCGTCACCTCCGGCGCCGTCGATGACCTCTCCGATCCCGAGGTGGTCCGGTCGGCTCAGCGGTGACGCTGTTCCTCGTCGACAACTCGGTCATCCAACGACTGGCCAAGCCGAGGGTTCGCGACGCCTGGGACCATCTGCGCGAGACCGGCGAGATCGCGACGTGCCTTCCGACGCTGCTCGAAGCAGGCTATTCGGCGCGCTCTGCGCTCGACTACGAGCGCCTGATCGACCTGGAAACCCGCGCGAAGGTGATTCTTCCTCCTCATTCAGGGGTCGCCGGGGTGGCGTTGCGCATCCAGGCGGCGCTGTTCGCGGCGGGAATCGGGCGGGCGGTCGGCGTCAGCGACCTGCAGATCGCCGCGACGGCTGTGTACCATTCGAGCCTTGCGCGGCCCGTGATCGTCGTGCACTACAACGCCGACTTCGACCATGTCGCCGCCGTCGAACCCGGGTTCCGCTCCCAGTGGATCGTGCCCCGCGGTACCGCGGACTGACTCGTCGGTGCCGCGCGGACCTGAGAGGCGTCGAGCTGTGCACCGCGGGCGAGCCGAGGTTCTATGACACGACATGTATGTCGTAGCATCTAACTGTGACGACAGAGAACGCCGCGGACATCGAGCGTCTGAGGTTCCTGATCTTGGCGACGCAGCGCGAGGGGAGCCGTGCTCTTGCGGCACAGCTCACCCCGCTCGGGCTCACCCCCTCACAGGCCGAAGTCCTTCGTCTGCTCGACGACTACGGGCCGCTCAGCCTCACAGGGCTCGGTGAGCTGCTCGTGTGCGAGTCGGGAGCGAATCCCAGCCGGCTCGTGGCCCGACTGGTCGACAAGGGTCTCATCGCCCGAAGCAGCGTCACCCATGATGCACGGCAGGTTCTGCTCGAACTCACTCCGCACGGCCACGACCTCGCGACTCGCGTGCGACAGGCAGAGATCCGCTTCCATCACGGCATGGCCCGGGAACTGGGCCCGCGCGACCTCGTCACGCTCATCTCCGCGCTGGAATCGCTCGTTCACGGCACCCCGGCCGGGCAGGCGATCGAACGGCGACGACTCCACCTGAGAGGGAAGGATCCACAATGAACACCGCCACCGGGACCAGCTTGATCGGCGCGCCGATCGAGGCAGTCCGCGACATCCTGCTCTCCGCCACCAGCCTCCCGGACTGGAACCCGGCATTCATCCGCGTGGCTGGCGACGACCCCGCAACGCCCGGCGCCGAATATGCGCTCGAGGCCATCCGCGGGCATCGCGGCACGCTGACGTACACGCAGATCGAAGATCGGACCATCGCGTTCTCTTGGCGTGTTCCGCTGCTCAGCGAGACGGCCGCGTGGCACCTCTCGGAGGTCTCGGCGACGAGGACCGCCGTCACCCACACAGTCGAGCGCAGCGGAGCACTCGCCGCAGTGCTGGCCCACACGCTCGAGACGCTGCCAGGGCTGCGCCTCGATCGGCTCGCAGCGCGACTCCACTCCCCCCAGCCGCGGCAGAGAACGTCAGCCTCGCGCGTCGAGCGCAGCGCCAAGCACGACATCCACAAGCAAACCGAGCCCGACGCGACACGCTCAACCAGACCGCGATGCCGCTGATGGAGTAGTTCGGGTAGGCGTCCGCCACGATCACGGTGACATCGGCGATGGGGTCGAGCTCGCGGGCGCGCAGCGCGGCGGAGATCCCGGCGTCGCCGCCGCCGATCACGGCGATATGAGTCATCAGGGGGTCTCTCTCGTCTCGGTCAGGACGGGTTCGGCGACCAGGTCGCCGGTCTCGGTGGTGGCGTGCGGGAACAGCAGGATCGTCAGCGCGACCCCGATGCCTGCACCGACGAGCTGGGCGGCGAGGAACGGGAGCACGGAGGCAGGGGCGATGCCGGCGAAGGTGTCGGTGAAGACCCGGCCGATCGTCACCGCCGGGTTGGCGAGCGATGTGGAGCTGGTGAACCAGTAGGCCGCGCCGATGTAGGCGCCGACCGCGGCCGCGACCACCGGGACAGACCTGCCGGCGCGGGCGAGCCCTGCGATCAGCAGCACCAGCCCGGCGGTGGCCACGACCTCGCCGAGTACCGTGCCCGGCGTGGCCCGGTCGGTCGAGGACAGGGTCGTGGGGACGGCGAACATGAGGTTGGCGAGCGCCGCACCGCCGATGCCCCCGAGGATCTGCGCCGCGATGTAGACGGCCAGGATCGGGAGCGGCAGGCCGGTGCGGTGGCGGCGGCCGAGCAGGGTGTCGGCGGCGGAGACGAGCGGGTTGAAGTGGGCGCCGGAGACCGGGCCGAGGAGCAGGATCAACACCCCCAGACCGAGGGCGGTCGCGATCGAGTTCTCGAGCAGACGCAACCCCGGATCGGTGGTGAGGCGCTGCGCGGCGATCCCGGAGCCGACCACGACGGTGACCAGCATCCCGGTGCCCAGAAGCTCGGCCCCGGCACGGCGGGCCAGTGCGATGCCTGTGACTCTCGCGTGCGCGGGGCGGGTGGCGTCGCTCACCGTCCGGCTGCCGTCAGGTCCGGAATGAGGTCCGCAAGCAGGAGCTCGACGTGCTCGCGGATGTCGTCTCGAACGACGCGGATGCCGTCGAGGTCGAGCTCGGCGGGGTCGCCGAGCTGCCAGTCGAGGTAGCGCTTGCCGGGATAGATCGGGCACGCGTCGCCGCATCCCATCGTGACCACGGCATCGGCGGCGCGGACCACATCGTCGGTGAGCGGCTTGGGGAACTCCTCGCGCACGTCGATGCCGAGTTCCTCGAGCACCGTCACGACCCCGGGCAGCAGGCCCGCGGCGGGCTGCGATCCGGCGGATCGGACGTGAATGCGATCACCGCCCAGGTGCCGGGTGAGGGCGGCGGCCATCTGCGAGCGGCCGGAGTTCTGCACGCACACGTACAGGATCTCGGGAACCGGCTTGCCGATGAGCCCGCGGGATTGTGCCAGGGCGGTGAGCCGGTCGCGAGCGAACTTCTCCGCGAGGCTCGGCAGGTGCGTCGTGACCGTGGCGGTGCGGGCGAGGGCAGCGTAGGACTCGAAGACGACACGCTCCACGGTCTCCTCGCTGACCATGCCGGTGAACTGCTGCGAGAGTCGTTCAGCGGCGCGGTGCAGCACGGAGTCGGGCGTGAGCAGGGCGTCCTGTCCGCGGCGCTCGTTCATGCCGATCTCCTGGCGGGGATGAGCTCGTCGATCAGGGTCTCGACGCGGGAGCGGATCTCGTCACGGATGGGCCGGACGGCCTCGATACCCTGGCCCGCAGGGTCGTCGAGCCCCCAGTCCTCGTAGCGCTTGCCCGGGAAGATGGGGCAGGCGTCGCCGCATCCCATCGTGATGACGACGTCGGATTCGCGCACTGCGTCGACAGTGAGGATCTTCGGGGTGTTCCCGGCGATGTCGATGCCCTCCTCGGCCATCGCCTGCACCGCGACGGGGTTGATCTGATCCTTCGGCGCCGATCCGGCCGATAGGACCTCGATCCGGTCTCCGGCAAGGGCACGCAGGTATCCGGCTGCCATCTGGGATCGACCGGCGTTGTGCACGCAGACGAAAAGGACGGTGGGGTTCTCGGTCATGGTGGTCTCGCTTCCTCTCAGGGAAAGCATAGACCGCAATCTATTGATTCGTCAGAGCAATGGTGCGGGAAGTATCTCGGCGAGAAGGGCGCGCACCCGCCGGTCGATGTCGTCGCGGATGCGACGCACGGTCGCCAGGGGCTTGCCGACGGGGTCTTCGAGATCCCAATCCAGGTACCGGCGGCCGGGGTAGACCGGGCAGGCATCGCCGCAGCCCATCGTGATGACGTAGTCCGCCGCCTGCACGGCGTCGTCGGTGAGCGGCTTGGGGAACTCCCCGCCGAGAGGCACGCCGATCTCGTCGAGAGCGGACACGATCGACGAGCGCACGTCGTCGGCCGGCGACGATCCCGCGGTGCGCACGGTCACGCGATCGCCCGCCAGATGGCGAAGGATGCCGGCGGCCAGCTGAGACCGACCGGCGTTCTGCACGCAGACGAACAGCACCGTGGGCATTCCCGTCTCCGCTTTCGCCCCCTCACGGGCGAGGTCGTCGAGTCGCGCGGTCGCGAACGCTGCGGTGCGGGACGCGAGCAGCGGCGTGCGCTCCCTGGCGGCCAGCAGCCGGTAGGAGTCGTGGACGTACTGCTGCACGGTCTCGCGTCCGAGCATGCCGCGGTAGCGGGCGGCGAGGTCGTCGACGACCCGCTCGAGGTCGGGTTCGCTCCCCGACGCTCCCGTCGGCAGACCGCCGAGCAGGGCGGTGACGCGGTCCTCGTGGTCGGGGTTGATCGAGTACCAGACCCGGCGCCCCTCGGGCTCGCGCACCACGATCCCTTCGGCATGAAGGGCGCCCATGTGATGGCTGACCGTGGGCTGGCGCAGTCCGAGCTCGTCGGCAAGCCTGCCCACCAGTGCCCGCCCGTCCTCGGCGTCGCGGATCAGCTGCACGATCCGTGCGCGCGTGGGGTCGGCGAGCACCGTCAGTGCGGGAGACTCCATCACCTGATCCATAGACGCGAGTCTATCTCATGCGGGCTGGCGGGGACCGGGCGGCTCACCGTGCCGGCGCTCCGTGGGTCGATCGCTCCTATGCCATGGCGACCGCGGGATGTCTGTTCGGGATGAGTCGTGGTATGAGCCGGACGAACGGGGCTGATGCGCGCCCGGGAGCGCCGACGCGTTGACCCTGGATCGAGGCCGCGTTCGCCGACCTCGCGCGGCGCGCAGCGCGACTCGCATCGCGACTGCTCGCCCTGGTCGTACCGTCTCAGCCGGTGCCGTTGCGGCTGGATCGTCGTTCAACCAACACGGTGTCCCGCCAAGCCCCTGCGTGCGGGCCGAGTCGCGAGCGGGCGATCCGCTCGCGGCGGCCGACGATCCTGAAGCCGGCTCGCTCGTGCAGGCGCAGGCTGGCTGTGTTCTCCGGGAAGATGCTGGACTGGATCATCCAGTAGCCGGCGTCCTCGGCCGCGGCGATGAACGCCTCGAGCAGCTGTCGCCCGATGCCGTGGCCGTGGTGGTCGGGGTGGACGTAGACGGAGTGCTCGATCACCCCCCGATAGACCTCTCGCGACGACACCGGGGACGCGGCGGCCCAGCCGATCACGGTCCCGGTTCCGTCGACGGCGACCAGCCGGGCGTCGGCGATCCTGCCGGCGTCGAACTGGTCCCAGGACGGCGTGGTCGTCTCGAAGGTGGCCTCCCCGCCTTCGATGCCGGCGGCGAAGATCGCCTCGACCTGCGGCCAGTCCGCCGCCGTCATCGCGCGAACCGTTGTCACGAGCAGCAGGAGCCTCCGCTCGCGAGGTCTGTGGAGCAGACGCCTGTGGCGGGGAGGGTGAGCTGGACTTCGGTGGCGGCGGGCATGTCGTCGTCGAGCCACGCGGTGATGGAGCGGACCTGCTCGTAGCCGGTGGCCAGCAGGAAGGTCGGCGCGCGGCCGTAGGACTTCATCCCGGCCAGGAAGAAGCCGGGCTCGGGGTGGCGCAGCTCGGCGAAGCCGTGCGGGGAGACGGTGCCGCAGGAGTGCACATTCGGGTCGATCAACGGCGCCAGCCGGCGCGGGGCCTCGACGATGTCGTCCAGCTCGAGGCGGACCTCGCGCAGCATCCCGAGGTCGGGGCGGAACCCGGTCGCGTTCACCACGAGATCGGCATCCAGGAACGCGTCATCACCACGACGACGCCCGACCAGACGAACCCCGTCGCCGTTGGGCTGCAGGCGGGATATCTCGAACGAGTCGACCAGGGTGATCTGGCCGGTGCGGACGAGCTGATCGACCCGGGAGCCGAGCTTGGCGCGGTCGGCGAGCTCGTCGTCCGGGGATGAGGAGACGCGGATCGCGGAGGGGTTGCGGATCAGCCAGGTCACCCGAGTCCCCGGCTCCTGCTCGGCCAGCTCGGCGAGGGCGATCAGCGTGTTCGCCGCCGAGTGCCCGGCACCGACCACGGTGGTGTGCCTGCCAGCGAACGTGGCGCGGTCGGCGCCGAGTACGTCGGGGAGGGCGTGCAGCACGAGGCCGTCGACGTCAGCGGCGCCGATCGGGTCCAGCCCCGTCGAGGCGAGCGGGTTGGGGCTGGTGTAGGTGCCGGACGCGTCGATCACCGCCCGCCCGGTCAGCTCCTCGATCTGCCCGTAAGAGGTCTGGACGCGGAGCAGGAACGGGGTCTTCTCGCGGCCGGCGGTGCGGGTGCGGTCCATGCCCTCCCGGGTCACCGCGACCACGCGGGTGCCGAACCGGATCCGCGACCCGATCTCCGGGAGCGCGGCCAGCGGGGCGAGGTAGTCGTCGACGAGCTCGCGCCCGGTCGGCGCGCTGCCCTCATCCGCCGGGGCGGTCCAGCCGGCGGCCGCGAGCAGGCGGCGGGAGGCGGGGTCGATCACATGCCGCCACGGCGAGAACAACCGGGTGTGGCCCCAGAGCCGGATCGAGGACGCGACCTCGTCCCCGGCCTCGAGCAGGACGAACTCGATGCCCCGCTCAGCCAGGTTCGCCGCCGCTGCCAGTCCGATCGGGCCGGCGCCGATGATCAGCACCGGCAGGGTCGCCAACCGGTCACTCGTCGCGACGCGCGGGGTGAGGTCGAGCAGGGTCATGAGAGCGCCTCCTGAAGGATATTGACGAACGTCGATGCTCAGTATGAGCACACGTATCGAAAGCTGTCAATATCGACTATCGTCGATGCATGGTCACGATGCTCGAGCTCACCGACGTCACCCCCGGTGCGGCGTGCTGCGCGCCCCTGGTGCGCGAGCCGCTCGGGCAGGCCGACGCCGAGCAGTTGGCCGCGACGCTCAAGGCTCTCGCGGACCCTGCGCGGTTGCGGCTGATTTCGATCGTCGCGTCCAGCGAGGACCAGGAGGCGTGTGTGTGCGACCTCATCGACCCGATCGGGCTGTCCCAGCCGACCGTGTCCCACCACCTCAAGGTGCTCACCGAGGCCGGGTTCCTGAGTCGTTCCAAGCGCGGGACATGGGCGTATTACCGGCTCGTCCCGGAGGCGCTCGAGCGGGTCTCGGCACTGCTGGCGGCCGCTTAGCAGCGGTCCTTCCCATGCGATGCGTCGACGATGACGACTCGGCGCATTCGTGCAAGATCTGCTCACACGAATCCAGGCTGCGTGAACGCGGGGTCCGGGTACGAATAGAAGCCTCGCCCTGTCGAGACCCCGAGATTCCCCTTCTTGAGGAACTCCGTATCGAGAAAGCGTGCGGACGCCAGGGCCGTCTCGTCGCCCGCTTCGCCGACGAGTTGTGCGACGTGCTCAACGACCCCGAGGCCCATCCGGTCGATCATTCCGAACGGACCCAGGTCCGTTCCGAGCGTGATCATCCACGTCCTGTCAATGCTCTCGAAGTCGCTCACGCCCCGCACCAGCAACTCGAGCGCGGCGGTGCACCAGGGGACGAGCAGGCTGTTGATGATGTAGCCGCTCTGCTCCTTGTGGATCGGGATGGGGACCAGGCCGATCTCGCGGGCGAACTCGACCACGAGATCGAACACCTGTGGGTCCGTGCCGGCATGCCCCATCACTTCGCCGATGTTGGCGTCCCACACTCCGATCGCGAAGTGCAACGCAAGGAATCTCGCCGGGTGCGTGACGACTGCAGCGAGCGCGCTCGGTGTCAGTGTCGAGGTGTTCGTCGTGAAGATCGCATCGTCGGGCGCATGCTCGGATGCGGCGCGCCAGAACGCTTCTTTGATCGACGGTGACTCCGGCACCGACTCCGTGATCAATTGTGCTTCGCTGACAGCTGCCGCCAGGTCGGTCGTGTAGGTGAGGCGGGCGAGCGTCGCATCGATCTGGTGGGGGTCGGTGCCGCGTTCGCGAAGGAAGGTCTCGGCGTACTGCCGGTGGAGCGCCTTTCCGCGCTCCAGTCCTTCGGGCACGGGGTCGTACACCGTGACCTGCGTGCCGTGGTACGCCATCTGCCAGGCCACCTGCGAGCCCATTGTGCCGGCTCCGGCAGCGGTCACTCTTGTGATGTTCATATCTGTCTCCGATTCCTCCTGGCGGTCAGCTGCAAGTGACCGTCAGGGAGTTCGCGCTCACGGCGGATGGTCGTCAAGACCGGATGAAGTCGAGCAGTTCTCTGTTGATGACCTCGGCGTTGACAGTGCACATGCCGTGGGAGAACCCCGGGTAGACCTTCAGGGTGCCGTTCTGCAGCAGCTTGATGGACAGTTCTGCGGAGTCGGCGATCGGCACGATCTGGTCGTCGTCGCCATGCATGACATGGGTCGGCACAGTGATCGAGGTGAGGTCCTCGGTGAAGTCCGTCTCGGAGAATGCCTTGATCCCTTCGTAGTGGGCCTTGGCGCCCCCGGCCATGCCTTGCCGCCACCAGTTGGAGATGACTCCTGGAGAGGCCTTCGCGCCGGGCCGGTTGTATCCGTAGAACGGGCCTGAGGCGAGGTCGAGGTAGAACTGTGCGCGGTTGGCGGCGAGGCTGGCGCGGAAGCCGTCGAACACGTCGAGTGGGAGTCCGCCCGGGTTTGCGGGAGTCTGAACCATGATCGGGGGGACGGCGCCGATGAGCACTGCTTTCGCGACGCGGCCTTCGCCGTGCCGCGCGACGTAACGGGTGACTTCGCCGCCGCCGGTCGAGTGGCCGATGTGGATGGCGTCGCGCAGATCGAGGTGTTCGGCGACCGCCGCGACGTCGGAGGCGTAGGTGTCCATGTCGTGACCGCCGGATGTCTGTGTGGATCTGCCGTGGCCGCGCCGATCGTGCGCGACCACCCGGTAGCCGTTGGTGACGAAGAACAAGAGCTGCGCGTCCCAGTCGTCCGAGCTGAGAGGCCATCCGTGGTGGAAGACGAGGGGTTGACCTGTGCCCCAGTCCTTGTAGTAGATCCTGGTGCCGTCGCTCGTCGTGATCCTTGGCATGATCGTTCCTTTCCGAGGTTCCCTGGCCGGCGGTGAAATGCCTTCAAAGTCAATGCCTTCAATGTCACAGTGCGGCAAGGTCCGGTGGACGGCGTCGGTCATGTGACTGTTGCACCGCGCCCGGCCCGGGGCCGCGCAGGGTCGCCTCCGCGTGGTTCCCTTCCTCCGCGCCGTCTTCGAGGACTCCGCCGACGGCGGAGGCGAAGCCCCCCAGCATGAACGCGAAGATGAGTGCCGCGAGCGTCGCTGATCGCACATCGGGGATCCGACGTCGCCAGCCCTCGGGGTGCGCACCGGGACCATGGTGGAACCGGTGGACGAGCGCGTGGCCCTTGCCGCGCAGAAGAAGGAACCTGTTCACGGGGTACGCGACGAGATATGCGACCGCGAGGGCGAATGTCATGGACGCCCAGAACAGAGGGTTCGCCAGCCCCGCCTCCATCGCGCCCGGGATGAGCAGCATCACGCCGTTGTCGACGACCTCCATGGTGGCGATCGACAGCGTGTCGGCCGCGAGCACAACGCGGAGGGCGGTGCCCGCGGCGAGTCCACCCCGAAGCAGGGGAAGGATGCTGAGGGTGTAGCCGAACAGGAACGCAAGGCCGACCGCCAGCGCGATCGTCCATCCGGAACTCAGCCCGACCGCAGCCCCGATGATGAAGCCGAGCACCTCGCCGATTGCGCATCCCGTGAGGCAATGCAGGGTGGCGCTGGCGGCCGCGCGACTCGCCCCCATCGTGTGGGAGTGTTCGTCGGAGTGCGAGTGTGTTCCGTCCATCTCTCACCTCAGCCGTCGAATGCGGTCTGCACCTGGATTTCTGCCCTGCCGGCATCGACGGCGCGTCAGTTGGCTCAGCTCTCGATGGGCGGGGCAATGGCTTCCTCGAGTCCGGCATCGGCCTGCGCTCGGAGAGCGCGGGCGACTGCCTGGGAGTCCTCGAACACGTCGAGCGCGACGATCTTTCCCCATCGCAGCGTGATCAGGTGCACGGCGTGCTGGATGTACGCCCCGCCGTCGATGCGTGTGGCCGCACCGTCCCACTGCACGACGACGGTGGTGTTCCACGGAGGGCCTTTCACCCAGATGTCGTTGATCGTGAGCTGCAGGTTCGGCAGTACACGTGCGAGGCGCTCGAACCATCTGCGCAGGGTCGCACTGTCATGACGCTGCCCGCCGATCGCATGGTCTCCGAGGAATCGATGGTGGACGTCGGGAGCGATCGAGCCCATCAACTCGTCCCAGCGGTGACCGTTGACCTGGTCGAAGCTCTGTCGAATCCTGCTCTTGACGATCGCGCCGTAGATCATGACTGTTGCTCCCTCAGCGTGTTGCCGGACCGGAATGCGCGGTCTCGAAGACGAGTTCGACTTCCACGGGCGCGTCCAACGGCAGGACGGCGACTCCCACGGCACTGCGCGCATGCCTGCCCGCCTCGCCGAAGATCGCACCGAGCAACTCCGAGGCGCCGAGCTTGCCCGTGGTCGGGATCGAACCGCGCACGAAGGGCAGCTGACTGGCGGTGTAGACCACGGATCCGCTGACGACAGCGGGGATGTACACGGCAACCGTCGGTGCGACCGCCGGCAGGTCGATGCCGAGCGCCGACAAGCGGGAAGAGGGCGTTTCCATCTCGAAGTCAGCCGTCTCGTGTTCTCACGCTGCGCCTGACACCGCGCGAAGGATGACTTCAGCGGTCTCGGACGGATGCGAGTTTCCCACCACGTGGGACGCGCCCTCGACTTCGACGACCTCCCTCGCCTCAGCCCGTTCGGCCATGATGCGGTGCGCTCCCACGGGGATGTTCTTGTCCTGGTCTCCGAAGATGAACCAGCTCGGAACGCTCGTCCAGAGGGGCGTGGCGCCCGACGGCTCACCGAGGGCGCTCTCCGTGACCGGCCGTTGTGTGACGGCCAGGAGCGCGGCCTCCTCCGCGGGCAGGTCGGCGCAGAACTGCACGTGGTACTTGTCCTGTGCGATGTAGAGGTCTGCTCCGCCGCTGGTGAGCGGCACGCGCTCGAGCGTCTCCCCTAGTGTTCCGCCGGGAACGAGTCCCGCGGCCTGGCCGGGAGCCTCCCCGGCCTGCAACGCGAACGCTGCGACGTAGACGAGCGCCGTGATGTCACCCGCATCGCCCGGGACGTTGGTGAGGACCGCGCCGCCGTAGGAGTGACCCGCGAGCACGATCGGACCGTCGATCGTTCTGACGAGGTCCGTGAGCCCCGCCGCGTCTTCGGCGATCGAGCGGAGGGGATTGGCGTAGGCGATGACGTGGTGGCCGGCGTCGGTGAGCTTCCGTGCGACCGCCGACCAGCTGGACGATTCAGCGAATGCGCCATGGACGAGGATGATGGTTGTTCGCATCGGGGCGGCTCCTTGTGCGATGTTCGACAACGTGCGGCCCACTCTCGCGGCTGACTGGGTTCGACAGCGTCGGTCAAATGACTGCGTTGCTCGACGGCTGCGACTGCGCCGGATTCGTCTGAGGGTTAGGGTCGTGGCAACGGCACCCGAAGGTCGAACAGCATCGGAGCAGGGGAGCGACCGATGACCCATTTTGATTCTGCGCCCGTCGCGCTCGTCGGCCGCGCCGCTGAACTGGAGACGATCTCCACCTTCCTGGACGGCGCCGCGGTCGACGGCTCGCCGCTGGTGGTGACGGGCGATCCCGGCGTCGGGAAGACCGCCCTTCTCTCGGCTGCAGAGATGCTGGCTCTCGATGGAGGGTTCCGGGTCGTCTCGGGTGCGGGAATCGAGTACGAGTCCGACGTCAGCTTCGCCGGCCTGCATCAGATCGTCGATCCGATAGCCGAGGAACTGCGGAACCTGCCGCGGGCAAGCCGAATCGCTATCGAGGTCGCGGTGGGAAGAGGGCCCGGGCCACCTCCAGAACGACTCACTCTGCTCAACGCCACGCTCGCCCTTCTGCGGCAAGCCGCGAGCGCATCACCGCTGCTGATCGTCATCGACGACCTCCATTGGCTCGATCGCGCCAGCGGTGCCGTGGTCGGCTTCATCGGCCGGCGACTGAGAGGAAGTCGGATCGGAATGCTCGGTGCGACAAGAGCAGGCCTGTCCAGCTTCTTCGAGCGCGCGGGGATGCCGCAGATGGATGTCCGACCACTGTCCGAAGAGGCAGCGCTCGACCTGCTGAAACGGACCTTCGTCCACCTCTCGTCACGGGTTGCCCGTCAGATAGTCGATGACGCACAAGGAAATCCCCTGGCGCTGCTGGAGTTCGCGGCGGCGGCATCGCGTCCTCCGACCTCCCGAAGGCAACCAGCCGTGACCAGCGGCACGAGCCGGGAAGTGCGTGCGCTCTACCTCGAGAGGATCGAAGACTCCCGGTATCGACCAGGCGTCTGCTGCTGCTTGCGGCGCTGGAGGGATCGGGAGACCTTCGGCTGCTCACTGCGGCAGCTGCGACCACGAGCCTCCACGATCTCGGACCCGCGGAGGCGGACCACCTCATCGCACTGGACGACAGGACCTCCGCACTCGAGTTCCGGCATCCCATGATCAAGTCCGCGCTCGTGGAGAGCTCGACGCTCGAGGAGCGAAGCGTCGCACACCGGCGCCTCGCGGACGTGCTGATCGACCAGCCGGAACTGCGCGGCCACCATCTCGCGCAAGCCACCCACGCGCCGGATGCGGGCGTGGCGGCTGCCATCGAGGCCGCCGCCCATCTGACGCTCGAGCGCGGAGATGTCGTGGGCGCAGTGTCCAAGCTCATTCGGGCTGCGGAGCTCAGCCCCGACCGGGAGGCCCGGGGAAGGCGACTCGCGGACGCGGCCTTCATCGGCGCTCACTCGGCCGGACAGCTGGACAGGGCCGTTGAGCTGCTTCGCGACGCCCGCCGAGGCGATCCGGGCTTCGACTCGACACTTCATGCCGCGGCCGCTACCGCGTACTTGCTTCTCAACACTGAAGGAGATGCGGGAACGGCGTATCACCTCCTGGTGGATGCCATCGAGTCTGCTCTGGACGAGTCCGATCCAGACCTGGAGGGTCTTGCAGAAGGCCTCTACACGCTGACGCTGCTCTGCCACTACGCCGCACGTGACGACTATTGGCCGGCGTATCACGGCGCGATGAGTCGCCTCGGCCCGGCGGCTCCGATGCATGTGCGGCTGCTCGCGGAGACATTGGTCGATCCTGTCCGGGCCTCTGCAGAGACCTTGCGAGTGCTCGATGAGCAAGTTCACCAGCTCGAGTCGAGCGAGGACGACGGCGTCATCGTCCGGGTCGCGATCGCCGCCTTCTACGTCGACCGGCTGACGCAGTGCCGCGAGCCGCTGCTCCGAATCATCGACGATGGTCGGGGCGGTGGCGCGGTCGGGTCGGCGATGATGGCGATGAACATCATCGCGCACGAGGAGGTCAACGCGGGCCGGTGGGACGAAGCAGCCCGATATGCCGCCGAGGCGAAGACCTTGTGGGACGACCGCGGATTCCGCCTCTACGGCATGGGGTCGCACTATACGTTGGCGCTCATCGCCGCCAACCGCGGTGACGTCGAGGCCTGCCGCAGGGAGTGCGACTGCATTCTCGAGTGGGCTGTGCCGCGTCAACTCGGCATCTTCACGGAGTGGGCGAATCATGCTCTCGCGCGCGCGACGCTCGGATCGGGAGAGTTCGAGGAGGCTTACGCGCACGCATCGGCGATCACCCCGCCAGGCACGCTGCTCCCCCATAAGCCACAGGCACTGTGGTCCGCGTTCGACCTCATGGACGCGGCGTATCGTTCTGGGAGAGTGTCCGAGGCGAATGCCCACGCCGAGGCGCTGCAGTCGGCGGACATTGCGCGACTCTCCGCACGGTACGCGCTCGTCGCCGATGCGGCGACCGCGCTGGTTGCGGATGACGCGACGGCGGCAGCGAAGTTCGACACCGCACTCGCGCACCCTGGGATACAGCAATGGCCGTTCGATGTCGCCCGGGTGCAGCTCGCATACGGAGAACGTCTCCGCCGGATTCGTCGATCGCGAGACGCCAGGAAGATGCTGGAGACGGCCCGCGACACCTTCGAGTCACTCGGCGCGGAAGGATGGATGCGGCGCGCGGAGACAGAGTTGGCAGCCACTTCCGCGCATCGGCATTCGTCGAAGGAGACGTACGCCCTCTCGCTCACCCCTCACGAACGGGAGGTCGCCATGCTCGCCGCAACCGGCTTGACCAACCGTCAGATCGCTTCGCAGCTGCTCATGTCGCCCCGAACCGTCTCCGCACACCTGTATCGGGTGTTCCCCAAACTGGGCATCACGTCTCGCGCGGCCCTGCGGGATGCGCTGCTCGCCCGCGAGAAGCTCGCTGATCCGTAGGGGTAGGCGCCCCGCCCACGCGTCGGTCGCTGCTGTGCGTGCTTGCCGGTCCATGGTCTCTGCGGCCCGGCGGGCGCGTGCGGCGCACTCAGCCCGAGCGCAGCGCCTGCGTCCCCGCGACCGCGCACCACGCGCCGACGGCGAGGAGCACGGGAGCGCCGAAGACACCGCACCAGAAGCTGCGCGCAACGTGATCCGCCGGAACGAAGGCCGCGACGACGGCGATCGCCGTGAGCAGCACCCCCGCGACCGCCATGATCGGCTGCCCGAACACCGCCGCGAGGGGGAGGAAGTGGATGCCGACGACGGCCAGGATGAGCGGCGCGATGAGATCCGGCCGGCCGGAACGCGTCGCCCAGATCGCGAGCGCGATGCAGGCTGCGACCTCGATCCAGAACACGACGATGTAGACGACGAACGCCGCAGACTTCGGGTCGATCACGGTCGGCGTGCTCCAGCTGCGGATCGCCGTCGGGATGCTCAGCGCCGCGAGCGCGATGCCCGCGAGAGACAGGATGCCGAGCACGACCCGCCACGCCCAGTGCATCGGCGGCTTCTCCTGCGCCCACCCCGCCCACACGAAGGCGGCCAGCCCGAAGATCGCGCCGGTCATGACGAGATCGCGCGGAAAGCCGAGGTTCAGCATGATCCGCCAGCCTAATCCTGCCGGAGTCCGAAGACCTGGCCAGGACCCTGGCTAGAATGGACTCATGGCCGCGTACAACATCCTCGAGGCGCGCAACAACCTGTCCCGCCTCATCGCCGCCGTCGAGTCGGGCGCAGAGGTCACGATCATGCGGAGGGGCAAGCCCGTCGCCAGGATCGTGCCGGCGGAGCCTGAGGCGCCGGAGCGACCTCCGCTGGGCTCCGGACGGAGGCTTGCGGAGTGGTTCGCTGCGCATCCGGTACCGCTCGGAGGCCGTACGTCCGAGGAGGTCGAAGCCGACATCCGTGAGCTGCGCGAGGCTCGTGAGTGATCTACCTCGACACATGCTTCCTGATCTACGCCGTCGAGGATCCGGGAGCGCTCGGGGAGGCAGCCCGCGCCCTCCTGCGCGGAGACGACGAGCGGTTCGCGATCAGCCCTCTCGTGATGACCGAAGCGCTCGTCGGCCCGCTCCGCAGGAGCGATGAGACGCTGCTCCACGGCTTCGGCACCCTGTTCGCCGAGTTGGAACTCGTCGACCTCAGCCTTTCCGGCTGTCTTCGCGCGACCGAGCTCCGGGCCGCGAGTCCGAGCCTCAAGACGATCGACGCACTCCACCTCGCGGCCGCCGAGCTCGGCGGCTGCACGGCCCTCTGGACGAACGACTCACGGCTGGCCACCGCATCCGGGGGCTACGCCGTCGACGTCTTCGGCGGGCAGGCGTCCTGAGCAGCTCAGGGCCGGTCCCCCTGACACCCCCGACTAGACTTGGACCGTCCGGCATCCCCGATTCCTGGAGTTGAGCCGCGTGACCACCCCCTCCCTCAAGACCGCCGTCGCAGACACCGTCGACAACGCGATCGCCACGCCCGAGCGCGAGCAGCCCTTCGCGGCGCTCGGCCTCAAGCCCGACGAGTACGCGCAGATCCGCGAGATCCTCGGCCGGCGTCCCACGAGCGGAGAGCTCGCGATGTACTCCGTCATGTGGAGCGAGCACTGCTCGTACAAGTCGAGCAAGATCTACCTGCGCAAGTTCGGCGAGAAGGTCTCGGACGAGATGCGCGAGCGTCTCATGGTGGGCATGGGCCAGAATGCCGGCGTCGTCGACATCGGCGAGGGCTGGGCCGTGACCTTCAAGGTCGAGTCGCACAACCACCCGAGCTACATCGAGCCGTTCCAGGGCGCCGCGACCGGCGTCGGAGGCATCGTCCGCGACATCATCTCGATGGGCGCGCGGCCCGTCGCCGTCATGGACCAGCTGCGCTTCGGCGCGATCGACGACCCCGACACGGCGCGCGTCGTGCACGGCGTCGTCAGCGGAATCTCGTTCTACGGCAACTGCCTGGGCCTGCCCAACATCGGCGGCGAGACCGTGTTCGACGCCGTGTATCAGGGCAATCCGCTGGTCAACGCCCTCGCGGTGGGCGTCCTCCGCCACGAAGATCTGAAGCTCGCCAACGCGAGCGGCGCCGGAAACCAGGTCGTGCTCTTCGGCGCCCGCACGGGCGGCGACGGCATCGGCGGGGCATCCATCCTCGCGTCCGACACGTTCGCCTCCGGCGGCCCCACGAAGCGCCCCGCCGTGCAGGTCGGCGACCCCTTCGCCGAGAAGGTGCTCATCGAGTGCTGCCTCGAGCTGTACAAGGGCGACCTCGTCGAGGCGATCCAGGACCTGGGCGCCGCCGGCATCTCGTGCGCGACCAGCGAGCTCGCCGCGAACGGCGGGTCGGGCATGCGCGTCGACCTCGAGAAGGTGCTGCTGCGCGACCCGACGCTCACGCCCGAGGAGATCCTCATGAGCGAGAGCCAGGAGCGCATGATGGCCATCGTCGCACCCGAGAAGCTCGACGCGTTCCTCGCCGTGACGACGAAGTGGGATGTCGAGACGAGCGTCCTCGGCGAGGTCACGGGCGACGGGCGCCTCCAGATCTTCTGGCACGGCGAGGAGATCGTGAACGTCGATCCGTCGACCGTCGCCGTCGACGGCCCCGTCTACGAGCGCCCCGTGGCCTACCCGGCGTGGATCGACGCGCTGCAGGACGACTCGGCATCGGCCCTCCCCCGCACCGACGACCCCCAGACGCTGCGCGACCAGTTCACGCGGCTCGTCGCGAGCCCCAACCTCGCCGACACCTCCTGGATCACGAACCAGTACGACTACTACGTCATGGGCAACACCGCCCTGTCGTTCCCCGACGACGCCGGCATGGTGCGCGTCGACGAGCACTCGGGTCTCGGCTTCGCGATCGCGACGGACTGCAACGGCCGCTACTGCCAGCTCGACCCGTACCAGGGTGCCAAGCTCGCGCTCGCCGAGGCGTATCGCAACGTCGCGGTGACGGGCGCCGAGCCCACGGCGGTCACCGACTGCCTCAACTTCGGCAGCCCCGAGAACCCCGAGGTCATGTGGCAGTTCTCGCAGGCCGTCGACGGTCTGTCGGACGGATGCCTCGAGCTCGGCATCCCCGTCACGGGCGGAAACGTGTCGTTCTACAACCAGACAGGCGACGTCCCGATCTTCCCGACACCCGTCGTCGGCGTGCTCGGCATCATCGACGACGTCGCGCGGCGCATCCCGTCGGGATGGCAGGACCAGGGCGAGAACGTCTACCTCCTCGGCGTCACGGCGACCGAGCTGAGCGGCTCGCAGTGGGCCGGAACGATCCACGACCACCTCGGCGGCCGCCCGCCGGCCGTCGATCTGGCGCACGAGAAGCGGCTCGCGGAGCTGCTGCACGCGGCATCCCAGCAGTCGCTCGTCTCCTCGGCGCACGACCTCTCGTCCGGGGGTCTCGCGCAGGCGCTCGCCGAGGCCGTCATGCGCTTCGGCGTGGGCGCGCGTGTGTGGCTCTCCGAGATCATGGAGCGCGACGGGGTGGATGCCGCGACCGCGCTGTTCTCGGAGTCGACGGGCCGCGTCATCGTGACGGTGCCCCGCGAAGACGACGTCAAGTTCCGCGGGCTCTGCGAGGGCCGCGGCTACCCCGTGCTGCGGATCGGCGTGACCGACTCCGCGGCCGACGGCGACCCCGCCGCGCTCGAGGTGCAGGGCCTGTTCACGGTGCCGCTCGCCGAGCTGCGCGACCTGTCGACGTCGACGCTTCCCGGCGTCTTCGGCCCGACGGTGTCCGAGCCCGCACCCTAAACTGGACCCATGCCTGAGAACGACGACGAGTACGCCGGCTTCGCAGACGTCCGCGGGCGCCGCACCAAGATCGTCGCGTGGGTCGTGATCGTCTCGCTCATCCTCGTCGGCGGCGGCGCGACGGTCTTCGCCCTGCTCTTCGGCTGACATCGGGCGAACAGCGGCCGTGCGGGCGTCACGGTGTGCATCCGCCCCGAACCCGACCATGGCGGGCGGGCTGCCGGTTAGCATGACAGCGTGGAGCAGATCCTCGCGGTTGCCGCCGACTGGTGGTGGATCGCTCCGGCGGTCGTGGGTGCCGGAGCCGTGAGTTACGGCGCCCTCACGACGAGCCGGCGCCGTGCACGCAGACTCGAGGTCGACGCGGCACGGCACCATGAGCGCGCGGCCCGAGCGGCCCTCGTCGCAGCGCGGGCACAGACGCGCTCGGCACAGGCCGAGGTGCTCGCCGCGCGCGCGCAGACGTATCCTCCCGTCGCGGGGGCGCCGGACGCGGCAGCCGCACGCCGCGCGCACCAGGCCGCGAAGGACGCGCAGCGGGCCGCGTCGCTGCTGGTGCGCGCGACCCATGCCCGCACGAAGGCCGCGCTGCAGCGATACCACTCGGCGTCGAAGGCTGATCCTCTTCCCCTGCAGCGCCTCATGGCCGCCGACGACGCCGTCACGGCGCGGTGGATGGAGTACGAGACGGATGCCGCGCGTGCGCTCGCGTTCCCGCAGCTGCTCGACGCGCGGCATCCCGCGACCCTCGCCTTCCTCCGTGCGCACCGCGAGGCGCGCCGCCTTCGGCCTGCGGCGGAGCAGACCCGTGTGATGCCCGTCGAGTTCGCGCGCTACAGCGCCGCCGTGCGGGCGGCCGAGCTCGCGTTCGACGCGGCCGAGCGCGCGGCGATCGCGGCGGCGCGCGGCGAGCTGCCCGAGCCTGCGCGGACGACCGGCTCGGCGTTCGTCGAGGCCGCCGTCGCGTTCAGCGAAGCGGCGACCGACCGGCTCCGCACGATCCGCTGGCGCGAGGTGCTCGGCTCGGCCCCGCCTCCCACGGCAGCACCGAGCCCGTCCGAGCGCCCCGCGGAGGGGGTGTGGCCCGTCCCCTCGCGCACGTCGAAGCCTTCGGGCTCGCCTTGAGCCCGGCCGCCGCGTCGAACGCGCGGCTACCATGACAGGGTGGGTCCGGTCTTCGAGTTCCTCGGCAACTTCTGGTGGCTCGCCTTTCCGCTGTTCGGCGTGATGGCGTCGGTCGGCAGCGCCTGGGAGCGCCGGTCGCGCCGCAGGCACAAGCAGCGCCTCGAGGTCCTGCACGCGAAGGCCGAGCTGAAGGCGGCAGAGGCGGCCGCGCGCGGGCGCGCACCGCTCCCCGCCTCGGCCGGGTTCCCGACTGCTGCGATCCCCGCCGCCGAGCCCGCCCCCGACCCGCAGCGCAGCCAGCTCGAGCGCCTGTTCAAGGCCCACGACGCCGTGACGGCGCGCTGGCTCGACTACGAGCTCGACGTCGCGAAGCTCATCGCGTTCCCCGCCATGAGCGACGGACGCCAGCCGCTCACGGCATCGTTCCTGCGCGCGAAGCGCGTCGCCGACGGACTGCGCCCGGCCTCCGTCAAGGCGAAGCTCACGAGCGAGCAGCTCGCGGAGTACCGCACGGCCGTGACCGACTACGAGGTCGCGTTCGATCTCGCCGAGCGCGACGCGCGCCGCATCAAGGACTCGTCGTTCTCGGAGGTCGAGCGCAAGCGCCTCGACACCGCCAAGCAGCTGCTCACCGTCGCGATCGACAAGGCCGCGACGCCGGCCGAGCGCCAGCTCGCGTATCGGCGCGTGCGGCAGGAGCTCGACGGGCTCATCTCGCTCTCGGACGAGGCGATCGTCGTGCTCGAGGAGAAGGTCGCGCTCGAGCTCACGACGGGCTCGGTCGCGCAGGCGCCCGAGGCGGCGCACGACGCCGAGGCGGCGCAGGACCCCGAGGCGGGACAGGCGGATGCCGCGGCCTCCCCGGCTCCGACGCCGCGACCCGACCCCGCGGGGCCGTGGCCCGTGCCGTCGCGCGCACCGCGCCGCGACAGCCCGCCCGCGGCCGGCTGACCCCGCCCGCCCGGAGCCTCGCGCTCATGCGTCGAGGGGATTGTGCTCCTCGATCCACGCGTCGATGCGCTCGAACCACGCGAACAGCCACTCGGCCTGTGCGTCGCGGCCCTGCGGGATCTCCGCGTGCGGCACGCGCCACGCGTGCATCGTGATGCGCTTGTCCATCGGCAGCTCGCGCCAGATGTCGCCGAGGGTGAGGAGCCGATCGAGGCCCGTGTGGCCGATGAAGACCATGTCGGCGTCGGGCGCGGCATCCAGCGCCGCATGCACTCCACCCGGCTGCGGCGGCATGACGTGGCGAAGGGCCCGCGCGCGCTGGGCGAGCTCGATGCGCCCCGAAGTGCGCAGCCGTTCGATGCGGCTGCGCCTGCGCTTCGCCGACACCTGGCCGCCCTCGGGGAAGATCACGAGCGCGTCGTCGTCGTCGAGGCCTGTCGCGAGGTCGGCGATGCGCTCCTCGACTCCCACGCCGCCGCCCGCGCGCTTCGCGCCGAACCCCGAGGGGGTGATGAACCGTGTCGGCAGGCGATTGAGCAGGATGTCGATGCCGGGGTCCCACTGCAGCGTGTCCTTGAGGACGATGCGCGGCTCGCGGTCGACCGCGTTCAGGAGCGTGTGGACGAGGATGAACGAGTCGCCCGGACCGCCGTGCCGGGCGGCGAGGACGAGCGGCGCGCCGGGCGAGAGGAGCGCCTGGAAGTCGGCGTGGGCGGCGGCGGCATCCGGATCATCCGATCCCGTCGTGACGATGTCGAGCCGCAGAACTCCGCCGAACACCCAGAACAGCGCCCGCAGCGCCCACGCGCCCACGCGATAGTGCGCGCGCAGGAACGCCGGCGAGCGCAGCTTCCAGCCGAAGCCCGAGGCGATCCACAGCACGAAGAGCACGACGACGAGCGCCGTGTCCCACAGGAGGTAGACCGTCGCGAGGAGGACGACGCGCGGAAGCCGGAAGCGCCCGGGAACGAGCGAGGTCAGGGCGAGCGCGACGATGAGCCAGAGCGGCTCGAGGCCGATCACGAACGCCGTCGCGACCACGAGGAGCGGCGCGAAGACGACGCGCCGCAGCCACCGCGGCGGGATCCTCATGCGATCTCCTCGAGATACGCATGGGCCGCCGCGTAGGCGCGGTCGATGCGGGCGCGGACGGTCGAGGTGCGCCGGTACGCCATGAGCGAGTCGTCGCCGTCGAGCGACCCTCCGCTGGGCAGGACGTGCAGCCGCACGTCGGCGGGCAGGTGCGACACGTCCCACGCGTAGCGGTGCCGGCGCGCGATCTCGAAGGCGACCCGCGCCGTCTCCATGGCCGTGCGCGGAGGCTCCAGCGGCTCTTCGACGCGCCCCACCTGCAGCACGAAGATCGTCCGTGCCCCCGCCGCGACGGCTGGGCCGATCGGGATGGAGTTCACGACCCCGCCGTCGATGAAGTGCTCGCCGTCGATCACCGCGGCGGGGAACAGACCTGGCACGGCCGCGGACGCCATGATCGCGTCGATGAGCGGACCCGACTCGAACACGCGCTCGGCCGCGCGCTCGATCGACGCCGCGACGACCTTGAGCGGCACGGCGAGGCCCTCGAACGTCGCGTCGGCCCCGAGCCTTCGCTCGAGCAGCTCCCGCAGGGGCTGCGGCGAGTTGAGGTGCGTGCGCGTCCTCACGAGCCGCCGCGTCTGCGTGAGGAAGCCGTCGCCGTATACGGCGGCCGCCTCGGGCGATGCCCATGAGTCGATGAGCCTGTCGATCACCGCGAGGCTCGGATCGGCCGCGACCTGTGCGCCGTTGATCGCGCCGATCGAGGTGCCCACGACGAGCTGGGGACGGATGCCGCGCTCGAGCAGGGCGTGCAGCATCCCGACCTCGACGGCGCCCCGGACGCCGCCGCCCCCCAGGACGAACGCGACGGGTGAGGAGATCATGCGTGGCAGGGGAGATCCCACGACGTGCGGCAGGCACGCGCGATCGCATCGGTGTGGTCTTCGCCGAGCGGCGGCCGGTCCGCGCAGGCCTCGTGCAGCACGGCGGTCGCGACGGGCCTGAGCAGGAACTCGCGCAGGAACTCCGCCGGCAAGGCCCCGAGGCGGATGCGAGCGGCATCCGCGCGGTCGCGGAGGGCGTCGAACACGGCGCCGGAGTCGATGATCTCCTGGCCGCCCGGGTACGGCTTGTCGAGCTGGACGACGTCGGGCATCGTCTCGACGTCGAAGCCGGCGCGGTGGGCCGAACCGAGCGCGCGCACGTCGTCCGGGCGCATCGTCACGACGGGGTCCTCCGCGTGAGGGATGACGGCGGGCGCGGACATGGTGCGAACCTATTGCCGCCCGTGACCGCGGTCAACGGCATCCGCCGAGGGTTGACAGTCGTGCGGACTTGTTGCATGGTTAGTTAGTCAAGTAAGTAACCGAGCAAGCGGAGCACACGTGATCGAAGAAGGACGGGCGCTCTTCCTCCAGATCGCGGAGAGCGTCGAGGACTCGATCATCGACGGGAGCCTTCCCGCAGAGGGACAGGCCCCATCGACGAACGAGCTCGCCGTCTTCTATCGCGTCAATCCCGCGACGGCAGCGAAGGGGATCGCGATGCTCGCCGACAAGGGCGTGCTGTACAAGCGCCGCGGGATCGGGATGTTCGTCTCGCCCGGCGCGCGGGACCTGCTGCGCACCGAACGGCTCGCGGCGTTCGCGGACCGCTACGTCGACCCGCTCCTCGCCGAAGCCCGCAAGCTGGGGCTCGGGCCCGCCGACCTCGTCGACCTCGTGCGCGCACGCGCAGAAGGCTCGGCATCCGCCACCATCGAGAGGACCCCACGATGACCGCTGTCGTCGAGGTTCAGCACCTCACCAAGCGCTACCGCGAGACGGTCGCCGTCGACGACGTGAGCTTCGCGATCGAGAAGGACCGCATCTACGGGCTGCTCGGACGCAACGGAGCCGGCAAGACGACAGTCATGTCGATCCTGACGGCGCAGAACTTCGCCACGGGCGGCGACGTCAAGGTCTTCGGAGAGCATCCGTACGAGAACGCGCGCGTGCTCAGCCGCATGTGCTTCGTGCGCGAGAGCCAGAAGTACCCGGAGGATGCGAAGCCCCGCCACGCGTTCCGCACGGCGCGGCTCTTCTTCCCCCACTGGAACCAGGAGCTCGCCGACAGGCTCGTCGACGAGTTCCAGCTTCCCATGAGCAAGACCATCAAGAAGCTCTCCCGCGGCCAGCTGTCCGCGGTCGGCGTCATCATCGGCATCGCGTCGCGCGCCGAGATCACGTTCTTCGACGAGCCGTACCTCGGCCTGGACGCCGTCGCGCGCCAGATCTTCTACGACCGGCTCCTCGAGGACTACGCGGAGCATCCGCGCACGGTCATCCTGTCGAGCCACCTCATCGACGAGGTCGCGAACCTTCTCGAGCGTGTGCTCGTGATCGACCGCGGGCGGATCATCCTCGACGAGGAGACGGATGCCGTGCGCGACCGCGCCGCGTCGATCGTCGGCGACACCGCCGCCGTCGAGGCGTTCGTCGCCGGCCGCGAGGTGCTCCACCGCGAGAGCCTCGGGCGCGTGACCTCCGTCACGGTGCTCGGCGGCCTCACTCCGGACGAGCGCCGACGCCTCGCCGCCGCGGGGCTCGAGGTCGGGCCCGTCTCGCTGCAGCAGCTGATCGTCCGACTCACCCAGCACACGACGGGGAGTGAGGCATCCGCCGATCTCCCCGATGCCATCGACGAAGGAGTCCACCGGTGACCGCCATCACCCCCGCGCAGACCCGCGACTCGCTGTGGCCGCGCACGGTCAACGTCGTGCGCATGCAGCTCGTCAACCGTCAGACGTTCGTCTGGATCCCGCTCATCATCCTTTCGGGGTCGCTCCTGCTCTCGATCGTGATCTGGTCGATGATCCCGTACGACGGCGTCAAATGGAGCGGCGGGTCGCAGGCGCCGCTGTGGTACTTCCTCGCGATCGGCATCCAGGCGCTGACATTCACGTTCCCGTTCTCGCAGGCGATGAGCGTCACGCGCCGGGAGTTCTTCCTCGGCACGCTGCTGACGGCCGGCATGACGGCGGTGCTCCTCGCAATCGTCTTCGTCGTCGGCGGGCTGATC
The DNA here is from genome assembly GCF_011759705.1 of Microbacterium ulmi. Taxonomy (GTDB): domain Bacteria; phylum Actinomycetota; class Actinomycetes; order Actinomycetales; family Microbacteriaceae; genus Microbacterium; species Microbacterium ulmi. The sequence continues at coordinate 1,396,726 of NZ_JAAOZF010000001.1, read as the reverse complement.
GAGCAGGCGACAACCGGATGGGGCGTCAACGGGTACTTCTTCTACCTCGCCTGGGTGTGGGAAGGAGGACCCCTCGCGGCCGCCTTCTTCTACTTCGTCATCGCGATGCTCTTCTTCGTCTTCGGCTTCTGGGCGGCGACGATCTACAAGCGTTTCGGCACGCTGCGGCTCGTCGTCACGCTCGTGGGCATCGGGCTCGCGCTCGTCGGGCTCCTGTGGCTCGTCATCCGGACGAACGCCTGGGCGCAGCTGGGAACGTGGTTCGCGACGGCGGGCGCTGTGGGCCTCGCCGGATGGGGCCTCGTGCTCGGCGTCGTGCTGGCGGGGGTGTCGTACCTCACGCTGCGTCGCGCGACCCCGTAGACCCGGGGCAGCTCTCCACAGGGCGCGTCTGCCCCGCATCCCGAGCACATATCGTGTTCAGGTCGCTCCACACGCGTGAGAGCAGCCGCTGTCGATAGGTCGCCGTGCACGAGCCACACCCACACCCGATCCCGGACTCAGACCTGCTCTTCCGCGTCGTTCACGGCGACGAGTCGGCGCTGCGGCAGCTCATCGCCCGGCACGAGCGGCGGCTCTACGCCGCAGCACTGCGGATGACGCAGACCAGCTGGGACGCGGAGGAGGTCGTCGGCGCTGCCTTCCTCGAGCTGTGGCGCAGACGCGAGCACGTGCGGATCGTCGACCAGTCGGTCCTGCCGTGGCTTCTCACCGTCGTCGCATACGCGGCCAAGAACAAGCTCCGCGGGCAGCGCCGATACAAGAGGCTCCTGAACCACATCCCGAGCGCCGACGCCTTCCCCGACCACGCCGACGAAGTCGCCCGCGTCGTCGACGGCAAGGCCATCACGCAGGCTGTGAGGAAGGCGCTCGCGGAAGCGTCCGCGCAGGACGCCAGCGTCATCGTGCTCTGCATCGTGGAAGAGATGAGCATCCGAGACGCCGCGGCCGTTCTCGGCATCCCCGAGGGGACGGTGAAGTCCCGTCTGTCCCGCGCGAAGGCGAAACTGCGTGACCGCCTCGGCCCCCACCAGCATCTGATCGCGGAGGTGTCATCGTGAGCGAGCAGCGCGCAATGCCCCACAGCGTCGAGATCGAACATGCCGTCCTCAGCCGGATGCGCGCAGACCTCACCCGACCCAGGTGGTGGCACACAGTCTGGGGCCGCGTCGCCATCGTCACGTCCGTCTTCGCCGTCGGCGGACTCGCCGTCGCGGGCACGATCTGGCTCAGCGACGAGCCGGTCACCCAGCCGATGGTCGTGCACTGCTTCGCACAGGCCGCCATCCACGCCGACGGCACCTACGAGGGCGTCGCCGTCGCTATGAGCGATGGCAACGCAGCCGAAGCGATCGACAACGCTCAGCAGACCTGCGCCGATGTGTGGGCATCCGGCGCCCTGGATCCGTCCCACGACCCGCTGGCCACGGACCTCCCGCCCGGCGTCGTCCCCGACGCCTTCACCACCTGCGTCATGAGCGATGGGACGGCCGCGGTCATCCCCGGCCGCATCTCGTGTCTCCGCCTCAAGCTGCACCCGCTCGACAGCCAGTCGGGCGTGCAGCAGTGAACGCGGGCTCGCGCGTCAGCGCGCGTCGGCTGCCGCGGTGTGGTGGCGGATGACCTCGGCCACGACGAAGTTGAACCACTTCTCCGCGAACTCGGGGTCGAGGTCGGCCTCTTCCGCGAGACGGCGCAGGCGCGCGATCTGCTGATCCTCGCGCGCGGGATCCGACGCGGGCATCCCGTGCTCCGCCTTGAGCACGCCCACCTGCTGCGTGGCCTTGAAGCGCTCGGCGAGCAGGTGGATGAGCGCCGCGTCGATGTTGTCGATGCTGCCTCGCAGCCGCGCCAGGCTGCGGGTCGGGTCGTCGTCGCTCATGGGCTCCTCCTCGACCTCGACCCTATCGCGGGGAGTCATCCGCGGAGGTCGGCTCCTGCCGCCGAACCGGCGCGAACCCTAGAGTGGCCACATGACGACCTCGAACGAGAGTCCAGACCCGCTGCGCCGCGACGCACGCGCCGCGCTCGCGGCGGATGCGACCGCGGGGACGGATGCCGCGACCGGTGACGCGTGGCACGTCGACCCCGCCCCCGACGAGGTCGCCGCACCCGCCGGCGAAGCGCCTGCGTCGCACACGATGTGGGCCAACGTCAACCACCCGTTCGCCCTGGGGCTGTTCCTCACGCTCGGAGGGCTCGTCGCGTTCGCCCTCGGCGTCGCGTTCACGAACCTCTCGACGGTCGTCATCTACATCGTCTTCGCCCTGTTCGCGGCCCTCGGGCTCGACCCCGTCGTGCGGTGGCTCGAGGCCCGCGGCGTCAAGAGGGCGTGGGGCATCGTCATCGTGTACACGGCGTTCGCCGTCGTGCTCGTGGCGGTGCTGTGGCTCATCATCCCGACCGTCGTGCGACAGATCGCGCAGTTCATCACGGATCTTCCGCAGATGATCGCGGACTTCGAGCAGACGGCGTTCTACGGGTGGCTCGAGGGCATGCTCGGCGATCCGATCGAGCTGCTGCTGCACGAGATCCAGCAGTTCTTCAGCAACCCCGCCAACATCGCGGCGATCGGCGGAGGGTTCCTCCAGGTCGGGGCCACGATCGCGACGACCATCTCAGGGCTCATCATCATCCTGGTCCTGAGCCTGTACTTCCTCGCCTCGCTGCCGATCATGAAGCAGTCGTTCAACCGCCTCGCGCCCGCCCGCACTCGTGCCAAGGTCGCCGGGATGACCGATCAGATCACCGACTCGATCGGCGGGTATCTCATGGGGATGGTGATCCTGGCGTTCTGCAACTCGATCGTCACCCTCATCCTCTTCCTCGCGCTGCGGCTGCCGTTCCCGCCTCTCATGGCGGTCGTGGCATTCAGCCTCACGCTCATCCCCCTGGTCGGCTCGGTGCTGTTCTGGATCGTCGCGAGCGTCGTCGCGCTGTTCGCCAACCCGCTGTCGGCGCTCATCTTCGCGATCCTCTATCTGATCTACATGCAGCTGGAGGCATACGTGCTCACGCCCCGCGTGATGAACCGCACGATCTCGGTGCCCGGAGCCCTCGTCGTGATCGGCGCGCTCGTCGGCGGCACGCTCCTCGGTCTTCTCGGCGCCCTCGTCGCGATCCCGGTCACGGCCTCGATCCTGCTCATCATCAAGCAGGTCGTGATCCCGCGGCAGGACGCCAAGGTCTAGCTCGGCCGCCGCGCGGGCTCACCCATCGGTCGCGCGGCGCGGCCACGCCCTCCACGCGCCCGCCAGAGCGGCGAGCTTCGGCTCCGCGGCAGAGAGCCGCTCGAGCGAGATGTCCACGACACGACCCTCCCCCGACCGACCGCCGACACCGGGCTCGTCGAGGCGGAAGCCGGCGCCCAGTTCGCGGTCGTGGCGGATCCACTCGGAGTAGCCTCCCGACGCGACCGTCCGGACCGTCCACTCCAGCTCGTCGGCGCGGCGATCCCACGTCTCGTCGCACGCGTCGCAGCCGCACACGGGGAAGAGGAAGTCGTGCAGCACTCCCGCGTGCACGATCACCGAGGGGAACGAGGTGAAGACGACCGTGAGAGATGCGGCATCCTGCGCGTCCGGCACGATCCGGACCGCGTCGACGATGTCGTCGCGCGCGCGCATGAGATCGGCGCCCAGGCGTGCGTCGCGGGTCACGGTGACGACGAACTCGTCCGCCAGCCATGCGATGAGCGCGTCGGCGACGGTGTGCGGGGGGGCGAAGCGGTCGAGGTTGGAGGTCCGCGAGTAGGACTCCTCGGGCGGGCCGTCCTGACCCCAGCGATCGCCGTAGGGGATCGGATGCCCGCCCGCATCGAGGGGCGTGACGGAGGCGATCCCGGGCCGCCGGTACCCGGCCATGTCAGCGATCCCGCAGCAGGCACGTCGGCGACGGCGCCGCCGTGCGGTGCCGCACGCGTCCCGGGACTCCCGTGCGCAGGTCCAGGCCCAGCGACGCGACCTCGTCGGAGCGCTGACCGGCGACCAGGAGGGTGTCCCGCTCGACGATGTGGTGGCGCGGCCAGTCCACGCCCGCGTCGACGAGGGCGAGCGGCTCGATCGTCGCGCCGTCGCCGCGCACCCTCAGCGCGGCGATCGCGTTGCTGCCGCGGATGCCCGCGTACAGGACCGTGCCGTCGCGGGATGCCGCGAGCTCGGCCGCGACGTCGACTCCTGCCGTCGTGGCGGGCGAGAGCCGGGCTCCCGCGACGAGGCGCCAGGTGCCCGCGGCATCCGGTGCGAGTGCGAAGACCTCGCACGTGAGCTCCGTCACGACGTAGAGATGTCCGCTCGGATGCCGCACCATGTGCCGCGGACCGCTCCCCGCAGGCAGGGCGACCTGCTGCACGGGCCGCAGGCCCCGCTCGGTCGCGCGCCAGAACCGCACGAGGTCGAGTCCCAGGTCGGTCGTCGCGACGAGGCCGCCGGGAAGGAACACGGCCTCGTGCGCACGCGAGGGGCGGGCAGCGGCATCCGGAGTCGGCGGCAGCGGCTCGTCGTGGCCGGGCACGAGGTGCGCGTACTCGTCCCCCGCGGCGGCGCGAAGCGCCCGCGCGGCGGCGGCGAGATCGATCCCGTCGAGCTCGGCGGGCTCGGCGTCCGGCCCGTAGGGGTCGACGGCCGCGGGCGCGACGACGGGCGATGACGGCCGGCCCGCGGCATCCAGCGCCATCCGCACGACCCGCCCGTCGCCCCAGCACGACGCGACGAGCGACCCGCCGTCGGGCGCGACCGCGACGTGGCAGACGGCCTCGCCCGCCTCGACGGGGCTGCCGAGCCTCGCGTAGGACGCCTCGCCCGTGCGACGGAATGCCTGCACGGTGCCGGAGCTCTCCAGCGCCGCGTACATCACGTCGAGCGTCGGATGCCGCGCGATCCACGACGGCGACCCGGCCGTCGCGACGGCATCCCCCGCGAAGCCGAGCGATCCCCCGGCGAGGGCGTCGTCGACCGCCCCCGCGAGGAGCACGCCGATGCCGGTCGCGGCGCCCCCCATGTCAGCCGTGTAGGCGCCGAGGAGGAACCTCATGCCGCGAGCCGCCGTGTCGAAGGCATCAGTCGACGAGATCGGTGCGCACGATGACGGCGTCGCGCGCGGCGCCGACGCCGATCACCGAGATGCGCGTGCCGCTCATCGCCTCGAGCGCGAGGACGTAGTCCTGCGCCGCGGCCGGCAGGTCGTCGAACGTGCGGGCCGCCGAGATGTCTTCCTTCCAGCCGGGGAAGTACTCGAGGATCGGGATCGCGTGGTGGAAGTCCGACTGGCTCACGGGGATCTCCTCGACCCGCTCGCCGTCGACCTCGTAGGCGACGCACACCGGGATCTCGTCGAGCCCCGTCAGGATGTCGAGCTTGGTAAGGACGAGGTCGGTGATGCCGTTGATGCGCGTCGCGTACCGCGTGATGGGCGCGTCGTACCAGCCGACGCGCCGCGGACGGCCCGTCGTCGTGCCGAACTCGAACCCGCGCGAGCGCAGCCACTCCCCCTGCTCGTCGTGCAGCTCGGTCGGGAAGGGACCCGAGCCGACGCGCGTCGTGTAGGCCTTCACGATGCCGACGATGCGGTCCAGGCGATTCGGGCCGACGCCCGAGCCGGTGGATGCGCCGCCCGCCGTCGCCGACGACGACGTCACGAAGGGATACGTGCCGTGATCGACGTCGAGCATCGTGGCCTGACCGCCCTCGAACACGACGACGTCGCCGCGGTCGAGCGCCTGATTGAGCAGCAGCCCCGTGTCGGCGACCATGGGCCGGAGCCTCTCGACGTACGAGAGCAGATCGTCGACGATCTCCTCGACGGCGATCGCGCGGCGGTTGTAGACCTTGAGCAGCAGGTGGTTCTTCTGGTCGAGCGCGCCCTCGACCTTCTGGCGGAGGATGTTCTCGTCGAAGAGGTCCTGCACGCGGATGCCGACGCGGTTGATCTTGTCGGCGTAGGCGGGGCCGATGCCACGGCCCGTCGTGCCGATCATGCGCTTGCCGAGGAAGCGCTCGGTGACCTTGTCGAGCGTGCGGTGGTACTGCGTGATGATGTGGGCGTTGGCGCTGACACGCAGCCGAGACGCGTCGACGCCCCGCGCGTGGAGCGCCTCGAGCTCGGCGAAGAGCACCTCGAGGTCGACCACGACGCCGTTTCCGATGACGGGGTTGACCCCGGGAGAGAGGATGCCGCTCGGCAGCAGGTGCAGCGCGTACTTCTCGTCGCCGATCACGACCGTGTGACCCGCGTTGTTGCCGCCGTTGAACTTGACGACCCAATCGGTGCGGTCGCCGAGCAGGTCGGTGGCCTTGCCCTTGCCCTCGTCGCCCCACTGGACTCCCACGATCACGATGCCTGGCATGGGCGCTCCCCCTGTGGTGGCCGACGGACGACTCCATCCTATCGGGGGCGCCGCACGCAGCCCTCCTGTGCAGCCGCGCAGCGCGCGGATAGGGTTTCGCCATGACCCGGACGCGGTGGTGGGGGCACGTCTGGAGCTTTCTGCGCGTCGCGATGGCCGGCGCGGCGGGAGCCGCTGTCGTCGCGCAGGCGGCCGAGACGATCGGCGGCGCGGCGGCGAGGGGCCGGGATGCCGCGACCGTCGCGGCGAACTTCGTGAGCTTCTTCACGATCGAGTCGAACATCCTCATGGCCCTCGTGCTGGTGTGGGCAGCCGTGTGGTTCTGGACCCGCGGGCGGGGATCGGCATCCGAGCCTCGCCTTCTGGCGTTCGCACTCGTCTGCGTGACGACGTACATGCTCGTGACGGGCGTCGTCTACAACGCGCTGCTGCGCGGCATCCCGCTCGAGCCCGGCGCGACCGTGCCGTGGTCGAACGAGGTGCTGCACGTCGTCGGACCCGCCTTCATGCTCGCGGATCTGCTGCTCGGGCCGAAGCGGCGGGCGCTGCCGTGGGCGGCGCTGTGGGGCGTCCTCGTCTTCCCGGTCGCGTGGGTCGTCTACACGCTCGCCCGCGCGCCGCGCATCACGAACCCCGTGACGGGCGAGGCGTGGTGGTACCCGTATCCCTTCCTCGATCCACACCGCTTCGTGCTGGACTATCTCGGCGTCGCGGCGTATGTCGTCGGCATCGCGCTGGCGATCGCGGCGATCGCGGCGATCGTCGTGTGGGTCGGACGGTGGCGCGGGGTCCGCCGCGTCAGGTCTGCGCCCGAGACCTCCGCGCTCGCTCCCGCCGGCTGACGCGGAGCAGGGCCGCACCGATCAGCAGCGCCGCCAGAGCGCTCAGGAGCAGCGCGTCGGGCGAGTTCGCTCCCGTCGCCGGCAGCGACGGGACGGGCGGCGTCGGCGTCGGCGTCGGCGTCGGTGGGGGATCCGGCGTCGTATGGTGCGTCTCGTCGCAATCCTCCTCGAAGGAGGCGTCTGCGCAGTCGACCCCGCCGTCGCCGGCGATGGTCACGACGTTGTCGAGGGTCGCGTCCCATGCGTCGTCGTTCACGCGCACCTCGAACGTCAGCTCCTCCGTGCCGGTGAGCGAGGGGATCGTCCAGACGCGGGTGTCGCCGACCTGTTCGACCGTGCCCGACGTGGCGGAGACGGATCCTTCCACGACCGTCGCGTCGTCGAGCACGTCGACGAGGTCGTCGGTGATGACGACGTCGGTCGAGACGCCTCCCTCGAACAGCTGGATCGCCGTGACGGTGTACCGGATGACGTCGCCCGGCGCGACGCTCGTGCCCGAGGGCGGATCGCTCGACTTCACCGCGGTCCAGCTGCCGAGCTGATTGACGGCGGCGCAGGTCGCCGTGTCGCCCGGCGCGAGCACCAGGTCCGCGATGGGCACGGCGTCGCCCGCGTCGGACACGCACTCGAGCTGAGTGAGCTGGAAGTCGGGCTGCGCGATCTCGGCCAGGCTGTACTGCTGGTTGGGCACGACGGTCTGCTCCTGGCCCGCGGGGAACCGGAGCTCGTTGGGATCGTCGACGACGATCGGCGGGATCGCGGTCAACTCGAACTCGAAGGATCCCGGCTCCGCGGCGCCCTCGGGCAGCACCGTCTTGTCGACGGTGAGCAGAGACGTCGCGTTCACGGCGGTGCACTCGTAGTGCTCGCCGGGCGGGACGACGACCGCCCCGCTGCCGCCGATCGAGATGTCGTTTCCGCGCAGGCCCGCCACCGGGTGACAGTTCCACGACCCGCTGGCGCCGGGGAAGTCGCGCAGGAGCGGATCTCGGATGTCGGTCTGCACGTAGTGGAACATCCGGTCGTCGGGTGCCGGAGAGGGGATGCTCTCCACGAGCTGATAGACCGTCCGAGGCGTCACCTCGGCCGTGGCGCCGCTCGGGCCTGTCGGGCCCGCGAGCGCGCCGTCGGCGGGGGATGGTGTGGCGTCGAGCTGCCAGAACTGAGGGCTGCCGACGAGCGGCCCGTTCGCGACGCTCTTCATGAGCGTGAGCGTGGTCGTGCAGTCCACGACATTCGTGACGGTCCACTCGTTCGTCCCCGCTGCGAGGGGTGCGCCGGTGAGGAGGTTTCCCGTCGCAGGGGCCGTGGCGCCGGTGTCTGTGAGGTTGACAGGTCCGGGGCGGATGCGCCGCTCCGCGAGCGAGCAGTCGATGCCGGGGAACTGCTGCCCGACCGCGATGTTCTCCGCGATCGTCACATTGGCGGATGCGGGGCTTGCGCCCGCGCCGACGTTGTACCCGCTGCGGACCTGGGACCACGGCTGGTTCGACAGCGTGATCGACTGGGGCCCCGAGAGCAGGAGCTGAGCGCTCAGCCCGTCCGGCTGCGTGCCGTTCTGGTAGACGACGCCTTCGACGTCCCACTGCTTGTGGACCTGCACCGACGCGTCGACGACGTCGGGCGGGCCCTGGTTGTAGACGACGCAGGAGATGGCGTCCTGCAGGCCGATCCCCGTGACGTCGAACGTGTTCGTGTCCTCGTCGTGCGCCGGCACGAACTCCGGGCCGTCTGCCGTGATGTTGCGACAGCGTATGAGGTCGGGAACGGGAGTGAAGCCGGGCTGGTCGGTCTCGCTGATCGTGAGGCCCACGGCGCCCTCATCCACCGTGAACGAGAGGTCGAACGCGACGCCGCCGGTCTGGAGGTCGGTGAGGCCGGGATTGGGCGTCACGGTTCCCGCCGTGAGGTTCGACGGCGTGAACTGCCATTGCGAGCTCGGGATCGTCGCCTGAGCGGGATCGACCGAGCCGAACGGCAGGATGCGCTTGATCACCGAGACGGAGGGTGCGCAGCTCGAGAGCACGAGGTTGCGCAGGGCGGCGCCCGCCTCCGCGTAGTCGTCCGCGATGAGGTAGTCGGCCTCGAGGATGTTTCCCCCCGTGTACTCGTCGCGACCCGAGACGCTGCGCAGGTTGAACTCGGCGCCGGGGAACGAGACGCCCGCGCCGACGCCGACGCTGAGGACGCGGGTCCCCTGCAGCTTCAGGAGGTTGGACGACGCGACGCCGTTGCCGATCTCGCGGAACCGCGTGAAGCCGCTCGGGCTGGCACCTGTCGCGCCGGGCCCGTAGACGGTCGGGTTGCCGTCCGTGAGGAACACCGCGAGGTCGAACTGCGTCGGGTCGAGGAGGTCGGCGTTCACGGCCGCCGCGGCCGCCAGACCGCGGTCCCAGTTAGTGTAGTTGGTCGGCCACGATCCCGTCGGCCAGTTCGCATAGCGGTTCTTGAAGGTCGTCGCCTCCGTCTGGGTGCCCACCGGCAGCAGGCCCGTGTTGGCGAAGTTCCGTGTCCCGGAGGGATCGTTCCCCGGCGAGTCCGTGCCGAACGTGAACAGCGCGACCTGCGACGGCGTGCCCCGCAGGGCGTCGACGAAGACGTTCATCGCGTTGACGAGGCCCACTCTGAAGTCCTGCGGCGACGCGACGGAGCTCGACACGTCGACGATGAACGCGACGTTGAGACCGCACTGGGTGGGCATGTCCAGGTTGAACCGCGACATCGGCCAGACGCCGCCGGACGCGATGCGCCGCTGGAACTCGGAGACCGTACCCGTCATGCCGTTGTTCGTCGGGTTCGTCTGCAGTCCGGGGTCGGTGATCCACTGCTGACCGGCGAGGTAGAGCCCTGTGCGGCCGGGACCCTGCCCGTAGAGCGGAGGCGTCTGGAAGACGTGCCTGACCTCGAGCGTGGCCGTGGCCGACGGCGTGAGCGGGCCGGTCTGCCAGAACGGGTTCGCGAAGTACTCGAAGCTCGCGTCGAGCGGGCTCAGCGGAGCCGTCCACAGCCGGGTGGTCTGCGGCACGCCCGTGCTGTCGGTCGCGCCCGGCCGGATGGGAACCGTGAACACGCAGTCGCCTTGAGGGTCGGACGTGCAGATGAACAGCGCGGGGTTCCCGGCCGCCGCGGCGACATCGGGATGGACGAAGCCGTCGAAGGCGTCGATCGAGGCCTCAGGGTTCTGCACGAACAGGCCGAACCGGGCGCCCGCCAGAGGGGCGATGCTCGTCGCGCCGCTGCGGTAGTCGCCCGCATAGATCTGCACGCACGCGATGCCGGCGGCCACGGGAGGGCCGCACTGAGCCGGAAGGGCGGCCTCCGCCTGCGGCGCGGTCTGCGGAAGCGCCGTGAGGGCCGCCGCGAGCAGTCCGATCGCGAGCAGAGCACTGATGCGCCGGGGCTGACGACGCGAACGGCGGTCTCGTGGCACGGCCACTCCCTACTCGCACTCGGCTGAATCGTCTGAACGGCTCAATCGGGCCGAATCTATCGGCTCGGAGCCGTGCGCGCTACGTCTTTTCCAAGTCTGTCGGCACAGCGGCGTCCGGCTCGCAAGTCGCTGAGGGGCCCGCAACTAGACTTGAGGCATGTCGAACGTCCTCCAGTCCCTGCCCGTCGGCGAGCGCGTCGGCATCGCATTCTCCGGAGGTCTCGACACCTCCGTCGCGGTCGCCTGGATGCGCGACTCCGGGGCTGTGCCCTGCACGTACACGGCGGATCTCGGTCAGCCCGACGAGGACGACATCGAGGCGATCCCCGGCCGCGCGCTCGAGTACGGCGCCGAGGTGTCGCGCCTGGTCGACTGCAGGACGGCGCTCGTCGAGGAGGGGTTCGTCGCCCTCTCCTGCGGCGCCTTCCACATCCGCTCGGGCGGACGCACGTACTTCAACACGACGCCGCTCGGGCGCGCCGTGACGGGCACGCTCCTCGTGCGCGCGATGAAGGAGGACGGCGTCGACATCTGGGGCGACGGCTCGACCTACAAGGGCAACGACATCGAGCGGTTCTACCGCTACGGACTGCTCGCCAACCCCGCGCTGCGCATCTACAAGCCGTGGCTGGACGCCGAGTTCGTGACGCAGCTGGGCGGCCGTGCCGAGATGAGCCAGTGGCTCGTGGAGCACGGCTTCCCGTATCGCGACTCGGCCGAGAAGGCGTACTCGACCGACGCGAACATCTGGGGGGCGACGCACGAGGCCAAGACGCTCGAGCACCTCGACGTGTCGCTCGAGACGGTCGAGCCGATCATGGGCGTGCGGTTCTGGGACCCGGCGGTCGAGATCGAGACGGAGGACGTCACGGTCTCGTTCGAGCGCGGACGGCCCGTCGCGCTCAACGGCGCCTGGTTCGACGACCCTGTCGAGCTCGTCCTCGAAGCGAACCGCATCGGCGGCCGGCACGGCCTGGGCATGAGCGACCAGATCGAGAACCGCATCATCGAGGCGAAGTCGCGCGGCATCTACGAGGCCCCGGGCATGGCACTGCTGTTCATCGCGTACGAGCGCCTCGTCAACAGCATCCTGAACGAAGACACCCTCGCGACGTACCACGAGCAGGGCCGCCGCCTCGGGCGGCTCATGTACGAGGGACGCTGGCTCGAGCCGCAGTCGCTCATGCTGCGCGAGTCGATCCAGAAGTGGGTCGGCTCGACGATCACGGGGGAGGTCGCGCTGCGCCTGCGCCGCGGCGAGGACTACACGATCCTCGACACGACCGCGCCGCACATGTCGTACGGCCCCGAGAAGCTCTCCATGGAGCGCGTGGGCGATGCCGCCTTCGGCCCGACCGACCGCATCGGACAGCTCACGATGCGCAATCTCGACATCGCCGACTCGCGCACGCGCCTGGAGCAGTACGCGGTGCTCGGGCTCATCGGGGGCCCGACGGGCGCGCTCGTGGGGCGCCTCGAGCAGGGCGCGGCGGACGGGATCACCGAGCACGCCGTGCCGTACGACACCGCCCGCGAAGAGCTCGCCGAAGCCGTCGACGAGGCGTCCGAGTCGGCGTCGTTCGACTTCGGAGCCGACTGATCCCGATCAGCGTGACATAACTTGCACAATATTGTGCAAGTTAGTACAATTAACGGGTGACCGACACCCCTGCTGCGCGACGCCCCCGCCGCGACGCCCTCGAGAACCGCGCAGGCATCCTCGCCGCCGCGACGGCGACGATCGCGCACGACCCGCACGCCTCGATCGACACGATCGCGCGGTCTGCGGGCCTCACGCGGCGCGCGCTCTACGGTCACTTCGAAGACCGCGACGCCCTCATCCGCGAGGTCGTCGCAGCGGGGGCCCAGCGCTTCAACGCGATCGCCCTGAGCATCCACGACGACGATCCGCGCATCGCCCTCGCCCGCCTCGCGTCGCAGCTGTGGACCGAAGCCTCGCACGTGCAGGTCGCGGCATCCATCGCCCTCGACGACGCGCACGTGCTCGAGACGGCCGACGCGCTCGCGCCCCTGCGCCGCACCGTCGTCGCGATCGTGCGCCGCGGGCAGGACGCCGACGTGCTGCGGACGGATGTCGCCGCCCCGACGCTCGCGCGCCTCGTCGAAGAGGCGGCCCGTGCCGTCATCACGCGCATGGACGCGTCCTCCCCCGAGGCCCGCTCGCTCGCCGTCCGTGCCGTGCTGAGCATCGCGGGCCTGTCGTGGCGCGAAGCCGTCGCCCTCCTCGCCCGGCATCCCGAGCTCCTCGAGGAGCACCGATGAGGGTCGAGCTGTCGGGGGTGTCGAAGGGCCGCCGCGGCGTGGCCCTCCCCGAGACGACGGCCGCCTTCGCATCGGGACGCGCATCGCTCGTCGTCGCCGAGACGGAGCAGCGCCCCACGGTGCTCGGCCTCATCGCGTCCGGGCGCATGCGCCCCGACTCGGGGTCCGTCACGATCGACGGAGAGGCGGATGCCGGGGCCCTCCGCCGCCGCGTCGCGCTCATCGACGCCCCCGACGTCTCAGACCCCGCGCCGAACGTCGCGCTCGCGGGCGTCATCGCGGAGGAGCTCATGTTCGCAGGACTGCGCTCCGACCCGATCTCGGCGCGACGCTGGCTGCACCAGCACGGCGTCCGCGGGCTCTCTCGCGTTCCCATCGCCGACGTCGTGCCCGCCGTCCGCCTGCGGCTCCTCCTCGAGCTCGCGGTCCTGCGGCCCGGCGTCGACGCGATCGTGCTCGTCTCGCCCGACCGGCACGGCGGCGACCCCCGATCGTGGTGGGCGCTCGCGGGAGAGTTCGCCGCACGCGGCCTCGCCGTGCTGGTCATCTCCGGCGAGGCGTCGGCCGCGCTGCTCGCCGCCACCCCGAAGACCTCGAGACCGCGCCCCGACCGCCTGCGGCTGCGCGCAGGAGCGCCCCTCGCCCGCGGAGCACGCCGATGAAGATCCCCGCCATGATCGCCGCCGAGCTGCGCCGGCTTACCGCGACCCGGATGTCCGTCGTCGCCCTCGCCGCCCTCATGATCGTGCCCGTCCTGTACGGCGGGCTCTACCTGTGGGCGAACCAGGACCCGTACGCGAAGTTCGGCGACGTGCCGGTCGCGCTCGTCAACGACGACGCGGGGGTCGCGGCATCCGGCGACGACGCGGCGGTCGCGTACGGCGACGACGTGACCCAGGAGCTGCTCGACGGCGGCGCGTTCGACTGGCGCCCCATGACGGCGGCGCAGGCGAAGCGCGCGCTGCACGACGGCGACGTCGACTTCACCGTGACGCTTCCCGCCGACTTCTCCGCGGCGCTCACGAGCGCGGCGGACCCCGAGCCCCGCCGAGCCCGCATCGAGCTCGAGACGAACGACGCGAACAACTACCTCGCCTCGACGATCGGCGCGCAGGCGGTCGAGAAGATCCGCCGCTCGGTCGCCGAGCTCGTCGGCCGCGAGGCCGCGTCGCGCATGCTGACCGCGATCTCCGACATCCGCTCCGAGCTCTCGACGGCGGCCGACGGCGCCGCGCAGCTCGCCGACGGCGCCGCCCAGGCGTCGTCGGGGGCGCAGCAGCTGACGGCGGGATCGTCCGATCTCGCAGCCGGAGCGGCGTCTCTCGCGTCCGGCGCGCATCAGGTCGCCGACGGCGCCGCCCAGGTCGCCGACGGCACGAAGACGCTCGCGGGCTACGCCGACCGCGCCGGCTCGGCCGTGAGCTCGGCCGTCGAGCTGCTCCCGCGTGCACGGTCCGACCTCGCGGCGGCCCTCGCCGAGCAGGGCCTCGACCAGGCCCGCATCGACGAGGTGCTCGCACGCCTCGATCCGCTCGCCGACGCCGTGCGCAGCGGCGGAGACCGCGTCCAGGAGGCCGTCGGCGAGGTCGACAGGCTCGCCGCAGGAGCCGCGGACGTCGCGGCGGGTGCGGGGCAGGTCGCGACGGGGGCGGATGCCGCATCCTCCGGCGCCGGAGCGCTCCACGACGGCGCGGCGGCCCTCGCATCGGGCCTCGGCACGCTGAGCGACGGCACGGCACAGCTGCGCGACGGCCTCGCCTCGGGCGTCGCGGCGATCCCCGACTCGACGGCCGACGAACGGGCGCGGCAGGCCGCGACGATCGCCGACCCCGTCTCGGTCGAGTCCGGCGCGCTCACCTCGGCGCAGGACTACGGTGCGGGCCTCGCGCCCTTCTTCGCATCGCTCGCGGGGTGGATCGGCATCTACGCCCTGTTCCTCATCGTCAAGCCCGTCTCTCGCCGCGCCGTCACGGCTCTGCACTCGCCCGTGCGGATCACGCTGGCCGGCTGGCTCACCCCGGCGATCCTCGGCGGAGTCGGCATGATCGCGCTGTTCGGCGTCCTCTCGCTCGCCCTCGGCTTCGGCTTCGCGAACCCCCTCGGCACGCTCGGCGTCATGGTGCTCGCGTCGTTCACGTACGCCGCGATCATCCTTGCCCTGAACGTGTGGCTCGGATCCGTCGGCCAGTTCCTCGGCCTCGTGCTCATGGTGCTGCAGCTCGTGACGGCCGGCGGCACGTTCCCCTGGCAGACGCTTCCCGCTCCGCTGGCGGCACTGCACCACGTGCTGCCGATGGGGTACGTCGTCGACGCCATGCGCCAGCTCATGTACGGCGGAGATCTCGCGCGGGCAGGCGTCGACATCCTGACCCTGGCACTGTGGACGGGCCTCGCGCTCGTCGCGTCCATGGTCGGCGTGACGCGCATGACGCACCGCCGCACGCTGCGCGACCTGCAGCCGAGCCTCATCGGCTGACGCGCACGGCGGCGTGATTCGGGATCCGCCGCGACTCGGCGCTAGCATTCCAGGACGTGCCGGGCGACCCGACGTCCGGCACTCGGACCCGGCGTGCGCGGCACCGGGTCCGCCTCCTCAGCCAGAGAGAGCTCTCAATGTCGAAGCCCCCGACCGGTCCGGTCGATCTCGAGCAGCGCCGACGGCCGTCCGTCGGCCGGATCATCGGCATCGGGCTGTTCAGCCTCGTCGCCGGCGTCACCGTGATGGCCCTCGTCGCGGCGGGCGTGCTCGTGTGGACCGTGCAGCGCTCCTTCCCGCAGCTCGACGGCGAGGTGACGGCGGCCGGCCTCGACGACACGGTGACCGTGCAGCGAGACGTGCTCGGCATCCCGAGCATCACGGCCGACACGACGCACGACCTCTTCTATGCGCAGGGGTACGTGCACGCGCAGGACCGGTTCTGGGAGATGGACTTCCGCCGTCACGTGACCAGCGGCCGCGTCTCGGAGCTGTTCGGCCAGTCGCAGCTGGGCACCGACATGTTCCTGCGGACGCTCGGCTGGCACGAGATCGCCGCGCAGGAGGTCGAGGCGCTCGGCGAGACCGAGCGGTCGTACTACGACGCATACACGGACGGGGTCAACGCCTACCTCTCCGACCACGACGGCGCGGCCGTCTCGCTCGAGTACGCGGTGCTCGGTCTGCAGAACAGCGACTACGAGATCGAGAAGTGGACGCCCGCCGACTCGGTCGCGTGGCTCAAGGCGATGGCGTGGGACCTCCGCTCCAACGTCGAGAGCGAGACGGAGCGCGCCCTGCTCGCGCCCGACTACACGGCCGCGCAGCTCGCGGAGCTCTATCCCTCGTACCCGTTCGACCGCAATCCTGTCATCGTGCCGAAGATCACGGCGGTCCAGCCCGCCGGCGCGGCTTCCGGCGCCGAGCAGGGCGTCGAGACGGCCGCCGTCGAGTGGACGCAGGTCGACGGCGTCATCGAGGCCGTGAGCGCGCTCGTGGGCGACGCGGGCGAGGGCATCGGCTCGAACTCGTGGGTCGTCTCGGGCGACCTCACCGACACGGGCCTCCCTCTGCTCGCGAACGATCCGCACCTCGGCGCCTCTCTGCCGAGCGTGTGGCACCAGATCGGCCTGCACTGCCGAGTCGTCTCGGAGACGTGCCCGTTCGACGTGGCGGGCTTCGGCTTCTCCGGCGTCCCCGGCGTCGTGATCGGCCACAACGCGAGCATCGCGTGGGGTCTCACGAACCTCACGACGGACGTGACCGACCTGTACCTCGAGAAGGTCGACGGCGACGCGTACTGGCGCGACGGCTCGCTCGTCCCCCTCGAGCAGCGCACCGAGACGATCGAGGTCGCAGGAGGCGAAGACGTCGCACTCGAGATCCGCTCGACCGTGCACGGGCCCATCATCTCCGGCCTGACAGACGACTTCACGGCGATCGCGGACGACCCGTACGCGGGGTCGCGCGGCGTCTCGGCACCCCCTTCCGACGCGCTCGAGGGCGAGTACGCCGTGAGCCTGCAGTGGACCGCGCTCGCGCCCGGCACGACGCCCTCGGCGATCTTCGCGCTCAACGTCGCACAGGACTTCGCGGGCTTCCGCGAGGCCGCGAGGAAGTTCGACGTGCCCGCGCAGAACCTCGTCTACGCCGACGTGGCGGGCAACATCGGCTACCAGGCGCCCGGCAGGCTCCCGATCCGCGGTGCGGGCGACGGCTCGCTGCCGCAGCCGGGATGGGACTCGGCCTACGACTGGCGCGGCTACATCCCCTTCGACGAGCTGCCCGTCTCGTACAACCCGCCCGAGGGCTACATCGTGACCGCCAACAACGCGATCGTCGACACGTCGTATCCGTACCTCCTCACGGACGACTGGGACTACGGATGGCGCGCGGCGCGCATCACGGATCTCATCCAGCGCAAGTCCGCCGCCGGCAAGCTGACCGCCTCCGACCTGCGCGACATCCAGGCCGACACGGAGTTCTGGTTCGGCAAGCGCCTCATCGCGGCGGTCGCCGGCCTCGACGCGACGGGCGGCGAGAAGCGCGCCCTCGACCTGCTCGCGCAGTGGGACGCCAGGAACGACGCCGAGTCGGCCGCGGCCGCCTACGCGAACGTCGTGTGGGACGAGCTCGTCCAGAACCTCTTCGTGCGCGGGCGCGAGCACCCGGCTCCCCTGACGGGTCAGGGCCGGCTCTTCCTCGTGGTCGACGAGCTCCTCGGCGAGCCCGAGTCGCCGTGGTGGACGAACCGCGAGCTCGGCATCGACAGCCGTCACGAGATGCTCGAGAAGTCGGCGAAGGATGCCTATGCCCGCCTCGCCGCGATCCAGGGCGAGAACCCCGCCCGCTGGAGCTGGGGCGAGCTGCACGCCATCACCCTCACGAGCGACACGTTCGGGTCGTCGGGCATCGCGCCCATCGAGTGGCTCTTCAACCGTGGGCCGTTCGCCGTGGGCGGCGGGTCGTCCGTCGTCGACGCGACCGGCTGGGATCTCGGATCGGGCGGCTTCGACACGATCACGGTTCCGTCGATGCGCATGATCGTCGACCTGTCCGACCTCGACGCCTCGCGGTGGAACCACCTGACCGGCGCGAGCGGCCACGCGTTCCATCCGAACTACATCGACCAGACCGGGGCCTGGCAGAGGGTCGAGCTCACGCCGTGGCCCTTCTCGAAGAGGGCCGTCGACGCGGCGACGACGAACACGCTGGTGCTGACGCCGGCAGGCTGAGGGAGCGCATGGTGCCCGGCATCCCGCGACGCCGTCACGCGAGCGTCGTGCGCGAGTCGGCGGCGGCGATGAGGTGCTCGTCGTGCGACGCGACGAGCACGGCGATGCCGTCTGCCGCCAGGTCGCGCAGCAGCTCGATGAGCTGATCCGCCGTCGCGCGGTCGAGACTCGCGGTGGGCTCGTCGGCCATGACGACGGCGGGTCCGAGCAGCAGGGCGCGGGCGAACGCGACGCGCTGCCGCTCACCGCCCGAGAGCCGGTCGGGATAGTGGGTCGCGCGCGGCCCGACCCCGAGACGATGCAGGATGTCGCGGGCCGGACGTGACAGCTCGCGGGTGCGTCGATCGGGCACGGCGGGCAGCAGCACGTTCTCGAGCGCCGTGAGCCCCGAGACGAGGCTGCCGCGCTGATCGAGGTATCCCACGTGCGTCCGTCGCCGGGTCGTGACGACGTCGTCGGCGAGCCCCGTGATCTCCAGGCCCTCCCACAGCACGTGCCCGGATGCCGGGGGGACGAGTCCTGCCGCGACGCGGAGGATCGACGTCTTGCCCGAGCCGCTGCGCCCCGCGAGGCAGTGCATGCGCCCGCGCTCGAGCGTGAGGTCGTAGTCCGAGGTGATGCGCAGCGGCTCGCTCCCGGGGCGCTCGTACTGGATCGTGACGCCGCGGAGCTCGACGGCGGCGCCGCCGAGGCCGGCAGGGCCCGCGGCCGCGGGGTCGACGGAGATGCTGGTCATGAGGTGCCCTCTCTGCGGGTGGAGAACGCGAAGCCGACTGTGACGAGGCCGCCCAGCACCGCGATCGCGGTGAGCAGGATCGGGTGGCCGAGCCCGACGCGCGCGGCGCCCAACCACACTGCGGCTGCCGAGACGAGCAGCCCGGGAACCCCGATCGCGACGCCCTCGGTGCGCTGAGCGAGGGCGAGCTGCCTGCGGGTCCAGCCCGCGGCACGAAGGGCCGACCACTGGTCGGCTCGATCGGCGAGACCGATGCGGCGCGTGAGCACGGCGAGCAGGATGCCGCCCGCGGCTCCCGCGCTGCCGAGCGCGAGCTGCGGCAGCAGCTGGCGTCCCGTCACGAGCAGGGCCAGGCTCGACTGGCCGGCCGCGTCGCGTCCCGCGAGCACGGCCGACGCCAGGGCCGCCGCGGCGACTCCCACGATGGCGATCGCGACGACGTGGATGACGCTCGAGAGCGGATGAACGAGCGCCTGCCGGCTGCCGAACGCGGCGACCGAGCGGGCGCCGAGCCGGCGGGAGCGGACGTCTCGCGGCATCCGCGGTCCCATCACGCGGGATGAGGCGATGACGGCGCCGACGGCCACGACGAGTGTCGCTCCCGCGGCCGACGCCCCGGCGATCGCGGTGATGCCGGTGCCGCCCGAGATCCACCACGCTGCCGCTCCGACGGCGGCGACGATCGCAAGGCCGGGGAGCTCCTCGAGCGCGAACCAGCGCGCGATGCGGACCCGCGTGAATCCGACCTCGCGCATGACGACGGCCTGCCGGCGTCGGGCGGGCACGCCCGCGAGCTGCACGGCGCCGAGGAGCAGGACTCCCGCGGCGAGCGCGATGCCCAGGATCGAGAGCGTCGCCGCGGAGACCGAGAGCTCGACGCGGGCCGCGGCGCCGAGCTCCGACCAGCGCTGCGTGATCGTGCCGAGCTCCCCGACGGACTGGCTGCCGTCGGGGTCGGTCGTGCCGAACGCGTAGCCGTCGACGTGCACGCCGGCGTCGACCGGCGACGAGCCGGCGACGATGGATGCCGCGAACCCGAGGTCCTCGATCGCCTGTGCGACCTCGATGACACGGCGCTGGGCGTCGGGGCCGTAGCCGTCGATGCCGCCGACACGCACTCGGATGGCGCCGATCGGGGTCTCGGCGCCCCAGATCGGGGCGGACTCGATGGATCCGATCGCGACGGTCCGCGGCGAGACGAGCCCGAGCCCCGACAGGCTCGGCTGCACTCTCGCACCCGCGTGCGGGCCGTCGGCGAGCGTCGAACCGACGGGCGCGTAGGCGCCCAGCGGCACGTAGTTCGCCGCCTCGGCGTCGAGATCGAGGGTGTCGGGGTCGAACGCGCCGACGGGAACGGCCGTGATCGAGGAACCGTCCATGGCTCCCTGCCACTGGTCGCGGAGGCCTGCGTACGCCGACTCGGCGCCGACGACCGCGGGATCGGCGGCCAGCAGCTGCGACGCGGATGCGCCGACGACGTCGCTCCACTCGCGCTGCGGCGCGGTGAAGCCGTTCGCGCCGAGCGAGATGCCGTCGCCACCACGTTCGCGGAACACCGCTGCCCCGGGCGCGAAGAGCCTGCCGATGTCGAGCGTCGTCCAGTCGGGCGCCTGGTCGGCGATGCCGAGGTCGGCGCCCGGCCAGACGACGCCGGGGGCGCGAGCGGCGAACGGGTTGAGCAGGTCGGACACGTCGGTCACCGTGCTGCCGGCGGCGACGCCTGCGGTCGCGGTGGGCAGCACGTACTCGCCGAGGCCGGCGCTCCCCGCGACCCCTGCGGCGACGGATGCCGCGCCGAGGGCCGTGACGTCGAGCTTCACCGACAGCTGGGCCGCGGACTCCGCCGTCGCGAGCAGCGGGATCGCAGGCTGGTACGCGAGCCTGGCCTGCTCCTGCGCGACCCATGTGTCGTAGTCGTCGCCGTGCGCGGCGTAGAGCGCCCGCACCTCGGCGAGCCATGCCTCGTCCGGGGCGCTCGCCTCCGCGCGCGCCGCGGCGTCGTCGCGGATGCGGCGCACGAAGTCGTCCGGCGTGGCCTGAGCCTGTGCCCACTCCGTGACGTCGTCCGTCGTGAGCTCGCCGCTCGGCTTCACTCCGACGAGCGGGTCGAGGAACGCACCCGCGTCGCCGAGCAGCGCCCGCTCGGCCACCGGGTCGATGAGGGTGATGCGGGTCATCGTCTGCGGCGCGCTCGGCAGGTTGAAGGTGAGCGCGCCCGCCGGGTCGGTGGCCCATGCCATGTACCCGGAATCGTGGAGCATGGTCACGCCGTCGCCGACCTGTGACACCATGCACGAACCGCCCACGAGATGCGGGTACAGCGAGGGATCGGCCAGGTACTCGCCGTTGCGGCCGGAGAACGTGAGAGCCGTGGGCGTGCACTCGTCCGCCCGCGATCCGGACGTCTCGTCGACGATGATCGTGAACTCGAGGCGCGCGACCATGCGGTCGCCGAGCCCGTCGTTCGTCGTGTAGGTCGCAGTCACGCGGAACGCCTGAGGCGCCTCGCCCGACCCGCCCACGAACCGGGGTGGGATGACGACCTGCGGGGAGCTGAACCTCAGCCCGGGCACGACGATCTCTCCGACGGGTGCCGCGATCTGCACGCCGTCGACGCCGCGCACGTGGGCGAGATCGTCGAGCGACAGTCCCTCCTCGCCCGACGCGAGGCCGTTGGGCGGCAGCATGCCGTCGACGGGGTGCATGGCTCCCGCAGGAGTCACCAGGATGTCGTACAGTCCCCGCCAGTTCTCGTCGAGCGTCGACTGCAGGGCGATCGCGGCGGCGGACTGCACCCCCGACGCGGCGAGGGCGGTCAGCGCGAGCAGGCCGACGGCACCCACGCGCAGCGGCTGACGGAACAGCCGCCGGACGGGCCCGGGCAGTCGCCCGCGTCGCTCTCCGCGACGGCGCGGAGCAGTGTGATCGGTCATTCGGCTGCTCTTCCCGGAGACACAGGCGCGCCAACCGCGCCGCGCGGGCGGTTCACGAACCGGCTCGCGCACACAGGAGCGATCGCCCGACGGCGCTCGCTGCGCCGCCGGGCACCGCCAGCACGACCGTCGAGCCCTCCCGCTCGCACACGATCGGCGTCGCCGGGTCGGGATGCGCGAGTGGCCGGAAGGCGGCGTCGTCCACGGCGACGGCGGGCACGGCATCCGTCCCCGTCCTGGTCAGCGCCTGCGCTACGAGATCTTCCGCGATCTCGATCAGCTGTGCGGGCGTCGCCGACCCGAACTCGTCGAAGCGCGCTTCGACGGCCGACCGTGCAAGCGCGCACAGCCGCACGGCCTCAGCCGGCGGCTCGTCCTCGCCCAGGCGGTAGCGCACCGTGAAGTACGCGTCGTCGCCCACGGCGTCGCCGTCGACGCAGCGGAGCTCGTGCTCGGCAGTCAGCGCAGCCGGCGCGGGGAGCTCGGGAGCGGCCGCCGAGAGCGCGACCGCCGCGACACCGCCGCTGGCCACCGCGCACACGGCAAGCGCCGTCACCCCGACCCGCGCCCGCAGCCGCCGCCGGCGCGCGAGCTCGTCGATCCGCTCGTCGAGCTGCTCTCCCATGACCGCGAGCGTCGCCGCGAGGTAGACGCCCTCCTTGGGGCGTTCGGGTGCGCCGGGGCGCAGCATCCGCTCGCTCACGACTCCCCCCTCACCGCGAGGCGCACGGCCGCGCGGGCGCGCTCGACGCGCTTCGCGACGGCCGAGGTCGACAGGCCGAGGTGGTCGGCGGCCACGGCGTACGAGTACCCCTCGACGAGGCACAGGTGGATGACCCGCTGGTCCAGGCCGCCCAGCCGCTCGACCGCCTGCCGCACCCAACTGAGCTCCTCGATGCGCTCGTGCCGCGTTCGGTCGCCCGGCAGCAGCGATTCGTCGAGCTCGAGCGCGTCGCGGCGGGCGCGCAGCGCATTGCGCGAGAGGTTGCGGCACGTCACGAGCAACCACGGCAGCGCCGAGCGCTCCACGATCCGGATGCCGCGGAGCTTGCGCCACGCGACGATGAACACCTCCTGCGTCACGTCCTCGGCATCCCGATCGTCGCGCGTCATCGCCCACGCGTAGAGGTAGACGGCTTTTCCATGCCGCGCGTAGAGAGCGCCGAACGCGCCGCGGTCGCCGCGCTGCGCGAGCCGGATGAGCTCGCCGTCGGAGTCGGTGTCGTACATGTGCCCTCTGCGTCGGGGAAGCGCCGTCATCAGTGAGATGTCGGCACGGGCGCATTCATGACATCACAGTCCGGGACGGATGCCCGGGCCCCGTGCACAGGGCACCGGATCATGCCGCACCCGAGACCGGCACCACCCCGGCCTCGAGTCCCGCGATCCCGTCGAAGTCAGCCGGATTGCAGGGTGTAGACCGGCACACCGAGCGAGAGCGCTGTGGCGGGGATCAGGGCATCGTGCGCCCGTGCGTACGTCTTCCGGCCCGAGGTGCGCAGCGACGCGGACACGCCCCCGAATGCCCGAGCCGCGCCGGCGTCGAACGGCACGACCTCACCGTTCCCATGGAGGGGAGTGTGTCACCGGTGACACCTGAGGTGTCACCCGCCGGCCGCGGGCGGCGTCTGGCGGGACTCGGCCAGTTCGTCGACATAGAGGTTGCGATCGGCGATCGTGCCGTTGCGGTACGCCTGGCGCCCCACCATGTGCGCCGAGAGCGGCGCCGTCGCGAGCTGGATGAGCACGACCGGCACGAGGAACGCGACGACGGGCCACGACCGCAGCGACAGGGCGATCGCGAGGCAGATCACGATCAGCCCCAGCACCTGCGGCTTGGTCGCCGCGTGCAGGCGCGTCGGCACGTCGCGGAAGCGCAGCAGGCCGATCGCGGCCGACAGGCACAGGAGCGCCCCGAGCAGGACGAGCACGAGCGCGGCGACGTCGAGCGCGGCATCCATCACTGGTCCTTCCTCGCGACGAAGCGCGCGATCGAGATCGATCCGAACACGCCGACTGCAGCGATGATGAGCAGCACCGGCAGCGTGCGGGTGTGGTGGTTGATCGCCATCTCGGCGCCGAGCACGCACATGACCTCCGTCAGCAGGACGTCGGCGGCGACGGCGCGGTCGAGGATCGACGGCCCGATCACGATGCGGATGAGCGTGAGCACGGCGGCGAGCGCGAAGACGATCGAGACGACCACGAGCAGGACGTTCACGCGGCACCCCCCGCCCTCGCGGCGCCGATGGCATCCCGCACGGTCTCGAGCTGCGCGCGCGAGCCGACCGCGCGCACGATGCGCTCCTCCCAGTGCAGGATGCTCGCGCGCTGGCGCTCGACATCCTGATCCGATCGCACGCCGATGACGTGGAGGTACAGGATGCGCCTGTCGCGGTCGGCGTCGACGATGAGCGAGCCCGGGATGAGGGATGCCGTGACCGCCGTATGGGTCATGATGAGGTCGTCGTCGGTGCGCAGATGCACGGCGATGATCGCCGCGCCGGGCTGGCGGCGCCAGTCGAGCACCTGCCACGTGACCGTGAGCGATCCGTGCACGAGGGCCACGAGGAACTCGAGCACGAAGACGAGGCCCCACCACAGGTTGACGCGCCCGGACAGCTCGACGGGGGGCAGCCGGAACACGCGCGTCACGGCCACCGCCGCGATGACGCCCGTCACGAACGAGACGACCGTCAGCTGGCCCCACAGCAGCATCCACAGCGCGACCAGCCACACGAAGAACGGCAGCTGGCGCCACACGATCCGCAGGACTCTGCGCGTGGGGGTGAGGGGTTCGTCCGGGCTCATCGGCCGACCTCCTCTTCCAGCTGGACGAGACTCACGGGCTCCAGGAGCGCCGACCCGATGCGCGTGCACGCGGCGTAGAGCGGACCCGCGAACACCGTCAGCGCGACCGTGACCGCGACCATCCCCGCCGTCGCGGCGGTCATGATCTTCGGGATGACGCGCTGCTCCGTCTCGACCGTCGCAGCCGGCGACGCGCCGAGGTACGAGATGCGGGCCTCCGTCTCGGCCGAGTCGTCCTCCTCGCGCCAGAACGACAGATTCCACGCCCGCATGAGCGCGTACAGCGTGAGCAGCGACGTCAGGATGCCGGCGACGATCAGCACGATCATGATCGGGCTCCCGACGTTCGCCGCGGCGTCGAAGAGCGCGAACTTGCCGATGAAGCCGGAGAACGGCGGGAGGCCCCCGAGGTTGACGGCCGGGATGAAGTACAGCACCGCGATGACCGGGGCGGCGCGCATGAGCCCCTTGACGCGCAGGATCGAGGTCGACCCCGCACGGCGCTCGACGAGGCCCACCGCGAGGAACAGCGTCGTCTGCACGACGATGTGGTGGACCATGTAGTAGATCGTCGCGCCGATGGCGGCCGGCGTCGCGATCGCGAGCCCGAACACCATGTACCCGACGTGGCTCACGAGCGTGAACGAGAGGATGCGCTTGAGCTCCGCCTGCGCGACGGCGCCGAGAACGCCCACGATCATCGTCGCGAGCGCCACGATCGCGAGCAGGAGGTTCACGTCGCTGTCGGCGAACAGCTGCGTCTCGGTGCGGATCATGGCGTAGACGCCGACCTTGGTCAGCAGGCCCGCGAAGACCGCCGTGACGGGCGCAGGGGCTGTCGGATACGAGTCCGGCAGCCAGAACGACAGCGGGAAGACGGCAGCCTTGATGCTGAACGCGAGCAGCAGCAGCAGGTGCAGCACGAGCTGCGTCTCCTGCGGGAGCTCGGTCATGCGCTCGGCGATCTGGACCATGTTGACGGTGCCGAGCGCGCCGTAGATCATCGCGATCGCCGCGAGGAACAGGATCGACGACACGAGCGACACGACGATGTAGACGACCCCCGTGCGGATGCGGGACTCCGTGCTGCCGAGCGTGATGAGCACGTACGACGCGACGAGCAGGATCTCGAATCCGACGTAGAGATTGAACAGATCGCCCGCGATGAAGGCGTTGAAGATGCCCGCGGCCAGGATCAGGTACGACGGGTGGAAGATCGAGACGGGCGTCTCGTCGTCGCCGTCGGCGGCGCCCTGGCCGACCGAGAAGAGCAGGACCGCGAGCAGCACGATGCTCGAGACGACGACGAGCAGGGCGGAGAGCCTGTCGACGTAGAGCACGATCCCGAAGGGGACCGGCCAGCCGCCGACCGACACGGCGATGGGGCGGCCGCCCGTGTCGACGGCGTACAGCAGGACGGCCGCGATGACGAGCACGATCGCGAGCGTCGCGATCGACACCACGACCTGCGTGCGCCGATGGCGGCCGGCGATGAGGGCGATCGCCGCGCCGAGGAGCGGAAGCGTGACCAGGAGGGGGACGAGCGCGCTCATGCCTCATCGCCTCCGCTGTCGCGCGTCGGGTCGGGACGATCGGTCGGCGCGTCGTCGAGGAGCCCCGCGAAGTCGCGCGTGCCGAGGATCATGATGGGCGACGTGTCGACGCCGACGAAATCGGTCGTCGCATCGTCCGGACCGATCGCTGCGTCGTCGTCCATCGTCTCCTCGGTCGCGAGGGCGCGCCCGCGCACCTCGGCGTCGGCCTCGTCGTCGCCCACCGTGTCGGCCTGGCCGAGCTGCCACGAGCGGTAGATGAGGGCGAGCAGGAACGCCGAGACGGCGAACGTGATGACGATGGCCGTCAGCGTCAGCGCCTGCGGCAGCGGATCGGACATCTCATCCGTCTCGGCCGCGCCGAAGAACGGAGCGAGCCCAGGCTGTCCCATGACGATGAGCAGCAGCAGGTTCGCCGCGTTTCCGAGCAGCAGGAACCCGATGAGCACGCGCGTGAGGCTGCGCTCGAGCATCGCGTACACGCCGCACGCGAACAGGACCGCCATGACGACGATGAGCACGAGCGAGACGTCCATCAGGCGCTCACCCCCCGCCGTCCGCGCGAGCGGACGCGGAGCTCCTGCGTCTGGCGATCGACCTCTGCCCCGAGGCTGCGCAGCACGTCGAGCACGAGACCGATCACGACGAGGTACACGCCGATGTCGAACACCGTCGACGTGACGAACTCGAGATGGCCGACAACGGGCAGCTCGGCCTCCCAGAACGCGCTCGTGAGCGGGGAGAGACCGAACAGCAGCGGGATGATGGCGCACGCGACGGCGATCGCCATGCCCGTGCCGAGGAGCCGCCCCGCATCGGTCGGCGCCGCCGCCCCGAGCTCGTACCGTCCGCCTGCGATGTACCGCATGACGAGCGCCATGCCCGCGACGAGTCCGCCCGCGAATCCGCCGCCCGGCAGGTTGTGCCCCGCGAACAGGAGGTACAGCGACACGACGATGATCGTGTGGAAGAGGATCCGCACGATCACCTCGAGCATGATCGACCGGTTCTCGGGCAGCACGCGCTGGCCTCCGACGAGCCACGCGCGGCGGTTGCCGCGGTTCGCCGCGGTCTGTGGGCGCAGGCCCTCGTCGGTCTCGACGAGAGGGCGCCGCGCGCGGGCGGCTGCGGCCGGGAGCGAGTCGAGCGACGACAGCTCGTCGGCGCGGTGCGTCACGAAGACGAGGGATGCCACGCCCGTCGCCGCGAGGATCAGGACCGACAGCTCCCCCATCGTGTCCCACCCGCGCAGGTCGACGAGGGCGACGTTGACGACGTTGCGGCCGTGGCCGAGCAGGTAGGCGAGGTCGGGGAACCGCTCGGAGATCGGCTCGGCGACCCGCGCCGAGGTCGCGAGCACGGCGATGATCGCCATCGTGATGCCGACGGCGGCGGCGAGGACCGCGCGGGCGACGGGCTGCACGGAGGCGTTGTGCTCGCCCATCCGCGCCGGGATGCGCCGCAGCACGAGCGCGAACGCGACGAGGGTGACGGTCTCGACGAGGATCTGCGTGAGCGCGAGATCGGGCGCGCCGCTCGTCGCGAACAGCAGCACCATGCCGAGCCCCGTCACCGAGACGAGCACGACGCCCGTGTAGCGCTTGCGCGCGCGCACGGCGATGAGCCCCGCCGCGATCATGATCGGCGCGACGACGAGCTGCATGGGCGTCTGGAACGCGTCGAGCTGTGCGCGCATCACGGGGCCGGAGACGAGCGCCGTCCCCTCCGCCGCGACGAACACGACGAAGATCGTGCCGACGTACAGCGGGAGCGATCCGCGCTGCGTGAAGCTCGTCGTGACGACCGAGAGCCGCGCGATCCCGCGCAGGGCCGCGTTGTACACGTCGGGCGCCGTGAACGGCAGCGCGCGACGGGCGGGCCGATCGCGCGAGACGACGAAGACGAGCGCGCCGAGCGCGATCGCGCCGAGGGAGATCCACAGCGCGGGCTCGAACCCGTGCCACAGCGCGAGGTGATAGGCGTGCTCGGGGGCCGGGACGCCGGGCGACGAGGCCGGGGCGGTGTCGGCGTACGGGGTGACGGAGGCGTCGACGATCGGTGCCGCGATCCCCGCGACGAGCGTCAGGGCCGCGAGCAGCACGGGGGCGCCGAGGAAGCCGATCGGCGGATCGGGCCACTCCGTCCTCGGCAGCGGGAGGCCCGCGGCATCCTTCTTCGTCCAGAACGCTCCCCACACGAACCGGATGCCGTACGCGGCCGTCAGGACCGACCCGAGCACGACTCCGGCGAGGACGACGAACCCCCACGGGGACCCGCCCTCGGCCTCGTGGATGAACGCCGTCAGCGCCGCCTCCTTCGCGACGAACCCGATCGTCGGGAAGACGCCCGCCATGGAGCCCACCGCGACGATCGAGAAGATCGCCATGACGGGCGCCTGCCGCCCCACGCCGCTGAGCTCGCGGATGTCGCGGGTCGAGAGCTGGCGGTCGATGACGCCCACGACCAGGAACAGCGACGACTTGAACAGGGCGTGGCCGATCAGCAGCGCGAGACCCGCGAGCGCGGCGTCGCGCGTGCCGTACCCGAGCACGACCGCGAGGAATCCGAGCTGGCTCACTGTGCCGAACGCGAGGATGCGCTTGAGGTCGTGCTCGCGCAGCGCCTGGAAGCCGCCCAGGAGCATCGTGAACACGCCGAGCGAGAGCACGATGGGCCGCCAGGTCGGGGCGAGCGCGTAGACCGGCGCGAGGCGGGCGATGAGATAGATGCCCGCCTTCACCATCGCGGCGGCGTGCAGGTAGGCGCTCACGGGCGTCGGGGCCGCCATCGCGCCGGGGAGCCAGAAGTGGAACGGGAAGATCGCGGACTTGCTGAGCGCTCCGACGAGGATGAGGACGAGCGCGGCGTCGACGACGGGTCCCGTCGGCGCCTCGGCGAGGATCGTCGAGAGGCTCGACGTTCCGGCGTCGACGACCAGCAGCACGACCCCGATGAGCATGACGAGGCCGCCCAGGGTCGTGACCATGAGCGCCTGCAGAGCCGCCCGGCGGCTCGCAGCGCGGCGGTTGTAGAACCCGATCAGGAGGTAGGAGAGAACACTCGTGATCTCCCACATCATGACGAGCACGACGATGTCGTCGGTGAGCACGAGCCCGTACATCGCGCCCGCGAACCCCAGCAGGACGGCGCAGAACTGCCCGACTCCCTCGGTCTTGCCGCGGAAGTACCACCGGCAGTAGATCATGACGAGCGCGCCGACGCCCGTGACGATGAGCGCCATGACCCATCCGAGGGTGTCCATGCGCATGGACAGCTGGATCCCGAGGGCCGGGATCCAGTCGTATGCCTCGGCCGGTATGTCGCCGCGCATGACGGCGGCGCCCTGCAGCGCCGCGTGCGTGAACGCCGCGATCGGCAGGAGCGCCGACACGTAGAAGGCCCGCGCGCCGATGCGTCCGACGAGCCACGGAAGCACGATCGGGACGAGTGCGAACGCGCCGAGGAGGAGGAGCATCGTCGGCCTCCTCGGGGTCGTCGGGCGGGCATCGGGAAGGCGCGGCTCGGGCGATCGGGGTGTCGAGGGTCAGTCTACTGACCGCGCAGGGTCACTCGTGCGCCGGAGACGAGCATGCGCGGTCGTCGCGTGCGAGAGTGAACCGGTGGAGAGCCGTGGGATGCCGCGCTGGGCGCGCGAGCTGACCGCCGCCGTCGTCGCGCTCGGAGTGTCGCTCGTGGTCGTCTCCCTCGTCGCGGGGTCGGCGCGCGCGGAGCTGCTCTTCCGCGACGGCGACTCGCTGCTGACGGCGCTCGTCGCCCGGTCGGTCGCGGTCGGGCAGCCCCAGGACTGGGCCATGTCGACCGTGCTGTTCCTGCCGGAGCTCGCCGTGTTCGGCATCCTGTCGCTGCTCGGGACGGGGGTCGCGGGCACGCTCGCGCTCAACGGCGTCCTGAACCTCCTCGCGCTCTACGGCGCGTTCCGTGTCGTCTCCGGGTCGCACGCCCGCGCCCGCGCGCCGATCGCGGGGGCCCTGGCCGCCTTCGGCGCGTTCGCCCTGCTCGCCGTCCTCGAGAGCTCGCCGAGCCGCGACGCCCTCG
Source organism: Microbacterium ulmi (assembly GCF_011759705.1). Taxonomy (GTDB): domain Bacteria; phylum Actinomycetota; class Actinomycetes; order Actinomycetales; family Microbacteriaceae; genus Microbacterium; species Microbacterium ulmi. Next base: position 1,366,528 of record NZ_JAAOZF010000001.1, on the reverse strand, counting down.
AGCTCGCGTCGCTCGTCGCGACGACGACGTACTACAGCGCGACCGTGATCGCGGCGGTGGCCTCCGTCGGGCTCGTCCGTCGCGTGCTCGACGACGACGCCCGCAGGTCGTGGCCGCTGTGGGGAGTCGCGGGGGTGGCCGCGGCATCCGTCCTCTCGAATCCGCTGTTCGCCGCGTGGGCGGGCGTGCCCCTCGTCGGCGTGCTCGGCGTCATCGGCCTGCGCCGGCGCGAGCCGCGGGCGGGCTGGGCGATCGTCGCGCTCGCCGCCGGATGCGCCGCGGGGTTCCTCGGAAGGATCCCGCTCGCCCCGCTCATCGCCAACACCGGCGCGGGCTACGCAGACCCTGCGCGCTGGGCCGAGTCCCTCGCGTACTACGGGCAGCTCGCGGCCGAGCGATGGGGCTCGTCCGGCGGCCCGGCGGCGACGGCGCTGACGCTCGGTCTCCTCTCGCTGGGCGTCGCGTGCACCGTCGTGCTGGCTCGCCGGCGTGCCGCGGCGGGCGTGCTCGTCGTCGCGGCCGTGTCGTGGGCGATGCCGCTGCTCGTCGTCGGCGGCGCGATCGCCCTCGGAACGCACGCGGCCCGCTACGTGCAGCCCCTCGCGTTCGGGACGGTGCTCGCCCTGGCGGTGCTGCCGGAGCTCCTGCCGCAGCCCGCAGGCCGCGCCGTGCGCGCCGCCCCCCTCGTCGCGGGGATCGCCTCGGCCCTCGTGGTCGTCGGCGCGCTCGCGAGCGTTCCGCGTCTCGCGCACGCCGTCTCGCATCCCGATCCCGACCTCGCGTGCGTCGTCGACTGGGTCGACGCGTCGGGGCGCACGGGAGCGGGGCAGTTCTGGACCGTGCGTCTCCCCAAGGCGCGCGTCTCCGATCCGCGCACGCTCGTCCAGGTCGACCATCGGCTCGACGGCTACGCGTGGCTCGTCGACCGGGACGACTTCTCCGTCGGCCGCGTCACCTTCCTCGTGCTCGACGCGCAGTCGCCCGCCTTCGACCTGCCCGGCGCGACGACGCTCGACGACGCCGACCTCGTCTCCTGCGGCCGGTACACGATCGCCGACTTCGGCGAGCCCGGTCTGCCCCTGGGGCCGCAGCGGTCGTGACGACCGTCAGCGCGCGCGCGCCGTCGTATTCCCTTCGCGGAACACGCACGTGAAGAGGATGGATGCCGCCTCCTCGCCCGCGAGCATCGCGGCGACCGCGAGGCCCGCCGCGCGGCCCTTGTCGACCGCCGGCTGCACGAGCGTCGTGAGCTCGTAGGGCGCGAGTCCGTCGACGACGATGCCGTCGAACCCGGTCACGCTGAGGTCTTCGGGCACGCGCAGACCCGCCTCCTCGGCGGCCCGGATCACCCCGGCGGCCAGCAGGTCGCTCTGCACCGCGATCGCGGTGGGACGCACGGCGGAGTCGGCCAGGACGGCTCGACCCGCGAGCAGGCCTTCGTCGATCGAGCTGGCGGCGGCGGCGTAGGCGGCGGCATCCGGATACACGTCGCGGGCGCCGTCGAGGCGGTCTCGGGTGACGTCGATGTCGATCGTGTCGTCGTCGGCGAGCCATCCGCGGCGCCAGCCCGCGCGGGGCGGCAGCGTCACGATCGCGACGTGCTCGTGCCCGAGGCCCGCGAGGTGGCGGAGCGCCCGCGCCTGTGCTTCGCGATTGTCGAGGTCGATGCGCGGGACGCCCTCGCCCGCGTCGCCCTCGACGACGACGACGGGGATGCCGCGTCCCCGCACGGCCGCGAGCGACTCGCGCAGGTGGCCGCTGCACCCCACGAGCACGGCGGCGTCGAGCGGGGCGGACATGAGCGTGGGCTCGCCGTCGGCGTCGGTGTGATCGCGCAGGAGGAGCAGGCCGGCTCCCTGCGCCGCGACCCCGGCCGTCAGGCCGTCCATCATGAGGATCTTGACGGGGTCCTGGAAGGTGCGGCCGAGGTGCTCCTCGAACACGACGCCGACGATCCCCGATCGTCCGCGGCGCAGGGATGCCGCACGCGGGTCGGGACCCGTGTAGCCGAGCGCCTCCGCCGCGTCGAGCACACGCCGGCGGGTCGCATCGGACACGGGCGTCTTGCCGCTGAACACGACGGACGCCGTCGACGGCGAGACGCGGGCCTCGCGCGCGACGTCGGCGATCGTGGCCCGGCGCGTGCTCATGGTGTGTCGATCGTACCTCCCCGGAAGGACAGGCGTCGAATCGATTCGACAGGATGCCGCGGACTCGCTACAGTGGCGGCCATGGACCAGACCCTCACGCGGTCGCAGCTCGTGCGCTGGCGCACGGCGATCTTCGCGATCTTCCTCGCGAGCGGTCTGAGCGTCGCGACCTGGGCAGCCCGCGTGCCCGCGATCATCTCGGGGGTCGGCGTGGATCGCGCCCAGCTGGGCCTCATGCTCTTCGTCGGCGGCCTCGCGGCCGTGACCGGCCTGTCGATCAGCTCGATCGTGCTCGCGAGGTTCGGCGCGAAGCGCGGGATGCTCGTCATGATGATCCTCTTCGCGATCGGCATCGCGGTCATCGGCGTCGGCACCGACCTCCTGCACTCGCCCGGCGTCGTCGTCGCGGGGCTCGTCCTGTGGGGATTCGGGAACGGGGCCCTCGACGTCATCATGAACGTCGAGGGCGCCGCGATCGAGAAGCAGGTCGAGAAGACGATCCTGCCGCTGTTCCACGCCTTCTTCAGCTTCGGCACGGTGATCGGCGCGGGTCTCGGCATCCTCGCGATCGGCTGGGGCCTCGACGTCTTCACGCACCTGACCGCGATCGCCGTCGTCCTCCTCGTCGTCGCGTTCGTCAGCATCGCGAACGTGCCTGCGCGCGAGGCGGCGATGGACGCCGTCGACGAGCCTGCGAAGGCGGGATGGCGCGAGCGGCTCCATCTCGCGCTCTCGGCGTGGCGCGAGCCGCGCACGTACGCCCTCGGGATCGTGATGCTCGGCATGGCGTTCGCGGAGGGCGGCGCCAACGACTGGCTCGCGCTCGGCGTCGTGCAGGGCCACGGCGCGGGAGAGGAGTTCGGCGCTGCGGGACTCGCCGTGTTCTCGGTCAGCATGACGGTCGTCCGCGTGCTGGGAGGGCCCCTCGTCGACCGCTTCGGCCGCGTCGCGACCCTCCGCGTGCTCGCCGTGACGGCGACGGCGGGACTGCTGCTGTTCATCCTCGCACCGAGTCTGCCGCTCGTCTTCGCGGGGGCGGCGCTGTGGGGCGCCGGCGTCTCGCTCGGATTCCCCCTCGGCATGTCGGCCGCCGCCGACGACCCCGCGAAGGCCGCCGCGCGCGTCAGCGCGGCCGCGACGATCGGCTACATCGCGTTCCTCGCGGGCCCGCCGCTGCTCGGACTCATCAGCGAGCACATCGGCCTGCTCAACACGCTGTACATCCTCGTGGCGCTCATCGTCGCGTCCGGCCTCGCGTCGCCCGCCGCCCGGCCCATCGCGGGATCGCACGTCGGCGCGGGCGGCGGAGGACGGCCCCGCGGGTAGGCTCGTCGGGTGCGCCTCGTCATCGCCCGCTGCTCCGTGGACTACACGGGACGCCTCAACGCGCACCTGCCGCTGGCCGTGCGCCTGCTCGTGCACAAGGGCGACGGGAGCCTCCTCGTGCACTCCGACGGCGGCTCGTACAAGCCCCTCAACTGGATGTCGCCTCCCTGCACGCTCACGGTCGAGGCCCCGGATGCCGAGTCCGCCCGCGCGGGAGTCCTCGAGCACTGGCGCGTGACGCACGCGAAGACGGGCGACTCGCTTCTCGTGCGCATCCACGACGTGCTGCACGACTCGTCGCACGAGCTCGGCGTCGACCCGGGGCTGCAGAAGGACGGCGTCGAGGCCGACCTTCAGCGCCTGCTCGCCGAGCAGGTCGAGGTGATCGGTGACGACCTGACGCTCGTCCGCCGCGAGTTCCCCACCGCGATCGGTCCCGTCGATCTTCTCCTGCGCGACCCGGCGGGCGGAACGATCGCCGTCGAGGTCAAGCGCCGAGGCGACATCGACGGCGTCGAGCAGCTCACGCGCTACCTCGAGCTGCTCGGCCGCGACCCGCACCTCGCTCCCGTCACGGGCGTGTTCGCGGCCCAGGAGATCAAGCCGCAGGCGCGGGTGCTCGCCGCGGATCGCGGCATCCGCTGCGTGACCCTCGACTACGAGGGCATGAAGGGCATCGAGTCCGGCGCCCCGCGCCTCTTCTGAGCCGAAGGCATCGTGCGTGCCCGGTCGAGAGCCGCTGTGCGATGGCGCACGCGAGCCGCATAGGCTGGACGGCATGCCGAGTCGATCACCATGGACCTGCATCCTGTGGGATGTCGACGGCACGATCGTGGATGCCTCCGACGGCATCCTTCGCCGGCTCACGGTCGCGCTCGAGCACTTCGGGCGGACGCCCCCGACCCGCGCCGAGCTCGTGCACTGGATCGGCCCCCCGATGTACGAGTCGTTCCAGGTGAACGTCGGCATGACCCCGGAGCAGGCGTCAGAGGCGGTCGCGTTCTACCGCGCGCTCGGCAAGGCCGACGGGTACACGCGAGACGCGAAGCTCTACCCGGGCATGGGCGCTCTGATCGCCGACGTCGCCGCATGCGGCATCCCGCAGGCGACCGCGAGCTCCAAGCCCGAGATCCAGGTCGTCGCCCTCATGGACCACTTCGAGCTCGCGCCGTTCCTCACGGCGACCGTCGGGTCGACCCCCGACGAGAAGACGCTCGCCTCGAAGTCGGACATCGTCGCCGAGGCCTTGCGGCGTCTCACCGCCGCCGGAGCGGACACGAGCCGCCCCGTGCTCGTCGGCGACCGGCATCACGACGTCGAGGGCGGTGCGGCGCGGGGCGTCCCCGTCATCTTCGCGACGTGGGGGTTCAGCTGGCCGCACGAGTCCTCCGGCGCATCCGGCGTCGTCTCGACGGCCGACGAGCTCCGTGCCCTTCTCCTCGTCGACGACCGGCCCGAAGGCGAGGGCGAGAGCCCGGATGCCTGACGCCGTCGCCGCGATCCTGGGGTGGGCCGTCCCCATCGTCGTGGTATTCGGCGTCGCGGCGATCGCGGTCGCCGTCGCGGTGTGGGCAGCCCGCCGCGCGCGGCGCTCGCCCAGGGCGCGAGCGGCCGCCGCCGCCGAGCGCGGCAGGGCGGGAGCCGCCCTCGTGCGCCTCGACGACGCCGTCGACGAGCTCGACCTGGAGGTCGGGCTGTCCGGCGCGCTCTACGGCGGCGGGGCCCCGGCATCCCTCCGTCGCGCGCGCCTCACGGCGCAGCACGTGCGCGACGGGTCCTTCGACGAGTACCGCACGATCGCGGGCGACGACCTCCTTCCCGCCGACGTGAGCCGCGTCGCCGGCCGGATCGAGCGGCGCGCGTCCGAAGCACTCACCGCGATCGACCGCGCGCGCGCTGAGCACCGCGACTGGATGCGCGCGCACGTCTCCGCCGCACAGCAGGTCGGTGCGGCGCGCGCGAGGCTCGCACGCCTGCGCGAGGGGATGGGAGACCCCGCGGCCCTCGTCGCCGAGCTCTCCGCCGCGTACGACGGGGCCGAGTGGCGGACCGCGTCCCGCGCGGCGACCTCCGCCCTCGCAGAGGCAGGCGATGCCGCGCGGATGCTCGACCTCGCCGCTGCGCACGCCGACGATCCCTCGCGCGACGCGCTCGGCGAGCTCGCCGCCGCCGAGCGGTCCCTGCGCGCAGCCGAGGCCGACGCGCGCATCCTCGAAGAGTCCCACCGGCTCGTGTCGCAGGCCGCGCAGGCGCTTCCCACCGAGTTCGCGGCCGCGCGCTCGGCCCTGCGGCAGGCGCTCGCGACGCGCGAGCATCTCGAGCCCGCCGACGCCGAACGGCTCGGCGGCGAGATCCGCGCGGTCGAGAGCGAGCTGACGGCGCTCGAGAAGGATGCCGCGCGCCGCCCGACCCGCACGATCGACGCGATCGCGCGCCTGCGCGACCGGCTCGACCTCGCCCTCGGCGACGCGCGGACGGCCCAGCAGCGCCTGCGGGGCGCGCGCACGGCCCTCCCGGGGACGCTCGCGGCCGCACGCGGCGCGATCGCGCAGGCCGAGGCATCCGTCTCGCACGCCCGCACGAGCGCCGACGCGCGCGTACGCCTCGTCTCGGCGCAGCGCGAGCTCGCGATCGCGCGCCAGGCGCAGGATCCCGTCGACGCGCTCGACGCGGCCCGGCGAGCGATACGCCATGCCGAGGACGCGAAGGCGCTCGCGGACTACGCGCGCCTCGGCGGACGCTGACCGAGCGGCGCCGCGTCAGGCCCGGCCGAGACCCGTGTAGTCCCAGCCCGCGGCCTTCCACGCCGCCGGGTCGAGGACGTTGCGCGCGTCGATGATGTGGCGTCCGCGCACGATCTCTGCGACGTGGACGGGGTCCAGCTCGACGTACTCGGGCCACTCGGTGACGAGCACCGCGAGGTCGGCGTGACGCAGGGCCTCCTCCGTCATCTGCGTGTACAGCAGCTGAGGATGCCGCGTCCGTGCGTTGTCGAGCCCTTCCGGATCGGTCACCACGACGTCGGCGCCCAAGCCCTTGAGCTTGACGGCGACGTCGAGGGCGGGCGAGTCGCGCACGTCGTCGGAGTGCGGCTTGAAGGTGACGCCGAGGACGGCCACCTTCTTGCCCAGCACGGCGCCGTCGAGTGCCTGGACGGCGAGCTCGGCGACCCGGTCTCTGCGGCGCATGTTGATGGCGTCCACCTCCTTGAGGAAGGCGACGGACTCGCCTCGGCCGAGCTCCTCCGCGCGCGCGGTGAAGGCGCGGATGTCCTTGGGGAGGCAGCCGCCGCCGAACCCGACGCCGGCGTTCAGGAAGCGGCGTCCGATGCGGGCATCGTGCCCGATCGCATCGGCGAGCGCCGTGACGTCGGCGCCTGTGACCTCGGCGATCTCGGCCATCGCGTTGATGAACGAGATCTTCGTCGCGAGGAACGCGTTCGCCGCGACCTTCACGAGCTCGGCCGTCGCATAGTCCGTGACGATGCGCGGCGTGCCCGCGGCGAGCGCCTGCGCATACACCTCGTCGAGCTTCGCGACATCCGCCGCATCTCCGACGCCGTAGACGAGCCGGTCCGGCTCGACGGTGTCCTTGACGGCGAAGCCCTCGCGGAGGAACTCGGGGTTCCAGGCGAGGCTCGCACCCGTCCCCGACTGCGCGAGCACGGCCGAGAGCCGCTCAGCCGTGCCGACGGGGACGGTGCTCTTGCCGACGACGAGGTCGCCCTCCGAGAGGAAGGGCAGGAGGCCCTCGATCGCGGCGTCGACGTACGTGAGGTCGGCGGCGTACGAGTCCTTCGACTGGGGCGTTCCGACCGCGACGAAGTGGATGCTCGCGCCGTGGACGGCGGCCAGGTCGGTCGAGAACGTGAGCCGCCCCGACGCGAGGGCCGAGGCGAGCACCTCGGGCAGCCGCGGCTCGAAGAACGGCGCCTTGCCCGCCGCGAGCATCGAGACCTTGGCGGCGTCGATGTCGACCCCGACCACGTCGTGCCCGAGCTCGGCCATCGCCGCGGCATGGACGGCGCCGAGGTAGCCGCATCCGATCACGGAGATCCTCATGCCTGCACCACCGATGTCGTCGCCTCGCCGGCCGGTTCGTTCACTCGTCCTCCTCCTGCGGCCTCGCGCGGAAGCCGTCCCGCGGTGGACCGCGCCGCGTCGCGCCGCCGCCGGGACTGGCGGCGGAAGTCACGATAGGCGCTGAGGGTGCGATCCGCGATCGCGTCCCAGTCCAGCGCCGAGAGATCCGCCGACGCGGGCCTGGGCGCCGAGACGGCCCAGTGCAGCGCGTCGCGGAGGGCCGCGGCATCCAGCTCGCCCGCGTACAGCCGCACCCACTCGTCGCCCAGCTGCTCGCGCAGCTCTCGCAGCGCCCCGAGATCGGGCACGAGGACGGGCCGATCCGCGGAGGCGGCGAGGATCGCGGAGCCCGAGTTCTGGATCTGCGTGTACGGGAGCACGACGAGATCGGACGCCGCGAGCACGAGCGGCACGTCGGCGTCGGGCAGGAAGCGCAGGTCGAGCACGATCCTCGGGTCGGCGCCCGCCGCCGCGCGGATCTCGTCCTCGAGCTCGGGCGGCGACGGATGCCCCGCGACGACCAGGGTCGCGTCGGTGTCGAGCGAGCGGAACACGCGGATGAGGTGCGGCACGTTCTTGTAGCGGCGGATCTGCCCGAGAGTCGAGACCACGGCCCGCTCGGGGTCGAGCCCGAGCCGCCGGCGCGCATCGCGCCGCGAGACGCCGAAGTCGTACGCATCGCGGTAGTGGCCGTGCGGCGTGACGGCGGCCGGCACGTCGCGAAGCGCCGGATAGGCCGTGCGCGCGGCAGCGACGCCCTGCTCGGTCAGGCCGATGATCCCGTCGACGTTGCGCAGCAGCAGGCGCTGCGCGAGCCGCCGCAGCGCGGGCGTCGACCGCTCCTCGTGGCCCGACACGTTGTGCACCGTCCAGATCAGCACCGTTCCGCGGGGGCGCGTGACGCGCAGGGCGCCGTAGAAGAGGGCGAGACGCGCGGCGTGTATGACGCGGCGCGAGCCGGAGAGGAACGACAGGTCGGGCCAGTGCAGGTGCACGACGTCCGTGCGTTCCACGAGGAGGCGCCAGTAGCTCAGGTCGCTCACGTGTGCACCGCGCTTCTCGATCGCCCGATAGAGGTTGCCGTTGTAGGGGTTGGCCTTCTCGGTGCGGAACGCGGGCTCGGCCTGCACGACGAGCGGCGCGGGCCGCGGAACGCGCCCGAACAGCGCGCGCTCGGCGACAGGATAGCCCCGCCGCCATCCGGCGCGCTGCCGCCACGCGACGCGCCACGTGTCGCGCGCGGAGCGGGTCGCGCGCTCGAGCAGGGCCCGCAGCGCGACTCCCGCCTCCAGGAGCAGGATGCCGGCCGTCGCGAGCGGCTCCCGCCACACGGTCCGCAGATAGGTCGCCTTCCCCGCGAGGACCATCGCCATCTTGCGGCCGCTCGACGCGGTCGATCCGCCCACGTCGTGCTGCACGACCGCGTCCGGCACGACGACGGGCCGGTACCCGCGCCGCCGCGCGCGGGCCGAGAACTCGGCATCCTCGCCGTAGAGGAAGAACGTCTCGTCGAGACCCCCGATGCGGTCCCAGTCGGCGCGGCGCGCGAGCAGGAGGCATCCCGTCACGACGGGCACCTCCCGCACGGTGTCGCGCTCCCAGCGGCCGAGCGACTCGGGGTCGAACACGCGCGAGCGGCGGAACGCCGTCGACAGACCCGTCGCGAAGCAGAGCAGCGACCACACGCTCGGCGCGCCCCAGCACGACGACGGGTCGACGCTGCCGTCCTCGCGCACGGTCCGCCCGCCGTACAGCCCGTGCCCGGGGTGCGCCTGCGCGAACGCGAGGAGCGCCTCGATCGAGCCGGGGAAGACCGACGCGTCGGGGTTGAGGAGCAGGACCCACTCGGCGTCCGAGCTCGCGACGCCGCGGTTGACGCCGCGTGCGAAGCCCAGGTTCTCACCCGCAGCCACGACGGTCGCCTCGGGATGCCGCGCACGGATCGCGTCGACGCTGCCGTCGGTCGAGCCGTTGTCGACGAGCACGACGCCCAGCCCCGGCATCCCGATCCGCTCCAGCGAGGCGAGGCATTCGAGCGTGCGTTCGCGCGTGTTGTAGTTGACGATCACGACGTCGAGCGTCGTCATGCCGCCTCCCCGGCGGACCGCGCGAGCGCCGCAGGCGTGGCGCCCGGCCGCCAGCCGATGATCCGCGCCGGCACGCCGCCCGCGATCGCGTCGGCCGGGACGTCCTTCGTCACGACGGCGCCGGCGGCGATGATCGCGCCGTCGCCGATCGTGACGCCCGCGAGCACGACGACGCCGGCTCCCAGCCACGTGCCTGCGCCGATGACGATGTCCTGCTCGCGCTTGGGCTGGTCCATGGGCGGCACGCCGCTCGCGATGCCGTAGTTGGACGCGGTCAGCGTGACGCGCGGCGCGAGCAGCGCCTTCTCGCCCAGGATGATGCGGCCGCTCGTGTTGCCCGCCCACACGATCGAGTACTCGCCGATGTGCGTGCCCGCGCCGATCTCGATGCGCTCCGCGTTGCGGAACGAGACGTTGGGCGCGAACGAGACGGCCGAGCCCCGCGTGAGCCGACGCACCTGGCGCACGTGCGCGTACCCGTAGAAGTGCAGGATGCGCAGACCGTGCAGGTACACCCTGGGGTCCAGCACCGACAGCGCGGCCTTGAGCGCCTTCTTCATGCCGCGGCCTCCTCCGCCGTCTGCGACCGCTCGCCGGCGGTGCGGGCTGCGCCCGTCAGTCCTGCCGCGACGGCGGCCGCCATCCGGTCGACGTCGAGCTCGAGTCGGCTGATGACCGTGACCGACAGCGTCTCGGCGTAGACCGTCGCGAAGACCGAGATCTCGCTGCGCGGATCGCCCGCGGGAATGATCGCGACGTGCCGGACGAGCGCGTCGCCGAACCACACGGGGTGCTCCGCCAGCGGCATGAGCGTCGCGTATCCGACGAGACGCCCGGCCGCCGCCTGCACCTCCTCGCCCTTCACGACGGCGCGCACGATGGCGCGCACCGAGGCGACGCGGGCCGCGAGGTCGGCTCCCGGCTCGCCGTGCGCGCGGACCATCGAGACGTGGTTGCGGACGTCGCCGCCCGCGCCGCCCCGCCGATGCGACACGGGCACGAGCACGTCGACGCCGCGATCGTCGTCGTCCACTGCGCTCATCGCCGCGGCGACGAGCAGGTCGTTGAGCGAGCCGCGCAGGCGCGCCGCCTGGCGCGCCGCGGGCGAGGCGGGCACCTCGAACACCGACAGGTGTGTCGGCGGGAGGAAGACGGCACGCAGGCCCCTGCGGCGGATCCAGTACTCCCTCGCGAACCGCGCGTTGCGGCCCGCGAGCCGCTTGACCCGTTTGAGGAACGGCTTGCGCCAGTACTCCCGCCACGCATCGGCACCGATCGGGTGGGCGCGCAGGAACGCGCGCAGAGCGTGCACCGGCACGGCGAGCGACGTGCGCGGAGCGCGCCCCGGCACGTCGAATCCGACCGACGGATCGGGCGCGGACGGCTCGGCGCTCGTGACGCGCTGGATGACGCTGAAACCCCACTGCCCGTCTCCCACGACGTGGTGCATGCGCGAGCCGAGGGCGATCTCGCCGCTGGACAGAGATGTGAACCGGATGTCCCACAGCGGCCGGTCGATCGGCAGCACGGGCCCGCCGAAGCCGGCGAGCGATCGCAGCGTGTCGTCCGTGAGCTCGGCATCCTCGTCGTCGAAGGTCACCTGCAGCGCGGGGTCGAATCCCGCCACGGGGACCCACGCGGGGGTCGTGATCCCCAGCGGCGACATCATGAGCCTCAGGGAGAACTCGGGCACGCGCGCGAGCGACGTGCGAACCTGGGCGAGCAGTCGTGCACGGTCGAGGCGTCCGTCGGGGAGACGGAACGGCTCGCCGTCGAGCACGAGCACGGCACCGGTATGGGCGGCCTCGTACGCGATGCTCGTGCTGATGTTCTGCTCGTCCAGCGTGCGGACGAGATCGAGGTGGACGGGAGTGCTCATGCGACGGCTCCTTCCGCGAGCAGGACGGGCATGCGCGTCGGCTCCCACGGGGGAACGAAGCGCTCGGCGAACAGCGGGATGCGGCGCGTGTCCCACGCGCCCTCGGCGAGCCCGGCGAGCAGGGCCCGATCGTGCGACGAGTCGCGGCGGGAGCCGAGGATCCTTCGGGTGGTCCTGCCCACGAGGATCCAGCCGAGACGGATGCCGAGCCACGGGTCGAGCCGCATCCACTTCCCGACGAGCGCGCCCAGGCCCCTGCCGTATCCGCGATACAGCTCGACGTAGGCGTCGCCGACGCGCGTGTTGGCGTGGAGCACGACGGCGTCGCCCTCGTGCTCCACGACCCCGCCCGCGCGCAGAACGCGGATGAAGATGTCGAGGTCCTCCGCGCCGGCGTGGCGCTGCCCCGCTCCGAGCACGTCGTCGAAGCCGCCCAGGCGCAGCAGGACCTCGCGGCGGAACGCCATGACGGCGCCGTGGCCTGCATCGAGGCCGCTGATGGGCCTCTCGTATCGCTCGGGGCGCGAATAGGGCGCATCGAGCCCGGTCGTGTGGTCGAGCATGCGACCGGTCACCGCGAGGACCGCGGGATCGTCGAACCGGTCGCAGAGCCGCTCGATCCAGCCGGCCTTCGGGCGGCAGTCGTCGTCGGTGAAGACGACGAGAGATCGCGACGCCGTCGTGATGCCGACGTTGCGGGCGACGCTCAGTCCGCGCCCCGACCGCACGCACGCCACGCCCGCCTCCGCGGCTACCCGGCGCGTGCCGTCGCCGTCGCTCGCGCTGTCGACCACGAGCACGTCGGTCTCGGGCGGGGTCGCGGACTCGATCGCCGAGATCGCCGCGCGCAGCATGTCCTCCCTGTTGCGGGAGCAGACGACGACCGTCACGTCAGCGGGGGTCGGCATGTCGCACCCCCTCCGTCTCGATCGCGGCGCGGTACGCGGCGACGAGCTGCTCGGCGGCGGCGTCCCACGTGAGCTCGGGGGCGTGCGCGAGCGCCGCGGCACTGAGACGGGCGAGCTCGCCGCGATCGGTCGCGAGGAGGTCGAGCTGGCTCGTGAGCGTCGCGACGTCTCCCGGCTCGTGCAGGAGCCCGTGCACCCCGTCGTCGACGACGGCTCCCGCGGCCGTCGACACGAGGGGGACGCATCCCATGGCCTGCGCCTCGTAGGTCACAAGCGCGCTGCCCTCCTCGACGGTCGGCAGCAGGACGACGTCCGCCGCCGCGAGCGCCGCCTCGACCTCGCGGCTGAACCCGACGACGCGGACGCTCGGATGGTCGAGCAGGTCGGCGATCGCGGCGGAATACGCGGGCAGCAGCCGGCCGACGATCGTGAACGAGCCGTCGGTGCTCGCGCTCGATGCGCGCCACGCCGCGAGCGCGTGATGCAGCCCCTTGCGCGGCTCGCCGAGGCCGACGTACACGGCGCGCAGCGGCCCCGGCCGGTCGCTGCGGACGCGGGCGCGGCGGCCGCTCGGCCGGTAGCCGTAGCGGTGGCGGAAGACGCGCTCCGGCGCGAACCCCTCCGCGACGAACGAGTCCGCGACGGCGGCTGAGGGGGCCAGGATGCCGGTCGCGGCATCCCACTCCTCCTGCTCCATCCGCAGGTGCGCGGCGTCAGGGGAGTGCGCCGTGCGATCGGGGCGGATGCCGAGCGAGCCGACCTCGTGCGCGACAGCGCGCCACGCGCGCTCCGTGTGGGTGTTCGGCGCTTCGCGCAGGGCCGGGATGCCGGCATCCCTCGCCGCGCGGGCCGTGAGGCCGGGCGCGAGCGGCCACAGGTGCACGACGTCGACGGGCGTGCGGTCGAGGCGATGCCTGGCGACCGCGTCGTGCCACGCGAAGGCGCGATCACGGCCGATCGCACGGTGCGGCACGCGCAGCGCGCCTTGCGACAGCGACGTCGTGACGGAGGCGGCGCCGATGACGGGTCGTGCGATGCTCGCGGCGACGACGTGGACCTCATGGCCGGCGCGGACGAGCGAGTCGACCTGGTTCCAGGCGGTCCAGCCGATGCCTGGCGCGCCGAGAGCGTGCGGAAAAGTGTGGAGCACTCGCATCCGACCCCCCGACTGGCCAGAGAGGCGAGGCGACTCCCCGCCCCATCGCCTGAAAGACACTGTGCGCGGGCCGCGAGCCGCCGTGCAAGCGGCGGCGGGCTCTCTCACCGAAATGTCGCGAGCTCTTAACACTCCGGCAACGTGAGAGCGTCCGCGGCGTCTCAGGATGAGAGCAGGGAAGCGGGATGCGTCATCCGCTCTTCCCGTCTCGCCACCGGCGGCAGCGTGTTCGACTCGCCCCGGTCGGGGCGCGGCAGGGAGAGCATCATGGACACACCGAAGTACCTTCAGGTCCTGTGGAGCAGCAAGTGGCTCCTGGTCGCAGGAGCTGTCGTCGCGGCGGTCGCCGCCTTCTTCGCAGGGTTCACCTTCGTCGACGGCGAGCTCGAGCCGCGGGCCGAGCAGGAGTACACGGCCCAGACGACGCTGCTCGTCTCGAGTCCGAGCGCGGGGCCGTATCAGGCGGTCATGCCGGGTCAGACGCTCGTCGAGGGCCAGACCCAGCCGCAGCAGCTCGACCTCACTACGAAGGCGATCCTGTACGCCTACGTGATCAGCGGCGACGAGCTGCGCAAGGATGTCGAGGCCGAGGTCGGCGAGCTGCTCGACACCGACGGGCTCACCGCCGTGCAGCGGACGACGCAGCCCAGCGGCAACGAGGAGTTCCCCGGGCGCTACTCGCTGCCGATCGTGTCGGTCGTCGGCACGTCGCTCGATCCCGACAGGGCCGAGGAGATCTCACGGACGGCGGCCTCGCTCTTCGAGGCGCAGGTCCTCGCGGAGCAGGATGCCGCGCAGCTCGCGTCGGCCGATCGCGTCGTCGTGACCACGATCGACGCGGGAGCGGCGGAGGAGGTCGACGGGAGCAACCCCGCGATCCCTCTCGTGATCACATTCCTGGGGGTGTTCCTCCTCTTCGTCGCCGCCGCCTACGTGATCGCGGGCGCGCGGTCGTCGCGTCGTCGTCGCGCTGCCACGACGACAGCCGACTCGAGCGACGAGCCGGACGGGGCGGCCGCCGAGTCGAGCGACTCGAGCGACTCGAGCGATTCGGGCGACTCGGGCGACCGTCCCCGAGCGCACCGGTCACGGCGGCGCACGCCCGCACCGGAGGATGAGCCCGTCGCCCCCGAGCCCCAGCCCGAGCCCGCCTACGTCGGCTGACCCTCGTGGAGACCGAGACGCTCCCCCCTCGGGAGGCCGCCGGGGCGGAGCCCGCTCCGCCTGCCGCGGTCAGGGCCCAGAGTCCGGCGACGCAGCTCGTCGCCGGACTCGTCCTTGCGGCGGTGGCCCTCGCGTCGGTGGTGCTCCTGCCCCCCGTGGTGGCGGGAGCCGTGCTGCTGGCCGTCTCGGTGCTGTATCTCGCGCGGGCACTCGTCCTCTCGTGGGTCGGGGGTCTCGCGATCCTCGTCGCGGTGATCATGTTCGTCCCCGTGCGGCGGTACGCCCTGCCGATCCCTCTTCCCTTCCAGCTGGAGCCGTACCGGCTCGTGCTCGTGCTGCTCCTGGTCGCGGTCGCGGCGGCGCTCCTGCTCGACCGGGCGCGACGGTGGCAGCCCGTCGCCTTCGGATGGCCGATCGGCATCTTCGTCGCGACGCTCGTGGTCTCGATCATCGCCAACGGCACATCGCTCGTGGAGGACGCGCTCGCCTCGACGGCCGTGGGCGCTCTCGTCAACTCGCTCCTGATGCTCTCGACGTTCTACATCGTGCGACAGCTCTTGACGACGGAGCGCATCGTCATGGGGCTCGCGACGGGACTCGTGTGGTGCGGCGTCGTCGTCGCGGTGTTCGCCGTCTTCGAGCGCGTCACGCGCGTCAACGTCTTCTGGCGGCTTGCGACCGTCCTGCCGCTCGACGTCATCGCCGACGAAGGCGCCGCCTTCCGCGCGGGAGGGTATCGCTCGTACGGCTCGGCGCAGCATCCGATCGCCCTCTCCGTCGTGCTGTGCATGCTCATCCCCCTCGCGATCTACCTCGCCGCGTACGCACGACGCCCCTCGAACGGATGGACGCGCCGCATCGTCTACGGCGCGGCGACGGGCGTGCTCCTGCTGGGCGTGCTCACCGCCGTCTCACGCACGGCCGTCGTCGTCCTCGGGGTCATGCTCGTCATGACCCTGGTCCTGCGTCCGCGTCTCGGGTTCGCGCTCGTCGGGCTCGCGGCGCCGGCGCTCCTCGTCGGCGCCGTCGTCGCGCCCAAGGTCTTCGAGACCCTGCTCGGCTCGTTCCTCGACCTCGACTCGCTCATCGCGTCGCAGCAGACGTCGGCCGGATGGGGCGGCGCCGGCCGCATCGCCGATCTCGGGCCCGCGTTCGCGCAGGCGGCCGCACACCCGTTCTTCGGAACCGGGGTCGGCAGCCGAATCGTCATCGGCGAGAACAGGAACGCGTTCATCCTCGACAATCAGGTGCTCGGCACGCTCCTGGAGGCCGGGGCCGTCGGGGTCATCGGGCTCGCCGCCCTCGTCCTGGTGCCGCCGATCCTGCTGCTGCGGTGGGCGTTCACGACGTCGCGATCCGATGCGCGCTACGCGTTCTTCGCGTTCGCCGTCGCCGTGGCCTGCAGCGGCTACGTCGCCGCACTGTTCTTCTACGACGCCTTCGGCTTCTACCAGGCCTTCTTCGTGTTCTGCATGCTTCTCGCGATCGGCGCGTGGCTGCTCACCGCGAGTCCGCCCGCCGCCCGCCGACTCGCTGCGGAGGTCGCGTGACGGCGATCATGAGCGTCGTCGTCCCGGCGCACGACGAAGGGCCTCTCGTGCGCCGGACCCTCGAGCGGATGCTGGGCAGCGCCGCCGCAGGAGAGTTCGACGTCGTGGTGGTCGCCAACGGGTGCAGCGACGACACGGCGGTCCAGGCCGCTCTCCCCGGCGTCCGGGTCGTCGAGATCGCGGAGCGGTCCAAGACGGCCGCGCTCGACGCGGGCGACGCCGTCTCCTCCACGTTCCCCCGCGCGTACGTCGACGCCGACGTCGATATCTCCACCGACGCGCTGCGAGCCGTCGCGCGCGCGCTGTCGGCCGAGTCCGATGCACGCGTCGCGGCCCCTCGGCTGCGGGTCGACGCATCCTCCAGCTCGGCGCCCGTGCGTGCGTATTACGCGATCTGGGCGCTCTCGGAGTATCGCGCGGCCGGCCACGTCGGCTCGGGCTTCTACGCTGTGAACGCGGCGGGGCGCGAGCGCTGGGGGCGGTTTCCCGGCGTAATCGCCGACGACAGGTTCGTCCAGCAGCGCTTCCTCCCGGATGAACGGCTCTGCCTCGAGGAGCACTCCTTCACGGTGCAGGCATCGCGCGACATGGCGACGCACATCGCGAGGGGCGCGCGGATCGAACGCGGCAACGCCGAGCTGCCGGCATCCGCGCAGCTCGCGGAGCAGGCGACGGCGGGACGCCGGTACACGACTCTCCTCGCGCGCGTGGCGACGCGCCCCCTGCTGTGGCCGTGCCTGCCGTTCTACGTGTACGGCTTCGGCGCCGCGAAGCTCCAGGCCCGGCGCTCGGCTGGAGCGACGGCGTGGGCCCGCGACGAGTCGGTGCGGACGGCGGCACGAGCATGACGCCGACGGGGGGCCTCAGCCACCGCGCGTCGCGGGGCGCGATGGTGACGGCGAGCGGGCTCTGGCTCAAGACCCTCATCCAGCTCGGCTCGACGATGCTGCTCGCGCGCCTGCTCGACCCCGCCGACTTCGGTCTCGTCGCGATGGTCATGGCGATCGTGGGGGTCGCCGACCTCGTGCGCGACTTCGGGATGACGGGGGCGATCCTGCAGGCGCGAAGCCTCACGCCGCGGCAGTGGTCGGGGCTCATGTGGTTCTCCGTGCTGCTCGGCGGCGGCCTCATGGTCGCCGTCGCGGCGTCGGCGCCCCTGCTGGCGGCCCTCTACCGCGAGGACCGGCTCATCGTGCTCACTCTCGCGATCGCCCCCACGCTGCTGATCAACGGCATCGCGATGCCGATGCAGGCCCGCGTGCAGCGCGAGCTCCGCTTCGGGACCCTCGCGCAGATCGATGTCGTCGCGATGGCCCTCGGCGTCGCGCTGTCGATCGTCGCTGCACTCCTCGGCTGGGGCGTGTGGTCGCTCGTCGTGCTCGCGGGCTCGGGCCAGATCTACCGGCTGATCGCGCTGTGGATCGCGGCGAAGCCGCCGTGGGAGCGACCGCGGCTGCGCAGCGGCATCCGTCCCTTCGTCACGACGGGCGGGAGCATCTTCGGGGTGCAGCTGCTCAACTACGCGGCGCGCAACCTCGACAACGTCGTGATCGGGCAGCAGCTGGGTCCGGCGGCCCTCGGCCAGTACTCGCGCGCGTACGCCCTCTTCCTGCTTCCGCAGCAGCAGCTGACGGCGCCGCTCGGCCGCGTCGCGCTCCCCGTGCTGGCCTCGCTGCAGGACGATCCCGATCGGTACCGGCGCTACGTCCGCGGGTCGCTGACCGTGCTCGGCTACCTGTCTCTGCCGACGTACGCGATCGCGTCCGCCGTCGCGGCGCCGCTCATGCTCGTGCTCCTCGGCCCCGGATGGGACCAGGCCGCGCAGGTCTTCGCGCTCCTCGCGATAGCGGGAGCCGCGCAGGGGATCGGCAACGTCCAGGGCTGGCTGTACATCACGCTCGGCCGCGCGCACCGTCAGCTCGTCTACTTCCTCATCACGAAGCCGATCGTCATCGCGCTGTTCTTCGTCGGCATCTGGTGGAACGGGCTCGTCGGTCTCGCCCTTCTGTACGGCCTCGCGACGGTCCTCGTCGACGTCGTGCCGGGATTCGCGGTCGCCATCCGCGGCACGTTCGTCCGCGGGTGGGCCGACGTCGCGCAGCCGCTCCTGCGGCCGCTCCTGCTCGTGCCGTTCGCCTACGCGGCGGCGGTCGGCGCCGTCGCGGCCTCCGCGGGCCTGGCCGCGCCGCTGCAGGTCGTGGCGGGCGGACTGGCCGGCGTGGTCGTGATGGCGGGCGCGTCGCTGCTGCCGCCGTTCCGCCGCGACTACCGCATGATGTTCGACTTCGTGCGGCAGGCGCGGACTCCGCGTCGTGCTCAGGATGCCGCGCCCGCCGCGGACACGCCGGTCGACGCGGAGGCCCCGCTGCTGGGGGCGACCGAGCCGACGCAGTCCGAGGTGACCGCGTTGGTGTCCGCCGAGCTCGACGAGGCGCGGAAGGAGCTGCGCGGATGAGGCCCCGCCCCAGCGGCGCTCCGGCCCTGACGGTCCTGCTGCTCGCGACCGTGCTCGCGGTCGCCGGATGCGCCCCGCAGCCTGCGGACGCCGGCTCCCCGCCGTCGGCGGAGCCGTCGGCATCGGCATCCTTCGTCCCCGGCTCGCTCGTCGTCATCGGCGACTCCATGTCGCTCGGCGTCGCGTCGTGCGGCGCCCCCGAGCCGTGCCTGGACGCATCATGGGCCGTCGGAACCGATCCCTCCGTCGACTCGATCTCCCAGCGCCTGACCTCGCGCACGGGCACGGCGCCCGCGACCGCGGCGATCGCGCAGCTCGGGGCGGGCGTGTCGTTCGCCGACGCCGCGGTCGACTCGCTCTCGCAGAAGGAGGCCGACCTCGTGCTCGTACTCCTGGGCGCGAACGACGCGTGCACGTCGTCGATGGACGCCGTCACGTCGGCTGACGACTTCGCGGCCGGCTACGCGGCGCTTCTGACCGGCGTGCGGCAGGCCGCACCGGAAGCGCGCATCGTGGCGTTCTCGGTGCCCGACCTGCTCCGGCTGTGGGAGCTCGGCCGCGACGACCCCGCGATCGCGAAGGCGTGGGGCGCGAGTCCCTCGTGCCGGTCCCTTCTCGGGAACGCGGATTCGGATGCCGCGGCCGACGTCGCGCGCCGCGCGGAGATCGGCGCGCTGCTCGACGCGTACGACGACGCGATCGCTCGCGCATGCGCCGCGACGGCCGGCTGCACGTTCGACGACGGCGCGGTGCATGGCGTCGTCTTCCAGGACGACGACGTGTCTGAGGTCGACCATTTCCACGCCTCGCGCGCAGGTCAGGCGACGCTCGCGGCCGCCGCATGGCCGGCCGTCGAGCAGGCCCTCGGGGGCTGAACCGCGACTCGCCGGACACTCCCCGTCCGCGGAACACCGAGGGCGCCGGCCGGCCCGCTCCCGCGGGCACCCGGCGCCCTCGTGCGCCTCTCAGGCCGGGGCGAGCTCGATGGGCGGCGCGTCGACCGTCGTGACCGACCGGCGGGCGGCTTCCAGCAGCGTCCGGGTGTCGAGCTCGCCCGGCTCTCGCATGAATGCGAGACCGCGTCGCTCCATCTCGCCCGCGATCTGCACCTGGTGGTCGTCCACGTGCTCGCCGTAGCGCGCGAGCCGCGGAACGAGGATCGGGAACCGGCCCTGCTCGAAGGCCGTGATGGCCGACCCCGTCCCCGAGTGCGCGATGACGACGTCCGCCTCCCGCACGGCCTGCGTCAGCTCGTCGTGCGGCACGCGATCGCGCCCATCGATGCCCCAGGCCGAGACGTCCTGCGATCCCGTCTGCCAGAGCACCTCGTCGCAGTCGGCGAGCAGCGGCACGATGGCGTCGTAGAGGCGACCGAACCCGTAGCCCTCCTGGGTCCCGACCGTCACGACCGCCTTGCGGATGCGGGCGGGTCCGGGGGACCGGTCCCGCCCAGGCGCGAAGCCGTCGTAGATCGATCCGACGTATCCCCACCGCGAACTCTGCCACGAGGGGTACTGCGTGTAGGTGTGGACGCGGCGCAGGTGCTCGAGTATGCGTCCGGACATGCTGGGGCCTTCCGCACGGGCCGCGCTCTCGATGTAGTACGCGGATGCGCCGCGGCTCGCGGCCATGGGCAGCACGGCAACGGCGGGGCTCGACCCGGTGCTGAACGCGCGGTCGTACGAGTGCTCCTTCATGACCTTCGCGGCGAGGGACCGCAGCCGCCAGAGGTTGCCCAGGTCGCGCGGGGCGACGAACGGGGCGTAGTGCACCTCGCGGTCCTCGAGGAGCGACGTCGACAGGCCGTTCTCGAAGGTGAGCCACACCTGATCCTCCGGCGCGACGCCCAGTCGTTCGGAGAGGGCGAACAGCTGCTTGAGGTGACCGCCTCCTGAGCACACCATCATCGTCTTGGACATGACCGTTCCTCCTTCTCTAGTAGGCGCCGTCGTGCGTGAACAGCTGGATGAGCGTGCGAAGTATCAGCAGGAGGTCGCCCGTGAACGACCAGTTCTCGACGTAGTAGAGGTCGAGGCGGACGCTCTCCTCCCACGTCAGGTCGCTCCGGCCACTGACCTGCCACAGACCCGTGATCCCGGGCTTCGACAGCAGCCGGCGGGTCTCGTTCCCCTCGTACTGCTCGACTTCGCGAGCCAGTGGCGGCCTCGGCCCGACGAGGCTCATGTCGCCGCGCAGCACGTTCCACAGCTGGGGCAGCTCGTCGAGCGACGACCGCCGCAGGCGCCGTCCGACCGGCGTCACGCGAGGGTCGCTTCGCATCTTGAAGAGCACGCCGTTGCCGTCGGAGAGCGCCTCCAGCTCGGCCCGGCGCTCTTCCGCGTCGACGACCATGCTGCGGAACTTGAGCATCGTGAACGTCGTCCCCCCGACGCCCACGCGCTGCTGCCGGAAGAGAGCCTTCCCTCCGTCGCGCCGCACGGAGATCGCGATGACGGCGAGCAGCGGGGCGAGCAGGATGAGGCCGAGCGACGCGGCGACGATGTCGAACGCGCGCTTGAGCGAGTGGTTGAAGCCGGAGTACTGCGGCAGCTGCACGTGGACCATCGGCAGCCCCGCGACGGGGCGCAGATGGATGCGGGGGCCCGCGACGTCCGTCAGCCGCGACACGAGGATGAGCTCGGCATCCGAGTTCTCCAGCGCCCATCCCAGCTGACGGATGCGCTCCCGTCCTCCCGGCAGGTCGCCCGCGAGCATGAGCGCCCGCATCCGGGACGTGCGCGTCGCCTCGACGACCTCCGCGTACGGCACGCACGGCAGTCCCGCGAGCCGGGCGCGCACCGAGGGACGGGCGTCGTCCAGCGGACTCGTGAGCGAGACGGCCGCGGGGCGGTAGCCGGCGGCGAGATTGCTTCGCAGCTGCGTCACCGTGAGGTCGACGTCGTCCGGGGATCCGACGACCATCGCGCCGGTCAGGCACCGTCCCTCGCGGCGCAGGCGGAGAAGGATGCTGCGCCACGCGAAGCGGTTCGCGAGCAGCAGCGTCCAGCCCAGCGGCATCGCGAGCGCGATGTAGCCGCGCGCGAAGTCGAACCTCGCGAGGTAGCAGACGATGGCGACGCAGCCGAAGGCGACGAGTGTCGCATTGGTGACGCGCTGGTACTCCGTGAGGCCCTCGCCGATGATGCGCTTCGCGCGGCTCTTGGCCCCCGACAGGGCGAAGAGCCACACGACGGCCACTGCGGCCGCGGCGATGGCATACAGCGCCGAGGAGGTCGACCAGTCCGAGACGGGACCGAAGCGCACGATGCTGCCGACGAGCAGCGACGTCACGATGGCCGCGACATCCCCCGCCACGATCCCTGTGACGAGCCGCGCGTACCATGCGAGCGTGCGCGGCTGGTACGGGACGGAGGTCACACCCGTGCTGGCCGGGACGACCTCTATGCGAGGTCCCGCGAACGCCTGACTGATCGAGCTCAACGCTGGCCCCCGTCCCTGTGACGTTGGAGGACGGCGCTGGCCCGGCGGTACCGGCGTGCGATGCAGACCGGTTGGTGCAGGTGGAGCGGTTGGTGAACGCCTCGAAGGGCGTGGTGTCAGGCTACGAGCACGCGCTCAGGGACAGAACCCCTCGACCGCAGTCTTCACACGGCGCGAATCAACTCTTCACCTCGGTGTAACAAACGCGAGCGCAGCACCAGATCGAGCACGGCGCGGTGCCGCGCGGCCCAGCTGTGCTCCTCGACGAACCCGATCCGCGCCGCCTCGCCCGCAGGGCCGAGCGCGAGGGCGTCGTCCACGACGGGTCCCATCTCCGCCGTCGAGGGCGCGATGAGGATGCGGTCCGCGATGTCGCGGACCGGCGGGAGGTCGATCGACACGACCGGCAGCCCCGCCGCGAGGTATTCGTATACCTTGAGCGGGCTCATCGCCTCCGTCAGCGGCGTGCGCCGGTGCGCCAGCAGCGACACCTGGCATGACCGGAGCGCTGCCACGAGCTCGTCACGCCCGACGCCGTCGTGGATGTGCAGGTTCGCGATACCGCGGAGCCCGGCGACGTACGCCGGGTCGGGCGCGGGCCCCAGGAGCACGATCTGCAGCTCGGGGCGAGCCGTCGCGAGCGCCGCGACGCCCTCCGCATCGAGCCGCTCGTCGATCGTCCCGACGTAGATCGCTCGCGGCTCGGGGATCGCCGCGAGCCACGCCGGCGGCGTCGGTGCCGGCCCGAGCCATTCGGCCGGGTCGACGCCGTTGGGCACGACGATCGACGGTCCCCGCGGCGCGATGCGGTCGACGATCTCCTGCGACACGGCTGCGACGCCGATCTCGGCATCCCGGATCTGCCGATAGGCCGCGCGATACGCGGGCCAGTACTCCTGGCGTGCGCCGTAGCTCGTCCAGTCGTCGCGTGCGAAGTAGGTCACCGTCGACGCCCACGCGAACGGACTGAACGCGGCGACGAGCGGATTGGTCGTGATGACCGCCGGGTGGCGCAGCCCCAGCCGGTCCGCATGCGCGCGCAGCGCGCTGTCGTACCGCCGGTACCCGCGCACGACGGCGGGGACGTCGATCGGGTCGGCCCGCGCCGCGCGCACGGGAGTGACGAGCGCCCGGCGCGCCGAGGTCGGGAACTCGGGGTGACGGCCCCCGATGCGGCGCGCGGCGACGCTCGCGTGAGAGCGGAACGGGTTCGCCACGAGCAGCCCGTCGACGTCGGGGGAGGAGAGGAGAGTCTGGAGGATGCGGTCGGGGGGGCGCATCATGCCGCGGGCGACGGCATCCGCGTACGTCTCGTACGAGAACGTGAAGACGACGTCGCGCCCGCTCACGGCACGAGCTCCCTGATGACGCGCGCCGGCGCTCCGACGGCGACGGTGCGGGGCGGCACGTCGCGCGTGACGACGCTGTTGGCCCCGACGACCGCGCCCGCCCCGATCGTCACGCCGGGCATCACGACGACGTTCTGGCCCAGCCACGCGCCCCGCCCGATGCGCACGGGCGCGACGCGGACGAGAGCCTGATCGCGGATGGGGAGCTCCGGGTCGTCGAAGCCGTGCATGTGATCGGAGATGTAGACGCCGCGGGCGAGCTCGACCGCCTCCTCGATGACGACCTCCTGCACGGCGGTGATCGAGGTCTGGTTCATCCGCACGCGGTCGTGGAGATGGATGACGGGCCCGTCCGCGTCGAGCCGCGGAACCATGAGCCACGAGGACGGCCCGATGAGGACGTCGCGCCCGACGACGACCTTCTGCGGGTTCCCCGCCCGGAAGGGGAGCATGATGCGGCTCCCCGCCCCGAACGACGCGAAGCCCGTGCGCGCGAGCGCCGTGTAGAGGGCATCCCGCACGCGAAGGCCGTTCTCGATGAGGTCCATCCCGTTCACTGCCTCGTCCTCCCCGTCGCCACCGAGCTCGCCCTCACGCGCCCCAGATCGCGCGCAGCCTGTCGTCGGTCGGCGTGGGCGCCATCCGCTCCAGCCATGCCGCGTCGATCGACGCGAGCGACGGATCGGAGCGGAACCCTCCGCTCGCGGCGACCGTGCCGGCCCTGTCCGACACCGACGAGTTCTCGACGGTCGCCCACGCGCCCTTCACGCCACCGATGAACAGCGAGTCGCGCGCCGAGAGGACTCCGGTCGTGCCGGAGCCGTTGACGGCCGCGGGATACCCCGAGGTGAAGGCGTTCGCCCCGGCAGGCAGCGCGTACCGCTGCAGCATGCGGTCGCCGCCGACGAGGAGGGAGTGGTCGAAGAGCACCTCGGAGGCGAGCCCGGAGGGGATGAAACCGGCATTCGTCGAGGCGAACAGCGCCGTGTCCGTGAGGGTGATGCGCGCCTGGGGTCGGTCTCCTGAGAGCTGGAGCGTGTCGCAGTGGGCCTGCGACCCGGCCGGCTTGTACGACGGCGCGATGTAGCAGCCGACCACCTGGATGCCCGAGTAGGCGTTGCCCGCCGCACGGAAGGCCCACGCGTCGCTGTCGGTCACGAGGGCGTCGGGCGTCACGCACTCGACGAGCTCGACGTCGTTCGCCTCGCCCGTCCGGCCGGAGGTGACGTTGAAGGCCTGGCCCTTCGACCAGGCCCACGCGAAGTCCTGCACGCCCGTCAGGGCGACGCTGTAGGGGTAGGTCCAGAAGCCGACGAACGCGACGCCGAGAACGCGGTCGATGCGGATCGACTCGCCGAACGCGACCGTCCCGACGCCGTCGCGCGGTGCGACGAGGATCCGGTGCGCGCGTCCGGCCGAGCCGACGACCTCGAGCACGGGTCTGCTGGACGAGCCCGCCCCCGAGCCGGGGAGGGTGCCTGGTCGCACGAGCACGACGCCCGTGCCGCCGCGCGCCTTCTCGTCGACGAACGCGATGGCCCGGCGGATGTCGGGCCAGGAGCACTCGGCCTCGGCGACGACGTCGAACGCGTCCGTGCCCCGCGGGGTGCGCGTCGGCCAGTGCGCGCCGGTCGGTCCGAAGGCCGCCGCGGCGCCGATCTCCTGCGCCCCGCCGAGCGAGGTGGGCACGCCGGCCGTGGCGTCCGTCGCGGTGGGAGTGGGCGTCGGCGAGGAGCGCCCGGCCTCGGGACGCTCAGGCGAGCTGCATGCCGCGAGCAGCCCCGCCGCCGACCCTGCGATGTACGCGAAGGCCATGCGTCGGGAGATCTCGCGCATGCCGGCCATCCAATCCTCGGGGTGCAAGGTGTCGGACGCCGTTGGCCCACGGGCGCTCTCACGCTACGCGGAGCGTGATTCACGCAGGTTACGGTGAAGGAAAATCCACCTTGCCCCCGAGGATGGAGACTGCTCAGAGGGGGCGGATGTTCTCCGCCTGCAGGCCCTTGGGGCCCTGCGCGATCTCGAACTCCACGCGCTGGTTCTCTTCGAGCGAGCGGTAGCCGCCCGCCTGGATCGCGGTGTAGTGCGCGAAGACATCTGCGCCGCCCTCATCGGGAGCGATGAAGCCGAAGCCCTTCTCCGAGTTGAACCACTTGACCGTGCCCGTCGTGCTCATGAAATGCCGTTCCTTGCTGGTGCCGGCACAGGGCGCGCCGATCGAGACCCACGCTAGCGAAGGCGGAGGACACGCGCGGGGACTGTGAAGGATGGTGACACAAACGTTGCACGAGAGCCTTGCGCGCCCCATCGCACGCCCGGGCCGAGTCTGCGACTCGCAGGCCCGGGCGTCGACGGATCCCCCCGGATAGGTCACGCCGAGCGTGACGGCCCCACTCTACCGATATATCGGCGTCGCGCGCACGTTCAGACCCCCCGCGGGAGCATGCCGGATGGCGACATACACTTGTTCGCATCGTGTCCACCGATGCCTTCGCCCCCGTCGATCCTCGTGGCGCCGTCCTCGGCGACGAGGTGTACGCGCGCATCGGCGAGGCGATCCTCGACGGAACCCTCCAACCCGGCGAGCACCTGCGCGATCACGAGCTCGCCCGCCGCCTGGGCGTCTCGCGCACGCCCGTGCGCGAAGCGCTGCAGCGGCTCGAGCGCACGGGTCTGGTCGAGGTCGCGCCCAATCGCTACACGCGCGTGTCGATCCCGCATCCCAAGCTGCTCTCCGACACGCACGTCTTCCTCGTGCACCTGATGGGCAATGTGTCGCGGCTCGCCGTCGGGCGCTGCTCGGACGACGAGCTCGCACAGATCCTGGAGAACCTGGACGCCGTCATCGAGGCATCCGCCCGCGACGACAAGCTCGCCATCCTGGATGCCAGCGCCGTCCTGTTCGCACACCTCACGCACGTCGCCGACAACGCGGCGTTCCTTCGGGTCATGCGCGAGGGCGAGCTCGCGATCCGCCGGAGCCTCGCGGGCTGGCGTCCGGCGATCGAGTCGCCCGTCGGACGCACCGAGGCGTACCGCGTGTTCCGCGCCGCGATCGCCGCACGCGACGCCGACGGAGTCGAGCGGTCGCTGCGGGCCCTCCACGGTCTCGAGTGATCCGATCTGTCGAGGGGCGGTCGCCCTCGCTACCGTTGGCTCGTGGGTCACATCGAGCTCCGGCGAGTCGACGACGACGACCTCGACGCGATCTTCGAGATGATGCGCGACCGCGAGGCGATCGCGCTCGCGGCGTTCACGGCGGACGACCCCGACGACCGCGTGGCCTTCGACGCATGGATCGCGCGGCAGCGTGCGAACCCGGATGTCGCGTACTTCGTCGTGACGGAGCGCGGCGGCTTCGCCGGCTCGATCGCATCGTTCGCGGTCGAGGGTGATCGCGAGGTCTCCTGCTGGATCGCCCGTCACGCGTGGGGACGCGGCGTCGCGACGGCGGCGCTCCGCCTGCTCGTCTCACGCGAGCCGGTGCGCCCGCTCTTCGCGCGCGTCGCCGCGCACAACGCGCGTTCGATCGCCGTGCTGGAGAGGATCGGGTTCACGGAGGTGTCGAGAGACATGGCCTTCGCCCCCGGTCTGGGCCGCGAGATCGAGGAGATCGTCTACACGCTCGTCCCCGCCGTGGACGGCGCGTGACGACGGATGCCGGACACGAACGACAGAGCCCCCGGCCAGGAAACACCTGGTCAGGGGCTCGAATCGTTCTGTGCGCGAGGGGGGAGTTGAACCCCCACGCCCTTTCGGGCACTGGCACCTGAAGCCAGCGCGTCTGCCTATTCCGCCACTCGCGCGAGCCGCGGCATCCGGAGATGTCGCGAGACTCAACTTCCCGAGGATATCACGCCCGCCGTCGGCTCCCGAATCGGCGGAAGCACCCGATCGTGGGGGCCGAACGGGACCTTTGGGGATCGATCCACTGCGCCGGCGGACTGTGCAATTAGCATGGACGAACCGGCCAGCCTGCCTGAGGAGTCGCGTGGGACTACTTGACAGCTTCGAGAAGGGTCTCGAGCGCGCTGTCAACAGCGCCTTCGCGAAGACCTTCCGCAGCGGCATCCAGCCCGTCGAGATCGCCGCGGCGCTGCGCAGCGAGCTCGATGCGAAGGCTGCCGTCGTCTCGCGCGACCGCATCCTCGCGCCCAACTCGTTCACGGTGCGCCTCTCGCCCGCCGACGACGAGAAGATGCGCTCGATCGGCCCTGCGCTCGGCGACGAGCTCGACACGCTCGTGCAGACGCACGCGAAGACGCAGGGATACACGTTCGCCGGCCCCGTCACGATCGCCATCGCCTCCGACGACCAGCTGTCGACCGGGACGCTGCGCATCGAATCGGCGACGGCTCAGGGCCGGGTCGCGTGGCGCGGGGTCGTCGACGTCGAGGGGAAGCGGCATCCGCTCGTGAAGTCGCGTACTGTCATCGGGCGGGGCAGCGACGCCGACATCACGATCGCCGACGCCGGCACGAGCCGGAAGCACGTCGAGATCCTGTGGGACGGCGAGCGCGCCATGGTCCGCGACATGAACTCGACGAACGGAACGCTTCTGAACGGCCGAAAGATCGTCGAGGCGGCGCTGACTCCCGATTCGACCATCAGGATCGGGCACACCGACATCGTCTTCCGCGTCGTCGCACAGGCGACGCCTCCCAAGCCGCCGCTGCCGCCCGACGCGACGCGCGCGTTCGACATCCGCGGAGGTCAGCCCTCGTGAGCGAACTGACGCTCCTGCTGCTGCGCATCGGGTTCCTCCTCGTGCTGTGGTTCTTCGTGTTCGCGGTCGTCTACTCGCTGCGCGCGGACCTGTTCGGCGTGAAGGTGCGCAGGATGCCGGAGCCCGCCGCCGCCGCGGCGACGCCCGCATCCGCGCCGACGGCACCCGTCGCACCCAAGCCCTCGCCGGCCGAGAAGGGCGGCAAGGCCACGACCTCGACCGTGTCGCGCATCGTCATCACGAGCGGGCCCAAGGCCGGACTCGAGCTCCCGCTCGGCACCGAGCCGCTCACGATCGGCCGTTCGAGCGAGTCGGGCCTCGTCGTCCGCGACGACTACACGTCGAGTCACCACGCGCGGCTCGTGCTGTGGGGCGATCAGTGGATGATCCAGGACCTCGACTCCACGAACGGCACGTGGCACGACGGGGCGCGCGTCGCCTCGCCCGTGCCCGTCACGGCCGGGGCTCCCATCAAGGTCGGCGCGACGACCTTCGAGCTGCGGAAGTAGCGGCGGACACCCCCTGATGGTCTTCCAAGGCTCGAGCGCCGCGATCTCGCACACCGGCAAGGTCCGCTCCAACAACCAGGACTCCGGGTATGCAGGCTCGAACCTCTTCGTCGTGGCCGACGGAATGGGCGGGCACGCGGGCGGCGACGTCGCGTCGAGCCTCGCGATCTCGCGACTCGAGCGGCTCGACCACCCGTACACCTCGACGTCCGAGGCCGAGCGCGCCCTCCGCATCGGGATCTCGGATGCCGCGACCGAGCTGATCGACACGGTGCACGCGCGGCCCGAGCTCGCCGGCATGGGCACAACCGTCAGCGCCCTCGTCATGGTCGACGACTACGCCGTCATCGCGCACATCGGCGACTCCCGCATCTATCTGTTCCGCGACGGCGCGCTGACGCAGATCACGACCGACCACACGTTCGTGCAGCGGCTCGTCGACTCGGGGCGCATCACGCCTGAGGAGGCGCGCTACCACCCCCGGCGGTCGGTTCTCATGCGCGTGCTCGGCGACATGGACGCCGACCCCGAGGTCGACACGTTCATCATGCCGACACAGCCCGGCGACCGCTGGCTGCTCTGCTCGGACGGGCTGTCCGGCGTCGTCGACGACGCCCACACGGCGAAGGCGCTCGGACTCGGGCTCGCGCCCGGCCGCACCGCCGACCACCTCCTCAAGCAGGCGCTCGACGCCGGGGCTCCCGACAACGTCACGATCGTCATCGTCGACGTGGGAGGACAGCATCCGCTCTTCTCCGGAACCCCCACGATGGTCGGCTCGGTGTCCAACCCCGTCGGCGTCGAGGTCCCCGCAGCCCGGTCGGGCCGCGGGGGCTGGCTGCATCCCGCTCGTCAGGCCGCCAACGAGCCGACGCACTTCGAGCCGGCCGCCGAGTTCCTCGAGGAGCTCATCGAGGAGGACCGCCGGCGCGGACGCCGTCGGCGCATCGGATGGATCGTGGGCTTCGTCCTCGTGCTCGCGGCTCTCGCGGCCGCTCTGTTCGCGGGGTACCAGTGGACGCAGACACGGTACTTCGTCGGCGCGGACGCCGACACCGTCGTGATCTTCCGCGGCATCCAGCAGGGAATCGGGCCGATCTCGCTCTCGACGCCGTACGAGGACACCGCGATCCGCCTGACCGATCTCTCGTCGTTCGAGCGAACGACCGTCGAGGAGACGATCCCCGCCCGCTCGCTCGAGGACGCCCGGCGCATCGCCGAGAGCCTCAGGGAAGCGACGGAGGGCTCGCGATGACGGCGGCCACCCCGTCGGGCCTGACCGAGTCGCTCACCGCCGACACGGCGGTCGTTCGGGCCCTTCGCCGCATCCGCGTGCCCCAGACGCAGCGCAACCGCGAGCTGTTCCTCCTGGTCTTCGCGTTCGCGATCAACGCGGGCGCGATCGCCCTCGTCCAGCTCGGCGCGACGGGCGAGATCGACGCGACGTTCCTCATCTACTGCGGCGGCCTCACGGCGCTCGTCGTCGCGCTGCACATCCTGCTGCGTCTGCGCGCGCGCGACGCCGATCCGTTCGTCGTGCCCATCGCGACCCTCCTCACCGGCCTCGGGCTCGCGATGATCTATCGCATCGACATCGCCCGGCGCGTGCACGGATGGGATGCCACGTCCACCCGACAGCTCGCCTGGATCGCGATCGGAGTCATCGGGGCGATCGCCGTCGTGCTGTTCCTGCGCAACTACCGCGTGCTCTTCCGCTACACCTACGTGTCGGGGCTCGTGGGCGTGCTCCTGCTTCTGCTGCCGATCGTGCCGGGTCTCGGGGCGGATGCCGGCGCCGACGTGTGGGTCGACCTGGGGTTCTTCTCCTTCCAGCCCGGCGAGCTCGCGAAGATCGCGCTCGCGATCTTCTTCGCGGGGTACCTCGTCCGCACGCGCGAGAGCCTCACGTCGACGGGAACGCGCTTCCTCGGGATGACGTGGCCGCGCGCGCGTCAGCTCGGCCCTCTCCTCGTGCTGTGGCTCGTCTCGATGGGCATCATCGTCGTGCAGCGCGACCTCGGCACGGGACTGCTCATCTTCGGCATGTTCGTCGCGATGCTGTATGTCGCGACCGGCAAGACGAGCTGGGTGCTCATCGGCGTCGTCCTCGCCGTCGCCGGGGCCTTCGCCGCGTCGCAGATCCTCCCCTACGTGCGGGGCCGCTTCGTGAACTGGCTGGACGCCTTCAATCCCGATCTGATGGACAACAGCAGCTACCAGCTCGTCAACGGCATCTTCGGCCTCGCGCAGGGCGGCCTCATCGGCACGGGACTGGGGCAGGGACGTCCGTACCTGACTCCGCTCGCGCAGAGCGACTACATCTTCCCGAGCCTCGGAGAGGAGCTCGGGCTCGTGGGCGTCTTCGCGATCCTGTGCCTCTACATGGTGTTCACGAGCCGCGGCATCCGCATCGGGCTCGCGGGGCAGGACGACTTCGGCAAGCTGCTCGCGACGGGCCTGTCGTTCACGATCGCGCTGCAGGTGTTCATCATGGTGGGCGGCGTGACGCGGCTCATCCCGCTGACCGGCCTCACGACCCCGTTCCTCGCGGCGGGCGGATCCTCCCTCGTCGCGAACTGGCTCATCGTCGCGCTCCTGCTGCGCATCTCCGACATCGTCCGCAGCCGCCCGAGGGTGGTGATCGGATGACGTCCAGACGGATGCCGTACCCGGCCGCCACGGGCACGCCCCCGGCCGCAGAGCACACGACCGGGAGGTGCGACCGATGACGAAGGAGCTGCGGCGGCTCAGCATCCTGATGCTGATCATGTTCCTCGCGCTGTTCGGGTCGACGAGCTGGATCCAGGTCGTGCACGCCGAGACGCTCTCGGCCGATCCGCACAACGAGCGCGCACTCCTGGACTCGTACGAAGTGCAGCGCGGCGCGATCGTCGCGAGCGGCACGGCGATCGCGACCTCCGTCCCCTCGGGCGACAGGTACAGCTGGCAGCGCACGTACGTGGACGCCCCCATGTGGGGTCACGTCACGGGATGGATCAACCCGATCCTTCAGTCGGCGACCGGGATCGAGCGGGCGATGAACCAGGAGCTCAGCGGCACGGCCGGCTCGCAGTTCCTCGCGCGCATCGACCGGATCCTGACGGGCCAGCCACCGCGCGGGTCGAATGTGACGCTCTCGCTCGACGCGGCCGTCCAGCGCGCCGCGTTCGAGGCGCTCGGATCGCTGCAGGGAGCGGTCGTCGCGATCGAGCCCGCGACGGGCCGGATCCTCGCGATGGTCTCGAGCCCGTCGTTCGACACGAACCAGCTCGCGGCGCACGACACGGCTGCCGTGAACGAGTACTACGACACGCTCGAGGACGCCTCCGACGACCCGCTGTCCAACCGGGCGATCGGCGGCGACCTCAACCCTCCGGGGTCCACGTTCAAGCTCGTCGTGGCCTCGGCGGCGCTCGCGTCGGGCCAGTGGACACCCGACTCGACCCTGCCCAACCCCGCGTCGTACCAGCTCCCGCAGTCGAGCAACGTCGTCTTCAACGCGTGGCGCGGAACCTGCGGCGACGGCGAGACCGTCACGATCGCGGAGGCGCTGCGGCTCAGCTGCAACATCCCCTTCGCCGAGCTCGCGGTCGAGCTCGGCGACACGGCGATCCGCGAAGAGGCCGAGAAGTACGGGTTCAACTCGTCGTTCGCGACGCCGCTCGAGTCGACGCCGTCCAGCTACCCCCGGGCACTGGACGACCCGCAGACGGCGCTGACCGGCTTCGGCCAGGGTCAGGTCACGGCGACACCGCTGCAGATGGCGATGGTGTCTGCCGGCATCGGCAACGGCGGAGTCGTCATGAACCCGCACATGGTGGATGAGGTGATCGGGCCGGATCTCACGGTGCAGCAGAAGTTCGAGAACACGGAGTTCGGGCGCGCGCTCGACGAGGATCTGGCGGAGCAGATGGTGCAGATGATGGTCGCCGGTGTCAGTTCCGGCGCGGCGACGGGTGCAAGAATAGACGGGGTCGACGTGGCCGGGAAGACCGGGACCGCGGAGAACGGCACGGGACAGCCATTCACGTTGTGGTTCACCGGTTTCGCCCCTGCGGTCGATCCTCGAGTCGCTGTCGCGGTCGTCGTGGAGGACGGCGGGGGTCAGGGTCAGTCGGGCACGGGCAACACGATCGCGGCGCCCATCGCAAAGAAGGTCATGGAGGCGGTGCTGGGCAGATGAGACCGACGCAGGGAGTGACCTTCGGCGGCCGCTACGAACTCGATTCGCGGATCGCCATCGGCGGCATGGGCGAAGTGTGGGAGGCCACCGACCACGTCATCGGCCGCACCGTCGCGATCAAGATCCTCAAAGACGAGTACATGGGCGACCCCGGCTTCCTCGAGCGGTTCCGCGCCGAGGCCCGCCACGCCGCGCTCGTCAACCACGAGGGCATCGCGAGCGTCTTCGACTACGGCGAGGAGAACGGCTCGGCCTTCCTCGTCATGGAGCTCGTCCCCGGCGAGGCGCTCTCGACGATCCTCGAACGCGAAGGGTCGCTCTCGACAGACAAGACGCTCGACATCGTCGCCCAGACGTCGGCCGCGCTCCAGGCCGCCCACGCCGCGGGTCTCGTCCACCGCGACATCAAGCCCGGCAACCTCCTCATCACGCCGGACGGCCGTGTCAAGATCACCGACTTCGGCATCGCGCGCATCGCCGACCAGGTTCCGCTGACCGCGACCGGCCAGGTCATGGGCACGGTGCAGTACCT
This sequence comes from Microbacterium ulmi, assembly GCF_011759705.1. Taxonomy (GTDB): domain Bacteria; phylum Actinomycetota; class Actinomycetes; order Actinomycetales; family Microbacteriaceae; genus Microbacterium; species Microbacterium ulmi. The sequence continues at coordinate 1,333,031 of NZ_JAAOZF010000001.1, read as the reverse complement.
CTCGCCCGAGCAGGCGTCCGGGCACCCGGCATCCCCTGCGACCGACACGTACTCGCTCGGCATCGTCGCGTACGAGTGCCTCGCCGGAAAGCGTCCCTTCACGGGCGAGTCGCAGGTCGCCATCGCGATGGCGCAGATCAACGAGCAGCCCCCGCCGCTCCCGCCGACCGTGGCCGTGCCGGTGCAGAACCTCGTCATGGCGATGATCGCGAAGAAGCCCGACGACCGCCCCGCCACGGCATCCGCCGTCGCGCGCGCCGCCACGGCGATGCGGCGAGGAGACGTGGCGGCGGCAGCGGCCGCCGTTCCCGCCGTCGCCACCGGCACGTCCGTCGGCGACGACCTCACACAGCTCCTGTCCCCGTCCGAACCCGCGGCGGCGACGCGCCTGCTTCCCGCGCCCGACGAGGAGGAGCCGGCGAAGACCCCCGCCCGCAAGCGCAGTCCGTGGACGTGGCCCCTCATCGCGCTCATCGTCCTGCTCGTGCTGGTGCTCGGCGGAACCGTCTTCGCGCTGTTCGCGAACCGTCCGCCCTCGCCCGGTCCGACCGACTCGTCGCCGACGCGCATCACCCCGACCGAGACCGAGACGACGCCGACGCCGACCACGACCCGCATCGACGTGGGTGCGCTCGCGCTCGTCGGCCGGAACTGCGACGAAGCCCAGCAGGCGGCCCTGACAGCCGGCATCCTCGTCGTCACGATCGCACCGGACCGCCCCGCCGCGTCGACGGAGGGCGACGTCAACACGGTCCAGTCGATCAACCCGTCCGGCATGCTCCTCCCCGAGGACGAGCTGACCCTGACGTGCTTCGGCGACCTGACGCAGATGCCGGCGCCGGAGGCTCCCGCGCTGTCCGCCGCGACCGTCGCCCCCAACGGGACGCTCACGGTGACGTGGCCCAACTACGTGTGCCCCTCGGGCACGGGTCAGCTGAGCGCGTTCACGCTCACGGCCACCAATGCGACCTTCCCGAACGGGCAGACGACGTCGGCGTTCACGCCGCAGCAGCGCAGCGGCACGCTGACGGCCACCTCCAACGTCGGGCAGACCATCATCGTGACCTACACGGCGAACTGCTCCGGCGGGCCGGCGGGGCAGCGCACGTCGGGCTCGTCGCCGGAGGCGACGGCGCTCATCGAGGCTCCCGCGACGCCCGAGCCGGAGGAGACGGGCTGACCGGCCGGTCCGCCTCCGTCGGCTAGGCTGGCTCTGTTCCATGCCAGGGGGAGACCGTGACAGCTGAGCCGCGCGTGCTTTCAGGGCGCTACCGCGTCGACGAGCGCATCGGCCGCGGCGGAATGGCCACCGTCTACCGGGGATACGACCTGACGCTCGGCCGTCAGGTGGCCATCAAGATCCTCAACCGCGACCTCGCGCACGACAACGCGTTCCGCATGCGCTTCCGCCTCGAGGCGCAGGCCGCGTCGCGCATGGCGCATCCGACGATCGTCCGGGTCTACGACGCGGGCGAGGACTCCGAGACCTACCCCGACGGGTCTGTGCATCCCGTTCCGTTCATCGTCATGGAGCTCGTGCACGGCTCGCTCCTGAAAGACGTCATCGCGCAGGGGCCCGTGCCGGTCGGCGATGCCGTGCGGTATGTCGACGGCATCCTCGAGGCGCTCGAGTACTCGCACCGGGCAGGGGTCGTCCATCGGGACATCAAGCCGGGCAACGTCATGGTGACGGATGCCGGGCAGGTCAAGGTCATGGACTTCGGCATCGCCCGCGCGGTCTCCGACTCGTCGTCGACCGTCGCCGAGACGACGGCGATCCTGGGCACGGCCGCGTACTTCTCACCCGAGCAGGCCAAGGGCGAGCCCGTCGATGCGCGCGCGGACCTGTACTCGACGGGGGTCGTGCTGTACGAGCTCCTGACGGGGCGTCAGCCGTTCCGCGGGGAATCGCCCGTCGCGGTCGCCTACCAGCACGTGAGCGAGGCTCCCGTCCCGCCGTCCGAGGTCAACGAGTCCGTCCCGCGCTCGCTCGACGCCGTCGCGCTGCGCGCTCTCGCGAAGGATCCCTTCCAGCGGTATCAGGATGCCGCCGGCTTCCGCGAGGCTCTCGACGCGACGATCGATGCGAAGTCGCCGTCGAAGCGCAAGGTCGGCGCGCTGACGAGCGAGCTGTACGGCCCCAACCCTCGCCAGGCGGCGGAGACCGCCCGATCGCTGCGGCAGCTCAGCACCGACACGACGATGAAGCGCACGCAGGCGGGACCGCCTGTCGCATGGATCTGGGCCGGCGTCGCCGTCATCGCGGTCCTCCTGGTGGCGGTGCTGTTCTGGGTCATGACGATCCGTCCCTGGGTGAACGTGCCGCCGAGCGCGCGGATCGTCCCCGACGTGACGGCGATGGCCTACGAGAAGGCTGCGACGGTCCTCGGCGACAACGACCTCATCGCGTTCCGGATCGACGAGACGAGCTCGGACGTCGCCGTCGGCAACGTGATCCGCACGGATCCCGTCGCCGGAGAGTCGGTGTCTCCGGGTCAGCGCATCGAGGTCTACGTGTCGAAGGGCGTCGAGACGGCGGTCGTGCCGACGCTCACGGGGCTGTCGCAGGATGCCGCGCGCGCGGCGCTCGAAGGCGTGGGCCTCGCGCTCGGACAGGTGCGGCAGGAGAACGATCCGGGTCTCGAGGCGGGCATCGTCATCTCCGCCGATCAGACCGAGGGGTCCAGCATCCCCGTCGGCACGGCGGTCAACCTCGTCGTCGCGACGGGTCGCGTCGTCGTCGTCGACGTCACGGGCTACACGATCGAAGCCGCCACCCGCGAGCTGGAAGGCCTCGAGCTCACGGTCGAGGCGCAGGAGAGCCCCGACTGCCCGGCGCCTCCCGGCGATCCGATCGTCGCGACCCAGTCGATCGCGCCGGGTGAGGCGCCCGTGCATTCCACGGTCGTGCTGACCTTCTGCACGGGCTCCTGAGCGTTCGTCAGCGGTGCGGCGTGAGCCCTGCGCCGCGCGCGGCCGCGCCGGCGTATCCCACGCTCTCGAGCCAGTTCCCGAGCAGTCGGTAGCCGCCCTCGGTCAGCACGCTCTCCGGGTGGAACTGCACGCCCTGCACGGGCACCTCCCGGTGCGAGACGCCCATGACGACGCCGGCCGCCGTGCGGCTGGTCACCGCGAGCCCCGGCGGGAGCGTCTCAGGCACGACCGCGAGCGAGTGGTAGCGCGTCGCGAGGAACGGATCGGGAAGGCCCTCGTACAGTGCAGAGCCGTCGTGATGCACGAACGAGGTCATGCCGTGCATGAGGTCGGGGGCGTGCGCGACGCGCGCGCCGAACGCCTCCGCGACCGCCTGGTGCCCGAGGCACACTCCCAGGAGCGGGATGCCGCGGCTCGCCGCCGCCCGCACGACGGCGATCGAGGCTCCGGCGTCGGCGGGAGCTCCCGGACCGGGCGATACGAGCACGGCCCGGTACGGAGCGAGCGCGGCCGCTGCGGCATCCGGAGCGATCGAATCCGCCTCCACGAGCTCGGTCTCCGCCCCCAGCTCGTGGAGGTAGCCCACGAGGGTGTGCACGAAGCTGTCGTGGTTGTCGACGACGAGGATCGGCGTGGCCGCCGCGTTCCCTGACCGGCGCGGGGTGACCACGGGTCAGACGAGGTCCGACAGGGATGGCAGGGCGACCGTCACTTCCTGCGGGTTGACGAACGTGCTCACCCACGGGAAGACCCAGAACACGAGCGCGTACAGCACGACCGCGAGCGCGACGATCAGGATGAGCACCCGGATCCACCATGGGCCCGGCAGGATGTGCCACAGCGCCGCGTACATCAGGCGACTCCCTCCGTCAGCGCCGCCGGCGGACCCGCCGACCGGGGGGTGAACGCGTCGAAGACGCTGTAGGCCACGATCCGCTCCGTCATCGAGAACATGGGACTGCAGCTCGTCATGGTGAGGTACCGCTCGCCGGGCTCGGCGCCCGGAGCCTGCGGAACCGGCAGGAGGACGTCGACGGCGTCGGGCTGGACGTATTCGAGGGTGCGGAAGCGGTACGTGTACCAGCCGCCGGGCGTCTCGACGACGATCGCATCGCCGACGCGCAGCTCCGCGATGCGGTTGAACGGCTTGCCCCACGTCGTGCGGTGCGCGGCGACGGCGAAGTTGCCGACCTCTCCGGGCATGGGCGTTCCGGGGTAGTGCCCGATGCCGATGGGATCGAGCGTCCGCGCTCGCGAGATGCCGCCGGCGATCGCGACCCCGTAGTCGGCACCGAACCGCGGAATGTACATCGTGCCGAAGATCTGCGCGTCGTCGGGCTGAGGGAGGATGACGGGATCAGCCGTCACGGGCGCGGGCTCGGCCGGCGTCTCGGCGGGCGCCGGAGGACTCGGGGATGCCGCGACCTGCTCCTCGTACTCCTGCTGCCACTGCTGCGAGAGCGACTTCGCCTCGGCGCTGCGCTCCGCGGCATAGATCCAGTCGCCGACCCAGAGCTGCCACACGACGTACATCAGCGTGAGGGCGCCGATCGTGATGAGGAGCTCGCCGAGCACGCCGACGACCGACGCACGGCGCTTCGGGCGCGCGCGTCCTGTCGGTCGAGGATTCGCCCCCCGCGGCACGGCCGTGTCGTCCACACGGCGAGTTTATCGGCGGCGTGCTGTGACCCCGCTGGCAGATAGAATCTCTGCATGGCACGATCTGGCAAGGACGACGATCTCGTCGAGCGCAGCGAAGGCGATGCGGCGCCCAACCCCGTGTGGTTCAAGCCGATCATGATCGGACTCATGCTCCTGGGGCTGGTCTGGGTTCTCGTCTTCTATCTGAGCGGCATGGCTTTCCCGATCCCCGGTCTGGACTCGTGGAACCTCGTGATCGGCTTCGGAATCGCGTTCGTCGGCTTCCTCATGACGACCCGCTGGCGCTGACGCCGGCAGCTAATTACACGACTGTGATTCATCCCCATCTGGGGATGAACCTGTGGATAACTCCCGGCTCGACCGGCGCCGACCCACGCCGACGCAGGATCGCCGATCCCGGGCGCCGCACGCGGGCCGCCGCGGCGGTCGCGGCATCCGCCGTCAGCCGTAGATGACGGGCGGGAGCGCGAGCAGCGCGAGCAGCACGACGCCGAGCGCCACCAGGAGGCCGGTCTGCAGCCTGCGCCGGCGCACGGCCCGGGTCCGCGCGTAGATGTAGCCCACAGCGGCTCCCGTGACGAGCCCGCCTAGGTGCGCCTGCCACGAGATGCGGATCGCGTCGAGTGCCGTCGCGAACGACCCCGAGCCGATGCTCGCGATCAGGGCGAGCGCGAACGGGAATGCGAAGTTGATGGCGATCACGATGACGATGCCGCGGATGTTCGCGCCGATGTGACGGCCGATCACCAGGAGCGCTCCGAAGAGGCCGAAGATCGCGCCGGATGCCCCGACGACGTTGACCCCGGGCGCGAGCAGCGCAACGGCGACCGAGCCGCCGAGCCCGCTGAGCAGATACAGCACGACGTAGCGCCATCGGCCGAGGAGGGGTTCGAGGTTGCGGCCGATCATCCACACGACGAGCATGTTGAGGCCCACGTGCAGGAAGCTGCCGTGCACGACGAGCACCGTGAGCAGGCGCCACGGCTGGAAGCCGAACGGCGCGCCCGGCCAGACGAACACGCTGTTGAAGGCGAGCAGACTCGTGATCGGCAGGCCCGGAATCTGCTGCAGCAGGTACACGAACGCCGTGATGCCGATGATCGCGTAGGTCGCGAGCGGACGCGTGTCGTGGACGGAGACGGGACGCAGCGACGCCGAGCGGCGCTCCGCCTTGCGCTGCGCCGTCGTCGCCGACTTCTGCTGGTCGCGCATGCACTCGGGGCAGATGACCCCGACGGCTGCGGGCGTCTGGCACTCGGGACAGATGGTGCGCAGGCACCTCTGGCACAGCACGAAGCTCTGCCTGTCGGGATGCCGATAGCAGAAGTTGTCGGGGTTCCGGGTGAACTCGTCCGACGTCACGAGGCCGCGGAGCTCCTAGGCCGCGACGACGTCGACCGACTCGATCACGACGGGCTCGATCGGACGATCGCCCGCCGCGGTCGGGACCGCGCTGATCGCGTCGACGACCGCGCGGGAGGCATCGTCGGCGACCTCGCCGAAGATCGTGTGCTTGCCCTGAAGCCAGGGCGTCGGATCGGTCGTGATGAAGAACTGGGAGCCGTTCGTGCCCTCGGCCGCGCCCGTGATGGCATTGCGGCGCAGTCCCGCGTTGGCCATCGCGAGCAGGTAGGGCTTCGCGAAGGTGAGCTCGGGGTGGATCTCGTCGTCGAAGGTGTAACCGGGCCCGCCGACACCCTGACCGAGGGGGTCGCCGCCCTGGATCATGAAGCCGGGGATGATGCGGTGGAAGACGACGCCGCTGTAGAGGGGGCCCTCGCCGGGCTTGCCCGTCGCGGGATCGGTCCAGGCTCCCGTGCCGTCGGCGAGGCCGACGAAGTTCTTCACGGTGCGGGGCGCGTGGTCCCCGAAGAGGTTGACGACGACATCGCCATGGTTCGTGTGCAGGGTCGCGACCGCGGTGTGCTGAGGCATGTCTTCCATTCTCTCAGAGTTCTGTGTGAACACTTCCGGTTCGAAGGCGGTCTGGCAAGATGGGGAACACCATCGCCCCGATCAGCAGGGAGAGCCCCGTGAGCGTCAGCCGCAAGCGCAAGAAGGAACTCCGCAACCTCCAGAACCAGGCCAACAAGCTCTGGGAGTCGCAGCAGGTGCTCGTCGGAGAGGCCGCCACCGTCGCGCGCGAAGCGGGGCGCCAGCTCGGCAACTACAGCCGCGAGCAGGTCGTTCCTCAGGTCCAGGCGACGTACGGCAAGTATGCGGCGCCGTATGTGGATCGCGGCATGTCGGTCTCCAAGCAGGTCTTCAACGACAAGGTCGTGCCTGCCGCCGGCGCCGTCGTCGGCTCGGCCCTGTCGGTGTGGGATGCCGCCAACGACACGCGTCAGCGCCTGGGCACCGGCCGCGGCGTGGACTGGGCCGACCTCGCCCAGCGCGCCGAGAAGTATGGCCAGAAGGCCGCGAAGGGCTTCTCGCAGAAGGTCGCCGTCGTCGAGGCTCCGAAGAAGAAGGGCATCGGCGCGGGGGGCGTCATCGCGATCATCCTCGGCGTCGCCGCCGCTGCAGGCGTCCTGTACGCGGCATGGCAGACGCTGCGTGCCGACGACGAGCTCTGGGTCGCCGACGACCCGCTGCGCGCACCGGATGCCTGACCCCCTCGATCGCGTCCGCGAGGCGGCGTCCGGCCGCGGGCTCGACATCGAGCTGCGTGAGCGCCCCGCCGCGCGAAGCCTCGAGGAGGCCGCCGAGGTGCTCGGCATCCCCCCATCGGGGATCGTCAAGACGCTCGTCGTCAAGCGTAGCGACGACACCTATCTCTTCGCGCTGATCCCGGGCGATCGGGCGATCTCGTGGCCGAAGCTGCGTGCGCTCGTCGGCGTCAACAAGCTGCAGCTTCCCGATCCCGCGCGTGCGCTGGCCGCGACGGGATACGAGCGCGGCACGATCGTGCCGATCGGCAGCACGACGGACTGGCCGGTCTATGCGGACGAGCGCATCCGTGGGGAGCGGATCGCGATGGGCGCGGGCGCGCACGGGTACAGCCTCTTCGTCGACGCCGACGCCCTGCTCGCGGCCTACGGCGCGACGGTGGCGGACATCTCGCAGCCGATCGGCTGACTCGTCAGGCGAGACCCGCCATCGACAGCGCGATGTCGATGAGCTTGACGCGCTGCAGCGACCGCACGCCGGTCAGAGGGAACCAGTCGGCCATGTCGGTCGAGCCGTCCTGCTCGTTGCGGAGGCGTCCTCCCGTGATGCGCGCGCGATAGACGATCCGCAGAGCGTGCAACGGCTCGTCTGACTCGGTGATGCGTCGCCCCGGCGGGATCACGCGGGAATGGATGCCGAGCAGCTGCTCGACGACGACCCGGTAGCCCGTCTCCTCGCGGACCTCGCGCCGGACGGCGTGCTCGGGGTCCTCGCCGTCTTCGAGGCCGCCGCCGGGGAGCGTCCACGCGGCTCGCCTGCCCTCGTTCCAGTGCGCCAGCAGGATCCGGCCGTCATCGTCTGTGACGACGGCGTAGGCGGCGACCCGCAAGTCCATGCTTCACCATATCGACGCACCACCTGGCTTCGGGGGGGCCGTGCCGAGCTGTGGAGAGGGGCGGGAGCTGCACGGAGCCGCCGGTCTCACGCAGGGCTAGAGTGCCTCCGGAGGCGATCGTGTGGACGACGAGACGGCGGAGGGGATCGAAGGCGAGGGCACCCGGCGCCTCGGCGGGCTCGAGGCGCTCCGCGCGCTGTCATGGGGCGCCCGCGGGTGGCTGTTCGTCGTCGTCGCGATCGGCCTCGTGCAGCTTCTGCGCCGGCAATGGGGCGACGCGATCATCTTCGGCGTCACTGCCTTCGCGCTCACCGCGGACGCCTCGGGACTGCTCCCGCTCGAGGGATCCTGGCGTCGCCCGCGGACGAGGACCGTCGTGATCGTCGGCGTCGTGGCGGCCGTCCCGCTCGTCCTTCTCCCGCGACACGGAGTCGCGATGGCGATCGCGGTCATGGCGATCGGCGTGGCGGCGGGGGCCGCGGCATGGCCTCGGCATCCCTCGCCCGTGCGACCCTGGTCGCGTGGGCTGCGCGCTCTCGCGATCTGGTGGGGCGCCGTCTGGATCGCCGGCTGTCTCTGGGAGCTCGCCGAGGTGCTGCGCGGCGCGCAGCTGCCCGGCGGCCGAGCCGCCTATCCGGCGCTGAGCGATCTGCTCAACCCCGCGGTGGACACGGTGGCAGGGAAGATCGTCTTCGTCGTGTGCTGGCTCGCCGTGGGCGGCTTCCTCGTGCGCAGGGGAGGAGGGCGCTGATGCTCAGTGCGACGGTCTTCGTCGTCGGCGCGATCGTGCTCGGCGTCGTCACCTGGATCTCGTCGCGGCGCGATCCGGAGGCGACCGCGAGCGGACTGTTCGATCGCATCATGCAGTCCAGGACCGTGCGGATCGCGATCCTGGTCTGCTGGTGGTGGCTCGGGTGGCACTTCCTCGTCGCGCAGACCGTCGATCCCGGCTACCCCGGGTGAGGTGTCGCCCGCGGCTCCTGCGCGAGCATCCGGGGCACGTGCCGAACGGCTGGAGACGCTACTTTGGGGTCACCCCGACGCAGAGGAGGACCCATGGGCAAGGTGGTCATGTACGCCTCGGTGTCCGTGGATGGCTACATCGCGGACGAGAACGATCAGCCCGGACCGCTGTTCGACTGGCTGACCGGCGGTGACGTGCCGCTGGACGAGAGCGGCGTGCTGACGGTGTCGCAGACGTCCTACGACTACACCCGGCCGTACTGGGACGGGATCGGAGCGACGATCGCCGGCCGCCACGTCTTCGACATGACCGACGGCTGGGACGGGACGCCGCCGGGCGGGGTCGACCACGTCGTCGTCGTGACGCACCGGCCGAAGCCAGAGGGCTGGGATCCCGAGGCGCCGTTCCATTTCGTGGACGGCGTCGAGGCGGCCGTGGCCAAGGCGCGGGAGCTCGCGGGAGACCGCGTCGTCGAGGTCGCCGCCGGCGACGTCGGCGGCCAGGTGCTGGCCGCTGGCCTGGTCGATGAGGTGCGCATGGATGTCGTGCCCGTCGTGTTCGGGTCCGGCAAGCGCTTCTTCGGGTCGATCGACGCCCAGCACCTGCTGGAGGATCCCGACGAGGTGGTTCAGGGCAACCGGGTGCTTCATCTGCGCTATCGGATGCGCCGCTGACCGATCGCGGCGGACACGCGAAGTGGATCGCACGTCGTCATCACGAGCAGGGCCGTCTCTCCACCACCGGTCCGCGCGCGGATCACGGCTCGGTGTTCGTCATGCGACGACGAGTCGCTGCAGCCGCGCGACAGTCATCTGTTGCTTGTCCAGCTCGTCGATGCGGGCCTGCACGCCACCCAGATGGTCGCGGAGATACTCGGAGACGCAGGCGTCCAGCCGTTCCCCGTCGTCGATGAAGCACGGCATGATCTGAGACACGACGGCCAGGGGCAGTCCGGCCTCGAGGAACAACCGGACACGGCGAACGGTCTCGACTGCGTCCTCGGAGAAGCGACGATGGCCGGCGCTCGTCCGCCGCGCGTCGAGCAGGCGGTGCTGCTCGTAGTAGCGCAGCGCCCGCACGCTGGCTCCGGTACGGGCGGACAGTTCGCCGATACTCATCGTGCCGTCGTAGACGCCCATCATGACGACCTCCTTCGGAATGGGACTTGCAGGTGACGCTAGCGTCACGTCCTACCGTCGTCGCTATGACGATCTCGACACATCGAACGCACCCCGTGGACGACTTCTTCCTCCTCGGCGGCGACCTGCGCGTACGGCGGCTCGGCCTCGGAACGATGCGCATCACCGACGCCACCGGCGACGGCACGGCCGCCGGTGCACAGATCTGGCGGGCACCGGCGAGTCCTTCGGACGCGATCGAGTTGCTTCGGAGAGCCGTCGGACTGGGCGTGCAGTTGATCGACACCGCGGACGCTTACGCGCTCGGCGACAGATAGACGCCGCTCAAACGGCACGCGACAACGGCGAGAGCGTCATGTCGATCGCGCGGCGGTTCGAGGTGAGTCGGATGACGGTATGGGAGTAAACTCGGACCGGCTGAGCCAGAGCTCGGAGCTGCCTATGGCAGTAGGTCGAGCATCTGCGGGAGAGCCTTCATGGCATGGATCACGAGTTCGTTTCCGCTGTCGAAGACCAGCACGACCGTCTCCAGCAATCGGCCGCGGGTGTCGAACCCGAGCCGAAGCTGCCTGGCTGGGCTGTTGTCATCGAGGTCCTCGATCCAGGTCGCCCAGGTCGCAGCCTGGATCGCGTTCTCGGCATCGACACCGTGCTTGAGCGCCGAGGGGTGGACTCTCACGCCGAGGCCAGTGCCTCGCGGATTACCTCGGAGCGGGACTTGCCTTCGTGCTCCGCCCGCGCATCAAGAGCACTGATCTCGTCCGCCGTGAGACGCAACGCGATGACCTGCGACGGCTCAGCACCACGGCCAGGACGCCCGCGACCCCGCTTCTTCAACGTCGCCACGTCGTAGCCAGCCTGCGCTTCGACTGCCCAGGCTGCGATCTGCTCCTCGGTGACAGGCGTGCCGTTGATCGTCTCGCGCTCACTCATACCCTTAATGTTATACAAAAATAAGGCCGGTGGCCAGATGCCACCCCAGTCAGATAGTCGCACAGCCATCTGCGATCTCGGTGGCGAGTTCCAGATCACAGGCGGTGGCAGGGTCGCGTGGATGAACTGTGACAGCTCTCGACGGCCACCTCCGAGGCACTATGCCCGACTAAGCCAGGCTGCTGCATCTGCGATGGGGACTGCGGCACGGAGAGGTGACATCTGAACTGGCTTGCCTGTGGGGTGGGCCTGGAAGGATGTTGCTGTGCCCAAGCCCTACCCGAGTGAGTTCCGTGACGACGTGGTGGGCGTTGCGAGGAACCGCGAGCCCGGAGTGACGATCGAGCAGATCGCGAAAGACTTCGGGGTCCACCCGATGACGCTGCAGAAGTGGATGCGTCGCGCCGATATCGACGAGGGCGCCAAGCCCGGCCAGTCCCGCAGCGAGGGCGCCGAGCTGCGCGAAGCCCGCAAGCGGATCCGGCTGCTGGAGCAGGAGAACGAGGTTCTGCGGCGGGCGGCGGCGTATCTGTCGCAGGCGAACCTGCCGGGAAAAGGTTCTACCCGCTCGTGACGGAGCTCGCCGCCGCAGGGATCCCTGTGACGGTGACGTGTCGGGTGCTCAAGCTCTCTCGCCAGCCCTACTACCGGTGGCTGGCAGACCCCATCACCGACAGTGAGGTGGTGGAGGCGTATCGTGCGAACGCGTTGTTCGACGCCCACAAGGATGACCCGGAGTTCGGGCACCGGCTGCTCGCCGACGAGGCCCGCGACGCGGGCGAGGCGATGTCGGATCGGACGGCGTGGCGGATCGCGTCGGCCAACGGCTGGTGGTCCGCGTTCGGGAAGAAGCGGGGCCGCAACGGCAAGAAGCCCGGACCGCCCGTCCACAACGATCTCTGCGCCGTGACCGACGAGAACGGACGGATCCGGCACGAGTTCACCGCCGACGGCCCGAACCAGCTCTGGCTCACCGACATAACCGGGCACAAGACCGCGGAGGGAAAGCTCTACCTTTGCGCGATCAAGGACGTGTTCGCCAACCGGATCGTCGGGTACTCGATCGACTCGAGGATGAAGTCCAAGTCTGGCCGTCAACGCGCTGAACAACGCCGTCGCGATGCGCGGCGACGTCGCCGGCTGCGTGGTCCACAGCGACAGAGGCAGTCAATTCCGCAGCCGGAAGTTCCTGCGCGCCCTGACCCGTCATCGACTCGTCGGATCCATGGGTCGAGTAGCCGCGGCTGGAGACAACGCGGCCATGGAGAGCTTCTTCGCCTTGCTGCAGAAGAACGTCCTCGACCGCCGCACCTGGGCGACCCGTGAGCAGTTGCGGATCGCGATCGTGACCTGGATCGAGCGGACCTACCACCAACGTCGTCGACAGGCGGCCCTCGGCCGTTTGACCCCGATCGAATTCGAGGTCATCATGAACACGCCAGCCGCACTGGCGGCGTGACTACAACCTGTCACCTATCCGTGCAGCAGTCCCTGCGTACACCCGACGCCGATCTGCGAGCCAGCGACGCTCGTCTTCAGCAGTCAAGCGACGCCGCTCCGCCGACCTCCCGAGCCACGTCGTCATCACCACCCCGACGATCGTGCCGGAAACACCGAGGGCACCGGCCACCACGACCGAGAGCAATTCAGGAGTCACAGGATGAGACTATTCTCCTGGTCGACAGTCTTGACGGAGCCGCCCACCAAGCGCTTCTGCGCCGTCAGCCAGCAAGACCCCGCACAGATCAAATGCTTCGGAAGTTCACTGGCAACCTCGTTTGCAAGACGCGTGGCAGCTCAAATGTCTGTGCTGGCGTTCGAGGGAAGTCGGGTCGTACGCGGAGCACGTTGAGTGCCCTACGGCTACACTCGGTCGTTCTTGGCTTGCGTGTCGAGGATGAATCTGGCGGTGAGCGCTGTGGCGCGGTCTTCATCATCGAGCAGCGACGTGAGCGTGTCTTTCGTCGCGTCCGGCGGGAGATCGTTCAGTGCGCCGACCAAGCGCCGGCGGGCGTCGGGCTCTGCGGTCCTCAGCGCCGTTGCCAGTGCGGCCATGACGTGATCGACTTGCTCGTCGCGGAGGGCGAGCTCTGTGAGCGCGTCAGCGGCTTCGACGTCGTCCTGACCGGTGCTGATGAGTCCGATCAGTGCGGTGATCGAGCCTTTCTTGCCATGTTGTGCGCGGGTGATGATCGCTCGGTTTCGGATACGAAGATCCTCATGTTTCGTCAATCCCATGATTACCCGCACGGCGGCGGGGGTATCGAGTTTCACCAGGGCATCGAACCCGCGACGCCTCCGCTCGCTGTCCGGGGAGTCCAAGGCCTGGACAAGCGCGGGGATCGCTGCGTCCCCGCTTCGTGCGATAGCCCATTGCAGGGCACCGGCAGCGTCTTCAGTGTTCTCGCGCAGCATGGCCTCAACGAGTACGGGGACATCGCGCTGGTCGGGTTCCGCAGCTTTCAAGACCAGTTGCTGTCGATGTGAAGGGCTTGGTGATTCCAATCCTCGGATGAGTCCGATGGTGCGCAGGACATCAGCCCAGGTTTTCGGGGCGGTGGCCTGTACGTCTTCCAGTCGCTGCACCAGTTCCTCCCCCTGCGTGATCTGCTCTCGCGTGCGTTCGATGACGTTATCGACCATCACGGCGGGATCGAACGCGCGATCATCGATCACGTCCGCGATCTGAGCAAGACTCAACCCCAGAGAGCGCAACCCTTCGACGTGGAACAGTCGACGCATATCGCTCTCGGAGTACTCCCGGTATCCACCCGATGTTCGCTCCGACGGGGACACCAAACCGATCCGGTCGTAGTGACGCAGCATCCGGGCGCTGATACCCGAACGCTGCGCCACCTCACCGATCAGCAACTACTGCTCCTTCACCGTTGGTGCCCCACGAAGAGCGACAACTCGCTTCGCTTCCGCGATCGCCGCATCGAACCCCTCATCGGGGTCAGCCATGATCGCCAGCGTCGCCACGGCGTGCGCACTCACCGTCTGGTCCTCACTGCTCGCCGCGTCTTCGACGACCGGCTCAGCAGCGGTTCCGAGGACGGCGAACGCGCGGCTGAGGCTACGTTGCGTCTCGCGATCTCCCCGCCCGAGCTCACTCACCAGTTCCTGAGCCAGCTCAGCCTCATGACCGGCAGGGACGAGCCCGGCAGCGGTACGCCATGCTGCACGAGCCACCTCGACGTTCTCGTCGTGGAGGAGATCCACGGTGATCGCAGCCCCCGTTGCAGGGTCGCCGATCTTCGAGAGCGTGTGCAAGGCCTGGCTGCGCGCCTGAGCCGATGCGGAACGAAGCTGAGGCAACACGGCCGCCACCGTCAACGCGGGCTCATGCCTGGTCAACGCCCACGTCAGCATGTCGCGGACGAAGAAGTCCGGCTCCACCCCGCAACGCTCCACAAGCACCCCGATGTAGGACTCATCCGGCCGAGTGCCGGCCGTCAAAGCAGCCTGCAAACGCGCCGACGCGCTGATGACCGACAAGGCATTCCTCAGCCGGGCTCCTGGTGTTTCCGTTCTCATTTCGACCATCTCAATACCTCCTCAACCTACTTCACACCTTGTCACGGTGACAATGTCAACCACTCGGAGTGATCGAAAGATTCCTTCGTCTGGGCCTTGACCTTCGCACAGTGACAAGGCGTTGAGTCGAGAAGGAGGTGGGTTCCGCCACCGACGGGATGGCTGACACGCACCTCAACATGAGGAGGCGTGAAAGCCATGACCAAAACAACCCCACAACCAGAACCACCCGCTCTACGAAATCGACAGTTCCGCACCAGCGAAGGACTACGCTGCCTGCTGCGCCAGCTCCACGAACACGACAACGACGCGTGGGCGCACGACCCTGTCGCGGCGGACCTCATGCAGTTCGTTTGCGACAAGTACGTATCCGTAACGAGGCAGAAGCCCCACCCGGAACCTCTGATGCCGAACTGCATCGACTCGCGGAGGAGGCCCTGGCGCGGGTGAAGGCGGAGCGGCGGGCGAAGAGGAAGAAGATCCGCAAACCCATCCCGATCCGCCGCAGCGACGGCCCGTTCCCGACACGAGCCTTCGTGCTCACCTGGGGTGAGCTGACGGACTGGTGGGAGCGCTACGACCTCCACCAACTCGCCGTCGAACTCACCGACGAGCAGATCGAGGGATTCCACGCGACGCTCGACGGCAGCAACACCTTCGCCAAGCAGCTCGACGCTGCACGCGAAGACGTGCCGGTCGAGGAACGCGGCCGGGTCAGAGACCAGCGAGCGCATCTACGGGCACTCTGACTATGAACGGTGCGGGTGCGGGGATTCCGGCGCGGGGGTGTGTACCTCTCCTCCATGGCCTTCTCCCGCACCACACCGTCTGGTCGTCGCATCACCGCGACGCCGCGCGTGCGCGAGACCCCGGATACCGATGCCCTCGTTTCGCTCGTCCTGCACCTCGCCGAATAGCTCCACCAAAACGAAGCCCAGGACCGCGCCATTTGCGCGCGAGACGATCAAACCAACGGCCCTGGCGACAGTAGTTACGAGGCTGAGAAAGGACACCACGATGACGCTGTTGCTGCCAGCAGCACCCGAAGTTGAGGAGGCGCCGGCTTTCACGGCGGTGACCTATCAGCGCGTCTCCACCAAGGAACAGGCTGCGAAGGGCGGCCGGGACGAGGGATTCTCCATCCCGGCGCAGCGCGAGGCCAACGGCCGGAAGGCTGAGGCGTTGGGCGCGCGGATTGTGGCGGAGTTCGTCGACGCCGGAGAGTCGGCACGTTCCGCAGATCGGCCAGACTTGAAGCGGATGCTGGATTACATCGCCTCCCATCAGGTGACGTATTGCATCGTCCACAAGGTCGACCGGCTCGCCCGCAATCGTCTCGACGACGTCGAGATCCACCGCGCACTCCTCGACGCGGGAGTGAAGTTGGTGTCCGCGACGGAGAACATCGACGAAACCCCCTCGGGGATGTTGCTGCACGGGATCATGTCGTCGATCGCCGAGTTCTACTCCAAGAATCTTGCGACCGAGGTGACGAAGGGGCTGACGCAGAAGGTCGCCACCGGCGGCACTCCCATGCGCGCACCGCTCGGATACCTCAACGTCCGCGCGAAGGATGAGCAGGGCCGCGAGTATCGAACTGTCGAGGTTGATGAGGAACGCGCCCCCTTCATCCGGTGGGCATTCGACCAGTACGCCACCGGCGAGCACTCAGTCGTCGACCTCCTCGCGGACGCAACAGCTCGAGGGCTCACGACGATCCCGACACCGCAACGACCCTCCGGCCCAGTAGGGCGTTCGACGTTCTTCAAGATCCTCCGCAACCCCTACTACATCGGCCTCGTCCCCTACAAAGGCGCAAACCATCCGGGCTCTCACGAACCGCTGATCGACCTCACCACCTGGCAGCGCGTCCAGTCCATCCTCGACACTGCGAAGCAAGCACGAGCACGCAAGCGCATCCACGACCACTACCTCAAAGGCAGCCTGTTCTGCGGGGCATGCGGATCACGGCTGCAACTCGACCTGCCCACGAACAAGCAGGGCATCCAATATGCCTACTACTCGTGCAGCGGCCGCCGCACCCGTAAGACCCGATGCACCCGTCGAGCAATCCCCGTTGCGGTCGCCGAACAGCTCGTCGCCGACTGCTGCGCCCGCATCAGCATCAACGAAGCCCAGTACGTCGGCCTCGCCAAGAAGGTCGAGCAAGCCTTCGACGAGCGATTCGCAGCGCGATCCGATGAGCTGGCGGAACTCGCCGCCAACCGACGCCGTTTGGAAGACGAGTCAGACAAGCTCCTGGCCGCGCACTTCGCCGACGCCATCGACCTACCCACACTGAAACGCCACCAGGATCGCATCCGCGCAGGTCTGGCCGACATCGACCGCCGCATCACCGACGAGCACGACCAGGATCAAGGCCCGAGACGCCAGATCAACAAGGCGCTACGCCTGCTGATCGACTGCCAGCGCCTCTACAAGAGCACCGACGCCCACGGGAAGCGCCTGGCCAACCAGACCTTCACGACCGGCATCGACATCGACGAAGACGAGGAAGCCAGCCTCCGCCTCGCGGAGCCGTTCGCCGTCACAGCAGGCGAACACTCCCATGTCAGGGGTTCGACTACGTCTGAAATTGTGGAGCCTAGGAGATTCGAACTCCTGACATCCTGCTTGCAAAGCAGGCGCTCTACCAACTGAGCTAAGGCCCCGGGGCTGGGTGTGGTGGGGCTACCAGGACTTGAACCTGGGACCTCTTCATTATCAGTGAAGCGCTCTAACCGCCTGAGCTATAGCCCCGTCTGCCGACCGCGCTGCGCGCTGTCAACCTCCAAGACTTTACCCGACGCGCGGCGTTTTCTCGAATCGAGGGGAGTGCGGCATCCTCCCGATGCTTGACTGGATGCGTGAAGACGATTCCGCACGAGGGCGAGCAGCATTCCGGGAGCCTCAGTCAGCGCCTCAACTGGCTGCGCGCGGGCGTGCTCGGAGCGAACGACGGCATCGTTTCGGTCGCTGCGCTCGTCGTGGGCGTCGCGGGCGCGACCGCTTCCGTTCCGGCCCTGCTGACCGCCGGCGTCGCGGGTCTCGTGGGCGGAGCGGTCTCGATGGCGCTCGGCGAGTACGTCTCGGTGAGCAGCCAGCGCGACAGCGAGCGGGCGCTCATCGCGAAGGAGAAGCGTGAGCTGCAAGAGCTTCCTGCGGAAGAGCTCGACGAGCTGACGCAGCTGTATCGGGACCGGGGGCTGTCGGATGCCACGGCCCGCCAGGTCGCGACGGAGCTCACCGAGCACGACGCCCTCGCGGCGCACCTCGACGCCGAGCTCGGCATCGACCCGCACGACCTCGTCAACCCGTGGCACGCGGCGCTCTCGTCAGCCGTCTCGTTCACACTCGGCGCGCTGCTGCCGCTCCTCGCGATCCTCCTGCCGCCACCGGGGTGGCGCGTGCCCGTCACCTTCGCGGCGGTGCTCCTCGCCCTGGCGCTGACCGGCACGGTGTCGGCGTCCATCGGCGGCGCTCCCCGGCTCCGCGCGACGCTTCGCCTCATGATCGGAGGCGCGCTCGCCCTGCTCGCCACCTGGCTGATCGGCACCGTCCTCGGCACCGCCGTCGCCTGAGTCTCACGCGCGTCGGACGAGGCATCCGCTCTCCAGCCGCGGCGCGGCCGCGGGCCACCGAGCGATGCGGGAGGCGATTCGCGCAGCTGGAGCCGGAGGAAGGCGACGCTAGTTCGAGGTGAACCCGACCAGGAGCCCCCCGGTCACCTTCACCGCGAGGTTGTAGATGCCGGCGACGACGGCGCCCATCACGGTCACGACGACGAGGTTGAGGATCGCGACTACCGCAGCGAACGCCATGACCTGCGGGAGGCCGACGAACTGGGTGATCGAGGCGCCGTCGGTGACGCTCTGGAAGAACTCGTCGACCTTGCCGATGAGGCCCGTCGTCTGGATCACGAGGTACACGAGGAAGTACGTGACGACCGTGACGATCGAGATCGCGACCGCGGCGAGGAACGACAGCTTCACTGCCGACCAGAAGTCGATGTAGACCAGGCGCAGGCGCACCTGCTTGGCGCTCGTGCGGTGGCTGGACTTGTTGGCGAGCTTGTCGGCTACCGTGCTCATGCGTCAGTACTCTCTTCGATGGTCTCTGGGGAGGTCGTCGGCCCCTCATCGGGCTCAGGGGCGTCGCCGGATGCCTCGGCGGACTCCGTGAGTCCGCGCTCTCCGTTGCGCGCGATCGCAAGGATGCGGTCGTCATCGTCGGGTCGGGCGAACACGACGCCCATGGTGTCGCGGCCCTTGGCCGGCACCTCGGCCACGGCAGAGCGTACCACCTTGCCGCTGGCAAGAACCACCAGGACCTCGTCGTCCTCGCCGACGATGAGTCCGCCTGCGAGATCGCCGCGATCCTCGTTCAGCTTGGCCACCTTGATGCCGAGTCCGCCCCTGCTCTGCGAGCGGTACTGGTCGATCGAGGTGCGCTTCGCGTACCCGCCTTCCGTCACGACGAAGACGTACCCGTCGTCTGCTGCGACGGATGCCGAGAGCAGGCTGTCGCCTGCGCGGAACGACATGCCCTTGACGCCTTCCGTCGACCGGCCCATCGGCCGCAGGGCCTCGTCGGTCGCGGAGAAGCGGAGCGACATCCCCTGCCGGCTGATGAGGAGGATGTCGTCGCCCTCGTCGACGAGGAACGCGCTCACGACCTCGTCGCCGTCCTCCTCGTCCTGACCGCGCAGCTTGATCGCGATGACGCCGCCCTGACGGTTGGTGTCGTAGTCGGTCAGGCGGGTCTTCTTGACCAGACCGCTGCGGGTGGCGAGCACGAGATAGCTGGCGACCTCGTAGTCGCGGATGTCGAGGATCTGCGCGATCTCCTCGCCGGGCTGCAGCGCCAGGAGGTTCGCGACGTGCTGGCCCTTGGCATCCCGCCCCGCCTCGGTGACGTTGTACGCCTTCTCGCGGTAGACGCGCCCCTTCGTCGTGAAGAACAACAGCCAGTGGTGCGTCGTCGTGACGAAGAAATGCTCCACGACGTCGTCGGCGCGCAGCTGCGCGCCCTTGACGCCCTTGCCGCCTCGATGCTGCTGGCGGTAGTTGTCGCTGCGCGTGCGCTTGATGTAGCCGTCGCGGGTGACCGTGACGACCATCTCCTCTTCGGGGATGAGGTCTTCGACCGACATGTCGCCGTCGTAGCCGGGCATGATCGCGGTGCGGCGCTCGTCGCCGAACTTGTCGACGATCTCGACGAGCTCCTGCCTGATGATCGTGCGCTGTCGGGCGGGGGTGGCGAGGATGTCCTTGAAGTCCTCGATCCGCAGGGCGATGTCGGCCGCCTCGTCCATGATCTTCTGACGCTCGAGCGCCGCCAGGCGGCGCAGCTGGAGCGCGAGGATCTCGTCGGCCTGATCCTCGTCGACGTCGAGGAGCGCGACGAGGCCGATCCGAGCCTCCTCGACCGTGGGCGAGCGGCGGATGAGGGCGATGACCTCGTCGAGCGCGTCGAGCGCCTTGAGATAGCCCTCGAGCGTGTGCATGCGCCGCTCGGCCTTCGCGAGGCGGAACTGAGTGCGCCGCACGATGACCTCGACCTGATGGTCGACCCAGTGCGAGATGAAGCCGTCGAGCGGGAGCGTGCGCGGCACGCCGTCGACGATCGCGAGCATGTTCGCGCCGAAGTTCTCCTGCAGCTGCGTGTGCTTGTACAGGTTGTTGAGCACGACCTTGGCGACGGCATCCCGCTTGAGCACGATCACGAGGCGCTGGCCCGTGCGGCCCGACGTCTCGTCGCGGATGTCGGCGATGCCCGTGATCCGTCCTTCGCGGGCGAGGTCGGCGATCTTGACCGCGACGTTGTCGGGGTTGACCTGATAGGGCAGCTCGGTGATGACGAGGCACGTGCGACCCTGGATCTCCTCGACCGCGACGACGGCGCGCATCGTGATCGATCCACGACCCGTGCGGTACGCGTCCGCGATGCCGCGCACGCCCAGGATCTGTGCGCCCGTCGGGAAGTCCGGCCCCTTGATGCGCTGCATGAGCGCCTCGAGCAGCTCTTCGCGCGAGGCGTCCGGGTTCTCGAGCGCCCACAGCGCGCCCTCGGCGACCTCGCGCATGTTGTGCGGCGGGATGTTGGTCGCCATGCCGACGGCGATGCCGACCGAGCCGTTGACGAGGAGATTGGGGAAGCGCGCCGGGAGGACCTTCGGCTCCTGCGTCTGCCCGTCGTAGTTGGGCTCGAAGTCGACCGTGTCCTCTTCGATGTCGCGCACCATCTCGAGCGCGAGCGGAGCCATCTTGGTCTCGGTGTACCGAGGGGCTGCCGCGCCCTGATTGCCGGGCGACCCGAAGTTTCCCTGGCCGAGCGCGAGCGGGTAGCGCAGCGCCCACGGCTGCACGAGGCGCACGAGGGTGTCGTAGATCGCGGTGTCGCCGTGCGGGTGGTACTGACCCATGACCTCGCCGACGACGCGGGCGCACTTCGAGAACGACTTGTCGGGCCGATAGCCGCCGTCGTACATCGCGTAGATGACGCGGCGGTGCACGGGCTTGAGCCCGTCGCGCACGTCGGGGAGCGCGCGGCCCACGATGACGCTCATGGCGTAGTCGAGGTAGCTGCGCTGCATCTCGCCCTGCAGGTCGACCGCCTCGATGCGACCGTGGTTGTGCTCGGATGCCCCAGTCGGGCTGTTCACGTCAGTCATTCGTCTCTTCCTCGGTGCCGGTTCCGGGATGCTGTGCTCCGGTCAAGAACGGGGACCCCTCCCCGATCGACCGGGGCAGAGCATCCCTCCACCGGCTGCGTCTCTTGTCAGCACTGGGTCGCCCCCCATGTCCGTCCTCGATCTGACGAATGTCAGATGTCGAGGAAGCGGACGTCCTTCGCGTTCTTCTGGATGAACTGGCGCCGGGACTCGACGTCTTCGCCCATGAGAGTCGTGAAGATCAGGTCCGCGGCCGCGGCGTCGTCGATCGTGACCTGCCGGAGCGTGCGCGACTGGGGGTCCATCGTGGTCTCCCACAGCTCTTTGTCGTTCATCTCGCCCAGGCCCTTGTAGCGCTGGATGCCGTTCTCCTTCGGGATCCGCTTGCCGCTGGCGAGTCCGTCCGCGAGCAGGGCGTCGCGCTCGATGTCGCTGTAGACGTACTCGTGCGGTGCGTTCGACCACTTGAGCCGGTACAGCGGCGGCATCGCGAGGTACACGTACCCCGCCTCGATGAGCCCGCGCATGTAGCGGAACAGGAGGGTCAGCAACAGCGTCGTGATGTGCTGGCCGTCGACATCGGCATCCGCCATCAGGACGATCTTGTGGTAGCGGGCCTTCTCGACGTTGAAGTCCTCGCCGATGCCCGTCCCGAACGCCGAGATCATCGCCTGGATCTCGTTGTTGCCGAGGGCCCGATCCAGGCGCGCCCGCTCGACGTTGAGGATCTTGCCCCGCAGGGCCAGGATCGCCTGCGTGTGGGGGTCGCGTCCCTGCACGGCGGAGCCACCCGCCGAGTCGCCCTCGACGAGGAAGATCTCGCTGATCGACGGGTCTTTCGACGTGCAGTCCTTGAGCTTGTCGGGCATCGACGCGCTCTCGAACACGCTCTTGCGGCGCGCGGTCTCCCTCGCCTTGCGCGCGGCCAGACGAGCCGTCGCGGCGTCGATCGCCTTGCGCACGACGAGCTTGGCCTGCGTGGGGTTGCGCTCGAACCAGTCTCCGAGCTGATCGCCCACGACCTTCTGCACGAAGGCCTTCGCCTCCGTGTTGCCGAGCTTCGTCTTGGTCTGCCCCTCGAACTGCGGTTCGGCCAGCTTCACCGAGATGACGGCGGTGAGCCCCTCGCGGACGTCGTCGCCGGACAGGTTCTCGTCCTTGTCCTTGAGGAGGTTCTGGGCTCGCGCGTACTTGTTGACGAGGGTCGTCAGCGCCGCCCGGAACCCCTCTTCGTGTGTGCCGCCCTCGTGCGTGTTGATCGTGTTCGCGTACGTGAACACGTTCTCGGTGTAGCTCGTCGTCCACTGCATCGCGAGCTCGAGAGCGATCTTGCGATCGGTGTCCTCCGACTCGACCTCGATGATCTGGTCGTTCACGACATCCGTGTGCCGCGTGCGGTTCAGGTGCTCGACGTAGTCGACGAGCCCGCGCTCGTAGAGGAACGAGTCCGTCGGCTGCTGCAGGACGGGCTCCCCGTCGACGACGTCCTCCACGGCCTTGGACGGACGCTCGTCGACGAGGTCGATCCGCAGACCCTTGTTGAGGAAGGCCATCTGCTGGAAGCGGGTGCGCAGGGTGTCGTAGTCGAAATCGACCGACTCGAAGATCTCGGCATCCGGCCAGAACGTGATGATCGTGCCCGTCTGGTCGCTCGGCTCTCCGCGCTCGAGCGGCGCGAGAGGCTGGCCGCCGTCGCGGTACTCCTGGCGCCACACGTATCCCTGACGCCTGACCTCGACCTCGAGGCGCGACGACAGCGCGTTCACGACGGACGAACCGACGCCGTGGAGGCCGCCCGAGACGGCGTATCCGCCACCGCCGAACTTCCCGCCCGCGTGCAGCACCGTCAGCACGACCTCGACGGTGGACTTGCCCTCCGTGCGATGCATGTCGACCGGGATGCCGCGGCCGTTGTCGACGACGCGGACGGCCCCGTCGGGAAGGATCGTGACGACGATCAGGTCGCAGTACCCGGCGAGAGCCTCGTCGACCGAGTTGTCGACGATCTCGTAGACGAGGTGGTGCAGGCCGCGCGGACCGGTCGAGCCGATGTACATGCCCGGGCGCTTGCGCACCGCCTCGAGGCCTTCGAGCACCTGGATCGCATCGGCGCCGTACTCATTGGGAACCTTCGCAGCGGATCGCGATTCGGGTTCTTCGGACACGCTGTCGGGGTTCACGGACGTCATATGCTCGAGCGCTCCAGGAATCGGTCGTCGGTACCCTGACAGTCTACCGTCTCCGACCCTCTTCATGGGCACTCTGCGCCCCTGTGACGCGTTGAAATCGCCTCGGAGGGTATCTGAGTCGTCTCAGCCGTAGGTATCGCGTGGGCCGCGGCCTGGAATGGCTCTGGGACCCCATTTCCATGAGGGGACGTCCGGCCCGATGAAGCGGATGCTCTCGACCCCCGCCTCGGGGAACCGCCTGACGATCTCGGACAGGATCTGCGCGCGCATCAGCTGCAGCTGCTTCGCCCACGCCGTCGAGTCCGCCTGAACCGTGAGCGTCGCGTCGCCGAAGGCGACGGGACGAGTGTGTCGCGCCGTGTCGGCCCCCGCGACCTCGTGCCACGTCCGCACGACGTCTTCGCGGGCGAGCTGCGAGTCCCAGCCGGCTTTGCGTGTCAGGTCGGAGAGGACATCGCCCACGCCGTGGGGGTCGCGGCCCGGAGTGAAAGGCCCGTTCTCGTCGTCGATCGTCCGGCGCCGGCGTCTGCGGAACGATCGCGCCGAGGGCTCGAGCCCGCGCAGCCGCAGATAGGTCGCGATGGTCTCCGGGACGCCCTCGTCGTCGGGTTCAGGCATCCTGAGCCTCTCGGATCGTCCCGGCCTCGACCCGCACGAGCCGCACGCGGAGCGCCGGCGGGACGTCCTGTTCGACGGCGGCGGTCACGATGACCTGCTCGTAGCCTTCCGCAAGGCCCGCGAGTCGCGCGCGACGGTCGGCGTCGAGCTCGGCGAACACGTCGTCGAGGATCAGCACGGGATCGCCCAGGCGCGAGTCGGCCCGAAGGAGCTCTGCCGACGCGAGCCGCAGGGCGAGCGCCACCGACCACGACTCGCCGTGCGATGCGTACCCCTTCACGGGCAGCCCGCGCACGCGAAGGAGGAGGTCGTCGCGATGCGGGCCCACGAGCGTCAGCCCGCGGTCGAGCT
Organism: Microbacterium ulmi; assembly: GCF_011759705.1. Classification (GTDB taxonomy): domain Bacteria; phylum Actinomycetota; class Actinomycetes; order Actinomycetales; family Microbacteriaceae; genus Microbacterium; species Microbacterium ulmi. The sequence continues at coordinate 1,308,526 of NZ_JAAOZF010000001.1, read as the reverse complement.
CGGCGGATCGCTTGGCCGCGAGCGCCGCGCGGAACCGGTCGGCGACGGATGCCTCGTCCTCTCGGTCTGCCAGGACCTCTGCGCCCTCTTCGGGATCGCCCCCGCTCACCGACAGCGCCCACTCGAGCCGCGGCTCATGATCGGCGCCGGCGATCGCCGTGTACGACGCCGTGAGGGGGGCGGACAGATCGGCGGCGAGCGCCACGCGCGCGTCGATGAGCTGCGTGCCGAGCGCGACGAGCTTGTCGTCCCACACATCGAGCGTCGAGAGCGCGTCGCCGCGGATGCCGCGGGCCTTGGCCGACTTCAGAAGCGCGCTGCGCTGCCTGAGCACGCGCTCGTAGTCGGAGATGATCCCCGCGAAGCGGGGCGAACGCTGCACGAGGAGCTGGTCCATGAACCGTCGACGTGCGGACGGGTCGCCCCGGACGATCTGCAGGTCTTCCGGCGCGAACAGCACGACCTGCGCGTAGCGCGGGAGCTCGGCCGTCCGCACGGCCGCTCCGTTGACCCGCGCCTTGTTCGAGCCCTGGCGGTTCAGCTGCACCTCGAGCTGCATGCGCCGCTCCCCGTGCGCGAGCCGGGCGCGGATGATCGCGGCATCCGCCCCGTCGCGCACCATGGGAGCGTCCTGCGAGACACGGTGCGAGCCGAGCGTCGCGAAATAGGCGATCGCCTCGGCGAGATTGGTCTTGCCCTGGCCGTTGCGGCCGATGAAGACATTCGGACCGGGCCCGAGCGCGACCTCGGCGACCGCATAGTTGCGGAAGTCGACGAGACTCAGGTGCTCCACGATCACGGGACAACCCTAGTCAGCGGCGCCGACGACGGCGGCGGACTCGAGGTCCCGCGCCGTCGAGGGATCAGCGCAGCAGGAGGTTCGGCTGCAGCAGGTAGCGGAACGACTCGCCCGCCTTGTCGACGGATGTCTGCGGCGTGATGAGCACGGGGCTCAGCTTGTTCGCGTTCTCGCTCGAGGTGAACGTGATGCGCACGAACTCGCTGCGGACCGCCGCGAGCGACTCGAGCAGGTACTGCGGGTTCAGGCCGAGCGTCACGTCCTCGCCGACGAGCGTCGCATCGACGGACTCGGACGCGCGGGCCTGCTCCGTGCCCGATGCGTCCATCGAGACGCCGTCGGCCGTGAACGTGAAGCGCAGCGGGGCGGAACGGTCGAGCACGAGCGAGACGCGGCGGACGGCCTCGGTGAGCTCTGCCGTGTTGGCGACCGCGTGGTGCTCGGTCACATCGGGGAAGAGCCGGCGGACGGGGGGGAAGTTGCCCTTGATGAGCAGGGACGTCACGGTCTTGTTGCCCGCGGTGAACGCGATGATCTCTCGGTCGCCCGAGCCGGAGAACGCGATCGAGATGTCGCCGCCGTGCGCGAACGTCTTTCCGACCTCGGTGAGGGTGCGCGCGGGAACGAGCGCGGTCGTCGCCTCGTCGGAGGCGGTCGCGCCGCCGTCCCACGGGATGTCGCGCAGCGCGACGCGGTAGCGGTCTGTCGCGACGAGGCTCAGCTGGGTTCCGCTGACCTCGAGCTGGACGCCCGTCAGGACGGGGGTCACATCGTCACGGGATGCCGCGAACGCGACCTGCGAGATCGCCGTCGCGAAGTCCTCGGCCGGGACGAGGCCGGAGTCGCCTGTCACCTCGGGGATCGCGGGGTACTCCTGGACGGGCATCGACGCGAGGGTGAAGCGCGCCGAGCCGCACGAGAGCAGGATGCCGCCGTCGTCATCGACCTCGATCTGGATCGGGGCGTTCGGCAGCCGGCTCGCGATCTCGGAGAGAAGTCGCCCGTGGACGAGGATCGTACCCGGCTCATCGACTGTCGCCTCGATCGTGGTGCGGGCGGACGCCTCGTAGTCGAATGCCGAGAGCGAGAGCCCTTCGTCGGATGCCTCGATCAGCACGCCGGCGAGGATGGGCTGAGGGTTGCGCTGCGGCAGGAGTTTGACCACGAACGACACGGCCTCGCTGAACACATCGCGATTGACGTGGAACTTCACGAACGCTCCCTTGAGGTCGGCTGGGCTTACCCATGCTAGTGCCCGGCTCTTCCGATGCTAGTGCTCCGGACCCGTGGCATCCCAGGACCCGTTCGCATCGCCGAGGTGATCGGATCGGCCCTCATCAGAAGCTTTCTTAGTCATGGTGTTAACGCCTGTGGAAACTGTGGATAAGTCGGTGGAGACGTGTCGAGACATGGGAACTACATCCGTGTGAGTTGTGGAGCGCCTGCGGATGGATCTCGTCGAGACGAGTCGAGCGATCCGCGGAAATCCGCATCCATCCACAGCCGACCGCCGTGTCGTTCACACCGTTTCCGCAGCGGACGCGGGTTATCCACAAGTTATCCACACTGTGAAGAACCGAAATGATGGCCCTGTCTCGCAGACGTGTCAAGCACTTTCTGCGGCATATGACAGACGACGCGTCATGATGCGCGCGGCATCTCGACCGGGCGACCGGGAATCGAGGTCAGCGCGCGCTGCGGCCGAGCTGGGACGTGATCTCGGAGACCTGGTTGTAGATCGACCGGCGCTCCTTCATGAGGTCGCTGATCTTCTTGTAGGCGTACATCACGGTCGTGTGATCGCGGTTGCCGAACAGCTGCCCGATCTTGGGCAGCGAGAGGCTCGTGCGCTCGCGGCACAGGTACATCGCGATCTGTCGAGCCGTCGCGACGGCCTGCGATCGGCTCGATCCGTAGAGATCGTCGACCGACAGCTTGAAGTACTGCGCCGTCGCGGTGATGATGTCGGTCGGCGAGATGACGTTGGCGTCGTCCTGGTCGACGATGTCGCGCAGCACCGTCTGGGCGAGCGACATGTCGAGCGTCGAGCGATTGAGGCTCGCGAACGCCGACACGCGGATGAGCGCACCCTCGAGCTCGCGGATGTTCGACGAGACGACCGTGGCGATGTACTCGAGCACCTCGTCGGGGATGTGCAGCCGCTCTGATTGGGCCTTCTTGCGGAGGATCGCGATGCGGGTCTCGAGGTCGGGCGCCTGAACGTCGGTGATGAGGCCCCATTCGAACCGGCTGCGCATGCGGTCCTCGAAGCCCGTCAGGTGCTTCGGGGGCACATCGCTCGTGATGACGACCTGCTTGTCGTGATCGTGGAGCGTGTTGAAGGTGTGGAAGAACGCCTCCTGGGTCTCGGCGCGACCCTGCAGGAACTGGATGTCGTCGATGAGGAGGATGTCGACGTCGCGGTAGCGCGCCTGGAAGGCGGAACCGCGGTTGTTGGCGATCGAGTTGATGAAGTCGTTCGTGAACTCTTCGCTCGAGACGTACCGCACGCGGATGCCGGGGTACATGGTCATGGCGTAGTCGCCGATCGCATGGAGCAGATGCGTCTTGCCCAGACCCGAGTCGCCGTAGATGAAGAGCGGGTTGTAGGCCTTGGCGGGGGCCTCGGCGACGGCGAACGCAGCCGCGTGCGCGAACCTGTTCGACTGGCCGATGACGAAGTTGTCGAACGTGTACTTCGGGTTGAGCCGTGTGTCGCTTCGGGTGGCGGCGGTGTCCGCCTGCTCGGCGAGGGGAGGACGGCCGACGGATGCCGTCGCCGGCGTGATCGGCGCGGTCGCGGGCGTCTGGACGGGGATCGGCGCCGTCAGGTGCACGTCGGCGAGATCCGGGTTGACGACGACGCGGAAGTTGGCGACATGCCCGTCGTTCGCGACGCGGGCGATCGCCTCCATGATCGGTGCGCGCATGCGCTTGTTGATCTGGGCTGCCGTGAGGTCGTTCGGCACGTCGAGATAGAGCGTGCCGCCCATGATGCCCTGCGGCTCGGCGAGGTTGAGAAAGCCCTGCAGCTGCGGGGTGATGCGGTCGTCGGTGATGAGCTCGTGCAGCACGACCGACCAGATCGGAACGTCTGGGATCTCGCGCTGTGACATGGCCCCCCCGGGTGTGAATGATGCTCCTCAGGCCGAGCGAAGCCTCGCGTCGACCTGTGGATAACTGCCGGAGCCACGCTAGCCACGAGGCGCCGCGGGGGCAAACTCCACTGTAGATCCGGGCCGCGTGTCACTGCCAGCGTCGCCGGCGGCATTGTGGATAATGACGCCGCGAGGCCTCAGTTTGAGTTCTCGGGCGTCTCGACGTAGCCTTAATCGGTTGACTTATGCCTTCAGGCAGTCCCCTTGTACCCCTTGTGTCTCCGGTAAGAGCATTCCGGTGACCTGCCGATCCGGAGTGATCTCATGAGCAAGCGCACGTTCCAGCCCAACAACCGCCGCCGCGCCAAGAAGCACGGCTTCCGCGCCCGCATGCACACGCGCGCCGGTCGCGCCATCCTCTCGGCGCGCCGCGCCAAGGGGCGCACCGAGCTCTCGGCCTGACCCGAGCGGTGCTTGCGAGGCCGAACCGACTCACCCGCGGAGCGGAGTACAAGGCCGTCGTCCGTCGGGGCCGTCGGTGCGCCGGTGCGCACACGGTGACGTACGTGGTCGCGTCGGACGAGCCGCGGGCGACGCGCTTCGGCTTCATCGTGAGCAAGCAGGTCGGCTCGGCCGTCATGCGCAACACCGTTCGCCGCCGTCTCAAGGCGCTGTGCGCCGAGGCGATGCCCACGGTGCGCCCGGGCTCGGACATCGTGATCCGCGCGCTTCCGACCGCAGCATCCGCCCCTTACGCCGATCTGCGCGACGAGGTCGCGCGCTGCCTCTCCCGGAGAGCGGCGTGAGCTCGGCGACGCTGCCGTCCTCCGCGACGGGCGAAGGCCGGCTCGAGGCATCCGCCCTCCTGCGCTCGGTCCCGCTGCTTCCTCGCAACACGGTCCTCGCTCTCCTGCACGGCTATCGCGCGACGATCTCGCACACCTACGGCGACGTCTGCAAGTACTACCCCTCGTGTTCGGCGTATGCCGTCACCGCCGTCCAGCAGCACGGCGCGCTCAAGGGCGCCGCTCTCGCAGCGGCTCGGCTGGCCCGCTGCCATCCCTGGGCTCAGGGCGGCATCGACGACGTGCGTCCGCACCGCGACTTCCACTTCGACCTCACTCGGCATGGATTCGTCGTGCCCCTGAGAAAGGACTGATCCGTACATGGATCTTCTTCTTGCCAGCACGCCCGCACCGGCCGCAAGCGGCGGCTTCGACCTGTTCGGCACCATCCTGTGGCCGCTCAAGTGGCTCGTCGAGATGGTGCTGGTGTTCTGGCACTGGCTGTTCACGGCGATCGGCATGGGACCGGCCGAGGGGATCACCTGGGTGCTCTCGATCGTCGGTCTCGTCGTCGTCGTGCGCGCAGCGCTCATCCCCCTCTTCGTGCGGCAGATCAAGAGCCAGCGCAAGATGATGGAAATAGCCCCTGAACTGCGGAAAATCCAGGACAAGTACAAGGGCAAGCGCGACCAGCTCTCTCGCGAGGCGATGAGCCGCGAGACGATGGGGCTGTACAAGAAGCACGGGACGACCCCGGTCTCGAGCTGTCTCCCGCTGCTCGTGCAGATGCCGATCTTCTTCGCCCTGTTCAACGTGCTCAACGGCGTTCAGACGATCAAGACGGATCCGAACCACGCCGGAGTGGGCCTGCTCAACAACGAGCTCATGACGGAGTTCTACAACGCGAAGCTCTTCGGCGTCGCATCGCTCCACGACACACTCGTCGGCGCGTGGCAGGCGCAGGCGCCGGGCTGGCAGGTCACGGTCACGATCCTCGTCGTTCTGGTCGTCCTCATGATCGGGTCGCAGTTCTTCACGCAGCTTCAGATCATCTCGAAGAACCTCTCCCCCGAGGCCAAGACCGGCCAGGCCTACCAGATGCAGCGCATCATGCTCTACATCCTGCCGCTCGGCTTCATCTTCTCGGGCGTCTTCTTCCCGCTGGGCGTCGTCGTCTACTGGTTCGTCTCGAACCTGTGGACGATGGGTCAGCAGTTCCTCGTCATCCGCGAGATGCCGACTCCGGGATCGGATGCCGCGAAGGCCCGCGAGGAGCGCTTGGCGCGCAAGGGCAAGGCGATCGACTCGTCGGGCAAGGTCGTTCCGATGGAGAAGTACGTCGCCGAGCAGCAGCGTCTGTACGAAGAGGCAGAGAAGGCGAAGGCCGTCGCGCCCAAGCGTCAGCAGCCCGTCGGCAAGCAGCGCGCCAAGAAGCAGGCGCAGCGCGGCCCGCAGGGCAGCGCGTCCGCGAAGCCCGGTGCGTCCGCCGAGAAGAAGCCGGATGCCGAGCCCGGCGCCGCGACCTCCTGAACCTGGAGCTGAAGACACCATGACGATGACCCCGGAATCCACGCACGACACCGCGTCGCCCGAGAGGGCACTGCCCACCGTGGAGCAGCTCGAACAGGAAGGCGACGTCGCGGCGGACTATCTCGAAGAGCTCCTCGACATCGCCGACATCGACGGCGACCTCGCGCTCGACGTGAAGGCGGGTCGCGCGTACGTGTCGGTCGAGGCGCCCGAGGGCGGCTCCGTTGCACTGCTCGCGGATCCTGCGACCGTCCAGGCTCTCCAGGAGCTGACGCGTCTAGCCGTGCAGAACCGCACGGGACGCTTCTCACGGCTCATCCTCGACATCGGCGGCTCGCGCGACACGCGTCAGCAGGAGCTGGCTCGACTCGTCGACCGCGCCGTCGCCCGTCTCGAGGATGGTGCGACGCAGGCGTCGCTACCCCCGATGTCGAGCTACGAGCGCAAGGTCGTGCACGACATCGTCTCCGAGCGCGGCTTCGTCTCGGAGTCGTACGGCGAGGGCGCCGATCGGCACACCGTCATCCGTCGCGGCTGAGCCGTACCCGGACGTCATGTCGATGAGCGAGCGGGTCCAGGTCGAGTCCGAGCCCCCGGCAGCGGTCGAGATCTTCGGCGACCGCATCGACCTGGCGCGCCGGTTCACCGCTGCACTGGGCGAGCACGGCGAAGAGCGGGGCCTGATCGGACCGCTCGAGCCGCCGCGGCTGTGGACTCGGCACGTGCTGAACAGCGCCGTCATCGCTCCCCTGTTCTCCGGTCGCGTGGGCGACATCGGTTCTGGAGCCGGCCTGCCGGGCCTTGTGCTCGCGATCGCGCGCCCCGACGTCGAGTGGATCCTGATCGAGCCGATGGAGCGCCGCGTCGCGTGGCTCTCGGAGCAGGCGGCGTCGCTCGGCCTCGACAACGTGGAGGTGCTGCGGTCTCGCGCGGAGGACTGGAAGCGCGGTCCATCGCTGGATGCCGTGACCGCGCGCGCGGTGAGTGCACTGCGCACGCTCGTCCCATTGGCTGCTCCCCTCGTCCGCGACGGCGGCGAGCTGATCCTGCTCAAGGGCGCTGGCGCCGCCGCGGAGATCGATGCGGCGGCCAAGCAGCTCACGAAGCACCGCCTGACGGCTGCGCGGGTCGAGATCGTCGGCGAAGGTCTGCTCACGGAGCCCACGCGCGTCGTCCGGGCGACGGTGCGCGCGTAGCGGGACGGCGCTGAGCGGCTGCGCGGCTGTGATGTTTCACGTGAAACGTTGGGCGAGTCTTGGCCCCTAGGCGCCCGACGGGAGATGCGCCGATGAGCCGGGCTCAGGCGACTCGGTGGACGAGTGGAGAGCGGCAGGCGCCCGGCGCGGGCGAGAGGCGGACGCGTTGTGCCGAGTCGGTCGGCGGAGCGAGCCGGCCCCATCGAGGCCCGGAGTGACACGACGGGTGTCTCACGCAAGGTAATGCGCCTGACCCGGACGAGGATCACGGCCGCACGTACGCCTTCGGACCCTCCGCGCGGCTGATGCTGCGACGAGGTACCGTGCCGCTGTCCCGTCCACGTGTGCATGTGCGGGCCATGTCGTCGGAATAGCGGCGATGTTTCACGTGAAACAGTGCGTACGAGCCGTAGCCGTCACGACGCCGTCCGCTGACCCGACGACTCCACCTTCCCCGGCAGGTGGTGATTCTCTGGGGTGTACGACCGCGCCACCCAGGCCTCACGTCCCCACCCTCGTTCGAGGCGCGGGATGCGCTGCACGCTGCTCTCTCGGTCTGACCGCTGAGTGGGCGGTCGCGCACACAGCAACCGGGCGCCGTGCGCGTGGTCGTGCCGGCCGGTCGCTGCGACCAGGGCAGCCCTCGCGGGGACCCAATGCGCCGTCTGTTCGCCCGCCTGATCCTCGAGGATCAGACGGCATGCGGCGCGGGCCATCTGCAGTCGTGTGCTGAGGATCCACCGGCCTTGTGAGGCAGTGTCTCCAACACGGTGCGGCGAGACGTGGAGTGCGCTGCGCCTCATCGAGGCGGGCACGCACGGAGCCGATGTCGAGTTGACCCCCAGCTCGACGTTTCACGTGAAACATCGAGCCCGAGCGTTGGGCGGCCGACGAGGCAGACGCAGATTGCCACCGACAGGCGGACGTGTGTGATGTGTGACCGGCGTGGCAGAAGGCGGACCACACGACGGGCAGTCGCACCTTCGGGCTGGTGGACGCGTGCGCGACGTGCCCCGGAGGTGACGGAGCAGAGGCGCGAAGAGCGCTCGCGAAGCGCCCCACGATAGGCGCCGCCTCCCTGGCCGCGGCGCCGTCGTCGGCGACGAGCGTCCACATCCTTGGGATTCGTAGACGCTCCAGTCGAAGAAGGATTGGCGCGCTGGCCGCACTGTGGGTAGCTATCCCTCGGCTACGGCGCGGCGCGGCGGTGTGCGAGTCGTAGAGCATGAGATCGCATCAGGCTCTTCTTCTGAGGGGAACATTTCGATGTTTCACGTGAAATGCGACCTCGTGCGCCGCGACACTGCGGAACGAGAGGCGTGACCTCCGGCTTCCGGTTGACGGCGTGTGGCGTGAGCCTCACACCGGTAGATCTCTCTCGGCTGTGAGGGAGCGGCTGCGTCGCTCGTGGTAGGCCATCAAGCCGTGCGAGACCCTCCATCTCAGGCTCAGATACCTTGATGTTTCACGTGAAACGACCTCGTGGCCCGCGGCATTGCGGAGCAAGGGCGTGGCCTCCGGGCTTTCGCGCAGTGAAGCCAGCGCCTTGCGATCGACTTCGCTGTCGAGGTGTGAGGCCATGACCGTTGCTCCCGAGTGTGCCCTACGGCCGCGCTCGTCCGAATGATCGAGCGCTGGGATTCGCGCGCTGGTACACGTCGGTACGGCGGGGCGAGAGGCGCGGCGTCCGGAACCCCGTGCATTGAGGGCAGCGCCCTGCGATCGGCTTCGCTGTCGAGAGGGCGAAGCCATCACCGTTGCTCCCGAGTGCGCACGGCGGGCGGACTCGCCTCGTCCGGATGACGGAGTGTATGTGAGCCGAACTCTGGTACAGGTCTCGCGGCGGCGCCGGCGCGGCAGCGCGAGTCGTAGGACATGAGGCCCTGCGTGGCTCTCCCTCTCGGGCCCCAGACGTCTTGATGTTTCACGTGAAACGCGACCTCGTGCGCCGCGACACCGCGGAGCGAGAGGCGCGACGTCCGGAACCCCGTGCATTGAGGGCAGCGCCCTGCGATCGACTTCGCTGTGGAGAGTGCGAGGTCATCACCATCACTTCCGAGTGCGCACAGCGACCGGACGCGCCTCGTCCGGACGACACGATGCGGTGTGGCTTCGCGGGAGCAAGTCGGGGCACCGAGGCCGTCGAGTCCGGCGAGCTGGGGCAGCGAGTCTGCGAGCGACGGTCCATTGGGTCGGCCGTCCCGATGTTTCACGTGAAACACGAAGGGCGAACGGCGCCGACATGGGAGAGGGGACTGATGTCCGGGCGGCGCATGGGGCGTGCGGAACGCCCCACCACCTGCTTCGCCGCTGAAGGTGGAGGCGATCACGGGCGTTCGCGAGTCCGCACTGCGTGCGGGCGACCGTCGTTTTGAAGATGGAGGGACTGGTGGGCCGCCCCCGGAGTCGCCTCGCTCGGTTCAGACGCGCCGCCTCACCAAACGGGTCGACACGGCGGCGCCGGAGTCATGGGTCGCGAGGACCCGCGAAGACCATCTGACGCTGACGATCCTGATGTTTCACGTGAAACGTGAGTGTCGTTCGGGATGAGGCGCAATGATGCTGTCCTTCGGCGCCGTGCGGCCACACCCACCGGATCGTGAATGACAGAGGACGGAAAGTAGCCCCGGCCGATCGATGTTTCACGTGAAACAGTGGAGAGCCCCCGCGCGTCGATCACGCAGACGGGGGCACGTCGACTGCACCAGCGTGGCCCAGCCACGAGTGCGTGCCTCCGCGCGCGGCGCGTCGATGCGTGCGGAGGTTCGACGCACCACTGAGCGACGTGTGCACCGACCCCGCAGTCGGTCCGTTCTCGCCGCTCCCCGGCCTCAGGGTGGTCAGTTCCACCAGACAAGGCAGCGTCGGTGCACGATCTTCATCGCGACATGGCGGGCGAAGGGGTGAATCGACGCCTCCGGCGAAGTGTCGTGCGCACATGTGACCCGACGTGTGGACCCGCGAGCCATGCATCTGATCGTCAAGGAGCATCAGGCCGACCGGCGGGGCGCTGGCTGCGCGAAGCCGACGTGACCTGAGTCCCATCGGGGTCTCCGACGACGTGATGTGTGTACACGTGAGCCGACATCCGGACTCGCGAGCCATGTGCCCGACCGTCGACGAGCACCGGCGGAGCGGCGGGGCACCGATTTCACGAATTCGAGATCGATCGCAACCAGATCGTGGGTCTGGCGCTACGGCCACGATCCTGCGCCGACTCAGGCCGATCCACTCACACAGGCCATCCGGCGCTCGCTCGACGCGATGGGATGCTGCGCTCGCACCGTTCGGGCAGGAGAACGCACAGCCCCTCGGCCTGGAAGAACCAGACACCAGTCCGCGCACCGCACCAGGCGCCGCATCCCTGACGACGTCCAGCGCCGACGCGCGCCATGCGGATGTTTCACGTGAAACCGGGCCTCGCAGGGCCGCGGGGGAGTGCGAGCGGAACGGCCTTGCGAGGCGGTCTGTGGGTGGGGCGCGGCTAGAGTGGAAGGACCCGCGAAACACGACGGAAGGAACGTTTCACGTGAAACATCCCGAGGAGTCCACGGCCTCGGCATCCTTCTCCTTCGATGACAGCCCGATCGCGCGCGAGCTCGCGGACCTGTCCGCGCGTCGACGCGTGCTCGACGCCGTCGACTTCACTTTCGCCGGCCAGACGCGGGTGCTCACCGTGTCGAATCAGAAGGGCGGAGTCGGAAAGACGACGACGACGGTGAACATCGCGGCATCCCTCGCCTCACTCGGCGCCCGCGTGCTCGTGATCGATCTCGACCCGCAGGGCAACGCCTCGACGGCCCTCGGTGTGCCCCACACCGCCGACATCCCGAGCGTCTACGACGTGCTGATCGACGACTTCCCTCTCGCCGAGATCATCCAGACGAGCCCGGAATCGCCGAACCTGTTCTGCGCCCCGAGCACGATCCACCTCGCCGGCGCGGAGATCGAGCTCGTGTCGCAGGTCGCCCGCGAACACCGTCTGCGCACGGCGCTCGACGAGTACCTCGGAACGCTCGAGAGTCCCCTCGACTTCGTCCTCATCGACTGCCCCCCGTCGCTCGGCCTGCTCACGATCAACGCGTTCACAGCGGCGCACGAACTGCTCATCCCCATCCAGTGCGAGTACTACGCCCTCGAAGGGCTCAGCCAGCTCCTCGGCACCGTCCGCATGATCCAGAAGCACCTCAACCCGACGCTGAGCCTCTCGACCATCCTTCTCACGATGTACGACGGCCGCACTCGCCTCGCACAGCAGGTGGCCGACGAGGTTCGACAGCACTTCCCCGCCGAAGTGCTCGACACGCTGATACCCCGTTCCGTGCGCGTATCGGAGGCCCCCAGCTTCGGGCAGACCGTCATCGCGTACGACGGACAGTCTGCTGGTGCCGTCGCCTACCGTGAGGCGGCGGTGGAGATCGTCCGGCGCGGCGAGCTCGCGGAGGGGCCAGGCAAGGGCACGGCGCCGAATCAGAGCAGCCTCGGCAGGACGAGCCTCGACAGGGTCCGCGAGGGCGTCGACAGCTCAGATGGCACGTCACAGCATGCATCACACGCGGAGCCCGAATCGGTTCCCGCACACAACGAAGGGGTCTCCTGATGGCCAAGCGAACCGGTCTGGGGCGTGGCATCGGCGCACTCATCCCCACGAACGAGACCACCGCCGAGTCGCGTCCCGTCGACGTGTTCTTCCCCGGCGCACCGGCGCCGGTGCGGGAGCGCGCCGAGGCCGACGTCGCGCCCGCGCGCGGCGCGACGACCGCAGTCGCCGAGGCGGTCACCGGAGTCGAGACCGACGTCGCCGCCGACGAGTCGGCGCCCGTCGAGCTCGTGGCCGTTCCCGGCGCACGGCTCGCTCACGTCGACCCGCACAAGATCGTTCCGAACCCTCGGCAGCCCCGCACGGTGTTCGACCCCGACGACCTCGCCGAGCTGGTCCACAGCGTCCGCGAGTTCGGGGTGCTGCAGCCCGTCGTGGTCCGCGACACGGGGGACGGCACGTACGAGCTCATCATGGGCGAGCGACGCACTCGCGCCGCGCGCGAGGCCGGCCTCGACTCGATCCCCGCGGTGATCCGCGACACAGCCGACGAGCACCTTCTGCGCGACGCCCTGCTCGAGAACCTGCACCGATCCGAGCTGAACCCGCTCGAAGAGGCGTCGGCCTACCAGCAGCTGCTCGAGGACTTCGGCATCACGCAGGAGGAGCTGGCGACCCGCATCGGCCGCTCGCGCCCGCAGATCAGCAACACGATCCGCCTCCTCAAGCTGCCGGTGCCCGTACAGCAGCGCGTCGCCGCCGGCGTGCTCACGGCGGGTCACGCGCGAGCGATCCTCTCGCTCGAGACGCCCGAGGCCATGCAGCGCCTTGCCGACAAGATCGTGAACGAAGACCTCTCCGTCCGCGCGGCGGAGGCGGCCTCGAAGGCGCCGGATGCCGGAGCCCGCCCGAGCGTCAAGCCCCAGGCTGGTGCGCGCCGCGCCTATCTGGACGAGGTCGCCGAGCGGCTCGGCGACCGTCTCAACACCCGCGTGCGTGTCTCGCTCGGGGCTAGAAAAGGCCAGATCACGGTTGATTTTGCGACCATCCAGGATCTCAATCGGATTCTGGAGGAACTGGGCGAGTCCAGCTTCGGCGCCCGCTGACTCGCGTCGTCCGCGCACGGCACACCTGTGCCGCCGACCGAGCCCGATCGTTCGCGGCCAGCGTGACGCACTCGCTGCGTCCGACGCCCGTCGTAGGCTGGAAGGGTGCCGCAGAACGATGAGACGACCCGCCGCAGGGCGAGCCTCGAACTGCTGCGCGCCGAGGCGAGTGACGAGCTGTCCGCCGTGATCGCCGAGCGGTTGAGGGCGGGCGAAGACCCATGGGACTTCATGGAAGACCTGCCCACGGTCGACGAGCTCGTCGTCCTCATCCTCCGTGCCGAGAACATCGCGGCCAACGGCGGTGCGCGGCCCAATCGGGCGCGGCACTACCGGGTGCTGCGGCAGATCGCCCTCGACTACCCGCCGCTGACCCGCGCCGTGTGGCGCCTGCTCGGCGAGACGGAGAGCCATCGCCCGTGGGATGCCGTCGTGCAGGCCGAGTCCCGGTAGCGCGCACCCGACGATCGCGGCGATCCGCTCGGCCCGCGACCGCCTCCCACCGCCGTGCGCGGACCAGCGGAAAGATGCCGCGAACGGAATGAAAGAGAAAGCCCCGGTCGCTCGGTGAAACCAAGCGGCCGGGGCGACTCGCGCCGGGCCGTGGATCAGGCCAGGTACGCAGCCAGGTCGTTCTCGAGCGCGAACTTCGGCTTGGCGCCGATGATCGTGGTCTCGACCTCACCCTTGTTGAACACCTTCATCGCGGGGATCGAGGTGATCTGGTACTTCATCGCGAGATCCGGGTTCTCGTCGACGTTGAGCTTGAGAACCGTGATCTTGTCGGGGTTCTCCGACTGGATCTGGTCGAGGACGGGGGCCACCATGCGACACGGTCCGCACCATGCGGCCCAGAAGTCGACGAGGACGGGGCCGTCGGCCTTCAGAACGTCCTCATCCCACGTGCTCGAGCTCGTAGCCTTCGCAGTCATTCGTTGCATCTCCTTCGTCGGGAAGTCTTCAGTGCATCACAACACCCGCGCCGCCGGGATTGTTCCGCGGGAACGCGGCGTGCGCCCTCAGGCGGCGTCGGCCGCCGTCAGGTCGTCGATCTGCGCGGCGTCCACCTCAGGGGCGCCGGCCTCGCCGAGCGCCGCCAGGTAGTGCTCGACATCCAGCGCCGCGACGGTGCCGCTGCCGGCCGCGGTCACGGCCTGACGATACGTCGGGTCGATGACGTCGCCCGCTGCGAACACACCGGGCACCGAGGTGCGCGACGAACGACCGTCGACCCACACCGTCCCCTCGGGGGTGAGGTCGAGCTTGCCGTGCACGAGGTGGGTGCGGGGGTCGTTGCCGATCGCGACGAAGACGCCCTCGAGCGCGAGCTCGCGACGCGAGCCGTCGACGGTGTCTTCCAGCACGACGCCGGTCACGGCATCCTCTCCCAGGATGTCGACGACCTCGCTGTTCCACACGAACTCGATCTTGTCGTTCTTGAACGCGCGCTCCTGCATGATCTTGGAGGCGCGCAGCTCACCGCGGCGGTGGATGATGTAGACCTTCGACGCGAACTTCGTGAGGAACGTCGCCTCCTCCATCGCGGAGTCGCCGCCGCCCACGACGGCGATGACGCGCTCGCGGAAGAAGAACCCGTCGCACGTCGCGCAGTACGACACGCCGTGACCGGAGAGCCGCTGCTCGCCGGCGATGCCGATCTTGCGAGGAGCGGAGCCGGTCGCGAACACGAGCGAGTCGGCCTCGTGGACGGCTCCGCTGCCGAGTCTCACTCGCTTGACCGCGCCATCGATGTCGAGCTCGACGGCGTCGTCGTAGAGCACCTCGGCGCCGAAGCGCTCGGCCTGCTCCTGCATCTTCGCCATGAGCTCAGGGCCCATGATGCCCTCGGGGAACCCGGGGAAGTTCTCGACCTCCGTCGTGTTCATGAGCTCTCCGCCCACCTCGACCGAGCTCGCGACGACGAGAGGGGACAGGTTCGCGCGCGCCGCATAGACGGCCGCCGTGAAGCCCGCCGGGCCCGATCCGATGATGATCACCTGACGCACGTGCGCCCCCTTCGTGTGGTTCCGGGTAACTCAACCAATGGTAGCCGCGCCGCATTCCGGACCCGCTGGGAACCACCCGGATGACGAAGACGGATGCCGCCGCCCGCCTGGAGCCCCGGCTCAGCGCGTGGGCAGGAACCGGCGCAGCAGCGTCCCCACGGGCGCGAGCTCGGGCGTTCGCAGGAGGGCGAGCAGGGCGAAGTAGACGACAGCGGTGACACCGCCGATCACGACGGTGCCGAGCGCGCCCAGGACGACGCTCGACGCGGTCCATCCGTCGACGCCGCCCAGCAGCTCGAACGTGAGCCAGCCCGCGGCCCCCGCCGGGATGGCGGCGGCGACGAACCGGGCGAGGGACAGCATCCACACCCGCACGCGAAGCGCGCCGACCTTCCGCCGCAGCAGGATCGTGGCGAGGATCACCTGCACGAGGATCGACACCGACTGGCCGAGGGCGACGCCTGCGGCGCGGATCTCGGGAGGCAGGGCGAGCGCGGCCGCGGCCAGGCCCGCGGCGATCGCCGCCTGCACGAGCGTGAAGAAGAAGGGCGTGCGGGTGTCGTTGTACGCGTAGAACGTGCGCTGCACCGTGAACAGGATGCCGATCGGGACGAGTCCGACGAGGTAGGCCCCGAGGACGAGCGCGGCATCCACGGCCTGATCCGACGACGTCGTGAACACGCGCGACACGGGAACGGCGGCCGCCGCGAGCGCCGCCGTCGACAGGACGATGAGCAGAGCCGTGACGCGAACGCTCGTGCTGATGTCTCTGGGCACCTCCGCATGGCGCCCCGCCGACACGTGCTCGCTGAGCTGCGTGAAGTACGGGGTCCCGATCGACAGCGCGATGATCGAGTAGGGGAGGATGAAGATGAGCCCCGCGTTCCCCGCGATCGTCTGCCCGGGCTCATGGACGGCGGACGCCGTGGCGAAGACGTTGGTCTGCACGATCGCGGCGAGCTGGCCCACGAGCACCATGAGGAACGTCCAGCCCGCAAGCCTGCCGATGAGGCCGAGCCCCATGCCGCGCCAGCGGAAGTCCGCGTGCAGCGCGAGGCGCGTGCGCCGCCAGAACAGCAGGAGGACGACCGCCTGCAGCACGATGCCGAGCGTCGCGCTCGCGCCGATGAGGGTCGTCATCGCGGGGGTCATGGAGGCGACGGGCTTCTGGCCGCCGCCGAACAGCACGATGAAGAGCGTGAAGCCGGCGATCGACACGATGTTGTTGACGATCGGCGCCCATGTGAAGGGGCCGAAGATGCGTCGTGCGTTGAGCGTCTCTCCGACGATGGCATACAGGCCGTAGAAGAAGATCTGAGGCAGGCACCAGTACGCGAACGTCGTCGCCAGCTCGAGCTGTTCGGGGCTGAACCCCTGCGATCCGGGAAGGCCCGAGGCGTAGAGATTGACCAGCAGCGGTGCCGCGACGACCGCGAGCGCCGTCACGGCGAGCAGGATCACGGTGCCGAGCGTGAAGAGCTTCGAGATGAAGGCCTGACCGCCGTCTTGGGCCCGGCTCGCCATGACGATCTGCGGCACGATGACGGCCGTCAGAATGCCCGTCGACACGATCATGTAGATGCTGTTGGGCAGCTGGTTGGCGACGTTGAACGCGTCCGCCGACGCCGCCGCGCCGATCGCCGCGACCAGGACGATCGAACGGAGCAGGCCGGTGACGCGCGAGACGAGCGTGCCCGCCCCGATGAGGACGCTCGCGCGCCCGATCCCGCTCACGAACGCGTCTCCTCGGCGGCGGGCGCGGTGCCGGCCGCAGCGGCGGGGGCCGCGGCATCCGTCGCCGTGTCGTGATCGCCGGTCGCGGCATCCGCGCGCCTCGCACGACCGCGGCGGCGGATCGTGCGGATGACTCCCACGACGAGCAGTCCGCCGACGATGACGCCGAGCGCGATGAGCCCGTAGCGCTCCCAGTCGGCGCGCACCGTGACGTTCGCGACCTGCGACCGGCCGATCGGCTCGTAGGTGGGACTGCGCAGCTGCAGCGTGATGCCGACGTCGCCCGACCCGATCTGGGCCTTCACGGGGATCAGCACGCGCGTGTTCGTGCTCGCGGGCGCCGTGACGGGGATCGAGGGCTGCAGATCGAGGCGCAGATCGTCGGGCGTCGCGTACAGGACGACGTTGACGGCGTAGGGGAGGTCGTTGTGAATCCACACGGGGATGTCGGCGCTCGGGCTGATCTGCTGCACGTCGGGCACGGGCAGGAGCCCGACGCCGTCGATCGTCCTCGCCGTGGCGGCGCGATGCTCGTCGACCGCCGTCGCCCACCGGTCTGCGTCCGCGAGCCAGGAGACGCCCAGCAGCTGCAGCGTCGAGGACCGCTCCGGACCGAGCAGCAGCGAGGGCTCGTCGAGGATCGTCGCGAAACGCGCGAGGCGCGCCTCGTCATCCGAGAACGCGGATGCCGCGGCCGTGCGCGCGGCATCCTGCTCCACGTCGACGAGGTCGACGGCCGAGGCGGGCTCGGTCTCGAACGCCTCGAGCGTGAGGGGGTGGGTCGCCGCCGTGTGCGTCACCGCACTGAGCGCCGCCGTGAGCCCTATGCGGCTGCGATCGGCGTCGCGTCCGAGCGTCACGAGGAGCGGAGCACCGCCGGCGTCGGCGACCGCGAGCGTGAGATGCGCCGTCGCCGCCGTGAGCGGTGCGCCGCGCAGTGCGGGCTCGTCGAGGCTCGATGCGTCCTGCAGCGCCTGCGAGATCGCGGCGTCGTAGACGAGCACCGCGGCGTCGCCCGCCATGCCGCGGGCGGTGACGGTCGCGCCGGACGCGCCCTCTGTCGTCGAGGTGGACGGCACGAGCGTCAGCGAGGTCGTCTCGCCGGACGTGATGGCGCCCAGCGTCGAGACGACGTCCGCAGAGGCGGTGCCGTCGGCAGGCCAGAACACGGCCGGGCGCTCGCCGGCGACGTCGAGCAGCTCGGGAAGCGTCGGGTAGACGGGCGCGCTCGGGTCGGCGGTGGGCGTCGGGGTGGGGGTGGGCGTCGGCGTCTGGGTCGGCGTCGCGGTGGGCGTCGGCTCGGGCGTCGGCGCAGGGGGGATGAAGTCCGCGGGGCTCATCGCATACTGCAGCGAGGTCGGGCCGAGCGGTCGCGGCTGTCCGCTGTCGAGCTGCGGCGCGATGTCGGAGTCGCCGAACTGCAGCGTGAAGCGCGAGTTGGTCAGCGCGTCGAGGCGTTCGAGCCACGCACTGGCCGACGCGGGGGCGGACGTGCCGAGCACGCGGATCGCGGCGAGGACCGCCGGATCGACGGCGAGGATCGCGCTCGTGCCCTCCACGGCGTCGAGCGCGCTGGAGAGGGCGCCGTCGGGTGCCGTGAGAGCTGCGAGCTGGTCGGAGGTGAGCAGTCCCTCGGCGAGGGGACCCGCCGTGATGGGGACGACGATGCCGACGCCCGTCTCGGCGACGGCGTCGTCCGGGACGATCATGGCGCTCGTCGAGACGAGCGTGCCCTCGGGGCCGTCGAAGCTCGCGGCGAGGGGATAGACGCCGGGCCCGCGCCCGCCGAGCACGGGGTCGGCGGCCACGATGATCGCAGCCGTGTCCTCCGCGCCGGGGGCCACGTCGGTCAGCGTCGTCGCCCCGACCTCCTGAAGCGCGACGTCCGACGTGTCGCCCCCGAGCCATGCGTCCAGAGCCGAGCGGTCGCGCAGCGGCGCCGAGCCCAGCGCGAGCGTCACGGGACCGGCGGGAGTCGCGGCATCCGTCCCGTTCTGGAGCGTGACCGACGCCACGAGCGGCTCGCCCGCATGCACGAGCCCGTTGCCGACGGGAGCGAGCGTGAACCCGACGACGCCCGTCGGGGTCGGCGTGGGCGAAGGGTCCGGGGATGCCGAGCCGAGCGCGGGCGTCGCGAGCAGCGGCACGAGGGCGACGGCCGCGACGATCGCCGCGCCGAGGCGCGCACGGAGGCCGCGGCGCGCTGCGTGGTGCGTGGGGGACACGGTCATGGGTGGGGTTCGCTCCTGTGCGATGTCCGGACCGCACGATCGACTGCGATTCTACGGTCCGACGCTTCGAGCGCCCGGCGGGCCGTCCGCGGTTGAATGGATCCGTGCTCCCTGACCCCGATCCCGCGCTGTGCCGTGCGCTCGCGGCGGACCTCGCCGCGGCGGGCTTCGACTCCGCGTCGCTGAGGGCGGCGTGGGGTCCGTCCGCGGACGCCGCGATCGCCCGCGGGCTGCGCGGTCCGGCACTGCGCGCCCTCGCCCTGCGCGACGACCCGCTCGCCGTCGTCGCCCGCCTCTTCGTGCTCGGGATGCCGCAGCCGGCCGCATCGGTCTCGGCGGCGTTCGCCGCAACGGGCGTCTCCGGCCTCGCCGCTCTGGGGCTGGCCGAGGCATCCGGACCCGACGTCGCGCCCGTCGCTCTCATCCGCCCGCAGGAGTTCGCCGACGACGCGGGCGCCGTCGAGTGGTGGGTCGCGAGCGACCTCGACGAGGCCGCTCTGGCAGCGCCCCTGCCAGAGGACCACGTCCTCGGCGTGGGCGGCGCCTCGCTCACGCTCGCGGCGCTCCAGCTGCCGACGCCTGCGCGGTCGGTGCTGGACATCGGCACGGGGTGCGGCATCCAGTCCCTCCGTGCCCGCCGCTTCGCCGAGCGCGTCGTAGCGACGGACGTGTCGGAGCGCGCGCTGCGGTTCACGCGCCTGAACGCGCGGCTGAACGGGGTGGACGCGATCGACGTGCGCGCCGGCAGCCTGTTCGAGCCTGTCGAGGGCGAGGAGTTCGACCGCGTCGTGTCGAACCCGCCGTTCGTGATCACACCGCGCGTCGACGGCGTGCCCGCCTACGAGTACCGCGACGGCGGCATGGTCGGCGACGATCTGGTCGCGGGGTTCGTCTCGCGGGTGGGCGGCGTCCTGGCTTCCGGCGGGGTCGCGCAGCTGCTCGGGAACTGGGAGACGCGCGGCGGGGTCGACGGGCTCGAGCGCGTGCGGTCGTGGGTCGCGGCATCCCCCGTCCCGCTCGACGCGTGGGTCGTCGAGCGGGAGTCCCTCGACCCGCTCGAGTACGCGGAGCTCTGGATCCGCGACGGCGGGACACTCCCCGGGACGCCGGCCTTCGCGCGCCTCGTGGACGCGTGGCTCGACGACTTCGCCTCTCGCGCGGTGGAGCGCATCGGGTTCGGATACGTGCTCCTGCGCCGAGCGGCGGGCGCGCCGACGCTCGAGCGGTACGAGCGCGTCGGCCAGCACGTGCGCGATGCGCTGGGACCTCATCTGGCCGCCGCGCTCGCCGCGCACGACCGTCTCGCGCCGCTCTCGGACGACGACCTCGCCGCCGCGGCGCTCGTCGTCGCGGGCGACGTCACGGAGGCGCGCCACCACCTCCCTGGGGTCGAGGATCCGACGATCATCGAGCTGAGACAGGGCGGCGGGTTCGCGCGCTCGTTCGAGGTCGACCCCGGACTCGCGGCCCTCGTCGGCGCGTGCGACGGCGACCTGCCGGTGGGCGCGCTCGTCGCCGCGATCGCCGATCTGCTCGAGGTGGATGCCGCGGCCCTCCGCGCCGATCTCCTGCCGCGCGTGCGCGAGCTCGTGTTCACAGGCTTCCTGCGCTTCGCCTGACCGGGGCCCCGGGCGGCCGGAACGGATCCGTCAGCGCTGACCGGGCCCGGGTGGGGCCCCGTCAGCCCGCGCCGTCGTATGTCTGCTGGTGCGACTGCGTGTGCACGACGCGATCGGCGATCATGCCGACGAGCGGGATGTGGATGCTCGTCAGCTCGGAGAGCGTCTCGGGCGACGGCGGGGCGCTCAGCGTGTCGATCACGATCTCGGCGTTCGATCGCAGGATGCCGGTGATCGAGTCCGCGTAGACGACGACGTGTCCGCTCGCGGTCATCCGCGTCGAGTGGTTGTCGAGACCACCTCCGTCGCCGGGCACGTCGAGGGCGAAGCCGTCGACGACCACCGTGTCGGCCGAGATGCGCAGTGCGCGTCCCGTGGAGCCGTCGGCGTGCGCGACCTCGACGATCGCGATGCCGCTGAGCCCCTCGAGCCGCAGGCCGGTGCCCGAGAGCACGGGCGGGTCGGCCGTGAGAACGGGGGCTCCGGGATCGGGCTCGGCCGTCGGGGCGGGCGACGCGGCAGGGTCGGTGGGTGCGTCGGGGCTCGAGGGTGCGTCGGGGCTCGAGGGTGCGTCGGGGGTCAGGATGCCGGGAAGCAGGTCGCCCGGCAGCAGCGATCCTCCGGGCTCGCTCGGCTGCGGGGTCGGCGAGGGCGCGGGGTCGCGGGAGCACACGCCGAGCCACACGCCGAGGTCGCCCAGTGCGCAGTCCGCGGCCAGGGCGGGCGCGGGCACCGCGAACACCCCCGCGAGGACGAGACCGGCCGCGGCCGCGGCGACGCCGGAGCGGCCCCTCACGCCACCCCCGCCCGTGTCGCGCTGCGCAGACGCGCGCGCCGGGCCGAACGGGTCGCGTCCGCCTGCCCCTCGTCGTCGGCAGATCGCATCGTGGCGGGGCCCGACGTGTCGCCGCCGGGGGCCTCGTCGCCGGGCGCAGGCCTGCCCGAGCCGGCCGCGATGGCGCGGCGCGGCATCCACGACACGATCACGATGCCGCCGACGCAGCCGAGCACCATGCCCACGACATACCCGCCGAGGTTCACGGCGACGAGCGAGTAGAGGGATGCCGCGAGCACGACGACGCCGTAGAAGACGTGGTGCGCGGGCATCACGACGGCGAGAGCGCCGGCGACCGCGAGCACGACGGGCAGGATCGTGGTCTGCATGCCGGGCATCCCGACCTGCACCTCCATGCCGCCGACCTCGAGGCGGCCCGAGAAGAACAGCACGAGGGCGGACAGCACCGTGAGCAGGCCGCCGATCGACGGGCGCCGCCGCGCCCAGGCGAGCGCCGCGCGCATCAGAAGCACTCCTCGCCGTCGGTGAGCCGCAGGTGCAGCCCTGTCAGCGTGAAGACGCCGGCCTGCGTCGTCCAGGCGGTCTGCTTGAGGCCTTCGATCGTGATGGAGTCGGAGTCCTGTGCGAAGTCGCCCGCCGTCCCCTTCGACTCGGTCGCGACGGTCGACGCGTCGACGCCGATGCGGATGTTGCCGAACGTCGCGTCGCCCTGCAGGTCGGTGAGGCCGATCTGCAGGTCGGTCGCGGTCGCGGGGGCGCCGCCGCCGCCCGCCGTGATCATGAGGCCGATCCTGCCGAGGGGGGTCTCGGTGACGACCGACTGGCACAGGTCGGTCAGCGACGCCTGTGCGATGTTCGAGATCGCGACGGAGTGCGAGGCTCCCGCCGTGTCGGCCACGACACCGCCGTACTGCGAGAACCCCGTGCCCTCGAGGTGGGATGCCGTGATCTTGAACTGGCCGCCCGAGACGGCGAACGACACCGGCACGGCGCCGTTGGCCACACCGCCCGTGAGCACGGCGGCGACGATCCCCACGGGCACGGCCGCGAGCGCGGCGCGCCCGGTGCGGGTAGCGGTCAGTCGGCTGAGCTTCATGGATCCTCCTCGATGCGAAGCGCCCGAGGCACGCCCGGGCCGGGTCGGCGCCTTCGCCGCCCGACGAGACGCTACGGGGATTGCTGACCGTCGGTCAATACGTTGTTGACGAGATGACAACAATCTCATCCACGGCCGGCGAGTACGCTCGGACCATGTCCGCCTCGCCTGCGACCGGCAGCTCCGCAGGAGCGGGCGCCCGTACCCGGCTGCGGCCCGACGACCGCCGCGCGCAGCTCATCTCGCTCGGGGTCGCGGCGCTGGCCGATCGCGAGCTCGACGACATCTCGTTCGAGGAGTTCTCCGCTCGTGCCGGAGTGTCGCGCGCGCTGTTCTCGCACTACTTCGGATCACGGCAGGGCTTCCACCGTGCCGTGCTGGAGGCCGCGACCGAGGCCATGCTCGCCGCGACGCAGCCGCAGCCGCACCTGCCTCCCGCGGCGCGACTGGACGACACCCTGCGCCGCACGGTGGAGTTCGTGCGCGGCCACGGCGGCACGTTCTCGTCGATGGTGCGCGGCACGGCGAGCGGCGATCGGCAGACGCGCGAGCTCGTCGAGGCGGCGCGGCTCGCGCAGACCGCACGCGTGCTCGACGTCTTCGACGAGACCGGCGTCGCGGTCTCTCCCGCCCTGCGGATCGCGGTGCGCTCCTGGATCGCATTCGTCGAGCAGACGCTCGTCGACGCGGCGCTGGGCAGCGATCTGCCCACCGACGACATCGTCGCGCTCGCCGTCGACTGCCTCGCCGGCATCATCGACCGCGTGCAGCCCGACGCAGCCGTCGCGCTCCGCGGGTCCTGACGGTCGCCGGGGGAAGAGCGCCGGCGGCGCACGGTCGCCGGCGGGCGGGATCGAGGGAGAGCCCTCGATAGGCTCGGAGCATGCTCAACATGGCCGAGGGCATCGCGCGCCTCGCCGCGCTCGCCGAGTCCCCCGTCGTCGCGACCGTCGCGGCAGTGTTCGCCGACGCCGGGTTCGAGCTCGCGATCGTGGGCGGCCCCGTGCGCGATGCGCTGCTGGGCAGGCCGACGCACGACCTCGACTTCACGACGGATGCGCGGCCCGACGACATCCTCCGCATCGTCACACCCATCTCGACCGCCCACTGGGACATCGGCCGCGCCTTCGGGACGATCGGGGCGCGCGTCGCGGGCGAGCAGGTGGAGATCACGACGTTCCGCGCCGACAGCTACGACGGCACGACCCGCAAGCCCACGGTCGAGTTCGGCGACACGCTCGACGGCGACCTCGCCCGCCGCGACTTCACCGTCAACGCGATGGCCCTGCGCGTGCCGGGCCGCACGCTCGTCGACCCGACGGGCGGCGTCGAAGACCTCGTGCGCGGCATCCTTCGCACTCCGGTCGACCCGCGCGTGAGCTTCGGCGACGATCCGCTGCGGATGCTGCGCGCCGCCCGCTTCTCGTCGCAGCTCGGATTCGCCGTGGAGGCAGACACGCTCGCCGCGATCGAGCAGCTGCGCGCGACGATCGAGATCGTGAGCCCCGAGCGCATCCAGGCGGAGCTCGTGCGGCTCCTGCAGACGGACGACCCCGTGCGCGGCATCCGGATCCTCGTCGAGACGGGGCTCGTCGACGAGTTCCTTCCCGAGATCCCCGCGCTGCGCCTGGAGGTCGACGAGCACCACCATCACAAGGACGTCTACGAGCACTCCCTCACGGTGCTGCGCCAGGCGATCGATCTCGAGCACGAACGGCATCCGGATGCCGGGCCCGACGTCGCTCTGCGCATCGCGGCGCTCCTGCACGACATCGGCAAGCCCGCGACCCGCAAGCTCGAGCCGGGGGGCGGGGTGACCTTCCATCATCACGACGTCAAGGGATCGCGGCTCGCCCGCAAGCGGCTGCAGGCCCTGCGGTTCGACTCCGGCACGATCGGCTCGGTCGCCCAGCTCATCGAGCAGCACCTGCGCTTCTTCGGCTACGCGGAGGGCGCCTGGACCGACTCGGCGGTGCGCCGCTATGTGCGGGATGCCGGCCCCGAGCTCGAACGTCTGCACATCCTGACGCGTGCCGATGTGACGACGCGCAACAAGCGCAAGGCGACGAGGCTGCGCGCCGCCTACGACGACATCGAGCGGCGCATCGCCGAGCTCGCGGCGCAGGAGGAGCTCGACTCCATGCGCCCCGAGCTCGACGGCAACCGCATCCAGGAGATCCTGGGCCTCACGCCCGGCCGCGAGGTCGGCGAGGCGTACAGGTTCCTCATGGACATCCGGCTCGACGAGGGCATCGTCGGCGAGGACGAGGCGGAACGGCGTCTGCGCGCGTGGTGGGCCGCCCGCACCTGACGTGCAGCAGGGCCGCCCACCGCGCCACGACGCGGGGAGGCGCTCAGCCTGTCGCGCGAGCCGGCCTCGTCTCGCGCGCCTGCCCCGCCGCCTCGGGGACGGATGCCGCGACCTCGCCGCCGTCCCCGGCCTGGGCCGCGAGCGCCTGCCGCACGAGGAATGTGACGTCGACGCTCACGGTCCGCTGGCCGGGCAGGCCTGCGATGAGGCTCACGGCTGCACCGCCTCGGTCGGCGTGGGCGTCGGCTCGAGGACGCCGTCCGTCGGCGTCGGCGTCGGATTCGTGCCATCGGCGGTCGGACTGGGCGTCGGCGAGGGGTCGACCGAGCTCTGCACCGCGGGGATCTTCGGGAAGGGGAAGTCCGGCAGCAGCGCCGACGAGGGGTCGGGGTCGACGGAGAAGGCCGGCATCTCGCGCAGCGGGAAGACGTTCCACACGGGCGTGCGCCCCGGGGCGGTGAGAGGCACGGGCACGGGCCCGCCGCCGCCGTAGAAGTACTCGTCCCACTGGCTGTCGCGCGAGATCGAACGCCCGATCGTCGTGAGCGGGCGTCCGCTCTGGTCGAAGAGCTGCACGTCTGTGAGCGGGTTGCCGTCCGAGTCGTACGCGAACAGGTTGCGCACGCGCTCCCCGTCGATCGTGAGGCCCGGCTGGCTGCTGTCGATGTACTCGATCGCCGTGTAGTCGAGCAGACTGCGGGTGGACGCGATCGCGCCTCCGACGAGGAACGGCAGCGCGATCGCGGTCACGATGCTGACGATGATCCGGATGACGCGCAGCCACGCCACGGGCGCCCAGCGCCCGCGGCCCCACTGCACGCTCAGCAGGATGAAGCCGAGCAGGAGCAGCCACGCGGCCCCGTTCTGCGCGGGGAAGCCGACGACGCGGTTCGTGCTTCCGAGAAGCGGTGAGAGCATCGCGAACAGCGCCCAGCCCCGCGCGATCCACCACACCGGTCGAAGGGCGACGAGCAGGTCGAGCAGCCAGGCGCCGACGCGCGACGATCGAATGCGACCGGATGCCGCGACCAGCCCCGTCGCGACTCTCGTGCGCAGCGGCACACGCGCAACCGCGGCATCCGCGCTGCGGTCCGGGAATCCCGCTGCGGAGCGCAGCTCTGCGGCGTAGGCCGCGGCATCCGGGATCGCGAAGTCGGCACTCTCGGAGGCCTGCTCGGCGAGGTCGGCCTCGAGCCCGTCGACGAGCTCGTCGACGTCGTCGCCGGGGAGGTCGGCGAGCTCCGCGCGGACCGCTGCGGCGAAGGCCGAGATCCGGGCGTCGATGGTGGGCAGTGTCGAGTTCACCGGTTCTCTCCGATCGTGCGCAGCGTCTTGTTGGCAGATGTCGACTCCGCGAGCAGTCCTGACATGGCGCTGGCGAAATGGGCCCAGTCGGTGCGCTGTGTCGCGAGCATGTCGCGTCCCTGCGCGTTGATGGCGTAGTACTTGCGGTGCGGGCCGCCGTCCGACGGGACGACATAGCTCGAGAGCGCGCCGGCGCTGTAGAGACGGCGGAGCGTCCCGTAGACCGAGGCGTCCCCGACATCTCCCAGACCCGCGTCGCGCAGCCGCCTCACGATGTCGTACCCGTATCCGTCGTCGTGCTGCACGACCGCGAGCACCGCGGCATCCAGCACCCCTTTCAGCAGCTGCGTCGTATCCACACGATCACCCTCCGGTCGAGAATCCGCTCATATTGACGGCACGGTACCACGCCATGCGCAGTAGCGCGCAAGATGCGATTCCGACACGCCCGGCGAACGATCCGCGACAGCTCCACATGGGCCTGACGCGCGGCCTGCCACGGCATAGGCTGGCGGGACGTCCGCCTGATCGAGCCGGGGAGGCACATGACCGATCTCGTCGTCGACGTCGTTCAGCTGCGCCGCATCTCCGCGAACCTCGCGACCGCTCCCGATCAGGTCTCGTTCGACGGGTCGCAGATCGGCGATCTCTCCGCGTCACTCGGCTCGCCGCTCGTCGCCGCCGCCGTCGTCACGGCGACGAGCGAGCAGCGCGTGCGCGCAGAGGCGGTCGCCTTGTCGCTGCGCGACGTGGCCGCGGCGCCCTCGGACGCGGCATCCTCGTTCGAAGCCGCCGACCGACGCCTGTCGCAGGACGTGTGCTGATGGTCGACGCGGCGAACCCCGGCGCGGGCGACCCCGAAGCGATCGGTGCGCAAGGCGCTGTGCGCGCGCGCAAGGCGGCCGACGTCCGTCGCGCGCTCACGGCCGTGACAGCGGCGTCGGCCGATGCATCCGGCGCGGGGTGGAAGGGGCACGCGCAGCAGGGATTCGTCGCGTCGCTCGCTGCGACGGTGCCCGACCTGTCGCTGCTCGCGGACGGCCTCGACGCGCAGGCGGCGGCGCTCGCGGTATACGCAGCTGAGGTCCGCGGTATCCGCGACCTCCAGCGTGGACTCGAGTCGCGCCGCACCGCAGCGGACGAGGAGATCGGCCAGGCGGAGGGCAGCCTCTGGGCGGCGCGGCGTCAGGCAGACGGCCCGTTCGGGGGCTCGCTCGACACGCAGAGCCGCATCGATCGGCTCGAACGGCGCATCGGCGACGCCCAGCGCGAGCTGCGCACCGTCGCGAGCGAGTGGGACGAGCTCGTGTCGCGCAGGGCGCGGGCGGATGCCGCGTGCGCCGCCGTCTTCGAGGGTCCGGCCGTCCGCGGGGCTCTCGCACGGCTCTCCGGGGCTGCGCCGTCCACGGCGAGCGGGCGGATCGCGCTGCTCGAAGGACTGTCCGCGACCGACCTGAAGGCGCTCCTCGCCTCTCACCCCGACATCCTCGACGACCTCGCCCACGCGGATGCCGACACCGTCGCCGAATGGTGGCGCAGCCTCGACGGCGACCGACCCGGGGTGCCGTCGGAGGCGCAGGAGCTTCTCCTTGCCGCGATCCCGGCGACGCTCGGAAGCCTCGAGGGCATCGCCTACTGGGCTCGCGACCGTGCCAACCGCACGGTGCTCGCGCAGCGGATCGCGGACGCCGAGGCCGCTCTGGAGCATGCGGAGGAGATGCCGCCGCTGTGGGAGATGATCGTCAACGGCGAAGCGGTCATGACCCGGCAGGCTCTCGCGATCGCCGAGGCGCAGGAACGCCTCGACGAGCTCGTCGGCATCCGGCAGGCTCTGCGCGGACCCGCGGGCGGTGCGCCGCGCATGCTCGTGCTGCTCAGCGCCGACGTGCCGCCGCTCGCCGCCGTGTCGGTCGGAGACCTCGACACCGCCGCGAGCGTCACGTATGCCGTGCCGGGCATGGGCACGACGGCGGCGGGCATGAAGGGCTGGACAGACGGCGCGCAGCGCATCTTCGACGCCCAGGCCGGTGTCACGGGCAACGACACGGATCGTGCCGTGGTGGCGTGGATCGGCTACGAGACGCCGCCCGTCCCCGGAGCGGACGGCGGATTCGACGTGCTCTCGAACGCCCGAGCCGACGCGGGCGCCGACAAGCTCCGTGCGACGCTCGCGGGGTTCGGGGCCGTCCGCGCCGACGACGGGCCTCGCGTGAGCGTCGTCGCCCACTCGTACGGCACGACGACGTCGTCGATCGCCCTCAGCGCGCCGGGCGTCCACGTCGACACGTTCGTGAGCGTCGGTTCGGCCGGCCTGCCAGGGCACATATCGGACGCAGGGGCGATCCACGCCGACGAGGTCTACGCGGGCCAGGCGCGCGATGTGCTCCCCTTCCTCGAGGGCGGACAGGGCGACCAGTGGGCGTGGACGGGGCGGGACTTCAGCGACGAGCACCCCGTGAACCCCGTCGACGCGGGGTTCGGGGCTCGCACGTTCGGCGTCGACGGCGACAACGGCATGCGACCCGTCACGGACCACTCGACCCACGTCGACGGCGGCACGGGCTATCTCGACGCCGGCACCGAGTCGCTGCGCAATGTCGCGCTCGCGACGACGGGACAGGGGGACGCCGTGTCGCCGTACCGGGCCAAGGGACCGACGGTCCTGCAGCAGGCGCTCATCGAGTCGGCGAAGCAGGGAGGAATGGCCGGTGGCTGAACACGGCAGCGCGCGCGGCATCCGGCGCAGCGTCCTCGCGGCGATGGCGATCGCGACGTTGACCGTCGCGACCGTCGCGCTGAGCGGATGCGCCCCACGAGAGGAAGCCATGACACCGCACGAATCCCGAGACAGGCTGGTCGAGGTCATCGACGCGACGACGGCGCTCCTCGGCGTCGATGGATGGTCCCGCAACCACGAGCCCGACCCCGAGACGTGCACGACCGACGAGGGCACCGACGGCGTCTCGTACGCCTACGGCGAGTTCACGGCGGTCGTCGGCGACGACCCGGCTGCGGATGCCGCGAAGGTCGCCGCCGACTGGGAGGAGCGCGGGATGCAGGTCCGCGTCGTGGACGACGCCATCGCCGTCGTCTACGGCATCGGCGGCCCCGTGCGCTCGCTGTCGTTCTCGACCGGTCCGAACGGCTACTACCTCGAGGGCTCCGCCGTCTGCGTCCCCGGCGATGCCGGGCGCATCGCCGAGGAGGACTCCGAGCAGTAGACCGGCGCGACCGGGAGGGCCGGCCGAGGCGTCGTCAGCGGTTGACGTCGTCCGCATCCCACGTGAGCGCCGTCCCCTCGCGCACGGGGAGCGCCTCCAGTCGCGGGTCGGAGCACAGCGCTCGGATGAGCTCGGGCCTCCCGCCGACGATCGTCGAGTCGTAGTCGACCTCCGTCACGAGCACCCACGAACGGTCGGCCGGCCACACGAGGCTCGGCGAATGCGCGGCCGGCGGGAAGCCGTGCTCCTCCGCGATCCGGTCGCGCCACGGCATCCTGAGCACCCAGCCGGGATCGGCGAGCTCGGACACGCCGCCGCGGAAGAGCAGGTAGTCGCGACCCGGCAGCTGCAGGCGCGGCCCCTCGGAGATCTCGCGCGAGAGGATGCCGTCCTGCCACTGCGGCTTGCGGAACACGTTGTTGAGCCGGTCCCTGAAGGAGCGGCCGAGCATCGTGTTGTGGTGTGCGAGCTCGCCGGACTCGGGCGCGCCGATCTGGAAGAAGACGCGCGACGGCGACTCGCCGAAGAATCCGACGAGCGCGCCGAAGCCTTCCCACAGGGCGACGCGACCGTCGTCGGGCGTCGTCGTGTGCGCGGCGAGATGCCCGGCGACGACGGCGACGAGATCGGGCGCCAGGTCGCCCTGCTCGGGGTCGCCGTAGCGCCAGCCCGCGGCATCCCGCGGTCCGTCCTCGTTCTCGACGATGCGCCCGGGCGCGACGAGGCGATGCCACTGCGCGCCCGTGTGCATCGTGGTCCCCATCGCGACCGCCGTCGTCGCCCAGCTCACGCGCTCGTCGACGATCTCCGGGTCGCGCGCCTGGAAGGCGTCCCACTCGCGCCTGTGCTTCGCGTACGGCAGGCCCGGCCACTCGTCGCCGACGGGGCGGTCTCGGCGGGCGGGGTGGAAGATGCGCGCGTACGCGGCGAACCCGTGCGGCACGACGTCGTGCATCGTCGCGCGCCACGGCACGTCGAGGCGCTCCCGGATCCAGTCGCCGTCGGTGACGTCCGCCGTCCACTTCATGACGCCACGCTACCCGCGCGGCGCTCGCGCACGCCCGCGCCGTCCTGGCGCACGCCGTCGCAGGGGGTGCGGGGGCGCACCCTGCCCGGTGCCCGTGCATCCCGGCATCCCGCCATGGCGGGCTCCCGCCATCACGGCATCACTGTTGCGGCCGATTCCGCCTCCGGCAGGTCATCCGCTAGACTGTACAGGTTGTCCGGCAGCGCAACTGATCTCACCGATGGGATACAGGGCGCATGAGCCCGCGACACGTGCACACACCCTCCTGCTGCCGGGAAATGCCTGGCAGCCGTTCTAGTCCGAAGGAGGTGGGTTAGTGACGCACCAGTACGAACTCATGGTCATCCTGAGCCCTGAGATCGATGAGCGCCAGGTCGCCCCGAACCTCGACAAGTTCCTGAAGGTCATCACGAACGATGGTGGCTCGATCGACAAGGTCGACATCTGGGGCAAGCGCCGTCTCGCCTACGAGATCCAGAAGAAGACCGAGGGCATCTACGCCGTCGTCAACTTCACCGCCACGAGCGACGCGACGCAGGAGCTCGACCGCCAGCTGAACCTGAGCGAGCAGATCATGCGCACCAAGGTCCTCCGCGCCGAAGAGGCCATCGCGCTCGTCGCCGCCGAGGCGAAGCGCTCGGAGGAGAAGGCCGCCCGCAAGGCCGCCCGTCCCGCCAAGCCCGTCAAGCAGGACGCGTAACGTCGATGGCCGGCGAGACGATCATCACCGTGGTGGGCAACCTCACGGCTGATCCCGAGCTGCGCTACACGCAGAACGGACTCCCTGTCGCGAACTTCACGATCGCGTCCACGCCGCGCAACTTCGACCGCGCCGCGAACGAGTGGAAGGACGGCGAGGCGCTGTTCCTCCGCGCGAGCGTATGGCGCGAGTTCGCCGAGCACGTCGCCGGCTCGCTGACGAAGGGCATGCGGGTCGTCGCGACCGGCCGCCTCAAGCAGCGCAGCTACCAGGATCGCGAGGGTCAGAACCGCACCGCGATCGAGCTCGAGGTCGATGAGATCGGCCCGTCGCTGCGGTACGCGACCGCTCAGGTCACCCGCGCAGCGGGCGGCGGTGGCGGCGGTGGCGGCGGCCAGTTCGGCGGCGGTCAGCAGCGCGCACAGGTCGCCGACGAGCCGTGGTCGACCCCCGGGTCGGCGACGGGCGGCGCAGACGCGTGGAGCGCTCCCGGCGCCTATGGCGACGACACGCCCTTCTAAGGCATCCGGATGCCGCGGCATCCGTCGAATCAACTCTCACAACTAAGGAAACACCATGGCTGGAAAGGCAACCGGCGACCGCCGGAAGCCGCGGAAGGGCGCGAAGAACGCGGCCCCCGCGAAGGCGATCCGTGTCGGCGTCATCGACTACAAGGACGTCGCCACTCTTCGCAAGTTCATCTCGGAGCGCGGGAAGATCCGCGCCCGTCGTATCACCGGTGTCTCGGTGCAGGAGCAGCGTCTGATCGCCAAGGCGATCAAGAACGCGCGCGAGATGGCGCTCCTGCCCTACGCCGGCGCTGGCCGCTAAGGAGCACCCGATGGCAAAGCTGATTCTCACGAACGAGGTCGCCGGGCTCGGAAGCGCCGGTGACGTTGTCGAGGTCAAGAACGGGTACGCCCGCAACTACCTCATCCCCCAGGGCTTCGCGGTCGCATGGACCCGCGGTGGCGAGAAGCAGGTCTCGTCGATCCGCGCCGCGCGCGAGGCGCGTGCGATCCACGCGCACGAGGACGCCGTTGCGCTCAAGGAGACCCTCGAGTCCAACAAGGTCAAGCTGGCCGTCAAGGCCGGCGCCGAGGGGCGTCTGTTCGGCTCGGTCAAGACCGACCACGTCGCCGACGCCGTCAAGGCCGCGGGCCTCGGCGAGCTCGACAAGCGCAAGATCTCGATCCCCTCGCCGATCAAGTCGGTCGGCGAGCACGAGGCCACGGTTCGTCTGCGCGACGACGTGACCGCCGTGATCACGCTGCAGGTCGTCGCCGCCAAGTAGGCACGATCGACGGATGCCGCGGCCCCTCCGGGGGTCGCGGCATTCTGCCGTCCCGGCGCAGGACCGCGCCGGGTGCGGGGTCGGCGATCCAGGCATGCCGCCTCCCTCGCACCCGGCGCGGAGTGAATGCGGGAGGGCCCGCTGGGGACGGACCCTCCCGCGCGCTCACGCGTTGCGGGACGCGGCGCTGGGGACCGCCGTTCGTCCCGCGCACATCACGCGGAGCGCCGCCGCGACACGAACGCGCCCGTTCCCGCTGCGAGGAGCCCGAGGCCCGTCAGCAGCGCGGGGAGCGCGTCCATCCCTCCCGTCGAGGCGAGTCGTAGAGCACCGGATGCCGCCGCCCACCCGACGGCGCCGCCGACGCCTGCGGGGGTCCCGGTGACGGGGGTGCCGGGGTCGGAGTCGGGGCCGGGGCCGGGGTCGGCGGGCGTGCCGGGATCGCCGGGCGTGCCGGGATCGCCGGGGCTGCTCGGGTCCCCCGGCGCGCTCGGCGTCGCGGGCGTGACGGTCGTGCTGTCGCCGACCACGGAGACCGCCGTCCCGTCGAGGGTGAGCGGCACCGCGAGCGGCGCGGTGACCTGGGTTCCGCCGAGGGTCGATCCGCCGCCGTCGGTCGTGGCTCCGGGTTCCACAGCGGCCGGTGCGGCAGCGGGTGCCGCGGCGCTCGTGCTCGTGCTGTCCCCGAGGACGGAGACGGCGGTTCCGGTGGCCGTGATGGGGGCGGCGACGGGTGCCGTGATCTGGGTTCCTCCTGCGGTCGAGTCCGTGCCGCTGGTCGTGCCGCCCGAGGACGGCGTGGTCGGTTCAGCCGGAGCGGCAGCGGGTGCCGCGGCATCCGTCGTGCTGTCGCCGAGCACCGAGATCGCGTTGCCGGTCGCGGTGACGGGCGCCGTGATCGGTGCGGCCACCTGGGTTCCGCCGAGGG
The DNA here is from genome assembly GCF_011759705.1 of Microbacterium ulmi. GTDB lineage: Bacteria > Actinomycetota > Actinomycetes > Actinomycetales > Microbacteriaceae > Microbacterium > Microbacterium ulmi. The sequence continues at coordinate 1,275,204 of NZ_JAAOZF010000001.1, read as the reverse complement.
TCGAGTCCGTGCCGGTCGTCGTGCCGCCCGGCGCTGGCGGCGCCGGTGCCGGCGTCGGTGCCGTGGCGGCGGCGCCGGCGCTGTCGCCGAGGACGGAGACGGCGGTTCCCGTGGCCGTGATAGGGGCGGCGACAGGTGCTGTGATCTGGGTTCCGCCTGCGGTGGAATCCGTGCCGCTGGTCGTGCCGCCCGAGGCGGGCGTGGTCGGCTCAGATGGAGCGGCAGCGGGTGCCGCGGCATCCGTCGTGCTGTCGCCGAGCACCGAGACGGCGTTGCCCGAGACCTGCACGGGGGCGGTGACGGCGACGGCTCCCTGAGTTCCCGAGAGGAGGCCGTCCTCCCCCGAGGTCGACGACGACGTCTCGGACGCGGCTGGAGCCGCGGCGGGAGCGGGCGAGGCCCCCTCGGTCGAGCTGTCTCCGACGAGCGAGACCGCCGAGCCCGTCACCGTGACGGGAACGCTGATGCCTGCGATCGCCTGCGATCCGGATGCCGTGGCATCCGTCCCGCTCGTCGTCGCCGGCGACGTGGATGCGGGCGCCGCCGCGGGGGCCGCGGCGTCCTGGCTGCCGGCATCGCCGACCGCCGAGACGGATGCTCCGCTGACCGTGACGGGGATGGCGACGTCGACGAGGCTCTGCGTGCCCGAGAGCAGGCCGCCCTCGCCGTCCGTCTCGGCGGCGTTCGCGGCCGTCGCGCCGAGCAGCGCGATGCCGCCGGCGAGAAGCGTGCCCCAGAGGGCGCGCTTGATGAAAGTGCGCATAGTCGTGCTCCCTTTTGTGGGTTGACCGATCGATAGCGCTGAAGGGCGCCTGGATGCTCTGCCGCCCTCAGGGGGCGGCGAGGGCGGAATCAGTCAGGGGAGACGTCGGTGGATGACGTGGGCGCCGGAGGCGCGTGCTCGTCCTCGGGTCCGGCATGGCGCACCCAGGCACGGTGTGCGTCATGCGGATCGAGGGCGGCGAGCGTCCAGGCGCCGGGACCCGCACCGCCGGGTCCTGAGGCGACGGTCGATGGACAGAGTCCACCTGTGAGCGGAGAGTCCGGACTGCGCGGATCGCCTCCGCCGGCGAGATGCGCCTCACCGACGGCGGGCGGGATGCCGTGGCCGACGGACGGGGTGTGCACCGGGAGGACGACCCGGTGGACGAGCGGTACGGCAGCGGCCGCGGCCGGGTCGGCCAGCACGCCGGGCTGCGGCGCCGCAGGAAGGGTCGAGCCGGGCACCGTGCCCGCCGGACTGTCTGGCACGGGCGACGCGCCGTCGGCAGGCGTGATCGCCGACAGCGCCGTGTCGATGAGGTCACCGGCGTCCTCGACGAGGTCGTCCAGGCCCGTCTCGGCGACGATCTGTCCGACCACCGGCACGCTCTCTGCGAGATCGACGAGGTCACCGGCGACCGCTGTGACGGCGTCGCTCGGAACGAGATCGAGCGCCGGGGCCGTGACCGGTGCGACGGTCGTGACGATGTCGTGCGCGGATGGGACCGGGGCGGGCGCAGGGGCCGGGCCTGATGGCCGTGCTGGTGCTGGAGCTGGCGCAGGGGCCGGCGGAGCCGGTGCGGCGGCGGGAGCGGGAGTGGCTGGAAGCTCGATGATCTCGGGGACATCGGAGACGACATCCCCGAGGAGTCCGGTCGCTGCCGCACCGACGGAGTCCAGAAGCGAGGCGACAGCGCCGGTCTGCTGATCGCGGTCGTCGGCGCTGGCCTGTGCGAAACCCCACCCCAGCACGACCGACACGGCGAGCCAGGCGATCGCGAGGCTCACGCCCAGAAGGGCCAGTCGCCCGAGCCTCGGCATCGGCTTCGCTGCGGTCTCCACGGTCACCTCCTACGACGGATAGCGCCGCACGATCCGATCGGGTCGTGCGTAAGGGGTGCCTGGATCTCTCACGCTAGCGCGGCGCGGCGGCGGCGTCCAGTGCCTGTGGCACGCACAGCGATCCTCGAGGGGGCGGCATCTCCGACGGCGTGTGGCCGCTCGTCGAGAACCCGATCGCGGGAAGAGCGGCGGAATTGTGCACAGATGCGTCGCGAGTGGTCAACCTTCAACCGCGACTTCAATCACATCTCGTTCCACAGCATGTGAGCGGAATAATCCCTGGTCAGCGGGCATGTTTCGCGGAGATTTCGCGCGTTGTCGACACGTTCTCCACAGGTGCTGTACACAGGCTGCACGGCGTTTCGCGCAGATTGTCCACATAGTTATCCACAGGGTAGGTTGCGCCCTCGATGAGGCGTCCTTAGCGTGGGGTGCGGCCCATCGGGGGCGACGGAAATCGGTTCGACGCGGAGCGGATGTCAGGGGTCCGTGCTCTGCTGAGAGCAGGACGGAGCGGGGTGCCGCGGCATCCTGAGCCAGCGTCCAGTGCGCCCTGCTTCTCCCCGTGCGTGCCGACGCGCCCCACCCCAATCCCTGGAGGACACGCCCTATGTCGATCGCCGACATCTCGGAAGAACGTCTGGGCGGACCCCGCGAGCACGAGCGCACGCCTCCGCACGACGTCCTGGCCGAGCAGAGCGCGCTCGGGGGCATGCTGCTGTCGAAGGATGCCGTCGCCGACGTCATCGAGACGCTGCGAGGCGCGGACTTCTACATCCCCAAGCACGAGCTGATCTTCGAGGCGATCCTCTCGCTCTACTCGCACGGCGAGCCCACAGACGTCGTGGCCGTCACCGACGAGCTCATCAAGACGGGCGAGCTGCAGCGCGCGGGCGGCGCCGACTATCTGCACACGCTCACCTCGATCGTGCCGACCGCCGCGAACGCCGGGTACTACGCCGGCATCGTCTCCGAGCGGGCTCTCCTGCGCCGCCTCGTCGAGGCCGGCACGCGCATCGTCCAGATGGGCTACTCGGGTCAGGGCGAGGCGCTCGACCTCGTCAACAACGCGCAGGCCGAGATCTACTCCGTGACGGGCACCGAGGCGGCCGAGGACTACGTGCCGCTCACGGTAGCCGTCGATGCCGCGGTCGACGAGATCGAGGCGGCCCGCGGCCGTGACGGCCAGATGACCGGCATCCCGACAGGCTTCCAGGGGCTCGACCAGCTCACCAACGGCCTGCACGCCGGCCAGCTGATCATCATCGCCGCGCGCCCCGCGATGGGAAAGTCGACCCTCGCTCTCGACTTCGCGCGCGCGTCCGCCATCAAGCACGACATGCCGACGATCGTGTTCTCGCTCGAGATGGGCCGCAGCGAGATCGCGATGCGCCTGCTCAGCGCCGAGGGCGCGATCCCGCTGCAGTCGATGCGCAAGGGCACGCTCGACAACCGCGACTGGACGACGATCGCGTCGACCCGCGGCCGCATCAACGACGCCCCGCTCTACATCGACGACAGCCCCAACATGACGCTCGTCGAGATCCGCGCGAAGTGCCGGCGGCTCAAGCAGCGTGCGGGCCTGAAGATGGTCGTGATCGACTACCTGCAGCTCATGACCTCGGGCAAGCGGGTCGAGTCGCGCCAGCAGGAGGTCTCGGAGTTCTCCCGCGCGCTCAAGCTCCTCGCGAAGGAGCTGCAGGTGCCCGTCATCGCCCTGTCGCAGCTGAACCGCGGTCCCGAGCAGCGAGCCGACAAGAAGCCCGCGCTGAGCGATCTGCGCGAGTCGGGCTCGATCGAGCAGGACGCCGACATGGTCGTGCTCCTGCACCGCGAGGCCGCCTACGAGAAGGACAGCCCCCGCCAGGGCGAGGCCGACCTCATCGTCGCGAAGCACCGCAACGGGCCGACGGACACGATCACGGTCGCGTTCCAGGGCCACTTCTCGAGGTTCACGGATATGGCCGTGGGGGAGTTCGGGTAGTCGTAGTTTCCGGCTAGGTCCTGTAGTTTCCGGAGCGCTTCTGCATTGAGATTGCAGTAGTGCAGAAGCGCGCGGAACCACATTCGGGATGGATGCACGGTAACGCCAGGAAACTGCGAAGTGAGGATCGCAAAACTGCAATCGATTACAGATTTTGCTTGTGTGTCTCAGATCTGCATGTCAAGATGACACGTGTAACCAGACTGGGATACAGCTCAACCGAACCACGCGTCTCTGTTGTCAATGTCGACGGGACAATCCGGTTGTCGTCTCTCACGTCTCGCCCTCCAACGATTGAAGGTGCTTTGTGACAGACCGATCTCGCGTCTCGCCGAACCTGGACAACGGACAGACGCTAAGACCCACGATCGACCAGATCATCGAGAAGCTGCCGCTGGGCCGCCCGCACTACTGGGTGATGGCTGCTGCGATGCTCGGCTTCTTCTTCGACGCGTTCGACACCGCGATCATGTCGCTCGCGTTGCCGTCCGTCACGGCGGACTGGACTCTCACGTCGTTCCAAGGCGGGCTCATCGGCAGCGCATCCCTGTGGGGGATGGGCATCGGGGCGCTCACTCTCGGGTTCTTGAGCGATGTGTACGGGCGACGGATCGTGATGGTCATCACGGTGCTCGGAGTTGGCCTGTTCACCGGGCTCAGCGCGCTGTCGTTCAGCCCGGAGTCGCTGATCGCCTTCCGCTTCATCACGGGCCTCTTCATCGGAGCGATGATTCCGATCGACCTCGCCTACGTGGCAGAGATCGCGCCGCTGAAGCGCCGTGGCCTCTTCCTCGCAGCACTCGGTCTGATGTGGCCGGTCGGCCAGGTCGCAGCGGCGATCACAGCGAGCTTCGTCGTGCCCACCCTCGGATGGCGCGTGCTCTTCGTGATCGGGATCGTGCCCGCGCTCTTCGCGCTCTGGATCCGAGCCCGTGTTCCGGAGTCACCGCGGTGGCTCGCGAAGAAGGGCCGCCTCGACGAGGCGGTCGCCGTCGCCAGAAGGCTCGGTGCGAATGTGTCGGTCGACGACGTCGCTCCGTCCGAGGAAGAAGGGGGGCGCCGATCCTGGCGCGCCTGGCTGATCCTGTTCTCTCCGAAGTACGCCGTCCGGACGTTCGCGACCTCGGCGCTGTTCTTCTTGCACCAGTTCCAGTCTTACGGCTGGGCGGTCTGGGTGCCGACGATCCTCTTCGTCGCGCTCGGCTACGACCTGAAGGGCGCTCTCAGCACGACGATCCTCCTGTACGTGGGGTCCATCATCGGCCGCCTCGTCCTGCTCTTCACGGCTGATCGGATCGGTCGGCGGCCGGCGATGATGACGACGTACGCGGTCATGGCGGTCTGCTGCCTCTCGGTGCCGGCGCTGCTCGGGCTCGGCAACTGGACCGTGGTCTTCGTCGCGATCCTATTCGTCTACAACGCCGCGAACGAGTCGTCTCCGCTGCAGATCTGGATCGCCGAGCTGTTCCCGACGGAGGTGCGCGGAATAGGCTCTTCCTTCGCCTCGGCCGCAGGCCGGGTGGGCGGCGGAATCGGACCGATCGTGTTCGGGCTTCTCATGGATGCCGAGATCACGCAGTGGGTGTTCTTCACGATCGCGATCTGCGCCGTGCTGATCATCCTCATCACGAGGTTCGTGCTGCGCATCGAGACGAGCGGCCGCTCGCTCGCGCGAGTAGGCGCCGTCTGACACGTGTCAGATGGCGGACGGCTCCCGGGCGGCGTCCGGCCGTCGTCGAGATGCCCGACGATTCGATCGAGAAGAGAGTGAAGAACGGTATATGGAGCGGGACTATCCCGAAGGCATTGCGGTCGTCGGAGTCGGCGACGTCGACTATGGGCGCCTCTATCGTGAGTACAAGACGGGCGCCGTGCGCGATCGCTATGACCTCGCCATCGAGGCCGTGCTGGACGCACTGGACGATGCCGGCGCCACCCGCGACGATATCGACGGGGTGATCTGCGTTCGGGACGTCGGCTATGAGCGGCTCTGCGCCGAGCTGGGGATCGAGCGCCCCGACTTCGCCAACCATCTCGAGGGAGACGGGCGTCAATCGGGCATGGCACTGCACTATGCGGCGATGGCGATCCACAGCGGTCTTGCAGAGTGCGTCCTCATCGCCTACGCCAATGTGGGCCGCTCAGCCGGTGCCAACTACGGCTCCAACGGAGACGGAGCGGATGCGTATGGGCTGCCACACGGCATGACATCGCCCGGCGCCCAGGTGGCATCCATGTACGCCCGCTACAGCTACGAGTTCGGCGAGGATCCCGACAGGCTCGGCAAGCTGGCCGTCTCGGCGAGGCGCCACTCATCGCTCAACCCGCGTGCAGTGCTTTCGACGCCGCTCACGCTGGAGGACTACCACGAAACGCGCTTCATCACGGAGCCATTGCGGCTGAACGACTATGCGCTCATCAACGACGGTGCGGTCGCCATCCTCGTCACCACGGAGGAGCGCGCACGCGCGATGCGCAAGCCGCCGGTGCGCATCGCCGCCGCCTCCAGCGGCGCCGACATGAGCGCGACCTACGCCAAGACGGACTTCTACTACGGGGCGGCCCGAGCGGTTGCGGAGCGGCTGTCGCGGCGGACTGACATCAGCCCGGCCGACGTGAAGACGCTCCAGGTGTACGACAACTTCTCGCCGACCATCCTGTTCAGTCTCGAAGGCTTCGGGTTCTGCGGTCGGGGCGAGGCGGGCGCCTACATCGACGACGTCGGAATCACGCTGGGGCGCAGCATCCGCCCCCTCAACACCAGCGGCGGACACACGGCGGAAGGCTACCTGCAGGGGTTCAACCAGCTCGTCGAGGCAGTGCGACAGGTCAGGGGCGAGTGCGGCGAACGACAGGTCGCCGACTGCGACGTCGCCCAGTACATCTGCGTCTCCCCCCTGCTCACGTCGTTCCTGTTCGCACGGGCGTGATCTCCGCACCGAACCACTGAAGGCCACATCATGAACGATTTCGAACGTCCGAACGTCGCGGCACTGCTCCCGCCGGTGGACGAGATCAGCAAGCCATTCTGGGAGGGGCTCGGCAACGGAGTGCTGCGCGTGCAATCGTGTCGCGGCTGCGAGCACGTGCAGTTTCCGCCGTCGCCGGTGTGCGAGGCCTGTCTCAGCAGAGACGTCGAGTGGATCACGGCATCCGGACGAGCCCGGCTCTGGTCGAAGGTCCGCTTCTGGAAGGCCTATCTGCCTCAATACGACACCCCCTATTCGGTCGTGCTCGCAAAGCTCGAGGAAGGCCCGCTTGTGACGGCGAGGATCTCAGAGATCGACGCCGAAGGCGCTTGCTTCGATGCGCCGCTCCGGGCGACGTTCCCGCGGACCGCCGACGGTACGCCGCTGCTCGGCTTCGTGCCCGACGATCAGGAGGGCACGGCCGAGTGATGTCGCTCCCCGTCTCGAACTCGTCTGCGGACGCAGGGCTGCGCGCACCGCTCGAAGGAGTACGCGTTATCGAATACGGCGACGAGCAGGGCGAGTACTGTGGGCTGCTGCTGGCAGGACTAGGCGCCGAGGTGATCCGAGTCGGGCCGCCCGGGGGCGCCCGCACTCGAGACATCGGCCCGTTCTGCGGCGAGTCGCCCGATCGGAACTCATCCCTGTATTTCTGGGGGTACAACCGCGGCAAGAGGTCGGTCGTCGCCGATCTGACGGCCTCGGACGACCGCGCCCGTGTCGAAGACCTCATCGGGACGGCCGACGTGTTCCTCGACTCGAGTCCCCTGGCCGAGCTGCGGAATCTCGGACTGTCGGCGCCAGAGCTGCGATCCCGTTATCCGCACCTCGTCGTCGCGAGGTTGTCTCCATTCGGCGACGACGGGCCGTGGGCGCATTTCAAGAGCAACGATCTCGTGCACCTCTCGCTCGGCGGCGTCGTGATGAACTGCGGCTACGACCCCACCCCGGACGGAGCGTACGATCTTCCGCCGATCGCACCGCAGGCGTGGCACTCGTACCACGTCGCCGGAGAACAGCTTGCGATGGCGATCGTCGCCGCGCTCCTGTACCGCGAACGGACCGGATCCGGGCAGATCGTGACCTGCGCTGTGCACGAGGCGGTCGCGAAGTCCACCGAGATCGACCTGATGAGCTGGATCATGCGTCGCGCTCCGATCCACCGGCAGACCGCGCGGCACGCGGGGGAGCGAGAGTCTTCGCCGACCGTCGTGAGCACGAAGGACGGCCGCTGGTTCACGATTCAGATCGGGGACGCGCGCGCCGCGAGACGCACCGCACAGTTCGTCCTCGAGATCGCCCACGACGCTGCGATGCGCGACGAGCTCGAGGCGGTGTCTGCGAGCGTGGACGATACGTCGTCGGAGTCTGCACGGCGGGTACCGGGAAGCGGGGAGGACCCCGCGGACTTCCAGCGGAACACCAAGCTGATGGATCTCATCCAGCGCCTCGCCCGCAAGTACACCTTCGAGGACTTCCCCTGGCGAGAAGCGCAGCAGGCCGGTCTGCTGTGGGCGCCGCTGATGAAGCCGCACGAAAACCTCGGCGTCGAGCATTGGTCGGCTCGCGGCACGTTCAGCGTGATCGAGCATCCGGAGCACGACCTCGCCATCCCCTACCCGACGAGCAAGTGGCTGAGCAGCGCCACGACGTGGGTGCCCGGTCGGCGAGCACCACTGGTCGGCGAGGACGACGCGACCGTGGCCCCTCGCGCAGCCACGGCGGCGCCCGCCGTGACCTCTCCACGCGTGCAGGCGTCACGGGTGTCGCGCTGGAACAAGCCGTTCGCGCTCGACGGCGTCCGGATCCTCGACTTCGGCTGGTACCTCGCCTCCGCCGGGGGGACGCGATTCCTCGCCGCATTCGGCGCCGAGAGCATCAAAGTCGAATTCCACACGCACCCCGACACGCGGTTCGCCGCGATGGCCCCCGTGGGCGGACGGGCCGCGCGCGAGCGTGCCACGGCGCCGCTTCCCGGAATCGCCGATCCCGACATGGGCGGCCAGTTCAACAACAAGAACCCGGGAAAGCTCGGGTTGTCGCTCAACGTGACCCACCCGAAGGGGCTCGAGATCGCCCGTCGGCTGGTGCGCATCTCGGACATCGTCGCCGAGGGCTTCTCGCCAGGCGTGCTCGAACGGTGGGGGCTCGACTACGAGTCGCTGCGGCAGATCGATCAGCGGATCATCGTCGCGAAGCAGTCGGGCATGGGGACCGTCGGCACATACGGCAGATTCCGTACCGTGGGCCCGGTGGCGGCCGCATTCAGCGGGCTGTCGGAGATGTCGGGGCTGCCCGAGCCCGCCATGCCCGCCGGCTGGGGCTACTCGTATCTGGATTGGATCGGCGCGTACAGCTTCAGCCTCGCCATGCTGACCGCCCTCTATCACCGGGAGCGTACGGGCGAGGGACAGTACATCGACGCCTCCCAGACCGAGACCGGGATCTTCCTCACCGCCCCCGCGGTGCTCGACTGGGCGACCAACGGGAGGGCAGAGACGCGGTCGGGAAATCGCTCGCCCGGTCGGCCGGCCGCGCCACACGGCATCTATCCTTCCGCCGGGCGCGACCGCTGGATCGCGATCGCATGTCGCGACGAGGACGAGTGGCGAGGGCTCATCGCAGCGTGCGACGATCCCGCCTTGGCCGAGGACCCGCGCTTCCGGACACTCGAGTCTCGGCTAAAGCATCAGGACGCGCTGGACGCCGCGCTCGCACGCTGGACGCGTGCGCAGGACGGCTACGCTCTCATGCACCGGCTCCAGGTCGCGGGGGTGCCCGCGGGAGTGTGCCAGACCGCCGAAGACCGCTACGAGCACGACCCTCAACTGGCCCACATGAACTGGCTCACGGAGCTCGACGGCACGAAGATCGGCCGATGGCCCGTCGCCGAGGTTCCCGTCCATCTGTCGGAGTCGCCGGCGTTCGTCGGGGGCCCGATCGATCGCGCCGCACCCGTCTACGGTGAGGACAACGAGTACGTGCTCGGCGAGCTGCTCGGCATGTCCACCCGCGAGATCGCCGACCTGGCGGACGAAGGAGTGATCTGATCATGGTGGACACGGTCGAGACGTCGACGGGATCCGTGCCCGCGAGCGCCCTGGGGTTCACGCTCATGCACGAGCACGTCTTCTCGCTCAACGCGGAGATGCGGCTCCAGTATCCGTGGGATGAGGAGGCGATGGTCGCGCGGGCGGTCGAGACTCTGACGGATCTTCGCGATCTCGGAGTGAGCACCATCGTCGACCTGACTGTCTTCGGACTTGGCCGGGACGTGCCGAGGATCCGGCGCATCAGCCGGGAGTCGGGTCTGCAGATCGTCGTGGCGACAGGGATCTACACGATGCGCGATATGCCGACCTACTTCCGCAACCGTCACCTGGCCGATCCCGGATTCCTCGCCGACTTCTTCGTGCGCGAGATCGAGGACGGCATCGCGGACACGCAGATCCGGCCGGCGATCCTCAAGTGCGTGACCGACCGGTTCGGGCTCACCGAGGACGTGGAGGCGATCCTGCGGGCCACAGCCCGGGCGCATCGGCGCACCGGCGTGCCCGTCTCCACGCACAGCGACTCCGGCACACGCCAAGGCCTCGTGCAGCAACGGGTCTTCGACGAGGAGGGGGTCGATCTCACGCGCGTCGTCATCGGCCACGTGGGCGACTCGACCGACCTCGACTACATCGAGGAACTGCTCGCGGCCGGGTCGACGGTCGGGATGGATCGTTTCGGGGACGACCAGGTGACGCCTGCGGCGGCCCGGATGGATGTCGTGGCCGAGCTGTGCCGGCGTGGGTACGCCTCGCAGATCGTGCTCGGCCATGACACGAACGTCGAATCGGACCACACGTCCACACGGATGCGAGCACGCATCCCCGCGTTGCGCAACTGGCGATACTCCTACATCCCCTCCACCGTCGTGCCCGGGCTTCGCGCGCGCGGTGTGTCCGAGGCGGACTTGCACGCGATGACGGTGCACAATCCACGTCGTATCCTGTCAAGAGGGCTCGCCTACTGACTGTGTGTGCGGCTGCGCCGCCGCTCCGCCGGACGCTACCACCCGTCCGGCAGGATTGAGCCGATTCGTTTCGGGGAGAGCGCGAGGTGACAATCGACGACACGTCACTCCCGTCCGAGACTCCTCGGCGCCGCGTGACCAGCTCTGATGTGGCTCGAGCATCCGGGGTGTCTCGAGCCACCGTCAGCTACGTCCTCAACGACACCCCGAACAAGTCCATCTCGGATGCCACCCGGAGGCTCGTGTTGTCGACGGCGGACCGGCTCGGGCATGTGCCGCACGCGCCGGCTCGGGCACTGCGCTCCGGCAAGAGCGACATCGTCGTCGCCCTCGTCCCCGGGTTCACACTCGGCGCCGTGACGGACACCATCCTCGAGCAGTTGGACCGTGCCCTGACGAAGAAGCAGATGGCGCTGCTCGTCCACCGGCATGCCGGCGACGAGCGGCCGCTCGCGCGGCTGCTGTCGCTCGTCCTGCCGAGCGTCGTCGTCTCGCTCGGCGGTATGTCGAGCCCCGACAAGAACTCGTTGTCGAACTCGACGGTGAAGCTGTTGGACCTGCGGAGCATCGTCTCCCATCACACGATCGGCCGGATGCAGGTGGAGTACCTCCAGTCGATCGGGCACACCCGGCTGGGATACGCGTTCCCCGCGGACCCGGCATTGATCCCGATCGCCACCGAGCGTCTTGCCGGCGTCCGCGACGAGGCGCGGGCGCACGGCCTGCCCGAACCGCTGGTCATCGACATGGGTTTCGACATCGGCGACGCGGAGCGTGCGATCGCGCGCTGGCGAAAGGAAGGGATCACGGCCGTCTGCGCGCACAATGACGCGCTGGCCGCCGTCATCGTGTCGACGCTCGACACGAACGGGATGGACGAGCGCGATCTGGCCGTCATCGGCGTCGACAACTCGCAGGTGTCCGAGCACCGGCTGACGACGATATCGATCGAAGTCGACGAGCTCAGCCGCCGAGTCTCGGAGGCGGTGCTATGCCTCGTCGACGATCGAGTCGTTCCGGAGCCCGGGCCCGAACCGCTCTTCCGGCTCGTGCGACGAACGTCCGCGTAGATGCGCGCTCACACGATGGAGAAGGAGAGCGAGTGACGAGAATCGCCGACGTCGCGAACCTGGCAGGCGTGTCCACAGCGACGGTGTCTCGTGTCCTGAACGGGATCCCCGTCCGCGGCGACTCCGAGTCCAGGGTGCGCGCGGCGGTCGCGGAACTGGGCTATTCGCGCGACCGGACGGCGCGGTCGCTGCGACGACGTCACAGCGAACTCCTGGCTCTCGTGGTCCCGGACATCTCCAACCCGTTCTTCACCGGGGTCGCCAGGGGCGTCGAGGACGTCGCAAGCGACGCGGGATACTCCGTCGTCATCTGCAACACCGACGAGCTTCCGGCGAAGGAGTCGAGATATCTTCAGATCGCCGAGGACGAGAACGTCGCGGGAGTGATCATCGCGCCCGCAAGCGCTGAGCCGGCCTTGACGGGGCTTCTTCGTCGAGGACGGGTCGTCGTCGTGATCGACCGCGCCGTGGACCTGCCTGTCGACGAGGTCATCTTCGACAACTACGACCTCGGGTATCGCGCGACGTCCATCCTGCTCGAGCAGGGTTACCGCCGCATCGCCTGCGTCACCGGTCCCGAGACGACCCCCACCGCCGTCGAGAGGGCGCGTGGATGGAAGGCCGCGATGGGAGATGCGGGCATCGACGCGCCCGATGAGATCCTCAAGCGCGTGCCCTTCTACGTCGGGGGCGGTCGTGCCGCGATGGAGTCCTTGAACGAGGGCTCGCAGATCGATGCCGTGGTCGCCACGAACAACCTCGTAGGCGTCGGGGTCCTCCAGTCCCTGGCGGAGACCGAGAGGACAGGGATCGTCGGAGTGTGCGTCATCGGCGATCTCCCCTACTCGACGACGAAGACGAGTCAAGTCCACGTCCTCCAGTTGAATCCGCGCGAGATGGGCGGCGTTGCCGCCCGCATGCTTCTCGAGCGCATCGACGGGCTCGCGGACGGACCGCGCAGCGTGCGGCTCGCCGCCACCGGACCGACGGCACGCTAGAGCGTGCAGTCTGTCGAGCCTGGATGTGCTTCATCGGTTGCAATCGATTACAGTTGACGTTGGTTGTGGACGAAGGAGCATGCCATGTCGCGAGAGTGCGTCTTCGGGTTCGACGTCGGAACCTCGAGCAGCAAGGGTGTCCTCGCTGACTGTGCGACGGGCGAGATCGTCGCCACCGTGATCGTCCCGCACGACATCGTGCGCCCACGCCCGGGCTGGGCGGAGATGGACGGACCAGTGTGGTGGTCCGAGTTCGTCGAGGTCGCTCACGCGCTCCTCGCTCGTGCGGACCGCAGCGCCGGGGATGTCGTCGTGAAGGGCGTGGGCGTGAGTGGAATGGGGCCAAGCGTGCTCCTGGCCGATGACGAAGACCGGCCCGTACGACCGGCGATCCTGTACGGCGTGGATACGCGTGCGACTCGGCAGATCGACGAGATGAGGGCGGTGCTGGGAGATCCGCGCATCGTCGAGGTGGGCGGGTCGCTCCTGACGTCGCAGGCGGGAGGGCCGAAGATCCGCTGGATCGCGGATGAGGAGCCGGACAACTACGTGCGCGCCCGACGCCTGTTCATGCCGGCGTCGTACCTCGTCCGGATGCTCACGGGCGAGTACGTGCTCGATCATCAATCGGCCAGCCAGATGTCGCCGCTGTACGACATCGAGCGCGAAGAGTGGTTCGTCCCGTGGTGGGAGCGATTCTCTCCGGGGCTCGAACGTCCCGCGCTCGCGTGGCCGGGCGATGTCGCAGGCCATGTCACTGCGGATGCGTCGGCCGCGACCGGACTTCCCGTGGGTGTTCCCGTGATCGTCGGAACCATCGATGCCTGGGCGGAGGCGGTCAGCGTCGGAGCGCACACACGTGGCGACCTCATGCTGATGTACGGCACGACGATGTTCCTCATCGCCACCGGCGCCGAGACGCTGCGCGCGCCGTCGATGTGGACCACGGCCGGGGCGTTCCCCGGCACCCGCAACCTCGCAGGAGGGTTGGCCGCCTCGGGCTCGCTCACGGCGTGGCTCAGACAGATAAGTGACGCCGACTACCCGGTGCTGCTGGCTGAGGCCGAGGCATCCGGTCCGGGCGCACAGGGCCTCGTGATGCTGCCGTACTTCGCGGGAGAGCGCACGCCGATCCTCGACCCGGACGCCCGCGGCGTGATCGCGGGACTCACGCTCGGCCACACCCGCGGAGATCTGTACCGCGCCGCCCTCGAGGCGACGGCGTTGGGGGTGCGCCACAACCTCGAGGCGATGCGGGGGGCGGGCGCAGACATCCGCCGCATCGTCGCCGTCGGCGGCGGCACCCAGGGTGCGCTCTGGCTGCAAGTGGTGTCGGACGTCACTGGACTGGCGCAGGAAGTGCCGCGGACCACGATCGGCGCGAGCTATGGCTCCGCGTTCCTGGCGGCCGCGGCGGTCGCCGCGCCCGGCGAGAGTCCCGACATCACTGCGTGGAATCCGATCGTGTCCGTCGTGCGCCCCCGCCCCGAGCTGGCCCCGCTCTACGACGAGCTCTTCTCGCGCTACCGACGGCTCTACGACTGCACACGCGAGCTCGCGCACGAGCTCGCCGCCGCGCAGACGGCGCGCGCCGCCGCCCCGACCCTCGACCCCTCACCACAGGAGATCCGATGAGCACCTACACGCATCCCGCCCAGCGAACCCGCCGCACTGTCGCGCCGATGACCGCCTATCTCATCGCGTCGGGCGATCTGCGCGAGTCGGCCAACAGCGCCGGCTGGCCGACACAGGTCGAGCTCGAAGCCGCCGTGACGCGCGTGCTGAACGGTCTCGGCTGGCAGGTCGTGCGCGCGAACGGCGTCGATCCGCGCACCGGCCACGGGTTCATCTCGAGTCAGCGTATGGGTCTGGAGGTGTTCAAGGGCATCCCCGCCGATGCGCCCCTCATCGTGGCCGAGGCGGTGTGGCAATACTCCCACCACGTGCTCGCGGGTCTGCGCACGCACGAGGGACCGATCCTCACCATCGCGAATTTCGCGGGCGATTGGCCGGGCCTCGTTGGTCTGCTCGGCCTCAATGCCGGTCTCACGAAGATGGGCAAGGACTATGCGACGATCTGGTCGGTCGACTTCGCCGACGACTGGTTCCGCGACGGACTCAAGGAATGGACCGAGACGGGATCCATCGCGCACGACGCATCGCACGTGCGTGCGCTCCCCGAACTCCCCGACACACCCGAGGTATCCCTTGGTCGCGCACTCGGCGACCAGCTGCTCGCCGAGAAGGCGATCATCGGCGTCTTCGACGAGGGCTGCATGGGCATGTACAACGCGATCTTCGACGACGAGCTGCTCAACAGGACGGGCATCTACAAGGAGCGCCTCTCGCAGTCCGCGCTGTACGCGGAGATGCTCACCGTGACGGATGCCGAGGCCGATACGGCCTACGAGTGGCTCGTCGATCGCGGCATGACGTTCAAGTATGGCGAGGACGCGACAACAGAGCTCACGCGCGAGCAGGTCCAGTGGCAGCTGAAGATGTACATCGCGGCGCTGAGGATCGCGGACGACTTCGGACTGGATGCCGTCGGCATCCAGTATCAGCAGGGTCTCAAGGATCTCGTGCCGGCGTCGGATCTGGCCGAGGGCATCCTCAACTCGACGGAGCGCCCGCCGGTCCTCTCGCGCGACGGTTCGCACGAACTGTTCGCGGGCCGCGCATTCCCGCACTTCAACGAGGCGGACGAGGGCGTCGCGGTCGACGCGCTCATCACCGACAGGGTGTGGACGGCGATGGGCCTTGTGCCCGACAATACCCTCCACGACGTGCGCTGGGGCGAAGAGTACGACGGACAGTTCGTGTGGGTATACGAGATCTCCGGGTCCGTGCCCGGCTCGCACCTCGGCGGCTGGGACAAGGCCGAGGGCTGGCGCCAGGGCCATGTCTTCTTTCCCGCGGGAGGCGCGACGATCAACGGCGTCTCGAAGCCCGGCGAGGTCGTGCTCTCGCGCGTGTTCATCGCCGACGGCATCCTGCAGGCAGACATCTTCCGCGCGAGCGTCGTGGAGCTTCCTGCTGAAGAGACGCAGCGCCGCAAGGACGCGACGAACCCCGAATGGCCCATCGCGCACGTCGTGCTGCACGACGTGTCGCGCGACCAGTTCATGGCCCGGCACAAGGCGAATCACGCGCAGCTCGTCTACGCCCCCGACGCCGAGACCGCCGACAAGGCCCTCGTCGCGAAGGCCGCGATGCTCGACCGCGTGGGCATCCGGGTCAACCTCGTCGGGCGGGTCGCCCTCTGACGAGCTCGACGAGGCCACCTTTAGCTCGCACAGCTCACGGGGCGGCCCGCCGCAGACCCCGCGCCGGACCCCGATTGCCACGGTACGAATATCGCGAACTATTTCGAACATCGAGAGGATTTGGCGATAGAGTGGCGGAGCCGCTTCCCGTCCGCGTTTCGGGGAGGGCCGTCTTCGCGAACCGGCGGAGCGAGTTCAGAGATCGATCACCGAGATCGACCCCAATGATGAGGATGGATCTGTCATGACCGTAAGTGTTCCGAGTGTGTCTCTCGCAGGTCGGGTGATCTTGGTCAGTGGAGCGCTCGGCGCGATCGGGAGCACCGTCGCGAGGGAGGCTTCGGCTTTGGGTGCGAAGGTGGTCGGCACGGATCTTCCGGCGTCGGACGATGCTCGGGTGGCTGAGCTGACGAGCGATCCGAGCGTCGACTACATCGCGGGTGACGTCAGCAACGAGGATGACGTCGCAGCGGTGGTCAGCTGGGTGCTCGAACGTCACGGTCGGCTGGACGGTGCCGCGAACGTGGCCGGCATCGTGGGTCCGAGTGTGTTGACGGCGGACTTCTCGCTGGACGCGTTCCGCAAGGTGCTCGATGTCAATCTGATCGGCACGTTCCTGGCGGTGAAGCACGAGCTGCCCGCTCTGCTGCAGAGCGGAGGCGGGTCGATCGTCAACGTCGGGTCGCTGGCAGGTCACTCCGGGGAGGTGTTCCGGAGCGCGTATGGCGCATCGAAGGCGGGCGTGCATGGTCTCACGCAGTCCACGGCAGTGGAGTATGCCCGTCACAACATCCGCGTGAACACGGTCTCGCCGGGTCCTGTCGCCACGGAGCTGTTCCACGCGAACGTGGGCGGACCGGGAACGGCGAAGTATCAGGCTGTGATCGATGGCATCCCGGCAGGGCGGATGGCGGAGGCCATCGACATCGCCTCGACGATTCTGTGGCTGCTCTCCGACGCTTCCGCGTTCATTCACGGGCAGGAGATCCTGGTCAACGGCGGCATCACTGCCGAGGGCGTGGTGGCTCCTCGCCTCGCAGCAGGCTGACGCGCTGGCGGCGTGCGAGTGCGCCGCGGCTGTTCCTCGCGGGGGATCCGGTGACTATCGCCGGGTCCCCTGGTGGCGGGGGAAGGCGCGCGTGGCGATGAGCATGATGGTCAGCGCCGCGGCGACGAGCACGGCGGAGGTCCAGGCGACTGCGGAGATCCCGATCTGGTCCAGGACGAGACCGCCGATGGCGGCGCCGATGGCGATTCCGGCGTTGCAGGTGGCGTTGGTCCAGGCACCGGCGATCTCGGGGGAGGTCGCGCCGGTTCGGACGGCGGCTGCCTGGTAGAGCGATGACACGGGCCCGAATCCGGTGTTCCAGACGAGCGCCGCGACCACGACCGCTGCAAGCATCGGGTAGGTGCTCGCGACGCCGATGATGCCGATCACGATGGTCGCGACGATCCCGATCCCGCTTGCGCGCAGGTGCGAGTCGAAGTAGCGGCTGACGATCAGCAGGGCGGCCAGGCCGAGCCCTCCGAACAGCAGCAGCAGCGGGCCCACGGCTTGGGGGACGGCGCCGGCGCCGAGCAGCACCACAGTGACGTAGGTGAACAGCATGTAGTGCCCCAGGTAGGCGAGCGTGTTGGAGGAGATCACGGTCACCATCGGCCACAGCTGTTCGCGTCGCGCCGGAGTGCGGGACACCGTTGAGGGCACTGCGGGGAGAACGACGAGGGCGAGGACCAGGGCGATCAGTGCGCACACGGTCAGCGCGGCGAATGCTCCGCGCCAGCCCACCGCGGTTCCCAGCGAGACCCCGAGCGGAACACCCAGGACGAAGCCTGCCGAGACTCCGGCGGACGCGATGGCGAGTGCGCGCCCGGTGAGCTGGTTGGGCACGAGGCGTGTGGCGTAGCCGATGCACACCGAGAAGAACAGTGCGTGGGTAAGGCCTCCGAGCACGCGCCCGGCAGCCATCACGGCCAGGGTGGGGGCGAGCGAGACCAGGAGGTTGCTGAGCACGTAGCAGCCGAGGGTGCTGACCAGCAGCGGCTTGCGGGGCAGCCGTGAGGTGGCCAGGGTCAGAGGCACGGCGAGGACCGCGACCATCAGCGCGTAGAGGCTGACGAGGAGGCCGGCTTGAGAGTCGGAGATGGCGAATGCATCGCCGATGAGCGGCAGCAGCCCCACGGGGAGCATCTCGGTGGTCACCCCCACGAACGTGGAGAGCGTGAGGGTGAGAAGTCCTGGCAGCGCCTTGCGCAGCGCGGCGGTGGCTGCGGAGTCGGGGGTCGCGTTGACGGGGCCGCTGGCAGGGCGGGTCACGACCGTGCGTTCGACGCCGCGGAGTGCGATGCGTCGGTCCGGTCGAGGCCGCGTGTGGCGATCGTGGTCATGGGTTCCTCAAGGTCGGCGTGATCCTGACTTGACCTTAGCGACGAATACGGTATTTTCGAAATAGCTTTGGATATTCGTTCAGCTGACTCACCTACGGAAGGCTTCGTGCAATGGCGCAGAGTGTCGCCCTATTGGCAACGTGTTGGACGACAGCGGGTTCCGCGGGTCCGCTCATCGACAACGACTTCAGTGAGTTCAGTCTGCTGGAGCGGATCAGTGCCGCGGCGGAGGCCGGCTACACCGGGTTCGGTCTGCTGCTGGAAGATCTCCAGGTGGCGGAGAAGACGGTGGGGTGGACGCAGGTCCGCGACCACCTGCGCAGCTCAGGTATCGAACACATCGAGATCGAGATGCTCAACGACTGGTTCCGCAGCGGCCCGGAGCGGGTCAAGTCCGATCAGGATCGTCGCTATCTGCTGCGTGCGGCGCGGTTCTTCCGTCCGCGGCACGTGAAGGTCGGCGGCAGCATCGACCTCAGTGAGCGGTTCAGTCCCGAGCTGTATGGGCGGGCTCTGAGCTGGGTGTGCGACGACTTCGCCGAGGTCGGCTGTGCGGTCGCGTTCGAGCTGATGCCGCACGGCGTCGTGGACACGATCGAGAAGGGTGTGGCGATGATCGATGTGGCGAACCGTCCGAACGCGGGGTTGATGCTGGACCTGTGGCATCTGACACGGTCGCCGAGCACGATCGGTGATATCGCGGCGCTGCCAGGGCATTACATCACCGGTGTCGAGCTCGACGACGGACCGCTGGAGCCCGTCCGGGGGGATGATCTGTTGTATGAGACCCTGCACGACCGGAAGCTGCCCGGCGAGGGGGAGATGGACGTGGCGGGTTTCGTCGCGGCGGTGCGGGCGACCGGCTTCAACGGGCCGTGGGGCGTGGAGATGATCTCCGATGAGCACCGCCGGCGTGGCCTCGCCGAGCAGGCTCGGGAGTCGTTCCGCACGGCGAGGAGCTTCCTGTGAACGGCACGATCGGCATAGCGTGCCTCGGGGTCACGCACCCGCATGCGTCCGGTCGCGTCCGCAAGATGCTCCGCACCCCGGGGGTCGAAGTGATCGGCGCCGCCGACGAGGCGGACGTGATCGAGCCGTTCACACGCCTGCTCGGCATCCCCCGCAAGTCCGTCGACGAGCTGCTCGGCGACCCGGCCGTGAGTGCCGTGCTGATCCACTCCAAGAGCAAGGACATGACCCCGCTCGCGATCCGGGCGATGCGCGCCGGCAAGGCGGTCCTCGTGGAAAAGCCCGGCGGAGCGACCGTCGACGACCTCGAGGAGCTCACCGATGTCGCGGAAGAGCTCGGGGCTGTGTGCCAGGTCGGGTTCACGTACCGGTTCTCCCCGGCGGTGACCGCCGCGAGCAGCATCCTCTCCTCAGGTGTGCTCGGCGACGTGCTGCAGGTGCGTGCGCACGCCGGATGCTCGCTCGACGAGGCTGCCAGCTCCCACATCAACCTGTCGGACGACATGGGTGGGGCATTCTGGGTGATCGGCTCGCACATCGTCGACCTGGTGCTCGCCCAGTTCGGCGTGCCCACCTCCGTGAACGCCCGGGTCTCCAAGCTTCCCGGCGACGCGCGCGCACAATACCGGGAGGATGCAGCGATCGCGATCCTGAACTACCCGGACCGCGCGGTGTCGATCGACTTCTTCTCGTGGGATTCGATGCCATGGGTGGAGAGCTGGGTGATCGAGGCGCACGGCACCGGGGGCAGCCTGTACACGAAGCCGCTCCCGGTCGGATACGATCTGTTCCTCGCCGAGGCGACTGGTCCGCACGCGAAGGGGTGGACGCGGTGGGCGGAGAGCTCGTTCCCGGAGCCGTGGGCGGCGAACACCACGGAGTACTCGCCGGAGCTCGCGGAGATCGCGAACACGGAGTTCTTCGATATCGAGTGCGACTCGTTCCTGCGCGCGGTCCGCGGCGAGGGCTCCGTCGTGGTGACCCCGCGGGACGCGTACAACGCCGCGCATCTGATCGAGACCGTGTACCGCTCTTCCGCGGCCGATGGGATCGAGGTCGCGATCTGATGGCTGCCACGGTGAGCGTCTCTCCGAGGATCGGAGCAGCGGCGTGACGCTTCTTCCGTTGCAGGCTGCTGCGGCGCTGTTCGACATGGACGGCACGCTGGTGGACTCCACGGCGATCGTGGAGACGCTCTGGACGGAGTTCGCTGAGCGGCACTCGCTGGACGCGGCCCTGATCCTCGGCTACGCGCACGGCCGGCAGAGCCGGGACACGATCTCTCATTTCCTCCCCGCGGACGCGGTCGACGCGGCGACCGCGGAGCTGCTCGAGCAGGAGCTGACGAGGCTGGACGGCGTGATCGCGATCCCGGGAGCGGCGGAGTTCATCACCCGGGTGGGCTCGTTCGTCCCTGTCGCGATCGTCACCTCGGCGCCGCGGGCGCTCGCCGAGCTGCGGCTGAGAGCAGCCGGCGTTCCGATTCCTGACGTGCTGGTCAGCGGTGAGGATGTGCAGGTGGGCAAGCCGGCGCCGGATGGATACCAGTTGGCCGCACGCCGCCTCGGCGTCGAGCCGGAGGACTGTCTCGCGTTCGAGGATGCCGAGGCGGGACTGGCCGCCGCGCTGGCCGCCGGCACTCGCACGGTCGTGGTGGGCGGATACTCCTCGGCCCGTGCCGACGCGCTGCCCCGACTGATCGATTTCACCGATGCTGTCGTCGACGGAGCCGCGGGCCGCGTCTCTGTGTCGCCCGGCTAGACAGGCCGCAGGCTCACGCGACGGCGATCGCCGGGATCCGCAGCCGCTGCCGGGACGCGGCCTTTTGGATGTGCTCCTGCAGCAGCTGCCCGGCACGGTCCGAGTCCCGCTGGACCGCCGCCTGCAGCAGCTCGCGGTGCTCCCGGTCGGGGTCGTGACTCGGATCGGCCACCGGGGGCAGGGACCAGCGCCGGTACAGTTCGGCGGCATCCCGCAGCTGCGCGGCAACCCCCAGCAGTCGCCGGTTCGTGCAACCGGACAGGAGCGTGCGGTGGAACGCCGCGTGAGCGGTGGCCCACTCCTCGGTGATGTACTGGCTCGACCCTTCCGCGTGTCGCGGGGTTCGCTCGAGCATGTGCAGTGCGGCCACCGCCGATCCCTCCCATGCGATATCGCCTTCGCGGACCGCGTGCCTCAGGACGGTGACCTCGATCTCGATCCGCGCCTGGGTCAGGTCGGCGAGATCTGCTTCGGAGATCTCGACCACCCGGAATCCCTGTTGCGCGAACGACTCCACGAGACCGACCTCACCCAGCCGCTGCAGGGCTTCCCGGAGCGAGCCGATGGAGCACTGGTACTTGTCCACCAGGCGCGCGAAGGGGAGCCGTTCTCCGGGGCTGAAGACGCCGCCCAGCACGTCGGCGCGGATCGCATCGAAGATCTCGGCACTGCGTGTGGTGGCAGCCGGGTTCGACTTCGTCGTGTCACTCATGTCTGCCTCTCTGTAAGCCAGGGCGAGCCTACCGTATCGTTGACGATTCCAGGGGATTTTCGAAATCCGCTTGCGATTTCGCCTTTGGTCTGTTTGCATGGGGTCCTGGCAAGGTCGCCGCCCGCGGCCGCGCCAGCGAACCCGCTACCCGAAGGAGCAACACCGATGTTGGTCGAAGCCGCTGTCATCGCCTCGAAGGGTGCCGCGCCGACGGTGACTCATGTGGAGTTGGACGATCTTCGCTCGAACGAGGTGCGGGTCCGGATGGTTGCATCCGGGGTATGCCACACCGATGCGATCATCCGCGACCAGGTCTATCCCACTCCGCTGCCCGCGGTGCTGGGACACGAGGGAGCGGGAGTCGTCGAACAGATCGGCGCGGAGGTCACGCGGGTGCAGGTCGGCGACCACGTGCTGCTGTCGGCGAACTCGTGCGGTGCATGCGTGCAGTGCCTGGCCGGGAGCCCGGCGTACTGCGAGGACCTGTTCGCCCGCAACTTCGGCGCCCGCCGCGCCGACGGGTCGACCGCGTTCACAAGCGACGACGGGCAGCCGAT
Source organism: Microbacterium ulmi (assembly GCF_011759705.1). Taxonomy (GTDB): domain Bacteria; phylum Actinomycetota; class Actinomycetes; order Actinomycetales; family Microbacteriaceae; genus Microbacterium; species Microbacterium ulmi. The sequence goes on along the minus strand of NZ_JAAOZF010000001.1, from coordinate 1,252,688 downwards.
CTCGTCGCACTTCTTCGGACAGTCCTCGTTCTCGAGCTACTCCAACGTCGCCGAGCGCAGCCTCGTCAAGCTGGACGAGGACATCGACCTGACGCTCGTCGCCCCGCTGGGCTGCGGCATCCAGACCGGCGCGGGTTCGGTGCTCAACGAGCTGCGGCCGCCACTGGGATCGACCTTCGCCGTGTTCGGCGCCGGCGCGGTCGGTGCGGGCGCGCTCATGGCGGCGGTCATCGCCGGGTGCTCCCGCATCGTGGCGATCGACATCAACGACGACCGGCTGGCTCTCGCGCGTGAGCTCGGGGCGACCGACACCATCAACAGCAGGGCTGAGGATGTCGCGGCGCGGTTGCAGGACATCACCGACGGAAAGGGTCTGGGCTACGCGCTGGACACCACCGGTCGCCCCGAGGTGCTGCGCGTCGCCGCGGACGCCCTGGGCACCCGGGGCGCTGTCGCGCTGGTGGGAGCCTCACTTCCCGGCACGGAGGTGGCGTTCGAGATCGGCGAGTCGCTGAACAAGGGCTGGTCGTTCCGCACGATCATCCAGGGCAGCTCCGTCCCGCAGGTGTTCATCCCGCAACTCATCGGACTGTGGCGGCAAGGCCGGTTCCCATTCGAGAAGATCATCCGCCACTATCCCTTCGCGCAGATCGAGGACGCCTTCGCGGACTCGGAGCAGGGCCGGACCGTCAAGCCGGTCCTCGTCTACTGACCATCCCCGCAACAACATTCAGGAGTTGATCATGACCTCCACCCCGTTCCCCGCATCCCCCGCGCGTCAGTACATCGGCGGCTCGTGGCGGCCGATCGGGCCCATCCGCGAATCCCTCAACCCCGCCACCGACGAGGTCCTCGGCAGCTACCACGACGGCGGCCGGGATGCCGCGCTGGATGCCATCGGCGCTGCCACGAGCGCGTTCCGCACCGGATCGTGGCGGTCCGACCGTGAGGCCCGCGCGCGCGCCCTGTGGGATCTGTCGCTCGCGCTCGAGCGGAACCTGGACAAGATCGCCACGGCCATCACGCTGGAGAACGGCAAGCCGCTCGGTCAGGCACAGTTCGAGCTGAGCATCGCCGCCCCCAAACTGCGCTACTTCGCCGGCCTCGCACTGACCGACCTGGGGACCGCGTCCGAGACCGCCGGTGGCGTGTCGATGCTGCTGCGGGAGCCGATCGGCGTGGCCGGGGTGATCGTGCCGTGGAACTCCCCGGGGGTGCTCACCATCCGCTCGCTCGCTCCGGCGCTCGCGGCCGGGAACACCGCCGTGGTCAAGATGCCCGCGCAGACCGCGCTGACCAATGCGCTCATCGCCGACCTGTTCGCCCAGGTGGACTCCCTCCCCAAGGGTGTCGTGAACTTCTTCACGGAGTCCGGGGACGAGGGCGCGAAGGAACTGGTCGCCAACGCTCAGGTCGGGGTGATCAGTTACACGGGGAGTTCCGCGGTGGGTGCGCGCATCGCTGCCGCCGCCGCGCCGCAGCTGAAGCGGGTCTCGCTCGAGCTGGGCGGGAAGACCCCGATGATCGTGTTCGACGACGCCGACCTTGATGTGGTGGTTCCCACGCTCACCGCCGCGGTGACGACCTTCTCGGGCCAGTTCTGCATGACCGGCAGCCGGGTCATCGCCCACCGGGGCATTGCCGGCGAGCTGCGTGAGCGGCTCGCGGAGTCCCTCGGGGCGGTGCGTGTCGGCAACGGCATCGACCCCGACACAGACATGGGTCCCCTCATCGACCACGCCTCCGTCGCACGGGTGGACCGCCTGGTGCAGACCCACGACTCCGAGATCATCCTCCGCGGCGGTCCGGTGGACGGCCCGGGCGCGTTCTACAAGCCGAGCCTGGTCGGGGTGGCCGACCTGGAGTCCCCGCTGATTCAGGATGAGCTGTTCGGACCGGTCGCCACGTTCGAGACGTTCACCGACGAGGAAGAGGCCATCGCCCGCGCCAACGCCACCGACTACGGTCTGTCCGCGTCGGTGTGGACCGCCGACGGCGGCCGGTCGCTGCGCCTGTCCCGGGCGATTGAAGCGGGAACTGTGTGGACCAACTCGTGGGCGCAGATCTTCGACCAGTTCGAAGAGGGCGGCTACAAGAGGAGCGGTCTGGGACGGCTGAACGGCCCAGGCGGTCTGGCCGAGTTCCAGGAAGTCAAGCACGTCTACCGTGCCAGCAACTGAGACGTCAAGAGCAACCGAAAGCAGTGACACAGACATGAGTGAACAGAACCGCGTCGCGATCATCGAGAACGACAACGCCGGCATCCTGAGAGACACGGCCGTCTCGCACATCGGTTTCCGGGTCGTCGATGTTCCGACCAACGAAGCCTTCTACGCGAACGTGCTGGGCCTTGTCCGCCAGGCCGAGCTGCCTGACGGCGGCGTGCGGCTCGGGTGGGGCACCGGCCACCATGTCGTCGACTTGATCCCCGGCGAGCCTGGCCTCGACCACTTCGGCTTCGAGGTGCGCGACGTCGACGGGATCCCGGGGATTCGGGGTCGTCTGGTGGAAGCCGGGTATGAGGTCACCGACCTCGACGAGAGCTACGTCGATTTCGCCGCCACACCGGTCGACGCGATCTCCGCGATCAACCCCGAGGGAGTACCGGTGCACTTCCATACCGCAGTGTGGCGGCAGGGTGAGAACTCCGCCGACACGGGACGCCGGCCGATCAAGTTCCAGCACACCACGGTCGGTACCGCCGACGTGCAGCGGATGGTCGACTTCTTCGCCAACGCCGCCGGGTTCAGAGTCACCGATCAGCTTGCCGATGGTCGGTTCTGCTGGCTGCGCAGCAACACCGACCACCACACCCTCGCGATCGTCAACGTCGGTCAGCCCGGCGTGCTCGACCACTACTCGTATGACCTTGCCGAATGGGAGGACTTCAAGACGTGGTGCGACCGGCTCACCGACCTGGGTGTCACGGTGCAGTGGGGACCGGGACGGCACGGGCCGGGGAACAACCTGTTCGTGTTCTTCGACGACCCCGCCGGCAACCACATCGAGCTATCGGCCGAGATGGAGAAGTTCTACGACGGGCACGTCGAGTACGTCGCACGCAAGTGGCACCCGATCCCGGAGAGCGTGAACCTGTGGGGCGGCCAGCTGCCCAAGTGGCGCAAGACCAGCGAGGGCAACCGTGGTGTCGAGGAGGCGCGGCCGTGAAGCTCGTCTCCTACACATTCGAGGGAACCGCGCGGGTCGGCGTGCTCGACGGCGCCGACATCATCCCGCTCGGTGACGCGAGGCTGACTGTCCAGTCGGGGGCCGACGCGCTGATGGCCGCCGCTCGCGAGGACGCCCGCAGGGTTCCGCTGGACGAGGCCACCCTGTTGCCTGCCAGCCCGCACCCGAGCAAGATCTTCTGCGTCGGGCTGAACTACCGTGAGCACGTCGAGGAGACCAAACGGGATCTGCCGTCCTACCCCGTGCTGTTCCCGAAGTTCGCATCCAACCTGATCTCCGCCGATTCCCCGATCCAGCTGCCTCCGGAATCGGAGCAGGTCGACTGGGAGGGCGAGCTCGCCGTCATCATCGGCAGGACCGGACGGCGGATCGCCCAGAAGGACGCATTCGAGCACATCCTCGGGTTCGCCGTCGCCAACGACGTCACGGTGCGCGACTACCAGTACAAGACCCACCAATGGCTGCAGGGCAAGGCGTGGGACGGTTCCACCCCCCTCGGGCCATGGATCGTCACCCCTGACGAGGTCGACCTGGACACCGCCGGTATCCGCACCATCCTGAACGACGAGGTCGTGCAGGAGTCGCAGCTGTCCAGGCTCATCTTCGACATTCCTCGCCTGGTCTCGGAGGTCTCCCAGTTCACCGTCCTCGAACCCGGCGATGTGATCCTGACCGGCACGCCGGGTGGAGTCGGCTACCGACGCGACCCGAAGGTGTTCCTCACCGACGGCGACGTCGTCCGGGTCCAGATCGACGGGGTCGGGGAGATCATCAGCGAAGTCGTCAACGAGACGATCGTCGCCGGGAGCCCCACCCGGGTCGCTTGACCCTCACCGAGACGGACAACGATGTCGAAGGAGTTCGTTGAGATGACCTCACGCCCGTACATCCTGGAGATGCGGTCGATCACCAAGACCTTCCCCGGGGTGAAGGCGCTCTCCGACGTGGAGCTGAAGGTACGCGCCGGGGAGATCCATGCGATCTGCGGCGAGAACGGTGCAGGCAAGTCGACTCTGATGAAGGTGCTCTCCGGGGTGTACCCGCACGGCACCTACAGCGGCGACATCGTCTACCAGTCCGAGCAGATGCGGTTCGCGAACGTCCGGCAGAGCGAGGCGGCGGGGATCGCGATCATCCATCAGGAGCTCGCGCTGATCCCGGAGCTGTCGATCACCGAGAACATCCTGCTCGGCAATGAGACCGCCCGCTTCGGGGTGATCGACTGGGTCGCCGCGCAGCGCCAGGTGCGAGAGCTGCTGGCCCGAGTCGGTCTCGACGACGACCCGGACACGCTCATCACGTCGATCGGCGTCGGCAAGCAGCAGCTCGTGGAGATCGCCAAGGCGCTGCACAAGTCCGTGAAGCTGCTCATCCTCGACGAGCCGACCGCTGCGTTGAACGAGAGCGAGTCGCAGCACCTGCTCGATCTCATCGTCGGGCTGAAAGGCCGCGGCGTCACGTCGATCATGATCTCCCACAAGCTCAACGAGATCGAACAGGTCGCCGACGCCATCACAGTGCTCCGTGATGGCCGATCGATCGAGACGCTGAACGTCACCGACGGGGTGATCGACGAGGACCGCATCATCCGGGGCATGGTCGGCCGTTCCCTGGAGAACCGATTCCCGCCCAAGACCGCCACCATCGGAGAGACCCTCTTCGAAATCCGGAGCTGGACCGTGCAGCATCCCCTCGATCCGACCCGGCTCGTCTGCAAGAACGAGTCCCTCCATGTGCGGCGCGGCGAGATCGTGGGCCTTGCCGGTCTGATGGGCGCCGGCCGCACCGAGCTGGCGATGAGCGTCTTCGGCCGCTCCTACGGCACCTACCTGCACGGTGAGCTGTTCAAGAACGGCACGCCGATCAGGGCCCGCAACGTTCGGCAGGCGGTCAAGCACGGGCTGGCCTACGTGAGTGAGGATCGCAAGGGTCTCGGACTGAACCTGCTGGACACCGTCCGGCGGGCGACGGTCTCCGCTCGCTTGGACAAGGTGTCCTCGTTCGGTGTTGTCGACGAGGACAGGGAGCGGCAGATCGCCGAGGAGTACCGGGTCGCCCTGGGCACCAGGACCGCGTCGGTCGATGAAGGGGTCAGCAAGCTCTCCGGCGGCAATCAGCAGAAGGTCGTGCTGTCGAAGTGGATGTTCACCGACCCGGAGATCCTCATCCTGGACGAGCCCACGCGCGGTATCGACGTCGGCGCGAAGTACGAGATCTACCGGATCATCCATGAGCTTGCCGCGGCCGGAACCGGCATCGTCCTGATCTCCTCGGAGCTGCCCGAACTGCTGGGGTTGTCCGACCGCATCTACACGATCTTCGAGGGCCAGATCACGAACGAGTTCGACGTCGACAGTGCCACACCCGAGGCGCTGATGGTGAGCATGACCTCTACCCGAAAGGTGGGCACCGCAGCATGAGCAAGTTCTCCACCGCGCTCCGTGAATTCACCGGCGGCCGCGGCGTCAGCCAGTTCAGCATGATCATCGCGTTGGCCGTGATCATCGTCGTCTTCCAGATCTGGACGGATGGGCTGACGCTGGCCCCGACCAATGTGATCAACGTGGTCCAGCAGTACTCGTACATCCTGATCCTCGCCGTCGGGATGGTGATGGTCATCATCGCCGGCCATATCGACCTGTCGGTTGGATCGATCGCCGCGTTCGTCGGCATCGTCGTCGCCCAGTCGATGGCGTCGTGGCAGTGGCCGGCGTGGGCGGCGATGCTCCTCGGCCTGGGCATCGGCGCACTCGCGGGCGCGTGGCAGGGCTTCTGGGTCGCGTATGTCGGGGTGCCGGCGTTCATCGTCACCCTGGCCGGGATGCTCATCTTCCGCGGCGCGAATCAGATCGTGGGCAACTCCACCGCCACCCCCACGCCCGCATCCTTCAATTGGATCGGAGACGGGTTCCTGCCGGAGGTGGGTCCGGACACCGGCTACAACAACCCCACCCTGGTGCTGGGCGGGCTCGTCGTGCTCGCGATCGTCCTCCAGGAGCTGGGTGGGCGGCGTCGTCGCAAGAGGATGGGCGCCGACCCGCAGCCGGTGTGGATCTCGGTGACGAAGGTCGCTGCCCTGGCGGCGCTGACCATCTACGCGACGCTGCTGTTCGCCGGCGGCCGACCGGGCACGAGCTTCCCCGTCGTCGGGATCATCGCCGGCATCCTGATCGTCCTCTACACCTTCGTCACCCGCCGCACCGTGTTCGGCCGCCAGATCTACGCGGTCGGCGGCAACTCGAACGCAGCCGTGCTGTCGGGCGTCAACGCCCGACGGGTCAACTTCCTCGTGATGATGAACATGTCCGTCCTGGCGGCGGTGGCGGGGATGGTGTTCGTCGGATACTCCAACGCGTCCGGGCCGTCCGATGGGACCGGATGGGAGTTGGACGCGATCGCGGCCGTGTTCGTCGGCGGTGCAGCGATCTTCGGCGGCGTGGGGACCGTCCCCGCCTCGATCATCGGTGCGTTCGTGATGGCGTTCCTTGCCAATGGTCTCTCGCTGCTGGGCATCGACACGAACATCGTGTCCATCATCCGCGGCCTGGTGCTGCTGCTCGCGGTCGCCTTCGACGTCTACAACAAGACCCAGGGCCGTCCGTCGCTGACAGGTCTGATCCTGGACGGGCTGCGACGCAAGTCCAGCAGTCCCACCGAAGAACAGATCGCCATGACTGAGCAGCTGGATGCTCGGCCCGAGCGAGAGAAGCTCCCGCTGAGCTGACTGGACCTCAGCTCAGCGGGGCCGAGGCGCGATCGCCGAAGATCGCGCCTGCACTCACACAACAGTAAGGAAACCACACAATGCGCAAGAAACTCCTTGCCGCCGGTCTGGCCGCAGTGCTTCTCGCGGGCGCGCTGGCCGGCTGCTCGTCGCGGAACAGCGACTCCGGGTCGGGCGCAGAAGACACGGTCATCCAGAAGGGCGACACGGTCGGGGTCATTCTGCCCACCAAGACGTCTGAGAACGTCGCCAACTTCGAGACCTACTGGAACGAGGCTCTCGCCGAGGCAGGCTTCAAGGCCGACATTCACTACGCCGCCAACTCGAACCCCGTCCCGGATCAGCAGAGCGCCCTGCAGGGCATGATCACCAAGGGCATCAAGGTGATCGCGATCGCCGCACAGGACAGCGCACAGATGGGTGCCCAGCTGAAGCAGGCCAAGGACGCCGGGGTGACCATCATCGCCTGGGATCGACTGCTGCTGAACACGCAGGACGTGGACTACTACGTCAGCTTCAACAACTTCGTGGTGGGCGAGCAGCAGGCGCAGTCGCTGCTGGAGGGGCTGAAGTCGAAGAAGCAGGAAGGCCCGTGGAACATCGAGCTGTTCGCGGGCGGTGCGACCGACAACAACGCCACGGTGTTCTTCAACGGTGCGATGAGTGTCCTGCAGCCGCTGATCGACTCCGGTGAGCTGGTCGTGCTGTCCGGGCAGACCTCGTTCCAGCAGGTCAACACCGAAGGCTGGCTGGCGCAGAAGGCGCAGCAGCGGATGGCCAACCTGATCACCAGCACGTATGAGAGCGGGACCGAGCTGGACGGGGTCCTCTCGCCCAACGACACACTCGCTCGCGCGATCATCACCGCGCTCCAGCAAGGGGGTCTGAGCGGGCAGATCGTGACCGGGCAGGACGGCGACGTGGCGTCCGTGCCGCTGATCCTGGACGGGACGCAGTACTCCACGGTGTACAAGGACAATCGTCAGGAGGCGATCGAGGCGGTCAAGGTCATCAGCGCACTCGCGGCCGGCGAGGATCCGGTCGCGGTCACCGACGACCCTGACAACAGCGACAACGGCGTAAAGGTCGTCCCGGCGGTCCTCGTGACCTCCACGCTGGTCACCGCGAAGAACGCGGCCGAAGCGTTCAAGGACAACCCGTCCCTGAGCAAGGCCGTCGCAGAGGCGACCGAGTAGGGAACCCGTCCGGGGGCTGCGGAGGAGCACAGCTGTCCTGCGCAGCCCCTGGGAGACGGCATCCAGAGAGGAGACCGCAGGTGTCAGTCGTCATCGGGCACGTCGACAACGCGAGTGAAGTGCTGGGCGTGCATGGAGGATCCGGAGTGCTGCAGTGGGTGCGGCTGGCAACCGGGTCGCACCTGGAAGGGAACTGGGACGGTTTCGAGTGGGTCGCTCTTGAGCCGGACGGGCGCGCCGGCCTGCACACGCACACGCACACCGAGGAGATCTGGTACTTCCTCCGCGGCACGGGCACCATCGTCCTCGACGGCGAAAGCCATGACGTCTCGGCGGGGTCGATCGTGATCACCCCGCTCAACAGCAGTCACGCCGCGCACAACACCGGCAGTGAGCGACTCGAATACATCGTGATCGAAGTGCTTCCGCCCGCGATCACGGACGTGCTTCCCGCGCGGCGCACCACGGACGAGCCGCTGCAGGCTCAGAACTAAAAGGCCGGGAGGCAACAGACATGGCAGGTCACGTCGGTCGGATCGACGCCGGGGAAAGCCTCGACCCGACCCCCTATTTCGACGGTCAGTGGCGGCGTCTCGAGCGCCGCACCATCCAAGCGGGCTCGAGCGTCGAGTTCAGCGCGGACGTCGAGGAGTACGCACTGTTCGTCATCACCGGGGCGGGTGAGGTCGAGACCGGCGACACTCGTCGTGCCCTCACTCCTGGGACTGCGGTCACGATCGGGCTCGACTCTCGGGTTCTGGTCCGCGTGGGCGAGGAGCCGTTGGACCTGTTCATCACGACACTCTGTTTGCGCTCCGGGTCGGGTGGAGGCTGCTGACATCTCGAATCGATGAGGAGCATGCCGAAGGTGAAGAGGTGTCAGCGAACCGGGGCGCAGCAGTCCGATACCTCAGATGAGGAATCGGCCATTCACCGTGGAATCCTGAGCGCAAGCGGCAGCGCCGCCTGGACGGGGCTGGCAGCGGTCGCGTCGCTTGCCGCGAGGCTGCCGAGAAGCCGCAGACGATCCTCGTGCCCCGGCTGCGGTGCGAAGACGATCAAGATCGGTCCCGTCATCCCCAAGAGCGGGTAGGCGTCCCACTCCACGGCGATCTCGCCCACGCGCGGATGCCGGATGGTCTTGGCGCCGTGGACGCTCTCGCGCACCTCGTTGCGGGCCCAGAGCCGGCGGAACACGGCGCTGCGCACGCTCAGCGCGCCGACGACCGCGATGGCCCGGGGATGGTCTGGATCGTGGGCGACGGCGGCGCGCAGCATCCCGATGTAATCGCGAGCGACCGCTTCGCAATCTGCGAACCGCACGTGCGACTCCTCGTCGCGAAGCACCGCGAACAAGACGTTGCGCTCGCTCGGCGGGACCTCCATCGGGTCGCCGAGGAGGGCGACGGCGGCCGCGTTCCACGCGAGCAGGTCGAGGTGCCGGCTGACGATCACGGCCGGCAGCGCCGTCGCATCCAGCAGCAGCCTGGCGTTCTTGGGCACGCGGTCCGGGGTGCGGCGGGTCTTCGGAGCGGGACGCCGCGCCACCCGTGCAAGCTGCATGACATGACGGCGCTCGACGTCGTCCAGGTCGAGCGCGTCGGCGATCGAGTCGAGGACCGCCTCCGACGGACGCACGTTCCTGCCCTGCTCGAGGCGCTGGTAGTAGTCGGTGCTGAGTCCGGCGAGCGCTGCGACCTCTTCGCGACGCAGTCCGTCGACTTTGCGCCGGGGGCCGGGCTCCAGCCCGAGGTCCTCCGGCCTGGTCTTCTCCCGCCGCGAGCGCAGGAAGATGCCCAGTTGACGCGCGGCGGAGAGGTCGGAGCTCATGGGTCGATTCTCCTCCGCCGTGGTTCGGTCAGGGTGGCCCTGTGAGACCGAGGAATGGCAGGACGCTCAGCATCCGGTCCGCACTGCCTAGCGTCGTAGCCATGACCGCATGGAGCGCCGCAGACATCCCCGACCAGACCGGCCGCACGGCCATCGTGACCGGTGCGAACTCGGGTCTCGGCCTGGTGACGGCGACCGAGCTCGCCCGACACGGGGCGAGCGTCGTCCTCGCCGTCCGCAACACCGCCGCCGGCGAAGACGCCGCACGCGCGGTCCGCGAGCTGGCTCCGCGATCCGAGCTCGTCGTGCGCGCGATCGACCTCGCTTCGCTTGCCTCGGTGCGCGACTTCGCGGCGCAGATCGCCGACGAGCGCGAGAGCATCGATCTGCTCGTCAACAACGCCGGCGCCCAGAACCTCGGACCGCGCCGGACGACCGTGGACGGGTACGAGTTCCACCTGGGCACGAACCTGCTCGGCCACTTCGCACTCACCGGACTCCTTCTGCCGACGCTCTCGCGCGGCGCGGATCCGCGCGTCGTCTCGCTCAGCTCGATCACGCACAAGAGGGAACGGCTCGACTTCGACGACCTCCAGCTCGAGCGCAGCTTCAGCCCCATGCACGCCTACGGCGCGTCCAAGCTCGCCACGACGACGTTCGGCATCGAGCTAGACCGCCGGCTGCGGGCCGCGGGCTCTCCCGTCGGCAGCGTGCTGGCGCATCCCGGCCTTGCCCGCTCGAGCTTCATCGAGCACGCGTGGGAGGACCGCGGCGTCGTCGGCCGGACGATGGGACGGCTGTTCTCGCTCGTCGCGACGCAGCCCACGGAACGGGGGGCCCTCCCACAGCTGTACGCGGCCACCGCGCGAGGCGTGCAGAGCGGGCAGTTCTTCGGACCGGACGGCCGCGGCGAGCGACGCGGCGACGTCACGGCGGTGCGCGCCTCGCGCACCGCATCCGACCCGGTGGCGGCACGACAGCTCTGGAGCGTCGCCGAAGCACTCACCGGCGTCACGTACCTCTCCTCGATCGCGCGACTCAGCGGCGAGTCTCGCGACTAGAACGGTGGTGGCGCGACGATCCTGATCCCGCCGTTCTCTTGTGCGCTCCTGGCGATCCGGTCGAAGTCGACGACACATGCCGACCCCTCCAAGGGCTCGCACGCTCCGCGGTAGAACGGTTCGCATTCGCACGTCGGCTGGATGCTGAGCACTTTCGCCGTTGCACTCTCCACGAGGAAGGCGTGCGGCACCCCCGCCGGGACCATGACGAAGTCGCCAGGTCCGAGCTCGTGGTCGTCATCGAGGACTCGGTAGCGGATCTGCCCCTCGAGCACCCACATCGATTCCGACACAGGGTGCGTGTGGACGGGCGTCCACTTGCCTTGGACCATGTCGACCTGGATGAGGTGGATGTCGCCGTCGGCGTCGCTCAGCTTCCACGTGAAGACTCCCCCGCCGAAGAACCACTGCTGCTCGCCCTCGCCGGCACGCCGGATCACGGCAACGTTCATCGCCTGCTGAGACATCTTGACCTCCAACTTCGTGGGATTCCAATCCCGTAATGAGAATGGCATACCATGAATCCCATGTCAACGGGTTACCTCGAGTCGGGCCGGGCACGGCAGAAGAAGCGCACCCGCGATCAGCTGATCGCGGCCGCGCGGGAACTCATCATGACCGGCGAGACTCCGCGGATCGAGGATGTCGCGGAGGCCGCCGGGATCTCACGGACGACGGCCTACCGCTACTTCACTTCGCAGACCGAACTCCTCGCGGCCGCCTATCCGGAGACGACCCTGTCATCCGCGCTTCCCGACCCGCCGCCATCCGGCGTGGAGGAGCGCGTGGCGCTCGTCGCGGACTTCGTCATCGACCGAGTCCGGGAGACGGAATTGCAGCAGCGCGCGATGCTGCGCCTGTCGCTCGGCACGGTTGCGCATGAGCTGCCACTGAGACAAGGTCGCGTCATCCCGTGGTTCGTGGAGGCGCTCACACCGCTCGCCGAAGAACTCGGGAGCGAAAGCACGCGCCGGCTCGCCTTGGCGCTCCGCGCCGCATGCGGAATCGAGACGCGCGTATGGCTCACGGATGTGGCTGGCCTCGGGCCCGACGATGTCGGTGCCATCCAGCGCTGGATGGTCGACGCGCTCCTCGCGCACGCAGTCGAGACGCCACCACCGGCGTGAGCGTGCTGGTCCAGACCCTGCCACCCAGCTCCGGATGCGCCGCACGGGCGACCGTCGCCACGGCGATCACGTTGGTCGCCCTCGCGTTCGTACCGGGCATCGAGCGGCAGGGGGTGGACCTGGCGGGCTTGTCTGACCGTCCGATGGATGCGGGAGGAGTCATCCTGATCGCGGCGGCATGGGGCCGCTCGTGCGCTGAGGGCACTTCGCCTCAGATCGCGAGCGCGAGCGCCCCGTAGCCCATCGCGATCAGGAACGACAGCACGGCCAGGGCGATCGACACGGGCACCATCGTGTATCGCTCCGGCTTGCTGCGCGAGATCGCGTTCAGCGGGATGCCGAGCACGAAGTAGGAGAAGACCACCCACATCACGACTTCGGAGAACGGCTCAGGGAACACGTCGATCGCCCCGGCGCGATCCCATGCGATGACGGCGATCAGCGCATAGATCACGATCGACGCGGCGCTGCCGATGCGCAGGCCCACGGGAAGCACGCGGGTCCGGCCACCCCACGCGAAGCGCCCGAGAGGGGCGCCGAAGACGAGGGCGAGCTGGAACACGGCCAGACCGACGAGGATGACAGTGAGCGCGAGCGCGAAGGGCACGGGCCCCACCGTACTTGTCCGCTGCCGCGCGTCCTCGCGCGGCGGACCTTCGTCGGCAGTCCTGCGCGCGCGACTTCAGCTCTCGAGGTCCTCGGCGATCTGCTTGATCGCTGCCAGACGGCGATCCCACTCGGCGCCGACGCGGTCGAGACGATCGGCCGTCGCACTGAGCTGCGCACCGAGCACGCGGTAGGGCACTTCACGGCCCGTGCGAGTGGACTCGACGAGTCCCACCTCCTCGAGCACGGCGAGATGCTTTGCGATCGCCTGCCTCGTGACGGGCAGGCGCCCGGCGAGGGCGGACGCCGATGCGTCGCCCTCGCCGAGTGCCGCCAGGATGCTCCACCGCGTCTCGTCGCCGAGGGCGGCGAACACCGCGACGAGACTGCTCGTCATGAGCCGCCCTCGAGGTACGCGACGAGCTCGTCGAGCTCGGCATCCCATCCGCCACGGTTGCCCTCCATGCTGGAGCGCGGGTCGGCGAGGGTCTCGAAGCCGGACTCGACGACCGTCAGCCGGGTTCCGCCGTCGACGGGCTCGAGCGTGAACCGGAACACGGTCGAGCGCTCGGGGTCGATCGGGACCGCGTGCGAATTGTCGCTGCCCCAGCGGTAGGCGATGACGTGCGGCGGGTCGAGCTCCTCGATCCGCACCGGGAACGCGCCGTAGCCGTCGAAGATGAAGGTTCCGCTCGCGCCGACGGCGACCTCGTCGAGGACGGCCGCCTGCGGAAACCATCGGGCGATGTGCTCGGCCTCCGTGATCGCGGCCCAGACCTTCTCGGGCCGCGCGGCGATCGTGATGGTGCGGCGCACCGTGAACGCGTCGCCGTCGACGACCGCAGGATCGTTCGTGGTCATGCTCATGATTCTCGTCCTTCCGATAAGTTGCTGCAACCACAGGGTTGCACAGTCCGAAGATTGATGCAACCGCAGAGTTGCGTCACCACACATTCATCTCGAGCGGGAACCTGCGGCAGTCGCAGGGTCCACGCGAAGACGGCGGTTCTCGCGGGCAAGCGGCGCACACCCGGCGGGACCCGACATGACTGATGTCATGTCATCTCCGTGACGAAGGCCTCCGGAGGCGCTCGCCGCAGACGGCGAGGCTGGACCCATGCACACCGAAACGGACACCCTCGCCCCCCGCACCGTCGTCGCCGCCGACGACGTCATCGCGCTCGTCGACCTGCGCCGCCACTTCGGCGCAGGGGAGCACACCGTCAAGGCCGTCGACGGCGTCGACCTGCGCATCGGCCGCGGCGAGGTCGTCGCCCTCCTCGGCCCGAACGGCGCCGGCAAGACCACCACCCTCGACATGCTGCTCGGGCTCGCGGAGCCGAGCTCGGGAACGGTGGCTGTGCTCGGCGCGCCGCCGGCGAAGGCAGCTGCCGCCGGAGCGATCGGGGCGGTGCTGCAGACCGGCGGGCTGCTCTCCGACCTCACGGTCCGCGAGACCGTCGAGGTCATCGCGTCGCTGCACGGGCGTGACGCACTGTCCCGGGTTCCGGCGGTGCTCAGAAGAACCCAGCTCGACCACCTCGCCGGCCGGCGCATCTCGAAGTGCTCCGGCGGCGAGCAGCAGCGCGTCAAGTTCGCGCTGGCCCTCGTCGCCGACCCCGACATCCTCGTGCTCGACGAACCGACCGCCGGCATGGACGTCACCGCCCGGCGCCGCTTCTGGGACGTGATGCGCGCGGATGCCGATGCCGGCCGCACGATCCTGTTCGCCACCCACTACCTCGAAGAGGCCGAGCAGTTCGCCCGTCGCACGGTCGTGATGCACCGCGGGCGGATCGTGGCCGATGCCCCGACCGCCGAGCTGCGTGCCAGCCTCGGTGCGCGGGCGGTCGCCGCCACCCTGCCTGCATCCGGCGCGGCCGATCTCGTCCGCCGACTGACGGCGACCGGCGGCGTCGCCGACCTGCGCGTGGACGCCGGACGCATCAGCCTGCACACGACCGACTCGGATGCCGTGGCGTCGGCCCTGCTCCACGCGGGAGCACACGATCTGGAAGTCATGGCACCCACCCTCGAAACCGCCTTCACCACCCTCACGGAGGACTGACCCATGTCGAACCCGTCGATGATCTCGCCCACCATGCTGCGCGTGGAGGCCCTGCGGCAGATCCGCAACCCGTACACGCTCGCGTTCACCCTCGGCATGCCCGTCGCGATGTACCTGCTGTTCGGGGCGAGCATGGGCTACGGCTCGCTGCCGGCCGGCAACGGCAACGTCTCGTTCTACGTCATGGTGTCGATGGCCGCCTACGGCACGGCGGTGGCGATGAGCTCGATCGCGTCGCTGGCCGCGGTCGAGGCGAAGCAGGGCTGGGGCCGGCAGCTCGCGATGACACCCCTCACCACCGCGGGCTACGCAGCCACCAAGCTGGTGACCGCCGTCTCGTTCGCGGCGCTGGCCGTGGCCGCGGTGTTCGCCGCGGGCCTGGCGACCGGAGCAGAGGCCACCGATGCGTGGCGGTGGTTCGCCTCTGGGGGGATCATGCTCGGACTCGGGCTCATGTTCGGGCTCTATGGGCTGGGCGTGGGACTGTTCTTCAACTCCGATACGGCGGCGGCCTTGGCATCCATCTCGATGACCTTCTTCGCGTTCTTCGGCAACGTCTTCATGCCGCTGGACGGGGTGATGCTCGACATCGCCCGGTTCACCCCGCTGTACGGGTTCGTCGCGCTGAGCCGCTGGCCGCTCACCGAGGGGACGCTCACGACCGGGCAGACCGATCAGATGTGGGCGCTGCTGCTGAACGTGGCAGTCTGGCTGGTCGTGTTCGCGATGCTCGTCATCGTCGGTGTCAAGCGGTCGCGTGCGCGCCGATAGGGTCGAGGCCATGACCGATGACGCGGCATCGGATGCGGGCGAAGCGGCGATCGCTTCGCCCGTCGGCGCCCCGCCCGCGGCGTGGGCGCCACGCGGGAGCGGCAGCGGTCACCGCCGTGGCGCGGGATCGGCGTGGCAACGGTACGGCTGGGTCATGGCCGCCATCTGGATGGTCTTCCTGGGCTATCCCCTCGTGGCGCTGCTGCGCTCGGATGCCGCGATCGGATGGATCATCGCCGGCTGGGTCGGACTGGCAGCCTTCGTCGTGATCTACGTCGCCGGCTTCATCAACGGCATGTCCTACTCGGGAGGGGGACTGACGACCGCGCCCAAGCCGATCCAGTGGGTCGCGTTCGCGCTGATGATCGTGTGCGCCGTCGTGACGATCCCCGCCGTGGGCGGGAGCGCGTTGAGCTTCGTGCCCTTCATCATGTCGTTCGCGTCCTACGGGCTCACCCGGACGGCGCACTGGCTCACGCTGGCGGGCGCGATCATCGTCACCGCTGCGGTGGTGTTCCTCACACCCGGCGGCCTCACGTACCTCTCGATCCTCGCCATCGTCGCCCTTCTGGGCGTGGTCAACACAGTGTCCACCTGGCTCATCATCCGGTCGGCCGAGGCGGAGCGACTGGGGCTCGAGCTGGCCACGAGCGAGGGGCGCGAAGCGGTGGCGCGCGACGTGCACGACCTCGTCGGGCACACGCTGACGGTGGTGCGCATGAAGGCCCAGCTCGCGCGGCGCCTCATGGACAGCGATCCCGAGAGGGCGAAGGCGGAACTGGCTGACATCGAGGCGCTCACGGCCGACGCGATCGCCGGTGTGCGCGAGACCGTCGCCGGGGTGCGCAGCGCGAGTCTGGCCGAGCAGCTCGGAAGCTGCCGAGCGGCGCTGCAGGCGGCCGGCATCGTCGTGAGCGTCGAGGGCGAGGTCCAGGCGCTGTCGCCGGCGCAGTCGCTGACGGCGAGCTGGATCCTTCGCGAGGCGACGACGAACGTCTTGCGCCACGCCGCCGCTCGCACGGTGACGGTTCGCATCGCCCCCGGCAGCCTCGTGGTCATCGACGACGGCGTCGGAACAGCCGGCGCCGAGGGCAACGGAGTGCGCGGCATGCGGGAGCGGGCGACGACCGCCGGAGCGACGCTGACCGTCGCAGCAGGCACCGAGGGCGGCACGCGGGTGGAGGTGACCTGGTGACCGGGGCGGCCCAGCCGATCCGCCTCGTGATCGTCGACGATCAGGCGATGCTGCGCGGCGCCCTGTCCGCGCTGCTCGACCTCGAGCCCGACATGCAGGTCGTCGGCAGCGCGGGCGACGGCGACGAGGCGGTGCGGGTGGTGGCCGAGTCCGCTCCGGACGTGTGCCTGATGGACATCCAGATGCCCGGCACCGACGGCATCGAGGCGACCAAGGCCATGCGCGCGACGAGCCCCGGCACCCGCGTGCTGATCGTGACCACGTTTGCGCGGCCCGGCTACGTGCGGGCGGCGCTCGAGGCGGGAGCCAGCGGCTTCGTCGTCAAGGATGCGCCGGCCGAACAGCTCGCCGAAGCCGTGCGGCGCGTGCACGCGGGGCTGCGCGTGGTCGATTCCGCGCTCGCACAGGCGAGCCTGTTCGAGGGCGCCAACCCGCTCACCGATCGTGAGCGGCAGATCCTGCGGCTTGCCGCCGACGGGCGCAGTGCCGCGGCTATAGCCGCCGAGGTGTACCTGTCGGCCGGGACCGTGCGGAACAATCTGTCGTCGGCGATCGGCAAGGTGGGTGCCTCGAACCGTGCGCACGCGGTCAGGATCGCTCAGGACAAGGGCTGGATCTGACCCGCGAGCACCGTGGATCCGGGGCGCCGGTTCGGGTGTTCCAGAGGCACTCGCGAGAAGATGCCCTGTGACTTCTTCGACCAGACACCCGGCACGCCGCCGTCGCGCGATCGTGATCCTCGCGTTCGCGATCTACCTCGCACTGCTGGCCTGGGTGGTGCTGTGGAAGCTCGAGGTGCCATGGATCGGCGACGCCGCGGGCCTGGCCCGACCTCTCAAACTCGTGCCGTTCGTGCCGAGCGGGGACGCGGACGCGAACGCGCCGGCCGAGATGGTGATCAACCTCGTGCTCTTCGTGCCGTTCGGCCTGTTCGTCGGAACGCTCGCGCCGGCCTGGTCGTGGTGGAGGGCGGGCATGGCCGCGCTCGGCGCGAGCCTCGTGCTCGAGACGGTGCAGCACCTCATCTCGACGGGCAGCTTCGACACCACCGACCTCATCGTCAACACCGCGGGCGCACTCATCGGGTGGGTGGTGTTCGTCGCCGTACGTCGAGCGGCGGGTGAGCGCACCCCGCGCATCATGGCCCGCGTGTGCGTGATCGTCGCGGCACTCGCTCTCGTCGCCGCGGTCGCGTTCGTCGCGTCTCCCCTGAACTACGGTCCGCAACGAGACGTCGTCGTGGAGCGCACGACCTCGACGCACTAGCACCCGGCTGCCGGGGGATCATGCACCAGGCGACGGAGACCGCACCGTCGCGGACGGCCAGCTCGTAAGCTTCGAGTCGATCCCGTCCGCGCTCGACGCCGCCGACGCCTCGGTGCAGAGGGCATGACTCGACATCACCACACCACAGGTCCTCGAGGGAGGGCAACGAGATGAGACCACTGCGATACTCGATCAACGTCACGCTCGACGGCTGCTGCCATCACGAGGCCGGGCTCCCGCCGGACGAGGAGTCGATGCGCTACTGGACGGCCGAGATGGCGCGAGCCGATGCCCTGCTGTTCGGCCGGGTGACCTACGAGATGATGGAGTCGGCGTGGCGGCGGCCCGCAACGGGATCGTGGCCCGACTGGATGGACGAGTGGGAGATCCCGTTCGCCGAGACCATCGATCGGGCGAAGAAGTACGTCGTGTCGACCACGCTGCGCGGGGCCGATTGGAATGCCGAGCTCGTGCGGGGCGACGTGGGGCAAGCGGTTCGGATGCTCAAACAGGAGTCGGGCGAGGGCCTGTGGGTGGGCGGAGTCACGCTCCCCCTGGGGCTGGCGGACCTGGGACTGATCGACGAGTACGAGTTCCTCGTGCAGCCGGTGCTCGCCGGACACGGGCCGACGTTGCTCGCAGGGCTCCGCGAGCGCATCCAGCTCGAGCTCGTGGATCGCCACGAGTTCCGATCGGGTGCGGTCGCCCTGCGTTACCGGCCCACGCGGGCAACGGCCTGACGTGACGCGGACAGCGGATGGAAGTGCCGGCGACGCCGACTACGGCGCTATCGGCCGCGGGTACACGACCTACCGCCAACCCGACCCGCGGATCCTCGCTGCCGTGCTGAGCGCCTTCGGCGACGCGCAGACGATCGTGAACGTCGGTGCGGGCGCGGGGTCGTACGAGCCGGTCGATCGCGACGTGACCGCCGTCGAGCCGAGTGCGTCGATGCGTGCCCAGCGCCCGCCCATGCTCGCGCCGGCAGTGGACGCGACTGCCGAGGCCCTGCCGTTCCCGGACGGGACATTCGACGCCGCACTCGCATCCTTCACCGTCCACCAGTGGGCGGACCTCGAAGCGGGTCTGCGTGAGATGCGCCGGGTCACCAGAGGACGAGTCGTCATCCTCACGTGCGACCCGGACTCGCTGGATCGGTTCTGGCTCGCCCAATACGCCCCCGAGGTCGTCGCCACGGAAGCCGCCCGCTATCCGACGATCGCCCGGATCGCGGACGGTCTCGGCGGAAGGGTGGAGACCGTGCGCATCCCCATTCCGCTGGACTGCACGGATGGGTTCGGCGAGGCATACTACGGCCGCCCGGAAGCGCTCCTGGACCCCGGTGCTCGCCTCGCGAACTCGGCGTGGAGCTTCGTGGGCGAAGAGGTGGAGGACCGTTTCACGCGTGAGCTCGCCGACGACCTGGCGAACGGGATGTGGGACGCGCGTTGGGGGCACCTGCGTACGAGCCCGGAGTTCGACGGCTCCCTGAGGGTGGTCATCGGGCACCCGGGCAGCTGAGGGTCCGACGGTCGAACCCGCAGCTGGGTCAGCGGTGCGTGGGCGGCATCGGCGACGTGCCTGGCCCGCCGCACCTCCTGCCGGCGTCAGCCGATGAGCCGGCGGACGAGGTCCTCCCAGCCGCGGGCAAGTCGGTCCTCGAACGCCTGCTCGTTGCGCGCCCCGTCGTCGGGCGGGGTGTAGAGAAGCGGGGGGACGTCCAGTGCCGCCGTGAGCTGCATCGCGAGGATGTCGAGGTCGCCGCCGCCGATCCCCATATGGTGCAGCAGCATCCGCACGTGCCGCTGAGTCATCGTGGTCGGAGGACCGAAAGGGACGGTCGCGCGCCCGTCGAACGCGGCACGGGCGATGTCGCGGTTCTCCTGGAGGAATCGGAGGCGCGCGCGCCCGAAGGCGATGAGCCGGTCCAAGGGCTCGGCGCCCGGGCCGAGCGGTGGCGGGCCCGACTGCACACGCTCCTGGAAGTCTCGCTCGCCTTCGCCGAGCAGGGCCATGAAGATGCCCGACCGCGTCCCGAACCGGCGGAAGACCGTCCCCTTGCCGAGACCGGAACGCTCGGCAAGGGCGTCCATCGTGATCTTGTCGATGCCGACGTCGGTGAGCATCTCTCTCGCGGTCGCGATGAGCGCGATCCGGTTCCGGGCAGCATCGGCGCGCTCCGTGTTCATGGCGTTCCCCTCTCCGCGGTCATGACTCGCTCGGCTTTGCATCTCAGCATAACCGGGGTAACGTACGCTTTAGAAGCGGGGTAGAGTCCGCTTAGACTCCGAGAAACGAGAAGACGCATGTCCCAGTTCGATGTCCTGCCCGATGAGCGAACCATCGCCACGACCGTGACCGCCCTCGAGGCCCGCGGGTTCACGGTGGAGGTCGTGGACGATCTCGCAGCCGCGCGTGAGGCGGTGCTCGCCCGCATCCCGCACGGCGCCAGGGTGTGGAAGAACACGTCGATCACGCTCGACGAAGCCGGCATCTCGGCCGAGGTCGACGCACCAGGCGGGCCGTACGAGTCGGTGCGCCTGCAGATGACGGCTCAGAACTTCGCCAGTCGTCAGATGAAGGAGATCGCCGCAGCCCCGGACTACGCGCTCGGCAGCGTGCACGCCATCACGCAGGACGGCGAGCTCTTGATCGGGTCGGCATCCGGCAGCCAGTTCGCGACCGTGGCCTGGGGAGCCGACCGGGTCGTCCTGGTCGCGGGGCTGCACAAGGTCGTGCCGGACCTCGAAACCGCACGCCGACGGGTGCGCGAGCACAGCCTTCCGTTGGAGAACGTGCGGGCGCAGGAGGCCTACGGGCAGAACAGTCGCCTGGGCAAGACGCTCGAGATCTATGGAGAGATGCCCGGCCGCATCCACCTGGTCCTGATCCGTCAGGTCATCGGATACTGACCGGGTCGCGGACTCGGCAAGGGGCGAACGACGGACGTCGCAGTCCGGATCATCGCGGGAGACGTCGCCCCGCCACGGAGCGGGACCGCGCCATGACCACTCGGTGAGCCGTGTCGCCCGTCCTCAGAGGGCCGTGAACGACGGCGCCGAGGGAGAGTCGTACTCGCGCAGGACGAGCGACGTCGTGACCGGGCCGAATCGGGCGACGGCATCCACGATCGTCTCGAGGCGCCGGGCGTCGGCGACGTGCAGGTCGAGCAGGAAGCAGTCCTCACCGGTGAGCCGATAGATCCGGGTGATCTCCGCAACGGTGGAGAAGAGCTCGAGAGCAGGCGCGATGTTGGCCTGCGTCGTCCGCAGTCTCGCGACGGCATGGATCGTCAAACCGAGCGCGCCCGGGTCTACGTGGGCGGAGTAGCCGGTGATGACACCGTCCTGCTCGAGGCGACGGATGCGCGCGGACGCCGCCGGCTGCGACAGGTTCACGCGGCGGCCCACCTCCGCGCCTCCGAGGCGTCCTTCTCGTCGCAGGATCTGGAGGATCGCGCGGTCCGTCGCGTCGAGCGAACTCATCGCAGGTCGCTCTTCTTGCTTATGGATCATCAGCAAGCGGTTGCGGTGCTGCCAGATTGGAGTTCCATGTGTCCATGGAACCATACGTGGAGCATGCGGAGAAGAATGATTCAGAGGTCCGGTATCTCATGGTGCCGGGCATCGGCGGATCGGGTGCGGGGCACTGGCAGAGTCGGTGGCAGGCCGATCATCTCTCCCGCGCGGACCGCATCGCGCCCCTGTCGTGGGATGAGCCACGTCTCGACGATTGGCTGGACGCCATCGATCGATCGATGACGACCGATACCGTCATCGTGGCACACAGTCTCGGTTGCCTCGCGGTCGCCCGCTGGCTGCAGAGCGAGCGGGCGAAGGAGCGTCTCCCGCTCGGCGCGTTCCTCGTCGCCGCGCCTGATCGTGCAGCCCCCACGTTCCCGGCGGCCGCCGCCACCTTCACCGCGGTGGTCGCACCCCTGCCTGTGCCAGCGGTCGTGATCGGCTCGGTCAACGATCCGTATTGCACCCCCGCAGTCGCCGCAGAGCTCGCGGCGGGCTGGGGCGCGCGACTCGTCGACGTCGGACCGCAGGGACATCTCAACGAGGCAAGCGGCATCCAGGACTGGTCGGAAGGCAGACGTCTGCTCACCGCCTTCGTGGCGGGATGCCGCCGTCGAGCGCAGCGGGACGAATCCTGAGGGTCGGCCGACCGTGGCATCCCGCCACCCGGTGGGCGGGCGCGCCGTCGGCGCGCACCGCACGGGTCGCACGACGGTCGGTCCGTGCTGAGCGCCGGCCGTCGGCGCCCGGGACGACAATGGAACGTATGACGGCGCCGATCGCCGAGCTGACGCAGCTGCCCCCGGCCCAATACGTGATGTCGCCCGAGGGCCTGCGCATCGCCACGTACAGCTGGGGCGACGACGCCGCGCCCACCGTCCTGTGCGTGCACGGCTTCGCGTCGAGCACGCGCGACAACTGGGTCAGCACCGGCTGGGTGCGCGACCTGACCCGTGCGGGCTACCGCGTGCTCGCGCTCGACCAGCGCGGCCACGGCGCGAGCGACAAGCCCCACGATCCGCGTGACTACCGCCTTCGGGCGTTCGTGCGCGACGTCGAGACCGTGCTCGACACCTACCTCGTCGGTCGGGTCTTCTACGTCGGCTACTCGCTCGGCGCCCGCGTCGGGTGGCAGGTCGCGCTCGACCTCGGCGACCGCGTCGAGCGCGCGGTGCTCGGCGGCATCCCCGACGGCAAGCCGCTCACGAGACTGAAGATCGCCCAGGCGCGCGCGTACGCGGAACACGGGACGCCCGTGGAGGATGCCGACACCCGCAGCTATGTGAAGCTCGTCGAGCGCGTGCCGGGCAACGACATCCTGTCGCTCCTCGCGCTCGCAGACGGCATGCGGCTCGCCGACGAGGATCCCGACCCCGCGGACGCGCCGACGCAGCCGGTCCTGTTCGCGACCGGGACGGAGGACGCCATCATCGAAGGCTCCCGTGCGCTGGCGGCCGCGTGCCCGCAGGGCGCGTTCGTCGAGATCCCGGGCCGGCACCACTTCAACGCGCCGGGCTCGCGGCACTTCCGCGCGGCGGCGCTCGAGTTCCTCGCGGCACCGAGCTGAGCAGCGAGCGGGGTCAGCCCTCGCGCGTCACCGGCACGGGCCCGGCGGCTCCGAGCACGGCGTCGAGCACGCCGGGGAAGCGGGCGTCGAGGTCGTCGCGCCGCAGCGACAGTCGCCGGCCGCGACCGCTGGCCTCGCTGCGGATGACGCCGGCCTCGCGCAGCACCTTCATGAGGTGCGACTTCGTCGACTTGGGGATCGTCGGGTCGCTGAGGTGGCACGCGGCCATGTCGAGCGGTCCGTCGACGAGCTGCTGGGCGATCGCGAGCCGCTCGGGATCGCTCAGCGCGAAGAGGACGTCCGTGAGCGCGATCTCCGACCGCTCCGGGTGCGGGAGGTCTGTCGGACTGCTCATGGTTCGATAATAGTTGAACATTCTCGGGATGTCGCGTAACCTCTGACCGTTCGAAGAAGTTCGAACCATTTGAGGAGGCAACCATGACGGCACTCACATCCGCCACCGCGTCGACGACTCGCGGCGCGAGCTACGGGTTCGCTCTCGCGATCGTCAGCCTGACCGCGATGATGGCGGGAGCGAGCGCCCCCTCGCCGTTCTACCCCGTGCTCGCCGCCAGGATCGGCTTCGACGCCGCCGTCACGACGACGGTGTTCGCCGTCTACGCGCTCGCACTGCTGGCGACGCTGCTCACGGCGGGCTCGCTGTCCGACCACGTCGGACGCCGCCCCGTCGCAAGCGTCGGGCTCGTGCTCCTCGCAGCGAGTGTCTTCGTCTTCTGGAACGCGGACTCGACGACTCTGCTCGTCGTCGCGCGGCTTCTCCAGGGCGTCGCGAGCGGACTGCTGCTCTCGTCGGTCTCTGCGGCGATCGCCGATCTCGAGCCGGCGTCGAGGCCCGGGTCGGCCGCGGTGTGGAACGCTGTCGCGCCCATGGCGGGGCTCGCGCTGGGCGCACTCGTCGCGGGCGTGCTCCTGGATGCCGCGAGCGACGCGTTCGCCGACGTCTTCGCCCCGCTCACCGCGCTCTACCTCCTCCTGGCCGCTCTCGTCTGGCTCGCGCCCGAGACGGCTCCGCGTCGACCGGGCGCTCTCGCGTCGCTCCGCTTCCGGGTCGGCGTCCCGCGCGTGATGCGCCCGCAGTTCCTCCGCAGCGTCCCCGCGATCTTCGCGGGCTGGGCGACCGGCGGCCTGTTCCTCTCGCTCGGGGCGACCATCGTGCACACCGAGCTCGGCGGTGTCGCGCACGTGTGGCAGGGGCTGTCGGTCGGGCTCCTCGCGGGTTCCGGGTCGCTCGCCGCCTTCCTCATCCGCCGTCGGTCGGCCCGGACCATCACGATCTACGGCACGACCGCACTCGCCGTCGGCACGGTGCTCATGCTCATCGCCCTGGCGGCGGGCTCTCTCCCCGGCTACCTCGCTGCGGTCGTCGTCGCCGGCTCGGGGTTCGGCACGGCGTTCTTCGGGGTGGTCCGCTCGCTCGCGCCGCACATCCCCGCCGACCAGCGCGCCGACGTCTTCGCCGTCCTCTTCCTCGTGTCCTACGTCGCGTTCGGGCTGCCTGCCGTGATCGCGGGGGTGCTCGTGCAGATCGTGGGGCTCGGCCCGGTGGTGTACGGCTACGGTGCTGTCGTCGTGGTCCTCGCGGGGACCGCCGCCGTCCTGCGCGCGCGTCAGGCCTGAAAAGACCCTGGGGGCGGAGGGGCCGGATTGCGCAAGAACTGCCCCCGGGGCATCCCCGTGACGAGAATGCCGAATCGATACGATTGCAGGGTGGTGCCAACGGAGACACCCGTCTGACAACGCTCGATCTCGTCCGAGAGCACTCATGACCACGTCCCTCACCACGGGCGCGCCCTGGCGCGTCATCCTCGTCTTCGCAGTTCCGCTGCTCATCGGAAACGTCGTGCAGCAGCTGTACCAGTTCGCGGATGCGATCGTGGTGGGTCGCCACCTGGGCGTCGACGCGCTTGCCGCCGTCGGCGCGACGGGCAGCCTCCTCTTCCTCCTGCTCGGGTTCGCGTGGGGCATGACCTCGGGATTCGCGATCCCGACGGCGCAGGCGTTCGGGGCTCGCGATCACGCGGCCGTGCGCCGCTCCGTGGGGGCCGGCTCGCTGCTGACGGGGGCCATGAGCGTCCTGCTCACGATCGTCGCGCCGCTGCTGGCCGGACCCGCCCTGGCCCTCCTGCAGACACCCGAACGGCTGATCGGCCAGGCGACGACGTTCGCGCAGGTGAGCTTCCTCGGGGCGTCCGCCGTCATGTTCTTCAACTATCTCGCCGCGATCATCCGCGCGATCGGCGACTCCCGCACGCCGCTCGTCTTCCTGACGCTGTCGTGCCTGCTCAACATCGGGCTCGTCATCCTGATCGTCGGCGTCCTGGACTGGGGCGTGGGCGGCGCAGCGCTCGCGACCGTCGTCTCGCAGGCGGCCTCGGTGCTGCTGTGCCTGGAGTACGTGCGCCGACGCGTGCCCGTGCTGCACCTTCGCCGCGCCGACTGGCGGGTGACGCGCGCCGACCTCGCGGAGCACCTGCGTCTCGGCCTGCCGATGGGCTTCCAGGCGTCGATCATCGCGATCGGCACGCTGTCGGTGCAGGTGCGGCTCAACTCGCTCGGTCCCGACGCCGTCGCGGCGTACACGACGGCGGCGCGCGTCGACGGTCTCGCCGTCGCCCTCCTGCAGTCGCTCGGCCTCGCCGTCTCGATGTTCGTGGCGCAGAACCTCGGCGGTCGACGCCCCGATCGCATCCGCCGCGGCGTCGTGCAGGGCACGTGGATCGCGATCGCCGCGTCCCTGCTGCTGGGCGCGCTGCTCATCGCCTTCGGCAGCTCGCTCGTACGGCTCTTCGTCGGCACGGGGTCGGACGGCGTCGTCGGCATGGCCCACCAGATGCTCATCGTCAACGGGTCGCTGTACTGGATGCTCGGCATCCTGTTCGTGGTCCGCGGTGCCCTGCAGGGACTCGGGCACGCGCTCATCCCGACGGTCACGGGAATCGTCGAGCTCGTCATGCGCGTGGGCGCCGCGATCGTCCTCGGCGGCGTCATCGGCTACGCCGGTGTCATCTGGGGCAATCCGCTCGCGTGGATCGGGGCCGTCGTCATCCTCGTGCCCGCGTACATCCGCGCGCACAGGGAGCTCGCGAGGATGCGGGTCGCCCCCGAGTTCGCGACGCCGACCACCCCCATCGCCGTCATCGGCCCGACCGACGGCTCGATGGTCGTCGACGCCATCGTGACCCAGCCGATCCCGATCGTGCCGGAGCAGGTCGACCGCCGCGAGAAGAGACGCGGACTGCGGTCCACGCGTCGCCGCGAGCCCCGCACGCCGCGCCGGCTGCGGCTGCGCCGCCGCACGGAGTAGCCCCGCACGCCGCGCCGGCTGCGCCGCCGCACCGAGTAGCCCCGCACCGCTCGAGCGCACGACCGCTCGACCGCTAGACCGCTCGACGCTGATCGACGAGGGTGGTTCGCTCGAAGGCGGAATAGATGCGCAGTCATGTATGTTGCACCGGCCATGCAGAGCAGAGGTGTCGAGGCCCGTCCACGGACGATCGACGTGCGTCTCGCGAACGAGGCATGGGAGGCGCTCTTTCGCGCATCGACGACGATCGTGCGCGAGCTGAAGGCCGGCGACGTGTGGGAGGACCTGCTCGAGAACGAGTACAGCGTGCTCTACCCGCTGTCGACGGCGCCTGACGGCCTGCGCATGACCGACCTCGCCGGCGACGTGCTCATCACGCAGCCCGGCCTGTCGCGGCTCATCCGGCGCATGGAGGAGCGCGGACTCGTGTGCCGTGAGGAAGACCCCGACGACGGACGGGCGAGCCGCATCCGGCTCACCGAGGAGGGCGCGGCGGTGCAGCACCGCGTGGGCGCGGCCCACGCCCGTCACGTCGCGGCCGAGATGACGTCGAGGCTCGATCGCGAACAGCTGACCGAGCTGCGCGACGTCTGCCGGCGCATGCTCATGACCGCCCCGGCATCCGTCGTCGCAGACGACTGACCCCACGAAAGGACAGCTCGAATGACTCAGAGGATCGGCTACATCGTCGGCTCGCTCTCGAAGGCCTCCATCAACCGCAGGCTCGCGAGAGCGCTCGTCCGGCTCGCTCCGGCAGACGTAGAGTTCGTCGAGATCCCCATCGGCGACCTCCCGCTCTACAACCGCGACTTCGACGCCGACTATCCGCAGGTCGCGAGGGACTTCAAGACGGCGCTTGCCGACGTCGACGGCGTCGTGATCGTGACGCCGGAGTACAGCCGCTCGATCCCGGGCGCGCTCAAGAACGCGCTCGACTGGGCGGCACGGCCCTGGGGGCAGAACTCGTTCGCCCGCAAGCCGACCGCCGTGATCGGCACATCCGGCGGCGGGATCGCGACGGCGGCCGCGCAGCAGCATCTCAAGGCGATCCTGCTGCACCTCGACGCGATCGTGCTGGGCCAGCCAGAGGGATACATCCAGTCGACGCCGGGCCTGATCACCGACGACGGCGAAGTGACGAACGAGTCGACGAGCGAGTTCCTCGCCGGCTACGTCAAGGCGTTCAGCGACCTGATCGCCCGCGTGCAGGCAGCCCGCGACGCGACGGCGACACGATGACGGAAGAGACCATGAGCCTCGACCCCGCCCGCTTCGAGATCGGGCTCGACTCGTTCGGCGAGAACGCCCTCGACGGCGATCGCGTCATGACGGATGCCGAGACCGTGCGTCTGCTCGTCGAGGAGGCTCAGCTCGCCGAGTCCGTCGGCCTCGACGTCTTCAGCGTCGGCGAGCACTACCGCGACGGGCACAACGACTCCGCCGCTCCCGTCATCCTCGCCGCGGCCGCGCAGGCGACGAGCACGATCGGCCTCGGCACGTCGGTCACGGTGCTCTCGACGCAGGATCCCGTCCGGCTCTATCAGGAGTTCGCGACGGTCGACGCGCTCTCGAACGGGCGCACGCAGCTCGTGCTCGGACGGGCCTCCGCGATCGAGTCGTTCCCGCTGTTCGGCTACGACATCGCCGAGTACGAAGAGCTCTTCGAGGAGAAGCTCGACCTGTTCATGCGTCTGCAGCGCGAGGATGCCGTCACGTGGTCGGGCAGGCACCGCAGCGCCCTGACCGAGACCCGTCTGCACCCGCGGATGCCCGAGGGCGGCATCCCGACGTGGATCGGGATCGGCGGAAGCCCGGACTCCGTCGTCCGTGCCGCCCGCTACGGCCTGCCGCTCATGATGGCGATCATCGGCGGGCGTCCCGAGCGGTTCGCCGGCCACGCCGAGCTCTACCTGCGTGCGCTGCAGCAGTTCGGGCATGCCGAGCTGCCCATCGGCCAGCACTCGATCGGGATGGTCGCCGACACCGACGACGAGGCGCGGGAGCTGTACTGGGGCTACTGGGCGCCCGTCTTCCATCAGGCGAGCCTCGAGCGCGGATTCCCCGCGCCCACGCCGGAGCGCTACCGGCAGGAGGTCGAGACGGGATCGCTCTTCGTCGGCTCGCCCGAGACGATCGCGCGGAAGATCGCCTTCGTGGCGCGGGCCAACCACGTGAGCCGCTTCGACCTCAAGTACGACCTCATGCACATGCCGCGCGCGGTGCGCGAGCGCAGCATCCGGCTCCTCGGCGATGAGGTCGCACCGCGCGTGCGGGAGCTGCTCGCGGCGGACGGCGACGCGCGAGGGCAGTCGGGACTGCCGCCAGCGCGCATCACGGCGGACGGGAAGGCCGTCCACGCATGAAGCCCGTCCTCGGAATGCTCGGCGCCGGCAAGCTCGGCATCGTCCTGGCGCGGCTCGCCGTGACCGCGGGATACCCGGTGCTCATCGCGGGGTCGGGCGATCCGAAGCGCATCGCGCTGACGATCGACGTGCTCGCACCGGGGGCACAGGCGACGACGGCTCAGGATGCCGCGACTCGCGCCGACGTCGTGATCCTCGCGCTTCCGCTCGGCAAGTACCGCTCGGTCCCCTCCGACGCCCTCGCGGGCAAGCTCGTGATCGACGCCATGAACTACTGGTGGGAGGTCGACGGGCTGCGCGGGGAGTTCGCCGACCCGCTCGTCTCGAGCAGCGAGCTCGTCCGGGACTTCCTGCCGGCGTCTCATGTCGTCAAGGCGTTCAACCACATGGGCTATCACGACCTCGAGGACGAAGCGCGTCCGCCCGGCGCCCCCGGGCGCAAGGCGATCGGCATCGCAGGCGACCGCGAGGACGACCTCGAGGCCGTCGCCGCCGTCGTCGACGACCTCGGGTTCGATCCCGTCGTGGTCGGCGCGCTCGCAGACGGCATGCGGCTCGAGCCGGGCACGGAGCCGTTCGGCGCCGATGTCGACGTGGCCGAGCTGCGCGCGATGGTCGAGCGCTTCCCCGACTCGCAGCGAGGCCGGCGCCGGGCCGCCGCGCTCGCAGCCAAGACCTCGCAACAGCAATAGACAGGAGAACCCGATGCTGATCGCCCTCTGGATCGTCAACGCTCTGCTCGCCCTCGTGAACCTCGCGGCGGGCGGCATGAAGCTCGCCCGCCCGAAGGCGGCGCTCGCCCGGCTCGGGCAGGGCTGGGTCGACGACTTCGCGGCTCCGGCCGTCAAGCTCATCGGCACGGCCGAGGTCCTGGGGGCGCTCGGCCTCGTGCTGCCGCTCGCCACGGGCATCGCGCCGATCCTCACGCCGATCGCGGCGATCGGCATCGCGGTTCTCCAGAGCGGCGCGATCGCGACGCACGCGCGCCGCAACGAGCCGTGGATCGTCAACATCGTGATCGTCGCACTCGCGATCGTGAGCGCGGTGCTCGGGTTCCTCGTCGTGCTGGGCTGAGCCGCCGGCTCCGCGCCGGCTCCGCGCCGGCTCCGCGCCGGCTCCGCCCCGCTCGGCGCCCTCGTCACTCCGGCGGCGGCGGAGCGAAGTGGGGGATCGCGACGGGCTTGTGCCCGCCATCGCGCGTGCGAGGCGCAGCCGCGGCATCCGCACTGCCCTCCACCGGCCCGCCCTCGACTCGCCCGCCGTCCTGCGGATCGTCCTGTGAATCGGCACCACGGGATGCGCGGACGCTCGCCGGCTTGTGGAAGCGGCGACCCGTGACCGCGGTCGGAGCCAGGCGGATGAAGTCGTGCTTGCCGGTCGGGCTCCAGGAGACGAGGTCGAGCACCCCGGACTCGTGGATCTCGTCGTCGGCGTCCAGCCGCTGCACGGAGCCCCTCACGACGACGCTCCACCGCTGAGCGGCGCTCTCGCCATCCACCTCGAACGCGGCCTCCGGGTGCTCGACGATGTCCAGAAGCTTCGAGCCGGGGGCTGAGCGGAGGTAGATGCATCCGCTGTGGACGAGGAAGTTCATGGGGAAGACATCCGGTGCACCGTCGAGCCCCTTGAGTGCGAGTCGTCCGAGTCGGGCACGCTCCAGCAGACGCCAGCACTCGGCGGTGTTGAGCTTCTCGATCAGCGTGTCCTCGCGCGGATCGGGCCGCACGCGGTGGGCGGTGGCGATCTCGTACGGATTGCGCGGTGCGGCGTTCATGTCACACCGCGGCCCATCCGCCGTCGACCGGCAGGATCGCTCCCGAGACGTCGGAGGCGTCGTCGCTCAGCAGCCAGGCGATCGCCGCGGCCACCTGCTCGGGTCGCGCGACAGCCGGGACGTTGGTCTGCAGGAACGGGCCCAGCCTCTGCTGCGCCCACTCCGAGCGGAACGGCGCTTCGATGTTCGTCGCGACGGGCCCGGGCGAGACGGCGTTGCAGCGGACGCCCTTCGGCGTGTAGAAGAATGCCGTGCTGAGCGTGAACCCGTTGACGGCGTGCTTGGAGGTCGTATAGGCCGTGCCTGCAGCCGACGCACGCTGCCCGGCCTCGGAGCTCACGTTGACGATCGACCCGGCGCCGCGGGCGATCATGCCGGGCAGCACGGCCCGCGTGAGCCGCATCGTCGCGGTGAGGTTGACCGCGAGCACGCGATCCCAGACGTCGTCGGTCAGCTCCGCCGTCGGCAGGAATCCGTCCATGATCCCCGCCACGTTCGCGAGCCCGTCGACTCGCTCGCCCGCGGCCGCGATCGCGGCGTCGCTCGTGGCCGAGAGCGCCAGATCGCCTGCGACGCACGTCACGGCGTCGCCGAACTCTGCCTTGACGGCATCCAACCGGTCTGCGGAGATGTCGACCGCGACGACCGTGCCCCCCTCGGAGGCGACCCGTTCGACCGTGGCTCGCCCGATTCCCGATCCGGCGCCCGTGACGATGATCGTGCGCCGCTCGAACCGGCGCTCCGTGCTGTCCATGACATGTCCCTTCGTCGCCTGGCGGCAGTCCACGCCCGCGGCGGGCCAGGCGGCAGAGGCGAAGGTCCCGCCGTCGCTGTATGGTCAGTGTGTGCTGACCATTGCTTCCCGCATCGACGTCATGAACAGGCTCGGTCGCGCCATGGCCGACCCGTCGCGGTCGCGGATCCTGCTGGAGCTGCTGGACGGCCCCGGATATCCCGCAGAGCTCGCGCACGGGCTCGACCTCACCCGCACGAACGTGTCGAACCACCTCGCGTGCCTGCGCGGCTGCGGCCTCATCGTCGCCGTTCCCGAGGGGCGGCGGACCAGATACGAGATCGCCGACCCGCACCTGACGCTCGGCATCCGCACCCTGATGGACGCCGTCGTCGCCGTCGACGAGGGCGCGGAGTGCGTCGACTCCTCATGCGAGTGCTGCGCATGATCGCCGTGGAGGACCGGATGCCGCTCCCGCTCGCCTGCGCGCCGGCAGCGGTGGACGAGCTCGCCGTCCCCGCATCCGTGGAGGCCGCAGCATGACGACGGTCGCGACCGATCCCGTCCGCATCGGGGTGCTTCGCCGACGCATCCGCTGGATCGTCGCCTTCACGATCGCATACAACGTGGTCGAAGGGATCATCGCCCTCATCGCGGGCGGCTCCGCGTCGTCTGCGGCGCTCGTCGGGTTCGGCCTCGACTCGCTCGTCGAGGTGCTCTCGGCCGCCGCCGTGGCGTGGCAGTTCGCGTCGCCCGACCCCGAGTCCCGCGAGCGCGCGGCCCTCCGTGTCATCGCCGTCGCGTTCTTCGCGCTCGCCGTCTACGTGAGCGTCGACGCCGCGCTGTCACTCCTCGGCGTGCGCGAACCCGAGCACAGCCCCGTCGGGATCGTGCTCGCCGCCGTCAGTCTTGCCGTGATGCCCTTCGTGAGCTGGCTGGAGCGGCGCGCGGGGCGCGAGCTCGGCTCGGCCTCCGCCGTCGCGGACTCGACGCAGACGCTCCTCTGCGCGTACCTCTCCGCCGCCGTCCTGCTCGGCCTCCTCGCCAACTCCCTCCTCGGCTGGGTGTGGGCGGACTCGATCGCGGCCTTCGTGATCGCCGGCTTCGCGGTCAGGGAGGGGCTCGAGGCATGGCGCGGCGACGCATGCACGACCCCGGTCGGCGTGCTGACGGGCGAGATCGACGACCACGACCACGACTGACGCAGCCTTTCGTGCATGCGGTCCTGCGCGGTGGCGGACGTCGCGCCCGCACGTCGTACCCGCCGTCGCGTGATCCGCTCGGGCACGCCGACCCTCGGGATCGCGGACAGGCATCGCGCGATCGACGCCCCGCCTTGCGGCCCGACGTCGCCCCCGCTAGGAACGATCGTGTGACCTTCAGACGCGACCGCTCCCCGATCTCCGGGGCGGATGCGCGTGACTGACCCCGGCCCCGCGCGTCAGGTCGCGCTCGCCGTCGACATCGGCGGCACGAAGGCGGACGCCGCCCTCGTCACGGCCGATGGCACGATCGTGGCGGGCTCGGCATCCCGCCGCCGCACGGGCCCCGAGAGCACCGCGGCGTCGCTCGCGACGGCGGTGCGATCCGTCGCCGCCGAAGCGCTCGCCGCCCGCCGGCCCGAGGACGAGCTGGTCGGCATCGGGATCGGCTCGGCCGGCCCCGTCGACCGCGCGAGCGGGACCGTGTCGCCCCTCAACATGACGGCCGCGGCGGGCTTCGATCCCGCCGCGGCCGTGCGCGATCTCGTCCCCGGCCCGCTCGTGCGAGTGGCGCTCGACGGCGCGTGCATCGCACTGGCCGAACATCGATGGGGAGGTGCGAGAGGCGCGACCACGGCGCTCGCGCTCGTCGTGTCGACGGGCGTCGGCGGAGGCTTCATCGTGAACGGGATGCCGGTCTCCGGCCGCACCGGCAACGCGGGGCACATCGGGCAGCTGCGCGTGCGCGCGCGTGACGCCGACGATCCGCTCGCGGGGACGGTCGAATCCCTCGCTTCGGGGCCGAACACCGTCGCGTGGGCACGGCGGCACGGCTGGACGGGGACGACGGGGGAAGAGCTCGCCGTCTCCTACGCGGCGGGAGACGCGGTCGCGCGGGCCGCCGTCGGTCGCTCGGCCACGGCGGTCGGCGAGGCGATCGCCGCCGCCGCGACGCTCCTCGACCTCGAGGTCGCGGTCGTCGGAGGCGGGTTCGCGGACGTCGCGAGCGACTACATCGATCAGGTCCGCGCATCCGTCGAGGAGGCGGCGCCCCTGCCATTCGCACGCGCCGTCCGGGTCACGGGATCGGGCCTGCACGGGGACGGCCCCCTCCTGGGCGCGGCGGCGCTCGTGCTCGGAGCCGACTCGCAGCGGTGAGGGCGAGGCCGCGATTCCCGCGGCCGTCGAGTTCGTGAGGGTCGGCCCGGAGACGGCGCAGATCGAGACGTTCTCGACCGAGGCGTTCGTCGCATGGGCGCTCACTCCGCCCGGCGACCGCCCGCCTCGAGCACGTCGCCCGCGGGGAGCTCCTGGTGTCCGCCGAACTGCTGCCGCATCGCCGAGAGCACCTGGTTGGCGAAGCGGTCCTCGTCGCGCGAGGCGAAGCGCTCGAAGAGGGATGCCGCGAGAACCGGGACGGGCACGCCGATGTCGACGGCGGCCTTGACGGTCCAGCGTCCCTCGCCCGAGTCGGAGACGCGGCCGGCGAGCCCGTCGAGGGCGGGGTTCGCGTGGAGGGCGGCGGCCGTGAGGTCGAGCAGCCACGACGAGATGACCGATCCGCGCCGCCACAGCTCCGAGACCTTCGCCGTGTCGATGTCGAAGCGATAGAACTCCGGCTCTTCGAGGGGCGCGACCTCGGCGGAGTGCTCTGCTTCGCGGATGCCGGCATCCGCGTTCTCGAGGATGTTCAGACCTTCGGCGAACGCGGCCATGATGCCGTACTCGATGCCGTTGTGCACCATCTTGACGAAGTGGCCGGCGCCCGAGGCGCCGCAGTGCAGGTAGCCGAGCTCTTCGGGGGCGAACGCGCCGTCGCGGCCCGGTGTCCGCGGGATCTCGCCCGCGCCCGGCGCGATCGTGCGCAGCAGCGGATCGAGCCGTTCGACCGCCTTGGCCGGTCCGCCGACCATGAGGCAATAGCCGCGCTCGAGCCCGAACACCCCGCCGCTCGTCCCGACGTCGACGTAGTGGATGCCCTTCTCGGCCAGGCGCGCGGCGCGGCGGACGTCGTCGCGATAGTTCGAGTTGCCGCCGTCGATGAGGATGTCGCCCGGCTCCAGGAGCGGCGCGAGCCCGTCGACGACCCCGCCGGTCAGCCCCGCGGGGATCATGAGCCAGATCGCGCGGGGCGCGGGCAGCGCCGCGACGAGCGCTTCGAGGTCGTCGACTCCCGTCGCTCCCTCGGCGACGAGGGCCGCCACGGAGTCGGGGCTCACGTCGTACGCGACGCATTCGTGCCCCGCGCGCAGGATGCGCCGCGAGATGTTGGCGCCCATTCGGCCGAGGCCGATCATTCCGAGCTGCATGGCTGGTTCCTCCTGGGGGTGCGGGTCAGTCGCGGGCCGCGGCGGGCGGCACGGTGAGGGCGAGGCGCCGGATGATCTCGTCGGCCTCGTCGCGAGGGCTTCGCGTCAGGTCGACGACGATGCCGGACTCGTCGGAGTCGAGCGGCTCGAGGGTCGCGAACTGCGATCCGAGCAGGCTCTCGGGCATGAAGTGGTCGAGTCGTCTGCTGAGCCGGTCTGCGATGGCGCCGCGCGCCCCGGCGAGGTGCACGAACACGACACCGGGGCCGCGGAGCCGGTCGCGGTAGGCACGCCGCAGCGCGGAGCACGTGATGATGCCCGGTGTGCCCGTCGAGGTGTGCAGCCGGATCCAGTCCGAGATCCGGTCGAGCCACGGCCAGCGGTCCTCGTCCGTGAGGGGGTGGCCCGCCGCCATCTTCGCGACGTTGGCCTCGGGGTGGAGGTCGTCGCCCTCCTCGAGGTCCCAGCCCAGGCGCCCGGCGAGCAGGCCAGCGACGGTCGACTTCCCCGAGCCGGACACGCCCATGACGACCAGGACGATGGGCACTTCGCCGGATGCCGCGGCGGGCGCTTCGGCCGTCACGTCATACCACCAGATCCAGGAGGAGGACCCCGGCGAGGCCGACGACCGAGATGAGGCACTCGAGCACCGTCCACGTCTTGAAGTTCTGCGGCAGGCTCGTTCCGAGGTACTGCTTGACGAGCCAGAATCCCGCGTCGTTGACGTGCGACAGGAAGACGGAGCCTGCGCCGATCGCGAGCACGAGGAGCGCGACCTCGGGGCCCGCCAGCGTCGCAGCGACAGGCGTCATGAGGCCTGCCGCGGTCACGGTCGCGACGGTCGCCGAGCCCGTCGCGACGCGGACGAGGACGGCGACGACCCAGCCGAGCAGCAGCACCGAGATGCCGCTGTCGAGCACGGCCCGCGTGATGACCTCGCCGATCCCCGTGTCGATGAGCACCTGCTTGAACGCGCCGCCGGCGCCGACGATGAGCAGGATGCCGGCGATCGGCGGAAGGCTGCTCTCGAGCGACTTCGCGACGGTCGTGCGGTTCATCCTGCCGCCTGCGCCCAGGACGAAGATGCCGTAGATCACGGTGATGAGCAGGGCGATGGCGGGGGTGCCGATGAAGTCGAGGACGACCTTCCACGTGCCCTCCGCGTCGGGGGCGATGATGTCTGCGAGCGCCTTGACCATCATGAGGACGACGGGGAGCAGGATCGCCGAGAGCGCCGCGACGAAGGAGGGACGCGGGCGCTGTGCGGCATCCACCCCGTCGTCCTCCGGCGTGACGAACATCGCCGGAACCGGAACGGGCGCCCAGCGCGCGGCGAAGGTGCTGAACAGCGGCCCCGCGACGATGATCGTCGGGATCGCGACGATGACGCCGAACGCGAGCGTGAGGCCGAGGTTCGCGCCGAGCGCGTCGATCGCGATGAGCGGGCCGGGGTGCGGCGGCACGAGGCCGTGCATCGCCGACAGGCCGGCAAGGGTCGGGATCGCGATCTTCATGAGCGGGAGCCCCGAGCGCCGCGCGACCAGGATGATCACGGGGATCAGCAGCACGAGCCCGATCTCGAAGAACATCGGCAGACCGATGACCGCGCCGACGAGCGCCATCGTCCACGGGAGCATCCGCGGGCTCGACCGTGCGACGAGCGTGTCGACGACCCGGTCGGCTCCGCCGGAGTCGGCGAGGAGCTTGCCGAACATGGCGCCGAGGGCGATGAGCACGCCGACGCCGCCCATGGTCGAGCCGAATCCCGTCGTGAAGCTCGTGAGCGCCTGCGCGGGCGCCATCCCCGCGCCCAGCCCGACGCCGAGGGCGCCGATCGTGAGGGCGAGGAAGGGATGCACCTTCAGCCACGTGATGAGCAGGATGATGACCGCGAAGCCGAGCAGGGCCGCCGTGATGAGCCGTGCGTCGGAGCCGACGGGCACGATCGCGTCCGCCATCGGACGCACTGCCGAAGGGATCATCGTCGTCAAGGGAACCATCTTTGTTCCTCCGTTGGAATGAAGCGCCGCCGAAGCCACTGCGCTTCCATCTGATATTTGAGAAGACAGTAGCTGAATAATATGACTATTACAAGACCGGATGCCGAAATGCAGGATGTTCTTGTCGCATACCCCTGAAATGTCCGGTCGAACGGCGTACCCTGACGGCATGACTCAGGGGCCGCTCCACGACGCGATCGTCGAGCGCTGGGGCGCCGACATCGCATCGGGACGCCGTCCGGCCGGGAGCCGTATCATCACGGATCAGGCGGTCGTCGAGTTCTCGGCATCCCGCAGCGCCATCCGCGAGGCCGTCCGCGTGCTCGAGTCGCTCGGCATGGTCGAGTCGCGCCAGCGCGTCGGCATCACGGTGCTGCCCGTCGAGTCGTGGAGCCCGTACGACCCGCGCATCCTGCGGTGGCGCCTGGACGGACCCGATCGCGCCGAGCTGCTGCGCAGCCTCAGCGAGCTGCGCGCCGCCGTCGAGCCTGCCGCCGCACGGCTCGCGGCGGAGCGCGCGACCCCCGCGCAGTGCGGCGCGCTCGCGGCGGCCGTCATCGGCATGGCGTCGACCTCGCGCGCCGCGGACGCCGACGAGTACCTCGCGCACGACATCGCGTTCCACACGGTGCTGCTCGAGGCGTCCGGCAACGTCATGCTCGCGAGCCTGGGCACGATCGTCGTCGCCGTGCTCGAGGGCCGCACCCACCACGCGCTCATGCCCGCCGTCGCCGACGCCGAGGCGCTGCGCCTGCACGGCCTCGTTGCGGCAGCGGTGCAGTCGGGTGACGGCAGCGCGGCCGAAGAGGCCATGCGCGCGATCGTCGCGGAGTCGCTCACCGCGATGTCGGCCGGCACCTGACCGCCCCGGGGGCCGATGTCGCCGCGAGCCCCTAGATTGAGCGCATGAGCGACTACGAGGTGCTGGAGATGGGCGGTCTCGACGAGTGGCGCGCCCACTACGGCGGGTTCCGGCCGGAGAGCTCGCGCGACGGTCGCCGGGTCGTCGACCACGACCTCGAGATGCAGTTCATCGGCATGACAGCGAACGCCCTCGAACCGGGCGAAGAGGCCGGGTACTGGCACGCGCACGCGCGCATCGAGGAGCTCTACGTGTTCCTCGCCGGCCGCGGTCAGATGGGCCTCGACGACGAGGTCGTCGACGTCGGCCCTGGCACGGTCGTGCGCGTCGGGCAGGGCGTGTGGCGCACGTGGCGCGCCCTGCCCGGCAGTTCCGAGCAGCTGCGCTGGCTCTGCATCCGCGCGGGCGGGTACGAGCTGCCGCACTTCCCCGACGACAGCACGCGCGACGAGGGTCGCCCCTCGCCCTGGTGACGGCATCCGTCCTCGCGAGGGGATGCCGCGTCCGCCCGCGAGCAGGAGATCTCGATCGCCCGGATGCCGGATGCCGGATGCCGCGGACGGAGGACGGCGGACGGCGGGCGCCATGCGGGCGCGCGGCTCGGCGGGCCGTCCGCACGGCACGACCTACACTGGAGGCATCCCTTCCACCGCTTCAGGAACCGCCGTGACGCAAGCCTCCGCCGTCCGCACCTTCGAGGTGCGGCACCTTCAGCTCGCGCGCGCCGCGTTCGCGGCGATCGCCGCCGCCATGATCACGTTCTCGACCGACCATTCGGCGGGTGTGGGCCTCGCGGTGTTCAGCGGCTTCGCGATCGCGACGGGACTCGTGTACTTCGTCGCGGTGTGGATCGTCTATCCGGCAGGCCGCCGCTGGCCGTCCGTGCTGCTGGGCATCCTCACGCTCGGCGCGGGAATGGTGGGCGGCATCACCGCGCTGCGCACGAACGAGATGTTCTTCATCCTGGTCATCGCGTGGGCGGTTGCGACAGGCGTCGTCGAGCTCGTGTCGGGATGGCGCGGCCTGCGTCCGCGGCACATCGCGCCGGAGGCCGAGCGGTTCGCCGCGCCTCCCATGCCCCGTTCCGAGGCCCGCGATGCCGTGACGGTCGGCATCCTGACCCTCGCGCTCGCGATCGGGATCGCGCTCGTGCCCTCGGGCTACGCGCTCAGCTACTACATCGAAGACGCGCACGAGAGCTTCACGCTGACCGGCATCACGATCGCGGTCGGGGTCTTCGGCGCCTACGCGGCGATCGTCGCCGTGTACCTCGCGATCGCAGCCTTCTCCCCCCAGCGGACCGTTGCCGCACAGGACACGCGCGACGGCGACGCCTCAGCGGGAGAGACGGCATGACCGACGAGAAGCCCACGCGGCGCGATCTCATGAAGCCGGTCCAGCTTCTCGGGCTCGCCTTCGGCGCCGCGCTGTTCGCGGGAATCGTGACGGCCGTCTCGATGGGCGTCTTCCAGAACCGCTTCGAGGGTCAGGCCGGGCGCGCGCTCACCGTCGCCGCCGTCGTCGCCGGCATCACGTTCATCGTCGTGCTGGTCGGCCTCGCGCTCATGATCCTCGCGGTGGATCCGGCCCAGATCACGAAGACCGTCGACCATCCCGTGCTGCGCCCCGAGGGCGAGGACGAGGCGAAGCCGGATGCCGCAGCCGACGGCGACGGCGGCGCACCCACGCCCTGAGCGTGCCGGCGCACGAGGCCGCCGACGCGGATCCTCGCGGCCGGCCCGCGGGCGCCCGACTCAGATCAGGTCGACGAGCTCGGACGCGAGGCCCGTGTAGGTCGCGGGCGTGAGGGCCAGCAGGCGCTCCTTCGCGGCATCCCCGATGTCGAGGCCGCGCACGAACTCGGCGAGGTCCTCGGCGCCGATGCGACGGCCGCGCGTGAGGTCCTTGAGCAGGGCGTAGGGATCGCTGATGTGCGAACGGCCCGCCGTGACCTCGGCGCGCACGACGGTCTGGATGGCCTCCGCGAGCACCTCCCAGTTGCCCTCGAGGTCGGCGTCGAGCACGCCCTGCGCGAGCGAGATCTCTCCGAGCCCGCGTCGCAGATTGTCGAGCGCGAGCAGCGAGTGCCCGAACGCGACGCCGATGTTGCGCTGCGTCGTCGAGTCGGTCAGGTCGCGCTGCAGGCGCGAGGTGACGAGGGTCGACGCGAGGGTCGAGAGCAGACCGCCGGAGATCTCGAGATTGGCCTCGGCGTTCTCGAACCGGATCGGGTTGATCTTGTGCGGCATCGTCGACGATCCCGTGGCACCCGCGACCGGGATCTGCGAGAAGTAGCCGAGCGAGATGTAGGTCCAGACATCCGTCGCGAGATTGTGCAGGATGCCGCCCGCGTGACGCACCCGGTCGTACAGCTCGACCTGCCAGTCGTGCGACTCGATCTGGGTCGTGACGGGGGTGAACCCGATGCCCAGGCCCTCGATGAACTCGCGCGCGACGAGCGGCCAGTCCACCTGCGGATCGGCCGACAGGTGCGCCGACCAGGTGCCCGTGGCGCCGGAGAACTTCGCGAGGAACTCGGTCGAGCGGATCTGCCTCGCGACGCGCTCGAGGCGCCACACGAAGACGGCGAGCTCCTTGCCCATCGTCGTGGGCGTCGCGGGCTGGCCGTGCGTGCGCGCGAGCATCGCGGCATCCCGATGCTCGATCGCGAGCGCCTTGAGCGCGGCGATCACCGACTCGAGCTGCGGCAGCCAGACCTCCGTGACGGCGCGCTTTACCGTGAGGGCGTACGACGCGGAGTTGACGTCCTCGCTCGTGCAGGCGAAGTGCGTGAGCTCGGCGATCGCGTCGAGCCCGAGCGTGGAGAGCCGGTCGCGCACGAGGTACTCGACGGCCTTGACGTCGTGGCGCGTCACGGCCTCCTTCTCGGCGAGCCAGTCGATCTCGCTCTGCCCGAAGTCGAGATACAGCAGGCGCAGCTTGTCCTTGTCGCTCTCGCCGAGCGGCTGCGTGCCGAACAGGCTCCGGTCGGTGAGGGCGATGAGCCACTCGACCTCGACCTCGACGCGCGCGCGGTTCAGGCCCGCCTCCGACAGGAAGTCGGCGAGCGGCGCGACCGCGGCGCGGTAGCGGCCGTCGAGGGGGCTGAGGGGCTGCGGGGGAAGAGTGGTCACGATGATCCCGTCGGGACGCGGCGCGACGCCCGGTGTCAGGACGCCGAGCGGATCGCGGGTTCGAGCTGCCGGAAGAGCGCCCGGCTCGCACTCTCGATCATACCGAGCACCTCGTCGAACATTCCTGGGCCGGCATAGTACGGGTCGGGGACGTCGAGCGTGTGGGCGGCGGGGTCGAACGACATCAGCAGCGCGATCTTGTCGGCATCCCCTTCGTGCCTGGCCCAGCTGCGAAGGATGCGCTCGTGGCTGCGGTCGAGTGCGACGACGAGATCGTGCGACGCGAAGTCGGATGCCGTGAACTGCCTCGCGCGATGCCGTGTGCCGTCGTAGCCTCGCCGCT
Organism: Microbacterium ulmi; assembly: GCF_011759705.1. Lineage (GTDB taxonomy): Bacteria > Actinomycetota > Actinomycetes > Actinomycetales > Microbacteriaceae > Microbacterium > Microbacterium ulmi. Next base: position 1,211,522 of record NZ_JAAOZF010000001.1, on the reverse strand, counting down.
CCAGCGCATCGAGCGTGCGCTGGTCGGCGCGCTCGCCGACGTGCCAGTCCCCCGTGCCCGCGCTCGTCGAGAGGACGCGATCGCGAAGGCCGGCGTTCGCGGCGAACCAGCGGAACACGACCTCGGCCATGGGCGAGCGGCAGATGTTGCCCGTGCAGACGAAGACGACGCGGAACGGCTCGGGCGGGGCGCCGTCGGATGCCGTCATCCCCCCATTCTGGGACGACTCGTGCCTCCTGCACAGGGCGAGTTCGCGGGCGGGCTGCTCACAGACGCGCAGTGCGATGGTCGGGATGCTGCGGCCGCGCCCGACGCTCGAGGGATGAAGACGATGCTTCCCGCTGCGACGCACGCAGACCTCTCCCTGACAGATGCCGCGCGCCGCAGTCTCGACGAGGCTGCGCTGCGCCTCTTCGGCGTGCGCGCCTCGGTCGTCCGCGCGGCGGCGGAGACCGACTGGCAGGCCGACGCCGCCCGCCGCTTCCATGCGCTCGTCGACGAGTGGGCCGACGAGATCGGCCGGCTCGCGCATCTCGCCGCCACAGCCCGTGAAGACACGAGGCGCGCTCACGACCGCCTTGAGCTCGGCGTGTGGACGGTAGGCGGATGACCGACGGCGTCGACCTGCGCTCGGGCGGCCGCGTCGCGGTCGACACCGTCACGCTCCGCACCGCCGCCGGCGACTTCGATCGCATCGCCGCAGAGCTGTCCGACGTGCAGCGTCTCGCGGGGTCGGCGCGCGACATCCTGTACGGCGTCGCGGGCACCGAGGATGCCGCGGCCTCCGCGGGCGACGTGTTCCGGCGCACGCTCGGCGCGTTCGGCAGTGCGCGGTCGTTCGCGCTGCGCCTGCGGGCCGTGGCGGCGATCTACGAGCTGAGCGAGCTGGACGCCCAGCGGGCGGCGGCGGGGAACGATCCCGCGGCGCTGAGGGCGCTGGAGGCGGCGCGGCGTTCGCTCGAAGACGATGTCGCGGCGTACGCCGCGCTCGATCCCCGCGGGGCTGGGGAGCTGGACGCCTGGCGCGGCGGCGGGTTCTGGGCGGCCGACCTCGTGTGGCAGGCGGGAGCGGCGTGGGGTGCCGATCCGTTCGGCATGGGGCTGTTCGCCGGCGTCGGCTCCGCCGCGATCACGGCGGGGTTCTGGGGCGCGCTCGATCTGAGCGGCGCCGGTCGGATCGGTCGCGGCGACCGGCTGACCGGCCAGGTCAAGCCCGTCCGGCTGGGCGTCGTGGCGACGGACGCGAAGGCGGTGGCCCCGGCATCCCTCGCCGCAGCGACCGCCCGGGTGCCGCACGGCGGCGCGGGGCGCGTGCGCGTCGAGACCTACACGATGTCCGACGGGTCGCGCCAGTTCGCCGTGTACGTGTCGGGCACCGTCTCGCAGTCGATCTCGGGCGGCGTCGATCCGTTCGACAACGAGTCCAACCTCCAGCTGTACCACGGGGAGCCCTCCGCCTCGTACGAGGCGGTCCTCGAAGCCCTGCGCGCCTCCGGCGCGGAGCCGGGCGACACGGTGCACGCATTCGGGCACTCGCAGGGCGGGATGATCGCGTCCTACCTCGCGATCGACGGCGAGTTCGAGGTGTCGACGATCGTGACCGCCGGCTCGCCCGTCGAGGCCGACGTCGGCCCGTCGACTCTCAGCGTTCAGCTGCGCCACGGCGACGACCTGATCTCGGCGCTCGCCGGCGGGGGGCACGACGACGCGGTCGGCGCGCCCGGCAGCTTCATCGCCGAGCGCATCGCCGATCCGGCCCCCGGGCCGCACGACCTCGAGCTGCCCGCGCACGGGCTGGGCGAGTACGTCACGACGGCCGAGCGGGTCGACGCGTCCTCCGACCCGCGAGTGGAGGGCATCCGCGACGTCTTGGCCGAGCTCGCACAGGCCGAGTCGGTCAGCTCGACGCTGTACTCCGCCGTGCGGGTCAGCGCTTCTTCTGCGGACGAAGGATGATGCCGAACACCCAGTTGATGAGCGTGATGACGAGTGCGGCGAGCACGCCCCACCAGAAGTCCTCGACGCGAAGACCCCAGCTCCACCAGTGCGTGAGCCACGCCGTGATCCACAGCAGCAGCCCGTTCACGAGGAGCGAGATGAGCCCCAGGGTCAGGATGTACAGCGGGAACGCGACGATGCGGATGACGGTGCCGATGATCGTGTTGACGAGGGCGAAGATCGCGGCGACGGCCAGCAGCGTCAGGACGAGCTGCAGCGTCTCGCCCGGAGGGAAGGCGATGACGGTGACCTGCAGGGCCGGGATGAGGGTGACGACCCAGATCGCGAAGGCATTGACGACGACGCGGATGAGAAAACGCATAATGCGCCAGTCTCCCATGCAGCAGTGCTCGGGCGCAGAGAACATCTCGATACCACTTTCGCGACGACCCTGTCCGGCGACGACGCGTACCCCGCGCTCCCGCTCAAAGCCGCGGCGCTCCTGGAGAGCGTCCTGCGCAACCACCCGTTCGTCGACGGCGGACGAAGGCTTCGACCTCGTGATCGGCGTCGCCGAGGGGCGCATCGACCTGGGGCCGGCCGCCGCGACGCTGGCCTCCCATCTCGTCCCTCGCTGATCGAGCCGCCGCTGCGACATTCGGTCCATGGGCGCCTTCGCGCGGCGTCGGCATGACGAAGCCGTGAGATCGTCGCCGCGCTTCCGACATCGCATCGCCGCGTCCTCGCGGTGCTCGCGTGCCTGCGAGGGGCGCGGGAGATCGCCGATCCACCAGCCGCCGCCAGGTCTGACGGCGGGCTCGGCGCCGTCACGTCGCCGCATGCCCCTCCGTAGACTCGACGGGTGACCGACTCCGCCGACCTTCCCGTCCGCGTCCGCCCCGAGATCGCCGCGCTGCCCTCCTACAAGCAAGGCAAGCAGGCCGGCGGCGACGCCTTCAAGCTGTCGAGCAACGAGAACCCGTTCGACTCGCTGCCGGGGGTCGTGGAGGCCGTGCAGGGCGCGGCGGCGCTCAACCGGTATCCGGATGCCTCGGCCGCGCGCCTGCGCGAGCGCCTCGCCGCACGGTACGACGTGACGCCGGACGACGTCCACATCGGCGCGGGAAGCGTGTCGATCCTGCATCAGCTCGCGCTCGCCGTGGGCGGCCCCGGGACGGAGATGATCTACGCGTGGCGCTCGTTCGAGGCCTATCCCGGCCTCGCCGCGGTGTCGGGCACGACGGCCGTCGAGATCCCGCTGGGCGAAGGCGCTCGCCACGACCTCGCCGCGATCGCGGCCGCCGTGACCGACCGGACGCGGATGATCATCGTCTGCAGCCCCAACAACCCCACGGGCCCGATCGTGACGCAGGAGGAGTTCGACGACCTCCTCGCACGCGTCCCCGCCGACGTCCTCGTCGTGCTCGACGAGGCCTACGCCGAGTTCGTGACCGACGCCGCGGCCGTCGACGGCCGTCGCGTCCTCGCGCAGCGGGGCCTCGGCAACGTCGTGGTCCTGCGCACGTTCTCGAAGGCGTACGGCCTCGCGGGGCTGCGCGTCGGATACGCGATCGGCCATCGCCGCATCCTCGACGCGGCGCGCGCGACCGCGATCCCGCTCGCCGTGACGGCACAGGCCGAACAGGCCGCGCTCGCGAGCCTCGACGCCGAGCCCGAGCTGCTCGACCGCGTGCGTGCGATCTCCGCGCGGCGCGACCGGCTCGTGGCCGGCCTGCGCGAAGCGGGATGGGACGTCCCGGACGCGCAGGGCAACTTCGTATGGCTCGCGACGAGAGCCGAGACGCTCGACGCCGCGGCGGCCTTCGAGGAGGCAGGACTCATCGTCCGGCCCTTCGCGGGCGACGGCATCCGTATATCCGTGGGGGAGCATGAATCTGTGGACAAGGTCCTACGGGTTGCGGCATCCGTTGTCCGGACTCTCCCAGAGGGGCATGCGGGACGAGGGTTAGCGTAGAGACCGTGACCCCGTCCGAAGACACGGCCGACGTTCCCGGGCTCGTGCGCGTGCTCGCGGCGGACGGCAGCCTCGCACCGACTCCCGCCGCCGAGCCGTACCTCGCGCTCATCGACGCGCTGACGGATGCCGACCTCGAGCAGTTCTACCGCGACATGGTCGTCATCCGTGCATTCGACCGCCAGGCGACGAACCTGCAGCGCCAGGGCCAGCTCGCCCTGTGGCCGCCGAGTCACGGGCAGGAGGCCGCGCAGGTCGGCTCCGTGCGCGCGACGCGCCCGCAGGACCACGTCTTCCCCTCCTATCGCGAGCACGCCGTCGCGCGCGTGCGCGGCGTCGACCCCATCGACATCATCCGCGTCATGCGCGGCCTGACGCACGGCGGATGGGATCCGTTCGACCCCGGGAACGGCAACACCCACATCTACACGCTCGTGCTCGGTTCGCAGACGCTTCACGCGACGGGGGTGGGCATGGGGCTCGTCTTCGACGGCCGCTGCGGCACGGGCGACCCGGATCGCGACGAGGCCGTCATCGTCTACTACGGCGACGGAGCGTCCAGCCAGGGCGACGTGCACGAGGCGATGGTGTTCGCCGCGAGCTACCGCACGCCCGAGGTGTTCTTCCTGCAGAACAACCAGTGGGCGATCTCGGTGCCCGTCTCGACGCAGTCGCGCTCGCCTCTGCACAAGCGCGGCGAGGGCTACGGGATGCCGTCGATCCCGGTCGACGGCAACGACGTCCTCGCGAGCTACGCCGTCACGAAGGTCGCGCTCGACCAGGCGCGCGCCGGCGCGGGCCCGCGGGCGATCGAGGCGCAGACGTACCGCATGGGCGCGCACACGACGAGCGACGACCCGACGAAGTACCGGACTTCGGCCGAGGAGGAGTCGTGGATCCGCCGCGACCCCATCGCGCGCATGCACGCCTACCTGCGCGGCCGCGGCGCCTCCGACGCGTTCTTCGCCGACGTCGAGGCGGAGGGCCAGGCCGTCGCCGACGACGCGCGCATCCGCACGGGCGAGCTCGGCGGACTCGATCGCGATGCCATGTTCGCGCACGTCTACTCCGAGCCGCACCCGCTCGTCGACGAGCAGCGGGAGTGGCTCGCCGCGTACGAGGCATCCTTCGAGGAGGGGACACCGTGACCGTGGTTCGGAACTCCCAGGAACCGGACACCGCGCAGGAGGCTCTCGCGGCCGATGCGCCGGCGAGCGGCGCCGCGGCATCCGCCCCCTCGATCACGACGATGCCCTTCAGCCGCGCCATCAACGCGGGCCTGCGCCGCGCGATGTCGGAGAGCGACCGCGTCCTGCTGATGGGGGAGGACATCGGCCGCCTCGGCGGCGTGTTCCGCGTGACGGAGGGTCTCCAGGCCGAGTTCGGCGACCGCCGCGTGCTCGACACGCCGCTTGCGGAGTCCGGCATCGTCGGCACGGCGATCGGCCTCGCGATGGTCGGGTTCCGTCCCGTCATCGAGATCCAGTTCGACGGGTTCGTGTTCCCCGCCTTCGACCAGATCACGACCCAGCTCGCGAAGTTCACCAACCGGCACGAGGGCGCCCTGTCGATGCCGATCGTCATCCGCATCCCGTATGGGGGCCACATCGGCGCCGTCGAGCACCATCAGGAGAGTCCCGAGGCGTACTTCACGCACACGGCCGGCCTGCGCGTCGTGAGCCCGTCGACCCCGAACGACGGCTACTGGATGATCCAGGACGCGATCGCCTCGAACGACCCCGTGATCTTCCTCGAGCCCAAGGCCAAGTACTGGATGAAGGGCGACGTGGATGCCGCGTCCCGCGCGCTCCCGCTGCACGCGAGCCGGCTCGTCCGCCGCGGCACCGACGTCACCCTCGTCGGGCACGGCGCCATGGTGACGACGCTCCTGCAGGCGGCGGCGCTCGCCGAGTCGGAGGGGACGTCGTGCGAGGTCATCGACCTGCGGTCGCTCTCCCCCGTCGACTACGGTCCGATCCTCGACTCCGTGCACCGCACGGGCCGCATGGTCTACGCGCAGGAGGCGCCCGGCTTCACATCGCTCGGATCGGAGATCTCGGCGACCGTCATGGAGAAGGCGTTCTTCGCGCTCGAGGCGCCCGTCCTGCGCGTGTCGGGCTTCGACACGCCCTTCCCCCCGGCCAAGCTCGAAGGCGCCTACCTCCCCGACGCCGACCGCATCCTCGAGGCCGTCGACCGCGCCCTCGCCTACTGACCCGCCCCCGACCGATGAACGCGCCCGCCCTGACGCCGCTGCAGTCTCGCGGAGGCGGGATGCGTCGAAAGGACGCCGCATGACCACGCAGACCTTTGTCCTCCCGGACGTCGGAGAAGGACTCACGGAGGCCGAGATCGTGCAGTGGCGCGTCGCGCCGGGCGACGAGGTCGCGGTCAACGACGTCCTCGTCGAGATCGAGACGGCGAAGTCCCTCGTCGAGCTGCCGTCGCCGTTCGCGGGGAAGGTCGGCGAGCTGCTCGCGAACGAGGGCGAGACCGTCGACGTGGGCGCGCCGATCATCACGATCGCGGCGGCCGGCGCCGCCCCTGCCGCCGACGTCGTCGTGGGCCAGTCCGAGCACGGCGCTCCGCCCGAGGCCGAGGACGGCGGCGCGGTCCTGGTCGGCTACGGGACGGGCGGGCACGTGCAGTCCCGCCGCCGCAAGCCCGCCGAGCGGCCGGTCACGGCATCCGTCGGCGTCATCGCGAAACCGCCGATCCGCAAGCTCGCACGCGATCTCGGGGTCGACCTCGCGGAGGTCACCCCGAGCGGTGCGGCAGGCGAGGTCACGCGCGACGACGTCGTTCGCCACGCCTCGCAGGCCTCGGTCTTCCGCAACATCCAGACTCCGGAGTGGCCCGCCGTGAGGGAGGAGACGATCCCCGTCGCCCCCGAGGTCGCCGCGGTCGCCGTGGCCCCGCCCGTTCAGGGTCCCGCGCTCGCGGGTCCGGATGCCGCCCTGCGCGAGGAGACGATCCCCGTCAAGGGCGTGCGCAAGGCCGTCGCGAGCGGGATGGTCCTCAGCGCCTACACGGCGCCGCACGTGTCGGTGTGGACCGACGTCGACGCGACCCGCACGATGGAGTTCGTCCGAAGGCTCAAGGCGTCTCCCGACTTCGCCGACATCAAGGTGTCGCCGCTGCTCATCATGGCGCGTGCCGTCATCTGGGCGGTCCGCCGCACGCCCATGGTCAACGCCGCCTGGATCGACACGGATCAGGGCGCCGAGATCCGCGTCCGGCACTTCGTCAACCTCGGCATCGCCGCCGCCACGCCGAGGGGGCTGCTCGTCCCCAACATCAAGGACGCGCAGAACCTCAGCACACGCGAGCTCGCCCGCGCCCTCGAGAAGCTCACGCTGACGGCCCGCGAAGGAAAGACGACGCCCGCGGACCAGCAGAACGGCACGATCACGATCACCAACATCGGCGTGTTCGGGATGGACGCGGGCACCCCCATCATCAACCCCGGCGAGTCCGGCATCATCGCGATGGGCGCGATCCGCCAGAAGCCGTGGGTCGTCGACGGGGAAGTGCGTCCCCGCTGGGTCACGACCGTCGCAGGCTCGTTCGACCACCGTGTGATCGACGGCGACGGGATGTCGCGGTTCGTCGCGGACGTGGCATCCGTCCTCGAAGAGCCGGCGCTCCTGCTGGACTGAGCCCCGCCCCGATCAGGGGGTCGGCGACGTGCCCGCCGGCACGGACTCGTCGAGGCAGTCGAGGTCGGCCCCGCTCCCCCGCGCGACGCCGTCGCCCTGGACGAGCGCGCGGTCCGGATCCCGCCGCCACGACGATGCCGCCGCGAGGGAGATGCCGACCTCCTGCCCCACGAGCGCCGCCGCGAAGACGAGCGCGGAGCTCGCGATCCCGCCGCCGCAGTATGCGCCGACCGTGTGGCTCCCGATCGCCCGGCGTGCGAGCAGCCACCGGCGCAGGGCGGTCGGACGCAGCAGCAGACCGTCGTCGTCGAGCAGCTCGTGCGCGGGTGCGTGCACCGCGCCCGGGATGTGGCCCGTCGCCGGGTCGCCCATGACCCCGTGGTACGCGACGGCCGACCGGGCGTCCAGGAGCGTGCCCAGGCGCGCGATGTCCGTGAGATCGTCGGCGTCGAGCACGCGCGGTGCAGGGATGGACGCCTCGCGCTCTCGACGCGCCGGTCGGGGGGTGGCCGCGGCCCCCGCGTTGCGGTCGTGGGGCGGGGTCGCGGCATCCGTCATGGATCCTCCGGCCCGCACCCACGCGGGGAGCCCCCCGTCGAGGATCGACGTCGCCTCGACGCCGGCGAGGGTCAGGACGAGCCACGCGCGCGTGGCCGCGGGGAACTCCTCGGCGCGACGCGCGTACACCACGATGCGGCGATCCGCGGGGCCGCGCCACAGGGCGGCCAGCGCGCCCACCGCCTCCAGGTCGGGCAGGCCGCCCTGCACGGCTGCGAGCTCGGCGTCCAGGGCGGCGCGGTATGCGCCGGGGATGCCGCCGCCCGCCGCCTCGGCGGCGCCCCGCCTGTCGCGCGACGGCGTCACCTCGACGAAGACGAGACGGTCGCGGCTCTGGACGGCATCGTGCGCGCTCATGAGGAGGGCGCGAGGATCGAGGGCCACGGCGCGCCTATCGGATGACGCTGTCGGGCGTGTGGAGGACGAAGACGACGGGGAGGCTGTCCTTGAGCGCGTTGTAGATGCGGCACCGCTTCTTGTACTCGAGCACGAGCTCGTCCGCGCCGCGGGGATCGATCGCGTCGATGAAGCACTCCATGATGAGCGTGCCCAGGTAGTCGCCCTCGAGTCGCCGCTCGACGCGCGCGAAGATCTCCACGTGCCGATCGGGCTCGCCGGCCTCGACGAAGTCCTGACGGAAGGCGTTGAGCGCGCAGGAGACGAGCGAGGCGACGAGCAGGTCGAGGGAGCTCGCCTCGGAGCCCGGTCCACCGCTGCGGACCGAGCCGTCGGAGAGGATCTCGAAGACCCCGTCGCCGAGCTCGTAGCGGCCGCGCACATCCGTCATGCGTCCGTGGATGTTGCTCGCGACGACGATCCGGTCATTCATGGGGAGCCTTCTGCGATTGCCGGCGATGAGGACGCCGCCCGGTGGGTGCGAGGCGCTGGTGCGACGCTAGCAACGGATCGGTCGAAGGCGTGCTGTGTTGAGAAGTCTTACGCCCGCCGCGCGGTGCCGGGCTACGCGATCTCGCGGAGCTGCCCGGACAGCAGCGCCACGACGCGGGTGAGGCTGCGGTTGTCCTCCTCGAGCACGGCGATGCGTCCCTCGAGCTGCGAGACGAGCTCGAGCAGCTCCTGCCTGCCGGCGGTCGCGTGCCCGGACGAGTGCGCCGGCGCAGCGCTCGGATCGTCGCCGTAGTCGTAGCTGCCGTCGTCGAAGCGCGCCAGCCACTGCCGCAGCGACTGCTGGCCCACGTCGTACTCCTGCGCCACCTCGCGGATGATGGCCCGGTTGCGAGGCTCCTCGCGCCGACGGCGCAGCACGGTCTCGACCGACTGCGTGCGGACCTCGTCGCTGTACTTGCGCTCGAAAGCCATCTTGTTCCTCCCGTGCAGAGAACGCGTCGGCGTTATAGCAATGCGATGCGACTCTATCGTCTCGTTGTATAAGTTCTGCGGTGGAGCTGTCGTCTGTGGAGGCTCACAGCGACCGCAGCCGTCCGCCGTCGAGCGGGATCGCCGCGCCCGTGATGTAGCCCGCCGCCGGCGAGAGCAGGAACGCGATCGCCGCGCCGAACTCCTCGGGGCGACCGAAGCGTCCGAGCGCGGACTCGGGCGCGGCGCCGCCTCGGCTGCGCTCGGTCTCGACGCGGTACGGCAGCACGCCGTTCACCCGAACGGGCGACGCGCCTGCGCCGTACGCGTCGGCGAGGTCCTTGAGATGCGCCGCGAGAGCCGGCCGGTAGATGTTGCTGAGCGCGAGCTGCGGGATCGGGTTCTTGACGGACGTCGAGAGGATGCCGACGACGGCGCCGCCGTCGTGCGCGGCGAGGTGACGGACGACGGTGTCCGCGAGCCGTGCGGGCCCGATGAGCAGCGCCTGCGCGCCGTCCTGCCAGTCCTGCTCCGTGAGGTCGCGGACCGTCGCCGAGCGGGGTCCGCCCGTGTTGACGACCGCCCCGTCGAGCCGGCCGAAGCGCTCCTGCGCCAGCGCGACGAGCGCGTCGGGCACCGACGGGTCGGCGACGTCGACGGCGAGCCCCGCTGCATCGGCGCCGAGTGCGGCGAGCGCATCCGCGAGGCGGTCGGGGCGGCGCGCGGCGATGACGACGCGGGCGCCTTCGCCGACGAGCGCGCGTGCGCTCGCGAACCCGAGGCCCGCACTGCCGCCGCCGACGATGAAGGTCTTTCCGGAGAGTCCGAGGTCCATGCGATTCCTTCGTGTTCGGCCGTCCTGCCGCGATGTGCGGCGGACGAGGTCCTGCGATGTGCGTGGCCGTGCGGCCGGGTCAGGCGGCGACCGCGAGGGCGGCCGGGGTCAGGCGGCGACCGCGAGGGCGGCCACCGACCGCTGTCGGTGCCGGTCGACGAGCGCGACGGTGAGGGCCAGGGCGAGGAAGCACAGCGACACGGCGGTCGCGGCGTGCGCCGCCGCGAGCGTCACGGCCGGGGCGGCGGAGTCGAGGGTCGCGCCCGAGCCGTAGATCGGTGTGAAGAAGGCGACGGCGGCGAGCGAGACGCCGACGCTGTTGCTGACCCGCTGCGCCAGCTGCCCGAGCGAGCCGGCCGCCCCGCCGCGGTCGCGCGGCACGTCCGCGAGGGTCTGCGCGTGGTTCGGCGACACGACCAGCCCGCCGCCGAACCCGATGACCAGCTGCAGGAGCGGGATCGCGACGAAGATCCCGACGAGCGGGAGGCCGAGGCACGCGGTGCTCGCGAGCATCCCCCCGGCGGAGAGCAGCATCCCGATGATGGTGAGCCGGCGGCCCTGCCGCGCGACGTGGCGGCCGCCCAGGGCCGCGCCGAGTGCGGACGCCGCCGCAGACGGGAGCTGCAGCATCCCCGCCGCGAGCGCGTTGAGCCCCACAGCGGTCTGCAGGTACACCGTCAGCCCCAGCACGAAGGCAGGGCCCGTCGCGAACCACGTCAGGGAGATGAGCACGCCGTTGCGCAGCGACGGCAGCTGAAGGAGCGTCACATCGATCACCGTCCCCCGCCCCGCACGGCCGCGCTCGCGCGACCGCGCGACGAAGACGACGGCGAGCGCGGCCGCGGGGAGGACCAGCAGCCAGCGCCACACGGGGTCGCCCGGTCGTCCCGTCGTCAGGATGAAGGGTGCCAGCACCAGCACGATCGCGGCGCCGAAGACGGCGAGGCCGACGGCATCCCCGCCCTTGTGCGGAACAGCGGACGGGGAGGGCGCGAGCTCGTCGCGAAGGCGGGGAAGGAGGATCGCGGCGCTCACCGCGAGCGCGACGCCGACGGGGAGGTTGAGTGCGAACACGCCCCGCCAGCCGTGCACATCGCCGCCGAGCCAGACGAGGAGCCCGCCCACGCTCGGCCCGAGCGCCGTCGCGAGGCTCACGCACACGCCGTAGACGCCGAACGCGCGGCCTCGCTCCTCGCCCGAGAACAGCGACTGCACGAGCCCCATCGCCTGCGGCATGAGGATCCCCGCCGCGACGCCCAGTGCGGCGCGCCCGGCGATCACGAGCTCGATCCCGGGCGCGAAGGTGCACAGCGCGCTCGCCGCGAGGTACAGGGCGAGCCCGATGCCGATGAGCCTGCTCCTCCCGCCGCGGTCGCCGAGCCTCCCCGCGGGCAGCAGCGTGAGGGCGAACGCGAGCACATACGACGAGTGCACGAGCTGGATGCCGGTCGGCCCGGGGTGGAGCGACCGTTCGAGGGCGGGAATGGCGATGCTCACCTTGTGCAGGTCGAGCAGCAGCATCCCCGCGAGTACGCCCGCCATGAGGAGCGCGCCGCGACGGTCCGCTGCCGTTGCGGCGCGCTCGCTCACGATGTCAGCCGGCCGGGATCAGGCGGTCGTCAGGGCGCGGCTGTTGTCGACGAGGTTCTCGAACTCGTTCTGCGCGTCGATCAGCCCCCAGCTGGCGATCCAGTCCAGCGTGCGGTTGAAGTGGTCCTCCGGGTAGGGTCCGGGGTGCACGTAGCGCAGCCGGCCGAGCGCGAAGTCCTCGGGGACGAGCTTCTCGATGTCTTCGGGGACGGAGTCGATGAAGTACTTCAGGTACGGCCGCGGGTCCTCGTGGAGCTTGTCGACGCCCCGTGCGACGGCGCGATTGATCCGCGACAGGGTGTCGGCGTCAAGGCTCTCGTTCGCGATCTCGGCGCCGAAGTAGTGCGCCTCGGCGACGATCTTGTACCCCTGCTTCTCGGCGACCGTGATCCACGGCTCCATCACGGCGACGGCGTCGATGTCGCCGTCGCGCAGCGCGAGGAAGCGGTTCTTCTCCTTGATGCCGACGAGCTTGATCTCGCCGCGCGCGAGGAAGCCCTCGAGCGTCTGGAGCGCGAGGTAGTGCGAGCCGTGGTGGAAGTTGACGCCCACGGGGATGTTGGCGAGGTCGCCGGGCACGTTGATGGGCGAGTCGGGACGGACGATGATCGCCTGGCTCGCGACGGCCGCGCGACGCGCGACGACCTTGCCGTTGCGCTGGCTGTCCTGCGAGCGGCGCAGCTGGCCCCACTCGCACGCGTTGTAGAGGTCGGACTTGCCCGCCTCGAACAGGTTGAAGCTGCTGAACGACGAGACGAACTTGGCGTCCTCGATGAAGCGGGCAGGACCCCACTCGAAGGCGCGGTCGCGCAGCAGTTCGACGTCGAGGCCCTCGTCGGCGAAGTAGCCCTCCTCCTCCGCCACGTAGTACGGGAGGTAGAAGACCGCGCCTGCGGCCTCGATCCGGATCTTTTCTGACATGTGCTTTCCTCACGGCTCATATGCGGCGCCGGTCCGGGCGTCGTCAGCGGAGTCTCCGCTCTGGACGGGACTCTATGGGCGGCGTGATGACACCTGCTATTGAAGACTTCATAGTGCGTAGCAAAGTGAAACACGCAACGGGGAGCCGCCTATATACGCGGTTGTGAAGAAGTTCCCATGTTGCGCCGCGTTACGGTAACAAACGTCAACAAAGGACAACGGCCTGCGGGACTCGGGTTAGCTGTGGACACCGATAGCCGCCCCGCATCCAGGAGTCCGACGTCCCATGTCCCACGCCCCTCGCTTCAGACCGCTCGCCGCCGTGGCGCTCGCTTCCGCGATCGTCCTCGCCGGATGCTCCACGACGCCCGCCTCCCCCGAGAGCTCCGCCACGACCCCCGCGGGCGACCCGGTGTCGGGAGGCGTGCTCGACTATCGCGCCGCCGGCGGCGGACGCTCGATCGACCCCGCCGCCGCGGTCGGCTACGGACTGGCCGTCCCGCTGCGCACGCTCGTCGACTCGCTCGTCTTCAACGACATCGACGGGTCGTTCCGTCCGTGGCTGGCCGAGAAGTGGGAGATCAACGCCGACGCCACCGAGTACACCTTCCATCTGCGCGACGACGTCACGTTCAGCGACGGCGAGAAGCTCGACGCGGACGCGGTCAAGGGCAGCTTCGAGGCGCTCGAGCGCGGTGGCGCGAAGTACGCGACGGCCAACCTCTGGATCGGCGATCTCGCGGGCATCGACGTCGTCGACGCGACCACGGTGACCTTCCGGTTCGCGAGCCCCAACTCGTCCTTCCTGCAGGCGGTGTCGACGACGGTCCTCGGGATCGTGGCGCCGGCGACCGCGGCGCTCAGCTTCGACGAGCGTCAGGACGGGCTCGCGATCATCGGCTCCGGACCGTTCGTCGCTGCGGAGGTGCGGGGAGACGAGGGGTACCGCCTCGAGCGCCGCGATGACTACGCGTGGTCGCCTGAGGGAAGCGACGGTCAGGATGCCGCGTACCTCGACGCGATCGACGTGCACAACATCAGCGACAACAGCATCGCCGCCAGCGAGCTCGTCGCCGGCAACCTCGACCTCATCCACAACGTCGAGCCGGCCGACAAGACGGCGTTCGCATCGAGCCCCGTCGTGACGATCCGCCGCGATCCGCTCCCGGGCGCAGCGCTCGGCTTCAACGCCAACGTCGAGTACGGGCCGCTCCAGGACGAGCGGGTTCGCACGGCGCTGAGCCTCGCGGTCGACCGGGATGCCGTGCTGGAGCGGGCATCCGCGATCGACATCCCTGCGACGAGCGTCTTCGCCCGCAGCAATCCCTACTGGGAGGACAAGTCCTCCGAGATCGTGACCGACCAGAAGCGCGCCGCCCAGCTGCTCGACGACGCGGGGTGGAGCGAGAAGGGCGGGGACGGCATCCGCGTGAAGGACGGCGAACGGCTCAGCTTCGACCTCATCTACAGCGCGTCGACGATCTCGCACGAGCCCAATCTCGCGGTCGTGCAGGCGCAGTGGGCCAAGCTCGGCATCGAGCTGAAGTTCGGAAGCCTCACGACGCCGGAGCTCAACCAGCGGCTGCAGAACGGCGACTACGCGTTCTCGTGGGGCAGCGGAACCCGCCCCGACGTCGACGTCCTGCGCGGCCAGTACGCCGGAAAGGATGCCGAGCTCGACGACCTGTTCACCCAGATCCTCGCGCAGCCCGATGTCGAGGGCCGCAAGGAGCTGGCGAACGAGGCCGTCGACATCATCCTCGACAAGGCGTACTTCATCCCGCTGTACGACTTCATCCAGCCGCTGTCGTACCGCAACGAAGTGAACCTGCCGACCTACGAGGCAACGCACATCCCGTGGCTCGCCGACGCCTGGATCGACGACGAGGGATGACCCCGCGCTAGCGGGTCAGGGAGGGCAGGAAGGGTGTCAGTCATGTCGGTCATCGCGAGCAGGGCGGCCATCACGGCCAAGCCGCTCAGCACAGCGCTGTCGCGGGGGCACGTCCCCTACGTGCTGCGCAAGGTCGTCCACGCCGTGCTCGTGGTGGTCGCGGCCTACTCGGCGACGTTCTTCCTGCTCTTCGTGCTCCCCGGCGACGCGATCCTCGCGCGCATCGGAACACAGGAGGCGCTGGGCACGAGCGATCTCCAGAACCTCGAGCTCGACACGCTGCGTCAGGAGCTGGGGCTCTCCGACCCGCTCTGGCTGCAGTACCTGCGCGGTCTCGGCGGCCTTGCGACGGGGTCGCTCGGACGGTCGCTCGTGAGCGGCCTGCCGGTCGCGGACCTCATCTTCGAGGCGCTGCCGAACACGCTGATCCTCGCGGGGGTGTCGCTCCTCGTGTCGGTGCCGCTCGGGTTCCTCCTCGCCCTGCTCGCGGTCTACCCCCGCTCCCGCGCGGTCCGGTCCGTCGCGGCTCTGGTCCCTGCGGCCTACACGAGCCTCCCGGTGTTCTGGGTCGGCATCCTGCTCATCTTCGTGTTCTCGATCACGCTCGGCTGGCTGCCCGCCTTCGGAAGCAGCGGACCGGAATCGCTCATCCTGCCGGTGACGGTGCTCGCCCTGGGAGGGGCCGCGCAGTTCGCGCAGGTGCTGATCAGCAGCCTGCGTGCCGAGCTCGACGCGAGCTACGCCGCGGTCACGGCTCCCGCGAAGGGCGCGGGCCGGCTCTACACGATCGTCCGCCACTGCTTGAGGAATGCGGCCTTCCCGTTCCTCACCGTCTTCGGCCTGCGGGTCGGGACGCTGCTGGGCGGGACGGTCGTCGTGGAGCTCGTGTTCTCGCGCAGCGGCATCGGACGACTGATGGTCGAGTCGGTGAAGTCGGTCGATCTCACGGTCGTGCTGGGCATCGTGGCGCTGATCGCGGTCGTCTACGTCGTCGTCAACATCCTCGTGGACATCGGCTACCTGCTCCTCGATCCCCGCCTGCGCCGGCGCCCTGCGCTCGTGGAGGGCTGACGCATGGCCGTCCTGACACTGCCCCGCGTCGCGCCTCGCCTGCGCCCCGCGTCGGCGCGGCGGACCGAGCTCGTCGTCCACGGCGCGATCTTCGCGCTCCTCGTCGTCGTCGCCTTCTTCCCCGCCGTCGTCGCGAGCCACGACCCGTTCGAGCTCGTCGGCATCCCGTTCGAGGCCCCCGGACCCGTGCACTGGTTCGGCACGGACGAGATCGGACGCGATCTGTTCTCCCGCGTCGTCCACGGACTGCCGATCTCGCTCGCGTCGGCCGCCCTCGCCGTCGTCGTCGCCTTCGCGCTCGGCCTGCTCGTGGGGATTCCTGCGGGCCTCACGCGCGACAGCTGGCTCGACCGGACGCTGGGCGGGCTCACGGAGACCGCGATCGCGATCCCCAGCGTGCTGCTGACCCTCGCGATCATCACGACGTTCGGTCGGGGGACCCTCATCGCCGCGGTCGCGATCGGCATCGGCGAAGCGCCGGGGTTCGCGCGGCTCGTGCGCGGCTGCGTCATCAAGGTCAGCGCCCTCACGTTCGTCGAGGCGGCAAGGGCAGGCGGAGCGCGCACCCCGCGCATCATCGTCCGGCACGTGATCCCGGCGATCCTGCCGCCGCTCGTCAGCTTCACCGCGCTGCAGTTCGGCGTCGCGATGCTCGCGATCGGAGCGATCAGCTACCTCGGCTTCGGCGAGGCGCCGCCGTCTCCCGAGTGGGGCGTGCTGATCGCGTCCGGCCAGAAGTACATCGTGCACGCGTGGTGGGTCGCCCTGATCCCGGGCGTCGTGCTCTCCGCGGTCGTCATCCTGTTGAACCGGGCGGCCTATCTGCTGCAGGGAGAGAAGTCATGACACGCGACGACACGCTGCTGAGGATCGACGGCCTCGAGGTGGCGTATCGCACGGAGCGCGGGGTCGACCACGCGCTGCGCGGCGTGAGCGCACACATCCGCCGCGGTCGCGTCACGGCCATCATCGGAGAGTCGGGATCGGGCAAGAGCACCCTCGCCCACACGATCGTGCGGCTGCTGCCCGAGACCGCCCAGGTGTCCGCAGGAAGCGTCGAGTTCGAGGGTGAGGATCTCGCCGCGCTCTCGGACCGCGAGCTGCGCAGCGTCCGCGGCCGACGCATCGGCTTCGTGCCGCAGGATCCGATCGCCTCGCTCAACCCCACGGCGACCGTGGGCGCGCAGCTGCGCGAGTCGTACACGCTCGCCCGCTCGCTCAAGACGCCCGCCGAGATCGACGAGGAGATCGCATCCGACCTCGAGGCCGTCGGCTTCCCCGACCCCGCCGACGTGCTGCGCCGGTACCCGCACGAGCTGTCGGGCGGGCAGCGTCAGCGACTGCTCGTCTCGATCGCCTTCTCCCAGCGCCCCTCGCTCGTCATCGCCGACGAGTCCACGTCGGCGCTCGACGTTCTCGTGGGCAAGGAGGTGCTCGCGAGCATCCATCGAATCCGCGAGCGCCACGACACGACGGTCGTCATCATCACGCACGATCTCGCGCTGGCGGCCGGCAACGCCGACGACGTGCTCGTGATGGAGAAGGGGGTCATCGTGGAGGCCGGCGAGATCGCGTCGGTGTTCGCCGCGCCCGGGCATCGGTACACGCGCGAGCTGCTCGCCAGCTCGGCACGGGTCGACGGAGGGCGCACGAGGTCGATCCCGCAGCTGTACGCGGCGCACCGCGCGCCGGTCGAGGCGCCGCCGGCCGCCGAGAACGCCCTCGAGATCCGCGGGCTCGCGAAGCGCTTCGCGCGCGGCGACGGGCGGTCCGTCGCCGCCGTGGACGACGTCTCGATCGACGTCGCCGTGGGGTCGACGTTCGCGCTCGTCGGCGAGTCGGGGTCGGGGAAGACCACGACGAGCCGCATCATCCTGGGGCTCGAGCGCCCGGACAAGGGCCGCGTGAGCGTGTTCGGCCACGACGTGCACGGACTGTCCCGCGGGGCTCTGCGCGATCTGCGGCGTGAGATGCAGCCCGTCTACCAGAGCCCGTTCGAGTCGCTCGACCCGTCGATGAGCCTCGCGTCGATCATCGCCGAGCCGCTGCACGCGTACCGCATCGGAACGCGACGGGAGCGCGCCGCGCGGGTCGAAGAGCTGCTCGACCTCGTGCGCCTGCCGAGCTCGTACGCCAAGCGCCGCCCCGCCGAGCTGTCGGGAGGCCAGCGCCAGCGTGTCGCGATCGCCCGGGCGCTCGCGCTGCGCCCGAAGCTCCTCGTCCTCGACGAGCCCGTGTCGGCCCTCGACGCGACGATCCAGACGCAGGTGCTCGACCTGCTGCGCGAGGTGCAGGGCGAGCTATCGCTCACGTACTTCCTCGTGACGCACGACCTCTCGGTCGTCGTCGACCTCGCCCAGAGCGTGGGGGTCATGCAGCGCGGCCGTCTCGTCGAGTACGGCCCGGCGGGACGCGTCATCCTCTCTCCGCAGCACGACTACACGCGCGCGCTCCTGGCGGCATGATCCCGGCGAACGCTCTCGCCGGGTCGGCGAGCCCCTACCTCCTCGCGCACGCGAACGATCCCGTGCGCTGGCAGCCGTGGGGGGCGGATGCCGTCGCCCAGGCGCGACAGCGCGGTGTTCCGCTGTTCGTGTCGATCGGGTACGCCACGTGCCACTGGTGTCATGTCATGGCGCGGGAGAGCTTCCGCGACCCCGCCGTCGCGGAGCTCCTCAACGAGAGGTTCGTCCCCGTCAAGGTCGACCGCGAGGAGCACCCCGAGGTCGACGCCCACTTCCTCGGCGAGGCCGAGCGCTTCACGGGGCGCCTCGGCTGGCCGCTCAACGTGGCGGTGTCGGCCGAGGGCGTCGTCGGGTTCGCGGGGACCTACTTCCCGCCCGAGCCGCGGCCGGGTCTGGACTCGTTCACGCGCGTTCTCGAAGAGGTCGACGCGCGCTGGCGCGCCGGGAGGTTCGCGGCTCCGCCGCCGCGCCCGGCCCCTCACCTCGAGGAGCGGGGCGGGCCCGACCTCGATGAGGCCGTGCGCCGCATGCTCGCACGGGAGGATGCCGTGTTCGGCGGGTTCGGGACGGCGTCGAAGTTCCCGATCCCGCCTGCCCTGGGCTTCCTGGCGGACCGGGCGTCCCTCGGCGACGAGATCGCGGCGGGACTCGTCGACCGCACCCTTCTCGCGCTGATCCGCTCGCCGCTGCGCGATCGCGTCGACGGCGGGATCTTCCGCTACGCGACACGTCGCGACTGGAAGACTCCGCACTACGAGCGGATGCTCGTCGACAACGCGCAGCTGCTGCGCGTCCTCGCCATCCGCGCGTCGGCGGCGGAGGATGCGGCCGCCCGCGCCGAGCTGCGGACCGCCGCCGAGGGGATCGCGTCGTTTCTGGCGAGGGTCCTGCGGCTCCCGGAGGGCGGGTTCGCGTCGGCGCAGGACTCCGAGAGCATCGTCGACGGCGAGCGGAGCGAGGGCGGCTACTACCTCCTCGATGCCGACGGCCGCAGCGCGCATCCCGCCCCTTCCGTCGACGACAAGCTCGTCGCGGGCCACAACGGGCTCGCGATCGCCGCGCTGTCGGTCGCGGGGCGCCTGCTCGGCCGGGCCGACTGGGTCGCTCTCGCGGTCGAGGCGGCGGATGCCGTGGCCCGTCGCCACCGCCTCCCGGGCGGCGGGCTCGTCCGGGTCACGCGCCGGGTCGGCTCCCGGCTCGTCGTGTCGCCGGCGCCGTCGACGCTCGAGGACTACGGCCTCCTGGCCTGGGGCCTGTCCGAGCTCGCGCTCGTGACGGGCGAGCGCGCACGGGCGGAATGGGCGATCGAGCTCGTCGACGCGGCTCTCGCCCCCGACGGCGGCTTCCGCCCGCCGCGGGCCGATCCCGTCCTGGGCGAGGCGGATCGGGCCCGCGCGGCCGAGACCGCGTCGCCGTCCGGCGTGTCGGCGATCGCGCAGGCGGCGTGGACGCTGCACCTCCTCACCGGCGAGGAACGCTATGCGACGCCCGTGCGTGCCCTGGCGGCGAAGGAGGGTCGGGATGCCTCGGCCCATCCGCTCGAGGCCGCCGCGCTGCTCTGGGTGCTCCTCGCCGCCGAGACGCCCGGCCAGCAGCTCGTCACGGTCGCGGGGCGTCCCGCGCTCGACGAGCGGTCCCGCCGGCACTATCGGGCGGGCGGGATCGTGGCCGTGCTTCCCGCGGAGGCGATGCGAGAGCTCGCGGCCGCGGGGCTCACGGTGCTCGCCGATCGCGGGGAGGATGCCGCCGCCCACCTGTGCGCGCACTTCGCGTGCCTGCTGCCGGTGCGGGATGCGGAGGCGCTCGAGGCGGCGCTCGTTGCTCCCTGAGCAGGTACACGGTCGGGCTGCGCAGCCAGCTTGAGAACGATTATCAATAGCGTTACGCTGGGCGAATGCCTCGTCGCCTCTCCGCCGTCGCCGTGCTCGTCGCGGCATCCGTCCTCGCACTCGCCGGATGCGCATCGAGCGCGCCAGGAGCCGGAGGGGGCGACGGACGTGTCGCCATCGTCGCCTCGACCGACGTCTACGCGCAGATCGCGGAGGAGATCGGCGGCGACCTCGCCGACGTGACGGCGATCATCGACTCGGGCGCGCAGGACCCGCACGAGTTCGAGGCGAGCGCGCGGGACCAGCTCACGGTGTCGCGGGCCGACCTGCTCATCCAGAACGGCGCCGGATACGACTCGTTCATGGAGTCGCTCATCGACGCGACCGGGACCCAGGCGCCCATGCTCACGGCCGTCGAGTTCTCGCCCGCGTGGCCGGGGGAGCACGCCGACGAGGGCGACGACCATTCCGACGAGGGCGATCACGAGGACCACGATCACATCGAGGGCTTCAACGAGCACGTCTGGTACGACCCGCAGACGGTCGGCAAGCTCGCGAACGCCATCGCCGACGAGCTGTCGGATCTCGCGCCGGAGCACGCCAACGCCTTCGCCGCGAACGCCGACGCGTTCCTCGCCGAGATCGCCGAGCTCGGCGAGGGCCTCGATGCGATCGCCGCCGACCACGCCGGCACGAGGATCTTCGTCACCGAGCCCGTGCCGCTCTACCTCACGGAGGCCGCGGGGCTCGTCAACGCGACGCCGGCGGAGTTCAGCGAAGCCGTCGAAGAGGGCCAGGACGTCCCTCCTGCGACGCTGCTCGCGGCCCTGGGCCTGGTCGAGTCGGGTGACGTGCGCGTCGTCATCGTGAACGCGCAGACCGGCGGCGCCGAGACGACGCAGGTCATCGACACGGCGAAGGCGCACGACATCCCGGTGCTCGAGGTCACGGAGACGCTTCCGGAGGGCCAGACTTACATCTCGTGGATGCAGGCGAACATCGACGCGCTCGCGGCAGCGCTCGCGGCGTGACGGGCAGTGCCCTCGAGATCCGGGGAGCGGCTCTCCGCCGCGACGGCCGTGAGCTGTGGAGCGGCCTCGACCTCGACGTGCGGCCGGGCGAGCTCGTCGCCGTGCTCGGGCCGAGCGGGTCGGGCAAGACGACGCTGCTGCGGGCGATCCTCGGGCTCGAGCAGCTGAGCGAGGGCACCATCACGGCGCTCGGCGCGCCTGTGCGCAGCCGGGGCAACCGGCACATCGGGTACATCCCGCAGCAGCGGCCGCTCGCGCGCGACACGTCGCTGCGCGGCCGCGACCTCGTGCGGCTCGGCGTCGACGGGCACCGCTTCGGGTTCCCGCTGCCGCGGAGGTCCGACAGCTTGCGCGTCGGCGCGCTGCTCGACGCCGTCGGCGCGCGCGAGTTCGCCGATCGGCCCGTGGGGCTGCTGTCGGGCGGCGAGCAGCAGCGGCTGCGTGCGGGCCAGGCGCTCGCCGACGACCCGGGGCTGCTGCTGTGCGACGAGCCGCTCACGAGCCTGGACCTCGCCAACCAGCAGGACGTCATCGGCCTCATCGACCGTCATCGTCGCGAGAGGGATGCCGCGGTGCTCCTCGTGACGCACGACATCAACCCGGTGCTCGAGCTCGTCGATCGCATCCTGTACCTCGCGAACGGGCGCTTCACGCTCGGGACCCCCGACGAGGTGCTCACCTCCGAGACGCTGTCGGCCCTGTACGGCGCCCCCGTCTTCGTGCTGCGCGCGGGCGATCGGCTCGTCGTCGTGGGCGCTCCGGATGCCGAGGACTCGCACCACCACCACGAGCACGACCACCACGACCACGACGAGGGCTCGGGGGCGCACGCGTGAACTGGCCCGACCTGTGGGACGCGATGTTCGGGGGCGTCTCCGATTACGGCGCGATCCTCGCTCTCGTGTCGAACTCGATCGTCGCGGGCGCCGTGCTCGGGCTCGTGGGCGGGCTCGTCGGGGTCTTCGTCATGCAGCGCGACATGGCGTTCGCCGTGCACGGCATCAGCGAGCTGTCGTTCGCCGGCGCCGCCGCAGCGCTCCTCATCGGCGCCGACGTCGTGACGGGGTCGATCGTCGGGTCGCTCATCGCCGCAGCGATCATCGGCGTGCTCGGCGCGAAGGCGCGCGAGCGCAACTCGATCATCGGCGTGCTCATGCCCTTCGGTCTGGGCCTGGGCATCCTGTTCCTCTCGCTCTACAGCGGCCGCAGCGCGAACCGGTTCAGCCTGCTGACCGGACAGATCGTGTCGGTGCAGAACGCGCAGCTGGGATGGCTCGTCGTCATCGGCGCGATCGTGCTCGTCGCGCTCCTGTTCATCTGGCGCCCCCTGCGGTTCGACTCGCTCGACCCGCAGTCGGCGGCCGCGCGCGGCGTTCCCACGACGGCCGTCTCGCTCGCCTTCATGCTGCTGCTCGGCCTCATCGTCGCGGTGAGCCTGCACATCATCGGGGCGCTGCTGGTCATGGCGCTGCTCGTGACGCCCGCCGCCGCCGCGATGCGCGTCGCGTCGGGCCCGTTGTCGGTGCCGCTGCTCGCGGCGCTGTTCGGGTTCGTCTCGGCCGTGGGCGGCATCCTGCTCGCCGTCATGGGGACGCTGCCGGTGAGCCCGTACATCACGACGATCTCGTTCGCGATCTACGTCGTGTGCCGCATCGTCGACTCCCGGCGGGGGCGCGTGCAGCGGGCGGCGACGGCGTAGCAGCCGGTCTCGGTGCGGCAGGGCTCCCAGGTCGCTCATCGGACGCGCGATCTAGACTCTGACCATGGTCCAGCGCAACACGTGGCAGCGGGAGCGGGTGCGGGAGGCGCTCGCCGACGCGCGCGGCTTCGTCAGCGCGCAATCGCTGCACGCGATGCTGCGCGACGAGAACACGGGCATCGGCCTTGCCACCGTGTACCGCGCCCTCGCGGGCCTCGCAGCGCAGGGCGACGCCGACTCGCTGCAGAGCCCTGAGGGCGAGAGCCTCTACCGCGCGTGCGCGACGCGCGGGCACCACCACCACCTGATCTGCCGCTCGTGCGGACTCACGATCGAGATCGCGGCGACGGATGTCGAGCAGTGGGCGCGGGCGACGGCGTCGGCGCACGGCTTCACGCAGGCCGAGCACGTGGTCGACATCTTCGGGCTGTGCGCGTCGTGCACGGCCGCCGCGCGAGAGGGCGGGCGTGACTCGCGCTGATCCGCTGGCGCCACGCACGGCACGGCTGGAGCCGACGCCCGCGGCGAAGGCGTTCGCGGGCGTCGCGGTGGGCCTGCTCGTCGTCGGCGCCCTCATCGCGATCGACGTGTTCGTCCCCCAGCTCTTCCCGGCATCCCTGCCGACTCGCGCGCAGGACGGCCTCACGCTCGCCATCAGCGTGCTCATCGAGTCCGTGCCGTTCGTGGCGCTCGGGGTCGTGCTGTCGATCGTCGTGCAGGTGTGGGTGCCTCCCGGGGTCATCGAACGATGGATGCCGCGCGCGGCATGGGCCCGCCGCGCCGTGCTGTCGCTGCTCGGCATGATCATTCCGGTCTGCGAATGCGGCAACGTCCCGTTCGCGCGCGGCCTGCTCATGCGCGGCTTCTCGGTGCCCGAGACGCTGACCTTCCTCATCGCGGCGCCCATCGTCAACCCCATCGTCATCATCACGACCAACGCGGCATTCGGCTTCGGCGACGGCATCCTGATCGCGCGGCTGCTCGGCGGATACGCGATCGCCAACCTCATCGGCTGGCTCTACAGCCGGCATCCCGATCCGGATGCCCTGCTCACCGATCGATTCCGCGAGACGTGCGACCTCGTCGTGCACGAGGAGGGCGGCAAGGGCCGGCGCTCGCTCGCTCAGCTCGTCGTCGAGCTGCGGGCCGTCATGCCGGCGCTCGTGATCGGCTCGGCCGTCGCGGGGGCCGTGCAGGTGCTCATCCCGCGCGAGGCGCTGCTCGCGATCGGCTCGAATCCCGCGCTGTCGATCGTCGCGATGATCGCGCTCGCGATGATCGTGTCGATCTGCTCGAACGTCGACGCGTTCTTCGCGCTGTCGTTCGCGTCGACCTTCACATCGGGGTCGATCGTCGCGTTCCTGCTCGTCGGACCCCTCGTCGACGTCAAGATGCTCGCGCTGCTGCGCACGACCTTCACGACGAAGGTGCTCGCGGGGATCGTCGTCGTCGTGCTGCTCTCGGCGTTCGCGATCGGGACGGTGGTGAACCTCCTTGCGTAAGGCGCGCCTCGTCGGAACGCGCTGGCTCGGAGTCGGGCTCGCCGCCGTCCTCGCCGTCGTGACGCTCGGGCTCGCGGCGACGGGCCGGCTCGGGCTGTACATCAACCCGGACTCGACCTGGTTCACGGTCGGGATGTCGGTCGTCGTGCTGGTGGGCGCCGTCGCGTCCTTCACGCTCCCCCTCGGAGCCGAGGCCGAGCACGGGCACGACCACGGCGACGGGCACGACCACGGCGACGCGCTCCATGCCCCGGCGCCCTCCGAGGACGGCCGAGGGCACGACCACGGGCACGCACGGCGTGCGGGCGTGGCGACGGTCGTCGGCGGGGTCGCGGCATCCGGCGTCGTCCTCCTGGCCCTCGTGCTGCCGCCCGCGTCGCTCTCCGCGCAGCTGGCGATGTCGCGCGACACGGGCGCGCCGCCCCTGTTCGCGGGGGCGGATGTCGTGGCCCTCGCGACGACCGGCGACACGTCCGAGTTCGGCATCGGAGAGTGGGCGACGGTGTTCGCGACGGCGACGAATCCGGATGCGTTCGACGGAGACGCCGTCGAGCTCACCGGGTTCGTGACACCGGGCGGAGGCGACTTCCAGCTGACGAGGCTCGTCATCACGCACTGCGTCATCGACGCGCAGCCCGCGAGCATCCCTGTCGTCTCGGCATCCGGATCGGCGCCCGACACGGGTCAGTGGGTCACGGTGAGCGGAACCGTCCGGTCGAGCTCGGACGGGCGCCTCGTGGTCGACGCGGCGTCGGTCGAGCCCATCGACGAGCCTCAGGATCCCTATGAGTTCTGACGCGCAGCGACCGGCGACCCGGCGGGAGGCGAGGCTCGCTGCCGCGGCCCGCGCGGCGACGGATGCCGCACCCGCGGCCGCCGCATCACCGGTCGTCGAGCCCGACGGCGAGCCGTACGTGCCGGCCGCGCCCGCTGTCGGGCCGGGGCCGCAGCCCGCGCAAGAACCCACGCGAGGGCCCGCGCACGACCCCGCGCACGACCCCGCGGAGGAACTCGCGCGAGAACCCGCGCCCGAGCCCGCGTCCGCAGCGCGGGACGCCGCGCCCCCCGCCGCCGGGGCACGCCCGCGCAGAGCGCGCCGCGCCTTCGCGGGAGCCTTCGCCGTCGTCGTCGCGGTGCTCGCGGTCGTCGGCGCGACGGGCGCGGCGCTGGGCACCGCCCAAGGGCCGCACGTGACGGGAGTGGAGGTCGACCCCGCCGCGGCGGCCGCGGCATCCGGGTCCCGGCTCGTCGTCACGACGTCGCAGTCGCTGCAGGACGTCGACCCGAGCCAGGTGACCGTCGAGCCGGCCGTCCCGTTCGCCGTCGACACGTCGGGCCGCGCCGTCGGCGTGCGCTTCGCGCTGCCGCTGTTCGACGACACGGAGTACACCGTGACGTTCCGCGACGTCCAAGGGCTCGGCGGGGGGCCGACGGCGACGTTCGCCGAGTCGTTCCGCACGCCCCGCGCCGAGGTCTTCCTCCTGCAGCGAGGCGACGACGGCGACGCGATCTTCCGCACCGACCTCACCGGCGCGAACGCCGTGAAGGTGTTCGAGCACGAGCACATCGAGGACTTCCGGGCGACGTCCAGCCGCCTGGTCGTGTCGGTGCGCGACGACGACGGGGCGCAGCTGATCACGACCGACCTCGACGGGGGCGACGCGCGGACGCTGCCGCTCCCCGGCGAGGGCTACGTCTCGAACCTGCAGAGCGCGGATCGCGGCGACCGCATCGGATACACCTTCTCGGATGCCGATCTCGGCGGCGACGGCGGGCTCGAGAGCGCGCTGTTCACGACGTCGCTGCGCGACCCCGCGGGCCAGCCGACGCGCGTCGAGATCGCGGGAGCCGATCCGCGCGTCGCACAGTGGCGGTTCGTGCCCGACACCGACAGCATCCTGCTCCTGAGCTTCGACGGCTCCGTCCTGCTGACGGACGCCGCCGCCACGAGCGCGACCGCGCTCGGCAGCGCGGTCTCGCTCGACGGGATCGCCGGCACGCATGCGATCGTCGAGCGGATCGACGGCGTCGAGGTCGTCGATCTCAGCGACGGGTCCACCAGGCCCCTCATCGGCACTGAGGAGGAAGGCATCGTCGGGGCCATCCTGCCCGTCGCGGGCGGGGGCACGCTGCGCACCGTGACGCCGCTGGACGAGCAGGGTCTGCCGACGGCGTCGCGGATCGTGTTCGTGACGGACGACGGCACGGAGTCGACGCTCTACGACGTCGACCCGGCCGACGCCGTCGTGCAGACGTGCGTCGCGCCCAGCGGCCGCTACGCCGCCGTGACGATCGCGCCCGACGTCGTGCGCAATCCCTACGACATGTACCAGCTCCCCCTGCCCGGCACGCTCGAGACGCACGTCGTGGAGATCTCCTCCGCGACCGAGGTCGTCGCGCTCGCCGGCTCGGCGCCCTCGTGGTGCCGCGTTCCGCCGCAATGAGCGGCGAACGGGTCGCGGCGCACGACGCCGACCGCTTCCGTCCCGCCGCGCGAGCCGACCTCCTGGGCCTGCCCGTCGAGGTCGCTCCGCGCCTGCTCGGCGGGCTGCTCACGACGATCGTCGGGGGCGAGCCCGTCGCCGTCCGGCTCACGGAGGTCGAGGCGTACCACGGCCTCGGCACGGGCGATCGGCCCGATCCCGGCTCGCACGCCCGCATGGGGCCGACCGCCCGCAACGCGACGATGTGGGGCGAGCCGGGTCATCTCTACATCTACCTGAGCCACGGCATCCACTCCTGCGTCAACGTCGTGTGCGGGCCGGAGGGCGCGGCCGGCGGAATCCTCCTGCGGGCGGGCGAGATCGTCGAGGGGCGGGATGCCGCGCGCCGCCGCCGCCCCGCGGCCCGCACGGATCGCGAGCTCGCGCGCGGTCCGGGCCGGCTCGGCGATGCGATCGGGCTGCGGCATCCCGTGCACGACGGCATCGACGCGATCACGGGCGAGCCGCGCGGCGGCGCGATCGCGCGGCTCGCCCTGAGTGCGGAGCCGCTCGCCGAGGTGACGGCCGGTCCTCGTGTCGGGGTCGCGGGCGTCGCAGGGACGGATGCGTATCCCTGGCGGTTCTCCATCGCGGGCGATCCGACGGTGTCGGCGTTCCGCTGGGGCCGCGGAGCGGGACCTGCCGGCGGGCAGGGGTGAGCGGCGGTCCCGGAGCCGGGCGACGGCGATCCTCAGGCCGGACCCGCGCATGCTAGACTGACTCTTCGTCTGCGCGCACTCCAGCACGCAGTTCGCATCCCACTCCTGATCGCGGGCCTTCGCCGGCCGGGTCGAGCGCGGGGTGCAGACAAGGGATCTTGGGTGGGGCCGTCCGGCTCCACGGTACTAAGGAGACATCACCATGGCAGCAGTGTGCCAGGTGACTGGAGCAGTTCCCGGCTTCGGTCACAACATCTCGCACTCGCACCGCCGGACGAAGCGCCGCTTCGACCCGAACGTGCAGAAGAAGACCTACTTCGTCCCGTCGCTCGGCCGCAACATCAAGCTGAACGTCTCGGCGAAGGGCATCAAGGTCATTGACGCCCGCGGCATCGAGTCCGTCGTCAAGGACCTCATCGCGAAGGGGGTGAAGCTCTGATGGCCAAGAAGGCACAGGACGTCCGTCCCATCATCAAGCTCCGCTCGACCGCCGGCACGGGCTACACGTACGTGACGCGCAAGAACCGTCGCAACAACCCCGACCGCATCGTGCTCAAGAAGTACGACCCCATCGTGCGCAAGCACGTCGACTTCCGAGAGGAGCGCTGATCACATGGCCAAGAAGAGCAAGATCGCGCGCAACGAGCAGCGCCAGGTGGTCGTCGACCGCTACGCCGCGAAGCGCGCCGAGCTGAAGAAGGCGCTCGTCTCGCCGGAGTCGACCGACGAGCAGCGCGAGGCCGCTCGCGTGGGCCTGCAGAAGCTGCCCCGCAACGCGTCGCCCGTGCGCCTGCGCAGCCGCGACGTCATCGACGGCCGCCCCCGCGGCGTCCTGACGAAGTTCGGCATCTCGCGTGTCCGCTTCCGCGACATGGCCCACCGCGGCGAGCTGCCCGGCGTGACCAAGTCGTCCTGGTAGACCCACCACGTCGAAGGGCCCGGAGTTCTCCAGAACTCCGGGCCCTTTCCGCATCCCACCGCCGGCACCAGGTCTCGCCGTCCTGATGGGGGCGCGTGCTACTGCACGGCCTCGGTCACCGCGTGCTCCGTCGCCCACGCGAGCGCGTAGTCGGCGATCTCCTCCCAGCCGTCCTGGCTGACGAGGCGGTGCGTGCGGCCGGGGAACTCCTTGTAGTCGACGATCGCGGGGCTGCCGCTCGCGTGGTACTTCTTCACGATCGCCTTGCCGATGGCCGGCGGCACGACGTGGTCGATCTCGCCCGTGATGACGAGCAGCGGCGCGCGGTCGGGGCGGGCGTAGTCGACGTGCGTCACGCCGCCCTTCTCGTTGAGCACCGACGTCACGCCCTCGAAGAAGACCCGGTTGTACGAGTTGACGGCGTACTCCTGCCACAGCTCGTCGGACTCCGCGTGCGACAGGTCGTTGCCGAACGTGAAGTGGAAGTGGCGCTTCGAGAGGGGCTTGGCGCCGTTCCTGCCGAACGGGTTGGACAGGATCGGGGTGCCGGTCCACAGCGTCGACAGCGGCAGCGCCGTGACGCCCGCGGTCTGTCCCGGTGCCACCCCGACGTATGCGACGCCGAGGCCCCGATCGGCGAGCATCTGCGTGAGGACCCCGCCGAACGAGTGGCCCATGATGATCGGCTTCTCGGGCAGCGCCCGGATGATGCGCTCGTAGTGGTCGGCGATCTCGGTGAGGCCGATCCCCTTGAGCGGCTCGGGGTTGCTCCGGATGTCTTCGACGCTGCGGTCGTCGATGCCGGGCCATCCGGGAACGATCACGTCGTGGCCGGCGGCGCGGAAGCGCTCGGCCCACGTGTCCCAGCTCTTCGGGGTCATCCAGAGGCCGTGGATGAGGACGATCGGGGTCTTGGTCGGTGTGCTCATGTCCGTTGTCCTTCGAGGTGTGGTGGTCGTGTCACGCGGGTCGTGTGCCGATGGGGGCCGGCGGGTGTAGTCTGATAGTAGACCGAACGTTCTATCTATACAAGCCTATTCCCGAACTCTCAGAAAGCCCTGGTCAGCGCCACCATGCTCGGTCGATGGCACGATAGGGCGGAGGAGGAGCCGTCTCGTGAGCACGACTGCGGATGCCGCGGCATCCCGCCCATATCCTGCGCGGCAGCGCCTGCTCGATGCCGCGACCGAGCTGTTCTACAACGAGGGCATCCACTCGGTCGGCGTCGATCGCATCATCGAGGCCGCGGGAGTCACACGCGCCACGATGTACAAGCAGTTCGAGGGCAAGGAGGGGCTCGTCCTCGCCTACCTGCGGAGCGAGGACGCGCAGCTGCGCGGGCTGTTCGCGGGAGCCGCGACGACCTCCGACGACCCCGATGCGCTGCTCGACCTCGTCGTCGAGGGGATCGCGGCCGACGTCCGCGATCGGCACACGCGTGGATGCCCGTTCATCAACGCGGCGGCCGAGTATCCCGACGAAGGCCCCGTGCGCGAGCTCATCGCCGACCATCGCGGGTGGTTCCGCGCAACGCTCGAGCACCTCGCCGAGGGCGCGGGACTCGACGAGCCCGGCGATGTCGCGGCATCCCTCGTGCTCCTGCGGGACGCCGCTCTCGTGGGCGGATACCTCGACGGACAGGACCGCGTCGCCCCTGCGTTCGCCCGCACGGCCCGCGGAGTCATCGCGGCGCACCGCCCCTGACGAGAACGCCTCATCAGCCCCACGAATCACTCCAGACACCCGACACGCCGGTGTCTTCGGCCCAGTTCCGCGGAAATACGCGGAAAACACCCGGCGGTCGGGTACATTCGAGGCGGTCGATCCGACCAGCCGGGGGGCATCTGCCGCTCGGTCCGTGCAATGTAAGGCGGCATCGCCGCCGCTGTGGAGGACAACCACATGGCCATCACGAAGACCGAACTCGTCGCGAGCATCGCGAGCGCGACGGGTCAGAGCCAGTCCGCCGTCTCGAGCGTGCTCGACTCCCTCTTCGCCACCGTCTCCGAGGCCGTCGCAAAGGGCGACAAGGTCTCGATCCCGGGCTGGATCTCGTTCGAGCAGGTGGCGACCTCCGCTCGCACGGGACGCAACCCGCAGACCGGCGAAGAGATCAAGATCCCCGCCGGCAAGCGTGTCAAGGTGACCGCCGGCTCGAAGCTCAAGGGCGCCGTCAAGTAGTACACCTCACGAAGGGGGATGCCGCGCAGGCATCCCCCTTCGTCATCCCGCCGCAGCGGGGCCCCGGGCGCCGCGCACGTAGGCTGGAGGGGTGACCCCCACGCCCTCTGCGCGCAGCCTCGACGCGCCACGCGCCGCTGCGGGGCGTGCGGGCCCGGCCCGCGCTCTGCGGGTCGCAGGGCCCGCGATCCTCGCCGTGACGGCCGTCGTGGCGCTCCTGTGGGGGCTCGCCTTCGGCGGCGGCGCTGCGGCGCTCGTGATCGCCGATCCCGGAGCCGTCGTGCGGTGGGGGCTTCCGCTCTTGACCCTCGTGGTCAACCTGTCCGCCGCCGGCATGGTCGGCGCGCTCGTCACGGCGCTGTTCACGCTCAGGGCGGGGGAGCGCGAGTTCGATGCGGCGCTGGACACGGCATCCGTCTCGGCCGCCGTCTTCACCGTCGCGGCCGCCGCGACGGGATTCTTCACGTTCCTCGACGTCTTCAACCCGTCGCTCAGCGCAGGCCCCGAGTTCGGCGCGCAGCTCGGCCGCTGGCTCGTGGAAGTCGAGGGCGGACGCACATGGCTCATCACGACGATCGCGGGGGCGGCCCTCACGATCCTGACCTTCGCCGTCCGATCCTGGGCGACGACCCTTCTCGTCGCCGTCCTCGCGATCGCGGCGCTCGTCCCGATGGCGACGCAGGGCCACTCCGGCGAGGAGGCGAACCACAACGCGGCCGTCATCGCCCTCGTGCTGCACGTCGTCGCCGCGGCGATCTGGCTGGGCGGGCTCCTGCTCCTGGTCGTCGTGCGCCCTCTCATGACGCGCGACGGCGTCGTGACGGCGCTGTCGCGCTACTCGAGCATCGCCCTCGTCGCGTTCATCGTGGTCGCCGTGTCGGGGACGGTCCGCGCCGCGATCGGCATCGGCACGTGGGATGCCGTCGCATCGCCGTACGGCATCCTCGTTCTCGTCAAGGTCGCGGCCCTCCTCGCGATCGGCCTCCTCGGCGCCTGGTACCGGCGACGCCTCATCGGGCGGATGCATCGGGATGCGGCATCCCGCCGCTTCTGGGGGCTCATCGCGCTCGAGCTGGCCTTCATGGGCGTCGCGAGCGGCGTCGCCGCGGCGCTCGCGCGCACGCCGCCTCCGACGAACTCCGCGCTTCCCGAGGTGCGGACGCCGGCCGAGATCCTGACGGGCGCGGTGCTTCCTCCCGAGCTGACGGTGTCGCGCTGGCTCACGGCGTGGGACATCGACCTCCTGTGGGCCTTCGTCGCGGGCTTCGGGGCGTTCTTCTACCTCGCAGGCGTCTGGCGGCTGCGCCGCCGCGGCGACTCGTGGCCGGTCTACCGCCCGATCCTGTGGATCCTCGGCCTCGCCCTGCTGCTGTGGGTGACCGGCGGGCCCGTCAACGTCTACCAGGACTACCTGTTCAGCGTGCACATGACGGGGCACATGCTGCTGACCATGGCGATCCCGCTCCTGCTGGTCAGCGGCGCGCCCGTGACGCTCGCGGCGCGCGCGATCCGCAAGCGCGAGGACGGCACGCGCGGCGGCAGGGAATGGATCCTGTGGGCCGTCCACTCGCCGGTCGCACGCGTCGTCACGCACCCGTTCGTCGCGGCGGGCCTGTTCATCGGCTCGCTCTGGATCTTCTACTACACCGATCTCTTCCGCTGGTCGCTCTACGACCACCTCGGGCACGAGTGGATGGTCGTCCACTTCCTCCTCACGGGCTACCTGTTCGTGCTCTCGCTCATCGGCATCGACCCCGTGCCGTATCGCCTCGCCTATCCGTTCCGGCTCGTCTTGCTCATCGCGGTCATGGCGATGCACGCGTTCTTCGGCATCGCGATCATGATGCAGTCCGGACTCATGGTGTCGGAGTGGTTCGGCGCGATGGGCCGTACGTGGGGCGCGACGCCCCTCCAGGACCAGTACACCGGCGGCGGCGTCGCGTGGTCGATCGGCGAGCTTCCCACGCTCGTGCTCGCGATCGTCGTCGCGATCCAGTGGAGCCGCAGCGACGACCGCCAGCAGCGTCGCCGCGACCGCCACGCGGATCGCACGGGGGATGCCGAGCTCGACGCCTACAACGAGCATCTGGCTGCGCTCGCGGCGAAGGACGAGCGCGCTGCCAGGCTCGGCCGCTGACCCGCGGCTACCGCGTGTCGGGTCCTGACACGGCGATGTTCACCTTGCCGTCGGGGAGCACCGAGATCTGGGCGGTCACGATGAACGGGACGTCCTCGCGGACGTGACGGACGGATCCGTCGAACAGCGATCGGATGTCGACCTCGATGTGCGCCGTCGCGTCGGTGGGCGGCATGCTCCAGCCCGCGCCGTCGGGCTCGAGCCTGACGGCCGGCTGCTGCACGATCGACCACGTCGGCGGCGAGACGATGCGGTCCTGCACGAGGTAGCCGAACGGGCATCCCGTCGGCTGGAGCACATCCTGCGTCGCGCACGACGTGAGGAACTCGTCGACGCTGTTCTGCACGAGCGAGACGAACTCGTCGGTCGCCGTCGCCTGCACGATGACGGGGGTCTGCGTGAGGGGGCTGTCGGAGAGGACGGCGACACCGGGGGTGGCGGCGATCTGCGTGTCGACCGACACGGAGTAGATGCCGGGAGAGAACACGAGCAGCGGCACCGATGCGAGCGGGTCGGCGTCGGCGCCGTCGGGCGAGACCTGCCGCTTGTCGACGGTGAAGCCGTTCACGTCGAACGACATGGATCCGCGCACCGTCAGGTCGATCACGGCGAGCGGGCTCGTCGCGAAGCGCCACGTCGGGGCGACGCCGATCGTGCCCGCCCGCTCGACCGAGAACGTCGTGGTCCCCGGCACGGATCCCGCCCGGTAGCTGACGGTGATGCGGGTCGTGTCGCCGAGCGGCTCTTCCGAGACGACCTCGACGTCGGTCAGCGGGGCGAGGGCGTCTCGGCGCAGCAGCGCCGCCGACGACGTTCCCGGCAGCCCCGCGGCCTCGAGCTCCGCCGAGTCGACCGTGACGCCCGCGACGCCGAGCGCATCGGCGGCGTGCCGCTCGGAGAGCAGGTCGAGGTAGCGCAGCACGAACGCGCGCGGACTGTAGAAGTCGTGGTAGACGACGGCGGCCCCCGCCCCGAGCGCCGCGACCAGCAGCACCCCGACGAGGGCGAGCAGTCCGAGGTCGACGCCCAGGCGCGCGCGGGATCGGGATGCCGCGGCCGGGGCCGCGACAGGCTCCGCGACCTCGGACACGGCATCCTGCGTCGTCTCGACGGGCCCTGGGTCCACAGGTCCAGTCTAGGAACCGCGACCCGTCGGGCCGCGGTCCACGCGTAACGATGTGAGACGGCGGGGCGCGGCATCCGTGACTACCATGATGCAGTGAGCACGCCGCCCCTTTCCGCCGAGCAGGAGGCGCTCTTCCGGCTCATCGAGGACACGCGCGAGCACGTGTTCGTGACGGGGCGCGCGGGCACGGGCAAGTCGACGCTGCTGCAGCATCTCGCCTGGAACACCTCGAAGTCGATCGCGGTGTGCGCACCGACGGGGGTCGCGGCGCTCAACGTCGAGGGCCAGACGATCCATTCGCTCTTCCGCCTGCCGATCGGTCTCATCGCCGACAGCGAGCTCGAGCAGTCCGATCCCGCGCGCAAGATCATGAACGCGATCGACACGCTCGTCATCGACGAGATCTCGATGGTCAACGCCGACCTCATGGACGCGATCGACCGCTCGCTGCGGCAGGCCCGCGGGCGCCGTGCCGAGCCGTTCGGCGGCGTGCAGATCGTGATGTTCGGCGACCCGTACCAGCTCGCGCCGGTGCCGCCGCGCGGCGACGAGCTGCGGTACATCCGAGATCACTACCGCTCGTTCTGGTTCTTCGACGCGAAGGTGTGGACGGGCTCGCAGTCCGCGATCGGGGATGCCGCGTCCCTCGAGGGGTTCGCCGACCTCGGCCCTTTCGGCGCGCACCTGCACATCCGCGAGCTCGTCGAGATCCACCGTCAGGCCGATCCTGCGTTCAAGGCGATGCTCAACGCGGTCCGGCACGGACACGTCACCGCCGACATCGCGCGGGTGCTCAACGACACAGGCGCGCGGCGGCCGCCGGAGCCCGCCGACGGCGAGGTGCCGATCATCACCCTCGCCACCCGCAACGACATCGTCAACGCGATCAACCGGCGGCACCTCGACGCGCTGCCCGGACAGTCGCAGACGGCCGTCGCCGAGATCAGCGGGGACTTCGGCCGCGGCGACGCCTACCCCGCCGACGTCGAGCTGCAGCTCAAGGTCGGCGCGCAGGTCATGTTCCTGCGCAACGACCGGGACTCGCAGGGCGAGCCGCCGCGCTGGGTCAACGGCACGATCGGCACGGTGACCCGCATCGCGGGCGGCACCGTGCGCGTCGACGTCGAAGGCCACGAGTTCGACGTCGAGCCGGCGGTCTGGGAGAGGTTCCGGTATGCGTACGACCCCCGGTCCAAGTCGCTCTCCCGCGACATCGTCGCCGAGTTCACGCAGTTCCCGCTGCGGCTCGCATGGGCCGTCACGATCCACAAATCGCAGGGCAAGACCTACGACCGCGCGATCATCGACCTCGGCTCCGGCGCCTTCGCGCCGGGGCAGACGTACGTCGCGCTGTCGCGGCTGACCTCGCTCGACGGCCTGTATCTGAGCCGTCCGCTGCGCCCGGCCGACATCCGCGTGGATCCCGACGTCGCCCGGTGGATGACGGCGGCGCGGGCCGCGGCATCCTGACCTCCTGCAGAACTCCACGGATCCGAGCCCGAACCGGCCGTGGAGTCGCCTCAGGCCCGGTCGCCTGACAAAACCGTGGAGTTCTGCACGGCCGTCGTGCGGGCCGAGCCCGCCGGGGTCAGGCGACCTGCGTCGCCTTCGCGTGGGCGAGGTCGTCGAACAGCTCGGTGTTGAAGCGGTACGCCACGAGCACCTCGTCGATGACCCGCTCCTGCTCGGCGGCGTCCCACGGCGCTGCGTCGAGCTGCTCGCGGTAGACGTCCTTGAACGCCTTCGGGTCGGCGATGTCTGCGAACAGGTAGAACCCGATGCCGTTGGTCTCGAACCCGAAGCGCCTGGCCATGAGCCGTCCGATGAACTGGCCGCCGGAGAGGTCGCCGAGGTAGCGCGTGTAGTGGTGCGCGACGAAGCCGCCCGCCCAGGTGGCGGCGACCTGGTCGATCCGGTCGACGTAGCGCCGGGTCGTCGGCAGGGGCGCGATGCGCTCGCGCCAGTCGGGTCCGATGAGGAACTCGAGGTCGGCCTCGAGCGCCGGCAGCCGCGTCAGCTTGTCGCTGATGAAGACCGACGCGATCGGATCGCGGCGCATGCGCTCGGCCGCCGACTCGAGCGCTTCGTAGATGAACCAGTGCTGTGCCACGAGGGCGATGTAGTCGGCGCGCGAGCCTTCGCCCTTCATGAGGTCGGCCATGAAGCCGGCGTGCTCGCTCGACGAGTGTGCGGTGCTGGAGCGCTCGCGCAGAGCGGCGGAGAAGGAGATCACCTCGGACATGCGGACAGCATACCTTCAGGTAAGCCGAACCTAAATAGCTTCAGGTAACCAGAAGGAAAACTCCGCGGTCGTCCGCCGTGTCAGGCGTGCGCGCGCGGCGTGACGCCGAGCCGGCGGCAGGCTTCGTCGTAGAGCGCGACGATCTCGCGGCGCACCTCCGGGCGCTCCGCGATGGGTCCGCCCGGCCACGACACGCGCAGCGGCTGCGATGAGCCGTCGGCTCGCTGCGCGACCCAGTCGCCGCCGTCGCCGTCGAATCCCGTCATGGTCGCGGCGACCGCCCCGGACTCGGGTGCGAACGCGCGCACGATCAGCAGATTGTCGTCTGAGTGATCGCCGTTCATGTGTCGGAGCACTCCTGCGAGGGCGGCGTCGTCGAATCGATGCGTCATATCCCCAGCCTAAGGATCGACGCGCCGGCTCTCAGCCGCGTGTGTTTGAATGCAATGCACAATCATCGGGGGGTGGGAATGCGGGCGAAGACCCAGAGAAGTCGCGTCGTCGCGGCGATCGCCGGGGTGCTCGCCCTCGTCCTCGGACTCGCGTCCTGTTCAGCCGCACCCCAGATCGACGTCGACCTGCCCGCGCAGGTCGATGCGAAGCTGCCCGCAGACATGGTCGCAGCGCTGCAGGATGCCGTGACCCACGCGATGGCGGCGGCCGGGGCATCCGGAGCCATCGTCGGCGTGTGGGCGCCGTGGAGCGGACAGTGGGTCACAGGACTGGGCACGCAGAGGATCGGCGGAGGTTCTGTCGTCACGGCGGACATGCCGTTCCGGGCGGGCCCTGTGAGCCGCGCCATGACGTGCGACGCTCTCTACGTCCTGGCGGACAAGGGCGTCGTCGACCTCGACGACAGCGTCGCCGACCACGTCTCGGGGGTGTCCGACGTCAAGGACGTCACGCTTCGCGAACTGTGCGACAGCACGTCGGGCATCGGATCGTATTCCGGTCAGCTCATGAGCTCGTGGCTGTCCGTGCCCGACCGGGTATGGAACCCCCGCGAGCTCGCGAGCTACGGGCTCGGGCAGGCCCGGACGGCGGAACCCGGCGCCGCGCTGCGCGACTCGGACGCGGGCTACGTCCTGCTCGGGCTCGCGCTCGAGAAGGCGACGGGGCAGACGGCGTCCGAGCTGCTCGACGAGAACGTGTTCACGCCCCTGTCCCTCGAGCACACGAGACTTCCGACGAATCCTGCGGCCCGCGTCCCGCACATTCTCGCAGGACACCTGGGCATGCCCGGTGCCGAGGGCGCGATGAACTGCACTGACCCGCTCGATGTGACCGCGATGTCGGCGGGCTTCGGATTCACGGATGCCGGCGTCGTCACCGACATCGACGACCTCGGACGCTACGTCCAGGCGCTCGCCGCGCAATCGCTCACGCCAGCCGACGACCGGTACGCGGTCCCGCTCCCCGTCTACGCGGGAGCACCCACGTGGTACACGACGGCGGGCGGCGTGATCCAGGCCGGATCCCTCGTGGGGCAGGCGGGCACCACGCCGGGCTATGCGACGGCGGCGTTCGCCGATCCGAAGTCGGGTCTCACCGTCGCGGTCGTGCTGAACAACTCCGCGTCAGGCCCGGGAATCGTGACGTCTCTTGCATGGGAGCTCGCCTCGATCGCGTCGAAGGCCGCCCCGGCGTCGGGGCAGAAGGCGCCGGAGGCGGGGCTGCCGTGGACGGCGGCGCAGAACCACGACGCCATCACGGGCGGGGCCATCTGCCCGCTACCGTAGCCGGATGACCACCCGCCGGGCGAGCGCGCCCGCCATCCTGCTCGTCGTCGCGGGTCTGGCCTGTCAGGAGATCGGCGCCTCGCTCGCCGTCACGCTCTTCCCCCGCGTGGGACCGCTCGGCATGGTCATGCTGAGGCTCGTCTTCTCGGCGGTCGTCCTGATGCTGATCGCGCGTCCGTCGCTGCGGGGGCACTCGCGCGCGGGATGGCGCGCCGTCCTCGCGTTCGGGGCCGTGCTCGCACTCATGAACGGGCTCTTCTATCTCGCGCTGGTCCGGCTGCCGCTCGGCGTCACCGTCACGATCGAGGTGCTGGGCCCGCTCGTGCTCTCGATCGTCGTCGCGAAGAAGGCGACGGCCTGGCTGTGGGCGCTGCTCGCGCTGGCGGGCGTCGCCGCTCTCGGCGGAGGGGGGTGGGACCGCCTCGACGCGCTCGGCGTGGTCTTCGCGCTCGGGGCGGCGGCGAGCTGGGCGTTCTACATCCTCGCCTCGGCACGCGTCGGTCGCGAGTTCCCCAAGCTCGACGGGCTCGCGCTCGCCATGACGGTCGGGGCGCTCCTCTCCCTCCCCTTCGGGATAGCGGATGCCGGCGCCGCCCTCCTGCGGCTCGACCTCGTCGCCCAGGGGGCTGCGGTCGCCGTCCTGTCGTCGACGATCCCGTACGCGCTCGAGCTCATCGCCCTCCGCCGGCTTCCTGCGGCGGTCTTCGCGATCCTCATGAGCCTCGCGCCCGCGACGGCCGCGCTCGCCGGTCTCGTGCTCCTCCAGCAGCACCTCGCATGGCTCGAGGTCGTCGGCATCGCGCTCGTGATCGCGGCGAGCGTCGGCGCGGTGCTCGCATCGTCGCGCGGCGCCCGGGAGGCCGCCGAGCCGATCGGGTGACGGATGCCGCGGCCCCCGCGCGCGGTGCTCGATCTTCTGCGCGGAGCCTCTGGGCGGTGGGGCCCGCCCGAAGCGAGTCGGTTCCGACGGCAGCCACGCGAAATGGTGAAGGCCCCCGCGAGCGGGAGCCTTCACCATTTGGAGGGGCTGACGGGAATCGTCCCTCCGCCCTCTCCCCGCATCGCTGCGCGCTGCGCGGAGCCTCCGGGCGGTGGGGCCCGCCCGGAGCGGGTCGGTTCCGACGGCAACCGCACGAAAGCTCCGCCGCACGGCCTTCGGCCGCACGTCGGAGCTTTGGAGGGGCTGACGGGAATCGTCCCTCCGCCCTCTCCCCGCATCGCTGCGCGCTGCGCGGAGCCTCTGGGCGGTGGGGCCCGCCCGGGGCGAGTCGGTTCCGACGGCAACCGCACGAAAGCTCCGCCGTACGGCCTTCGGCCGCACGTCGGAGCTTTGGAGGGGCTGACGGGAATCGAACCCGCGCTGTCTGCTTGGGAAGCAGAAGTTCTGCCATTGAACTACAGCCCCGAGGCCTTGGAACTGCTGGGATCTGCGATCCCGCCGCGGCCGGGTGGCACATGAGGAGCTCGCGTGCCACAGCCATCATATGCGACGAGTGCTCGGTGCCTCGGACTCCGAGCCCAAGTCGGACTCGCTCGGCCGGCGGCGGGCCCACCCCGAGCCGGCGGGCCCACTCCGAGCCGGCGGGCCCACGCCGAGACGGCGGGTCCCACGCCGAGCCGGCGCGCGGACGGTCAGAGGCCGAGCGATGCCAGGAAGCCGTTACGGAAGACGCCGCGCGGATCGAGCCGTTCGCGCAGCGTCGCGAACTCGCCCCAGAGGGGGTACAGCCGCGGCATCCGCTCGCGCGCGCCCCGCGCGTCGAAGAGCTTGCCCCAGTGCGGCCGCGCGGCGAACGGCTCGAGCGCCGCCTCGATCGTCGGCAGCAGGGCCTCGACGGCGGGCTGGTCCTTGACCCACGTGAAGTGGATGCCGAGGGCGTCCGTCTCGAACGCGGCCGAGAGCCAGAGCCCGTCGCCCGCGATCGTGCGCAGCTCGCACACCTGCACGAGGGGCGCGATCTCTGCAGCGATCGATCGGATCGCCGTGATCGCCTCGACGGCGTGGCGGCGCGGCACGAGGTACTCCGACTGCAGCTCTTCGCCGTTGGACGGCGTGAACTCGAGCTTGAAGTGCGGAAGACGCGCGAGCCACGGCCCGGGCTCGCCGAGCTGGTCGGTGCAGAACTCGGCCGAGACGCCGCGGAGCGGATGCCGCTTCTCGGTGGCGGGGCGTGCGCCGAGGACGTCGGCAGGGGCCGCGCCCGGGGCGTCGGCACGCCGCTTGAGCCACAGCTGGTCGACGACGTCCGGGTCCTGCCACGTCGTGAACATCGACGTGCTGTAGGCGAGCGAGGTCACGGCGTCGAGGTCGGCGAGCACGGCATCGAGCGGCAGGTCCTCGTAGACCGTCTGGGCGACCTCGAACGTCGGGAGGATGTCGAGCTCGACCGCCGTCACGATGCCGAGCGCCCCGAGCGAGACGACATGGCCCTCGAACCCGGCCTCGCCGCGCCGGACGGTCACGAGGTCTCCGTCGGCGGTCACGAGCTCGAGACCCGTCACGGCCGACGCGAGGGATCCGACCCGATCGCCCGACCCGTGCGTGCCCGTCGCGATCGCGCCCGCGATCGAGATGTGGGGCAGCGACGCGAGGTTCGCAAGCGCCCATCCCCGCCCGTGCAGCTCGGAGGCGAGGTCGCCGTAGCGGATGCCGCTGCCGGTCCGCACGACCGCGCGCTCCGCGTCGATCTCGATCTCCGACGGCAGGGCGCGGGTCGACACGTGGATGCCGTCGGTGTCGGCGATCGTGTTGAAGCAGTGGCGTGCGCCGAGCGCCTTGATCGCGTCGGCTCCGCGCACGAGGTCGGCGAGCTCCTCGACGGATGCCGGCGCGGCGACGCGCTGCGCCTGGTAGACGACGTTGCCCGCCCAGTTCGACTGGACGGCGGGACTCGTGACGGTCACGTGCTCTCCTTCGGGAAGCTCGAACGGAAACGCCGGGCCGACGTCTCGATGTGCACGCGCATCGCGTAGGCGGCGGCATCCGGATCACGGGACGCGATCGCGTCGATGATCGCCTGATGCTCGGCGATGGCGTCCGCCGTGACGAGCGCGCTGCGCGAGAGGCGGAAGAGGTGGACGTGCGGATGCAGTCGCGCGAGCGAACTGCGCAGGTAGTCGTTGCCGCTTCCCGCGGCGACCGTGTCGTGGAAGCGGCCGTCGGCGACGGAGTACCGCGCGTACCGGTCGGGGGACTCCTCGCGCTCGCGATCGAGCCGGCTCATCTCGTCGGCGAGGGTGACGAGCTCGCGG
This sequence comes from Microbacterium ulmi, assembly GCF_011759705.1. GTDB lineage: Bacteria > Actinomycetota > Actinomycetes > Actinomycetales > Microbacteriaceae > Microbacterium > Microbacterium ulmi. Next base: position 1,170,500 of record NZ_JAAOZF010000001.1, on the reverse strand, counting down.
ACGCCCTCGGGCGACATGCGCTCCGCGCCGCGCCGCGCGGCCGCCGGCTCGAGGAGCAGCCGCACCTCGACGAGGTCTTCGAACTCGTCGCGCGTGAGGGTGGGGCCGACGCGGTAGCCCGCGAGGTGGTTGCGCACGACGATGCCCTCCGCGTCGAGACGGTGCAGCGCTTCGCGAACGGGCGTCTGCGAGACGCCGAACTCGCGCGCGAGGGCGTCGATCGTGAGCCGGTCGCCCGGCCCGAGGTCCGATACGAGGATGCGCGAGAGGAGGGCCTCGTAGATCTCCGCACCCATGGGCGTGCGAGCGTCGGCCACGTGCACAGGCATCGACATCGCCGCCGTTCCTTCCGCGGTCACGCTCAGCTATCAGATCGGATCGGATGATCTCTCACTCCCAGTGTGCACGACGTCCGCACGCCAGCACAACCGATCGCCGCACGTTGTGGATACCTGCCACACGCGCGGCAATCCCTAGCCAGACAGACGCGGACCGATCCAGGAGGGATGGGATGCGGCGCTGTGAGTTGACATCCGCCCGCAACGCTGGGTACCGTCGACTCCACAAGAAATCGTATCGGATTTGTCAGGATGGTCGAGATGTACGCAGTGTTGCGCTCTCCCCTCGAGATCGTGTTCGGGGCAGGACGTCGCGCCGCCATCGCGCCCATGACGGCAGAGCTGGGCCGGCGTGCCCTCATCGTGGTCGACCCCTTCCTCGCGACGAGCCCCGAGCTCGCGCAGCTCGTCGACGCGCTCGCCGCCGCGGGGGTCGAGTCCGCCGTCTACTCCGACGTCGTCCCCGAGCTGCCCACGCGCGGAATCGCCGCGTGCGCCGACGCCGCGCGTGCGTTCGGCGCCGACGTGCTCATCGCCGTCGGAGGCGGCAGCAGCATCGACATGGCCAAGACCTGCGCCGTGCTCACGGCGCATGGCGGCCGAGTCTCGGACTACTACGGCGAGCGCCGCGTCCCGGGTCCCGTCGCGCCCATCATCGCGGTCCCGACGACCGCCGGGACCGGGTCGGAGGTGACTCCCGTCGCGGTCGTCACCGACGAGACCCGGCAGGTGAAGGTCGGAATCTCCAGCCCGTATCTCATCCCCCGCATCGCGATCTGCGACCCCGAGCTGACGCTGACATGCCCGCCCGGCGTGACGGCGGCATCCGGGGCGGACGCCCTCTGCCACGCGATCGAGGCGCTCACGGCGCGCAAGCACACCGCCGCCGACGGCGCCGACGCGGACCGCGTCTTCATGGGCGCGGGACCGTTCACCGACTCGCTCGCGCTCGAGGCCATCCGCAGCCTCGCCGCGGGCCTTCCCCGCGCGTGGCGCGACCCCGGCGACCTCGACGCCCGCTCGCGCACGATGTACGGCGCGACCCTCGCGGGACTCGCGTTCGGCACGGCCGGGACGGCGGCCGCGCACGCGCTGCAGTACCCCATCGGGGCCGCGACCCACACGTCGCACGGCATCGGCGTCGGCCTGCTCCTGCCGCACGTGATGGCCCACAACCTCCCGGCGCGGATGCCGGAGTTCGCGCGGATCGCGACGGCGCTCGGCGCCGACGCCGCCGATCAGGACGAGCTCGCCGCCCGCGCTCCGCACCTCGTGCAGGAGCTCCTCCGCGGCATCGGCATCCCCGGGTCGCTCGCCGAGATCGGATTCCCCCGCGAGCGGCTCGCGTGGGCGGCGGCGGAGGGGCTGCGCGCACGACGACTCGTCGAGAACAACCCCGTGCCGCTCTCGGAGGACGCGGCCCTCGCGATCCTCGAGTCCGCCTACGCGGGATCGCTCCGGCACCTGACCCCCACGACGACGGGAGACGCCCGATGAGCACGACCCTCGTGCCCGACACCACGATCACGACGGCGACCTTCCCCGTCGTCAACCCCGCAGACGGCAGCGTCGTCGCGACCGTGCCCGACAGCACGCCCGAAGACGCGGAGCGGGCCCTCGACGCGGCCCGCGCAGCCTCGGCATCCTGGGCGGCACTGCCGCAGCGCGAGCGCAGCGGCATCCTTCTGCGCGCCTTCTCGCTCATGATCGAGCGCCGCGACGAGCTCGCGACGCTCATCACGCGCGAGAACGGCAAGGCTCGTCCCGACGCCCTCGCGGAGGTGGCGTACGCGGCGGAGTACTTCCGCTGGTACGCGGAGCAGGCCGTGCGGGTGCGGGGCGAGCTGTTCGACAGCCCGTCGGGGAGCAACAAGGTGCTCGTGACGCACGAGCCGGTCGGCGTGTGCGTCCTCGTGACGCCGTGGAACTTCCCCGCAGCCATGGCGACCCGCAAGATCGCACCCGCGCTCGCGGTCGGCTGCACGGCGATCCTCAAGCCCGCGGCGGAGACGCCCCTCACGGCGATCGCGATCGCCGGGATCCTCGCGGAGGCGGGGCTGCCCGACGGAGTCCTCACGGTGCTGCCGACGACGCGCGCCGGACGCCTCGTCGATCGGCTCCTCGAGGACGAGGATGTGAGGATGCTGTCGTTCACGGGCTCGACCGAGGTGGGCCGTCACCTGCTCGAGCGCGCATCGCGCCGCGTGCTGCGCACCGCGATGGAGCTCGGCGGCAACGCGCCCTTCGTCGTGCTCGACGACGCCGACCTCGACGCGGCCCTCGACGGGGCGCTCGTCGCGAAGATGCGCAACGCCGGGCAGGCGTGCACCGCCGCGAACCGCTTCTACGTGCACGACGACCTCCACGACGCCTTCGCGGCAGCCCTCGCCGAGCGCATGTCGGCGCAGCGGGTGGGCGACGGCATCCGCCCCGAGATCGAGGTCGGGCCCCTCATCAACGCGGAGGCGCGCGACAAGGTGCACGAGCTCGTCGAGGATGCCGTCGCCCGCGGCGCGCGCGTCCTGACGGGCGGGGCGCCCGTCGACGGCCCCGGCTTCTTCTATGCGCCGACGGTGCTCGTCGACGTGCCCGCGGACGCGCGCATCCTGCGCGAGGAGGTCTTCGGCCCGGTCGCGCCGATCGTGCGGTTCTCATCGGCCGACGACGCGATCGAGGTCGCGAACGACACGATCCACGGGCTCGTCTCGTACCTCTACACGGGAGACCTCGCGCGTGGGCTCGCCCTCGCCGGACGCCTGCAGGCCGGCATGGTCGCGCTCAACCGGGGCCTCGTCTCCGACCCCGCCGCCCCGTTCGGCGGCGTGAAGGAGAGCGGGCTCGGCCGCGAGGGCTCGACGGAAGGGCTGCACGAGTACCTCGAGACCAAGTACGTCGCGACGACCTGGTGAACCCCTGAGCCGCCGAAACGACCGAGAGAGCGATCACCGATGAACGTCCCCGCGAACGATCCCACCGCACTGCACGGCATGAAGGTCGTCGACCTGACACAGGTCATGGCCGGCCCCTTCTGCACGATGCTCCTGGCCGACTTCGGCGCCGACGTCATCAAGGTCGAGCCCCCCGGCGGCGGCGACCAGACGCGTCACTCGTGGGGACGCTCGGGCAAGGGCGACGACGGACCCGCGTTCTTCGCGCTCAACCGCAACAAGCGCTCGATCGTGCTCGATCTGCGCTCGGACGAGGGCCTCGCCGACTTCCGGCGGCTCGTCGTCGAGGCCGACGTCGTCGTAGAGAACTTCCGGCCGGGCGTCACGGAGCGGCTCGGCATCGACTACGAGTCGGTCAAGAAGCTCAATCCCGCGATCATCTACGCGAGCATCTCCGGCTTCGGGCACTCCGGTCCGTACTCCGACCGCCCCGGCTACGACCTCATCGCCCAGGGCATGTCGGGAGTCATGGGCGTGACGGGCCACCCCGACGCGCCTCCCGCCAAGGCGGGTGTGCCTGTGGGCGACATGGGCTCGGGCCTGTACTGCGCGTACGGCATCCTCGCCGCGTACGTGCACAAGCTCCGCACGGGCGAGGGGCAGCGGCTCGAGACGTCGCTCTTCGAGGCGGCGCTGAGCCTCACGGCATGGGAGGCGACGGAGTACTGGTCAAGCGGCCACGTGCCTGCGCGCACGGGCTCGTCGCACCGCATGTCGGCGCCCTACCAGGCGTTCCGCACGAAGGACGGCTGGATGACGATCGGCGCCAACAACCAGCGCCTGTGGGGATTCCTCTGCGCCGCGATCGGCGCCCCCGAGCTCGAGCACGACGAGCGCTTCGCGACGAACCCGCTGCGCATGGCGAACAAGAAGCTCCTCGCCGACACGATCGAGGGGCTCCTCGCGGCGCACGGCACGGACTACTGGGTCGAGCGGCTCCTCGCCGGCGGAGTGCCGTGCGGGCCGATCCTCGCGTACGACGAGGTGCTCGCCGACCCCCACACGCGCCACCGGGAGATGGTCCTGTCGATCCCGCACCCCGTCGAGGGAGAGGTGCGCACGCTCGGGTTCCCCGTCAAGCTCGCAGGGACCCCCGCCGCCGTGCGGCGGCATCCTCCGCTCCTCGGCGAGCACCAGGAGGAGGTCCTCGGGGTGAAGACCCCGTGAGCGGATCCGTCGGCTTCGCCGTCGACGACGGCGTCGCGACGATCACGCTCTCGAACCCGGTGCGCCGCAACGCCATCACGATCGAGATGTACGGGCGGCTCGAAGAGCTGTTCGGCTCGGTCGCGCAGGATCCCGGCATCCGGGCCCTCGTCCTGCGCGGCGCAGACGGCGCGTTCGCGGGGGGCACAGACATCGGCCACCTGCGCACGATCACGACGGGCGAGGAGGGCGTCGCCTACGAGGCGCACATGCGGCGCGTGCAGAGCGCTCTCGTCGGGCTCGACGTGCCTGTCGTGTCGGTCGTCGACGGCGCATGCGTCGGTGGGGGGATCGTCTTCGCGGCGCTCAGCGACATTGTGCTGTGCACACCGTCCTCGCGGTTCGGCTCGCCCATCGCGCGCACGATCGGCAACACGCTGTCTCCGACGTCGATCGCGCGCCTGTCGGAGACGTTCGGCCGCCGAGCAGCCGCCGAGATGCTCTTCACTGCTCGTCTGTTCTCGGCCGAAGAGGCGCTGCGTGCGGGGTTCGTCACCGACGTCGCCGGGCCTGCCGCGCTCGAGGAGCGCCTCGCCGGCATCCTCGACGCGATCCGCGCGTGCGCCCCCCTCACGCTCGCCTCGTTCCGCCGGCTGTGGCGGAGAGTGGATGCCGCCCTCGGCGACATCGAGCGCGACGACGTCTTCGCCGGCGTGTACGCGAGCCGCGACTTCGCCGAAGGCGTCGAGGCGTTCCTCGCGAAGCGCGCGCCCGTCTTCAGGGGCGAGTAGGCCGACCGCGGCCGGCTCAGACTGCGGCCGGCTCAGGCTGCGGCCGGCTCAGGCTGCGGCCGGCTCAGACCGCACTGGACCGCAGGATGCGCGTCGAGATCTCGACGGTGGCCAGGCCGTCCTCGGCATCCGCGTGGTCGACCTGCTCGCCACGCACGAGACGCACGAATCCCTCGGCCTGACCGCCGTATCCGTCCTCGTCGGCCTCGTCGGGGGAGAAGGCGCGCGTCGTCGTGCCGTCGGCCGTCGCGACGGTGAGCGTCGAGCTCGTCCACAGGCCCGAGCCTTCCAGCACGGCCGTGCCGAGCGTGCCGATGACGCCGAGGACGTTGCGCTCGACGCGGCTCTGCCACGACACCTGCAGCACCGCCGATGCGCCGCTCGCGAACCGCAGCGTCGCGCCCATCGTCTCGTCGAAGCCGGGAAGATCGGGTCGCGTCTCGTCGACGTGCCCCGTCGCGGCGACGATGTCGCCTCCGATCCAGCGCAGCAGGTCGATGTCGTGCGACGCCGATTCGACGGTCACGCCGCACAGCTGCGCCGGGGTCGTGCGCCAGTCGCCCGCGGGCACGTCGAGGCGCCCTATCCGCTGGCGGAAGAACTGCACGGGCTCGCCGATCGCGCCCGAGCGCACGAGGTCGCGGAACACGCGGTTGGGCGTGTGCCACCGCCGCATGAACCCCGTCATGAACGGCACGGGGCTCTCCCGCACGACCTCGGCGATCGCGGCAGCGTCCTCGAGGGTCGCCGCGAGCGGCTTCTCGCTGAAGATCGGGATGCCGGCCCCGGCCAGCACGGCGATCGTGTCGCGCCGCACGCGCGGGGGCGTCAGGACGTACACGGCGTCGACGGCGCCCACGAGCTCCTCGGGCCGGCGCCGGAAGCTCGCCCCCTCCGACGTGAGCCACCGCACCCGGGACTCGTCGAGGTCGACGACGTCGGTCACGACGGCCGACCCCGTGCGCGCGAGCGCATCGGCGTGGCGATGGGCGATCCCGCCCCCGCCGACGAACCCGATCCGCAACGGCTCCTGCTTCGTCATACGGGTCTCCTCAGCGGAACGCCGCGCGGAAGCGCGTCGCCGACTGCTCGATGTGATGGCGCATCGCGTAGGCGGCGCCGTCCGGGTCGCGACGCGCGATCGCGTCGACGATGTCGGTGTGCTCGCCGATGGCGCGCGAGGTCAGCTCGAGCGTCTCCGACAGCCGGAACAGGTGGATGTGCGAGTGCAGGCGCGAGAGCGAGTCGCGGATGTATCCGTTGCCGCCCCCGCGCGCGACGGCGTCGTGGAAATCGGCGTCGCGCTGGGAGAAGACGGCGTAGCCGCGGTCCACGCGCGCGAGCATCTCGGGGCGCATGGCCGCCGCTGCGTCGCGCAGCTCGGCGAGCTCGCCGGTCGGCATCCGCTCCGCAGCATGCCGGGCGGCCGCCGGCTCCAGGAGCAGGCGGATCTCCACGAGGGACTCGAACTGGTCCTCCGTGATGCGCGGGGCGACGCGGTAGCCTGCGAGGTGCGTGCGCACGACGACGCCGTCGGCATGCAGGCGGTGCAGCGCCTCACGGATGGGCGTCTGCGAGATGCCGAGCTCGCGGGAGAGCACGTCGATCGTGATCCGGCCCCCCGGCTCGATCTGCGAGCTGAGGATGCGGGAGAGCAGCTCGCCGTAGATCTCCTCGCCGATGGGCGGGCGGACCGTCGCCGCTCCGTCGGCCGCGGCGCCCGACGCGAGTCCCGACATCAGGCGAGCCCGCCGTTGACGTCGAACACCGCGCCGTGCACGTGTCGCGCCTCGTCGCTCGCGAGGAAGAACACGGTCTCGGCGAGGTCCGCCGGCTCGGTGAGGCGCCGCGTCGGGATGCTCGCCGCGATCTGCGCGAGCCGCTCCTCCGAGACGACCTCCCGCATCTGCGGCGAGTCGGGAGGCCCCGGGCACACGACGTTGACGCGGATGCCGGTTCCCGCGAGCTCCGTCGCGAGGTGGCGTCCGAGCCCGATGAGCCCGTACCGCGCGACCGTGTAGTGCGGTCCCATGACGCTGCTGTACCGGCGGCCCGCGATCGAGGACGTGATGACGATGCTCGACCCGGGGCGGAGGTGGGGCAGCGCGCTGTGGATCGTCAGCATCGCTCCGCGCAGGTTGATGCCGATCAGCCGGTCCCACTCCTCGAGCGTGAGCTGCGAGAACGGCGTCGGCGAGCCGACGAAGGCGTGCGTCACGACGACGTCGAGCCTGCCGCCGGCATGCTCGCGCGCCCGCTCGACGGCGGCGCGGTGCGCGGCATCCGATGCGAAGTCGAGCTCGAGCGGCAGGAATCGCCCCGCGAGCGCCTCGGGGGCGCGCAGGTCGGACCCCGTGACGACGTCGCCCTCGGCGAGGAAGCGCCGGGCGATGCCGAGCCCGAGCCCGCCGGCGGCTCCCGTGACGTAGACGCCTCGTGCGTCGGCCATCAGTACAGCCCCCCGTTCACGTCGAGCACGGCGCCGTGCAGCTGGCGTGCGCGCCGGTCGTCGGCGACGAACGCGATGACGTTCGCGACATCCTCCGGCTCCGCTATGCGCCGCAGCGGCGTCCTCGCGATGATCGCGTCGATCTCGTCCTGCGGCGTCGCCGCTGTGAGGATCGGCGAGTTGGTGGGCCCCGGCGCCACGCAGTTGATGCGGACGCCGGAGCCGGCCAGTTCCGCGGCGAGATGCCGCGTGAGCCCGATGAGACCGTACTTCGTCACGGTGTAGTGCGCCCCGTTCGCGACGCTCCTGGTGCGGCCCGCGATCGACGACACGACCACGACGGACCCAGACCCGCGCGCGACCATCCCCGGAAGCACGGCCTTGATGCTCAGCATCGTGCCCGTGACGTTGATGCCGAAGACGCGGTCCCACGACGCGACCGTCATGTCGGCGAAGGGCTCGGGGAAGCCGACCGCGGCGCTCGTGACGAGCACGTCCACACCGCCGCGATCGGCCTCGACCGTCTCGAACGCCTCCGCGATCCCCGCGGGGTCCGACACGTCCACCCGCACGGGCACCCACGCTCCCGGTCCGCCCGGGAGCGGATGCGGCTGCGCCTCGGCGCGGTCGAAGCCGTACACGGCGGCGCCCTCCTCGAGGTACCTGGCCGCTGTCGCCTGTCCGATCCCGCTGCCGGAGCCGGTGATGACGACGGTCGAGACCCCGCTCATGTCAGCGCACCACGAAGTCGAGGAAGTTGTCCGAGAGCAGCGTGCCCTCGGCATCCCTCGCCGACAGCTCGACGCGGTACTCGCCCAGCGGCGCGTCCGCGGGGATCGCCCACACGACGTGGTCGGCGCGCTTGACGGAGTCGGCCGCGATCGTGCCGGTCAGCGCGTTCGAGGCGACGACCTCGCCGCCCGAGCTCCTGATCGCCCACGACACGGCGGCGTCCTGGAGGTCGTGCTCGAGATCGTTCGTGACCCACAGCTTCGCGACGAAGCTCGTGCCCGGCCGGTACACCTTCTCGCGGCCGATGACGTACGGCGTGACGTCGCGCTCGAGGCTCACGAGCACGCGCGTGTAGACCGCCTTCATCCAGTCGTAGACCTTGTACGGCCGGCGGTAGTAGTCCAGCAGCCCCGACCCGATGATGGGGCACGAGTCGCTCCAGTAGTACAGGTACATCGACGCGACCGGCTCGTACTTGCGCTGCCGGAAGAACTCGATCTGCTCCTTGACGACGAGGGCCTCGTACGACTGGTAGTTGTCGATGAACTCCTCGAGCGAGTCGCCGAGCTCGATCTTGGCGAAGTCGAACGCGAGGTCGTAGAACAGCCCGTGGTACTCCCACGTGTCCCAGTGCGGCGGCCACAGCTTGTCTTCGGGGATGAACGTCTTGAGCGTCTCGAGGACCGGGATGGATGCCGCGCCGAACTCGACGATCTGCGGCTCGATGACCTTCTCGTCGAGGTGTATGTCGCCGGGCTGCACGCCGCCGATCATGAGGTTCTGCGCGCCCTCGCGGTAGTCGCCGAGGTGGATCCACTGCGTCGGGTCGACCGTCGCGAGCGTCTCCTTGAGGATCTGGCAGAGCCGGAAGTAGTTGTTCGGCTTGTCGGGCAGGAGGTAGATCTCCGGCTCCTTGAACACGCTCCACATGCCCAGCGACGCGTGGTTGACGAGCATCTGGCCCATGTCGCGGATCATGTCGGCGGCGCGCTCGACGAAGTCGTCCGAGTCGCTCACGCAGTAGTGCAGCGGGAAGACCTGCCACACGAGGAACCCCAGCTCGTCACACTTCGCGTAGAAGCGGTCGGGCTCGACGTGGCTGCCGATGCGGATCGAGTTGATCTGCATGTCGAGCATCTTGTGCAGGTCGTCGTCCCACAGCTGCTCGGTGCCCTCGCTGAGCCACTGCGACGTGATGTAGCGCATGCCGCGCAGGAAGACGCGCTTGCCGTTGAGGTACCAGTGCCCCGTGGGCTCGTCCTGCCTGACCTCCTTGACGCCGAACGTCACATCGAGCGCGTCGTCGCCGACGGCGACGGTCGCGGTGTAGAGATCGGGGCTGCCGTGGTCCCACGTCCACCACAGGTGCGCGTCGGAGATCGTGACGACGAGCTTGACGGTGTTCGATCCGGGCTGCAGTGTGAGCCGACGCGGCGCGGAGACGGCGGAGGAGCCCTCGAACGTCTTCGGGGTCGCCGTGAGCGTCGCGTCCGTCGTGACGGTGCGTCCCGTCGTGTTGACGATCGTGACGTCGGCCGAGACGAGCGCCGTCCCGTCGGGCTTGTCGAGCTGGTCGCCGAGCCAGTCCTTCTTGATCCCGATCCGCGTGAAGAGCTTGACGTAGTCGACGTACACATGCGGCCGCGCGATGAGGTCGACCCTGCCCCACGGGCCGCCCGACGTGCCGTCCTGGCGGAACTTCGTCATGGAGCCGGGGCGGTGCATCGCATCGATCATGTGGCCCTTGATCTGCGAGATCGCCTTGGCCTGGTGGCGCTGGTAGTCGTCCGACAGCGGGTTGTCGGAGAACACGGCCTGGATGTACTCGGTCTCGTCGCGCGGCGCGCCGTCGCGCAGCACGACGACGTTCTCGCCCTCGCGGTCGACGAGGTCGGTCACGTCGAACTCGAACGGGTTGAACATGCCCTCGTGAGAGCCGAGGAAGTGCCCGTTGACCCATACGTCCGCGTAGTAGTCGACGGCGCCGAAGCGGACGAACACGCGCTGGCCGTCGAAGGACGCAGGCACCGTGAAGGTGCGACGGAACCAGACGGTCCCGAAGAAGTCGCCGATCTCGGTCTTGTACCAGTTCGTCGGGAGGGCAAGCGTCCTCCAGTCGGCCGCGTCGAACGTCGCGGCCGACCATCCCTTCGCGAGTCCGTCGTCGGCGGCGTCGAGCGCGTACTGCCATTCGCCGTTCAGGCTCTCGCTCGTGCGTCCTTCGTGGAGAGAGATCACGATGGGGTTCCTCAGCTTTCCGGGGTTGCGATGGGGTGATCGGTCAAGAGGGGGAAGGCGACGACGCGGGCGGGCCCGCCGTCGGAGTCCTGCAGCCGGATGGGCGCGGCGCACAGCAGCACGCGGGTCGGGATGCCGGACAGGCCGCGCAGGTACTCGACGAGGCCGATGCCGTTGGCGAGCAGCTCGTGATGCGTCACGAACTCGCGCGGGTCGACGTGCTCGCCCGCGACGGCGCGGCGGATCGGCTCGTCCTGCGGGAAGTCGAAGCCGACGGCGCTCGGCGCCTGCGCGCGCAGCCACGCCGCCGCGCCGGCATCGATCCAGGGCGCATCGGCCCAGTACGCCGGCTCGCGGATGTCGCGGCGGGTGTCCCAGTCCGTGCGGACGAGGAGGATGCCGCCCTCTGCGTCGCCGCCGAGGCCCGCGCGGGACGCGGCATCCTGAAGATGCTCCGCCGTGATGGGAGACGCGTCGGGCGCCGACGTCAGGTCGAGGACCGTCGCGATCCCCGTCCACGTGCGCACGGGGATGCCGGCGAGGTCGCCCCCGCCCGCGACGACGTGGTCGGGGGCATCGGCGTGGGTGAAGGCGTGCGCCGACTGCGCGAACCGCGTCGTCGTGAAGGGCGCGCCGTCCTCGAGCGACTCCGTGATGACGCGGTCTCCGCGCCAGCGGAAGTGCGACGGGTCGATCGCATAGCTGAGGTCGGCCGGCGCGTCGACGCGCACGGCCGCGACGCTCGCCGTCATCCCTTCGCCCCCGTCGTCGCGATGCCGTCGATGAGGTAGCGCTGCGCGACGATGAAGAACCCGACGATGGGCCCGAGCGCGAGGATCGACATCGCGAACAGCGGTCCGTACGACGAGAGGCCCGTCGAGTCGAGGAAGCTGCGCAGCGCGACCGGCAGCGTCTGCATCACCGGATCGGTCAGGTAGATCAGGGGCGTGAAGAAGTCGTTCCACGACCAGATGAACGTGAAGATCGCGGTGGTCGCAAGCGCGGGGGTCGTCAGCGGCAGGATGATGCGGAAGTAGATGCCGAACGGCCCGCAGCCGTCCAGGCGCGCCGCCTCGTCGAGGTCGCGCGGCAGCGCCCGGATGAACTGCACCATGAGGAAGATGAAGAACGCGTCGGTCGCGAGGAACTTCGGGAGGATGAGCGGCCAGAACGTGTTCACCCAGCCCAGCGACGAGAACATGATGTACTGCGGCACGACGACGACGTGGTACGGGAGCATGATCGACACGAGCACGATGCCGAGCACGACCCTGCTGCCCTTGAACCGCAGCCGCGCGATCGCGAACGCCGCGAGCGAGCACGAGAAGAGGTTGCCGACGACGGCCGCGACCGCGACGATCGTCGAGTTGAGGAAGAACTGGCCGAACGGGTACTGCAGCGCGTTCCAGCCCTTCACGTAGTTGTCGACGGTCCACGTCTGCGGGATGAGGCTCTGGTTCGTGAAGATCTCGCCGGGCTCCTTGAACGAGCTCGACAGCATCCACAGCACGGGGTAGAGCATGATGAGCGACACCGCGATGAGCAGCAGGTGCTTCGTGAGGCGGCGGAAGCGGCCCGCCTTCGCGCCCGCGAAGCTGTTGCCCGCGGCGGCGTCGGGGTCCTCCCAGCGGCGGCGCTTGAGCTTGGGCTGGACGAGGGTCCGGGTCTCGGTCATCACTTCTCATCTCCGTAGAACACCCAGAACCGTGCGCCGATGAAGTTCGCGGCCGTGAAGACGCCGATGATCAGCAGCAGCACCCATGCCATGGCCGACGCGTACCCCATCTCGAACTGCGTGAAGCCGCGCTGGTAGAGGTACAGCGTGTAGAAGAGCGTCGAGTCCACCGGCCCGCCCGTGCCGCCGCTGACGATGTACGAGGGCGTGAACGCCTGGAAGGCATGGATGAACTGCAGGATCACGTTGAAGAACACGACGGGCGTGAGCAGCGGAAGCGTGATGTGGAAGAACTGGCGCACCTTGCCCGCTCCGTCGACCGACGCCGCCTCGTAGTACTCCTTGGGGATCTGCCGCAGCCCAGCGAGGAAGATCACCATGGGCGAGCCGAACGTCCAGACGTTCAGCACGATGAGCGTCGACAGCGCCCAGTCGGGATTGCCGATCCAGCTCACGCCCTGGATGCCGAACAGCGCCAGGAACTGGTTGAAGATGCCGTCCGACCCGAACACCTGGCGCCAGAGGATCGCGATCGTGACGCTCGCGCCCAGGAGCGACGGCAGGTAGAACGCGCTGCGGTAGAACCGCAGGCCGCGCAGGCCGCGATTGAGCAGCAGCGCGAGCCCGAGCGCGAACGCGAGCTGCAGCGGCACGGAGATGAAGACGTACCGGAACGTCACCCACAGCGCCGCCATGAACCGCGGGTCGTCGAGCAGCCGCGTGTAGTTGTCGAGCCCGACCCAGTCGGGAGCCGCGAGCAGGGAGTAGTCGGTGAACGAGATCACCAGCGACGCGATCATCGGGATGGCCGTGATGAGGGCCAGTCCGATCAGCCACGGCGTGAGCATGATCCACGCGGCTCGGGCCTCGCGGGCGGCGTACGTCGCCTTCCGCTTGCGGGGGCGCACGCTATCGCTCGTCGCGATGGTTGCCATGGTGGTGGAGCCTTCCGGGGTGGAGGACGAGTGCACCGGAACGGGGATGCCGCGCACGGCGGCGTCCGGCGCACCCGTCGTCGGGGTGTCGAGCATGACGCTACGAGATGACGGAGCTCAGCTCGTCCACGAGGCGCGTTCCGGCATCCTTGGGGCTCTGCTGGCCGAAGGCGACGGCGAGGCCGAGCTCGACCATGAGCGTCTCGGCGCGCGACGCACCCGTCGGGCGGATCGCGGCGAAGACGGACTGGTTCTCGACGGCTCCTGCGAAGTCGAGGACCAGCTTGTCTGCGCCCGTGACCTCGCTGGAGACCGCGTCCACCCAGTTCGAGTTGCCCGGGGTGCCCAGCTCGAGACCGAAGATCTTGTTGGCCTCCGGGTCGTTGACGAAGAAGTCGATGATGCGGGCCGACTCCTCCTTCTGGCTCGACTTCTCGTTGACGCACACGTAGCTGCCGATGACGAGGGATGCCGGCTTCTTGCCGATCTGCGGGAACGCGGACAGGCCCAGCGTGTACTGGTCGCCGATGGCGGACTGGAACGTCACGAGCTGGTTCGAGTTCTGCACGTGGATGGCGGCCTGCCCCTTCGCGAAGATCGTGTCCTCGAACGGCGCGCCCTGCTCCTCGGAGGCGGACTCGGCGGACTGGCAGAGGCCGGCATCCTGCAGGTCCTTCCACAGCTGGAACCACTCCTCGGCATCCTTCGCGTCGAAGTTGAGCTCGGGCGACGCGTCGGGTGCGAACAGGCTCTTGCCGTTCTGCGCGAGGAACGTGTCGAACACGGGCGACGCGATCGCCTGGTAGGTCGAGCCCACGAGCCCCGCGGCCTTGAACTTCTCGCTCGCCGACACGAACTCGTCCCAGGTCCAGTCGTTCGCGGGCGTGTCGACGCCGACCTGATCGAAGACGGTCTGGTTGAACATCGTCGCGGGAATCGTGGCGCCCACGAGCAGCATGATGAGCTGGTCCTTGTAGCGACCTGCATCGAGGGATGCCTGGGAGAACTTGCTGAGGTCGAGCGCGCCGCTCGACGCGAGCGCCTCGAGGTCGGCGACCTGGCCGCGGCTGGCGTAGTCGGCGATCTGGCGCTCGGTCACGTGGAAGATGTCGGGCGCGTTGCCGCCCGCGAACTGAGTGGGGAGGCGCTCCCAGTACGCGGCCCAGTCGGCGAACTCTCGCTCGATCGTGACGTCGTCGTGACCCTTCTGGTACAGGTCGTAGATACCGTTGAACTTCGCGTGGCGCACGTCTCCACCCCACCAAGCCGCGCGGACGCGTCGGGGTCCCGTCGTCGGGGCCGCGGCGCTGCCGCCGGGCGCGCACGCGGCGAGTGCGAACAGGCTCGCCCCAAGCACGGTGGCACCCGACGCCTTCAGGAAGAGGCGGCGGTCGATCTGCTGTGTCATCGGAGCTCCTTTGCTCGGTCAGATTTGATTCCGATCGGATCGTATTAGGAGTATGTACAACGAATCCAAGTCTCGTCAATCCCCAACTTCTCGCATGTTTTCGCGGAACGGCTTCCGAGGGCGTCGCGATTCATTGCGCAGATTCGATCGGATTCACTTGATTCGCCCCCCGCGAGCTTGTAACGTGCTCGACAACCGCCGAGCGCACCGATGCACACGGCGGGTTCACCGACAACGAAGGAGATGTCGCTGTGCTGGGAAACATGACCGGATGGCATCTGATCATCCTGCTCGCCCTCGTCCTGCTGCTCTTCGGCGCCGCGAAGCTCCCCGGCCTGGCGCGCAGCGTCGGGCAGTCGGCGCGGATCTTCAAGGGCGAGATGAAGGCGATGAAGACCGCGGAGACCTCACCCGCGGGCGCCGACGCGGAGGCCGGCTCCCCCTCGGCGGACAGCGACGCGGCCGCGGTCCGGGGCCTCGGCGCGTCCGACCTCGCCGCGAGGTAGGCCATGGCGACGATGACCGACGGGGTGCGCCCGCTCGACGGCGTGCCCCGCGATCGGGGCCGTCGCGGCCGGAGGGCGATGCCCGTGCGCAATCACCTCGCGGAGCTGCGTCGTCGCCTGTACGTGTCGCTCGCGGCCGTCGCGATCGCCGCCGTCGTCGCGTTCATCCTCACCGATCCGGTCATCCGGCTGCTGACGGAGCCCATCCGGCTCATCGCGGACGAGCGCGGAGCCGATCTCGCGGCGCTGAACTTCGACTCGGTGACGGCGGCGTTCGACCTGCGGATGCGGATCGCGCTCACGGTCGGACTCATCGCCGCTGCGCCCGTCTGGATCTCGCAGGCGCTCCTGTTCGTCCTCCCGGCGCTCACCCGCCGCGAGACGCGCCGCACCCTCGTGTTCGTCCTCGTCGCGGTCCCGCTGTTCTTCGCGGGCTGCGTGACGGGCTGGCTCATCGCGCCGCACGCGATCGCGCTCATGTCGTCGTTCGTCCCGGAGGGCGCCGCGCAGTTCTTCCAGTCCTCGCGGTACTACGACTTCGTGCTCAAGCTCATCATCGCCGTCGGCGTCGCCTTCGTGCTGCCTGTGCTGCTCGTGCTGCTGAACGTCCTCGGAGTCGTCAGCGCGAAGGCCATCCTCCACGGCTGGCGTGTGGCTGTCGTCGTCGCCGCGACGTTCGCGGCCCTCGCGACGCCGGCCGCAGACATCGTCTCGATGCTGCTGCTGGCCGGGGTGCTCGTCGCCCTCTACCTCGCCGCGGCCGCGACCGCGCTCGTCATCGACCGCCGGCGCGCGAAGGCGCGGCGGCGCGAGCTCGCCGCCGACGGCATCCGGCTCCCCGCCGAGGAGGTCTGACATGTTCCTCGGGCTCACGTTCGAGAAGGTCGTCGTCATCGCCGTCATCGTGGGACTCGTCCTCGGTCCCGAGCGCCTGCCTGCGGCCGCGCAGGCGATGACGAAGCTCATCCGGCGGGCGCGCGACATCGCGAAGGCGACGACGACGCGGGTCAAGGAAGAGCTCGGCCCCGAGTTCGACGACGTCGACTGGCAGCAGCTCGATCCTCGCAAGTACGACCCGCGCCGCATCATCCGAGACGCGTTCCTCGACGACGCACCCCTCCCGCCCGTGGCGCGCGCCCTCGCCGCCGCGCCTGCGCCTGGGGCGAAGCCTGCGCCTGCGCCTGCGCCTGGGGTGGTGCCTGCGGCGACGCCTGCGCCTGGGGCGATGCCTGCGCCTGCGCTGATGCCTGCGCCGATGAACGCTTCAGCCGAGACCGCGACGCGAGCCGAGTGACGCGCGTCGCCCGCGCCCGCGCCGGTAGGCTGGCCGGATGCTGCTCTCGGACCGCGACCTCCGTCTCGAGATCACGGCCGGGCGCATCGGCCTCGAACCGTGGGATCCGACCATGGTGCAGCCCTCGAGCGTCGACGTGCGCCTCGACCGCTACTTCCGGCTGTTCGACAACCACAAGTACCCGTTCATCGACCCGGCCGAGGACCAGCCCGATCTGACGCGTCTCATCGAGGTCGCGCCCGACGGGCCGTTCATCCTCCACCCCGGCGAGTTCGCCCTCGGCTCGACGTTCGAGCAGGTCACGCTCCCCGACGACGTCGCGGCCCGGCTGGAGGGCAAGTCGTCGCTGGGCCGGCTCGGGCTGCTCACCCACTCGACGGCCGGGTTCATCGACCCGGGCTTCTCCGGGCACGTGACGCTCGAGCTCTCGAACGTCGCGACGCTGCCGATCAAGCTGTGGCCCGGGATGAAGATCGGCCAGCTCTGCTTCTTCCGGCTGTCCTCGCCGACCGAGTCGCCCTACGGCTCCGGTCCGTACGGCAACCGGTATCAGGGCCAGCGGGGGCCCACGGCATCCCGCTCGTTCCTGAACTTCCACCGCACCGACGTCGGCGCGACCGACGCGGGGTCGCGCGGGGCCTGACCCCCGGCGCGCGACGACGCATCACTGCGCCGTCTCGACCCCCACGACGCCGTCCACCTCCGTCGACCGAGCACCGCCGGGCAAGCCGATGTCGTCGAAGAACTCGACGTCGGGGGAGAAGGTGGCGGATGCTGTCGCTACACGCCGCGCGATGCGGCAATGTGCGCAACCTTCGCGTCGGGCTCGAGTGCCGCTTCGCGCACGACGATGGATGCTGCGAGCTCGGGCGGCGCATAGGGGCTGAGGGCGACGACGTCCCCGACGACGACGACGGCGGGCGAGCGGATGCCGCGCGCCGCGGCCTGCTGCGCGATCGTTCCGAGCGTTCCGAGCGTGACGCGCTGGCCGTCGCCGAACCCGTCTTCGACGATCGCGACGGGGCAGCCCGTGCCGCGCTCGCCGCGGGCGAGGGTCAGCGCCGCGTGCGCGAGCGTGCCGACGCCCATCAGGAGCACGACGGTGTGATCGCGCCCGCCGCCGATCTCGCGGATCTGGTCGTGCCCCGTGACGACGGTGAACGCCGTCGCGAGGCCGCGGTGCGTCAGCGGGATGCCGGCGACCGCGGGAACCGAGATCGCGCTCGTGACCCCCGACACGACCTCGGCGTCGACGCCGCGCGCACGGCAGTACGCGAGCTCTTCGCCGCCGCGCCCGAAGACGTACGGGTCGCCGCCCTTGAGCCGCACGACGCGCTTGCCGTCGCGCGCGAGCTGCACGAGCAGCGCGTTGATGGCATCCTGTGGCACGGCGTGGTGGCCGGGGAGCTTTCCCACGTCGACGACCTCGGCCCGCAGCTCCACGCCCGAGGCTGCGAGGCCGTCGAGCACGGCGCGCGCGCCGAGCCGGTCGGCGACGATGACGTCTGCCCCCTCCAGGGCGCGCAGTCCCCGCAGGGTCAGCAGTCCCGGATCCCCCGGGCCCGCCCCCACGAGGGCGACGTGGCCGGTCATGCGGCGTCTCCCCGCAGACGGCCGCGGGTGCGCGGCATCCGTCGCTCGAGCACGCCGAGCGTCGACAGCCGCGCGCGCTCGCGCGCTGCGTCGGAGATCTGCCGGGACTCGGAGGGATCCGCGGAATGTCCCCGAATCTGGGCTGATCTCCGAGTCTCGGCCGATCTCCGAGGCTGGGCTGATCCCCGGCCCTGTGCCGATCGCGGAGTCTGTGCTGATCTCCGGGTCAGGGCCGATCCCCGAATCTGGGCCGATCCCCGATTCTCCGCCGATCCCCGGGTCTCGGCGACCGCGACGGGCCCGGCGACGTGATGCGCGGCGTGCGAGATGGTCATGAGTGCAGCCCGCACTCCGTCTTCGACGAGCCCGCCCAGCGGGCCCGACGGGGGGTCTTCGCCCGGGTCGACCGGCTTCGTGCGCGGCGCGCACCCGATCGAGGCGCGCCCGGTCGAGACGAGCAGGTTCACCGGCGCGCGGCGTGCCCTCGCGTGGTCGAGGAGGTCGTCGGACGTCGACGCGGCGACCTCGGCGAGCGACACGCTCACTGCAGGGCCTCCTCGGCTCACTGCAGGGCCTCCTCGTCTGCACGGTGCGCCCACTGCGCGAACGTCTCACCGGATGCGGCATCCCGATCCTGCAGGAAGCGCCCGACGACCCGCTCGACGTAGTCGGCGATGCCCTCGGCCGTCACCTTGAGTCCGCGCACGGTGCGGCCGAGCCCCGGCTCGTCGCGATCCTGCGACACGAGCCCGCCGCCGAGATGCACCTGGTAGCCGGGGGTCTGCCCGCCGTTGCCGTCGGGGAGCAGCTGACCCTTGAGCCCGATGTCGGCCGTCTGGATGCGCGCGCACGAGTTGGGGCATCCGTTGACGTGCAGGCTGAGGGGATGCGGCAGCTCGACGTCGGCGAGACGCTCTTCGAGGTCGAGGACGGCCTTGGTGGCGTTGACCTTGGTCTCGACGATCGCGAGCTTGCAGAACTCGAGGCCCGTGCACGCGATCGTGCCGCGGCGGATGAGGCTCGGGCGGGCCGAGAGGCCGAGCCCATCGAGTCCCGCCACGAGCGACTCGACACGATCCTCGGGGATGTCGAGGATCACGAGCTTCTGCTGCGGCGTCGTGCGCACCCGCGCCGAGCCGTGCGCTTCGACGAGGTCGGCGAGCTGCGCGAGGATCGGCCCCGAGACGCGACCGACGATGGGGGTCGCCCCGACGTAGAACCGGCCGTCCTTCTGCCGGTGCACGCCGACGTGGTCGCCGGGCGTGAGAGGCTTCGGCGCAGGGGGGCCGTCGGGCAGCGCGTAGCCGAGGTACTCGTCCTGCAGCACCTGACGGAACCTCTCAGGACCCCACTCCGCGAGCAGGAACTTGAGTCTCGCCTTGTTGCGCAGACGCCGGTAGCCGTAGTCGCGGAAGATCTGCGCGACGCCGTGCCAGACATCCGCCACCTGCCCGGCCGTCACGAAGGCCCCGAGCCGCTCGCCGAGCCGCGGGTTCGTGGACAGGCCCCCGCCGACCCAGAGGTCGTATCCGATGCCCAGCTCGGGGTGCTCGAGCGCGACGAACGCGACGTCGTTGATCTCGTGCACGACGTCCTGGCTCGGGTGGCCCGTGATGGCAGACTTGAACTTGCGGGGGAGGTTGGCGAGCGACTCGTCGCCGATGAACCGCGACGTGATCTCGTCGATCTGCGGCGTCGGGTCGATGAGCTCGTCGGCCGCGATCCCCGCGACGGGCGAGCCGAGGATGACGCGCGGCACGTCGCCGCACGCCTCCGTCGTGCCGAGCCCGACGCCCTCGAGGCGGCGCCAGATCTCGGGGACGTCCTCCACGCGGATCCAGTGCACCTGGATGTTCTGGCGATCCGTGAGGTCGGCGGTGCCGCGGCCGAACTCCGTCGAGACGCCCGCGACGACCCGCAGCTGCTCGGTCGTGAGCTGTCCGCCGTCGATGCGGATGCGCAGCATGAAGTACTCGTCCTCGAGCTCGTGCGGCTCGAGGGTCGCCGTCTTGCCGCCGTCGATCCCGGGCTTGCGCTGCGTGTACAGGCCCCACCAGCGGAAGCGGCCGTGCAGGTCGGTGGGGTCGATGCTCGCGAAGCCCCCAGCCGCGTAGACGCTCTCGATGCGTGCGCGGACGCTCAGCCCGCCGTCCTGCTGCTTCCACTCCTCGTTGCCGTTGAGGGGAGCCTTGCCGTCGATCCTCCACTGCCCGTTCGGCTTGGCGGACGCACGCGGCGGGCGCGCTCGCGCCGCGTCGGGGCGCGGTGCCTGGGCGGTCGCCTGGTCGCGGCCGCGCTCCGGATGCGATGCGCGCGTGTCGGCGTCGCTGATGCTCACCCTGCCTCCTGCCGTCCGCGATCCACGGACGCGGGCTCCCGTGAGCCCACTGGGCGACTGTAGGCAGGGGCCGCAGGTCGCGGCATCCTTCATGAAACGCGCGGGAACGCGGCGTAACCCTTCGTCACACGGAGGAGTCGCGCTCCAGGGCCGGCTCCACGGCGGAGCGGTAGCGATCGAGCACGAGCTCCACGAGGGATGCCGCGGGCTCGTCGTCGTCGAGCAGGGGGCGCGCGACGGCGGCCCCGCCGGCCTCGCGGACGGCGAGGTCGTGGAAGTACCCGGGGGCGAGCAGGTACGACCCGACGACGACCCGATCTCCGCGCGCCTCGGCGACCGCCCGCGCGAGCCTCGGCTCTGCGGCGGCGAGGAAGCCGACGGCGACGGTGCGGGCGAGACGTTCGCCGAGCAGCGCGGCGACGGCGCGGCAGTCGTCGTTCGCGCGGGCGTCGCTGGACCCGGCGACCGCGAGCACGACGGCGTCGCCGTCCGTGAGTCCGGCCCGCTCGAGGCGCTCCGCGAGCACGTCGGCCAGGCGCGGATCGGGACCGAGCGCGCCCGTCACCGTCACGCCTGCGCGGTCCCTGGTCGCGCGCCGCAGGTCGACGCGGACGTGGTAGCCCGCCGAGAGCAGGAGCGGCACGAGCACGACGGGCTCTCCGTCGGGCAGCGACGCGAGGGATGCCGCGACGTCCGGCTGCTGCACGTCGACGTGGCCGAGCCGGACGGCGACGTCGGGCAGATGCGCCGCGACGGCGTCGACGAGCGCGCGGACAGCGCGCTGACCGGCCGCGGAGCCCGTGCCGTGCGAGACGGCGAGGAGGGCGGGATGCGGCATCCGCTCATTGTCCCTCGCGGCCGCAGCAGGGGGCACGACGGTGTCGTCGCGTGACGGCGACCGGTCCGCCGGAGGCGCCGGCTCGTGCGTCGGGAACGCCGAAGGGCACCGGAGCGAGCCGGTGCCCTTCGGATCGGTGCGGGCGCGGGTCAGGCGCTGTGGGCGTCGCGACCGCGTGCGAAACCGGCCTCGAAGCCGCGCTCGTACGCGTGCTCCGCGTGGTGCGTGCCGTGTCCGCGGTGGTCGCTGCGCTCGCCGTGGCAGCCGTGCTCACCGCGGCCGAAGCCACGGTGCTGCGCGTGGGCGAAGCCGTGGCGGAAGCCGGGGCCGAATCCGTGGTGGATCGCCTCGTCGGCGTCCTGGTCGTCTGCGAACCCGCGACCGAAGCCGGGCCGGAACCCGAACCCCGGGCGGAAGCCGCGTCCGCGCGGGCCGGAGCCGGAGCGTCCGCGGCGAGGGAGGCGCATCTCCTCGTCCCAGCCGAGCTCGCGCGCGATCGCCTCGAGCGAGGCCATCGTCGTGGCGAAGTCCTCGGGCGGCACGGCGCCGGCGACGCGCGTGCGGATGCCGTCGACGATCGCGCCGAGGCGCTCCTTGGCCGCGCGGCCTTCGTCGGTGAGCGTCCAGGCGCCGTCGGTCTCGCCGATCCAGCCGCGCTCGACGAGTCCGTCGAGACGGCGGCCCTTGCGGGCGAGACGCTCGACGAAGCCGGGGATCTCGACGTCGCCGGAGAGTGCGTTGAGGAGCCGCCAGTCGCGGCGGGTGGCCTCCTCGGCCTCGAAGGCCTGCGCGAACTCGCGCGTGATGAGGGCGTCTACGGCGCGGAGCCAGTAGCCGAACGGGCGGGGGTGCTGAGTGTTGTCGGTGTTCATGTGAAGTCCTTTCGCGGGCGGCCGGGGGGCCGCCGGTTCGTGTGGACGGGACGGGAGCCCGTCGAGTACATGTCTTATTGCATGTATATGCAGTGTGACATGGATTGTGGTTACATGTCAAGTCGCATGTAAATTCGAGGCATGACTCCGCGTGGCCCCGCAGACTCCGGCGCAGCCGATCCCGTCGACGCGATCGCCGCGGCGCTCGCTCGCCTGCGCGCACGCCGACCGCGCGCGCCGTGGGATGCCGCGCCGGGCGACGGCCCGCCCTGGGCGCGCGGCGGGCCCCACGCGGGACACCACCACGGCGGTCCGCACCAGGGCCCGCCCGAAGGGTTCCCGTGGACGGGCGGCGCGCACGGAGGGCGGGGCGACTGGGGGATGGGCGGTCCGCGAGGCCGCCGCATGGGCGGACCCGCGCTCGGCCGCATGCTCGAGGCGCTGGCCTCGGCATCCGGGCCCCTGTCGGTCGGAGAGGTCGCCGAGGCGGTCGGCGTCGATCAGCCGCGCGCCTCGCGTCTCGTGCAGCAGGCCGTCGACCTCGGGCTCGCGCGGCGGGAGGCCGATCCCGACGACGCGCGGCGCACGCGCATCGTCCTCACCGACGACGGGGCGGCCCACGTGCGGAGGTTCCACGGCGATCGGCGGGCGACGCTCGCGAGCGCCCTCGAGGGGTTCACGGACGACGAGCGCGCCGAGCTCGCCCGCCTGCTCGCGAAGCTCGCCGACGCGTGGCGGCGCGACTGACGCGCTAGACGCGCTCGTGCTTCGGGAGCTTCACGAGCAGCAGCAGCACGAGCCCGACCGCGAGGACGATCGTGATGCCCAGGATGCCGAAATGCGTCGCGCCGAAGGCCGCGATGAACGCCGACCACAGCAGCGGAGACAGGAAGCTCATGACGCGACCCGTCGTCGCATAGAGGCCGAAGATCTCGCCCTGCATGTTCTCCGGGGTCACGCGAGCGAGCAGCGCGCGGCTCGAGGCCTGCGCGGGCCCCACGGCCGCCGACAGGATGATGCCGCCGACCCAGAACACGGCCTTGCCCTCCTCGCGGAACAGGAAGACGAACAGCGCGCTCGCGATGAGGATCGACAGCGCCGTGACGATGACCGCCCTCGCGCCGAAGCGGTCGTCGAGCATGCCGGCGAGGATCGTCGAGACGCCTGCGACGAGATTGAGCGCGATCCCGAAGAGGATGACCTCGTTCGAGGTGAATCCGAACGAGACGGCGGCGAGGACCCCGCCGAAGGCGAACACCCCCGCGAGGCCGTCACGATAGACGGCGCTCGCGATGAGGAACCAGAACGTCGACCGGTGGACCTTGAAGAGGGCGACGATGTCCTTGACGAGCACGACGTAGCTGCGGAAGAAGCCGACGGCGGGGCGGTCGTCGCGCGCGGGCGCCTCGGGCACGTTGAACACGAACGGCAGCGCGAACACGACCGTCCAGACGGCGGCGCCGACCGCGATGAGCCGGTACGCGAACCCGCCCGACACGTCGAGGCCGAACCAGCCCACGGCGTTGAGAACCACGACGAGGACGAGCGCGAGGATGCCGCCGATGTACCCGAGCCCCCAGCCGAGACCGCTCACCCGGCCGATCGTGCGCGGCGTCGAGACCTGCACGAGCATGGCGTTGTAGTTGACGCCCGCGATCTCCGACGTGACCGAGCCGAGCGCGACGAGGATCGCGCCCAGCCAGAAGTACGCGGGCTCCGCGTACACGAAGAAGAGGCCGAACTGCAGAAGCGCCAGCACGGCCGTTGCGCCGACGACCCAGCGCTTCTTGTTGCCGCGCGCATCCGCCCGCTGGCCGAGCACGGGCGCGAGCAGCAGGATCAGGATGCCCGCGGCGAACGTCACCCACCCGTACCATTCGGCGAGGTTCGACAGTCCCTGGCAGTACTGCGTCGCGGCATCCGCCGTACGCGAGCACACGAGGCTGCCGTCGGCGTTCTGCGCGGCGACCTCGGCGGGCAGGAAGCTGTCCGAGACGAGATACAGCGAGACGAAGACGAACGTCAGGATGACGGAGTTGAACGGCTGCGTCGCCCAGTCCCACAGGGCCCACGACACGACCTGCCTGCGCGGCACGCGCGTGTCGTCGAGCCCCCGGGTGTCCAGCGCGGCGGTCGAGAGGATCGGTTCGGGCACGTCGCGGTCGGAGCGTCCGTCCTGTTCGGGGGAGTTCATGTCGCTCACTCTGGAATCCTTCGGTGAACGGCGGGTGTCGCCGCCGCGCGCATCGCGTCGTCGCGGTGCGTGCCCAGGCTAACCGCTCACCGCGTCCGGGGGCGGGAAGCACGATGCCGCGGTGCGCGAGCCCGGACCGGCAGACCTGCCGGGTGCCATGATGTACGCATGCCAGTGCATGTGGAGCGCGCCGAGCTCCCCGGGATAGGGGTGCGGCACGACATCCTGACCGAGTCGGGACGTCGGCTGTCGGTCGTGAGCTTCCGAGACGGCGACCGCGAGCTCGCGATCGCCGACGAGGACGACCCCGATCGCGCGCTCGAGACGATCGAGCTGACGGACGACGAGGCGAGCGCGCTCGCCGAGGTGCTGGGCGGATCGCTCATGCTGACGCAGCTCGCGGAGATGCGCGACCGCCTCGCCGGGCTGTTCACGGAGCAGATCCCCGTGCGCGCCGACTCGCCCTTCGTCGGTCGGCCGCTCGGCGACACGAAGGCGCGCACGCGCACGCGGTGCTACATCGTCGCGATCATCCGCGAGACTGGTGTGCTCCCCGCCCCCGAGCCGGCGGACGTGCTCAACGCGGGAGATCTGCTCGTCGCGGTGGGAACCCGCGAAGGACTCGACAAGCTCGTGCAGATCGTCGGCGGAAGCTGACGCAGGCGGATGGAACACGGCGCGCTCGTCCTGATCGAGATCGGCGCGCTCTTGCTCGGGATCGGCCTCCTCGGCCGGTTCGCGTCGTGGCTCGGCATCTCCGCGATCCCCCTGATCCTCCTCGGCGGCCTGGCCTTCGGGAAGGGGGGCTTCTTCCCCTTCCGTCAGGGAGAGGAGTTCATCTCGATCGGCGCCGACATCGGCGTCATCCTCCTGCTGGTCATGCTGGGCCTCGAGTTCAACGCGCGCGAGCTCGTCTCGAATCTGCGCCGCTCGAAGTTCGCCGGGCTGATCGACATGGTGCTCAACGCCGTGCCGGGCGCGCTCATCGCGCTCGTGCTGGGATGGGGGCCCGTCGCCGCCGTCGCGCTCGCCGGCATCACGTGGGCGTCGTCGTCCGGCGTCATCGCGAAGCTCCTGCAGGACCTCGGCCGCCTCGCCAACCGCGAGACCCCCACCGTCCTGTCGATCCTCGTGATCGAGGACCTCGCGATGGCGTTCTACCTCCCCATCCTCACGGCGCTCCTCGTGGGCCTCGACATCGGCAGGGCCACGCTCTCTGTGGGCGTCGCCGTCGCGTGCGTCGTCGCGATCCTCTACGTCGCGCTCCGGCACGGGACGTTCGTCTCGCGGCTCATCTGGTCGAAGGATCCCGAGGTGCTCCTGCTCACGGTGCTCGGGGTCACGCTCCTCGTGGCGGGGCTCGCGTCGCAGGCGAATGTGTCGGCCGCCGTCGGCGCGTTCCTCGTCGGCATCGCGATCTCGGGCCCTGCGGCCGAGCACGCGGAGCGCCTCCTCGCGCCTCTGCGCGACCTGTTCGCGGCCGTGTTCTTCCTCTTCTTCGGCCTCTCGACCGACCCGGCCGACCTCGTGCCGGTGCTCGTGCCGGCTGCCGTGCTCGCGGTCGTGACGATGGCGACGAAGATCGCGACCGGCTGGTTCGCGGCGCGGAAGGCGGGGATCGCCGAGGCAGGCCGCTGGCGCGCGGGCTTCGCCCTCACTCCCCGCGGGGAGTTCTCGATCGTCATCGCGGGGCTCGCCGTCGGCGCCGGGGTCGAGCCCTCTCTGGCGGCGCTGGCGACGGCGTACGTGCTCATCACGATCGTCGTCGGGCCGCTGCTGACCCGCATCCCCGACTCGGTCGCGTTCGCGCGCTGGGCCGGGAGGCGCCAGCGGGCGCGCCGAGCGCGGCAGCGCGCCGCGCCGCAGGCCTGAGCCCGCTCACTCGGGCGCTGCGGCGCGCGCGTCGCTCGGGCGCCGGTAGACGCCGTACCACCACGTCGAGGCGAGCTCGCGCACGAACGCCGCATCCCGGCGCTCGTCCTGCAGGCCGATGTGGTCGAGGATGGCGCGCTCGCCGCCGACGACGACGAGCCTGCCCGCGAGGTCGGCGTCGACCGCTGCGTCCGCGTCGCCGACGGCCTGCTCCTCGCGGAGCACCGCGATCGTGGAGTCGGTGAACAGGGCGAGCTGCCCGCGCCAGAACTCGCGCACCGTCGTGTCGTACGTGGCGACCTCGTGGATCGCGAGGAGCACGGCCGACTGCTCCCGGTAATAGGCGACGACCTGGGTGAAGACGGCCTCGAGCGCTTCGAGCCCGTCGGCGGGTCGCCACGCGGAGGTGATGCCGAACGACGTCGTCAGCGTCGTCGAGGCGAGCCGCACGAGAAGCGCGCTCTTGTCGGGGAAGTGCATGTAGAAGGTGGACCGCGCGACGCCTGCCTCGTCGGCGATCCGCTGCACCCCGAGCTCCGTGAAGCTCGATCCGGCGGTGAGCAGGCGGTGCGTCGCGGCGAGGATCTCAGCCTCCGCCGAGGCTCGGCGCTTCGCTGTCGCGGGTCGACGGGTGATGGAGGCCACAGCCGGATCCTAGCCGCGGGGAGCACGATGGCCGGCCTCGGCGCGCTGAGGACACTACATGGTGTCCGTACAGCATGTACACTCAAGTCGGACAATGTGTCCGACGTGCTGTCCGGCAGTGCGGTTCAGCACGATGCAGCGAGAGGAGATCGTCATGACACCCTCAGCACGCTTCGCAGCCGGCTCCGCCGTCGCCCTCGGGGCGACCGCGATGCTGGCCATGACTGCAGCCACCGCGGCGGCGGCCGATCCTTCGGCGTCGCGGGGGAGTCCGCAGGCACGACCGACCATCCTGCTCGTGCACGGAGCCTTCGCCGATGCGGGCGGATGGGACGACGTGATCGGCATCCTGCAGCACGAGGGCTACCCCGTGCTCGCCCTCGCGAACCCGCTGCGCGGGCTCGCGTCCGACTCGGCCTACGTGCGCAGGATCATCGACGCGACGGAGGGGCCGGTCGTCCTGGTCGGCCATTCCTACGGCGGTGCCGTCATCACGAACGCGGCGACGGGAGCCGCCAACGTGACGGCGCTCGTCTACGTCGCCGCGTTCGTGCCCGACGAGGGCGAGGTCCTCGGCCAGTTCGCCGATCCCGTCGCCTACCCGGGCGCGGCCCTCACGCCCGACGCGCTGGTGAGCCGGGAGTTCGCCGACGGCGAGTACGAGGTGTCCATCGATCCCGGGCGGTTCCGGGAGATCTTCGCGGCCGACCTGTCGAAGTCCGTGGCGACGAGGATGGCCGCGCGACAGCGCCCCGTCGCGGCTGCCGTGTTCGGCGAGCCCTCGAAGACGCCGGCGTGGAAGACCATCCCGAGCTGGTATCAGGTCTCCGGCGAGGACAAGGCGATCTCCCCCGTCGCCGAGCGCTTCTTCGCCGAGCGGGCGGGATCGCACACCGTCGAGATCGACGCCTCGCACGTCGCCTTCATCTCGCACAGTCGTGCGACGTCGAGGCTCATCGAGTCGGCGGCGGCATCCGCTCGCTGAGCGATCGCGGAGGACTCCCCGTCGGGCGAGCAGGCCAGGCGGGGAGGCGTCCGTGTCGGCCCGCTCGGCGGCTCACGCGCGGCGCGCGGCCCACTCGTGCTCGAGGATCGCGTAGTGACCCGTGTCGGTCCACTCGCCCTTGAGCCACATGTGCTCGACGAAATGGCCCTCGTGCCGCATCCCGAGCCGCTCGCACAGCGCGACGGACGCGCCGTTGCGCGGGTCGAGCTCCGCATACACGCGGTGCAGGCCCAGCTCCTCGAAGGCGAGGCCGAGCAGAAGCCGCGCGGCCTCGCTCGCGTAGCCCTCGCCCTGCGCGTGCGGCGCGAGGATCCAGCCGATCTCGGCCGTGCGGTCGGGGTCGACGCTGTGCAGCTCGAAGTACATCGTCCCGAGGAAGCGGCCGTCGCGATCGCGGATCGCGGGCTGCAGGTAGTCGTGCGGGCTCTCGAGGCGCGCGGCCGCGGCATCCCGCGCCAGCACGTGCGCGACCCGCTCGCGCGAGCGCGGCTCGTAGAGGAGGTACCGGCACACCTCCGGATCCGACTGCAGCGCGTACAGGTCGTCGAGGTCGTCGTCGCGCAGGAGGTCGAGCCGGACGCGCTCGCCTTCGATCGGGTGGAAGTCCCACGGCAGAGCCATGCCTCCATCCTGCTCGATCGCTCGGGCCTCGCGGCCGATCCTGCAAAGTTGACATGACAGGACTCAAGTTCATTTGACAGTGATGGATGCCGCGCGTACCCTGGAGACGGCTCATCTTGAGCCCCAATGACTCAACCTTTCCCGCGCGATCCACACGAAGGAGAACCACACATGGCACGTGCTGTCGGAATCGACCTCGGGACGACGAACTCCGTCGTCAGCGTCCTCGAAGGAGGCGAGCCGAAGGTCATCGCCAACGCCGAAGGCTTCCGCACGACCCCGTCGGTCGTCGCGTACACGAAGGACGGCGAGGTGCTCGTCGGCGAGACGGCCAAGCGCCAGGCCGTCACCAACGTCGACCGCACCGTCTCGTCGGTCAAGCGTCACATGGGCACGGACTGGAAGTTCGACGTCGATGGCAAGAAGTACACGCCGCAGGAGATCTCTGCGCGCATCCTCGCCAAGCTCAAGCACGACGCCGAGCAGTACCTCGGCGACTCGGTCGCGGATGCCGTCATCACGGTGCCCGCGTACTTCAACGACGCCGAGCGCCAGGCGACGAAGGAGGCCGGCGAGATCGCGGGCCTGAACGTCCTGCGCATCATCAACGAGCCCACGGCGGCCGCGCTCGCCTACGGCCTCGACAAGGGCAAGGAGGACGAGCTCATCCTCGTCTTCGACCTCGGCGGCGGCACGTTCGACGTGTCCCTCCTCGAGGTGGGCAAGGACGACGACTTCTCGACGATCCAGGTGCGCTCGACCGCGGGTGACAACCGCCTCGGCGGCGACGACTGGGACCAGCGCCTCGTCGACTACTTCATCAAGCAGTTCAAGGACACGACGGGCGTCGACGTCTCGGGCGACAAGATCGCGCTGCAGCGTCTCAAGGAGGCCGCGGAGCAGGCGAAGAAGGAGCTCTCCAGCTCCATGTCGACGAGCGTCAACCTGCCCTACCTGTCTCTGACCGAGAACGGCCCCGTGTCGCTGTCCGAGACGATCACGCGCGCCAAGTTCGAGGACCTCACGAAGGACCTGCTCGACCGCACCAAGAAGCCGTTCGAGGACGTCATCCGCGAGGCCGGCATCAAGGTCGGCGACATCGACCACGTCGTGCTCGTCGGCGGCTCGACCCGCATGCCCGCCGTGAGCGAGCTCGTCAAGAAGGAGACCGGCGGCAAGGAGCCCAACAAGGGCGTCAACCCCGACGAGGTCGTCGCCGTGGGCGCGGCCCTCCAGGCCGGCGTCCTGAAGGGCGAGCGCAAGGACGTGCTCCTGATCGACGTCACCCCCCTCAGCCTCGGCATCGAGACCAAGGGCGGCATCATGACGAAGCTCATCGAGCGCAACACCGCGATCCCCACGAAGCGCAGCGAGACCTTCACGACAGCCGACGACAACCAGCCGTCTGTCGCGATCCAGGTCTTCCAGGGCGAGCGCGAGTTCACGCGCGACAACAAGCCGCTGGGCACGTTCGAGCTCACGGGCATCGCGCCGGCGCCGCGCGGCATCCCGCAGGTCGAGGTCACGTTCGACATCGACGCGAACGGCATCGTGCACGTGTCCGCGAAGGACAAGGGCACGGGCAAGGAGCAGTCGATGACGATCACGGGCGGCTCGTCGCTGCCCAAGGAGGACATCGAGCGCATGGTGCGCGAGGCCGAGGAGCACGCGGCGGAGGACAAGAAGCGCCGCGAATCCGCCGAGACCCGCAACCAGGCCGAGACGCTCTCGTACTCGATCGACAAGCTCATCAAGGACAACGACGACAAGCTCCCCGCCGACGTCAAGGAGTCCGTGCAAGCCGACGTGGACGCGCTCAAGGCGGCGCTCGCGGGCGACGACGACGACGCGGTCAGGAAGGCGTTCGACACGCTGAGCCAGAGCCAGCAGAAGCTCGGCGAGGCGATCTACCAGTCGTCGCAGGCGGCGGGCGAGACGCCCGACCCCGATGTCGCCGACCCGGGCAACGGCTCCGTGCCCAACCCCGAGGAGGACGTCATCGACGCCGAGGTCGTCGACGACGAGGACGAGAAGAAGTAAGCATGGCCGACAAGGACTTCGACGAGAACGAGGTCGGTCCTGGCGACGAGGGGTCGGAGGCTCAGGCCTCCGGCCCCGAGCCGCAGGACGGCCCGTCCGACGACGAGCTGACGATCGACGACATCCTGGGCACTCAGCAGTCGGCGGATGCCGCGGCCGCCGCCGCGGCAGAGGACGCCGTGATCGCCGACCTCGAGACGACGCTGCTGACCGACCTCAAGCGGCTGCAGGCCGAGTACGCGAACTACCGCCGCCGCACGGAGGAGCAGCGCGAGCTCGAGATCGAGCGGGCGAAGGGCGAGGCCGTCAAGGGCCTGCTGCCCGTGCTCGACGACCTCGACCGTGCCGACAAGCACGGCGACCTCGAAGCGGGAAGCCCGTTCGCCGCGATCGCCGACAAGGTGCGCGGCGTCGCCGAGCGTCTCGGCGTGGTCTCCTACGGAGAGGCGGGCGAGACGTTCGACCCGCAGCAGCACGAGGCGATCTTCCAGGTGCCCACTCCCGGGATCGAGACGGCGACGGTGCTCGAGGTCGTCGAGACGGGCTACCGTCTCGGCTCCGTCGAGCTGCGGCCCGCGAAGGTCGTCGTCGCCGTGCCTGCCGAGTAGCCCGGAGGAGAGCGCATGGCCAGTCAGGACTGGTTCGACAAGGACTTCTACAAGGTTCTCGGCGTCTCGAAGGACGTCTCCGACGCCGAGCTGAAGAAGACGTACCGCAAGCTCGCGCGCACGTATCACCCGGACTCCAACCAGGGGGATGCCGCGGCCGAGGCCAAGTTCAAGGAGATCAGCGAGGCCTACTCGGTGCTCTCCGACCCCGAGCAGCGCAAGGAGTACGACCAGATCCGGGCGATGGGCTCGGGCGCGCGCTTCACGGCGGGCGACGGCTCCGGCGGCTTCGAGGACGTGTTCAGCATGTTCAACCAGGGCCGCGGCGGCAACGTGCGGTTCCAGACGTCGGGCGGCGCGTACGACGACATCTTCTCGATGTTCGAGCAGTCCGGCGGGGGCTTCGGCTCGGGTCGCTTCGGGCAGCCCACCGGCGGCTTCCGCGGCTACGGCGGACCCACCCGCGGCGCGGACCTCACGGCGCGCACGACGATCGACTTCGTGACGGCGACGAAGGGCGAGACGATCACGCTGCAGGGCGAGGACGGCAAGCCCTTCAAGGTCAAGATCCCCGCGGGGGTCTCCGACGGCCAGAAGATCCGCCTTCGCGGCCGCGGGCGGCAGTCGCCCGACGGCGGCGAGCCGGGCGACGTCGTCGTGTCGGTGACGGTGCGCCCGCATCCCGTCTTCACGCGCGAAGGGCTCAACCTGCGCGTCACGGTGCCCGTGACGTTCACGGAGGCCGCGCTCGGCGCGACGATCGAGGTGCCGACCCTCGGCGGGGATCCCGTCAAGCTGCGGGTCGCGCCGGGCACTCCGTCAGGGCGCGTGCTGCGGGTCAAGGGACGAGGCGTCGCGACCGACAGGGGCACGGGCGACCTCCTCGCCGAGGTGCAGGTCGCGGTGCCGGCGCACCTGGACGACCGCGCGCGCGAGGCGCTCGAACGCTTCCACGAGCTCGAGCCGAAGGAGAATCCGCGCGCCGACCTCATGGCGAAGGCCCAGAGCTGAATCATGTCATCGAGGAGGTGACGAGGATGCCTGACAGGGAGATCGACGAGGACGCCCCGATCTTCGCGATCGCGGTGGCCGCAGAGCTGTCCGGCATGCATCCGCAGACCCTCCGCCAGTACGACCGGCTCGGGCTCGTCGTGCCCGCGCGCACGCAGGGCGGATCGCGCCGCTACTCCCTCCGGCACGTGCAGCAGCTGCGCGAGGTCGCGCGCATGTCGGCCGACGGCATGGGCCTTCCCGCGATCGCGCGGATCCTCGAGCTCGAGGACCGGGTGCGAGAGCTCCACCTGCGCGTGCGCGACCTCGAGGAGCGTGTGCGCACCGAGCTCGAGCGTCGACCCGGGGCGCGCGTGTTCGCGGCCGGCGCGACGGGAGCCGTCGTGACGCTGCGTCACGGCACGCGCCTGCGCCGCGCGACGGAGGTCGTGCTGTGGAGCCCGAGGCCGCAGCAGCTCGAGGCGGGCGAGCCCGACGAGGACCGCGGCGCAGCCGAGTGACGGGAATCCGCCGTGCCAAGATGAGCAGCACGGCGCCGCGTGCGTCTCGAGGGGCGGGCGATGGATCTGGATGTCGCGGGCGTGGGCCAGTCTGTCAGCACGGGTGCCGTCCCGCCCGGCGACCGGATCGACGAGGTCCTGGCGCGCGCGTTCGAGCGTGCGTCGGCGCACCGCGAGGGAAAGGTCGCGGACTACATCCCGATCCTGCAGAACGCCGACCCCGAGGCGTTCGGGCTGTGCATCGCCGACGTCGACGGCGGACTCCACGAGCTCGGTGACACCCGGGCGCCGTTCTCGATCCAGTCGATCTCGAAGGCCTTCGTCTACGCGCTGCTGTGCGACCGGATCGGTCACGGGCGCGCGCTCGACGTCGTCGGAGTGAACAACACGGGACTTCCCTTCAACTCGGTCGTCGCGATCGAGCTCAACGACGGGCATCCCATGAACCCGATGGTGAACGCGGGAGCGATCGCGGCGACGGCCCTCATGCCGGGTGAGACGGCGGACGCGCAGTTCGCCGCGATCCTCACGGGCCTCTCGCGCTTCGCGGGCAGGGAGCTCACCGTCGACGAGGACGTCTATCGCTGCGAAGCCGACACGAATCAGCGCAATCGCGCGATCGCGCAGCTGCTCGCGAGCTACGGCCGCATCACAGGCGACCCGCTGCGCGCCGTCGACGTGTACACGCGGCAGTGCTCCGTGCGGGTGGACGCCCGCGACCTCGCGGTGATGGGCGCGACCCTCGCCGACGGAGGCGTCAACCCGCTGACGGGCGAGCGCGTCGTGTCGGCGGAGGTCTCACGCGACACGCTCGCGGCCCTCGCCGCGAGCGGGCTCTACGAGCGGTCAGGGGAGTGGCTGTTCGAGATCGGCCTGCCGGGCAAGTCCGGCGTCTCGGGGGGACTCGTCACGGTCGCTCCGGGAAAGGTCGGCGTCGGAGCCTACGCGCCGCCTCTCGACTCAGCGGGGAACAGCGTGCGCGGCCAGATCGCCACGGCCAACGTCTCGCGCGCGCTCGGGCTCAACATCTTCGCCTCCGAGTCCCGCTTCGTGGAAGGAGCGCCCAGATGACGGATGCCGCGGCAGTCGTGAGACCCGAGGCCCGTGCGTCGTGGGCGCCGATGGCCGGGCTCTTCCTCGCCCAGGTCCTCATGTCGTTCAACGTCTCGGCGCTGCCCGTGACCCTCGGCGGCATGGTCGACGACTTCGGCGTTCCCCCCACGGACGTCAGCACGGCCCTCGTGACGTACGGGCTCTTCGTGGCGGCGCTCGTCATGACGGGCGCGAAGATCGGGCAGCGCATCGGGTGGGTCCTGATGTTCCGGGTCGTCATCGCCCTGTTCTCGGTCGCGGCTCTCACGATGATCCTGGCCCCCTCGATCGGCTGGGTGATCGCCGCTCAGGCGCTGGCCGGGGCATCCGCCGCCGTCATCGTGCCTTCGCTCGTCGCGCTCATCGCCGAGAACTACCACGGCGGGCAGCAGGCGACGGCGATCGGCTCGCTCGGGTCGGCGCGGGCGCTCGCGGGCGTCAGCGCGTTCCTCATCGGCGGCGCGCTGGCGACGCTCGTCGGCTGGCGCCCCGTCTTCATGGTCCTGCTCGTCATCGCCGTCGCGGTCTTCATCCTGAGCTTCCGGCTGCGCGCCCTACGGGGCAACGGGACGATCAGGATCGACGTCGTCGGCGCCGTGCTCATCGGTCTCGGCATCGTCTCGCTGACGCTCGGCGTGAACAACCTCAACGCGTGGGGACTCGTCGCGGCCCGCCCGGGGTCGCCGTTCGACATCCTGGGCCTCTCGCCCGCGCCCGTGCTGATCGTGATCGGCGTCGTGCTCGTGCAGGTGTTCTTCGTGTGGACCCGTCGCCGCACCGCGGCGGGCAGGGTGCCGCTCGTGAGCCTTTCCGTGCTGGGGTCGTCACGGGAGCGGGCCGCGGTCTACGCCATGTTCATCGTCGTCGCGCTCGAGGCGGCGCTGAACTTCACGGTGCCGCTGTACGTCCAGATCGTGCAGGGGCGGACCCCGTTCGACACGTCGCTCGCGATGCTCCCGTTCAACCTGACGGTGTTCTTCACCGCGATCCTCGTCGTGCGCCTCTACCGTCGCTTCACCCCGCGCGCCATCGGCGTGTTCTCGTTCAGCCTCACGACGGTGGCGCTCGTCTGGCTGTCGTTCGTCGTGACCAACAACTGGGAGACGCTGCCGACGATCCTCGGCCTGTTCGTCTTCGGCCTCGGGCAGGGCGCGCTCGTCACCCTCGTCTTCAACGTCCTCGTGACGGCATCGCCGAAGGAGCTGGCGGGCGATGTCGGCTCCGTGCGCGGCACGACGCAGAACCTCGCCTCCGCCGTCGGCACGGCGGTCGCGGGCGCGCTCCTGGTGGGCCTGCTCAGCGCGAACGTCGCGACGGCTCTCTCGGCCGGCACGGAGCTGCCCGACGAGCTGACCTCGCAGGTGGACCTCGACAGCACGAACTTCGTGAGCAACGACAGGCTGAGGGAGATCCTGTCGCAGACGGACGCCACCGATGCGCAGGTCGATGCCGCGGTCGCGCTCAACGAGGATGCACGCCTGGGCGCGCTGCAGCTGGGCCTGCTGGTCCTCGCCGGGATCAGCGCGCTCGCGATCGTGCCCGCGAGCCGGCTGCCCAGCTACCTGCCGGGCGAGATCCCGCAGAGCGTCGCGACGGGAGACGTCGGGCAGTGAGACACGCACGGATGCCGCTGCCCGCCCTCACCGCGCAGCCGTCGCGTCTCACGCGAGGGGATGGATGCCGCGGCCGCTGCGCGGCACACTGGCCGCATGGCTGCTCTCGACGACGTCCGTGAGATCGCGCTGAGCCTGCCCGAGGCGTTCGAGAAGGCGAACGGGCAGCGCGCAGGCGTCGGCTGGCGCACGAGCAACGGCCTGTTCGTGTGGGAGCGCGGACCCTCCAAGGCCGACCTCGCGTCGCTCGCGTCGCTCGGACGCGAATGGCCGGCGGGCCCGGTCGTGGGCGTGCGCACGGACGGGCTCGAAGGCAAGGAAGCGCTCCTCGGTGCGTTCCCGGGCGTCTTCTTCACGATCCCGCACTTCGACGGCTACCCCGCCGTGCTCGTGCGCCTCGACGCGATCGACGTCGACCAGCTCCGCGAGGTCGTCACCGACGCCTGGCTCGTCAAGGCGCCGCGCAGGCTCGCGAAGGACTGGCTCGACGCGCATCCCGCCGTCGAAGGCTAGGGCCGCCACGGCCGCCGCGACCGCGCTCGGGCGCCGCTGCCCTGCGCAGCCGCCGGATCGCGCTCAGGCACCGCGACCGCGCTCAGGCGCTGGGCTGCGCGCCGGGGAGGACGCCGTGGCGGAGGGCGGCGAAGAGCTGCTCGAGGCGCGCGCGGTGGCCCTCGGCGATCGCGTCGGCCGGCTCGTCGGCGAGCTGCCGGCGTGCGGTCTCTACGAGCACGGCGGTGTATCCCGCGATGAAGAACGCCGCGAGCAGCGCAGGGTCGCCGTCGAACCGGGAGTCGCGATCCAGCTCGTCGGCGAGGATCCGCTCGAGGTCGGCCGCGATCTCTCGCGCGCGCGCCACGAGCGCGGGTGAC
The DNA here is from genome assembly GCF_011759705.1 of Microbacterium ulmi. Lineage (GTDB taxonomy): Bacteria > Actinomycetota > Actinomycetes > Actinomycetales > Microbacteriaceae > Microbacterium > Microbacterium ulmi. The sequence continues at coordinate 1,134,325 of NZ_JAAOZF010000001.1, read as the reverse complement.
GCGGCGACGGTGCGGAAGAAGGGGACGACCCCCTCGGCGAGGCCGGACAGCGCGTGGCGGTCGTCGACGAGACGCACGGTGGCCCTCCGCAGGGACGCGAGGACGTCGACGCCCGGCCCGCGGTCGCGCACGGCGGAGCGCAGCAGGTCGACGGCGTCGTCGGTGCGATCCAGGAGCAGGTCCTCCTTGCGTGGGAAGTGGTTGAAGACCGTGACGCTCGAGACGCCTGCCTCACGGGCGACTTCGGCGACGGTGACGGCGTCGAACCCGCGCTCGAGGAACAGCTGCGTCGCGACCTGCGAGATCCGAGCGCGCGTCTGCGGCCCGCCTCGCCGTCCCGTTCGGGGCATGTGATCTCCCATCACGCTGACTTGTGTAACTACATTTAGTCACATAACATAGTGCCATGTCCACGCGACCCGCCGCCCAACGATCTCGGCGCTCCCCTCGATCATTGCGCGAGGCGTGGCCCGCGTTGGCAGGACTGTCCATGGTCTTCCTGTTCGAGATGCTGGACAACTCGATCCTCAACGTCGCCCTCCCCACGATCGGCCGTGAGCTGCACGCGTCGACGACGGGCGTGCAGTGGGTGACCGGCGCGTACGCCGTCGTGTTCGGCGGTCTCATGCTCATGTTCGGCGTCGTCGCCGACCGGTTCGGGCGCCGGCGCGTCATGCTCGTCGGCCTCGTGCTGCTGGGCATCGCGAGCCTCGCGACGGCGTTCGTCACGAGCGCGGAGCAGCTGATCGCGGTGCGCATCGCGATGGGCGTCGCGGCGGCGATGACGACGCCCGGGTCGATGGCGCTCGCGTTCCGGCTGTTCGACGACGACACGTTGCGCGTGCGCGCCATCACCGTCATCTCGACCGTCGGACTCGTCGGCCTCGCGATCGGCCCCGCTCTCGGGGGTCTCGTGCTTGCGGTCGCGCCCTGGCAGGTGCTGCTGCTCGTCAACGTGCCGGTCGCGGCGCTCGCGATCGTCGGCGTGCGGATCGGAGTCGCAGCGGACGACCCCGCCGACCTCCACCGTGCGCCGCTGGACATCGCGGGCGCGGCGCTCGGCACGGCGGCGATCGTGCTCGCGCTCGTCGCCCCGACCCTGTTCGCGAACGAGGGTCCGGCCTCGTGGGGGCCGTGGACGGCGACGGCGGGAGCGGTCGCCGCCGCGATCCTCTTCGTCGTGCGCGAGCGCTCGGCGCAGCATCCGCTTCTGGATCTCGCGCTCGTCGCGCGCCCGCTCGTCTCGAGCGGTCTCGCGTTCAAGGCCGCGGCCGGGCTCGCGACGGCCGGTATCGGATACCTCGTGACGCTGCAGCTGCAGCTCGACTGGGGATGGCCGCCGGCCCTCGCAGCCGTCGGGATGCTGCCGCAGGTCGTCGTGCTGCTCGCGGGCGGAGCGGTCGTCGAGCCGTTCGTGAAGCGCGTAGGCCTCGAGCGGGCCGCGTGGACCAGCGCCGCGACGGTCGTCGTGGGACTCGCGGTCTACAGCCTGCTCGGACACACCGGATATGTGTGGGTCGCGGTCGCTCTCGCGCTCGTCGCGGCCGGGCTCCGGGTCGTGGGCGTCGTCGCGGCGACCAACGTGCTCCGCGGCCTCCCCGGGAACCGCACCACGATCGGGGCCGCCCTCACCGACACCGTGACCGAGGTCGCCTCGGGGGTCGGCATCGCCGTCGTCGGCACGATCCTCGCCGTGCTGTTCACGGGTGCTCTCACGACCCCCGGGTGGGACGCACAGCAGACGGGGGAGTTCCGGCTGGCGGTCACGATCGGCGGTCTCGTGCTGACGGGCCTGGTCGCGGCGCTCGTCGGCTGGGGCATCGTCCGCGGACAGCGCGGGCAGGGAACGGAGGCCGCGGAGGCCGCGGGGGCGGCGCAGGGCGCGCAGGGAACGGATGCCGCCATGCCGGCCACGCAGGGCACGGCGCCCGCGCGTGCGCCGGCCGGCGCGAGAACGGAGTAGCCGCCCGCGGCCCGAGAGTCAGCCGGCAGGCGCCGCCGCTGCCGAGTTCGCCGCCGTGAACGAGATGTAGTCGCCGCGGGAGAGCTCGGCATACGCGTGGGCCCACTCGAGAAGGGCCTCTCCGACGACGCGGCCGTTGCCGATGTAGCCCGCGACCTGCGGCGCCGACGGAGACTGCGCGTGCGCACGGGCGAGCGTCACGGCGCAGGCCTCTCCGTAGGTCGTGAAGGCGCGGTCCTCGAGCGTCTCGACGTCGACCCCGCCCTTCATGTCGTGGAACTGACGGACGTACTGATCGACCTCCGCACCGCGCAGAGACCCCAGGAAGGGGTCGGAGAAGGCCTGCAGGATCCGCTGCATCGCGACGACGCGACCCCCCTCGCCGTACGCGTCGATCTGCGACGTCAGCGCCGGCGGCTGGACGACCCCGCCGTACTCGACCAGGACGCTGCGCCCCGCCTCCTTCGACTGCAGGATGAGCGCCTTGCCCTCGCCGTCCTGGAACGCGAGGACGAAGCACCGCGTGCCGACGCTTCCCACTCCGACGACCCTGAGCGCGACATCCGCCGTCACGTAGTTCGACATCAGGACCCGGATGTCGGGCATCGCCGTCTCGATGTAGTCGAAGAGATGGCCCTCGATCTGCTCCACGACGTCCGGCTCGACGCGCGTCATCGTCGGTGGGCGCTCGACGAACTGCAGCCGCCCGTCCGCGCGCCGTTCCGTGAGTCTGCGCGCCGCGCGTGCGCCGGTCCGCTTCTGCGCGTCCGCGATGGCGTCTCGCATGGCCGCGCGAGACTCCCTGTCCATCCCGTCGACGGCCCTGGTCACGTCGAAGTGAGCGAAGTAGCGTTCGAGCGGGCTCAGCTGTGCCGCGGCAGCGATCGCGCGGGCATACGCGCGCACGGCCGCGAGCGCGGCATCCTGCACGACCTTCTCGTCACGAGAGGTCGCCTGTCCCGCGATCACGATGCTCGTGACGAGCCGTTTGACGTCCCACTCCCACGGCGCCCACGCGGCCTCGTCGAAATCGTTGAGGTCGAAGACGAGCGTGCGCTGCGGAGAGGCGTAGAAGCCGAAGTTGGCCACGTGCGCGTCGCCGCACGAGGGGACCAGGATGCCGCTGTCCGGGTCGTTCGCGAGGTCGGCCGCCATGAGGGCCGCCGTGCCGCGGTAGAACGCGAAGGGGCTCGCCGACATCCGCTCGACGCGCAGCGGGAGGAGGTCCTGGAGGCGTGTCGCGTTCTGCCGCTCGAGGATTCCCATCGGGTCGCGCCCCTCCGTCGACAGTCGCGACAGCGTGCGGGCGACCCGTCGGCGCGCGTCCCGGCCCAGCGCGGTCCGCGTCTCGAGCGTCGGCGGCCGGACCCACGTGTCTAGGGGACTCGTCATGTCGTCATCCTGGCACTCGGGTGCGCGCGGCGACATGGGTGCGGACCCGCCCGCGATCTGTGCATATCCGATGTTGAGCGGGATCGCGATCGCCAGCAGCGTCACGCCGGCTGTCAGCTCCGTGACGAGATTGCGGCGCGTGAGGCCGGCCAGAGGGGGTTGCATCACGCCTCCTCGCGTCGGCGGCCGGATGCCGGATCCGGCATTCTCCGTCTACCTTTGCACTCGCGGCACGTGCCGGGATCGCCCCTCCCGGGTGACGTGCCGCGACCCCCGTGTCAGCCCTCTGCGTTGATGCGATCGCGCCAGGCGAGCAGCGGCGCGAGCGAGGAGAGGGGGAAGTCGGGCCCGCCGATCGCGGGGATCAGCAGCCGGAAGCCGAGCGCGTGCAGACGGTCCGGCGCGCCGGCGCCGTCGAGCAGCGGCCCGAACCCGCGGATCGAATGACCCGTCGACAGCTCGATCTCCGCCGGGTCGCGCCCTTCGCGCGCACACCACTCGTGCAGGATGCCGATCTTGCGGCCGAGTTCGGCGGTCGGCGTGAAGGTGTGCCAGATGTCGGCGTGCTGCGCGACGAGCCGGAGCGTCTTGCGCTCCCCCTGCCCGCCGATGAGGATCGGGATCCGTCGCGTCGGCGCGGGGGTGAGCGCGCCCCACCGGCGCCTGATCCGCGGGAGATCCCGGGCGAGATCGTCGAGCCTGCTGCCCACCGTGCCGAACTCGTAGCCGTACTCGTCGTAGTCGCGCTGCGCCCAGCCCGAGCCCGTGCCGAAGATCAGGCGGCCCGTGCCCGTGCCGTGCGCGCTGATGTGGTCGACGGTGCGGGCCATGTCGGCCTGCAGATCGGGATTGCGGTACGAGCTGCAGTTGACGAGCGGCCCGAACTCGACGCGCTCCGTGCGCTCGGCGATCGACGCCAGCACCGTCCAGGCCTCGAAGTGCTCGCCGTCGAACGGCTCCGTCAGCGGGACGAAGTGGTCCCAATTGAAGACGACGTCGACACCCAGGTCCTCGGCGCGCAGGACGGCGTCACGATAGGCGGCGAACGATCCGTGCTGCGGCGCGAGCTGGACGCCGATCCGCACGGGACGGCGGGACGCAGGATGCCGCGTCACGGCGCCGGGTCGATCCGGAGGACGTCGCCGCGCTCGCCGATCGTCAGGTCCTCCACGACGCGGATCGTGCGGGCGAGCTCGTCGACCGCTCCGATCACGATGCCGAAGCGCTCGCGGTCTGGACACACGGCCGTCACCGTCACGAAGTGCGTGCCCGTGTCCCACGTGTACGTCGCGAACGGGGGCGTTCGCTCGTCTCGCGGGAACGGCATCGCGAGCCTCTCGCCCACCCCCAGGTGCGGATTGGCGAACGACTCCGTGTCGTCGTACTCCATCGGCATCATGGCGCGGGCCGTGCGCAGCTGCGGCGTCGCCTCCTGCAGCTGCGCCATGACGGCGAGCAGCCCGGGGTCGGCCCTCCACACCCACGCGAGGATGCGACCGGCGGCGCGGCGCATGAGGAATGGAGCGGCCTGGCTCAGCGACCACGCGAGGACGCGGCTGCCAGGGCGCTGCTGTGCCCCCAGTGTCGTGCCCGCCTGCGAGAGCAGCATCCGGATCGCGGCCTTGCGGTGCCGCCGGCCCGCGAAGCCGAGCGAGTCGGTCACCGCGACCCAGCGGTCGGGGGAGGCGTCGGCCTGCAGTCGGGGCATGCGTCCAGGGTACGAGACGCCGTGCTCGCCTCTCCCCGCCGCCGTCCGGCATCCGGGGTGGTGACGGGGCCCTCCGGTACAGTGGAACCGGCGTGCGCGGTCTCCGCGCGACGCCGCAGAGAGAGGCAGCCACCCGACCTGTGACTCCCCCCGAGCACCCCGAACCCGAATCCCGTCCGGCCCTCACCGTCCTCATCGGCGCCGACACCTTCCTTCCGCATGTCAACGGGGCGGCCCGATTCGCCGAGCGGCTGGCGGCCGGCCTGGTCAAGCGCGGCCACGACGTCCACGTCATGGCCCCGAGCGACGGGCACCGCAACCACGGGACCTTCATCGAGACGATCGAGGGCCAGCCCCTCACGATGCACCGGCTCGCCTCGTGGCGCTGGTACCCGCACGACTGGCTCACCTTCGTGCTGCCGTGGATGTCGAAGCACCACGCCCGCAAGGCGCTCGACTCCGTCAAGCCCGACGTCGTGCACATCCAGTCGCACATCGTGATCGGCCGCGGACTGGCGCGCGAAGCGCACAAGCGCGGCATCCCGATCATCGCGACGAACCACGTCATGGCCGAGAACGTCCTGGACTTCACGACGCTGCCGCCCGCCCTGAACAAGGTCCTCCTGAAGTTCGCGTGGGACGACGCCAAGCGCACGTTCGACCGCACGCGCGCCGTCACGACGCCGACGCGCAAGGCGGCGGACTTCCTGGAGGCGACGATCGACATCGAGGGCGTCATCCCGGTCAGCTGCGGCATCGATGCGGCCGAGTACACGGCCGATCTCACGCCGCGCGACGCGAACCGCATCGTCTTCGTGGGGCGGCTGACGACCGAGAAGCAGATCGACGTCGTGCTCCGGGCCATCGCGAAGCTCGACCCCGCGCTCGATGTGACGTTCGACATCGTGGGCAACGGCGACCAGCGCCGCAACCTCGAGCAGCTGACGCACCAGCTGGGGCTCGACGAGCGGGTGACGTTCCACGGACACACGTCGGACCAGGAGCTGCGCGACCTCCTCACGCGCGCGAGCCTGTTCGCGATCGCGTCGGTCGCCGAGCTGCAGTCGATCGCGACGATGGAGGCGATGGCCTCCGGCCTGCCGATCGTCGCGGCGAACGCGGTCGCGCTGCCGCACCTCGTGCACGACGGCGAGAACGGCTACCTCTTCACGCCGGGCGACGTCGACGAGCTCGCTGCACGCCTGACCGACGTGCTGACGGCGGAGCCCGAGGAGCGCCTGCGGATGCAGCGGGCCTCGCTCGACGGGGTCAAGATCCACGACATGAAGCGCACGCTCGACACGTTCGAGGCCCTGTACCGCGACGAACCGCTGCCGGAGTAGCGGCCGCCGTGCACGTCGTGTTCTTCGGCGACCAGCACGTCGAGTCGTTCGGCGGGGCGCAGGTCTCGATGCGGCTGCAGCGCCGCTTCCTCGAGAAGGCGGGGCACACCGTCACGGTCGTCGCCCCGCGGATGCACGGCCCGCGCGGCCGCGCGATCGCCCCGGATGCCGGGTACCTCGACATGCCCTCGATCCCGATCACGCCCGACCGCGAGTACTCGTTCACGTGGCCGGGACGGCGCACCGACACGTGGGTGGATGCCGCGCTCGCGTCTCGCCCGCCCGTCGACCTCGTGCACGTGCAGGCCGACTTCTGGGGCGCGTTCATCGGGCACAGGTTCGCGCGGCGGCACGGACTGCCCGTCGTGCACACGATGCACAACCGCGTCGACGTCGGCATCGCCGCGACCGTGCCGTTCCCATCGCTCGTGCTGCGGACGCTCAACGCGTGGGAGCGACGGGCGCTCGGCATGAGCGGACCGGGGAACGACGGATGGGCGTACCTGCGCCGCTTCGCGGGGCGAGCGGATGCCGTGACCGCCCCGTCGGGCCACTTCGCGCACCGGCTCGAACAGCACGGGGTCGTCCCGGGGTCGCGGCATCTCTCCGAGTCGTCCCGGCATGTCGACGTCGTCTGGAACGGCATCGACGACGACGTCCTCGACGCCGTTCTCGCGGAGGGGCCCCGTGTCCGGGCCGACGGACCGCCGAGGCTCGTGTGGCTCGGGCGCATGAGCCCGGAGAAGCGCCTGCTGCCGTTCCTCGAGGCGGTGGCGGCATCCGGCATCCGCGCCGGCGTGCAGGTCCTCGGCGGGGGCGGCCAGCTGCGCGCCGCGCGCCGTCTCGTCGAGCGTCTCGGTCCCGTCGCCGACGTCGACTTCGTCGGCCGCGCCCCCTACGACGAGGTGCTGCGGCGGCTGCGTGCGGCGGACGCGCTCGTCCAGACCTCGATCGGCTTCGAGACGCAGGGCATGACGCCGTTCGAGGCGGCGACGCTCGGAACCCCCGCGATCGTGAGCGATCCCGACATCGCCCGCGAGCTCGAGTCGGGCTTCTGGGCCGTCGGCGGGGGAGCGGATGCCGCGCCCGCCGCCGCGGACGCGTCGGTCGGGGCGCTCGCCGCGACGCTCCGCACGGCCGCTGCCGACATCGAGGCCGGCCGCGCGCCGGCGGCGAACCCCGCCGTGCGAGACCGCTTCCGGCAGTCCTCGCGCACCGCGGCGATGCTCGAGGTCTACGACCGCGTCCTCGCGCGCTGAGCGCGTCCGGGCGGGCGCCGTCCCCGCCCCGTCCGCGTGGCGACGGACGGGGGAGCGGATCAGGGGAGCCGCGTCCAGTCGGTGGGCGTGCGACGGTAGCCGTCGTTGCGGAGGGCGGAGATCGTCGACGCGATCGCGACGACCGAGAGCGCTGAGATGACGATGACGATGATCATGGCAGAAACGCTACGCTTGCGCTCTGACTGCCACGAGTGGCAGGATGGACACGTATCGCACGAAAACTGCCAGTCGGAGGATCGCATGCACACCGTCGCCGTCGTCGTCCAGCACGGCTTCGCGCCGTTCGAGTTCGGTCTCGCGTGCGAGGCGTTCGGCCTCGACCGGTCGGACGACGGCATCCCGCCCTTCGACTTCCGCATCGTGACGCCCGACCCTGGGACCGTCAAGAGCAACATGGGGTTCTCGATCAACATCGACGACGACCTCGCCTTCGCCGAGGAGGCGGATCTCGTCGTCGTGACGCCCGTCCCGCGAGGCTCGTGGCACCGCATCGACGCCCGGGTCGCCGAGGTCGTGCGTCGCGCGGTCGACCGCGACGCGTGGGTGCTGAGCGTGTGCAGCGGCTCCTTCGTGCTCGCAGCCTCCGGCGTCCTCGACGGCCGGCGCGCGACGACGCACTGGATGTACGCCGACACGATGGCGCGCATGTATCCCGCGATCGACGTCGACCCCGACGTCCTCTACGTGCAGGACGGCCGCATCATCACGAGCGCGGGCACGGCCGCCGGGCTCGACGCGTGCCTGCACCTGCTGCGGCAGGAGCTCGGCGCCGAGGTCGCCAACCGCATCGCGCGGCGCATGGTCGTGCCGCCGCAGCGCGACGGGGGTCAGGCCCAGTTCATCGAGAAGCCGCTCCCCCAGGTCTCGTCGCTCTCCCTCGCGCCCGTCACCGACTGGATGCTCGAGAACCTCCGTCTCGAGCTCACGGTCGACCAGCTCGCCGCGAAGGCGCATATGTCGCCGCGCACGTTCGCGCGCCGCTTCAAGGCCGATCACGGTGCGACCCCCGCCGCATGGCTCGCGCGGCAGCGGATCATCCACGCGCAGCGCCTGCTCGAGAAGACCGACCTGGGCCTGGACCGCATCGCGTACGAGTGCGGGTTCGGGTCGGCCGCCGTCCTGCGGCAGAACTTCGCGCGCGTGCTCGGCACGACCCCGACGGCGTACCGGGCGCGGTTCGCGTGCCACGAGGACGAGATGACGGATGCCGCGCTGATGGACGCCGGGCCGGCCGACGCCGAGCCCGGCGTCGCCGCATCCGCCGTTCTCGAGCCCGTCGCCTGACGCCCTCGATCGTGCGGGGCGCGGCGGGCCCGTGAGGGGCATTGCCGCGGCATCCGTCTCTTGCTAAACTTGAGCCGTAGCGACTCAAGTTTGTCGCGAGTACTTCCAGGGAGAGCCACATGAACGCAACACAGCAGCCCGGGCAGGAGGACTCGAAGAGCGCCCTCGAACAGTTCGGGATCAACCTCACCGACCGTGCCCGCCAGGGCAAGCTCGACCCCGTCATCGGGCGAGACAGCGAGATCCGCCGCGTCAGCCAGGTGCTGACCCGCCGCACGAAGAACAACCCGGTCCTCATCGGCGAGCCCGGCGTCGGCAAGACCGCCGTCGTCGAAGGCCTCGCGCAGCGCATCGTCGCGGGAGACGTCGCCGAGTCGCTCAAGGACAAGGAGCTCGTGACCCTCGACATCTCGGCGCTCGTCGCGGGCGCGATGTACCGCGGGCAGTTCGAGGAGCGCCTCAAGAGCGTGCTCAAGGAGATCACCGAGTCCGACGGCCGCATCATCACCTTCATCGACGAGCTGCACGTGCTCATGGGCGCGGGCGGCGGCGAGGGGTCGGTCGCGGCATCCAACATGCTCAAGCCCATGCTCGCCCGCGGCGAGCTGCGCATGATCGGCGCGACGACCCTCAACGAGTACCGCGAGTTCATCGAGAAGGATGCCGCGCTCGAGCGCCGCTTCCAGCAGGTCTACGTCGGCGAGCCTTCCGTCGAGGACACGATCGCGATCCTGCGCGGACTCAAGGAGCGGTACGAGGCCCACCACAAGGTGGCGATCGCCGACGGCGCGCTCGTCGCCGCGGCATCCCTCTCCAGCCGCTACATCCCGAGCCGGCAGCTGCCCGACAAGGCGATCGACCTCATCGACGAGGCCGCATCGCGCCTGCGCATGGAGATCGACTCGGCGCCGCTCGAGATCGACGAGCTGCGCCGGCACGTCGACCGCCTGAAGCTCGAAGAGCTCGCGCTGAAGAAGGAGAAGGACGACGCCTCGAAGGAGCGCCTGGCGGCGCTGCGCTCCGACCTCGCGAAGGAGGAGGCGCAGCTCGGCGACCTCCAGGCGCGGTGGGAGCACGAGCGCGCGTCGCTCAACCGTGTCGGCGACCTCAAGACCAAGCTCGACGCCGCCCGCATGGAGGCCGAGCGCGCCCAGCGCGAGGGCAACCTCGAGAAGGCGTCGCGACTGCTGTATGCCGAGATCCCGGGGCTCGAGCGCGAGCTCGTCGCGGCCGAGCGCGAAGAGCCCGCGGGCGACCGCATGGTGAACGACCAGGTCACGGAGGAGGACATCGCCGCCGTCATCGCCGCGTGGACCGGCATCCCCGTCGGTCGGCTCCTCCAGGGCGAGACCGAGAAGCTCCTGCACCTCGAGACCGAGCTCGGCAGGCGCATCATCGGGCAGCGGGAGGCCGTCAAGGCCGTCTCGGATGCCGTGCGCCGCTCGCGCGCAGGCATCAGCGACCCGAACCGGCCGACCGGCTCGTTCCTGTTCCTCGGGCCGACGGGCGTCGGCAAGACCGAGCTCGCGAAGGCGCTCGCGGAGTTCCTCTTCGACGACGAGCACGCCATGGTCCGCATCGACATGTCGGAGTACGGCGAGAAGCACACCGTCTCGCGGCTCGTCGGAGCCCCTCCCGGCTACATCGGCTACGAGCAGGGCGGGCAGCTGACCGAGGCCGTGCGCCGGCGTCCGTACTCGGTCGTGCTGCTCGACGAGGTCGAGAAGGCGCACCCCGAGGTCTTCGACGTGCTGCTGCAGGTCATGGACGACGGACGCCTGACCGACGGCCAGGGACGCACTGTCGACTTCAAGAACGTCATCCTGATCCTGACCTCGAACCTCGGCTCGCCCGTGCTGATCGACCCGACGCTGTCGTTCGAGCAGAAGCGCGAGACCGTGCAGGCGCTGGTCCGGCAGGCGTTCAAGCCCGAGTTCGTCAACCGCCTCGACGACATCGTGATCTTCCAGGCGCTCACGGAGGACGACCTCGCGCAGATCGTCGAGCTCGCGGTCGATCAGCTGCAGCGGCGGCTGAAGGACCGCCGTCTCACCCTCGCCGTCACGCCCGACGCCCGCGCGTGGCTCGCGGAGCGGGGGTACGACCCCGTGTTCGGCGCCCGTCCGCTGCGCCGGCTCATCCAGTCCGAGATCCAGGACCGCCTCGCGATGGCGCTCCTGTCGGGCGGCGTGCGCGACGGCGACGTCGTGCGAGTGGATGTCGCGGCCGACGGCTCCACGCTCGTGCTGACGAGCGCGGGACCCGCGGCGGCCCCCGCCCCGGCGCCGGGGGAGGACGACGACGTGATCGAGGCCGAGCTCCTCGAGGACTGAGCCGATCCCGCCGTCCCGTGTCCCGGCATCCCGGTCGTGGTGGAGGATCGCTATAGTCCGAGCATGTGGGCGGCGAGCTTCGGCAGGTTCGTCTACATCGCGCAGTGGTGGGCCGCCGTGGTCTTGCCGGTCTTCGTCTGGATCGGCCGCGTCCTGGTCGGCGGATACGCGGGATGGATCGCAGTCCTCGGCGTCCTCTATCTGCCGCTGTTCGTGGCCGCGCTGCTGGTCCCGCCGATCCTCACCCTGTTCGACCGCGGCGTGAAGCCGGGGCGCGTCGCTCGGCTCGGATACAGCGTGGCGAGCGCTCTTCTGTGGGTCGGGATCCTCGTCCTCGGGGCAGCGCTCCCCGACGCCGCAGACGCGCCAGGGGGCGGCTCCGCGCTCATGACGTGGACGGGCATGTCCCTCGAGACCTCGATCGCCATCCTCACGGGCGCGTCGTATCTCTCCCTCGCGGCGTACATCGCGGTGCTCGCTCTGGCCGTCGCCGGGATCGCGCGGGGGCGGCTGATCGCCCCCGCGACCTGACGAGCGCCCTCGCCGCACGAGGCCACGACGACGGATGCCCCGTCCCTGGGCCCGGCGGGTTCCAGGGACGGGGCATCCGTGCAGAGAGCCGCCTACGCGTCGACGATGACCGACTCGGCGATCGTGCGGCGCGTGCGGGGGGCGTTCTCGCGCGACCGCAGCTCCTCCGAGGCGGCGCGGATCTCGCCGAGCTCGCCGACCGCCATGATCGTGATCGGGGTGAACTCCTCCGTGAGGCCGAACGCCTCGGCGACGGCGGCGCGGTCGAATCCGCCCATCTGGTGCGTCGACAGGCCGTCGGCGTGCGCCTGGACGGTGAAGTGCGCGGCGACCTGGCCCGTGTCGTAGAGGGCCCACGTCATGGGCTGGCCGTCGCGGACGGTCTCGGCGACGAACACGACGAGCGCGGCGGCGTCGCCTGCCCATGCGGAGTTGAAGCCCGCGAGGGTCGCCATGATCTTGGCGTGCGCCTCGCTGCCGCGACGGGCGACGATGAGGCGCCAGGGCTGCGTGTTGGCACCGGTCGGCGCCCAGCGCGCCGCCTCGAGAGCACTCGCGAGCGCGGCCTCGTCGATGACGCTCTCGGCGTCGAAGATCCGCGTGCTCCAGCGCTCTGCGAGGACGTCGAGGATCGGTGCGTCGGTCTCGGCTCGGCGATCGATGATCATGGACATGGGTGCTCCCGTCGTTCATTCGTCTGGCGGGACACCCTTGGCCCGATTCCATGCAACCGCATAAGTCTGTGACGTGTTCCCAGGTTACGCCGATCGCCCGTGCGACGCGGCGCCCCTAACCTGGCTGCATGACGATCGCGACGGCCGACCTGTACGACGAGCGCGGCGACGAGCTGGACTCGCTCGCCCTGCAGCTCCACGACTTCGGCGGGCGCGCCGCCTTCGACGGGCCCGTCAGGACGATCCGGTGTCACCGCGACAACGCGCTCGTCAAGGCTCTGCTCGCGACGCCCGGCGACGGGGCCGTGCTCGTGATCGACGGCGGCGGCTCGCTCGAGTCGGCTCTGGTCGGCGACCTGATCGCGGCATCCGCCGTCGAGAACCGCTGGGCCGGGCTCATCGTTCACGGCGCGATCCGCGACCGCGTCGCGATCGGCGCGCTTCCGCTCGGCGTCAAGGCGCTCGGCTCGAACCCTCGCAAGAGCGCCAAGGACGGCATCGGCGAGGTCGACGTCCCCGTCGTGATCGCGGGCGTGACCTTCGCGCCCGGGCGGCACGTCTGGGCCGACCCCGATGGCATCCTCGTAACCCGCTGACCCCCGCCCGCGACGGGCGCGGGAGCGGGTCAGCCGGCGAGGGCCTCTGCGAGCTTGACGCGTGCGCCCATGCGCAGGAGCGAGTTCTCGTAGATGCGCGCGCCGACGAGGATCGCGGCCACGCACGTCGCGATGAGGATCGCGAGCGACAGGAGCGGCTCCCACCACTCGGCGCTGCCGAGGAACATGCGCATCGGCATCCCGATCGGCGCTGAGAACGGCACATACGACATGACCGTGAGCACGACGGGGTTGTTCCAGAAGAAGATCACGAGGAAGTACGGGACCATGATCAGCAACAGGAGAGGCGTCGTGGTCGAGCCGATGTCCTCCTGACGGGACACCATCGCCGCGGCCGCCGCGAACAGGGCCGCGAGCAGGATGAAGCCGAAGAGGAAGAAGATCGCGAACCACGCGATGGGTGCGCCGATCCCCTGCAGGAGGGTCGTCTGGCCCGTGATCGTGAGGCCGACGACGGCGATCGCCGCGAGGATCAGCAGCTGGGCCATCGCGAGGATCGTGTTGCCGATGACCTTGCCCGCCAGCAGCGCCCGAGTCGGGATCGCGGAGATGAGCAGCTCGACGACGCGCGTCTGCTTCTCCTCCACGACGGACTGCGCGATGGTGGCGCCGAACGTCTGCGCCGAGAACAGGAAGATCACGCCGAAGCCGACCGCGACGATGTAGCCGAGGACGTTGGGCGCCCCATCCGGCTCGAGCAGCTCGACGGCGGGCAGCTGCGCGAGCGACATGAGCAGCGACGTCGGAACCTCCGTGTCGCCGATCACCGTGATCCCGAGCGGCGAGGCGGAGTCGCCGACGATCGCCGCGTCGACGTCGCCGGACGCGACGAGCCGCTCGCCCTCGGCCCGATCGCCGACGGGGGTGACCTCGAGCCCCGGGATCGCGTCGACCTGCTGCTGCGCGTCGGGGGTGACCGCGACGGGCGTCCCGGAGTCGTCGCGGGCCGAGAAGCCCCCCCACACGACGAGGGCGAGAGCGCCCGCGAACAGGATCGCGAACGAGATGAGGAACGCCTTGCTGCGCAGCTTCGAGCCGATCTCGCGCTCGGCGACGAGCCAGACGCTCTGCCCGAACGACGGGACGGGCGAGGTGGGGGCGCTCACTGGATGACCTCCTTGTAGATCTGCGCGAGGGAAGGATGCTGCGGGGCGAAGCTCGCGACGTCGCCGGCGGCGACGGCGCGCTGCAGCACGCGCTGCGCCGTCGCGTCGGCGTCGACGTCGAAGAGCGCATAGCCGCCGTCGAAGTCGACGACGGTGACGCCGGGCTCGTCGCGGAGCCAGCCCACGTCGCCCGCCGACACGAGCTCGTAGCGCCGGAGCGCGTGCTGCGCGCGGAGGGCGTCGCGCGACCCCGCGGCGCGGATCGCGCCGTTCGCGATGATGACGAGGTCGTCGCACAGGCGCTCGACGACGTCGAGCTGGTGGGACGAGAACACGATCGCGGCGCCGGCGTCGGAGAACTGCTGGAGGACGCCCGCGACGACATCGACGGCGAGCGGGTCCAGGCCCGAGAAGGGCTCGTCGAGGATCAGCACCTCGGGTTCGTGCACGAGCGCCGCCGCGATCTGCGCTCGCTGCTGGTTGCCGAGCGAAAGCGTCTCGACGTTGTCCCCGAGCCGCTCGCCGAGTCCGAGCCTCTCGAGGAGATCCGTCGCGCGGGTCGTCGCATCAGCCTTCGAGTAGCCGTGCAGGCGCGCGAGGTACACGATGTGCTCGAGCACCTTCATCTTGGGGTACAGCCCGCGCTCCTCCGGCATGTACCCGAACCGTCGCCGATCGGATGCCGAGACATCCGCTCCATCCAGCATCACGGTTCCGGCGTCCTTTCCGAGCACGCCGAGGACGATCCGCATCGTCGTGGTCTTGCCCGCGCCGTTGCCGCCGACGAAGCCCGTCAGACGGCCGGGCCTGACGTCGAACGAGACGTCGTCGAGCACGCGATGCGCGCCGTAGCTCTTCGTGATCCCTCGAAGCTCGAGCATCGGCTCCTCCTGGTCGTGGTCGATGTGGTCAACGGTACGGATGCCGCCGGTCGAGCGCATCCGTCCCACGACGGGGCTCGGGCTCCGCCGGACGGGGGAGGTCAGGCGAGGCCGTGCCGATGGGCGTACACGACCGCCTGCACGCGGTCGCGCACTCCGAGCTTGAGAAGCACGTTCGACACGTGGGTCTTGACGGTCGACTCGCCTATGTGCAGCCGGACGGCGATCTCGGCATTGCTCAGCGCGTCCGCCATGAGCGCGAGCACCTCTGCCTCGCGATCGGTCAGCTCGGGGCCGGGAGCGGCTCCGAGCGCGGCCGCCGCGACGGACGACCGAGCCGCGACCCCCGCTGCGCCACGGTCGCCCTCGGCGTGCGCGGGCGCGCCGGCGGCGCCATCCGCCCCAGCGAAGCGCGCGATCACCCGACGCGTCACCTCGGGCGCGAGCAGTGCGTCGCCCGCCGCCGCGATGCGGACGGCGGACACGAGGTCCTCCGGGCCCGCGTTCTTGAGCAGGAACCCGCTCGCGCCCGCCGAGAGCGCCTGGAACAGGTAGTCGTCGCGGTCGAAGGTCGTGACGATGACGACGGCGGCCGTCGAGGCGGGGTCCGTGACGATTCGACGCGTGGCCTCCAGACCGTCCATGACCGGCATCTGCACATCCATGCACACGACGTCCGGAGCGAGGCGGGACGCCGCCGCGACCGCCTCCGCGCCGTCCGAGGCCTCGCCGACGACCTCGACGTCAGCCGCGCCTTCGAGGATGAGGCGGAAGCCGGCGCGCATCACGGCGTGGTCGTCGACGAGGAGCACGCGGATCGGCGTCGTTCTCACGCGAGCACCGCGGACCGGCTCGTGAGGGGGACGCGGACGCGGACGAGGTAGCCGCCTCGTGGGCGGGGTCCCGTCTCGATGACGCCGCCCGAGGCCGCTGCGCGCTCGCGCATGCCGACCAGGCCCAGTCCTGCGCGCCCCGTCGCGCGCACGGAGCCCGTGTTGGTGATCTCGAGCTCGATGGCGTCGGGGTCGTAGCGCAGCCGCACGTCGGCCGTCGCCTCCGCCCCGCCGTGGCGCCGAGCGTTGGTGAGCGCCTCTTGCGCGATGCGGTAGAGGTTCACCTGCACGACATCGGGCGCGGAGACCGGCCTGCCGAGCACCGCGAAGGTCGTGGGCAGCCCGTTGTCGCTCGCGTGCGCCACGAGGCCGGCGATCGCATCCAGTCGCAGAGTGGATGCGCCCTCGGTCTCGGGGCCGGGACCGGCTTCGCCGCCGGGCCTGCGCAGCGTGTCGAGAAGATTGCGCAGCTCGCCGAGCGCATCGCGGGCCGATCCTTCGATGCCGACGAGCACGTCGCGCGCGGCGGACGGGTCGCGGTCGAGCACGGAGCGGGCGGCTCCGGCCTGCACTCCCATCGCCGAGACGTGGTGCGCGACGACGTCGTGCAGCTCTCGCGCGATGCTCACGCGGTCGAGCGCGACCGCCTGAGCCGCCGTGAGCTCTCGCTCCCTCTCGAGCTCGGCGGTGCGCTCCTCGAGCGTGCGGCGTGACAGCGCGCTCGCGTGCGCGCGGTCGCCGAGGTAGTAGGCGCCGCCGAAGAACGCCACGTTGACCAGGAGCTGCAAGAGGGCGAAGGCGGCGAAGGGGGAGAACAGCCCCGCTCGGGAGAAGCCCTCGTCGGTCTCGGCCGTCGCCGACTGGAACAGCATCACGAGCAGCCACACGAGCATGCCCGTGATCACGAGCACCCGCACGAGGGTCGCCCGTCGTCGGTCGTCGACCCACGCGCCGACCGTGAACATCGCGATGAACAGGGCGATGTTGCCGACATAGAGGTCGGGGATGCGGAACGTGACACCGGCGAAGAACGCGATCGCGACGAGCGCGAGCGCGAGCGTCGGAACCCGGCGACGCAGGGCGAGGGGCGCAGAGACGGCGACGGCATAGACGAGCCCCCACGTCATCGACGAGGCGTCCGTGCCGTAGACCCCCGCGACGAGCCCGAGCCACGCGCTGATGATCGCCGCCACGATCAGTCCGCCGGCGATCCACACGTCGGCCCGGAGCTCGTCCGGGCGGGGAGGAGTGCGGCGCACGGCCTGTCGCTGCGGCGGGATGGGGGATGCCTCGGCCATCCCTCCACGGTAGGACCGTGCGGGGTTCGGGGCATCCCCCGCAAGACGGATGCCGCCGTGGGGCCCACCCGTGGGATCGGGGCCTCGTTCGACGGCAAGCCCACGACCGTCGTCTTGGTGAACGGGTCGCTACTTGCTATTGACAAGCGTGCTTGTTTTTTGCAAGTATCGGTTCAGCGCCGGAGCACGGATGCCCGGCCCCGACAGGGAGCACATCATGACGCAGATCTTCGTCAACATCCCGACGTCAGACCTCGAGCGCAGCAAGGCGTTCTACACGGCCCTCGGCGCCGGCATCAATCCGCAGTTCACCGACGAGAACGCCGCATGCATCGTGTGGGACGAGAACGTCTTCTTCATGGTCCTCAAGCGCGAGTTCTTCGCGACGTTCACCGACAAGCCCATCGCCGACCCCCAGACCACGGCACAGGTGTCGCTCGCGTTCAGCCGCGAGTCGCGCGAGGACGTCGACCACGTCATCGAGGCGGGCCTCGCGGCGGGCGGCTCCGAACCGCGTCCCGCCCAGGACCTCGGCTTCATGTACAGCCGCGACCTCGACGACCCCGACGGCAACAGCCTCGGGTTCCTGTTCATGGAGCCGCAGGCCGCGGAGCAGGGTCCTGAGGCGTTCGTCGCAGATCACCCCGAGTTCGCCGATGTCCCGCGTCCCGGCGTGAACTGAGTGGGCTCCCGCAGCTACGGCCAGTACTGCGGGGTCACGACGGCCGTCGAGCTCGTGGGCGAGCGGTGGGCGCTGCTCATCGTCCGCGACCTCCTCGTCGGCCCCCGGCGCTACACGGACCTCAAGCAGGGACTGCCGAAGATCCCGACCAACATCCTCTCCGCTCGGCTCAAGGAGCTGCAGGAGGGCGGTGTCGTGCGCCGGATCCCGCTCAAGAGCTGCGGGCTCGTGTACGACCTCACCGAGTACGGGCGCGAGCTCGAGCCGATCGTCGTCGCGCTCGGGCGATGGGGGTTCCAGGCGATGGGCGAGCCGGGGATCGACGACGTCGTGACGGCGGACTCGCTGACGATCGCCCTGCGAACGGCCTTCCAGCGGGATGCCGCGGCCGCCCTCCCCCCCGCGGACTACGAGGTGCACGTCGGCGACGTCGCGCTGCGCGTGCAGGTCGACGGCGGCGAGCTGCGGATCGCGCAGCTCGCGCCGCCCGCGCCCCCCGTCGGCGGACGCATGCCGGACGGCGTGCCGGAGCTCGTCTTCGCGGCGGGGCCCGGCATCCGCCGTCTCATCTCGGGCGAGCTGACGCCCTTCGCGGCGATCGACGACGGCGTGCTGCAGGTCCTGCGCGGCGACGAGACGCTGCTCGAGCGGTTCGCCGCGACGTTCCACATCGAGGCGGGAGCCGCGGCGCCTGCCGCAGCCGCCTGAACGCCGGAGGATCGTCTCACGGGTTCGGCCGACGGGCTGCGGACCCGATGCGGACCTCCGGCTCCGACAGCAAGGAGAAGACCATGGCACAGGCACCGGCTCGCGGACGTGTCGTCATCGACCTGTTCACGACTCTCGACGGCGTCGCGCAGGCGCCGGGCGGCCCCGAGGAGGACACGTCGGGGGGCTTCCGGTTCGGAGGATGGCAGGCGCCGATCCCCGACACGATGGTGGGAGAGCAGGTGATGGCGTACATCGAGACGATGGACGCGCTTCTGCTCGGTCGCCGCACCTACGACATCTTCGCGGCGTACTGGCCGCACCACACGGAGGGCGCCGTCGGGATCATCGGCCGCACGTTCACCCGCGTGCCGAAGTACGTCGCCTCGCGCGGCACGCCGGCGCTGGAGTGGGAGGGGACGACGCAGCTCGGCGCCGATGTGCTCGCAGAGGTCGACGCGCTGCGCGATCGGCATGCCGAGATCCACGTCGTCGGGAGCATCGACTTCGTCCAGACCCTCCTCGCGGGCGGAACGTTCGACGAGCTCAGGCTGTGGGTCCACCCGATCGTGCTGGGGGAGGGCAGGAGAGTGTTCCCCGACGGCGCGACCCCCGCGCGGCTCGCGCTCATCGAGCCGCCGCTCACGGGCGACGCGGGCGTCGTCCAGCTGCGCTACGCCCCCGCGGGCGTGCCGACGACGGGCGACATGACGCCCGACGAGTAGCCGCAGCGCTTCTCCGCGTAGGCGCGGGGCGACCGCACGTCAGAAGATCATGGGACGATCGTCGTCGTCGGGGCCCGCGAGGTCGAGATCGACGACGACCGGGACGTGGTCGCTCGGCGCCTCGCCCTTGCGCTCGTCGCGATGGATCGACGCGCCGGCCACGGCGTCGGCGAAGGCGTGCGACCCGAGGATGAAGTCGATGCGCATGCCCTCGTTGCGCGGGAAGCGCAGGCGCTTGTAGTCCCAGTACGTGTACCCCGTCGGCACGAGCGGGCGGACCACGTCCTGCAGCCCCGCGGCCTCCAGAGCCGCGAACGCCTCGCGCTCAGGGGGCGAGACGTGGGTCGAGAAGCCCGGGACGACGGCGGGGTCGCCGTTGTCGGCATCCGTCGGCGCGATGTTGAAGTCGCCGACGAGCGCGAGCGCGAGGTCGGGGTTCTCGGCGAGCGACGCCGACGTGTGCTCGGCGAGCGCCGACAGCCAGTCGAGCTTGTAGTAGTAGTGCGGGTCGCCGAGCGAGCGCCCGTTGGGGACGTAGAGGCTCCACAGGCGGATGCCGCCCACGGTCGCGCCGAGCGCGCGGGCCTCCTGCGGCTGCTCGGGGCCCTCGACCCCCTTCGCGAACCCGGGCATTCCCGGGAACGCGTGCTCGACGTCCTCGATCGGCACGCGGCTCGCGATCGCGACGCCGTTCCACTGGTTCAGGCCGTGCGCGACGACCTCGTAGCCCGCCGCCTCGAACTCGGCGTACGGGAACTGCTCCGGCGTGCACTTGATCTCCTGCATCGCGAGCACGTCGATGTGCTCGCGCACCGCGAAGTCGACCGTGCGGGCGACGCGGGCGCGGATCGAGTTGACGTTCCAGGTGGCCAGGCGCATGCATCCAGCCTAGAGTCGCCCTCCGACGACGCGCTGCGACCCCGCCTTGCGCTGCAGACCTCAGAGGGCGCGCAGGATGTCCTCGACGCGGTCCTTCGCGTCGCCGAAGAGCATCTGCGTGTTCTCGCGGAAGAACAGCGGATTCTGCACGCCCGCGTAGCCCGACGCCATCGAGCGCTTGAACACGACGACGTCGCGCGCCTCCCACACGCGCAGCACCGGCATCCCTGCGATGGGGCTCGCCGGATCCTCCGCGGCCGCGGGGTTGACGGTGTCGTTCGCGCCGATCACGAGCACGACGTCGGTGCGCGCGAAGTCGTCGCCTATCTCGTCGAGCTCCAGCACGATGTCGTACGGCACCTTGGCCTCCGCGAGGAGCACGTTCATGTGCCCGGGGAGGCGTCCCGCGACGGGATGGATGCCGAACCGCACGTCGATCCCCCGCTCGCGGAGCTTGTGGGCGAGGTCGGCGACGCCGTGCTGCGCCTGCGCCACAGCCATCCCGTATCCGGGCGTGATGATGACGCTCGACGCGGCCGTGAGCAGCTCGGCGACGGACTCCGCGTCGACCTCGCGATGTTCGCCGTAGTCGGCATCCTGGCCCGAAGCCGCCTCGATGCCGAAGCCGCCCGCGATGACCGACAGGAAGGAGCGGTTCATGGCCTTGCACATGATGTACGACAGGTAGGCGCCCGATGAGCCGACGAGGGCGCCCGTCACGATGAGCAGGTCGTTGTCCAGGAGGAAGCCCGCCGCCGCGGCCGCCCAGCCCGAGTAGCTGTTGAGCATCGAGACGACCACGGGCATGTCTCCGCCGCCGATCGACGCGACCAGATGCCAGCCGAGGGCGAGCGCGAGCGCCGTCACGACGACGAGCAGCCACAGCGAGGGCGTCGCGACGTACCAGACCGTCAGGGCGACGAACGCGACGAGGGCGCCGACGTTGAGGGCGTTCTTGCCGGGGAGCATGAGCGGCTTCGACGAGATCCGTGCCGACAGCTTGAGGAACGCGACGATAGAGCCCGTGAAGGTCACGCCGCCGATGAAGACCCCGATGAAGACCTCGGCGTGATGGATGTCGCCGAGGGTTCCCGTGAGCCCCGTGTCGTAGAGCGCGCCGTTCCAGCCCACCAGCACGGCGGCCAGACCCACGAACGAGTGCAGGAGGGCGATGAGCTCCGGCATCCCGGTCATCTCCACGACCCGAGCGCGCCAGAGGCCGATCGCCCCGCCCACGAGCACGGCGGCGACGAGAAGCGTCAGCCCCAGCCACGCCGTCGCGTCGACGGCAGGGTCGAGTCCGATCCCCGACCCCGACATGGGGGCGAACGCGCTCGCCGCGACGAGCCACACGGTCGCCACGAGCGCGATCGCCATGCCGACGATGCCGTACACGACGCCGCGGCGGCTCGTCTCGTGCCTGCTGAGCCCCGCGAGGCTCAGGATGAAAAGGAGCGCCGCGACGACATAGGCGGCCCCCGCGACGGAGGCGGCGAGCGTCACCGGCGGTCTCCCTTCGAGAACATCGCGAGCATCCGCCGGGTCACGGCGAAGCCGCCGAAGACGTTGATGCTCGCGACGAGCACCGCGATCGCCGCGAGCGCCTGGACGAGCGGATCCGGAGCCGTGATCTGCACCATGGCGCCGATCACGATGATGCCCGAGATGGCGTTCGTGACGCTCATGAGGGGGGTGTGCAGCGCGTGCGCGACGTGGCCGATGACGTAGAAGCCGACGACGACCGACAGCGTCAGCACGAGGAAGTGCTGCGGCAGCGGGGGCGGCGCGAAGGCGCACACGGCGAACAGGGCCGCGATGCCCACGACGACGAGCCCCGTCTTCGCGGCGGGGGAGAGCGCCTTCTTCGGGGGAGGGACGACGGATGCCGCAGCCGCTGCGGCGGCGGGCGTCGCCGACACCTGCACGGGCGGGGGCGGCCACGTGACCTCCCCCTCGCGCACCACAGTGGCGGAGCGCTGCACGACGTCGTCGAAGTCGAGCACGGGGACGCCGTCCTTGCCCGGCGTGAGCAGCTTCAGGAGGTTGAGGAGGTTCGTGCCGTACAGCTGCGACGCCTGCTGCGGAAGACGACCCGCGAGATCGGTGTAGCCCAGGATCACGACGCCGTTCTCCGTCACGACGCGCTCGCCCGCGACCGATCCCTCGACGTTGCCGCCCTGCGCCGCCGCCATGTCGACGACGACCGAGCCCGGCTTCATCGAGGCGACGTCCGCGGCGGTGAGCAGGCGCGGCGCGGCCCGCCCGGGGATGAGCGCCGTCGTGATGACGATGTCGACGTCGCGCGCCTGCTCGGAGTAGATCTCGGCGGCGCGCCGGTCGTACGCCTCGCTCGTGGCCCTCGCGTAGCCGTCGGCCGAGACCATCTGCTCGCCCGTCTCGACGGGAAGGTACTCGCCGCCGATCGAGCGCACCTGGTCGGCGACCTCGGGGCGGGGGTCGGTCGCACGCACGATCGCGCCGAGACTGGATGCCGCGCCGATCGCCGCGAGACCCGCGACGCCCGCCCCCGCGACGAGGACCTTCGCGGGCGGCACCTTTCCCGCCGCCGTCACCTGGCCCGTGAAGAAGCGGCCGAACTCGTGCGCGGCCTCGACGACGGCGCGGTAGCCGGCGATGTTCGCCATGGAGCTGAGGACATCCATGGACTGCGCGCGAGAGATGCGCGGCACGGCGTCCAGTGCGAGCGCCGTGATGCCGCGCGTCGCGAGCGCCTCGACGAGGTCGGGGCGCAGGCCGGGGCTCAGCATCCCGATGAGCGTCGCCCCGTCCGCGAGGCGCGCGATCTCCTCGGGGGCGGGCGGGTCGACCTTCAGCACGACGGGTGACGCCCACGCCTCGGCCGCGCCCACGACGACGGCTCCGGCCGCCGCGTACTCTCCGTCGGGGAACGAGGATGCCGCGCCCGCCCCGGACTGGACGGCGACGTCATAGCCGAGCGCGACGATCTTCGCGACCGTGGTCGGAGTGGCGGCGACCCGGGTCTCGCCGGGCCGTTCGGCGACGATTCCGATGCGCGTCATGACGGTGCTCCTGTGCTCAGGCTGGCGAGGCGCCCGGCGGGCGGCATCGCGGGCAGTCCCTCCCGACTCTAGAGGGGAGCGAGGGCGGTGGAGCGCGGCGGGTCGCAGAGGTCCTCGGCTCCCGCGCGGTGCGCTCGCGGCAGCGGGCGCGTAGCGTCGACGGCATGGACACGTCGCCCCGCGTCGCAGCCCGCAGCGTCCGCCCGCCCGCGTCCCTTCGCGTCGGGCTCGCAGTCGTGGGCTGGTTCTCCCTCGTCTCGGCGCTCGTCGGGTTCGTGCTCGGCGTCTTCCTGGGCGGCGCGGGTGTGCCCCTGCAGTGGCTCGACGGCACGCCGTTCGACTCGTTCGTGTGGCCGGGCCTCGTCCTCGGGGTGATCGTGGGCGGCTCGCAGGCGCTCGCGGTCGTCGCGCAGCATCGCCGGCTCCGGGTCGCGTGGGGCCTGCACGCGGCGGCGGGGCTCGTCATGATGATCTGGATCTTCGTCGAGATCGCGCTCATGCTCGTGTGGTCGCCGCTGCAGGGCGTGTATTTCGCGACGGGCCTCGTCCAGACGGTGCTCGCCGTGCTCGCGCTCGGCGCGTGGCCCGTGCCGTTCCTCGCGCGCGACCTGCCAGGCGACGCGGACGGCGCCGACGGATGACGGCATCCCTAGACTCGTACGCATGACCGTCGCCTCCACCCCCGAGCTCGAAGCCGACCGCCAGTACCTCATCGCCCTCATCGAGGACGAGGCCGTGTTCCACGGGGACTTCACGCTGTCTTCCGGCAAGAGGGCGTCGTACTACGTCGACATGCGCAAGCTCACGCTCGACCACCGCGCGGCACCCGCGATCGGACGCATCATGCTCGATCTCATCCGCGACGTCGACGGCATCGTGGCGGTCGGAGGCTTGACGCTCGGCGCCGATCCCATCGCGAACGCCGTCATGCACGAGTCTGCGCGCACGCACCGGCCTCTCGACGCCTTCGTCGTGCGCAAGGAGCCCAAGGACCACGGTCGCGGTCGCCAGATCGAGGGGGCGGAGGTCGCGGGCAGGCGCGTCGTCGTGCTGGAGGACACCTCGACGACGGGGCAGTCGGCGCTCAAGGCCGTCGAGGCCCTGCGCCGCGAGGGCGCGGAGCCCGTCGCCGTCGCCGTCATCGTCGATCGAAAGACGGGCGCGCAGGCCGCCGTCGAGGCCGCGGGCCTCACGTGGCTCGCCGCGATCGACCTCGACGACCTCGGGCTCGACCCGCAGTAGCCCCGCAGTAGCCCCGGACGGCTGTCGGACCCGGCGGTCAGCGGAAGATCGACAGCTGGGACGCGAGGGCGATCAGGACGCCCCCGAGCACGAGGACGATGATCGCGATGCGCGTGCCGCCCCTGCCGACGCCGTCGACGCCCGCCTTCTTGTTGCGCTGCCACAGCACGGCGGCGGCCACGAGGCACGCGATGGCGACGAGGACGAGAGCGAGCGACATATCGCGAGCCTAGGCGACGGCGTCAGTCGTCGTCGCGGCGATTGCGGATGTACTGGATGACGAAGACGATGAGCGTGCCGACGAGCACGACTCCTGTCGCTCCGAACAGGAGGGTCTGCTCGAACTCGCTCATCAGGGCCTTCTTCCTTGCGCGGCATCCGCGACGATCCTCGCGATGCGGGACGCCTTCGTCTCGGGCCGGCGTGCCATCGCGACAGCCGTGAGCCCGACCTTCTTCGCGGAGGGCGGGAAGGCGTCCCAGTTCGCCCGCGCGAGGGGATCCGCGTCGAGCGCCGCCGCGAGCTCGGGCGGCTCGATCCCCGCCTCGGGGCCGTCGAGCACCTCCCACATGCCGCTGCGCCTCGCCGCCTCGCCGCCTCGATCACGCTGCGTCCGGCATCGGTCATCTCCCCCGATGCCTCGAGCTCCGCGACGCGCTGCTTGTTCGTCGCCGCCCACGCGCTCCCCGGCCGCCGGGGCGCGAACCAGATCGCGACGGCGTGCTCGTCGTACGGCTTGACGGTGCCGTCGACCCAGCCGAAGCACAGGGCCTGGCGCACCGCGTCGTAGTAGCTCACGTGCTCGCGCTCGCCGCCGACACGCGGACGGAGCACCCACACGCCCTTCGCGCCCGCGTGGTGCTCGGCGAGCCAGGCCCGCCACTCGGCCCCGTTGCGCGCCCGCACGACGAGCGACTCGTCGATCTCGGGCATCAGAGCACCTCGGGCAGGTCGGACTCGACGGGCTCTTTCCGGACGAGGTCGGCGACGGATGCGACGATCTCGTCCGGACGGAAGGGGTACCGCTCGATCTCGGCGTCGTCGCTGATGCCCGTCAGGACGAGCACCGTGTGCAGGCCGGCCTCGATCCCCGCGATGACGTCGGTGTCCATGCGGTCCCCGATCATCCCGGTGTTCTCGGAGTGGGCGCCGATGCGGTTCATGGCGGAGCGGAACATCATGGGGTTGGGCTTGCCGACGACGTACGGGTCCTTGCCGGTCGCCTTCGTGATGAGGGCCGCGAACGACCCCGTCGCCGGGACGACGCCGCTGGGCGTCGGGCCGGTCGCATCGGGGTTGGTGACGATGAAGCGCGCGCCCGCGTTGATGAAGCGGATCGCCTTCGTGATCGCCTCGAACGAGTACATGCGGGTCTCGCCGACGACGACGTAGTCGGGCTGGGACTCGGTCATGATGTAGCCGGCCTCGTGCAGCGCCGTCGTGAGGCCGGCCTCGCCGATGACGAAGGCCGTGCCGCCGGGCAGCTGTGACTTCAGGAACTGGGCCGTCGCGAGCGCCGACGTCCAGATGCGGTCCTCCGGCACGTCCAGGCCCGAGACGCGCAGCCGGGCGCTCAGATCGCGCGGCGTGAAGATCGGATTGTTCGTGAGAACGAGGAACGGGGTTCCGGCGTCCCGCCACTGCGCGAGCAGCGCGGCGGCCCCCGGTATCGGGCGGTTCTCGTGGACGAGCACGCCGTCCATGTCGGTGAGCCAGCACTCGATGTCGGCGCGCGTCCGCATGGGGCCAAGCCTAGGGCTTCGGCGTCGTGCCCACGGCAGCGGCGGCGGAGAGCGCCGCTGCCGAAGGCGTAGGGTCGACGTGTGGTGCGACAGGCATGGGATCCCTCTCACCTTCCCGACCTCTCCGGCCGCCGCTATCTCGTGACGGGCTCGAACGCGGGGCTCGGGTTCTTCTCGTCCGAACAGCTGCTGGGCGCCGGAGCGCGCGTCGTCATGACAGGGCGCAGTCCCAACCGCCTCACGGCCGCGAAGGCGGCCGTCCTGCGGCGCAATCCCGAGGGCGACGGCCGCGTCGAGACCCTCGTGCTCGACACGAGCAACCTCGGCTCGGTGCGCGCGGCCGCCGCGTCCGCCGCGACGAGCGGTCCGATCGACGGCGTGCTCCTCAATGCCGGGATCGTGCACCCGCCGTCGATCCGCACGACGACCGGCGACGGCAACGAGCTCGTCTTCGCGACGAATGCCCTGGGCCACTTCGCGCTCGCGGGAGAGCTGCTCCCGGCGCTGGCGGCGGCATCCGGTCGCATCGTGTGGCTCGGGAGCATGTCGACGTCGATCTGGCGGTACGACCCCGTCGACCCGCAGCTGGCGACGGGATACACGGCGTGGCGGGCGTACGTGCAGTCCAAGGTCGCGACGGCGGCGCTCGGATACGAAGCCGACCGGCGCCTGCGTGCGGCGAACGTCCCCGTCGGAAGCCTCGTCGCGCATCCGGGATACTCGATCGGCGGCCGCACGCCCGGGATCCTGGGGGTCAACCAGCCGTCCCGATGGAAGCGCTTCGTCGACAACCTGCAGGGGCCGATCTCGCAGTCGAAGGAGCACGGCGCGTGGCCGCTCGTGCGCGCGCTCGTGGATCCGGATGCCGAGAGCGGCGGATGCTACGGCCCGCGGTTCGGCGCTCGGGGCGAGCCGCAGCGGGTGCGCCCGTCGGCGATCACGCGCTCGCCCGAGATCGCGACGCGGCTGTGGGCGGTGTGCGAGCGGGCGGCGCGCGTGCAGTGGCCGTTCGCGAAGGCGGCGCAGGTCGCCGCGCTCTGACGCGCGAGCAGGGCGGCAGCGCGGCGAGCAGACCTGTTCGTGAGCGTGCCGGCGCGGAGAAGGCTACGGCAGCAATCCCGGCATCAGGCGGTGAGCCACACGGCCTCCGCCGCGCCCTCCGGAAGGGCGAGCTCGGGGCCGCCGTCGACGGCGGCGGTCGCGGCATCGCGCACCCGCACGGCGCGGCCGACGTCGATGCCCACGTCGAGCAGCGCCCGCAGGAGCGCGGAGTCGCGGTCGCTCACCCTCAGCACGCGTCCGGAGTGGCCGGGCGCCGCGTCGGCGAGAAGCACGAAGGGCTCACGGTGCACACGGCCCTCGGCATCCGGGATCGCGTCGCCGTGCGGATCGAACCTCGGCCGCCCCAGCCGCTCGTCGATGCCCTCGAGGAGCCGGTCGCTCAGGGCGTGCTCGAGGACCTCGGCCTCCTCGTGCACCTCGTCCCACCCGTAGCCGAACTCGCGCACGAGCCACGTCTCGACGAGCCGATGGCGCCGCACGATCGCGGCGGCGCGCTTCTCGCCCTCGGGCGTCAGGCCGATCGGACCGTACGGCCGGTGGGTCACGAGCCCCTGCGCGGCGAGCTTCTGCACCATCTCGGTGACGCTCGACGGGGCGAGCCCCAGCACGACCGCGATCTGCGACGGCGTGATGCGGGCGTCCTGCCACTCGGTGTGGTGGTAGATCGTCTTGAGGTAGTCGTCGACGGCGGGGGAGGCCACGGAGTCAGGCTACCGGCCGGGTCGTCCCGTCACCCGCCCGTGAAGACGAGCCACAGCAGCACGCCGTTGAGCGCGACGAGGAAGACGGATGCCGCGACCCCCGCTGCCGTCGTCGCGGCGCGGTTGCGGAACGCGCCGAGCACGTCGGCCCTTGCCGTCAGCGCGACGAGCGGGATGAGCGCGAACGGGATGCCGAACGACAGCACGACCTGGCTCAGCACGAGCGCGACCGTCGGGTCGAACCCCGCGCCGAGGATCACGAGCGCCGGGATGAGCGTCACGAGCCGGCGTGCCAGCAGCGGCACGCGCACGTGCAGGAGGCCGTGCATGATCTCGGCGCCCGCGTATGCGCCGACCGACGTGCTGGCCAGGCCGCTTGCGAGCAGGCCGACGGCGAACAGCGTCGCCACGAGCGGGCCGAGCCCGTCGCGCAGCGCCGCGTACGCGCCCTCGAGCGAGTCCGTGCCGGGGACGCCCGCGAGGTTCGCCGCGGCGAGCAGCAGGATGCACAGGTTCACGGTGCCGGCGATGAGCATCGCGATGCTCACGTCCCATCGCGTCGCGCGCAGCAGGCGCGCCGTCGGGATGCCGCGCAGGGCCGCGAGGTCGGAGGCGGCATCCGCTCCTGGCCGCGGCATCCCGCCTCTCGTGTGCGACGGGAAGGGCGAGAACCGGTCGCGCGCGAGCGCCGAGTGCGCGTAGATCGCGTGCGGCATGATCGTCGCGCCGAGGATGGATGCCGCGAGCAGCACCGAGTCGGTGCCCTCGAACCGCGGCACGAGCCCGCCGACGATCCCGGCCGGATCGGGGGGCGCGACGAAGACCCCGAACGTGAAGCCCAGCGCGATGATCGCGACGAGCCCGATCACGACGAACTCGAACGTCTTCGGGCCGCGGCGCGACTGCAGCATGAGGAGCACGATCGACACGGCCCCCGTGATCGCGCCGCCCCACAGGAGCGGGATGCCGAACAGCAGATCGAGCGCGACCGCGCCGCCGATGACCTCGGCGATGTCGGTCGCCATCGCGACGAGTTCCGCCTGCAGCCAGTAGGCGCGCCGTGCCCACGGACTGCGGATGCGGTCGCCGAGCGTCTCGGGAAGGCTCCTGCCCGTGACGATCCCGAGCTTGGCCGACAGGTACTGGATGAGCCACGCCATGACGTTGCCGATGACGACGACCCAGACGAGCAGGTACCCGTAGCGGGCTCCCGCCGTCATGTTGCTCGCGACGTTGCCGGGGTCGAGATAGGCGACGCCCGCGACGAGGGCGGGTCCGATGAGCCACGCGAGCCTCGGCGTGCTCGGAGCGCGCCCCGAGCGCCGGGGGGCGGCATCCCGAAGCAGCTCGGATTTCGGCATGCCGAAACCTTACTCTCTCTTCGGTCTCCCGAAAAGGGGTCATCCGAACGGCGAGAGCAGCCGGGAGCCCAGCTCGCTGCGCAGGTAGAGGACGCTGCGGCCGTAGCGGGTCGAGGTCACGAGCCCGGCATCCCGCAGCACTCGCAGGTGCTGGTTGACCGCCGACGTCGTCACGTCGAACCGGACGCCCAGCTCTGTGGACGACGCGGGCTCACCGAGCGCCGCGAGCAGCCGCGCCCGGGGCTGGCCGAGAACGGCGGCGACCGCGTCCGGGTTCGCGACGCGCTCGGTCTCCCACAGCGCGCCCTGCCCGCGCGCCGGGTACATGATCATGGGCGGTCCGTCGCCCACGGGTGCCGAGCCGCGGCGCGTGAACATCGTCGGCACGAGAGTGAGCCCCGACCCTCCGATGCGCTGGGTGCGATCGGTCGGATCCCTCAGGCGCACCGACACGACCCCGTCGGCGTAGTCGACGGTCGACGAGATGCCGTTGAGCATCGCCGACAGGCCGCTCTGCGCGATCTGGCGGCCGCGGTGCACGACATCGGCCTCCAGCACGGCGCGCATGCGCGGCCAGTGCGGCTCGAACGTCGCGTCCCACAGCTCTCGGAGCGCTCGGACGAGGCGCCGCACCGCTGCTCGCGCAGGCCCCGCGAACGCGGCGGGGACGTGCCCGTGGACGGCGACGAGGTCGCGCCGGAACTCCGCCGCCGACAGGCCCGACAGCGCGTCGAGCTCGTCCTCGATGCGGGTCAGCGGCGACTCGGGGCGCGGATTGAGGAAGTCGGGCGTCCACAGCCGCTCGTCGACGAGGGCCGTCAGCGCCGCGAGGTCGAGCCCCGACCGCGCCCGCTCCGTGCGGGCGAGCCACGGCAGCTGCAGCGGATAGCGGGAAGGGTCGCGGATGGCGCGCAGCGACAGGCCCAGCTCGCACAGGGGAGAGATGCCGAACCGGACGGCCGCGACATCCGCCTCGTTGAGGACGTATCGCAGCATGAAGCACAACGCTACATCGATTCTCTCCCGCGGACGCCTCTGCGAGAACTGTCGGGTGAGCTCCACCCAGACAGCGCCCGTTCCCGTGCCCGCCGCGCAGAGGCCCTCGCCCCTCGCGCGGCTCGCGGCATCCGTCAGCGATCCGGTCCTCCGCATCCTCGTGACCGCCACTCTCATCGGTCGCGTGGGGCGCGGGATCTTCCTGACGGTGACGGTGCTCTATTTCACGCTCATCGTGAAGCTGCCCGCGCACGAGGTCGCGATCGTGCTCGCGGCGTCCAGCGGCGTCGGCATCGTCGCCTCGCTCGCGGGCGGGTGGCTCGCCGACCGCATGAGCGCCAAGCGCCTCATCGTCGGCGCGACGACGCTCGAGGGCCTGGGCCTGGTGGGATACGCGTTCACGAGCGACTTCGCCTCCGCCCTCGTCATCGCGGTCGTCGTCGGCGCGTTCGGCCAGATGGCCAACTCGACGCGCATGGCGATCATCGCCCGCGCCTTCGACGGCGAGGCCCGCGTGCACGCCCGTGCCGTGCTGCGCACCGTCACCAACGTGTCGATCGCGGTCGGCAGCGGCATCGGCGCGATCGCGCTCGCGATCGGCACGGCGCAGGCGTATCGCGCCTTCCTCGTCCTCGCGGGTCTCGCGTCCCTCGGCGCGATCCTGCGCCTCGTGAAGCTCCCGTCGGCCGTCGACGCGCCCGCGGCGGCGGTGGCCGTCACGACGGCGACAGGCTCGATCGACGCGCTCGCGACGAGGCGCGCCGCTCGGCGGGCGCGATGGGCGCACTCGCCGTGGCTCGACGTGCGATACCTCCTCCTGACGCTCGCGAGCGCCGTGTTCGGCATGCAGTTCGGAGTCGGCGAGCTCGCCGTTCCGCTGTGGATCGCCCGCGAGACGACGGCGCCCGAGACGCTCGTGTCGGCTGTGCTGATCATGAACACCGTCGTCGTGATCTGCTTCCAGGTGCCGCTCTCGAGGGGCACGCACGATCTGCGCCGGGCGGCGCGTGTATCGGCGATCGCGGCCTGGCTCATGGCGGCCGCCTGCTTCGTGTACGCGGCCGCGGCGGGGCTCTCGCCGTGGCTCGCCGTCGCTGTCGTCGTCGCGGCGGCTCTCGCTCACGCCTTCGCCGAAGTGCTCTCGCAGGCCGGCGGATGGGGCCTGAGCTTCGAGCTCGCCGATCCCGTGCGGGCCGGCACGTACCAGGGCGTGTTCAGCATGGGCTACTCGCTCGGCGCGCTCGCGGCGCCGCTCGTCGTCAACGCGACTGTCCTGACGCACGGCTTCGGCGGGTGGGCAGCGCTCGCGGCCGTGTTCCTCGTGTCGGGCCTCGGGACGTGGGCGATCGCGCGGCGGGCCGCGGCGCTCGCGGGATAGCCTCGGATGGTGACCGACGCGACCGCCGACGAGCCGACGCTTCCCGTCGGCGTCGGCCCGTGGCCGGGGGGTCCGCAGGCCTGGCCGGACGACCCCCGCTACGACCCGGAGCTGCTCGCGAACGGCGACGCCCGCAACGTCGTCGACGAGTTCCGGTACTGGACCCTGGCGGCCATCGTGGCGGAGCTCGACGGGCGGCGGCATCCGTTCCACGTCGCGATCGAGAACTGGCAGCACGACATGAACATCGGCTCGATCGTGCGCAGCGCCAACGCGTTCCTCGCCGCCGAAGTGCACATCATCGGCAGGCGTCGCTGGAACCGG
Source organism: Microbacterium ulmi (assembly GCF_011759705.1). Classification (GTDB taxonomy): domain Bacteria; phylum Actinomycetota; class Actinomycetes; order Actinomycetales; family Microbacteriaceae; genus Microbacterium; species Microbacterium ulmi. The sequence continues at coordinate 1,102,241 of NZ_JAAOZF010000001.1, read as the reverse complement.
CGCGGCGCGATGGTGACCGATCGCTATCAGCACGTTCGGCATCACGAGGATGTCGCGGCCTTCGCCGCGTGGGCGCGGGAGGCGGAGCTGCCGATCGTCGCCGTCGACAACGTGCCAGGCTCCGTCGCCGTCGACGAGGCCGACCTGCCCGAGCGCTGCGTCCTGCTGTTCGGACAGGAGGGCCCTGGACTGTCGGACGAGGCGCTGGCGGCGGCATCCGGAGTCGTCGAGATCACGCAGTACGGCTCGACGCGGTCGATCAACGCGAGCGCCGCGGCGGCCGTCGTGATGTACGAGTGGTGCCGCCGCTGGGCGTGAGCGCCGCAGCGGCGGTCAGCCGCGGTCGGTGCCGAAGGTGTGGCGCATGAGCGCCCGGACGTCGCGGTCGAGGTTGTCGAGCTTGGTGCTCAGTCGTCCGACCTCGCTGCGAACGACGTTCACGAACAGGGTCGAGACGATCGCGATCATCCCGAACATCGCGGCCGCGAAGACGCCGATCAGTGTCCACACCTGCGGTTCGGTCATCGTGAGCACCTTTCCATTGTGGGGCGGGGAGCGCCACGATGCCAGACCGCCAGAGCGTTCGATGACGCGGGTCGCGTCCTGTGGAGCGCGCGCGTGACGTGCTCCGGGGGAGGCAGCGTCAGCCTCCGGCGGTCGTCCACGTCGTCCCGCGCACGCGCAGGCCGAGCGTCGCGAGCCGCGCGAGCATGTACACGCCGAAGAAGACGACGGACAGCCACGCGAGGCCCGCGGCATCCGTCGGGTGCGTCAGCGCGACGACGAGCAGCGCCGGCAGGAACGGCACGAGGTTGAGCACCCCCACGATCGCGAGGTACTTCGCGTCGCCCGCGCCGATGAGCACGCCGTCGAGCACGAAGACGATGCCGCACACGGGCTGTGCGACGGCGAGCACGATGAGCGCAGGCTGGATGAGCGCCGCGATCCCGGCATCCCCGGTGAACAGCAGCCCGATGACTCCGGACAGCGCGCCGATGACCGCGCCCACGACGACGCCGAACCATGCGCCCCACGCGACCGTTCGCCGCAGCACGTGCTGCACGTCGTCGAGCGAGCCCGCGCCGAGCCCTTTGCCGACGAGGGCCTGTGCCGCGATCGCGAGCGCGTCGAGCGCGAACGCGGCCGTCGAGAAGAGCGTGAACACGACCTGCCACCCCGCGAGCTCGTGCGTGCCGAGGCCCGTCGCGACTCCCACGGTCGCGAGCAGGGCGATCCGCAGCGACACGGTGCGCAGGAACAGCCAGCTCCCCGCGCGCGCCGAGCCCCGCACGCCAGATCCCTCCGGGCGGATGGATGCCGCATGCCGCCGCGCGAGCCTCCCGACCACGAGGGCGTAGGCGGCGACCATGCCCCACTGAGCGACGACCGTGCCGGCCGCCGAGCCCGCGATGCCCCAGCCGAAGCCGTAGATGAAGAGCCAGTTCAGCAGCGCGTTCGCCGCGAAGCCGACGCCCGCGATCCACAGCGGCGTGACGGTGTCCTGGAGACCGCGCAGGAGACCCGTCGCGGCGAACACGACGAGCATCGCGGGAAGTCCCCACATCGAGAGGCCGAGATAGGTCTCCGCCTGCTCGGCGACGGCGGGCGAGGCGCCGAAGAGCGCGACGAGCGTCGGCGTCGCGAGGTAGCCGGCGACTGCGAGCACGGCGCCGAGACCCAGCGCGAGCCACATCCCGTCGATGCCGACCGACACGGCCCTCTGCGTGTCGCCCGCTCCGAACCGTCGCGCGACGGCGGGCGTCGTCGAGTACGCGAGGAACACCATGAGCCCGACGATCGTCTGCAGGACGGCGGAGGCGATCCCGAGGCCCGCGAGGGGCGTGACGCCGAGATGGCCCACGAGCGCCGAGTCGACGATGAGGAAGAGCGGCTCTGCGACGAGCGAGCCCAGGGCCGGCACGGCGAGCCGCAGGATGTCGCGATTCAGCGTCTCTCGGGCGGCCACCCGTCGAGCCTACGGCGGCACTCGCGCGGCCCGCGCGGCCTGCGTGCTGCGCGTCGCTCGGCCTGCGTGCTGCGCGTCGCGCGGCTCCCATGCGCCGTAGGGCCGGACGCGCGCCGCCGCGTCCGCACGATGGGTCGCGGGCACGCCTGGACGCAGCGTTTCGCGACGAGCGGCGGCGCGGCCGGCCCTAGATTGGCGACGAGAGGGAGGGCTCATGACTCAGTCCGTCATCCCGCGCGGTCGCATCCGGCCCTGGTTCGCGAGGCTCCCGCGCTGGGTGCGCGCAGTCGTCGGCCTCGCGTCCGTCGCTCTGGGCGCCGTCGTCATCACGCGCCCCACGACCTCGCTCGGCGTCCTCGCGCTGCTCATCGGCGCGGGACTCGTCCTCGCCGGCCTCCTCGAGCTCGTCGGCGGGGGCCAGTCCGAGGAGGGCGAGCGCACCCCGCGCTGGCACGTCCTCGCGGCGGTCCTGTGGATCGTCGCGGGCGTGTTCGTCCTGGTGTTCCCGGGTCTCACCGTTCGCGTGGTGGCACTCGTGGTGGGCGTCGCGCTGATCGTGAACGGCGTCCTGTCGGTGCTGTCGGTCTTCCGCCGCGGGCAGACCCTCGACGCGCGGATCGCGGCGCTCCTCCTCGGCCTCGCCGGCGTCGCGTTCGGCCTGCTCGCCCTGCTCTGGCCCGACATCACGCTCCTGATCGTCGCCGTCGTGTTCGGCGCGCGCCTGGTCATCGTGGGCCTGCTCGAGCTGTGGCGCGCGGTCCGCGGCGCGCGCGCCGTGCGCGAGGGGACGGATGCCGCACCCTCCGCGCTCTCGCGCTGGACCCGCACGATCGCGGCCGTCGCAGCGGTCGTCCTCGCCGTGGCCGCGGGCGCCGCGAGCGTGGCCCTGCGCTCGGGCGCGCCTGTGACCGACGACTTCTACGCGGCTCCGCGCACCGTTCCCTCCGAGCCCGGGCAGCTGATCCGCTCCGAGCCGTTCACGCGAGAGGTGCCCGAGGGGGCGCGCGCGTGGCGCATCCTCTACACGACGACGAACGGCGACGGAACGCCCGCCGTCGCGAGCGGTCTCGTCGTGGTCCCCGCGGAAGGGTTCGGGAAGTGGCCCGTCATCGAGTGGACGCACGGCACGACGGGCTTCGCGCAGCAGTGCGCCCCTTCACTGCTGGCCGAGCCGTTCGAGTCGGGCGCCCTCTTCGTGCTGCCCGAGATCCTCGCGAACGGGTGGGCCCTCGTCGCGACCGACTACATCGGACTCGGCACCGGGACGCCGCATCCCTACCTGATCGGACAGCCCACGGGGCGTGCAGCGCTCGACTCCGTCCGCGCCGCGCGTCAGCTCGAGGCGGCCGACCTCGGCGGCCAGACGGTCGCGTGGGGGCATTCGCAGGGCGGCGCCGCGGCGCTGTGGGCCGGAGCGATCGCCGACTCGTACGCGCCCGATGTCGGGCTCGCGGGCGTCGCGGCGCTCGCGCCGGCATCCAATCTCCCCGGTCTCATCGACGCCCTGCCCGACGTGCCGGGCGGATCGATCTTCGGATCGTTCGCGATCGCCGGCTTCACCTCGATCTACCCCGACGTGACGTTCCGCGAATACGTGCGCCCCGGCGCCGAGGTGACGGTGCGCGAGGCGGCGGGGCGGTGCCTCGCCGAGCCGGGCGTTTTCGCATCCCTGCTCACGGCGCTGGGACTCTCGCGCGACCCGGAGATCATGGCGAAGAGCCCGAACGAGGGCCCGTTCGGCCGGCGACTCGTCGAGAACATCCCGCCGGCGACCATCACGGCGCCCGTGCTCCTCGCGCAGGGCAAGGACGACCCGCTCGTGACCCCCGCGGCCCAGGACGCCTTCGTGCGGGGCCTGTGCGACGCGGGCAGGCCCGTCGACTACCGCCTCTACGCGGGCCGCAGCCACGTGCAGCTCGTCGAGCCGGACTCGCCGCTCGTGCCCCAGCTCGTCGAATGGACCAAGGCGCGGCTGTCGGGCGAGCCGGGGCTCGCCGCGTGCAACCGCGCGGAGTACTGAGGCTCACCCGCCGCCGAGACGGGCCTCGGCGGTGGGCGCCGCGGGGGATCCTCCCCGAATCGGCGGGCGGGCCAGGGCTCGGCGGCGAGACCGGTCTCGACGGCACCCGCGGACGCCTATTCTGGAACGCATGACCGACGCCCTCCGTTCCGGTCTCGAGCTCGACGAGCTGAGCCCCGAGATCCGCCCCCAGGACGACCTCTTCCGACACGTCAACGGCGCATGGCTCGAGCGCACCGAGATCCCGTCCGACAAGGCGCGCTGGGGTTCGTTCCATCTCATCGCCGAGCAGGCCGAGAAGGACGTGCGCGCGATCGTCGAGGAGTCGCAGGATGCCGAGCCCGGCACCGAGGCGCGCAAGATCGGCGACCTCTACACGAGCTTCATGGACGAGGGGCGCATCGCCGAGCTCGGGGCATCCCCGCTCGAGCCCCGCCTCGCGGCCGTCGACGCGATCTCGTCGATCCCCGAGCTCCTGCGCACCGTCGGCTCGCTCGAGCGCGACGGCGTCGCAGGCCTCGTCGTGCTCTACGTCGAGCCCGATCCGGGCGACCCGACCCGGTACGTGCCCTTCCTCGTGCAGGGCGGGCTGTCGCTCCCGGACGAGTCGTACTACCGCCTCGAGAACTTCGACGAGACGCGCACGGAGTTCCGCGCGCACGTCGAGCGCATGCTGGAGCTCGCCGGGATCGCGGATGCCGCGTCCGCGGCCGAACGCATCGTGGCGCTCGAGACCGAGCTCGCGACGCACCACTGGGACAACGTCAAGAGCCGCGACGCCGTCGCGACCTACAACCTCAAGACGTGGGACGAGCTGCAGGGCCTCGCAGGCGCCGACCTGCGCCCGTGGCTCGAGGGCATCGCGCCCCACCACGAGGACGCCTTCGCCGAGGTGGTCGTGTACCAGCCCAGTTTCCTCGAGGGCCTCGGGGCCCTTCTGACGGAGGAGCGGCTCGGAGACTGGAAGGACTGGCTGCGCTTCCAGATCGTGCACGCCGCCGCGCCCTTCCTCACGGACGACTTCGTGCAGGAGAACTTCGCGTTCTACGGCACGCAGCTCACGGGCGTCCCCGTCATCCGCGATCGCTGGAAGCGCGGCGTCGGCCTCGCCGAGGCCGCGATGGGCGAGGCGATCGGCAAGGTCTATGTCGACAGGCACTTCCCGCCGGCCGCCAAGGTGGCGATGGACGAGCTCGTCGCGAACCTCGTCGAGGCATACCGGCAGAGCATCACGGGCCTCGAGTGGATGAGCGCCGAGACGCGAGAGCGCGCCCTCGCGAAGCTCGACGCCTTCACGCCGAAGATCGGCTACCCCGTGACCTGGAAGGACTACTCGGCGCTCGAGGTCGACGCGACCGACCTCGTCGGCAATGTCGCTCGCTCTCACGTCGTCGAGCACGACCGCCAGCTCGACAAGGTCGGAAAGCCCATCGACCGCGACGAGTGGTTCATGACGCCGCAGACGGTCAACGCGTACTACAACCCGCTCATGAACGAGATCGTGTTCCCCGCGGCGATCCTGCAGTACCCGTTCTTCGAGGCCGATCGGGATGCCGCGGCCAACTACGGCGGGATCGGCGCCGTGATCGGCCACGAGATCGGCCACGGCTTCGACGACCAGGGCAGCCGGTTCGACGGCGACGGGTCCCTCCGCGACTGGTGGACCGACGACGACCGCGCGGCCTTCGAGGAGCGCACGAAGAACCTCATCGCGCAGTACGACGCCCTGACCCCCGTGGGCCTGGACGAGCAGTACAAGGTCAACGGAGCCCTCACGATCGGCGAGAACATCGGCGACCTCGGCGGCCTCGGCATCGCGATCAAGGCCTATGCGCTCTCGCTCGGAGACGACGCGCCGACGGGCTCCGCGACGGGACCCGAGATCGACGGCTTCACCGGCATCCAGCGCCTCCTGCTGAGCTGGGGCCAGATCTGGCAGCAGAAGGGCCGCGACGCCGAGACGATCCGGCTCCTGACGATCGACCCGCACTCGCCCAACGAGTTCCGCTGCAACCAGATCGTCCGCAACGTCGACGCGTTCTACGACGCGTTCGGCGTCACCGAGCGCGACGCGCTCTGGCTCCCCGCGGATCAGCGCGTCACGATCTGGTGACACCCGCCGCAGGTCCCGAGCGCGCGGGGGCCGCGGCATCCTCCTGAGAGCACGACACGACAGACACGACACAACAGAACAGCACGGATGCACCTCACTCGCGCCGAACGGCGCACCCTCTCCCCACGCTTCACCGCATCGGAAGGAACCCCGCCCGTGGGCATGCCCCCTGAGCCCTTCGACACGGGCGCTCTGCGCCCTGCTCAGGACCCGCCCAAGCGCGACGGCCTCTCTCTGCGGGGGTCGCGACGCAGCGGCAGGCGACTGCCCAAGCGCGCCGCGATCGGACGCAGGTCGTTCACGTCGACGCTCAAGGCGCTCGACGCGCTGGCGACGTCAGGCGCGCGCGTGTCGGTGCGCATCAACGACCTCGACCGCGGCACGTCGGTGCTCGCCGGCGACGACTTCGTGACGCTGCCGATCGCGGGGCTCGGGGTCGTGCCGCTGCTCGTCGAGGTCGCGGCGGCGATGGAGGCCGGCACGCTCGACGGGTTCGAGATCATCGACCGCGCGATCCTGCCGCGCGTCGACGTCGGGGGCGTGTGGCAGCACCTCAAGGCGCCCGCCCTGCCCGTCATCGACCTCGCGGTGCTCACGGCGTCGGCGGGCGACACGCTGGCCGCGAACGCCCTGCTGCGCCGGGTCGGTCTTCCCGCCGTGCGGGCGCGCATCGAGCAGCTGGGCCTGTCGCGCACGGCGCTGCTCGACGGGTTCCGCGACGAGCGGGGTCCGGACGACGCCCCGCACGTGGCACTGGGCTCGGCGGGCGAGCTGGCGGAGCTGTTCGCCGCGCTCGTCAACTCGCAGGCGGTCTCGCCCGGGGTGAGCGCTCAGGTCGCGGAGTGGCTGAGCCTCAACCACGACCTCTCCCTCGTCGCCTCCGCGACCGGGCTCGACCCGTTCTCGCACGAGAACGACGAGCACGGGCTGCTGTTCATCAACAAGACGGGCCGGGATGCCGGCGTCCGCGTCGAGGCGGGCGTTCTCGCGGGGCCGCGGGCCGGCGTCTCGTACGCGCTCATCGTGTGCTTCGACGACCTCTCGATCATGCACAGGGTGCGCGCGCACGAAGTGTTCCGCACGCTCGGGACCGAGCTCATGGAGTACGTGTTCTGATATCCGCGCGTTACGGCTCGGGTGCCGTGCGCGAGGGGCGTCAGTAGGATCGAACGGTGACTGTCAGCCCGCCGTTCCGCGCCGACATCGTCGGCAGCTTCCTCCGCCCCGCAGCCGTCGCCGACGCACGCCGACGACGCGCTCTGGGCGAGGTGACGGATGAGCAGCTGCGGGCGGTGGAGGACGCCGCGATCGCGGACCTCGTCGCGAAGGAGGCCGATGCGGGCCTGAAGGTCGCGACCGATGGAGAGTTCCGCCGGTCGTGGTGGCACTTCGACTTCTTCGGCTTCCTCGACGGCGTCGACATCGTCGAGCTGGATCACGGCATCCAGTTCCAGGGTGTCCAGACCAAGCCCCGCGGCGTGCACGTGTCGGGCCCCATCGGCTTCTCGAGCGACCACCCCTTCCTCGGCCACTTCCGCGCCGTGCAGGAGGCCGCGAAGGCGACGGGCGCGACGCCCAAGTTCACGATCCCCGCGCCGACGGTCCTCGACTTCCGGCTCGAGCCGGGGCACATCGACTCCGCCGCCTACGACGGCCGCGACGCGATCGTCGACGACCTCGTGCAGGCGTACCGCGATGCCGTCGCGGCGTTCTACGACGCAGGCGCCCGGTACCTGCAGTTCGACGACACGGCGTGGGCGTACCTGTGCTCCGACGTCGAGCTCGCGAAGGCGAAGGAGCGCGGCATCGAGACCGACGGCATCGCCGAGCGGTACGCGTCGCTGCTCAACCGCGTGCTCGAGGGCAAGCCCGACGACCTCGTCGTCACGACCCACGTGTGCCGGGGGAACTTCCGCTCGACGTGGATCTCGTCGGGCGGCTACGAGCCGGTGGCCGAGCAGCTGCTGGGCAACACGGCGTACGACGGCTACTTCCTCGAGTACGACTCCGAGCGCGCGGGCGGCTTCGAGCCGCTGCGGTTCCTTCCCGAGGGCGAGAAGACCGTCGTGCTGGGTCTCATCACGACCAAGAGCGGCGAGCTCGAGGAGCCCGGGGCCGTGCACAGTCGCATCGACGAGGCCTCGGCCTTCGCGCCGCTCGGTCAGCTGGCGCTGAGCCCGCAGTGCGGCTTCGCGTCGACCGAGGAGGGCAACGTGCTCACCGAGGACGAGCAGTGGGCGAAGGTGCGCGAGGTCGTCGACGTCGCCGCCGACGTCTGGCGCTGAGGCCCGGCCGGGGCCGGGCCGGGCGGTCACACGACGGGCGTGCCGTGCGTGTGGAAGCTCTCGATCGTCTTCATGCCCCACGCCTGGCCCTTGCGGCGCTCCTGCTCCGACCACTCGACGACCGGCTGATCCGGGTCGAGCAGCAGACGGGCCCCGGCGTTCGCGAACTCGATGCGGTTGCCGCCGGGCTCCCACACGTACAGGAAGAACGTCTGGTTGATGGCGTGCTTGTGGGGTCCTGACTCGATGTGGATGCCGTTCTCCAGGAAGATGTCGGCGGCCTTGAGGATGTCCTCGCGCGTGTCCGGCGCGAAGGCGATGTGGTGCAGGCGGTTGCCGTGCCTGGTCCAGTCGTCCGAGTAGACGACGTCGTAGGACTTGAGCCCGAAGTGGAACCACCAGGCCGCGAAGCGGCCGTTGTCGAGCCGGATGCGCTCGGACTCCCGCATCCCGAGCGCGTCCGCGACGAACGCGCCGCACGCCTCGACATCCTTCGCGAGGTAGTTGATGTGGTCGAGTCGGCGGGCGTTGACGCCGCGCCCGGGGAACGCGGAGGCCTGGTTCTTCAGCGCCGGCCTGTCGTCGGTCGCGACATAGCGGTCGGTCTCGTAGTAGACCGCCATGGCGTGCCCGTCGGGGTCGCGGAACAGGAACGTGGGCCCCGTGCCGACCTCGCCGTCGGTCCATCCGTCGCCAAGGCCCGTCGCCTCGATCGCGGCGACCCGCCGCTCGAGCGCGTCGCGGCTCGAAGCCCGGAACGACGTGCGGCCGACGCCCGCGGCATCCGTCGCCGTCAGTTTGACCGTGTACAGCTGGTACTCGTCCCACGTCCGCAGGTACGCGGAGTCGCCGATGCGGGCGACCTCTCGCATCGCGAGCAGGTCGCGGAAGAACCACAGGCTCTCGTCGAACGAGGGGGTGAGCAGCTCGACGGGCCCGAGATGCGCCACATCGAAGTTCTCCGGGACGGCCATGTCGTGTCCTCTCTGACGGCGGCGCCGATGCGCCTAGAGCCGGGGGCGCGGGAAGACGCGCCCGTCGAAGATCTTGCGCGCCGTCCGCAGCGACAGGGATGCCGCGTGCCACGCCCCGTCGGCGTCGCGCGTGACGCGCACCCGCGCGGGGAGCGTCCCGCCGGGATGCTCGACGTCGGTCACGTCTGCATCGGAGGGCGCGGCCGCGAGCCCGTGCGCGACGGTGTGCGGGATGCGCACGGCCGCGGCGACGGATGCCGCCATGAGGGCGCCGATCGAGGTGTGGACGCGCGCGGGGATGAACGCGCGCGTGCCGATCGCGCCGCCCGAGCGCGGCGGCGACAGGAGGATCATCTTCGGCACCGTCTGCGCGGCGACGTCCCCGAGGCCCATGAGGGGCCCGGCCCGGAGCCGCAGCTCCTCGACCTCGGCGGCGAGGTCGGAGCGGGCTTCGAGCTCTGCGGGGGACTCGTCTCCCGCGACGCCGAGCTCCGCGGCGTCGAGGAGCACGACGGGCATCCCGGCGTCGATGAGCGTCGCGCGGTGCCCGCCGAGGGCGTCCGCGGGGCTGCCCGTCGGCAGGAGGCGCTTGCCCGGCGCGGCAGCCAGCTCGATCTCGACGCCGGCCGCCGTGCCGGGGACGCCGTCGATGCGGGTGCCCCCGTCGTACTCGACGCGTCCGGCCGCGCTCGGGAAGACCGCCGTCGCGATGTCGCCCGTGTTGAGGAGCCGGATCCGCACCGTCGTGCTGCCCTCGCCCGCCGCGACGAGCGCCCGTTCCACCGCGAACGGCCCGACGCCCGCGAGCAGGTTGCCGCACGTCTGCGCGTCGGCGACGACGGGCCGGTCGACGGCGATCTGCAGGAACAGGTAGTCGACGTCGACCCCGTCGGCCGTCGACGTGGACACGATCGCGACCTTGCTCGTGAGCGGATGCGCTCCGCCGAGCCCGTCGATCTGGGTCGGGTCGGGGCTGCCCATGATCCGCAGCAGCAGGTCGTCGCGCTCCGCAGGGTCGATGGGCACGTCCGACGCGAGGAAGTACGCGCCCTTCGAGGTGCCGCCGCGCATGAGCATGCACGGGATGCCGGCGTCGATCGGGTCAGCGACCGTCATCGCGGTGCTCCGCCTGCGTCACGTAGCGCACGCCGAGGTCGGCGAGCGACCGGCGCAGACCTTTGCGGTCCAGGCTCAGCGCGCCGGCGCGGTACGCGGCGCGGTCGGCGGCCTCCTTGGTCGCACGAGCGCGAGAGGCCGCGAGGACGGCCTCGGCGTCCTCACGCGGGACGCACAGCACGCCGTCGTCGTCCGCGACCACGACGTCGCCGGGGCGCACGACGACTCCGCCGACGACGACCGCGACGTTGACGGATCCGGGCGTCGCCTTGACCGTCCCCTGCGCGCTGATCGCGCCCGACCACACGGGGAAGCCCATCGCGCGCAGGTCTGCGACATCCCGCACGCCCGTCGTCGTGACGAGCCCGCGGACGCCCCTTGCGTGCAGCGCCGTCGCGAAGAGCTCGCCGAACGCTCCGTCGCTCGAGGGCGACGTCGTCGTGACGACGAGGAGGTCGCCGTCCCGGCACTGCTCGACGGCGGCATGGATCATGAGGTTGTCACCGGGCCACGACAGCACCGTGACGGCCGATCCGGCCACACGGGCACCCTCCTGGACGGGACGGATGCCGGGGCCGGCCAGTCCGCAACGGCCCATCGCCTCGTGCACCGTCGCGACGCCGTGCTCGCCGAGCGCCGCGACGACGTCCGGGTCGGGGCGTGCGATGTCCGTCACGACGACCGCGCTCACGGCTTCGCTCCGCCCGTGCGCCCGCCGGTCATGCCAGGACGTCCGTCACCTGCGGGTAGTAGCGCACGTACGCCTCGCCCATGGTCTCGTGCGCGAGCCCCAGGTTGGGCCCGGCGTTGCGCTTGACCTGCACGCCGCGGCGGATGGCGAGGTCGGTGTAGTACGACCACATGTGCTTCTGCGCGGGGAGGCACTCCATCGCCGCGCGCTTGCGCGGGAACGCGTCCGTGATGTCGAGCAGCACGTCGGGCTTGAAGTCGCTCTGCTCGCTCTGGTGCGGCTCGAAGAAGAAGACGGGCGGGGCCCCGATGATCTCGTCCTTCGCGGGGAGGGTGCCGTCGGAGTTGGCGACGCCGATCGCCTGTGCGAGCACGCGCGCCTCGAGCGCCATGCGCGCCGCGGCGGGGTGGTCGCCGTTGTACGGGTCGGCGAGGGGGTGCGTCAGCACGACGTCGGGCTGCACGCGCCGGTACACGTCGACGAGCGCCGCGAGCGCCTGCGGCGACTCCCGCAGCGGATAGTCGCCGAGGTCGAGGAACTCGATCTCGGCGCCGAGGGCGGATGCCGCGGCCTCCGCCTCGGTGCGGCGGATGCCCTTGATCTCGTCGAGCGATCTGCCCTGCAGCCACTGGCTCGCGGACTCGCCGCGCTCGCCGAAGGAGAGGCAGACCACGACGGCGCGCTCGCCTCGGTTCGCGGCGGCGGCGATCGCGCCGCCCGCGCGCCACACGAAGTCGCCGGCGTGGGCGCTCACGACCAGGAGGGAGCGGGGGATCGCTGCCACGTGACCTCACCTCTCGACGTTTGCCCCAGCGAATCACACTTCTGGCGCAATGGTCAAGATTTTGTCTACAATCTTGGTTACGGAATCACTCTGCACATTCCCTCTGGCGATAGGGAAAAGACGTCCGTAGCATCGCAACCGGACAAGGAAGTCGAGGGAGCACCATGGCACGCAGCCTGCAGGACCTGCTGGACGAGACAGGAGACGTCGTCGGGATGCTGCGGGACTCGCAGCTCGGCACGTACATCTACCCGATCGTCCCCACCGAGTTCACCAACTGGCGCAGGGAGCAGAAGGCCTGGCGCGACACGGCGGTGCTCTACGACCAGTCGCACCACATGGTCAACCTCTTCCTGTCCGGCCCCGACGCCCTGCGGCTCCTGTCCGACACGGGCGTCAACAGCTTCGCGAACTTCCCCGTCGACACGGCGAAGCAGTTCGTGCCGACGGCGTCGAACGGCGGCGTCATCGGCGACGGCATCCTGTTCCACGAAGCGGAGCGCGACTTCGTCTACGTCGGGCGGGCTCCCGTCGCGAACTGGCTGCAGTTCCACGCCGCGACGGGCGGCTACGACGTCGAGGTCCGCTACGACGACCGCTCGCCGTCCCGTCCGTACGGCGAGGCGGTCCATCGCGAGTTCTACCGCTTCCAGATCCAGGGCCCGAACGCGTGGCCCATCATCGAGAGACTCGCAGGCGGCCCGGTCGAGCAGGTCCGCTTCTTCCACCTGGGCCACCTCGAGGTCGCGGGACAGCGGGTGCGCACGCTCCGGCACGGCATGGCCGGCGCGCCCGGCCTCGAGCTGTGGGGGCCGTACGAGCAGCACGGCCGGATCCGCGACGCGATCCTCGAGGCGGGCCGGGAGTTCGGGATCGAGCCGTGCGGCTCCCGCGCGTACTCGTCGAACACGCTCGAGTCCGGATGGATCCCGTCGCCTCTGCCGGCGATCTACTCGAGCGAGGCGGAGCGCGCCTACCGCGAGTGGCTGCCGGCGACGAGCTACGAGGCCGTCAACGCGCTCGCGGGCTCGTTCGTCTCCTCGGACATCGAGGACTACTACCTCAACCCGTGGGAGCTCGGCTACGGCTCGTTCGTGAAGTTCGACCACGACTTCATCGGTCGCGACGCGCTCGAGAGGATCGAGCCCGAGCGGCAGCGACGCAAGGTGACGCTCGCGTGGAACGACGACGACCTCGCGAAGATCCTCGCCTCCGTGCTCGATCGCACGGGGCCCGGCTACCAGTTCTTCGACATCCCGAACGCGAACTACGGCTCGTCGAACTACGACGCCGTGCTGGATGCCGACGACGAGGTCGTGGGCCTGTCGCTGTTCACGGGGGTGACGGCCAACGAGAGGCGCGGCCTCTCGCTCGCGACGATCGACCGCGACGTGCCGATCGGCGCGGAGGTGCGGGTCGTGTGGGGCGAGCCCGGCGGGGGATCGCGCAAGACGACGGTCGAGCCCCACGAGCAGATCGCGGTCCGCGCGATCGTCAGCCCCGTGCCGTACGCCGAGACGGCACGGCTCGAGTACCACGGCGGATGGCGCACGGCGGGCGTCGCCTGAGGGCCGCCCGCGCTGCGCGCCTACCGCGCGGAGCCCGCCTTCGCGACGAGCCGCTCGAACCACACGAGCGTCGCGCGGGCCATGTCGGCCGGTTCGCCCGTCGCGTCGAGCGCCGCCAGCGCGTCGCGGACCTCCTGCTCGCGCCGCGCGGCGTGGCGGACCGTCCCCTCGAGGAGACGGTCCACGAGCGCGTCGCCGCCGTGGGCGAGCTCACCGGCGATCTGGTCGCGCAGCCAGCTCTCCGCGCCGAGGGCGCGTGCGGCCCCGACGCCTTCGAGCACGAGCGCGGCGAGCCCCTTCATGAAGGCGCTGCGCAGCAGCTTGAGCCGCGCGGCCTCGCCGGGCTCGCCCTGCAGCGTGTCGATCGGCACGCCCAGGGGGGCGAGCGTCGCCGCGAGCGCCTCGGCGCCGGGACCGCTCGCGAGCAGCGGCGTGCGAAGACCCGCTCGGGGCACGGGCGCGAGCACCGCGACGTCCGCCATGCGCACGCCGCGGCTCTCCGCGATCCCCGCGATGCGGTGCTTGAGCTCTGGGGACCCCGTGTTGAGGTCGGCGTACACGGATGCCGCGGGCACTTGAGCGAGCGCATCGGCCGCGACGGACTCGGCCGGGCCCGCGCCGACGAGGCTCAGCACGACGTCGGACCCTGCGACCGCCTCCGCGAGGCCGTCGACCTGGAGGACGAGCGGATCGTGCAGCGGACGCGAGGGGTCGTATCCGCGCACGTCGACGCCCGCGTCGCGCAGTCCTCGCGCGTACAGCCGCCCCGCCTCGCCCAGGCCCAGCACCGCGATCGTCGTCATTGCGCTTCACACGATAGCCCCGGCATCCGGCCGTGCAACGATTCGGCCACAACCGCGCCCGAAATCACACCAAAATCGTTGACAATCTGCGGGGGTATCCGTACCGTCCCCAATGACGGAGCATGCGTCTCCGCGTTGCAGCGCTGCGACACGAAAGGTGGGCGATGGCCGCTCGTCTGACCGTTCGCGACGTCAGCCTCCGGTTCGGCGGCGTCAAGGTCCTCGACGACGTCGGGTTCGTCGTCGAGCCCGGTCGCATCTTCGGCCTCGTCGGGCCCAACGGCGCAGGGAAGACGTCGCTGTTCAACTGCATCAGCGGCCACTATCGCCCCAGCTCCGGCTCCATCCTCATCGACGACACCGAGGTCGTGGGTCTGCCGCCGGCGAGGCTCGCGACGCAGGGCCTCGCCCGCACGTTCCAGCATCCCGCCCTGCGGCTGCACGCGACGGTCCTCGACAACGTCATGCTCGGCAGCCACACGCGTCTGCCCGGCACGCCGATCGAGTGGGCCATGCGTCTGCCCCGCACCGTGCGCGCCGAGAAGGCCCTGCGCGACGAGGCTCTGGGCCTTCTCGAGCGGGTCGAGCTCGGCTGGGCCGCGCATCGGACGGCGGACGAGCTCTCGCACGGGCTGCACAAGAGCATCGAGCTCGCCCGCGCCCTCCTGATGCACCCGACGCTGCTCCTCCTGGACGAGCCGGCCGCAGGCCTGTCGCACAGCGAGGTCGAGCGGTTCATCGCGACGGTGCGCCGCGTCCGCGACGAGGACGACATCACGATCGTCATCGTCGAGCACCACATGGGCGTCATCTCGGCGGTCACGGATCGCATCGTCGTGCTCGACCACGGGCGCACCCTCATGGAGGGGACCGCTGCCGAGGCGAAGGCCGACCCGCGGGTCGTCGAGGCGTACCTGGGGAGGGATGCCGCGGATGACGCTGCTTGAGCTCGTCGACGTCACCGCGGCGTACGGCCCCGTGCAGGTGCTGGTCGGGGTCTCGCTCGCCGTGCCGGAGGGCGGAGCCGTCGGCATCCTGGGCGCCAACGGCGCGGGCAAGACGACGACCCTCCGCGCGATCAGCGGCACCGTGCGCGTGGGAGGGCGGATCGTGTTCGACGGACGCGACATCCGGGGTCGCCGTCCCGAGCAGGTCGCGGCGCTCGGAATCGCGCACGTGCCTGAGGGGCGAGGAACGCTGACCCGCCTCACGGTGCGCGAGAACCTCCGGGTGGGGGCGTACCTGCGCAAGGACGCGAAGGCCGTCGCGGCCGACATCGACTACTGCCTCGACCTGTTCCCCAACCTCAGGGAGCGCATCGGGTCGGCCGCATCGGCTCTCTCGGGCGGCGAGCAGCAGATGCTCGCCGTCTCGCGCGCGCTGATGGCCAGGCCCCGTCTCCTGATCCTCGACGAGCCCTCGCTCGGCCTCGCGCCCAGCACCGCGCGGAGCGTCTACGACGCGATCGCACGCCTGCGCGCCGAGTCGGGCATCTCGATGCTCGTCGTCGAGCAGAACGCCAACCTGGCCTTCCGCATCGTCGACAGCGCCGTGGTGCTGGAGACCGGGCGCTCGGTGCTCTCCGGCACGACCGCCGAGCTCAAGGGCGACGACGGCATCCGCAAAGCGTATCTGGGGGCCTGATGTTCACCATCAACACCTTCGTGCAGCTCGTCGTCGACGGCCTCGCGACGGGGTCGATCTACGCGGCGCTGGCCCTCGCCATCGTGATCGTCAACCAGACGACAAACCTCGTCAACTTCGCGCAGGGCGGGATGGCGGTCCTCGCCGCATACGTCGGGATGACGGTCACGAACGCGCTCATCCCCGCCATCGGCCCGACGGCGGCGATCGTCGCAGGGGTCCTCTTCGCGGTCGTCGCCTCGTTCGTGCTCGGCGCCGTGCTCGAGCGCTTCGTCATGCGCCGCTTCATGGGCGGCGACCCCGACGCCGCCGTCGTCGCGACGATCGGCCTGCTGACCCTCATCACGGGGCTGTGCGGCCTCATCTGGACGTACAACTACATCCCCTACCCCTTCTTCTTCTCGGCCGGAGCGAGCTTCACGGTGGCCGGGATCGCGATCAGCGTCTGGTCGCTCACGACCTTCATCACGATCCTCGCGATGATGATCCTGCTCCAGCTGCTGTTCCGCGTGAGCAAGCTCGGGCTCGGCCTGCGGGCCGTCTCGATCAACCCGTCGTCGGCCGCGCTGTCCGGCATCCGGGTCGGCGGCATCCTCATGATCGGGTGGGGCCTCGCCGCGGCGCTCGGCGCGATCGCGGGCGTGCTGGTCGCGGCCAAGGTGCAGCTCGTGCCGAGCATGTTCGACGCCGCGCTCCTCTATGCGCTCGCCGCCGTCATCATCGGCGGCCTCGACTCCCCGATCGGGGCCGTCGTCGCGGCGTGGGGGATCGCGGTCGTGGAGAACCTCGCCGCGGCCTACGTGCCGTTCGTCGGACACGACCTCAAGATCGCCGTCCCGTTCGTGCTGCTGTTCGCCGTGCTGATCTTCAAGCCGGAGGGCCTCTTCGGCAGAAAGGTCGTGGTCCGCGTCTGATGACCGCACTGTCCCGCCTGTCCGACAACGCCTGGGTGCGCGCCGCCGTCGGCGTCGCGATCGCGGCCGTGCTCGTCATCCTGCCCCTCACCTCGGCGCCGTTCACGAACCAGACGATCACGCGCATCGCCGTGTTCGCGGTGGCCGTGCTGGGCCTGAACGTCGTGATGGGCTACGCCGGACAGGTCTCGCTCGGGCAGATCTTCTTCGTCGGCGTGGGGGCCTATGCGGCCGCCATCACGATCCGCTCCGACTGGGGGATGGCTCTGGGCTTCTGGGGCGTCGTCGTCGGGTTCGTCCTCGCGGTGGTCCTGTCCGGCGTGCTCGGTCTGATCGTGTCGCTCGCCGCCGCGCGACTGCGCGGGCTCGCGATCGCGATGGTGACCGTGGCGCTGCCGATCGTCGGCGTCCCGGTCGCGAAGCGCATGTCCGACCTGACGGGCGGGTCGCAAGGCATCTCGGCGCGCGTGTTCGGGGCGCCGGAGTGGACGGGTCTCGACAACGACCAGTGGCAGTACTACGTCGTGATGACGATCGGGGCCGCCGTCTTCGCGCTCACGTTCTTCCTCGTCCGCGGCAAGTACGGCCGCGCGTTCGCGATCGTGAAGGAGAACGAGGCGGTCGCGGCATCCATGGGCATCTCGCCCTATCGCTACAAGGTGCTCGCGTTCACGACCGCCTCGATGCTCGGCGGCGTCGCGGGATTCCTCTACCTCGTCGCGATCCAGTTCACGTCGCCCGACACCCTGAGCTTCGGCCACTCGATCGAGCTCGTCATCGCGACGATCGTGGGCGGCGCGGGCAGCATCGTCGGGTCGATCCTCGGCGGCGTCTACTACGTGCTCGTCCCGCAGCTCACGAACGCCGTCAACCCGAACAGCACCGCTGTCGTGCAGGGCGTCGTCGTGCTCGTCGTGCTGTTCTTCCTGCAGGGAGGGCTCGCCAGTCTCCCGCGCGCCATCCGCCGCCTCGTGCGGCGGGGCCGCGGCTCCGACGTCTCCGCATCCGCGGCGACCGCACCGCGCAATCCGGATGCCGAACCGCCGCCAGACGACGCGGCATCCTCCACCCGAGAGAACAGAGAGAGGCACCAAGCATGAGCACTCTGACGAGGCGAGCGCTGACGCTCGCCGCTGTGGTGAGCGTGGCGGCCCTCGCCCTCACGGCCTGCGGCCGCGACGGCGGGACAGCCACACCCGAGGAGTCCGACGAGGTCGTCGCCTCGCCGGGCATCACCGACGACAGCCTGCTGTTCGGCATCAGCACACCGCTGACCGGCACGACGGCTGGTCCGGGCAACTGCACGGCAGACGGCGCCATCGCGTACTTCGGCACGAAGAACGACGAGGGCGGCATCGCCTTCGGCGACGGCAAGACGCGCACGATCGAGATCAAGAAGTACGACGACGAGTACAACCCGGAGAAGTCGGCCGCGAACTTCCAGCAGATGGTCGCGGACGGGGTGTTCGCGGCGGGAATCGGCCTGGGCACGCCGACCAACCGCGCCTGGCGCGAGGCCGCGATCGAGGAGGGCGTCCCCCAGGTGCTCGTCATGACCGGCGACCCGCTGTTCAACGATCGCGCCGCGAGCCCCATGCAGCTGGGCTTCGTGCCGATCTACCAGCAGGAGGGCGCCGCGTTCGGCGAGGTGCTCGCGGCCGACTCGAACCCGCACAAGGTCGCGATCCTGTACCAGAACGACGACTACGGCAAGGGGTACGTCGAGGGCTTCAGGCAGGCGATCGACGGCGCTGCGAACATCGAGGTCGTCAAGGAGCTGAGCTACGAGCCGAGCGCGCAGTCGCTCGAGGGCCAGATCACGGAGCTCTCGGCGACGGGCGCCGATGTACTCTTCCACGCCGTCTCGATCGTGCCGCTCGCGATCGAGAACCTGCAGAAGGCGCAGTCGCTCGGATGGTTCCCGAGCTGGTTCCTGCCTTCGAACACGGCGTCGCCCGGTGGCGTGCTGACCCCCGGCGGGGCCGTCAAGGCGGACGGCACGCTCGTCTACCCCGGCATCTACGCCGTCGCGTTCTCCGAGGCGGCGGCCGCGCCGCCGTTCCAGGAGAGCGACGCCGGCAAGGCCTACTTCGCCGCGATCGAGAAGTACACCGACAACGACGGCGTGTCCTTCCCGCACTGCGTGTGGAGCTGGATCGCGGCGCAGGTGCTCGAGCAGGCCTTCATGAAGATGGAGGAGCCCACACGCGAGTCGTTCCTGGACGCGCTGCTGTCCATCCAGGGCTTCGAGGCGCAGTTCCTGCTGCCTGGGGGCGCGATCGACACGACCGTCGACGGACTGCCCGCCGTGCAGGACGTCGTGCTGCAGGCGTTCAACGGGCGCGGCTACGCGACCGTCGACGCCTTCGGCCAGGGGTGAGGATGCCGCGGCCCGGCGGCCCCCAGCAGGTCCTGAGCCTGTCGGAGGGCGGCCGGGCCGCCGCCCGTCGGCGCCGCATCGGGTTTGCCCGCGGCATCCTCGCCCGCGGCGTCCTCGCCCGCGGCGTCCTTCAGCGCTCGCGAGTCCATGCCTTCCCTGCGAGCCCACGGTCGGTCTGACCTGGATTCGGCGAGTCTGGGGTGGACTCGGCGGAGGGGAGCCTCGGGCCTGGCGACTCGGGCGTGCACTCGGCGATGCGAGGAGGGATCTCAGGGCGCGACCGCAGGAGGACCGCGTCAGTCCATGCTGCGCAGGACCTCGACGATGCCTTCGAGGTGGGCCTGCGTGGTCGCCTCCGCGGCATCCGGATCCCGCGCGAGGATCGCGTCGATGATCGCGATGTGCTCGGGGGCCGAGGTCGCGACCCGGCCAGGGTGGAAGGCGAGGCGGAACTGGTGACGCGCCGACTGGGCGCGGAGGCGCTCGAGCAGCTGCGTCGCCGTCTCGTGCCTGCTGAGCTCGCGGATGCGCCGGTCGAGCTCCTGGTTCAGCCGCGAGTACTCGACGAGGTTGCCCGCCGCGACGGCGTCGACGATCTGCGTGCGCAGCGCCGTGAGCGCACGGGCGTCGGCGTCGGCGAGGTTCTGTGCGGCCTTGCGGGCGCACAGCGACTCGAGTCCGATGCGCACCTCGACGATCTCGACGGCCTCGTCGACGCTGATGGCGCGCACGCGCGCGCCCCGGTTCGGCAGCCGCTCGACGAGTCCCTCGTTCGCGAGGTTGAGCAGGGCCGTCCGCACGGCCGCCCGGGACGCATCGTAGCGCTCGCTCAGGTCGGCCTCGATGAGGCGCTGGTGCGGGGCGAAGCCCGCGTCGAGGATCGCGTCCCTGATCTGCTGCGTCAGGTCCGGCCGGCTCGGGGCCGCCGGAGCGGCGGCGATCGCGGCATCCGTCACTTCGATCACTCCCCTTCCGCGCGGCATGCGTGCCGCGAGGGCGCCCTGGCGCGGCGCCTGTGCGTACGAGGCTACCGGCTGCGCGAGCATTGGCTACGAAATGCGTGAGGATATTGTCGGCAATCTTGCCTCCGGGCCGATCAGGATGCACCCTGGAGGGACACGCGCCCGCCTCGGGCGTTCGTGAGCGCACGGCGCACGCGACAGCGCTGCACAGAGAGGTGGTCGTTCACGTGTCGGACACAGTGACGGATGTCCCCATCACGACACAGCCCGTCAGGACGGGCCTGTACATCGGGGGTGAGACCCGCGAGACGACGGACGTGCTCGAGGTCGTCGATCCCGGCAGGCCGGGCGTCGTCGTGGGGTACGCGGCATCCGCATCGAAAGAGGACGTGGCCGATGCCGTCGCCGCCGCGAAGGCCGCGTTCCCCGCGTGGAGCGCCCTGACTGCGCAGGAGCGCGCGAAGCACATGACGGACGCGATCGCCGGCATCGCCGACGACCGGGACGAGGACGCCGCGATCCTCTCACAGGAGAACGGCAAGATCCGCTTCGAGTCGTGGGTCGACGCGCTCGTCTTCGAGATCCGCTGGAACCTCGCGCTCATGCTCGCCGACGAGGTCGACGCGTCCAAGACGCTGCCGGTCGTCCCCGGGGCGATCCCGGTCTCGACGGAGGTGTCGTACCAGCCCCTCGGCGTCGTGACGGTCATCGTGCCGTTCAACTGGCCCATCGCGATCCTCGGCGCGTCGCTGCCGCACGCGCTGCTCGCGGGGAACACGGCGATCGTCAAGCCGCCGCCCACGACCCCCCTCGCGACGAGCCGCGTCATCCAGCGCGTCGCCGAGAAGCTCCCGCCGGGCGTGCTCAACGTCGTGACGGGCAAGGACGAGAGCATGGCGGGCCTCATCCAGAACCCCGACGTCGCGAAGGTCTGCTTCACGGGGAGCGTCAACGGCGGCAAGCGGATCATGGAGCTCGCGTCGAAGACCCTCACACGCGTCACGCTCGAGCTGGGCGGCAACGATGCGGCCGTGTTCCTCGAGGACGCGATCCTCGACGACACGCATCTCGACCGGCTGTACGCCGCGATCTTCGACACGACGGGGCAGATCTGCATGAACGCCAAGCGCGTCTTCGTGCACCGGTCGCGGCTCGACGAGGTCGTCGACGGCCTCGCGGCGCGGCTCGGCAAGGCCGTCATCGGGCACGGCCTGGACGAGGGCACGACGATGGGCCCCCTGCACCAGGCGGCGCAGAAGGCCTTCGTGTCCGACATCATCCAAGAGGCCAAGGATGCCGGCGCCGACGTGCGCGAGTACGGCGAGCTGCCGGGGGGCGACCTCGCGGGCGGCAACTTCCTGCGCCCGGCGATCGTCGTCGACCCCGAGCTGTCGCTGCGCGTCGTGACGCAGGAGCAGTTCGGGCCCGTCATCCCGGTCATCCCGTTCGACACGGAGGAGGAGGCCGTCAGGCTCGCGAACGACACGTGGGGCGGCCTGTGCGGCTCGGTGTGGACCGGGTCGCCGGAGGCCGCGCAGCGGGTCGGCTCGCAGCTCGTGTGCGGCTACGTGTGGGTCAACGACCATGGCGCGACGCGTCTCGACCTGCGCGCGCCGTTCGGCGGCATGAAGCAGTCGGGCCTCGGCCGGGAGCAGGGCATCGAGGGCGTCCGCGCGTTCCAGGACACGCGCTCGATCGCGACGATCGACCCGGAGGCGCTCGCGCAGATGGCGCACTGACACGCGCCAAGGTGGTGCATCCGGTCGCTCAGCGCGACCGGATGCGACCGGATGCGCCACCTTCGCCGCGGGCGACGACCGGAATCAGGGGTTCAGGCGGTCGACGAGCGCGAGCCCGCGCCGCGCCCATGCGATCTCGCCCCGCGCACGCTCGACGAGTCCCTCGTACGCGAAGCGCTTGTAGGCGATCGTGCGCTCGCGGTCCTCCTCCGGGGTGACGGCGAGGCGCCGCACGAGCATGGGGTTCCCGAGCGCGTCGATGCGGACCAGCTCGCCCTCCCACTGCTCGAGCTCGCCCTCCCACTCCGCGATGTGGGCTCTGAGGAACGCGCGCGCGGCATCCGGAGTCGTGTTCTCGAGGTACGCGGCGCGCAGGTGCGCAGGGTCGCGCACGCGCTGGTAGTCGAGGGGCGACTGCATCCACTCCAGATAGGCGCGGTCGCCGGCATCCGTCACGTGGTACACGCGTCGCGTGCCGCGCTCGCCGCGCGCCTGCTCTTCGCC
The DNA here is from genome assembly GCF_011759705.1 of Microbacterium ulmi. GTDB lineage: Bacteria > Actinomycetota > Actinomycetes > Actinomycetales > Microbacteriaceae > Microbacterium > Microbacterium ulmi. Next base: position 1,079,778 of record NZ_JAAOZF010000001.1, on the reverse strand, counting down.
CTCGACGAGCCCCGCCGCCTCCATCTTGCGCAGCTCGGGGTAGATCTGCGAGTCGGGGGCATGCCACACGTGTCCGACCGACTGCGAGAACTGCTTCTGCAGGTCGTAGCCCGAGAGCGGGCCGACGCGCAGGATGGCCAGCAGCGCGTATCTCAGGCTCATGCGTCTCCTCTCTCGCGAGTCGAGGCTACCGGCACCCGCCGAGCGGCGGAGTCAGGCCGTGTAGCCCGTGCGCCAGCCGCCGTGGTAGGTCTGGCGCGCGACGGTCGAGTACGGGACGGGGCTCACGACGACGCGCACCTCGGTCTGCTCGTGCGGCTCGACGGACGCCTTCGCCGTGCCGCCGCCGGGCTCGCCCCACACGACCCGAAGCTCGGTGCCCTCCGGCACGTCGGGGTCGACCGTCGCGAGCGACAGCCCGCGCCGCTCGTTGGCGCTGTATCCCGTGAACATCGAGAACCCGACGACCGTGCCGTCCGCGTCGACGACCGAGTCGTAGTTGGCCGACCCGTAGTTGGCGAGGGGCAGGTCGAAGAACTTGTAGGCCGGCCCGTGGACGTCGAGGGGCGAGGCGAGGATCCGCCCGAGATCCTCGGCGTTCCATGCGAGCGTGACCTTCTTGCGCTGCGTCGCGGGGTCGATCGCCTCGAGCGCGTCGCGCCCGATGAAGTCGTGGTCGAACTTCACGAACGTCCCGTAGCCGAGCTCCCACGGCGTGAGGTAGTAGTCCTCGATGTCGTCCGACACGAACGATCCCGCGAGCGTGCCGGTCGCCTCGTAGCTGTCGACGCCGAGCCATTCGCGGTAGGCACGCTCCGCCTCGCCCGTGTAGACGGCGGGAAGCGGCGACGGGATCCAGCCCGACTCGAGCGTGTTGGAGGGGTAGGCGCGCGACCCCACCATCGCGAGGCCGAACTCCGCACCCGCCGCGAGGATCGCGTCGCGGATGCGGTCGTGGTCGGCGTACGGGCCCCACACCTCCAGGCCCGGCGCTCCCGCCATGCCGTGGCGGAGCGTGCGCACCGTCGTGCCGTCGATCGTCATGGTCGACATCGTGAAGAACCGCAGCTGCTCGAGCGGCCCGCCGTTGAGCCTCTCGATGACCTGCCACGCGGTCGGGCCCTGGATCTGGAAGCGGTAGTACTGCCGGCTGACGGCATGGCCGTACGGGCGCGACGGCGAGCGGCGGTCGACCGAGACGTCGAGGTTCGCGTAGCCGCCCGTCTCGCCGTGGAACAGGAGCCAGTTCGAGGCGGGCGCCCGCCCCACGTACACGTACTCGTCCTCCGCCTCGTGGAACAGGATGCCGTCGCCGACGACGTGGCCGCTCGAGGTCGTCGGCACGTACTGCTTCGCCTTGTCGACAGGAAAGGTCGCGACCGAGTTGACCGCCGTGTCGGAGATGAGCCTGATGGCGTCCGAGCCCTTGAGGAAGAGGTTGTCCATATGGTGCGACTGGTCGTAGAGCACGGACGTCTCGCGCCACGCGCGCTGCTCCTTGATCCAGCTCGTGAAGTCCGCGGGGACCACGGGGTAGATGTACGACCCGATCTGCGAGTTGCGCAGCATCTCGGCGGGATTCTGCCGGTCGACGAGCTGTTGAAGATTGTCAGCCACGGGGGAACCTCTCTGTTCTCGGTCGGCGTGTTCTCAGCCGGTCATTGGAAGACGATCGTGTGGTTGCCGTGCCGGATGATCCGGTCCTCCGCGTGCCACTGCACGGCACGCGCCAGGACGGCGCGCTCGACGTACGCGCCTCGCGCCTGCAGATCGGCGGCCGTCATGGTGTGGTCGACGCGGGCGACGTCCTGCTCGATGATGGGCCCCTCGTCCAGGTCCTTCGTCACGTAGTGCGACGTCGCCCCGATGAGCTTGACCCCCCGCTCCTTTGCCTTGCGGTACGGCGCCGCGCCGATGAAGGCCGGCAGGAAGCTGTGGTGGATGTTGATCATGGGCACGCCGACCTGCTCGAGGAAGTCGTCCGACAGGATCTGCATGTACCGGGCGAGCACGACGAAGTCGACGTTGCCCGCGAGCAGCTGCGCGATCTTGGCCTCCGCGGCCGTCTTGTCGGTCCCGTGCGAGGGCACGTGGAAGAACGGGATGCCGAAGGCCCGCACATCCTCCGCCGTGTTGGTGTGGTTCGAGATCACCATGGGGATCGTGACGGGCAGCTCGCCGCGTCGGTGGCGCCACAGCAGCTCGAGGAGGCAGTGGTCGGAGGTGGAGGCGAGGATCGCCATCCGCTTCGGGATGGACAGGTCGGTGAGCCGCCACTGCATGCGGTACGGCTCGAGCGTCACGGCGAGGTCGGCCTCGATGTCGGGCATGGCGGCCTGCAGGTCGGGGCGGTGGAACACGACGCGCTGGAAGAACGCGCCGCCGGCGGGATTGTCGGAGTACTGGTCGAGGGTCACGATGTTTCCTGCGTTGCGCGTCACGAGCGCCGTGACGGAGGCGACGAGACCCGGCTGATCGGGGCCGTGCACGATCAGGCAGGCGTGGTCGCGCAGGGCGTCGGTGTGCAGGGTCATCGGGATCGGGTCTCCTCGGGCGTCACAGGTGCGCGGCGGTGTGATCGCGCGCCCACTCGGACGTCGCGAGCAGGCCGCCGAACGTGTAGAAGTGCAGTTTTACACTTCCCGCCGACGGATCCGCGGCGAGCAGGGCCGACAGATCGGAGACGAACCGGTCGGGACCGGCCGTGCCCATGAGATTGGTGAGGGAGAAGCCGTACTTCCGCACGATCATCGCGTTGGCCCCGATGCCGAAGCGCCGCGCGAACCCGAGGAGGCGCTTGATGCCCGCAGGCCCGGGTGTGCCGACGCGGATCTGCGAGTGGATGCCGCGCTCGCGCACGGATCGGATCCACGAGGCGACGGGGTCGACGTCGAAGCCGAACTGCGTGAGGATGACGGCATCCAGCCCCCGCTCGCGCAGCGCTGCCGCCTTGTCGTCGAGATGGCGCCACAGCACGTCCGTGGGGATGTCGGGATGGCCTTCGGGGTACCCCGCGATGCTCACCTCGCGCGCACCGTACCGCTCGAGAAGCCCCGAGCGGATGAGGGACAGCGCGTCCGGGTAGGGGCCTTCGGGCGTCGCGGGGTCGCCGCCGACGGCGAAGACGTGCTCGGTCGCGCCGATCTCCTGCAGGCGTCCGAGGAACTCCTCGAGCGCGTCCCGCGAGCCCAGACGACGGGCGGAGATGTGCGGCACGGGCACGAATCCCAGGTCCTTCACGGCCTTGGCGGCCGCGACGCGCATCTCGAGGTCTTCGTTGCCGAGGAACGTGACGTTGACCTTCGTCCCGGCCGGAATCGCGTGGCGGGCGTCGTAGAGGCTCGCGACGTCCTTGCCGGTCATCTCGAGCGAGTACCCCGACACGAGGTCGAGCGCGCTCGCGGCATCGCGCGTCGGAGAAACGGCGGCCACCTCCGCTCCCTTCCGTGAGCGCAGCGTCGCGGTCACGGACGCCACATTACCTATGGTGATAGGTAATGACAAGAGGGATGCCGAGTCGGCGCGCGCGGCTCCCGCTATGCGGCGTCGACCCGGCGGACGAGGTCGCCGTGGCGCGTGAGCTCGAGGTATCGCGCGACGGCGTCTCGGCTCTTCGTGAGGCACGCGAGGCGCTCTTCGAGTGCGACGAGCTCGTCGGCCAGCTCTTCCGCGAGGGCGAGCGAGCACGACGGCGGGGCGGCGAGCTCGCACTGTCGCTCGATGTCGAGGACGACGCGCGCCATGCGGGTCGACAGCCCCGCCTGGATGAGCGAGCGCACGCGGACGGCCCGCTCGACGTCGTCGGGCGCATACGACCGGTAGCCGTTCGAGGCCCGGTCCGCGGCGATGAGACCCTGCTGCTCGTAGTAGCGCAGCATCCGCGGAGGGATGCCGGTCTGCGCCGACAGCTCGCCGATCTTCACAGGCGCCTCCCGGGGCTTGACATTGACATTGGTGTCAAAGTTTAGCCTCTCTCCAAGACCGTCTCCACTGCCGCCCCCACGACCTCCGCGGGCGCCGCGCGACTCCCGCTCGGCACGCTCGGCGTGCTGAGCCTCGCCGTCCTGCTCACCGTCACGGCGGAGTCGCTGCCGGCCGGGCTCCTGCCCGAGATGTCGGCGGATCTCGGCGTCGGCGCGGGCGAGGTCGGCCTGCTCATCTCGGTGTGGGCCGCGACGGTCATCGTGACGAGCATCCCGCTCGCGCGGCTCGTCGCACGCATCGACCGCCGCATCGTCCTCGGCGGCGCTCTCGCGATGTTCGCCCTCGCCAACGTCGCGACCGCGTTCGCCCCAGACTACCGCGTCGCGCTCGCGACCCGCATCGCCGCGGCCCTCGCGCACGGCGTCTTCTGGGCCGTCGTGATCGTCTACGCGACGTCGCTGCTGGCACCTTCGCACTTGGGCAGGGGCCTCGCTGTCGTCACGGCGGGAGGCACGGCGGCCGCAGTGGCGGGGCTCCCAGCGGCGACGGTGCTCGCGCACGCGACGAGCTGGCGTGCCGCGTTCGCGGTGCTCGGCGTCGCGGCGCTCGCGATCGCCGCGATCGTGCTGACCCGGATGCCGCGCCGTCGGCCCGCGCCGCGCATCGCCGCCGCGCGCGGCGAGGGGTTCTGGCGTGACCCGTCGCTGCCCGCGCTCGCGGCCTTCGGCGTCTCCTGCGTGCTGATCGCGACGGCGCAGTTCGCGTCGTTCACGTACATCAGGCCGTACCTCGACGCGGCCGTGCCGACCGCGACGGACTGGGCCCCCGCGCTCCTCGCCCTCTACGGCGTCGCCGGGCTGATCGGCGTCGTCGTCGCCGGGTTCCTGGCCGATCGCTTCCCGCGGGGCGCGCTCACGGCGGTGCTGCTCGTGTTCGCGGTCGCGTTCGCGGCACTGACGATCGGCGTCGGCGACGTCGTCGTGGTCGTCGCGGGGCTCGTCGCGTGGGGCTTCGCGATCGGCGCGGTCTTCCCGCTCCTGCAGACGATGCTCATGCGCACGGCGACCGACCGCACCCGCACGCTCGCGAGCGCCGGGATGGTCGTGCTCTTCAACGTCGGGATCGCGGTCGGGCCGTGGCTCGGCGGTCTGCTCGGCTCGGGCGCGTCCGTGATCGCGGTCACCGTCGCCTCGTCCGTGCTGACAATGACCGCCGCGGCGGTGGGGACGCTCGCCGTCGTGCTCGCCCGGCGCGTGCGCCCTGCGCCGTGATCGGGGGCCGGTCCGCGGCGTCGCGCGTGAGCAGACCTGCTGCGGCATCCGCGTCAGACGGCGCAGGCGCCGCATCCCGTCAGCGGGCAGACGGATGCGGCATCCGCGTCAGATGGCGGACGCGGCGGCCGTCATCCGGGGAGGGAGGGATGCCGCTCGCCCGCGGCCCGCCGCGGGATGAACAGCGCCACGACGAGCGCGATGACGGCGGCGGCGCCGCCGAGCACGAACGACAGCGTGAAGGCCGTCGGCGTGGGAACCGGCATCCCGTCCATCTGCACCGTGTAGGTCGCGAGCACCGCCCCGATGACGGCCGCCGCCGTGCTCGTGCCGAGGGAGCGGAACAGGGCGTTGAGCCCGTTCGAGGCCCCCGTCTCGGACTGCGGCACCGACCGCATGATGAGCATCGGCATGGCGGCGAACCCGAATCCGATGCCCACGCCGATGAGGAGGTTCGCGACGACGAGCTGCCAGATGGCGTCGGAGAAGGCCAGCGTGTACGCGTACGCGACGACGAGCGCGATCGCGCCGAGCACGAGCAGGAGCTTCGGGCCGACCGTGCGCGCGAGGCGCCCCGAGAAGGGCGAGAGCACCATCATGACGACGCCGGCGGGCATCACGACCAGGCTCGCGCCCAGCAGTGTCAGCCCGAAGCCGCCCGTCGCGACGGGCAGCTCGAGCATCTGCGGGTACACGACGTTCGATCCGAACAGCGCGAAGCCCATGCCGATCGATGCGAGGTTCGTCAGGAGCACGGGGCGCCGCGCCGCGACGCGCAGGTCGAGGAGCGGCTCGTCGAGCCGCAGCTCCCACCAGCCCCACACGAGCAGCACGGCCACGCCGCCGAGACCGAGCGCGAGCACGGGCGCCGACGTCCACCCCCACTCGTTGCCGCGCGACACGGCCAGCAGCACGCCGACGAGCCCGACCGCGAGGCCCGCCGCGCCGACGTAGTCGAACCGGCCCGCGGTGCGCAGGACGCTCGCGGGCACGATCCACAGGACGAGGGCGAAGACGACGACGCCGAGGGCCGCGGAGACCCAGAACAGCACGTGCCAGTCGCTGCGCTCGGTGATGAGCGCGCTGAGGGGAAGGCCGAGCGCGCCGCCGACGCCCAGGGTCGCGCTGATGAGCGCGATGGCGGAGTCGATGCGGTCCTCGTGCAGGACGTCCCGCAGGATCGAGATGCCGAGCGGGATGACTCCGACGACGGCTCCCTGCAGCGTCCGGCCGACGATGATGCCGACGATGCCGGGCGAGACGGCCGCGATGACCGATCCGGCGACGAGGGCCCCCAGCAGGATCAGGACGATGCGGCGCTTGCCGTACATGTCGCCGAGCCGCCCGGAGATGGGCGTGATGACGGCCGCCGCGACGAGTGTCGAGGTGACGACCCACGCCGTGTCCTCGCGGCTCGCGTTCAGCAGCTCGGGGAGCTTGGACTGGATTGGCACGACGAGCGTGAACATGAACGACGACGCGAGCCCCGCGATCGCGAGCACGGCGACGATGGCGCCCTGCGGCGTCGGGCGGGAGAGTCTGCGTCTGCTGTCCTCGTCCCCCGGCGCCATCCCCTCAGGCTAGCGGCGCGAGCGACGGCGGGGGTCGTCGCGGCCGGGGGCGGATGCCGCGGCGGGCGTATCGTGACATCCATGGTCGACCCCTCCGTCCCGCCCGGCATCGACATCCGCCCGCTCGCGACCGTCGACGAGGTCTTCGCCGCGACGGACGTGCTCGCGCAGGTGTGGGGAGGAGACCGTGGAGGGATGCCGCCGAACCTGCTGCGAGCCCTCGCGCACTCGGGCAACTACGCCGTGGGCCTGTACGACGGCGACCGCATGGTCGGGGCGTCGGTCGCGTTCTTCGCCGAGCCTGGCGCGCGGTCGATGCACTCGCACATCACGGGCGTGCTCGCCGGGTACCGCAGCCAGGGACTCGGCCGCGTGCTCAAGCAGCACCAGCGCGAGTGGGCGCTCGCGCGGCAGGTCGGGCGCATCACGTGGACGTTCGACCCGCTCGTCGCGCGCAACGCCCACTTCAACCTGCGCGTGCTCGGCACGCGCGTGACCGAGTACCTCGTGAACCACTACGGCCCCATGGACGACGGTGTCAACCGCGGCGACGAGACCGACCGGCTCATGGTGACGTGGGCGCTCGCCGCTCCGCCCGCTCCGACGCCGCCCGACGATCTCGTCGTCGCGAGCGTCGAGGTGCCGCACGACATCGAGTCGATGCGCGCGCAGGCGCCTGCGGACGCCGCGTCCTGGCGCCGGCGCGTGCGGGACGCGTTCGAGTGGCACTTCGCCGACGGCCTCGTCGTCGGCGGCTTCGACGACGCGCGCGGCTACCTCTTCGTGGCCGGTCGTTGAGCTCGCTCGTTCTCGAGCGCGGGTGATCGCCCCGGATTCGGATGATTCCTGCCGGATGGTCCGAGATTCGTGCCATTCTCCGAATCCGCGGAGGCCGAGGCATCCGGCCGGCTCTAGGCTGACGCGCATGTCCGAGCACCGCGCGCACTTCGACTTCGACCTCTCGTTCGCGAACGGCGGTGGGCTGAGCGGCACGGGGTTTCGCCTCGATCTGCCTTCGGCCGATCTCGACGAGGCGGCGATCGCGCGTCTCCTCGTCCAGCACCTGGGCCTCGCGCTCGTCGACGAGGTCGCGCTGCGGGATCTGCGGATCGTCGAGGAGCCGCATCGGGGCAGCCGCGGCATCCCGCGGGCGTCGACGGATGCCGCGCCCCGCGTCGTCGACCTCTCGCACCGCATCCGCGCCGGTCTCGTGACCTACCCGGGCCTGCCGGCGCCGACGATCGCGCCGCACCTCACGCGCGAGGACTCCCGTGCGCGCTACGCGCCCGGCACGGAGTTCGCGATGGACGTCATCACGATGATCGGCAACACCGGCACGTACCTCGACTCGCCCTTCCACCGCTACGCGGAGGGACGCGATCTCGCGGGACTCGAGCTCTCGACGCTCGTGGGCCTGCGTGCCGAGGTCTTCCACGTTCAGGATGCCTGGACCCCCGAGCGGCGAGGCATCCGGGCGGAGACCCTTCTCGATCGCGACGTGCGCGGTGCCGCCGTGCTGCTGCACACGGGGTGGGATCGGTGGTTCGGCCGGCCCGAGTACGGGAAGGGCGCGCCGTTCCTCACGGGCGAAGGCGCGCAGCGGCTCATCGAGGCAGGCGCTGCCCTGGTGGGCATCGACTCGCTCAACATCGACGACACGGAGTCGGGGGGCGAGCGGCCCGCGCACACGCTCCTGCTCGCGGCGGGCGTGCACGTCGTGGAGCACCTGACGAACCTCGGCGCGCTCCCGCCTTCGGGCGCGCGGTTCACGGCGGCGCCGCCGGCCGTCGAAGGGTTCGGGACGTTCCCCGTGCGTGCGCTCGCCGAAGTGCCGTAGGGGGATCGGAGGGGATCGTCCCGTCCTCGAGCGCGTCCCGGGAGTTCCGCACGCCCGGGGGTTCCGGATGACTGTCGTCGGGGTGACACGCCGGGTCGGGGCATCCGGGGTCGGCGTGTCGGAGGCGGGACCAGTCTTGGCTGACGGGCCGGACAGCGACGAAGATCGTCCGTGGGGGAACGGACGGGGGAGTCCCGGCTCCTTCGGTGGGTGCTCGGGATGTCGGTGCCCCTCCGTACTGTCGCGCCATGAGCGACTTCGCCTCGCACCTGATCGCCGACGGTCCGGAGCCGTCGCTCGCGGGTGAGCTCGACCTGTTCGGCCGGCTCACCGGAACATGGCGCGTTCGCAACCGCTACCGATCCGGCCCCGCCGAGCCGTGGGCCGAGACCGAGCGTCGGTGGATCTTCTCGTGGATCGCCGCGGGGCGAGGCATCCAGGACGTCATCGTGGGCGGCGACCGCTCGGGCGACGAAGCCGTCGCCGGCACGACCGTCCGCGCCTACGACCCCGCGATCGACGCGTGGCGCGTCAACTGGTTCGGCACGCAGCACGGCTTCTTCTGCGCCCTCATCGCACGCCCGCACGGCGCCGACGGCATCCGTCAGGACGGCGTGGAGTTCACACGCGGCGGCGACATCCCCATCCGCTGGAACTTCAGCGACATCACCCCGGACTCCTTCACCTGGAACGGCTGGTCGTCGCCGGATGGCGGCGCGACCTGGTGGCTCGAGCAGCACATGGATGCGGTGCGCGACGCCGACGGCTAGGGCGTCCGCGTGATCCCCGCTCGACGGGCGTATCACGGCATCCGCTCACGGCTCCTTCTGAGCGGGCGACGAATTCGTCGGAGAACTCGCGTCATAGAACGCGAGCCGCGGCGTCTCATCAGCAGGACGGCACATCGGGCGCCGGCGGAGCGGAAGGAGCGGGCATGCGCTATCTCGACAGCGTCACGCGGGCGCTCCACGTCGGGTCGTCGCGTCGCACGCGACCCGCGCGCCCGCCGCGCCTGCGCGGGCGCCGCGCGACCTTCGTGCCCGTCCGCGACGAGAGCCTGCGCGGGCTCTCCTTCTGACCGCTCCTCGCCGCGCGCGCCGGGGGGCCGAAGCAGGCGCGCGGCGAGGGGCCTCAGACCGTGGCGGATCACGCCCGGGGCTAGCCTGAGCGCATGCCGATCGCGACTCCGACCAGTCCCGTCTCGCTCGACGGGTTCGAGCTGCGCGTGCTGCGGATCCCGCTCGTGTCGCCCTTCACGACCTCGTTCGGCACCGAGACGATCCGCGAGGTCATCGTCGTCCGTGCGATGACGAGCGACGGCGACGGGTGGGGCGAGATCGTGACGCAGGCCGAGCCCCTGTATTCGAGCGAGTACACGCAGGGCGCGTGGGATGTCGCCCAGCGGTTCCTCGTGCCCGCTCTGCTGGATCGCGCGACGATCCGCGCGGAGGACGTCGCCGGCATCCTCGAGCCGTTCGTCGGCCATCGCATGGCCAAGGCCGGCCTCGAGCTCGCGGTCATCGACGCGGCGCTGCGCGCCGAGGGCCGTTCGCTCGGCGGCTACCTCGGGGCCGTGCACGACCGGGTTCCGAGCGGCGTCAGCGTCGGCATCCAGCGCGATCCCGCTGCGCTCGTGAAGACGGTGCGCGGCTACCTCGATGAGGGGTACGTGCGGATCAAGATCAAGATCAAGCCGGGGCGCGACGTCGCCGACACGGCGGCCGTGCGCGACGCGTTCGGTGCGATCCCGCTGCAGGTCGACGCCAACTCGGCGTACACGCTCGCCGACGCCGGCACGCTCGCCGAGCTCGACCGCTTCGACCTGCTCCTGATCGAGCAGCCGCTGCAGGAGGACGACCTCGTCGACCACGCGACGCTCGCGCGGCGCCTGTCTACGCCCGTGTGCCTCGACGAGTCGATCGTGTCGGTCAAGGCCGCAGCCGACGCGCTCGCGCTGGGCTCGGCATCCGTCGTCAACATCAAGGCGGGACGCGTCGGGGGATATCTCGAGGCCGTGCGGATCCACGATCTGTGCCGGGATGCCGCGGTCCCGGTGTGGTGCGGAGGCATGCTCGAGACGGGCATCGGCCGGGCCGCCAACGCGGCGCTCGCGGCCCTTCCCGGATTCACGCTGCCGGGGGACGTGTCGGCGTCGAGCCGGTTCTACGCGCGCGACATCGTGACCGAGCCCGCCGTCCTCGAGGACGGGCACGTGCGCGTGCCGACCGGCCCAGGCCTCGGCGTGGAGATCGACCCCGTCGCGCTCGAAGACTTCACGGTCGAGCGCGTCGTCCTGCGGCGGGAGCGGGTCTGAGGTCCCGCCGTCGTCACTTCGCCGACGACGCCAGCACGTCGAGGATGTCGGGCTCGTACGCGAGCGTCACCTCGACGATCGCCGACCGCTGGTCGACCACCTGCTGCACGAGCTCTGCGACGGCCGACCGCGACGAGTCGTCGACGAATCCGCCGCCGACGGCGACCGTGAACGAGCACCACGGCTGAGTGCTCCCCGCTTCGCCGGCCCACATGTTGCTGACCGCCCCGCCTCCGCCGAGCTCGTCGCGGACGACGCGGACGACGTCGTCCGAGAGAGACTCGCAGTCGGACGACATGGCGTACTCGCCGAACTGCATGCACGCCGCGAGCGCCCCCAGCGACAGCAGGATGACGGTTGCCGCCGTGGCGCGCATCATCCGCATGGCGTGAGGATATCGCCGTACGCGGCGGCGCGGCCACCCCCGAGCGGAAAAGGGGGAAAGCCCCCGGGCACCGCTCGGCTCCGCGCTCTAGGCTTGTTGTATGACCACGCCTCCCCCCTACTCTCCCCAGCACCCGTACGTCGCCCCGCCGCAGCCGCTGAGCCCGGCGGACGAGAAGATGTGGGCGACGCTCATCCACGTCGGCGGCATCTTCCTGAGCTTCCTCGCGCCGCTCATCGGCTACCTCGTCCTGAAGGACCGCGGTCCTTTCGTGCGCGCGCACACCGCGACGGCACTGAACTTCCAGCTGACGCTGCTCATCGCCTGGTTCGCGGGCACGATCCTCAGCGTCGCGCTGATCGGCATCCCGATCCTCATCGCCGCCGGAGTGCTCGCGATCGTCTTCCCGATCATCGCGGCCGTCAAGGCCAACCAGGGGCAGTGGTACCGCTATCCGCTGACGATCCCGTTCGTGAGCTGAGCCCCGCGCGGCTCCCGCGAGGGCCGGGCACTCAGGGTCGCGGCATCCCGGCCGACTAGGATCGAGGGATGCCGCGGCCTCGCCGTGTCGGCATCCCTCGATCCTCTCTCCCGACCATTGGAGCCACCGTGGCCGAGCAGTCCCGCCTCGACAAAGTCATCGCCCTCGCCCGCCATCGCGGGTTCGTCTTCCAGGCCGGTGAGATCTACGGCGGCTCCCGCTCGGCATGGGACTACGGCCCGCTCGGGACGGAGCTCAAGGAGAACATCCGGCGTCAGTGGTGGCAGACGTTCGTCCGCAGCCGCGGCGACATGGTGGGCCTGGACTCGTCGATCATCCTGCCCAAACGCGTGTGGGAGGCGTCCGGTCACGTCGCGACCTTCACCGACCCGCTCGTGGAGTGCCTCCACTGCCACAAGCGGTTCCGCGCGGACAACCTCCTCGAGGACTTCGAGGCGCGGAAGGGGCGCGCGTCAGAGGGAGGCCTGGCCGGCGTCCCGTGTCCGAACTGCGGCACGAAGGGCCAGTGGACCGAGCCGAAGGCGTTCTCGGGTCTCGTGAAGACCTACCTGGGCGTCGTCGACGACGAGTCGGGCCTGTACTTCCTTCGTCCCGAGACGGCGCAGGGCATCTTCGTCAACTTCACGAACGTGCTCACCGCCTCGCGCAAGAAGCCGCCGTTCGGCATCGGCCAGGTCGGCAAGGCGTTCCGCAACGAGATCACCCCGGGCAACTTCATCTTCCGCACGCGCGAGTTCGAGCAGATGGAGATCGAGTACTTCGTGCCGCCGGCCGAGGCGCAGGGTTGGTTCGAGCACTGGGTCGAGGCATGCTGGGACTGGTTCGTCGACCTGGGGGTAGACCCCGGCAACATGCGCCGCTTCGATGTGCCCGAGCACGAGCGCGCGCACTACTCCGCCGGCACGATCGACTTCGAGTACCGGTTCGGGTTCCCCGGCAAGGAGTGGGGCGAGCTCATGGGCGTCGCCAACCGCACCGACTTCGACCTCTCGTCTCACGCGGAGGCCTCAGGCCAGAGCCTCACGTACTTCGACCAGGCGTCGGGCGAGAAGTACACCCCCTACGTCATCGAGCCGTCTTTCGGCCTGACGCGGTCGATGATGGCGTTCCTCGTCGACGCGTACCACGAGGAGGAGGCGCCGAACGCGAAGGGCGGCACCGACACCCGCACGGTGCTCAAGCTCGACCCGCGCCTCGCGCCGGTCAAGGTCGCGGTGCTCCCCCTCTCACGCAACGAGCGGCTGTCGCCCGTCGCGCGACAGGTCGCCGAGGAGCTTCGTGCGAGCGGCTGGAACACCGACTTCGACGACGCCGGCGCGATCGGGCGCCGCTACCGCCGCCAGGACGAGATCGGCACGCCGTTCTGCGTCACGGTCGACTTCGACTCGCTCGACGACCACGCCGTGACGGTGCGCGACCGCGACACGATGGGCCAGGAGCGCGTCCCGCTCGAGGGCCTGCGCACGTACCTCGCCGGCCGGCTCAAGGGGGCCTGACGCTGCGGGTGTCGCGCCGCGGCTCACAGACGTCGCAGAACGACGCGCAGCGCGCAGGATCCGGGCGATCACGTGCGACCTTCGCGCGACTCTGCGAACCCTGTGTGACGGGATGCCGCGACGTCGGCATCCCGTGATCGCGAGATAATGCCGCCTATGGCTCGCATCACGATCGAGGACGTCGCCAGCGAAGCGGGCGTCAGCGTCACGACGGTCTCGCACGTGTTCAGCGGCAACCGGCCCGTGAGCACCGAGACGCAGATCATCGTGCGCGAGGTCGCGACGCGGCTCGGCTATCACCCGAACGCCATCGCGCAGAGCCTGCGGTCGCAGCGCACGAACACGATCATGATCGTCGTGCCCGACATCACCAACAGCTTCTATCCCGATTACGCGCGCAGCCTCCAGGATGTCGCGGCCGAGGCCGGGTTCCACTCGCTCCTGTGCAACACCGATGCGCGGGAGGCGGAGGAGCTCGCCTTCCTCGACGAGGCGATGAGCCGGCGCCTCGACGGCGTCGTCTTCACGGGGTTCCGGGTTCCGCCGTCGGGCCTCGAGCCGCTCGTCGACGCCGGCATCGCCGTCGTGTGCATCGGATCGGTGCCGACGGCGAGCCCGCTCGACTCCGTGCGCTTCGACGACCGGGCCGCGGCCGCCGAGGCGACCGGGTTCATCCTCGAGAGGTACGGACATCGCGTCGCCCTGATCTACGGCGACGAGGAGGCCCCCGTGGGTCGCGAGCGCCGGCTGGGCTTCGAGCAGGCGTGCCGAGCAGCCGGCATCCCGCGAGAGGACCTCGTCGTCGTGCTGGAGGAGTTCAATCGCGCCGGCGGCCGCCGCGGCATGGCGCGGCTCCTCGCGCGGCCCGAACGCCCCCGCGCCGTCGTGTGCGCGAACGACATGATCGCTCTCGGGGCCGTGGAGGTCGCGCGAGACGCCGGCATGCGCATCCCCGAGGACATCGCGATCGTCGGGCACGACGACGTCGACGTCGCGACGGTCGTGACGCCCAGGCTCACGACCGTCCGAACGGATGCCCGGCGGCTCGGCGCCGAGGCCGGCGCGCTGCTCGTGTCGCGCATGACGGGCGCGTACACGGGCCCCGGCAGGCACGTCACGATCCCGCACGAGCTCATCGTGCGGGAGTCGGCGTGACGGAAGGATGCCGCCGCGACGGCGTGAGATAGACCGGCCGACCGCGACACGCGGTCGCGATCGGCCGAGTCTGCCTCAGCGGGCGGCGACGCCCGTGAGCGCGACGGTGCGCCGCGCGAGGTCGGAGATGACGGAGTTGTCGAAGCCGAACAGTGCCGACCGCGTGCGATCGTGCAGCGGCTCGACGAAGTGGCGCGGGAGTGCGCGCGCCCCGAGCACGACGCCCGCGACAGAGCCGGCCGTCGCCCCGTTCGAGTCGGTGTCCCAGCCGCCCTGCACCGTGAGCCCCACGATGGCCGAGTAGTCGTCCTCGCCCCAGAGGAGCCCCGCCGCGATGATCGCGGCGTTGTTGATCGTGTGGACCCAGCTGTAGTGGCCCCAGCTGCGCTGGATCTCGGCGATCGCGTCGTCCCACGAGACTTCGCGATCGCGCAGCGCCAGCACGGCGTGCAGGGCCTCGGCGAGACGCGACCGCGGCGGCACGTAGAGGAGCGACCGCTCGAACGCCTCGCGCACGGTCGCGGCGCCGAAGGCGCTCGACACGAGCGCGGCCGACCACAGCTCGCCGTAGACGCCGTTCGCGACGTGCGAGAGGGCGGCATCCTGATACGCGAGCGAGATCGCGCGAGACGGATCGGCGGGGTTCGTCCACCCGAACGCGTCGCCGCGGATGAGCGCGCCGATCCACTCGCGGTAGGGGTTCCGCGTCGTCGCGACCTCGGCGACGGGCACGTTGTGCAGCAGGTTGAGGTACGACGCGCGCTCGGCCGTGTAGACCTGCAGGTAGGGCAGGAGCGTCAGCCACGCGTCCGCGACATGGTCGGGGAGCAAGCCCGCTCCGTGCTGCTCGAGCAGGTGGAGGCCGAGGATCGCATAGTCGATGTCGTCATCGCGCGCCGAGCCGTCGACGCGGCCCCGCGTCGTCTCGGGCCAGTTCTCGCGCAGCTCGAACTCGGCAGGCATGGGCTCGAGGACGGGGATGTAGTCGCGCAGGGGCCACGCGTCGGCCCGCTCGAGGTAGTCGCGCAGATGCGACGTCGTCCAGTGCTCGCCCCACTCGACGGGCTTGCCGAGGTTGCACCCCGCGATGCGGCCGAGCCAGCCGCCGAGGACGCGATCGTCGAGCTCCGAGCCCGAGGGCGACGCGACGGGGGTGTCGAGGGGGAGGCTCTCGACGATCGCGTCGAGCCCCTCGGGCTCCTCGTACGCCCAGCCCGCGGCGCGCGGCGCCGAGACGAGCTCGAGGTACAGGGCCTCGAGGCCCTCGACGTCGTCGGGTTCGAGTGCGGAGAAGGCCGCCGCGTGCTGTTCGACGGCGTACCCCGTCTCGCGTCGCTGGTCGAGCTCGTCGTGGACGAGGTCGTAGGAGCTCAGCGGATCGTGCATCGAGGGCCTCTCTATCGTGCAAAACCATTTGCGGATCGCTCCACTGTTACGTCATCATGGGCCAGTGTCAAGTGCTGGGATGCCGCTCGTCGTCGTCGGCTCGGTCAACGCCGACATCCTCCTATCTGGGATCGCTCGTCTGCCCTCCGCCGGTGAGACGGTCGCGGCGACGACCCTCGCGCACCAGTTCGGGGGGAAGGGGGCGAACCAGGCCGCCGTCGCGGCGTCGATCGGCGCGGACGTGACGCTGATCGCGGCGGTGGGGGCGGATGCCGCAGGCGACGCGGCCCTCGACGACCTGCGCGGGCTCGGCGTCGACACGGGCTTCGTGCGTCGCAGTGCGACGAGCCCGACGGGCACCGCCGTCGTCGCGGTCGACGCGCACGGCGAGAACCTCATCGTCATCGCTCCGGGTGCCAACGCCGAGGTCGACGGGGCCGATGCCGGACGCGTGCTCGCGCGTGGCAGGGGGATCGTGCTTGCGTGCCTCGAGATCCCGCTGGCCGCCGTCCTCTCCTGGGCGCGCGCCGCGCGCGCGGCGGGCTGGACGCTCGTGCTGAACCCCGCCCCCGCGCCGGTCGAACCTCTCTCCGCCGAGCTGCTCGGCCTCGTCGACGTCCTCGTGCCCAATGAGCACGAGTTCGCGCAGCTGTCCGGCGCGGAAGGCCTGTTCGCAGCGGGGGTCGGCGCCGTCGTCGTGACGCGCGGCGCGCGCGGAGCACTCGTGCGCACATCGCACCGCAGCGCCGAGAGGACCGCGTTCCCCGTCGCCGCGCGCGACACGACGGGGGCGGGCGACGCCTTCTGCGCAGGGCTCGCGACGGCGCTCGCGGAGGGGCTCGACCTGTACGAGGCGGTCGACGTCGCCGCGGCGTGCGGCGCTCTCGCGACGCGCGGACCGGGTGCGCGCGGGAGCCTCCCGACGCGCCGCGAGGTCGACGCGCTGCTGGCCGGAGAGCGCTCATGAGGCCGCGCCCCCGGTTCCACGCGACGGCGCCCGCGAACTGGATGAGCGACCCGAACGGCCCCGTGCTCTGGCGGGGTCGTCAGCACGTCTTCTACCAGCACAATCCCGACTCGTCGCGGTGGGGCCTCATGCACTGGGGACACCTCGTCTCGGACGACCTCGTGACGTGGCACGACGAAGGGATCGCGCTCCGGCCGACGCCGGGCGGCGCGGATGCCGACGGGTCGTGGTCGGGCTGCATCCGGATCGTCGACGGCGAGCCCGTCGTGTTCTACACGGGCGCGGCGGGCACGGGCGCCGGGCACCGGCAGAGCGTCCTGCGCGCCGTCGGCGATGCCGGGCTGACCGGGTTCCGGCCCGATCCGGTCGAGCCCGTCCTCCAGCCGCTCGCGACGGCGACCGGGACGCTTCACCAGCGCGATCCCTTCCTGATCCCGTGGGACGGCGGCTGGCTCATGCTCCTGGGCACGGGTCTCGCCGACGGGCCGGGCGGAGCGATCGCCGTGTGGCACTCGCGCGACACCCGGGAGTGGGCGTATCGCGGCATCCTGTTCTCGCTTCCCGCCGGCGGCGACCTCGACACGGGCCCCGTGTGGGAGTGTCCGCAGCTCGTGCAGGTCGACGGGGAGTGGGTCCTGCTCGTCTCGGTGCAGCTGCCTGGATCTCCCGATCCGCTCTGCCCCTACGTCGTGTGGTTCGTCGGCGACTTCGACGGCACGCGGTTCGCCCCGCGGGCCTCGGGGCTCTTCGACGCCGGGGAGGTCGTCTACGCGTCGGCCGTGTCGGAGGCGGCGGACGGGCGGCCGCTCGTCTGGTCGTGGATCCAGGAGTCTCCCGCTCTGCGGGGTCGCGGCGACCTCGGGTGGTCGGGGGCGATGGCGCTGCCGCGCGAGCTCGCGGTGCGCGACGGCGTGCTCGTCTCGCGGCCCGCTCGCGAGACCGACGCGCTCTGGGACGAGTCGCTGGTGCGGCGTGCTGACGTCGAGCTCGCTCCGGGGTCGGGCGTCGAGCTCGCCGAGGGCGTGTCCGTGTACCGCCTGCGGCTGGCGTGGCGGGATGCCGGCCCCCGCGTCGTGCTCGGGCGTGATGCCGACGGAAGGGAGCTCGTGCTCGATGCGACGGGCGGCGCGTCGGCGGCGACGCTCGGCGCCGTGGGCCTCGGCGAGGTCGTGCCCGGCCCCGGACGGGACCACGTGCTGGACGTCTGCGTCGACGCCTCGATCGTCGAGGTGTTCCTGGACGGCCACGCCCTGACGTTCCGCCTCGACGTGGAGCTGTCGGCGGCCGGCGCGATCTCGGTGGCTGCCGGCGGTCGGCCCGTCGCGCTGGGCGGCGTCGAGCTGCGCGCCCTCGCGAGCCGGTAGCGACCCCGCGCGGCCGGGCGACCGAGCGCTCCTCCGAGGGGTGGACGCTCTCTTGACACGTCGGCGTCCGCGCGGGACACTCGTCCCACACTCGATACAAAACCTTTTGCATCGACTCGGAGCCTCGACGAGGAGGAGCTATGACGAGAAGGAGACGCCTGGCGGCAGTGGCCGCGGCGGCGCTGCTGGCACCCGTGATCGCAGCCCAGGCCGTGCTGCCGGCATCCGCGAGCGACGCGAGACCGGCACACGGATCGCAGGGGAGGGCTGACACGCCGCTCGGCGCAGACCCGACCGGCATCGGCGATCCGTTCGCCGAGCACAACGGGATCATGTGGGAGTACGTGCGCGATCCCGAGGGCTTCGACGGGTTCGGGTATCCCGCGACGACCTACGCGTCGATCACGCAGAAGATCACGAGCGGGTGGTACTCCAGCCGCGGCATCCACCATCTCGCGATCTACGGCGCGTGGAAGTCGACGCCCGAGTTCCTGGGCCTGCCGCCCCTCGACTATTTCGACACGCAGGTCGGCACGGGCAGCGTCACGGACTTCCGCGACATGACGAAGGCCGCGAACGCCAAGGGCATGACGGTCATCATGTACATGGAGCTGCTCTACATCCACCCCGACAATCCCGTCTTCGTGAAGGCGGCCACCGACAGGGCCGCGGGCATCGACTCGTACGAGAGCCGCCTGTTCCGCTGGGACGAGCGTCCCCAGCCGCAGGCCGAGTGCCCCGCCGATCCCTTGTCGAGCTGGGCGGCGACGTGGGTCAGCCACCCGGATGTCGCGAACGGCCGCTGCTATGTGCAGTCGTGGGGGCACTGGGCCGGCGTCGAGAAGGGCCTCCCGGCCTTCGACTACTCGCGGCCCGAGGCGCTCGACTACGCGAAGAAGGTCCTGAGGTTCTGGCTCGGACTCGGCGTGCAGGGCTTCACGTACGACGCTCCGCAGACCTACCTCGACCTGAGCGAGGCAGGCCAGACCGAGCTGCAGATCACGCTCCCGACGACCTTCCGCTACCGCGATGGCAAGACCCGCCCGCAGTGGTTCGACGCCGAGGGCCAGGGCACGCGCGAGAACATGCGGCTCGCGGACCGGGTCGGCTACAGCGTCATCTACGGCGACGCCGGAGACGACTGGAACTCGGCGGCGACGCAGGTCGCCCGCGACCCGCAGGGGCTCACGATCGATCAGCTCGACGACCACTATGCGACCTGGCTCGATCCGCGCCGGATGAACGGCCGCGGCGCGTGGGGCACGACGGTGTTCGACTTCGATCAGACGAGCATGCCTCCGGCCTTGCGGGCGCTGGACGCGGCCGTGCAGGCGGGCGGCGCCGGGATGACCTACTTCAACCATCAGCAGACGCTCAACCAGTACCTGCCCGCCGCCGACGAGAAGGCGTTCTACGACGTCTTCCGCGCGATCGACCGCTCGCCGGCCCTCGCGCCGGGCGCATCCCGCGAGCGGCTCGTGACGCAGACCGACCCGAAGGCGTACGCGCTGCTCAAGCGCAGCATGGACGGGAGGACGGCGGCGCTCGCGCTGTACAACTTCAGCTCGCAGCCGATGTGCATCACGGTCGACCTCGCGGGAACGGGCGTATCGCTGTCCCAGCGGACGACCGACCTCGGCGCGAACGCCCCCGGCCCCTGGATCCGCGGTGAGGAGACGACGTTCTCCCTGCCCGGGTACGGGTATCGGTTCCTCGACGTCGAGGCCGACGCGGGCTTCCCGTGGAGGCTCGTCGACACCGACGCGGGCTGGCGCGCGGGTGGCGGCTGGCAGGTCGTCGCAGATCCGTCTGCGCAGGGTGGGAGCCGCATCGGCGGCAACGCCGTGGGCGGGTTCGCCCAATACGCGTTCACGGGGGCCTCCGCGCAGCTGTGGGGTCTCAAGACGACGGCCGGGAGCGACCAGGTGCGCGTCACGATCGACGGTGTCGACAGGGGCGTGCACAGTCAGCGGCGGACGAGCCCGATTCCGGATGCCGGCGGCGACGCCTTCTACGGCCAGCTGCTGGCCTCGTTCACGGGCCTCGGCAAGGGCAGGCACGTCCTGCGCGTCGAGCAGGTCGGCGCAGCCGGGCCGGAAGGTGCGGGGGCGGGGATCGACTACCTGCGTGTCTCCGACCGGGTCGCGGCATCCCCGGTCGTCACGGGAGGCGACCGCTGCGCCTCCGACACGGCGGCGCCGACGACGACCGCCACGGCCGTGCGTGCCGGAAAGGACACGTCGATCGTGCTGAGAGCCGTGGACGACTCGTCGGGCGTCGCTGCGATCCAGTACCGTCTCGATGGCGGCCGGTGGTCGGAGTACACGGGTCCCGTCGAGGTCGACCGCCCGGGAACCCACGCGGTCTCGTTCCGGTCGACGGATGTCGCGGGCAACGAGGAGGCGGCGCGGACCCTGCAGGTCACGGTCGACCGCGACAGGGGCGACCGCCGAGACGCCGATCGCCGAGACGGCCATCGGCACGACGATCATCAGCACGACGACCGTCGCGACGGCGGGAACCGTCGGTAGCGCGACACGCGGCACCGGGCGGGCATCGATCTCCGCCCGGCGCCGCCGCGGGCGGAGATCGTCTATCGTGGCCCAGCCGTGATCTTCTGGGCCGGGCCGCTCATTGACAGGACGAGAAGCACGGGGGATGATGTCATGCAAATGGTTTTGCATCGGGAGGATGCCATGCGAACGACGGGCAGAGTCGCCCTCATAGCCGGGATGGGACTGCTCCTTGCGGGGTGCACGGGAACGGCGCCGCCCGCGGAAGGGGGCATCGGCGGCACCGTGACGCTGTGGTATCTCGAGGATCCCGACAGCGCCTTCATGCCGGCGATCAAGGAGGGCTTCGAGGCGACGTACCCCGGCACGACGGTGGAGCTCACCGAGCTGCCGGAAGACGGGTTCGTCACGAAGGTCGACACGGCGCTGCTGGCGAACCAGCCCCCCGACGTCGCCTTCGTCTACGAGCCGCGCTGGATGAAGGCGGGCGACATCCTGCCCCTCGGCGACACGATCGCCGAGTACGACATCGACACCGACGCGATGAACGCCGTCGCGCTGAGCGAGTGCGAGCTCGACGGCGAGCTGTACTGCCTCGGCTCGCTGACCGGCTCCGTGACGCTCGTCTACAACAAGGACCTCTTCGACGAGGCCGGCGTGGACTACCCGTCCACTGACGAGCCGTGGACGGTCGACGAGTATGCGGATGCCGCGCGCAGGGTCTCCGCGTCGCTCGGCGGAGTCTGGGGCGCGACGGCCGAGGCTCCGTTCACATGGATGGATCGCCGCACGCATTTCAGCGACGACGGCACGATGATCGAGGGCTTTGTCGACGACCCCGCCACGATCCACGTGTACGACGTGCTCACGGGCCTCGCGAAGGACGGCGCCGCGCCCCCGCCCGCCGAGACGGAGCTCGCGACGGCGGCCGACATGCTCGCCGCCGGCCGCGTCGCGATGGCGGTCACCGACACGGAGTACGCGGCGGCGAGCCTCGTGCAGGCGGGCGCCCGCTGGGGCGTCGCTCCTCCGCCCGTCGAGAAGGCCGGCGACGCGCCGTTCGTCTTCGTCGGCACCGACAAGTACGGCGCCTTCTCCGACAGCTCCAACCCCGACACGGCGCGGGCGCTGGTCGCGTACATCGCGACCGAAGGGAACCGGCTGCGCGTGGACGTCTCGGACAAGCCTCCGCTCGACTCGAGGCTGCTTCCGGAGTGGGCAGGTGACGACGAGGGCCGGCAGGAGACCGTCGAGGTCGTCTCGCTGCGCAGCAACCCGGGCCTGTTCGTGCCGGGCTTCTGGGAGGTGACCGCGCCCCTGTTCGATTACTACGCTCAGATGGCCAACGGCGACGTGAAGCCTCGCGATGCGATCGAGGAGCAGGCGCCCATCATGCAGGAGAAGCTCGATCGGGAGTGGCAGACGTGGGAGGAGATCGAGTGACGGCGCTCGCCTCGGCGCGGCGAGCAGGAGTCGCGAAGGACAAGGCTCCGGCGAGGTCGGTGTCGCGTCGCCGCGAGGCACGGGCGGGATGGCTCTTTGCGAGCCCGTGGCTCATCGGAGCCGTCTTCCTCACCGTGGGTCCCGTCGCGGTCTCGGTCCTGCTGAGCTTCACGCGATGGAACCTGAGCAGTCCGCCGGTGTGGATCGGCATCGACAACTACACCGAGCTCTTCGCCAGCCGCGACTTCCACAACTCGGTGCGCGTGACCTTGACGTACGTGGTCCTCGGCGTGCCGCTCTTCCAGATCGCGGGGCTCGCGGTCGCGCTCCTCCTCAACCGCAGGCTCCCCGGGATCGGCATCTTCCGCACGATCCTGTTCCTGCCCGCCGTGCTGAGCGGCGTCGCGATCTCGGTGCTCTGGCTGCAGCTCCTGCGCCCGGAGGGCCCTGTCAACGAGGGTCTGCGTGCCGTCGGCGTCGCCGACCCCCCTGGCTGGCTCTCCAGCCCCGGCTGGGCGATCCCGGCCATGGTCCTCATCGGCCTGTGGAGCATCGGCACGAGCTCGATCATCTACCTCGCAGGACTCCAGAACGTCCCCGATCAGCTGTACGAGGTCGCGAAGATGGACGGGGCAGGTCCCATCCGCTCGTTCTTCACGATCACACTTCCACTCATCACGCCTGTGCTGCTGTTCACGCTGCTCGACGGCGTGATCTCCGCGTTCCAGGTCTTCGACATCGCCTACGTCCTGGGCGGCAGCCGCGGCGGCGCCGGGGGATCGCTGTCGTTCTACCTGCTCTACATGTGGAACGAGGGCTTCCGGAACGCCCGCTTCGGCTATGCCTCTGCGCTCGCGTGGGTCTTCGTGATCTTCGCCGCCGTCATCATCGTCTTCATCTTCAAGACCTCGAACAGCTGGGTGTTCGACGAGTCGGAGGAATCGTGACCGACGCCCGCGTGCTCCTCAAGCGCACGGCATCCGCCTCTTCTGCGTACATTCTGCTGCTCGCGCTGAGCTTCACGATCCTCCTTCCCCTCGGGTGGATGATCACGGTCGCGCTCAAGCCGGATGCCGCTCCCGTCTTCACGCAGCCGACGGAGTGGGTGCCGACGCAGCACTTCGAGTGGGGCAACTTCGCCCGCGCCCTGCTCGACCCGTCCCGCCCGTTCCTGCGCTACACGATCAACACGCTCGTGATCGTCGCGCTCAACATCGTCGGCACGGTGATCTCATGCGCCCTCGTCGGCTACGCGTTCGCGCGGCTGCGGTTCCCCGGACGCGACGTCCTGTTCGGCGTCCTCATCGTGACGATGCTCATCCCGTGGCAGGCGCTGCTCATCCCGCAGTTCCTGCTGTTCCATCAGCTCGGCTGGTACGGCTCGATCCTTCCGCTGGTCGTCCCCTCGTTCTTCGGGAACGCGTTCTTCATCTTCCTGATCCGCCAGTACATCCGCTCGCTCCCGCGCGAGCTCGAGCTCGCCGCGAAGATCGACGGCTGCAACCAGTTCCAGGTGTGGTGGTACATCGTGCTGCCGCTCATCCGGCCGGTGCTTGCGGTGTGCGTGGTGTTCGTGTCGCTCACGACGTGGAACGACCTCATGGGACCGCTCATCTACCTGCTCCGCAACGAGGACTTCACGGTCGCGATCGGCGTCGCGAACATGGTGACGCGCGCCAATCCGCAGCTCAACATCCTCATGGCGGCGAACCTGGTCATGATGATCCCGCCGATCGTGCTGTACTTCTTCGCGCAGGACAAGCTCGTGGGCGGCATCGCCGCCGCCGGCCTCAAGGGCTGACGACCTCCCGCGACGGCATCCCCTCGCGCGAAGGGGGATGCCGTCGCGTAACGTCGACGGATGCCGGATACCGGCGTCGGCGGCCGCGAGACGGCCTGCGTCAGTCGGCGTACGCGCAGAGCAGGGCGCACGTCGCGAAGCGCCGCGGGCCGGGGTAGTCGCCGAACGAGGCCGTGCCCGCGACGCGGACTCCCCACGCCGTCACGGGCTCGTCGAGGAGCACGTCGAAGCGCTCGCCCGCGGCGATGCCGGCGTCGTGCGCGGCATCCGTCGCGGGGTAGGCCGCGATGCGGGCGATCTCGGTCCACTCGGCGTCGGGCGTCAGGAGCGCCTCGATCCGGGGCGCGCCCTCGGAGGCGTCGAACCAGCCGCCGTGCACCATCGATCGGCCGTGCGCGAACGACACGCGGCGGAACGTCACGGGGCGGGCCGAGCGCAGGCCGAACCATGCGTCGCGGCGGGGGGAGTCGTCTTCGGACGACGCGAACGACCAGGGGTCGTAGTCCGCGATCGAGCCCTTCGCGAGGTCACCCGAGCCGCGCAGCTCCTCGGCGCCGTGGAACACCGAGAGCTCGATCTCGGGCGCAGCGGCCGCGATCCAGACGCGCGATGTCGCGGATGACACGCCCGAGCGCGCGAACGGCAGCACGGCGGCGCGTCGCCGGCCCCGGGGGGCGAGCGCGTTCGCGACCGACCAGGGAAGGGCCTCGTGGCGCGACACCGCGGCGGGGGGCTGCTCGAGCACATCGAAGACGGCGGGCTCCTCGCCCTCGGCGACGTAGGAGAGAACGAGCGGTCCCCACGCGAGCGCGACCCGGCCCGCGTTCCATCCGTCGCCGGAGACGACCCGGATGCCGGCTCCGATGTCGATGCGCAGCTCGTCGCCGCGCGAGTAACGGCGCGGAGCGACGACGATCCAGCCGTCGTCGTCGGCACCGCCCGCCGCGATGTCTCCCGTCGCCCACGAGGGCCGGCGCAGGCGCACGGCGAACTCCGCCTCGCCGTCGAGGTCGAACGCGAGGGTCGCGCCGTGCGCATCGGGAAGCGTCGTCCGCAGCGCGACGTGGACGGGCCGTCCGCCGAGCTCGATCTCGGCATCCGCGCTCTGGTAGAGGCTCACGACGAGCTCGCTCCCGTCGGGCGTGCGCGCGAAGACGCTGTCGGAGGCGAGGGCCATGCCGCGGGGGCCGCTCGAGATGCAGCAGCTGATGCCCGAGCCGTAGTCGCGCCGGCCCGCGAGCGGGGAGTAGTAGCACCAGGCCGAGCCGTCGGGGGTCTGCGCGCCGCTCAGATGATTCAGCAGGGTGCGCTCGACCTCGTCGGCGTAGCGGGCGTCGCCCGTCGCGAGGAAGAGGCGCCGCGTGAGCTGGAGCCAGGTCACGGTGACGCACGTCTCGCCCATGTGGACGGAAGCGGAGTCGGGAAGCTCGCCGGGCTGGTGGAAGTGCTCGCCGAAGCTCGCCGTCCCGGTCAGATACAGGTGATGGTCGACGACGTCCTGCCACGCGCGGGTCGCGGCCTCCAGATAGCGAGGATCGGAGTCGACGAGGGCGAGCTCCGCGAGGCCCAGGATGTTCGAGAGCATCTCGTATGCCTTGCCGTTGCCGACCTCCGACACGCGGCCCGTGTCGAGGAGCGTCGAGAGCACGCGCGGCCCGCCAGGACGATCCCACGCGTCGACGATCTCGCGCACGAGCCCCGCATATCGCCCGTCGCCCGTCGCCCGGTACAGCCACACGAGGGGGCCGATGACGGAGGTCGACGCCATGCCCTGGTGCCAGCCGGTCGGGATGATGTCCCGCCCGTCCGGCCCGCCGAAGGTCGCGACGAGGAGGTCGCCGACACGGCGCGCGGCCGCGAGTGCGTCCGGATCGCCCGTGACGCGGTGGTACGAGAGCAGACCGATGAGGCAGTACTTGTGCACCCACGCATCCCACTCGGCATCCGGGTACCAGCCGAACCGCTGGGCGGGGACATAGGTGCCGAGGTAGCCGTCGGGCTCCTGCGTCGCGACGAGCTCGCGCACGGCGAGGTCGAGCTTGGCCTGCAGCCGGGCGTCGCCCGTCGCCTCGACGACGAGGGCGGCGGCGTCGAGCCATTTGCCGATGTGCTCGCCGATCCACGGCTGCGCGCCGGGCTTGACGCGGAACCCGTCGAGGAGCGGCTCGAGGTCGACGTCCAGCAGGCGCTGCAGGGTTCCGTCGTACCGGGCGCCGAGGTCTGTCGAGGGATCGATCCGGGCGATGACGGGCTCGAGCGCATCGGGTCGCGCGAGGTCGAGGGACCAGCGATCATGACGGCGGGCGTGCTGCATCGTTGCCATGCCGACGATCGTATCGCAAATCGTTTTGCCCTACCTTCATCGGATGCCCGGAACGTCTCCCGGATCCGCGAGAAGCGCGTCTCCCGGGTGCCCGAGACGCGGAAGCCGCTCGGCCCCCACGGGGGATCGAGCGGCTTCCGTGCCGAGAAGGGGTCAGACCGTCGGCGTCTGCGTCTTGCCGCGCGGCGCGCGGGGCGCGGCAGGGGCGGGCTCGGATGCCGCGGCGCCCTTCCCCGCGAAGCCCGCGAGCAGCTGCGCGAGGTCGAGACCCGTGAGGGACTTCACGACCTCGGTGCCCTCGCCGAGCACTCTGCCGACCGTCTTGGTGACCTCGGAGGCGCCGTCGGTCGAGATGACCGTGAGCTGGTCGATCTTGCCGATGGGCTCGGCGGCGGCCCGAACGATCTCGGGCAGGCGCGAGATGATCTCCTGCGCGAGCGCGGCCTCGCCGTACTTCTTGAGCGCCTCGGCCTTGGCATCCGTCGCGGCCGCATCCGCGAGACCCTCGGCCTGCACGGCGGCGGCACGCGCCTCGCCCTGTGCGCGGATACCTGCGGCGAGCGCGACCTGCTTGTCGCGGTCGGCCTCGCCGGCGAGCCGCACGGCGGTCGCGGCGGCCTCGGCATCCTGCACGGCTGCCACCTTGTTGGCCTCTGCGATCTTCGTGCGCTTGAACGCGTCGGCCTCGGTCGCGGCGTTCGCGGCGTCGCGCTGCGCGGTCGCGCGCTGCACCTCGGCGTACGCCTCGGCCTCTGCGGGCTTGCGGATCTCGATGTCGAGGCGCTCCTGCGTCACGTTCGCCTGCTCGGACAGCGCGTCGCGCTCGAGCAGAGCGACTGCGCGATCCTGCTCGGCCTTCGCGAGCTGACCCGATGCCTCGGCCTCCGCGTTCGCCCGGTCGGTCTCGGCCTTGATCGAGGCCTGCTTGAGGCTCAGGGCCTTCTGGCGCTCGGCGATCTGCTCGGACGCGTCGATGCGGGCGAACTCGGAGGCGCGCGCCGCTTCGGCCTCGCTGATCTCGGCGACCTGGCGGGCGCGGGCGGCCTCGGCGCGGCCGAGGTTGGCGAGGTAGTCGCTGCCGGGCGTCGAGATGTCGCTGATGTTGAGGAGATCGACCTGCAGGCCCTGCTCGACGAGGTCGGCCTTCGTCTCGGCGACGACGCGGTCGGAAAGGCCCTTGCGGTCGGAGATGATCTGCTCGATCGTCATGTCGCCGATGATCGAGCGGAGCGATCCCTCGAGCGACTCGCGGATGATGTCGGTCAGCGTGCCCTGCTGCGAGAGGAATCGCTGCGCGGCCCGGCGCACGCCCTCCTCCGTGCCCGACACCTTGAAGTTGATGGACGCCTTGATCGCGATCTTGATGCGGTTCTTGTCGACGCCCTCGACCGTGATGCCGATCTGGCGCTGCTCGAGCGAGATCGGGAAGCCCTGCTGGAGGATCGGCCACACGAACGTGCGGCCGCCGATGACGACCCGCTGGCCCGTCCCGGTCTCGCCGGGCTGCGGCCTGCCCGCGCCGCGGCCGACGATCACGAGCGCTTCGTTCGGGGGAACGCGGCGGATGCGGCGCGCGATGAAGACGAGCAGAGCCAGGAAGGCGATGACCAGGGCGATGACGGCGATCACCTGGACGAGGAGCGGATCGAGCATGGTGTCCTATCTTTCGGGGCGCTTTCGGGATGCGGAGGGCTATTCCGCGACGACTTTGACGCGTGTGCCTGAGTGTTCGACGACCCGGATGCGGCGGCCCTCCGGGATCGGCTCGTCGGAGTAGGCGAGCCGGCGCTCGATCTCCCCGGGGCCGTCGAGGCTCACCTCGCCGCCCGCGGGGGAGATGGGCGACGTCGAGACGCCGGTGAGCCCGACGGCATTGACGGGCACGCCGTCGGAGCTCTTCGTGAGGCGCTTCACGACCAGGAGTGCGAGCAGGTAGGCGACGATCGCGAACGCGGCCGCGAGGACATACGCCCACACGGGCTCGAGGCCCGCCTGTGTCGTGAGGACTCCGGCGGCGCCGAACACGACGGCGGCGATGCCGAGCGCCGTACCGGAGATGGCGCCCTCGCCGATCTCGAAGTGGTCGAAGATGTCGCCGAGGACGAGCGAGATGAGAAGGATCGCGAGACCCACTCCTCCCACGATCAGAAACGGCAGCAGCACGGGGTCGTCCTCCTCGATGGGGTGTCGGGCGCGACGGCGCACCCTGTGCTCCCACACTACGGGGCGAGCGCGGGCCGCCGAGGCGTCTCCACAGCCGGATCGACAGCGCATGACAGCGGCGCGACAGCGGGGCGGCGGCATCCCGTGCCTCATGACAGGGAAGTGACAGAGCGCGCGGAGCACTCTGATGTCAGCCACAGGAAAGGCAGACACATGACTTCATCCACTCGTGCATCGCGGGTGCCCGCGGTGCGTGCCGAAGGGCTCGTCAAGTCCTTCGGAGACAACCGCGCGGTCGACGGCGTCGACCTGACCGTCGAGGCCGGCACCGTCTACGGCGTGCTGGGCCCCAACGGGGCGGGCAAGACGACGACGATCTCGATGCTCGCGACGCTCCTCAAGCCCGACGCGGGCCGCGCCGAGATCTTCGGCTACGACGTCGTCAGGCAGTCGCAGATCGTCCGGCAGCTCATCGGGCTCACGGGCCAGTTCGCATCCGTCGACGAGCGGCTCTCGGCCACCGAGAACCTCGTCATCTTCGCGCGGCTGCTGGGCCTGTCGCGGGCCGACGCACGGCGCAAGTCCACCGAGCTCCTCGAGGAGTTCGGCCTGACGGAGGCGGCATCGCGTCCCCTCGCGAAGTTCTCCGGCGGCATGCGCCGCCGCCTCGACCTCGCGGCATCCCTCATCGCGCAGCCGCCGCTCATCTTCCTCGACGAGCCGACGACGGGCCTGGACCCGCGCACGCGCGGCCAGATGTGGGACACGATCCGCCGCCTCGTCTCGACGGGCTCGACCGTCCTGCTCACGACGCAGTATCTCGACGAGGCCGACCAGCTCGCCGACCGCATCGCCGTGATCGACCGCGGGCAGGTCGTCGCAGAGGGCACGGCCCTCGAGCTCAAGGCGTCGGTCGGACAGGCGTCGCTCATCCTGCGCCTGCAGCCGGGCTCCGACCTCGACGACGCGCAGCGCGTCATCGGCCGTGTGCTCGACGTCCCCGCCATCGTCTCGCCCGAGGCGGCGCGCCTCACGGTGCCGATGAGCGATCCCGACCGCGTCACCGACCTCCTCGTCGCGTTCCGCGACGCCGGCGTGCATCTGAGCGAGTTCAGCGTGCAGCAGCCCACGCTCGACGAGGTCTTCCTCACCCTCACCGGCAAGGGCGTCGAGGCCGACACGGCTCCCGACGACGCCCGCGAACTGGAAGGAGCACGCGCATGACCGCGCTCGCCGCCACCATCACCCCGGTTGCCGACCGGGACCTCTCCAACCACGCCGGCATCGTCCAGACGCTGCAGAACACGTTCACGATGGCCTACCGAGGTCTCGTGCGCATCCGCCGCACCCCCGAGCAGCTGATCGACGTGACCGTCCAGCCGATCATCTTCACGCTCATGTTCGCGTACCTGTTCGGCGGCGCGATCGCGGGAGACGTGCAGAGCTATCTGCCGGCGCTGATCCCCGGCATCCTGGTCCAGACGGTTATCACGACGTCGGTCGTCACGGGAACGCAGTTGCGCGAGGACATGGACAAGGGCGTGTTCGACCGTTTTCGCTCGCTCCCCATCGCACGCATCGCGCCACTGTCGGGGGCGCTCCTCGCCGACACGCTCCGCTACCTCATCGCGACGACCCTGACCTTCGTCATGGGCTTCATCATGGGGTACCACCCGGCGGGCGGCATCGGCAGCGTCGTGCTGGCGGGCCTGCTCGTCATCGCGTGCTCGTGGGCGATCAGCTGGATCTTCGCGTTCTTCGGAGTCATCGCCCGCACGGCGTCGAGCGTGCAGGGCATCTCGATGCTCGTGCTGTTCCCCCTGACGTTCCTCTCGAACGCCTACGTCCCCGTCGACACGCTGCCGTCGTGGCTCGCGTGGTTCGCGAACATCAACCCGATCTCGCACCTCGTGACCGCGGTGCGCGAGCTCGCCAACAACGCGACGATCGGCGGCGACTTCTGGATGTCGCTCCTGGGGGCCGCGGTGATCGTCGCGATCTTCGCCCCGCTCACGGTGCGCGCGTACATGCGCAAGGCATAGCGACGACGGATGCCTCGGCCCGGCCGCCTACGGGTGGCCGGGCCGTTCCGCGCGTGCGGGAGCGCGCAGGGCGCGAGATCCGTCCCGTCGTCGCGCGAGGATCCGTCCCGCCCGCTTACCGTCGTCGTCGTGTGAGGATCCGTCCCGCCTGCTTACCGTCGTCGTCGTCGCGCGAGGATCGGTCCCGCCCGCCGACCGTCGTCGCAGTTCACGTCCCGTCAGGTGCCCGCCGTCGCACGGCACCCGTTCGCGCGGCTCAGCCGAGGAGCTCGATCAGCTCGGAGACCTCGGCAGGCTCGGCGGGCTCGGCGGCCGCGCCGCCCAGACGCCTCCGCAGGCGCACGAGCGCGGGATTGGTCTCGTCGGCGGTGCCCCGCAGGCGCAGGGACGCGGCGAGCGCGCGGCGGGCGGCGGCATCCTGTCCCGTGTCGGCGAGCCACGCGGCGACCGTCAGCACCGTGTCGGAGATGATCGGCTGATCGCCGCTGCGCACGGCGTCCGGAAGCGCGATCCGCAGCGCGTCGCGCGCCTCGTCCACGCGACCGGCCAGCAGGTTCGCCTGCGCGTGATGCGTCGCGGCCCAGGCGCGCATCTGCGGCGGGCCCCCCTCGGGAATGAGCGAGAGTCCCTCGAGCGCCGCGAGTGCGGCATCGCCGTCGCCCTCCGCGAGCGCGAGCGTCGACGCGGCCAGCACCGTGATCATACGCACGCGGTCCGAGCCGTCGGCGAGTGCCGTCTCCTCGATCTCGGCGAGGCGTGCGCGAGCCTCGTCGAAGCGCCCGAGGCGGGTCAGGGCCGAGATCGACGTCATCCGCTGCTGGATGATGTCGGAGGGCGCCGTGAGTCCGTCGAGGCCTTCCGTCGACGCGTCGGCGACATCGAGCGCCTCCTCGAGGCGGCCCTGCAGCAGGAGCCACTCCGAGCGCATCTGGCTCGCGAAGGCGATGCCCCACATGTCGCCCAGCTCGCGGAACAGCGCGAGCGACCGCTCGCTCTCGCGGCCCAGCGTCTCGACGTCGCCGCTGTTCTGCGCGAGGGCCGCGCGCATCATCGACAGGAATGCCGTGCTCCACGGCGGCACGTCGCCAGTCGGCACGACGATCTCGAGCAGGGCCGGCCAGGCCGCTCCCGTGTCGTACGCATCGGCTGCGCGGACGGCCCCGTCGAGGAGTCCGCTGAGGGCGACCGACAGCGGCGTACCGTGCGCGTGCGCCGTCGCGACGATCGGACGTGCACGGTCGGCGAGCGCCCGTGCGGCCGCGACGGGGTCCGGCATCCCGTCGTCGCGGGATGCGCCGCTGTGGGGGAGCGGTTCGGAGCCCGCCCCTGCGCCGGTGGGATCCACGACGGAGTACGGGTCCACCGCCGTGAACAGGGTCGCGATGAGCGCGACGGCGTCGACCACGACGGCGGGCTCGGTGTCCAGTCCCGAGTGGGCGAACGACTCGAGCGCGCGGCTGAGGTCGTCGAAGCGCTCTCGCATCATCCAGCGCCACAGCGAGGCGCGCACCAGCCGGACTCCCGTCTCGCGAAGGGCGGGCAGCTCGGCCGCCGTGCGCAGTGCGGCCGAGACGTTCTCGTCGTTGGCGTCGAACCATGCGAGCGCCGTGCGGACGCCCTCGCCGTGGAGGGCCTCGTCGCGCGGCCCGGAGAGCGCCGCCATGGCCTGGGCCTCCCGTGAGCGGAACTCGCCCTCGTCGCCGGTCGCACGCAGGCGGTCGACGCCGTACTCGCGGACCGTCTCGAGCATGCGGAAGCGGCCCTCGGCGCGGCGCAGCAGCGAGCGGTCGACGAGCTGGTCGAAGGCAGCGGCATCGACCCCGAATGTGCGTCCGATCGTCGGGACGTCCGCGGCGTCCACCCCGTCGGGGAAGACCGCGGCGGCAAGGAGGGCCGTGCGCTCGGTGTCAGTCAGCGTCTCCCAGCTCCAGTCGATGAGCGCGCGCAGCGTCTGGTGCCTGGGGTCGGCCGCCCTCGGGCCCGCCGCGAGCAGTGCGAACCGGTCGTCCAGTCCCGCGTCGATCTCCTCGATCGAGAGCGTGCGCGTCTTGGCCGCCGCCAGCTCGAGCGCCAGCGGCAGCCCGTCGAGACGTCGCACGATGCGGGCGACCGCGTCGGACTCCTCCTCCCGGGGCGCCGCGCCGCGCGCGGCTCGCACGCGGCGCGTGAACAGCTCGACCGCGTCGGCGTCGGGCAGCGGCCCGAGGTCGACGAAGGCTTCGCCGGGGATCCCGAGGGGCTCGCGACTGGTCGCGAGGATGCGGGCGTCGGGCACGGCGCCCAGGAGCTGCAGCGCCACATCGGCCGCTTCGCGGGAGACGTGCTCGCAGTTGTCGAGCACGAGCAGGAGCCGTCGGCCGGCCAGCACCTCGATCGCGCGCTCGCGCGCACCCGGCGCCGTGATCGTCGTGTCGGTGATGCGGACGCTCCGTGCCACCGCTCCCGCGATGGCGGTCCACACCTCCCCCGACGACGCAGGCGCCAGCTCGACGACGACGGCGCCCGGGCGGCGGCGAGCCGTCTCGAGGGCGAGGGTCGTCTTGCCCGCGCCACCCGGTCCGATGAGGGTCACGAGCCGCTCCGCCTCGACCTGCGCAGCGATGAGGTCGAGCTCGCGTCCGCGGCCCACGAGCGCCGTCAGCGCGGCGGGAACGACGGAGACGGGTGCATCGGCATCCGTCGGCGCACGGCCGGGGATCTCGGATGCCGGCGCGCCGGGTCCTGCGGCGGCGCCGACCGCGACGCCGCGGGCGGCGGCATCCTTCAGGATCCGCTCCGCGTGCGCGCGGTCTTCCAGGAGGTCGCGGACGAGCCAGTCGAACCCGTCGCCGGGGGTCCAGGGCGCTCCCGTCCACAGGTCGAGGGCGGCGCGCGCCGCGGCTGCAGCGTCATCGGGGTCGGTGGAGCGACGCGCCGACGCGACGAGGTCCTGGAACCGCGCGACGTCGACGTCGTCTCGCGAGATCGCGAGCCGGTAGCCGCCCGGCATCGCTTCGAGGGCCGCGTCCGGCAGTGCGCGGCGCAGCCGCGAGGCGAGCGACTGGAGCGACGCGCGCGGGTTCGCGGGCGGATCGTCGGGCCAGACGTCCTCCGTGAGGGCGCGATACGCGACCGTCGTGCCCGTGTCGATCGCGAGCCGCAGCAGGAGCGCCTCCTGTCCGCGCCCGCGCACGACGAACGAGCCGCCGTCGGGGCCGTCGATCGCGAGCCCCCCGAAGAACCTCAGTCGCACGCACACAACAGTAGGACCGACACCCTCCGCGGACGGTGTCAGTCGGTCACCGTGATCTGCATCCCCTCGCCGATCGCGTTCGAGGCGACGCGGTCGAACGACGCCTCGAGGATCGCCTCGAGCACGGATCGGTCGACCGCCGGGACACGCTGCGTGGGCTCCATCGCGCTCCTCGTGCTCAGCCCTTCGCCATCGCCTTCATCGCCTTCTTGTGCTCGCGCACCTTCGCGAGGCTCTCGGGCGAGACGATGTCGGCGACCGACCGGAACGAGCCCTCCTCGCCGTAGGGGGCGGACGCCTCGCGCCAGCCGGCTCCCGCGAAGCCGCGCTGCTTGCCGAGCAGTGCGAGGAAGATCCTCGCCTTCTGCTCGCCGAACCCGGGCAGCGCCTTGAGCCGTCTCAGGACGGTCGCGCCGTCGGGGTCGTCTCGCGTCCACACGGCTGCGGCATCCCCGTCCCAGTCCTGCACGAGGGCTGCGCACAGCGCCTGCACGCGCGCGGCCATCGAGCCGGGGAAGCGGTGCACGGCGGGCGTCTGCGCGAACACCTCGGCGAGCGCCTGCGGGTCGTAGGCCGCGAGCGCGGCGGCGTCGAACGCGCCGAGCCGCTCCCGCAGCTTGAGCGGACCCGCGAACGCCGTCTCCATCGGCACCTGCTGGTCGAGCAGCATCCCGATCAGGAGAGCCAGCGGGTCGTCGGTCAGGAGCGCGTCTGCGGCGGGATCGCCCGTGATGTGCAGAGCCATGCATCCAGTTTCGCACCGGAAGCCCAGCGTCCGGGAGCTACTGGCTGCTTCTGGGCGAAGTGCTGAGGAGGCCTTTGGCTGCGCACGGGAATACGCAGCCTCATTCGACCGTCCCGTCATGAATCCTCGACAGCACGCTTTGCGAGTCGTGTTGCTTCCGGCTCTTGGTCTCTTCGTATGCCTGGTGGTGAGCGCCATAGCCGCGCGCCTCGCGCCGCACCACCTCACGGCCGAAGTCGCTTCGGTCATCCGCGGATGGTCGCCCGGCGCGGGCGCTCGCAGCCGGGTGCATCGGCGGCCGCTCAGGCGCCCGGTGGGAGACTGGGTCGCATGACGGATGCCGCCACCGCCGACCTCGCCGAAGCGGCGCGCTCGCACCACGTGATCGTCGTCGGGGGCGGTGTCGCAGGGCTCGTCGCGGCGCTGGAGTGCGCCAAGGTGGGTCTGCGCGTGACGCTCGTCGAAGAGGCGGCCGCACTCGGCGGCGCCGTGCGATCGGCGGAGGTGGGCGGCGTCGTGCTCGACGCCGCCGTCGAGGGATTCTGGACGCACGAGGGCACCGTCCGGGCGTTCGTCGAAGAACTCGGGCTGGACGTCGTGCCCGCCGCCCCGTCGCGGCCGTGGGTCGTGGGAGGGCCGCGCTCCGCCGCGCCCCTTCCGCGCCAGAGCGTGCTCGGAGTCCCCGAGAACGCGTGGGACGAGAGCGTGCGACGCGTCATCGGCTGGAGCGGCACGTGGCGCGCGTACCTGGACCGTCTGCGGCCGCCCCTCACGATCGGCACGGAGCGCAGCCTCGGCAGGCTCGTGCGCACGCGCATGGGCGACAAGGTGCTCGACCGCCTCGTCGCGCCGGGCATCGTCGCCACGCACGGCGTCCACCCCGACGACATCGACGTCGACCTGGCGGCGCCCGGCCTGTCGACCGCACTGACCCGGACCGGGTCGCTCGGCGGCGCCGTCGCGCAGCTGCGCGGGGACGAGCCGTCGTCGCCGGAGGCCGAGACGATCGGCGGCGGGATGACGCGCCTCGTCGACGCGCTCCGCGATCGCCTCGTCGAGCTCGACGCGCAGCTGCACATGCACACGCGGGTCGCGGCGCTGGTGCGACGCGACGACGGGAGATGGGATGCCGAGACCGAGCCTGCGCGGCTCGCTCCCGCCGACGCCGTCGTCGTCGCGACGCCGGAGCGCGAGGCGCGCCGACTGCTCGCGCCGCACGTTCCCGCGCTCGGCGCGCGGGACGCGGCATCCTGGCCCGTCGAGGTCGTGACGCTCGTCGTCGACGCCCCCGCGCTCGACGGGCATCCGCGCGGAGACGCCGTGTACACGGTTCCCGGCTCGCACCGCGCCGTCTCGGTCGTGCAGTCCACGGCGCGCTGGCCCGCGCTCGCGGCGCGCTTTCCCGACGGCACGCATGTGCTGCGGGTCGCGTTCGGCTCGCGCATGCAGCCGCCCGCGACCGCGGGCCTCGACGACGCCGACGCCGTGCGCCTCGCGCGATCGGAGGCCGAGGCGCTCCTGGGCCTGCAGCTGACCGTCACGGCTGCCGCGAGGGAGGCGTTCGAGACCTCCCCGCCCGCCTCCGCGCTCGGCCGTGCCGACATGACCCTCGGCGTGCGCGGTGCGCTGCGCGCCGTCGGCGGGCTCGCCGCGACCGGCGCGTGGCTGGCCGGCTCGGGGCTCGCCCGCGTCGTGCAGGACGCCTTCGTCGAGGCCGACGAAGTGCGGCGCACACTGCTGTGGGAGGGGCGGGGTCCGCGCGGATGACGCGGGCCGCGGCATCCGGAACCCGCTCCAGCGCCGTTTGTCAAGCGGATGCCGGAATCGGAATACGGGGCTACCCTGGGGAGCAGACCACCGGCTCATCGAGCGTGAGGAGACCCCATGAGGGGCAAGGTAGGACTCGTCGTAGGACTGGCCGCCGGCTATGTCCTGGGTAGTCGTGCGGGGCGAGAGCGCTACGAGCAGATCAAGTCCCAGTGGCTCAAGGTCTGGAACACGCCGCCCGTCCAGAAGCAGGTCGGCAAGGCGAAGGAGCTCGCGAAGTCGACCGCGATGGCTCTGCCCAGCACCCTGTGGGACAGCGCCGTCAAGGTCGTCAAATCTGCGTCGTCGAAGGGGAGCGCGGGGCAGAAGCTCGATGCGGCGCTCCAGACCGCTAAGGACTCCGCGGACGAGGTCGCCAAGGCCGCCGAGACGTCCGCGAAAGCCGCGAAGGATGCCGCAGAAGACGCCCTCGACGACATCGCGAAGGCTGCCCGCGACGCCGACGGAGCGTGACGTGACGACGCCCCGTGGCTTCAAGGACCGCGCAGACGACAGCCTCTTCACGCTCGTCGGCGAGGTGCCGGAGCTCGTGCGCAACCTCGTCGTCGCCGAGGTCGACGCGGGCAAGGCGTGGCTGCGCCGCACGTCGAAGGACGCAGGGATCGGCGCCGGCTGGATCGTCGCAGCGCTTTTCTTCCTGTTCTGGACGGTCGCGGCCCTCCTCGCCTTCGCGATCATCGGGCTCTCGTCCTGGTGGCCCGCGTGGGTCGCGTCGCTCGTCGTGCTCGTGCTGATGCTGCTCGCGACGGCCCTCCTGGCACTTCTCGGCGTCCTCAGGTTCCGCAGCATCACGAAGTCCGAGAATCCGGCTCAGTCGATCGCGACCGACGTGAAGGAGATCCGCGATGAGCTCTAGCCTCCCCGTGCCGCGCACGGCCGTCCCGCTCGGCATCGCCGATCCCGTCGAGCAGGCGCGCGCCGAGCTGAAGGCGGCGCTCGCCGCGATCGAGGAGAAGGCGAACGTCCCCCGGCGCGTCGCGAAGGCGACGGAGCAGCGGGTCGCACAGGCTCGCTCGTTCACGCGCGCGAACCCGGCCGCCGCGACAGCGGCAGTCGTGGCCGTCGCCGCGGGCGTCGGCGCCCTCGTCTGGGCGCTCGTGCGGGCCTACACGCGCTGACGCCCTACCACAGCCCGGATGCATCGACGTCCTGCGGGGGTATGCTCGGAACCGGCAGTGCAATGGAGCGGATGCTGCCGACACGCGTGAGCCCGGCATCCTTCGGGCTCGAACCGTACGTCGGCTGCTCTCCCCGAGGGTGGCCGACGGAGTACCACGGGAGCCCACCTGCATGAATGCATCGTCCCCGCAGGCGTCCGCCAAACCCCTCACCGGCTGGCGCGTCCTCGTGCCGCGCGGCGGCCCATGGGGAGACGGCGTCGCGGCGACTCTGCGCCGCCAGGGCGCGACGCCGGTCATCGCACCCCTCATCAACTTCGCCCCCACGAACGATCAGGCGACGCTCGATGAGGCGCTCGCAGACCTCGCCGCCGGCGTGTTCGACTGGCTCACGGTCACGAGTGCGACGACCGTCGACGTGCTGTACGCGTATCGCGCCGTCATCCCGGCCAAGACCAAGATCGCGGCGGTGGGCGAGACGACCGCCGCGGCGCTGCTCGCGGTGGGGTATCGCGTCGACCTCGTCCCCGATCGCGACAACTCTGCGGCGGGCATGGCCGAGCAGCTCATCGCGCTCGAGCCCGAGCCCCGGGACGTCCTGACCCTCCGCAGCGAGATCGCGAAGCCCGTGCTGACGCGCATGCTGATGGAGGCGGGGCACCGCGTCCGCAGCGTCGTCGCGTACCGCACGGTCGGCGTCCCCGTGACCGACCGCATCGCGACCGACGTGCGCTCGGGCCGCATCAACGCGATCCTCGTCACGAGCGGATCGGTCGCCGAGCAGGTGCGCGAGCAGTTCCCCGAGATCCCCCGCACGACCGTCGTCGCGGCGATCGGGCCGCGCACGGCGAAGGACGCGAAGCGCGCGGGCCTGCCGGTCGACGTCGTCGCCGAGACGCAGACGGTGGATGCCCTGATCGACGCGGTCGGACGGTTCGCGCTGCCGCACGCGATCGACGAGTTCGCCCCGTCGACCGACGCGCTCCGGCGCATCCAGCCGTAGGTGGGCGCGGGCTCCTCGCCCCGCGCCGTCGTGCTGGCGGGCGGCGTCGGCGGATCGAAGTTCACCCTCGGAGTGCGCTCGGCGCTCGCCCGGCGCGGCGCGCCCGAGGCGACCGTCGTCGTCAACACGGGCGACGACCTGTGGCTGTCGGGCGTGCGGCTGCAGCCCGACGTCGACTCGATCGTGTACGCGCTGGCCGGCGCGAGCGACACGGTGCGCGGCTGGGGTCGCGCGGGCGACACGGAGCGCGTCAACCAGGAGCTGCAGGCATGGGGCGCGGGCTGGCCGTGGTTCACCCTCGGCGACCTCGACCTCGGCACGCACCTGGCCCGCACGGGGTGGCTGCGCGAGGGGCTGACGCCGACGCAGGTGATCGAGCGGATGTCGCAGCGCTGGCCGCTCGGAGCGCGGCTGCTGCCCATGACCGACGCCGAGGTCGACACGCGCGTCGTCCTCGAGGACGGGTCCGACCTGCACTTCCAGGAGTGGTGGACGCGGCACAGGGCCGCCCTCGCTCCTGCGCGGTTCGAGAATCCCGGCATCTCGTCCGCGGCACCGGCGCCGGGCGTCGTCGAGGCCATCGCCGACGCGGACGTCGTGCTCGTCGCCCCCTCCAACCCCGTCGTGTCGATCGGGCCGATCCTCGCCGTCCCGGGGATCGGTCCGGCTCTGCAGGCGACGTCGGCGCGCGTCGTCGGGGTGTCGCCCATCATCGGCGGACGCGTCGTGCGCGGCATGGCCGACGTGTGCCTCGCCGCGATCGGGGTGGAGACCTCCGCCGCGGCCGTCGCGGCGCACTACGGGTCTCGCGGCTCTCGTGGCCTGCTCGACGCGTGGCTCGTCGCGGAGGAGGACGCGGCCCTGGCTCCGGCCGTCTCGGCGCTCGGGATCGACGCCGTCGTGGCGCCGCTGTGGATGACGGATGCCGAGGCCTCGGCATCCATCGTCGACGCGGCGCTGGGCGCAGCGGGCCTGTGACGTGCCCGATCTCGCGTGGTTCGCGTGGGTGCTGCTCGGCATCGCCTCGATCGTCGTCGGGCTCTCGAAGACCGCCGTCCCGGGCGCGGGGACGATCGCGGTCGCGATCTTCGCCGCCGTGCTCCCCGCGAGGCGGTCGACGGGCACGATCCTGCTGCTGCTCATCGTCGCCGACCTCTTCGCCGTCACGATGTACCGGCGCAGCGCGAACTGGCGCGCCCTCGTGAGGCTCGCCCCCGCCGTGGTCGCAGGCGTGCTCCTGGGTGTGTGGTTCCTGGCGTTCGCGCAGGACGAGTGGGTCAAGCGGGTGATCGGGATCATCCTGCTCGGGGTCATCGCCGTCACACTGCTGCGCCGCCGGCTGCAGGGGCTCGTGACGGATGCCGAGCCGCACCGCCTCGCGGCGGCGACGTACGGCACGCTCGGCGGGTTCACGACGATGGTCGCGAACGCCGCAGGACCCGTCATGTCGATGTACTTCCTGGCGGCGCGGTTCCCCGTGAAGGAGTTCCTCGGCACGGTGGCCTGGTTCTTCGCGCTCGTCAACGTGTCGAAGGTGCCGTTCTCTCTCGGGCTCGGCCTGATCACGGTTCCCGGCCTGCTGATCGACGCCGTGCTGGTGCCGCTCGTCGTCGCCGGCGCACTCGCCGGGCGATGGCTCGCGGGGCGGCTGCCGCAGCATCTGTTCGAGCGGCTCGTGATCGGCTTCACGATCGTGGGGGCGGTGTATCTGCTCGTTGCGTGAGGCGACTGCAGGTCCTCGCGGGTGCCGCTCCGGCTCGGCCGCGATCGACACCCGCGGCTTCTCGCCGACCGACGAGGCGGCTTCTCGCCGACCGACGAGGCGGCTTCTCGGCGGACCTCTCGGCTGAGGTGATCGCGGGGAGCCGCGACGAGCCGTTCGGCGCGTCCGTCCACGGCCACCGGGTCACGGCGATCCGCACACTTCCGGCTCGAAGAGATGTACTGGTGCGGGTCTCCCGCTGCGTGGTGGGAATCGCTAGAATGTCGGAGGTCGATGGCATGCTCGAGACATGACATCGACGGCCCGACTCCTCGCCCGAGACGAGTCGCTGTGCCTCGACGAAGAGATCGAAGAGCTGCTGTGGGCCGAGCGGATGGCCCTCGCCGAGTCATGGCTCGCCGACGAGGGATGCGCGGCGGATGCCGATCCCGGCCTCGTCGCCTTCGACGAGTCTCCCGCGCTCGAGCACTGGACGGCCGGCCGCCGGCGCCGCCACGAGCTCGTGTACGAATGGGAGCGCACGGCCGCGCAGATCGCGGCGTGGCAGGCGGCGCAGACCGGCATCCTCGCCCAGGCCCTCGACCTCGCGCTGTCGCACGCGTCGTCGGGCTCGGATGCCGACCTCGAGATCCGCGATCTCGCGGCGGAGCTGGC
Organism: Microbacterium ulmi; assembly: GCF_011759705.1. Taxonomy (GTDB): domain Bacteria; phylum Actinomycetota; class Actinomycetes; order Actinomycetales; family Microbacteriaceae; genus Microbacterium; species Microbacterium ulmi. Next base: position 1,039,019 of record NZ_JAAOZF010000001.1, on the reverse strand, counting down.
GTGCGCCGTCGGGCTCTCCGATCGCACCGTCCAGCGGCAGATGGATGACTCCGCCGCGCTGCGCGATCGCTTCCCCGCGACGCTCGCCGCGCTGGGCGCAGGCCGGTTCTCCCGCACGCACGCACAGGTGATCCTCGAAGAGGGGAGCCGTCTCGCCGACGACGCCGGGGCTTCGTACGAGCGACTCGTGCTGGATCGGGTCGCGGGCCTCACGACGGGGCGGCTGCGGGCCATGGCGAAGTCCATCGCGGAAGAGCTCATGCCGACCACCATCGTGGAGCGCCACGCCGACGCCCGCGCCGATCGACGTGTCACGGTATGCGATCTCGTCGACGGCATGGCCGAGCTTCATGCCGTGCTTCCGGCGGTGCTGGCTCACGGCATCCACGACCGGCTGACGCAGACGGCGCGAGGCGTGAGGCATGCCGCGAACGACTTCGGCGCCGCTGCCTCCTCGTGCGGGGAGGCGGGCTCGGCGCCCCACGACGACCGCACGCTCGACCAGGTCCGCGCAGACATCCTGTGCGACATCCTGCTGACGGGTCACGCGACGACAGCGGGCATCGAACGCGACGGGGGCGAGGGCATCGACGCGATCCACGCGATCGTGCAGATCACGGTGCCCGTGCAGACTCTCGTCGGCGCCGACAAGACGGGTGCGACCCTCGCGGGTCGCTGCCCGATCGACCCCGAGTCCGCTCGGCGCCTCGCCGGCGCGGCGCCGCTGTGGGATCGCGTGCTCACCGATCCGGTCTCGGGCGACGTGCTCGCGGTCGACCGCCGCTTTCCGACCGAGGCGCAGCGAAGACACCTTCGCGCCCGCGACGAGCACTGCCGCTTCCCCGGATGCCGCATGCCGGTGTGGCGGTGCGACATCGACCATACGATCGATCACCAGCATGGCGGGCCGACCGCGCACGGCAACCTCGCGCATCTGTGCCGCCGGCATCACGTCCTGAAGCACCGGACGGCGTGGCAGGTCGAGCAGCGCGGCGGCGGTCTGCTCGCCTGGACGAGCCCACTCGGGCGCGTGTACACCGACACCGCGGCGCCGACCCTGCGGTTCCTGCCCGACGCCGAGACAGGCACCGCGGTGCTGCCGTGAACCGTCGGCGACCGTAGAAGTGGCACCCGGCGACGACCTCGGTGCTCGTTGGCTAGCATCGGGTCGTGACTCGCGTGCTCGTGACCGGAATGTCCGGCACCGGAAAGACGACCCTGCTCCGCGGGCTCGCGGCGCGCGGCCATCTCACCGTCGACACCGACTACGGCGCCTGGACGCTCCCCGACGGGCTATGGGACGAGTCACGCGTCGCCGCCCTCCTCGACGCGGCGCCTGACATCGTCGTGTCAGGGACCGTCGAGAATCAGGCCCGCTTCTACGGTCGCTTCGACCACATCGTGGTTCTCACGGCACCGCTCGACGTCCTGATCGAACGTGTGACCGCTCGTCAGGCGAACCCATACGGCAAGCGGCCGGAGGAGCGTGCGGAGATCGCGGGCTACGTGGAAGCCGTGGAACCGCTGCTGCGGCGGGGTGCCACGCTCGAGCTGGACGGACGCCTCGCGCCCGAGAAGCTCGTGGACATCGTCGAGGGACTCCTCCGCGTCGCGTGAGCTCACCGTGTCCGGGCGGCGCCTCCGAGGACGGCAGTCGTCCGAGGACCCGCGCCGAGCGCGACCGCGGCCCGCAGCTGCTCCACCGTGTCGACATCGCGGCGGAGGGTCGAGGCATCCGGAATCGCGAGCGCGACGCACCCGAGGGCGACGTGTCGCGCGAACGAGCCGTCGCCGAACGCCGACTCCCACGAGACCCCGCGCGAGGCCGTCACGAGCGTCGACCCCGTGCCTTCCGCGTCCGCCACCACGGCACGCGGGAGGGATGCCGCTGCCCGCAGCGCCTCCGCCAGATGGGAGGGCCGGAGAGCCGGCAGATCGCCCAGCAGCGCCGCGCGCGGCATCCGCTCGGTCGAGGCGGCCATGCCGACGGCGATCGCCGCGTCGAGACCTCCCGCATCGCCCTCGGGCACGAACCGGAGACGCGGGGTGTCGGTCGCGTTGAGGGGGATCGACCCGTCGTCGGTCACGACGACGACCCGCTCGACGAGCTCGCACGCCGCAGCGGCCGCGATCGTGTCGAGCGCGATCGCCCGGGCGAGCGCGATGCGGTCGGCGCCGGGCACGTCGAGCCGGCTCTTGCCGTGCGCCGCGGGCTTCACCGGGACGACGACCACCCAGCCGCCGCCGCTCTCGGGGAACGGGGAGTCGGTCTGTGCCGTCACGCGATTCTCGCGTCTTTCGGGGGTCGTGGACTCGGTCTGTGCCGTCACGCGAGTCTCGCGTCTTTCGGGGGTGGGGGACTCGGTCTGTGCCGTCACGCGAGTCTCGCGTCTTTCGGGGGTCGGGGACTCGGTCGGTGCCGTCACGCGAGTCCTCGAGACGTCGAGCCGGTGGCACGAGCGGAACCCCGCAGACCGCGTCGCGTCCGAGCGCGCGACAGCCTGGCGCTGCCGCCCATCACGCCCCGAACCGCTCCCGCAGCCGCGGCAGCACTTCGGAGCCGTACATCCGCAGGAACGTCTCCTGGTCGGGCCGCGGGTCGTGGAAGACGAGGTGGCGGAAGCCGAGGCCCACGTACCATGCGATGCGCTCGACGTGCTCGTCGGGGTCGTCCGACACGATGAAGCGCGACGCGGCCCGCTCGATCGGCAGCCGCTCGCCGAGTCGCTGCATCTCGATGGGGTCGTCGACGCCCATCTTCTCGTCGGGGCTCAGCGCGAGCGGCGCCCAGAACCGGGTGTTCTCACGAGCCTGCTCGACCGACTCCGCGAGCGACACCTTGATCTCGATGAGCGTGTCGATCTCGTCGGCAGAGCGATGCGCCTTCTCGAGTCCCTCGTGCAGGGCGGGCATGAGCGTGTCGGTGTACAGCTCGCGCTTCTTGCCGCTCGTCGTGATGAACCCGTCGGCGATGCGCCCCGCGAGCCGCGTCGCGGCGGGGCCGGCGGCGCCGATGTAGATCGGCACGGGATCGGGCAGCTTGTCGTAGATCGTGATGTTGCGGGCCGTGTAGTAGTCCCCCTCGAACGTCACGCGGTCGTCTGACCACAGGAGCCGGATGAGACCGATCGCCTCCTTGAGCCGCGCGAACCGCTCGGGCGGGTCGGGCCACGCGACGCCGAGGTTGGCTTCGTTGAGCGCCTCGCCCGTCCCCACGCCCAGGACCACACGCCCCGGGTAGAGCACGCCGAGGGTCGCGAAGTCCTGCGCGACGACCGTGGGGTTGTAGCGGAACGTCGGCGTCAGCACCGAGGTGCCGATGAGCACCCGCGACGTGCGCGCGCCGAGCGCTCCGAGCCAGGGAACGGATGCCGGGGCATGCCCGCCTTCGTGCAGCCATGGCTGCAGGTGGTCGGACACGAACACCGAGTCGAAGCCGACCTCCTCCGCCAGGATGGCGTAGTCGAGCAGCTCTCGAGGTCCGAACTGCTCGGCGGACGCCTTGTAGCCGAGCCGCAGCTTCGGCCGCAGCGGATGCACGTCTGTCATCGGGTTCCTCCTCCTATGCCTGCGCGGGAACCCGTGCAGGCCGCGGTTCGACGGGCGGTCGGGGTGCGGGTCGCTGCGGGGCGGCCGCCGGTCGTCCGCCGGTCGTCCTCCCGGCGAACTCGGTGCCGTCTGCGCGCGCGAGCCGCTCGCGGAACGCGGCGACCGTACCCGGCCACAGCAGCGTGAGCCGGCCCGAGCGCTCGTCGACGTACCAGTTGCGGCATCCGCCCGTCATCCAGGGGGTGGATGCCGCCGCCGCCGCGATCTCGCGCGTGTACCCTTCCTCGGCCTCCGGCCGGACGCGCAGCGCCTCGCCGGGGGCTCTGCCGTCGAGGGTGCGCACGACATACGCGGCCTGCTCCTCGATCATGAGCACGGACGAGTTGTGGCCCAGGGCCGCGTTCGGCCCGTCGAGCACGAACAGGTTGGGGAAGCCCGCCACGACGGTCGATCCGAACGAGGTCATGCCATCCGCCCAGTGCGCGGCGAGCGTCGTGCCGTGCTCGCCGCGCACGAGCTCGGCATAGGGCTGCCGGGTCGAGGCGAAGCCCGTCGCGAGCACGAGGACGTCGGCGTCATGGCGTGCTCCGCCCGCGGCGACGAGCGTCGACCCTTCGACGCCTGCGAGAGCGCTCGGCTCCAGGGTCACGTCGTCGGAGGCGACGGCGGGGTAGAAGTCGTCGGACAGCAGGACGCGCTTGCAGCCGAACGCGTAGTCGGGGGTCAGCGCAGCGCGCAGCGCGGGATCGCCGACCTGGGCTGCGAGGTGCTCCTCCGCGACGACCCGAGCCGCGGCCGCGGCATCCGGATCTCCCGAGCGCGACGCGAAGCGCGCCTCGCCCTCGCGGTAGAGGTCGGCACGCAGGGCGCGCAGCGCAGCGGGGTCGTCGGCGAAGGCCGTCCGCTGCTCGGCCGTGTACGCGTGCGCGTCGCGGGGGACGATCCACGCGGGCGTGCGCTGGAAGAGCGTGACGTGCGCGCCGCGCCGCACGAGCTCGGGGACGAGCTGCACGGCCGATGCTCCCGTGCCGACGACGGCGATCCGGGCGCCTGCGAGCTCGACGGAGTGGTCCCAGCGGGCGGAGTGGAAGAGGGGGCCCGCGAATCCTTCGAGCCCAGGGATGTCGGGCACGGCCGGCTCGGTCAGGCGTCCGCACGCGAGGACGAGCGCCTCGGCCTCGATCGCGCCGGTCGTCGTGTCGATGTGCCAGGCCTCGCCCGTCCAGTGGGCGCTCGTCATGGCCGTGTGCAGCCGAGGGGCGATGCCTTCGTCGGCCGCGACCCGTTCGAGGTACGCGCGGATCTCGTCGCCGCGGGCGTAGAGACCCGACCAGTCGGGGTTCGGGTGCGACGCGAAGCCGTAGAGGTGGCTGGGAACGTCGCACGCGACCCCGGGGTACGTGTTGTCGCGCCACGTGCCGCCGACGGATGATCCGCGCTCGATCACGACGAACGACTCGCGTCCCGCCCGCCGCAGCGCGAGCGCCATGCCGATGCCGGCGAACCCCGCGCCGACGATCGCGACCTCGACGCGCGTCATCGAGTCGCCGCCGTCGAAGCCGTGCGGTAGTCCGTCGTGCGCAGGCGGAACGGCCGGAACAGACGCGCTGCCATGGCGGCGGCATCCGCCACGGGAAGCTCGAGGCGGTGCTCGACGCCCGCCTCGGGCTTGACGTGCCCGTCGAGGAGTGCGCCGCCGAGATCGTCGCCGCCCGCCTGGAGGAGCACGGAGGCCCCGTCACGTCCGACGCGGGTCCACGGGATCTGGATGTGCGGGATGCTGCCGCTCAGCAGCAGGCGCGACACGGCGACCATCGCGCGGTGCTCGTCGAGGGGCGCTCGGCCCGCGACGACCGGGACGCCACCGGAGGCTCCGGGCAGCGGGATCGGCACGAACTCCGTGAAGCCGTGGGTCTGATCCTGGATCGCCCGCAGCCGGCGCAGATGCGCGATGCGCTCCGCCGGCGTCTCGACGTGTCCGTAGAACAGCACGGAGGTGGAGCGCAGGCCCGCGAGATGCGCCGCCGTGATCCCCTCGGTCCAGCGGTCGATCTCGAGGTCGCCCGGCGCGACGATGCCGCGCACGCGTTCGGTCAGCACCTTGACCCCGGTGCCCGGCACGGTGTCGACGCCCGCCTCGCGCAGCGCCGCGAGGGCGCCGGCGAGGCCGAGGCCCGTGCGGTCGGCGAGGTCCCAGACGTCCTGCGGGCGGTAGGCGTGCAGGTGCAGGTGCGGGGTCGCGGCCTTGATGGCGCGCGCGATCGCGAGGTAGGCGGAGGGGTCCTCGCCTCGGGGGACGAGCCCCTGCACGCAGATCTCCGTCGCACCCAGCGCCGCGGCATCCGTCGCGATCGCGGCCGCGTCGTCGAGATCGAACTCGTCGGGAGCGCCCGGCCGCGCGCGGAAGCCGGACGACGTGAGGTTGCGGTTGACGACGAGCGTCACGGCCTCGCCGACGGTGTAGCGGCGCACGTCGTCGGCCGTCGCGGCGACCGCGTCGAGGTCGTCTCCCGTCGCCTCGAGGAGCTCCAGCCACTCGGCGTCGTCGAGCGAGAGGGGATCGGATGCCGCGGCCTGCGCGAGTCCGCGCACGCGGCCGTCTCCTCGGCCTGCGCCGCCGCCCGCGCCGCGTCCCGTGCCGCCGCCTGCGCCGCGTCCCGTGCCGCGGCCTGCGCCGCGGCCCGCGCCCGTCCCGCGCCCGCCGGCCCCCGCTGCGTGCCCGCCGGCCCCCGCTGCGTGCCCGCCGAGTCCATGCCCATTCGTCGAGTCCACCTCGGATTCGCGTCGCCCGAGCATGGATTCGGCGGGGGAGGGTGGGTTCGGCGCCGGGGCGGCGGGGGAGGGTGGGTTCGGCGCTGGGGCGGCGGGGGATGCGGGAGCGGAGGATGCTGCGGCCAGGCCCGTCCCGGCATCCGTTGCGTGCCCGCCGGCCCCCGCTGCGTGCCTCCCGGCCCCCGCTGCGTGCCCGCCGGCACCGGCTGGGTGGGCGCCGAGCCCCGCTGCGTGGCCGCCGAGTCCATGCCCATTCGTCGAGTCCACCTCGGATTCGCGTCGCCCGAGCATGGATTCGGCGGGGGAGGGTGGGTTCGGCGCTGGGGCGGCGGGGGATGCGGGAGCGGAGGATGCTGCGGCCAGGCCCGTCCCGGCATCCGCTGGGTGGCCGCCGGCACCGGCTGGGTGGCCGCCGGCCCCCGCTGCGTGCCCGCCGAGTCCATGCCCATTCGTCGAGTCCACCTCGGATTCGCGTCGCCCGAGCATGGATGCGGCGGGGGAGGGTGGGTTCGGCGCCGGGGCGGCGGGGGAGGGTGGGTTCGGCGCTGGGGCGGCGGGGGATGCGGGAGCGGAGGATGCTGTGGGAGCGGAGGATGCTGCGGCGGGGGACGCTGCGGCCAGGCCCGTCCCGGCATCCGCGAGCGCTTCGACGGCGGAGTGCAGCACGGGATCGATCCAGGTCGCGGCATCCCGCACGAACTCGGGATGCGCGGTCAGCCGCTCCCGCAGCGCGAAGCCGAGCGCGGCCGTCCGCGCGGCGAGCTCGTCGATCTGCGGCCACGGCCGCTCGGGGTTGACGTGGTCGGCCGTGAGGGGGGAGACGCCGCCCCAGTCGTCGGCGCCCGCGCGGACGAGCAGGCCGAACTCGGCGGCGTCCGACAGGTTGGGCGGCACCTGCACCCGCATGTGCGGCCCCAGGACGAGTCGTGCGACCGCGACCGAGGCGACGTATTCGATGATCGAGGCGTCCGCGGCGCCGCGCATCGCAGTCCGCGGCTTCGCGCGGAAGTTCTGCACGATGACCTCCTGCACGTGCCCGTGGCGGGCGTGCACGTCGCGCAGCGCGACGAGCGACTCGGCGCGGTCGCGCAGCGTCTCGCCGATGCCGACGAGGATCCCCGTCGTGAACGGGATGCGCGCGGCACCGGCGTCCTCGATCACCCGGAGCCGCACATCGGGATCCTTGTCGGGCGAGCCGAAGTGCACCTGCCCGGGCTCTTCGTACAGCCGCCGCGACGTCGTCTCGAGCATCATCCCCATCGATGGGGCCGTCGGGCGCAGCGCCACGAGCTCGTCGGACGACATGACTCCGGGGTTGAGGTGCGCGAGCAGGCCCGTCTCGGCGGTGATGAGCCGTGCCATCGCACTGACGTAGTCGAGCGTCGAGGCGTAGCCGTGCTCGTCGAGCCACGCGCGGGCCTCGGGCCATCGCTCCTCGGGCCGGTCGCCGAGCGTCAGCAGGGCCTCCTTGCAGCCGAGCGCCTGGCCCTGTCGCGCGACCGCGAGCACCTGCTCAGGGGTCATGTATGCGGGCTTGTGGAGCTTGCGCAGCTGCGAAGGCGTGTCGACGAAGATGCAGTAGTGGCAGCGGTCGCGGCACAGCGTCGTGAGGGGGATGAAGACCTTGCGCGAATACGTCATGACCCCGGGGCGACCGGATGCCGCGAGCCCGGCATCCCTCGTCGCGCCCGCGAGACGCAGCAGGCGCTCGAGATCCTCGCCCGTCGCCGAGAGCAGCGCTTCGGCCTGGGCCGCGTCGAGCGCCTCGCCCGTCGCCGCCCGGTCGAGCGCGTCTGCGACGCCGAGGCGCGGCGCAGGGTCGAGCAGGGTCACCGTTCCAGTCTTGCACTGCCGCCGGACGGGCGGCGCGGCGATCGTTGTCCGTCTGCAATGAAATCGACCCCGTGACGCGACGCGCGCACTGGCAGACTGGTCGCATGGTGACGCTGCTGCTGGACTCGACGCGACTCGAGGTCGTGCTGTCGGGCACCGAGCGGGTCCTCTCATTCCACAAGGGGAATGTCGAGATCGATCGCACGTCCATCGCGAAGGTGCAGCTGACCGACGACCCGTGGACGTGGCTGCGCGGAGTCGCGAACCCCGGCACGCACGTGCGGGGGCTCATCGCGATGGGCACGTGGAAGTCGGCGGGCGCCGACGACTTCGCCGTGATCCGCCGCCGCAGGCCCGGCGTCGTGATCGACCTCGAAGACCACGGGCAGTTCCAGCGGGTCATCCTGACGACGCGCCACGGGCTCGCGCTCGTGCAGGCGCTTCAGCTCGACGTCGACGAGAAGCCCGCCGATGTCGCCGAGCTGGCGACCGGGGCGATCCCGACGCCGCCCGTGCCCCCGAAGCGACGCAAGCCGAAGGTCGCGCCGGCGACCTGATCGGCCGTCGGGGTTCCGTTCGGGAGCGGATGCCGTCAGCCGACGTCGCGGCCGTCAGCTGACGTCGCGTCGCCAGCTCGTGAAGTAGCCGATCACGAGCACGACGAGGGCGTAGCCGAGCAGGACGAGTCCGCCGGCCCACCACTCGAGCGGAGTCTCGGCGGGCACGCCGCCCTGTGCCGACCCCATGCCCGAGAAGATGCTCGCCCCGACCAGCGCGTCGCTCGCGGCGCCCGGAAGGAGGCGGGTGATGTCCCCGATCTCCTTCACGAGGGAGCCCGCGAGCCGCGCGACGGGCTCGAGGAACTGCGTGAACACCAGGACGCCGACGATCGCGCCGACCTGGTTGCGCACGAGGACCCCGACGCCGATGCCGACGATCACCCACAGGACGTACGCGATGAGCATGCGTCCGAACATCGCCCAGGTGTCGGAGGAGGTGAAGTCGGTGTCGAGCCCGAAGCCCGCGAGGAATCCCGCGGCCGGCGCGACGGCCGCGACGACACCGATGATCCCGTACAGGATGCCGAGCAGCACGCCTACGAGGAGCTTCGCCCACAGCACCGTCGCGCGGCGGGGCGTCGCGAGGAACGTCGGCGTCAGGGTCTTGTGCCGGAACTCCGTCGTCACCATGAGAGTGCCGATGAGGAGGGGGAAGACGTATCCGATCGCCGTCGCCGTGCTGTACAGCGTGGGGGCGATGCCGTCCGAGGGCAGGCGCGGCCCGTCGCCCGGCAGAGCGCCCGTCGCGGAGGCCGAGAACACCCAGCCGATGGCCGCCGACGTGAAGGCCACGTACGCGAACAGGACGATCACGAGGATCCACCAGATCGCCGTCGTGAACTGCTTCGTGGTCTCCGAGCGGGTCGCGGTGACGAGGCTCATCGCAGGCCGCCTTCCTCATGGTCGTCGGCTTCTCGGTCCGGCTGCTCCGGCTCGTAGGGCGGAAGGTCGGAGGCCGTGTCCCCGGGCTCGTCGGGCGGAAGGTCGGAGGCCGTGTCCTCCGGCTCGTCGGGCGGAAGGTCGAAGGCCGTCTCGACCGAGTCGCCCTCTTCGGCTTCCGGGGATGCAGGGGCGGATGCCGCGTCCTCGGCGGTCGCGGGCGCGACGGCGCCGGGGGCGGAGCCCGCGTCGCCGGAGGGCGGCGCGGTGATGGCGACCCCGTCGGCGTCGAATGCCGCGAAGAAGCGGTCGGCCTCGAGATCGGCATCCGTCCTGACGTAGTTCTCCCAGGGCCTGTCGCTCTCGGGGGGCCCGTCGGTCGCGCCGTCGTCGCCGAGCGCGGGGGCGTCGGCGGGTGGAGCGTCGTCGATCGGCTGTTCGAGTGCGGCATCGATGGCCTCGATCTCGTCGCCTTCCGACACGTCCGAGCCGTCCTCGCCGATCGGCGTCTCGACCGCCGCCGAGGCGACGCTGGAGGGCTCGACGCCGGGCTCGACGCCGGGCTCGACGTCGGGCTCGAGGTCCGCCTCGACCGCCGCAGCGGGTTCGGCCTCCTCCGCGCCGGAGGGGATGATGTCGATGATGCCCGTGCTCGCGACGACGAAGCCCGCCGCCGAGTCGGCGGCGTCCGCCTCGGCAGGCTCGGCAACGGCCTGCACCGCGAGCTCCGCCTCGGCGAGGGGCGCATGCTCCGCCTCGGCGACGGTCGCGTCCGCGGCGGCGGCGGCATCCTCCGCGCCGTCGACGGCATCCTCCGCGTCTGCGGCATCCTCCGCGCCCGCGGCGGCATCCTCCGCGCCGGCGACGGCATCCTCCGCGTCTGCGGCGTCCTCCGCGCCCGCGACGGCATCCTCCGCGCCGTCGACGGACGCGCTCGCGTGTGTGCGCACGCCGCTGACGAGGTCGAGGAAGACCTCCTCGAGCGCCGGTCCTCGGCGCTGCAGCAGCGTGAGGGCGACGCCTCCCGCGGCCGCGGCCTGGCCGATGAGACCCGTGTCGACGCCGCGGACGACCAGGCCCGAGCGGAGCAGCTCGAACTCGACGCCGGCGTCGTGCAGCGCGTCGGAGAGCGCGGCGCGATCGGACGCGTCCACGACCGTCGCGTACTCCGTGGGGTCGGTCAGCTCGTCGAGGCGGCCCTGGAAGACGAGCCTGCCCTGCGAGATGATGAGCAGCGAGTCGACGGTCTGCTGGACCTCCGCGAGGAGGTGCGACGAGACGAGGACCGTGCGGCCCTGCCGTGCGAGCTCGCGCAGGAGCCCGCGCATCCACTTGATGCCCTCGGGATCGAGGCCGTTCGCCGGCTCGTCGAGGACCAGCACGCCCGGATCGCCCAGCAGCGCGTATGCGAGCCCGAGTCGCTGCCGCATGCCGAGCGAGTAGCCGCCGACCTTGCGTCCCCCCACGTCGGCGAGGCCCACCATGCCGAGCGTCTCGTCGACGCGCGAGTCGGGAAGCCCTGCGGCCTGCGCGTACACGCGAAGATGGGCGGCACCCGATCGGCCAGGGTGGAAGCTCGAGGCCTCGAGCACCGAGCCGACCGTCTGCAGCGGGTTGCGCAGATGCGCATACGACAGTCCGCCGATCGTCGCGGTGCCGCTCGTGGCCTTCACGAGCCCGAGGAGGATCCGCAGCGTCGTCGTCTTCCCCGCGCCGTTGGGGCCGAGGAAGCCCGTCACGAGACCCGGTTCGACTCTCGCCGTGAATTCGTCGACGGCGGTGACGGCGCCGAAGCGCTTCGTGACACCGGAGAACTCCAGCACCTGTCCTTGGGGCATGCCGAACCCTCTCATCGTCGTGAGCTATCGTCCCTATCTTTGCGGAAAGTCGCGGCTCGCGCCGGGATGCCGCGCGCTCGCCGTCGCAGTCGCCTCGAGAGCGGCGGCCGATCCGGCCGGGGACCGGCCCGAGTAACGTTGCCCGTGTGAGCGAACAGGTCGATCCGTCCGAGCCCCGCATCCTCGTTCGCACCGACGGCGGCCTCGGCCGGCTGACGCTCAACCGGCCGCGCGCGATCAACGCGCTCGACCTCGACATGATCCGCGATCTGTCGGGGGCGCTGGACGCGTGGGAGCACGACTCGGACGTCGAGATCGTCGTGCTCGACGGCGCGGGCGAGCGCGGAATGTGCGCCGGCGGAGACGTCCGAGACCTCTACGACCAGATCGTCGCGGGCGACTCCGAGGCGACGGGCGGGTTCTTCCGCGCCGAGTACGCCCTCGACGCACGCATCGCGGAGTATCCCAAGCCCGTCGTCGCACTCGCCGACGGCATCACGATGGGCGGAGGCATCGGCCTTGCGGGGCATGCCGCGATCCGCATCGTGACGGAGCGCTCGAAGCTCGCGATGCCCGAGACCCGCATCGGGTTCACCCCCGACGTGGGCGGCACGTGGCTGCTCGCGCATGCGCCCGGTCGGCTCGGCGAGTACCTCGCGCTGACGGGGGCCACGATGGATGCCGCGGACGCGGTGTATGCCGGCCTCGCCGACCATCTCGTGCCGTCCGAGAGCCTCGACGCCCTGCGCGACGCGTTCGCGACGCGTGCCGATCCCTCGAGCCCGACCGAGCTCGTCCTGCTGTTCGACGAGACCCCCGCCCCGTCGGGGCTCGCGGCGGCCCGAGCGTGGATCGACGACGCCTTCTCCGCCGACACCGTCGCCGGGATCGTCGACCGGCTGCGCGCGCGGCCGGAGGCCGAGGCATCCGCCACCGCCCACGTGCTCGGCGAGCTCTCGCCGACGAGCCTCGCCGTGACGCTCGCCGCCGTCCGCCGTGCGCGCGCGCTGCCCGGCCTGCGCGCCGCGCTCGCGCAGGAGTACGGGCTCGTCCTGTGGTTCGCGACGAGCCAGCCCGATCTCGTCGAGGGCATCCGCGCGCAGGTCGTCGACAAGGACCGTGCCCCGAGGTGGCGGCCCGCGACGATCGCGGACGTCGCTCCTGATGCCGCGGCATCCGCCCTCTCGTACGTCCCGCCCATTCCCCTCTGGGAATGACGCGTGTCCGCCCCCGAGACGCACAGGCGACGTTGGTCGGCAAGAATCGCGATCGACTGGTTCTTCTTCATCTTCGCGGGGCTCGCGGCGATCTGGCTCGCCTATCTGAGCTTCACGGAGACGCTGTCGCTCGGATGGTGGGGCATCGCCGGCGGGATCCTGTTCTGGGCGCTGCTCGCGTATCTCGTGCTGCCGCGGCTGCACCGCATCCTCACGACGATCTACGTGCCTGAGTACTTCATCGGCCGCGCTCGCACGAGCGACGGACTGCTCGGCGACCCCGTCAACCTCGCGTTCATGGGAGTGGAGGAGCAGCTCCACGCCGTCATGCGGGAAGCGCGATGGACGCGCGCCGATCCCGTGACCCCGCGCTCGTCCTGGCGCATCGTCACGGCGACGCTCACCCGCCGCAGCTACGACGAGGCCCCCGTGAGCCCGCTGTTCCTCTTCGGACGCCAGCAGGACTTCGCGTACCAGCAGGAGGTCGCCGGCAACCCCGCCCAGCGCCACCATGTGCGGTTCTGGAGGTGCCCCGACGGCTGGCTGCTCCCGGGCGGGCGCCGTGTCGACTGGGTCGCGGCGGGCACGTTCGACACGGCGGTGGGCCTGTCGCTGTTCACGCTCCAGATCACGCATCGCATCGACGCCGACACCGACGTCGAGCGCGACCACATCGTGAAGACCGTGACGGATGCCGATCCCCGCGTCGCGGTCGACGTCATCCGCGACTTCTCCTCCGGCTACCACGCGCGAAACGGCGGAGGCGACAGCATCCGCACCGACGGCGATCTGCCCATCGTCGACGTGCGGGGGGTGACCTCGTGACGGAACACGCCCCCGGCAAGCGTGCCGCGTTCGAGCCCGTCGAGCGGCTCCTGAAGCCGACGGGGTACGACCCCGCGATGAGGCGGCCCGTCACGATCGTCGTCGGGGCGGCCCTCGTGCTGCTGCGGGTCGCTGCGGGGGTCGCGTGGATCGCGGACGTCGGGGCGCACTGGAGCGGGTACGCGGGCGACGTCGCGGTCAGGGTCGGCGACCTCTCGCTCTCGCCCGATGCCGTGCGCAGCTCGTTCGTCGTGTTCGCGGCGCTGTCCGGCCTCGTGCTGCTCGTCGAGTCGGCGCTCGCGATCCTCATCCTCCGCGGGGCCGACTGGGCGCGCATCGTCGTGATGTCGTTCGCCGTCGTGTCGATATCCTCGTCCTTCGGCAGCTGGTGGGCGCAGGGCCAGGAGATCACGCTGAACACTTCGCTCGTGTCGCTCGCGCTCGACATCCTGGTCCTCCTCGCGCTGTCCAGCCGCAGCGCCGCCGCCTACGCCCGGCGCAACGAGCGTCGCTGAAGGAGCCCCATGTTCGACAGTCCTCTCTCGTCGTCCGCATACGAAGTGCTCGGCGTCGACCCCACGGCCGACGAGGAGGCCCTGCGCAGGGCCTACCGGCTGCGCCTTCGGCAGACCCATCCCGACACGGGCGGCGACGCGGCCCGGTTCATCCAGGTGCAGCGCGCGTGGGAGCTCGTCGGCACGACCGACGCGCGCGCGGCGTACGACCGGGGCCACGGCTTCGGCGACGCGCCTGCGCCGGAGTACGGACCGGATGCCCCGTCCTGGCGCCCGCAGGGCGGGCCCGCAGACACGCGACCCCGCGCACGGTCGTACGGGCACCCGGGCGGATGGCGCCGCGAGCGCTACCTCTCGCTCATCCGCGAGTGGGCGGGTCGCGGCGTGACCGTCGAGAACCCGTACGACCCCGCGCTCGTGCGCTCGGCCCCGGTCGCGGTGCGGCGCCTCCTCGCCGACGCGCTCGCCGAGGAGGCGACGGCGCGGATCGTCTCCGACCTCGGCATGGGATACACCGTGTGGCACGACGTGGCGGCCTCCGCTCGCGGCGGCGACCCGGACGAGAAGCTCGACCACGTCGTGCTGGGCCCGAGCGGGTTGTACGGCATCCTGTCGGAGGACTTCGGCGGGCCCGTGCGCGTGCGCCGAGGAGAGCTCATCGGCGACGCGGTCGACGGCGCTCCCGTCGCCGGCCTCCTCGCGCGCATGCGGGTCGTCGCGCGCGCGGCGGGCGTTCGGTTCGGCGGCGCGATCGTCGTGCTGCCGGACGACGACGTCCTGCAGCCCATCGAGGAGCTGGGTCGGATCCGCGGCGTGCCCGTCGCGATCGTGTCGCGCTCGGCCCTCTCGGCCGTGCTGCGGCGCGGCGTCGCGGGAGCGCGGGCGATCGGCGGCAACGAGGTCTTCGACGTCCGCACGCGCCTGCAGCACACGGTGCGCTTCGCCTGACGGAGCGAGTGAGCCCGCGGGCTCAGCTCGTGAGGCCGAAGAGGTCGAGCGGGTGCGTGAGCCGCCACCACGCGGACGGCGGCTCGATGTCGCCGTCGAGCGCGAGCGTCACGGTCTTCGCGTCGAGCGGGCCCGTCACGGTGAGCGAGCCGACGGCATCGCCCGCGTCGCGGCTGTCGTCGAGCGCGTACTGGACGGCGACGGTCCCGACACCGCCGTTCCACAGGATGATCGAGGCGTCCTCCGTCGTCACGACGTTCGCCGTGTCTCCCCACCTCGTCTCGACGACGCCCGCGGTCGTCCCCTTCACGACGGACGGCTTCGGCTGCAGCTCGGCCTCGAGCTGCGCGTACAGCGCGCGCGAGGCCGCCGACCGCGTCTCTGGATCGGGCTGCCCCAGCACGGACGCGTACAGGCGCACCGTGACGCCGGCGACCGTGACGTCCTTGGCCGAGAGGAGGTTGAACTCGTCGAGCGACCCCGTCTTGATGCCGACGACGCCCGGGTCGGCGAGGAGGTCGTTCGTGTTCTCGACGTGGCCCGCACCGGGCAGGTCCACGGCCTTCGTCGCGACGATCTCGGCGATGACGGGGTTCGCGAGCGCCTTGACGGCGAGGTTCACGAGCGCCTCGTTCGTCGCGACGTTGCGTGAGTCGAAGCCCGTCGGCGAGTAGACGGTGATCCCGGGGACGCCGTGGCTCGTGAGCCACTCGTTCGCGGCCTTCGCGAAGACCGCGTTGCTCGGCCACAGGTTGCCCGCGAGACGGTCCGCGTAGTTGTTGGCGGAGCCGATGAGCATCCCCTGCAGCATCTGGTACTCCGTGAGCGACCCGCCGACCGGGACGTTGAGCGCGGACTCGCCGCGACCACGGTAGGCCCAGTACTGCGTGCGGTCGTTGCCCGTGAAGCGGAACTCGGGCCCCTGCTCGCCGACCGCGAGCGGCATCTCCTCGAGCACGAGCAGAGCCGTGAGCACCTTCGTGATGCTCGCGATGGGTGCGGGATCGGCGGTCGACGAGAGGGTGCCCGGGATGCCGCGCACGGCGATCGCGGCGCTTCCCTGCGCGGGCCACGCCGGCGCCGCGACGGGCGCGGCGACGGGCTCGACCTGGACCGCCGTGATGGTGGGGGCGACGGCGTGCAGCGGCCACAGCAGGGTCGTCGCGGCGTAGCCGCCGAAGAGGGCGGCGATGAGGAGGATCGGGATGATGACGCCCGGCCGGAACGGCGACCGCCGCGGGGCCGTCGCCAGGAGGTCGGCGGAGGCGGGCGCGACGGGGGACTCCACCGCGTCGAGCCCCGTGAGGGGCCGCACGGCTGCCGCGAACGCGGCGTCGTCGAGCCAGGCGAGAGCGATCCTGCCGCCCGGCCGGGTCGGTGCGGGCTCGGGGGTCGGAGCGGGCGCGACGTCGGCATCCGTCATCGTGTCGAGGATACGAGTGTCGAGGGCTGCTGCCGCGGGTTCTGCGAGCAGTGTCGTGACGGCGTCGATGCCGTCACCGGCATCCGGCACGCCCACGGCGTCGCTGGACGCGGTCGCGCGCAGGGAGCGGCGCGTCAGCGGGGGGACGTCGTCGGAGGTCACCCGCCCAAAATACCCCGTCACGACGCGGGTATACTCATCGCGACAACCACGGGAGTCCGGTGAGCCGGGCTGAGAGGAAGCGAATCCACGCTTCGACCGTCGAACCTGATCCGGATCATGCCGGCGCAGGGAGGAGAGAACATGTCCGTATCCACGTCTTCGTCCACCACCGCGAAGAGCCGCGGTCGCCTGCGCTGGCGCGTCGTCGACATCGTCGTCGCCAGCGTCCTGGGAGTCGCGTCGGGGCTCATCTTCCTGCTGTGGAACATCGGCTACCTCGGGCCGAAGGGCATCCTGGAGCCGCTGCTGCCCGGCCTTCAGGGTCTGCTCGACGGTCCGTGGCTCTTCGCGGGCGTGCTCGGGGCGCTCATCATCCGCAAGCCCGGCGCCGCGCTCTACACCGAGACGCTCGCCGCCGTGGTCTCGGCGCTCGTGGGAAGCCAGTGGGGCGGCTTCCTGACGCTCGAGGCAGGGCTCGTGCAGGGCCTCGGTGCCGAGCTGATCTTCCTGGTCTTCTTCTACCGCAACTGGAGCCTGCCCGTCGCGATCCTCGCGGGGGCGGGCGCCGCGCTCGCGGGCGGCATCAACAACATGCTGCTGTGGTACGTCGGGTCCGACACGACGTTCACGGTCGTCTACCTCATCTCGACCGTCGTCTCGGGGGCCGTCATCGCGGGCGCGCTGTCGTGGCTGCTGGCCAGGGGCCTCGCCGCGACGGGTGCGCTCGACCGCTTCGCCTCAGGGCGCGCGCAGCGCGCTCGCGTCTAGACGCGCGGATGCCGTTCGAGGGCGCGTCGCGCCCCGTCGCCGTCGACGCGCGGGGCTGGGGCTGGCGCCATGCCTCCCGCATCGCGTGGGCCCTGCGGGAGGTCTCGTTCCGCATCGAGCCCGGCGAGCGGGTCCTGCTGCTCGGCGCGTCCGGTGCGGGCAAGTCGACGCTCCTGCAGGGGCTCGCGGGCGTGCTCGGCGGAGACGAGGAGGGCGAGTCCGAAGGCGCTCTGCTCGTCGACGGCGCGCGTGCCGAGGCCGCCCGTGGCCGGGCGGGGCTCGTCCTCCAGGATCCCGACTCGCAGGTCATCCTGACGCGCGTCGGCGACGACGTGGCGTTCGGGTGCGAGAACCTGGGCGTGCCGCGCGACGAGACGTGGCGGCGCGTCGACGCGGCCCTCGACGCCGTGGGGCTGGACGTGCCGCTCGACCGCCAGACGAAGGCGCTCTCGGGCGGGCAGAAGCAGCGCCTCGCGCTGGCGGCCGCGCTCGCGATGCGCCCGGGGCTCCTCCTCCTCGACGAGCCGACGGCGAACCTAGACCCCGACGGCGTGATCGAGGTGCGTGCGGCGGTCGCGGCGCTGCTGGAGCGGCATCCTGCCACGCTCGTCGTCGTCGAGCACCGCGTCGAGGTGTGGCTCCCGATCGTCGACCGCGTCATCGTGCTCGGCGGCACCGTCGACGGCGGAGGGGTCGTCGCCGACGGCACCCCGGATGCCGTGCTCGGCCGCGAGGGCGAGCGGCTCGCCGCCGCGGGCGTGTGGGTGCCCGGCATCCCTCCGGCTCTCCCGCCGGCGCCGGCGCACGCCGCAGGGCCGGCCCTGCTGTCGGCGCGCGGCCTCGCGGTCGAGCGCGTGCGCGGCACGCCCGTGGTCACCGGGGTCGACGTCGACGTCCACGAACGTTCGGCGCTCGCGATCACGGGACCGAACGGCGCGGGCAAGTCGACGCTCGGCCTCACGATCGCGGGGCTGCTGCCGCCGGGGGGCGGGTCGCTCGTCGCGGCGGACGACCTCGCGGCCGGCGCGGGGCCATCCCCGATCCGCTGGTCCTCGCGGCAGCTGCTCACCCGGATCGGGACGGTGTTCCAGGACCCCGAGCATCAGCTGCTCGCCCGCACGGTGCGCGAGGAGCTCGAAGTCGGCCCGCGCGCGCTCGGGCTCGAAGAGCGCGAGACGGCCGAACGCGTCGACGAGCTGCTCGAACGGCTGCGACTCTCGGCGCTCGCGCGCGCCAACCCCTACACGCTCTCGGGCGGCGAGAAGCGCCGGCTGACGGTCGCGGCCGCGCTCGCGACGAGACCCCGCGTGCTCGTGCTCGACGAGCCGACCTTCGGGCAGGACGCCCGCACGTGGGCCGAGCTCGTCGCACTGCTCGCGCGTCTGCGCGACGACGGCAGCGCGATCGTCGCGATCACGCACGATCTGGCGGTCGTGGAGGCGCTGCGCGCCGAGCGGCACGTGCTGGCGGTGCCGTCATGACCGCCGACCGTCCGGCACCGCATCGTCGGGAGGTCGCCGCGTGACCCTCCTGGAGTCTCACGCCCGCACGGGCTCGTTCGCGCGGATCAACCCCGTCGCGAAGCTCGGGGCGAGCGCCCTCATCGCGCTGCCCCTCATCCTGACGCTCGACTGGGTCTCGGCCGCCGTCGCCCTCGGGCTCGAGTGCGCGCTGTTCCCGTTCGCGAGCATCGGCTGGCGCGAGTTCTGGCTGCGGACCTGGCCCGTGTGGCTCGCCGCTCCCCTGACGGGCCTCACGATCGCGCTCTACGGCGAGACCTCGGGGCACGTGTACGCGGAGTGGTTCGTGGTGCGGATCAGCGAGGGATCTCTGACCCTCGCCGTCGCGACGTTCTTCCGCGTGCTCGCGATCGCCCTGCCGTCGGTCGTGCTGTTCGTCACGGTCGACCCGACCGACCTCGCCGACGGGCTCGCGCAGGTGCTGAAGCTCCCCGCGCGGTTCGTGCTGGGCGCCCTCGCAGGCCTGCGGATGGTCGGGCTCTTCCTCGACGATTGGCGAGCGCTCGAGCTCGCGCGCCGCGCGCGGGGCGTCGCCGACCGTGGGCGCATCCGGCGCTTCCTCGGGATGGCGTTCGCCCTGCTCGTCCTCTCGATCCGGCGCGGGTCGAAGCTCGCGACCGCCATGGAGGCGCGCGGCTTCGGCTCGCCCGTGCCGCGCACGTGGGCGCGCGCATCGCACTTCGGGGGCCGCGAATGGGTCCTCCTGGCGATCGGCGCCGCGATCTCCGGCGTCGCCGTGACGGCCGCCGTGCTCGCGGGCACGTGGAACTTCATCCTCGGGCCGTCGTGAATCCGCGACGCCCGAGACCGAGGGCCGCCGACGGATGCCGCAGCCTCGGCGTCAGGGCGCGAGCGCGGCGTACTCGGGCCTGGAGCGCCGGGAAGTAGTCGTCCCACGCGATGGCGGCGGCATCCCGGCCCGTGTGCGAGGCGACGGCACAGAACCACAGGTGCCAGCCCGTGCCCGTGCCACTCGGGTCCATCGTTGCACTCGGTGTCCCGTCGGCGCGACCGCGAAGTCGGGCGAGCCGGGAGGATCGTGCACCTGTCGCGAGAGCGCTACTCGACGGCGAGCGTGCGAGGGATCTCGTGTCGGAGCGCGGCGATGGTGGGTGCGACTGTGGCTGCCAGGATGAGTACGAAGCCGCCGAAGGCGATGAGCCCGATGGTCGAGAACGATACGACGGGTACGGGCAGCGAGAGCTTTGCCGCGATGACGAGTCCGCCGGCGACGGTTGCGAGTGCT
Organism: Microbacterium ulmi; assembly: GCF_011759705.1. Classification (GTDB taxonomy): domain Bacteria; phylum Actinomycetota; class Actinomycetes; order Actinomycetales; family Microbacteriaceae; genus Microbacterium; species Microbacterium ulmi. The sequence continues at coordinate 1,018,964 of NZ_JAAOZF010000001.1, read as the reverse complement.
CCGAGGATCGCGGCGGTCACGGCGTAGATCGCCGCTTCCCATATCGCGGTGAGCGTGATCGCCGGCTGCGTCGACCCGGCGGCTTGGATGAGGGCGAACTCGCGTTCGCGTGCGCGACCAGACATGAACACTGTCGCTGCGGCAGCGACGGCGGAGAGCAGCAGCGGGCCGCCGAGCAGGATCACCACTCCTTCGGGCGCGAGTCCCGTGCTCGCCGTGCTCCCGTTGCGCTCGACGAGGGCAGCATCGAGAGTTGCGGCCGTGGTGTAGAGGCCGCCAGAGAGTGCGATGGCGACCATGAGCGGGCTGATCGCGGCGTGTGACTGACTGAGCCTGTAGCGAGCGGAGTGGCGTGCCAGGAACCAGGATGCCGACATCTTCGCCGGCAGGAGGGATGTCCACGCGTGGAGCACGAAGGGAAGCACCAGTGGACCCGCAGCGGCGAGAGCGGCTGTCAGAAGCGGTGTGAGCAGGATCGCCTGACCTGAGAAGCCGGACAGCGTCGCACTGCCGTCGAGATTCCATGCCAGTGCCACGGCGCCGCCGAGGGTGGTGACCGTGAGCAGGATGCGGAACCATCCCATCCTGACCCGCGGCGGTTCGGGGTCGCGCAGCGCTTCGATCGGCGGTGTGCGGCTCGCGCGTCGTACGCCGCGGAGCCCGCCGATCATCACGACGACGGTGATCGTCGCGACAACGATGAGCATGCTGACGATGCCGAGGTGCAGGCTGATGCCCTGCATGTCCGACCACTCCCGGAACGCCCACGTGAAGAGCGAGGGAAAGACCGGGATGGCGACCAAGCAGCCGATCAGCGCGCCGAGAGCACCCACGATGCCGAGTTGGGTGAGGACCACCATTCCGACGAGGGCGGGGCGGATGCCGACGAGCTGCCAGAGGGCGTAGCTGCGCTGTTGCAGGGCGACCGTCACGTTCGCGGTCGAGCTGAGGACGATGAGCGCGGTCACGGAGGTGAACATGATGACGGCCGCACTGGTGCTGGACAGACCCTCCTGCACGCGCCCGCCGTGGACGCTGCCGGTCTCGATGAGTCCGGCAGCGATCGCACCGACGAACCCGGTGGCGATGGTCAGGGCGAGGATGCCGAGCCACACTCGCGCCTGCGCGGTCAGGTCGGACATGACGAGACGGATCACGCAGCCCCTCCGGCGAGCGTGATCGCTTCGAGCACCCGTTCCGGCGTGGGGCGCCGCAGCTCGTCGTGGATGGTTCCATCTCGGAGGACGAGCACCCGATCGGCGATGGCGGCGGCCTCGAGGTCGTGGGTGACGATCACAACCGATCGATCGCTGCGTGCTGCCGCCCGCAGGAGCCGGAGCACGTCCGCGCCGGTGGCGGTGTCGAGGGAGCCCGTCGGCTCGTCTGCGAACACGATGTCAGGCTGCATGGCAAGCACGCGCGCGATCGCGACGCGCTGCTGTTGACCGCCCGAGAGCTGCCCGGGGCGGTGCCCGCCGCGATCGACCAATCCCACGTCGGCCAGCGCGCGGTCGATCCTGGCGCGATCCGCTCGGCGTCGGGCGAGGCGGGCGGGCAGGGCGACGTTCTCACGTGCGGTGAGCGAAGGGATGAGGTTGTAGGACTGGAACACGAAGCCGACGTGCGTGCGTCGCAGGGTGGCCAGTGCACCACGGCTGAGAGCGCCGAGTTCGCGACCGGCGAGCTTCACGGAGCCGGAGTCGTAGGGTTCGAGCCCGGACAGGCAGTAGAGCAGCGTGGATTTGCCGGAGCCGGACGGCCCCACGATGCTCACCATCTCGCCAGGCAGGATCTCCAGGGTGATCCCGCCGAGCACCGGCACGCGGGGCTCCTTCGCCCCGGCCGAGGGGAAGGTCTTGTGCAGGCTCTCGGCATGGATGAGCGGTTGAGTCACGTTCTCCATTCGAGGGGAGGTCATCGCCGGGCGCGATGGAGCGGGCTGGAGAGTCCAGGTAGAGCTGGCTCTACTCTTCGTCGGTCCCCGACTCCGGCCACGGGCTCGTCCGTAGGGTGGGACACATGAGACCGGCAACCGTCTGGCACGCGCTGATGCGCCCGCCGTGGCGGTTCCTTCTCGGGCGATGGCCGTGGCTGACGCTCGTCTACCTGCTGGCAAGCGCCGTTGTCGGGTTGGTGCTGCTGCCGGTCACGATCGTGACGCTGTTGCTTCTGCCGCTGTGGGGCATCGTGATCGGTGCGCTCGAGCGTCGCCGCACCCGCCTCCTTGGCTTCCCCCACCAGCCGTCCGGGCACGTTCCCCTCGCTCGGGAGCAGCGGCACATCTGGTTGGCGGTCCGCATGAACGAGCGGGCGACCTGGCGCGAGACGGCGGCACTGCTGCTCGACCTCGTGCTCGGCTGGATCGCTCTCGCCGTGGTGTTCGTCCAGGGACTCTGCCTGGTCGTGTTCGTCTTCGTCGGGGTCTCAGGATCGCGCGGCCCCACCCGGATCAACCTCTTCAGCGACGTGTGGATCATCGTCGGCCCAGACGACTGGTGGCCGGTCATCCCGATCGCTCTGCTCGCCGTGTGCAGCTTCGCGTACGTCAACGCCGTGCTCGCCGCGGGCCAGGCGTCGCTGCTCAGGGTGCTGTGCGGTCCCCGGCGGCGCGAGCTCGCCCGCAACGTGGAACGGCTCGTCCAGTCGCGAGCCGCGCTCGTCGCGGCATTCGAGGCGGAGCGACGACGAATCGAGCGCGACCTGCACGATGGTGTGCAGCAGGAACTCGTGACCCTCGCCGCCAGGCTCGGAATGGTCAGCCTCGAACTCGACGATCTCACCACGCACGGCGCCGACACGGCGGCAGCCCGAGTCGCCCTCGATGCCGCACAGGGTCAGGCCGAGCACGCGATGGCGACGCTGCGCAACACGGTCCGCGGCATTCACCCCGCCGTGCTCACAGATCAGGGGCTTCGCGCCGCGCTGGACGAGCTGGCCGACCGGACGCCGGTCCCGCTCAGTCTCGATGTGGCCGAGTTCGGCCGACTGCCCGCCTCGGTGGAGACTGCCGCCTATTACCTCGTCACCGAGGCGATGAGCAACACAGCGAAGCACTCCGCCGCGACCCGGCTGACTGTGCGTGCGGCACTCGAAGGCGACGCGCTCAGCGTGAGCGTCACTGACGACGGGCACGGCAGAGCCGACGAAGATGCTGGAACAGGACTGCGCGGACTGCGCGAGCGCGCCGAAACGCTCGGCGGACGGTTCACCCTCGTCAGCCCCGCCGGCGGACCGACGACGCTGCACATGACCTTGCCGATCCTTCGAGACAGGGCCGAGCGCGATGCGTCTGCTGCTCGCTGAGGACTCCGCGCTGCTGCGCGAGGCGCTGACCGCCCTGCTGGAACGGCTCGGCCACAGCATCGCCGCGAGCGCCTGGACCGCCCCCGGACTGCTCGCCGCATTCGGGAAGCTCGCCGATGCCGGTGAGCCCCCTGACCTCATACTCACCGACGTCCGGATGCCGCCCGGCAACAGCGACGACGGGCTCCGCGCCGCCCTCGACATCCGCGCCATGCGCCCGAGCCAACCGGTGCTGGTGCTCTCGCAGTACATCGCAGACACCTACGCCCGCGAACTGCTCACCCTCCCTGAAGGCGCGATCGGGTACCTGCTCAAAGACCGCGTGAGCCGCGTCCGCGACTTCGCCGCAGCGCTGGAGACGGTCGCCGCCGGCGGGACCGTCATCGACCCCGACGTGGTGCAGCATCTCCTCAGCGGCTCCCGGCCGGGCCCGCTCGACAGCCTCACGGCGCGCGAGCGAGAAGTGCTGGCGCTCATGGCGGACGGCAGGTCGAACGCCGATATCGCGGGCGCTCTCACACTCACGGATGCCGCGGTCAGCAAGCACATCGGCAACATCTTCGCCAAGCTCGGGCTCACCCCGATCGAGGACAACCGCCGGGTCAGAGCCGTGCTGACCTACCTCCAGGTCGCACGGCATTGACGTCGCTCCTGGGGCCGGCGTTGGCGCTCGCGAGCGCCAACGCGCGAACGGGCGCCAGCATCCGGTGGTCGTCGGACATCAGCGGGTGACCGGTCAGGTCGCGTTCCACAGCTCGCGATAGTAGGCGAGGCGCTCGCGGTCGGGGTCGACGCCGTATGCCGCGATGAGGGCGTCCTCCCATCCTGGCCCGTAGTTCCACTCCGTGCTCATCGACGCGACCGCGATGTCGGCCCAGCGGTCGGCGATGCCGAGCGATCCGAAGTCGACGTGGCCGGTCCAGCGGCCGTCGTCGCCGACGAGGGTGTTGGGACAGCAGGCATCCCCGTGGCACACGACGAGCACGTCGATCGGCGGCGGCTCGCGCAGGGCGGCGGGGATCTGGATGCCCCGGGTCGCCGCATCGGCGATCCGGGTGGGGGCGCTCCACTCGAAGGGGCACTCGGTGACGGGAAGAGCGTCGTGGAGCGCTCGAAGGCCCTCGCCGACGGCGTGGACCGCCGTCTCCGCGTCGGCGAGCCATCGGGGGTCGACGGCGGAGCGGCCGGGGAGCGCCTGCGTCACGAGCCACTCGTGCGCGTCGTCGCCCCCGACCTCGAGCACACGCGGCACGGCTGTGAAGCGTGCGGCCCACGCGAGGCGGGCGGCTTCGGCATCCATCGACGTCTCTGCGTTGCGCGGACCGTGCTTGATGTAGCGGCCGTCGTCGGTGCGGAACGTGAGGCCGCCCCGCTCGTTGGCCCACACGGGCGTCAGCGCCGCGTCTCGCGCGAGCCGGCGCACGATCTCGGGCACGACGACGGGCTCGACGGGGATCGTCACGCTCCCATCATCCCGCGCCCGGTCGCCGCCCCGTGCGTCGCCGTCATCACGGGGCCAGCAGAGCCTCCCGGAGGATCACGGCGTGGTTGCGTGCGGGATCGTGGACGCCGTAGAGGAGCGTTGCGACGGGATGCCGCGCCACGGCCTCGCGCAGCTCGGCAACGGCGGGATTCGCGGCGAGCTCGGCGCGGTACGCCGCCTCGAACTCGTCCCACGACATGCCTCCGCCGTGGAACGCCCTGCGCAGCTCGGTGGAGGGCGCGGCATCCTTCGCCCACAGCCCTACCGCCGCGCGCTCCTTCGTGAGGCCGCGCGGCCACAGCCGGTCGACGAGCACGCGGAAGCCGTCGCCGGGGGAGGCGTCGTCGTGGACTCGCTTGACCTTCAGCTCCACGCCGCCAGTCAACTCGGGGCGCGCGCTCCCCGCCACCGGGTCGATGAGGTGTCGCCTATCGCGATGGCGACCATGTGGCGACCATGCGACGGAGGCGGCTGCCGGCGGGCGTCAGTCGTTCGAGAACGCGGCGATCGTGCGCGCCTCCGTCGCGACCGCGTCCTCGAGCGTGTCCTCGGGCCCGCGGAGTGCCGGCCCGCGCAGCGCCGAGCGTGCGAAGCGGCCGGCGAACCCCAGCAGGGTCGCGGCGGCGGCCGGCGCCCCGCGCCCTGCGGCCCTCAGCGACAGTCCCAGCGCGAACAGCCCGGAAGCCGGGATGCGCACGACGCCCTCGCCGCTGTGCCGCGCACCGCCCTCGCGGTGATCGATCGACACGGGGAGCGTCGTCAGATCGCGCAGGCGCGGCATCCGTCCGCCCGTGCGCACCTTGCTGCCCGTGAGCTCGCCACGGCAGCGACGGCCGTCGGTGTAGCGCAGGCGGTAGCGCATGTAGGCGCCGGTCGGGAACAGCTCGAGTGTGCCTGTGACCTGTACGCGGGTCTGGCCGAACACCGCGAGTCCCGAGACGGACGCCGGACCCGCCGGCGCAGCCCCGTCGGGAACCTCGACGGCGAGATCGAGGCGCAGCTGCTCGATGGACGTGCGGCCGTCGGGGCCGGTCATCGCCGCCTCGCCTCGGAGCGACTCCCGGAAGTGAACGGGCAGGGGTGTGGGGTCGTACCCTGCTCCGTGCACCGCCCGCCACGCGCGCACGGCATCCATCGCGTCGTCTTCGGGCACGGGCGCGGGCAGCACCTGGGGTCGCTCGGGTGCGGTCCACCTCGGGTCGCGCAGGATGTCGCGAACAGCGGCCTCGACGTTGCGCTCGGCGATCGCGGCGATCGTCGCCGACGGGTTGACTCCGGTGGAGGCAGGGATCGCCGAGCCGTCGACGACGTACAGCCCCGGGTGACCGTGCACCCGGCCGAGAGAGTCGATGACGCCTCGCTCGCCGTCGCGGTCCATCGGCACGCCGCCGAGGTTGTGCACGGTCACCCCCGTGCGCAGGAAGATCCACGAGGGGAGCAGCCGCACGCGCCCGCCGAGCTGCCGAGCCGTCTGCCGCGCCGCACGGATCTCGGCGTGGTACAGCGGGCTGTTCGGCCTGTTCCGCCAGGCGAGGCGCGCCTCCGCCTTGCGATCGAGCGTGAGCACGCCGTCGGAGCTGTCCCTCCCCATCAGCAGCAGCGCCATCGTCTGGTCGCGCCGCTTCGAGGTGTGCGTGCCGACGGGGTTCGTGCCGAGGGATGCCGTCGGCCGACCCATCGCGGCGCGCACGAGCCCGGCGATCTGCGCGGGGTACGCGCCGTCCTGCACCTGGAACCACACCTTCTCGGCACTCCTGCCCGTTCCGATGTGGCAGTCGACGATCGTCGTGGTGGTGATGGTCGGACCGCGCCCCGGCTGCAGCTGAGTGCGCGGGCGGGAGACGAACGCGAGGAAGTCGCCGTTCCCCGAGAAGCCGTGACCGAGGGCGTCGGGCAGATCGGGGAGCGTCTGGTGCAGATCGCGGCTGCGAAGCAGCAGCTCCGTCGTCGCGACGGCGCCGGCTGCGAGGAACACACGTCGAGCGTGCAGCGCCGCTCGCTCACCCGTGCGGTGATCGAGGTAGTGCACGCGATAGCCGCCGCGCTCGGGCGCGATGCGCTCGACCTCGCACAGCGTGCGGGCGAGCGCGCCGTGCCGCTCGGCCACGGCGAGGTAGGTGTGGTCGACGCTGTTCTTGGCCCCCTCGTTGCATCCGAACATGCAGTCCCCGGCGAACGTGCAGGTGCCGGGGGAGGAGGCGCCCGCAGACGGCACCTGGTCGGCGAACCTCACAGCCAGGAGCGGCCGCACCGTTCCAGTGGGGCGGTGCAGGCGGGCCGCGGCATCCTCCATCGCCGTCGTGCGAGCAGGGACGTCGCCCGTGAGGGGGTCGACGCCCACCGGCGCCACGTCGAGCATGTGCGCCGCGAGGTCGTAGTACGGGTCGAGCGTCTCCCGATCCAGTCCGTCCGGCCACGCGTCGAAGACCTCGTGCGGCGGCCGGGCGAACACGTTGGCGTACACGAGCGAGCCGCCGCCCCATCCCGCGGCCTGCACGCCCACCATTCCGTCGAGCCAGCGGATGTCGTAGAGGCCGCGCCCCTTGTCCCACAGCCAGCCGCTGTCGAGCCTCGTCTCGTCGCGCGGGAAGTCGCCCGGCAACCACCGTCGCCCGCGCTCGAGCACGGCCACGCGCAGTCCCGCCTGCGCAAGCCGCGCCGCGGCCACGCCGCCGCCGAAGCCGCTGCCCACCACGATCGCGTCGAACTCGGTCGCGCGCGGTCCTGTCGTCTCATGCTCTGTCGTCGCTGTCTCTGTCATCGTCTCGCCTTTCGTAGAGAGTGAGCCAACACTCACTCTGTCTGTCGCGCCTGCCCGGATCGCCTGCACGGTGACGGGGTGTTGCGTCCCGATGGTAGTGAGTGTACAGTCACTCCCATGGCAACACGAAGCTCGATCCTCTCCACCGCCGAAGTGCGGCGTCCCATGGTCGCCGCTGCCGCTCTCGCCGAGTTCGCGCGCGGCGGCTACCACGGCACGACGGTCGCCGACGTCGCACGGGAGTCGCGGATCTCTCCCGCCTACGTCTTCAAGCTCTTCCCCCGCAAGGAGGCCCTCTTCGTCGCGGGGCTGGAGGCGTGCTTCGACGAGATCCTCGACGCGCTCGCGGCGGGTGCCGACGCCGCGGAGGACCAGAGCCCGGATGCCGTGCTCTACGCGATGGGCGGCGCTTACGCCGACCTCATCCGCGACCGCACGCTCCTGATGCTTCAGGTGCACGCGCAGTCGGTGGCCGACATCCCTGAGATCGGCGCGGCGCTGAGGGCGGGCATCGCCCGCATCACGAGATTCGCGAAGGACCGCTCGGGCGCCGACGACGACGCCGTGCAGCGCTTCGTCGCCTACGGCCAGCTGTGCCACCTGCTCGTCACGGCCCACATCGACGAGCTCGACGACGCGTGGGCGGTCATCCTGTCCCACGGCATCCGCCACCCCGACTGACCTGCGCAGGATGCGCGGCATCCTTCGCACGTCTCACAGAGTGAGTGATTGCTCACTCGCTGATCATCGCCACAGAGAGGAGAGAAGACATGAAGAACGAGATCACGATGCGATGGGTCGCCCTGGCACCCCTCGCACTCATCGTCGTCGCCCTGTTCAGCCAGTGGAGCTGACACACCCGCCACCACCCACGCACGACCCGAACCGAAAGGAACAGCACATGAGCACACAGATCGCCTCGGAGGCGCAGAGCCCCGTCGCCACCGCCCGGACCGCACGGACGGGGGAGAAGACCGCCTGGTGGATCACCTTCTCCGTCCTCACCCTCGCACTCGTCCTGATGCTCGGCCTCTGGAACTGACCGAGCCGGAGGCGGCCGGCCGGTCCGGCCGCCTCCCCCCTCCGATCCGGCCGAGTCCGGCATCCGGAGCCCCTCTCCACCCTCACCGGACGGCGGGCGTGCCCGCATCCCTCCCCGAAGGAGCAGCACCATGACCTCCACACTCACCCTGCCCGCGCCCGCTCCCCACGCGCAGCGCAGCACACGCCGCTGGGTCGCCCTCGGCATCCTCGCCCTCGCGCAGTTCCTCGTCGTGCTCGACGCGTCGATCGTCAACATCGCCCTCCCCGTCCTCGGCGACCAGCTGCACATGGACACGGCCGCCCTCGCGTGGGTCATCACGGCCTACGTGCTCGCCTTCGGCGGCCTGCTGCTGCTCGGCGGACGGCTCGCCGACCGCTACGGCCACCGCCGCGTCTTCCTCATCGGGACGGCTGGATTCGTGGCCGCCTCCGCCCTCGCGGGACTCTCCGTCAGCAGCGAGATGCTTCTGGGCGCCCGCGCGCTGCAGGGGCTGTCCGCCGCACTCCTGGCCCCCGCCGCGCTCGCGCTGCTGACCCACCTCTTCCCGGAGAGCCGCGACCGCGCCAAGGCGCTGGGCGTCTGGGGCGGCGTCGCAGGCATCGGCTCGGCGGCCGGCGTGCTGCTCGGGGGAGTGCTGACCGCATCCCTCGGCTGGCAGTCGGTGTTCTTCGTGAACGTGCCGGTCGGCGCGATCGTGCTCATCGCCATCCCGCTGCTCATCACGCGGGACGTGCCCGGAGCCCGCAGCGCCCTCGACGTCCCGGGCGCTGCGACCATCACCGGCGCGCTCGTCGCCGCCGTCGGTGCTCTGAGCGCGGTCGAGCAGGTCGGCTTCGCCCACCCGCTCGCGATCGGGCTCGCCATCGCGGCCGTCGTGCTGGCCGTCGCGTTCGTCTCCATCGAGCGGCGCTCCGCGTCGCCGCTCGTGCCGCTCGCGACATTCCGCAATCGCAACCTGACCGTCGGCAACATCGTGATGCTGCTCGTCGGAGCGGGCATGGTCGCGCTGTTCTTCGCCCTGTCCGTCTACATGCAGGCCGTGCTCGGATTCGACGCGCTGACGACGGGACTGACCCAGCTGCCGCTCGCGGGTGCGCTCGTGGTGGTCGCGGGCCTGGCCCCGTCGATCATCCATCGTCTGGGCACGAAGCCGACTCTCATCGCGTCGCTGCTGGTCCTCGCGGCCGGTCTCGTGTGGCTGTCGTTCGCGCCGAGCACGGCTGTGTTCGCCCTGCACATCCTGGGACCGAGCCTGCTCATCGGCGTCGGCATGGGCGGCGCGTTCGTCACCACGACCCACCTGTCGGTCGACGGCGTCGAGGGCGGCGAGGCGGGCCTGGCCGGCGGCCTCGTCAACACGAGCCAGCAGATCGGCGGAGCGCTCGGGCTCGCGGTGCTCTCCACGGTCGCCGCGGTGCGCACGAGCGCGCTGCTCGAAGCGGGGGCGACGACGCCGGATGCGATCACGGGCGGGTTCTCGTGGCTCTTCCTCGGGGCCGCGGCCGTGACGGTGGTCGCTGCGATCGCCGCGGGGTTCGCCGGGCGGCGCGTCGGCTGAGGCTGAGCGCGGTCGGCGTGGCTCGGGATGCCCGTCCCGGCCACGCCGACGCGTATGCGCACGTGGGCGCGCCGCCGCGCGGTGGATCGCCCGCGTCGCGCGGCACTCGCCCGTGAGGCGCGCGGCGGCCGCGCCCACGGGCTAGCGTGAGTTCGGACGCACACGACCCGTGGCGGGAGACGGTGGAACTCAGTCCCGCGTATGCTGGGACGCGATGCCGCGGCATCCGGACTTCGAAGGAGAATCCATGGACCTCATCGGGGCCTCTGCCCTCGTCACGGGAGGCGCGAGCGGGCTGGGACTCGCGACCGCCAGACGCCTGTCCGCCGCAGGCGCCGCGGTCACGATCGTCGACCTGCCGTCGTCGTCCGGCGCGGCACTCGCGGGAGAGCTCGGCGGCTCCTTCGCGCCCGCCGATGTCACCGACCCCGTCTCCATCGCCGCGGCGGTGGAGACGGCATCCGCAGCAGGACCCCTGCGCGTCGTGGTCAACTGCGCCGGCATCGCCCCGCCCGCGAAGGTGCTCGACCGCGACGGCGACCCGTCGCCGCTCGACGCCTTCGAGAGGATCGTCCGCGTCAATCTCGTCGGCACCTACAACGTCATCGCGCAGGCCGCGGCAGCGATCGCCAGGACCGCGCCCGACGCGACGACGGGCGAGCGGGGCGTGATCGTGAACACCGCGAGCGTCGCCGCGTTCGACGGGCAGATCGGCCAGCCCGCGTACTCCGCGAGCAAGGGCGGCGTGCACGCCATGACGCTGCCGATCGCGCGCGAGCTCGCACGCCACGGCATCCGCGTCGTCACGATCGCGCCCGGCATCATGGAGACCCCCATGCTCATGGGGCTTCCCGAGCCCGCGCGGGAGTCGCTCGGTCAGCAGGTGCCGTACCCGCAGCGCCTCGGACAGCCCGACGAGTACGCGCGCCTCGTCCTCGCCATCATCGACAACGGCTACCTCAACGGCGAGACGATCCGCCTCGACGGGGCCATCCGCATGGCACCGAAGTAAGGAGCAGCATGAGCGATTCGATCCTCCTGAGCGTCGAGGGCGGGCTCGCCCGCGTCACGTTCAACCGTCCCGCATACCTCAACGCGATGGACTTCGAGATGGGGCAGCGCTGGCGCGACGTCGCGCACGAGGTCACGTCCGACGCGTCGGTCGGAGCCGTGCTCCTGGATGCCGCAGGCCCCGCGTTCTGCGCGGGCGGCGACGTCGTCGCGATGGCGACGTCGGGCGCGGCGGGCGCGCAGATCACGGGCGCCGCGCACATCATCCATGACGGCATCCGCACGTTCGTCGAGTCGGACAAGCCCATCGTCGCCGCCGTGCAGGGCGCCGTCGCGGGCGGCGGCCTCGGACTCATGCTGACCGCCGACTACATCGTGGCCTCCGAGAAGTCCACGTTCGTCTCGAAGTACGCCAATATCGGACTGACGCCCGACCTCGGCGTCTCGACGCTGCTGCCGGCGGCGATCGGCCAGAGGCGCGCGCTGCAGCTCCTGCTGCAGGACATCACGATCGACGCCGAGACGGCGCTCGACTGGGGCCTCGTGACGGAGGTCGCTGCCCCGGATGCCGTGGCATCCCGCGCCGCGGAGGTCGCGCGGTTCTGGCTCGACAACGCGACGGCCGCGTTCGGGCAGGCCAAGCGGCTCATCCGCACCGGCGCGGCGCGCGCATTCGCCGACAACCTCGCAGACGAGGCGTCGACGATCGGCACACGCTTCGAGACCGACGAGTCGAGGCTCCGGGTGGCGGCCTTCGCCGCGGCATCCCGCAAGCGCGCGACATCCTGACCCGCCCCCTCCCTGCCCACCCCTCTCTCCAGCCCTCCCTGCCCACCCCTCGATGCCGAGTCCACCCTCCTCCGCCGAATCCACCCCTCATCGCCACATGAACGGCATGGACTCGGCGAGGCGGGATGGACTCGGCGGAGGTGACGAACTGTGAAAGTGACCGACATGACCGACGTGACCGACATGACCGACAAGACACTGGCCGGCAAGACCATCCTGATGTCGGGCGGCAGCCGCGGCATCGGCCTCGTGATCGCGCTGCGCGCCGCGCGCGACGGCGCCAACGTCGCCCTCCTCGCCAAGACCGGCACGCCGCACCCCAAGCTCGAGGGCACCGTCCACTCGGCCGCAGAGCAGATCCAGGATGCCGGAGGCCGCGCGCTCCCGATCGTCGGCGACGTGCGCAACGACGACGACATCACGGAGGCGGTGCTCAAGACCCAGGGCGAGTTCGGCGGCATCGACATCGTCGTCAACAACGCGTCCGTCATCGACCTGTCTCGCTCGCTCGACCTGCCGGCGAAGAAGTACGACCTCATGCAGGACGTCAATGTGCGCGGCACGTTCATGCTGAGCCGCGCGGCGGCGCCGATCCTCAAGGACGCGCCGAACCCGCACATCCTGTCGCTGTCGCCGCCGCTCAACCTCGATCCGAAATGGCTCGGCGCGCACACGGGCTACACGCTTGCGAAGTACGGGATGACGATGGCGACGCTCGGCATGGCCGCCGAGTTCGCGAAGCTCGGCATCGCGGCCAACACGCTGTGGCCGCAGACGACGATCGCGACGGCCGCCGTGCGGTTCGCGCTCGGCGGGGACGCCATGATGAGAGTCAGCCGCACTCCCGAGATCTACGCCGACGCGGCCTACCACGTGCTGCTCGAGCCGTCGCGCGAGTACACGGGGCAGACGCTCATCGTCGAGGACGTGCTGCGGGATGCCGGCATTACCGACCTCTCCGGGTACGCCGCCGTCCCGGGCACGCCCGACGACGAGCTGTTCCCCGACATCTTCCTGGGCTGACGAGGATCAGCGCGGCCGATGCCCGTCAGTGCGGGTCGCCGCTGACCGCGAGGATGCCGCCGAGCCCGATCATCATGCCGCCGCCCGTCGCCGTGAGCCGCTCGACGCGCTTCGGCGAGCGCGCGAACCACGCGCGGGCCCCGGCCGCGACGAACACCCACACGGCGTCGGAGACGACGGCGATCACGGCGAACACGAGTCCGAGCTCGAGCATCTGCAGCGGCACCGATCCGGCGCGCAGGTCGACGAACTGCGGAAGCACCGCGACGAAGAACGCGATCGTCTTGGGGTTCGTGATGCCGACGACGAAGCCCTGCAGCAGCTGACGCCCGTGCGAGCGCGGCAGCGTCGACGGGCCGACGGGGGCCGCGGCATCCTTGCGATGGCGGATCGCCTGAATGCCGAGGTACACGAGGTACAGGGCGCCCACGACCTTGAGGGCGACGAAGAGCGGGACGGACTGCGCGACGAGGCCCCCGACGCCGAGCGCGACGGCTCCCACGATCGGGATGAGCCCGAGCGCGACGCCGATCACGCTCAGCAGGCCCCCCGTACGGCCGAGCGCCAGGGTCCGGCCGACCGAGAACAGGACCGCGGGTCCGGGGATGACGATCAGCACGAGGGCGGCGAGCGAGAAGGCGAGGAGTCTGTCGGGCGGGACCACGCAGCAACGATAGTGCGGTTGCCGGTCAGCCGAAGGCGTCGGCGGGGCGGGAGCCGCCGCCGAGCACCCGCACGCTGTCGTCGGGCGTCCACCAGAAGCCCAGGCGCTCACCCGACGCGAGGCCGGCGGGCAGCTCGTCCGGATCGATCTGGGAGTACGGGACGGACACGAACAGCCCGCCGCGCTCCCAGCCCTCGCGAGGCCCGCACGCGCTCTTGACGTAGGCGGTGCCGGTGCCGGCGACCACGATGCACAGCCGGTCTCCGCCGTCGACCTCGGCGGCGCCGAGCCACAGGCCGAACCCGTAGAACTCGCCGAGCGCTCGCGCCCACCGCACCTCCCACAGTGCAGGAACCCGCGGCATGCCGGCCGCGGGCATGCTCTCGTCTCCGTCGATCGACCCGCCGACCGGCACGCGCAGGAGCAGGATCGAGTCGGCGGGCGCGCGGAAACGAGCCGGGTGAGGGGATGCCGCAGCCTGCGTCCCCTCGATGAGCGAGGCCGCTCCTCGGACGATGTAGACGGAGCGGTCGGCGGCCCACCAGAAACCGAGGCTCTGACCCAGGCCGAGCCCGTCGGGGCGCTCGGCCGGATCGATCGAGGCGTAGGGCACCGGCACGAACAGCGCTCCGCGCTCCCACCGGCCATGCGGCTCGCATCGGCCCCGCGTCGCATCTGCGTGCACCAGGACGATGCACAGCATGTCGGACGTGCCGCGGTCGATCCCTCCGATCCAGAGCTCGCTCCCGTAGTAGTCGCCGAGGTAGTCGGTCCAGCGCAGGCGCCCCTGCACGGGGAAGTCGGGGACCTCGCCCTCGGGGGGCGTGCCGTAGCTGCCGAACTGCCCGTCCATCGGGAGCGTGAGGAGCACGACGGCACCCTCCGGAAGCCCGTACGACGCCTGCTCTGCGGTGGCAGCGGGCTCGGCATCCGGTGCCGCCCGCAGCGCGGACACGGCCCACCCTCCCATCAGCAGCGCGGCGACGGCCGCAGCGCCCACGACGGCGGTGCGGCCGGTGCGCCGCCGCCGCGCCGGCTCGACGCCCTCGTCGCCGGCGTCGCGCTGGTATCCGGGGTCACGCGGGTCGCCGGGGTCGCGCGGGTATCCGGGGTCGCGCGGGTCGCCGGGGTCGCGCGGGTATCCGGGGTCACGGGCAACGCCGACGCCATCGCCGGACGCGTCCCCGATCCCGCCGTCGAGCGGCCGGGTCGCCGGCTCTCCGGCCCACGGATCGTTCCCGTCGCCGGCGCGCGTGCCCGGAGGAGAGCGCCCGGCCGATGCCGAGGCTGCGCCGTGGACGATCCGCTCCAGCAGCTCGAGGCGCGCGATCGCACCCGGATCGGCCTGGATGTCGGCTGCCGGACCGTACGCGCGTGCGCGCAGGGCATCCAGCTCGGCGCGGGTCGCGGCATCCATCGTCGTCTCCTAGAGGCGCTTGCGAAGGAAGACCTGCTCGATGCCGTCGTCCCCCGGCACGCGCTGCGCCTCGGCGTAGCCGGAGCGCTCGTAGAGGCGCAGGTTCGCGGCGCTGAGCGAGCCCGTGAACAGCTCGGCCTCGGCGGCGCCGGCCCCGCGCCCGCGCTCTTCGACAGCGCTCAGGAGCCTCGAGCCGATCCCGAGGCCCTGCACGTCCGGTGCGATCGCGAGGCGGCCGACGAGCAGCAGGGCTCCGTCGCGCCGCGCGCGGACCGCCCCGACCATGCGGGGGCCCAGGTGCGCCACGAGCCCGAGGTTGTCGTGCAGCTCGGCCGTGAGCTCGTCGAGCGTCTGCGTCAGCGGCGCCATGCGGGGCGTCGCGTAGATGAGCGCCTCCTGCACGAAGGCCGCACGCTGCAGGGTCAGGACCTCGCCGGCATCCTCGACGCGGATGTCGCGGATCGTGACTTCGGCCCCCGCGCCCACGGCGCCAGCCTATGCCCCCCGGGGCGGTCAGATCGCGAAGAGGAAGGACGCGACCACGAGCAGCGACGCGATGCCGGCGAGGACCATCGACGAGCGGATCGCGCGATACTTGCGCTGCACGAGCGCCGAGAGCACCAGCAGCTGCTGATACGTCCGCTCGGGCGGCTGCAGCCCGCGCTCCAGGAGCGCCTCGCCCACCTCCTCCGGAGAGGCGAACTGCCGGATCTGCCCCCAGTAGGTGATCGCGCCCGACCCCGGAGCGCGGCTCAGGCGAGGCCAGACCGCGAGCGCGGCGGCGAGCACGGAGCCGGCGGCCGCGACGGCGCACACCGACCAGAGCACCGTCGCGGCGGGCCCGAGGGAGGCGGGGCTCCACGAGCCGCTCAGCACTCCGCTCAGCACGATGCTGAACGCGATGCCGAGGCTGCCGATGAGCAGCGACGCCTTCTGGTCCGCGCGGTCGATCTCCTCGCGCACCTCGGCGAGCATGTCGGCCGCCAGTGCCCCCGGGTCGCGGTCGGATTCAGCCATCACTTGACTCCGAAGGTGAAGGTGAACGACGTGCCGTCCGCGAGGAGGACCTTGTACGTGTACTTCTTGCCGCCCGCGAGCTTGACGGTCGAGATCTGGCCGAGCCAGGCGTCCGCGGCCTTCACATAGACGAAGCCCGTGATCGGGATGTACCAGAGCTCGTTGATCTTCGCGTTCTTCGGCAGCGTCGTGGTCGAGACGAGGGTCACGGACCTGACGAACCCCTTCGTGCCGATGGGCTTGCCGTCGGCGTCGCACGCGCGGAAGGTGATCGGCACGCCCGACGTGCGCAGGAACACGCTCGACCCGTCGGCCTCGAGCGGGATCTGGGCCGTGCGGTCGAGCACACCCTTGCACGTCTTCGCGCTCGGCGCCTGCACGGTGTAGACGGCCGCGGAGGTCGCCGTGTTGCCCGCGTTGTCCGTCGCGCGGCACGCGACGGAGGCGGGGCCGGGGGTCGAGGTCAGCGGGGTGTCGCAGGACTGCGTCGCGACGCCGGAGCCGGCATCCGTCGCGTTCGCCGTCGCGGTCGCCGTCCCGCCCTGCGCGACCGTCGGCGGAGTCACCGACGGCGCGAGCGCCGGCGCCGTCGCGTCGACGTGCACGCGGATCGAGGTCGTCGCCGTGCGGCCGAGGATGTCGTGCACCGTGCCTGTGACGACGACTCCCGCCGTGCCCGTGTCGGCCGAGACCGTCTGCGGCGCGCTGCAGTCGAGTGCCGCGATGCCCGAGCACGTGAAGGTGACCGTGACGGGCGTCGTGCTCCACGAGCCCTCCACGTACGCGCCGGAGGCGTTCGTCGCGCTCGCCGAGATCTGCGGGACGGGGGGCGGCGTCGCCACCGTCGCCTCGGCCGCCGCCGCATGGCCCTCCGTGAGCCCGTCGGACGGCGTCACGGTGACGCGGATGACGTCGCCGGGCGTCGCGCCGACCTCGGCGAGCCAGAGCGTCGAGCCGCTCTGATCGGCAAGGGGCGCGCCGTTGCGGGTCCACGCGTACGCGAGCGTGACGGCATCCCCGTCGGGGTCGGCGCCGACCGCGTGGGCCGTGAGCCGCGATCCCGCCTCGACGGGATCCGTGTCGGACGTGAGCGTCACGGATGCCGTCGGCGCGGAGTTGGGCAGCGGGACGCTCACCTCGATCCGCAGGTCGGAGCACGCCCGCCCGCGGCACACCGTCAGCGTGGCGATGTACGCGCCCGGCGTCGTGAAGCGCTGATCGATCACGGCACGTGTCCTGCCGTCGTCGCCCGTCACGACGGGGACGATCGAGCCGCCTCCGACCGCCGATCCGTCCGTCGCCTCGAGCGCGAGCCGGGCGGTGAGCGCGTCGCCCGCCGTCGCATCGGTCACCTCGACCGCGCGGCGCAGCGCCTCGCCGAGCGGGACCGTCGCGGCGGCGCCCGCCACCTCGAGCACGGGCGCCGGCGCGTCCTCGACGGGGAGCTGTCCCCGGTTGGTGTCGACGGCGACATTGCCCGCGGCATCCGCCGCCTGCAGGATCCAGCGGTAGGCGCGATCGTCGTCCGGCAGCTGGACGCGCCCCGCCCCCGAGGCCGAGATCGTGGCGCTGAGCGGCAGCCACTGCGTGTCGCCCTCGTACTGCACGAGCAGGATGCCGCGAGCGACGGCAGAGCCCGTCCCGTCCACGCGGAACTCGAAGCCGCGCGACGTGTCGATGCCCGAGATCGCGGGCGGCGTCGTGTCGTCCGACGTCTCGTCTGCGTACACGATCTCGAGATCGAGCCGCGTGAACCGCTCGAGCGCCCCCGTGCCGACGGCCCCACCGCGCGGGGCCTGGACGCGACCCGGTGTCACGACGACGAAGTCGGCGGGTCCGTCGGGGGTGTCCTGCCGGGTGATCGTCGCGAAGCTCGACGGGAACGCGGCGCCCGTGCGGTCCGCGCTCGTCTGGTCGACCCCCACTCCGGGCTGGGCGATGGCGGGGGTCACGCCGCTCTCGATCTCGGACGTGAGGCCCGAGATCAGCACGCCTCGCGGCGTGAGGCCCTCCTCCGCGCGCAGCTGCGACACGAGCTTGGGCAGCACGGGCTGGCCCGCCACGACGGCGGGGCTCTGCCCGTCGGCGACGAGGTACGACACGTCCTTGCCCGCGGCATCCTGCACCGTCCGCTTCTGGAACGCGGGAGTCAGCGACAGCGACGCGGACGAGAGCCCGTCGTCGGACGTCCGCAGCGGTGCGAGCTCGGCCGGGATCCGGGGGACGGGAGCGGTCTTCGTCGTCGCGGCGTCGGCGAACGTGTACATCGGCAGGCCGTAGTAGACGGCGCCCATGAGGACCTTCTCGTCGTAGCCCGAGTACAGGCCGAGCCCGCCGAGGTAGGACTGCTTCGCGTAGGTGAGGGCCTCGGATGCCGAGACCTTCCGCCCGTCGGCCTCCACGCCGATCCAGTCCGCGTAGAGGGCGAGCAGGCGCTCGCCGAGCGCCGTCGTGACGTTGTTGGCGAGGCCGTATCCCGTGTTGCCGACGTAGCCGCCCGCCCGCGAGAAGACGTCCACCCAGTCGAGGGAGTCCTCGCCGTAGTACGCGGTGGGCAGGTCGTTGCCCGCGTGGCAGCCGATGAGGAAGATGAGCGAGCCCGCGAGGTCTTCGGCATCCGCATCGGAGACGGAGCCGGAGGTGAACAGGTCCGCATCCTGGAAGACGCCCTTCTCCGCCCCGGGGACACCGGGCAGCATCCGCCGTTCGTCGGCGTGCGTGTTGATCGAGACGACGGCGGGGCTCTCGTCCTCGCCGGGGAAGAGCGCGCCCGTCACGTCGTCGAGGTCCCACGTGCCGTCCTCGGCCGTCGATCCCAGCGTGGCGTTCGACGTCGACCGCCACGACAGCGCCGTCGTCACGTCGTCGGGCAGCTCGCTCCACGCGCCGTATCCGGCCGTGACGGTCGAGTCCGCCTCGAGCACGCCCTCCGCGTCGATGAAGCGCTCGACGGTCGCCCGGATCTGGTCCGGCGTCTCGACGAGCCGGCCGAGGGCCGTCGTCGGGACGTAGAGGAACCCGCCGAGCGACTGGTAGGCGTTCGCGAGGCCGTAGGGATCGTCGGTGAGGATGTCGGATGCCGCGGCCGCCGCCGACAGCGGCGTCGCGCACGCGTCGAGAGCGCCGGGCGCGACCTCGGCCGGGCAGGCGCCGCCGCCGATCGGCTCTGCGAGCCGGAGGTCGGCCGCGTGGCTCTGCTCCGTGAACTGGCTCGTGTGCTGCGGCACCGGCGCCATCGGGACGATGTCGTCGCCGCCGACGATCACGACGGAGCGGATCCGGTCGCTCCGGTCGCCCAGCTGCTCTGCGACGTATGTGTTGATCGCCGCCGTGAGCCCGCGGCGCGCCTGCATGGAGCAGGGGTTCTGGTCGAGGATCGAGCGGGCGGCGCGCACGCGGTCGTCGGCGTCGACCGAGAGAACCGCGCCCTGCACGGTCGACTCGTCGACCCGGCCCGTTCCCGTGAGCTCCTCCAGGGCCTCGCGCACGGCGTCGGCGCCGTCGGCGCCGTACGTGTCGCCGTAGCGCTGCGTGTCCATGAGGTAGACCGTGTTCGTGTCGTCGGTGACGGGATCGCTCACGCCGATCCGCCCAGCCTGTTCCGCGGGGACGGGCACCCACGGGCTGCACACCGACTCGACGGGCTCCGCGATGTACTGGACGCGCAGGGAGTACATCGACGAGCTCGCGCGGCCATCGCCGCTCGCGACCCGGACGAGCAGCCGCTCGCCGGCCGCAGCATCCGTGGAGGCGGCCTCCACCTCTGCCCGGCCCGTGCCCCTCTGAACGGACTGATCGAGAAGCACCTGCCCTGGGATGCCGGTGCCCGCGTCCGCCCCCGCCTCGGCAGGGGCGTCGGCTGCGCCGGTCTGCTCGGTCACGAGAGTGCCGGGGACGGGGCCCGCGTCGGCGAGCCCGAGCCTCGCGGCGTCGGGGTCGGCGCCCCGGCTGCCGTAGAGCGACAGCGACACCTGACCGTCGCTCGCGTTCGTCGAGATCACGAGCCGCTTGCCCGGGGGCGGCGCGTCGACGAGATAGAAGTCCTCGTCGCCTGCAGGGCCCTGGATCGGCTGGCCCGTGTTGTCGTCGTTGTCGAGCCAGGCGGGCGAGATCCATTCGTAGTAGAGCGTGCCCTCCTTCAGGACGACCCCCTCGTGGCCGGGCTGCCATCCCGTCTCCGGAGACCAGTTGTGCTCGGGGTCGTCCCACAGGGCGAGAGGCTGCTCGCCGCCGAGGGCGCTCTCGACGCGCTGGCTTCCCGAGGTGAGCGAGGCCGTCGCCAGCGGGTGGCCGACGACGGTCGAGAACGAGTACGTCGCGTCCAGCTCGAAGACGGTGCCCGCCTGCGTGTCGGCCATGGGCACCGTGACGAGCTGCCCGTCGGTCGTCAGGGGGCCGTCGTACTGGGCGGCGTCGTTCCATGCCGTGTACGGACCCGATCCCCGCGCGACCAGCAGGATCGGCACGGTGCCCGCCGGCAGCGTGATGCTCGCCGTCGGCGCCTCGAAGCCTGTCGGGTCGCCCGGCCCCGCGTCGAAGGTGAACCGGAACGGCGCCGTCGTGCCGCAGCGTGCGCCGCCGACGCACGACATTCCCGTCGCGCGGGAGGCGGCGCGGGGGTCGATCGAGGTCGCCGCGACCTGCTCCCACGGATAGCTCTCCGCGTCGAGCAGCGAGAAGAGCACGGTGCCGAACGTGAGCGACGAGGCGCCCTTCGCGAGGTCGCCGAAGGTCGCCGTGCCGAGGAGGGGCGCCGACGGCGCGGCGAGCGTTCCCGTGATGCCGGCGTCGCCGAACAGGGCCGTGAGCGCCGACGCGTCCAGCGTCGTCACGTCGAGGTCGCCCAGCGGCGTGCCGGGCAGAAGCGCGGGGTCGATCTGCATCGACCCGAGGAGCGTGTCGTCGATGACGTCGTCGTCGAGGCCGCTCAGCGAGAGCAGGTCGATGCCCGATGCGGCGATGTCGAGTCCTGCGGCGTCCAGCTCGGCGAGCACGGTGTCGTCGTCGACGCGGATCTGCAGTCCCTGAGCGTCGATGCGCGCCTGCCAGCGCGCCGCGGTCGACCCCGTGCCGGGAATCGGAAGGTCGGCCACACGTGCTCCGCCGAGCGCGTAGGAGGCGAGGCTGAGCGAGTCGAGGCCGCTCCCCTCGAGTCCGACGTCGACGAGCGTCAGCGAGCGGATGCGGATGCCGGCATCCGTCCCGGGGTTCTCGTTCGCCCACGCGAGCACGTCGTCGAGGGTCACGGTCTGGATCAGCTCGCCCTGGAACGGCGTGCCCTCGAGCACCTGCGGCCAGCCGCCCGGCAGGTCCAGCCGGTAGATCGGGAGCCGGTAGATGGGGAGCCGGTAGATCGGCAGGCGGTAGATGGGGGAGTCGTCCACGAGGAGCCGGTAGATGGGCAGCCGGTAGATCGGCAGGCGGTAGATGGGCAGCCGGTAGATGGGCAGCCGGTAGATCGGCGAGTCGGCGAGCGTCGCCGCATAGCCGCGCAGCGACGCGAGGGGGATGCTCGAGATCGGCACCTCCGTGACGAACGACGGCGCGATGATCTGGCCCTGAGTGTTCGCGATCGACAGCCCGTCGTTCGAGTGGCTGTCGACGACGTGGATCCGCCCCGGCCCGGGGGTCTGGAACGCCACCGTGCGACCCGACGCCGAGAGGCTCGCGTGCGACCCCTCCGCGACGTCGTACCACTCGCCGAACAGGATGCCGCTGCACGGCACCTGCTCGGTGGCCATCGAGTCCCACCACGAAGGCCGCTGCATCCGCACGACGGGCTCGGGCAGCGGCGGCGAGGGGACTCCGCCGTTGCCGAAGTCGAATGCGGGGACCGTCGTCGTCCACGCGACAGTGCTCGCGTCCGCCGAGATGACCGGATCGGCGACGGAGCCCGATCGCTGGTCCGCGCCGATCGTGCCCACCGCGATCGAGAACGCGCCGGAGGAGTATCCGAGAGCCGAGGCGATGACGGTCGGCTGTTCGCCGCACGCGGCATCCTGCACGTACGCGAAGGCGCGGCCGGTCGCGTCGATCGAGGCGCGGCCGAGCACCCGCGTCGCGATCCAGGTCGACCCGGGCAGGAAGCCGAGCTCCCCGGGATCGAGCGTCAGCGCGTACAGGGTGTCGAGGTCCGAGACGGACCCGCCCTCTGGCGACCAGCGCGTGAGGATGCCGACGACGCGGCCGTTGCCGCTGATCACGGCGTCGCGCGTGCCCGTCGGGACCGTCGCGCCGGGGAACAGCCGCACCAGCTCCAGGTCGCCGTACGTCCCGTCGCCGTCGGCGTCGAGGTCGACGACGAACGAGTCCTGCGCGCCGTTGACGTCGTCTCCCGGTGCGCCGAGGTTGTCGGCGTCGGAGGTGAACACGAGCCGGCGGCCGTCGTCGCTCAGATCGGGCCGCGAGGACGACCCGTTCGGCTCGGCGGAGCCCTGGATGCGGAACGTCGTGTTCTTGAGCGTGTCGCGCACGTACACGTACGTGCGTCCGTCGCCCGTGCTCGGCAGGTCGACGAGGTTCGTCGCGCTGCTCGTGAAGGCCACGATCCGCCCGTCCATGCTCGCGACGGCCTCGTCGCTCGCGCCGTTCGCGCGTGCCGCGCCGACCGGGCCGTCTGGGGTGCTCACGAGCGTCGGCGTGCCCGAGAACGGGTCGTCCGAGCCCTGCGCCGCCGTCGACAGGAAGACGTCGGGCAGGCCGTTCGCGTCGCCGGCGACGAGGTCGTCGGCCGTCGAGGTGAACACGACCCGCTGCGCGTCCGCGGTCAGGAAGACGCTGTCGGATGCTCCGCCCTGACCCCCCGCGACCTCGAAGGTCTCCGCGCCGGCCGGCAGCGGCGCCGCGTCGGCGGCGGGCGCGTCCGGTGCCGCGACCGTCACGAGCCCCGCCAGGAGAAGCGCGGCGATGCCCGTCGTGGCGACGGCGCGCCGGGGGAGGACTGCCTGGATCATCGCGTCGACTCCGTCGGGGAAAGGATCTCGGAGGCGTCGGTCACGTCGCCGCGGACGCCGGGAACGGCAGGGGCGAGAAGCGCCTCGGGGTCGACGACACCGAGGCCGAGCAGGATCGCGCGCGCGTCGCGCAGGAGCGCGTCGGCAGAGCCGCCTGCGGACAGGCGCGTCAGGAGGGCGAGCGAGTGGGCGCGCTCGAACGGGGGCGACGCGGGAACGTCGAGCGCCTCCAGGGCGAGCCGCTGCGCCTCCGCCGCGTCTCCGAGCGCCGCCGCGACCCGCGCCCGCTGCCGGAGCAGGCGGCTGAGCGAAGGCCCCGCCGCGTCGGCGTCCTGGACCGTCTCGAGCACCTCGGCGGCGGCGGGCGCGTCGCGTGCGTCGAGCGCGGCCTCCGCGAGCCGTATCCGGGCGTCGATCGCGGAGTCCTGCTCGCCGAGCTCGGCGAAGCCCGCGGCCGCCTTCGCGAACGCCGCGCGCGCGGCATCCGGGTCCGACGCGCGCAGCGCGGCGCGACCGAGGAACCCTGTCGCGAAGGAGACGAGGTAGGGGTTGTCCGATGCCTCGAACACGTGCAGCGACTCGGCGATGAGGGGCCGGGCCTCGTCGATGCGACCCTGGTCCACCAGGATCTCGGCGGCGTTCGCCGACTCGATCGCGGCTCCGACGACGTCGCCCGCCGCCTCCGCCGCGGCTCCCGCCTGACCGTACAGCACCGCCGCCGTCGTCCAGTCGCCGCGATAGTACGCGCGCGCGCCCAGCACGTTGAGCACCTTCGACTTGGAGAGCTCGTCGCCCGCGCGGTCGTACAGCTCGAGCGCGCGCGGAAGGTTGACCATGCCGGCGTCGCCCTCGACCTCGCCCGCCGCGATGTCGGAGTATCGCAGGGCGTCGGCGAGGACGCGCGTCTCGGTGTCGTTCGACGCGCGGCCGTCGAGCGCTGTGATCGCGCCCTCCGCGAGGCGGCGGGCGTCGTTCCAGCGCGCCTGCCGCAGACGCAGGCCCGCCTCCGTGACGTCGACGGCTGCGAGGATCGCCCGTCCTTCCTCGCCCGCGCCGGTCAGCGCCCGCCGGGCCGCCCGCAGCGCGCGCACCGCCTCCGTCTGCCGGCCGAGGACAGTGAGCGCGTACGCGCGCTCACGGTCGACGCGTGCGCGGGCGATGGCGTCGACGAGGAGCTTGCGCGCGGCCGAGAACGCCTCGAGCCCCTCCTTCGCCCATCCGCCCGCGACGCTCACGCGACCGAGCGCTTCGAGCAGGTCGGCGAGCTCGTCGCCGTCCCCCGAGCGCTTCGCAGCCTCCACCGCGACGCGGTAGGCCCGCACCGCCTCCTCGAGCGCGAACGCCTGCGTCGCCGCCTCGGCGGCCTGGCGTGCGGCATCCTGCGCCGCCTCCCAGTCCCCGGCCGCCTCGTAGTGCGCGGCGAGCATGACGGCGCGGGATGCCCCTCCGACCGAGGGATCCGCCTCGAGCGCCGCCGCGGCGGCACGATGCAGCTCGCGGCGCGTCTGGAACGTGAGCTGGTCGTACGCGACGTCGCGGAAGAGCTCGCTGCGGAACGACACGGCCTCCGGACCCAGCTCGAGGAACGCGCCGAGGCCGCCGACGATGAAGGGCGCGCCGACGCATCGGACGTAGAGCCCGAGCGGGATGCGGGTGCCGAGCACGGCGGCTCGGCGCAGGACGCTGCGCTCGTGCTCGGGAAGGAGGTCGATGCGCTCCCCGACGAGCTGCTCGATGCCGAGGGAGTCGTCTCCCGTCGCGAGGCCCGTCGCGAGCTCGATCGCGTACAGCGGATTGCCGTCGGCCCTGCGGATGAGGGGCTTCGCGTCGGCCGGGAGGAGCTTGCGGCCGGCGACGGCTTCGACGATGTCCCGGACCTCGGTCTCGCCGAGGCCGCCGAGCGCGACGACGTCGCCGAGCGGTCCGAGGCCGCCCGTCTCGTCGCGCCGCACGAGGATGATCGCGTGCGTCGAGTCCGCGGCCGCGACGGCGTCGAGCACGCCCGCCGAGACGGGATCGACCCACTGCGCGTCGTCGATCACGAGGACCCCGAGCTCGACCGCGGCGACCGCGATGAACCGCGCGAGCACGTCGGACGTGCGTTCGGCGCGGAACGCGTCGTCGAGGGCATCGGACTCGGGGGTCTCCCGCGCCTCCGCGTCGAAGGCGGGGGCGAGCAGGGGGAGCCAGGGCGCGAGGTCGGGGGCGCGGGCGCCGACCGCAGCGGCGAGCTCCGCGCCGGCCTCCGCGGCGGTCGCCGACGCGGGGATGCCGAGCAGCGGCCGCAGCAGCGTCTGCAGCGTCCGGTACGGCGTGTTCGCGCCGTACCGGTCGCCGCGTGCGCGCAGGACGGGCAACGGCGTCTCGGCGAGGGCGTGCTCGACCAGACGCGTCTTGCCGATGCCGGCCGGGCCGGACACCGTCATGAGGATGCCGCGGCCTGCCGCGGCATCCGCGAGCGCATCGCGCAGCCGGGCGAGCTCGCGCTCGCGCCCCGAGAACGGCGCCCGCTGCACGGCGAGCTCGGTCGCGCCGCCGATCCCCGTCGCGATCGCGACCGGGATCTCCTGCGTCTTCCCCTTGACCGTCAGGGTGCCTGCGTCCTCCGTCTCGAACGGTCGGCTCGTGCGCTCGAGGGCGGAGCGGGCCACGAGCACGGTGCCGGGGGCCGCCCGCGCGGCGAGCCGGGCCGCGAGGTTCGTCGGGTCGCCCATCACGGTGTACGTCTGGCGGTACTGCGCCCCGACGAAGCCGGCGAAGACGCGCCCCGACGTCACGCCCGCGCGCACGCGGTCGTCGCCCGCCGCGCGCACGATCCGCAGGACCGCCGTGATGAGCCGGCCTTCCGGGTCCTGGGCCGTCGTCGGGGCGCCTGCCGTGAGGAAGTAGCGGTAGCCTCCCGGCGCAGGGTCGACGTCGAGGAGCGTCACGCCCGTGTCGACGGCGGCCTCCTCGACGACGCGGGTGAGATGCCGCATCCGCTCGACGTCGTCGGCCGTCGGCTCGCCCGCGATCGCGTCCACCTGCACGAACGCGATGGCGGCCCAGCGGTGGTCGGGCTCGGAGTCGAGCAGATCGGGGCGCTGCGCGAAGGCGCGCGGCAGGAACCGCTCCGCCGCCGCCGTCCGCCCGACACTCAGCGCCATGAGCGAGGCCGACGCGACGGAGCCCGCCTTGAGGAGCCTCCGCGCGCCGGGCGCGGACTCCTCCTTCGCGATCTGCGTCGCCGGCAGGAGCGCGGCGGTCTCGTCGCTCACGAGGATGCGGCCCGCGTCCGCTGCCGCCTGCAGCGCCAGCACGCGCGTCGTGTCGCGCCCCGTCAGCACGACGCTGACGTTGTCGGCTCCGGTCAGGAAGAACTCGAAGGTCCCGCTGTGGACGCCGACCGACATCCGGAGCCTCGCGCGGGCCATCGGGAGGTGGATGTCGCCGATCGCGGTCAGGACGCGGTTCATGTTCCACGCGGCATGCGCGGCGTGCTTCGCGTGCTCCGGCCCGGAGAACAGGAGGAACAGCGCATCCCCGGCGAACTTGACGATGTCGCCCCCGTCGTCCGTCGAGGGAAGGAGCACCGTGAAGATGCGCGACAGCGTCGCGATGAGCTGCTCGGTGCCTTCGCGTCCGGATGCCGCCAGCTGCTCCGACAGCGCCGTGAACCCCGAGATGTCGATGACGACGGCCGTCCCCTCGACGCGCAGTCGGGGCGGCGCGTCGTCTGCGAGCCCGTGGAGCAGTCGAGGGCTCAGCGCTGAAGCCGTGATGTGCCCGCTCAGCGGAGTCGCCTCCTTTTGCGGCGACGGGTCGCGACCGGGAGGGGTGGGGCTGGTCGCTGTACTCGGCGTCTAGATGAGAAATATCTCAGACAACGGCGGCTCTGCGCTATGGGCAACGGACCCGATCGTCGCGCGTCGCCGTGCGGCGTCATCCGTCCGGGCTGCGGCGGGGCGCGGCATCCGCTCTCACCAGCGCTCACGCAGGCTCGTCCCCTACCCTGAGTGCATGACCGCCATGCCCCCTCCCGCACGACAGGTGCGCCCCGCGACGGAGGGCTGGACGCAGAAGAAGGATGCCGAGGGCCGCCCGCTCCTGCAGTTCGCGTCGCCGAAGCGCGGCAAGCCGCCGGCACACCTCGCCGACCTCACGCCCGATCAGCGCGTCGCGAGAGTCACGGAGCTCGGGCTCCCCGGCTTCCGCGCGAAGCAGCTCGAGAAGCACTACTTCGCGCACTACACGCACGACCCCGCCGACATGACCGACCTGCCGGCCGAGGGCCGCGAAGAGCTCGTGCACGGGATGCTGCCGCCCCTGCTGACGGAGGTGCGGCGCCTCGAGACCGACCGCGGCGACACGATCAAGTTCCTGTGGAAGCTGCACGACGGCGCGCTCGTCGAGTCGGTGCTCATGCGCTACCCCGGGCGCATCACGCTGTGTGTCTCGTCGCAGGCCGGCTGCGGAATGAACTGCCCCTTCTGCGCGACGGGACAGGCGGGCCTCACCCGCAACATGTCGGCGGCCGAGATCATCGAGCAGGTCGTGCGCGCCAACCGTCTCATCGCAGACGGCGGGCTGGGCGGCAAGAAGAAGGACGACCACTCCGCCGAGCGCGTCTCGAACATCGTGTTCATGGGCATGGGCGAGCCGCTGGCCAACTACGCCCGCGTCATGCAGGCCGTCCGCGTCATGACCGACAAGAAGCACGGACTCGGCATGAGCGCGCGCGGCATCACGGTCTCGACGGTCGGGCTCGTCCCGGCGATCACGAAGCTCGCCGCCGAGGACATCCCGGTCACGTTCGCGCTGTCGCTGCACGCGCCCGACGACAAGCTCCGCGACGAGCTCATCCCGGTGAACTCGCGGTGGAAGGTCGACGAGGCCCTCGACGCGGCCCGCGCCTACTTCGACAAGACCGGCCGGCGGGTCTCGATCGAGTACGCCCTCATCAAGGACATGAACGACCACGGCTGGCGGGCCGACCTGCTCGCGGAGAAGCTCAACGCCCGCGGTCGCGGCTGGGTGCACGTCAACCCCATCCCGCTCAACCCGACGCCCGGCTCGATCTGGACGGCGTCCGAGGTGCAGGTGCAGAACGAGTTCGTCCGACGTCTCAACGAGGCCGGCATCCCCACGACCCTCCGCGACACGCGCGGCAAGGAGATCGACGGCGCGTGCGGCCAGCTCGTCGCGACGGAGGAGGATGCCGCGATCGCCGCGGCGACCCCGCTTGAGGTGTGAGATCCCGGGCCGCGGCATCCGTCCCGCCGCTAGCGTTGAGGAATGGTTGACTATCGCTACCTCGGCAACAGTGGGTTCAAGGTCTCGGAGATCACGTACGGCAACTGGGTGACGCATGCCTCGCAGGTCGGGCACGACGCGGCGATCGCGACGGTGCACAAGGCCCTCGACCTCGGCATCACATCGTTCGACACCGCCGACGTCTACGCCAACACCGCCGCCGAGGTCGTCCTCGGTGAGGCGCTGGGAGGCCTGGATCGCGCAGAGTTCGAGATCTTCACGAAGGTCTACTGGCCGGTCGGCCGCAAGGGGCCCAACGACCAGGGACTGAGCCGCAAGCACATCTTCGACGGCATCCACGGTTCCCTCCAGCGCCTCGGCGTCGACTATGTCGACCTGTACCAGGCGCACCGCTACGACTATGAGACTCCCCTCGAGGAGACGATGCAGGCGTTCGCCGACGTCGTCCGCCAGGGCAAGGCGCTCTACATCGGCGTCTCGGAGTGGACCGCGGAGCAGCTGCGAGACGGACACGCCCTCTCGACGCAGCTCGGATTCCAGCTCGTGTCGAACCAGCCCCAGTACTCCGCGCTGTGGCGCGTCATCGAGGGCAAGGTCGTGCCGACCTCGGAAGAGCTCGGCATCTCGCAGATCGTCTGGTCGCCCATGGCGCAGGGCGTCCTGTCGGGAAAGTACCTCCCCGGCCGGTCGGTGCCCGAGGGATCGCGCGCGACCGACGAGAAGAGCGGCGCGCGCTTCATCGAGCGTTTCCTGCGCGACGACGTGCTCGAGGCCGTGCAGAGGCTCACGCCCGTCGCCGCGCAGGCGGGGCTGACGATGCCGCAGCTCGCGATCGCGTGGGTGCTGCAGAACCCGAACGTCGCGGCGGCTCTCGTCGGGGCGTCGCGCCCCGAGCAGCTCGAGGACAACGTCAAGGCCTCCGGCGTGAAGCTCGACGCCGACACGCTCGCGGCGATCGATGCGGCGCTCGCCCCGGTCGCCGTCACCGACCCGGAGGAGACCTACCGGGTCTCGCCCAAGAAGCGTCCCTAGTCGGTTGGATCTCCTGCATCGAGCTGCGCGCGCGTTCACCCGGCGCCGGACGCTCGTCGTCGACGCGTGACTCGGATCACCCGGCACCTGACTGCGACGGACCGTCGGGGCGTCTCCGCCGCCCCATCCAGGCGAGAAGCGGGACGAGGGCGAGAGCCAGGAAGAGCCTCACGACCTGCGTCGCGAAGATGAAGCCGACGTCGGCGTCGCTGGCGAGCGCGACGGCGATCACCGCATACAGGCCGCCCGGGGTCGTGGCGAGGTAGGTGTCCACGAGCGGGATGCCCGTCATCCGGGTGACAAGGAGCGCGACCCCGAAGCAGGCGCCCACGGTGGCGATGATCTGCGCGACCGCGAGTGGGAGGAGGCGAGCGATGTACGCGAGCGATGCGCGGGTGAACTTCACACCGACCTGCGCCCCGATCACGAGATAGCTCGCGCTGAGAAGGAGCTCGGGGATCGAGACCGCGCCGAAGGGCCAGGCGAGCGACAGGAGCGTGGTCGCGGCCATCGGGAGCAGCACCATGTTCCCAGGGAAGCGTAGGAGGCGGACGAGGAACAGGCCGACGGCGAGCCCGGCTCCGGTGAACAGCAGATCGCTCCATTCGAGGCCCGCCAGCAGATCGAGTGCCGGCGGGGAGGCGCGCTGACCGGAGGACGGGGCTCCGAGCAGGGTCACGACGACAGGGATCGTCAGGATCACGGCGAGGACCCTCAGGTACTGGACTGTGACGACGATGCGTTCGTCCGCACCGGCATCTCGTGCGGTCGCAACGACGCCCACGGCACCGCCGGCGATCGAGGAGAAGCTGGCGGTGGTCGAGGACACCCCGTGGTGGAGGCGCAGCAGCTGGCCCGCGACGAGACTCGCGGCGACCGTCGTGACGGTGGCGACGAGGATCGTCAGGCCCCGATCGCGCAACGTGACGAGCAGTCCGCCGGACATCAGGGCACCCACCGAGATGCCCACCGTGACTTGAGCCACGGAGATGGTGATCTGTGGAATCCGGGGAGCGCAGCCGAGCAATGCGCAGACCAGACCACCTGCCAGCCCTCCGAAGAGGAACGGTGAGGGGATGTGCAGGAGGACGAGGAGTACGGTGACCACCGCCGCGATCGCGGCGAGGAGCGCCGAGCGCCTGATCATCGCGGCCGTGGTGCGCCTACCAACGCCACTGGGGCTGGAGCAGCGGCTTGTAACCCCATCCCGGCTCGAGCCGGGCGCTCGCGAACAGATGGTCCCGGCTCGAGCGCGCGAGTGCGATCGCGCGCTCGCGAAGCGGCGCTGCGAGCGATCCGTTCTGCTTCACGGCTCTTCCGCCGACGTACACGCTCTCGACGTTTCCTGGGTGCGCTTGAAGCACGACGAGGCCGATCGCGTTGTTCATGGGCTCGAGGTTGAGGGCGCCCGGGGCGAGCAGGACGAGGTCGGCCTTCTTGCCCGGGGAGATCGAGCCTGTCCGGCTCGCCATGCCGACGGCCGACGCGCCCGCGACGGTTGCGAACTCGAGCACGTCCTTCGTCGTGATCTCCCACGACGCCGGGCCGGAGCCCTCGGCATAGTGACGCGCGCCGACTTCCCCGCGATCGCTGACCAGGATCGATCGCATCGCTCCGAACAGATCGCCCGCCACCTGGATGACGATGTCGATCGACAAGGACGGGCGGATGCCGAGCGACACGGCTCGTCCCGTAACGGGGAAGCAGTGCCCGACATGCAGCTCGGAGTCGGGTGAGATGGAGATGCTCGCGCCTGCATCAGCGATCAGGCGGAGTTCGTCGTCGGGGATGTTGTTGCAGTGGACGAAGGTCGTCCGCTCGTTCAGCAGACCCTCGCGCGCGAGGGCGCGAATGGGCTCGTGGCCGCCGGGGCCCCACAGAACGCCGTTCCACGAACCGCCGCCGAGTCCGCCGTCCGTCGTGACGCGCAGGCCGAGCTCGTCCGCGAGACGCCAGTCGTTGATCATCGTCTCTCGAGTGACGATGTGCGGTGGGCGCGTGGCAAGCGCCATCGTGACGAGCGCGTCGTCGGAGGAGAGACGCCCCTCGCGGATCCGACGTGCGTCGGGCGGGTGGTGCCGCGTGCTCTGCTGGTACCACTCCATGGTCTCGTCGTCGTTGGGCGTGCCGTAGCCGAACACGGCGCGGATGCCGGAGTCGACGAGTGCGTCGATCGACGCGTCGGCATGCTCGGGCGTGTTCATGATGTGCGCCCAGTCCACCATCGTCGTGATTCCCGAGTCGAGCGCCTCGAGCGCGCCCAGGAGGGTCGACGCGTACACATCCTCGGGGCGCATGTGCATTCCGAAGCTTCCCCGGATGCAGCTGCGGTACTCCTGAGCCGTGAAGTCGGCACCGAAGCCCCGCAATGCTGTCTGCCATGTGTGACGGTGGGTGTCGATGAGTCCCGGAAGGACGATCTGACCTGTCGCGTCGACGCGCTCGGCGGCGTCGACCTCGAGGCCTGCCCCGACCTCCACGATCGTGTCGTCCTCGATGAGAACGTCCCCGACAGGGATCTCACCGATCGCGGGATCCATCGTGAGGAGATGCCCGCCGGTGATCAGCAGTCGTCTGCTCATGGCCAAGAGGTCTCCGATCGCTGGTCTGACAGCCGCAAGGGCACCAAAGCGCAGGCAGGGACTCCTCAGAAGGCCACTCTGCGCGTTCCGATTGCATTCCGAACCTAGCATCAGGATGCATACAATTTGTAGCACATCTTTTGATCGGTGAAGCCTCCCCCTTTCGAACGCGATCCGGCGGCACGGTGTCCGATGATCGCCGCGCGGTCCCTTGTTCTCCGTGAAATGGCGGCAATGACTCGCATCTTGCACGGGCGACCGAGAGAGGATCCCGACACCGGAAGCTCCTTGGCTCGCCGGGGTTCGATCGTGGCGGCCCCTTGACAGAACTCGAACTGTATACAACTCTGGTCTTGCAGAGAGCTCTTGGGCCGCCCACCCGAACGGCGGCTCAAGAGTCTCGATCCCTGAACGCCGAAGTTCGAAGGTGAGGTCTGGCCCGTGCACCGATTCCCGATCGACGACGTGACCGCACTGGTCGAGGACGTGCTCGTCGCGGCCGGCGCCGATCGCGGACACGCCGCGGTCGCCGCCGAGCGGATCGTCGAAGCAGACGTGCGCGGCATCCCCAGCCATGGCGTCGTGCGAGTCCCCGCCTACATCCGGCGTATCGAGGCCGGGGGCTACAACCTGCGACCCGCGATCCGGGTGGAACGCGAGACGCCGGCGACGGCGCTCCTGGACGGTGACAACGGGCTCGGTCACGTCATAGTGACTCGGGCGATGGGGATCGCCGTGGAGAAGGCGCGCAGCACAGGAGTCGGATGGGTCAGCGTACGACGCTCCAACCACGCCGGCGCGGGCGGCATCTACGCCTCGATGGCGCTCCAGCACGACATGATCGGCGTCTACATGGCTGTCGGCAATGCACCGCACATGGCGCCGTGGGGCGGGCTCGACGCGCTCATGAGCACGAACCCGCTCGCGGTCGCGATCCCCGCGGGCCAGGAGCCTCCCATCGTCTTCGACATGGCGACGACGGTGGCCTCCTACGGCCGCGTCAAGCTGGCCGCCCGGCGCGGCGAGAGCATTCCCGAGGGGTGGATGATCGACCGCAGCGGCGCGCCCGTGACCGACCCCCGTCGGTCCGCGGGGGCACTGCTTCAGCCCATGGGCGGATACAAGGGGTTCGGGCTCAACCTCGTCATCGCCTCGCTTGCGGGCGTGCTCGGGGGAGCGGCATCAGGAAGCGACATCGTCGACTTCAACAAGGACGACAAGAGCCCGACGAACACGGGTCAGGCGGTGCTCGTCATCCGCCCCGACACGATTCGGCCTCTCGACGAGTTCCGGCGTGAGATGGACGAACGCATCAGGGAGCTCACTCGCTCCGTTCCCGCGCCCGGCGGGGAGGGGGTTCGGATCCCGGGTTCACGGCTCCCGAAACGGCGGGCGGATGCCGTAGCCCACGGCGTGGAGATCGCAGCGGACGTCGTCGACGAGCTCGTCTCGCTCGCCGCACGACTCGGAGCCGACAGGACGCCGCTGAACGCGCAGACGGCGACGGCTGGAATCGACATGGACGGGAGAGAGCGCTGATGCGCAGAGGTGAGCTTCTCATCGGCGGCGAGTGGGTGCAGACCCGCGAGCATGACGTGGTTCTGAGTCCGTACGATCGGCACGTCGTGGGCGAGGTCGGTCGCGCTTCGGCCGACGACACCCGGAGAGCCATCGCGATCGCAGCGGCTGCTCATCGCGCGGGCGGCGCCCCGCCGGACCACCACCGCGCCGACATCCTCGCCGCCGCCAGCGCACTCGTGCGCGAGCGCGAGGAGTCGCTTGCCACGTGCATCGCCGAGGAGGCCGGAAAGCCGCTGCGCGCAGCGAGGGCCGAGGTCGAGAGGGGCGCCGAGACGCTCATGTTCGCGTCGGTCGAAGCGCGCCGGCTCGCGGGACACGTCATCCCGACCGCGGCCGCGCCGTCGGGCACCGACAAGCTCGGCTTCACGACGCTTCACCCGAAAGGCGTCGTCGCCGCCGTCTCGCCGTTCAACTTCCCCTTCAATCTCGTGTGCCACAAGCTGGCGCCCGCCTTCGCGGCGGGCTGCCCGGTCGTGCTGAAGCCTGCGGGGCAGACGCCGTTCGTCGCCCTCGAGCTGGCGGCCATCCTGCTGGAGGCCGGCTGGCCGCGAGAGTTCTTGAGCGTGCTCACGGGTCCTGCACGTGAGATCGGCGACGTCTTCGTCGAGAGCGACGACGTTCGCGTGCTCACCTTCACAGGCTCGACAGAGGTCGGCTACGGGCTCGCCGCCGCCAGTCCGAAGAAGACGGTGCTGCTCGAGCTCGGCTCGAACTCTCCCGTCATCGTCGATGACACGGCCGACCTCGAGTTCGCCGCCGGCAGGGTCGCGGCGACCGCGTTCGCCAACGCGGGTCAGTCCTGCATCTCGGCCCAGCGTCTGTACGTGCACGAGTCGGTGGCCGAGTCGTTCCTCGGTGACCTCGTCGCGCGCACGGAAGCGCTCGTCACGGGGGATCCGCTCGACGAGGCGACCGACGTCGGCCCGCTCATCCGACCGGAGGAGCGGGACCGGGTGCTCTCCTGGATCCGCCAGGCGGTCGACGAGGGGGCGCGCGTGCGCACAGGCGGAGCAGTGAACGACGACGGCACGCTTCTGCCCACCATCATCGATCGTGCGACACCCGCCATGAAGGTCTGCGAGCTGGAGGTGTTCGGCCCCGTTCTGGCGGTGCAGACCTACGACGACTTCGGCGAGGCGATCGCGCTCTCGAACGCGAGTCGGTACGGACTGCACGCGGGCGTGTTCACGACCAGCCTGTCCCGCGCGCTGCGCGCGGCACGGGAGCTCTCGTTCGGAGGCGTGAACATCAACGAGTCACCGACGTTTCGCCTCGACCAGCAGCCGTACGGCGGCGTGCGCGACTCGGGAAACACGCGGGAAGGTCCCGCGTTCGCCATCCACGACTATCTGGACGAGCGCGCGATACTCCTCCAGTTCCCCCCCGATGGATCCGAGCGGGCCGCTCGGGAGAGGGCGTCGAGATGAGCGGAGGAGCGTCGAAAAGGAGCATGCGCGTGTCGAGCGCCGGAGATCCGCAGCTGCCGGTCGAGGCCGGCCGACGTGAGGAGCCGATGGTTCTGAGGCAGGGCACGATCGCGCTCTTCGACAGAGGAGCGGGAATCGTCACGGTGCCCCTGGTCGGCAAGTGGAACCGCACGAGCGCCCTCCTCACGACGGGCATCACGCGGTTCGAGCCCCGGACGGGCATCCCGCTGCACAGCCACAACGTGGAGGAGACCGTCGTGATCACGGAGGGCGAAGCGCAGGTCGTGATCGCCGGCGAGACCTTCGAGCTCGCCGCGGGAGACGTCACGTGGGTCCCCGCGGGAGTCCCGCACTTCTTCCGCAACCGAGGAGAGGGCCGCATGTCGATCTACTGGGCGTACGGGGGCCGCGACGTCACGCGAACGATCACCGAGACCGGCGTGACGGTCGAGCATCTCTCCGAGGCCGACCGAGGAGGGACACGAACATGACCGGGCAGGCCCGCCGAGTGCGCGCGGACAGACGAGCCGCCGGTGCCGCCCTCGAGAGATCCGTTGATCACATGAGAGAAGGAGAAGTGCGCGATGCCTGAGTCGGGGCCGAAAGAGTACACCGAAGACGATCTGCTCGAGTTGTTCGACCGGGTCTCGAACACGGGGAGATGGGGGGATGACGACGAGCTCGGCACCCTGAACTACATCACACCCGAGAAGCGCGTGGCGGCAGCGAAGCTCGTCGCGCTCGGTGAGACGCTCTCACTCGCGAGACCCCTGTCCACGGAGCAGACACCTGCGAATCCTTCGCCGCCCGTGCATTTCATGGTCGCCGCGTCGCGTGCCAATCCATCCGCGTCGGCTCTCGACTACTTCGGCGGTGCACCGCACGGTCGCGCGTTCACCCACCTGGATGCCGTCGCCCACAACAACTTCGAGGGTCGTGTCTACAACGGGCGGCGTGCGGAAGACGTCTATCAGCCCAAGGGGCTCACCTTCGGGTCGTCTTTCGCGCAGCGGCACGGCATCTTCACACGCGGCGTGCTCCTGGACATCGCGCGCACCCGCGGCGTGCCCTACCTTGAGCCCGATCAAGGGGTCACGGTGAGCGATCTCGAAGCCGCAGAGCAGGCCCAGGGCGTTCGCGTCGAGAGCGGTGACGTGCTTCTCCTGCACATCGGCTACCTGGAGTTCGAGCGCGCGACCGGCAGATACGGCAACATCTTCACCGGCCAGTTCGCAGGACTCACACCTGACACGATCGAGTGGCTTCACGAGCGCGAGGTCGCGGTCTACGGCGGAGACTGCATCGAGCAGAACCACCCCAGCGAGCGGTTCAACCACCTCCCGCTGCATCGCATCGCGATCCCCTCGATGGGCCTGATCCTCGTGGACTACCCCGATGTCGAGTCGCTCGCCGCTCGTTGCGCCGAACTGGCGCGCTGGGAGTTCCTGTTCACCATGGCACCCATCGCGTTGCCCAAGGCCACGGGGAGCTTCATCAATCCCATCGCCGTCTTCTAGCGGCACCACTGCGGAATCGGAGAGCGACGTGTCGGACGACAGCACGATCGACAAGATGGGCCCGGCGGAGTGGCCGGCCGACTACGCCGAGCGGGTGGCAGGCAAGGACTGCAAGCTCTGCGACAGGGAGAACAAGGGACCGAACGACTGGATCCGCCTCAACTGGCTGCTCGTGTGGGAGGGGACCGAGAGCGAGGTCTACCTCGAGAAGCGGGCGACACGCGGGCTCGCCGGCTACAGCGTGGCGTTGTGGAAGGGCGCCCACATCGCCGAGCCCGGCGAAGCGAGCGACGAGAGCGCGAGGCGGTACTGGCGAGAAGTGACGGCGCTGGCGAGGGCCGTGCATACGGTGTTCCAGCCCGTGAAGCTCAACATCTCATCGATGGGCTCGATCACGCCCCACCTGCACACCTACGTCTTTCCGCGGCACGACGCAGACCCCGCGCCGGGAAGGAACATCCCGTGGCGCTCGCTGTATCTCGAACCGAGATTCACCGAGGAGGAGTTGCAGAGCCAGGCCGTGAAGCTGCGCGGGGCCATCGAGCAGGACCCGCTGCTCTCGGAGGTCGCGGGATGAGCGCCGTCGATGGAGCGGAGGGCGCCGTGGTGACGACCGCATCGGTCCGCTGGCCAGCGGATTGGCCCGCACGGCGCTCGGGTGAAGGGTGCGCCTACTGCGCCCGCATCGGTGGCGGAAGCCACGCCGAGGCGGTCCATGTCCTGACGGGAGGCTTCGCCGAGGTATACCTGGACCGCCGGCCGCAAGCGCCCGGGCACGTACAGCTGGTGTGGCGCCGGGGTCACATCGCCGAGCCCTTCGAAGCGACGCCCGAAGGTGTGGATGGGTATTGGCGAGAGGTGGTCATCACGTCGCGAGCCGTCCAGCGCGTCTATCGACCGCTGAAGCTGAACGTCATGACGCTCGGCAATCTGGTCCCTCATCTGAACACACGGATCGTCACGCGCTACTGGAGCGATCCGGCGCCGGGAGGCCCGCTTCCGTGGGATCTCGTCCACTCGCCTCAGGAGACTCCCGAGGCTGAGCTGCAGCGTCAGGCCGATGAACTCCGCGTCGCGCTCGATGAGCTCGGGTTCTCATGATCCGGGGCCGATCCCTCTCACGGTGAGGCGAGCGGCCATGATCGCGGCCACTTGGCGGGCCTCCAGAAACAGCCAAGGATCCTCCTGACAATGAAGTGGAGAAGAAGGAATGGTACTCAAGAGAGCACGACTGCTCGCCGCGTTGGCGGGAGTGGTCGCGACCGGCCTCGTCGCCGTGGCCTGCAGCGCACCAGCCGATGAACCGGACGACCAGGAGACACTGATCTGGGCCGCATCGTCGGCTCTGGGAACCCTCGATATCGCGGCGAGTCTCGAGGTGACATCCCGCCAGCTTCTGTTCGGAAGCGTGCTGGAGGGGCTCACCGAGCTGAAGGCGGATTCCGACGGCAACTACGACTGGGAGCCGCTTCTGGCCACGAGCTGGGAGCAGATCGAGCCGACGAAGTGGCGGTTCGAGCTCCGCACCGACGTCACGTTCTCGGACGGTCAGAAGCTGACGGCACGCGACGTCGCGTTCAGCGTCAACAAGATCGCGGACCCCGCCAGTTCCCGCGCGAGCATCCTGAACAATCTCGCGAGCGCCGAGGTCGTCGACGACGACACCGTCGACATCATCACGAAGACGCCGGACTTCTTCGCATTCCGTGCTGCCGCCGAGATCGCGGTGCAGCCGGATGGCTGGGGAACCGGCGACACCGCGGCCGGTGCTGCGACGACGGCGATCGGCACGGGGCCGTACGTGCTGAAGGATCTGTCGGCCGCCAAGGATCAGGCGACCCTCGAGGTCCGCGACGGATATTGGCGGGACATCACGCCGTACTTCAGCACGGTGCAGATGCGCGTCATCCCCGACACTGGAGCGAGGTTCGCCGCGCTGCAGGCCGGAGAGATTCAGGTCGCTCTCGACCTGTCGCCCGATCTGCTGACCCAGGCACCCGCGACGCTCTCGGCGCCCGCGACCGAGGTGGAGTTCGTTCGAATCGACACATTGACGCCTCCGCTCGATGATGTGCGGGTCCGTCAGGCGCTCAACTACGCGGTCGACAAGGACGTGCTCATCAACGACGTTCGCCAGGGCTTCGCCGAGCCGGCGCACGGCCAGGGCACCTTCAAGGAGTCGCATGGGTTCAATCCAGATGTCGAGGACTATCCCTACGACCCCGAGGAAGCCAAGCGTCTGCTCGAAGAAGCGGGAGCGGCCGATCTGACGCTCGATCTCGTGTGCGGCGACCAGTACGGCGTCACGGGCACCGACACGTGCCAGACCCTCGTCACGATGTGGAACGACGTCGGCATCGACGTCAACTTCACCATCGCGCCGTACGAGAGCATGATCAACGACTTCCTGCTCGCGAGGAAGAACGGTCTGCCGGCGCCGAACCTGCTTCACCTGCTGGCCGGCAGCGACACGCTCACTGCCACGCCGTACATCCAGAACTACCTCAACTGCGGCCCGGAACGCGGGCAGTGGTGCGATCCCGTGTTCATGGAGGAAGCCGACAAGGCGCTCGCCATGACGGATGCCGACGAGCAGGCCGCGGCCTATCGCGACCTCATGCAGTACGCGCGTGACGAGGCTCCGCTCGTGTTCCTCACGAATCCGAGGATCGTGATCGCCGTGGCCGAAGGCATCCAGGGGGTCGTGTACGGCAACCCTGGCAAGATCAACTGGGCCGAGTACTCCAGATCGTCCTAGGACCGCGTCGCCAGTCAGCGAGAGGGTAGCTTCGTGACGTTGTTCATCGTCAGGCGCATCGGGTCGGCCTTGGTCACCCTGGTCGTGGTGATGTTCGCTGTGTTCTTCATCTTCCAGGTGATCGGCGACCCGGCGCG
This sequence comes from Microbacterium ulmi, assembly GCF_011759705.1. Lineage (GTDB taxonomy): Bacteria > Actinomycetota > Actinomycetes > Actinomycetales > Microbacteriaceae > Microbacterium > Microbacterium ulmi. The sequence continues at coordinate 979,653 of NZ_JAAOZF010000001.1, read as the reverse complement.
TCGGACCCTGCCCGTCAACGCCACGGAAGCAGAGGTCGAGGAGTACCGAGTTGCCACGGGGCTGGCGGACCCCCTGCTGGAGCGGCTTGTCCGCTACCTCCAGGGGGCTCTCCGCCTCGACTTCGGCGTATCGACGACGCGCGGAGAGCCAGCGATGAACGTCGTGCTCGATGCGCTCCCACGGTCGCTGTGGCTCGCTCTCGTGGCGTTCATCATCACGGCGACCGTCGCCGTGACGCTCGGAGTCATCGCCGGACTGCGAGTGGGGCGGCCGCTCGATCGGGCGATCCACTCGCTGTCGTCTGTGCTCGCTTCGACGCCCGACTTCTGGACCGGCCTGATCCTGGTGCTCGTCTTCGCGGTCACCCTGGGCTGGTTCCCGACGAGCGGTTACGGCGGGCTGCCGTACGTGGTGCTGCCGGCTCTCGCCCTCGCGATACCTCCCATAGGACGAGTCACGGCCATCGTGCGGGAGAGCATCCGATCGGTCGCGTCGGAACCATACGTGCTCGTCGCCACGAGCAAGGGGCTCTCCCGACGCACTCTCGTGTTCAGCCACATCATCCGAGCCGGGCTCGTGCCGATCATCTCGGTTGGAGGTCTCGAGCTGTCTCGCATGGCGATCGGCGGTGTCGTCGTCATCGAGTCGGTCTTCGCGTGGCCCGGTCTCGGGCGACTGTATCTCGACGCGATGCGCAAGTACGATCTCGCGCTCGTCAGCGCGACTCTCTTCACGGCGACGCTCACCGTGCTGATCATCAACATCGTCCTCGACGTCGTCTACGCGGCTGTCGATCCTCGCGTGCATCTCGCGCGGATCGCGGGGGAGTAGCGATGTCCTCGGGAACGGCAGAAGGAACGATCGTGGAGTCGAGCAGCCAAGACGAGACAGCACCGCTGGACGCCGCCGACGAGCTGCAGCCCACGGGCGCGGGGTCGAAGCGCCGCTGTAAGCGCCCACGGCGCTGGGGTGCGGCGCACGCCGTCATGATCGTCATGCTGGCGTTCGCCTTCATCGTGCCGCTCTTCGCGCCGCCCGACGCGATGGCGGTCGCACCGCAGCACCGATTCGAGCCGCCCTCGATCGAATGGCCGCTCGGCACGGATCATCTGGGGCGTGATCTGCTCTACGTCACGGCGATCGGGCTTCGCACCTCGATTCTGGTCTCGGTCCTCGTCGTGCTCACGGGTGGTCTCTTCGGCTGGCTCGCGGGCGCCTTCAGCGCCTACGTGGGAGGGTGGGTCGACAACGTCCTGAGCCGCATCATGGATGTGTTCTTCGCCTTTCCCGCGACGATCCTCGCGATCGCCCTGCTCACCGCGTTGGGCACGAACTTCGGCAACTTCGTGTTCGTCCTCGCGCTTGCGAGCTGGGTGAACTATGCCCGGGTCATCCGGGCTCGCGTGCTGACACTGCGGGACGAGGAGTTCATGCAGGCGGCGCGCCTGTACGGAGCGAGCGTGCCTGCGACCATCCGACGCCACGTGTGGCCCAACACCTCCGACCTCTGGATCGCGGTGGCCATGGTGCAGTTGCCCAATGTGATGCTCGGGGAGGCGACGCTCAGCTTCCTGGGGTTCGGGCTTCAGCCGCCCGACATCTCGCTGGGAGTGGTCATCGCCAGCGAGAAGGACTATCTGCTGACGAACAGCTGGCCCGTGCTGCTGGCAGGCCTCGTGCTCGTCGTGACGTGCGCAAGCCTCGCTTCTGTCGGCTCGCGCCTGGGAACCGCCGCACGTGCGGCACTGGAGTGAACTGATGCTCGTCGTCGACAATGTACGCAAGGTGTACTCGAGTCGCAGTCACGACGTCGTGGCCGTCGTGGGCGCGGATCTGCGAATCGAGCAGGGGGAGTGCGTGGCTCTGGTCGGGGAGTCCGGATCCGGAAAGTCCACGCTCGCGAAGCTCATCGTCGGGCTGACGGCCCCGACCTCGGGCCGCGTCGAGGTGCAGGGTCAGGACGTGCGTGAGCTGTCGGCGAGCGCGCGGGGCCGGCGGCACCTCTCGAGCAGAGTGCAGATGGTCTTCCAGAACCCCTACAGCTCGATCGATCCCACCATGACGATCGAGGAGATCGTGCGGGAGCCCCTCACGATCCAGGGCTGGACGCGCCGCAAGTCCTCCCAGCGGGTGAAAGAGGTGCTCGACCTCGTCGATCTCGGGACGCGGTTCGCGAGCCGTCGACCGCGCGAGCTGTCGGGTGGCCAGCGTCAGCGAGTGGGCATTGCGCGTGCGCTCTCGGTGAGCCCGTCTCTGCTCGTGCTCGACGAGCCTGTCGCGTCTCTCGACGTGTCGATCCAGGGTCAGATCCTGCAGCTGCTCCAGACGATCCGGCGCGAGACGCAGGTCGGCATCCTGATCATCGCTCACGATCTCGGCGTCGTCCGCGCAGTTTCCGACAGGACCATCGTCATGTACCTCGGGCAGACGGTGGAGCGCGCGCCCACGTCCGATCTGTTCGACCGGCCGCTTCACCCCTACACCGCGTCTCTGCTGGCGTCTGCGACATCGGAGGGAAGGCGCACGATGCCCGACGACGTCCGCGAGGGGCTGGGCAGAGAGGCACTGCCGCACGCGGAGCGCCAGCACGGCTGCGTCTTCCGCAACAGGTGCGCGTACGCCGTGCCGGAGTGCGCCGACGCGGTCCGGCACGTCGAGGTGGGCGACGGTCACGACGCGTGGTGCAATGTTCCGCTGGAGGTGGAAGGTGGACGCTGAGACAGTCGTCGAGGTGCGCGATCTGACGGTCGTCTATCCGGGACGCTCGGGACCGCTGCCGGCTCTGAACGGGGTGAGCATCAGCCTTCCGCAGGGGCGATCGCTCGGAGTCGTCGGCGAGTCCGGCTCGGGCAAGTCGACTCTCGCCCTGGCGATCCTCGGTCTTCTTCCCTCGAACGCCATGACGACGGGAAGCATCCGTGTCGTCGACACCGACATCGTCGCGTCGAGCCGCCAGGACGTCGATCGGCTCCGCGGGACGACGATGGCCCTCGTCTATCAGGATGCGCTTGCCTCACTCAACCCCGTGCGTACGGTCGGCGCCCAGATCCTGGAGGTCGTTCGACGTCACCGCTCGGATCTCACGCGACCCGAGGCGCGCACGCACGCGATAGAGGCCATGCGTCGCGTGGGCATCTCCGATGCGGCCGCGCGGATGAGGCAGTACCCTCAGGAGTTCTCCGGCGGGATGCGTCAGCGTGTCGCGATCGCGATGGCGCTCGTAGGGCGGCCGCGTCTGCTCATCGCCGATGAGCCGACCACGGCACTCGATGTGACGGTGCGCACGCAGACGCTCGCCGTGCTCGAGCGCATGCGCGAGGAGCTCGGAATGTCAGTCATCCACGTCTCGCACGATCTCGAGGTCATTCGTGACGTCAGCGACGACGTCGCCGTGATGTACCACGGCAGGATCGTGGAGTACGGCCCGGCCTCCGAGGTCCTGAGCGAGCCCCGGCATCCTTATACCGCTGCTCTCATCGACAGCGTTCCCACGATCGCCACTCCACGGATCTCCTTCATCCCGGGCACCCCGCCGGGTGCAGGCGACGTGCTCCCCGGGTGTCCTTTTGAACCTCGTTGCGCCATCGGCAACGGCAGAGAGGAGTGCCGGACCGCTCGTCCCCCGCTCGTGGGAGCGGCAGCCGACGACGAGCACCGCGTAGCATGCCACTTCCCGCTCCAGGTGGAGCCGCGAGTGACGACCCCGGTGTGACGTCGCCATGAGCCGGGCGAGACGAACATCCACCTTCCAGCAAGACGGGCCGGCTGACGCCGGGTGAGGAGCCGCTGCCGATGGGACACTCCGTCGCGGATCGCACGTATGAACACCTTCGAGGCGCGATCCTCGCGGGTGACCTGAGCGGGGGAAGCCCCCTGCGCGAGGAGCGGATCGCGGCCGACCTCGGGGTCAGTCGCACGCCCGTGCGCGAGGCGCTGCGTCGACTCGGTGCAGAGGGGCTCGTCGTCATCGACACCAATCGAGGGGCGCAGGTCTCGTCCTGGACTGAGCGCGACCTCGATGAGATCTATGGGATCCGCGCGCTGCTCGAGCCGTACGGGGCGCGTCTGGCGGCGAGCCAGGCGAGCGACCAGGAGCTCGAGGAGCTCGTGCAGCTCTACAAGAGCATGGAGCATGCCGTGCGGTCGCAAGGACCGGAGACCACGATGGAGTCCGCTCGACTGACTCTTGTCTTCCACAAGCTCGTCCTCGCGCTCTCCGGCAGTACCCGGCTCGTGTCGACCGTTGCGAGCATCGTCGCCTTTCCCGTCCTGTACCGGGCCCAGGCCAGCTACTCGAGCTCCCGGCTGCTCCAGGGGCATGCTGAACACGGCATGATCGTCCAGGCATTGCTCGACCGCGACCCCGCGCTGGCCGAAGCCACGATGCGTCACCATATCCTTGCCGCGAGAGCCGAGGATCGCCGCCTCTTCAAGCTGCACGCCGACCCTGCCCACGGATCCGTCGATCCGCTCCCGAGATGAACGTGCTTCTCACCAATCCTTCGCCGGGCCGAGCGCGACGTCGTCGCCGCTCCGATCCATGCCCGAGCAATGGAGCCTGCGTGCGTGTGACGGCCAGGCAGCTCCCCGGACTCGCGCGGATCGACGAATGATCCACAGCGCCGGCATCCTGCTCTACCGGCTCGCATCGGGCGAGCCCGAGGTCCTGATCGCCCACATGGGCGGGCCGTTCTGGGCAGCGAAGGATGCCGCCGCGTGGTCGATCCCGAAGGGCGAGTACGACCCCGGCACGGAGGCGGCGGCGGATGCGGCGACCCGCGAGTTCCGCGAGGAGCTCGGCGTCGATCCGCCGCGTGGCCCGCTCGCCGAACTCGGGACGTGGGCGTACTCGTCGGGCAAGCGCGTCACGGTCTTCGCGGCCGACGGCGCCGGGTTCGTTCCGCCGATCGCCGGATTCGGCACGTTCGAGCTCGAGTGGCCGCCGCGCTCGGGGAAGCGGGTGGCGTTCCCCGAGGTCGACCGCGTCGAGTGGATGGGCCTCGACGCCGCCCGCGAGAAGCTCGTGAAGGGCCAGCGCCCCGCGCTCGACGCTCTTGCGGAGCATCTCGCTGCGACGTGACCCCTCGGCTGGTCAGGAGCCGCGCCGGGACTCCCACTCGTCGACGAGCTCCGGCATCCGCTCGGCGAGGAACCGCAGGAATCCGGCCATGTCCCTCGCGCGCGCGACGGAGGCCGCGGCATCCGTGTTCTCGTCCGCGATCGCGTCGAGGTAGTCCCCGAGGCGCGCGTACATGGGCGCGTTCGCCGTGACCATGGAGCGCCAGCCGTCCTCCATGAGGTCGTACCGGGCGATGCGGTCGCTGGGCCGCGAGAGCCGGTGGATGATGCGCAGCGACTGCAGGTAGCGCACCGCCCCCGACACGGCCGCCGGCGAGACGCCGAGCCGATCACCGAGCTCGGCCGCGCTGTATCCGCCGTCGGGAGAGCCGACGAGCGCCATCATGACGCGCGCCGGCATTCGCGGCATCCCGGCGGCCGTCATCATCGCCGCGGCCTGCTCGGCCGGCACGATGCCGGGGTGGTCGGGCGTGTCGCTGTCGGCCATGGCTCCTCCGGGCTCCACGCTATCCGGCGGCGGCGAGCTCGCGCCGCCGCATGAGACCGAGGGATGCCGCGCCCCCGGCGACGACCGCGAGGAGGAGCCACGGCAGCCCGCGCAGGTCGATCGTGTCGCCGTCGAGCTGAGGCGTCACGGCGAAGGGCGAGAGGGTCTGCGTCACCTCGTCGGACAGCCCGAGGAGCGGGCCGAAGAGCCCGATCACGATCGCGACGACGAGGAGCGTCCAGCCCAGGGGGATCGTGAGGCGCGGTGCGACGGTGAACACAAGCGCCGTCAGCACGAGGAACACGCTCGCGGCGACGACCTGCCCGGCGGCCGCGACCGCGGCGGAGCGGATGAGCTCGGATGCGGCATCGGAGCCGATGGCCCCGAGCGCGGCGCCCGCGACCCCGCCCGCGCAGGTCAGGGCGACGGCGACGACGCCGGCGATGAGGAAGTCCGCGAGCCAGCGGACGCGCGCGGTCGGCGTCGCGAGCACGGGCTCCGCGGTGCCGTGCGTCTCCTCCTGTCGCGCCCGGGCGACCGTCTGCACGGCGGCGCATGCCGCGAGCAGGCCGATCATCATGAAGAACACGACGATGACCGACTGCTGCAGATCACTCCCGGCTGCGAGCGACGTCAGCACGTCGGCGATCGCGGGGTTCTCGCCGCCGATCTGGTCGACGACCGAGCCGAGCGCCGTCGACAGGGCGCCCGCGACGAGAGCCCCGACGATCCAGCCGATCGTCGAGGGCGCCGAGAGGCGTGACACGAGCGCGGTCGTCGAGGCGAGTCCTGCGCGCGCGTTCGCGCGGCCGCGGCGCTCCGCGACGATGCCTGCACCCTGGTCGCGTCCGGCCTGCAGCGCGAACGCCCCGGCGGTCAGCACGAGGAAGGCGCCGATGCACAGGAGGGCCGGCCACCACAGGTTCTCGTCGTACGCTCGCGTGTTCTCCGCCCAGCCGAACGGCGAGGTCCATGCCAGCCACGAGCTCTCCATGTGCGTGAGATCGTCGCTCGGAGTGCCGAGCGCGTTGCCGACCCCGGCCAGGACGAAGGTCGAGAGCAGGATCCATACCGTGAGCGAGTTCGCGGCCCGGGACGTGCGCATGAGCTGCGCCGACAGCATCCCGAGCCCCAGGAAGACGAGCCCCGTGGCAGCGGCGGCGAATCCCACGAGCAGCGAGCCCTCCGTCTCCGCGCCGCCTGCGAGCAACGACAGGGCGACCAGGATGCCGAGCACGGCGTTCGCGAGCACCCCGTGCACGAGAGTCGCGACGGTCGGCATCCAGCGCCCCGCGGGGGTCGCGTCGATGAGCTCGAGGCGACCGGCCTCCTCGTCGCCGCGCGTGTGGCGAACGGCGAGGAACGCGCTCATGAACGCCGCCATCATCGCGAGGAACGGGAACAGGAGGAAGACGACGAACGCCGAGCGGTCCGGCCCCGATGGGAGACCGCGGAACAGGAGGATGACGGGATTGGCCATGACGGCCGCGAGGATGCCGAGGCGGTCCTGCTCCGTGCCGTACGCCTCGGCGACACCGGCGAAGCCCGAGAGGGCGAGCGCGACGGTCCCGGCGATCCACAGCGTCAGCTGCAGCCAGTCGCGGCGCAGCCGCTGCACGAGGAGGGCGCCCAGCCGACTCATCGCCCGTTGCCCTCGAACGCGGCGAGGTCGTCGCCGTAGTGGCGCAGGAAGAGCTCCTCGAGCGAGGGCGGGTTGACGCGCAGGCCTGCGACCCGGAGACGCGCGAGCTCGGGGAGGGCGCCGGAGACCTGGTCGCTGTCGACGGTGAAGCTCACGCGTCCGTCGTCGACCAGCACGTCGTGGGCGCCTGCGATCGCGGCGGCGGCAGCGGCATCCGTCCCCTCGAACGAGACCTCCGTGCGGGTGAGGTGACGGAGGTCGGCGAGCGTGCCTGCCTCGACGATCCTGCCGGCGCGGATGATCGAGATGCGATCGCACAGTCGCTCGACCTCGGAGAGGATGTGGCTCGACAGCAGCACCGTCGCGCCGGCGGCCTTCACGCGGGCGACCTCGCGGCGGAACATGACCTCCATGAGGGGATCGAGCCCGCTCGTGGGCTCGTCGAAGATGTAGAGGTCGGCGGGAACGGCGAAGGCGGCGATGAGTGCGACCTTCTGGCGGTTGCCCTTCGAGTACGCCCGGCCCTTCTTGCGCGGGTCGAACTGGAACGCCTCCAGGAGGCGCTCCCGCTCGGCGGTGTACACGCGGTCGCGGCGCGCGGCGCCGCGCAGGCGCGCGAGCAGGTCGATCGACTCGCCGCCCGAGAGGTTGGGCCACACGCTCACGTCGCCCGGGATGTACGAGACGCGGCGATGGATCGCGACGGCGTCGCGCCAGGGACGGAGGCCGAAGACCTCGGCGGTGCCGCCCGTCGCGCGGGCGAGGCCCAGGAGGATGCGGATCGTCGTCGACTTGCCCGCGCCGTTGGGCCCGAGGAAGCCGTGGACCTGCCCCTGCGAGACCTCGAGATCGAGGCCGTCGAGGGCGTGGGTGCGGCCGTAGTGCTTCACGAGGCCGCTCGTGCGGATGACGGTGGTCATGACCGCAACGGTACACACACTTCACAAACTCGTGAAGTCGGCGAATCGTGGCCGGGCCGGACGGACTCCGCTCGTCACATTCCGACATGCAACGCGGCCCGATCGCGGCGACGAGCTGTCGAATCCCTAACATCGGGAGGTCTGCCGCACTCGCACGTCGCGGCCATGAAACGGAGAACCATGAGCACCACCCCTGCGCCGGCCGCGCATCGCACCGCGGTCGCGGCATCCCGCGGTCCCGTCGCGCGCCTGTTCGGCGGCTTCGGCTTCCAGATCCTCGCCGCCCTCGTCCTGGGCGTCGTCCTCGGCCTCGTCGCGGTCACCATCGGTCCCGACGCGGCAGGCGGTCCCAACGGGCTCGCCGCGACGCTCGGCGTCATCGGCACGTCCTACGTGACGCTGCTGAAGGCCGCCGTCGTTCCCCTCATCTTCACGGCGATCGTCGCGAGCATCTCGAACCTGCGCCGCGTCCGCAACGCCGCGCGTCTGGCGGGCCAGACGCTGCTGTGGTTCGCCATCACGGCGCTCATCGCCGTCACGATCGGCATCGTGCTGGGCCTGGTCATCCAGCCCGGAGCCCGCGCGGGCGACGGCCTCGAGGCGAGCGAGCCGCACACGGTCGGCACGTCGTGGAACTTCCTCGTCGGGCTCATCCCGCAGAACTTCCTCGGCCTCTCGATCTCGAGCTCGCTCGACGCCGACACCGGCGCCGTCGCGTCGTCGGTCGGGTTCAACGTCCTGCAAGTCATCGTCGTCGCGTTCGCCGTCGGACTCGCGGCCCTGCGCGTCGGCAAGCGCGCAGAGCCGTTCCTCGCCTTCACGGAGTCGCTCCTCAAGGTCATCCAGCGTGTGCTGTGGTGGATCATCCGCATCGCCCCGATCGGCACGCTCGGCCTCATCGGCAGCGCCGTCGTCAACTACGGGTGGGGCAAGCTCGCCAACCTCGCGTGGTTCGCGCTCGCGATCTACATCGGGCTCGTCCTCGTGCTGTTCGTCGTGTATCCGATCCTGCTGAAGTCGCACGGGCTCTCGATCAGGCAGTTCTTCTCGGGCGCGTGGCCCGCCATCCAGCTCGCGTTCGTGAGCCGCTCGTCCATCGGCACGCTCCCGGTCACCGAGCGGATCACCGAACGCAACCTCGGCGTGCCGCGCGCATACGCGTCGTTCGCCGTGCCGTTCGGCTCGACGACCAAGATGGACGGCTGCGCCGCGATCTACCCGGCGATCGCCGCGATCTTCGTCGCGCAGTTCTTCAACGTGCCGCTCACGCCGCTGCACTACGTGCTCATCGCCGTCGTGTCGGTGCTCGGCTCGGCCGCGACCGCCGGAACGACGGGCGCGACCGTCATGCTCACGCTCACGCTGTCGACGCTGGGCCTGCCGCTCGAGGGCGTGGGGCTCCTGCTCGCGATCGATCCGATCCTCGACATGGGCCGCACGGCGGTCAACGTCGCCGGTCAGGCGCTCGTCCCCACGATCGTCGCCAAGCGCGAGGGCATCCTCGACGAGGAGCTCTACAACGCGCCGCGCCAGGGGCTTCCGTTCGCCGACGACAGCGCCGACGACGACCTCCAGGGCGACCTGGATGCCGAGCTCGAGGCCGTGCGCGCCGCGCAGTCCGGGACCTCCGCCGAGGATGCGCCCGCGAAGCGCTGAACCCGTCGACCGCCGGCGCGGCACACTCCTCCGTGGGCGGTGTGCCGCGCCGGCGCGTGTGCGGGGACGGAGCCGTGAGGGATGCCGTCGAGCCCCTTGTCGATGTCGGAGGGGGCGACGAGACTGGCCGCGCAGAACCGACGAGAGGACGTGACATGGCACACGGCGACATCACTCACATCGACATCCCGGTGAGCGACCTCGTGAAGGGGGCGCAGTTCTACTCCACGCTCTTCGGCTGGCAGATCGCGGAGGTGCCCGGCTACGAGGGATACCCCATGTGGCAGGCCCCCAACAAGATCAGCGGCGGCGGGCTCGCTCCTCGCAGCGAGGGCTTCACACAGCCGCGGTCGTATGTCGAGGTCGACTCGATCGACGACACGATCGCGACCGCCGTCGAGGCCGGCGCACGGGTCGCGCTCGAGAAGCAGCCGATCAGCCCGACGAGCTGGTGGGCGGTCATCGTCGATCCCGATGGCAACGAGATCGGCCTGTACGAAGGCGTGACAGAGGCCGAGGAGTCCTGAGGCGGGTTGGGACGCCTGGGCGTCGGGCTCAGGAGGTCCCGCAGATCGCCGGCATCTCGCTCTGTGGCACGGGTCAGGAGCGCCACGTCAGCCTCCCGGGCAGTCCCCTGTCGTGCCGTAGCAGACGGGGAAGTCGTCGTCGTACGTGACCGGGTCGGGGTCGGGCCAGAAGCGGCCCTGTGGCACCTCGAAGACGAAGGCGCCGATCAGCGCACAACCGAGCGCGAGCGAGGTCAGGACGATGAGCCCTCGGCCGCGGCGGACGATCGCGACGACGAGAGCGGCGAGGAGCACGGCGAGCGAGAGCCCGGCGGTCCATAGGTACCGCGTGCCCTGCGCGGGAGTCGCCACGGCCGCCTCGCCCCAGATGCGGAAGTACACGCCGAGCCACTGCGTCGGAAGCACGAAGGCCAGCGCGCCGCCGATCACGAGCAGCGCGATGCAGACGCCGGAGAGGATCGTCGCGCGACGTCGCTCAGGTCCGGCGGCGCCCGGCGATGCCGGCACATCGCGCGGCTCGCGCGTCGCACGGAGGGCGAAGTCTGCGGCCGCCTCGTCGCCTGGACCCGGGACCGCCTCGTCGCCTGGACCCGGGGCCGCCTCGTCGCCTGAGCCCGCGGCAGCCTCGTCGCCTGGGCCCGGGACCGCCTCGTTGCCGGACCCTGTGTCTGCCTCGCGCGCCCGTGCCGAAGGCGCGGCCCCGGACGCCTCGCGGTGTCGTCGGACCAGCACGCCAACGATCGCTCCGACGAGCGCCGCGCCGACGAGCCCGAGCGACTGCCAGGCGAGCACGACGAGCAGGTACGGATACGCGAGCAGATCCGCCCCTCCCGTGCGCAGCAGCGACTCCACGACCGTCGCCGCGGGCGCGAACAGGACGGTCGCCGCGGCGAACACGACGTCGCGGCCGCGCCTGACGAGCACGCCGAGCACCGAGACCCCGGCGAGCCAGACGAGCAGTGCAGCGCTCGAGACGGCCGCGAGCAGGACGCTGCCGGAGAGGCCGTAGGTGCTCGCGTAGGCGATCGTCGTCCCCGCGGCGAACGCGACAGCGCCGGCCAGTCCCGTCGCGACGGCTTGTGCGGTGGTGCTTCTGCGCGCCTCCGATCGCGGTGCCGTCGCGGTCCCTGACCGTGGAGTCGCCATTCGCGCATCCTATCGACGGGGCCTCGGGCCGTCATCGACGGGTGTGGAGTGACTCCTCGCCAGGACCGCCCATGTATACCGAGCTGGTCGAATTGGCCACCGAAGGTTGCGAATCGTGCATTTGTGTATACAATGGGTGCGGCACCGAGGAAGGAGCACGGCATGCGAGCAAGCGACCGCGCGTACCGCACCCTCCTCGACGAGATCCAGTCCGGCGCGCTCCCGCCCGGCGCCGTGCTCGGCGAGGTAGAGCAGGCCGCTCGCCTCGGCGTGAGCCGCACACCGCTGCGCGAAGCCCTCGGGCGCCTCGCCGCCGACGGGCTCGTCGCACAGGCCTCGCCGCGTGTCACGGTCGTGACCGACATCGACGCGGGAGACATCCGCGAGCTGTTCGAAGTGCGCCGCGCCCTCGAAGAGACCGCAGCGCGCCTCGCCGCCGAGCGGGGGGATGCGGCATCCTTCGCCGTCCTCGCGGAGGAGTTCGCCCGCGCCGAGGTCGACGGCGACGCCGGCCGCGACGCGTACTACGCCCTCATCGCCCGCTTCGACGCGGCGCTCGACGCCGCCGTCGCGAACGACTACCTCACGTCGGCGCTGCGGGCCGTGCGCACGCACCTCGTGCGGGTGCGCAGGCTCGCGCGCGACAATCCGGGCCGGCTCGCGGCATCCGTCTCGGAGCACCGCCTCATCGCCGGCGCGATCGCCGAGCGGGATGCCGAGCTCGCCGCCCACGCGACCCATGTGCACCTGCACAGCGCCTTGTCCAGCATCCTCGAATCCGTCGACCCCTCGATGGGCCCGGCGCCGGCGACCACCGTCGCCGTGCCCGCGCTCGTCGACGGGTCACGCTCCTGAAGGGAACCCCATGACCGTCCTCCACCACCTGCGCGTGCATCGCAGCGACGAGAACCTCGCCCGCGAAGGCCAGCTCGCGTGGCACATCGCCGAAGTCGCGGCCGACCCCGTCGAGGTCGACGCGGACGTCGTCGACATGATCGTCAACCGCGTCATCGACAACGCGGCGGTGGCGGCGGCATCCCTCACCCGCGCGCCGGTCAGCGCTGCGCGCCAGCAGGCCCTCGACCACGCCGTGTCGGTCAGCGGCTCGGGGTCGACGATCTTCGGATGCCTCCTCGAGCGCCGCACGTCGCCGGAATGGGCGGCATGGGCCAACGGCGTCGCCGTGCGCGAGCTGGACTACCACGACACGTTCCTCGCCGCCGAGTACTCGCACCCCGGCGACAACATCCCGCCGATCCTCGCGGTCGCGCAGCACGTCGGCGCCGACGGCGCCGCGCTCGTGCGGGGGATCGCGACGGGGTACGAGATCCAGATCGACCTCGTGCGGGCGATCTCACTGCACAAGCACAAGATCGACCACGTCGCCCACCTCGGCCCTTCGGCCGCCGCCGGCATCGGCACCCTCCTGGGGCTCCCGGTCGAGACGATCCACCAGGCCGTCGGCCAGGCCCTGCACACGACGACCGCGACCCGCCAGTCGCGCAAGGGCGAGATCTCGACGTGGAAGGCGCACGCTCCGGCCTTCGCGGGCAAGATGGCGGTCGAGGCCGTCGACCGCGCGATGCGCGGCGAGACCTCGCCCTCGCCGATCTACGAGGGCGAGGACGGCGTCGTCGCCTGGCTCCTCGACGGACCGGATGCCGCATACGACGTGCCGCTTCCCGCGGCGGGCGAGCCCAAGCGCGGCATCCTCGACTCCTACACGAAGGAGCATTCGGCCGAGTACCAGGCGCAGGCCTGGATCGACCTCGCCCGCAAGCTCCACAATGAGGCATCCTTCGACCCCGCTGACGTCGAGTCGATCGTGCTGCACACGAGCCACCACACGCACTACGTCATCGGCTCGGGCGCGAACGACCCGCAGAAGTACGACCCGACGGCATCCCGCGAGACGCTCGACCACTCGATCCCGTACATCTTCACGGTCGCCCTGCAGGACGGCGCGTGGCACCACGTCGACTCGTACCTGCCCGAGCGCGCGTCGCGCGACGACACGGTCGCGCTCTGGCACAAGGTGACGACGGCGGAGGATGCCGAGTGGACGCGCCGCTACCACTCGGAGGATCCGAACGAGAAGGCGTTCGGAGGCCGCGTCGAGATCCGGCTGACCGACGGCTCGGTCATCGAGGACGAGATCGCCGTCGCCGACGCCCATCCCCTCGGCGCGCGCCCGTTCGCCCGCGAGGACTACATCCGCAAATTCCGCATCCTCGCCGAGCCCGTGCTGGCCCCCGAGGAGATCGATCGGTTCCTCGACCTCGCGCAGCGTCTGCCCGAGCTCACGCCGGAAGAGGTGCAGCAGCTCTCGATCGTCGCGAAGCCGGGCGTTCTGGCGACCTCCCCCGCACCGAAGGGCCTGTTCTGACATGACCATCTGCAGAACTCCACGGATCCGCGCCGGGCAGCCTGTTGCAGGGCTCGCACCGAGCCGACTCGGCCCGATTCCGTGGAGTTCTGCGACAAGGGAGGACCTCGACTGATGCTCTACAGCCACATCCCGGCCGCCGAGAAGCGACGCCTGCTCCGCGAGCGCCTCGCTTCGGGCGAGCTGCTCCGGTTCCCCGGCGCGTTCAACCCCCTGAGCGCGCGCCTCATCGAGCGCAAGGGGTTCGAGGGCGTCTACATCTCGGGAGCCGTGCTCTCCGCCGACCTGGGCCTTCCCGACATCGGCCTGACGACCCTCACGGAGGTCGCGGGTCGCGGACAGCAGATCGCGCGCATGACCGACCTCCCGGCCATCATCGACGCCGACACAGGATTCGGCGAGCCGATGAACGTCGCGCGCACGATCCAGACCCTCGAAGACGCCGGCCTCGCCGGCACGCACATCGAGGACCAGGTCAATCCCAAGCGCTGCGGTCACCTCGACGGCAAGGCGGTCGTCGACCAGAACACGGCGGTCAAGCGCATCCGCGCCGCCGCGGATGCGCGGCGCGACCCGAACTTCCTCATCATGGCGCGCACCGACATCCGGGCGGTCGAAGGGCTGGATGCCGCGATCGACCGCGCGAAGGCGCTCGTGGACGCCGGGGCCGACGCGATCTTCCCCGAGGCGATGCGCACGCTCGAGGAGTTCGCCGCCGTGCGGGCCGCCGTCGACGTGCCGATCCTCGCCAACATGACGGAGTTCGGCAAGAGCGAGCTCTTCTCGGTCGACCAGCTGCGCGGCGTCGGCGTCAATATCGTGATCTGGCCCGTCTCTCTCCTGCGGATGGCGATGGGCGCGGCATCCCGTGCGCTCGATACGCTGAACGAAGAGGGGCACTTGACCTCGAAGCTCGGCGAGATGCAGCATCGCGCCGATCTTTACGACCTGCTGGACTACGAGGACTACAACCACTTCGACCAGGGCGTCTTCAACTTCGAGATCGCCAGATAGGCACAGGCGGATGCCGCAGGCATCCGCTCCTCCTCCCACAACTCCACAAGACCAACGCCGGCGACGCGACGCAGCGGAGCCGGTGCACGAGCAACGCGAGGGCGCAGGGATGCCCTCTCCAAGGCGATCGGGGCAGGGGTCCCCGCTCTCGCCTTGGAGAGGACATCCCGGAGCCCGGTACCCCAACGAACAGGAGCCGGAACATGACAGACCCCGACATCAAGAAGGGCCTCGCCGGCGTCGTCGTCGACGTCACCGCCATCAGCAAGGTCAACCCCGAGACGAACTCGCTGCTGTACCGCGGCTACCCCGTGCAGGAGCTCGCAGCGACGCAGCCCGCCGACGCCGTCGCGTACCTGCTGTGGAACGGCGAGCTGCCGACCGCCGCGCAGCTCGAGGCGCAGCGCGAGGACGGCCGGCCGTGGCGCGCGCTCGCGCCCGAGGTCAAGGCTGCGATCGACGCGCTGCCGCTCGACTCGCACCCCATGGACGAAGTGCGCACGGCCGTGAGCGTCATCGGGGCGCTCGACCTGGCCGGCATCGACAACGTGCTCGACGCGACAGGCACGGTCGACGAGAACCGCGCCCGCAGCCTGCACCTGTATGCGGCGCTCCCCGCGATCGTCGCGTACGGTCAGCGCCGCCGGCACGGCCTCGAGCCGATCGAGTGGCGCGAAGACCTCGACTACGCCGCCAACTTCCTGTGGATGACGTTCGGCGAGGAGCCCGATCCGGTCGTCGTAGACGCGTTCAACCGATCGCTCATCCTGTATGCCGAGCACTCCTTCAACGCCTCGACGTTCACGGCTCGCGTCATCACGTCGACGCTGAGCGACCTGTACTCGGCCGTCGTCGGTGCGATCGGCGCACTCAAGGGTCCCCTGCACGGCGGCGCGAACGAGGCCGTCATGCACATCTTCGGCGAGATCGGGGATGCCTCGAACGTCGTCCCGTGGCTCGACCAGGCGCTCGCCGAGAAGCGCAAGATCATGGGCTTCGGCCACCGCGTCTACAAGCGCGGCGACTCGCGCGTGCCGACCATGAAGGCCGCTCTCGACAGCCTCGTCGAGTTCTACGACCGTCCCGACATCGCCGACCTCTACGGCACGCTCGAGTCCGAGTTCGTGGCCCGCAAGGGCATCTACCCGAACCTCGACTACCCGTCGGGTCCCGCATACAACCTCATCGGGTTCGACACGCTGACCTTCACGCCGCTCTTCGTCGCGGCGCGGGTCGTCGGCTGGACGGCGCACATCATGGAGCAGATGGCCTCGAACGCCCTCATCCGCCCGCTGTCGCTGTACGACGGGCACGACGAGCGGCACATCGAGGGCTACACCGCCGACACGGCGACGCTCGAGATCCTCGAGCGCCCCGAGGAGGCCGCGGTCTGATCGCACGGCTCGGAGGATCGCGCGAAGTCCGCAGGCTCCCGCCCGAATCGTCCGCAGTTCGTCGCATCGTCCGAGGTTCGTGAAGCGAGAAGGGATGCCGTGACCCGCACCGCCGTCATCGTCGACGCCGTCCGTACTCCGTCCGGCAGGGGCAAGCCGGGAGGGGCCTTGAGCGGCATCCATCCCGTCGATCTCGCAGCCTACGTGCTGCGCAGCGTCCTCGAGCGCAACGGGCTCGAGTCGACGCAGCTCGACGACGTGCTGCTCGGATGCGTGAGCCAGGTGGGGGAGCAGAGCTCGAACATCGCGCGCCAGGCCGTGCTCGCGGCCGGTTTCGACGAGTCCATCCCGGCCACGACGATCGACCGGCAGTGCGGCTCGAGCCAGCAGGCGGCGCACTTCGCGGCGCAGGGCATCATCGCCGGTGCGTACGACGTCCTCATCGCGGGCGGCGTCGAGTCGATGAGCCGCGTGCCGCTGGGGGTCTCGGCATCCGTCGCTGGGTCTCCGGACTCGCCGCTCCTGCGGGCGCGCTACCCCGAAGGACTCGTCAACCAGGGCGTGTCGGCCGAGCTCATCGCGCAGAAGTGGGGCTTCACGCGCGAGGATCTCGACGCGTTCTCAGCCGAGTCGCACTGGCGGGCGGCGGATGCCTCGGCCCGCGGCCGCTTCGCCTCGCAGGTGCTCCCCGTCGAGACCGACGCAGGAACAGTGACGACCGACGAGACGATCCGCGCCACCACAACGGCAGAGGGGCTCGCGGGCCTCAACCCGTCCTTCCGCACCGACGCCTACGCCGCGCGCTTCCCCGAGATCGAGTGGAAGATCACCCCCGGCAATTCGTCGCCGCTGACGGATGCCGCATCCGCCGTCCTCATCATGAGCGAGGAGAAGGCGCGCGAGCTGGGGCTCACGCCCCGCGCGCGGTTCCACTCGTTCGCCGTCGTCGGTGACGACCCGCTCCTCATGCTGACGGGACCGATCCCCGCGACCCGCCGCATCCTCGAGCGCAGCGGCCTCACGATCGACGACCTCGACGCGTACGAGGTCAATGAGGCGTTCGCGCCCGTGCCGCTCGCGTGGGCGGCAGAGGTCGGAGCCGACCCTGCCAAGCTCAACCCGTGGGGCGGCGCGATCGCGCTCGGCCATGCGCTGGGATCGTCGGGCACGCGCCTGCTCGGCACGATGCTCGCCTACCTCGAGGCGACCGGCGGTCGCTACGGCCTGCAGACGATGTGCGAAGGCGGCGGCATGGCGAACGCCACGATCATCGAGCGCTTGTAGCGATCGCTCCGCTGTCGGTTCGCCTCATGCGTCGATGAGCATCATGACGTCCTGGTCGAGATCTCCCATCCTCGTCCCGACGGCGTCACGCGGCTGAGGACGCGTGCTGAATGCGTGAACGTCCGTCCAGATACTAGGACGTCCATGTAAACTGCCGTCGTGTCTCACCCGGCACGACGACCCAGGATGCCCCACGAGGACGTGAACCCATGAGCATGACCGCCACCCCGATCCCCGCGCTGAGTCCTGAAGAGCGCGCCGCCATGATCGACGCCGTGCGCGACTTCGCCGAGAGCGAGATCGCCCCGCACGCGCTGGACTGGGACGAGCGCAGGCACTTCCCGCGAGACGTGCTCGAGAAGGCGGGAGAGCTGGGCCTGGGCGGGCTCTACCTCCGCGAGGACGTCGGCGGTTCGGGGCTGAGCCGCGAGGACTCCGTGCGGATCGTCGAAGAGCTCGCGAAGGCCGACCCCGCGATCGCGGCGTACATCACGATCCACACGATGGTCGCGTGGATGATCGACACGTACGGCACGGACGCGCAGCGCCGCGAGTGGGTCCCCCGGCTCACGTCGATGCGCGATCTCGGCAGCTACTGCCTCACCGAGCCCGGAGCGGGCTCCGACGCCGCCGCGATCACGACGAGCGCGGCCCGCGACGGGGACGAGTTCGTGCTGACGGGCGTCAAGCAGTTCATCTCGGGCGGGGGCGAGGCATCCGTCTACATCGTCATGGCCCGCACGGGCGAGCCCGGCGCGCGCGGCATCTCGGCGTTCCTCGTCGCCGACGGCGCCCCGGGCCTGTCGTTCGGTCCCCACGAGAAGAAGATGGGCTGGAACGCGCAGCCGACGCGCCAGGTCGTCCTCGACGGCGTGCGGGTCCCCGCGTCCGCGATGCTCGGTGAGCCCGGGCAGGGCTTCAAGATCGCGATGTCCGCCCTCGACGGCGGGCGCATCAACATCGCTGCGTGCTCGCTCGGCGGCGCGCAGTGGGCGCTCGACCGCGCCGTCCGCTACGTCCACGAACGGTTCGCGTTCGGCGACGCGCTCGCCCAGAAGCAGGCCGTCGTGTTCGCGCTCGCCGACATGGCGACCGAGCTGCAGGCCGCGCGGGCGCTCGTGCGGGATGCCGCGCGCGCCGTCGACGAGAAGGCCCCGGATGCCGCGATGCAGTGCGCGATGGCGAAGCGCTTCGCGACCGACGCGGGGTTCCGCGTCGCGAACGAGGCGCTGCAACTGCACGGCGGCTACGGGTACCTGCACGAGTACGGCATCGAGAAGGTCGTGCGGGATCTGCGCGTGCACCAGATCCTCGAGGGCACGAACGAGATCATGCGCGTGATCATCGGCCGCGAGCTTCTCGCCTGAGCCACTCGCGGGATCGAGACGATGACACGATGGGAGCCATGACCGACTACGAGACGATCCTCGTCGAGACGCGCGCACGCGTCGGCTGGATCACGATCAACCGCCCCGAAGCGCTCAATGCGCTCAACTCGCAGGTGATGCGCGACGTCGTCGCTGCGGCCGAGTCCTTCGACGCCGACGAGGGGGTCGGCGCGATCGTGGTGACGGGCTCGGAGCGCGCCTTCGCGGCCGGTGCCGACATCAAAGAGATGGAAGGCAAGTCGAGCCTGGACATGGTCATGGGCGACCACTTCGGCGGATGGGCGCGGTTCGCGGCGGTCCGCACGCCCGTCATCGCCGCTGTCGCAGGCTACGCGCTCGGCGGCGGGTGCGAGCTGGCGATGATGTGCGACATCATCCTCGCGGCCGACACCGCCACGTTCGGTCAGCCCGAGATCAACCTCGGCGTCATCCCGGGCATGGGCGGAACGCAGCGGCTCGTGCGCGCCGTCGGCTACTACAAGGCCGCGGAGCTCGTGCTGACGGGCCGGCTGATGGGTGCGGAGGAGGCGGAGCGCGCGGGACTCGTCTCGCGCGTCGTCCCCGCGGCCGACCTGCGCGCAGAGGCCGCGACGGTGGCCGAGACGATCGCGTCGAAGTCGCTCCCTTCCGTGTACGCGGCCAAGGCCTCGCTCGACGCCGCGCTCGAGACGAGCCTCGCCGAGGGCCTGCGCCTCGAGCGCCACGTCTTCGCGTCGCTGTTCGACACTGTCGACCAGAAGGAGGGCATGGCCGCGTTCCGCGAGAAGCGCCCGCCCGAGTTCACGAACCGGTGAGCGTCACAGCGGGTCGGGCGCGGGCCGCGGATCGGCGAAGTCGCCGGCATCCCGGCGCAGGCGCGCGATGATCGCGACGAGCTCGTCCGCGTCGTCCGCCGTGAGCCCGGGCGCCTCGAACACGGAGGCGTTGAGCGCCGCCGTCGCGCGCTGCGCGAGGTCTCGCCCCGCCTCCGTCAGCACGACGAGCGTCGCCCGGCCGTCGTCGGGATGCGGCTCGCGCCGCACGAGCCCCGCCGCCTCGAGCCGGTCGACCGTGTTCGTGACGCTCGTCGGATGCACCTGCAGGCGAGCGGATGCCGAGGCCATCGGCATCCGCCCCTCGCGCGTGAAGCTCAGCAGCGTCAGCAGCTCGTAGCGCGCGAAGCTCAGGCCGAAGGGGCGGAGCGTCTCGTCGACGCGCGCGAGCATGAGCTGGTGCGCGCGCATGATCGAGGTGACGACGGTCATGCCGGATGCGGCATCCGTCCACCCGTGCGCACTCCACTGCCGCTTCGCCTCGGCGATCGGGTCGATGGCGAGTCGTCTCACACGAGCCACAACGCACCTCCCGCCGTCGCTGACCACGGTAGTCGGTTTCCCACTCCCGACTGCGGCGGCGCGGACCCCTCAATAGACTCGAAGCCGACGAAGGAGCGGAGAAGCATGAAGATCGTCGTCCTGGTCAAGGAGGTCCCGGACACCTACGGCGACCGCAAGCTGAGCCTCGAGACGGGGCTCGCGGATCGCGGGGCGTCGGAGACGGTGCTCGACGAGATCGGCGAGCGCGCGCTCGAGGTCGCGCTGAGCTACGCCGACAAGAACGCGGGAACCGAGGTCGTCGTGCTCTCGATGAGTCCCGAGTCGGCCGCCGCGACGGTGCGCAAGGGACTCGCGATGGGCGCGGCATCCGCTGTCCACATCGTCGACGAGGCGCTGCTCGGCGCCGACCTGGGGCTCACGGCGGAGGTGCTCGCGGCCGCGCTGAAGCGCATCGGGTTCGATCTCGTGATCGGCGGCAACCTCTCCACCGACGGCTCGGGCGGCGTGCTGCCCGCGATGCTCGCGGAGCTGCTCGACGTGCCCGCCGCGACGGCTCTCTCCGCCGTCGAGATCACCGAGACGGGCGTCTCCGGCATCCGTGGGTCTGACGGCGCGTCGATCCGGGTCTCGGCGCCGCTTCCCGCGGTCGTCTCGATCACGGAGGCGCTGCCCGATGCCCGCTTCCCCAACTTCAAGGGCATCATGGCGGCCAAGAAGAAGCCGTTCGAGACGCTGTCGCTCGCCGATCTCGGCGTGGAGGCGGACGACCCGGATGCCGCGCGCTCGATCGTCATCGGGCTCTCGGAGAAGCCGCCGCGCGCCGCCGGCGTCAAGATCGTCGACGAGGGCGATGCGGGCGAGCAGCTCGCGGACTTCCTCATCCAGAACCGTCTCGCGTAGGGGACCGCCAATGACTGACTTCGCTGCGGACTCGATCCTGGTCCTGCTGGACGTCGCACCGGACGGCGAGCTCGCGAAGAGCTCGGCGGGTCTGCTCGGCGCTGCCGCGGGCGTCGGCACGCCGGTCGCTCTCATCGTGACCGACTCGGCAGACCTCCCCGCCGAGGCGGCACGCCTCGGAGCCGCCGCCGTGCTCGTGGCCGCGCCCGGCGCGGGGCTGACGGTGCCTGCCGTCGACGCGCTGCAGTCCGCCGCCGTGCTCGTGCAGCCCGACGCGATCCTCGTGTCGCACTCCGTCGAGGGTCGCGAGGTCGCCGGCAGGTTCGCCGCGCGCACGCGCTCGGGCCTCGCGGTCGACGCCGTGGGCGTCTCACGGGATGCCGAGGGCGTCGTCGCGCACCACTCCGTGTACGGCGGGGCGTACAACGTCGACTCCGCGGTCACCTTCGGCGCTCCCGTCATCACGGTGCGGCAGGGCTCGATCGACGCTCGTGCGCAGGCGCAGCCGCTCGTCGTCCAGGACGTCGCCGTGACGGCATCCGGCAAGCCTGCGGCATCCGTCGACTCGGTCGATGCGGCGGCCGTCACCTCGTCGCGCCCCGAACTGCGCGGTGCCGCGAAGGTCGTCTCGGGCGGACGCGGGCTCGGCTCCCAAGAGCAGTTCGCACTCGTCGAGCAGCTCGCGGACGCGCTCGGCGCAGCCGTCGGCGCGTCGCGCGCCGCGGTCGACGCGGGGTACGTGCCGTACTCGTACCAGGTCGGCCAGACGGGGGTGTCGGTGTCGCCGCAGCTGTACGTCGCGCTCGGCATCTCGGGCGCGATCCAGCACAAGGCGGGCATGCAGACGGCCAAGACGATCATCGCGATCAACAAGGACGCGGACGCCCCGATCTTCGACATCGCGGACTTCGGCGTCGTCGGAGACCTGTTCCTGGTCGTGCCCCAGCTCATCGCGGCGCTCGAAGCGAAGAAGGCGTAGACCGGGCATGGCGACGTACGGGCGTTCGGTGCGCCGCGGGCTCCCGCGTCGACCCGGCGGCGAACCGTGGCCGCCCGGGGGAGAGGCGCCCGCCGGAGCAGCGACTGCTCCGGATGCCGCGTCCCGCGGGCGTGCCGACGCCGCCATCCCCGCACCCGCCGTCGCCTCGCCTGTGGACGCTGCCCCGCCCGAGGCGTCGCGCGCGGTCGTGTCGCCCGCCGGGGCGTCACCCGCCCTCGCCTCGCGGCCGATCCGCCGCGGGCTGCCGCGCACACCCGGGGCCGAGCCCTGGCCGCCTGCCCGCGAGGTCGCGGCGTTCGCCGCCGCTGCCCTGGTCACATCGACCCCCGGCGGCGCTGAGCCCGCGCGCGCACCGGAACAGGCGTCGCCGACGGCGGCGGGCCTGACGGTGACGGATGCCGCGACCGCCCCTGCGGCGGCAGCATCCCAGATCTCGGCGTCGGGCGCACCGTTGCGCCGCGGGCTCCCCCGCGTCGCCGGAGGGGAACCGTGGCCGCCCGCCGGATCCGCCCCCGCCCGCACGCCTCCCTTCGCCGAGGCCGAAGTGGCACGTTCTGCCGCTTCGGGGGTCGCGAGGCGACAAGAAGCGACACCGGCGCCTGCCGTGCCCACTGCGGAGGTGGCGGACTCTGCCGCTTCCGGGGTCGCGAGGCGACAAGGACTGACACCTCGGCCGAGCGGGCAGGCCGCGGCATCCACCGCCGTGACGCTCGCCGACCGTCCCCCGCTGACCGTCCCGCGGACCGTGTGGCCTGGGAAGGCCGCCTTCGAGCGCCCGGCCCGCACGCCCGAGCCCACGCGCATCGGGCCGTTCACGAGGCTGCAGTGGGCCGGCGCCGTCATCGTGGGCGGCGGCGGGCTCCTGTTCGCCGCGGGCATGGCGGTGCTGCTCGTCAGGTTCTTGCTGAGCCTCGACGTCATGCGGGACTTCCTCGCGGCCTTCCCGGGCGAGTATCACCTGCCGGAGGCGGCGCCCGTCGGCATCCCCGCGTGGATCGGCTGGCAGCACTTCTTCAACGTCTTCCTCATGGTCCTGATCATCCGGTCCGGTCTGCAGGTGCGCACGGAGAAGCGGCCGGCGGTGTTCTGGACGCCCAGGCGCACCCCCAAGGGGAAGATCAGCCTCGCGCTGTGGTTCCACCAGGGCCTGGACATCCTGTGGCTCGTCAACGGCATCGTCTTCGTCGTGCTGCTGTTCGCGACGGGGCAGTGGATGCGGATCGTGCCGACGTCGTGGGAGGTCTTCCCCAACGCCGTCAGCGCGGCCCTGCAGTACGTGTCGCTCGACTGGCCGACCGAGAACGGGTGGGTCAACTACAACGCACTGCAGCAGCTCGCCTACTTCAGCACCGTGTTCCTCGCGGCTCCGCTCGCCGCGGTCACGGGGGCGCGCATGACGAAGCTGTGGCCGCAGAACGCGAAGGCGCTCAACAGGGCCTATCCGGTCGAGTGGGCGCGCGCCGTGCACTTCCCCGTGATGATCTACTTCGTGCTGTTCATCTTCGTGCACGTCGTGCTCGTGTTCGCGACGGGGGCGCTGCGCAATCTGAACCACATGTACGCGGCGCAGGGCTCCGTCGACCCGACGGCCTACGCCGACAACTGGGCCGGGTTCTGGATCTTCTCGCTCTCGATGCTCATCATCGCGGGCGCGTGGGTCGCGGCGCGACCGCTCGTCCTCGCCCCGATCGCGCGCCTGTTCGGCAACGTGAGCGGGCGCTGACAGGGGGATAACCCGAAGACAAGTGTCCGGCCGCCCCTGGGGCGCGGGCGGATGCCGAGTCCTACCGTGGAGGCATGACCACAGCCTCCGCCCCTCCTCCCGCCGTGCCGGCGCCCGCGCCGAGCCCGCCGGACGCCCCGGACGCGCGCATCGCGTCGCCCCTGCGCGTCGGCGGCGCGATCCTCCAGCTCGCGGCGCTCGGCGTCGTCGGACCGGTCGCCTTCACGGTGATCTTCACGTTCGTGGGGCTCGGGTTCGGGCTGCTGCCCGTCCTCCTCGTCGGCCTCCTGTTCCTCGTCGCGCTCGTCTATGTGCTGTTCGCCGTCAGCTGGCTCGAGGCCGCGCGCGTCGACGGCCTCTACGGCTTCGGACTGCCGCCGCGCCGCCCGCGCACGAGCGGACGACCCGGGTTCGGCGGATTCCTGCGCACGCTGTGGCTGCAGGCGATCGACCCCTCGGTGTGGCGCGGCGTCGCCAATGCCGCGATCGCGACGATCCTCGGCTGGATCGTCCTGATCCTCGTCGGCATCCTGGCATCGGGCGTCGTGCTCGCGTTCGCGCCGCTGTTCGCGGCGGACGCCGCCTCGGTGCGGCTCTTCCGCACGGGCATCGACGTCCCCATCGCGGCGGCGATCCCGATCGGCATCCTCTCTGCGCTGATCGCGGCGGCCGCGATCATCGGCCTTGCGATCCTGCACGGGGTCATCTCCCGCGCCATCATGGTCCCGTCGCGTGAAGCCCTCCTCGCGGAGCAGGCCCGCACGTCGCAGGTGCAGCGCGCCGGCGCCGTACGGGCGGCCGACGTCGAGCGCACGCGCATCGAGCGCGATCTGCACGACGGCGTCCAGCCGCGGCTCGTCTCGGTCGGCATGACGCTCGGCATGGCTCAGCAGAAGATCGACGCCGACCCCGAGGCCGCGAAGGCGCTCATCGCCGAGGCACACACGTCGACCAAGGCGGCGATCACGGAGCTGCGGCAGCTGGCTCGCGGCATCCACACGTCGGTCCTCGACGATCGGGGGCTGGATGCCGCCCTCTCGGCGCTCGCATCGCGCTCGCCCGTCCCGGTGACCCTCGACGTGCGGCTCGCGACGAGGTGCGGTCCCGCGGCCGAGGCTGCGGTGTACTTCGTCATCGCCGAGTCGCTCACGAACGCCGCCAAGCATGCCCGTGCGACCGACTGCCGTGTGCTCGTGCGGCAGCGGGAAGGCGGGATCCTGTGGGCCCGCGTCGAGGACAACGGCGTCGGCGGAGCCGTCGTCGTGCCCGGCGGCGGTCTCGACGGGCTCTCCAACCGCGTGCTGGGCGTCGGCGGGCAGATCCGCCTCGACAGCCCCGTGGGCGGGCCGACCTCGGTGGAGGTGAGCGTGCCGTGCGCATTCTGATCTGCGAGGACTCCGTCCTGCTGCGCGAAGGTCTCGTGCGACTGCTGGAGGATGCCGGCCACGAGGTGGTCAGCGCGCTTCCGGATGCCGCGGAGCTCGACGCGGAGGTCGCCGCGACCGCGCCCGACCTGTGCATCCTCGACGTGCGGCTGCCGCCGACCCACACCGACGAGGGCATCCGCGCCGCGCTGCGGCTGCGGTCCGCACGCGCCGAGCTGCCCGTCCTCGTGCTGTCGCAGTACGTCGAGGAGCGATACGCGTCGGAGCTCATCGCGGGCCGCGGAGGCGCGCTCGGGTATCTCCTCAAGGACCGCGTCGCAGACGTCGGCGAGTTCGTCGAGACCGTCGAGGCGATCGCGGGCGGTGCGACCGTCTTCGACCCCGAGGTCGTCGCACAGCTGCTCGGGCGCCGGGGACGCGACGAGCGGATGCAGCGCCTGACCGATCGCGAAGGAACGGTGCTCGCACTCATCGCGGAGGGCAAGTCGAACCAGGCCATCGCGAAGACCCTTCACATCAGCGAGGGAAGCGTCGAGAAGCACATCACGGCCGTGTTCCAGAAGCTCGACCTCGAACAGGACGAGTCGGGAAACCGCCGCGTGCTCGCCGCCCTCGTCCACATCGCCCACGGCGGTCAGCCGCCGGCCGCAGCCACCCCGTCAGGAGATCTCTCATGAGCACCCCCGTCACCCCGCCGCCGCCCGCCCCGTACGGGGCTCCCGTCCCCTACGGACAGCCCGCGCCCTCGGGACAGCAGGCTCCGTACGGCGCGCCCTACGGGCAGCCCGGTCCCTACGGACAGGCCCCGTACGGGCAGCAGCCCGGCCAGGGAGCCCGGGGTCCGCTCGGGCCGCAGCCGCCTGTTCCCGGTCCCGAGCAGCCCCGCTCGTCGTCGCGCGTCATCGCGATCCTGCTCATCGTGTTCGGCGGGATCATCCTGCTCGGCACGATCGGGTCGGCCGTCGTCTCGACGCTGTTCGCGGCATCCGTTCACACCTCGACGCGCACGCTCGCGGTCGGCGGCGTCGAGGCGCTCGACGTCGATCTCGCGGCGGGCTCGCTGCGCATCGAGTTCGCGGACGTCGACGAGGCCGAGCTGCAGGTCACGTCGTCCGTCGGCGCGGACCGCTGGACGCTGCGCCGGGACGGCGACGAGCTCACGGTCGGCTCGCCCCGCTTCTTCGGGTCGGGCTGGCTGTTCGGCGGAAGCGGGGATGCCGTGCTCCGCCTTCCCGAGTCCCTCGAGGCGCTCGACGCAGAGCTGGGCATCTCGGCAGGCGAGATCACGGCGGACGGCGCCTTCGGCGACGTGCAGCTCGAGGTCGGCGCGGGCCGCGCCGAGCTCTCCGGCTCGGCGCGCGCGGTGTCCGTCGATCTCAGCGCGGGCCGCGCCGACGTCGACCTCGCCGACGTGAGCACCGCCGACCTCGGGGTGAGCGCGGGCGACCTCGTGGCCTCGTTCACGGGGGCGCAGCCGCGCACGATCACCGTCGACGTGAGCGCGGGGTCGCTCACGCTGACCGTCCCCGACGGCCGGTACGACGTGTCGTCCGACGTCTCGGCCGGCCGGTTCGACAACCGCGTCGGCTCGACGCCCGGCGCCGAGAGCACGGTCGACGTCACGGTGTCGGCCGGCAACGCGACGCTCCGCCCCGGGGACTGACGTCGCCGGTCAGGGGCGCGCGGAGACGGATGCCGCGCCCGCCGCGAACCCCTCGGCGTAGGACTCCGCAGATCCCGTGTGGAATAAGTCCCGCTCGGCGGGCCGGATGATGGAGCGAGCGCCGGGCAGGTCGAGATCGCCGACCAGCTCGGCGCGGCCCCGCACGACCGCGATCGGCAGCCGCGCGGCCTTGCGCTTGACGAGATCCGCCGCCGACGCCAGCTCGTCGGCGACGCACGGCATCGTGACGACGAGGGGACGGCCCTCGGCATCCGTCTGCCCGCGCAGATCCTCGAAGACGCGCACGCCGCCCGCGCCGATCGCGGCATCGGTCTGGCCCTCCCGCCACGCGCGGCCCATCGTGTCGGAGACGATGACGCCGACGCGTACGCCGAGCCGCTCCCGCAGACCCGCCGCGAGCGCGCGGGCCGAGGCATCCGGGTCCTCCGGGAGGAGCAGCACCGTCCCATGCGGAGTGTTCGACGCATCGACGCCTGCCGCGGCCGCGATGATCCCGAGCCGGCTCTCGACGATGCGCGTCACGTGGCCCGACGGGGAGGTGCGTGACGCCACGACCCGCACGGTCTCGGCGTCGATCGCCGCGTCGCGGTCGTCCGCGTGCAGGATGCGGCCCTCGGCCTTCGAGACGATCTTCGACGTCACGACGAGGATGTCGCCGTCGGCGAGCGCCGGGCAAGCGGCATCCGCGATGAGCGCCGTGAGGTCATCGCCGGGCCTCACTTCGGGGATGCCCTCGAGGGGCCAGACCTGCAGCACGCGTGTCGTCAGCGGACGAACCGCACCTCGGTGAGCGTCTCGCCAAGGAAGGGTTCCGTATGCCGCGCGCCGTCGAGCGCGAATCCGTTGCGCGCGTAGAACCGGTGCGCGCGGGGGTTGTCGTCTGCGACCCACAGGTAGAGGGGCTCGTCCGTCTCCACGACGGCGGCGAAGAGGCGCTGGCCGATGCCGGTGCCGTGCCACGCGTCGAGCAGATAGATGAAGTACAGTTCGCGGTTGCGCGGAGAGTCCCTGTCGCGCGCAGGCCCCGAGCCGGCGAATCCGACGATGTCGCCGTCGACGAGCGCCGCGAACATCTTGAAGTCGGGACCCTGGGTGGCCCAGTGCGTCCACAGCTCGGCGAGCCGTCGCGGCGAGATCTTCTCGAGCGCGGCCTTGCTGATGAGGTGGTCGTAGGTCTCGTGCCAGCACGTCGCGTGCACCCGCCCGAGGGCTTCGGCATCCACGTCGCGCACCGGACGGACGACGATGTCGGTCTGGAGTTCGGCTTCCATGTCGCGACTCTACGCGGGCCCGCCGCGACAGCGAAATCGACCGCGGCGCCCGCGCGACGCGCGT
The DNA here is from genome assembly GCF_011759705.1 of Microbacterium ulmi. Taxonomy (GTDB): domain Bacteria; phylum Actinomycetota; class Actinomycetes; order Actinomycetales; family Microbacteriaceae; genus Microbacterium; species Microbacterium ulmi. Next base: position 951,386 of record NZ_JAAOZF010000001.1, on the reverse strand, counting down.
CTGGATCCAGCACCGGATGCCGTGACACGCCGCGTCGAGGGACCGTCCGGATCGGCGCTCGCGTCGACACCGCGCGCGGCCGTCACGGGAGGCGACCTGCGCAGGACGGGAGGACGCTGCTGTCGGCATCCCACAAACGCATCACGGCGCAGGGCGCCGCTGGCTACGATCGCTCTTCGTGAACGTGATCTGGCGCACTCTCCTCGTGATGCTCCGAGCCCGCCTCCGCCTGCGCGCCGGCAAGCGGCTCGCCCCGCATGAGGTGGGGCGCATCACGCTCACGACGATGCCGACCGATCTCGACGTCCTGCGGCACATGAACAACGGCCGCTACCTGTCGCTCATGGACCTCGGACGGTGGGATCTGCTCGTGCGCACGGGCGTCGCGGGTGCCATGAAGAGCCACGGCTGGTACGCCGTCGTCTCGAGCGAGACGATCACGTTCCGCAAGTCGCTGCAGCCATGGCAGCGCTTCGACGTGGAGTCCCGCATGATCGGCCACGACGACAGGGCCGTGTACATGGAGCACCGCTGCGTCGTCGACGGCGAGATCTACGCACGGGCGATCGTCCGGGCCCGCATGATGAAGCGCTCGGGCGGGACGCTCTCGCACGAGGAGCTGTTCGCGGCGGTGGGCCGACCCGACGGCATCCCGGAGATCGCGCAGTGGATGCACGACTGGGCCGCGGCATCCGCTCTCCCGTCGACGAAGGCGAGCGCCCCGAGCGACTGGAGCTGAGCCCCGTCGCCGGGAGGCGGATGCCGCGACTGCCCGTAGGCTGGGACTCATGGTGACCGACCCTTCCCGGGGGGACACCGACCACACGGCACCCGGCGACGACCTCGCCGTGCGTGCCGTGGAGCTTGCGCGACGGTGGATCGCCGAGAGCGCGAAGGTCGACGTGGACCCCGCAGCCGAGCGCCTCGCCGGTGTGCTGAAAGACCCCGACGGGCTTCCGTTCACGATGGGCTTCGTCGACGGGGTCATGCGCCCCGAGAGCCTGTCGGCCGCGGCGGCGAGCCTCCATCGCGTCGCGCCCCTCGTTCCCGAGTTCCTCCCGTGGTACCTCCGAGGCGCCGTTCGCGTCGGGGGGGCCGTCGCACCCGTGCTGCCGTCGCCGGTCGTCCCCATCGCGCGCCGAGTGCTGCGGGAGATGGTGGGGCACCTCGTCGTCGACGCGCGGCCGGACAGGCTCGGCCCTGCGATCGCGAGGCTGCGCGAGAGCGGCGCACGGCTCAACCTCAACCTCCTCGGCGAAGCCGTCCTGGGCGAGACCGAGGCGCTGCGCCGGCTCGACGGCATCCACGAGCTCGTTCGTCGCCCCGACGTCGACTACGTCTCGGTCAAGGTGTCGGCGATCGCCAGCCACATCTCGATGTGGGCGTTCGACGAGGTCGTCGACAGAGTCGTCGAGCGGCTCCTTCCGCTGTATCTCAGCGCCGCCGCCGACGGCACGTTCATCAACCTCGACATGGAGGAGTACCGCGACCTCGATCTCACGATCGCGGTCTTCATGCGCATCCTCGGCGACCCGCGGCTGCGCGCGCTCGAGGCGGGCATCGTCCTCCAGGCGTACCTGCCCGACGCGCTGCCCGCGCTGCGGGGGCTGACCGACTGGGCGGGCGAGCGCGTCGCGGCGGGCGGTGCGCGCATCAAGGTGCGGCTCGTCAAGGGCGCGAACCTCGCGATGGAGCGAGTGGATGCCGTCATGCACGGCTGGTCGCTCGCGACGTACGACGCGAAGGTCGACTCGGATGCGAACTACCTGCGCTGCCTCGAGTTCGCGCTGCGGCCGCAGAACACGACCGCCGTCCGGCTCGGGGTCGCCGGCCACAACCTCTTCGACATCGCCTATGCGTGGCTGCTCGCCGGCGAGCGCGGCGTCCGGCCGGACGTCGAGTTCGAGATGCTCCTGGGCATGGCGCAGGGTCAGGTCGAGGCCGTCGCGCGCGAGGTCGGGCACGTGCTCCTGTACGTCCCCGTCGTGCGCCCCGACGAGTTCGACGTCGCCATCAGCTACCTCGTCCGGCGCCTCGAGGAGAACGCGTCGAGCGAGAACTTCCTGTCGGCCGCGTTCGACCTGGCCGACGACCCCGTGATGTTCGAGCGCGAGCGCGAGCGGTTCGCCGCGTCGATCGCCCGCGCGGCCGACCCCGCCCTGCCGACCGGAGCGCGGCGCCGTCAGGATCGAGCGGCGGAGAGAGCGGCGGCGCCCAGCGCCGAGAACGGGCGCCGCCGGCTCGTCCGGTCCGCGGGGGCGCTGACCGACGGGCTCACGGAGGCCGTGCTCGGCATCGCGCGATCGTCCGCGAGCGAGCCCGGCACCGACACGGCGCCGCTCGAACCCGGCGCCGACGCGGTCCTGTTCGGCGGCGAGCGCTTCGTCGAGACGGCGGTCTACGCTCCGCGCGAGACCGGCACGCGGGTCGTGGGCGCGCTGGGCTTCGTCAACGCGCCCGACACGGACCCCGCCCTGCCCGCGAACCGCGCGTGGGCCCGCGGCATCCTGGACCGCATCGAGATCTCGACGGCGGGGGATGCCACGATCGACGCGGCGCGCGTCGACGACGCCGCGGAGCTCGAGGCGATCGTCGCGCGCGTGCGCGCCGCGGGCGCCGCGTGGGGCGCCAGGCCCGCAGGCGAGCGCGCCGCGGCGCTGCACGCCGCCGCCCTCAACCTCGAGCAGCGCCGGGGCGAGCTCATCGAGGTCGCAGCGTCCGAGACCGGCAAGGTCTTCGCCGAGGCCGACGTCGAGGTGAGCGAGGCCGTCGACTTCGCGAACTACTACGCGGCGACGGCGCGCGAGCTCGACCGCGTGAGCGGCGCGATCTTCGAGCCGTCGAGGCTCACTGTCGTGACGCCGCCGTGGAACTTCCCCATCGCGATCCCGGCGGGGGGAGTGCTCGCGGCGCTCGCGGCGGGGTCCGGCGTCGTCTTCAAGCCCGCTCCGCAGGCGCGGCGCTGCGCGGCGGTCGTCGCCGAGGCGCTGTGGCAGGCGCTCGACGAGGCCGGGGTGCCGCGGGATGTCCTGGCCCTCGTCGACCTCGACGAGGGCGCGCTCGGGCGGCGGCTCGTCTCCCACCCCGACGTCGATCGCGTCATCCTCACGGGATCGTGGGAGACGGCTCGGCTGTTCCGCTCGTGGCGACCCGAGCTGCCGCTCCTCGCCGAGACGAGCGGCAAGAACGCCATGATCGTCACGCCGTCGGCCGACCTCGACCTCGCGGCATCCGACCTCATCAGGAGCGCCTTCGGGCACGCGGGACAGAAGTGCTCTGCGGCGTCGCTCGCGATCCTCGTAGGGCCCGTCGGACGCTCCCATCGCTTCGCGCGGCAGCTCGTCGACGCGACCCGCTCGCTGCGCATCGGTCCGCCGACGGACCCGCTGAGCGAGGTCGGCCCCGTCATCGAGGTGCCGCACGGCAAGCTCGAGTGGGCGCTCACGACACTCGACGACGGGGAGCAGTGGCTCGTCGAGCCGCAGCGCCTCGACGTCGGCCCGGAGTATGCGGGGCGGTTCTGGACCCCCGGGATCCGCACGGGCGTCGAGCCCGGGTCGCGGTTCCACCGCGAGGAGTTCTTCGGGCCCGTCCTCGGCGTCATGCACGCGGCCTCCCTCTCGCACGCGATCGAGCTGCAGAACGACGTCGCGTACGGGCTCACGGCGGGCCTCTACACGCAGGATCCGCACGATCTCGCGGTGTGGCTCGACCGCGTCGAGGCCGGCAACCTCTACGTCAACCGCGGCATCACGGGCGCCATCGTGCAGCGCCAGCCCTTCGGCGGCTGGAAGCGGTCCTCCGTTGGCGCGGGCACCAAGGCGGGCGGGCCGAACTACCTCGTCGGCCTGGGCTCGTGGCGAGCCTCTGCCGGTGCCACCGGATCGTCGACGCTGCACCTGCGCGGCCTCGACTCGCGCATCACGAACGTCATCGAGGCGGCGCAGCCCTCGCTCGACTACGACGCGTTCGAGTGGCTGCGCCGCGCCGCGCTCGCCGACGCGATCGCATGGGATCGCGAGTTCGGCCAGGTCAAGGACGTGTCGGGGCTCGGCGTCGAGCGCAACCTCTTCCGCTACCGCCCCATCTCGCGCGACAACGCGGGCGTCGCGATCCGTGCGACGGAGGATGCCCCGCTGCAGGCGATCCTGCGCGTCGTCGTGGCCGGCATCCGCTCCGGATCGGGCTTCACCCTGAGTGCGCCGACGGGACTGCCTCCCGCCGTGCGCCGTGCCCTCTCCGACCTCGAACGGCCCGTGTTCGTCGAGACCGAGACGGAGTGGCTCGAACGGATGACGGGCGGCGACGAAGCCGAGTGGACGGGCACGACCGCGCTGCGCGCCCGTCTCGTCGGGTCACGCCCCGCGGTCGCCGCGCTGCACCGCGCCCTCTCCGAGGCGGTCGGCGGCGATCCCGACCTCGCCGTCTACGACAACGAGGTGACGACCGCCGGCAGGATCGAGCTGCTCCCGTTCCTGCACGAGCAGTCCGTCACGATCACGGCGCACCGCTTCGGAAACCCCGATCTCACGTTCCAGGACGTGATCTGAGGAGTGCCCTCGCGGCGTCCTGAGCCCTGTCAGGGACGCAGGCGGGAGGTCGCCGCGGGGTGCGGCATCCCGATCGCTACTCGGCGGGATCGGTCGCGAGATCGCGGATGCCGAGCGCGATCTGCGTCGACACGGCGGAGTCCTCGCCGCGCAGCGCACGCCGGACGCGGTTCAGGGCCCGCAGGCCCACGCGCAGCGGAACGCCCACGACGAGCGCCGCGACGCCTGCGGGCGACCGGTCGTGCGAGCCGAGCACGATCTTGCGCTCCCACGCGTCGCGGAGGCGCCCGCCGCGGCGCACCCGCGCCGGACGCGCCGGCAGCGATCCCTCGCGTCGCAGCCGCACGAGCCCGGACAGACGGGACGCCCAGTCGTCGTCTGCGCGATCGTGCAGGTAGTTGTCGTACGGCCACCCCTGCGCGGGATGCCGGAACCGCCGCGCGCACACGTCGGCGTCGCCGCCGAGCAGCCCGCTCTCGGCGAAGACCTCGTTGATGAGCTCGCGCGCGACCCCGAACGAGTCGAGGGCGATGACGGGGATGCCGCGTGCGAGCGCCTCGATCGCGGCGGTCGAGCTGATCGTGACGAGCCCCTCCGCCTCGTCGAGAGCCGCCTGCATGGGACCGCTCGACACGACGAGGTTCTGCGGAAGCGGGCCGAGCTCCGCCAGCAGCCCGGGATACGCGTCGCGCTCGGCGTGCGTCTGCTGCTCGCCCTTCGTGCCCCGCACCTTCACGACGACCCGCCGCGACGGGTCGGCCTCCGCAGCGCGGACGAGGAGCCGGGCGACCCGGAGACGCTCCGCGCGCTCGCGGGGGACGAGCGCCTGAGCCGCGAACACGAGATCGGTCCCGCCCGAGCGCGACGCGCGCGAGCCGTCCTGCGCGTGGGCGGCGAACGGCAGCGTCGCGAGCGCGAAGTCCTGCACGAGGCCGGACTCCTCCGCGACGGCGGTGAAGGCGCGCCGCTCGCGATGCGAGTGCACGACGAAGAGGTCGCACTGGGAGCGGTAGACGAGCGCCTTCCGCGTCGCCGGGATCGCGACGCCCGGCAGGCCTGTCACCATGACGGCCCGCGGCGCGTTCTCGGCCACGGCGCGGGCGACGACCCGCACGAGCGGGCCGCGCGCGCCGATCACGACGGCGTCCGGCGGATCGGCCGCGAGAGAGGCGACGAAGCTCTCGAACGAGCCGCGGCGGACGGCCGCGGCATCCATCCCGCTCCCCGCGAGGGCCGTCGCACGCTGCCGCTCGCTCACGACGAGGGGTGTCTCGAGGATGAACAGCGACACGGCCCAGCCGCGCGGCGCGCCGCCGAGGAGCGCCGCCGACCACTTGACGTACGAGTCGGTGTCGGCGATCCCGACGACGCGCACGGGCCTCACGCCGCGACGCGTCGGAGCTTCGCCATCGGTGCGAGCTCCCCGGGGTAGACGCGCTTGACGCCGTCGCCGAGCGCCTGCTCGATGATGCGGATGTCGCGCACGAGGTGCTGCAGGCCCGCGGGCTCGAGCGAGGCGGCGTGGTCGGAGCCCCACATCGTGCGGTCGAGCGTGATGTGCCGCTCGACCGCGACAGCGCCCAGCGCGACGGCGGCGAGCGAGACCTGCAGGCCGCGCTCGTGACCCGAGTAGCCGACGGGGACCCCGGGGAAACGGTCGCGCAGCGCCGGGATCATGCGCAGGTTCGCCTCGTCGGGCTCCATCGGATACGTCGAGGTCGCGTGCAGGAGCACGAGCCGCTCGGTGCCGAGCACCTCGACGGCGGCGTCGATCTGCTCCATCGTCGACATGCCCGTCGACAGGATGACGGGCTTGCCCGTGTCGTGCAGGGCCGACAGGAGCGCGTGGTCGGTGAGGGATGCCGAGGCGACCTTGTGGGCCGCGACCCCGAGATCCTCCAGGAACGCGACGCTCGGCTCGTCCCACGGCGACGCGAACCACTCGAGCCCGCGCAGCACGGCGTGGTCGGCGATCTCGATGTACTGGTCGCGGCCGAACTCGACGCGGCGGCGGTAGTCGAGGTAGCTCATGGTGCCCCACGGCGTCTCGCGCGGCATGTCGCGCATGTGCGCAGGGGTCGCCAGCTCGGGCGTGCGCTTCTGGAACTTGACGGCATCCGCCCCCGCGTCCGCCGCGACGTCGATGAGGCGCTTGGCGAGATCGACGTCGCCGTTGTGGTTGAGGCCGATCTCGGCGACGACGTACGTCGGCCGTCCGCCTCCGATCGTGCGGGATCCGATGGCGACCGTCATGAGGGCGTCCTCTCCTTCTTGGGGGCGCGGGCGTGCTTGGGGGCGCGGGCGTTGTCGCGGTCCTCGGCTCGTGCGCGCAGGACGCGCTCCGCGAGCTCGCGGACCGCCCCGTCGCCGCCCTTCGCGGTCACCACCGTGCGCGCCGCCGCGGCGACGAGGGGATGCGCGTCGGCGACCGCGACGGGCCAGCCGACGAGCTCGAGACACGCGAGATCGTTCACGTCGTTGCCGAGATACGCGATGCGGGCCAGCGGCACGCCCGCGGCATCCGCCCACTCGCGCAGCGCCGCCGCCTTGTCGTCGACGCCCTGACGGACGTCGACGCGGAGCTTGCGCGCCCGTGCCGACACGACGGGGTTCTGCTCCGTGGAGAGGATGAGGGTCGGGATGCCGGCGCGCCGCAGCAGCGCGACGCCCATGCCGTCTGAGCGGCTCACGCGCACCGACTCCTCGCCGCGCTCGTCGACCGTGACGGTGTCGTCGGTGTGCACGCCGTCGAAGTCGGTCACGACGGCGTCGACGTCGATCGGCGTGCGTGCCTCGAGCCGAGGCGCGAGAGCGCGCGCGACGTCGAGCTGCCACTCGTCGTCGATCTCGATCGCCGTGTGCCCCGGCACCTCGACCATGCCGACGGAGCCGAAGAACCGGTGTCCCGACAGGCGGAACGCCTTGGCGCGGAGCACGTAGAAGGCGCCCGTCTCGAGGTACTGCGGCTCGCGGTCCTGCCGACGCGGACGGAACTCCGCGACGTGGTTGACGGCCTCGGCCGCATCGCCGAGCCCCCTGCGCCACAGGAAGCCGTGGTCTTCGACGGCGGAGAACACGCTGTCGCGGCGCCGGGCGCGGACGATCCGCACAGCCTCTGCGAGCGCGACCGGGTCGATGAACGGCGAGGTCGCTTGCAGGAACACGAGGACGTGGACGTCGACGCCCCGCCCCTCGAGCACCTCCAGCGCGTGCAGGAGCGCGCTCTCGGACGTCGCCGTGTCGCCGGAGAGCTCTGCGGGCCGCTCGACGACCTCGGCGCCCCACTCCCGTGCGACGCCGCCGATGTCGGGGTCGTCCGTGGAGACGACGACCCGGTCGATCTCGTCGACCCGCAGCGCCGCGGCGATCGCCCGCGCGACGAGCGGCACGCCCCCCACGCGTGCGAGGTTCTTGTGCGGGATGCCCTTCGACCCTCCGCGGGCCGGGATGACGGCGACGACCTCGCTCATGCCTGCGCCCGCCGCTCCGAGGCCTCGGCCGATCGGATCCTCGCGGCCGTCGCGCGGACGGCACGGCCGTTCACCGTCGCCCCGGCGCCGAGGACGAGCGAGAGCGTCGTCGTGGTGCTCGACGGGAGGGTCACGACGTCGAGCGGCCCCTGCGCCCCCGCGAGCACGAGCTCGACCGGCAGGTGCGACGGGACGACCTCGACGCGCGGCACGGCGGCGACCGCTGCGAGCTGCGCGTCGGTCTCGCGCCGGTGCGGGAGGTAGGAGACGACCCGGTCGCGGGCGACGGCGGAGAGCCACTCGAGGTAGGCGTCGAGGGTCATGCGGCCGTCGACGGGGCGCGCGCTGCCCAGCACGACGCGGTCGCCAAGGTTCGTGGCAGGCCGAGCGGAGGCGCGCGTCCACGCGAACTCGTGCTGCCGCAGCGAGAACCCGCGGTCGCGCAGCGCCACGCGCCGCTCGGTGCCCAGATCGAACGCCGTGAAGAACTCGACCCGCCCCCCGCGCGCGCGGCGCAGGACGGTCTCCATCGCGAACGGCGCGAAGGTCGTCGTGAGCCCCTTCTCAGCGACGTCGGGCCGGGCGAACGCGCGTCGGCCGAGGAGCGCGTCCCCGAGCGCGAGCGTGTTCGCGCCGTCGTCGAGGAACGTCACGGTGCGGGGGCGCAGCACGGTCGCCGCGAGCCGGAACTGCCCCGAGAAGCCGTCGCCGACGAGCCAGTGCCCGTGCTGCGCAAGCAGCCGCCACGGGATGCCGAGATACGGCTCGAGGCGGCCGAACCACGCGCCGCGGGCCACGAGCTCGTCGGCCGTCTCCGACATCTGGGGCGTGAGTCGGCCCGCGACCGGCACGGCGAGTCCCGCAGCGGCCGCCCACTCGGCGGCGCCGATCAGCTGCAGGGGCGATTCCACCCATGCGATCGGTGCGATCTGCTCCACTGGACCTCCCGGCGTGTCTTCCCACGGTGAGCGCGAAAGGTGTCCGGCGGGCACCGCGCAGGAGACGCGGCGGTGACGGATCGGATAACGGCACGTGCGGCCAAGACCCGCCGGGGAGCGTGCGAGAATGGTCACCGGCGTGCCCGGGTCGCCGGCTTCACACAGCTCCGCCGGGCCTCTGGACAGCGTCCGCCATCCCCAAGCGATTGAGGAGCGAAATGTCCACGACCCTTCGACAGGCTCACGGACCGGAAGAGTCTCCGGCGATGCCCACGACCGGCCGGATCCAGCAGCGCCGCACATATCTCATGTGCCGCCCCGAGCACTTCACCGTCAGCTACACCATCAACCCGTGGATGGAGCCGGCCAATCCGACCGACACGTCCCGCGCGCTTCGGCAGTGGCAGGCGCTGTACGACACCTACCTCCGGCTCGGCCACGACGTCGAGCTGATCGACCCCATCCCGGGCCTGCCCGACATGGTCTACACGGCCAACGGCGGCTTCGTCGTCGACGGCATCGCGTACGGCGCGCGGTTCCGCTTCCAGGAGCGCGTGCCCGAGGGGCCGGCCTTCATGGACTGGTTCCGCGACAACGGCTACGACGTCGTGGTGCCGCGCGAGGTCAACGAGGGCGAAGGCGACTTCCTCCTCGTCGGCGACACGATCCTCGCCGGCACGGGGTTCCGCTCGACCGGCGACAGCCACCGCGAAGTGGGAGAGGTCTTCGGCCGGGAGGTCGTCTCGCTCCAGCTCGTCGATCCGCGGTTCTACCACCTCGACACGGCGATCGCCGTCCTCGACCCCGTCGAGGGCCCCGGCGGCGTCGAGCGCGCCGACATCGCCTACCTGCCGCACGCGTTCGACGAGCGCAGCCAGGGCATCCTCGCCGACCGCTACCCCGACGCGATCCGCGTCTCCGACGACGACGGCGCCGTGTTCGGACTCAACTCCGCCAGCGACGGCCGCAACGTCATCATCTCGCCCCGCGCGAAGGGCTTCGAGGCGCAGCTGCGCGAGCGCGGCTACACCCCCGTTCTCGTCGACCTCTCCGAGCTCCTCCTCGGCGGAGGCGGGATCAAGTGCTGCACGCTCGAGCTGCGAGGCCCGCGATGAGCGCGACTCCCGCTCTCTACACCGGCACGATCCGCGTCATCGACGCGGAAGAGCTCCACGTCGCGCACAACTACCATCCGCTCGCGGTCGTCATCGCCAAGGGCGAGGGCGTATGGGTGACGGATGTCGAGGGCAAGCGCTACCTCGACCTGCTGTCGGCGTACTCGGCCCTCAACTTCGGGCACCGGCATCCCGCGCTCCTGGAGGCCGTGAACGAGCAGCTCGAACGCATCACGCTCACGAGCCGGGCGTACCACAACGACAAGCTCGCGGGCTTCGCGTCGGCGCTCGCCCGGCTGTGCGGCAAGGATCTCGTCCTGCCCATGAACACGGGCGCCGAGGCCGTCGAGACGGGGATCAAGGTCGCGCGGGCGTGGGCGTACCGCGTCAAGGGAGTGCCTCAGGATGCCGCGACCGTCGTCGTGGCGAACGGCAACTTCCACGGCCGCACGACGACGATCGTCGGGTTCAGCGACGATCCGCAGGCCCGCGACGACTTCGGCCCGTACGCGCCCGGGTTCGTCTCGGTGCCGTTCGGGGACGCCGCGGCGATCGAGGCGGCCATCACCCCCGACACGGCCGCCGTCCTGATCGAGCCGATCCAGGGCGAGGCGGGCGTCATCGTCCCCCCGCACGGATACCTGGCCGCCGTGCGTGAGATCTGCACGCGCAACAACGTGCTGTTGATCGCGGACGAGATCCAGTCGGGCCTCGGTCGCGTCGGCGAGACGTTCGCCTGCGATCGCGAAGACGTCGTGCCCGACGTGTACCTGCTCGGCAAGGCGCTGGGCGGCGGCATCCTGCCCGTGTCGGCGGTCGTGGCCGACGCGGACGTGCTCGGGGTCATCCGACCGGGCGAGCACGGCTCGACGTTCGGCGGCAACCCGCTCGCGGCGGCCGTCGGGCTGCGCGTCGTCGAGCTGCTCGAGACGGGGGAGCTCCAGCGCCGCGCCGCCGCGCTCGGCCTGCACCTCGAGGAGCGCCTGGGCGAGCTCGTCGGGCACGGCGTCACGGCGGTGCGCGTCGCGGGGCTGTGGGCGGGCGTCGACATCGACCCCGCCGTGGGGACGGGGCGCCAGGTCGCCGAGCGCCTGCTCGCGCGGGGCGTGCTCGTGAAGGACACCCACGGGCAGACCATCCGCATCGCGCCGCCGCTGGTCATCCGCGCGACCGAGCTCGACTGGGCCGTCGAGCAGCTGAGGGTCGTGCTCGCGGGCTGATCCCGCCGCATCGCGGCGGGGTGAGACGCGGGACTGCGTCAGAACACCGGCACGTAGATCTCGTGCCAGCCCGTCGCGCCGTCGGGAGCCGGCGGCACGCGGTCTGACGTCTGCCGCTCACCGTCCTTGCTCGTCGCGCGGCAGCGGACGGTGTGGTCGCCCTCCGTCGCCGTCCACGGCATCCGCCACTGCACCCACGTGTCGTCCGAGATCGCCGTCGCCAGCTCGGCATCCTGCCATGGGCCGTCGTCGATCTGCACCTCGACGCGGGAGACGCCGACCTGCTGCTGCCACGCGACGCCCGCGATGACGGTGTCGCCCGCCGACAGGCCCTGCGCGTGCCGGGGCAGGTCGATGCGCGACTCGAGCTTGATGGGGCCCCGCTCCGACCAGCCGCGCTCGGTCCAGTAGCCGCGCGCGCGGTCGAATCGGGTCACCTCGAGCTCGGTGACCCACTTCGTCGCGGAGACGTAGCCGTAGAGCCCGGGCACGACCATCCGCACGGGGAAGCCGTGCTCGAGCGGCAGGGGGGCGTCGTTCATGCCGATCGCGAGGATCGCGTTGCGGTCGTCCGTGAGCGCTTCGAGCGGGGTGGATGCCGTGAACCCGTCGATCGAGCGCGAGAGCACCATGTCGGCGTCCGCCGTCGGGCGGGCGCGCTCGAGCAGAAGACGGATGGGGTATCCGAGCCACTTGGCGTTGCCGATGAGGTCGCCGCCGACGGGGTTCGACACGCACGCGAGCGTCGTGATGCTCTCCTCGAGGGGGAGCGCGACAAGGTCGTCCCACGTGATCGTCACCTCGTCCTCGACCAGTCCGTGGATGCGCAGGCTCCAGTCCGCCGTCGAGACCTGCGGCACGATGAGCGCCGTGTCGATGCGGTAGAACCGGTCGTTCGGCGTGATGACCTTCGTGAGCCCCGAGATGCCGAACTCGGCCGTCGCAGGCACAGGCGGCGCCGTCGTCGCGGCGCGGGGAAGCCGCAGCGCTTCGCGCACAGCCGTGACCGTGCGTGAGCCCGTCTGCAGCAGGTTCGCGCCGATCACGGCCAGGATGCCCGTGCCCGCCGTCGCGCCCGTCCAGGCGAAGAAGCGGCGGCGGTCGATCGGGCCTGCAGAACTCCACGGATCTACCGCGGCGCGCGGCTCTGGGGCTGCCGCATCGTCGTCGTCCTGCGGAATCAGTGGAGTTCTGCGATCGGCCCCGAGCAGCCGCAGCAGACACGCGAGCGCGACGGCGCCGACGACGCCCGCGACGGCGGCGGGCAGCCAGGCGATGAGCGAGGCGTCGGGTCGGAACGTCGCCACGACGGCCCCGACCCCCGCGAGCGCGAGGATCACGATCCGGCCCCATGGCGGCCGCCGTGACTCGAGGACGCCCGCGACGGCGGCGAGGACGAGCGCGACGACGGCGATGCCGACGAGCAGCGCGATCTTGTCGCCCGTGCCGAAGAGGCCGATCGCGGCGTCCTTCGCCCACGCGGGCGCGAGGTCGATGAGTCCGCCGCCGATGACGGCGAACGGGCTCGCGGGAGGTGCCAGGAGCGCCGCGACGAGCTCGCCGAGCCCCGCGCCGAGCGCGACCGACGCGATGCCCGCCGCCGCGGGGGCGGCGCGGCCGGCGCCTCGGCGCGGGAGGGTCACGAGGAGAGCGTACGTCCGCGCGAGCGCGGAGAGGGCGATCCTCGGCGACTGCGCAGGAGCGCCGGCGCGGCATCCGTTCTCCCGAAACACGCGGGCAACATGGCCCGGACTAGGCTCATCCGCATGGGTGATCTCTTCGACGGATACGGCTCCACTCTGGCGCCGCGCAAGACACCGTCAGGCATCCCCGCGTTCGACGAGATGTTCGGCGGCTCCGTGACCTCCGGGACCCCTGCGGAGTCGCGCGAGGCCTATCGCGAGCTGTACCAGGCGCTCGCCCAGATGACGCAGGAAGAGCTCAGAGGGCGCACCGAGTCGCTCGCGAGCTCGTACCTCGCTCAGGGCGTGACGTTCGACTTCGCGGGCGAGGAGCGCCCGTTCCCGCTCGACGCCGTTCCCCGCATCATCACGTACGACGAGTGGTCGCGCGTCGAGGCGGGCGTCAAGCAGCGGGTGCGAGCGCTCGAGGCCTTCCTCGACGACGCATACGGCCACCAGCACTGCGTGCGCGACGGCGTGCTGCCCGCGGCCCTGATCGCGTCGTCGCAGTACTTCTACCGGCAGGCCGCGGGCATCCGCAGCGCGAACGGCGTGCGCATCCAGGTCTCGGGCATCGACCTCATCCGCGACGAGCACGGCGAGATGCGGGTGCTCGAAGACAACGTGCGCGTCCCGTCGGGCGTGAGCTACGTCATCTCGAACCGCCGTGTCATGGCGCAGACGCTGCCCGAGCTCTTCGTCTCGATGCGCGTGCGGCCGGTCGGCGACTACCCCAACAAGCTCCTGGCGGCGCTGCGCGCGTCGGCGCCCGCGGGCATCGACGATCCCAACGTCGTCGTGCTGACCCCCGGCGTCTACAACTCCGCGTACTTCGAGCACACGCTCCTCGCGCGCCTCATGGGGGTCGAACTCGTCGAGGGCCGCGACCTCCTGTGCATCGGCGGCAAGGTCTTCATGCGCACGACGAAGGGTCCCCGCCGGGTCGACGTCATCTACCGCCGCGTCGACGACGACTTCCTCGACCCGCTCCAGTTCCGCGCCGACTCGATGCTCGGGGCCCCCGGGCTCATGCTCGCCGCGCGCCTGGGCAACGTCACGATCGCGAACGCGGTCGGCAACGGCGTCGCCGACGACAAGCTCCTCTACACGTACGTGCCCGACCTGATCCGGTACTACCTCGCGGAGGAGCCGATCCTGAAGAACGTCGACACGTGGCGGCTCGAAGATCCCGGCGCCCTCGAGGAGGTGCTCGACCGGCTCGACGAACTGGTCGTCAAGCCCGTCGACGGCTCGGGCGGCAAGGGCCTGGTCGTGGGTCCGGATGCCTCGAAGGCCGAGCTCGACAGGCTCCGCAAACGCCTCAAGGCCGATCCTCGGGGCTGGATCGCGCAGCCCGTCGTCATGCTCTCGACGATCCCGACGCTCGTCGAGGACGGGATGCGGCCGCGGCACGCCGACCTGCGGCCCTTCGCCGTCAACGACGGGGACGACATCTGGGTGCTGCCCGGCGGGCTCACGCGCGTCGCGCTCCCCGAGGGCCAGCTCGTGGTCAACTCGAGCCAGGGCGGCGGATCGAAGGACACCTGGATCGTCGGCGGAGCCGCCCCGGGCCACGTCGAGTACGGCCAGGGGAACGGTCTCGCGGGCCTCGTGGCCGACCAGGCGGCGACCGTCACCGCGGCGATCCCGATCATCTACGACGGGCAGCCGGTGCCGGCGCACTCGCCGCAGGACCGCCCCCTCTCGCAGGTCGAGCAGCAGGAGCAGCAGCAGCAGGCTCGGGATGCCGCGGCATCCTCTGTCGCCGCGCCATCCCCTGTCTCCGCGGCATCCGTCACCGAGTCCACCACGCATCGCCGAGTCCATGGCGGGGCTGCGGACGTCGAGGCTGGACTCGGCGGGGCGAGATGGACTCGCGGGACAGCGGAGGGCGGTGAGACGGGATGCTGAGCCGCATCGCCGAGTCCCTGTTCTGGATCGGGCGGTACATCGAGCGCTCCGACGGCACGGCGCGCATCCTCGACGTGCACCTCCAGCTCCTCCTCGAAGACCCGTGGATCGACGAGGACACAGCCTGCCGGTCGCTCCTCGCCGTCATGGGCTCGTCGTCGCCCGACGAGCTCGAGGTCGTCGGGCGCGAGGACGTGCTGGCACGACTGGCCGTCGACCGCATGAACCCGTCGAGCATCTCGTACGCCCTCACCGCGGCCCGCGAGAACGCCCGGCGGGCGCGCGAGATCGTCTCGAGCGAGCTGTGGGAGTGTCTGAACACGACCAACGCGCGGATGCCGCGGCGCCTGAACAACGAGAAAGTG
This sequence comes from Microbacterium ulmi, assembly GCF_011759705.1. Taxonomy (GTDB): domain Bacteria; phylum Actinomycetota; class Actinomycetes; order Actinomycetales; family Microbacteriaceae; genus Microbacterium; species Microbacterium ulmi. Next base: position 936,135 of record NZ_JAAOZF010000001.1, on the reverse strand, counting down.
CACGAGTTCTTCCAGTGGGTCCGCGAGCGGGCGGCGCTCGCCGTCGGCATCGTCGACTCCTCGACGAGCCGCGACGAGGCGTGGCAGTTCTTCACGCTCGGCCGCAGCATCGAGCGGGCCGACATGACGGCGCGGCTGCTCGCGACCCGATCGCTCACGGAGGCGTCCGGCCCGTCGTGGACGACGATCCTCCGGTCGTGCGGCGCGTACGAGGCGTACCTGCGCACGTACCGCGGGATGCCGAGCGCCCGCAACGCCGCGGAGTTCCTGCTTCTGGACCGCCTGTTCCCGCGGTCGATCATCTACTCGATCCAGCGCGCGGAGGACTGCATGAGCGCGATCGACCCTCGCGCCGACCGCGTGGGCCACTCGAACACGGTGCTGCGCGCCCTCGGCCAGATCCGCAACGACCTCGAGTACCGGCCCATCAGCGAGATCCTGCACGAGCTGCCGACCCACATGGACCGCGTGCAGAAGGTCACGCGCGAGGCATCCGAGGCGATCCGCCAGCGGTTCTTCCCGACACAGGCCGAGCCCAGCTGGATCGGAGAGATCTCATGAAGCGACTGCGCATCGAGCATGCGACGGGCTTCTCGTACCAGGGCGATGTCTCGGCGTCGTACAACGAGGCGCGCATGCTCCCCGGCTCGACCGACAGCCAGTTCGTGCTGAGCTCCCAGCTCGACATCGAGCCGTCGACGTCTGTCAACCAGTACGTCGACTACTTCGGCACGCGCGTCGCCGCGTTCGACGTCCTCTCGCCCCACACCGAGCTCAGGATCACGGCCCGCTCGCTCGTCGAGGTGCGTCCGCGGCCGCTCGAGCACCACGACGTCTCATGGGACGCCCTCGCGCACGAGATCTCCCGGTCGATCGAGACGGTCGAGCAGCTGGGCCAGACGACGCGCACCACGCCGCACCCCGAGGTCGCGGCGCTCGCGACGTCGATCGCGGCGCAGCACGACCGTCCGGGCGAGGCGGCGCACGCGATCTCGATGGCGATCGGCGACGCGGTCGAGTACATGCACGGCATCACGGGGGTGCACTCCACGGCGACCGAGGCGTGGGAGGCGCGAAAGGGCGTCTGCCAGGACATCGCCCACATCACGCTGGGCGCCCTGCGCCACGTCGCGATCCCCGCGCGGTACGTCTCGGGATACCTGCATCCGAAGAAGGATGCCGAGGTCGGCGTCGCCGTCACGGGCGAGTCCCACGCGTGGGTGGAGTGGTTCGCGGGCGAGTGGCAGGGCTTCGACCCCACGAACAACATCGAGATCGGCGATCGGCACGTCCTCGTGGGTCGTGGCCGCGACTACAACGACGTCCCGCCGCTGCGCGGCGTGTATGCGGGCCCGTTCAAGTCGAACCTGCACGTGAAGGTCACGATCACCCGCGAAGCGTGAGTCCCGCCGGGGCCCGGGAATCCCGGGCCGGCCGGACGCACGGCATCCGTCCGTCGCTGACCATGAGAAAGCGCTTTCACAGCTAAGCTCGGAGCACACGTTCCGCAAGGGGGCCAGACGGTGACGATCGAAGTCGACGACGACAGGGTCGCGTCGCGCGCACGCACGGATCGCACCGTCAAGCTCGAGCGCGTCCGCGACCTGCTCGATCGTCGGGGAGCGGCATCCGTCGCCCTCACGTCTCGCGAGGCGCTCGGCTGGCTCCTCGACGGCGCGCGCGTGTCGGTGCCCATGGGCGGCGATCCCGTCCTGTCCGCCGTCGTCGATCGCGAGGGCGCGACGCTGCACGTCTACGAGAACGAGCTCGACCGTCTCGTCGCGGAGGAGCTCGGCGATCTCGGTGGATTCGAGGTGCGGGCCGTGCCGTGGTTCGCGCCGCTGCCTCGCGCTGCGTGCCTCGCAGAGGCCGACGTCGCGGCAGACCTCCGCGCGCTCAGGGCCGATCTGCTGCCGCAGGAGCTCGCGCGCTATCGGACGTTGGGGCGGGATGCCGCGGCCGCCGTCACGCGCCTGCTCGCGACACTCCGATCCGAGCACTCCGAGCGAGAGGTCGCCGCCCTCCTCGCACGCGAGATCGTCGCGATCGGCGCCGAGCCGGCCGTCCTGCTCGTCGCGGGGCAGGACCGGCTCGGGCTGCGGCATCCCCTGCCCACCCACGCGCCGCTCGGGCGTCGCGCGATGATCGTCGTCGGGGCGCGCCGCGCCGGCCTCATGGCCAACCTCACGCGCTGGGTCGGCGACGAGCCGGGCGCCGCAGAGACCGCCGTGCGCCTGCACAAGGTCGAGGCCGACGCCTTCGCCGCGACACGTCCCGGACGCGCGCTTTCGGCCGTGCTCGCCGACATCGCGACGTCGTACGAGCGCCACGGCTTCGGCCCCGACGAGTGGCGCCGCCACCACCAGGGCGGCCCGACGGGCTATGTCGGCCGCGACCCGCGGGCGACGCCGAGTGCGTCCGACGTCGTCGTGGACGGCCAGGCGTTCGCATGGAACCCCACGGCCCCGCGGCACAAGGCCGAGGACACCGTCGTCGTGTCGCACGGCGTCGTCGAGGTGCTGACGGTCGATCCCGCGTGGCCCGCGGCTCCCGTGCGCGGCATCCTGCGCCCGCAGCCGATGCCGTTCGACTGACGGCGTCCGCCGACGCGTCTGGGTCGGCGCGACGCGCCCGGACCGACGCCGACGGACATGGATCGGCGCGACGCGGATGGCGACGCGGCGACGCGGCCGGATCGCGGACGCGGCGACGCGGCGGGAGCGCCCGGATCGGCGCGACGCGCCTGGACAACGCCGACGCGCCTGGACCGACGCCGAGCCGCCGCCGCGACGCTGACGCGCCTGGACCGCCGAGCCGCCGAGCCGCCGAGCTGACGCGCCCGGACCGGCGGCGACGCGCCTGGACCGGCGCGATGCGTCCGCCGATGCGCCCGGACGGCGCCGACGCGCCTGGATCGGCATGACGCGTCCGCCGACGCGCCCGGGTCGGTGCGACGCGCGTGGACCGGCGCCGACGCTCCTGGACCGGCTCGATGCGGATGCCGACGCGGCGACGCGGCGGGATCGCGGACGCGGCGACGCGGCGGGAGCGCCCGGAGTCAGAACCGCGGTGCGATGCTCGTGAGCGTCTGCCTCGACAGCACGGCTCCCGCGCGGTCGAGCATGACGCGCTCGCCGCGGCCGAGCGCGAGCGCCTCGACGCCATCGCGGAGCACGACGCTGCGCTCGTCGTCGCCGACGAGCTCCCACGTCGCCCCGTCGACGACGCGGCGGTACCCGACGGCGTGAGCCGCAGCGCCGTGGCCGAGTCGGGTCGGAGGGAGCGCCGTGAACGAGAGCGAGCCGTCCGGGTGCGGCAGGATGCCGAACCACCGCTCGACGGCATCGAGAAGCCACAGGATCGACGGCGAGTAGGCCGACGTGTACCCGGCTTCGCCGCTCCACGGGTCGAGCGTCTGCGGGAAGCGATCGGCGAGCGCGAGGGCCGTCAGCACCCCCTGCGACGCGACCGCGAGCTCGCCGCCGCGGCCGTGGTGCTCGAATGCGGCAGGGGCGCGCAGCTGTGCCAGGAAGTTGACGGGTCCGCCCCACGAGTTGCGGCGGAAGTCGCGGTCGAAGCGCGGGTCGTCCATCGAGAGGGACGTGAACCCGTGCGGCGAGAGGAACCGGCGCGTGTGGAAGAGGTGCCGTTCGAGCGCCTCGGCGAAGAAGGCGTCGTCGCCGACCTCGCACGCGAGCACCCGCAGCAGCACGTCGGACGAGACGCGCACGTGCTCGCCGGTGCGGTCCCGATCGTAGAACGTGCCGTTCTGCGCGTCCCAGCACTGCTCCCACAGGGCCGCGAGGGAGGCTTGCGCCTTCGCGCGCCAGGGCGCGGCATCCTGTCCCAGCTCCTCGGCGATGAGCGCGAGGTATGTGCGCTGGCACGCGACGTTCGCCGTGAGGTCGGGAGCGACGTAGGGCAGGCTCGGGTGCGAGGGGTCGACGAGGGATGCCTCGCCCCGGAAGCACCTGTCGGGCGCAAACCAGAATCGTGGTGACGCGTCGTGGCCCGTGTCGAACGTGCAGAAGGCCTCGACCCCGCCCGTGCCGCGGGTGTCGCGGTGCGTCGCGAGCCACTCGTCCATGCGGGACATCGCCGTGTACATCGTCGCGAGGTACTCGCGATCGGCGCGATCCGTGAGCAGGTAGTGGTTCCACACGCACCGGGCGAGCGGCGTCACGAGCTGGATCTGGCTGAACCCGGGGCCCGTGGGCGTCACCTTGTACGGCATGAGCCCGTCGGCGCGCTGCTCCGCCGCGAACCGGAGGTGGGTCGCGCGCGTGACGCCGGGGGCGAACCGGTCGAGCACCTCCGCGTTGATCGTTCCCGTGCTCTCGATCCACGCGCCGTCGTAGACGCCGCCCTCGTTGAGCAGAGGCGCGCCACCGCCGATGGGACGGATGCAGGCGCCGAGCTCGTCGGCGGCCTGCCGCCACCGCCGCTCGAGGGGCCCGCCCACCGCGACGAACGCCACGCCGTACGCGGGCTCGGCGCTGCGCAGCCGTGCGAGGGCCTCGTCGATCGCTGCCACGGTCATCATCCTTCCCTGGAGACGCCCGTGCGGGCGGCCTCTTCCGAGACCGCCCGCACGAGTCGAATCGCCCTGCGAGTCGTGGCTACTTCGCAGCCTCGAGGTCGGCCTTGAGGGCGGCGACCCAGTTGTCGGCCGCTTCCTTGGGCGTCTGGCGCCCGAAGAGCACCTCGGCTTCGTACGTCTGCGAGTGGCTGTTCATGTTCGCGCCGCCGTTGGGCTGCGGGGGAGCGACCTCGCCCGAGTCGAGCACCGACTGCACGTACTCGGCCGCCGTGGCGGCGCCGCCCGTGAGCGTCGGGATGACGGCCGATGCGGTGTCGTCCCGGAACGGCACGCCGCGCGTGTCCTTGATGAGGTCGGCGGCCTCCGGGCTGAGGAACCAGTCCATGAGCAGCGCCGCGGCCTCGGGATACTTCGTGGCGGCGTTTACCGACCAGAACGCCGACGGCAGCAGGGCGACGCCCGACTTGTCGGTGTTGGTCGGCGGCGTGAGGATCTTCGTCGCGCCGTCGAGGCCGTAGGGTCCGTTCACCAGGTTGCTGTAGCCGAACGTGATGGCGGCCTGGCCGAGCGTGTAGGGCTGCTGGTCGGTCGGCAGGTTCCAGTTCGTCGTGACGACCGTCGGGTCGGGCAGTCCGCCGCCCTCGAGCAGGTCCTCCTCGATCGTGTACCAGTCGGCGATGACGTCGGCGCCGACGGCGAGGTTGCCGTCCCAGTCGTACATGCCGAACTCGGTCTCCTGGCCCGTGTAGGTGCCGAGGATGTCCTGGATGCGCAGGTCGATGCCCATGATGGGAGCGCCCGTGTCGGTCGTCAGGTGCTTCGAGCCGATCTCGTTCGCGGCCTCGACGAGGTCGTCCCACGTCCAGCCGTCGTCGGGGACGGCCACGCCGGCCTCTTCGAAGATCTTCGTGTTGACGAACGCGGCGGTCGCGTTTCCGCCCGTCGGCAGGCCGTAGAGCTTGTCGTCGACGATCGCGTTCGTGAGAGAGAAGTCGGGGTAGAGCTTCGAGTTGGAGATCGTCTCGATCTGGTCGCCCGCGTCGAGCTGCAGGAGCAGGCCGTTCGAGCCGTACTCCTGCGGCTTCGCGCCGCCGAGCGCGAAGACGTCGGGCGCCGTCGTGCCGCCGCCGCCGAAGTCGGTCGCGAGGCGGTTGAACAGGTCGTCGGGTGCGCCGTAGGAGTTGCCCGTGACGGTGATCTCGGGATACTCCTCCTCGAAGGCGTCGATCACCTGCTGGAAGAGCGCTGCGCGCTCCTCGTTGCCCCACCAGGCGATCTCGATCTGGGCCTTCTGGGCGTGCGGGTCCCACGCCTCCGGCGACTCGGTGTCGGAGGGCGTCGTGCCACCGGCGCAGCCCGCAAGGGCGAGCGCTCCGACGAGGACGACGCCGAGGGACGCCTTCCCCGCGAGGGAACGTGCTGTACGCGTCATTGCGACTCTTTTCGTATCAGGTTGCGAGGCGCCGGGGGTGACGACTCGTGCGGGAATCCAGGACCGACTCCCCCTTGTTGTGGCGATGCCACGGCTTCGTGAAATCGCTATCTCGGAACAGTATGCATGCCCACGGCGTCGTGTCAACGCAGGTGAGGCCGTTTTGTTATCGAAGCCAACAATGTCAGGCGCCTCGAGGCGTGGCCGTGGAGCCCCGCACCTCGATGCGCGGCTGGAACGTCAGATCGTGCGCCGGCTGTTCATGCCTGATCAGGGCGTGCATCCGCCGCCACGCTTCGACGCCGAGCTCGAAGTGCGGGACGGATGCCGTCGTCAGGGGCGGCGACGTGAACCTTGCGAACGGGATGTCGTCCATCCCAGTCACCGAGAGGTCTTCGGGCACGCGAACCCCCCGGTCGATGAGCGCGTTCATGAGCCCGATCGCGACGAGGTCGTTGTACGCGATCGCCGCCGTCGCGCCGGTGCCGACGACGGATGCCGCGGCGGCGATCCCCTCCTCAGAGCTCGCACCCCCCGCGACCGTGTCGAGTCGCACGTCGGGGTGCACGCGGGCGAAGGCATCGAGCCCCGTCACACGGTGGCGGTTCGAGACGCTGCGCTCGGGGCCCGCGACGTAGACGAGATGCCGGTGGCCGAGGTCGTAGACGTGCTGCGCGACCCGCTGGATGCCGGACTCGTAGTCGATCGCGAGCGAGGGCGCGTCGACGGCCAGGTGCGGGCGGTTGATGAGCACGAGCGGGCGCAGGCTCTCGGCGAGGGCGACGAGCCGGTCGTCGGGCATGCGCGGCGCGCACAGGACGAGCGCGTCGCAGCGGCGACGGGTGTCGGCGGCGAGGAGCGGCTCGTCGCCGGGCGACTCGGCGGAGTCGGCCACGAGGACGCGGTAGCCGTCGCGTGCCGCCGTCTTGCTGAGGCCCGACAGCACCGTCTGGAAGGTCGGGTTGCCGAGGTCGGGCACGACGAACGCGATCGCATTGGTCTGCCCGAGGGCGAGCGAGCGGCCGAGGTGGCTCGGGGAGTACGCGAGCTCGCGGGCCGCGGCATCCACCCGCTCTGCGATCTCGGGCTCGCCCGCGAACCGGCCGTTCATGATGCGGGAGACCGTCGCGGGCGACACGCCGGCACGCGCGGCGACGTCCGCGATCGTGGTCAGACCCGTGCGACGTGCCAAGATCAGCCTTTCGTCGGCGAAAGATGCGTGCGGCCGCGGTGCGTCCGGAGCCAGTTTCACACGATTGTGCATTCCTGGTCGTTCTCAAGGTATCTTCTTTCAATGATCCCGTGATAGCGGTTTCACGAACCTGCCGCACACGGCAGACCACACGACGAGGAGGTCGTATGAGCAGTCTCGGCGAGCTGCGCACCATCGCGCTGAGCTCCCGGAAGGGCGGCGCCAAGGTCGACCCCAAGAAGGCCTACCCCGACAACAAGGCGGGGTACCTCTTCCTGCTGCCCTGGTTCGCCGGCCTTCTGCTGCTGGGCGTCGGACCGATGCTGGCGTCGCTCTACCTGTCGCTGACGGACTACAACGTCCTGAAGCCCCCGTTCGCGAATCCGCCCGAGTTCGTGTGGTTCGAGAACTACATCAAGATGTTCCAGAGCGCGCAGTTCTGGAACGCCTTCCGCGTCACGACGGAGTACGTCCTCGTGTCGGTGCCGCTGCAGCTCGCCTTCGCCCTGGCGCTCGCGCTCGTGCTCGACCGCGGCATGCGGGGCCTGGCGTTCTACCGCTCGGCGTTCTACCTGCCGAGCCTGCTCGGCGGCTCGGTCGCCGTCGCGATCCTGTGGCGCCAGGTCTTCGCGAAGGACGGCATCTTCAACGAGTTCCTCGGCTGGTTCGGCTTCCACGACCTGCCCGGCTGGATCGGGCACCCGGACTGGGCGCTGTGGACGATCATCGTCCTGCACATCTGGACGTTCGGGTCGCCCATGGTGATCTTCCTCGCGGGCCTCCGGCAGATCCCGGACATGTACTACGAGGCGGCCGAGATGGACGGAGCGGGCAAGCTCCGCCGGTTCTTCTCGATCACCATTCCGCTGCTGACGCCGATCATCTTCTTCAACCTCGTGCTGCAGATCATCTTCGCGTTCCAGACCTTCACACAGGCGTACGTCGTCTCGGGAGGCACGGGCGGCCCCGCCGACTCGACGATGTTCTACACGCTGTTCCTCTACCGCACCGGCTGGATCAACTACGACATGGGCACCGCGAGCGCGATGGCGTGGTTCCTGCTCATCGTGATCGCAGCCTTCACGGCGTTCAATTTCTGGCTCTCGAAGTTCTGGGTGTTCTATGACGACTGAAACCGCGCCCCCGCTGGCGACCGAGCTCATCACGACGGGAAAGGCCCTGGGGCGCCGCCGTCGTCGCCCGGGCGGTGCGACCGTCCGATCGATCCTCAAGCACGTCGTGCTCGTCGTCGTGTCGATCGTGATGCTGTACCCGCTGATCTGGCTGGTCGTGTCGAGCCTCAAGCCGAACGACGAGATCTTCCGCGACCTCAGCATCTTCACGACCGACCTGACGCTCGACAACTACATCAGCGGCTGGAACGGCCTGCAGCAGCCCTTCGCGCTGTACCTCGGCAACTCGATGATCATCTCGGTCGGGGCGATCATCGGGAACCTGATCTCGTGCTCGCTCGCGGCGTTCGCGTTCGCGCGGCTGCGCTTCCGATACCGCAACCTGTGGTTCGCCGTCATGCTGACGGGGATCATGCTTCCCTTCCAGGTCGTGCTGATCCCGCAGTTCGTGATCTTCCAGCAGCTCGGCTGGCTCAACACGTTCCTGCCGCTCATCGTGCCGAAGTTCCTCGCGACGGACGCGTTCTTCGTGTTCCTCATGGTGCAGTTCATCCGGGCACTCCCGACCGAGATCTTCGAGGCGGCCCGCATCGACGGAGCTGGGCACTTCCGGATCTATGCGCAGATCACGCTTCCGCTCATGGTCCCGGCGATCGCGACGACGGCGATCTTCACCTTCATCTGGACGTGGGGCGACTTCTTCGGTCCCCTCATCTACCTGCGCATCCCCGAGATGTTCCCCGCGCAGGTGGCGCTCAAGGGCTTCCTCGACGCGCAGGAGTCCTCGAACTACGGCGCGATGTTCGCGATGTCCGTCGTCTCGCTCCTGCCCCTGTTCATCGTGTTCCTCGTGGGCCAGCGCTTCCTGCTGCGCGGGTTCGCCACGACCGGCATCAAGTGACCTCGCCGCACGGCGACGAAAGAGAGAAATGACCTCCCGCATCCGCTACGCACTCGTCGGCGCGGGCTCGCGCGCGCAGATGTACGTCGACGCGATCACCGGACCGCACGCCGACGTCGCCGAGCTCGTCGCCTGGTCGGACACGAACGACGGCCGGCTCGACTGGCACGAAGCGCGCGTTCTCGCGACGGGCGCGCCGGCGCCCCTCCGGTTCGCGCCGGAGCAGCTCGCGACGGCGATCGCCGAGCACGGCATCCAGCGCGTCATCATCACCTCGCCCGACTTCACGCACGCAGGGCACGTCGTGACGGCGCTCGAGGCCGGCGCCGACGCGATCGTCGAGAAGCCGCTCACGACGAGCGAGGAGGGGGTCCGCCGCATCGCGGAGGCCGCGGAGCGCACGGGTCGCTCCGTCACGGTGACGTTCAACTACCGCTACTCGCCGCGCAACAGCGCCCTCAAGCAGGTCATCGCCTCCGGGGCGATCGGCGACGTGACGTCGGTGCATTTCGAGTGGGTGCTCGACACGGCGCACGGCGCGGACTACTTCCGGCGCTGGCACCGCGACAAGGCGAACTCGGGAGGCCTGCTGATCCACAAGGCGAGCCACCACTTCGACCTCGTCAACTGGTGGATCGCGGATGCCCCGACCCGCGTGTTCGCCAGCGGCGGGCTCCGGTTCTACGGCGCCGAGAACGCCGCACGTCGCGGACTCGGGCAGCGCCCCGAGCGCGGGTCGGTCGACTCGCCGCTGCGCGACGCGTTCAGCCTCGACCTCCGCGACGACGAGACCCTCAAGGGGCTCTACTTGGACCAGGAGGGGCACGACGGCTACCTCCGCGACCGCGACGTCTTCGATCGGGGGATCACGATCGAGGACAACCTCTCGCTCGTCGTCGACTACGCGCAGGGCGCGTCCATGTCGTACTCGCTCAACGCGCACGCGCCATGGGAGGGCTACACCGTCGCCGTCAACGGCACGGCGGGCCGGGCCGAGCTGACGGTCGTCGAGCGCGGTGCCGTGCTCGTCGCAGCGGACGGCAAGCCCGTCGTCGACCCGAGCGCCCGGCCAGACGCCGTCGCGCACGAGGACGCGCGCCCCGTCTCGGAGCGGCTCGTCGTGCAGCGGCACTTCCAGCCGGCCGAGGAGGTCGCGATCCCCGCGGCGGAGGGCGGCCACGGCGGCGGCGACGCCGTGCTGCTGCGCGAGGTGTTCGTCGGTCGAGCCGACGACCCGCTCGGGCGTGCGGCATCCTGGCTCGACGGCGTGCGCTCGATGGCGGTCGGACTCGCGGGAAACCGCTCGCTCGAGACGGGCCAGGCCGTCCGCACGGCAGACCTCGGCCTCGGGCCCGCGGCCGCAGCCCTCGCAGGGGTCCCGGAGGGTGCCGAGTCCGCGCTGGCCGGGCCTCGGGAGGGTGCCGCGTCCGCGCTGGCAGGAGAGTCGCGATGAGCCGCTTCCTCGTGACGGGCGGCGCGGGGCGCCTGGGTCGCAGCGTCGTGCAGGCGCTCGCCGAGGCCGGCCACGACGTCGTCTCGGTCGACAGGGTGCAGGCCGCAGGACTCCCGGCGCGGCAGGTCGTGCACGATCTGAGGGATGCCGAGTCCACGGCGGAGCTGTTCGCCGAGCATCGGCCCGACGCCGTCGTGCACCTCGCGGGCATCGCGGTCCCGTTCAGCGCACCGGACGACGTGACGTTCCAGACCAACACATCCCTCTCTCTCGCCGTGCTCACGGCGGCGCGCGAGACGGGCGTCGGCGCCGTGCTCATCTCGAGCAGTCCGACCGTCATCGGCTACGGCGCTCCGAGCGGATGGGAGCCGACGGCGCTTCCCATCGACGAGGAGCATCCGCTCGCGCCGTGGAACGCGTACGCCCTCGCAAAGGTCGCGATCGAGGAGCTCGTGCAGTCCGTCGTGCGGGCCGACACGCCCCTGCGGGTCGGCGTGTTCCGCCCGTGCTACGTCGTGTCGCCCGAGGAGTGGCTCGGCGCGGCGACCCAGCAGGGGCACACGATCCGAGAACGGCTCGACGATCCCGCGCTCGCGGCCGTCTCGCTGTTCAACTACATCGACGCGCGCGACGCGGGCGACTTCGTCCTCGCGTGGCTGACGCAGCCCGACGCGGCGCCCAACGGATCGGTGTTCTTCGTCGCGGCGGCGGACTCGCTCGTGCGCGAGCCGGTCGGCGATGCGCTCGCGCGGCACGTGCCCGCGACGGCGCGGCTCGCGGCATCCCTCCCTCCGACGGCGCCCGTCTTCTCGAGCGCGAAGGCGGAGCGGCTGCTGGGATGGCGCGCACGCAGGTCGTGGCGCACGGAGCTCGCCGACGCCGAGACGGTCTCGACGCACGCAGGAGGGAAGGGCATCGATGAGTGAGACGTTCCGGGACGGCGTCCTGTTCTTTCCCGTCACCCCGTTCGACGCCGCCGACAGACCCGACCTCGACGTCCTCGCGGCGCACGTGTCGCGCGGAGTCGACGAGGGCGCGGCGGGGGTCTTCGCGGCCTGCGGCACGGGTGAGTACCACGCGCTGTCGGTCGGCGAGTTCGGCGACGTCGTGACGGCGTCGGTCGCCGCCGTGGGCGGGCGCGTCCCGGTCTTCGCGGGCGCGGGAGGCCCGCTCGGGCACGCGCGCGAGACCGCGCGCGCCGCTGCGGATGCCGGAGCCGGCGGACTGCTCGTCATGCCGCCCTACCTCGTGCAGGGCCCGCAGCACGGCCTCGTCGCGTACATCGAGGCGATCGCGGCGGCGACCGGGCTGCCGATCGTCGTGTACCACCGCGCCAACATGGCGCTGACCGAGCAGACCGTCGAGCGGATCGTCGCCATCGAGTCGGTCGTCGGCATCAAGGACGGCGTCGGCGACGTCGCCCTCATGCAGCGGTTCGTGCTCGCGGCATCCCGCGCAGATCGCGACCTGCAGTTCTTCAACGGACTCCTGACGGCCGAGCTCAGCCAGGCGGCCTATCGCGCGATCGGCGTCCCGCTGTACTCGTCCGCCGTCTTCGCGATGGCTCCCGAGATCGCGACGGCGTTCTCCGACGCGTATCGCGCGGGCGACGACGAACGGCAGCGGGAGCTGCTCGACGGCTTCTTCGTCCCGCTGGTCCGGCTGCGCGACGAGACACCCGGCTTCGCCGTGTCGCTCATCAAGGCGGGGCTGCGACTCGGGGGCGTGCCGGTCGGCTCCGTCCGGCCGCCGCTCGCCGACCCGACCCCCGAGCAGGAGGAGCGCCTGCGGGTCCTCCTCGAGCGCGGGAGGGAGCTCGTGTCGTGACGGATGCTGCGGACCGCGCGGCGTCGCATGCCGCGGCATCCGTCGCCGACGCCCCGCCGATCGTGTCGATCGGGACGCGGCTCGTCCGCATCCCGCTCTCGCGCCCGTGGGGGCCCGACGTCACCGACATCCGCGTCGTCGAGGTGGTCGTGACGGATGCCGAGGGCGGAGTCGGGCACGGCTTCTCGTGGACGCCGTCGATCGGCGGCACGGCCGTGCAGGCGCTCCTCGACACCGACCTCGCGCCGTTCGCGATCGGCCGGCCGGCCCAGCCGACGTGGTGGGACGACGCATGGCGCCACGTGCACGAGGCCGGGGGCGGAGGCGTCACGACGATCGCCCTCGCGGGCCTCGATCTCGCGCTGTGGGACCTCGTCGGCCGCCGCGCGGGGCACGGCATCCCTTCGCTGCTGGGTCGACGCCACGAGACGCTCGAGGCGTACGGCAGCGGCGTCAACCTGCACTATCCCCTCGAGGAGCTCGTGGCGCAGGCGCGGCGCTGGGTCGACGCGGGGTTCCGCGGCGTCAAGGTGAAGGTCGGCAGGCCCGACCTCGCGGAGGACGTCGAGCGCCTCACCGCCGTGCGCGAGATCATCGGGCCCGATCGCGACCTCATGGTCGATGCGAACCAGCGGTGGGACCTCGATCGCGCGACGGCCGCCGTCGGGGCGTTCGAGCCGGTCCGCATCGCATGGCTCGAAGAGCCCCTGCGGGCCGACGACCTCGCGGGCCACGTCGAGCTCAGGCGCCGCACGGGCGTGCGCGTCGCCGTCGGCGAGAACCTGCACACGGAGTACCGGTTCCGCGAGTTCCTCGACGCGGGCGCGGCCGATGTCCTCCAGCCCAACATCGTGCGCGTCGGCGGGATCACTCCGGCTCTGCGCATCGCGAAGGCGGTTCAGGATGCCGGAGCCGAGCTCGCGTTCCACCTCCTGCCCGAGCTGTCCGCCCCGCTCGCGTTCACCCTCGCGACCCCGACCCGCATCGAGATCGTCGAGGACGCGCGCCTCGACGAGCTCGGCGCGCTCGCCGCGCCCAGCGGGCTCACGCTCGGCGCGGGACGCATCGGCGGCGGGCCCGCGGAAGGCCTCGGCATCCGCTTCCGCTGACCCGTCGTCGTGAGCGGCCCGGGAGCGGTCCGATCCGAACGAGACCCGAAGAACAGACCCCGACCCCACGAGGAGCACGGCATGACCGACTCGACCCCCTCTGACATCGACCGCGTCGCGACGGCGGCGGCACGCGCGTTCCGCATCACGGCGGCATCCTCCGACGCCGAACGGGCGTCCTGGCTGCGCGCCGTCGCGGACGAGCTCGACGCGTCCGCCTCCGAGCTCGTCGAGATCGCCGACCGCGAGACGGCGCTCGGCGCCGTTCGGCTGCGCGGCGAGGTCGGACGCACGACGGGCCAGCTGCGGCTGTTCGCGACGGTCGTGGAGGAGGGCTCGTACCTCGAGGCCGTCATCGACCACGCGGTGCCCGACGCGACTCCGCCGCGGCCCGATCTGCGTCGGATCCTGCGGCCGCTCGGCCCCGTGGCGGTCTTCGCGGCGTCCAACTTCCCCTTCGCGTTCTCGGTCGCGGGCGGCGACACGGCGTCGGCGCTCGCGGTCGGCTGCCCCGTCATCGTGAAGGCGCACTCGGGGCACCGCGAGCTGTCGCGCCGCGTCGCCGAGCTCGTGTCTGCGGCACTGTCGGCCGCGGGCGCGCCCGACGGCGTCTTCGCGCTCGTGGAGGGTCGTGAGGCCGGTGTCGCGCTCATCGAGCATCCCGCGATCGCTGCTGGCTCGTTCACGGGCTCGGTCGCCGGCGGTCGGGCGCTCGCCGACCGCGCCGCCGCGCGCCCCGCGCCCATCCCGTTCTTCGGCGAGCTCGGCAGCATCAACCCCGTCGTCGTGACGGAGGCGGCGGATGCCGCGCGCGGCGCCGCGCTCGCACAGGGCCTCGCGGGCTCGTTCCAGCTCGGGTCCGGCCAGTTCTGCACGAAGCCTGGGCTCGTCTTCGTGCCGTCGGGGTCTGCCGTCGAGGCGGCGCTTCCCGCGCACGTCGGCGCGGCGCCGCACCGTCTGCTCACGGACGCGATCGACCGCGGCTTCCGCGACGGACTCGCGCATCTCGCGGCGGTCCCCGGCGCCGAGGTCGTCGCGAGCGCGCCCGCGACGGATGACGGCATCCCGCAGCCCCTCGTCTACGCCGTCGATCTCGAGACGTTCGCCGAGCACGCCGAGACGCTCAGCGCCGAGGTGTTCGGTCCCGTGACGCTGCTCGTGCGGTATCGGGATGCCGAGGCCCTGCCCCGCGTGCTCGAGGGCCTCGAGGGGAGCCTCACGGCGACCATCCACGCGGAGGAGTCAGACGACGTGTCGCCCGTCCTCGACGTGCTCGCGGAGCGCGCGGGGCGCGTGCTGTTCGCGGGCTGGCCGACGGGCGTCGCCGTCACCTGGTCGCAGCACCACGGAGGGCCGTGGCCCGCGACGAACACGCAGCACACGTCGGTCGGGGCGACGGCCGCGCGCCGCTTCCAGCGTCCCCTCGCATACCAGGACGCCCCGGCCCGCGTGCTGCCGGCCGCGCTGCTCGACGAGAACGTGCTCGGCATCCCCCGCCGCGTCGACGGCGTCCTCACGCTGCCGTAGCTCGGGCCTGCGGGTGTGACCCAGCCCAGATCCTCCGAGATTCGGATGCCGAGGCGGCGCGATTCCCGGTCAGGCGGGCGGCGCGTCGGGATCGAGCGTCTTGAGCGTGTCCTCCTCGGCGGGATTGTCGGCCTCGAGCTGCTCCTCGGTCGTCTCGTCGCCCCCGAGAGGTGCGTCTGCGTCGAGGTCCGCGTCGTCCGTGCGTCGTCGATCGTCCATGCAGCTCACGCTAGGCGCCTCCGGCGCCCGACGTCAGAGGGTGGCGGGCACGCGCGCCGCGAGCTCGGCGAAGACGTCGGCGGCGGCATCCTGCGTCGCAGACGCGCGGAGAGCTGCTGCGCGGGTGCGTGCGCTCAGGCGCGCGGCTCGAACCGCCGCGGCTCGTGCGTGCGCACGACGAGATCCCGCAGGGCTTCGAGCGATCCCGCGACGAGGCCGAGTGCGCGCGCCTGCACGAGCACGTTGCCCAGCGCGGTCGCCTCGACGGGCCCCGCGACGACGGGGAGTCCCGCGCGGTCGGCCGTGCGCTGACAGAGCAGCGCGTTCAGGGCGCCGCCGCCGACGATGTGGATCGTCTGCACGTCGACCCCGCCGAGACGCCCCGCCGCGATCGCCGTCGTCGCGAACGCCTGCGCGAGCGACTCGACGATGCTGCGCACGTACTCGGCGCGCGTGCCGGGGCGCGCGACGCCGTGCTCGGCGCACCACGCGTCGATGCGCGCCGGCATGTCGCCCGGCGGCAGGAACCGCGCGTCGTCGACGTCGAAGACGGGCACGCGCGCCGCGTCGACGTCGGCGGCCGTCGCGAGCAGGGCGGGCAGGTCGATGCGCGCGCCGTCTGCGCGCTCCCACCCGCGTACCGTCTCCGTCAGCACCCACAGTCCCATGACGTTGCGAAGCAGCCGCACGCGCCCGTCGACGCCGCCCTCGTTCGTGAAGGTCGCCGCGAGGGCGTCTGCGGTCAGCACCGGCTGTGCCACCTCGACCCCGACGAGCCCCCACGTGCCGCACGAGATGTAGGCCGCGGCATCCGCTCGCATCGGGACGGCGACGACGGCGGACGCCGTGTCGTGCGAGCCGACAGCCGTGACCGCCGTCGGGCCATCGGCGCCGAGCGAGACGGCGACGTCGGGCAGCAGCATCCCGAGCGTCTCTCCAGGGCTGATGAGGGGAGGAAGGATGCCGCGCGGCAGCCCGAGCGCCGAGACGAGGTCGTCGTCCCACTCCCGGTCGGCGACGCGCAGCAGCCCCGTCGTCGACGCGTTCGTGCGCTCGGCACGGGCGACGCCCGTGAGCCAGTATCCGAGCAGGTCGGGGATGAGCAGGGCCGTGTCGGCGAAGCCGAGGAGGTCCGGCGGCTCGGCGGCGAGCTGGTACAGCGTGTTGAACGGCAGGAGCTGGAGGCCGTTGCGGGCGAACAGGCCGGCGTGCGGCATCCGTGCGTGCACCGCCTCGACGCCGGCGGCCGTGCGGGCGTCGCGATAGTGGAACGGGTTGCCGAGGAGGCGCCCGCCCCGCAGGAGCCCGTAGTCGACGGCCCACGAGTCGACGCCGACGCTGCGGATGCCGGGCTCGGCGCGGAACGCGTCGCGGAGCCCGCCCACAGCCGCGCCGTAGAGCGCTAGGACGTCCCAGTGCAGGCCGTCGGGCGTGTGCACGGGGTCGTTCGGGAATCGCGCCACGACCCCGGCGTCGAGCGTGTCGGGCCCGACGTGCCCGACGATGACGCGGCCGCTCGTCGCGCCGAGGTCGACCGCGGCGACGGTGCCGCCGCTCGCACGCACGTCGGCGCTCATCGCGCGCTCGCCGTCACGCGATGGCTGCTGTTGTGCGCATCAGCGCCGGTCATGGACGCAGCAGATGCACCGAACTGCAGCACTCGCGGTGCGCCCGCCGCGTCGGCCGACGAGAGGCGCGCGAATGAGCCCGCCCGAGTCATCGCAGGAACGCCGCCGCGACGCCCGAGTCGACCGGGAT
Organism: Microbacterium ulmi; assembly: GCF_011759705.1. Lineage (GTDB taxonomy): Bacteria > Actinomycetota > Actinomycetes > Actinomycetales > Microbacteriaceae > Microbacterium > Microbacterium ulmi. Next base: position 919,044 of record NZ_JAAOZF010000001.1, on the reverse strand, counting down.
GTGCAGGCCCGTCGTGCGGCTGAGCTCGGGACCGGTCAGGACGTAGACGGCGTCGGCGACGTTCTCGGGCACGACCTCGCGCTTGAGGATCGTGCGGTTCGCGTAGAACTGACCGAGGTCCTCCTCCTTCACGCCGTAGGTCGCTGCGCGATTGGCGCCCCAGCCCGACGCGAAGATGCCCGACCCGCGCACGACGCCGTCGGGGTTGATGCCGTTGACGCGCACGCCGTGCTCGCCGAGCTCGACCGCGAGGAGGCGCACCTGGTGGGCCTGATCGGCTTTCGTCGCGGAGTACGCGATGTTGTTGGGGCCGGCGAACACGGAGTTCTTCGACGAGATGTAGATGACGTCGCCGCCCATCCGCTGGGCGATGAGGACGGATGCCGCGGCCTTCGACACGAGGAACGAGCCCTTCGCCATAACGTCGTGCTGAAGGTCCCAGTCGGCCTCGGTCGTCTCGAGCAGGGGCTTGGACAGCGACAGCCCGGCGTTGTTGACGACGAGGTCGAGGCCGCCGAACGCGAGGACGGCGGCGTCGATCGCCGCCTGCACGCCCGCGGCGTCGGCGACGTTCGCGGCGACGCCGATCGCGACATCCGCGTCGCCGAGCTCGGCCGCCGCGGCCTGGGCCTTGGCGAGGTCGAGGTCGGCGACGACGACGCACGCGCCCTCGGCGGCGAGGCGCGTCGCGATCGCCTTCCCGATGCCGGATGCCGCGCCGGTCACGAGCGCGATGCGACCCTGGTGGGACCTCGGCTTCGGCATCCGCTGCAGCTTCGCCTCCTCGAGCGCCCAGTACTCGATGCGGAACTTCTCGGCGTCGGAGATCGGCGAATAGGTCGACAGCGCCTCGGCGCCGCGCATGACGTTGATCGCGTTGACGTAGAACTCGCCCGCGACGCGAGCGGTCTGCTTGCTGGCGCCGTACGAGAACATGCCGACGCCCGGCACGAGCACGATGAGCGGGTCGGCTCCGCGGATCGCGGGGCTCGACGCGTCGGCGTGGGCGTCGTAGTAGGCCTGGTAGTCGGCGCGGTACTCGGCGTGCAGCTCGATGAGCCGTGCGAGCTGCTCGTCGAGCGGAGCGGTCGCGGGCAGGTCGAGCAGCAGCGGCTTGACCTTCGTCCGCAGGAAGTGGTCGGGGCAGCTCGTGCCGAGCGCGGCCAGACGCGGGTGCTCGGCGCGGCTCAGGAACTCGAGCACCTCGGGGGAGTCCGTGAAGTGCCCGACCATGGGCTTGTCGGTCGAGGCGAGACCTCGGATCGTCGGAGCCAGTGCCGTGGCCTTCGCACGCCGCTCCGGCCCGGGCAGCCCCTCGAAGCCCTGCAGAACTCCACCGAACGGCTCCGCGGCACCGTGCTTCTCGATGTAGTCGGCGGCGGTGGCGATGATCCATGTGGAGTTCTGCTCGGCATCCTCCGACGTGTCACCCCACGCCGTGATGCCGTGGCCGCCGAGGATGCAGCCGATCGCCTGCGGGTTGGCGTCCTTGATCGCGGCGATGTCGAGCCCGAGCTGGAAGCCTGGTCGCCGCCACGGCACCCACACGACCCTGTCGCCGAAGATCCTCGTCGTCAGCTCCGGCCCGTCTGCCGCGGTCGCGATCGCGATGCCCGAGTCGGGGTGCAGGTGGTCGACGTGCGCGGCATCCACGAGCCCGTGCATCGCCGTGTCGATCGAGGGAGCCGCTCCCCCCTTGCCGTGCAGGCAGTAGTCGAACGCCGCGACCATCTCGTCCTCCCGCTCGACGCCGGGGTAGACGCCCGTGAGGGCCCGCAGCCGGTCGAGCCGCAGCACCGCGAGGCCCTGCGGCTTCAGCGTGCCGAGGTCGCCGCCCGAGCCCTTGACCCACAGCAGCTCGACGGGCTCTCCCGTCACGGGGTCGGTCTCGGTGCCCTTCGCCGACGTGTTGCCGCCCGCGTAGTTCGTGTTCTTCGGATCTGCGCCCAGCCGGTTGCTTCGCGCGATCAGCTGCTCGACGGTGGGATTGCTCATGATCGGTTCGTATCCTCTTCGGGGTCGAGTGTGCAAGACACGGGGATGCCGGACAGGGGGACGCGAAGGCGGGTCACGCGCCCCAGCCCGCCTGGACGCCGCCGACGCGGTCGGCCTCGATCCTCTCCTGATATCCCGATGCCGCGTACGCGGCCATGGGGTCGGCGGGGAGCCCCCGCGACTCGCGCCACGACGCGAGCGCGGGCCGCACGTCGGTGTAGAACGCGTCCATGAACACGGCGTTCGCCGCGAGGACGTCTCCGGCCTCCTGCGCCGCCGCGAGAGCCGCGCGGTCGACGAGGAGCGCCCGCGCGGTCATCTCCTGCACGTTGAGCACCGAGCGGATCTGCCCCGGGATCTTCTTCTCGATGTTGTGGCACTGGTCGAGCATGAACGCGACGTCGGGCGAGTTGAGACCCCCGCCGCGGATGACCTCGAAGATGATGCGGAACAGCTGGAACGGATCGGCCGCCCCGACGATGAGGTCGTCGTCGGCGTAGAACCGCGAGTTGAAGTCGAACGAGCCGAGCTTTCCGAGCCGCAGCAGCTGCATGACGATGAACTCGATGTTGGTGCCGGGCGCGTGGTGGCCCGTGTCGAGGCACACCATCGCGCGCTCGCCGAGCGCGGCCACCTGCGCGTAGGACGTCCCCCAGTCCGGGACGTCGGTGTGGTAGAACGCGGGCTCGAAGAACTTGTACTCGAGCACGAGCCGCTGCTCGCCCGAGAGCCGCTCGTAGATCGTCGCGAGCGACTCGTGCAGGCGGTCCTGCCGTGCGCGCATGTCGGCCTGCCCCGGGTAGTTCGAGCCCTCGGCGAGCCAGATCTTCAGGTCGCGCGACCCCGTGGCATCCATGATGTCGATGCACTCGAAGTGGTGGTCGATCGCCTTCTGGCGGATCTTGGGGTCGACGTGCGTCAGGGCGCCGAACTTGTAGTCGTCGTCCTGGAACGTGTTCGAGTTGATCGTGCCGAGCCTCACGCCGAGGTCTTCCGCGTGCCTGCGCAGGTCGTCGTACGAGCCGACCTTGTCCCACGGGATGTGCAGCGCGACGGACGGCGCGAGCGCCGTCACTCGGTTGACCTCGGCGGCATCCGCGATCTTCTCGAAGGGATCGCGCGGCGTCCCGGGCGTCGCGAAGACCTTGAAGCGCGTGCCGGAGTTGCCGAACGCCCACGAGGGCAGCTCGATGCCCTGGGCCTCGAGAGTCGAGAGGATGTCGGGGGAGAGGATCGTCATCTGTCCGTTCCTTCGTGGTCGGATGCCGCGGCCGCGGCGAGCTGGTCGTGCAGGTGGAAGATCTCGGTGAGAGGCGTCGCCGCCTGGTCGGGGCGGCCCTCGAGCCCCACGAAGAAGCGCGCCATCTGGGCCTCCCAGCGGGCGGCGACGGGGGATGCCGCGAGGTACGCCTGCGCCGCCGCGTCGTCGTCGGTCTCGTAGTAGCCGATGAGCTGCCCTCCGTCGCCGAGGAAGAGCGAGTAGTTGCGGCGTCCCGCCGCCGCGATCTCGGCGAGCATCTCGGGCCAGACGGGACTGTGCCGTGCGAGATATTCGTCGAGCAGCTCGGGCTTCACCCGCAGTTGGAAGCAGACGCGCGTCATGATCTCTCCTCCGGGGCGGCCCGGACGACATCGGAGATGCCGGCCGGGCCGTCGACTCGCTAGAAGTCGAAGTCCCCGATGTTGTCCTTGTCGAACACGTACGGGTCGCCGAGGAGCACGGTGGCATCCGCACCCACCGTGTACTCGCCGAGCTTGCCGGCTGTGAAGGTGTCGCCCTCCGCGCCCGTGACCTCGCCCGTGATGAGCGCCTGCGCGGCCCACGCCGCGAGGTAGCCGAGATCTTCGGGGTTCCACAGCGCGAACGACGTGACGGTGCCGTCCTCGACGAACTCGCGCATCTGGTTCGGCGTGCCCAGGCCCGTGAGAGCGACCTTGCCCTTGAAGTCCGACGTCGACAGGTAGCGGGCCGCCGCCGCGATGCCGACCGTCGTGGGCGAGATGATGCCCTTGAGGTTCGGGTGGGACTGCAGGAGCGCGGCCGTCTTGTCGAACGACGTCTGGTCGTCGTCGTCCCCGTAGACCGTCTCGACGAGCGTGATGCCGGGGTGATCCGACGCCAGCAGCGACTTCATCTGCTCGATCCATGCGTTCTGATTGGTCGCGTTGGCGGATGCCGAGAGGATCGCGATCTCGCCGGCATCGCCGATCTGCTCGGCGATGAGATCGACCTGGATCTTCGCGATGCCGTCGGCCGTGGCCTGGTTGATGAACAGGTCGCGGCAGTCGGGGTTGGTGTCGGAGTCGAACGTGACGACCTTCACGCCGTTGTCTCGCGCCTCGTTGAGGGCGTCGCAGATGGCCTGCGGATCGTTGGCCGAGACGACGAGCGCGCCCACACCCTGCTGCGTCGCCGTGTTGATGTAGCTCACCTGCGCGTCGGGTGTCGCCTCGGCGGGACCCACCTCGGCGAATGTGCCGCCGAACTCCTCGACGGCGGCCTTGCCGCCCTTGCTCGATGTGTCGAAGTACGGGTTTCCCAGGTTCTTGGGCAGGAACGTGATCGACAGATTGGCGGCGTCGCCGCCGCCGTCGGTGGGGGCTCCGGAGGGGCCGGTGTCGGCGCAGCCGGCGAGAGCGAGCGCCGCCGTCACGGCGACGGCCGCGATGGCAGCGGCACGCTTGTGTGCAGACCTCATTGTTCTGTTCCTTTCGTGGACGGCACGGCGACGGATGCCGCCGGCTGGGGAAGCGACCTCGTCATGTTGCCGTGGAGGCCGCCGCGCGGGGCGTTCGGGGTGGGCGGCGCCGTGCCCGCTGGAGCCACGTGAGCACGCTCGCGGTGACGACCGAGAGCACGAGGAGCACACCCGTGATGATGTTGATGACGTCGGAGGTGACGTTCGCGAGGCGCAGCGCGCTCGAGAGCACGCCGATCAGGAGCGCCGCGGCGACCACGCCGTACAGCTGCCCCCGGCCGCCGAAGACCGAGACCCCGCCCAGCACGACGGCCGCGATCACCTGGAGCTCGAGTCCGGTCGCGTTGTCGCCCCGCGCGCTGCCGAACCTCAGCGTGTAGTACACGCCCGCGAGTGCCGAGACGAGCCCCGAGAGGACGAACAGGATGAGCTTCGTGCGCTCGACGTCGACACCGGAGAAGCGTGCGGCATCCTTCGACAGCCCGATCGCGTAGACGCCCCGCCCGAACGGCGTGAAGTGCAGCAGCACCGCGAAGATCACGAGCAGGATCAGGAACGGCACCGTGATGTACGGGATCGTCGTGCCGGCGATCCTCGCCTTCGCGAGGGAGGTCCACGCCTGCGGGAACGCCGTGACGGCGGTGGTTCCCAACAGCCCCACCGCGAGGCCGCGGAACAGCGCGAGCGTTCCGATCGTGACGGCGAGCGATGGCAGACCGACGACCGTGACGAGGAAGCCGTTGAACGCCCCGCCGACCACGCCGACGAGGAGCGCGAGGAGGGCGGCCAGCTCGAACGGCAGACCCGCCTGGACGCCGACCCCCGTCACGACGCTCGCGAGCCCGACCATGCTGCCGACCGAGAGGTCGATCTCACCCGTGATCAGGACGAGCGTCATGGGCAGGCCGATCAGCAGGATCGGCGCGATGTCGAGCAGCAGGTAGGTCAGGGTGATGGGCTGGCCGAATCCGCGCACCGTCGCGGACGCGACGATCACGACGAGGATCAGCAGTGCGACGATCGCCGACTCACGCGTGAGCACGACTCGGCGCCACAGTGGGCGGTCGTGATCGCGGACGACGCGGGCGGACGCCGTCGTCGCGGTCTCGGTCTCGGTCTCGGTCATGATTCGTCCCTCGCCTCGATGAGCCGCCGTCTCTGCCGCACCGCGAGGAGGCGGTCGAGCACGATCGCGCCGATGATGAGCACGCCGACGACGGCGCGCTGCCAGAAGTCGGGGATGCCGAGGATGGGAAGTGCCCGGTTGATCGTCATGAGGAGCACGGCTCCGATCGCGGCGCCCCAGACCGATCCGACGCCGCCGGTGATCGCGACGCCGCCGATGACCGCGGCACCGACGGCATCCAGCTCCCATCCGGCGCCTGCCTGCGAGCTCACAGATCCGTATCGGGCCGCGTAGAAGACGCCTGCGAGGCCTGCGAGCGCTCCGGACAGGATGAAGGCCGTGAGCACGCGCCGTGTGACGCGCAGGCCGTAGAGCTGCGCCGCAGCCGGGTCGGACCCGATCGCGTAGTACTCTCGGCCGCCGCGCGTGTTTCGCATGTGCCAGGCGGCCGCTGCCAGCACGACGAAGGCGACGATCGAGAGGATCGGGATCCACAGGATCGATCCCGTGCCGAGGGCCAGGAAGTCGTCGGGCATGTCGGACGCGTTGACCCGGCTGCTCCCGGCCCACAGCACGTTGATGCCGCGGTATGCATACAGCGTTCCGAGCGTGATGACCATCGCGGGCACCCTGCCGAACGCGACGAGGGCGCCGTTGATGAGACCGAGGAGCGCGCCGAAGGCGACGGCGAGGAGCACGACGAGCGGGATCGGCAGCGACGGCAGGTCGATGAAGAGGCGCCCCGTGAGGTAGGCGGAAAGTCCCATGACAGAGCCGACCGACAGGTCGACGCTGCGAGTGATGATGACGATCGCCTGTCCTACGGCGACGAGCACGAGGATCGACGGCGTCAGGAGAAGGTCGCGCCAGCCGTCTGCGCTGAACAGGAAGGCGGGGTTCTTCGCCGTGGCGGCGATCACGACGAGGACCAGGGCCAGCAGGATGCCGAGCTCGCGTGCCCGGCCCAGCGTCCCGATCGACTTCGCGAGTCCGGACACGGGGATGCGGGTCGTGGGAGCGGCGGTCACGAGAGCTGCTCCGATGCATGGGTCGCGGCGAGCATGACGTTCTCCGAGGACGCCTCCGACCGGGGAATCTCTGCCGTGAGGCGTCCCTCACGCATGACGAGGATGCGGTCGGCCATGCCGAGCACCTCCGGGAGCTCGGAGGAGATCATGAGGATGCCCTTCCCATCGGCGGCGAGCTGGGAGAGCAGACGGTGGACCTCGGCCTTCGTCCCGACGTCGATGCCTCGCGTGGGCTCATCGATGATGAGGACCTTCGGCTCCGTCGCGAGCCACTTCGCGAGGACGACCTTCTGCTGGTTGCCGCCCGACAGCGTGGCCGCGACGGTGTCGAGGGCGTACGACTTCACCTCGAGCCGACTCGCCCACTCCCTGGCGGCTCGGTTCTGCATGCCGACCGTCAAGAGGCCCAACCGCGAGAGCTGGTGCCGGATCGCGAGCGTGATGTTGTTCCCGACGCTCGACTCGACGACGAGCCCCTGCTTGCGCCGATCCTCGGGGACCAGGGCGAGCCCCGCGCGCATCGCCTCGGCCGGCCGACCGCGCGCGATTGTCCTGCCGTTGACCCGCACGGTGCCATCTCGGTAATGGTCGACGCCGAACACGGCGCGCGCGACTTCGCTGCGTCCGGCGCCCACGAGCCCCGCGAGGGCGACGATCTCACCCGCGCGAACCGTGAACGAGATGTCGTGGAAGACGCCGGGGCTCGTGAGGCCCTCCACCTCGAGGAGAGGCGCGCCGGCGGTCGTGTCCTGCTTCGGGAACAGCTCGGTGACCTCGCGTCCCACCATCTGCCGAACGATGCGGTCGACGCTCGTGCCGGCGATGGAGCTCGTCGCGATGTACGCGCCGTCTCGCATGACGGTGATCGTGTCGCACAGGGCGAAGACCTCGTCGAAGCGGTGCGAGATGAAGATGAGGGCACGGCCCTCGTCGCGCAGGCTCCGCGCGATCGTGAAGAGGCGCTCGACCTCGACGCCCGAGAGCGCGGCGGTCGGCTCGTCCATGATGAGCAGGGATGCGTCCAGCGACACGGCCTTCGCGATCTCGATGACCTGCTGGTCGGCGATCGACAGACCTTCGGCGGGCCGGTCGGGGTCGATGACGACGCCGAGGCGCGTGAAGAGGCGTTCGACCTCGTGACGCATGGCCTTCCGGTCTATGCGCCCGAGCCTTCCCGTGGGCTGACGGCCCATGAAGATGTTCTCGGTCACCGAGAGGTCGGGGAAGAGCGTCGGCTCCTGGTAGATGACGGCGACCCCTGCAGCCTTCGACTGGGCGGTGGAGGAGAAGTCGACGTCCTCGCCGCGAAGGCGGAGGGTGCCGCCGTCGCGCTGGTACAGACCCGCGACGATCTTCACGAGGGTGGACTTGCCGGCGCCGTTCTCGCCCACGAGCGCGTGGATCGAGCCCGAATCGACTGCGATCGTGCCGGACCGCAACGCGATCACCGCTCCGAACGCCTTGCTCACGTCCCTGAGCTCCAGCACCGGCGTTGTGCTCATGCAGTCCCTCACCCCGTCCTCGTCGTTGAGAGAGTGAATCGTTTCACATCCACCGACGCGAGGTTATGCGATCGGCTCAGGGGATGTCAAGCTCGTCTGAGCGATGGTTACTGATTCGTTTCATGCGTCAGATAGAGTGCACCGAAGGGGGACCGATGGCAGTGAGCGTGCGCGATGTCGCCGATGACGCAGGCGTCTCCGTCGGCACGGTGTCCAACGTCCTCAACCGGCCCGGCAAGGTCTCACCCGACACCGTCGCGCGGGTGCAGGCATCGATCGAGCGTCTCGGCTTCGTGCGCAACGACGCGGCGCGCCAGCTGCGCGCAGGGCGCAGCCGTACGATCGGGCTCGTCGTGCTCGACCTGCGCAACCCGTTCTTCACCGAGGTCGCACGAGGGGCCGAAGAGCGCGCGGGAGAGCACGGACTCTCGGTCCTGGTCGCCAACAGCGACGAGAAGCAGGAGCGCGAGACGCTGCTCCTCGACCTCTTCGAGGAGCAGCGCATGTTCGGCGTGCTCGTCACCCCCGTCGCGGAGAGCATGGCCCGCCTGGCGCGCATGCGCGACCACGGCATCCCGACCGTCCTGGTCGATCGCGAGTCGCACGACCCCACGTTCGCGTCGGTCGCCGTCGATGACCACGAAGGCGGACGGATCGCGGCGGCGCACCTGCTCGAGACGGGTCGCCGGCGCATCGCGTTCGTGGGCGGGCCCGTCTCGATCCGGCAGGTGTCCGACCGCCTCGCCGGTGCCCAGTCCGCCGTGGCGGCGGCGGGCGGCGCGCTCGAGTTCCTCGGCACGGACGCGCTGACGGTCGACGAAGGTCGCCGCGCGGGGCGCCGCATCCTCGAGCGGGATGCCGCGGTCCGCCCCGACGCGATCTTCGCCGCCAACGACCTGATCGCCCTCGGCGTGCTGCAGAGCCTCGTCATGACCGGCAGCGTGCACGTGCCCGACGACATCGCGCTCATCGGCTACGACGACATCGACTTCTCCGCGGCGGCCGTCATCCCGCTCAGCTCGGTGCGACAGCCCGCCACGCTCATCGGATCGACCGCCGTCGACCTGCTGCTGGAGCTTCAGAGCGGCGGTGCGCCGTCGCGCGGGCACATCGTCTTCCGCCCCGAGCTCGTCGTCCGCGACTCGACCCGGCCCGTCGGGGACACGTCATGATGGAGCGCGACCGGGCGGGCGGCGCGCGGGTCGCGCCACGCGGACGGCGCGCGTCGCGCGAGGCCGCGTCAGCCCGCGCGGCGTGAGGCCACCGTCGCGGGGGACTCCTGCGCGGGAAGCGGGATCGACGTCGTGCCCGCGATCTCGTCGGAGAACTCCTCGGGCGCGACGACCCCGATCGGCAGCGTCTCGTCGATCGTGAGGAGGAAACGCCGCTCGGAGTGGCGATGGAAGCGGCCGGAGGACAGCATCCAGATCGCCCCGATCGAGAACGCGACGATCGCCGCCGCGGCGCCCACGAGGATCGCGACGCGCGGTCCGAACTCGGAGGCCACCCACCCGATGATCGGGGCGCCGATCGGGGTCCCGCCCAAGAGGATCGCCATGTACAGCGCGAGGACGCGTCCGCGCAGCGCCGGGTCGGTCGTCGTCTGCACGTAGCCGTTGGCGGTCGTGAGGGTCGTCACGATCGCGAAGCCCGTCAACATGAGCGTCGCGGCGTACGCCCAGTAGTTCGGCATGAACGCCGACACGGTCGCGGCGACCGCGAAGATCCCGGTGCCCGTGACGACGACGCGAAGGCGCGCGCGGTCGCGCCGCGCCGCGAGGAGGGCGCCGGCGAGCGAGCCGATCGCGAGGATCGAGCTGAGCAGTCCGTACCCGTCGGCATCCTGGCCGAACTCGAGCGCCATCGTCGAGGCGAAGATGGGGAAGTTCAGGCCGAACGCGCCGAGCAGGAACACCATCGCGAACGCCACCATGAGATCGGGGCGCTTCCCGACGTAGCGGAACCCGTCGGCGAGGCGCGCGGCGCCGGGCGCCTTGACGCGGGGGATGAGATCGCGCGTGCGGATCAGCGACAGCGCCGCGATCATCGCGAGGAATGTGACGGCGTTGACGAGGAAGACCCAGCCCGTGCCGACCGCGACGATGACGATGCCCGCGACAGCGGGACCGATCATGCGCGCGCCGTTGAACGACGCCGCGTTCAGGGCGACCGCGTTCGACGCGTTCTCGCGAGAGACGAGGTCGGAGACGAACGCCTGCCGGGTGGGGTTGTCGAATGCCGTGACCAGTCCGAGCGCGAGCGCGAAGACGTACATGAGCGGCAGCGTCATGACCCCCGCGAGGAGCAGGATGCCGATCACGGCGCCGATCAGCAGGAGCGAGCTCTGCGTCAGCAGGAGCAGGCGGCGGCGGTCGAACTTGTCGGCGACCCAGCCCGTCACGCCCACGAGCAGCAGCGGCGGCGCGAACTGCAGCGCCATCGTCACGCCCATCGCGGCCGCGTCGTTGTTCGTCAGCTCCGTCAGCACGACCCAGCTGAGGGCGGTCGTCTGCATCCACGCCCCGACGTTCGAGACGAGAGCGCCGATGAACCAGACGCGGTAGTTGAAGACGGAGAAGGAGCGGAACATGGCGCTCATCGTGCGGCGACCTCCCGCATGATCTCTGCGGCGGCGGCCAGGGTGCGACGCTCGTCGGGCTCGAGCGAGGCGAGCGCCTCCTCGAGCCACGCGTCGCGACGGCGGATCGTCTCGTCGACGACGGCGCGGCCCTCGTCCGTGACGGCGACGTTGACCTTGCGGCGGTCGTCGGCGTCGGGCGTGCGGGTCACGTAGCCGGACTCCTCGAGGCAATTCACGGTGCGATTCATGGAGGGCGGCGTCACGCGCTCCCGGTCTGCCAGCTCGCCGAGCGTGCGCGGCCCCGACATCTTGAGCGCGGCCAGGACGGCGAACTGGCCGTCGCTGAGCGAGTCGACGGCGCGCTGCGCCCGCAGCCGCCGGGCGAGGCGGAATGTCGCCATGCGGAACGAGGAGGCGAGATCGGCGGACTCTCCCGTCGCGTGGAGAGGTTCTGCAGGGACGGGAGGGCTGTCGGCATGACTCATGAGAATACTTAGCATAGCTCATTAGTCTTGCTAAGTAAATGGGATGCCTAGACTCGACCGCATGCCGGAGTTCACCGACGCGCACGGCGTTGCGATCGTCTACGACGTCCATCCCTCGACGATCGCCCCCCGGGCCGTCGTCCAGCTTCTGCACGGCGTGGGGGAGCACGCGGGGCGATACGCGGCCGCCATCGACGCTCTCACCGCCGCCGGGTACACCGTCTACGTCGACGATCACCGCGGGCACGGGCGCACCGGCATGCGGCAGCACGGCGACGACGCGGCCAAGCTCGGCCGCCTCGGCCCCGGGGGGCACCGAGCCGCCGTCGCGGCGGTCTGGCAGTTCACGCAGCTGATCCGCGACGAGAACCCCGAGCTCCCCCTCGTCATCCTGGGTCACTCGTGGGGCTCGTTCCTCGCGCAGATCCTCGTGAACGACCATCCCGAGGCGTACGACGCCGTCATCCTGAGCGGCTCGTCGCTGCGCTGGCCGGGGTCGCTCAACTCGGGCGATCTCAACAAGCGGTGGAGGACGGCGGGCGCGACGGGCGTGGAGTGGCTCTCGACCGACGCCGCCGTCGGCCGGGCGTTCCTCGAGGACCCGCTCACGACGACGGTGCCGCTGCCGAGGCTCTTCGGGCCGTTCGACGTGCTGCGGCTCATCGGCAAGCCGCGGGCCGACCTCGGCCGCGACATCCCCGTCCTGCTGATGGTGGGACGCGACGACCCCGTCGGCGGACCGCGCAGCGTGCACCGGCTCGCCGCCGCGTACCGCGAAAGGTCGAAGCTCACCGACGTCACGACCCTCGTGTACCCCGACGCGCGTCACGAGATCTTCAACGAGGTCATGCAGACCGAGGTGCGGGCGGACCTGCTGGCGTGGCTCGCAGCGCGGTTTCCCGCGCGCGACTGAGAGGCCGTTGACGCGGAGGTCCCGAGCGGGCATCCTGACCCTTGAGGGACATGTGGGAGCGCTCCCATGAGCGGATGAGGCATCCTGCCCCTCGCGTCGACGACGACGTCGGCGCCGTCGATGACGACTCTGGAGGCACCGAATGTTCCCCCGACCCCGCAGATCACGTGCGCTCCGATGCACGGCGGTCGCCGCGGCGGCGCTCATCGCGACCGCCGTCGTCGTTCCCCTCGCCGCGAGCGCCGCGGCAGCCGACAGCTCCGGCCTCGCGGGCTCAGGACTGTACGTCAATCCGCTCAACACGACGCTCGAGGCCGCACAGGGCCTCTCCGGGCAGTCCCGCTCCGACGCGCAGCTGCTCGGCAGCATCCCCTCCGCCGACTGGTTCACGAAAGGCACGCCGGCCGAGGTGAGGGCCGCCGTCGACGGGGTCGTCACGGCCGCGGCGAAGGCGGGCAGGATGCCGGTGCTCGTCGCGTACAACCTCCCCTTCCGAGACTGCGCGCAGTACTCGGCGGGCGGCGCGGAGAACACCGCGGCCTACGCTGCATGGATCGACGCGTTCGCCGCGGGGATCGGCGCCCGGCCGGCGACCGTCATCCTCGAGCCCGACGGCCTCGGCATCATCCCGCACTACACGAGCCTCGACGGAAGCAAGGACTGGTGCCAGCCGGTCGAGCTCGACCCCGCGACGGCGACGGCGGACCGCTTCGCGCAGCTCAACCACGCCGTCGATGCGCTTGCCGCGCTGCCCGCGGCATCCGTCTATCTCGACGGAGTCCACTCGGGGTGGCTCAACGTCGGCGAGATCTCGGACCGGCTTCTCAAGGGAGGAGTGCAGAAGGCGGACGGATTCTTCCTCAACGCGTCCAACTACCAGTTCACGGCGAACCTGACGGCATACGGCCGATGGATCTCATCGTGCATCGCGTTCGTGACCGAGGTCCCGTCCGGCAGCTTCGCGGAATGCGGCAACCAGTACTGGAACGGGGGACCGGCCAACAACTGGAGCGGTGTCGCGATGTCGAACTACGGACAGTGGAGCGCGGGCGATCCCGACCCGGCGCTGAACACCGACGGCGTCGACTCGCGGTACGCGTCACAGCTCGGAGCCGTCGCGGCCTCGACGCGATACGTGATCGACACGAGCCGCAACGGGCAGGGGCCGTGGCAGGCGGCTCCCGATCAGGAGGACTGGTGCAATCCGCCCGGCCGCGGCCTCGGCGCCGTTCCCACGACGAACACGGGCGTCCCGCTCGTCGACGCCTACCTGTGGATCAAGGTGCCGGGCGAGTCGGACGGCACGTGCTACCGCGGCACGGCAGGACCGCTCGATCCCGTGCGCGGCATCGAGGACCCCGCCGCCGGCCAGTGGTTCGCCGTGCAGGCGCGCGAGCTGGTGGCGCTCGCGAGCCCCGCGGTCGCGCCTCTCGCATGCGACGTGCGGGTGATCGGCACGAAGCTCGGCTCCGGGTTCGCGGCCGCCGTCACGGTCGAGAACAGGGGCACGGCGACCCTCAGTCCGTGGACGCTCGCGTGGACGTTCGGCGGCACGCAGCGGGTGAGGACGGTCGTCGGCGGCTCGTTCGCGCAGGCGGGCCCCGACGTCACGGTGACGGGGCCGAGACTCCTCGGCAAGCTCGCGCCCGGCAAGAAGACCGCGTTCGTCGTGACGGGCAGGGGCGCCGCCGAAGCGCCCTGGCAGTTCCGGCTCAACGGTCAGGCGTGCACGTCGCACTGACGCCGCGCCGGCCTGCGGCGTCTGCCTCTGGGTCGAGGGGGGATGTCGGGGTGCCGTGTGGTCGCTTCCGGGGCGGGGTTGCGACCGTTGCGCGACGTGTGTCCGGGAGGCGTTGGGGTGCCGTGTGGTCGCTTCCGGGGCGGGGTTGCGACCGTTTGCGCGACGTGTGTCCGGGGGCGTCGGGGTGCCGTGTGGTCACTTCCGGGGCGGGGTTGCGATCATATGCGCGACGTATGTCGGGGGCGTTGGGGTGCCGTGTGGTCACTTCCGGGGCGGGGTTGCGGCCGTTTGCGCGACGTATGTCGGGGGCGCGTTGGGGTGCCGTGTGGTCGCTTCCGGGGCGGGGTTGCGACCGTTGCGCGACGTGTGTCCGGGAGGCGTTGGGTGCCCCGTGTGGTCGCTTCCGGGGCGGGGTTGCGACCATATGCACGACGTCTGTCGGGGGTGTGGGCGCGTTGGGGTGCCGTGTGGTCGCTGCCGGGGCGGGGTTGCGACCGTTTGCGCGACGTGTGTCCGGGGGCGTTGGGGTGCCGTGTGGTCACTTCCGGGGCGGGGTTGCGGCCGTTTGCGCGACGTATGTCGGGGGCGCGTTGGGGTGCCGTGTGGTCGCTTCCGGGGCGGGGTCGCGACCGTATGTGCGACCTGAGGCTGCGGGCGTGAGCGCGCAGGGGTGCGGTGTGGTCGGAATCGTGGATGGATTCCGACCACATGCGCACCTGGTCTGGGAGCGGGGTCAGCCGCGCGCGCGGCGCGGCGCGCCCCGGCGGGCGTTCGCCTGGATCTCGCCGACCGTCATGCCCGTGGTCGGGCGCGCGGGACGAGCAGCGGCCGAGGACGTGCCGCCGGCAGATGCTGCGCGGCCCGAGCCCGCACTCTGACCGCCGCGGCGACCAGAGCCCTGGCGCTGCCCGGACCCGGAGCGCGCGGACGAGCCGGAGACCGAGCCGTCTCTCTGCGCTGACCCGGACCCGGAGCGCTGCGCCGAGCCCGACCCGGACCCGGAGCGCTGCGCCGAGCCCGACCCGGACCCGGAGCGCTGCGCCGACCCAGAGCCCGAGCCCGAGCCCGAGCCCGACCCGGACCCGGAGCGCTGCGCCGACCCAGAGCCCGAACCCGAACCCCGACCCGACCCCGAGCCCCGACCCGACCCCGAGCGCTGTCCGGTCGCCGAGCGGCCGCCCTGCTGCTGACGCTGGGCGCCCTGACGGGTCTCGGCAACGACGGGTGCGGGGGTGACGTGCGGAGCGGGCTGGCCGACGAGCGCCGCGACAGTGTCGCCGTGCGGGTCGACGGACTCGAGCGCGGCCGAGATCTTGGCCTTGCCGAGGATGTCCTTCACCTCGCGACGCTGCGCATCGAGCGCGACCGTCACCACGATCCCCTCGGCGCCCGCGCGGGCCGTGCGGCCCGAGCGGTGCAGGTACGCCTTGTGCTCGACCGGCGGGTCGACGTGCACGACGAGCTCGACGTCGTCGACGTGGACGCCGCGGGCTGCGACATCCGTCGCGACGAGCACGCGCACGCCTCCGGCATCCGGAGCCGCGCCGAAGGCCGCGAGGTTGCGCTCCCGGGCGTTCTGCGAAAGGTTTCCGTGCAGGTCGACCGCGGGGATGCCGGAGGCCGTGAGCTGCCTCGCGAGCTTCTTGGCCTGGTGCTTCGTGCGGGTGAAGAGGATGCGGCGGCCGTGGCCGGACGCGAGGTGGCGCACGAGCGCCGTCTTCTCGTCGGCGCCGGGGACGACGAACACGCGGTGCGTCATGGCGCCCTGCGGCACGCTGGCCTCGTCGACCTCGTGTCGCACCTCGTCGCGGAGGAACCGCGTGACGAGCGCGTCGACGCCTCGGTCGAGGGTCGCGCTGAAGAGCATCCGCTGCCCGCCCTGCGGAGTGGCTGCGAGGATGCGGGTCACGCCGGGGAGGAACCCGAGGTCGGCCATGTGGTCGGCCTCGTCGAGGACCGTGATCTCGATCGCGCCGAGGTCGACGACCTTCTGCTTCATGAGGTCCTCGAGCCGGCCCGGGCACGCGACGACGATGTCGACGCCGCGACGCATGGCGTCCTCCTGCGGACGCTGGCTCACACCGCCGAAGATCGTCGTGACGGTGAGGCCCACGGCATCCGCCAGCGGAGCGATGGTCGCGGCGATCTGCGAGGCGAGCTCGCGGGTCGGGGCGAGCACGAGACCGCGCGGGCGGCCGGGGGTGCGGCGCGCGGCGAAGGCGCCGGACAGACGCGCGACGAGCGGGAGCGCGAACGCGATGGTCTTGCCCGATCCGGTGCGGCCGCGGCCGAGGACGTCGCGCCCGGCGAGCGCGTCGGGCAGGGTGTCGCGCTGGATCGCGAAGGGGGCCGTCTTGCCGTCGGCGGCGAGAACGGATGCGAGGCTCTCGGGCACGCCGAGAGAGAGGAAGGAAGAAGTCATGGGTGCTTTCAGGTGGGGGCGCACAGAGGCACGGCCGTGTGAGGGCGGCGACGGGTGCGGGGTGGCGACGGCGCGGATTCGCGCATCGGTTCGCCGTTCGAAAGATGCCGCAGCCGGAAGGCCGGGAAGCGTGACGACGACGCAGCGGCTCGGGATGCCGCACCCCTACCCTAGCAGGCCCGCCAGGGCATCCGCTGTCAGCCGGGTGTCCAGGCAACGCCGCGTCCGCGGCATCCGCACGGCGGGTCCTGGACGCCCCGCGGCAGGACACGGCCGCCTCGCGACGGGCGGGCGCGAATAGGCTGGGGACATGCACGGGGAATACAAGGTGCCGGGCGGAAAGCTCGTCGTCGTCGACCTCGAGGTGCAGGACGGTCGCATCGCGGGATTCCACCTCGCGGGAGACTTCTTCCTCGAGCCCGACGATGCGCTCGGCGACATCGACGCGGCCGTCGAGGGCCTGCCCGTCGAGGCCGACGTCACGACGATCGCGGCGGCGGTCCGCTCGGCTCTCCCCGACGGCGCGCAGCTGCTCGGCTTCACCCCCGAGGCCGTCGGCACGGCCGTCCGGCGTGCTCTCGTGACGGCGCCCGGCTGGCGCGACTTCTCGTGGGAGATCGTGCACGACGGGCCGGTCTCGCCGCGCATGAACCTCGCGCTCGACGAAGTCCTCACGACCCGCGTCGGCGACGGACGCCGAAACCCGACGCTGCGGCTGTGGGAATGGGACGAGTCCGCCGTCGTGATCGGGTCGTTCCAGTCGTACCGCAACGAGATCGACCCCGACGGTGCCGCGAAGCACGGCTTCGACGTCGTGCGGCGCATCTCGGGCGGCGGCGCGATGCTCATGGGCGCGAACTCGATCGTGACGTACTCACTGTACGTTCCGGCATCCCTTGTCGCAGGGCTCACGTTCGCGGACTCGTATGCCTTCCTCGACGACTGGGTGCTGCAGGCGCTGCGCTCGCTCGGCATCGAGGCGGTCTACCAGCCCCTCAACGACATCGCCTCCCCGCAGGGCAAGATCGGGGGTGCGGCGCAGAAGCGCCTCGCCAACGGCGGCGTGCTCCACCATGCGACCCTGAGCTACGACATGGACGGCCAGGTCATGACCGAGGTGCTCCGCATCGGGCGGGAGAAGCTCAGCGACAAGGGCACGGTGTCTGCGGCGAAGCGGGTCGACCCGCTCCGCAGCCAGACGGGCCTTCCCCGCGAGGCGATCATCGAGCGCTTCATCGAGACGTTCGCGAACCTCTACGGCGCGGTCCCCGGACATATCACGGAAGAGGAATACGCCGAGGCCGAGGCTCTCGTCGCGTCGAAGTTCGCGACCGAGTCATGGCTGCACAGGGTTCCGTGACGCGGGGCTCGGACGACGCCGAGACGGGTGCCGCCGAGACGGATGCCGCGCCCCGCGGCGCCGTCGAGATCCACGAGGGCGACAACCTCGGGGTGATCCGCGGCTTCGCCGACGGCTCGTTCACCGTCATCTACCTCGACCCTCCGTTCAACACAGGTCGCCCGCAGGAGAAGGCCGTCGAGACGGCGCGCAGCAGAACTCCACAGAACGGGGCCGACCGCGGGCCTGTGGACGGCGAGTCGCCCGGCCCGCACGCGGATCCGTGGAGTTCTGCAGGAGACGTGGCTCGCCCGCTCGTTCGCCGCGGCTTCCACGGGCGCGACTACGAGCGGCTGCGGGGCGATCTCCGCGCCTACGACGACCGGTTCGACGACTACTGGGGGTTCCTCGAGCCCCGGCTCGAAGAGGCGTGGCGGCTGCTCGCCGACGACGGCACGCTGTACCTGCACCTCGACTACCGCGAGGCGCACTACGCGAAGGTGCTGCTGGACGCGCTGTTCGGCCGCGACAGATTCCTCAACGAGCTCATCTGGGCGTACGACTACGGTGCGAAGACGCGAAAGCGCTGGCCCACGAAGCACGACACGATCCTCGTGTACGTCAAGGACCCCGGGCGGTACTGGTTCGACTCCGAGGGTGTCGACCGGGAGCCGTACATGGCCCCCGGGCTCGTCCCGCCCGAGAAGGCGGAGCGCGGCAAGCTCCCGACGGACGTGTGGTGGCACACGATCGTGCCGACGTCGGGACGCGAGAAGACGGGCTATCCGACGCAGAAGCCCGAGGGCGTCCTGCGCCGCATCGTGCAGGCGTCGAGCCGCCCAGGCGACCGCGTGCTCGACTTCTTCGCGGGCAGCGGCACGACGGGCGCCGTCGCGTCGGCGCTGGGCCGCGACGCCGTCCTCGTCGACGACAACCCCGCCGCGATCGAGGTCATGAGGGTCAGGATGCCGCACGCGGTCGTCGTGCGTGCAGCCGCGGCATCCTGAGCTCGTCGCGCATCGCGCACCCGGGGACGGCACATCGACCCCACTCCGGGCATGTCCCGGATCGCGCGGGACCGGGCCGGTCGAACGGGGACACGGCGCGCGGCGGGTCGAACCGATTCGGAGACGCGATCGCCGAGGCGCGGCATCCGCAATAGTGTGAGTGACATGCGCTTCGGAACATTCATCCCCCAGGGCTGGCGTCACGATCTCGTCGGCATCGCACCGACCGACCAGTGGCGTGTCATGCGCGAGCTCGCGCAGCGCGCCGACGAGGGCGCGTGGGAGTCGCTGTGGGTCTACGACCACTTCCACACGGTGCCGGTCCCGAGCGAGCAGGCCACGCACGAGGCCTGGACGCTCATGTCGGCGTTCGCCGCCGTCACCGACCGCATCCGTCTCGGCCAGATGTGCACGTGCATGGGCTACCGCAGCCCCGCGTATCTCGCGAAGGTCGCCGCGACGGTCGACATCGTCTCGGGCGGACGCGTCGAGATGGGAATCGGCGGCGGCTGGTACGAGCACGAGTGGCGCGCGTACGGCTACGGCTTCCCGCCGATCCCCGAAAGGCTCAGGATGCTGCGCGAAGGCGTCGAGATCTTCCACCAGGCGTGGACGACCGGGACCGCGACGCTCGACGGCACGCACTACCAGGTCGACGGCGCGATCGTGCGTCCCCTCCCGCTCCAGGAGGGCGGCATCCCGATCTGGGTCGCCGGCGCAGGCGAGAAGGTGACGCTGAAGATCGCGGCGCAGTACGCGACCTACACGAACTTCGCGGGCTCGCTCGAGGAGTTCGGACGCAAGCGCGACATCCTGCGCGACCACTGCACGATGCTCGGCCGCGATCCCGGCGAGATCACGCTGTCGTCGAACTTCAACACGATCGTCGGCGCGACCGAGGCCGAGGCGCGCGATCGGCTCGACGCCGTGGTCGCGCGGCTCACGCCCTACATCGGCGAGGAGCGCGCGAAGGTCGTCGAGCACGACTACCTGAGCTCCGACGCCTTCGGAACTCCCGAGCAGATCGTCGAGCGGCTGCGGGCGCGGGCCGGTGCGGGGCTCGGCTACGCGATCCACTACTTCCCCGAGCACGCGTACGACCGCTCCGGGATCGAGCTGTTCGAGCACGAGGTCATCCCGGCGCTGCGCTGAGTCGCGGGCGCTGCGCTGAGTCGCGGCGGCTGTGCTGAGTCGCGGCCGCCGCGCGGAATCGTGGGCGCAGAGTGGAGTCGCCGGCCGTGTGCTGAGTGGAAGGCGCCGCACGGAGTCGGGGGGTGTGCTCAGTCGTCGGCGCTGCACTGAGCCGCACCCGCCCGCCGGGTCGCAGCCCCGCGCCGCGCCGCGGGCCCCGCGCCGCGCCGCGGGCCCCGCGCCGCGCCGCGGGCGCGCCGGGTAGCCTCCGCCGCGAGGCCGGGCGCAGGGCGGTCAGAGGAGCGCGCGCACCTCGGCGAATCCGTCGCGCTCGACGTCGGGGAGGGATGCCGCGCCCCCGAACACGCGCGTCGCACCGGGCGACGCCGACCATGCGGGCCAGCCGGGATCGCCGTCGCGCGCGAACGCCGCGGCTGCGCCGTGCAGCGCCGCGGCGAGGCGTCGCGGCGGGGCGTCTCCCGCGATGCGCGCGACGCCGGGCGCGTCGAGGCAGTCGAACCAGAACGGCACGTCGAGGCAGTGTAGGGCCCAGGACTTCACGGGCGAGACCCACGCGAACCGATACGTCCACGTCGGGGCGCCGCCGCGGGCCTCCGCGACGCGCACGACCGCCGTGCGGAACACGCGGTCGGTCACGAAGCGGCCGAGCACGGCCGCCGTGCCCTTGCGCTGCTGGGCGCGGTTGTCCGCGAGATAGGCCGTCAGCACGGCGCGCTCGAGCCGGAGCCTGCCGAGTGCGAAGCCCGGCGGCACGACGCGAAGCGGGCGGCGCGCGGCATCCAGCAGGGGAGTGAACTCGTCGTCGGCGGCGCCGAGGACGAGCGGCTTGTCGGCGCCGACGCCCGCGCGCAGCGACTCGATCGTCGGGCGCGTGAGGAGGTCGCCGTCGATCGCGGGTCCCCAGGGCAGCCCGTCCTCGAGCACGCTGTGCACGGCCGTGAGCGGACTCCTCGACTCGATCGAGGTCGCGGGCTCCTGCAGCTCGCGCAGCCGCGACTCGGGCACCGACGCGAAGCCCTCGCGGTTCGGGGAGACGCCGGCGAGGTGTGCGAGACGGGCCGAGACCGTGCGCGCGCGCTCGCGCGACACGTCGGCGAGCGCGCCCGACAGCGCCCACGCGCCGTGGAAGAGATGCTGGGCCGCCGGCATCCCGAGCAGTGTCAGGACGGCGCCGCCTCCCGCGGACTGACCCGCGATCGTGACGCGCGCGGGGTCTGCGCCGAACGCGGCGATGTTCTCCTGGACCCACTCGAGGGCCGCGAGCCAGTCCCGCACGCCGCGGTTGCCCGGCGCATCGGCGATGTGCCCGAAGCCGTCGAATCCGAGGCGGTACGAGATCGTCGCCGTGACGACGCCGTCGCGGTTGAAGGCACGGCCGTCGTACCACGGGCTCGCGGGCGAGCCGGCCGTGTAGCCGCCGCCGTGGATCCACACGATCACGGGAAGCGCGGCATCCGCATCTCCCGGCGCAGGCGTGAAGACGTCGACGTTGAGCGTCGCGTCGCCGGGGATCGAGGGCTCGGGGATGAGCGTGACCCCCATGTCGCCGCGCTGCGCCGTCGCTCCGTGCTCGAGGGCGTCGCGCACGCCCTCCCACGGCTCGGGTGGCACGGGCGCGGCGAAGCGGAGGTCGCCGACGGGCGCCTGGGCGAACGGGATGCCGAGGAAGGCCGCGGATGCGCCGGGTGCCCCCGGGTCGCCGCGCCAGCGGCCTCGCACGAGGCCGTGCCGGATGCGGACGACGGGTGGTTCAGGCATGCGACACGCGATCGCCTCTCTCACTCGCGCAGGAACGAGAGCAGCGCGTCGTTGACCTCGTCGGCGTGCGTCAGCAGCAGCCCGTGGGGCGCGCCCTCGAGCTCGACGTAGGTCGCCTCCGGAAGGAGCTCGCGGAAACGGCGGGCCGTGGCGTCGATCGGCAGGATCTTGTCGGCCGTGCCGTGCAGGATGAGCGCGGGCACCGTGATGGCGGGGATGTCGCCGCGGAAGTCGGTCGGCCACGTGAGGGGTGCCGCCGCGATCGCCGTGTTGCCCGCGTGGTTGGCCACCTGAACGCTGGCGGCGAGGGCCTCCTGCGAGACGCGGCTGCCCAGGTTCGCGTCGAGATCGTAGAAGTCCGCGAAGAACCCCGTGAGGAAGGCCCAGCGGTCGGCGCGGACCGCCGCCGCGATGCCGTCGAAGAAGTCCTGCGGGCCGGCTCCCCCGGGATTCCCGTCGGTCTGGAGGAGGAACGGCTCGAGCGATGCGAGGAACGCCGCCTTGGCGACTCGGCCCGTGCCGTAGCGGGAGAGGTAGCGCGCGACCTCTCCCGTGCCCATGGAGAAGCCGACGAGGACGACATCCGTGAGGTCGAGGTCCTCGATGAGGGCGTTCACGTCCGCCGCGAACGTGTCGTAGTCGTACCCCGACCCGGCCTTCGTCGACGAGCCGAACCCGCGCCGGTCGTACGCGATGACCCGGTATCCCGCGTCGAGCAGGGCGGCGGACTGACGACGCCACGACTCGCCGTCGAGCGGGAACCCGTGGATCAGAACGACGGGCTGGCCGGAGCCCTGATCGGTGTAGAACAGCTCGATGTCGACCGAGTTCTCGGTTCCGACGGTGATGTAGGCCACGCTGCGCTCCCTTCGCGGGGCCGGGACGCCCCGGTTCCGACTCCGACGCTAGATCGCGCGGGCGCGACACGCCAGGGCGCGATCGCGGCCCGTGAACGGGAGCAGACGTCACGACGGCCGTGGATAGTGCGGTTCGGCCCTCGGCGGTCCACGATACTGACCGCATGACCCCCGCCGCACCCGACGGCCCTGACGCCGCCGCGCCCGAATCGCCGATCCCCCCGACCGCCTCGGTGCCCCTCGCGGCCGCCACCGCGACGGAGGACCCGCTCGTCGAGCACCCGCCCGCCGATGCGGCGGCGGCAGGCTTCCAGCCGCCCTACGCGGTCGACTTCGCACCCGCATATCCGCCGTCGCCCGGGGTCCACGAGCCGTACGCGGTGACGGGCTTCGGTGCGCCGCCGGTCGCCGTGGCGCCGCGGCGGAAGGGTCTGTCCATCGCGGCGCTCATCGTCGGCATCGTCGCCTTCCTTCTGGGGTGGTTCCCGGTCGTGGGCACGGTCCTGGGTCTCGCGGCAGTCGTGCTCGGCATCCTGGCTCTCGCGCTCAAGCGCGCGAAGGGGCTTGCGATCACCGGCACGGTCCTCGGCGGTCTCGCCCTCGTGACGTCGATCCTCGTGCTTCTCGCGGGGCTCTACATCACGAGCTCCTACGGCTCGGTGCAGGAGTGGGCCGAGAGCGTGACGCGCGGCGCGGTTCCCGCCGGGCAGACGGGTGACGACGCACCCGGGCCGGTCGCCGGCGACGCCGAGACGGGCGACGACGCCGGCACCGGCGATGGCGCCGGCACCGGCGATGGCGCCGCGGATGCGCCGCTCGACCTCGCCTCGTTCCCCGGGCTCGACGACGCGGGGTTCACGGCGGTCGCGGGCGCCGCGACGGACCACTTCGGCGAGCACTACATCCTCTACGGCGAAGTCCAGCAGTTCGACGAGTACACGGGCCCGTGCCAGGCGATCGCGTCCGCCGACGACTCGCAGCAGTCGTCGTGGGAGGGGTACGCGACGCCCGTGCTCCTGCTCGCGGCGTCCGGCGAGGACGCCTGCCCGGAGTTCGACGGACTGGACGAGCTGAGTCACGTCAGGCTGTGGGCGACCGTCGCGGGCACGACGACGCTCGAGTTCGAGGTCGGGCCCGCGGACGTCCTGACACTCTGGATCCACCAGACCGAGAGCCTCCCGCCGCTGCCGTAGCGGTGCGCACCGCCCGTCGTACGCGACGGGTGACGTGCGCTGCGGCCGATGTGCGCGGCGGCGGATGTGCGCGGCGGCTGATGTGCGCGGCGGCGGGTGTGCGCTGCGGGTGGTGTGCGCTGCGGTGACGTGCGCGGCCGGACGTGCGCTGCGGTGACGTGCGCGGCCGGACGTGGGCTGCGGTGACGTGCGCGGCCGATGTGCGCTTCGGCGGGTGTGCGCTGCGGCTGATCTGCGGGGCCGGTGACGTGCGCTGCGGCTCAGGCGTCGCGGCGTGCTCCAGCCGACGGCGTCACCGTGAACACGTGCGGCGGGCGGAAGCCGGATGCCGCGAACGCAGCGGTCACGGCATCCGTCACGGCACGCGTCCTCGCGTGCGGAACGAGCGCGATGGCGGCGCCGCCGAAGCCGCCGCCCGTCATGCGGGCCCCGAGGGCGCCGGCGGCGAGGGATGCCTCGACTGCCGTGTCGAGCTCGGGGACGGAGATCTCGAAGTCGTCGCGCATCGACGCGTGCGATGCGACGAGGAGGTCGCCGATCGCGACGGGGCCGCTCGTGCGGAGCGCGCGCACGGCGTCGAGGACGCGCCGGTTCTCGCTGACGACGTGTCGCACGCGCCGGAACGTGATCTCGTCCAAGGCCTCGGCCGCCCTCGCCAGGTCGCCGGGTGCGAGGTCGCGCAGCGCGCGGACGCCCATGATGGCGGCGCCGCGCTCGCACGCCTCACGGCGCGCGCGGTAGCCGCCCGTCGCGTGCGAGTGCGCGACGCGCGTGTCGACGACGAGGAGGTCGAGTCCGGCCGCCGCGAAGCCCAGGTCGACGATCGCGGTGTCGAGCGAGCGGCAGTCGAGGAAGATCGCGGAGTCGACCTCGCCGAGCATGGACGCGGTCTGGTCCATGATCCCCGTCGGAGCGCCGACCGCGTCGTTCTCGGCCGTGCGGCCGATCTGCGCGAGGGCGGACGCGTCGAGGTCGAGGCCCCACACGTCGCTCAGCGCGACGGCGGTCGCGCTCTCGATCGCGGCGGAGGACGACAGCCCGGCGCCGACAGGGACATCGCTGGCGATCGCGAGGTCGACGCCGGCGCCGGGGCGGGCGCCTGTCGCGCGCAGCAGCGCCCACGCGACGCCCAGCGGATACCTGGACCACTCCGCGACCGTCTCGCGCCCGCTCGGGAAGAGGCGGTCCAGGTCGTCGATCGCGACCTCGACCGCCTCGCGTGCGAACGTCGACGCGACCCGGATGCGCGCGTCGGAGCGGTGGCCGAGCGCCACGTGCGTGCGGTGCCCGATCGCGAACGGCAGGACGTACCCGTCGTTGTAGTCGGTGTGCTCGCCGATGAGGTTGACGCGCCCGGGCGCCGACCAGAGGCCCTCGGGCTCGGCATCCGTCAGCGAGGCGAACAGCGCGTGGGCCTTGCCTGCAGCCGTCACCGGGCGATCCCTTCGACGGGGGGAACGTCGGCGAGTGCGGCACGCAGCCGGCCGGCGGCCGCCTCGGGCGGGATCTCGGCCGTCCACGCGCCCATGGCGGCCTCGGAGCCTGCGAGGAACTTGAGCCTGTCGGAGCCGCGTCGCGGGCTCGTGAGCTCGAGGCGCAGGCGCACGGCGTCCCTGCCGACGCGGACGGGAGCCTGATGCCACGCCGCGATGTACGGCGTGGGCGTGTCGTACAGGGCGTCGACGCCCCGGAGCAGCCGCAGGTAGAGCGGGGCGAGCTCGTCGCGCTCCTCGTCGCGCAAGGCCGAGAAGTCGGGCACGTGGCGGTGCGGCAGGAGGTGGACCTCGAGGGGCCAGCGCGCCGCGAACGGCACGAACGCGCTCCAGTGCTCGCCGCGCAGGACGACGCGCTCCGACGCCTGCTCGAACGCGAGGATCCGCGCGAACAGGTCGGCGCCCAGTGCGTCGATGCTCGCGAGCAGACGCGTCGTGCGGGGCGTGACGTACGGGTATGCGTAGATCTGCCCGTGGGGATGGGCAAGCGTGACGCCGATCGCCTCGCCGCGGTTCTCGAACGGGAAGACCTGTTCGATGCCGGGGAGGGCCGAGAGCGCTGCCGTGCGGTCGGCCCACGCTTCGATGACCGTCCGTGCGCGCGTCACGGTCTGTGTGCCGAACGACCCCTCGTGCTCGGGGCTGAAGCAGACGACCTCGCATCTGCCGACGGAGGTGCGGGTGCGGCCGAGGCCGAGGGTGACGAGATCCTCGAGCCCGCGCGGGGGGTCGAGCGCCGCTGGGGCCCCTCCGGCGGCCTGCGCAAGAGCGGGGCCGAACGCGGGCGACCGGTTCTCGAAGACCGCGACGTCGTAGCGGGCGGGGATCTCGGACGGATTGGACGGCGACTGGGGAGCGAGAGGGTCGAGATCGGCGCTCGGGAGCATGACGCGGTTCTGCCGCGCGGCGGCGACCGTGATCCAGTCGCCCGTCAGCGCGTCGAGCCGCATGGCCGCGGTCTCGGGGCGCAGGTCGAGCGTTCGCGCGTCGAGAGCCCGCTCGGGGCCGAGGGTCGTGTCCGGATCGTCGTAGTAGACGAGCTCACGGCCGTCGGCGAGGCGTGTCGCCCGCTTGACGACGCCTGCGCCGAGCTGCTGCGGTGAGGCATCCGCGCCGTTCGCAGGTGTGTTCACGTCAACACGGTACCTGAATGGCTGTGTTATCGTCAACATGCCGGAGTACCGACGGGAGGACTCGAGTGGACGCCGACATCCGCGCACTGCTCCGGCTCGAGCGGGAGCAGAAGCGGGCGAGCGCGAGCAGGCGAGCGCCGGCCGACCCCGCCAAGCGGGTCTCGATGGCCGACGTCGCTGCCCTCGCGGGAGTGTCGGGACAGACGGTCTCGCGCGTCGTCAACGACAGCCCGCGCGTCGACACCGCCACGCGCGCCCGCGTCGAGCAGGCCATGGAACGCCTCGGCTACCGGCCTCACGCCGCGGCGCGCGCGCTGCGGACAGGGCGGACGCACACGATCGGGCTCGTCGCGTCGACCTTCGCGACGGTCGGCAACTCGCACATGCTGCAGGCGGTGGCGGATGCCGCGGCAGCCCGCGGCTATGCCCTCGTCGTCGTGACGCTCGGCGCGGGCGGCGACGTCGCAGGGGCCTTCGAGCGGCTGCGAGACCAGGGTGTCGACGGTGCCGTCGTCCTCAATGAGGCGACGGCGATCGTGCGCTCGGCATCGGGCGTCCCGTCGGTCGCCCTCGTCGTCGTCGACGCGCCCGAGCCGGCCGGAGACGTGCGGGTCGTGCAGAGCGATCACGCGGGCGGCGCGAGGGCCGCCGTCGAGCACCTGCTCGGCCTCGGGCACGCGACCGTGTGGCACCTCGCCGGACCCGCGGACTCGTTCGCGTCGGCCGAGCGGGAGCGCGGATGGCGCGAGGCGCTCGCGACGGCGGGCGTCGAGCCGCCGCCCGTGCTGCGCGGCGACTGGACCGCCGCGACGGGCCACTCCGCGTCGAGCGCGCTCCCGCCCGATGCGACGGCCGTGTTCGCAGCGAACGACCAGTCCGCCCTGGGCCTGCTGCGCGGGCTGGCGGACGCCGGCCGTCTCGTGCCCGGCGACGTCAGCGTCGTCGGCTTCGACGACATCGCGGATGCCGCCGACTACCGGCCTCCCCTCACGACCGTGCGGCAGGACTTCGCCGAGCTCGGCCGCCGAGCCGTCGGGGCCGTGGTCGCGGGGATCGAGGGGGAGGAGCCCTCGTTCGAGGTGCTGCCCACGCGGCTGGTCGTGCGAGCGAGCACCGCCGCCCCGCCGGCCGCGGGTCGCTGATCGGTCGCCCCGTGCGGGCGGCGTCCTCGGGCGCGGGTGCGACCCGGAGACGCGGCCGACTCGAGTAGGCGCGGGGCGAGCCCGCGACGGGGCGCGGGGCGAACCGGGTCGGCTCTCCCCGCGCGCCGCGTCGGCTCACGCGCGGCGAACGGGAGCGGCTCGCCCCGCGCGCCGCGTCGGCTCACGCGCGGCGAACGGGAGCGGCTCGCCCCGCGCCTACTCGACCTCGTGCCCGAGGTCGGGCCTGGCGACGAAGCGGGCCGTCGCGTCTGTCATGGCCTCGAGCTCGACGGCGACCACGTCGTTCGCTCCCGCACGGGTCACGGGAGCGGGGACGTAGAGGGTGCGCTGCGGACCGCGCCGCCAGTACCGGCCGAGGAAGAAGCCGTTGACCCACGCGAAGCCCTTGCCCCACCCCGACGTGTCGAGGAACAGGTCGGCGGACGCATCGAGCTCGAACGTCGCGTACAGCCCGGCTGGGCCGGCCGCTCGGCCGTTGGCGACGATGGCGGGCGCGCGGGTCGCGGCATCCGTCACTGCCCGAGAGAGGGCGGGGACGTCGTAGGTCCGCACGCGCCAGCGGCCCGGAATCGCGGCTCCGTCGAGCCGGGCGGCCCCCACGAGACCCTTGGGCTCGCCGATCCTCTCGTCGTAGTTGACGCGGCCGGTCTCCTCCACGAGCAGCCGCAGCTCCCCGGCCGACGGCAGGGCGAGGGCGAGGTCGCCGACCGTGCGCTGCAGCGTGCCGACGGGGCGTCCGTCCAGCCGGGCCCACGCGTAGTCGCGCACGTCGGCGTCGAGCACGCCCGCGTGGGCGACGGATGCCGTGTACTCGGCGAGCACGAGGTCGGAGCCCAGCTCGTCGAGGGTCGGCGGGACGCCGAACTCGCCGCGGTCTGTCGCGACGAGGGGGAGCGGATCGCCGACCGACGCGAGCGCGACCGAGAGGACGGGAGCGTCGGAGGCGGCAGGGAGCTCCGCATCGGGGACGGGCGCGTGCTTCGCGATGACGTCGCGGAACGCGCGGAACTTGTCGGTCACCTCGCCTGCCTCGCTCAGCGGCGCGTCGTAGTCGTACGAGGTCACCATCGGCAGGTACCGGCCGGAGTCGTTCGCGCCGTTCGTGAGAGCGAAGTTCGTGCCGCCGTGGAACATGTAGATGTTGACGGACGCCCCCGCCGCGAGGAGCGCGTCGAGGTCGGCCGCGGCATCCTGGATCGCTGTCGTGTGGTGCTTCTCGCCCCAGTGGTCGAACCAGCCGCACCAGAACTCCATGCACATGAGGGGTCCGACCGGCTGGTGCTCGCGCAGGGTCGCGAGGCGCTCGTGGATGCGCGACCCGAACGATCCCGTCTTGTGCAGGCCCTCGTGGCCGCCGTTCTCGAGCATGTGCGGAATCGGCTGGTCGACCTGCGTGAGCGGCACCGTGATCCCGGCGGCGCGCGTGAGCCGGATGAGCTCTCCGAGATACGCCTTGTCGTTCCCGTAAGCGCCGTACTCGTTCTCGATCTGCACGAGGATGACGGAGCCGCCGCGGTCGATCTGCCGGGGCGCGACGATCTCGTTCACCCTGTCGAGGTATCCCGCGACGGCATCGAGGTAGCGCGGATCGGAGCTTCGCAGCGTCATGGACGCGTCGGCCGTGAGCCACGTGGGCAGCCCGCCGTTGTGCCACTCGGCGCACACGTAGGGCCCCGGCCGCACGATCGCGTGGAGCCCTTCCTCCGCGATGAGGTCGAGGTAGCGGCCGAGATCGAGGGGCCCCGACGCGTCCCACTGCCCGCGGACGGGCTCGTGCGCGTTCCATGCGACGTACGTCTCGATCGCGTTGAGCCCCATGAGCCGGGCCTTGCGGATGCGGTCGCGCCACTGGTCGGGGTGGACGCGCGGATAGTGCATGGCGCCGGAGAGGATGCGGTGCGGCTTCCCGTCGAGCAGGAAGTCGGTCTCGCCGATCCGGAAGCGGGAGAGGGGGTCGGGCATGCGGAACACTCTATTGCCCGCCGCTGCGCGTGGGATAGCGCTTTCCCATGCGGGATCGTAGGGTGGTGGGTGCCCCATCCTGAGACGCGAGGCATCCGCATGACCACGTCCCTCCGCTGCGCCATCGTCGGCACCGGCGCCGTCGCCCACCTCCACGCCCGCGCCGTCGCGGCGCATCCGCGCGCACAGCTCGTCGCGGTCGCGGATCTGTCGCGCTCGGCGGCCGACGCCTTCGCCGCCGAGTGGGGCCGCCCGGCCGTCTACGACACGCTCGACGACCTGCTCGCGGCGGAGCATCCCGACGTCGTCCTCGTCTGCACGCCGCCGGGCGCGCACCGCGGGCAGGCCCTCGCCTCGTTCGCCGCGGGCGCGCACGTCGTCGTCGAGAAGCCGCCCGCCGCGTCGCTCGACGAGCTCGACGACATGCGGGCGGCGGCCGCCTCGGCGGGCCGGCAGCTCGCGGTCGTGTTCCAGCAGCGCACGGGCACGGCGGCCGCCCACGTCCGCGGTCTCCTTCAGGACGGTGCCCTCGGGCGTCCGCTCATCGCCGTCTGCCAGACGCTCTGGTACCGCGACGCCGCGTACTTCGCCGTGCCATGGCGGGGCAGCTGGGAGACCGAGGGCGGCGGCACGACGCTGGGGCACGGCATCCATCAGCTGGACCTTCTCGCGTTCCTCCTCGGCGACTGGGCCAGCGTGCAGGGGCGGCTGTGGCGTCTCGACCGCGAGACGCAGACGGAGGATGCCTCGACCGCGACGATCCTGTTCGCGAGCGGCGTCGTCGCGCAGGTCGTCACGAGCGCGGTCTCGCCGCGGCAGACGAGCTCTCTCCGGATCGACACGCAGAAGGCGACCGTCACGGTCGACCACCTGTACGGCCACGGTCACGACGACTGGCGGATCACGGCCGCGCCCGGGTTCGAGCAGGAGGCGGAGGCCTGGGCGCTGCCGGACGCGGAGGAGCGCAGCGACCATGCGCCGCTCCTGCGGGACGTGTTCGACGCGCTGCTCGCGGGCCGGCCGCTCCCCCCGACGGCCGACGAGCCGGCGCGTTCGTTCGAGCTCGTCGCTGCGATCTACGCATCGGCCGCGGCCGACGGGGCTGCCGTGTCGCGCGCCGATCTCGCCGCGCATCCCACTCATCGGGCCGGCTTCGCGAGCCCCGTGACAGACCTGCGCGGCGGTCGTCCCTGACGGGAGTCCGAGCGCGGCACGTGCATGCCGGCTCCGTCGGCCGCCCGTGATTGAATCGTGTCATTCGGTCCTTGTCCTCACGACGGAGGGCGTGTTAGCTTGGTCGGCAAGCGCTTTCCCATTCTCCCCTCAGCACCCGGGATCGCGCCGACTGCAATGGACAACGGACGTTCGGCGGGCGACAGGAACGCAGACGTTCAAGAGAGGACAACGATGTTCAGCACCAAGCGGGCATTCGCGGGAGTCGCGATCGCGACCGGGGCCGCTCTCGCCCTCGCCGGCTGCGCCGGCGGCGAGCCGGCCGAGACCGCACCCACGTTCGACCCGAACGAGAAGGTCACCCTCGACCTCGCGTTCTGGGGCAATGACGTGCGCGCCGACATGTACACGAAGGCGATCGCGGCCTTCAACGAGGAGTACCCCAACATCACCGTCAACGCCTCGTTCCTGGGCTTCCCCGAGTTCTGGGAGAAGCGCCAGATCGAGGCCGCGGGCGGCGACCTTCCCGACGTGATGCAGTTCGACTACTCGTACCTGCGTCAGTACTCGGAGAACGGGCTGCTGCTCGACCTCGGGCCCTACCTCGGCAACATCATCTCGACGGACGGCTTCAGCGAGCAGGCGCTGAGCATCGGCGTCGTCGACGACACCACCACGGCGCTGCCGGTCGGCACGAACGCGTGGGCGATGTTCCTCAACGACCAGCTGCTCGACACCGTCGGGGTCGACGGCTACGAAGGCGACGGGTCGTGGGAGGACTACAGCGACTGGATCGCCGACGTCACCGACGCGGGCGGCGGATCCGTCTGGGGCGCCAGCGACTGGACGGGCCGCATCCAGAACTTCGAGCTGCAGCTGCGCGCAGAGGGCAAGAACCTCTTCAACGACGACAGCACTCCCGGCTTCACCGAGGACGACCTCTCGGCGTTCTGGGAGCAGGGCGACGCGCTGCGCGCCGGCGCCTCCGTTCCGCAGCAGCGGCTCGAGGAGATCTACCCGAAGTCCGGCTTCGGCGGCGGCCTCGCGGCGAGCGAGCTCACGTGGGACAACTTCGGCGCCGGGTACCTCGGCGACCTGGGCGTGGAGGCGGACGCCCTGAGCGTCGTCGCGCCCCCCACCGCGAAGGAGGGGTCGAAGGACCTCTACCTGAAGCCGTCCATGCTGCACGCGATCTCGGCCAGCACCGAGCACCCCGAGGCGGCCGCGACGCTCGTCGACTTCCTGCTCAACAGCGAAGAGGTCGGCGCCGCCTTCGGCACGAACCGCGGCATCCCGGCGTCCTCGACGCAGCTCGCCGGCGTCGACCTCGACCCGCTGTCGCAGAAGGTCTACGACTACGAGTCCGCGATCGCCGATCGCCTGGGCGACGCTCCGCCCGTCCCGGTCGTGGGCTACGGCACGCTGGAGGAGAAGTTCCGCGTCCTCGGCACGGAGATCGGCCTCGGCACGACGACCGTCGACGACGCCGTCACGCAGTTCTTCAGCGAGATCTCCACGGTTCTCGGCTGATCCGCACCACCCCCGTCGCGTCCCCGAAGGAGTCGACCGTGACAACCGACACTCAGACACCCGGAGGGGCGCCGACGGCGACCTCGGGTCGTCCGGCCGTGAGCCGGACGACCCGGGGGGCGCGGCCAGGGGCCACCGCCCTCTCGCGCAGAGAGACCCGCGCGGGATACGGCTTCCTCACCCCGTGGCTCATCGGGTTCCTCGGCCTCACGATCGGGCCGATGCTGATCTCGCTGTACCTCTCGTTCACGAAGTACAACATCTTCCAGCCGCCGCAGTGGATCGGCCTGGACAACTACGTCCGCATGTTCACGCAGGACCAGGTCTTCCTCAAGTCCGTCGGCGTGACGCTGCAGTACGTCCTGATCGGCACCCCGATCAAGCTCGCAGGGGCTCTCGCCGTGGCGATGCTGCTGAACTACTTCACACGCGGATCGGGCTTCTTCCGCTCCGCGTTCTACGCTCCGAGTCTCATCGGGGCCAGCGTCTCGGTCGCGATCGTGTGGCGCGCGATGTTCACGACGGGCGGCCCTGTCGACAACTCGCTGAGCTTCTTCGGCATCGACCTCGGCGGGTGGGTCGGCAACGTCGACCTCGCGATCCCCATGATGATCATCCTTGCGGTGTGGCAGTTCGGCGCCCCCATGGTCATCTTCCTCGCCGGGCTCAAGCAGATCCCGACCGAGCTCTACGAAGCCGCGGAGGTGGACGGCGCAGGGCCTATCCGCAAGTTCTGGAACGTCACGGTTCCCATGCTCTCGAGCGTCATCTTCTTCAACCTGCTGCTCGAGACGATCCACGCGTTCCAGGTCTTCGGATCGGCGTTCATCATCTCCAACGGCTCGGGCAGCCCCGGTGGGATGCTCAACTTCATCACGCTGTACATGTACAAGCGCGGCTTCTCCGACGGCCAGATGGGCTATGCGTCCGCGATCGCCTGGGTCGTCGTGATCTTCGTCGCCATCGTCGCCGTCATCATGTTCCGCACCTCGAAATCGTGGGTGCACTACTCGGGAGACTCACGATGACCACCGTCACCGAGACCATCACCACGGCCGACGCGCGCGCTCTCGGCAGGCGGCGCCGCTTCGGCGGACCGCGCCGCAACCCCGTGGCGACCGTCATCTGGCTCGTCGTGCTCATCGCTCTCACGGCGGTCGTGCTCTACCCGATCGTGTGGCTCGTGTTCGCCTCGTTCAAGCCGTCGAGCGAGTTCGGGCAGAACTCGGGGCTGCTCGCGCTGAGCCCGACGTTCGACAACTACGTGAAGGTGTGGGGTGGCATCGCGGGCGTGCCGCTGTGGCGCTTCTTCGCGAACTCGGCGATCGTCGCGAGCCTCGCGGTCGTGGGGACGCTCGCCTCGTCGGCGCTCGCGGCCTACGCGTTCGCGCGCATCCCGTTCAAGGGCGTCGGCATCCTCTTCGCCGCGATGATCGGAACGCTCCTGCTGCCGTTCCACGTCATCATCATCCCGCAGTACATCATCTTCAATCAGCTCGACCTCATCGACACGTATGTGCCGCTGCTGCTGGGCAAGTTCCTCGCGGTCGAGGCGTTCTTCGTCTTCCTGATGGTGCAGTTCATCCGCAACATCCCGCGCGAGCTCGACGAGGCTGCGCGCATCGACGGGGCGGGCCACATCCGGATCTTCTGGGCCATCATCGTCCCGCTCATCCGCCCTGCGCTCATCACGGCCGCGATCTTCTCGTTCATCTGGACGTGGAACGACTTCTTCGCGCCGCTGATCTACCTCACCTCTCCCGAGAACTACACCCTCCCCGTCGCGCTGCGGCTCTTCAACGACGCGACGAGCACGTCCGACTACGGCGCGACGGTCGCGGCATCCTTCGTCGCCCTCATCCCCGTGCTGCTGTTCTTCCTGTTCTTCCAGCGCTTCCTCATCCAGGGGGTCGCGACGCAGGGACTGAAGGGATGAGCGCGGCGCGCAGGGCCGCAGCCGCGCAGCGCAGCGCCGCGCGAGCGGCGGCATCGGGCTCGGGCCCGCGCGACGACCGGTCGGCGCTGCCGCTGTTCCCCGGCGCGACGAGTTGGTTCGCGCTGCTGGGCGAGACGCTGCTGGTCGGCATCCTCGTCGCCGTCGTCTCGCTCCCCGTCGTGACGGCCCCCGCAGCCCTCGCCGCGGGAGCCCGGCACCTGCGCCGCTACGTGCACGCCGAGTCGTCGGGCCTCGCCGCGTTCTGGCGCGACGTGCGCGCGGCGCTCGCGGGCGGGGTCGGCGTCGGCGCCGGCGCGGTCGTCGTGGCAGCGCTCGCGCTGTTCGCGCTGGGCCTGGCAGGCAGCGACCCCTCTCCGGTCGGACGCGTCATGCTGGCCGTCGCCGCGTTGGCCCTCCTCGCGCTCGCGACGTGCGTCGCGCTCGCCGCAGGGGCGTGGGAGCCCCGAACGGGATGGCGCGCCGCCGTCGGCGGGCTCAGGGACCGGCTCGACGCCGACCCGGTCGCGGCGCTCTACACCGCCGGCGCCGTCCTCGCGCTCGCGCTGCTCACATGGCAGCTTCCGCCGCTCGCCGTCCCAGGGCTGGGGCTGCTCGCGCTCGCGCTCGTCGCCGTGCCCGAGCGCCGCCGTCGCGGCGCCGAGCCCGTGGAGGGGGAGCGATGAGCAGCGACCGGGCATGAGCCGATCGGCGGCGCTCCCTGCTGAGCGGCGCGAAGCCGTTGCACGAGCGACGGCATGCATGGCACGATAGGCTGGGAAAGCGCTTACCGAGCGATCTTCGAGCGATCGCACAGACACACGTCCCGCACGACGCGGGACCATCCAGAAACGGAAACACGATGTCAGAGACGACAACCCTCGCGGCGGCGCCGGCCGAGACATCCGCCGCCCGCCCCCACGCCCGCGAGATCGGGATCATCATGAACGGCGTGTCGGGCCGCATGGGCTACCGGCAGCACCTCGTTCGCTCGATCCTCGCGATCCGCGACCAGGGCGGGGTCGAGCTCCCCGACGGCACGAGGGTCACCGTCAAGCCCCTCCTCGTGGGCCGGAACGCCGTCAAGCTCGCCGAGCTCGCGGCGGCGCACGGCATCGAGGACTGCACGACCGACCTCGACGCGGCCCTCGCCGACCCGCGCTGGGAGATCTACGCAGACTTCCTCGTCACCAAGGCGCGGGCGGCGGCCATCCGCAAGGCCATCGCGGCCGGCAAGGCGATCTACACCGAGAAGCCCACGGCCGAATCGGTCGACGAGGCGCTCGAGCTCGCCCGCCTCGCCGGCGCCGCCGGCATCAAGACGGGCGTCGTCCACGACAAGCTGTACCTCCCCGGCCTGCAGAAGCTGCGCCGCCTCATCGACTCGGGCTTCTTCGGCCGCGTCCTCTCGATCCGCGGAGAGTTCGGCTACTGGGTCTTCGAGGGCGATTGGCAGCCCGCGCAGCGGCCCAGCTGGAACTACCGCGCGGAGGACGGCGGCGGCATCATCTCCGACATGTTCCCGCACTGGAACTACGTCCTCGAGAACCTGTTCGGCCCGGTCAGGAGCGTCTACGCGCAGGCCGCCGTGCACGTCGCGGACCGCTGGGACGAGAACGGCGACCACTACACCGCGACGGCGGAGGATGCCGCATACGGCATCTTCGAGCTCGAGGGCGGCGCGATCGCCGAGATCAACTCGTCGTGGACCGTGCGCGTCAACCGCGACGAGCTCGTCGAGTTCCAGGTGGACGGGACGCACGGCTCCGCCGTCGTCGGACTGTTCGGCGCCAAGATCCAGCACCGCAACGCCACCCCCAAGCCGGTGTGGAACCCCGACCTCGCCGACACGCACGACTACGGCGCCGACTGGGCCGAGGTGCCCGCCAACGACGTCTTCCAGAACGGCTTCAAGCAGCAGTGGGAGGACTTCCTCGTCTCCTACGTGCTCGGCACCCCCTACGAGTTCGATCTGCTCGCGGGCGCCCGCGGCGTGCGGCTGGCCGAGGCGGGCCTGCGCTCGAGCCGCGAGGGCCGCAGGATCGAGCTTCCCGCCCTGACTCTGGAGTGAGCGGGATGCCTCAGCTGACGCTCCTCTCCGACGCGGGCGCGACCTCGACCGTCGAGCTCGCGCAGGTCCCCGCCTTCACCCCGCCCGTCGGGCCGCTGCGCAGCCGCGTCGCCTACGCCGCCGCGCACGTCGTCCCCCTCGCATGGGCCGACAACACGCCGGGCCGGCCCGCCGAGGTCGACTGGGACGCGACGCTCGCCTTCCGCCGCCACGTGTACTCGTGGGGTCTCGGCGTGGCCGACGCGATGGACACGGCGCAGCGCAACATGGGCCTGGACGCCGCCGCGACCCGCGAGCTCATCGCGCGGTCGGCCGAGGTCGCGGGGGAGGAAGGGGGGCGCGTCGTCGTCGGCGTCAACACCGACCACCTCGACGAGCCCGTCGTCGCGCTCGAGGCCGTCGCCGATGCGTACAAGGAGCAGCTGCACTTCGCCGAGGAGCAGGGTGCGGGACCCGTCCTCATGGCGAGCCGCCACCTCGCGCGGGCCGCGGCATCCGCCGACGACTACCGCCGCGTGTACCGGGACGTGCTGCGTGCGGCGACGACCCCCGTCGTGCTGCACTGGCTCGGCACCGCGTTCGACCCCGAGCTCGCGGGCTACTTCGGGTCGGAGGACTGGGCCGCGGCATCCGACGTCCTCCTGGACGTCATCCGCGAGGACCCGGGCAAGGTCGCGGGCGTCAAGATGAGCCTCCTCGATGCCGACGCCGAGGTGTCGGTGCGGGAGCGGCTGCCCGAAGGCGTGCGGATGTTCACGGGCGACGACTTCAACTACGTCGGGCTCATCGGCGGCGACTCCGTTCCGGACGCTCGGCAGCCTGCCCGCGACCCGGCGTCGGCGCGCGGGCACTCCGACGCCCTCCTCGGCGCCTTCGCGGCGCTCGCCCCCGTCGCGTCCGCGGCGATCCAGGCGCTCGACGACGGCGACCCGGCGCGCTACCTCGAGATCCTCGGCCCGACGGAGCCGCTCAGCAGGCAGGTCTTCGCCGCGCCGACGTTCTACTACAAGACGGGCGTCGCGTTCCTCTCGTGGCTCAACGGGCACCAGCCCGCGTTCCAGCTGGTCGGCGGGCTCCACTCGGCGCGCAGCCTCCCGCATCTGTCGCGCATCGTCGAGCTCGCGAACGCGGCGGGAGCGCTCGAGGCCCCCGAGCTCGCGGCGATCCGCTGGCACGGGATGCTGCGCCACAACGGCCTCGACATCCCGGGAGCCCTCGCATGACCGCCCCCGATCCGCGCCTGTCGATCAATCAGGCAACCCTCAAGCACGCATCGCTCGCGGAGGCCCTCCGCGCGACCGCCGACGCCGGGGTACAGGCGATCGGCCTGTGGCGCGAGCCCGTCAACGAGGTCGGCCTCGACGTCGCGGCGCGCATGCTCGCCGACTCCGGCCTGCGCTTCTCGACGCACTGCCGCGGAGGGTTCTTCACGATCCCCGAGGGGGCCGCGCGGCGGGCCGCGCTCGACGACAACCGCCGCGCGATCCACGAGACGGCAGTCCTCGCCGCGGCGGGCGCACCCGGATCGGCAGCCGTGCTCGTGCTCGTCGCGGGTGGCCTGCCGGAGGGGTCGCGCGACCTGGCGGGAGCGCGGGAGCGCGTGCGCGATGCGCTGGGAGAGCTGGCTCCGGATGCCGCGGCCGTCGGCGTGACGCTCGCGATCGAGCCGCTGCATCCCATGTACGCGTCCGACCGGGCGGTCGTCTCGACGCTCGGGCAGGCGCTCGACCTCGCGGCCGGCTTCGACCCTGCCGTCGTCGGGGTCGCGGTCGACACGTTCCACGTCTGGTGGGATCCGGACGTGCTGGCCCAGATCGCCCGAGCAGGCCGGGAGCGCCGCATCGCGACCTATCAGGTGTGCGACTGGAGAACACCGCTCGAGGCGGACGTCCTCCTGTCGCGGCACTACCCGGGCGAGGGCGTCATCGACTTCGCCGCCCTCACGCACGCCGTCATGGAGACGGGATACGACCGCGACATCGAGGTCGAGATCTTCCACGCCGACGTGTGGGCGACGGCGCCGGACGAGGCGGTGCGTCGCACGGCGGCCGCCTTCGGCGCGGCCGTGTCGCCGCATCTGGCCTCGGCTCTAGACTCGCGACGATGAGCGCTGCGTCCGTCGGGACCGGGGGTGACCACACCCGAGCGTCGATGCCGACGCTGCACGACGTCGCGCGCAGCGCGGGCGTCTCGCTCGCGACGGCCTCGCGCGTGCTCAACGGATCGACCCGCAAGGTGGCGGAGTCCTATCGCGAGAAGGTCGAGGCGGCCGCCGCCGAGCTCGGCTACACGGCCAATCTGTCGGCGCAGGCGACCGCGAAGGGCACGGCGGCGATCGTGGCCCTGCTCGTGGCCGACATCGCCGACCCCTACTTCGGGCTCCTCGCGTCGGGCGTCGCGCGGGGTGCCGACGAGGCCGGCCTGGTCGTGACGATCGCGATCACGGAGCGCGACCTGCAGCGCGAGGTGCGGCTCGTGCGCGCGCTGCGCGGGCAGCGGCCGCGTGCGCTGATCCTCGCCGCGTCGCGGAGCACGGAGTCCTCCGCGCCGGAGCTGCAGCAGGAGCTGGACGCGATCTCGGCGACGGGCGGGCGCGTCGTCGCCCTCGGCCCCGGCGGAGGCGACGTGCGCACGGTGCTCATCGACAACCGGGGCGGAGCGCGCGCGCTCGGAGCGGCGCTCGCGGGCCGCGGCTACCGTCGCGCCGTCATCCTCGCGGCCGCGGAAGGCGTGCGCACATCCGACGACCGCATCGCAGGGTTCACGGAGGGCTTCGCGGCGGGCGGCGGCGCTGTCGAGCGGATCCATCGGGGCGCGTTCACGCGGGAGTCGGGCGCGCAGGCGATGCGCGACCTGCTCGCGCTCGGCATCGACCCGGGCACCGTCGTCTTCGGCATCAGCGACGTCGTCGCGATCGGTGCGCTCGCGACGCTGCGCGCTGCGGGGCGCGCCGTCGGCTCCGACATCGCCGTCGCGGGCTTCGATGACATCCCGACGGGCCGCGACGTCACGCCGGCGCTGACGACGGTCCGCGTGCCGCTCGAGGAAGTCGGATATCAGACGCTGCGCGCCGCCGTCGACGAGGCGTGGGAGCCGCACCCCGATGAGCTGAGCCCCGAGATCCTCCTGCGCGACAGCACGCCGGGTCTCTGAGGGCGCTGCCATGACGAGCATCGTCTTCGCGCCCGACAGCTTCAAGGGCTCGATCTCGGCCGCGGACGCCGCGACCGCGCTCGCCGACGGCTGGCTGTCGGTGCGCGGCGACGCGGCCGTGCTGCGCCCCATGGCCGACGGCGGAGAGGGCACGCTCGACGCGTTCGCGACGGCGGTCCCTGGATCGGCGCGGGTGCCGGTCGAGGTCACGGGGCCCGACGGCGCGAGCGTGGATGCCTCGTGGCTCCTGCTTCCGCCCGCGCCCGAGGCTCCGCACGGCACGGCCGTCGTCGAGCTCGCCTCCACGTCCGGCCTCGAGCTGCTCGGCGACCGGCGCATCGGCCTGGATGCCCACACTCTCGGCTTCGGACAGGCGATCGTCGCGGCGCTCGACCGGGGCGTCTCCCGACTCGTGCTCGGGATCGGCTCGAGCGCCTCGACCGACGGCGGCACGGGTCTGCTGACGGCGCTCGGCGCACGCTTCGCGGATGCCGCAGGCCGCCCGATCGCGCTCGGAGCACGCGGCCTCGGCTCGATCGACGCGGCGGACCTCTCGGCGCTGCGGCCGCTCCCGCCCGGTGGGGCGGTCGTCCTGACCGATGTGACCAACGCGCTGCTCGGCGCGCGGGGCGCGGCCGCCGTCTTCGGGCCGCAGAAGGGTCTCGACGTCGACGGCGTCGCGGCGGCCGAGGCGGGGCTCGCGCGCCTCGCGCGGTTCGTGCCGGCCGACCCGTCTGCGGCGGGTGCCGGCGCAGCGGGCGGCACGGGACTCGGGCTGCTGGCGTGGGGCGCGCGGCTCGTGCCCGGCTCGGCAGCGGTCGCCGAGCTCATCGGGCTGCGCGAGGCGGTGGCCGCTGCGTCCCTCGTCGTGACGGGGGAGGGCTCGTTCGACGGGCAGTCCGCGGCGGGCAAGGCGCCCGCGCACGTCGCGGCGGTCGGCGCCGAGGCGGGTGTCGCCGTCGCGCTCGTCGCGGGGCGCATCTCCCCGGATGCCGATACCTCGGGGTTCGCGGCATCCGTCTCGCTCACGGAGCTCGCAGGGTCGTCGTCCGCGGCGCTCGCCGACCCTGAACGGTGGCTGCGCGCCGCGGGCGAGCGACTCGCGCGAGCGCTCTGACGTCAGGGACGCAGGAGCCGTGGCTGCGGCCCCTCGACGCGCGCTATCGCGATCTTCACCTCGACGAGCTCTGCCTTGACACCGGCGAGATCCGATTCGATGCGCTCGAACCGCGCATCGACGTGCTCGAACCGCGCATCGATGAGGTCGAAACGTCGGTCGATCCGCTTCTCGAGGCGCGTGAGCATGCCGCTGACACCGCCGAGCACTCCGCCCGCGAACGTCACGGCCGCGACGAAGACGGCGACGGGCACGCCGATCACGTCCGGTGTCACGAGCATGCCCCCATTCTGCCGCGCGGTCGGCGGTCTGTCACCGACCGTAGGCGCCGCGAACAGGCCCCGGCTCCGCAGGACGACGGGAGTGGACGCCGGCCTCAGAGGACGGGCTGGGGAGGCCCGGATCAGCCCGCGAGCGACGCCGACACGACGGCGCGGGCCTCCTCCTGCACTTCGCGCAGATGCTCCGCGCCGAGCAGCGACTCCGCGTAGAGCTTGTACACGTCCTCCGTGCCCGAGGGGCGGGCGGCGAACCAGGCGTGCTCGGTCTGCACCTTGAGCCCGCCGATCGCGGCCCCGTTGCCCGGTGCGTGCGAGAGCTTCGCCGTGATGGGCTCGCCCGCGAGCTCCGTCGCGGTCACGGCCTCGGGCGCGAGGCGAGAGAGCGCCGCCTTCTGCGCGGGTGTCGCGGGCGCGTCGACGCGCTGGTAGACGGATGCCCCGTACTCGGCCTCGAGCTCGGCATACCGCTCGGACGGCGTCTTGCCCGTCACGGCGAGGATCTCGGAGGCGAGCAGGCACAGCAGGATGCCGTCCTTGTCGGTCGTCCACACCGAGCCGTCCTTGCGGAGGAACGATGCCCCCGCCGACTCCTCGCCGCCGAACGCGATCGAGCCGTCGAGGAGCCCTGGGACGAACCACTTGAACCCGACGGGGACCTCGACGAGCCTCCGGCCGAGCGCCTCGGCGACGCGGTCGATGATCATCGAGGAGACGAGCGTCTTGCCGATCGCGGCATCCGCGGGCCAGTCCGGCCGATGCGAGTACAGGTAGTCGATCGCGACGGCGAGATAGTGGTTGGGGTTCATGAGCCCCGCGTCGGGTGTGACGATGCCGTGGCGGTCGGCGTCGGCGTCGTTGCCCGTGAGGATGTCGTACTCGTCGCGACGGGCGACGAGCGAGGCCATCGCGGAGGGGGACGACGGATCCATGCGGATCTTCTCGTCCCAGTCGAGGGTCATGAACCGCCAGGTCGGGTCGACGTCGGGGTTCACGACCGTGAGGTCGAGGCCGTACCGCTCGCCGATGAGGGCCCAGTAGTCGACCGACGCGCCGCCGAGCGGGTCGGCGCCGATGCGCACCCCCGCGCGCCTGATCGCGTCGACGTCGACGATGTTCGCGAGATCGGCGACGTAGCCCTCGCGGAAGTCGTACTGCCCGATCGCGTCTCCGTCGAGGTCCTTGTACGGCGTGCGCCGCACTCCGTCGAGGCCCGAGGCGATGAGCGCGTTGGCGCGGTCCGCGATCCAGCTCGTCGCGTCGGTGTCGGCGGGGCCGCCGTTGGGCGGGTTGTACTTGAACCCGCCGTCGCGCGGCGGGTTGTGGCTGGGCGTGACGACGATGCCGTCGGCGCGGCCGAGGTCGGCGGCATCCCGCCCCTTGTTGTAGGTCAGGATCGCGTGCGAGAGGGCGGGCGTGGGCACCCACGAGTCCCGGGAGTCGATGCGCACGTCGACGCCGTTCGCGACGAGGACCTCGATCGCGCTGCGCTCGGCGGGAAGCGACAGACCGTGCGTGTCGCGCCCCAGGAAGAGCGGCCCCGTGATGCCCTGACCGCTGCGGTAGTCCACGATCGCCTGCGTCGTGGCGAGGATGTGGTCCTCGTTGAAGCTCGTCGACAGCGACGAGCCCCGATGGCCGCTCGTGCCGAACGCGACGCGCTGGTCCGGGATGCTCGCATCCGGCCTGCGGTCGTAGTACGCGGCGATGAGCTCATCGATGTCGATGAGGTCTGTTGCTTCGGCGGGCTGTCCTGCGCGGCTCATGCGTCCCAGTCTGCCTGGTCGCGCGAGATTGCGCGCATGTGCATGTCTGCGTGTGTGTGCGTCATCGCCGTGGCCGACGGATGCCGACGCCCGCGCGATCGCGCGTCAGGCGGCGCCGCCCCGCCGTGCGCCCGTGCGCTCCAGCTCGCTCGCGATGTCGTCGGCCCAGCGCCGGATCCCCTCCCAGTCCCGTGCGTCCTGGAGGTCCGGGGGAGTGCTGCGGACCATCGAGGTCTCGACGAACCCGTGCGGGTCGACGGGGAGGCGGCCTGCGAACACGATGTGCCCGCGCAGACCGGCCGACGCGGCGAGATCGAGGACCTTGCGCGGTTCGAGCCACCTCGTGTCGTGGGCGAGGTCCTCTTCCGCCTTCTCGCCCGTGGGGCCCGAGCTGAAGATCCAGAACGGGATCGCGGAGAGGGCCTCGAGGTGCCTCTTCAGGAAGCGCCGCGCATCGTGCAGCCATCGGCCCATGTACACGGCGCTGCCCAGCACGACGGCGTCGAAGCCGGCGACGCTCGCCACCGCCACGTCGACGCAGTCGGCATCCATCCCCTTCTCGCGGAGCTCGTCCGCGATCGCCTGCGCGATCTCGGCCGTCGAGCCGTGCTTCGTGGAATACGTCACCAGTACTCGTGTCATGCCCGCAGCATGCTCCTCGCCGTGCGCGGCAGGCAGAGGCGAAGGTCCCGTGGCCGCGACGTCGCGCCGCGGCATCCGACCCTCTGCCTCGGCGTGTCGCGGCTAGGCTGATCCGCGTGACATTCGAGTCCGACGCTCCCGCCCGACGCGCCTACAGCTACCTCGGACCGGCCGGGACCTTCACGGAGGCGGCGCTCGCACAGGTTCCCGAAGCGCGCGGCCACGAATGGCGACCCGTGCACAACGTGGCAGAAGCGCTCGCCGACG
Source organism: Microbacterium ulmi (assembly GCF_011759705.1). Taxonomy (GTDB): domain Bacteria; phylum Actinomycetota; class Actinomycetes; order Actinomycetales; family Microbacteriaceae; genus Microbacterium; species Microbacterium ulmi. Next base: position 875,565 of record NZ_JAAOZF010000001.1, on the reverse strand, counting down.
TCGTCGAGGGGCGCTCGCACGCCGCCATGATCGCCATCGAGAACTCGGTCGACGGCGGCGTCTCGACGGCGCAGGATGCGCTCGCGACGATGCCCGGCCTGCGGATCGTGGGGGAGTACCTCGTCCCCGTGCGGTTCGTCCTCGTCGGCAAGCCCGGCACGAGGCTCGAGGACGTGTCCCTCATCGCGGCCCACCCCGTCGCGTATGCGCAGTGCCTCCAGTGGCTCTCGGAGCATCTGCCCGCTCACGCGCACATCCCCGCCGCGAGCAATGTCGCCAGCGCCGTGGGGCTCACGGACGGGACGAGCGACGCGGATGCCGCGATCGCCCCGCCCGGCATCCTCGAGCATCACGATGTGGAGCTCCTCGCGGACGGCATCGGCGACAACCCGAACGCCGTCACGCGGTTCGTGCTCGTGAGCCGCACGGTGGCCCCGCCGTCTCCCACGGGCGCCGACAAGACCTCGATCATCGCGGAGCTCCCCGACGACCACCCGGGCGCGCTCCTGGAGATGCTGGAGCAGTTCGCGACGCGCGGCATCAACCTCTCCCTGCTCGCGTCGCGGCCCATCGGCGACGAGCTCGGACGCTACCGGTTCGTCATCGACGCCGACGGGCATGTGCTCGACGAGCGCATGGCGGACGCCCTGCTCGGCCTTCGGCGCTTCAGCCCGAAGGTCGTGTTCCTCGGGTCGTACCCCCGGGCCGACCGTGCGATCGTGCACTACCCCGAGCGATACTCGGACGACGTGTTCGTGGAGGCGCGCGACTGGCTGCGCGGACTCATCTCGGGAGAGCCCGAGGAGTGAGCGTGGGCGATCTCTCGCTCGATCCCTCCGTCCCCGCCCACGCGGCGGCTCTCGACCGTCTCGAGACCCGCGAGATCGCCTGGCTCGGCAGCACGGGACGCGACGGCTATCCGCACTCCGTTCCCGTGTGGTTCGTCTGGCACGACGGCGCAGCCGTCGTCTTCAGCCAGCCGCACGCGGCCAAGGCGCGCAACCTGAGGGCCGACCCGCGCGCGAGCCTCGTGCTCGAGACCGCCGCGCACGGCGAGGAGTGGGTCCTGCTGCAGGGCACCGTCGAGTTCTCGCCCGAGCCCGCGTCCGCGTGGCTCGAGCGGTTCGCCGACGTCTACCTCGCCAAGTACGGGGACGGCCTCGCCTTCCTCGGCTGGACGCCGGAGCGGATCACGGGCGACTACTCGCTCGTCCTCCTCTTCCATCCGCAGAGGATCATCGCCTGACCGGAGCAGAACGGAGATCCATGTCTCGGCCCGACCTCTCCCACCGGTTCCTGGACGTCGCGCTGCGCGTCGTCGCAGCGGACGGCACGCCCGTCACGACCGGCCCGATCGTCGTCGAGCAGACCGGCCACGCCTTCGGCTTCGGCAACATCGGCTTCGACTTCGTCGGGCTGCTCGGAGGAGAGGCCGGGCTGCTCAGCGGGGAGGGCGGGTCTCTCGGAGGAGAGGATGCCGCCGCCGCGCCCGACGGCGGCTCGTCGCGGCTGCTCGAGCAGTGGACCGACGTCTTCAACGCGGCGACGCTGCCGTTCTACTGGCGGCGGTTCGAGCCGAGGCGCGGCGAGCCCGACACCGAGCGGCTGCTCGTGACGGCGCGGTGGTTCCGCGATCGCGGCGTGACGGTCAAGGGGCACCCGCTCGTCTGGCACACGCTCGCACCGGAATGGCTCCTCCAGCTGAGCGACGCCGACGTCGAGGCCGCGCTCCGCGACCGCATCACACGGGATGTCACGGCGTTCGCGGGCGTCGTCGACCTGTGGGACGCCATCAACGAGGTCGTCATCCTCCCCGTCTTCACCGCCGAGGAGAACGCCGTCACGCGGCTCGCGCAGAAGAGGGGCCGCGTCGAGATGGTGCGCCTCGCCTTCGAGACGGCGCGCGAGGCGAACCCCGCCGCGCGGCTCGTGCTCAACGACTTCGACCTCTCGCCCGACTACGAGCGGCTCATCGAGGACGTTCTGGATGCCGGCATCCGCCTCGACGCGATCGGCCTGCAGACGCACATGCACCAGGGCTACCGCGGCGAGGAGCAGGTGTGGGGCATCCTCGAGCGCTTCGCGCGGTTCGGGCTGCCGCTGCAGCTGACCGAGACGACCCTCGTGTCGGGCGAGATCATGCCCGCGCACATCGTCGACCTCAACGACTACGTCGTCGACTCATGGCCGTCGACGCCCGAGGGCGAGGCCCGCCAGGCGGACGAGCTGCTGCGCCACTACCGGCTGCTGCTGTCGCACCCGGCCGTCGAGTCGGCCACGTACTGGGGCCTCACCGACGCGGGCGCGTGGCTCGGCGCTCCCGCAGGCCTGGTCAGGGCCGACGGCACGCCCAAGCCCTCGTACGACGCGCTCCGCGCGGCGGTGAAGGGCCAGTGGTGGCACGAGCCGCGCTCGTACCGGCCCGGCGCCGACGGATCGGTGCGCGTGCGCGGGTTCGCGGGCGACTACCGCGTGACGACCCCCGCCGGTGCGGCGACCTTCCGCGTGGAGCCCGGCGTCCGGGACGTCCGAGCACGCCTCACCCCCTGACCCCGCCCCTGCCGGGTCTGTCCGGGCCGCGGAGACGAAGAACCCGGCAAGGCCGGCCGGGGGCGGTCAGGACAACGCGCTCGACACGAGCTCGAGGGTCTGCGCTCGGCCGGGAGCGGCATCCCTCGGCTCGTCGTCGTACGAGCCCGCGACGGGCGAGATCATGACCTCGTCGACTCCCCACCGATCCGCGAACGCGCGCAGCTCCGCGGCAACCGAGGTGCCTGTGCCCACGAACCACTTCGCGCGGGCGCCCGCCATGATCTGGTCGCCGAGGGCGTCGAAGTCGGATGCCGCGGCCCGCGCCTGCTCGACGGTCTCGAGCGCGACGAGCGGACGGTTCTGCCGCAGCCGCGCCATCATGCGCAGCTGCGGGATCGCCCGCTCCTCGGCCTCCTCGGCCGTCGGGGCCGCGATCGCGTTCGCCGTGAGGAACGTGCGGGGCTCCGGGTGCGCGTCTGTCGCGCGGTACTGCGAGCGGTACAGGTCGAGCGCCCGCTCGAGGCCTTCGCCGGAGAAGTGGTTCGCGAACACGTAGGGGAGCCCGAGCGCCGCCGCGAGCTGGGCCGAGTAGTCGCTCGATCCGAGGAGCCAGACCTCGGGTGCCGTCGTCGCGGCGGGGGTCGCGTGCACATCGTAGGTGCCGCCCGACGCGAACTCGATCGTCGCGCCCTCCGGGGAGACGATCGCACGGATGTCGCGGATGTGCTGTGGAAAGCGCTCGACATCGCTCGTCGTCCCCGACATCCGCAGCAGCTGCGTGATGACGGGGTCGCTGCCCGGCGCGCGGCCGATGCCGAGGTCGATGCGGCCGGGTGCGAGCGCCTCCAGCGCCGCGAACTGCTCGGCGACCACGAGGGGCGAGTGGTTGGGGAGCATGACGCCGCCCGATCCGACTCGGATGCGGCTCGTGCGCGCGGCTGCCGCCGCGATCAGCACGGGCGGCGTCGTGGAGGCGACGGCCGGCATGTTGTGGTGCTCGGCGAACCAGTAGCGCCGCAGTCCGAGCTCGTCGGCGCGCTGCGCGAGGGAGAGGGATGCCGCGACCGCCTCGGCGCTCGTCTGTCCGGAGCGCACGGGCACGAGGTCGAGGACGGACAGGGCCGGGTGTGAATCACTCATCCCACGACACAACCCGCCGCAGCGGCATCCCTATTCCCCCTGCACCCCGCGCCGCCCCGCGCCGCCGCCGCCGCTGTGCCGACTCCATGGGATCCCGCCGAATCCACCTCGTCACTGCGCAGGTCTCGCCTGGATTCGGCGAGGGAGCGTGGATTCGCGAGCGCTGGGGGGGCGAGCACGGGCGGTAGAGAGAGGAGAGTTGCGGTGGTTTTGCGTGAATCTGCAAGTTTTTGCGTACACTGAACGCCATGTCGAAGCGTCTTGCCGAAGTCGCACGCAAAGTCGGTGTGAGCGAGGCGACCGTCAGCCGCGTCCTCAACGACAAGCCGGGTGTCTCGGACGCGACGCGGCAGGCGGTGCTCACAGCGCTCGACGTGCTCGGCTACGAGCGCCCGACGAAGCTCCGCGGCGAGCGCGCGCGACTCGTCGGCCTCGTGCTGCCCGAGCTCACGAACCCGATCTTCCCCGCGCTCGCCGAGATCGTCGGCGGCGGGCTCACGCAGAACGGCTACACGCCGCTCCTGTGCACGCAGAACGCCGGCGGCATCTCGGAGTCGGACTACGTCGACCTGCTGCTGCAGCAGCAGGTGTCCGGCGTCATCTTCCTCGGCGGCAACTACAGTCAGGCGGATGCTCCGCACGAGCACTACGAGCGGCTCCGGCAGGTGAACCTCCCGACCGTGCTCGTGAACGCGCGCATCGCGTCGCTCGACTTCGCGACCGTGTCGACCGATGACTCGGCGGCCGCCGAGCAGGCGGTGCTGCATCTTCACCAGCTGGGCCATCGCCGCATCGGCATGCTCATGGGGCCGCTCGACCACATCCCCTCGCAGCGCAAGCTGGATGCCGCACGCCGGCTGCTCGGGCGGCTGGGCTCTCCGCTCGACGACGCCATTGTCGTGAGGGGGCTCTACTCCCTCGAGTCCGGCCAGGCCGGGGCATCCCGCCTCTTCGCGGGCGGCGCGACCGCGATCGTCTGCGCAAGCGATCCCCTCGCCCTCGGCGCCGTGCGCGCCGCCCGTCGCGCGGGGCTGCGGGTACCCCACGACGTGAGCGTCGTGGGCTTCGACGACTCGGCGCTCATGAGCTGCACCGAGCCTCCGCTGACCACCGTGCGGCAGCCGATCGAGTCGATGGGCCGGACCGTCATCGACCTGCTCCTGTCGCAGATCGCGGGCACGACCGAGCCCGGCGACGAGCTGCTCTTCGAGCCCGAGCTCGTGCTGCGGGCTTCGACGGGCCCCGTCTCCTCCTAGCCGTCCTCGCACGAGCGACGGATCCCCGCGCCCGGGCCGCCCGGCGACGCCGCGCGCCACCGCGCCGCCGCGCCACCCCACCACCGCACCGATGCGCAATCGTGATCTTGCAGAGAACTGTCCAAGACTTGCAGGAACAGTGAGACAAAGCTACATTCGTGCCAACGAGACTTTGCCCCGACGACGAGGAGCCCCGTGGACAGCGACGTCCTCACGCGAGACGACCAGGCCGACCGCCCGGACGCCGTCATCTCCCCTTCGTCGACCGATCCGCTGTGGTGGCGGTCCGCGGTGATCTACCAGGTGTACGTGCGCAGCTTCGCCGACGGCAACGGCGACGGAACCGGCGACCTCGCGGGGGTCCGGCAGCACCTCGGCTACCTCAAGGATCTCGGCGTCGACGCACTCTGGTTCAACCCCTGGTACCCGAGCCCCCTCGCGGACGGCGGCTACGACGTCGAGGACTACCGCGACATCCATCCGCAGTTCGGCACGCTGGCCGAAGCCGAGGCGCTCATCAGCGAGGCCCTCGACCTCGGCATCCGGACCATCATCGACGTCGTCCCGAACCACATCTCGGATCGGCATCCGTGGTTCCAGGCGGCCCTGCGGGCCGGCCCGGGCAGCCCCGAGCGCGAGCGGTTCTGGTTCCACCCCGGCAAGGGCGAGAACGGCGACGAGATCCCGACGCATTGGGTCTCGAGCTTCCAGGGCGAGACGTGGACGCGCACGACGAACCCCGACGGCACGCCAGGCGAGTGGTACCTGCACCTGTTCACCCCCGAGCAGCCCGACCTCAACTGGAACCACCCGGATGTCCGGCGCGAGCACGAGGAGATCATGAGGTTCTGGTTCGACCGCGGTGTCGCCGGCGTGCGGATCGACTCGGCAGCGCTGCTCATCAAGGACCCGGACCTCCCGGAGGTGGGGGACAAGCGCGACCACCCGACGGAGGACCGCGACGAGCTGCACGACGTGTACCGCTCGTGGCGGGCGGTCGCCGACTCGTACCCCGGCACGCGCATCCTCGTCGGCGAGGTGTGGGTGCCCGACATCGTCCGGTTCACGAACTACCTGCGTCCCGACGAGATGCACACGGCGTTCAACTTCGACTTCCTCGCGCGGCCGTGGAGCGCCGCGTCCTTCCGCTCCTCGATAACGGCGACCCTCGCGGCGCACGCGCCCGTGGGCGCCCCGAGCACGTGGGTGCTCAGCAACCATGACGTCACGCGGCCCGTCACGCGCTACGGCCGCGAAGACACGACGTTCGCGTTCCTCAAGAAGCGCTTCGGCGTGCCGACGGACCCAGAGCTCGGGCGCGACCGCGCGCGGGCGGCGGCGCTCCTGGTCGCGGCCCTCCCCGGCAGCCTCTATATCTACCAGGGCGACGAGCTGGGCCTTCCCGAGGTCGAGGACCTCCCGCGCGAGCTCATCCAGGACCCCATGCACTACCGCTCCGGCGGTGTGGACCCCGGGAGGGACGGATGCCGCGTCCCGCTCCCGTGGTCGGGCGACCGCGCGCCCTTCGGGTTCGGCCCCGACGGCGTCCAGACGTGGCTGCCTCAGCCCGCGGACTGGAGGACGCTCACGGTCGAGGCGCAGGAGGCCGACCCCGCCTCGACCCTGCACCTGTATCGCGACGCGCTGCGCCTGCGCCGGGAGCTGCCTGAGCTGGGCGACGGCCCTCTCGAGTGGATCGACGGGCTCGGCGAGGACGCGCTCGCGTTCCGCCGCGGCGACCTCTTCGCCTGCATCGTGAACGCGGGAGAGCGGCTTGTCCGCCTGCCGCACGGCGCGAGCCTCCTCCTGTCCAGCAGGCCGCTCGAGGGCGACCTCCTCCCGGCCGACTCCGCGGCGTGGGTGCGGCTTGCCGGCGCGCAGTCGACCGCGGGCGCCCTCACGACCGCGGACAGCGGAACACCCCATGCATCGAGCAACACCCCCACCCCGAGGACTGACGCGTCGAGGGGCTGACGCGGCATCCTTCAGTCAGAAAGGAAAGACGATGAAGTCACCAGCAAGGGTCCTGCTCGCCGGTGTCGCCGTCGCGGCGACCGTCGGCGCTCTCGCCGGCTGCTCGGCCGGCGACGACGGCAGCGGCAGCAGCGGCAAGACGGAGCTGCGCGTCGCGACGTTCCCCCCTGGCGCGGACGAAGCCGCGTACACGGCGTTCGCCGCGCAGGAGGCGCAGTTCGAGGAGGAGAATCCCGACATCGACATCATCGGCGTCGAGTACGAATGGGAAGGACCGACCTTCGCCGTGCAGCTCGCAGGCGGAAGCCTCCCCGACGTGTTCACGGTGCCGTTCACGGACTCGAAGACGCTGCTCGAGAACGGCCAGCTCATGGACGTCACCGACGCGATGGACGAGCTGGGGTACACCGACTCGTTCAACCCGATCATCCTCGACGCCGTCAAGGACGCGGACGGGCGCATCTTCGGCTTCCCCCGCCAGGCGTACGCGGCGGCGCTCCACTACAACCGCGACCTCTTCGAGCAGGCGGGCCTCGACCCCGACGACCCGCCGTCGACCTGGGACGAGGTGCGCGCCGCGGCGAAGCAGATCCACGACGCGACGGGCAAGGCCGGCTACTCGCAGATGGCGATCAACAACACGGGCGGCTGGCAGCTGACCTCGCAGACGGTCGCGCGCGGCGGGCGCACGCAGATCGACGACATGGACGGCACCTCCGAGTCCACGATCGACAACCCCGCCACCAAGGCGACGTTGGAGTTCCTGCACGCGCTGCGCTGGGAGGACGACTCGTTCGGCTCGAAGTTCGATCTGGACTGGGGCACGATCAACCAGGAGTTCGCCGCGGGGAACATCGGCATGTACACGTCGGGCTCCGACATCTACACGGCCCTCGTGCGCGACTTCGGGCTCGACTCCAGCGTCTACGGCATGACCGTCGTCCCCCTGGAGGGAGCGGATGCGGGAACCCTCGGCGGCGGCGACATCGCCGTCATGAGCCCGACGATCGACGACGTGACCAAGGCCGCGGGCGTCACATGGATCGACTGGTACTACATGCAGAAGCTCCTCGACAAGGATGCCGCCGTGCTCGACGCCAAGACGCTCAACGAGTCGGGCCAGGCCGTCGGCACGCCGCTGCTGCCGGTGCTCAGCCGCGAGCTCTACGAGGAGTCGCTCACCTGGATCGAGCCGTACATCAACGTGCCGCGCGACCAGATGAAGCCCTTCACGGACGCGATCTGGGACCAGACGCCCGTCGGCGAGCCGAAGAAGGCGACGCAGGACGTGTACGCGCTGCTCGACCTGGTCGTGCAGGCCGTCCTGACGGACGAGAATGCCGACATCGACGCGCTCCTCGCTCAGGCGCAGACGGACGCGCAGGCCAAGCTCGACGAGTGACCGAGCGGATGCCGCGGGGCCGGGAGACGCCGGTCCCGCGGCACTCCCGCCCCCGCCCCACCAACACAGCAAGGTCGACGATGACGATGACGATCCAGGAGCGGCCGGCCCCGGCATCCGCTCCGCCCCCAGGCGCCCCGCAGAGACGAAAGCGCCGGCGGTCTCCCGTCACGTGGTATCGCGGTGGGGGACTGTGGAACCTGCTGTTCCTCGTGCCGATGATCTTCGTCTTCTTCTTCTTCTCGTGGTCGCCGATCGTGCAGTCGATCGTCATGAGCCTGCAGAAGACGAACCTGATCGTGTCGGAGTGGGTCGGCATCGACAACTACCTCACGGTCCTGACCGATCCGCAGCTCGGCCGCGCGGTGATCAACACCCTGTACTTCGCCGTGCTCGCGCTCGTGTTCGGGTTCCCGCTGCCGCTGTTCATGGCCGTGCTCATGAGCGAGGTCAAGCGCGGCAAGGGCCTCTACTCGGCTCTCGCCTACCTTCCCGTCGTGATCCCGCCGGTGGTCGCCGTGCTGCTGTGGAGGTTCTTCTACGCCGCCGACCCCAACGGCGTCTTCAACACCGTGCTGTCGTGGTTCGGCATCCCGCCCCAGCCGTGGATCCAGTCGGTCGTGCAGGCGATGCCGTCGCTCGTGCTGCAGGCGACGTGGGCCGCGGCGGGCGGGTCGATCATCATCTATCTCGCGGCGCTGCTCAGCGTCCCGCCCGAGCTGTACGACGCGGCGGAGGTCGACGGGGCGGGCATCTGGCGCAAGGTGTGGCACGTCACGATCCCGCAGCTGCGCGGCATCCTCTTCATCATGCTGATCCTGCAGGTCATCGCGACGGCGCAGATCTTCCTCGAGCCGTTCCTGCTGACGGGCGGCGGCCCCGTCGGCGCGACCCGGACCATCCTCCTGTACATCTACGACAAGGCGTTCCGCAACAGCCTGGGCGGCGACTACGGCGAGGCGACGGCCGTCTCGGTGCTGCTGGCGATCGTGCTCGCCGTCCTGTCGTGGCTGTACTTCAAGCTGACCAACCACTGGAGCACGACGTGACCGCCTCCCTCAACGCCGCGCAGCGCAAAGAGGGCATGCGCGGCTTCCTCGCACGCCGCAATCCCTCGGGGGGACGCAAGCGCGACTCGATCGACGACCTCGCCGAGCGGACGATCGTCTCGGAGTCGGAGCGCCGGCGCCGGGGCACGCGATTCGGGATGGCGCTGACCCACGTCTTCCTCGTCACGACGCTCGTGATCGCGGGCCTCGGGCCCATCCTCTGGCTCGCGAAGGCGGCCGTCACGCCGACGCAGGACACGCTCCAGCAGCCGTTCGCCCTCTGGCCCAACGGCATCGACTGGGCCAACCTGTCGGCGGCGTGGAACGACATCCACATCGACCAGTTCTTCTTCAACACGATCGTGCTCGCGGCCGGCGCATGGTTCGCGCAGCTGTTCGTCGCGACGACGGCGGGCTACGCGCTCTCGGTGCTGCGGCCGAAGTACGCGCCGATCTTCAACGGGCTCGTGCTCGCGACGCTGTTCATCCCGGGCATCGTCCTACTCGTGCCGCTGTATCTCACGATCGTGCGACCGCCGTTCGGCGTGCCGTCGCTGCTCAACAACTACCTCGCGGTGTGGCTGCCGATGGCGGCGAACGCGTTCAACATCCTCCTGGTGAAGCGCTTCTTCGACAATCTGCCGCGTGAGATCTTCGAGGCGGCGAAGACGGATGGCGCAGGGCCGTTCCGCCTGTTCTGGTCGGTCGTGCTGCCGATGTCCAAGCCCATCCTCGGAGTGGTCTCGGTGTTCGCGATCATCGCGGCCTGGAAGGACTACCTGTGGCCGAGCCTCGTGCTGCGCGACCCCGCCGTGCAGCCGCTGTCGGTGCGGCTCCCCGCCGTGCAGAGCCAGACCGAGCTCGACGTCTTCCTCGCGGCGCTCGCGATCGCGACCCTCATCCCGATCGCGATGTTCCTGGTCTTCCAGAGTGTGTTCCTGCGCTCGGCGGGGCTGGGGGGCGCCGTCAAGGGATAGTGCCGTGGCCGCCGCGCGGCGTCGGGGCCGGTGCGTGGATGCCGCCGTGCGTCCGGGGCCGGTGCGTGGATGCCGCCGTGCGGCGTCGGTGCGCCGTCAGAGCCCCGGGACCTCGTGCCCCTTCGGGATCGCGAGCAGGAGGTCGCCTGCCGCGATGCGCGCGTCGACCTTGACGGCCTCGCCGAACTCGTCGCCGTCCAGCTGCACGGGCTTGGCGTCCGTCGCGGCGAGCTCGAGATGCGGCCCCTTGCTGTAGCGGACCGAGCTGTCCCTCGTGCGCAGCGCGAGGATCCGGCGCCCCGTGCGGAACCGGCGCAGCACGCTGTTGTCCCATGCCACCCGCCGCCACACGAACATCCAGCCGAACGGGCCCTTCGGCTGGAAGACGACGATGTCCATCGCGCCGTCGGCGACGGAGGCCTCGGGGATGAGCTCGAGCCCGGCCGGGAGCGAGCCGCAGTTCGCGAACAGCACGCTCTGCACGCGCGCGGTGTGCAGCCGGTGCCCCTCCACCTGGTACATCACCCGGAACGGCTTCGCCATCGGCAGCGATCGGGCTGCGCCGTCGACGTAGGCCACCCACCCGACGGTCTTCTTCAGCTGCGGGTTCGTGTTGGCGATCATCGCGGCATCCAGGCCCAGTCCGCCCATCACGACGAACGCATGCCTCTCGGTCTCGCCGCCCGGTCGCGTGAGGGTCGCCCACCCGACGTCGATCGCGAGCCGGTCGCCCGCGAACGCCGCCGCGATCATGGTCTCGCGATCGTTGAGCGGGAGCTTGATGTTGCGGGCGAGGAGGTTTCCCGTTCCGCTCGGAACGATCGCGAGGGGCACGCCCGAGCCCGCCATGGTCTGGGACACGGCCCGCACCGTGCCGTCGCCGCCCGCGACGAGCACGGCGTTCGCGCCTTCGTCGAGGGCCCTTCCCGCCGCGTCGCCGCCGAGGTCGTCGACCGTCGTCTCGAAGAAGAGCGGACGCCGCCACCCCGCGGTCTTCGACTGCGCCGAGACGCTCGCGCGAAGCGCCTTCGCGTCGACCTTGGTCGGGTTGTAGACGAGCGCCGCACGCGGGTGGGCGGCCTGGATCATGGTGCCACGATAGCGTTCCCGTGCGCGGGCGGGCCGGAGCCCCGCGGATCGGCCGGACGCTCCGGCGTCGGGGTGCGCTCGGGGCGACGGCCGGGAGCCCGCGTCTAGACTGGGCGGGTGATCGATCCCGCGCTTCTTCGCGACAATCCCGAGCTGGTCAGGCGTTCCCAGGAGAAGCGCGGGGAGTCGCCCGTGACCGTCGATGCCGCGCTCCACGCCGATCGCGTGCGCCGGGCCGCCATCACGGCGTTCGAAGAGCTGCGCGCGGCACAGAACGCGCACGGCAGGCGGGTCGCACAGGCGCCGAAGGACGAGAAGGCCGCGCTCGTGGCCGAGGCGAAAGATCTGAGCGAGCGCGTCAAGGAGGCGCAGCGGGCGGTCACGGCCGCCGAGGAGGCTGCGGACGCGGCCTTCGCCCGGCTCGAGAACATCGTGATCGACGGCGTGCCCGCGGGCGGCGAGGAGGACTTCGTCACGCTCCGCACGCACGGGCAGCCCGCGCAGTTCGACTTCGAGCCCCTCGACCACCTCGCGCTCGGCGAGAGGCTCGGCGCGATCGACATGGAGCGCGGCACGAAGGTCTCGGGCAGCCGCTTCTACTTCCTCACGGGCGTCGGGGCCCGCCTCGAGTACGCGATCATGTCGCTCGCGCTGCAGCGCGCCCTCGACGCCGGGTTCATCCCGATGATCCCGCCGACTCTCGTCCGCCCCGAGGTCATGCGCGGCACGGGCTTCCTCGGTCAGCACTCCGACGAGGTGTACCGGCTCGAAGAGGACGACCTGTACCTCGTCGGCACGAGCGAGGTCCCCCTCGCGGGCTACCACATGGGCGAGATCCTCGACCTCTCGCGCGGCGCGAAGCGCTACGCGGGCTGGTCGACGTGCTACCGGCGCGAGGCCGGCTCGTACGGCAAGGACACGCGCGGCATCATCCGCGTGCACCAGTTCAACAAGCTCGAGATGTTCGTGTACACGACACCGGAGGATGCCGAGGCCGAGCACCTGCGGCTCGTCGCGCTGCAGGAGGGCATGCTGCAGGACCTCGGCCTCAGCTACCGCGTCATCGACGTCGCGGCGGGAGACCTCGGATCGAGCGCCGCGCGCAAGTACGACGTGGAGGCGTGGGTCCCCACGCAGGACGCCTATCGCGAGCTCACCTCGACCTCGAACTGCACGACGTACCAGGCGCGGCGGCTCGACATCCGCCACCGCCCCGACGGCGGCAGGACGCAGCACGTCGCGACCCTCAACGGCACGCTCGCGACCACCCGCTGGATCGTGGCGCTCCTCGAGACGCATCAGCGCGCCGACGGCTCGGTCGCCGTCCCCGAGGTGCTGCGCCCATACCTGGGCGGACTCGAGGTCCTGGAGCCGGTCGCGTGAGCACGCGTCCCGCGTCCCGCGCGCGTCAGCGCGCCGATCGCCCGAAGGGGCGATCCGATGAGTGAAGCGCACCTGCCCCCCACCGGGACCATCAAGGTCGTCAAGCCGAAGAAGGCCGCGAAGCTCGTCGAGGAGATCGCGGAAGACACCGAGAACCCGGATGTCGCCACCGAGCGCCTGCTCATCGCCCTCGACATCGACGGCACGATCCTCCTCGAGGACGAGTCGCTGAGCCCCGGGGTCGTGGAGGCCGTCGAGCACGCGCACCGTGCGGGCCACGAGGTCATGCTCGCGACGGGGCGCTCGTGGGAGGGCACGCGCGGCATCCTGCGTGTGCTCGAGATCGCGCCCGAGTACGTCGTGTGCTCGAACGGGGCCGTCGTCATGAAGCGCGCGGAGGGTGACTTCGCCGAGGAGACGAGGTATGAGCGCTTCCACATCGAGACGTTCGACCCCACCGAGGTGCTGACGCTCCTGCACGACGAGCTGCCGCACGCGCACTACATGGTCGAGCTCGCCGACGGGCGGCGCCTGTACACCGAGCCGATGCACGACTGGAACCTCTCGCAGGCCGCGCAGGTGCCGTTCGCCGAGCTGTCGGCCCAGCCCGTGTGCCGCGTCGTCGTCGTCTCGCCGGGGGAGTCGGAGCGCGAGTTCTCCGACATCGTGTCGCGCATCGGCCTCAACCAGGTCTCCTACGCGATCGGGTGGAGCGCATGGCTCGACATCGCGCCGTACGGCGTGGACAAGTCGACGGCGCTCGACCGCGTCCGTGGATGGCTCGGGGTCGATCCCGCGCACGTCCTCGTGATCGGCGACGGACGCAACGACGTCGGCATGCTGCGCTGGGCGCGCGAGAACGGCGGGCGCGCCGTCGCGATGGCGCAGGGGCCGCAGGAGGTCAGGGATGCCGCGGGCGAGACGACCGGCTCGGTCGAGGCCGGCGGGGTCGCGGCGGTGCTCCGGCAGCTGTAGCGGCCTGCCTGCCTGGCCGGTCGTGCGGGCGCTGCGGCGCGGGAGCCCGCGGCGCGGGAGGCCGCGGCGTCCGTCAGCCGTTCAGGATGCCCTCAGGAGGCCATGCGACGATGGCTCGCAGTGCCGTCGACTAGACTCGACGCCTGTTCGGCGGATGCCGCAAGCATGCGGCGGACGTCGGGAGGGTTGTCCGAGCGGCCGATGGACCTGGTCTTGAAAACCAGTGGGCAGCGATGTCCCGTGGGTTCGAATCCCACACCCTCCGCTTTCGCGAGGTTGCAGACCCGACGCACGACCCCCCGAGAGGACCCGAGTGAGCAGGACGACCGAGCGCGCGAAGCGGGGCCGCCAGACGGTCGCGCGACACGGCCAGCTGGCGTCGCCGCACCCGCTCGCCCAGCTGCTCAAGCTCCTCGGCATCGCGCTCGCGGTCGTGCTCGTCTCGGGGTTCGGCGTCGCGGCATATGCCGTCACCGACATCACGTCCGACTTCGTCGACGACGCCGTCCCGCTCGAGGGGCAGGACGCGGTGCCGCCCGACATCGGTGCGATCGAGGGAGGCGTCAACCTCTTCCTCGCGGGCACGGATGCCTGCGAAGAAGCCTACGCGGGCTACTTCGGCAAGCGCTGCACGGGCGCCGACGCCGGCGGCGAGCTCAACGACGTCAACATGCTCGTCCACATCTCCGACAACCCGCGTCGCGTCACCGTCATCTCGTTCCCGCGCGACCTCATGGTGCCGATCCCGTCGTGCACGCGCGAGGACGGCTCGCAGACGAGCGCCATGAGCAAGCAGCCGCTCAACTCGGCGTACTCGTACGGCGGTCTCGCGTGTGTCGTCAAGGCGGTCTCGCAGCTGTCGGGGCAGAGCATCCAGTACGCCGCGAAGATCACGTGGGGCGGCGTCATCGAGATCACGAACGCGGTCGGCGGCGTCGAAGTGTGTCTCGCCAACGGCATCAAAGACCCGTACACGGGCATCAACTGGCCGGCGGGCAACAGGACCATCTCGGGCATCGATGCCCTGCAGTTCCTGCGCACCCGCCATGGCGTGGGCGACGGAGGCGACCTCGGCCGCATCTCGAACCAGCAGCAGTACATGTCGCGCCTCGCGCACAAGCTCGTGAGCGAAGAGGTGCTCTCGAACCCCGCGACGTTGTACAAGCTCGCGACCACGGCGGTTTCGAACGTCACGCCGTCGCAGAGCCTCACGAACCCGATGACGCTCGTGCAGATCGCGCTCGCCGTCAAGAACGTGCCGTTCGACGAGATCGTCTTCCTGCAGTACCCCGTCGGAGGCGACTCCGACGACCCGAACAAGGTCGTGCCGAACAAGGCCGCCGCGCAGGCGCTGTGGGACGCGCTCGCCGCGAACCAGCCGCTCCAGCTCACGGGCAAGCCCAGCCAGGGCAACGGCGTCGTGGTCGTCGAGCCCGCGGAGGGGGATGCCGGGGCGACCGACCCGTCGACGCCTCCCGCCGACGGCGCGACGCCCGCACCGAGCGAGACGGCGATCGAGCTCCCGTCGTCGATCTCGGGCCAGACGGCGGCACAGGAGACCTGCTCCAACGGCAACGTGAAGAGCCGCTGACACGGTGGCCAGGACGACAGCGGCGCACAGCCGCGCGCCGATCGCGCGGCACGGCCGGCTCCGCACCCCGTCGGTCGTGGCGAGGCTCGTCGCGATGCTCGCCGTCGCCCTCGGCGTCGGGGTCGTGAGCAGCGCGGGCGTGGCCGCCTTCGCGGTGTGGGATGCGGCATCCGCCGTCACGGAGAACGCCATCGTGCTCGACGAGGACGTGCAGCTGCCGCCGTCGCTGGGCGCGATCGAGGGCGGCGTCAACATCCTGCTGGTGGGAACCGACTCGTGCGAGGGCCAGGATGTCGCGCTCTTCCCGCGCTGCGCGAACGACGACTCGCCGGGGGAGCGCAACGACGTCACGATGCTCGTGCACATCAGCGACGAGCCGCGGCGCGTGACGGTCGTGTCGTTCCCACGCGACATGCTCGTGCCGATCCCCGCGTGCGAGAAGCCCGACGGCAGCGGGACCCTGCCTGCGATGCGCTCGCAGATGATCAACTCCTCCTACTTCTACGGCGGCCTGGGCTGCACGGTCGACACGGTCGAGGCGCTCACGGGCGAGACGATCCACGCGGCCGCGGCGATCCGCTGGACCGGCGTCATCCACCTGTCGGACGCGATCGGCGGCGTCGACGTGTGCGTCACGGGCGACATCAGCGACAAGCACACGGGCCTGCATCTCACCGAGGGCACGCACACGCTGCAGGGCGTCGAGGCGCTGCAGTTCCTGCGCATCCGCCACGGGATCGGCGACGGCTCCGACCTCGGCCGCATCTCGAACCAGCAGCAGTTCATGTCGTCGCTCG
The DNA here is from genome assembly GCF_011759705.1 of Microbacterium ulmi. Lineage (GTDB taxonomy): Bacteria > Actinomycetota > Actinomycetes > Actinomycetales > Microbacteriaceae > Microbacterium > Microbacterium ulmi. The sequence continues at coordinate 859,400 of NZ_JAAOZF010000001.1, read as the reverse complement.
TGCGCAAGCTCCAGTCGGATTCCGTGCTCGCCAACCCCGGCGTGCTGTTCTCGCTCGCGACGACGACCCTGTCGCAGGTGTCGCAGGGACAGCTCGTGGTGAGCTCCGCCCTGACCAACCCGGCCTTCATGGTGCAGGTCGCCATGGCGCTCAAGGACGTCGCATACGAGGACATCGTGTTCGTGCAGTACCCGACCTACTACCGCCCGGGGGACGGGCGCAGCGACGTCATGCCCGTGACGTCGGCGGCGGACGTGCTGTTCCAGGCTCTGCGCGACAACAGGCCGCTGTCGCTGACGGGCGAGGCCAGCCAGGGCTACGGCGTCGAGGTCGAGGGAGAGGCCGCGAAGCCGGCGCCTGCGGCGTCTGCGGATCCGTCTGCTCCCGCAGAAGGCGGCTCTCCGGCGGGTTCCGCTCCCGCCGAGGGCGGCTCGCCGGCGGGGGATGCCGCGGCCTCCGCACCCCCGCCGACCGAGGCGCCGGCAGCCGTCGAGCTGCCGAGCACGATCGCGGGAACGACCGCCGCGCAGGTCACCTGCACGGTGCCCCAGCGCTAGGCCGCCGGTTCGTCGGCGCAGCGCTGAACCAGGTATGATTGCCGAGCGCGTCTGCGCTCCTCTCGGAGCCGGATGCCTGGAGACGTCGCATAGTCAGGCCTAGTGCACCACCCTGCTAAGGTGGAGTCCTCGCAAGGGGACCGAGGGTTCAAATCCCTCCGTCTCCGCCCTTAAATGCCTGATCAGGGGCGGTTTGTATCGCCGTCTCGGACGGACGAATCGGGAGTGTGCCGAACAGGCCTTCATTCGCCAGTTCGAGCCGGGTGTGCCCCTTCGTGCGGTCGAGGAGCTCGACCCGCATGGTGCCGCAGGAAGGCCTCTCTGCGAGCACCGCGCTCGGCTGCCAGCTCTCCGACATCGCGGCCGTCGGAGCGAGCGCGAGCACACGCTCGCGAAGCCCGGTGCACGTCACGAACGGAACGGAAGCCACGCCGATTCACATCGCCTGCATCTGAAGCCCAGGGGGACCGAACATCTCTGAACGCCCGTCTGGTCGACGAGTTTCACGTCGCCCTGCCGATGCCTCCGAGTCGGCGACCACACGGTCGCCATCGGTCTGTTGCTGTGCGCTGGTGGCGGTCATGAGGTGAGGGCGATGACCGCGACGATGACTGCGACGAGGATGTCGAGCACGGCGCAGAACTCGGCAAGAGAGCGAACCACGACGCGCCGGGTCCGGTGATGGTGGATGTCCCAGGCCGCGTGGGCGAGGAGCGCGGTGGCGACCAGCAGGCCGCCGAGGGTCGCGTTCAGCTGAACGGCGATCAGTGCTGCTGCACCCAGCACGAGCATGGCGGCAGTCTGCAGCGGCAGCGCCCACCATGGCCGGGTGCGACGACGAGCGAGCCCGACGACCAGCATCACGGCAGCCAGAGCGAGCAACCACGGTGTGACATCGAGCCCCGTGAGCTTGCCCACCGTGATGAGCGGGATGGTGACTCCGAACGCGACCCACGCTGCTCGGGGACGACCGGTGGCCGCGGCTGCCAGATAGACCAGGCCGGATGCGGCCACGACGGGCGCGACGGCGCGCCCGTCGGTCAGTCCGTACGCGGTCGCGGCGGCGACGACCATTCCGAGGGCTGCCGGCCACGTCTTCTGCCACCATCCGTTGCGTTGCCCGACCGTGACCGGGCGACCGCGTCGCTCTTGGGACTTCGTGGCGTCCATCTCCGCCTCCTTCTTGAACAGAATGTCCAACGTGATAAAGTGTACGGTGATGTTCGAGTTAGTGGAAGAGGTATCCCATGACGACGTCGAACGCGGCTGCGGAGGTGCGGCTGGGCATCCTGCGAGACGTCGACGACGTCGCCCGCATCTGGCGAGAAGGGTGGGGCGACGCACACCTCGGTCACGTCCCTGCCGCGCTCGTCACGGCTCGAACCCCGGCCTCGTTCGACGAGCGTGCGCGCGACCGCGTCTCCGACACGATCGTCGCGACGCGTGCCGGCGTCGTCGCCGGGTTCGTCATGACCGACGGCGATCAGGTGGACCAGCTGTACCTCGACCGCTCCGCACGCGGTGGCGGCCTCGGGTCGGCGCTGCTCGATGCGGCGGAACAGGCCGTGCTGGCTGCAGGTCACCGCGTCGCCTGGCTGGCGGTCGCGACCGGGAATACCGGCGCCCGGCGGTTCTACGAGCGACACGGCTGGATCGACGAAGGCCCCTTCGTGCATCAGGCGCCGGTTCCCGCCGGCTCGGTGGCCGTCGACTGCCATCGGTTTGTCAGCCCACGCCGATAGCCGGAGCGCTCCGAGCTGGTCGCACCCGGTAACATGAACAATCCTGTCCATGCTAGGAGGTAGTCGATGACTGCGACGCCGACCGGAACCAGCACGTCCGACGGCACGGCCGCTCGGCCCAGGCGCGCCGACGCGCTGCGCAGCATCGAAGCGATCATCGCGGCCGCGACCCGATTGCTGGCCGTCAACCCGGACGCCAGTGTGAACGAGATCGCCAAGGCGGCAGGTGTCGGGCGAATCACGCTCTATGGCCACTTCGACTCTCGTGCCACGCTCGTGCAAGAGGTCGCGCAGCGAGCGATCGCGCAGACGGAGAAGGAGCTCGCGCAGGTCGACGTCGATGGCGACCCGCGTGATGCACTCGGTCGCCTCCTGGAGACGACGTGGCATCTCACCCACCGCTTCGGTGCGCTCGTGGTCGCCGCGTCCCAGGAGCTCTCACCTGAGCAGATGCGCCGCGCTCACGATGAGCCCTTCGCCCGCGCCCGTCGCCTGCTCGAGCGTGGCCGGGCGGCGGGCGAGTTCCGCGACGACGTACCGATCGACTGGCAGATCATCGTGATCCAGGCGATCCTGCACGGCGCATCCGCTGCGGTTCACCGCGGCGAGATCACAGCTGATGCGGCACCCACGCTCGTCCGAGACACGGCTATCGCTGCCCTCTCCGGGTGACTTTCCACCGGGGTGATCGCCCCGGCGACGAGCTCACGACGAGCCGGGCGCGCACGAGCGGTGGCAGGAGAGGCGTCTGAGCCTGGTCCCACGCGCGCGGCGCTACGGGACGTTCTGGATGTATCTCATCCATCGAGGCCACGTCGTCGGATCTCGCCTCCGTCCCTGAGCCGTCGATCCGTCCCTCACCAGGGGCGGATGCGCCGTCGCCATCCGCATCTCACTCTTGTTGAACAGAGTTGTACGAGATACAGTTACTCGTACACCATGGTTCGACTTATTGAGGGGCCGACTCGTGACCGATTCACACCGCGCCGCCGCCGCGGCGCCTGCCTCGCCGGATCCCCTGCGCTGGCGCGTGCTGGCGATGCTCGGCATCGCGCAGCTGATGCTGATCATCGACGTGACTGTCGTGGCTGTCGCGCTGCCGGAGATGGGTGCCGATCTCGGACTCGATCGCGCAGGACTGGCGTGGGTCGCGAGCATCTACGCACTCGCGTTCGGCGGGCTGATGCTTCTCGGCGGCAGAGCCGCGGATGTCTTCGGTCCCCGCCGCCTCGTGCTTGCGGGCCTCGTGCTGTTCACCGCGGCGTCGCTGGCGGCGGGTCTGGCGGGCAATGCCGAGCTGCTGTTGCTCGCCCGGGCACTGCAAGGCGTCGGTGGCGCGATGATGTCACCCGCGGCGTTGTCGGTGATCGTCCGCATGTTCGCTGGACCCGAGTTGAGCCGCGCGCTGGGTGTGTGGTCGGCGCTCGGCGGTGCCGGTGCTGCGTTGGGCGTCCTGCTCGGCGGCGTGCTCACTGCGGGTCCCGGCTGGCCGTGGGTGTTCTACGTCAACGTGCCACTCGGCACGATCCTGCTGCTCACCCTCTTGCGCTGGGTGCGGCCGATGCCGGGAACAGGGGGCAGGCTCGATCTGCTCGGCGCCGCGATTGCGACGCTTGCGACGAGCTCGGTCGTGTTCGGCCTCGTCTCTGCCGGTGACCACGGGTGGCTGAGCCCGCACACGCTGATCGCCGCCGCGGTCGGCGTTGTGGGGTACGCGCTGTTCGCCTGGCGCATCAGGAGGGCGGCCACACCCCTGGTCGACCCTGGCATGCTTCGCCGTCGGCCGATCCTGCGGGGACTGGCGCTGGTGTTCGTCTCGACGGCGCTGATGATCGCGGTGTTCTTCCTCGGGTCGTTCGCGCTGCAGCAGTCCCATGGATTCACGGCACTCCAGACGGGGCTCTCCTTCCTACCGGTCGCGGTCGGGACGATTCTCGGCTCCAACCTGGCGGGACGCCTCCTGCCCCGTTGGGGCGTGCGCACCGTCTCCGTGGCCGGGATGCTGATCACTGCCGCAGGGCTTGCGGCAGCCGCCACGATCACCTCGGTGACCGTGCTGATCGTGGCCACCAGCGTCGCGGGCTTCGGGATCGGCGCGGGATTCGTCGCCGCCGCAGGAAGCCTGTTCTCAGCCGTGCAGCCGCACGAGGCAGGCGTCGCCTCCGGCGCACTGAGCACCTTCCACGAGTTCGGCGCGGCCACCAGTGTGTCGGCCGTGTCCAGCGTCGTCGCCGCGGCGCTGCTGATCCCGACCGTGGATGCCTTCGCCCCGGGCTACTGGTTCGCCGCTGCTGTCGCCGCTGTCGCGGGACTCGTCTCGCTGGCCCCGCCCAAGAAGACCACTGATGCGTGACAGCGCCACGATGTCGCGCCGCCCTCTCGCCGGGGAGGGAGGGAGATCCCTCGCGGGCGCGCTGCGCGCCGGGGCCGCGGGATTCCTCCTCAAGGGTGCGCCGGCGGAAGAGCTGCAGCGCGCGGTTCGAGCTCTCGCCGCAGGCAGCGCCTGGCTCGACCCCGTGATCACCGGGCGGGTGCTGAGCACTTACCGGCAAGGTCGCCCGCCGATGCGTCCGGACGCGCAGGTGGCTCTGCTCACGCCGCGGGAGAAGGATGTGCTGGCGCTGATCGGCGCGGGCATGTCCAACGCGGAGATCGCAGCCGACCTCTTCCTCGGCGAAGGCACGATCAAGACCCACATCAGCCACATCTTCACCAAACTCGACCTCCGCGACCGGGCCGCAGCCGTCGTCTTCGCCTTCGACCACGAGCTGGTTCGGCCCGGCGACCCCCGGCGGAAGGAGACGACATGAGCATCGTTGCCACCCGAGACCTACCCCGCACGACTCCTCATCGGGCCGCGACTCTACGGTTGCAGATCGCTCCTGGTCGTCGCGAAGCTCAACTAGGAGGGTGGCCGCGTAGCGGCTGCCCGATGCGAGAGAAGGGTGGACTCCATGAGTGATCCGATGCTGGAGGACATGGAGCGGCCCCACCAGGGGCGCGGCCGAGTGCTGTGGAGCTTCATGATGTCGCTGGATGGATTCGTCGCAGGACCGCACCACAGCATGGACTGGATGTCGGCCAGCGGATACCGCGCAGAGCCAGGCGTCATCGAGGGCTATATCGAAGGCACCGGCGCGATCATCGCTGGACGAGACGGTTGGGACTCGCCGGTGGGGCACAGCCCCTGGGGCGGTGCCTGGCAGGGGCCGATCTTCGTCCTCACACATCACCCCGAAGACGCAGAACCTGCCGAGAACGTGACCTTCCTGCATCGCGACCCCGCCGACGTCGTTCACCTCGCGCTGGCCGCCGCCGGGGGCAAGGACATCATGGTGTTCTCCCCGAACATCGGCACCCAGCTCCTCGAACTCGGCCTGATCGACGAGATCGACCTGCACATCGCGCCTGTCCTCCTCGGCGACGGCATCCGGCTCTACAGCAAGCCCGGGGGTGCGCCGATCCGGCTCAGCCCACTGGCCGGCGACACGGCCTCCACGGTGCGGGTGCGCTATCGGCCGATGTCCTGAAACGCGTGTGCGCCTGCCTGGCCTGATGCTCGTCGCCGCCGATCGGCATCGGGTGGAGAGCTCTCCGAGGAGCGTGGGCGATGAGTGGCCCTGACGATGAGCGCGGCACGACCCTCGAGCGGGCCGGTCATGCGCGCGCTCCTTGGGTCTGGCGGGACTCGGTGTGGCGGGTCTCGGGGAGCAGGAATCCGGCGGCGACGAGCCAGATCAGCGATCCGAACCGGCCGATCGGGATGAGGACCTGCAGCGGCTCGATGACCATGGTCAGGAAGCTCAGCTCGGCGAGCACCGCGATCACGAGTCCGACCCACGCGAACCACGTGGGCACCAGCCGCAGCAGCAGGGCGGGGACGGCGATGCCGGCGACGAGGAGCCCGAGCCCGAGGACGTGGGCGAACCCGCCGGCGGCGAAGCTCGCGTAGGCGAGGGCGTGGGTGAGCTCGGGGTCGGCGCTGACGACCGGCTGGCTCTGCGTCCAGGTGATGATCGCGGAGACGGCGAGCAGGATTGCGGCGGCGGTTCCGCCGAACAGGCCGATGCCGGGTCCGGGGACGCGGATGCCGAGTCGCTGCTGGCGGGCGTAGACGGTGGCGGCGTAGATCCCCAGCGGGATCGCCGAGCCCAGTTGCAGCATCGAGGCGAACCGGGCGGCGAAGCCGTGATCGGCGAAGAACCCGGCCACGGTGCCGGTGTCACCGAACGGGGAGGTGATGGTGCCGCCGCCGGAGAGGACCGCCATGGAGATGAGGCTGCCGATCAGCAGTCCGAGGGACGCGAGGCCCAGGATGCCGGGGTGGGGACCGCCGGCCGCGCGGGCCGGGGTCGTGGTGTGAGTGCTCATCCGGAGCCCCTTTCGTTCATACGGGTAATCATACATACGATGAATCGTTCTGCAAGTGAGTTATACTGGCAGATGTGAGCTCCCGCCGATCTCGTCGTATCGCCTTCCTGCTCGCCCAGCTGGGCTCCGATGCTTCCGCAGCTTTCGAGCAGGCCCTTGCGCCGCTGGGCATCACGGCGTCGGAGGCCGGTCTGCTGCGACTGATCGGCCGCGAGCCGGGCATCGGCCAGAAGGCGGCGAGTGAGCAGCTCGGCGTGGGCCCCAGCCGCATCGTCGCCGTCCTGGACCGTCTCGAACGGCAAGGCAGTGTCGAACGCCGCCGCAGCATCGTCGACCGCCGCAACCACGAGATCCATCTCACCGCCGAAGGCGAGCGGATCCTGGCCGCGCTGCGTCCCATCGCGGAAACCCACGAGGCAGCCTTCACCGGGGGCCTCGACGACGGCGACCTCGACCGGCTGGTCGTCTATCTGCAGACGATCGCGGAATCGCGCGGGCTGGGTCGCGACATCCATCGCGACACCCGCGGCAGGCCCTGAGGATGCCATGACATCGACGCAACAATCCGCACGTCCGCGCGCGCGTCCGTCTGCCGGCAGAGATGCTCATCCGACCGCGGGCAGAGGCGGGGCCGTCCCTCTCGGGCCGTTGTGACTCGCGCTGGAGGCTGTCGGACGGTCGTGTCCATGCTGCTGCGGGGTGGGGTCACGCGCTTCCGGGGCCGGGAGGGAGCGGTGCGTCGAGCAGGCGGGGACGGTAGTCGAGCAGCTGGGTGCCTCGGTCGAACGTGCGCGACTCGATGAGGTCGAGAGCGAGGTCCGGATAGCCGTCGTAGACGCGCTCCTGCCCGGTCTTGCCCGTGATCACCGGGAACACGACGACGCGGAACCGGTCGACCAGGCCCGCTGCCAGGAGCGAACGCGCCAGCGAGAGGCTGCCGATCGTGGACAGCGGATGCGTGCTGGTCTCCTTCAGTTCTCGTACTGCTTCGACGGCGTCACCGCGGATCAGACGCGAGTTCTCCCATTCGAGCGGTTCGTCCAGCGTGTGGGAGAAGACGATCTTGGACACTGCGCCGAGCGCGTCGACGCCGTCGGTCCGCGACGCGGCGAAGCCGTGCATGAGACGGTACGTGTTCGCCCCCATCAGCAGCGTGCGGTTCGCGGCGGAGTCCTCGCCCAGCCAGCCGAGGTACTCGGGGCCTTCCAGCCCCCACCAGCCGGGCCAGCCCTCGGCGGCGCCGTAGCCGTCGAGCGAGGTGATGTAGTCGACCATGAGTTCCATGTGCTTCTCTCTTCCTCTTCGGTGGTCCGGTCGATGGCGACCGGCGCGGGCCGGCTGCGTCGCTGAGGAGCGCGGGCGCGGGTGCCGGGCGTCCGGTGACGTGTACCCACCAGACTATGGATGCTGCGCGACATTCGACCCCTCAGCCTGGGGGATCCAGCCGGGACATGACAATCGCGGCCGCGCTGGTGCGGGAGCGGTGTCGCCGGAACAACGTCCCTGGAGATCACATCTAGCGAGCGAGCAGCTTCAGGGCATTCGTGCGAATCGTGTCGAGGACTTGACGTGCGATCTCTTCATGCTCTTCGCTCACGCCGTCGGTGAGGGACCGGGTTGCATCGGAGACGAGGGCCCGCGCGGTGTCGAGGCCCGCGGTGCCCTGCGCGCTCAGTACGCGGGGCGCATGCAGCAGGCCTTGTGCGATGAGGTCCTTCTCGAGTTCTGCGATCTCATCGGTGTCGAGCTGGAGAGTCGCCTCGATGACGGAGGCGGGTGCGCCGCCGACGGCGAGGTTCAGATACACCCATGCGCGGGGGCTCGGGATCGTGCTGGTTCGGAGGGTCTGCGCGAGCAGTGCACCGAGGGTGTTCTCGGTGGCACCGATCACGGGTGGCAGAGGTCGCTGAGTCATCGCTCTCCTTGGATATTGGTGGCACCAACATTAGTAGAGTCTTGGTGAGACCAACAAGGAGCACGAGATGACCGAGCCTCAGCCGCTGAAATCTTTGCCGACGTGGAGCCTGTCGCGAGCGGCTGCCAGTTCGCACCGCATCCTCCACCGCCGGCTCGGTGAAGCCGGGTTCACCGGCTACGAGTACCGTGTGCTCGCTGCCGTTGTGGCTGCTGCCCATCTCAGCCAGGCAGAGATCGGGCGGGCGGCCTCGCTCGACCCACGCGACGTGACCCATACCGTCCGACGACTCGAACAGCGTGGCCTGCTCACCCGCACTCCGAGCAGTGCCAACGCGCGCATCGTGACCGTGCAGATGTCCCCGGAAGGCCTCCACGCTTGGCGGCGCCTCCACGCTGTCATGCTGCAGATTCAGCGGGAGGTCTTCGCTCCGCTTCAGGCGACCGAGATTCGCACTCTCATCGAACTGCTTGACCGAATCGGCGGCGAGTCGCGGGCATAGCGCCCCGGGTGCCGTGGTCCAACGCGCAATGCCCGCCGGCTTGATCGCCGACGTGCACAATACGCCGCTACCACACGGTCGCCGGCGTCGCGTCCGGCGACGAGATGAAGCCCGCGGGCGGCGTGAAGCGCGATCCGGCGGACTCCCACGCAGTCGCGATCGGCTCGAGCCTCGAGGGCGCGACAGGTCGCCCGCTCAGGAAGTCGTCGAAGAGCGGGGCGGCGAGAGGCCAGGTCGAGAAGAAGGGGTATTCGCCGGCGAAAGCGCGCTCCCACGCATCTTCGGGCCAGGGCGGGTCTACCACCGTCGAAGAGCGGATCACGCTATGAACCTCCAGCGACGTTCGCTTCGGGTGGTCGATGTCGTTCTCGCCCCCACGGATGATGAGCGTCGGTGCGGTGATCGCCTCGAGCTCATGGTCGTCGACCCCGGGGATCGTCTGGCCTGGCTTCGGTACGAAAGCGTTGAGCCAGCGGAGCATGAGGGCGACGAACCTATCGGGGTCGAGGGATTCAAGCAGCGCACGGTTGCCGGGGTTCATCTCGATCCGCTCCTGCCACTCGCGCATCTCGAGAAGGCCCGGGATGCCGCCCTTCCGGACGGCGTGCAGGCTCGGGAGCATGTAGACGGACGCGAGGTAGAGCGGCCCGTACACGCCGCCGACGAGGTACCAGAGGAGCAGATGCGCGGTCAACTCCGGGTACTGCGTCGCGAACACGGCCGAGTCGCGCCCGCCGCCCGCTCCGCCGGCGATGGCTGACGGGCCGAGATCGAGGTGGCGGATCAGCCCCGCCAGGACGTCGGCGCGCATGTGGGACTCGCTGCGTCCCTCGAAGCGCACGTGAGAGCGACCGCAGTTGGGTCTGTCCCACAGCAGCACGCGGTAGCCGCGGGCGGCCAGGGCGTCGGCAAGCTGCGGCAGGCCGGGCGCGTCCATCGAGGTCCGCCCCCCGGACGTCAGCACGACGGGCATCCCGGTCCTGCTCCCGACGAGGCGATAGGCGACCTCGCGGCCGTCGATGTCGGCGAACTCGATCGTCATGAGTGTCCTTTCAGCGGACGACGGCGGGCACGAGCCCGAGCTGTGCGGTGAAGTCGGCGACGAGGGCGTCGATGTCGTCTGGCGTCGATGCGGTGCCGAAGTAGTAGCCGTCGGGGCGCACGAGCACCGCCGCGACGCCCAGTGCGCGCAGATCGTCGGCGTAGCCGCCGGTCACATCGACGATCTCTGCGGCGGCGTCGGCCAGATCGACGAGCGGATAGCCGAGGCCCTGGAGCATGGCACGGTTTGCGTCGCTCAGGTGGTGAGCGAGCGGCGCTGCCGAGATGAGGGCTGCGGGACGACCGAACACGTCGTCGAACTTCCGTGCGGGCTCTCCGTTCACCGACACTTCGAACTGCGGAGCGCAATGCCCTGCCGGAGCCGAAGTGCCGCCGTCGGCATTGCGACGCACGATGCCCGACTCGAAGGTGGGGTCGGGGAGAGGAGGCAGGACCTTCTCCGCCTCGCCAGCACCCGCCAGCATCCGGCGATCGCGCTCGGCGGCTTCGACAGGGTCGGTGATGCAGATGATGGCGCCCAGCGCGATGGAGTAGCGAATGGCGTACTGAACGTGGCGCGCGCGCTCTTCCGTGTACGTGTCCAGCAGGGACTGCGGCGATCGGCCGGAGAGGACGAGATCGAGCTTCCACGCCGCGTTGACGGCGTCGCGCAGACCCGAGTTCATGCCCTGCCCGGCGAACGGCGGCATGAGGTGGGCCGCATCGCCCGCGATGAGCAGATGCCCGCGGTTCCAGCTGTGTGCCCAGCGAGCCTGGAAACGGTAGATGGCGCGGCGCTCAAGGGTCGCGTTCTCCGGCGTGACGCCCCATTCCGCAACGCGCCGCCACGCCTCGTCGTCGGTGTTGACGGCCGCATGATCCGTGCCGGGCGTCAGGAGGAACTCCCAGCGACGACGCCCCGGACCTCCGGGAATGACCGACGCGGGTCCCGCGGGATCGCACACCTGCAGACCGCCCGGCGGCCACTCGCGCTCCTCGTGGGGGATGATGTCGACGACGAACCAGTCGTAGAAGAACCCGAGATCGGTCTCGTCGGTCTGGATGCGCGTGCGCACAAGACTGCGTGCGCCGTCTGCGCCCACGACGTAACGGGCGAAGATCGGCGCGAGACCGGGGCCCAGCTCGATGCGGCCCCCGTTCCCCCGCTGGGAGCGGGAGAGGACCGTCGCTCCGTCAGGTCCGTCGACGACATCGACGACTTCCACGCCGGGACGCATGCTGATGAGAGGCTGCTTGGCGACGGCCTCGCGCATGACTTCCTCCGCCTGCGGCTGCGAGAAGATGTTGAGCGTCGACCACCCCGTTGGGGCGCGGCGGGTGATGTCGACATAGAGGAGCAGCTCCCCGTCGGCGTTGCGCCAGTAGTACCCCCCGGTGTCGGACTGGCTCACCGCGAGCATGTCGTCGATGATTCCGAGATCCTGGAACGTCCGCGCCGTCTCGCCGTCGAAGCCGACTGCGCGTGGCAGCGGATAGGGCTTGGGGTGGCGCTCCAGGATCACGACGCTGTGTCCGCGCTGGGCGAGCAGCAGCGCCGCTGTCATTCCCGTCGGGCCGGCGCCGACGACGGCCACGTCGAATCGCTCGGTCTCGTCGACCATGTGCTCTACTCCTCAGCGTCGAAGAACGAGGGGGATGCGCCTGGCCGCGTGGACAGGCGGTTGGGGGCGCGCCGACGACTCAGACGCGCGCGATCTCACGCTCGAAGACCGGCGTGTTGAAGTCGAGGATGGCTGCGTTCATGAGGCCGTCCCACTGATTCACCCAGTAGAGGTCCTCGATGTCCCATGTCCGCATCGGGCGATCCCTGTCGAAGATGAGCTCCATGTCGCAGTACACCTCGACGATGCCGCCGCTGGGCTCCTGGAAGTACGCGGCGATGTTGTTGCCCGCACCGTGCCGCAGAGGACCGTGGACGAGGCGTCGGCCCTGGCGTGCGAGGCGGTCGCCGAGACGCCCGAGATCTGCGATGGACTGCGTCGCCCACGCATGATGATGCAGGCCGACGAGGTGGCTCCGGCCGACGGCGATGCCATGATGCTCGGGGCTGCAGCGCAGGAAGTACAGCTCGCCGTCACCCACCATGTCGGATACGCGCAGGCCGAAGACCTCCACGAGGAACTTGACCTGTGCGACGGTATCGAGCACGCGGTAGTTGATGTGGCCGTAGCGCTGGGGCCCGTAGCCTCCGGTGAGAGAGGTGTCGCGCCACGGCAGCGCGACATACGGCTGCCAGGTGAAGCCCTCCGGACCGACGAACGCGAAACCGTGCTCGACGTAGTCCTCGATCGGTCCTGCGGAGACGATCGGGTACTGGCGCTCGTCGACCTTCGCTCGGATCGCCGCCAGCTCCTCGAGGTTGTCGACGCTGACGGCGAAGTGATCGATCGAGTCGGTCTCGTCCTGCAGATAGACGACTTCGTGGTGGGTGTCGGCCGCCGCGAGGAATGCCTTGGTGCCGGAGTTCTCGACCAGCCGGAGCCCCAACGTCTCTTCCGCCTCCTTTATCGATGCACTGAGATCCCTCGTCCGAATCGTCAGGTACCCGACGTTCGTGACCGTGCCGAATGCGCCCATGTGACGTCTACCTCCTTGTAGCCGGCGCGACGCGAGCCGCGCCGATGCCATCCTGCGTCCGCAGTGAAGATTCTGCAAGCTATTTTTCAAAATCACTCGCCTCGCGCATTGGCTATTGCGCGCGCGGCGAGTGTCTCCGTGCGGCGGACGTGCGCCTGATACTGGGCTGCTGCGAGATCGGCGTCACGAGCGAGTGCGGCATCCATGATGGCGTTGTGCTCGCCCGGCAGCACGCGCTCCGCCCAATCGACGTTGACAGGAGTCCCGGTCGCCAGCTGGCGCGACCACCGGAGGTACAGGTCGCCGACCTCGATGAGATCTTGGCACAGCGACAGCAGGCGAGCGTTGCCGCACCCGGTCAGAAGTGCGACGTGAAATGCGCGGTGCCGGTCGAACCACACCTCGCTGTCGAGTTCGTACGCCGCCATCTCGTGGTAGGCCGCGATGACTGCCGCCTCCCAGGCGACGTCCCCCAATTCCACGGACAGACGCAATGCCGCGACTTCGTTGATGAGACGCGTCTCGACAAGATCGTGCATATCGACGAGCGTCATGTTGACGACGTGGAAGCCGCGATTCGGCGTCGCGACCGCGAGGCGCTGCTCGGCGAGCCTCATGAGCGCTTCGCGGACGACGGTCGGTGACACGTCGTACTCCTTGGCGAGCTCCGAGGGCAGGAGCCGCGCGCCCGATCCGTAGCGACCGCCCATGATCGCCGTTCGCAGCCGTGCGTACACGTTGGCCGCGAGTGACTGGGCGTCAGCGGTCTTGACCATCTTCGTTCCATTCCCGGGTTTCGCGCCCGATCGTGAGGGGAGCGTAGCAGGAAGGCGGATCTTCACGACGGAGATTTTAAAAAATCACTTGACATTTGTGAACTGTGACGGAACGCTGGGGCACTAGCCAGTCAGTGCCGACAGACGGAGAGACACCATGCGCATCGCCCGCTATCGCTATCAGGACGCCGTGTCCTTCGGATTCGTGACCGCGAACGGAATCGTGGACCACGCGGAGGTGCCGGGTCTCATCGCCACGACCGTGCGAGAACTGCTCGCACAGGGCACCGACTCGCTGACGTCCCTGGAGGGGCTGCCGACCATCCCCCTCTCGGACGTGACACTCGAAGTGCCGGTCGAGCTCGGCAAGGTGCTCTGCGCGGGAGTCAACTTCCCGCTGCACCGCGCCGAGGGCGGGCTCTCGCCCGACCGGCCGCAATGGCCTGTCATCTTCAGCCGGTTCCCCGACAGCCACGTCGCCAGCGGCGAGCCCATCGTCAAGCCGACCGTGAGCGACTTGTTCGACTACGAAGGCGAACTCGCGGTGGTCATCGGAAAGCGCGCCCACAACGTCCCGAAAGCGGAGGCGCTCGACTACGTCTGGGGCTATGCCGCCTACAACGATGGATCGGTTCGCGACTGGCAGATGCACACGCCGCAGTGGGTGCCGGGCAAGAACTTCTTCCGTTCGGGAGCGATCGGACCGTGGATCGTGAGCAAGGATGAGACCGGCGACATCAACTCGCGTGTGCTCGAGACGCGCGTCAACGGAGAGGTGCGCCAGCACGTCCTGCTCGGTGAGGCGCTCTTCTCGGTCGAGGAGCTGATCGAGTACGTCAGCACCTTCACTCCGCTCGAGCCCGGTGACATCATCGCCGCGGGCACGCCCAGCGGCGTCGGTGCGGCCATGGACCCCAAGGGCTTCGTCAGGGTCGGTGACGTGGTCGAGGTCGAAGTGAGCGGCATCGGCGTGCTCACCAACACCGTCACCGAGTGATCCTGTCGGTCCGGAGCAGCAGAATGATCGCCAGTCGCGCCGCGGGACCCGCAGCCCTGAGTGTGCAGAAGGTCTCGAAGGCCTTCGGCGCGGTCGCTGCCGTGGACGGCGTCGACCTCGAGCTGGCCGCCGGAACGACGACTGCGATCATCGGCCCCAACGGCGCCGGCAAGACGACCCTGCTCAAGATGATCGCGGGCGTCGAACGACCGACGACAGGTGTCATCGCGCTCGACGACCGGCAGATCTCGGGCATGGGCGCGGCGAAGGCGTCGCACGCCGGTGTCGGCTACGCGCACCAGGTGCCGCAGCCGTTCCGTGGACTCTCGGTGCGTGACAACGTGCGCGTCGGGGCGGTCGAGCACCGCATTCCGCGCGCCGATGAGTGGGTGGACGAAGTACTGCAGCTGTGCGGGCTCGCCGGAAAGGCGCACCGCCCAGCGAAGGCGCTTCAGATCCTCGACCTCAAGCGGCTCGAGCTCGCCCGAGCGGTCGCGACCAAGCCGTCGCTGCTCCTGCTCGACGAGGTGTGCGCGGGACTCACGGGGTCCGAGCTGGACGCGGTCATCTCGCTCGTCGACCGGATCCGCACGGATGGGCCGACCATCGTGCTCGTCGAGCACATCGAGGCCGTTGTCGCCCAGCTCGCGTCACGGGTCGTGGTGCTCGACTGGGGCAAGCTCATCGCCGATGGGACCCCACGCGGGGTCGCGGAAGACCCCCAGGTGCGTGAGGTGTACATGGGAGCCGGTCACACCGGCGAGGGTCCGGCCCACGTTCCGGCGTTCGACGACGTCGCGCCGGAGGACAAGGGCCGCGGGCTCGTGTTGACCGACGTGCGAGCCGGCTACGGCATGATCGAGGCGGTGCACGGCGTCTCGCTCGAACTGCGCCCCGGCAAGATCAGCGCGATCCTCGGCGCGAACGGCGCAGGGAAGACGACGCTCGCGAACGCCATCTCCGGTGTGTCTGTGCTGCGCGGCGGAACCATCACGCTGGACGGAGTGCGGGTCGACCGGATGCGGGCCCATCGACGTGCAGCCGCGGGCATCGCTGTCGTGCCTGAGGGGCGCCGCATCCTTCCCGCGCTGACGGTGCGCGAGAACCTCCTCCTGTCGACGGGTCTCGGGGTCCGCAGGCCCGAGATCGAGCGGCGGCTGGACGCCGTCCTCGAGACCTTCCCGCAGCTCGCGGATCTCATGATCCGTCGCGGCGGCGCACTGTCGGGCGGACAGCAGCAGATGCTCGCGGTCGGGCGCGCGCTGATGAGCGATCCGAAGTGCCTCGTGTGCGACGAGGTGTCGCTCGGCCTCGCGCCGGTCGTCATCGACGCGCTGTACGAGGGGCTCCAGCGCGTCGTCGCTCGCGGCGTCGCCCTCGCCGTCATCGAGCAGCACGTGCAGCGGAGTCTCGCCATTGCCGACATCGCCTACGTCATCGACCGCGGAGCCGTCTCGTACGCCGGCGACCCCGCCCCGCTCAAGGATCCCCGAGTACTCGACGACGTGTACTTCGGCTCCGCCACAAGGCAACGCAACACCGCGTGAGTCGGCACGCATCCCACCCGAAACCGACGAACTCGCAACGAGAGAAGAGTGCTATGCGCATCGCAAAGATCACAATGGCTGTGGTCGCGACGACGTCCCTGTTCGCCCTCGCGGGCTGTGCAGGAGACGCGGCCACCGGTTCCTCCGATGACCCGATCACGATCGGCTGGAGCCTGCAGCTGAGCGGCCCGATCGGGCCGGGCAGCGAGTACATGGTCACGGCGGCGCAGAAGGCCGTCGACGACATCAACGAGGCTGGAGGTGTCCACGTCGACGGCACGAGCCGCCCCCTCGAGCTCAAGGTCATCGACAACCGCTCCGAAGTGCCGACCGTTACGGACCAGACCCGCTCCCTCATCCTCGAGGACGAGGTGGATGCCCTGTTCGGCCCGGTCATCACGGAGTTCTCGGTGGCGGGTGCCGCCATCGCGGAGCAGTACAGCATCCCCTACTTCATCAGCTCGTCGCCCATCGACGGATTCCGCGCCGCGAACCCCTCGGGCTGGACGTATGCCTGGAACCTCTTCTCGAGCGAGAAGACGCAGGCCGAGACCGCCGTCGCGGGCATGGTGGCCGCCGACAGCAACAAGAAGGTCGCCCTGTTCTCCGACACGTCGAACGACGGCGTGACGCAGCACGACACGTACGTCGCCGAACTGGAGACGAACGGATTCGAGATCGTCGCGGACGCCACGTTCCCCCTGAACACGACGGACTTCTCGGCCGCCGTGACCGAGGCCAAGGCATCCGGCGCCGACATCGCGATCGCGATCACGTTCCCCGTCGACGGCGGAAACCTCATCAAGGAGTTCAAGGCGCAGCAGTTCGCCCCGAAGATCGCGCAGTTCCCCAAGTCGGCCGACGGCGCGCTGTGGCCGGGCATCGCGGGCACGCTCGGCGTGGGCGCGCTCGGCACGGGCACGTGGGGCGTGGAGGATCGTGGCGAGGGTGCGGAGGAGCTCGACGCGTACATGACGGATGCCGGAGCCCCCGTGCCGCTCATCGCCCAGGGTGCGCACTACTACGCCCTCGTGCAGTTCTACGCCGCCGCGATCGAGGCGGCAGGCTCGACGGATCCTGCCGCCGTCAACGACGTGATCCCGACGCTGACGGTCGACACGGTCTCGGGTCCGGTGCATTTCACCGACGAGAACGTCTCGGAGATCCCCGTCTACACGTGGCAGTGGACCGGCACGACCGCCGAGGACATGACGCCCGTTCAGGTGTTCCCGAACATCGGCACCGCACTCGTCACGCCGCCGCCGGGACTCGCGGGCTGAGTCCGGGTCGACCACACGGAAAGGAGGTGGTGGGCGGATGCTCCTGCAGACCATCGTCAACGGCGCTCTCACGGGCGGACTGACGGCGATCATCGCTCTCGGCCTGTCACTGCTGATCGGCGTGCTCAGGCTCATCAACCTGGCGCACGGCGAGTTCATCGTGGGATCCGCTTACGTCGCGTTCCTGCTCACGCAGGTGATGTCGATGCCTCTCCTCGCCGCCATTCCCGTGACCATCGCAGTCGCGATGCTCGTCGGCTACATCGTGCAGCGCGGCCTGTTCACGCCCTTGCTCGAGCGCGGGGGCGCGGACGGACCGCTCGTGGCCTCGTTCGGCCTCTCGCTCGTGCTGCAGGGCGTCTTCGTGCAGTTCTTCACGAATGACTCGCGTGCGCTCGCCTCCGATGTCGGCTCGGCCGGGGTCGACCTGCTGCCCGGCGTGCGCGTGCGGGCGATCTACCTCATCGCCTTCCTCGTCGCGGTGGCGCTCACTCTCGCGATCTGGCTCGTGTTGCACCGCACGCGGGTGGGAGCGGCCGTGCGCGCCGCTGCGGCCGATCCCGTGACCGCACAGACGCAGGGCATCGACGTGAACCGTCTGTTCGCGTGGGTCATGGCGGTGTGCGCAGGGGTCGCCGCGATCGGTGGCGTCGTCATCGGCGTCTCGTCCGGCTTCGGGCCGGCCAGCGGCCAGGCGATTCTGCTCGCGGGCATGGTCGTCGTCGTGCTCGGCGGCGTGGGGAACGTCATCGGAACCCTCGTCGCCTCGCTCCTTGTCGGCGTGCTCACGTCGCTGCTCAACGTGTGGCTCGGTGGCGGCTTCCAGAACATCGTCGTCTACGTGCTCTTCCTCGTCGTGCTCGCACTCCGGCCCCAGGGCATCTTTCCGACGAAGGGGGTGAGGGCATGACAATGCTGACTCGATCCGGGCCTCTGACGCCCACGGGCACCGTGCGCACCTGGGAGGAGCGCGTGACACCTCTCTATCGGCGCACGCGAACCATCGCGCCGCCGGTCGTCGTGGTCGTCATCGCCGCCGTGCTCATGGGAGTCGTGCTCGGCGGCGCGAAGCTGTCGCTCGTCGACACGGCAGCGCGCATCGCGCTCCTGATCGCCGTCGCGCACGCGTGGAACCTCCTCGCCGGCTTCGCGGGGCTCATCTCGCTCGGAACATCCGCCTTCGTGGGAGCAGGCGCGTACACGGTCGCGATGGCCGTCGCGAACCTCGGCTGGCCATGGTGGGCGGCACTCCTCCTCGTCGTCCCCGCGATGCTCGTGGTCGGCTATCTTCTGTCGATTCCGCTCCTGCGGCTGCGCGCCGACTACTTTGCCATCGGCTCGTTCGCGGCGCTGCTCGCGCTGCATGCAATCGCGTCGAATCTCGGCGTGTTCGGCCGCAGCATGGGGGTCCCCATGCCGACAGCCGCCCTCCCGGATCCGCGAACGACAGCGGCTCTCGCCATCGCGGTCGCGGCCGTGACCGTGCTGGCGGTCGTGTACCTGTCGGTGTCGCGGTTCGGACTGCGCCTCCAGGCGATCCGCGACAACGAGGCGGCAGCCAAGACGCTCGGGGTCGCAGTCAAGAGCAGCTATCTCATCGTGTTCGTCCTCTCGTCGGTGCTCACGGGTCTCGCGGGCGGAGTGCTCGCGCTTCAGGACGGATCGGCGACGCCTGCGAACTCGTTCGCGATGAGTTGGACGATCGGCGCCCTGCTCATGGCCACGGTCGGCGGTGTGGGCACGGTGACAGGTCCCGTCATGGGCGTCTTCGTCGTCTACTGGCTTCTGCAGAAGCAGCTCGAGGACTTCGCGGCGCTTTCCCTGATCATCCAGGGTGCGCTTCTCATCGTTCTCGTGCGCGCCGCGCCGACCGGCATCTGGCCACCCGTCAAGCGACTCGGGAAGACGATCCTGCTGCGCACGAGAGACCGCAGGCTCGCGTCTGCCGGAAAGAAGGCATAGCCCGTGCCCGTCATCGACAAGTTCACCGACGACATCGGCTCCGTCGTCGCGCAGATCCCGGACGGCGCGACGCTCGCGATCGGCGGCTTCGGGTACGCGGGACTGCCCCTCACCCTGTGCGACGCCCTGTGCGAAGCGGATCGGCGCGACCTCACTATCGTCTCCA
The DNA here is from genome assembly GCF_011759705.1 of Microbacterium ulmi. Classification (GTDB taxonomy): domain Bacteria; phylum Actinomycetota; class Actinomycetes; order Actinomycetales; family Microbacteriaceae; genus Microbacterium; species Microbacterium ulmi. Next base: position 839,946 of record NZ_JAAOZF010000001.1, on the reverse strand, counting down.
ACAACATCGGCGGCGAGGATCGCGGCGGCGGCCGGCTGGCCCGCGAGGGTCGCGTGCGCAAGTTCGTGGGCTCGTTCCCGATAGCTCCCGTGTTCACGGAGCAGCTCATGACGGGTCGCGCCGAGATCGAGCTGCTGCCACAGGGCACGATGGTCGAGCGACTCCGCGCGGCCGGTGCAGGAATCGGCGCGTTCTACACGGCGACGTCCGTCAAGACGAGCCTCGCAGACGGAACCTACCCGTCGCGCTACGACGCCGACGGACATCCCGTTGCGTTCATGGCGCCGAAGGAGACGCGCGAGATCGACGGGCGCCTCATGGTGCTCGAGTACGCGCTGCACGTCGACTTCGCGTTCGTGAAGGCGCACCGCGCGGATCGCCTCGGCAATCTCCAGTTCCGCCTCGCTGCGCGCAATTTCAATCCCGCCGTCGCCATGGCGGCGAAGGTTGCGATCGTCGAGACAGAGGAGTTCGTCGAGGTGGGCGACATCGAGCCCGACGATGTGCATCTGCCCGGGCTCTTCGTGGACCACGTCGTCTTGAGCGAGGGAGCGGCGCGATGAGCCCCGCGATCGGGGGCGAGGCGGCCGGGCTCCTCGCCGCCGACGGCGCGGGCTGGAGTCGCGAGGGAGTCGCAGAGCGCGCCCGCCGAGATCTGCGCTCAGGTTCGTTCGTCAACCTCGGCATCGGGATCCCGCAGCTCGTCGCGGACTTCGTCGAGCCCGAGGCGGAGATCTACATCCACTCCGAGAACGGGATCATCGGCGCAGGCCCGGGAGCCGCAGAAGGAGAGGAGGATGCCGACATCGTCGACGCAGGCAAGCGCCATATCACGCTCGTACTCGGGGCCTCGACGTTCGACTCCGCACTCTCGTTCGCGATCATGCGCGGCGGGCATCTCGACTACTCGCTGCTGGGCGGCATGGAGGTCGCGTGCAACGGCGACCTCGCGAACTGGGCCGCGCCGGGCCGCACGCCGGGGGTCGGCGGCGCGATGGACCTCGTGCAGGGCGCGAAAGAGGTGTGGGTGCTGCTGCTGCACCGTGGGAAGGGCGGCGAGTCGAAGATGCGCGTCCGGTGCGAGCTCCCGCTCACCGGCGCCGGCGTCACGACCCGCGTCTACACCGACCTCGGCGTCTTCGAGCCCGCAGGTGCCGCCTTCCGTGTGATCGAGCGTGCTCCCGGCGTGACGCGCGCACTGCTCGAAGAGGCCACGGAAGCGCCTCTCGAGTGGCCGGAGCCCGACGCATGACGGTGCTGAAGGCACGGCATCCTGCCCGCATCATCGGCGCATACGAGCACCCGGCGCGGAAGCTTCCGGGATACACGCTCGACCGCCTCTACCTGGAGATCATGGCGGGCGCGCTGCGCGATGCCGGCATGACGACCGACGACATCGACGGTCTCGTCGTGTCGACGGTGCCCGGATGGGCGCCGAGCATGGCCGAGACCCTCGGGCTCAACGGGCTGCGTTTCATCGACAGCACCGACACGGGCGGGTCGACGTACGTCTCGGGCGCGGGGCGCGCCGCGAGAGCGGTGCAGGAGGGACGATGCCGCGCGGTGCTCGTCATCCACGGCGGGCTCCCGCTTCAGGGGCTCGACTCCATGCCCGTGGGCGCCTCGGCGGATCCGTTCGAGATCGCGCACGGATCGTTCACGGTGCCCGAGTACGCGATGGTCGCGCGGCGTCACATGCACCAGTACGGGACGACGCCGGAGACGCTCGCGGGCATCAAGGTCGCGGCATCCGTGCACGCGCAGCACAATCCGAACGCGCTCCTGCGGACACCCGTCACAGTCGAGGAGGTGCTCGACTCGCCGTGGATCGCGGAGCCCCTGCACCGGCTGGACTGCTGTGTCACCACCGACGGGGGCGGCGCGATCGTCGTCGTCTCGGAGGAGACGGCGAAGGAGCGCGGCTCGGGAGGCCCGAAGATCCTCGCGACGGAGGAGGCGATCACCCACTCGCGCAACGGCTCGTACGATCTCGCGACATCGATCTCGGCGACGACGGGAAGGCGCGCGTTAGAGACGGCGGGCATCTCGGTCGCCGACGTCGACTACGTGTCGGTCTACGACTCGTTCACGATCACGGCGCTCGTCAACCTCGAGGGTCTCGGATTCTTCGAGCCCGGCCAAGGCGGACGGCTCATCGCCGACGGGCAGCTCATCGCGCCCGACGGGCGCATCCCGATCAACACCGACGGCGGAGGTCTGTGCAGCAGCCACCCCGACCGCCGTGGCGGCATGGCACGCATGCTCGAGGCGGTGCGTCAGCTCCGTGGTGAGGCGAGGCCCGCGGTCCAGGTCCGCGACGCCGAGTTCGCGGTCGTGCACGGCAGCGGCATGTCGATGGGCACACGCGCCGCGGGGGCCACCGCGATCCTGCAGAGAGGGGATGCCTGATGCCTCGCGCGCTGCCGTATCTCGAGGTGGCCGTCACCGCCGACACGTCGCGCTTCTGGAGCGAGCTCGCCCGGGGCCGTGTGACGTTGCCGTGGTGCGCGGTGTGCGACCGCCACGTCTGGTTCCCGAAGCCGATCTGCCCTGCGTGCCTCACGACGGTGGAGGCGGAGCGGACGCTCTCCGGCAGCGGCGACGTCTACTCGTTCTCCATCGTGCACCGGGGCGTGCCCGCGTTCGCCGATGCCTCGCCGTACGTGTTGGCGTACGTGAGCCTCGACGACGGACCCACGGTGCTGGCCAACATCGTCGGCGACGATGCGCTCGACGTGGCGATCGGCGACCGCGTCGCGCTCGTCGCAGGATCGGCGCCCCTCGCGATGGGCGCTCTCCGTTTCGCCCGATCGGAAGGACAGCAATGAAGCTCGGCCGCATCAGCTCCGCCACCCCCGACGGACCCGACGAGCGCATCGTCGCGGTGGACCTCGCCGGCGACCGTGTCGTCGACCTCGCACGCGCGTTCGCCCTCGTCCAGAGAAGGCGAGGAGCGTGGGATGCCGGAGCCCGGCGCCTCGCGAGGGCCGTCTTCCCGTCGAGCATGTCGGCGGCCATCGCCGCGGGACCGCTGTTCCTCGACGCCGCGCACGTGGCGCTCGCCGCAGCCGATGACGCATCGATCCCGCTCGACGCGGTCGACTGGGTGGCGCCGCTGGATCCGCCCATGATCCGGGACGGGCTGACGTTCCAGGACCACATCGTCAATTACTCGCGGCGAGCCGCGAATGCTCTGCCGAATCCGAGCATCTACCGCATGCCTGGCTACTTCAAGGGCTCGACGGGCTCGATCTACGGTCCTGGTGCGGAGGTGCCCTATCCGTCGTTCAGCTCATGGATCGACTACGAGCTGGAGATCGGCTACGTCATCGGCAAGCCGGGCAGTGACCTCACGCCCGACGAGTCGTTCGACCACATCTTCGGAGTCACGATCTTCAACGACTTCAGTGCGCGCGACGTGCAGCTCGTCGAGATCGCGATCGGCATGGGGCCGCAGCACGGCAAAGACTTCGCCTTCGGCATCGGGCCCTGGATCACGACGATGGACGAGATCGGTTCCATCGAGGGCCTGACCGGATCCGTGCGCATAAATGGCGAGGTGTGGTCGCAGTGCCGTGCCGAGAACATGGTGTGGTCGCCCGCCGAGCTCGTCGCCTACGTCTCGGTCGCAGACAGCCTGCAGCCGGGCGACCTCATCGCCTCCGGCACGATGGGCAACGGCTCGTCGATCGAGCTCGGTCGCGAGCTCTCGCCCGGCGACGTCGTCGAACTGACCCTCGAAGGGGTCGGAACGCTCCGCCACACGATGAGCGCCGAGAAGAAGGCCTACCCGTGGTGGCCCGAGCCCAAGCCGTACCCGTTCGCCGATGCCGGAGCGGCCGGCTGACCGTGCGGTTCCCGAACGTGTTCCCGAGCGATGCCCGTGCGTGCGGGCTCGAGAGAGCGAGACGACAGTGGCCTGGGGAGTGATCTCCGAGATGGGTCCGGTGACGATCCGTACGACCGACATCGAGGCGTCCGTGCGAGAGCAGGTCGAGATCCTCGGACTGCACGAGGTCGGCCGGACGGGCGATCGCGTGCACCTCGCGGCGGCGGGCTCTCGGCCTGAGCTGACCTATGTCGCCGGCGGCGAGGACAGCATCGACCTCCTGGGCCTCATCGCGCCGAGCGGCGACGCCCTGTGCGAGGTACGGCGACGCGTCGAGTCCGAGGGGCTCGCGATCATCGGCGATCGCCCAGCGACCGAGGGTGCCGAGGACGGTTTCAGCTTCGTGGGACCGGAGGGTTTCGCGTACGAGGTGCTCCTTCGCACGGGCCTCGGCCCCGTGCAGCCGACGGGCTTCGGGCCGAAGCGGTACGGGCACTTCAACTACCATCCGCGGGACCACCGGGGCATGGTCGAGTTCCTGACGCGCGTGCTCGACTTCCGCGTGTCCGACGTGATCGGCACGGGCGGCTCGCGCGGATACTTCCTGCGCTGCAACGACGAGCACCACGGCATCGCGCTGCTCCAGGGTCGCGGAACGCTCCACCACCACGCGTGGGAGACACAGTCCGTCGTGGACCTCGTGAAGCTCGGCGACCGCCTGCATGCGCGGGGCCGCGAACTGCTGCAGTCGCCCGTCCGCCACGGCGCCGGCCAGAACGTCGCCTGCTATTACGTCGAGCACACGGGCGCCGTCGTCGAGCTCTACACCGACATGGAGCACATCTTCGACGACGACCGCCCGCCGGTCGAGTGGGAGGACGGGGCCGTGTGGTGGAACGAGTGGAGCACGACGACGGGGTTCCTGGCCCAGGGATTCCGCGATCACGGTATCGCGCCGACGACGAAGCGCTGAGACAAGGAGCCAGTACATGAAGTTCGTTCGATTCATCGGGGACGACGGCGTGGGGATCGGCGTCGTCGACGGCGACGTGCACCGCGTCATCCCCGGATACGACGACCTGCTTCCGCTCGTGCAGCAGGGTGAGGACGCGCTGCTCTCGGCAGGCGACGAGGCGCTGCGCTGCGGAGCTGCCATCCGTGCCGAGCGGACGGCGGCGCTTTCGCCGATCGCGACGCCCCCGACCTTCCGCGACTTCTACGCGTTCGAGCAGCACGTCAAGGCCGGCCGCGCCTGGCGCGGACTCGAGATGGATCCGCTCTGGTACGAGCTCCCGGTGTTCTACTTCTCGAACCCGTACGCCTTCCGCGGCGACGGCGATGTGCCGATGACGCCGACGGCTGAGCGGTTCGACTTCGAGCTCGAGGTCGCCGCGATCCTCGGAAAGGGCGGAAGCGACCTCACCCCCGAGGAGGGCGAGGACTGCGTCATCGCGTACGCCGTGCTCAACGACTGGAGCGGCCGAGACGTGCAGCGCAAGGAGATGCTGCTGTCGATGGGTCCCGTGAAGGGCAAGGACACGGCGACCTCGCTCGGACCCTGGCTCGTGACCAAGGACGAGCTCGAGACGTATCGCACGACGACCGGCTTCGATCGCACCATGACGTGCAGCGTCAACGGCGTCGAGTACTCGCGCGCGAACTGGTCGGACGTCCACTACTCGTTCGGCGAGATGGTGGCGTATGCCAGTCGCGGCACGGAGGTGCGCGCGGGCGACGTCATCGGCTCTGGCACGTGCGGCACGGGCTGCATCAACGAGCTCAGTCAGACCTACGGCGTCGACCGGTTCCCATTTCTGAAGCCGGGCGACGAAGTCGTCGCGTCGATCGAGGGCCTCGGGAGCCTGCGCTCGACGATCGTCGCTGCGCACGAGCCGGTCTCCTACCGGAGCGAGCGATGACCGACGCCGATGTCGCGATCGTCGGCTACGGCCCCGTCGGGCAGTCGCTCGCGATCCTTCTCGGCCGGCTCGGGTGGCGCGTTGTCGCGTTCGACCGGCAGCCGGAGCTCTACCCCCTGCCGCGGGCGTGTCACCTCGACCACGAGGCCATGCGGATCCTGCAGGCCATGGGGATCGCTGACGCCGTCCACGAGGCGATCGTCCCTGCGCGCGAGTACCTGCTGCTGCGCGCCGACCTCTCGGTCCTTTCCGACCTGCCGCGCGGCTGGCGGACGCCGACGGGGTGGGAGGCGTCATATCACTTCTTCCAGCCCGACATCGAGGGCATCTTCGATCGGGCCGCCACATCGACGCCGGGTGTCCGAATCCGCCAGGGTGTCGAGGTCAGGACAATCGAGAGCACGGCCCAGGAGGTCGTGCTGACAGTCGGCGCGCCCGGCTCCCCAGGGACCGAGACGGTGCGCGCGACGTTCGCGATCGGCGCAGACGGGGCGAACAGCTTTGTCCGTCGCGCGCTCGGGATCGGCGAGGAGGACCTCGGATTCGAGGCGACGTGGGTCGTCAACGACGTCGAGGTGCACGAGGGACGGTCGCTTCCCGATGTGCCCGATACGGGGCAGGTGCTCGATCCTGCGCAGCCGCGGCACATGGCGTGGCTCGGCGGTCGGCACTACCGCTGGGAGTTCATGCTCTCGCCCGGCGCCGATCCCGTCCAGGCTGCCGCTCCCGAGGCGGTGTGGCCCACGCTGAGCCGCTGGGTCGATCCCTCGACGGCCGATCTGCTGCGATCCGCCGCCTATACGTTCCGCTCGCTCGTCGCCGACACGTTCCGCTCAGGGCGCGTGATGCTGGCGGGGGATGCCGCGCATCTCATGCCTCCGTTCATGGGGCAGGGGATGGTGAGCGGGATGAGGGATGCCGCGACCCTCGCCTGGATGCTCGATCTCGTGCTGCGCGGCTCGGCACCGGTCGCGTTTCTCGACGCATACACCCGCAGCCGCCGCCCGCACGTCCTCGCGTTCATCCGTCAGTCGATGGAGGTCGGACTCCTCGTGTGCGAGACCGATCCCGTGAAGGCTGCTGCACGCGACCGGGTGCTGGCGGCGCAGATCGAGACGCCACCACCCTTCCAGCCGGCAGTCACGGCCTTCGTCGGCGATCATCCGCTCGCGGGGACGATCGCGGTGCAGCCGCGCATCGCGAACCGGGATGGTCGTCTGCTCGACGACGTGCTCGGCTTCCGTTTCGCGCTGCTCTCACCCGCGGCCATCGACGTGGGGGCCGACGTCGCCGCCGCGCTGCGACGGCTGGGCGCCGCGACGGCCGTCATCCGCCCCAGGGGGTCTGCGCCGTCAGAGGGGGATCTCGTGGAGGCCGACCGCCGGTTCACCGACTGGCTCGCGGCATCTGGAGCGGATTGGGTGCTCGTACGCCCCGACGGCTACGTCGCCACCGCGGGTGCAGGAGCCGAGTCTCTGGAGGAATCGCTGGCGTCGCTGTGGGGCGAGATCGCGGTCGCCGCGTAGCGGCCGACTCGCTCACGGCGAGCCGTCGAACTGACCCTGCACCACGTCGGGAACGGCAGGGTCGAACGTCCCTAGCGCCATCGCGAGCATCGAGTAATAGCCGCTGAGCCACACGAGCTCCGCAAGTCCCGTCTCGCCGAACGCTTCGACGGCGCGCGCGTAGTCCGCATCGTCGAGCCGCCCGCGGCGCAGGATCGCCTGCACGACGGCTCGCGCGTGCGCCGCGTCGGGCGGGAGATCCGCCGGTGCGGCCGTGCGGATCGCCTCGAGCTGATCGCCGTCGAGCCCCGCGTCCGCGCCCGCCGCACGATGGGCGAACCACTCGAAGTCGCAGCGGAAGTGCGCCGCGACGGTGAGGATCGCCGTCTCGCGAACGAGCGCGGCGAGGGTTCCGCGGAATCGGATCGCCGCGCCCACGCCCTGCACGGCGTCGCCGATCGAAGGGACGATCGTCATGAGGCCGAAGGGCCCGAGGAGTCTGCCGTCGTCGTCGACGACGGGCACGAGCGGCGTGCTCGCGCGCGGTCCGCCTGCGATCGTGTCGTACACGACGCGCTGGGCATCGGTGAGGTTCGACGGAAGCGGTGAGGTGTAGCGCGGCACGACTCGAGTCTAGGAGCGGCGCGGCGACGGCTGGCAGGCGGTTCACGCGACTGGCCCGAGACCTGGTCGTCTTCCGGCTCCACGCACGTCTCGAGCTCGGGGCGGAGGCGGTCGAGCTCGTCACGAGCCATCACTCGGCGGAGGTGGCGTCGGTAGCATGAGCCCATGGCCATCAAGCTCGACAACGTCGGCATCGCCGTCCGCGACCTCGAAGCCACGATCGCCTTCTTCACCGACCTCGGTCTCACTGTCATCGGCCGTGACACGGTCAGCGGCGAATGGGCCGACACGGCCGTAGGCCTCGACGGCAACCACGCCAGGATCGCGATGCTCCAGACGCCGGACGGCCAGGGTCGCCTCGAGCTCTTCGAGTACATCCACCCCGAAGCGATCGAGACGGACCCTACGCGTCCCAACGAGATCGGGATGCACCGGGTCGCCTTCTCGGTCGACGACATCGACGAGGCCCTGGAGATCGCGGCGCGACACGGCTGCCTGCCGCTGCGCGGCGTCGCCGACTACGAGGACGTGTACAAGCTCACGTACGTCCGCGGTCCCAGCGGCATCATCGTGATGTTCGCCGAGGAGCTCGGCAAGAGCTGACCGCCGATACGCCCCCGAGCGATGTCGAAGAGCTCCTCGGTGGGATTGCGTGCGGAACATGCCGGCGGCGGCATCCTTGCGGGGCGTGCCGCGAGAGATCCCCCCGGGAGATACGACGCGCCAAAGGGCGGTAAACCGAAGGATGCCCGCACCGGCACCCCGTGTTCACTCCGTGGCCACCCGGCGCTGTCACGATGGCTCGCCGTCGCCTCGTCATACCGCAAGGAGCATCCCATGCGCGTCCGCGCCCCTCGCCGCCCGGCGACCTCGCCTCGACTCGTGCCGGCGGTCCTCCTCGGGCTCGCGCTCGCGGTCCTTCCCGGCATCGGCGTGGCAGCTGACACGGGCAACGTGACGTGGGGCGTACGCGCAGCCGACAACGAGCACGGCTCCGAGCGGCGCAACTACGCGTACCAGCTCGAGGGCGGCCAGTCGCTCCAAGACGCCATCACCGTGACCAATCACAGCGATGCACCGCTCTCGCTCGACCTCTATGCCGCGGACGGCTTCACGACGACGAGCGGCGAGCTCGATCTGCTGCCTCGCAGTGAGACCTCGACGGGCGTCGGGTCGTGGATCACCCTCGGCGCGGCGGACGTCGTGATCGAGCCCGGCGAGTCGAGGGACGTCGGGTTCACGGTCGCCGTGCCGGCCGACGTGCCTCCGGGTGACTACGCCGGCGGCGTCGTGACCTCGCTGCGCCACGCAGGCGCGGCGCAGGGCATCACGGTCGACCGTCGCCTCGGCATCCGCGTGCACCTGCGCGTCGGAGGCGAGCTTGCGCCGCGCCTGCTCATCGAGAACGCGGGATTGACGTACGACGGAGCCCTCAGCCCCTTCGACGTGGGGGTGGCGACGGCGACCTTCACGGTGCACAACGCCGGGAACGCCCGGCTCGCCGCGGGCGCCGCCGTGACGCTGAGCGGCCCGTTCGGGCTCTTCCCCGCGACGGCGCAGGAGCTCGCGGCGATCCCGGAACTGCTCCCGGGAGACACGTGGACGATCGAGGTGGCGGTGCCCGGTGTCGTCCCGGCGTTCCTGCTGACCGCCGACGTCGCCGCCACTCCGGAGGTCGTCGCCGTCGCGTCGGCTGACGGCCTTCCGGCGCTTGACGCGGTCCACGCGGCCGCGACGGTGTGGGCCGTGCCGTGGACGCTCCTCGTGCTGGTCGTGCTCATCGCGGCCGGGATGACGGCCTGGCTGCGCGCGCGCCGTCGCCGTCGCCGCGGTGAGGCCGCCCGAATCGAGGCCGCCGTCGCCGCGGCGCTGAACGATCGCGAGCGGACGGACGCGGCCGTCGTGTCGTGACCGCGACGGATGCCTCCGCTCCGCAGGGGGAGCACGGTCGCGCGACGAGGTCGGGCGAGGCGCCCGCCGTCAGCCCAGCACGGACCAGCCGGTCGTCTCCGCCTGGAACGGGGACGGCGGTCTCCGACGCCCGCGTTCCATCGCGACGCGATCGCGTGACGACACTGACGAGTCGACTTCCCGCCGCCGCAGCGAGCGGTCGCGACCGGCCGAACGCCGTCGGACCGCCGCGATTCCGTCGTCTTGCGAATGAGATCGAGGCTCGGATCACGGACGGCCGCTATCCCGTCGACACCGCGCTGCCGAGCGAGACGGCCCTCGCGCGCGAGTTCGGCGTCGCGCGCAGCACCGTGCGCCAGGCTCTGGAGGAGCTGGAGAGCGAGCGGATGCTGCTGTCGCAGCGAGGCGCTCGCTGGTACGCGCACGAGCCGACAAGGCCCCAGAGCCTCAGCGTGCTCCGCTCCTTCGGCCAGTGGGCGCTCGCGGCGGGGCTGGAGCCGACCGGCAGGACGGTGAGGCTCTCACGCGGTCGCGCGACGAGTCTGGAGGCCCGCGAGCTCGGCCTGCACCGGCTCGATCCCGTCCTGCGCATCGTCCGGGTGCGGGCGCTCGGCGAGAGACCCGTCATGGTCAAGCGCACGACGTTCCCGGAATGGCTCGCGGCGATCATCGAGGAGCTGCCGCTCGACGTGCGTTCGATCATGGAGGTCGTCGAGGACAAGCACGGCGTCTGGCTCGCCCATGCCGAGCACCGCATCCAGGCCGTCAGCGCGGGCTCGCTCGACAGCAGGCTGCTGCGGCTGCCTCGCACGGCGCCGCTCCTGCAGGTGATCCGCACGGCGCGCGCGGCGGACGGCCGCGCCTTCGAGTACAGCGACGACCGCTATGTGGCCAGTGCCGTCGCGTTCTCGGTCGTCAACACCGCGGGCGGGCACACGATGCGCGACGGGGATGCCGTGCGGCATCGCCTCTGAGCCGCCGCGGGCTCGCTCGTCGTCCGCCGCCGACCGTTGGGCGCAATGGTCGGCCCTGATCACCGACGTTTCACGGCATGCTCGCTCTCCGCTGTCCTCCTCGCGAGCCGTCCGTAAGCCCGCGCCGGTTCACTGGCGCAGGCCGCCGGAATCCCCGTCGCGCGCCACCCATCGGGAAGGACGAATGCGGATGAGCATCACTACGACACCACCACGGAGGCGCCGCGTCATCGCGGGCCTCGCCACGGCAGCTCTGCTGGCCGCCGGGGGCATCCTCGCCGCCGCGGGACCGGCGCAGGCGGAACCGGAGGAGGCCGATCGCGTCATCCTCCACGAGGACTTCTCGAGCGGTCAGCTTCCGTCGACCTTCAACGCCGTCGCAGGCGAATGGAGGGTCGCGGACGGCAGGCTGCTCGGCACGGGTGCCTCGTACGCGGGGAGCCCGGCGCGCATCACGTTCGGCGAGACGCTCGAGAACTACCGCTTCGATGCGACGCTCCGCTTCGACAGCGTCGAGAACGACTCGCGCTGGCATGCGCTGGCTCTGGACATGCAGCCGGACGGCGCCGTGCCGTGGCAGCATGCCGCGCTGCGCGCGAACACCGCAGCGGGCAACGGGCTCGAGTTCGCTCGACGGACCGCCCAGAACACGTGGGACGTGACCGACACCCACGCCGCCCCGGCCGCAGCGGGCGTCGGCGCAGACGTGCACGTGTCCGTCGTCGTGCAGGGCTCGCACGGCGAGTGGTACTGGGAGGGCACGAAGGTATTCGAGACCGATCAGCTCGCTCGCACGGCGACCGGCATCCAGGGCCTCGTCGTCGACGGCTCGACCGTCTCGTACGACGAGATCACGATCACGGAGATCGACCCGCCCGCACCCGAAGGGGCTCTCGTCTTCGACGAGGACTTCTCAGGCGGCACGCTGCCGGAAGGGTTCGCCCCGGTCGAGGGCGACTGGCGCGTGGCCGATGGACGGCTCGTCGGCTCGGGCGGCAACATCGCGCGCATCACCTTCGGGCCGCACCTCGACGACTACCGCTTCGAGGCCACCGTGCGCTTCGATGCCGTCGCAAACGCGAGCCGCTGGCTTGCGCTCGGGCTCGACATCCAGCCGAACGGCGCCGCGCCGTGGCAGCAGGCGGCGGTGCGCACGACGACCAGCACGGGCAGCGGAGTCGAGTTCGCGCAGATGAACATCGACGGCCAGTGGTACGTGCCGTTCACGGGCACGGCGCCGTACGACGCGGGAACGGGTCGCGACGTCCGCGTCGCCATCGTCGTGCACGGCGACCGCGCGGAGTGGTACTTCGACGGGCAGAAGGTGCTCGACGGCTCGCAGCTGCTCCGCAGCGCCGACGGCATCCTGGGCTTCACGCAGAACGGGGTGACTGCGTCGTACGACGACATCGCCGTCTACGAGCTCCAGCCGCTGCCCGAGCCCGAGCTGCTGCCGTGCATCCCGGGCACCGTGAACCCCGGACAGACCGGCGTGATCATCGGCCACCGCGGATACTCGTCGCGTGCTCCCGAGAACACCATGCCGGCGATCGAGCGGGCGGAGCAGGCCGGTGCGGACTACTTCGAGATCGACATCGACTACACGGCCGACGGCGTGCCAGTGCTGCTGCACGATGACACGCTCGACCGCACGACCGACGGGACGGGCCGCATCCACGACGTCACGTGGGACTACGTGCAGACGCTCGACGCGGGCTCGTGGTACGGTCCCGAGTTCGTCGGCACGAAGGTGCCGTCGTTCGAGGAGGTGCTCGACTGGCTGCAGGATGCCGACATCCACCTCCTTCTCGAGTACAAGGGCGACTGGCCCAACCCGTACCTGCAGACCACGATCGACCTCATCGAGCAGTACGGAGTGCGCGGCAAGATCATCGCCCAGAGCTTCAACTTCGACATCGAGGACCGGCTGAACCGGCTGTATCCGGAGCTTCCGGGCATGCTCCTGGTCGGCGGGAGCCTGCCGGCGAGCGTCGTCGACCTGGTGAAGCAGTACGGCCAGATCGGGATCAACCCGTCGAGCGCACCGGGTCCCGAGGAGCTGCGCGCGCTTCACGAGGCGGGACTGAAGGTGTTCGTCTGGACGCAGAACTCCGCGTCCGCATGGGCGAACCTCACGGCGCTGGGCGTCGACGGCATCATCACCGATTACCCCGGTGAGCTGCGGGAATGGAGCGAGGCCTACAACGCCGCCAACCCGGGAGCGGGGGCGTGCGCCGACGACGAGAACGCGCAGCAGCTGCGCGTCGAGGTGCCCGAGGCGTCGGGTCCGGGTGAGTTCATCTGGAACATCGACGGCACCAACGGCATCGTCGATCTCGGCGTCGCCGAGAACGCGGGCGACCACTGGGCGGCATCCGGCTCGATCAACCCGATCCGGGTGACCGACACGCGAGCGGCATCCCCGGAGTGGTCGGTGTCGGCGCAGGTGGGCGACTTCACCTCCGGCGGCGAGTCGTTCTCGGGCAAGAACCTCGGATGGACGCCCACGGTGCGCGAATCCGGCGGCGGCGCGGCGGCCGGCGCGGCGGTGCTGCCGGGGTTCCTCGGCGGTGACGGCCTGTCGGTCTCCTCGACGCTCGGCCACGCGCAGGACGGTCACACGAGGGGCTCGGCGCTGCTCGGCGCGGACCTCGACCTGCGGCTGCCGCTCGACGTGGTCGACGGCGCCTACGAAGCGACGCTGACGCTCACGGCGCTCGGCTGAGTCCGCACGGAGCGGGTCGGATGCCGCGGCATCCGGCCCGCTCTCGTGTCGGCGGGCACGCAGCCGATGTCAGGGTGCGATCACGAGCGAGCGGATCCTGTCGCCTTCGAGCGTGAAGTGAAAGCGCAGGTCGACGGTGCCGCCGGGGAAGTCGCCCTCGAGGTGGCCGACGACGATCCACTCGGCATCCCCGATCTGCTGCTGCCCGATGTGCGTCGTCGTGTACGTGTACTCGGCCGACGAGCCGGCGATCCAGTCGCGGATCTCGGAGACTCCGGTGTAGGTCGACCCGGCATCCTCCACGACGGCGTCCGTCGCGAAGGCGGACGCGACCGCCTCGCGATCGGGGTTCTCTCCGCTGCGCTGCAGATAGCGGGTGACCGCGTCGGGCAGCAGTGCGGGCTCGTAGGGGGCGTATGACGTGTTCATGGTGTTCTCCTCTCCCCGGCGCCGCGTTCGGCGGAGCGGGCTGAACACCAATATAGCAGCGCTATAGTGCAGCGGCTCCGAGTGCTATATCGGGAGCTGTCGCGGCCAGCTCGCGCAGCCAGGCGTGCAGGAGGGCCGTCTCGGGTGCGCCCAGGGGAGACCCCTGCGCATCGAGAGCGGCCTGCAGCGCGATCGCCGTGCTCGACACCGTCGGCACGGACTCGCGCGTGCCGCTCGATCGCGTGATGGACGCCAGGATCGCGTCGCGGGTCCGCCGCGACAGCTCCCCGTCGACGGGCTCGCCCGCGTTCGCGATGAGGGAGAGGACGACGCCGCTGCTCGCCGCGAGGATCTGGCGCGCCGCGTCGGCGGGCGCGACGGTGAGCCGGCCGTGCAGGGCGGCGGGCTCGAGGGTCGAGAGGATCATCTCCTCGACCTCGGAGACGACGCGGCACGGCGTCTCGCGGCCGATCGGCGCGTAGATGTATCCGTAGAACCGCGGATGCTCGACGCCGAACTGCACGTGGATGTCCCACGCGTCGCGGATGGCGTCGAGAGGATCGGACGTGTCCTCGGCGCCCAGCGGAGGACGCGCGGCGAGGAAGCGACGGAATCCGTGGCTCACGACATCGTCGAGGAGGCCCTGCTTGCTGCCGAAGTGATGGTAGAGCGTCGGCGCCTGGACGCCGGCCGCCTCGCAGATCGCGCGGGTGGAGACGTCGCCGCCGTCCGCCTCCTCCAGGAGGCGGGCTCCCGCGAGCAGGAGACGGTCTCTCACGGGGACGGCGGCGGGCGAACGTGATGTCATGGCGCTACCCTACCGCGTGTAGCGGGTGCGGGAGTCGGTGGGCGGCGGCGATCAGGCCGCGTACGGGGTCGTGGGCAGACTGTGCCAGGTGTCGAAGGCGACAGCCGCAGCGCCGTCCGCGTCTCCTGCGGCGGACAGCGCGATGAGCTTCTCGTGCAGCTCCACGGATGCTCGGCCGTTCGATCCGAACCGCAGTCGCTCCACGCGACGGAGCACGGGGGCGAACTGATCGAGCACCGACTCGAGCGCTCGATTGCCCAGCGCAGCCACGGGCACGGCGTGCAGGTCGTCGTCGGCGTCGAGCGCCGCCGCCACGTCTCCCGAGTCGAGCGCGCGCGCGAAGCGCCGGTTCGCCTCGCGCATGCGCTCGAGCGCCTCGGCGTCGAGCTTTCCCGCGGTCTCACGAACGGCGAGCTCGTGCATCGCCGCGATGACGTCCCGCGCGTCGCGCAGCGAGACCTCGTCGATCCCGCTCACGATCGTCGAGCGGCCGGGCTGGGCGACGACGAGACCGCTGCCGGAGAGGCGGAGGAGCGCTTCCCGGACGGGCGTGCGGCTCACTCCGAGCCACGCCGCCAGGTCGCCGTCCTTCAGCTGCTCGCCCGGGCCGAACGTGCCGTCGACGATGGCGTCCCTGAGCCGGCGATAGACGTCGTCTCGAAGCAGGGTGCGGTCGATTGCGGGAGCGTGCGACGGGATGGGCATGCAACATATTGCACACAATCCCTCGCACAACGCCAATCGGCTCGCCTTGCTCGGGAATATCCTCCGATGCTTGACGTTCCATTCCGCAACGCAATATATTGCGTATCACATATCACCTGATCGAAGGAGTCTCCCATGTCGCACACC
The DNA here is from genome assembly GCF_011759705.1 of Microbacterium ulmi. GTDB lineage: Bacteria > Actinomycetota > Actinomycetes > Actinomycetales > Microbacteriaceae > Microbacterium > Microbacterium ulmi. Next base: position 824,370 of record NZ_JAAOZF010000001.1, on the reverse strand, counting down.
GTCTTCCACTCCGAAGAGGGCAGGCCCACCGTCGTGCTCGTGCACGGCGCGTTCGCCGAGTCCGCCAGCTGGGACGGCGTCGCCGGCCGCCTGCAGAGCGAGGATCTGCCGGTCCTCGCGATCGCCAACCCGCTGCGCGGTCTCGCACACGACGCCGCCTACGTGCGCAGCGTGGTCGACAGCATCGACGGCCCCGTCGTCATCGCCGGCCACTCCTACGGCGGCTCCGTGATGAGCGAGGCGGCCGAGGGGGCGGAGAACGTCCGCGCGCTCGTGTTCGTCGCGAGCTTCGAGCTCGAGCCGGGCGAGAGCACGGGGGAGCTGGCCGCCAAGTTCCCCGGCGGCGAGCTCGGTCCGGCGCTCGAGTCGGTGCCGTTCCCCGCCAACGGCAGCGCGGCAGGGACCGACCTGTACATCCAGCAGGACAAGTTCCGCGCGGTGTTCGCCGCCGACCTGCCCGAGCACGATGCGGCGCTGATGGCGGCGACGCAGCGCCCGATCGCGGCGGCTGCCCTCGAGGACAAGGCGACGAAGGCGGCCTGGCGCAGCATCCCCTCCTGGGCTCTCGTGACCCTCAAGGATCTCGCCATCCCCGCGCAGTCCATGCGGTTCATGGCCGAGCGCGCCAAGTCGCACGCGGTCGAGATCGACGCGTCGCACGCGGTCACCGTCTCGCAGCCCGACGCCGTGGCCGACCTCATCCTCGAGGCCGTCCGCAACACGACCCGCTGACGGCACAGGGCCGGCATCCCGCCTCACGGATGCGGGATGCCGGCCCCTCCCGATGGAGGAAGGCAGACATGGACATCACACCGCTGCACGTGCCGCTCTGGGTGGAGCTGATCGCCGCCGGCCTCGGCGGACTGCAGGGCGCGATGTTCGCGGCGGGGGTCAAGGACCGCCGCATCGACGTTCTGGGCGTCATCGTGATCGGCGTCGGAGTGTCGCTCGGAGGGAGCCTCCTGCGCGACATCGTGCTGAACCAGCAGCCGATCGTGGTCTGGAGCAACTGGTACGTGCCCGTCGCTTCGGCATGCGCGGTGATCGGCATGGCGCTTCAGCCCCTGTTCGTGCGGGCGACGTGGGTCATCACCGTGCTCGATGCGGTCGTCATGGGGCTGTTCGGCGCGATCGGGGCCACCAAGGCCCTCTCCCTCGGCGTCGGCGAGGTCGGCGCCCTCCTCGTCGGTGTCGTCGGCGCGATCGGCGGCTCCCTCGTGCGCGACCTCCTGCTCGGCATCCCCGTCGCGTTCCTGCAGGTCGGCTCGCTCTATGCCGTCGCAGCCGCCGCCGGTTCGGCGATCCTCATCGTGCTCGCGGCCCTCGGGACGCCGGTCCCCATCGCGGGTCTCGTCGGCGTGCTCGTCACGACCGTCGTCCGGCTCGGCGCTGTGCGCTTCGACTGGACCTTTCCCGAGCAGCGACCGCTGCGGGCGCCTCGCCGCAGGGCGCGCCGAGCGTAGGCCAGCCCAGGCGAGCGAACGCCCCACACCCTTTCGACCCGTTCCACGAACCACCCGACCGCGCGCTCGCGCGAAGACAGGATCTCCCCATGAACGTCGCTCGAGCAGCGATCCGCACCCCTGACCACCGCATCCGGGTCTTCGTCAGCTCCACTCTGCGCGAGCTCGAACCCGAGCGGCTCGCCGTGCGCTCCGCGGTGGAGCGGCTGCGGCTCGCGCCGGTGATGTTCGAGCTGGGCGCCCGTCCGCACGCCCCGAGCGCGCTGTACCGGTCGTACCTCGAGCAGAGCGACATCTTCGTCGGGATCTACTGGCAGAAGTACGGCTGGGTCGCGCCGGGCGAGCGCATCTCGGGCCTGGAAGACGAGTATCGGCTCTCGAGCGGCCTGCCCACGCTCATCTACGTCAAGCATCCGGCCCCCGATCGTGAGCCGCGCCTCGAATCGCTGCTCGACGACATCCGCGCCGACGGGCGCACCTCCTACAAGTCGTTCCGGACGCCCGGAGAGCTCGCCGACCTCGTCCTGTCCGACCTCGCGACCCTACTGGCGGAACGGTTCGACGCCGCACGCGCGGGCACTGCGTCGGCCGCCACCGTGCGGCACGCGCCCGACATCCCGGTGCCGTACAACGAGCTCGTCGGCCGCGACCGGGAGCGTGCCGAGATCGGGGCCCTGCTGGCACGTCCGGCCACGAGGATCGTGACCCTCGTCGGCCCCGGCGGCGTCGGCAAGTCGCGCCTGGCGATCGAGATCGCGAGGGATGCCGCGGCCGCGGGCCGCGAGGTCGCGTTCGCCGCCCTCGAGTCCGTGAGCTCGCCGGACCGGGTGATGACCGCGATCGCGCGTGCGCTCGGCGTGCGCGACACAGGCGACGCGCCGCTCGTCGGCAAGGTCGCCGCCGCCGTCGCCGAGCGCGACGTGCTCCTCGTCGTAGACAACATGGAGCACCTGCTCGCCGCCGCCGACGTGCTCGTGACGCTGATCGCCGACGCGCCGCACCTGCAGCTCCTCGTGACGAGCCGGTCGCCGCTGAGGTTGCGGTCGGAGCGCGTCTTCGCGCTCGAACCCCTGGATCTTCCCGACGTGGACGACTCGGCGAACGCCGCAGCCGGTGCCTCGGCGGTCGCGCTGTTCGTGGCCAGAGCGACCGCGGTGAACCCGTCGTTCCGGCTCACCCGCGACAACGCCGACGAGATCGTGGGGATCTGCCGCGCTGTGGACGGGATGCCGCTCGCGATCGAGCTCGCCGCGGCGCGCATGCGGATCCTCTCGCCCGCGCAGATCCTGGAGCGGATGGACTCGGCGCTCGACCTGCTCGTCAGCGCGGGACGCGACCTTCCCGAGCGCCAGCGCGCTCAGAAGAGGACGATCGAGTGGAGTGTCGACCTGCTCGACGACGAGTCGCGTCGCGCTCTGTCGCTGCTCTCGGTCTTCAGAGGCGCATTCGCCTTCGGCTCGGCGGAGGAGATGCTCGCGGCGGTCGGCGTCGAAGACCCCCTCGGCCGCCTGGAGGCGCTCGTCGACGCGAGCCTGCTCTCGCGGACGGAGCAGTCGGGGGCCGAGACGTTCCGCATGCTCATGCTCGTCCGGGCGTACGCCGACGAGCAGCTCACGCCCGAGCTGCGCGAACGGGCGACGGCGGCGTGGATCGACCTGTACTCCGAACATGCCCAGCGCGCCGCGATAGAGCTGCGCGGCCCCGGTCAGCACGGCGTCCTGCAGTCGCTCGAACGCGAAGTCGAGAACGTCGCCGGCGTCGCGCGCGCGCTCATCGACCGGCGCGAGCTCGACGCCGCCGCCGACTACGCGTGGGCGCTGTACCTCTTCCTTTGGGTGGGGGGATACCTCGGGATCGTGCGGGAGTGGATGGCAGAGCTGCTCGAGCTCGCCGTGCACGAGAATCGCGGGCTCAGCGTCCGCGCCCGCGCGATCGCGCTGTACTACACGAGCGCGATCCGGTTCTGGCAGGACCCCGACTACGACCCGACGGTCGGCATGCGCGAGAGTCGCGAGCTGTTCGCCGCCAGCGGCGAGACCTTCGGCGCGGCGTTGGCCGGCGTCTCGATCGCGCTCGGCCTGCTCGCCCGGTCTGAGGACGCCGATGCCGGCGCCGCCACCGAGGCGCTGCGCGTGAGCCTCGACGAGTTCCGCTCGATCGACGATGCGTGGGGTCAGGCGATGGCCCTCGTCATGCTCGGCCGCGTCGCCCTGGTCGCGGGCGACGAGACGGCCGCGCCAGCGCGGTTCGAGGAGAGCCTGCGGCTCGCGACGGCGCAGGGCGAGCTGCTGGGCATCGTCATCGCGCTCAACCACCGGGGGTGGGCGCGGTTCTTCGCGGGCGATCTCGACGGCGCGCGGGCCGACTTCGCGCGGAGCCTCGAGCAGTCGCTCTCGTTGAGACACGACGAGGGCATCGCGTACGGTCTGGAGGGATTCGTCGGGCTCGCCGCGGCGCAGGGCGATGCGCGCCGCGCGGGCCTGCTCCTCGGCGCTGCGCGGGCACTGCGCACGCGCAAGGGCATCCTCAATCCGGGCGCCTTCGAGTTCCACATGATTCCCCTCGCGACGCTGCGAGAGCACGGCGCAGGCGCGGAGCTCGACACGGCGATGGCCGAGGGACGCGGGCTCTCCGTCGCCGAGGCGATCGAGCAGGTCGAGACGCAGCGTGCGGAGTCGGGGTCTGTGCCCCGACTCGCCACGCCCTCCCACCGTGGGCCATGAGGCCTCGAGCTCGACCGTGGAGGCCGTCCGCGCCGTCAGGCGGCGCGGACGGCGGCGGGCCGACGCAGCACGAGGACGGTGAGGATCGCCAGCACGACGATTCCGATCGACTCGACGACGACCGTCTCCGGGACGAGCGTGAAGTCCCACGTCTCCGTGATCCCGAACAGCCCCACCGTGAGCGCGAGCAGGAGCGCGCCCAGCGTCGCGATGAGGAAGAGCAGGCTCAGCACGGCCGCCAGCTGCAGCAGCCGCCCGCGCAGGACGATGACGGCGATCGCGAGGACGAGTCCCGCGACGGCGTTGAGGACGAAGAACACGCCCAGGATGCCGCCGACGCCGTTGAAGACGAGGTAGAGGTGTATCCCGCCCGTGGCCAGAAGGAGGACTGCGCTGAGGATCTGCACGACCCTCAGGACGCCCCGGCTGCTCTCTGCCATGCACTCACCCGCTTCCGATCGGGGGCCCTCCCTGCCGAGGTCCCTCTTCAAAGGACACGAGCCGGCGAAGGAAGGGGTTCAATCCGACGAGCCTGGGCTACGCGCGCGGCGGGTTCAGCGGAAGCCACTCCTCGAGGCGCGTCTCGAAGATGCGGGCGCCCTCGACGGGGAGCAGCGTGCGCTGCTCGATCCTCGCGCCGTAGTACGGGGCGTCGTCGTCGCGGACGACCGTGCGCGGATCGCCGCGGAACGCGAGACCTCGGCGGATGAACTCGTCGAGGCCGAACGCCTCGGGCCCCGCGACCTCGACGTCGCCGACGGGGTCTCCCGCGGCAGCGCCCGCGACGGCGGTCGCGACATCCGCCGCCGCCATGGGCTGGATGAGCGCGCCGGGCAGCCGGATCTGCGTCCCGTCCGTCGAGACGTCGGCGATGCTGCCGAGGAACTCGAAGAACTGCGTCGCGTGCACGAGCGAGAAGGGGATGCCCGACTCGCGGATGAGCCTCTCCTGCGCGACCTTCGCCGCGAAGTAGGGGATGCTCTGCGGGCGGTCTGTGCCGACGATCGTGAGCGCGACGTGGTGCCTCACTCCCGCCGCGGCCTCCGCCGCGAGGAGGTTGCGCGTGGACGTCGTGAAGAACGCGAGCACGGCGGACGGCTCGAACGACGGTGAGTTCGACACGTCGACGACGACGTCTGCGCTCGTCAGCGCCTCGACGAGGCCCTCGCCCGTGATGGTGTCGACCCCCGTGGCGGGTGCCGCCGCGACGGCCTCGTGGCCGTGCTCCGTGAGCTTCGCGACGACCTTCGATCCGATGAGGCCCGTGCCTCCGATGACGACGACCTTTGCCATGTCCTTGCCCTTCTCGATCCAGCGACGTCGGTTCCGACGCCCACCAGGTATGACAGGGACGCGGCGTCGGATGTGACATCCGCACGGGAGGCGGGTCAGCCGCGGTTCCAGTGCTCGAGCTTCACGGGGTTGACGACGGCCCACATCCCCTCGATGGCCGACCCCCGCACCGAGACCGCGACGACCCCCACGACCCGCCCGTCGGCACGGAGGACGACTCCAGGGGCGCCGTTGACCTCGCGCGTCGCGAGGGTCGCCCGGGGGAACGCGTCGCGCAGGTCGCGGAGCTCTTGTGCAGCGGCCTCGGCGCCGTGCACCGTCGCGGGTGCGACCGGCGAGGCGCCTCCGCTGTCGACGGCGAGGACGACGTCAGGACGGAGGAGCTCCGCCGGGAAGGCGGCATCCGCTTTGCCCCACGCGTCGACGAGCGCCTCGACGACGCGACGATCCCGCGATGCCGAGGAGGCGGCGTGTGCGCCGAATCGCCGCAGCCACTCGAACGGGCGCCACGATGTCATGCTCCCGCAATCGACGCGTGCCCGAGCTTGTCGGGGCTCATGATCCACAGCAGGCGCGTGATGCTCTGGGCGGACGACGTCAGCGTGAGCACCGTCGTCACGGCCGCGCCCTCGGAGAGCGTCACGGCGGGCTGTCCGTTGACCTCGGTCCAGCCGATCGCCTTGCCGGTCCAGAAGTGCGAGGAGAACGCGGCGACGAACGTCGCGACACGCTCGAGGCCGACGACCGGGATGCGTGCCGCCTTCGCGACGCCGTTGCCGTCGGTGAGGCTCACGACGTGCGACGCGAACAGCTCTTCGAGCTGTGCGACGTCGCCGCGCTGGGCGGCCGCGAGGAAGGCATCGAGGAGCCGGCGCTGCTCGGCCGGCGGCGCCTCCGCTCGCCGCTCGGATGCGAGGTGCCTGCGCGCGCGGCTCACGAGCTGTCGCGCGGCGGCAGGGGTGGTCCGCAGGATGCCGGCGATGCGCTCGTACGGATAGTCGAACGCCTCACGCAGGACGTACGCGGCGCGCTCGGTCGGCGTCAGCCTCTCCAGCAGGAGCAGGACGGCGTACTGCAGGGCTTCGCCCCGCTCAGCGCCGAGGGAGGGATCGTCCTGCGTGTTGACGGGCTCGGGAAGCCACGGCCCGATGTAGGTCTCGCGCCGCACTCGGGCGGACTGCAGCGCGTTGATCGACAGGCGCGTCGTGACGGTCGCGAGGAACGCCTCCGGCTCGTGCACGTCGTCGGGACGCGCGGTCTGCCATCGGATCCAGACGTCCTGGAGGACGTCTTCCGCGTCTGCGACGGTGCCGAGCATGCGATAGGCGATGCCGAAGAGCCGCCGTCGGGACTGCTGGAAGGCGTCGCTCGCCCATTCGAGCCCCGACTGTGCTGTTGCTGCCGGCATCGTCATGGGTCACGCCTCCACTCTCGCAGGAGCACACCGCGCGGTGAGCGCAGTGCGCCTTCACAGAACAGACCGCGCAGCCGTGCGATCTGTGACGTGGAGCGGCGGACTCAGGACGCCCGGGATGCGCGGGCCGAGATCGACCGCAGCACCTCGAGCGCGGCATCCGCTCGATCCGGGGTGAACCCGAAGGTCTCGGTGATGACCTGGTAGATGCGGGGCGCGTGCACGCGGAGGGCGTCCGCGTCGGGTGTGAGCGAGACCGTGACGGAGCGTTCGTCTCTCGGGTTGCGCGTGCGCACGACGAGGCCCTGCGTCTCCATGCGCTTGACGAGCGGCGTGATCGTGCCGTAGTCGGACTGGAGCCGCGAGACGAGCTCGCCGACCGGCAGGTCGCCGTGCTCCCACAGCATCGCGAGGACGAGGTACTGCGGATACGAGACGCCCAGCGGCTCGAGGAGCGGCCGGTACACGGCCGTCACGGCGCGGAAGGCGGCGTGCAGGTTGAAGCACACCATGTCGTCGAGGGCCACGACGGGCGCGGATGCCGGCGTCTCGTTCACGCTCCGACGCTAGCACCATTCGCTCGTGATCGATCCAATCGCACACGAGTGATCGGCGCGACGCGACTCGGCCGCGGACCGCCCGCCGTACGAAGGTCCGCGCTCACGCCTGCGCGACCAGCTGCCGCCGCCGTGGCGCATCGGGCGCCTGCACCGCCGCGGGCGCGATCGAGGCGAGCTTCGCGGGGTTCATGACCCACAGGATCTGGCTGATCGCGAGGGACCGCACCGTGACGGTGAGAAGCGCGAAGGGGATGCCGTGCCGAAGGAGCAGCACGGCGGCTCGTCCGTTCGCCTCGATGTGCTCGACCGCGATGTCGTCCCAGAACCACTGCGAGACGCCGGAGAGGAACCGCACGATCGTCTCGCGCCCGCGGATCGGACGCCGCGCCGTGCGGCGCACGACCCCTCCGCCGTCCGTATAGCTCACGGCGTCGGCGGCGAGGAGCCCCTCGAGCGCCGCCAGGTCGCCCGTGCGCGCGGCGTCGAGGAACGCGCGGAAGAACGCGCGGTGCGCCGTGCGGTCGGCTGCGCGGGGCGCGCTGTTGGCGAGATGCTTGCGCGCGCGGCTCACGAGCTGGCGGACGGCCGCCGTCGTCGACTCGAGGATGTCGGCGATCCGCTCGTACGGGTAGTCGAACGCCTCGCGCAGGACGTACGCCGCGCGTTCGGCCGGCGTGAGCCGCTCCATGAGGAGGAGCGTCGCGAGATCCAGCGCCTCGGCGCGCTCGGCGCCGAGGGTGGGATCCGCGCTCGTGTCGACGGGGCTCGGCAGCCACGGGCCGATGTAGGTCTCGCGGCGGTGGCGCGCACTCGCGAGGACGTTGATGGCGATGCGGGTCGCGGCCGTGGCGAGGAACGCCGACGGCTCGCGCACGGCCGCGCGTTCGCACAGCTGCCACCTCACCCACGTCTCCTGGACGACGTCCTCCGCGTCGGAGGCATTGCCCAGGATCCGGTAGGCGATCCCGAAGAGTCTGCGACGGGATGCCTCGAACACGACGGTCGCGTCGTCCTCGAGTCGGATGCTGTCGGGGTGCGGATTCATGTCAGCTCCACTGGGCGCGCTGCGCCGATCGTGCCGACCCGCCGCGACGTGATCGGCCTGCGGTCCTCTCCCGGACATGAAGATACATCGAACACGAGGAAATAGGAAGCGTTGTTTATCCCGACGCCGCGGCGACTGTCACACGAGAGCGTCGTGTCCGGTCTTCCTTGGCATGACCGGCTCCTGACGCCGGCTCCCGAACCGGACCGCACACCGTTCACCCATCCCGGAAGGATCCGACATGCCCGACCACATCCTGCAGCCCGAGGCGCAGGCGTTCGCCGACGCGACCTCGACGCCCCCGTTCCTCGCCGATCTCGGCGTCGAGGGCGCACGCGCGCTCCTCGACTCCGTCCAGGCCGCCCCCGTCGACCAGCCCGACGTCGACGAGGAGTGGATCACCGTTCCCGCCGAGACGGGCGACGTCCGCGTCCGCATCGTCACGCCCGCGGGAAGCGCCGGACCGCTGCCCGTCGTGCTGTACATGCACGGCGGCGGCTGGGTCCTCGGCAACGCCGGCACGCACGACCGGCTCGTGCGCGAGCTCGCGACGGGGGCGGACGCCGCCGTCGTCTTCGTCGAGTACGACCGCTCGCCCGAGGCGCGGCATCCCGTCGCCATCGAGCAGGGGTACGCGACGGCGCGCTGGATCACGCGGGAGGGCGCTGCGAAGGGGCTGGATGCCGCGCGCCTCGCCGTCGCGGGTGACTCGGTCGGCGGCAACATGGCAGCGGTCCTCGCGATCCTCGCGACCAGGCGCGGAGACGTCTCCTTCGTCCACCAGTCGCTCTACTACCCCGTGACCGACGCCGGCCAGGACACCGCGAGCTACCGCGAGTTCGCGGAGGGCTTCCATCTCCGAGCCGACGCCATGGCGTGGTTCTGGGACAGCTACCTGCCCGACCCCGAGGCGCGGAAGGGCGTCACGGCGTCCCCGCTTCGCGCGTCCGTCGAGGAGCTCGCGGGCCTTCCCGAGACCTTCCTCGTCGTCGACGAGAACGACGTGCTCCGCGACGAGGGCGAGGCGTACGGACGCAGGCTCATCCAGGCCGGAGTCCCCACGACCCTCGTCCGGTACGACGCGACGATCCACGACTTCATGATGCTCAACCCGCTGCGCCCCTCCGCCGCGACGACCGCCGCGGTCGAGCAGGCCGTGCGCGTCCTGCGCAAGGCGTTCGCCTGACCCCCCACCCCCACCACACAGAAGGAACCGATCATGACCGACAAGCCCACCATCGTCCTCGTCCACGGCGCGTTCGCCGAGTCCGCGTCCTGGAACGGCGTCATCGCCCGTCTCCAGGAGCACGGAGTCACCGCCGTCGCCGCCGCCAACCCGCTGCGCAGCCTCGCCGGCGACGCGGCCTACGTCCGCGACGTCATCGCGTCGATCGGCGGCCCCGTCGTGCTCGTCGGGCACTCGTACGGCGGCCTCGTCATCACGGAGGCCGCGGCCCGGAACGACGCCGTCGTCGGCCTCGTCTATGTCGCGGCCTTCGTGCCGGAGACGGGGCAGAGCGCCTTCGAGCTCTCGACGAGCGCGCCGGGCAGCACGCTCGGCGACGCGCTCGCCGCCTATCCCGTCGCGACGGGCGGCAACGAGTTCGTCATCCGCCAGGAGCTGTTCCCGCACCAGTTCGCCGCAGACGTGCCGGATGCCGAGGCGAGGCTCATGGCGGCGACCCAGCGCCCCGTGACGCAGGCCGCGCTCTCCGAGGGGCTTCCGACCTCGCGCCCCGCGTGGAAGGACATCCCCTCGTGGCACGTGTTCGGCGACCAGGACCTCAACATCCCCGTCGCGGTGCACCGCGCCGGTGCGGAGCGCGCGGCATCCCGCGGCATCCGAGAGATCGCAGGAGCGTCGCACGCGATCTCGGTGTCGCAGCCCGACGCCGTCGCCGCGACCATCGCGGAGGCCGGCAAGGCGTACGTCGCGAGCCTCGCGGCGTCGGCGGCGTGACAAGACGGGGCGGCGCCCAGGGCCAGGGTCCGGAGCCCTGGGCGCCCCCCATCACCGCCACGAAGACGAAAGGGCACGGAGATGGCGAAGATCATGACTCGCGGCGCTCCCCCTCGCAACGGCCGCAGCCCGGCCCCGCCGCGGAACGGAGCGGAACGATGAACCCCTGGAGCTTCGTCACGAAGGACGTCGAGGCGGGCGAGCTGCGCGTCGCCTACGTCGACGAAGGCGATCCGCACGCGGAGCCGGTCGTGCTGCTGCACGGCTTCCCGTACGACGTGCACAGCTACGCAGACGTCGTCCCGCTGCTCGTCGACGCGGGCTTCCGCGTCGTGGTCCCGCATCTGCGGGGACACGGCGCGACGCGGTTCCTCGACGACGGCGCCGAGCGCTCGGGCCAGCAGGCGGCCCTCGGCGCCGACCTGCTCGCCCTCCTCGACGCGCTCGGGCTCGACCAGCCGATCCTCGCCGGATACGACTGGGGCGGGCGTGCCGCGTGCGTCGTCGCGGCGCTGTGGCCCGAGCGGGTGGCGGGGCTCGTGTCGGTGAACGGATACCTCATCCAGGACATCGCGGCATCCGCCACTCCGCTGCGGCCGGATCTCGAAGCGGGCTTCTGGTACTTCTGGTACTTCGCGACGGAGCGGGGCCGACGTGGCCTCGAGCTGGACCGCCGCGGCATCGCGGACGTGATCTGGCGGCGCAACTCGCCCGAGTGGCGGTTCACGGATGCCGAGCTCGAGCGCGCCGCAGCCGCGTTCGACAACCCCGACTACGTCGACATCGTCATTCACTCCTACCGCCACCGCCTGGGCCTCTCGCCCGGTTCGCCACGGTACGAGCAGCTCGAGCGGCGCCTCGCCGATCAGCCCGCCATCGTCGTCCCGACGATCACGCTCGACGGCACGGCCGACGGCAACTTCCCCGCGACCGACGGCTCCCAGCACGCCCGCCTGTTCACGGGGTACCGCGAGCACCGGCAGGTCGTGCATGCGGGTCATCACCTCCCTGCGGAGGCTCCCCACGCGTTCGCCGAGGCGATCCTCGACATCGCCGAGCCCCCGGGCGACGGCGCGGGGACCCCGTGAGCGGCGCGGACGCCGCCCCTGAGCGGCGCGGGGAGGCCGCGAGGACGGCGAAGCAGCACTCGAACACCGTGAGACGACCTCACGCTGCGACACGACATCACACCGCGGACGACCTGGAACGGAGAAGAACATGAGAAGCACAGCCCTCGGCGACGGACTCGACGTCTCGGCGATCGGCCTCGGGGCCATGGGCATGAGCGCCTACTACGGCCCGACCGACGAGACCGAGGCGATCGCGACGCTCCAGCATGCGCTCGACATCGGCGTGACGTTCATCGACACGGCCGAGGCCTACGGCCCGTTCGAGAACGAGAGGCTCATCGGCCGCGCGATCGGGCATCGCCGAGACGAGTTCGTGATCGCGACGAAGGCATCGGCCGAGATGGACGACGACGGCACGATCCGCGGACGCAACGGCACGCCCGAGTACCTCCGGCGCGCAGCCGAGCGGTCGCTCCGCCATCTCGGCATGGACGTCATCGACCTGTACTACCTGCACAGGGTCGACCCGGCCGTGCCGATCGAGGACAGCGTCGGAGGCCTCGCCGACCTCGTGCGCGAGGGCAAGGTGCGCCACATCGGCCTGTCCGAGGCATCCGCTCCCACTCTTCGGCGCGCGCAGGCGGTGCATCCGATCGCCGCCGTCCAGTCGGAGTTCTCGCTGTTCGCGCGCGACCTGCTCTCGAACGCGGAGAAGGCCACCGCCGACGAGCTCGGCATCGGCGTCGTGGCGTTCTCGCCGCTCGGGCGCGGCGTGCTCACCGAGAGAATCCGCTCGCTCGACGAGCTCGCGCCCGACGACGCCCGTCGCGGGCTGCCGCGCTTCCAGCCCGACGCGTTCGAGGCGAACAGGAGGCTCGTCGAGCGCGTCGAGCTCATCGCCCGGCAGCGCGGTGCGACGGTGGCGCAGGTCGCTCTCGCGTGGATCCTCTCCCAGGGCGTGGTGCCGATCCCGGGCACGCGGCATCGCGCGCGTCTCGACGAGAACGCCGCAGCCGCCGAGCTCGTGCTCTCCGACGACGACCTGCGTCACCTGGCCGAAGCCCTCCCCGAGGACGAGATCGTCGGCTCGCGAGACGGCATCGACGCACCGGCGGGGGTCGACCGCTGAGCCGCACCCACGGCTGAGCCGACCACGTGCGGCCGCCCAGGCCCGCGCGTGGAGGCTCAGCGCACGGCGGCCCGATCCGCGATCGGCTCCGCCTCGCCCACGAGCGGCGCGAGTCCGAGCTTCTGTCGCACGCCCTCGCCGGAGAGCGGCCGGAGCTGCGCGTCGGCGGCCAGCCGCGCGGCGCGCTCCACGAGCTGCGCATTGTCCCGCACGAGCTCCGTCGGCGAGTACCGCAGCACGTCCTCCATGCCTACGCGCAGGCTGCCGCCCATCGCAAGCGCGCCGAGCAGCACGGGAAGGTGCGCTCGCCCGATCCCCGTCGCCGACCACGAGGCCCCGCGGGGGAGGGCGGCCCGCGCGGCGACCAACGTCGGCAGGTCGCCCGGCATCCCGCCCGGCACCCCCAGGACGAGGTTGCAGTGGACGACCCCTGTCGCGGGCTCTCCGTGCGTGTCGAGGAGCCGATGGAGCGTCGCGATGTGACCCAGGTCGAAGCACTCGAACTCGGGCACGATGCCTCGCGAGATCGTCTCGAGGTACAGCTCCTCGACGAACGGGAGTGGGTTGTGGAAGACCTGCGTCCCGAAGTTGACGGTGCCGCATGTGAGCGAGCACGACTCGGGGCCGAGGTCCAGGACTCTCAGACGGCTCTCGAAGTCGTCGTCGACGCTGCCCCCCGTGGAGAGCTGCACGACGAGGTCCGTCTGCGACGAGACGCCGTCGACGATCTCCTGGAGGATGCCGCGGTTCAGCGTCGAGAGCCCGTCGCGATCGCGCGCATGGATGTGGATGAGGCCGGCGCCCGCCGCCTCGCACTCGATCGCCTGCGCGACGATCTCCGCCGGTTGGAGCGGGATGCCGGGATTCTGACTCTTCGTGGACTCCGCCCCGGTGGGGGCGACCGTGATGAACATCCCGCTCATCGCACGCTTCCCACGTCGACGAGTCCGGTCGGCACGACCTCCGTCGGGACGTCCTCTGCCGGAACGACCAGCACGGCGGTCGCGGTCGCGACGTGCACGGGCTCGGCCAGGGGCTCTGCGCGCGACGACCCGTCGCCCGCCGACCGGGCGGTGACGCGTGCGGTCAGCAGCACTCGACGGCTTCTGCGTCCGACGGACGCGATCTCGCCCACGGCCTCGATGACGTCTCCCGCGCGCACCGGCGCATGGAAGTCGACGCTCTCGTAGCCCGCGAGGAGTCCCTCGTCATGTGCTGTCAGGATGCTGATCTCGGTCGCGACCTCGCCGAACAGACGCAGGACGAACGCGCCGTCGACCAGCCCGCCGGCGTAGTGGGCCTCGCTGAAGGGGACGTAGCGGCGATGGGTGACTGTCGTCATGCGTGCTCCAGGTTGCGGTTCGGGGATGTGGTCGGCGTCCGTTCGAAGAACGCGCGGACGCGATGGTCGCGTCGGAACAGATCGAGTGCGAGCTCGGCGTGCCCGGGAACGTATCCCGTTCCGACGTAGAGATCGACGTCGAGACAGAGCGCCTCCGCGCCCAAGGCGACGGCGGTGAAGCTCGTCGCCATCGAGAAGTAGACGACCGCCCCTCCCGACCTGGTCGAGACGAGTGCGGCATGCTCGCAGCCCGGGGCGTTGACGCACACGAGGGTGAGGTCGGGCAGGTCGCCCGCATCGAGCACGGCGCGCCTGACGGTGCCCGGTCTGGTCGCGTCGGCCACGACGACGTCGTCGAACAGATCGAGCGCGCGCAGGCGCTCGGCCTCGGCCTCGGAGGGCACGGCGCAGATCGTGCCGATGCCCAGCCGCCGGGCGGCCGCCGATGCCAGCACGGCGCTCTTCCCGCCGCCGAGGAGCAGCATCCGCTGCACGCGTCCCGCGATCATGGGCCGTTCCGCGAGGCGGGCGACATGCGCGGGCGCCCCGCACACGTCGAGGATGCTGAGCGCGGTCTGGATCGGGACGTCCTCGGGCAGCCGGCACAGCGTCCGCGCGGAGGGCACGATCGCGAAACCTCTCGCCGGCACGATCTCGGAGCGTCCGTCCCACGCGTCGAGTCCGTCGTCGAGGGCGAGCGGCGTCGCGGTGAGCGAGATGAGGGTGGCGACGCGGTCGCCCACCGCGAGATCCGTCCGCTCGCCGCCGGGGCCCGCACCGATGATCGTTCCGACGAGCATGCCCCCTGATCCGGTCCGGGGATTGGTCATCTTGCCCCGCTCGGCCACGATCGCTCGGACCTCCGCCTTGACCCTCTCCGGATCATCACCGTTGTGCGCGAGAAGGTCGCGCATGCTGGCCGAGTCGAGGTTGAGGTAGTCGACCGCGATCGCGACTTCTCCCGCGCGGATCGCGCTTCGCGCGTCGAGCCGGTGGGCCGCCTGGGGAAGGACGCCGTCGGGAACGAGCACGCGGTCCATCCCGAGCGCGTCCGGCGCGCTCACGAGGCGGCCTTCCGTCGCGGCTTGTGCGAGCGCAGCGCGTTCATGCAGAGCTCGACGTACATGTCGATGAGCGTCGCGAGATCGATGCGCCCGTCGGGGTTGTACCAGTGCACGATGCCCGTGCACATGTCGAGGAGAGCCTTCGCCGCGAGGTCGATGTCCGTCACCGTGAAGTCGCCTGTGCGCTTGCCCGCTGCGATCGTGCGCTTCCACAGCGCCTCGTAGTCGTCGCGATAGCGAACGACCAGGTCGTGGTTCTCGGGGCTCAGCGACCTGATCTCCGTGTCGCTGATGATGCACAGCATCCGCTCCTCCACATGCACCGTGATGTGGACGGCGATGAGCTCTCGCAGCTTCTCGACGGGACTCACGGTGCCCTGGAGCGCGAGCTCGGCGTTGCGCAGGAGGGTCAGGATGGTCTCCGACATCATCTCGGCCAGGAGAGCTTCCTTGTTGGCCATGTAGTGGTAGAGCGTCGCGAGCGAGACACCAGCCTCGTCCGCGATGCGCCGGATGCCGGTGCCATGGAAGCCCACAGCGCTGAAGAGCTCCAGCGCAGCGCGCCGGATGTCTGATCGTACGGACTCACTCGTACTGATCGTCATGCCGGTCCTCCTTGATCGATCGATCGGCTAGGAGAGCAACGTACTCCACGATTGGCTCACGTGCAATGGACGCCGATTTCCGCGATGTTTCGTGCGAATTGCGAGATTCTCACGTGTGCTCGAACTCGCGAGAAGTGCGTTGACAGGCGATCGATCGATCGATTATGTTCCTGACATTCATCCCGGCCACACGCTTCCGTGTCGGCGACCCGAGCGTCATTGGAGATCAACAGTGAGAAAACGGACAATGCTCAGCGGCCTCGCGACGGCTGCAGTCGCCCTCGTGGCACTGACCGGATGCGCCCCCGAGTCGTCGCCCGCCCAGGCGGCAGGCGACGCGCCGGACGTCGTCGCGACGATCGAGTCCGACAGCCTCGTGCGGGCCGGCCACCTGACGACGTGCATGGACATGCCCTACCAGCCGTTCCAGTACTTCGATGCCGCGGGCGACCCCGTCGGCGTCGACATCGACCTCATCACCGAGGTCGCGGCGCGTCTCGGACTCGAGCCGAACTTCCAGAACTCCGTGTTCGACACGATCATCGCGGCGGTGAAGGGCGGGAAGTGCGATCTCATCTGGGCCGACCAGTATGTGACGCCCGAACGCATGGAGCAGCTGGACATGGTCGCGTACTGGCGCGCCGACGAGGTGGTCGTCGTGACGCAGGGCAACCCGAACGGCGTCGGCACGCGTGACGAGCTGTGCGGCGTGAAGGTCGCAGGACAGAAGGGCGGCGCAGACGTCGAGGCGCTCGAGGCGCTGAGCGCGGAGTGCGTCGCGGCGGGCGACGAGCCGATCAACATCCTTCAGTTCCCCCGCAGCCCCGACGCCTATCAGGCGCTCGCGTCGGGACAGGTGGACGCGTGGATGACCGAGAAGGTCGCAGCGCTCCTTCTCAAGCAGGAGAAGAAGGCGAAGATCGAGTTCACCGACACCTTCACCCTGGGCGACGGCGACACGGCGGGTCTGACCGCCTTCTCGTTCCGACCGGACGACGCGGCGGTCTCGGAGCCGGTCATGGCCGCCGTACAGTCGATGGTCGACGACGGCACGTGGGCGAAGATCTGGGACGACTGGGGCCTCGCCGACATCGCGGTCGATCCGCACAAGGTCTAGTCCCGTGCGGGGTGAGGGGCGCTCTCGCGCCCCTCACCCCCCGACGAAAGGCTCGGTGGCGCAGTGCCGTTCAGGACCGCCAACAACTCATATCCGTTCGACTGGACGGCCTTCTGGGACTACCTCCTCCACCCGAACGCGATGATCCTCTCGGGTCTCGTGCTCACGATCGTGATCGCGATCCTCTCGCAGGTGTTCGGCGTCGTGATCGGGCTGATCGCAGACCTCGCGAGGCGCAGCCGGTTCCGCGTCCTGAGATGGATCGCCTCCACGTACATCTTCGTGTTCCGCGGCACCCCGTTCCTCGTCCAGGTGTCGATCATCTTCTTCGCAGGCTTCCCCTTCTTCGGGCTCGCCGTCTTCGGCGGATACCGGTGGGACGACCTCCAGGTGTTCGGAGTCGTGATCGCGGGGCGCATCCTCGCGGGGATCTTCGCGCTCTCGCTCAACGAGGGCGCGTACATGGCCGAGATCATCCGCTCGAGCATCGACGCCGTCGACCGCGGCCAGATGGAGGCCGCGCAGGCGGTCGGCATGACGCGTCGGAAGGCGATGAGGCGGATCATCCTCCCTCAGGCGGTCCGCACGGTGATCCCGCCGCTCGGCAACCAGTTCAATCTCATGCTGAAGAACACCTCGCTCCTGTCGGTCATCAGCGTCACGGAGCTCTACACGGCTGCTGCGATCATCCAGGGCCAGACCTTCCAGCCCTTCGAGGTGTTCGGGGCCGTCGCCCTCTACTTCCTCGCGCTGACGGCAGCGTGGACGGCCGCGCAGATGGTCATCGAGAAGCGTGTGGGTGCCGCGTGGGGCGCCCCCCTGTCCAGCAGGCGTCGGGCGAAGGGGCCCGTCCAGCAGAACGAGATGGTGTGACGATGGACCCCCAGACCCCGCTCATCGATGTTCGCCGCGTCAGCAAGTGGTTCGGCGCACGGCAGATCCTGTTCGACGTCGACCTCCGCGTGGAACGCGGCCAGGTCGTCGTGCTCATCGGGCCGTCCGGCTCGGGGAAGACGACGCTCCTGCGGTGCATCAACCGGCTCGAGGAGCCCGAGAAGGGGGACGTGCGCCTCGACGGCGAGCTCGTCGGCAGCCGCATCGTCAACGGACGGACGCGGCCCCTCTCGGACGCGCAGCTGTCGCGCCAGCGCGGCGAGATGGGCATGGTCTTCCAGCGGTTCAACCTCTTCGCGCACAAGACGGCTCTCGCCAACGTCACGGAGGGGATGGTGCACGTCGCAGGCATCCCCCGGTCGGACGCGGAGGACTACGCGCGCCAGCTCCTCTCACGCGTCGGCCTCGCCGAGAAGGCCGACTCCTTCCCCGGCCAGCTGTCCGGCGGCCAGCAGCAGCGCGTCGCCATCGCGCGTGCACTCGGCATGCGACCGAAGGCGATCCTCTTCGACGAGCCGACCAGCGCCCTCGACCCCGAGATGGTCGGGGAGGTGCTGGAGGTGATGCGCCAGCTGGCGGACAGCGGGATGACGATGGTGATCGCGACCCATGAGATGGGCTTCGCGCGGGATGTCGCGGACCAGATCGTCATGATGGATCACGGGCGCGTCGTCGAGCGAGGGCATCCGTCCGCGTTCTTCAGCAACCCCCAGTCGGATCGCACGCGACAGTTCCTCGCGAAGGTGCGGTGATGCCTGCGCCTGTCATGACGGTCTGCGGACCGGTCGCTGCGGACGAGCTCGGAGTGACGCTCATCCACGAGCACCTCTTCGCCGACACGCTGCGCGAATATCGATCCGACGGACTGCTCAGCGACCTCGACCTCGCCGTCCGCGAGCTCGTCGGCTTCAAAGCGGCGGGGGGAGGCACGGTCGTCGACGTCACGCCGGCGACCCTCGGCCGGGCCCCCGAGCTGCTCAAGCGCGCCTCCGAGCTCGCCGAGGTGCACATCGTCATGGGATGCGGTCACTATCGCGACCCGTACATCGCGGACACGACTCTCGACCGGGAGAGCGTCGCGACCGCCGCACGCGCCCTCGTCGCCGAGATCCGCGACGGCGTCGGCTCGACCGGCATCCGGCCCGGGATCATCGGCGAAGTCGGCTCCGACCGCGCGTGGGTCTCGGCGCTCGAGGAACGCGCGCTCAGGGCCGCGGGTGTCGCCCAGGTCTCGACCGGGCTCGCCATCACGCTGCACGCTGCTCGCTGGCAGGTCGGCCGCGACCTGGTCGGCATCCTCGACGACGTCGGAGTCGCAGCGGATCGCATCGTCGTCGGGCACCTCGACACCGTTCCCGACACCGACTACCACCGCGAGCTCGCCGAGCACGGATGCTGGCTGGAGTTCGACGGCTTCGCGTCAGACGTCCCGCACGAGACGGACCGGCAGCTGCATGGGATCAGGCGGCTCTTCGACGCGGGCCACGCGGACCGAGTGCTCGTCTCGCACGATCTGTTCCGTCTCTCGCACTTCTCCGCCTATGGCGGTGTGGGGCTCACCCACCTGCTCACGAGCGTGCGGGAGCAGGCCCTGTCGTCCGGCTTCACTGTCGACGAGCTGGATCAGCTCCTCTGGTCCAATCCGGGTCGGGTCCTCGCCGGCGCCGCGTGACGAAGCGGCGCGCTGCGCCCCTCTCCCGCGGGGAGCGTCGTTCGAGGCGTCTGCCTCGCCCTGTCCCGCTCACTCGTATCGGAGCGACTCGACGGGGTCGGCCTTCGCCGCCCGCGCCGCCGGGAGCGTCCCCGCGAGGAACGCGATCCCCATCACGACGAGGATGATCACGGCGATCGAGACGGGATCGAACGCGATGAGCGTGAGCCCGGGCAGGTCGGCGAACAGGCCGTTCGCGAGCGCACGGCTCACCACGCCGCCCACGAGCATCGCGATGCCTGCGCCGATCGCGCTGCCGAGGAATCCGATGAAGACCGCTTCGAGGCTGAACAGCGTGAACACGCGGCCGCTGCCCATGCCCATCGCCTTCATGAGCCCGATCTCGCGCGTGCGCTCCTGCACCGACATGAGCAGCGTGTTCACGATGCCGAAGCTCGCCGCGAGCAGGGCGATGATCGCGAAGGCGTTCAGCACGAGCACGATCGCATCGATGATCGACGTGAAGGCGCCGAGCTGATCCGCGACCGTCGTGCCCGTGAACCCGGCGTCGGCGAGGGCGGACGCGAGGTCGTCCACCTGGTCGGCCGTGGCATCCGGATCGAACCAGACGCTCGCGCTCGCGAACCGATCCTGCTGATCCAGCGGCACGCCGGTGTTCTGCAGCGAGAACAGCGCGTCGGTGAGCGCGTCGTTGGGCAGGGCGCTCGCGCCGCCGCCCACGAACGTCTCCTCCGCGACCCCGACGATCGTCGCCTCGACGGTGTGCTGCGTCCGCACGGCATCGCTGATCGCGATCGTCACGGTCTGGCCGATCGCGTCGTCGGCGCTGTCGAACCCGAGCGGTTCGACGAACGAGACCGGGATCGCGATCTGGAGCTGGTCGGCGTCCAGGTCGGGAGTCGTTCCGGCGGCGAGCTGGGCCGTCTGACCCGGGATGAGGTTGCCCACGCCGATGACCCAGCGCGTGCCGCCGTCGTGCTGGATGAAGTCGGGGCTCACCGACTTGGCGGCCTCCACGCGAAGGACGCCGTCGATCCCCTCGAGCGTGTCGAGGTCGGCCGTCGTCATCGCGGTCACGGTTCCGCCGAAGCCGCCGGGGCCGGGACGACCGCTGCCGATGGCGTCGGGGTCGTACTCGACCGGGTCGTTCGACGGCAGCCCGCCTGTCGCGGCATCCGGCGTCTTGGTGACCGTCATGACGTCTTCCGCGCCGATCGACGAGACGGTGTCGGCGATGAACCGGTTGATGCCGGTGCCGAGGCCGTTCGTGATCGTGAGCGTGAAGGCTCCGACGAAGATGGCGAGGATCGTGAGGATCGTGCGGGTCTTCGAACGGAACGTGTTCGAGACGGCCGAGGTGACGAGGTCGCCCGCGTTCATGCCGCCACCTCCTCGGGGACGATGACGCCGTCTCGGATGTGGATGCGGCGGTCGCAGCGCGCCGCCAGATCCTCGTCGTGCGTCACCACGATGAGCGTGATGCCGTGCTCGCGGTTCAGCGCGAACAGGATGTCCTCCACGACCGCCCCCGTGGCGGAGTCGAGGTTGCCCGTGGGCTCATCGGCGAAGATGATGCGGGGGTTGTTGACGAGCGCGCGCGCGATGACGGTGCGCTGCTTCTGGCCGCCGGACAGGTCGATCGCCCTGTTGCGGGCCTTGTCCTGCATGTCGAGCTGAGCGAGCGCCGCGAGGCCCTTGCGCTTGCGATCGGATCGCCCGACGCCGGCGATCTTGAGCGGGAGGATGACGTTGTCGAGCACCGACGTGTTCGCCGTCAGGAAGAACTGCTGGAACACGAACCCGAACGTCTTGTTGCGCGTGCGGTTGAGCGCACGACCGCGGAGCCTGCTCGTGTCGGTGCCCTCGAGCTCGATGCGGCCGCTCGTGGGGGCGTCGAGGAGGGCGAGCAGATGCATGAGCGTGGACTTGCCCGATCCGCTCTTGCCGATGATCGCGAGGCTCTCGCCGGCGTGGATGTCGAGGCTCACGCCGCGGAGGGCGTCGAAGCGATTGGGCCCGCGGCCGTACGTCTTGCGCACGTCCGTGATCGAGATGAGCGGGGTCGTCATGAGTCTCCCTGAGGTCGTGCTGTCCAGCCTGGTCGCACGGACGCTGCCGCGCGTCCCCCGCGGGCGGCAACTCCGGTACCCCGCCGGGGGTATCCCGCGCTCACCCGTGGGGGCGACGCGAACCTCGCGGCCGAGGGCCACACTGATCTCATGCGGAAGGCTGCCGACGACGCGGTGCTCTCGCCGCGGCATGGTCCGCCGGGGTGGGCCGGCGACGCGCTCGCTGCGCTGTTCATCGTCGGCGCAGCCCTCGCGCCCTTCCCCGATGCCGCATCGCACCCGCACAGTCCCCTGCAGTACGCATTCGCCCTTCTGCCTGCCGCGCTGCTCCCGCTGCGACGTCGCCTGCCGCTGTGGGTGCTCGGCGCGTGCGTCGCGGTCTACGTCGTCGCGATCCTGTCCGGCTTCATGTCGCCCGGCATCCTCCTCGCGATCGTCGTGGCCATGTTCGGCGCGGCCAACCGGCTGTCTCGCCGGACGTCGCTGATCGCGCTGGGCGTCGCCGTGGCGGCGATCTTCCTCACCGTCGTCGTCGCGGCCGGCGACGTCTTCGAGCCGCGCATCTTCCCCGCCGTCGTGACGGTCGCGCTGGCCGCCGCGGCGGGAGACGGCACCCGCTCGCGCCGCGAGTACCTCGAGGCCGTGACCGAGCGGGCCATCCGCGCCGAGCAGACGCGCGAGGCCGAAGCACGCCGGCGCGTCAGCGACGAGAGGCTGCGCATCGCCCGCGACCTGCACGACGCCGTCGCGCACCAGATCTCGGTCATCAGCCTCAACGCCGGCGTCGCGACTGCCGCGCTCGAGACGCGGCCCGAGAAGACGCGCGAGGCGCTCGCGACGATCCGCACCGCGTCGCGGACGGTGCTCGGCGAGATCGGCGACCTCCTCGCCGTGCTGCGCGCCGAGGACCGGGTCGACGGCGAGGACGCCACGGCGCCCCAGCCGAGCCTGCGGGGGATCGACGCTCTCGTCGCCTCGTTCCGCGAGTCGGGCCTCGACACGGTCGTGCGGATCGAAGGCGACCTCGCGCGTCTGCCGCTGCCGACGGATGCCGTCGCCTACCGGATCGTGCAGGAGGGGCTCACGAACGCGCTCAAGCACGGCGCGGAGCATCGCGCGCACGTCCTCGTCGAGATCGGGTCGGATGCCGCGCGCATCGTCGTCGCGAACCCGACCGGCGGCGCGCCGCGCTCCGCCGAGCCCCGCGGCTTCGGTCTCGTGGGTCTGCGCGAGCGCGTCGCGGCCGTGCGAGGCTCGGTCGAGACCGCCGAGACGGCCGCCGGCTACCGCCTGGAGGCGGCTCTTCCGATCCCCGAGGAGAGCGCATGACCCGCGTGCTGATCGCCGACGACCAGGCGCTCATCCGGTCGGCCGTGCGCGACCTGCTCGAAGGCGCGGGCACGGCGACGGTCGTGGGGGAGGCCGTCGACGGACTCGAGGCCGTCGCGCGGGCGCAGGAGCTTCATCCGGATGTCGTCCTCATGGACATCCGGATGCCGCGGCTCGACGGCATCGAGGCGACGGCGAGGATCTGCGACGATCCCGCGCTCGCCGAGACGCGCGTGCTCATCCTCACGACGTTCGAGGAGGACGAGTATCTCGTAGCGGCGCTGCGTGCGGGAGCGAGCGGCTTCATCGGGAAGGGGGCAGAGCCGGATGAGATCGTGCGCGCCGTCGCTGCCATCCACGCGGGCGATGCCCTCCTCTCGCCTGCGGCGACGCGGAGCCTCATCACGCGATACGTCCTTCCGCACTCCGCGACCGCCGGCGGGGCGGTGCCCGCGCGGCTCGCGCACCTCACCGACCGGGAGCGCGAAGTCCTGCTCCTCGTCGCCCGCGGCAGCTCGAACGACGAGATCGCGAGCGAGCTGTTCATCTCGCCGCACACCGCGAAGACACACGTCAAGCGCATCATGATGAAGCTGCACGCGCACGACAGGGCCCAGCTCGTCATCGCCGCCTACGAGAGCGGCCTGCTGATCCCCGGGGCGTGAGCGCGGCCGCCGGTCACGGGATCGAGTAGATGCGCATCTGCGATCCCGACGCCGGGTCGGAGAGCACCTTCGGGAAGGGGCGATCCGTGCCGTCGGTGTTGTGGCTCGCGAACGAGACGACAGGACCATTCGGCGAGTACGTCACACGGGACACCGTCATCGTGTGGTCGAGCCCCTCGTCGCCTCCGCCCCAGTCGAAGACGCCGACGTCGCCGACGCGCACCCTGTCGAGGTCGGCGGTCGTGGCGAACGGGAGTCCCTGCGCAGCCAGGTACGCGTCGATCGCCGCCGTGTCGCGCCACGCCTTCGACGCCTTCCATGCACCGCCCGAGTACCACTCGTCGTCCATCCGCCAGCCGCGGGCCAGCAGGCCCTGACTCGCGAAGTTGACGCAGTCGCCCCCGGCGGAGTTGTAGTCGCCCCACTCGTCGACGTCGTAGTCGGTCGCATGCGCGCGCAGATACGCGAGCTGCGCGTCGACGTCGCCGCCCGCGGGCTGCGTTCTCACTCCCGCCGAGGCGGCCGTGATGGCGTCGCGATACGCCTGCGCCGACGCGCGGACGGCGTCCGCCGCATCCGAGGCCGCGGCGAGAGCCGTCGGCAGGTCACCCGGATCCGCCTTGTTCAGCGCCTTGATCGCGCGATAGAGCGCGTCCTCCGTCGCCTTCTCGGCATCCGACCACTCGCCGAGGACGTCCTTGGCCGCCGAGACGGCGCTCTCGCGATACGTGCCGACGGCCGACGCGAGGGCCGCCGCGGCATCCGCTCTCGCCTCGTCCGACGGCTCGGCCGCGAGAGCCGCGGCCCGCGCGTCGGAGAGAGCCGCCGAGGCGTCCGCGGGTGCGAGCGACGAGGACGCCTCGACGGCGCGAGCCGCGACATCGACGAGCCGTGCGAGATCGGCGCGCACCCCCGCGGCGGCCGCGGCGGCCGCGATCCGGGGCACGATCGTCGCGGTCAGCACGATCAGGACGACCACCAGGAGCACGCCCGCTCGGCGGCGGCGGAACATGCGGCGCCGGGCGGCCAGCTCGCGCGACGTGAGTGCCACCGCGCGAGACTATCCCGACGGCGCGGCTGTCGGCGTGAGCGGATGCGGCAGGTCGGCGAAACGATCCAGCGGCCGTCACGACGCGCTGTCGCGGGCGGGTCGCGGCCGCCGACGAGCGCCGGGCAGCGCGCAGGCAGCGCCGTGCCGCGCATGCCGGGCACGCGGGGCGCCGGCGCAGATCCACCGCCGCGCAGCGACGCGCTCGGCTGAGACCTGGACGAAGCGGGCTCGCGTGGCGGATCATCGAAGCGTGAGCAGCACGAACCCCGACAACGAGTACGAGGCGCTGATCCACATCATCCGGCGTCTCGGCGATCGCTATCCTGCCGTCGAGGACGACGTCGTCCTGGAGATCGTCGCGGAAGAGCTCGAGAGGTTCGACGGAGCGCGCCTGCGGGACTACGTGCCTCTGCTGGTCGAGCGGCGGCTGCGGGAGCGGCTCCGCTCGGCACACGCGGCGTAGCCTCGCGCGTCAGGCCCCTAACGTCTTGAGGCGCTTCTTCGCCTGCTTCTCGACGAGCACGGCGACGAAGTCACGGACGTGGGCGCCGTCGAGTCCTTCGTACTCGCCCACGACGACCTCGCGGATCGTCGTGGCGGGGAGGGCGGGAAAGCGCTCGGTCAGCCGCTCCACGATCTCGTCTATCGCTGCGGCGTCGTCGGCGATGTCTTGCGTCATGGTTCGGGTCTCCCGGGGCAGGCGCTGGCGGCATCCACGGTACTCGTCCGGCGGCTCCGCCGACAGCCTCGCCGCGATGCCCGGAGGTGAACATCAGGGGGCCCCGCGGGGGCGCGGCGGGGCGCGGCATCCGTCCCCGGATCCGGGCTGGCGTCAGTCGATCCAGATGACAAGGCCCGTGAGGCCGTGCAGCACGGCCGCGACACCCGCGCGGACGGCCTCGGCCGACCGCTCCGGGGTGAAGGTCGCGGGGTCGTAGTCCGACGGCGTGCCGAGCCCCTCGCCGCGGAACGACGCCCCCGTCCAGTCGACGGCGGTCACGTTGTAGGTGGGCTCGGCGACCTCCGCGCCGACGACGAGGAAGTGGCGGTCGAGGTGGTTCGCGCTGACGGTCGCGAGCGGATCGATGAGGTCGTTGCCCGCGCTGATGATGAGATCCGGGTTCATGTCCATCGCCGTCACGATGCCGGCGATGAGGTCGTCGTCCGCCTCGACGGTGCGCAGGTCGACCTTCTCGTCGCCCGCCCATTCGCGGATCGCCGTCACGAGGGTCTTCGTCGGGGCGTCGTCGCCCGCCGTCAGGAGCACGACGCGGTAGCCCGGCGAAGGGTGCACGTCATCCCACGATCCCGCCGCGGGCTCGATCGTGGCCTCCGGGCTCGGCTCCGCCGCGGGCTCGAACCCCACACCGAGCGCGCCGATGGGGGTGGGCGCGGGGCGCGGGCCGGCCCAGTCGTCGCCCGCGCAGCCGGCGAGCAGGACGGCGGCGAGGGCCGCCGTGAGGAGCGCGGCGATGGTCCGCTGACGTGAGTGCAAGGATTCGTCCTCCGGGGGTCGAGGCGCGCAGGCGCATGCTTCTCCACTGTGCGACATCCCGCGCCCTCTCCAGGACCGCTCGCGGCACTGTTCGCCATCCGTTCCCCTTCGGTCCTCCATCGGTTCACCAACGCGCGAAAGCCTTCTCGGGCCCTTGCCCCCCGAAGGAGAGCCATGCCCCGCCGTTCCCGTCCATCCGCGCTCGCACTGCTGGCGGGGGGTGCCGTCCTGCTGACCGGCCTGCTCGCCGCGGCTCCGGCATCCGCCCACGGGTTCACATCGGTCGTGTACGCCGAGGTGACCGCCGCCGAGGACGGAGCCGTCCGCACCGAGCTGCAGCTCGAGTACGACCTGCTCGTCGTCTCGGCCGCCGACGCCGAACACGACGACCCGCTCTTCCAGGACGGCACGGCCGCATTCGAGGCGGGGGATGCCGCTGCCCAGGCGGCCGTGCTCGAGGCCCACCGCGACTCCGTCCTCGCGTACGTCGGCGAGCGGTTCACGGTGACCGCCGGCGGCGAGACCTGCACGCCGGCGCAGGTCGGGGCGATCACGATGACGCAGCAGCAGGACGTGCCCTATGCCGTGCTCGTGCTCGAGCACGAGTGCGAGCCGTCCGGTGACGGGCACGTCGTCGCGAGCGAGCTGTTCGGCGACGAAGAGGGCTATGTGACGGGGACGAAGGTCGTCCTGACGTACGACATCGACGGGCGATCGGGCAGTGCAGCGCTCGACGCGTCGCAGCCGTCGTTCTCGACGCAGCAGAGCGCCGGCGAGCGCTTCTGGGAGTTCTTCCACCTCGGCGCCGAGCACCTGCTGACGGGCATCGACCACATCCTGTTCCTGCTCGCGCTCATCGCGGGCTCGCGGCGACTGCGCGAGGTCGTGCTCGCCGCGACGTCGTTCACCGTCGCGCACTCCGTGACCTTCATCCTCGCGGCGACCGGCGTCGTCTCGGTGTCGTCCGCGTTCGTCGAGCCCGTCATCGCGCTGTCGATCGCGATCGTCGCGTCGTGGCATCTGTGGCAGTTGTGGCGACGGGGGGATGCCGCGGACGAGCTCGACAAGAAGAGCGGTCCGTGGGGGCTCGACGGGGCCGGATGGCTCCGGCTCGGCGTCGTGTTCGCGTTCGGGCTCGTGCACGGACTCGGCTTCGCGGGCGCCCTCGGCATCGACGAGCCGTGGTCGTGGACCCTGCTGTGGTCGCTGCTGGTGTTCAACCTCGGGATCGAGGCCGTCCAGCTGACGATCATCGCGGTGCTGTTCCCGATCCTGGCCCTCGTCCGCCGGCGCGCTCCGCGGGTCGGCCTGTGGGCCACGGGGGCCCTCGCGGTGTCGGTGTCGATCGCAGGGCTCATCTGGTTCGTGCAGCGCATCTTCGGCCTCTAGCGCGACGAGCGCCAGGTCTTCGCCCCCGCGCCACCGTCCCGGATCCTGGCGTTCATCCAGGGTTCACCTGGCGGCCCGAAGTTGATCAGCGTCAACTGTTTCCCCGCAAGGGGAACCTGAGAGAACGGACGACTATGTCATCCCCCCGTGCACAAGCACAATCGCGGCGTCGGCCAGGTCGCCGCGCGTCGTGGCTCACCGCGGCCGCCGTCGGCACCTGCGTCGCCCTGAGCGGCGTCGTCGCCGTCCCGGCGTTCGCGGCCGACCCCGTCACCCTCACGGGCGTCATCCTCGGCGTCGGCGCGAACGAGTCCCAGCGCATCGTCACGTGGTACTCGTCGGCAGACACCGCCCAGTCGGTGCAGGTCGCGCCGTCCGCGGTCGTCGTCGACGGCACGTTCCCCGCGAACGCCGCGACCTTCTCCGCGATCGGCGGCGCCAACATCGCGACGAGCGGCGGGTTCAACCGTCACGCGACGATCTCCGGCCTCGAGGAGAACAAGACGTACTCCTACCGCGTCGGCGCCGAAGGCAGCTGGTCGCCGGTCTACTCGTTCAAGACGCAGTCGTTCGACGGCGCCTTCGACTTCCTCTTCTTCGGCGACCCCCAGATCGGCTCGTCGGGCGACACGGCGCGCGACGGCGCCGGGTGGAAGGACACCCTGGACGTGGCCCTCGCGGCCAACCCCGACACCGAGATCCTCGTCTCGGGCGGCGACCAGGTCGAGACGGCCAACACCGAGTCGCAGTGGGACGCGTTCCTCGCGCCCGACAAGCTCCGCCAGTACCCGTGGGCCGCGACCATCGGAAACCACGACGTGGGCGGCAAGGCGTACGAGCAGCACCTGTTCACGCCCAACACCGACCGTGCCGGCGCCTACTACTCGAACGGCGACCCGTCGTCGAACTCGTCGGGCGGCGACTACTGGTACATCTACAAGGACGTGCTGTTCATCGACCTGAACAGCAACAGCTACGCCACGTCGCAGGGCGGCGGCGGAGACGCGGCCCACATCCAGTACGTGACGGATGTCGTCGACCAGCACGGCGCCGAGGCCAAGTACACGGTGCTCGTGTACCACCACGCGATCTACTCGCCCGCCGACCACGCGAAGGACGGCGACAACAAGGTCCGTCGCGTCGACTTCCCGACGGCGTTCTCGAACCTGGGCGTCGACCTCGTGCTCCAGGGCCACGACCACAGCTACTCGCGCAGCTACGAGATCAAGAACGGCGCGAAGGCGAACCCGGACGAGCAGCCCGGCCAGGCCGAGGTCTACCCCGGCCCCGGCGGCGTGATCTACGTCACGGCGAACTCGGCCTCGGGCTCGAAGTACTACGACATCACGGCGCCCGACGACAGCGGCACGAGCGGCGCGGGGAACGGCGCCGACCCGCTCAACCCCGGCAGCTACTGGTACAACTCGGTGCAGAACCAGGAGCACGTCCGCACGTACGTCAAGGTGCAGGTGCAGGCCGACCAGCTCGTCGTGGAGAACATCCGCAGCGGCACGTGCGACGCCCCCAACGCCGCAGTCGAGCTCAACAAGGTCCCGTGGTGCGGTCCTGACAGCGGCGCGACCGCTGCCCAGCCGGTCGGCTCGATCGTCGACTCGGTGACGATCCACCAGAACCACGGCGACGGCGAGGAGATCCAGGTCGCAGTCCCGGATGCCGCGCCCGGCGAGTTCGGCTGGACGATCGACGGCCACAACGGCCTCGTCGACCTCGGCACGGCAGAGGATCATGACGGCGCGTACTTCGGGGCGAAGGGCCAGATCAACCCGATCACCGTCTCGGACTCGCGTCGCTCGCAGGCGCCGTGGTCGATCTCGGCCTCGGTCGGGGACTTCCGCGACGGCACGAACACCTTCTCGGGCAAGTACCTCGGCTGGACGCCGAAGCTCGTCACCTCGGGTGCGGGCGCCGCTGCGGGGGCTCCCGTCGTCTCGGGCTTCGACAGCGGCACGGGCCTGTCGGTCTCGCGCGGCCTCGGCTCCGCGAAGCAGGGTCACGAGCGCGGCACGGCCGTCCTCGGCGCCGACCTGGATCTGAAGATCCCGGCCGCCGTCGCGAAGGGCAGCTACCGCACGACCCTGACCATCACCGCTCTGGCCGGCTGACCGGCTCAGATCGAGACCGGTGGGGTGGGCGCCTCCGGGCGCCCGCCCCACCGGGCGTTCATCACTTCCCTACACGCCGAGGATCTCTCCATGCACACGCTCGTCACGACCTCCCCCCGCTCCGTCCTGCGCGCGGCGCTGCTCGCGCTCGTCGCGATCGGGCTCGCCGCCGCCCCTGTCGGCGCCGCGCACGCCGCGGACGACGACGCCGCGTGGTCGGTCCGCACTGCTGCGGGCGCCTTCGGCGACGACCGCACGAGCTTCGGCTACACCCTCGACCCGGGCGCCGAGGTCGACGACGCGCTCGTCGTCGCCAACCACGGCACCGAGCCGCTCGAGCTCGCCGTCTACGCCGCCGACGGCTTCACGACCGAGAGCGGCCAGTTCGACCTCGTCTCGGCCGACGAGAAGTCCATCGGCATCGGCGCATGGCTGCACAGCGACGCCGAGACGATCACCGTGGGTCCGGGCGAGACCGCGGACGTCCCCTTCACGCTGGCCGTGCCCGAGAACGCGACTCCCGGCGACTACGCGGGCGGCATCGTGACCTCGCTCGCCGAGCACGACTCCGCGGCGAGCATCAGCGTCGACCGCCGGCTCGGCATCCGGATCGCACTTCGCGTCGGCGGCGATCTCGCGCCGAGCCTCGCGGTCGAGGACGCGCACCTCTCGTGGGACGGCGGGCTCGATCCCTTCGCGGGCGGCGACGCGACCGTGAGCTACACGATCCGCAACACGGGCAACGCCGTGCTCTCGGCGCGGCAGGCCGCCACCGTCGCAGGGCCCTTCGGCTTGTTCGCGACGCAGGCGCCGGCCGTCGACGCGCCCCCGCAGCTGCTCCCGGGGGAGAGCTGGACCGTGTCCTTCCCCGTGCGCGACGTCCCCGCGGCCCTGTGGCTGACGGCGACGGCGACCGTGACGCCCATCGTCGTCGATGCGTCCGGCTCGACGACCGCGCTCGCTCCCGTCACCGCGACGGCCGTCGGCGCCGCCGTACCGTGGGCGCTGCTCGTGCTCGTCGTGGTGCTCGCGCTGCTCGTCGTCGTCGCGCTGCGCGTGCGCTCGCGCCGGCGCGCACGCCGGCAGGCGCTCGAGGACGCGCGCGTTCAGGAGGCCGTCGAGCGGGCGCTCGCGGAGACCCAGGAGCAGGAGCACCTCGCGAGCCGGTGAGCTGCAGGGAGTCGCGAGCTCTGGACAGCCGTGCAGGAGGGGTCGGCGCGCCGGCGGGCCCATCGCCTGCCGGCGCGCCGGAGTCGGCATCGCATGGATCGAAGGTCTGTTCTTGTAGACGACATCGCAGGGTGATAGTCTTTCGTCAAGAGATTCGATGAATGGATTGCTCCGCACGACGTGGGGAGCCGAGAGCAGACGCGGCAACGACCGCACGTGATGAGAAGGATGCTGGCGCGGATACGCGCAGGAATCTCGCCGTCATCCGTTCACTGTCTGCGAGCCCCATGTCTGCTCATCCTGCCTCTGATCCCCGTGCCGAGCGGGTCATCGACGCATTCGAAGCGGGACGACGGAGCCGCGCGGCCGACGATGCCGCCGAGATACGTCTGCTGGCCGAGGCGGCCGACGCGATTGCGGCACCGGCGAACCCCACTGCCGAGCAGATACGACGAGCCGAGCTCGACCGCCGCTCCCTCGTGGCCGAGCTTGCCACGTCGACCCGTGTGTCCGAGTGGACCGTGACGCGACTGCTCACGGAGGCGGTCGACCTCTGCGCTCGGTTCGCAGACGGTGTCGACGCGTTGGCGCGCGGCGGCATCTCTCGGCGCCATCTCGACGTGATTCACGACGCGGGTGCCCCGATCGTCGACGACGACGCACGCGCCGAGTTCCTCCGACTCGCGATCGATCGCGCGGCGCAGCTCACCCCGGGTCGACTTGCCCCCGTGCTCCGCGTGATCGCAGAGCACTTCCTCGAGCGCACGATCGACGACCGACATGAGGATGCCGCCGCCCGCGGGCGGATCGACCTGATCGACATGGCAGACGGCATGGCTGGGGTCATGCTGGTCACTCCCGCGACCCTCGCCCACGGCATCCACGACCGACTCACGCAGCAGGCGCGCTCCGTCATCGCCGCCCGCGAGACCGGAGAGACGCGTGGAGAGGGCGATGCCCGCACGATGGCGCAGCTGATGGCCGACATCGCCACCGACACGCTGCTCACGGCCGGCCCCGACCGTTGCGTCGCGGGAGACGGACTCGACGCGATCCGCGCCACCGTGCAGGTGACGATCGCCGTGCTCACGATGGCGGGCGCGTCGGCTGAGCCGTGCCTGCTCGCCGGCTACGGCCCCATCGACCCCGAGACTGCCCGCGCACTCGCCGGCGGCACCACGGGATGGGAGCGGGTCATGACCTCGCCCGTCACGGGAAGCGTTCTCGCTGTCGACCGCTATCGGCCGGGCATCCCGCTCAACCGCTTCCTGGTCGCGCGAGACGAGCACTGCAGATTCCCCGGATGCCGCATGCCGGTCCATCGCTGTGACGTGGATCACACGATCGACGCGGCGCACGGCGGAGCGACCAGTCACTGCAACCTCGCCCACCTGTGCAGACGGCATCATGTCCTCAAACATGTGACGGCATGGACCGTCGAGCAGGTCAGGCCCGGCGTCCTGGTGTGGACGAGCCCCGCCGGCCGCACGCACACCGATCGTCCCGAGTCGACGGTGCGGTTCGTGCTCGATGACGAAGTGAGACGACGACGGGAGCTGATGCGCGAACCCTGGCTGATCAGGAGCGAAGACCCGCTCGGATCCGGCGGCGCACCTCCCTTCTGACGCGAGACCTCTGACGCGACCTCCCTGCGGACGCCACCTCGCTCGAGAGTCCGCCGGCATGGGGGAGGATGGGCGATGACATGTCGCATGAATCCGATACGCCTCGTGACCTTGCCCCCTCCACGCTGCGCCTCGCCGGCATCCAGATCCGCGACCCTTTCGTCCTGACTGTCGCCGAGACGGGCACGTACTACTTGTTCGGCAGCACGGACAAGGACATCTGGCGCGGGCCCGCGGAGGGATTCGACTGCTACCGGAGCGCGGATCTCGAGCAGTGGGTCGGGCCGATCCCGGCCTTCCGTCCGCCCGCGGGCTTCTGGAGCGACCGCAACTACTGGGCGCCCGAAGTGCACGCCTACGACGGCCGGTTCTTCATGTTCGCGACGTTCACGGCCGAGGGCGTGCGCCGGGGGACGCAGATCCTCGTCTCGGACGCTCCCTCCGGCCCTTACGTCCCGTGGGGCGACGGACCCGTCACGCCGCGCGAGTGGGAGTGCCTCGACGGGACGCTCCACGTCGATGAGGCTGGCGACCCCTGGATCGTCTTCTGCCACGAGTGGGCGCAGGTCTGGGACGGCGAGATCGTCGCGCAGCGGCTCTCGCCCGACCTCTCCCGCGCGATCGGCGAGCCGCTCGTGCTCTTCCGCGCGTCCGAGGCGCCCTGGGTCGAGCGCCTGCGCCATCCGCGGGTGCCGGAGGATGTCGCCGCCTACGTCACGGACGGCCCGTTCCTGCACCGCCTCGCCTCGGGCGGTCTCATCATGCTGTGGTCGAGCTTCGGCGGGTCCGGGTACGCGATGGGGATCGCCCGGTCGGCCTCAGGTCGCGTGCAGGGCCCGTGGGTGCAGGAGGACGCCCCGATCTGGGCCCGCGACGGCGGGCACGGGATGATCGCGCGCACGCTTGACGGCGGGCTGCTGCTGACGCTGCACCAGCCGAACGAGACGCCGCTCGAGCGCGCCGTGCTGCTGGAGCTCGAGGAGACCGCCGAGACGGTCAGGCCCTCGCCGCGCGTCGCGTAGACGCGGGTCCGTCGTGCGTCGAACTGTGACGCGTCGTGTGCTCTGCCGCGTGCGACGACGTACCTTTGTCGCGAGCATCCGGATGCCGCCCTCCCGCGTGCGGTGACGGACGGCGCACGCAGAGCCCGAGCCATCAGGAGGAGCCCATGTCCGACAACGCGCCCGCAGGCAGGCCGCAGGGGATCGACCCGCGCGGGCCACGGTTCACGGCCTGGATCACTGCCATTCTGCTTCTCGTCGGCACGTTCCTGGCCCTTCTGGGGCCGGCCGTCCGCACCGGCACGACCCTCACCGAACGCGTCCTCGACCCCGGCTTCCTCGTGCTGCTGGTCGTCGACCTGCTCTTCGTGTGGGGCTTCGCATCCCCGCGCACGGCGCCGTGGGGCGTGATCTTCCGCACCCTCGTGAGGCCGCGGCTCGCGCCGCCGGCCGAGCTGGAAGACCCGCGCCCCCCACGCTTCGCGCAGGTGGTCGGCTTCCTCGTCGTCACGGTCGGCCTCCTCCTGCACGTCGCCGGCGTGCCGTGGGCGCTGCCGATCGCGGGTGCGCTGGCGTTCGTCGCCGCCTTCCTCAACGCGGCGTTCGCGTTCTGCCTCGGCTGCCAGCTCTACCTGGCCTTCACCCGCATCGGCCTCATCCGCCCCCGCGGAGGTCTCCTCGGGGCCTGACCTCGCCCCCTCGATGCCCCCGGCCCGCTGTGCGGACCGGGGGCATTCGCGTCACCGCCGCAGGACGCGGCGGGCGAGCGCGTTGCCGAGGAGCTGGCCCAGCTGCACGAGCACGATGATCAGTCCCACGGCGATCCACAGCGTCACGAAGTCCCACCGCCGGAACCCGTACTGCAGCGCGAACGAGCCGAGACCGCCCGCTCCGACGGCACCCGCCACCGCGGTCATGTCCACGACGGCGACGAACACGAACGTGTAGCCGAGGATGAGGGGCCCGAGCGCCTCCGGCACGAGCAGCGTGAGGATGATGCGCCACGGTCCGCCGCCCGCCGCCCGCGCCGCCTCTATGACGCCCGGCTGGATCGTCACGAGGTTCTGCTCGACGATGCGCGAGAACCCGAACGTCGTCGCGATCGACAGCGGGACGATCGCGGCGGCCGTCCCGATGTACGTGCCGACGATGAACGACGTGAAGGGCGCGACCACCGCGAGGAAGACGATGAACGGGATCGGCCGGAAGAAGTTCACGATGAGATTCAGGATGCCGTTCGCCGTCCGGCTCGCGAGGATCCCGCCTCTGCGGGTGACATAGAGCCCGAGGCCGACGACGAGCCCGCCGATCCCGCCGAAGAAGAGGGTCGCGACGACCATCCAGAGCGTCTGGCCGAGAGCTTCGAGCAGGAGGGGCCCGTAGCGGTCCCAGTCCCACTGCGCGCCTACGAGCGGAGCGAGCCCGCCGAGGAGATCCGCGATCGTCATGCCGCCACCTCCTCCGTGGCCGTCACGGCGCTGAGCTCCGCGATGACGGCGTCGACTCCGGCATCCGGGCCGTCGAGCGCGATCGTCAGCGACCCGAAGGAGCGCTGCTGCAGCGTGCTGATGGCGCCGTGCAGGAGTTCGAACGTCACGTCGTGGACGCCTGCCCGCGAGAGCACGGCGCCGATGCCGCCTCCGTCGACGACGCGCGCCGTCACGATCCGGCCCGTGTGCGCCGTGCGCAGCCGCGCGAGCTCGTCCCGGCTCGGCCGGTCGTGAAGGGCCGTCGCGACGAACGCCTGAGCCGTGTCGGACTGGGGCGACGAGAACACCTCGAACGCGCTGCCGCGCTCGACGATGCGTCCTTCGCTGATGACGGCGACGCGATCGGCGATGGCGCGCACGACGTCCATCTCGTGCGTGATGACGACGACGGTCACGCCGAGCTCGCGGTTGACGCGCTGCAGGAGGCGCAGCACCTCGCCCGTCGTCTCGGGGTCGAGCGCGCTCGTCGACTCGTCTGCGAGGAGGATCGGGGGAGAGGTCGCGAGCGCGCGGGCGATGCCGACGCGCTGCTTCTGGCCGCCGGAGAGCTGGTCGGGGTACGCGTGTGCGCGGTCGAGCAGCCCGACGAAGTCGAGCAGCTCGGCGACCCGGGCATCTCGTCGCGCCTTGGGCCACTCCGCCACTCGGAGCGGGTAGGCGACGTTGCCCGCCACCGTCCGGGAGGAGAAGAGGTTGAACTGCTGGAAGATCATCCCGGTCCTGCGGCGCACGGGACGCAGCAGTCGTTCCGGGATGGTGGAGATGTCGACGCCGTCGACGACGACGAGCCCGCTCGTGACGCGCTCGAGGCCGTTGATGATCCGCACGAGCGTGCTCTTGCCTGCACCGGAGTGTCCGATGATGGCGAAGATCTCCCCCGCCTCGATCCGCAGGTCCACGCCCGACAGCGCCGTGACCGTGCGGCCGTCGACGTCGAACCGCTTGTGGACGTCGGTCAGCTCGATGATGGTTCCCATCGTGTTCCCTTCGGGTTCGGCCGGGACACGTCATGGTGCGGTCGCGGCCCGAAGGCCTG
Source organism: Microbacterium ulmi (assembly GCF_011759705.1). GTDB lineage: Bacteria > Actinomycetota > Actinomycetes > Actinomycetales > Microbacteriaceae > Microbacterium > Microbacterium ulmi. The sequence goes on along the minus strand of NZ_JAAOZF010000001.1, from coordinate 788,576 downwards.
CGACCGCACCATGACGATCCTCGGAGTCGCGCTATCTGGCCGCCTTCTTCTGGGCCTCGATCTCCGCGAGCCAGTCGCGGACCTGCTTCGGGGACTCCTGCACGATGATCGCGGTGTCGCCCGACTCCTTCACGACGATGTCGGTCACGCGCTGGTCGTGATAGGCCTCCCACACCTTCTGGAAGACCGGGTCGTCCTCCTCGCCTGCTCGCGACGCGATGATGTTGATGTACGGCCAGCTCTCGGGCTGCGCGGGGTCGACTGAGAAGAGCGCCTGATCGAGGATGCCGGCATCCGTCGCGAAGTTGTTGTTGACGACGGCGCCCGCGATCTGCGGGTCGTTGAGCGACGGCGCGGTCTGCGACGCGTCGACGGGCTCGACCTCGACCGTCCCCGAGAGGATGTCGGCGGGGGTCGGCGTCGTGGCGTCCTCGTCGAGGACGATGAGGCCCGCCGCCTGCAGCACCTTGAGCGCGCGCGCCTGATTGGTCGGGTCGTTCGGGATCGTGATGCGCGCGCCCTCGGGGAAGTCCTCGACGCTGTCGTACTTCGCGGAGTAGATGGGCAGCGGCACGATGAGGGTGGGCCCCACGACGGCGAGCCCGTCGCCCGTGGCGACGTTGTGATCGGACAGATAGTCGATGTGCTGGAAGGCGTTGAGGTCGATCTCCCCGTCGGCGAGCGCCGGGTTGGGCGTCTCGTACGAGTCGAAGCTCACGATCTCCAGGTCGATGCCCTCGTCCGCGAGGATCTCCTGCAGCACGGGCCAGTGGCCCTGCGACGCATCGGTCGTGCCGAGCCGGACGGTCGTGCGGTCGCCGGATGCGGCATCCCCCGCACCGAGCAGACGCGGGATCAGCAGGACGGCCGCGACGACGGCCGCGACCGCGACGACGGCGATGGTGACCCACAGCCACGTCCGGGAGGATCGCGGCTTGTCGGGCAGGACGGGACCCTGTGGGGTCGAGGCGGTGTCGCTCATGCTCGTGGCTCCTTGAGATGCTGTGTGCGGTGCGGTGACCGCTGCGTCCACGCTCCCACCATCGCGCGGCGCTGCTCCAGTCGGATGACGGCACGTGACCGGGTGTTGCGCCGTGTTGCTCGCGCGCATCGCCCGCCGCGTCCCCGCGGGCTCCCACGGAGGGGATCCGAGCGCGTATGGTGGAGAGGTGCTGACCTGTCGCTGTCGTCGCTGAGCGCCCCGCGCTCTCGCCGACGACCCGACCGCCTCCGCGCTTCGTGCGCGCCATCCCACAGGAGCACCACCGTGCGCTACGCCCGCACCGTCGCCGATCTCGTCGGCAACACGCCGCTCGTCCGTCTCAACCACGTCACCGACGGCATCCGCGCGACGATCCTCGCCAAGATCGAGTACTTCAACCCCGGCGGCTCGTCGAAGGACCGCATCGCCGCCAACATCATCGACGCCGCCGAGCGCGACGGGCTGCTGCGCCCCGGCGGCACGATCGTCGAGCCGACGAGCGGCAACACCGGCGTGGGGCTCGCGCTGGTCGCCCAGCAGCGGGGCTACCGCTGCGTCTTCGTCGTGCCCGACAAGGTCGCGGAGGACAAGCGAGCCGTGCTGCGCGCCTACGGGGCCGAGGTCGTCGTGGCGCCGACGGCCGTCGAACCGGACGACCCGCGCTCGTACTACAGCGTGTCCGACCGGCTCGTCGCCGAGATCCCCGGGGCGTTCAAGCCCAATCAGTACGACAACCCCCACGGTCCGCGAAGCCACTACGAGTCGACGGGGCCCGAGATCTGGCGCGACACGGACGGACGCGTGACGCACTTCGTCGCAGGCGTCGGCACGGGCGGCACGATCACGGGAACGGGCCGGTTCCTCAAGGAGGCCTCGCACGGCGCCGTGCGGATCGTCGGCGCCGACCCCGAGGGGTCGATCTACACGGGCGGACCCGTCCACTCGTACTTCGTCGAGGGGGTCGGCGAGGACTTCTGGCCGAAGGCCTACGATCCGTCCGTCGTCGACGAGTTGCACCGCGTCGGAGACGCCGAGTCGTTCGCGATGACGCGCCGGCTCGCGCAGGAGGAGGGCCTCCTGGTCGGCGGGTCGAGCGGGATGGCCGTCGTCGCGGCGCTGCGCGCGGCGCGCGATCTCGACGAGGGCGCCGTCGTGGTCGTGCTCCTGCCCGATCATGGACGCGGCTACCTCAGCAAGGTCTTCGACGACGGCTGGATGCACGCGCACGGCTTCGAGACCGGACCCACCCCGACCGACGACGCAGGGAGCGACGCATGACCATCGAGAACCTCCGCGGCTTCGACAGCCTCGCCGTCCACGCGGGACAGGCGTTCGACCCGACGACGGGTGCCGTCATCCCGCCCGTGCACTTCTCCACGACGTACGCGCAGGACGGCATCGGCGGGCTGCGCGGGGGGTACGAGTACGGACGGAGCGGCAACCCGACGCGCACCGCGCTCGAGACGCAGCTCGCGGCGATCGAGGGCGGACGCCACGCGCTCTCGTTCGCGTCGGGGCTCGCAGCGGAGGACGCGCTCCTGCGCGCGGTGCTCGCGCCCGGCGACGATGTGCTGCTCGGCAGCGACGTGTACGGCGGGACGTATCGGCTCATCGCGAGGATCCTGGGCCCGTGGGGCGTGGGACTCCGCGTCGTCGACATGAGCGACCTCGACGCCGTCGCCGCGGCGCTCGCCGAGCGGCCCGCCAAGATCGTGTGGGTCGAGACGCCGAGCAATCCGCTCCTGCGCATCACCGACATCGCGGGTCTCGTGCGACTCGGGCATGACGCAGGCGCGCTCGTCGTCGTCGACAACACGTTCGCGACGCCTGCGCTGCAGGAGCCGCTCTCGCTCGGCGCCGACGTCGTCGTGCACTCGACGACGAAGTACCTCGGCGGTCACTCCGACGTCGTCGGCGGCGCGCTCGTGCTCGACGACGACGCGCTGCACGAGAAGGCGAGGTTCCTGCAGTTCGCGGCGGGCGCCGTGTCGGGACCCCTCGACGCGTGGCTCACGACGCGGGGGATCAAGACGCTCGGGATCAGGATGCAGCGGCACAGCGAGAACGCGCAGGCCGTCGCCGAGTTCCTCGACGGCCACGATCGCGTCGCGCGCGTCTACTACCCGGGGCTTCCCGCCCACCCGGGCCACGAGCTCGCGGCACGGCAGATGTCGAGATTCGGCGGGATCGTCTCGGTCGCGCTGGAGGATGCCGCTGCCGCGCGCCGCTTCGCCGAGTCGACGCGCGTCTTCCAGCTCGCCGAGTCGCTCGGCGGCGTCGAGTCGCTCATGAACTACCCGGACGAGATGACGCACGCGTCCGTGCGCGGCACCGAGCTCGCCGTCCCGCCGGAGGTCGTGCGGCTCTCGGTCGGCATCGAGGCGGCCGAAGACCTCCTCGCCGATCTCGACGGCGCGCTGAGCGGCCTCTGACGCGAACGCCCCGACCGGCATCCGGTCAGGCGGACTCCCCGGCTCCCTCGGCGGCCGTCCCGACCGGCGCCGTGTCGATGTGCTCCGCGACGAGCAGGATGCCGCCCGACGTGTTGGCGGAGTTCGCGAGCTCCTCCATCCACGTGCGGCTGAGCATCGGCGGCTCGGGGTCGTCGAAGACGAAGCGGAGCGGGATCGAGGGATGCAGCCAGATCGTGCTGCGACCGCGAGGCTGGTCCTCCGGGTGCTGCCACGACAGCGTGAAGGCCTCGCCGCGGCGGAGCTTCGTCGCGATGACGACCTTGAGGTGCGCGAGGGCGCGATCCTCGATGTGGATCGGAGTCGCCTCGCCGCCGTAGTAGATGGTGCCCATGCGGCCCACCCTAGCGAGGGTGGAGAGCGGCGCGGGCGGCCGCCGGGGCTCGGGCCCTCGGACGGGGTGCGGGATTAGGGTGGCCCCATGGCCGATGACACCACGGAGGGCACGTTCGGCAGACGGTTCGTCTTCTGGACCTGGATGACGATCGTCGGCGTCGGACTCGCGGTCATGATCGCGATCGCCCTCACAGGACGGTGACGGTGCGACGTTTCCTGCGCGACAACGCGCTGAGCCTCGGATTCCTCCTGATCTTCGTCGTCGCGCTCGCCGCGCAGTCGGTCGTCGGTCTCGCGTACGAGAACGAGGAGCTCGCCCAGCACGGCCGTCCGCCGATCGGCTGGACCGAGTTCGTGACCTCGTCGGCCTTCGTCGTCGACGTCGCCGAGAACTGGCAGTCCGAGTTCCTGCAGTTCTTCCTCTTCATCCTCGCGACGGTCTGGCTCGTCCAGCGCGGGTCGCCCGAGTCGAAGAAGCCCGGCAGCGAGGGCGTCGGCAGCGACGAGGAGCAGCTCGTGGGCGCGCATTCCCGGCCGGACTCTCCGCGGTGGGCGCGCGCCGGCGGGCTTCGCGGCGCGCTCTACGCGAACTCGCTGCTGATCGTCATGGGGGCGATCTTCGTGCTCTCGTGGCTCGCGCAGTCGCTCGCGGGACTCGTCGTGGCGAACGAGGAGAACGCCGAGCACGGGATGCCGTCGCTCGCGTGGTCCGACTACCTCGTCTCGCCGGACTTCTGGAATCGCACGCTGCAGAACTGGCAGTCCGAGTTCCTCGCGGTGGGTGCCATGGTCGCGTTCACGATCTATCTTCGACAGCGCGGATCCGCCGAGTCCAAGCCCGTCGGCACGCCGCACCACACGAGCGCCGTCGAGTCGGAGTGAGCCGGGCGCGCCGCCTCGCGGCCGCGCTGAGAGAAGGGACACGCATGGGCACGTTCATCTATGAGGGCAACGTCAAGGTCGACTTCGACGACCGCATCCTCGCGCACCTGCAGCTCGTCATCGGCAACAAGCTGAGGCGAGGCGAGGCGTTCCATTTCACGTGGCGCAACGACGCGAGCCTCGGCGACGGGCGCACGACCGTGTGGCTGCATCCGCACGCCTCTCTCGTCTACAAGTTCTACGGGAGCCGCAAGCCGTCGCTCAACCGCGCGTGGCTCGATGCGCTGACCTACACGGCGAACTCCCCCGGGGGCCTGTACGTCGTGCCGGAGCCGGCCGAGTACGACCAGGAGAGGGCCCTGACGGACGAGGACGCCTGACCCGGGTCGTGGAACGGCACCCTCGCCGGTTGTCAACCCCCTCGATCGCCGATCCGGGTGCGGGGCATCCTCTCAGGCATGAGGTTCCCCTCGAACGACCGAAGGATCGGCGCGGATGCCGTCGGATGACAGCGCGCTCCCGCCCATCGAGACGTGGTGGCCGTACCTGACGATCGGTGCGCGCGACGCGGTTCTGCGAAACCGTACGCGGGTGCTCGGCGCGCGCGTGCGCGACGAGATCGCACAGGCGACAGGGCGTCCGGTCGTCGAGGGGAGCCGGATCAGCGAGGACGATCTGCGGTTCCTCGCGGTCGAGGTCGAAGGGATCGAGTGACATGACAACGGTTCTCCCCGAGGCGCGCATCGTCGAGCGGCTCCAGCTCATCGGCCTCTCCCAGAACTCGTGGCGGCTGTGCGATCGCCGCGCTCCGCACCAGGACGCCGCGAGCGTCCTCGCCTACATCGAGCGGACGGCAGACGGCTACGAGGTCGTGTGGCTGCAGGGAGGGCTCGGCGAGACGCGCTTCTCCGCGCTCGCCGACGTGCTCACCGAGGCCGCGCAGCGGATCGCCGAGGTCCCGCGCGAGGGTCCGGGCCGCCCCGTCCCCATTCCGCACTTCCCCCCACCGCCCGTCTGAGCCCTCGACGGATGCCGCACCCGACGTTCATCCGCGTGGCACCCCGCTCTCAGGGAACGCGCCTACGATCGAAGGAGGCATCCACGCCTTCCGCTACCCCGGGCGGCCGCGCGCGGAGCGGAAGGACGACGACTCATGAGAGTGGCACCCGCATCGGATTGGCGGGACGCGGTCGACTTCGAGACTCCCGTGCTCCTGGCTGACGTGGTCCCGGGAGAGGATGCGCGCTGCGCGGCCTGCGGTCCGGAGTCCGCACCGCGTCCTCGCACCGAGCTGTGGGCCTACAAGCACCGGCATCCCAACCACCATCACGGCTTCGTGCGCATCTACTGCCGCGAGCACGTTCCGGCGGTGCAGACGCGCGTGACGCCCGACGCGCGCCCGGCCGCCCGTGCGGCGGCGCGTCCCGCGTCCCGTCCCGCCGTGCGCGCCGAGCGCATCCCGACCCGCAAGTCGCACGTCGACGACAAGGTGCGCGCCATGTGTCCCGAGTGCTTCATCGAGGTCTCGGCGACGGGCGCCTGCGGCAACTGCGGCACCGTCGTCGCCTGACCGGCTGCGCGGCCCGCTAGAACAGGCGGGCCGCAGCGACCTCCGCGGGCTCCTCGAGCTCGAGGAGGGCGCGCTTGCGATCGAGGCCGCCCGCGAACCCCGTGAGCGATCCGTCCGCCCCGACGACCCGATGGCACGGGATGACGATGCTGACGGGGTTGTGCCCCACGGCCTGGCCCACCCGCTGCGCGAGGCCCCTGGCGCCGAGGCGCTCGGCGAGCGTTCCGTACGTCGTCGTCTCGCCGTGCGGGATCTCGCGCAGGAGCGCCCAGACCCGCTCGGAGAACTCGTCGCCCGCCGTGCGCACGGGCACGTCGAACGCGGCGCGCTCGTCCGCGAGGTATTCGCGCACCTCCCGCGCGGCCTGCGCCAGCACGGGGTGCTCGCCCTCCGCCACGCGCTCGCCGATCGCGGAGGGGGCCGGGGGATAGCGATGCGCGGGGAAGTACACGCCCGTCAGCGCCTCTCCGTCGGTGACGAACATCAGCTCGCCGAGGCTCGTCATCGCGTACGCGTGCCGTGCAGTCATGACCGGGTCTCCTTCTCGTCTCACCCTAATGAGAAGACGCGCGGCGGAGCCCGAACGTGAGATGCGCGGTCCGTCTCGCGCGGGGACGCGGGCCGAACACGCGCTCCGTCTCGCGCGGGGACGCGGGCCGAACGCGCGGTCTGTCTCGTGCCGCGACGCGGGCCGAACGCGCAGTCCGTGTCGGCGAATAGGATGGCCCGGGCATGAGCGAGCAGCGGACGGACGACGAGGAGAGCGGCGAGCGCGGCACGCGCCGCGGACTCGTGAGCGACTGGCTGCGCGGACTCGTCGCCATCGCGCCCGCACCGCACGCGCGCTGGCCCATCGGCCTGCAGGCGGCGTTCGCGATGGCGGTGCCCCTCCTGCTGTTCACGCTCCTGGGCCTGCCCGAGGTAGGCCTGCAGGCGGCGGGCGGCGCGTTCACGGCGCTCTACGCAGCCGCATGCTCCGCGAAGGAGCGGGTGCGGGTCCTCCCCTTCGTCGGAGCAGGCCTCATCGCGTCGGCGGCGCTCGGCACGGTGGCCGGAGCCGACCCGGTCGTCGCCGTCGTGGGACTCATCGTCGTGTCGATCGTCGCGGCCGCGCTCGTCTACGGCTTCGCGCTCGGCCCGCCCGGGCCCGTGTTCTTCGTGCTCGTGTACGGGCTCTCCGCGCACGTGACGGCAGCCGTCGACGGTCGGCGGGCGGTGGAGCCGCTCGCGTTCCTGGGCGCCCTCGCCCTCGGCTGCGCCTTCGCATATCTCGCCGCGCTGAGTCCCCTCGTCGTGCCGCGGCTGCGCCGGGAGCCCGCGCGACGCGTGCACGAGATCCTCCCCGGACCCCGGCTCGACGCCGACGCGCGCCTGCTGCTCGTGCGCGTCGCGATCGTCGCGGTCGTCGGTGCTGTCGGCGCGGCGCTGTGGGTCGATCCGCAGCACGCGTACTGGGCGGTGTGCTCGGGGCTCGCGGTCGTCGGCGTCAACGTCGGACGGCGGGCCGCGTTCGTGCGCGGCACGCAGCGTCTGGTCGGCACGCTCGTCGGGGCGGCGGTGTTCGCGGAATCGGCGGCGCTCGCCATCCCGCCCCTCGCGCTGCCGCTGCTCCTGGGCGGGCTCCAGTTCGTCATCGAGATCCTCGTCGTGCGCAACTACGCGCTCGCGCTCGTGTTCATCACGCCGCTCGTCCTGTTCATCACGACGACGGCAGCGCCGGGGGCCGACCCGTCGGGGCTCATCGCGGCGCGCGTGCTCGACACCGTCATCGGCGCCGCGATCGGCGCGCTGTCGGGTCTCCTGCATCCCCGCCGCGACGCCTGATCTCGCCCCGGAGCCGGGATCGGGATGCCGCGGCGGGCGTGCCGCGCACGAAGAAGGCGCGGAGCCCTGGTGGGGGCTCCGCGCCGACGCGGGGTGCTCAGACGAGCCAGCGGAACCGCTGCACGATCGGCAGGCTCTTCCACCAGCCGCCGAGGCCCCACGTGTCGCCCGCCGCGAGGACTGCGACCACAATCAGGGCGAGCGCGTACACGATGTGGTAATCGACGAGCGGGTTCGTGGAGCCGGCGTTCGCGGCGAACGGCCACTCCGCGAGGTACATGAGGAGCATCATGACGGCGCCGGCGACGGCGGAGATGCGCAGGCCGACGCCGAGCATGACGGCCAGGCCGATGCCGAGCATGCCGGCCATGAAGAGCCAGTCCGCGAGCGGCGTCGCCATGCCCTGGAACCAGGGCGCGAGCGGGCCGGTGACGCCGGGGCTGTTCAGGAAGCCCTGGGCAGGGGTTCCGCCGTTGATCCAGGCGCGATCGAGGGGCGTCGAGAAGCCGAGGCCGAACGTCTTGTCGAGGAAGGCCCACAGGAAGATGAAGCCCGTCGCGAAGCGCGTCACGGCGAGGGCATAGCGGCCCGTCGCGGTCGTGACGATCTCCTTCTGGGCGGGGATCGCTCTGGGCTCGGTCTGGGAGCGGGCGGCGCTCGCGGTGCGGGGTGCGACGGTCGGAACCGTGTGGGTGGTCATGGTGTGTCCTCCTCGTTCGTCGGAGCCTTGTGGGTTCCGATCCCTTGTGGTCAGACCACACGCTACTCTCGACTCACACCGTCCGCAAGAGGTTCTTTCAGGAGACGCTCAGCATGGGAGGCCGCCCCGGGGTCAGCCGCCGTCCGCGAGCGAGCGGATCGCCAGCACGGAGGCGGCGACCTCATCGCTCCACGCGGGGGAGAAGCCCATCCTCTCGGCCACCGGCGCATGAAGGCGGCGCACGATGCGCGAGCGGACCCCGCCGCGAGCGATCCGGGACCCGCTCCGCCGTCACGGCCTGGCCCAGGCCCGGCGCGGCATCCGACTGCCCGCTGACCGCCGCGACCGCCACAGCCAGACGACGTCGCGTCCGAACGACTCGACGAGCAGCGCGAGAGCGACGCCCGCGATCCCCGCGCCCATCCACGACGGCGCGAGCCCGGATGCCGCGATCGTCAGCGCGATGCCCGCGACGGCCGTGACGACCTTGCGCCAGTACCGCGGCGGGAGCGTCGCGCGCATCCAGGGCAGGAGCCATCCCGCCGCGACGAAGGCGTAGCGCAGAAGGCCGATCGCGAGCACCCACCAGCCCAGGGATCGCGCGACGTAGATGCTCAGCGCGAGCAGGAGGAAGGCATCCACCTCCATGTCGAACCGCGCGCCCAGCTCGCTCGTGGTGCCGGTGCGCCGCGCGAGCCACCCGTCGACGGCGTCCAGTGCGAGCGCGGGCGCGGCGAGCCCGATCAGCAGGGGCACCGAGATCGAGGTCGTGAACGACGTCGCGACGAGCGCCGAGATCACGCCGACGAGGACGGAGCGGGTCGCCGTCGCGTCGTTGCCCCACCCGAACCGAACTGCGCGCCGGCGCCGCAGCCCTGCGCCGACGAGCGCATTGGATGCGACGAGATAGGCCAGCCCGACCGTCCAGCCGAGCGGCGAGAGCGGGCTGACGACATGCGCGAGCGCGAGCGCGACGCCGCCGCCGACGACCGAGATCGCCGGTCCGAGTTGAACCTTTCCCACCGGGTTCTCCGTGTTCTCCTCATGGACCTCGCTGATGACACGGATCCGCGGCACCGGATGGTTCACTCGCGATGACGCGCGCCTCCGAGCGGGCGACGGCGTACTGGGTCGACGGACCCGGCCGCGGCACGCTCCGCGAGGAGGAGCTGCCCGATCCGGGTCGCGACGACGTGCTCGTGCGCACGCTCTTCACGGGCATCAGCAGGGGCACGGAGTCGGTCGTGCTGCGCGGCGGAGTCCCGGCATCCGAGCGCGAGCGCATGCGCGCACCCTTCCAGTCCGGAGACTTCCCGTGGCCCGTCAAGTACGGCTATCTCAACGTCGGCGTCGTCGAACAGGGTCCCGCCGGGCTGGTCGGCCGCACGGTGTTCGCGCTCTTCCCGCACCAGTCGGCCTTCGTCGTCCCTGCGCGCGCCGTGACGATCGTTCCCGACGACGTCCCCGCCCGGCGCGCCGTGCTCGCGGGCGCCGTCGAGACGGCCGTCAACGTGCTGTGGGATGCCGCGCCCCTCCTCGGCGACCGCGTGTCGATCGTCGGGGCGGGCATGATCGGGTGCTGCGTCGCGCGGCTGGCCCGCGGCATCCCGGGCCTCGATGTCCTGCTCGTCGACGTCGACCCGTCGAGAGCGGGTGTCGCGCAGCGGCTCGGCGTCGCGTTCTGCGGCCCGGGCGACGCTCCGCCCGGCCGCGATCTCGTCGTCGACACGAGCGCGTCGGAGGCGGGCCTGCAGCACGCGCTGCAGACCGTCGCGACCGACGGAGAGGTGATCGAGGCGAGCTGGTTCGGCGACAGGCCCGTGCGGCTCGATCTGGGCGGCGACTTCCATGCGCGCAGGCTCACGATCCGCGCGAGCCAGGTGGGGGCCGTCGCGCAGCGCCGCCGCGGCACGCGAACCCCTTCCGATCGGCTCGCGCTCGCCATCGGCCTGCTCCGCGACCCCGCGTTCGACGCGCTGCTGACCGACGACTCGTCGTGGCGGGACCTGCCGACGGTCATGGCCGCGCTCGCCGACGGGTCGTCGCAGGGGCTGTGCCACACGATCGACTGGAGGGACGCATGACGTTCACGCTCACGGTCCGCGATCACGTCATGATCGCGCACAGCCTCACGGGCGAGGCGTTCGGCCCGGCCCAGCAGCTGCACGGGGCGACGTACGTCGTCGACGCGACCTTCCGCGCGGAGGAGCTGGACGCCGACGGCGTCGTCGTCGACATCGGGCGCGCATCGGCCGTCCTGGGCGCGATCACGGGCTCGCTCTCATACCGCAACCTCGACGACGAGCCCGACTTCGCGGGCGTGAACACGACGACCGAGCGCCTGTGCCAGGTCGTGGCCGAACGGCTCGCCGCGGCGGCGCGCGAGGGGGGACTCGGAGGCGCACGCATCTCGACCATCACCGCGACGCTTCACGAGTCGCACCTCGCGTGGGCCAGCTGCGAGGTGACGGTGTGACCGTCGTGCACGTCGTCGTGCCCGATGCGATCGATGACCCCGCGCGTGTGAGCGGCGGCGGCGTCTACGACCGTCACGTGCGTGACGGGCTGCGGCTGACGGGGTGGGACGTGCGCGTCGACTCGGTGGAGCCGGCCCAGGAGCACGTCGCGCGCGTCCTCACCGCGATCCCCGACGGGGCGCTCGCGCTCGTCGACGGGCTCGTCGCCGTGCGGGCGCCCGCGGCGATCGAGGCCGCCTCGCGACGCATCGCCGTCGTCGTGCTGGCCCACATGCTGGCCTCCGCGCTGTCGGACGCCGACGCCGACGGAGAGCGCCGTGCGCTCGCGGCGGCCAGATGCGTCATCGCGACGAGCCCGTGGACCAGGGCGGAGCTCGTCCGCCGGGGGCTCGTCGACCCCGACCGCATCGAGGTGGCCGTCCCGGGGACGGATGCCGCGCCCGTGGCCGCAGGCACGGCGACGGGCGGGCACCTCCTGGCGGTGGGCGTCGTCGCCCCGCACAAGGGGCACGACCTCCTCGTGCGCGCCCTCGCCGACCTGGGCGATCTCGAGGGCTGGCGATGCACGATCGCGGGGTCGACCGAGACGGATCCCGACTTCGCCGATCGGATCGCGGCGGACGCGGCGGACGCCGGCATCGGCGGGCGCGTGGTCCTTGCCGGAGTGCTGACGGACGAGGGGCTCGAAGAGGCGTACGCCGAGGCCGACGTGCTCGTCGCGCCGTCGCGGGTCGAGAGCTACGGCATCGCGATCGCCGACGCGCTGCGCCACGGCGTCCCCGTCGTCGCGACGGCGACCGGCGGCATCCCTCAGGCGTTCGGCGACCGGCGCGCGGTCGTCCTCCTGCCGCCGGACGAGCCGTTCGCGCTGAGCCTCGCGCTGCGGCGGTGGATGATCGACCCGGTGCTGCGGGCGCGCCTGAAGGCGGACGCCGTCCGCGAGCGCGACACCCTGCCCCGCTGGGACGAGGCGGTCGCGCACGTCGCACAGGTCCTGGAGTCGGTGCGATGAGCGACATCGTCATCGTCGCGCCCGAATGGCTGACGCTGCGCGAGTCCGCCGATGCGCGGGCGCGCGCGGCGGGCCTCGCCGCCCTCGTGGGGGAGAGGATGCCGCGCGGCCCGCTCGCGATCCACGACCTCGGCAGCGGCACGGGCTCGATGATGCGCTGGCTGGCGCCCCTTCTGCCGGGCCCGCAGACGTGGATGCTGCACGACTGGAACTCCGCACTGCTCGCGGCTGCGGAGCCCGCGCTCGACGCGGGCGGACGGCCGGCCGCGGTCTCGGCCCGCGTCGGCGACCTCGCGCGGCTCGACGCCGTCCACCTCGCGGGAGCCTCCCTCGTGACGGCGTCTGCGCTGCTCGACGTGCTGACGCGCGAAGAGCTCGAGAGCATCGTCCGGGCGTGTCGTGCGACGGGAGCGCCGTTCCTCGCGAGCCTCACCGTCACGGGGCTCGTGCGGCTCGACCCCGTCGATCCGGCCGACCGGATCTTCCAGGCCGCCTTCAATCGTCATCAGCGGCGGGCGGTGGAGGGTCGGCGCCTGCTCGGTCCCGATGCGCCCAGGGTCGTCGCCGACCTGTTCGCGGCGGCCGGCTGGGACGTGCAGGCCGCCGACACGCCGTGGACGCTCGCCGCGCCGGATGCAGACCTCATCGCCGAATGGCTCGAGGGATGGATCGAGGCCGCCGTCGAGCAGAGGCCGGCGCTGTCGGAATGGGCGGAGGAGTTCCGGGCGCGCCGGATAGGGCAGCTCGCCCGCGACGAGCTCACGGTCGTCGTCGACCACCGGGACGTGCTCGCATGGCCGCGCTGAGGCTCCTCTCGCTCTCGCGGCGCGCCCGCGCGATCCTCCGTGCAGGCGCGGGCGCCGGCATCCTGATCGCGGTGCTCGTGGCGGTCGGCGGCGGCGCGTTCGTCCGCGGTCTCGCCGCCGTGTCGCCGCTCACGGTGGCGGCGGCGCTCGCACTGTCGGCCGTCGCGACCGTCGCGGCGGCCGTGCGCTGGCACACCGTCGCCCGCCGACTCGACGTGCCGATCCGGCTGTCCGCCGCCGTCGCGGCCTGCTACCGCTCGCAGCTGCTCAACAGCGTCCTGCCCGGCGGGGTCGTGGGCGACGTCCACCGCGCGGTCGCGCACGGACTCGACGTCGGGCGGGTCGCGCAGGCGTCCCGCGCCGTCGCGGCCGAGCGGATCGGCGGGCAGATCGTGCAGCTCGTGTTCGCGGCATCCGTCCTCGTGATCATCGGAGCGCGCGCGTACGAGCCGGTCGCGGGCGCTCTCGGCCTCGCCGCCGTCGTAGCGGCGGTCGTCGCGGTCGCCTGCGCGGCGAGCGCCCGGCTGCGTCGCGCCCTGCGACGCGAGCTCGCGCACGCGCGGATCGCGTTCGGCGGCGCCGGCGTGATCGCGTACGTCACGGCGACGTCGATCGTCGTCGTCGCGTGCCACGCCGCGACCTTCGTCGTCGCATGTCTCGCGGTCGGCGTGCCGGCCTCGCCGCCGCAGCTCGTCGCCGTCGCGCTGCTGACGGTGCTCGCGGGCTCGGTCCCGCTCGGCATCGGCGGGTGGGGGCCGCGCGAGACCGTCGCGGCCTGGGCGTTCGCGATGCTCGGGCTGGGGGCTGCCGACGGCGTCGCCGCGTCGACGGCGTTCGGCGTCCTCGCGACGATCGCGGTGCTGCCGGGCGCGGCCGTGCTCGCGGCATCCGCCCGCCGCCCACGCGCCGTGAGGGTCGCTCTCCCGGCGGAACGGCCCGAGACCGGAGTAGCCTTCCGTCAGGAGTCGTCCGCATGAGCGATCGTCCCTACGTCACTCTCAGCTGCGCCATGTCGATCGACGGGTATCTCGACAGCGCCGATCCGCGGCGCCTTGCGATGTCGAACCCGGCCGACTTCGACCGCGTCGATCAGGTGCGCGCCGAGAGCGACGCGATCATGGTGGGCGCCTCCACCGTGCGCCGCGACGACCCGCGTCTGCTCATCCGCGACGAGGGGCGACGGATGCTGCGCTCCGCCGTCGGGCGTCCGTGCTCGCCCGCGAAGGTCACGGTCACCGCGAGCGGCGACCTTGCGCCGACGGCCGCGTTCTTCGCGGCAGGCGACAGCGAGAAGCTCGTGTACTGCCCGGCGGAGCAGGGCGATCGCATCGCGATGCGCCTCGGCGCCGTCGCCACCGTCGTGCCACTCGGCACGGGGACCCGCGTGGACATGACCGACGTCCTCGCCGATCTGCACTCCCGCGGTGTGCATCGACTCATGGTCGAGGGCGGCGGGAAGCTCCACACGCAGTTCCTCTCCGCCGACCTCGTCGACGAGCTGCAGCTCGTCGTCGCGCCGTTCTTCGTCGGCGAGGCGCGGGCTCCGCGGTTCGTCGAGGCGGCGCGGTTCCCGTGGACGGCGTCGCGCCGGGCGACGCTCGCCGAGGCTCGGACGATCGGCGACGTCGTGCTGCTGCGGTACGCGCTCTCCGACCGGTTCGGCGCCGTCGGCGCGGCGTCGTCGGCGGCGCAGCGCCTTCCCGCGCACTCCTGAGGCGCTCGATGCGGCGGCGAGCGATCCGCGTGCCCCCCGCGGCGCGCACGGTCGTCGCGATCGTCGTGCTCGTGGTCGCACCGGCCGTCCCTGGCATCCTGTCGGCGGGGGCTGCGCTCGCCGCGATCGCCCTGCCGTTCGAGTCGGTCGCCGTGCTGCTCGTCCTCGTCGCGACCCCGTGGGTGCTCGTGCGCCGCGTGGTCTCCGCCTCGTTCGGCGTCTTCGTCGTCGCCGCGATCGTCCTCGCGGCGCTCGACGCGGGCTTCCGCGCGACCGTCGACCACGCCTTCGAGCCCGTCGGCGACGGCCCGCGCGTCGCGGATGCGTATGGGGTCGTGCAGGATGCCGCGGGCCCCGTCGTCGCGGGGCTCCTGCTCGGCCTCGTCGTGGCGGCCGCTGCCGGCGGCGTCGCCGGGATCGCGTGGGCGGCGCTGCGCACGGCCGACGTCGTCCGCCGGCACGACGGGCGGGGACGGGCCGTCCTCGCGGCGGCGGTCGCCGTGTGGACGGCCTTCGCGCTCGCGGGGGCGGATATCGCGCCCGGCGCGCGGTTCGCGGCATCCCGTGCCGTCGACACGGTCGCGGCGACGTCGTCGCGCACCGTCGCGGCCCTGCGCGAGCAGGCGGCGTTCGAGCAGGCGCGGCGCGCGGACCCGTTCCGCGACGTCCCCGCGGAGGAGCTGCTGGCGGGGCTCGACGGGAAGGACGTCGTGATCGCGTTCGTCGAGAGCTACGGGCGCGCAGCCGTCGAAGGCACGACCTTCTCCGCGGGCGTCGGCCGCGTTCTGGAGGACGGCGGCAGGCAGCTCGAGCGCGACGGGTACTCCGCCCGGAGCGCCTTCCTGACGTCTCCGACGTTCGGCGGCGTGAGCTGGCTCGCGCATGCGACGCTGCAGAGCGGGCTGTGGGTCGACTCGCAGCTGAAGTACGACCAGGTCACGTCGACCGACCGCCTGACCCTCGCGGGAGCCTTCGGCGCGGCCGGCTGGCGCACGGTCGCGGACGTGCCGTCCAACGGCGCGCCGTGGTCGGTCGGCGCCTCGTTCTACGGGTACGACGCGCAGCTGAACGCGCGCAACGTCGGCTACCGCGGCCCGGCCTTCAGCTACGCGCGCGTGCCGGACCAGTACACGTGGAAGCACTTCTTCGACCGGGAGCTCGCGGCGCCGCACGAGCCGGTGATGGCCGAGATCGACTTGGTCTCGTCGCACACGCCCTGGACCCCTCTGCCCGAGCTCGTGCCGTGGGACGAGCTCGGCGACGGGTCGGTGTTCGATCCCCAGCCCTCGCGCGGCCTCTCGCCGGCCGAGGCGTGGAGCGACCCGAAGACCGTGCAGCGGCTCTACGGCGAGTCGATCGAGTACTCGTTCGGGGCGATGTTCTCGTTCCTGCACGAGCACGATCAGCCCGGCCTCGTGCTCGTCGTGCTGGGCGACCATCAGCCTGCGCGGATCGTGAGCGGGCCGGATGCCGCCGCCGACGTGCCCGTCACGATCATCGCGCAGGATCGCGCCGTTCTCGACCGCATCGCGTCGTGGGGCTGGGACGAGGGCGTCCGCCCCTCTCCCGACGCCCCCGTGTGGCGGATGGACGCCTTCCGGGACCGGTTCTTCCGCGCCTTCGGCGCCGAGTGACCGGATGCCGAGTGACCGGATGCCGAGTGACCGGATGCCGAGTGACCGCAGGCGGATGCCGAGTGACCGGGGGCGGATGCCGAGTGACTTGGGGGCGGATGCCGAGTGACCGGGGGCCGGGTGACCGGGGGCGGATGCCGCGTCCCGGCGCTACCGGACGCGGTCCTCTGCGCTCTTGGGGGGCGCGACCGACACGTCGATGCGATCCTGCGCTCCGAGCGACGACCACGCCGAGGCGACGCCCTTCGCGGCGTGCTCCGACGCGCGCACGGCGCGCTCGTCGGCCCACGAGTTCAGCCGGTGCCCCGAGTGCCCGCGCACGTGCTCGAGCACGACATCCGGAAGCCCCGCGGCTCGGCGCGCGTCGCGGGCCGCGATGAGCTGCTCGAGGATCTCGCGGTTCTTGACGGGCTGCTTCGCCGACGTCTTCCAGCCGCGCGCGCGGTGGCCGTCCATCCACTTCGTGTACGTGTCGATCGCGTACCTCGAGTCGGCCTGCACGACCAGGTGCGCGACGTCGCGGTGGTCGTCGATCGCGTGCAGGAGCCCGAGAAGCTCGCCGATGTTATTGGTGCCCTCGGGGATCGATCCGGCCGCCCAATGGCCGTCCTCGGCGACCCACGCCCAGCCCGCGGGGCCGGGGTTGCCCTTGCAGGCGCCGTCGGTCGCGACGATGTACGGGCTGTCGGAAGTCATCAAGCCAGGTTAACGGCATCGGATGCCGCGACCTTCCATGGCATCCTTCCATGGCATCCTTGCAGGACCGCACATCGAAGGAGATCGCATGGCCGGCCGCTTCGACCTCGACACCACGACCCTCGCCGAGCTGCTCGACGATCCGCAGGCCCGCGCGATCATCGACGAGCTCGTCCCCGAGCTGCCCGCGCACCCCATGATCGGGTTCGTCAAGAGCCTGCCCGTGAACCAGCTCCTCGCGATGTCGGCGGGGCAGGTGCCCGCCGACACGGTCGCCGTGCTCAAGGAGCGGATCGGCGCGCTGTAGCGTGCGCGCCGGACGGCGTCGTCAGCGGCGTCTGCGCAGCCACGGGCGGCGGCGAGCGGATGCCTCGGCCTGCGCCGTCGCGGCGGTCTCGGCATCCCTTCGCGCCGCCCGCCGCTCGCGCCACGCGACGACCTCCGCCTCGACCTCGTGCGTCGGCGTGACGACGGGCGGGCCGCCGAGGAGCTGACGCCGCGCCTCGATGACGCGCGTGTTGAAGTCCTCGACGTACTCGCGCACGTCCTCTTCGCGCGTGAGCGCGTCGACGCGCTCGGCGAACTCGGCATGCTCGACGCGGAGCGTCAGCGCGGGCGGCCCGAGGCCGCGCAGCTGCTCGGTCTGGATCTTGCGGCGGATCCACCAGTCCGGGTCGTGGTGGTCGCCGAGCCCTTCGAGGGGCTTGCCGTATCCGGGAAGGTCGTCGAAGTCGCCCCGGCGGATCGCCTGCTGGATCGCCGTCTCGACATAGGCGGCGCGGTCGGCCGAGGTCGGGGTGCCCGGCTTCGCCGAACCGATCCCCGAGTCCGTCGGAGGGGATGCGGCATCCGTCTCCTCGTCGATCAGCCCCTGCTCGCGCAGCTCGCGCTCGATCCGGTACCGCGTCGCGGCCTCGCGCGGGTCGTCGCTCACGGCTCTCCCTCCCCTCCGAACTCCGGCCGCACCTCGGCGAACGCGGCGACCTCGGCCTGGAGCGCGGCGTGGAGTCGCCGGCCCTCCGCGAGCCAGGCAGCCCGATCGCGCAGCGGCTCGGTCTCGGAGCGGTCGTTCCACTCGGCGTTCCACGCGCGGAGCGCCTCCGAGAGCTCGTCGCTCAGCCCGAGATCGGCCGCGTCGAGCAGATGCGCATCCGTGAAGCTCTCCCACAGAGGCCACGTGACGCCCCACTCGGGCATGAGGCGGATGACGCGACGCCCGTCGGGCAGCGTGACGCGCTCGCGGCGGCTGCTCCGCTCTGCGAGGTACCTGTCCTGCATGCGCCGACGCTGCTGCCACTCGGCCGCCGTGCGCGGGTGGTCGTGATAGTCCATGCCCGAGAGCCACACGAGCCCGCGTCCGCGCTCGGCGTCGACGACGAGCGCGAGCGCCCACAGCATCCCCGAACGGGTCGCGATCGCGCCCATCTCCAGCGCCCGGTCGAGCGTCGTGTCTCGGAGGTCGAACGTCTCGACGGTGTAGCGCGGGCCGCTGAACGTGTACATGCGATAGCGCGCGCCGTGCGCCTCCCACATGGAGTCGCGTTCATCGACCGGGATGCGGCGCATGCTCCGAGCCTAGGATCTTCGCGGGACCGAGGGCGGAGTCATCCCTGCTTGAATCGGAGCAGAGCTGACGGAGGAGCCCCATGCGTGCGACCTACATGTTCGGAGCCGGCGACGTGCGCGTCATCGAGGTGCCCGACGCCTCGATCGAGCGGCCGACCGATGCGCTCGTGCGGGTGACGGCGGCGTGCGTGTGCGGAAGCGACCTGCATCCCTTCCACAGCCTGCCCGAGACCCCGGCTGGGCGAGCGATGGGCCACGAGTTCGTCGGCATCGTGGAGGATGTCGGGGCCGAGGTGACGACGATCCGCCGCGGCGACTTCGTCATCGCGCCGTTCGTGTGGTCGGACGGCACGTGCGACTTCTGCCGTGAGGGGCTGCAGACCTCGTGCCGTCACGGCGGCGTGTTCGGCACGGCGCCGGGGGTCGGCGGCCAGGCCGAGGCCGTGCGCGTGCCGCAGGCCGACGGCACGCTCGTCGTCGTCCACGCGGCGGTCGACGAGTCGCTCGTCCCGTCGCTGCTGACGCTCTCCGACGTCTACGGCACGGGCTGGCACGCCGCCGTCACGGGCGGCGTCGCGCCCGTCCGTGCGTACATCGAGCGGCTCCTGCCCGGCGTCCTCGACGGCTCGGTCGACCCGGGCCGTGTGTTCGACCGCGAGGTGCCTCTCGACGAGACCCCAGGGGCCTACCGTGCGATGGATGCGCGCGAGGCCCTCAAGGTGCTCGTCCGGCCGTAGCCGCCAGCGCGCGGGGACGCGTCAGACGTGATCGTGTCAGACGTGATCGCGCCACGAGTGCCGCGGCTCGTAGCCGAGGAGGCGACGGGCCTTCTCGATCGACAGCAGCGTGTCGTTCGGCCCGAACTCTCTCTTGCGCGGCACGTCGGGGAAGACCTCGGCGAGCAGCTCGTCGTCGGGGCGGCTCATGACGGTGTCGGCCGCCGCGATGATGAACCGGTCGAACCCGGCGGGAGCGACCTCGAGGGCGCGCTGCACGGCCTGGGCGCCGTCTCGCGCGTCGATGTACCCCCACAGGTTCCACTTGCGACGCCGCGCGTCGGCGTCGAACGCGCCGAATGCGGCGTAGTCCTCCGGGACCATGACGTTCGAGAAGCGCAGCGCCGTGATCGACAGGTCAGGATGCCACCGCACGAGCTCGATCGCGAGCTGCTCCTCGAGGTGCTTCACGAGCGAGTACACCGACTCGGGCCGGGCCGGATACTCCTCGTCGACGGGCACATACGGCGGCGGCACGTCGAACGGGAGGCCGAGCACCGTCTCGCTCGACGCGTAGACGATGCGCCGGATGCCGAGCCGCACGGCCGCCCAGAAGACGTTGAACGTCGCGGGCATGTTGTTGTGGAAGGTCGCGACGTCGCTTCGGATGCCGGGTGCCGGGATCGCCGCGAGATGCACGACGGCGTCGATCCCGTCGTGGCGGTCGTTCACCGACGTGAACGCGTCGACGACCTGGCCGTAGTCGGTGAGGTCGACCTCGACGAAGTCGTGGCCGCGGGCACCCACGACGTCCATCCCGATGACGTCGTGCCCTGCTGTGCGGAGTTCCCTGGCGACGACGGCGCCCAGCTTGCCCGAAGATCCCGTGAGTGCGATGCGCATGCTCCCAGCGTGCCACGACGGCGGCGTGCGACGGACGGGCGTTGCGCACCATACTGTTATGTCGGCTGTCGTGTCGGCCGCCGTCGGCATCGAGGTGCTCCGCGATCTCGCCAAGACCGACCTCGCCAAGACCGACCTCGCCAAGACCGACCTCGTCGTGATCGACGAGTCCACGACGGCGTGCGGCATCCAGCGCCGGCTCGCTGGAATCAGCCCCACCACCGACTCGCACAGGGAATCGAACCAATGGCACGCACCCCCCTCTCCGGAACTCAGCACGCCCTGCGGGCGGGTGACTACGAAGCCGTCGTCGCGAGCGTCGGCGCTTCGCTGCGGTCGCTGCGTTTCGAGGGGCGCGACCTCGTCGTGCCCTTCGACGCCGACGAGCTTCGCCCCGCCTATCGCGGCGTGACCCTCGCGCCGTGGCCCAACCGAATCGTCGACGGCGCGTACTCCTTCGCCGGGTCCGAGCACCAGGTGCCGCTCACCGAGCCCGCCCGCGGACACGCGCTGCACGGGCTCTCGCCGTGGCTCGAGTTCGACACGGTCGACAAGGGCTCGGGTCACGTGACCCTCGCAGCCGTCGTCGAGCCGCAGACGGGCTATCCGTGGCGTGTCGTCGTCGAGACGACGTACTCGCTGCGCGCCGACGGGCTCACGCAGACAGTGACCGCCCGCAACGAGAGCGCGGATGCCGCGCCCTGGGGGACGGGCCCCCATCCCTACCTCGTCGCGGGGCCCGGCGCCCTCGACAGCTGGACCCTCGAGCTTCCCGCCGCCGAGGTCCTCCTCACCGACGACCGGCTGAGCCCGACCGAGCTGCGGGGCGTCGACGTCGATCCGGCCCGCTTCGACTTCCGCGCGGCCCGCGCGATCGGCGCCGTCGCGCTCGACCACGCCTTCACGGGCCTCGTGCGCGGACAGGACGGCCTCGCGGTCGTGCGTCTCTCAGACCCGTCGGGCACGGGCGTGCAGATGAGCTGGGATGCCGCGTGCCCGTGGGTTCAGGTCCACACGGCCGACGGCGTCCCCGGCGCGCCAGGCCACCGCGCCGGCCTCGCCGTCGAGCCCATGACGTGCGCACCGGACGCGTTCAACGCGGACTCGTACGACTACGACACGGGCCTCATCGTGCTCGAGCCCGGCGCGTCGGCCGAGGCGTCCTGGCGCATCGCCGCGCTCTGACACGGCATCGGGGTCGCATGGGCGGCGCCGCACGACAGGGCCCCCGGACGCCATCGTCCGGGGGCCCCTCCTGCGATCGCGATCCGGCGATCACTCCTCGTCGCGGAGCTTCTCCTTGAAGTCGTTGCGGGCTTCGACGGAGTCGCGCTCGGCCTCTGCCTTCTTGACGTTCGCGTCGGCCTTCATCTCGTCGACCTTGTCGCCGATCTTGTCGGTCGTGTCCTCCCACGCTTCCTTGATCTTGCGGCCGGTCGTCTCCGCGGCCTCTTTCGCGTCGTCCATGATTCCCATCGGATGCTCCTCTCGTGAAGGACTCGGTCCCGTCACGGTAGGCGACGCCGGAGGGTTCACCAGGGGGATTGCGCGCCGCAGGGTCGCGTGATACGCCTCGTCCCCCTCGCCGCCGAGCCGTGCTCGACCCTCTCCCGGGCTCCGCAGCGCCGCCGACCGTTACCCTCGTGTGTGGGAGGTGGCGGAAGATGGGGCGGACCGCGGACGCGATCGCGGAGGGGATGTCGATCGCCGCGGCCGCGGCGCGCCTCGCCGTGCGCAACCGCATCCTCGTGGAGACGATCGCGAACGACGAGCCGTTCGACGTCGAGCTGTTCGTGCCGTTCGCCTGCAAGACCCTCGAGCGGCTCGCGCGTGAGCACGAGAAGGCCGCCGAGCGCACGCTGAAGCAGCGCAAGAAGGCGTGGGGCCGGCACAGCGACCCGGACGGGACGCACGACTACCGCGACCGCGACACGGGCAACCTGCGCAAGCGCCACCGCCAGTACGTCGGAGTCGCCAGGCACCTGCGGGCGCAGGCGCAGGACACGGATGCCGTGCGGCGACTCATCGAGGAGTCGCGGGATGCCGCGTGGGGCGATGTCGAGTCGAACCTCCAGCGCCGGCTGCAGGCGGAGGCGCTGCGCCCCGAGCTCGACCCCGACTACGCGACGATGCGCGAGGCGCGCATGCAGTCGTTGCGGATGATCGACATCCCGAGGCTCGCGGCCCACCGCCGCAAGCTCGCGGAGGGCGCAGCCGCCGCAGCGGCCGAGGGCTGAGGCCCCGTCGATTCGCGAGTCGCGCCGCCGTCGGCTATGCTGGACGTCGGTTTGCTCGTGAGGGCGAACCGAGCGCCCGTAGCTCAATGGATAGAGCATCTGACTACGGATCAGAAGGTTGGGAGTTCGAGTCTCTTCGGGCGCACACTGTGTTGAGACAGTGGTGAAAGGCCCCGGTTCGCCGGGGCCTTTCGCGTCTCCGGGGCCTTTCGCGTCTCCGGGGCACCGCCCGGTGCTAGCGTGAGCGGCGGCATCCGTCGCGACACGAGGGGGACTCGCCATGCAGCTCGTCCAGGTGGCCCAGCGCGCCGAGGATCTCGACCGCGCGGCCGCCTTCTACACGATCCTCCTCCAGAGCGAGCCCACGGCGAGATTCGATCCGCCGGGGCTGCTGTTCTTCGATCTCGACGGCGTCCGGCTGCTGCTCGACAAAGAGGCGCCCTCGGCGGTCCTCTACCTGCGGGTCGACAACGTGCACGAGGCCCTCGAGCGACTCGACGGGATCGCGACGGTCGTCTCACCGCCGCACGTCATCTTCACGCACGACGACGACGCGCTCGGGCCCGCGGGTCATGACGAGTGGCAGGCCTTCATCAAGGACTCCGAGTCGAACACGGTCGGCCTCGTCGCCTTCCAGCGCCCGTGACGGTCCTCCTTCAGCGCACAATGCGGAGGCCGTGCGATCGGGATGCCGCATCCTGCGCGGACTTCTCGCCTCGAGCGAGGCATCCTGCCGCCGCGAGAGCGTAGCCTGAGCGTGTGAGCGCCTACGTCTCAGCGTTCGAGCTGTTCTCCATCGGTGTGGGTCCCTCCAGCTCCCACACCGTGGGTCCGATGCGCGCCGGCCATGACTTCGCCGCGCGGCTGCGCTCGGCGGGCGCCCTCGCCCGAGCGGCCCGCGTGACCTGCGTGCTGTACGGATCCCTCGGCGCGACCGGCATCGGCCACGGCACGCCCGACGCGGTCGTGGCCGGACTCCTGGGGCTCGAGCCGGAGACGGTGGATCCGGATGCCGTCCGCTCGGCGTGGACGGACTGGCCGGACGGGCGGGCGCTCGTCCTGGCCGGCACGCATCCCGTGCCGTTCGCGAAGTCCGACGTGACGTTCGTGCCGCGCACGCGGCTGCCGGGTCATCCCAACGCCATGACGCTCTCGGCGCTCGATGCCGAGGGCGCGGTGCTCGCGGAGGAGACGTACTACTCGGTCGGCGGAGGGTTCATCCGGCGCGAGGGCGAGGCGCTCACGGTCGCGGCGCATCCCTATCCGCTGTCGTTCGACTCGGCGGAGGAGCTCATCGCGCTCTGCGACGAGCGCGGCATCACGATCGCGGAGGCGGCGCGACTCAACGAGGCGGCCCTGCGCTCCGACGAGGAGATCGCGGCGGGGCTCGACGCCATCTGGGACGCGATGGCCGGCTGCGTGGAGGCGGGGCTCGCGTCGGGCGGGGTGCTTCCCGGCATGCTCAAGGTCAAGCGCCGCGCCGCGGCGATCCGCGCGCAGCTGGAGGATGCCGAAGCCGACGGCCGTCGGGAGCTTCCCGGCGAATGGCTCGGCGCGTTCGCGCTCGCGGTCAACGAGGAGAACGCGGCGGGTGGCCGGGTCGTGACCGCCCCCACGAACGGCGCGGCCGGGATCGTGCCCGCCGTCGCGATGTACTGGTGGCGGTTCATGGCCGACTCGGGCCTCGGCTCCGGCAACGCCGTGACGCCGTACGGCGAGCTCGTCGGCAGCGCCCTGCTCGGGTTCCCCGGCCGGCAGCAGCTCGGACCCGTGCTCGTCGACACGCTGAGCGAGGAGGCCGTCGCCGAGCTGAACCGGCGGCGCGGCATCCGTCGCTTCCTCCTCACGGCGGCGGCGCTCGGGTCGCTCTTCAAGGCGAACGCGTCGATATCGGGCGCCGAGGGCGGCTGTCAGGCCGAGGTCGGATCGGCCTGCGCCATGGCCGCGGGCGGGCTGACGGCCGTCATGGGCGGCACGACCCGTCAGATCGAGAACGCCGCCGAGATCGCGATGGAGCATCACCTGGGCCTCACGTGCGACCCCGTCGGAGGGCTCGTGCAGATCCCGTGCATCGAGCGCAACGCCATCGCCGCGTCGACGGCCGTCACGGCCGCGCGCCTCGCCTTGCGCGGCGACGGCTCGCATTACGTGTCGCTGGATGCCGTGGTCGAGACGATGCGCCAGACCGGCATCGACATGTCGACGAAGTACAAGGAGACGAGCGAGGGCGGCCTGGCGGTCAACGTCATCGAGTGCTGATGCCGCGCCCGCTCTGCGCATCCTTCCCGGGCCCCGGACCCCGGACCCCGGCCCCCGGACCCCGGGCCCCGGCCCCCGGCCCCTGGTCCTGCCCGAGCCCCTGGTCCTGGTCCTGGTCCTGGTCCTGGTCCCGCCCCTGGTCCTGGTCCTGGTCCTGTCCGAGCCCCTGGTCCTGACTCTGGCCTGGTCCTGACTCTGGCCTGGTCCTGACTCTGGCCTGGTCCTGACTCTGGCCTGGTCCTGACTCTGGCCTGGTCCTGACCCTGGCCTGGTCCTGCCCCTGGCCTGGTCCTGCCCCTGGCCTGGTCCTGCCCCTGGCCTGGTCCTGCCCCTGGCCTGGTCCTGCCCCTGGTCCTCTGATGCTCCTGGCTCCTGGCTCCTGGATCTCTGGCTTCTGGCGCTGCCCTCTCTGGATCTCTGGCTTCTGGCGCTGCCCTCTCTGGATCTCTGGCTCCTGGCGCTGCCCTCTCTGGATCTCTGGCTCCTGGCCCCTGCCCCTGCCCTGACCTCTGGCCCTCTGGTCCTCTGGCCGTCCGAGAATGTCTCGCACCTGGTCGCCTCGCTCCTGCCCACGAGACCATCTGGCCCCCGTACTCGCCCCGGACCGCGAAGGATGTGTCACACGTGGTCGCCTCGCGGCAGCGCAGGCGACCACATGGCGCACAAACTCGCGCGGTGCCGGCGCGCGTGTCAGTCAGGGGCGCTGGGCGCGACGAGCCAGCACGTCGCCCACCATGCCCGCGGCACGCGGATGCCGACCCCGGATGTGCCGCGCGGTGAGACGCACGACCTCCCATCCCTCGGCGACATAGGCGGCGTACTTCTCGATGTCGCGGTCCCACTGCCTCTTGTCGGTGCGGTGGTGGTCGCCTTCGATCTCGACGAGCGTCCGCTGCTCGCGGTAGACGACCTCGGTGACTCCGAGCAGTGCACCATGCCGGTCGCGGATCGCGACGTCCAGCTCCGGCTCGGGCAGGCCGGCCGTCGCGGCATCGAGGCGGTATTCCGTCTCGAGGGGAGAGGAGCTGCCCACGCGGATGTGCACCAAGGCCTCGCGCAGCCTCTCCACCCCGCGACGTGGACCTGCCTGCACCGCGCGCTGCAGCTGTGCGATGGTCGCGAGCTGCTCGTCGGGCTGCGGTCGACCGCGATCGTCGCGCGGGATCCGTACGACGGCGTCGCCGACGATCACGAGCTCGCGCACGCTCAGCTCGCGCCCCAGCATCGCCCACGTCGACGCAGGGCTCGACATGCGCAGCCCCTCGTGGTCGCGCACGTGCACGAACGCAGGCTGCACCTTGATCCCGCGGATGCCGCGGCCTCGCGGCGCGGTGGCCGGCGCACGTACACCCACCTCCAGCTCGCCGCTGTGCGCGATCGGGAGTCCGTAGGCGACCGCCGCCGAGCGGCCCACGAAGAACGCCTGCTCGGCCATCACCTCGCGGTAGGCGCGCGCACGCCGCAGCACGGCCTTGCGCGTCATCCGATCGACAGCAAGCGGCGGGCTGGACTCGACGGCGTCGCCGTGCGTCCCTTCTCCCGCCCGAGCGGCCTCGGCCGCCCGCTGCGCTTCTCCCGTCCGCCTGGCCTCAGTCGCCCGCGACCCTTCTCCCGTGCGCGTGGCCTCGGCCGCCCACTGCGGCTGCCGAGCGGATGCCGCCGCCCGTCGAGGCTCGGCCACGGGCCGCTGCCGAACACCGTGGAACGGCGACTCGAGGTCCTTGGCTCGCAGCCGCCGGGCGGTGACTCCGGCGGCGAGGCCGTCGGCGCGTGTGAACGCGTCGCCGAGCTCATCGGGGAGTGGAGAGGGGGGCCGCGGCATCCCTTCACTCTGATCGCGCGCTCCGCGTGCCGGGCCTGCTCGCGCGCTGAGTGTGGACAATCACGCCGGTCTCGTGCCTGGGGAGAAGTGTCCATGCAGCAAGGTGTCACAGATGGTCGGGTCGGCGCCTCGCAACCGCCCATTCGGCGCACATTCTCGTCGGACGGCCCGGCGGCGGCGTCCTGAAGGTGTCACAGGTGGTCGGGTCCGCGGCCTGCGGGCGCCCATTCGGCGCACATTCTCGCCGGGTAGCTCTCGCCGGGTAGCCACCAGCGCCAACTATTGGCACTCTCATGGGGAGAGTGCTAATCTGAACACAGTTGAGCCGACTTGGCTCAACTTTGAGACCACTTCGACCAAGGAGACAACATGGCCACGTACGACCCTTTCCGTGACCTCGACCGTCTGGCGTCGAGTCTTTTCGACACGCGCCGCGGGCCCCGCCGGATGCCGATGGACCTCTACCGCGACGGCGACCACTATGTGCTGACCGCCGACCTGCCGGGCGTCGACCCGGGATCGGTCGACATCGACGTCGACGGCCAGCTGCTGACGATCCGCGCCGAGCGCACTCTCACCGAGGGCGACGGCGTCAAGTGGATCACGCGCGAGCGCGAGGCCGCGAGCTTCCTGCGTCAGCTCAACCTCGGCCAGGGGATCGACACCGAGCGCATCGCCGCGAGCTACACCAACGGCGTGCTGAGTGTGACGATCCCGGTCAGCGAGAAGGCCAAGCCGCGCAAGATCGAGGTCGTGTCCGATGCGGGCGCCTCGACCATCACGACGCACGAGACCGACGCGCCGCAGCCGATCGAGCAGTAGTCCGGCGCGCTCTGGAACGGATGCCTCGTCCTCCCGGGACGGGGCATCCGTCGTTCATGCAGGAGCGCGCGGGCCGCCGCGGAAGTGGCGCCGGCACCGCGCCTGATACGTCTCGACGCCGCCCACCTGCGCGCGAGTCGGCACGTTCGGATCGCCCACGTCGCCTGCGAGGATCCGCTCGTGGAACGCGGCATCCTCACCGCACACCGCGCAGACCGCCGTCAGCTTGACGACGTCCTCGGCGACCGCCATGAGCGCGGGCAGCGGTTCGAACGGGCGTCCGTCGAACGTGACGCACAGCCCGGCCACGATGACCATGACACCGTCGGCCACGAGCTCGTCGACCGCGGCGACGAGGCCGTGGCCGAAGAACTGCGCCTCGTCGATGGCCACGATGTCGAGGCGCCGAGCGCGCACGGCCGCCACCAGCGCGTCGACGTCTGCGACGGCGTGCGACGGCACGCTCAGCCCCGAGTGGGAGCTGACTTGCCCCGCGCCGCGACGGTCGTCGAGCGCATGGCTGACCACCTCGACGGCGAGCCCGGCGATCCGGGCGCGGCGGACCCGGCGCATCAGCTCCTCGGACTTGCCGGCGAACATCGGGCCGGCCACCACCTGCAGTCGAGCCTGAGTGCGAGTGTGCATGCGGCTCACACTACGTCCGGTCGACACGGATGCCGAGCCCCGGCCCCGCGCGTAGGCTGACGCCATGCCAGAGCACGCCGCCCCGTCGACGAAGCGCCGGCGCGGTCGGCCGCGGGGCGGGACGTCGGGCGCTCGGGAGCGCATCCTCGCGGCGGCCGAGGAGGAGTTCGGCGAGCTCGGGTACGACGCAGCCACCATGCGCGGCATCGCGTCCCGCGCGGGCGTCGACTCGGCCCTGGTGCACCACTACTTCGGGACGAAGGCCGACCTGTTCGCCGAGACCATCGGCGCGCCGATGCGTCCCGACATCCAGATCCCGCTCATCCTCGCGGGGCCTCGCGACGAGCTCGGCGAGCGCATCGTGCGCTACGTGCTGACCGAGTGGGAGAAGCCCGACGTCCGCAAGCGCGGCACTGCGCTCATGCGCGGAGCGATCGGCAACAGGCTCGCAACCCCGATGCTCGCGGGATTCCTCGCGCGCGAGCTCATCGGCCGGATCGCGGCGGAGCTCGGGACTCCGGATGCCGAGCTGCGCGCGAGCCTGGTCGGCTCGCAGATCGCGGGGCTCATCGTGACGCGCTACATCCTGAAGCTGCCGGCGCTGGCGGAGGCATCCGTCGACGATCTCGTCGCCCGCGTCGCCCCCAATGTCCAGCACTACCTGACGGGATAGGAGAGCGCGTGTCGTTCCAGGCGTACCTCGACAACATCGAGGAGAAGACGGGGCTCACGCCTCGCCAGTTCATCGACCTCGCGACCGAGAAGGGCTTCGGCCCCGGCACGAAGGCGGGCGAGATCGTCGCGTGGCTCGGGGAGGACTACGGGCTCGGTCGCGGGCACGCGATGGCGCTCGTGCACGTCATCACGAAGGGTCCGCAGATCAGTGCCGCGCACGTCGGGTCGAGCGGCGCGCATGCGGACGCGTCCGACACGCTCTGGCTCGACGGCAAGGCGACGAATCCCGCGCCGTAGTCTCTCGACCCGCCGAGCAGGCAGCCCGTGACCCGCGGAGCGGACGGGTCTCGACCCGCCGATTGTGCAGCCCTTGACCCGCGGAACGGGCAGGTCTTGACCCGCCGGTGGGGAAGCCCGTGACCCCTCCGAGCGGGCAGCCCTTGACCCGCCGGGCGGGCAGCCCTTGACCCGCCGGGCGGGCAGGCGCATAATTCATCACGTGATGAATAAATCGACGACGGATGCCGTCGCCATCCGCGGCCTGCACGTGCGCCGAGGCGCGATCGACGTGTTCGACGGGCTCGACGTCGACATTCCGCGCGGCCAGATCACGGGTCTGCTCGGACCGTCCGGCTGCGGCAAGACGACGCTCATGCGCTCGATCGTCGGCGTGCAGAAGGTCAAGGGCGGCACGGTCGAGGTCCTCGGACAGCCGGCGGGCTCGGCATCCCTTCGCCACCGCGTCGCCTACGACACGCAGGCGGCATCGGTGTACGCCGACATCACGATCCGGCAGAACCTGCGCTACTTCGCGCGGCTCATCGGCGCCGCGTCGGCCGACGTCGACCGCGTGATCTCGCAGGTCGGACTCGTCGACCATGCGAACCAGACGATCGCGTCGCTCAGCGGAGGGCAGGAGAGCCGCGTCTCGCTCGCCGTCGCGATGCTCGGCTCGCCCGACCTCGTCGTTCTCGACGAGCCCACCGTGGGTCTGGACCCCGTGCTGCGCGCGGAGCTGTGGACGGTCTTCCGCGGACTCGCCGACGCCGGCACGACGCTCATCGTCAGCAGCCATGTCATGGACGAGGCGCTGCGCTGCGACCGGCTCCTGCTCATGCGGGCGGGCCGCATCATCGCCGACACGACGCCGGCGGCCCTCCTCGCCGAGACCGGCACGGACGACCCGGACGCCGCGTTCCTCGCCCTCATCGAACGGGATGCCGCGACCCATGCGCCGAGACGCCGTGACGCGCGAGAGGAGCGCGAGCGATGAACCTCACGCGCACCTTCGCGACGTCGGGGCGCGTGCTGCGGCAGCTCAGCCACGACCACCGGTCGATCGCGCTCATGCTCGTGGCCCCGAGCCTGCTCGTCGGCCTGTTCGCGTGGCTCTTCAGCGACCAGGAGGGCGTGTTCGACCAGTTCGGCGGCGCCATCCTCGCCCTGTTCCCCTTCGTCGTGATGTTCCTCATCACATCGATCACGACGCTGCGCGAACGGCGGTCGGGCACGCTCGAGCGCCTCATGACGACTCCGATCGGCAAGGCCGACTTCATCCTCGGCTATGCCCTCGCGTTCGGGCTCATGGCGACGCTGCAGGCGATCATCACGGTGACCTTCGCCGTCGCCGTGTGCGGGCTCGAGGTCGAGGGGCCCATCTGGCAGCTGGGACTCGTCGCCGTCGTGGATGCGATCCTCGGCACTGCGCTCGGCCTGCTCGCGAGCGCGTTCGCGCGCACGGAGTTCCAGGCCGTGCAGTTCATGCCCGTGCTCGTGTTCCCGCAGATCATCCTCGGCGGGCTGTTCATGCCGCGCGACCAGATGCCCGACGTCCTGCACGCGATCAGCGACTGGCTGCCGCTGAGCTATGCGATCGACGCGATCAACGCCGTCACCGCGGGCGACGAAGGGTGGGACGTGTACCGGCCCCTCCTCGTGGTCGCCGCGTTCGCGGTCGGCGCGCTGATCCTGGCGTCGCTCACGCTGCGCCGCCGGACGCCGTAGCGCTCGCCGCGTAAGCGGCGACGTCGGCGCGGCGAGGAAGCAGATCGATGACGCGGCGCGCGGCAGCCCAATCGGCGTCCGAGGCATCCTCCCTCGCCTCGTGATCGCCCGCGTCCTCCAGCGGGGTCGCGGACCGCAGCCGTTCGACGCGCATGCCGTCGAGGATGATCCGCACGATGCGGACCGTCTCGTGCGGGTCGGCGAACTCGCGCTCGACGAGCGGCCGCAGATGGTCGAGCGTGCGCTGCGCCCGAGCGCGGAAGTGCTCGTGTGCGGGATGGCTCGGATCGAGCGCCTCTGCTTCCAGGACGTCGAACGCCCGCATCTCGCGTCGCCGCGAGGCGTAGTAGCGCCGCGCACGATCGAGCACGTCGGCCAGCGTCGCATCGGGAGCGAGGTCGCCGACGATCGCCCGGATGTCGGCTTCGTCGCGTCCGTCGAGCACGGCGCCGAGCAAGGAGGGGAGATCGGGGAAGTAGTGCATCATGCCGGGGGCCGACATCCCGCATCGACGGGCGACCTCGCGCATCGTCAGCGATCGGTAGCCGACCTCGGTGATCGCGGCTTTCGTGACCTCGACGATCTCGGCTCGCCGCGCCTCAGGGGTCAGACGCCTGCGCATGCATCCTCCTCGATCCGCCGGTTGTGCCGTGACGACCTCATCCGTATAGTCACACTATCTTATCCCCGTTAGATAGGCGGACACGTCCGATGACGAGCACTCCCCCCGCGGTCGCACCCGGAGCGACGGCGATCACGAAATCTAAGCTCACGCCTCCCGTGAGGCGCCTGTTCGGCTTCATCACACCCCTCAACATCGTCCTCTATACGATCGTCGGCGCTGTCCCCGGCATGTTCCTGCCGTTGCAGCTCCAGGCCCTCGACGAGGCGAACAAGGCGCAGAACCTCGGCATCATCACGGGTGTCGGCGCGGCCGTCGCGATCGTCGCGAGCCCCGTGCTGGGTCTGCTCTCCGACCGCACCCGATCGCGTTTCGGACGCCGCACCCCGTGGATCCTGGGCGGGGCGCTCCTGACGGGTCTCGCGCTCATCTTCATGGGGGTCGCGAACGGCTTCATCCAGCTGCTCATCGGGTGGATCATGGTGCAGGTCGCGATCAACTTCATCATCAGTCCGCTCACCGCGCTGCTCCCGGAGCGCGTCCCGGTCTCTGCGCGCGGTGTCTTCTCGACGCTCTCCGGCATCGGCCTCATGCTCGGCACGCTCGGCGGATCGATCTATGGCGCCGCCATGGCGAAGAACATCTCCGCCGGCTACCTCCTGCTCCCCGGCATCCTGCTGATCCTCGTCGTGCTGTTCGTCGTCCTCGCGCCGGACGCGTCGTCGAAGGACCAGGTCAACGAGCGCTTCTCGATCGTGCTCTTCCTCAAGACGTTCTGGGTCAGCCCTCGCAAGCACCCCGACTTCGCGTGGGGCTTCTGGGGCCGCATCACGCTGTTCACCGGGTACTTCCTGATCTACGGCTACACGCTCTACATCCTTCAGGACTACATCGGCCTCGGCGAGGACGCCGTCTCGACCGTCCCCAGGCTGAGCCTCGTCCTGCTGGTCGCGGCCCTCATCGCCCTCGCGATCTCGGGTCCGCTGTCCGACCGCGTGGGACGTCGCAAGCCGATCGTGATCGTCGCGGCGCTGCTCATGGGCGCGGGCATGCTGATCCCGTTCGTCATGCCGACCATGCTGGGCATGTTCCTGTACGCGGGCATCGCGGGCCTCGGCTTCGGCGCGTACCTGTCGGCGGATGCCGCGCTCATGAGCGAGCTGCTCCCGTCGCAGGACACGTACGCGAAGGACCTCGGCGTGCTCAACATCGCCGCGACCCTGCCGCAGTCGCTCGGCCCGTTCATCGGCAGCCTGATCGTCGTGTCGTTCGGCTATGCGCCGATCTTCCCGCTCGGTCTCGCCCTCGCGATCGTGGGTGCGCTGTGCATCGTCCCGATCAAGGCGGCTCGTTGACCTCGACCGCGATCGTCCCCGCTGTCGCCGGAGCATCCGGCGGCAGCGGGGACTGCCCGTTCCTGTTCACCGCGGCGACGCCCGTCGTCGCGGCATCCGATGCTCTCACGAGCGTCGTGCGCCGCTTCGTCGACGACCTGCGCCGCGACACGGGCCTCGAGCCTGCTCCTGAGCCGGGTGCGCCGGCCGTGCGGGTGCGGCTCGGCGCCGACGGCATCGAGACCGTCGGGATCGCGGCGGGTGTGCGCGCCGACGGTGCAGCAGTCGACGGCCCGGGCGACGAGCGCCATGCGCTGAGCATCACGGCGGACGGCATCGAGGTGTGGGGCCCGACCCCCGAGGCCGTGCACCGCGGCCTCACGACGCTGCGTCAGCTGGTCGCGACGCAGCTGCGCGGCGCGACGGCGGAGCTGGCGGCGGCCCGGCTCGTCGACGGCCCGCGCTTCGCGTGGCGCGGACTGTCGCTCGACGTCGTGCGCACGTTCCACGACGTCGACACCGTTCAGCGCGTCATCGACATGTGCGCGCTGTACAAGCTCAACGTGCTGCACCTTCACCTCACAGACGACCAGGGATGGCGCATCGAGGTGCCGGCCCGGCCCGCGCTCACGGAGGTCGGCGCGCGCGGCGCCGGCGGCGACCGCCCCGGCGGCTTCTACTCCCTCGCCGACATGGCAGGACTCGATGCGTACGCCGCCGAGCGCTTCGTCACGATCGTGCCCGAGATCGACATGCCGGGGCACGCGTCGGCCGCGATCCGGTCGTACCCCGGGCTCGCCCCGGCAGGCGTCGTGCCGTCGGACGTCGAAGGCCTCGCCGTCGCGGGCGGGCTCCTCGATCCGTCGCGCGATGACGTCTGGGCCTTCGTCGAGGACGTGCTCGACGGCGTGCTGCCCCAGTTCCCCCGCAGCGCATATGTCCACCTCGGCGGCGACGAGGCGTTCGGCATGCCTTCCTCGGCTCACATCGCATTCGTCGAGCAGGCTGCCGCACTCGTGCGCGGCCGCGGCAAGAAGGTCGTCGGCTGGCAGGAGGCGGCTCGCGCCGAAGTCGACGCCGAGACCGTCGTTCAGCACTGGATCGACATCCCTGCGGCGGCGGCGGAGTCTCTGCGCGGCCGCGTGCCGAACGCATTCCTCGACATCCTGATCGACAATCTGCGCGCAGCCGTCGACGACGTGCCCCGTGCGCTGGCGCGCGGTGCCCGCGTCCTCCTCTCACCCAGCGCACGCCTGTACCTCGACCGTCCCCACGGCGACGACTCCGTCGATCCCGCACAGAACGCCGTCCGCGCGCGACTCGGGATGCCGGTCTATCCGCCCGCGCGCCTCCGCGACGGCGTCGCGTGGGACGTCGTCGCGGACGTCGCGCACATCGAGTCCGACGATCAGGTCGCGGGCGTCGAGGCGGCGGTGTGGTGCGAGACCGTGACCTCGCGCTCCGACCTCGAGCTGCTGCTGCTCCCGCGTCTGCCCGGCGCCGCCGAGCGGGCATGGTCTGCCCGTCCGACCGAATGGGACGAGTACCGCCACCGGCTCGCCGCCCAGGCGACGCTGTGGGAGCATCGCGGGTGGGAGTGGTACCAGGCGGACTCGGTGGCGTGGCCCGTCCTCACGCCGTGAGCGGCGCGGGCGAAGCGGGCTCAGTCGACGGGTCTCGGACTGCGCAGCTTCGAGGTCAGGGCACGCAGCTGCTCGAGCTCCTCGTCCGTGAGCCCCGACATCCGCTCGATGATCGACCTCCCGTGCACCGTCGCGACGTCGAGGAATGCAGACGCGCCCTCCTCGGTCGCGCGCACGAGGGCGCCGCGCCCGTCGTCGGGATCGGGGCACTTCGAGATGAGGCCGCGCGCGGCCATGCGATCGACCAGGCGCGAGACGCTCGGCTGGCTGATGAGCATGTTCGCGGTGACATCGCGGAGCCGCGCCGTCCGGCCGGGCCCGCGCATGACGGTCAGCAGCACGTCGTACTCGCCTTGCGCGAGCACGCCCGTGTCGAAGTCCGCGCTGATCTCCTCGAAGATCTCGTGCTGGGCACGAAAGAGACTCTCCCAGGCATCGATCGCGAGTCGCCGGTCAGTCATCGGCACAAGAGTACTCGTCCGCCTCGGTCCTAGGCTGGCCGCATGGCACGGATGCTGCGCACCCTCGGAATCGCGTTCGTCGTGGCTGCGGCATCCCTCGCGCTGGCGGCGCCGGCGGCGCTCGCCTCGCAGGCGGCGGTCGAGGCGATCGCTCCGTTCGGCGTCGACGACTTCACGTTCGAGAGCATGGACGTCGACTACACGCTCGGGCGTGCGCAGGACGGCACGAGCACGCTCGAGGTCGTCGAGACGTTCGTCGCGGTGTTCCCCGAGTTCGACCAGAACCGCGGCATGCGCCGCAGCATCCCCGACAGCTACCTCGGCGCTCCGATGAAGCCCGAGTTCGTCTCGATCACCGACGGCGAGGGTGCCCCACGGCCCGCCGAGGTCGACACGGAGGACGGTGTCTTCACGATGACGTCGCGCGCCGACGACTACGTGCACGGCGCGCAGACCTACGTGTTCACCTACCGTCTGCGCAACGTCACGCGGCACTTCGCAGACACGGGCGTCGACGAGTTCTACTGGCAGGTGAACGGACTCGAGTCGGCGCAGCCGTACGGACGAGTGACGGCGACGCTTCATCTCGACGCGGACCTGTCCGATGCCCTGACGGGAGCGCAGGCGTGCTATCGCGGATACGCCGAGTCGACGGATCCGTGCGAGATCGAGGCGACCGCGGCACCCGACGGGACGACACAGGTGCGGGCAGCGGCATCCGACATCGCGCCGTACCAGACGATGACGATCGCCGTCGCGTTCGAGCCGGACACCTTCGCGGGATTCGACTCGTCCTTCCTCGCGTCAGGGTGGGGCTGGGCGCAGTGGATCTCGGCCGTGGGGCTCGCCGGCGCGGTCACCGCGGCGGGCGTCACACGCGCGCGGAGGCTCGGCGACGGACCGGGACGGCCGACGATCATCGCCGAGTACACGCCCCCGAACGACATCGATGCCCTCGAGAGCGCCGTGCTGCTGGGCAGGCCCACGAAGGCGATCCCCGCAGAGGTGCTCGAGCAGGCTGTCGTCGGCAGCATCCGGATCGTGGAAGGCGATCGCAAGCTCTTCGGCGGCACGAAGCTCAAGGCGCAGCTCGTCGATCCGTCGCGCGCCGACGGCGACGGGCGGATGCTGCTCGACGGGCTCTTCCCGACGGGGATGCCGGGGGAGGAGTTCGAGTTCGGCCGCAGCGACACGCGCCTGTCGACGGCGGCTCAGCGGATCCTGCGGGCCGCGGAGAGGGAGCTGGGCCGCCGCGGCCTGCGCACGTCCGTCGGAGCGTGGACCCGCGTGTGGCCGGTCCTGCTGACGGTCGCGCTCGCGACGCTCGTGATCGTCTTCGGCGGGCTGGCGCTCGGGGGGTTCGTGCGACCGCTCCTGCCCGTCGGCCTCATGACCGTGGCCGTCGTCGCGATCGTCGTCGTGAGCGGAATCATGGCCCGCAAACCCCTCACGGCCAAGGGCTCGGAGGTGCGCGACCACCTCGCGGGTCTGCGGGTGTTCATCGAGTGGGCCGAGGCCGACCGCATCCGGATGCTGCAGTCGCCGCAGGGCGCCGAGCGCGTGCCCGTCGACACGAACGACCCGCGGGTCATGCTCAGGCTCTACGAGACGCTGCTGCCCTACGCCGTCGTGTTCGGCCAGGAGAAGGAGTGGGCCGAGCGCCTTGCGGTGCTCTACGGCGACGGCAACTCGCCCGGATGGTACGCGGGCGCGAGCGGGTTCCACGCGGCATCGTTCTCGTCCGGCATCTCATCGTTGTCGGCGAGCACGGCGTCATCGTCGTCGACGTCGGGAGGCTCGTCGGGCGGCGGCTCCGCCGGGGGCGGCGGGGGCGGCGGCGGCGCGGGCGGCGTCTGATCCCGGATGCCGCGGCCGTCCTCACGGGAGACCGGGGCGCTCGGCTCGGCGCGGCATCCGCGGGGCGGGCACGGACAGAGTAAGGGCCGGTCGGAGAGGCTCCCGACCGGCCCTTGTCCCTTGCACCAAGAGTGTCCTGCAATCACATGCCGGCAGCTGCCACAGCAAAACAACTACCGTGCAAGCACTCTATAACGACGAGATAACGAAAGGAAGGGGTGAGCGTTATCTTTTCGTGATTCTTTGGGACTGTCGTGTCTCACTCCAGTTGTCCGATTCTCACGGACCTGTCGAGTCGTCTCACTCCAGTTGTCGGCAGAGCGGCGCGCCGCGTAGCGCTGCTCCGAGGCGGGAGTAGCTTCCGGTTCAAGCCGGGAGGTTCCACAGGAGCGCTCTGATCGGGTGCGGGATTCTCCGGAAGGGAGAGTTCTCCGTGACCTTGACCCAAGACTGGCTCGCCGCGATCGACGGGACGAACGCACTCGCGGGCTCTACGTCACGTATGACGGACAAAGCAACGGCGATACCTTCCTCGACGAGGCCTCGTTCCCGCCCGCCGACTGGGAACAGAGCGACGTTGTGTTCACCGGCAACGGACGCGCCAGTGCGGAGCTGGGCGGCACCGTCGAAACAATTCTCTGGGACTGTACTGTTCTCGACCCGGCGTCGAGCGCACTGATCTCCTGAGGCGTTCGCGGAACCGGGAGCGTGCAGGAACTCCTTCGCACGCTTCCGGTCACGCGCTAAGGGGCACCTGGTCCAAGCGGTCGATCCGCTTCAACTGGAGCTCGCGAGGCCTCGCGCCTCGGCCAAGAATAACCAGCGTGCTGTCGGACGCTACAAGCAGCCACGCTGTTGTATCGGACCGCAAGCCGCACTGTACCTGCCGGCCATCGATGTAGAGTTCAGTGCCGTCGTCGTCCTGCTTCAGCTCCGGTTGCGGGGTCTGGAAGTTGCGAAACCAGATGTGTGCAGTTGCTTGATCGACATCCGAGGTTTCAAGAGAGTAGATCACAAGCGACTCCACGTTGCCTCGCCGGTAGCGCAAGTACCGGCCGGTGAAGTTTGGCCCGGACTCCGCCCCGTCCGAAACCTGGTAGTCCCCGATGCGCTTCAATGCATAGAGGAGCACAGGCGTCGTGCTGACGTGCTCCAACCAGATGGAGCGTCTCCTCGAAATCTCTTCAGGGGTGAGCTCGTGTGCGTACATGGGCGCGGACTGTGTTTCCTTCGGAGAATTCGCCGGGACCGTTGCCTCACCAATCTCGTCTTGGTGGCTTCACGTTCGACTGTCACGCTGAGACTACGCAGTCGTGGAACTGATTGACACCCCACGTCAGCAGTCGACGCTTCTCTGCCTGCCATGCCCGACCCGCAGATCAAATCGGAAGTAGGCGCCGTGCGCAGCACGCGAGAGCGTCGGCCGTAGGGTCGAACACGATGCGAGCCTCGGTTGCGGGCTTGCTTGGTCCCCCCGGCGTCGAGGCCTGGCCTCACACGTGCCCCCGCTATCGCACCCAGCACCTTCACACACACGCATCTCAACTCTGAAGAGTCAGGTTCATGACAGGTGTCCTGAGAGGGATCACTCTCTACGACCGTCCTTTCCTTCGAGAGAAGCCCAGGTCGGTGCATCACGATCCGACACCTGGCGAGATCCGACAGAACCAACGCGGGCGTCGTGAGGATCACCGGGATGATCGAGGCCAGACCTGTTCACGCCGCCCGGGCGACGAGCGCTTCGATAGCGACTGCCACGGCGCCGCAGAGGAGGGCGCCGATGAGGGCGACACCGGTGCCGCGTGCGAATCCCACGGCGTGGAACCGCCAGTCGCGGTACTCGCGCATGCCCTCGGTTCCGGGCAGCACGACCACTGACGGCGTCCACAGCATGAAGAACGGGATGCCGAGGACGATGAAGTCCCGTCAGGCGGACCCGACGTGCGGCACAGGCCCCAGCAACTCGATGCCGTTGCGCTGTGCGATCGTCAGGACCTCCTCGATCGTCGGCGTGTGGTCGGCAGCCAGCCGCGCCGCGCTGCGGGTGAATCCCTCCATCGGCCCGCCGGGTGCATGCACCTGAAAGGCCACCGCGTCCTCGTTCGACTCGTTGCGGACGGTGTGGGGCGTGTTGCCGGCCATCGTCACGGTCTCGCCCGCGCGTGCGACGCGGCGGGCGGTCACGCCGTCGTCCCCCGTGATGTAGAAGGTGAACTCTCCGGAGAGCACTTGGTAGATCTCGCTCGGCGCGTGCCGATGCATGACGGGCGGGCCGCCGCCCGGGGGCATCCGCAGTTCGACGGCGAACAGGTCCCCGTTCGTCTCCTCGGTGGTGGCGAGAACGGCGGCCAGTTCGGAGCCGACGCGGAGTGTCTCGGTCGTGACGGGTGATTCGACAGGTAGCATGTCCATACCGTCAAGTTAGACAGGAGACCTGCCTATGTCAAGAAGTGTTCCCGGGCTCAGCGGCCGCGAGCGTCCTCGCAACCTGGCGGTCGCCCTCCGTGAGGCTTTCACCGCGCTCAACGATCTCGTGATTCCGCATCTCGTTCGGGAGGGGTTCTCCGACCTCCGGCCCGCCCACGCCGCCGTCTTCCAGTATCTCGACGACACGGGCACGACCGTGAGCAGCCTTGCCCAGCGCGCCCACATGACCAAGCAGGCGATGGCCGAACTCGTCGTCCATCTCGAGCAGACGGGCTACGTCGCACGAACGCCCGATCCGACGGATCGCCGGGCGAAGCTCGTGCTTCCCACACATCGCGGACGCCGCGTGCTCGCAGCCGCGCAGGTGCTCGTGCCGGAACTGGAGGGTCGGGTGGTCGCGCTGATAGGCCAGGATCGGCTCCGTCAGCTCCGCGCCGACCTGGATGCGATCCAGACCGAGTTCGCCGCCCGGGTCGGTGACTGACCTGCCCCCGGACGCGCGCACGGATGTGCTGACCACGGCCTGCGGGCGGTGGTGCGGCGATTGACAGAAGACAGGTTTCTTGTCTATCGTGCAAACTATGGACAAGAAACCTGTCGATATCGGGATCGGCATCGAGACGGTCGTCGTCGGCGCCGGTCAGGCCGGACTCGCGACCGGCTATCACCTGCAGCGCCAGGGCCGTCCCTTCGTGATCCTCGACGCCAACGCCCGGGTCGGCGATCACTGGCGGCAGCAGTGGGACAGCCTGCGGCTCTTCACCCCCGCGAAGTATGACGCTCTGCCGGGCCTGCCGTTCCCCGCGAAGGGCTGGTCGTTCCCGGGCAAGGACGACGTCGCCGACTATCTCGAGGAGTACGCGAAGCACTGGCAGCTTCCGATCCGTCTCGGCGTGCACGTCCGAAGGCTGAGTCCGACGTCGGACGGCGGGTACCTCGTCACGACAGATCGTGAGACGTACGTGTGCTCCAATGTCGTCGTCGCCACGGGAACCTTCGGGAAGACGCCCCACGTGCCGGCCATCGCCCGCGATCTGGATCCGGCCATCGTTCAGCTGCACTCCAGCGAGTATCGACGTCCCAGCCAGCTCCGGGACGGGCCGGTGCTCGTCGTCGGGGCATCCCACTCCGGAACCGAGATCGCCTACGAGACGGCAGGGACCCATGCGACGACCCTCGTCGGACGCGACTGTGGACAGATCCCCGTGCGCCACGAGTCGTGGCGGATGCGCCTGCTGTTCCCGATCCTGCTCTTCGCCTGGCGCCATCTTCTGACGAGGCGCACGTCGATGGGACGCAAGGAGATGGCTCACTTGCGCTTCCACGGCGCGCCCATGCTGCGCGTGAAGTCTTCCGACCTCGCGACGCGAGGCGTCGAGCGGGCCTATGACCGCGTCGAGGAGGTTCGGTCCGGGCGCCCGGTCGTCGGCGGCGAGCCACGCCCGGTCGCCAACGTCATCTGGGCGACCGGCTTCCGGCAGGCGTTCGACTGGATCCAGGTCCCGATCGTCGGTGAGGACGGTTGGCCGATCGAACTCCGCGGCGTCGTCGAGCGGGCACCCGGCCTGTACTTCTGCGGCCTCAGCTTCCAGTACGCGTTCTCCTCCATGTTGCTCGCCGGTGTGGGGCGCGATGCGGCCCATGTCGCCTCCCACATCGTCGCGGCAGCCCCATCGCCAGCACGCACGCACGGCGAGCGTCGCCGCGTCGGGGGTGGGGTGACCTCGTCCCGTGTCTTCGGCGGCGTTCGGCGGCGTGCGGCATCCGTCGTGGCTGGAGCTCGACTGCACACGATTCAGGACCCCTCGCGTGACAAGGTCGACCCTTCGTGAGTCAGCCAGGCAGTGCTGGTCTCCACGGATCGCGGACGTGGGAGAGCCAGACGCGTTCTGGCTGCAGAGAGCGCACGAGGCGCTGGCCGTCGGTGCGCGGGTCGTCCAGCTCGCCGAACCAGACGGCCGTGTCGCCGGCGACGACGACGGGATGCTCGGCATCCTCGATGACGACGATCTGCGAGCCGCGCGTGTGGCCCGGTGCCGGGATGAGACGCAGCCCGCGAAGCAGCTCCACCTCGCCGTCGACGGGAACATAGCTCACGCCGGGCGCGTCGACCCACTCTCGGATGGTGTAGTCGTCCTCGGTGCGGGCGTCGTCGAGCTCGTGGCGCTGGACGTGGATCGGCCTGCCGGCGAAGAGGCGGTTGCCGCCGCAGTGATCGAAGTGCAGGTGGGTGTTGACCACGATGTCGATGCCGGCGAGGTCGACGTCGTGCTGCCGGCTCAGCGGGCGAAGGCGCGGATCGAGGTCGGCGACGGCGGGGTGGAGGTCGATCATGCCGGTGTCGACCAGCACGCGCGCATCGGGATGGTCGATCACGTGCACGTAGACGGGCATCGGCTCGCCCTCCACGAGGAGGTCGGCCACGTGTACCGGCGTGACGACGATCGAGGCGGCGGCGTTCATCTCGTGATCTCCGTGTTCATCGCCGCGCGCGCGAAGTGCGCCGCGAGCTGGTCGAGGATGGGGGCGAGGCTCGCCACCATCTCGGTGAAGAACTCGTTCTCCCAGTCCGCGCCGGTCCCGTACGCGCTCGTGACGATCCGAATCACGCAGCTGCCGCCGGATGCCGCTTCGACGAGGAACTCCGTCGCGATCGGCGTGACCGACGACAGGTCGTCGTACACCTTCGCCAGCGGCACGCCGAGCGCCCGGAACCATTCGGCCATCTCGGCCGGGAGCTCCTCCGCTCGCTCGGCGATCGGCCACGGCTCTTCGTAGGCGAACCGGGCGTTCGGCGTGTACTCGGTGACGACGCCGGTCGACGTGACGTCGCCGAGATCGAACGACACCTCGCCGCCGACGCGGGGATCCAGCCGCGTCGGCACCATCCACGACGAGATGCCGTCGGCGGTGGCGATCGCCTCCCACACCTGCTCGGGGGTCGCACCCACCTCGTAGGCGCGCTCCATCCTGTGCTCGACGCGGCGGTCGGGACCGGTCATGATGACTCCTTCGGTCGGGGGTAGGACGAGACGGTCAGCCGGTGCGGCCGCCCGTCGTCGCGGTGATACCTCGCGGTCAGGGCCGCGACGGCCGTTTGCAGATCGGCGGCGAACGCGGCGCGGTCCTCGGGCGAGCCGAACCCGATGACGGTGTCGATGGTCAGGGTCGGCAGACGCGTTCCGCTCGCCGTGCTGCTCGCGATCGCCCCCACCTCCGAGACCGTCCGAGCATTCACGGCGATCAGGTACGCGGCCGAGAGACGATCGGCGATCCTGTCCGGCTCGACGGCGGTGCTCTGCAGCACGTCGGGCGAGACGACGAGATGACGCGCCGAGCGGCGCACGAACCGTTCGGTGATGCCGCCCCACGCGCGTGTCTCGGTGGGCTCCACGAGCCCACAGGCCTCCAAGGCCTTGAGGTGGTAGTTCACCTTCTGGCGCGTCGATCCCACGGCGGCCGCGATCGTGGAT
Source organism: Microbacterium ulmi (assembly GCF_011759705.1). Lineage (GTDB taxonomy): Bacteria > Actinomycetota > Actinomycetes > Actinomycetales > Microbacteriaceae > Microbacterium > Microbacterium ulmi. Next base: position 746,006 of record NZ_JAAOZF010000001.1, on the reverse strand, counting down.
GCCGACCCCGGCTCGGTCAGCGCGTCGAGGATCGCGCGTCGAACGGGATCGAGTGCCACCTCGACGACCGCGGCGTCCGAGAGTACGTGAACATTCTCCATGGACGTCACGATAACCCTTGACAGGAAATATTGTCAAGGATTGTCGAAATGAGCGGTGGCGATCCCCGCCGGTCGTGATCGGAGACCGCGACCGCCCGCGCCCGATCTCGACCGAGGCCGCCCCGTCGGCGGCGCATCGGCTCATCCGCCTGGCGCTATGGTCAGACCACATGTATCATGGTCTGGTTAGGGGGGCAAGCGTGCTCACGATCGAACAGACACTGCACGTGCAGGCGGATGCCGCGCGGCACAAGGTCGACGGACTGCGTACGCCTGCGCGCTTCTGGATCTCCGGGATGCTCGCCGGCGCGTACGTCGGCGTCGCCGTCGTGCTCATGCTGAACGCCGCAGGGCCGCTCTTCGCCGCCGGCACGGGGTTCGGCAAGCTCGTGAGCGGTCTCGTCTTCGGCGTCGCCCTGACCCTCGTCGTCTTCGCGGGCGCGGAGCTCGTCACCTCGGGCATGATGACGCTCACCCAGGGGAGCCTCATGCGGGCGGTGCGGGTCGGTCCTGCCGTCGGCGCGCTGTCGGTGACGTTCCTCGCGAATCTCGCGGGATCCCTCGTGTTCGGATCGCTCGTCGCGGTCTCGGGCGTGCTGCACGCCAATGCCGCGGCCGGGACGATGCTCGGCGACATGCTCGCGGCGAAGGCCGCCGAGGAGCCGCTCACGCTGTTCGTGCGCGGCATCCTGTGCAACGTGCTGGTCTGTCTCGCGATCTGGATGTGCGCGCGTCTGAAGAGCGAGGGCGCCAAGATCGCCGTCATCTTCGCCGCGATCCTGGCCTTCATCACATCGGGCTTCGAGCACGTCGTGGCGAACATGACGACGTACGCGATGGGTCTCGTGCTCGGCGACCCCAACGCGACGTGGGCCCTGTTCGGCGGCAACCTGCTCTGGGTCGGCCTCGGCAACCTCGTCGGCGGAGCCGTCGTGGTGGGCATCGCGTACTGGGTCGTCGGCGGATCGCCGCGGGTCGCGAAGGATGCCGCGGCCGACGTCCCGGCTGCCGTGCCGGCGCAGGCGGAGCGCGAGCGCATCGCCGCCTGAGTGCGGCGCCAACCGCCGCGTCAGGAGTTGACGATCAGGTTCACGAGCGCGATCGTGCCCACGACGACGACCGTCGCTCGCAGCAGCCATGACGGGATGCGACGCCCGATGCGCGCGCCGAGAAGGCCCCCGAGCGTCGAGCCGATCGCGAGGAGCGCGACGGCGCGCCAGCTGATGTAGCCCGTGGCCACGACGATGAACAGCGTCGCCGAGACGCCGTTGATGCCGACGACCAGCAGGTTCTTGATCGCGTTGAGCTTGGGCAGCGCGATCGTCGAGAGGATGCCGAGCGCGCCCAGCAGGATGACCCCGAGCGCGGCGCCGAAGTAGCCGCCGTACACGCCGAGGAGGAAGACCGCGACGAGGTTTCCGATGCGCTTGCCGACGCTCATGCTCTCGACGCCCTCGCTCGGCGCTCCCGCCCGGCGCTTCGCGAGCCAGCGCTGCAGCGCGGGTCCGACGACGACCATGACGATGCCCAGGCCCACGAGAGCCGGCACGATCTTGCGGAACGCCTCAGGCGGCAGCGCGAGCAGCAGCAGACCGCCCGCGAGGCCGCCGGCGCAGCCCGCGGGAAGCAGCAGGAGAGCGAGCGTGCGCTGCTCGGAGATCTCGCGCCGGAAGCCGACGGCGCCCGTGACGGAGCCGGCGACGAGCCCGATCCCGCTCGAGATGTTGGCCGTGATCGGCGCATAGCCGAGCATGATGAGCACGGGGAAGGTCACGAGCGTCCCCGAGCCGACGATGACGTTGATCATGCCGGCCCACGCGCCGGCGCCGAGGATCGCGAGCGACTCGAGCCACATGGCTCAGCCGCCGTCCGCCGTCGAGACGCGTGAGGCCGCGGCATCCCACGCCAGCTCGAGGGGATGCGCATTGAGGGGATGCGCACCGAGGGGATGCGCACCGAGGGGATGCGCACCGAGGGGATGCGCACTGAGGGGATGCGCACCGAGGGGATGCGCACTGAGCGGCAGCGCACTGCGACGGCTCGCGATCACGGGGCCCCTTCCGCTCGGCGCAACTCGCGTCGATCACACGCTATCGGGAGGATCATTCCCTCCGCACCCTGTCGACGCGCGGCGGGGCCGTGCCGCGGCATCCGCCCCTCGGTTCAGTACCAGTTCGTCGCCTGCGAGTGGCCCCACGCGCCGCACGGGGTGCCGTACGCGCGCGAGATGTAGTCGAGACCCCACGCGATCTGCGTCGTGGCGTTCGACTGCCAGTCGCTGCCGGCGCTGGCCATCTTGCTGCCCGGGAGCGCCTGCGGGATGCCGGTCGCGCCGCTGCCGGCGTTGTACGCCTGGTAGTTCCAGCTGGACTCGCGGTTCCACAGCGACTCGAGGCATGAGAACTGGCCGTCTCCCCAGCCGTAGCGGTCGGACGCCATCTGACGCGCGGTGGCCTTGGCGCCCTCGGGCGTGTTCGCCGCGGCCTGCGCGGCCGCCTCGGCAGCGGCCCGTGCGGCCGCCTCGGCCGCTGCGCGCGCGGCGGCCTCCTCCGCCGCCTTGCGCGCCTGAGCGGTCGCGAGCGCGGAGTGCACGAGGAACGTCTCGTGCCCGACGCGCGCCGTCTCGGCCCGCGTCTCGGCGACGACGTCCGTGAGCAGGAACACGGGCAGCACGTCCAGCGTCGAGAGGCGCTCGATCTCGTCGCGCAGCGCCGACGTGTCGACCTTCGTGTCGGCTCCGCCGAGGTCGAGTCCGGATGCCTCGGCCTCCGTCGTCGTCTTCGTGGCGGCGCCGACGGCCTCGCGGGCGTCGTGCAGCGTCTTGCGCGCGTTCTCCGACATCGCGCTGAGCGAGGTCGCCGTGACCTCGGACTGGGTCTGGGCCGCGAACGCGGCGCCTCCGGTCAGCGCGACGATGGCGGTGGCCGCCGCGACGGCGATCGCGGGGCGGGTGAGTGCGCGCATCCGGCGCGCGCGACGAAGAGCCTTGCGTGAGGGCATGGTGGACGACGTCCTTCCAGATCTGCGTGCCGCGACTCGGGTCGTCGCGTCTCGTCGGGCACGAGACGCCGGCACAAGTCATCGAGTCTGCGTTGACTTTCTGGACGGTAACCCTGGCTGACCTGGAAGGAACGTGGGAGGAGCCTGAACGCACGGCACGGCACCGGGCGTGAAAGCGCACCGCCCGCGCGCCGGGAATCGCGGCGCGCGGGCGGTCGGCAGGAGTGCGGCTCAGCCCCGGCGATGCTCCTTGTAGTAGGCGAGAAGAGCCCGGGTCGAGGCATCCTGGGCCGCGACGGCGGCGTCGTCGCCCTCGATCGCCGGAGCGATCTGCAGAGCGAGCTGCTTGCCCAGCTCGACCCCCCACTGATCGAACGAGTTGACGCCCCAGACGACGCCCTGCGTGAACGTGATGTGCTCGTACAGCGCGATGAGCTCGCCGAGCACGCGCGGAGTGAGCGAGTCCGCGAAGATCGACGTCGTCGGGCGGTTGCCCGCGAACGTGCGCGCGGCGACGAGCGCACCCGCCGTGCCCTCCGCCTCGACCTCCTCAGCGGTCTTGCCGAACGCGAGCGCCTTCGTCTGCGCGAGGAAGTTCGCGAGGAAGAGGCCATGCACGTCGCGCCCGTCGTCCTCGAGCGGATACGCGGGGTTGACGAACGCGATGAAGTCGGCGGGGATGAGGCGCGTGCCCTGGTGGATGAGCTGGTAGAACGCGTGCTGCCCGTTCGTGCCGGGCTCGCCCCAGAACACCTCGCCCGTGTCGGTCGTGACGGGCGAGCCGTCCCAGCGGACGGACTTGCCGTTGGACTCCATCGTGAGCTGCTGCAGGTAGGCGGCGAAGCGGTGCAGCTGCTGCGCGTACGGGAGCACGGCATGCGACTGCGCCCCGAGGAAGTTCGTGTACCAGACGTTCAGGAGCCCCATCAGCAGCGGCACGTTCGCCGCGGGGGGCGTCGTGCGGAAGTGCTCGTCGACGGCGTGGAATCCCGCGAGCAGCTCGCGGAAGGCGTCCGGGCCGAGCGCGATGGCGAGCGAGAGGCCGATCGCCGAGTCGACGGAGTAGCGGCCGCCCACCCAGTCCCAGAACCCGAATGCGTTCGCGGGGTCGATGCCGAACGCCGCGACCTTGTCGAGAGCCGTCGACACGGCGACGAAGTGGTGGGCCACGGCATCCGTCCTCGAGGCATCCGATCCGTCGATCGCGCCGGATGCCGACAGCCCCGCCCACAGCCACTCACGCGCGAGCCGCGCGTTCGTGAGGGTCTCCAGCGTCGTGAACGTCTTCGACGCGACGATGAACAGCGTCGTCTCGGGATCGAGCCCCTCGGTCGTGTGCGCGAGATCGTACGGGTCGATGTTGGAGACGAACCGGGCCTCTATGCCGGCGTCGGCATACGGCGTGAGCGCCTCGTAGACCATGACCGGTCCGAGGTCGGAGCCGCCGATCCCGATGTTGACGACGGTCTGCACCTTCTTGCCCGTGACGCCGAGCCATTGGCCCGAGCGCACCCGGTCGGCGAAGTCGGTGAGGGCCGTGAGCACGCTCTGCACGTCGGCGTCGACGTCCTGCCCGTCGACCACGAGCGCGGGGGCCGCGCCCGCGGGGCGGCGCAGCGCCGTGTGCAGGACGGCGCGGTCCTCCGTCGTGTTGATGTGCTCGCCCGCGAACATCGCAGCGGCGTGCTCGGCGACCCGGGTCTGCTCCGCGAGGCGCAGGAGGGACGCCAGGATCTCGTCGGTCACGAGGTTCTTCGACAGATCGACGTGCAGATCGGCGAGCGGGAACGTGAGCCGCTCGACGCGGCCGGGGTCGGCGGCGAACCAGCCGCGCAGGTCGGGCGAGAAGGACTCGCGGAGCGAGGAGAGCTCTCCCCAGGCAGGCGTCGTCGTGGGATCGATCGGCGTGGACATGCCCCCAACGCTAGTGCCGCCGCTGCGCCGCGTGCACCCTCGACCGTCACGCATCGTGACGATAGAGTCGCCCGCAGGACGACACTCCACACGCAACAATGCGGCTGGCAGGTCAGCCGACGTTGCCTTCATCGTGAAGGGGAAGAACAGATGGCCGGGAGCCCTGCAAGCGACATCGTGAAGAGCGTCGGCGGAGCCGGCAACATTGAGAGCCTCAGCCATTGTGCGACGCGATTGCGGTTCCAGCTCGTGGACTCGTCAGGCGTCGACCAGAAGGTCGTCGAGAAGATCCCGGGCGTCATGGGGGCAGTGCCGCAGGCCGGCAACCGCTATCAGGTCGTGATCGGCGGCGGCGTTCAGACCGTCTACAACGACATCATGGCGCTGCCCGAGATGGCCGGCGACGCCAAGAAGACGCTGTCGGACGCCGACCTCAAGAAGGCCGCACGAGAGCAGGGCGTGCGCGGCAAGGTCGCGTGGCTCGACTCGCTCTTCGAGTTCCTGTCGGACTCGTTCCGCCCGATCCTGGGCGCGCTGCTGGGCGCGTCGTTCTTCATCACCTTCATGGCGCTCGCGTCGACGCTCGGCTGGATCGGCAACTGGGCCGACCCGCGCACCGAGCTGCCGGTGTCGTTCCAGTTCGTCAACCTCATGTGGCAGTGCGTCTTCGTGTTCCTGCCGCTCATGGTCGCCTACAACGCGACCAAGAAGCTCGGCGCCGACCCGTGGGTCGGGTTCGCGGTCATGGCCGTCGTCATGCTCCCGGGCTTCGCGGCGCTCGCGAGCAGCGACGAGGCTCAGCAGCTGCACTTCCTCGGTCAGGACATCACGGTCGTGCCGATCTTCGGCCTGCCGCTCACGATCTTCAACTACGGCTCGCAGGTGTTCCCGCCGCTTCTCATGGCGGCCGTCCTCGGCCCGCTCTACAAGGGCCTGCGCAGGATCATCACGCCGAACCTGCAGCTGATCTTCGTGCCCTTCTTCAGCATGCTGATCATGATCCCGCTCACCGCGTTCCTCATCGGGCCCATCGGCGTCTACGCGGGGGCCGGCCTCGCACAGGTGCTCAGCTCGATCAACTCGTTCTCGCCGTTCATCTTCGCCATCATCATCCCTCTGGCGTATCCGTTCATGGTTCCGCTGGGCCTGCACTGGCCCATCAACGCGATCATGCTGCTGAACATCCAGACGCTCGGGTACGACTTCATCCAGGGTCCCATGGGCGCCTGGAACTTCGCGTGCTTCGGTGCGACGGCGGGCGTCCTCATCATCGCGTGGCGCGAGAAGGATGCCGCGATGAAGCAGACCGCGACGGGCGCGCTCGCCGCGGGCCTGCTGGGCGGCATCTCCGAGCCGTCGCTGTACGGCATCCATCTGCGGTTCAAGCGGATCTACCCGCGGATGCTCGTGGGATGCCTCGTCGGCGGTCTCGTGATCGGCTTCGGCAGCCTGTTCATGGGCCTTCCCGACGGCGTGACGACGCAGGCGTTCGTGTTCACGTCGCTCCTGACGATCCCCGCCTTCAACCCGATCGGCCTGTACGGGATCGCGGTCCTCGCCGCGTTCCTGACGGCGATGCTCCTCATCCTCTTCACGGGCTACCAGACGCCCGAGCAGAAGGCCGAGGTCGAGGCGGAGCGCGCGGCCGCCGAGGCCGCGGAGCTCGCCGCGAAGGGCGGGGCCGCCACCGGGGCTGCCACCGACGGAGCCGCCGCCGCGTCGTCCGCCGCGGGCGCGGCAGCCACCGCCGCGGGCATCGTGGGAGGCGTCCTGCAGATCGCCTCGCCGCTCGACGGCGAGGTCGTCGCGCTCTCCGAGGTGCCCGACCCCGTCTTCGCGGGCGGGACGATGGGACCGGGCGTCGCGATCATCCCGTCGGGAGACACGGTGTACTCGCCCGGTTCGGGCACGATCGCGGCCGCGCAGCCGACGGGCCACGCGTTCGGCCTCGTCCTCGACGGCGGGATCGAGCTGCTGATCCACGTCGGGATCGACACCGTCAACCTCAAGGGCGAAGGCTTCGACGTCAAGGTCAAGAACGGCGACCGTGTCGAGACCGGCACGCCGCTCGTGACCTTCGACCGGAAGATCATCGAGGACGCCGGCTATCCGCTCATCACGCCCGTCATCGTGCTCAACGCCGAGCAGTTCGACACGGTCGACCCCATCGCGCTGGGGGCGACGACGCACGGCACGCCGATCCTGTCGGTCGAGACGAAGGCGTCGGAGGGCGCGGGCGTCTGACCCGGCGTCGCGTCGGCGTGCGTAGGCTGATCCGGGGAGGCATCCCGCCCCGTCTGGCGACGCGTCGGCGTGCGTAGGCTGATCCGGGGAGGCATGCCATGACCGACGCTGCACGCGACATCCGACTCATCGCCGTGGACATGGACGGCACGCTGCTCGACGGGGCCGGAAGCATCCCCGACGAGCTGTGGCCGCTGCTGGACGAGCTGCACGAGCGCGGCATCCTCTTCGCGCCGGCGAGCGGCCGCCAGCTCGCGACGCTCCAGGCGTCGTTCTCGCGCGCCCCCGACGACGAGATGGTCTACATCGCCGAGAACGGCGCGTACGTCGTGCGCGGCGACGTCGAGCTGAGCTCGGACGCCCTCGACGCCGGCTTCGTCGCGCGGCTCGTCGGGCGCCTGCGCGATCTCGGCGACGCGGGGCACGACCTCGGCGTCGTCGTCTGCGGCAAACGGTCGGCGTACATCGAGCGGGCGGACGCCGCATTCCGCGCCGAGTCCGAGAAGTACTACGAGCGGCTGCGGATCGTCGACGACGTGCTCGAGCCGGACGACCAGATCCTCAAGGTCGCGATCTACGACTTCGACGAGGCGGAGCGGCTCGCGCCGGAGCTCGACGTGTTCCGCGCGGGACACCAGGTGGTCGTCTCGGGCCACCACTGGATCGATGTCATGAACCAGGGGGTCAACAAGGGAGTGGCCCTCGAGCGGCTGCAGGCCAGGCTCGGCATCGACCGCGCGCAGACCGCCGCGTTCGGCGACTACCTCAACGACCTCGAGCTGCTCGACGCGGCGGAGTGGTCGCACGCGATGGACAACGCGCACCCCGAGGTGATCGCCCGTGCACGGTTCCGGGCGCCCGCCAACACCGAGCTCGGTGTCCTGACCACGATCCGCGCGCTCATCGACGGCTGACGACGAGCGGATGCCGATTCCGCCGTGACGGCCGCCGGGGGCCAGGATGGAGTCATGCTGACGATTCCCTCCGTGACCCTCAACGACGGCTCCGCCTTCCCCGAGCTCGGCTTCGGCACCTACAAGCTCCGTGACGAAGAGGGGATCGCCTCGATCGTCTCCGCGATCGAGGTCGGCTATCGGCTCATCGACAGCGCCGTCAACTACGGGAACGAGCGCGAGGTGGGCGAGGCCGTCCGCCGCGCCGGCGATCGCCTCGGCGTCGACAGGGACGAGCTGCTCGTCGTGTCGAAGATCCCCGGGCGCGAGCAGGGCTACGACGAGGCCATCGCGAGCACGGAGGCGTCGCTGCGCCGTCTCGGCCTCGACCGCCTCGACCTGCATCTCATCCACTGGCCGAACCCGAGCGTCGACAAGTACGTGGACACGTGGCGTGCGCTCGTCGCGCTGCGCGATCGCGGCCTTGTGCGCTCGATCGGCGTCTCGAACTTCACCGAGCCGATGCTGACCAGGATCATCGACGCGACGGGCGTCGTGCCCGCCGTCAACCAGGTCGAGCTGCACCCGTACTTCCCGCAGGCGCGGCTGCGCGCGTTCCACGCGGGGCTCGGCATCCGCACGGAGAGCTGGAGCCCGCTCGCGCGCCGCAGCGAACTGCTCACCGAGACCGTCGTCGACGACCTCGCGGCGGCGCACGGGGTCAGCCCGACGCAGGTCGTGCTGCGCTGGCACACGCAGCTCGGCTCGACGCCGATCCCGAAGTCGTCCCACTCCGCGCGACAGCGCGAGAACGCCGACGTCTTCGGCTTCACGCTGACCGATGACGAGCTCGACGCGATCTCTGCGCTCGAGCGCGGACGCCTGTGGGGCGGCGACCCGGACACGCACGAGGAGATGTAGCGGTCGGCGTCGAGGGATGCCGACTCCCTTCGAGTCCCTCGGCGACCAGGCGCGCTCGTCCACCGCCTCCTCCTCTTCCGCGAGGAGGACCACGGCACGGTGAGGTCTCCTCACCCCGTCGTGTGCCGTGAGACCGTCGTCGATGACTCCGGATGTCGCACGGGGAATGCCGCGGCGCACGGCGGACTTGCACCGTGACATGACACGCGTGGGATTCATCGGATCGGGACACATCGGCGCGACCCTGGCTCGCGGGCTCGTCGACCGCGGGTATGAGGTGGTCCTGAGCAACTCCCGAGGACCGGAGACGCTCGCGGACCTCGTCGCCGAGCTCGGCCCCGCCGCCTCGGCCGCGACACCCGAGGAGGCGGCCGCGACGGCGGACTTCGTCGTCGTGACGGTGCCGCTCAGGGCACTCGCCGACATCCCCGTCGAGCCGCTCGCCGGCAAGATCGTGCTCGACACGGGCAACTACTACTGGGAGCGCGACGGGCGCATCGCCGAGCTGGACGAGAAGCGCGCGACGACGTCGGGGCTGCTGCAGGAGCATCTGGCGACGTCGAAGGTCGTGAAGGCGTTCAATCACATCCGCTCCGGCGAGATCCTCACGCAGGGGTCGCCCGCAGGGGCGCCGCGCAGACGCGCGCTCGCGACGGCCAGCGACTTCCCCGAGGCGATCGAGCTCGTGACGGGGCTGTACGACGCGTTCGGCTTCGACACGGTCGTCGTCGGACCGCTGAGCGAGAGCTGGCGGGTCGAGCGCGATCAGCCGGCGTACGTCGTCGCGCAGACCGCGGAAGAGCTCGAGGCGAACCTGGCCCGCGCCGTCCGCTGACGACGCCCGCGCCTCACGACCTCTCGACGACCCACGCCGCGACGGCGGCGCGATTCGGGAGCCCCAGCTTGTGCAGGGTGCTGCGGACGTGCTGCTCGACCGTGCGCTCCGACAGGAACAACTGCGTCGCGATCTCGCGATTCGTGCGGCCCCGAGCGACGAGGCGGGCGATCTCGGCCTCGCGCGCCGACAGCGGGGCGAGCGCGCCCCGCCCGGGGGAGACGAGCGCGCGAGCGGATGCCGCGAACCACGGAGCTCCCATCGCCTCCGCACGCGAGAGCGCGTCGGCGGCGTACCGTGCGGCGGACTCGCCGTCGCCGAGGAAGGCGCTGAGCCTCGCGAGCGGAAGCGCGACGGGCCCGCCGTAGGGCGTGGTCGAAGGCCCCGTCGCGTGAAGGTGCGCGACCGGGCGCAGCAATCCGAGCAGCCGCGCCGCCGTCTCGCGGTCCCCGCCGGCGATCGCGAGCTCCGCGAGCGCCGCGTGACCCACGAGCCACTCGTGGACGTTCTCGGGGATCTCGTCGAGGTGCCGGGCGAGGTCGTGCAGGATGTCGACGGCCTCGCCGACGCGCCCGTCGGCGAGGAGGATCTCGGCGAGCCACCCGCGGGCGAACGGGGGAGCGTCGGCGATCAGGGCGCGGACCTCCCGCTCGACCGCCTCGAGCCCCACGTGCGTGCGACGGGCGAGCGCGCTGCGGAGGATGAGGTCGAACAGCTCTGCATCGTCGACGCCCGCGCGCATCCCCGCGTGGAGGGCCGCTTCTCCGAGGGGGCCGACATCGTCGACGCGGTCCTCCAGCAGAGCGATGCTCGCGCGGATCGCAGCCGCCCGCCACGACCACACGGGCGAGGCCATCCGCTCGACGACGGCGCCGAGCTCGTCGACGGCGCGGTCGAAGTCGATGCGCAGCCCCAGCTGCTCCAGGGCGTCCGCACGCCAGTGCCAGCCCCACGCGAGGATGTGGTCGTCCGCCGCCGCGCCGCCGAGGCGGATGGCCTCGTAGGCGAGCGCGAGACGATCCGAGACGCCGGCCGGCCCGATCGATCGGAGGTAGGCCGTCTGCAGGACCGCGAAGCGGCGCTCGGCGTCGGCTCCGTCGACGGGCTCGGCGGGGACGATCCGCTCCGCCCACCCCGTGGAGAGCCCCTCGAGGTGGGTCCGCACGAGATCACGGGCCTCGCGTCGGCGCTGCGGCTCGCCGCCGTCCGCCGCAGCGGGCCCCAGCATCGCGAGCGACTCGAGACAGAGGGCCTGACGTGCCGCGGCGCTCCTCCACATGACGGAGGGGTCCGAGAGGGCGGTCGCCGCCTCGGCGAGGAGCTCGGCATCCCCCAGCGTGCGTGCGATCGCCGCAGCGTCGAGGCATGCCTGCCACGCGCGCTCGAGCGATCCGCCGCGCGCCTGCGTCCTCGCGAGGTCGAGGTGCCTGCGGGCCTGCACGACGGCATCCCCTGTCCGCGCCTCCGAAGCCGAACGCATCGCATCTCCCGGCAATTGCGTGGATCCACGGATGCCCGCGGGATGCCGCCGATCCTATCGTCGCCTCAGGGACGAAGGGAGACAGATCATGGACGCTCGACGGATGGCACGGATCGGCGGCTGGGCCGCCGTCGTCGCGGGGGTGACGGGAGTGGCGGGAGCGGTGTTCCTCCTCGTCGTCCCGCCGGCCGCGTCGCCGGACGTGTTCAACTACCCGCTGTCGCCGACGGGCTTCGTGGTGGTGCAGGTCGCATTCGGAATCCACCACGTGCTGACGGCCGTCGCGCTGTGGGCGTTCTGGCGCGCGGGCTTCGCAGGCCGTGGGCGCTTCGCCGACGCGGCGGGGCTGTCAGCGGCCGCGACGATGGCGATGCTCGGCGTGTGGGAGCTCGTCGTCATCTCGGGCAACGGCGCTCCGTATCCGTCCGACGACCTCGTGTGGATCGACGTGGGGTACGGCACCCTGAGCCTGCTCAGCGGCGTCGCGCTCGTCCTGCTGGGGGTCGCAGCGGTGCGCGCCAGGGTGCTCGCGGGAGTCTGGCGCTGGGTCGTGCTCGCCATCGGCATCTGGGTGTTCGTCCCGATGACGCCTGCGCTCGCCGGCGGGTTCGTCCTCGGGCGCGTCGCGATCGGCACGTGGCTACTGCTGTTCGCACTGCTGGGCTGGGCGATGCTGCGATGGGCGACGGATGCCGCGCCCCGGCGCTCGAGCCCGGCCGTCGCGGCCGAGGGAGGCGCGTCGTGAGCGCCGTGCCGGTCACGTCGCGCATCGGGGTGCGGATCGCGATCGGTGCGATCTGCGGGCTGGCGTGGTCCGCGAGCCTGCGCTCGTACATGGCCGAGATCAGCGGGAGCGCGACGGGCGTGAACTGGGTGGGCACGTTCATCGGCATCCTCCTGCCGGGGGTCGTCGCGGGGGCCGCGCTGGGGGCGGCGACCATCATCGACGCTCATGAGCGCAGGGGGCGCATCGCGCTGGGCTGGTGCGCCGCCGCCGTGCTCGCCTTCGCGGTGTTCCCGATGCTGCTGCCCGGTCAGCTGTGGCTGTTCGTCACGACGGGCCTCGGCGGCGGCGCGGTCGGCGTCGCGCTCGGCGGGCTCGCGGGCGGGTACGCGGCGGGCGGCAGACCGACGTGGGGCCGGATCGTCTGCGGTCTGCTCGCGATCGTCCTCATCGCGGGGGTCGTCGCATCCGTCCCTCTCGTCGGAGGGGCTCGGCTCGCGGTGACGACTCCCCGCGGAGCGTGGGTCATGCTGCTCGCAGGATCGCTCATGATCGTGCTGATGATCGGGGCGGCGATCCCGTTCCGCCGGCTGGATGCCGCTCGTGGCGACGCGGATGCCGGTTCCCGTGGTTCCGCCCGCGCCGATCAGCCGAGCGCCGCGAGCCACTCCGCGAACGTCTGACGGCCGAGCACGGCATCCGGGCCTGGCAGCGCGAGCCCCGTCCGCATGCCCTTCATCTGCGCGCCCGGCAGGGAGACGGCAGGGATCCAGCCGCGGTGTCCCGTGCGCTGTGCGTAGGCGCGCACCATGTCTTCGAGACGCTCTTCTCGCGGTCCCCCGAAGTCCTCGGATCGACCCTGCGCGGGCGACGCCGCGATCCGGGCGAGCCGAGCGCCGACCTCGGCCGCCGCGACGGGCTGGACGCGTGCGCGGGGCGCGATGTGCAGCGGGCCCGCCTTCGCCCGCGCGAACATCTGCCCGGCGAACTCGTGGAACTGCGTGGCCCGCATGATCGTCCACGGCACGTCGGACCGCTCGACGACCCGCTCCTGCGCGAGCTTGCCCGCGTAGTAGTCGTACGGGATCCTGTCGATCCCGACGATCGACAGCAGCACGAGATGCCCGACGCCTGCGCGTGCGGCCTCGCGCAGGAGGTTGCCCGTCGCCGCCGTGAAGAACCCGGTCGACGTGCGCGCCGACAGGCTCGTGACGTTGGCCGTGTCGACCACGGCCTCGACGCCGTCGAGCGCCGCTGCGAGACCGTCCTCGGTGACGAGGTCGACGCCGTGGCCTCGTGAGAGCACCGTGACATCGTGACCGTCCCTGCGTGCCGCCTCGACGACGTGCGCGCCGACGACTCCCGTTCCTCCTGCGACCGCGATCCTCATGCAGCCGATCCTCTCTCTCCGGCGCTTCGCGCCCCTCGATGCGAAGACCAGGCAGGCGCCCCGGATGTGACATCGCGGCCCATGGCGAGCGTTCGTGGCGGCCGCGGATATCGCTTGACCCTTCCACTGTGTCATGGTCGAACGTGGTCTCCACCATGTACACCATCGGAGAGTTCGCGGCCTTCGGGCACGTGAGCGTGCGGATGCTGCGACACTACGACGCGATCGGGCTCCTCACGCCCGCGCGTGTCGACGTGCACTCGGGATACCGGCTCTACCACGAGTCGCAGCTGGGCGAGCTGCTGCGGATCGTCGAGCTGCGCGATCTCGGGTGCTCGCTGGAGGATGCCGCCGCCGTGCTCCGTGCCGACGACGGGACCGCGACGCTGCGCAGCGTCCTGGTCCGGCGTCGCGCGGAGCTCGCGGCATCCCTCGCCGACGACGCAGCCCGGCTCTCGCGCCTGGACGCGCGACTCTCCACGCTGGAAGGAGCACCTCTCATGACAAGCATCGAGTATCGCCGCATCGAGCCCGTCACGGTATATGCCGCGAGCGGCATAGCGCGGGGAATGGGGCCGGAGAACGTCACTCCGCTGGTCGACGAGATCCTCCCGCCGCTGATCGCGGCGCTCGACGCGGCAGGCGTCGAGTACCGCGAGCCCGGCATCTTCTGGTACGAGGAGGTCGAGGGCAGCGAGGACCTGCGGGTCACCGTCTCGATGCTCGCGGGCGACGACCCGCGAGAGGGCGACGGGTATGCGATCGTCGAACTGCCCGCCATCGAGCGCGCGGCCGTCACGACCTACCGTGGCGACATGCCCGGCATCGGTCGAGCCTGGAACGAGTTCTCGCAGGCGATCGCCGCAGCGGGGCACCGGTTCGTCGGGGCGTGCCGCGAGGTCTACCTCGAGAGCGAGCCGCTGCCGCAGTCCGAGTGGGTCACAGAGCTGCAGCAGCCCGTGGCCTGACAGGACTCGCGGTCGCTGCGCCTCGCAGACGGATGCCGGGCCCGCGGTCTCCTGCACGGGTGTCGATCCCGTCAGGGCCGCGGGCTCAGGCGTCGCCGACCCTGGCCCGCTCGGCTCCCGAAACCGGCACGCGCCTGATCGCGGTGTGCGTGCGGGACGCGTGCGGTGCTCAGGATGCGTACGGTGCTCAGGACGCGTGCGGTGCTCAGGACGCGTACGGTGCTCAGGACGCGTGCGGTGCTCAGGACGCGTACGGTGCTCAGGACGCGTACGGTGCTCAGGACGCGTGCGGTGCTCAGGATGCGTGCGGTGCTCAGGACGCGTGCCGGACTTCGCAGTCGCTCCCCGGCGAGAGGATCGCCTCGTGGCCGTCGTCGTAGCGGACGACGAGCAGCGGAGTGTCTTCGTGACCGCGGATCTCGATCACCTCGCCGGAGCGCTCCGGAGCCCCGACGGAACGTCCGTGGATGACGACGCGATCGCCGACGGTGGCTTGCATGTCGATCACCTCCTGCGCCTCACGATACGACGCCGGTCGGCTCGCCGGTAGCGCTACAGCTGGGCCCCGTCGTCGAAGGGATCGTCGAGCCCGGGCGCCTTGCCGCGCCACGACTCGTACGCGATGAGCCAGCCGATCGAGATGATGACTGCGATCGTCAGGCCGAGGAACACGCTCTGCAGGATCAGCCCGACGACGACGCCGAGCACGATCAGCACGACCGTGCCGATGATCCAGCCGATGCGTCCCCTCGGCCAGCCTGTGCGGGGCTCCGTCATGCCGTCAGCCTACGCGGGCTGCGGCATCCCGTCGCCGACGGATCGGGATGCCGCAGCCCTGGCCGGCGCGCTACTGCTGCGCGGGGCTGTACGCGACCATCCAGTCGATGCCGAACCTGTCGGTGAGCATGCCGAACCGGCCGCCCCACGGCGGGACCTCGAAGGGCATGACGGTCGTCCCGCCCTCCGCGAGCGCGTCCCAGAAGCCCTGGAGTTTCGCCTCGTCGTCGCCGCTGACCGAGACCGAGACGCCGGCGGGCGGCGTGTACGACATGCCGGTGGGGGTGTCGGAGCCCATGAGGACGAAGCCGTCGGGTGTCGTGAGCTGGGAGTGCATGACGAGATCGTTCTCGGCAGGGACCTGCGTCATGCCGGGGAACTCGCCGAACGTGGAGACCTGCAGATCGCCTCCGAAGACGGAACGGTAGTACTCCATCGCCTCGCGGGCGTTGTTCTGGAAGGAGAGGTAGGGGTTGAGACTGGACATGGCGCCAGTGTTCTCCGGGCCTCCGACATTCCGCAACGCTGTTCGCCGTGGGCCGATCCCCGTCCTCCATGCGTCGCGGCATCCAGTCTATGGTCAGACCACAATGGGAGGATGGTGTCATGGAAGCCGCACTCCTCATGAACTGGACGCTCCAGCAGGAGATCCCGATCCCCGCCGACGTCATGCCCCTGCTCACCGAAGGGGAGCAGCCGGTCGCCGCCTTCAAGACCTTCCGCGACGCCGCGATCTTCACGACGAAGCGCCTCATCGTGCGCGACGCGCAGGGCATGACGGGCAGGAAGGTCGAGATCTACTCGCTGCCCTACTCGACGATCAACATGTGGTCGTCCGAGAACGCAGGCGTGCTCGACTGGAACTCCGAGATCGAGCTATGGACGCGCGCGGGACACATCAAGGTCAAGCTGGGCAAGGGCGCCGACGTGCGCCGCCTCGACAGCCTCATCTCCTGGGCCGTGCTTCAGGCGCACTGACGGATGCCCGGACGGCCGGGCCGCGCCTCGACGCTCGCGATCGTCAGCGGGCGCGGTGATCCTCCGGATGCATCCGCGGGCCCCGTCGCGGCTCGCGCACGCCGCTCGCTCCGATGAGCCGGACGACCCGCTGGCGATGGCCCTTCCACGGGGCGAGGAGCTCGAGCATGCCGTCGTCGTCCGTCCGTGAGCCCGCGAGCGCGAACCCGACCTCGTGCGCGAGGTGATAGTCGCCGACGCTCACGGCATCCGGATCGCCGAACGCGCGGATGCGCATCTCGGCGCTCGTCCACGGCCCGATGCCTCGCAGACTCGTGAGGATCCGGTCGGCGTCGCCGGGCGCGTTCTCCAGCGCCCGGACGAGCGCGTCGCCGCGCTGCGCGGCCTCGGCGACCGTGCGGGCCTGCGGCGGCTCGAGTCCCGCGCGATGCCACGTCCATGACGGGATGCGGCGCCAGCCGTCGATCGACGGCGGGGCGAACATCGGCCGCGGCGTGGGGCCCGGCGCTCGCTCGCCGCACCAGGTCACGATGCGCCGCCACGCGCCGAAGGCCTGCATGCCTGTGACCTTCTGCTCGAAGATCGCGCTCGCGAGCGCGTCGAACACGAGGTCGGTGCGGCTCAGCCGCAGTCCGGGATTGCGGCGATGCGCCTCGGCGACGAGTCGGTTCTCGCCGGGGTCGAAGCCCTCGGGATCGTCGTCGGCGCCGCACAGTGCGGGCAGCTGCGCGAGCGCCCACGCGGCGCCGGGACCCCAGGCGGCGCCTCGGATCGTGCCGGGAGCGGTCTCGCGGAGGGCGAGCGTCGCGATGCCGTCGGGAGTGCGCGACGCGCGCCAGATGACGGCGCCGTCGATCGTCATGGTGGGGTCCGCCCCGCCGCGTCGCTGATACAGCACGGTGGCCCGAAGAGCGAGCGGATGCCTCGGCCGGTACTCGGTCTCGATCGGACGGCCGTGATCGGGCCGGGGATCGCGCGCGCGCCGCGTCGCTGCGTCCCGCTCGCGGGGGAGGCGGGCGAGCGACGTGGTCATGCCGTCACCCTACGTCGTCTGCGCGACATCCGCCGGTCGACGTGCGCCGGCCCATGCCGTGCCGTGCCGTCGGCGACGGTCTGCGGACGACACGGGGGACCGGATGCCGCCGCGTGTTCCGCCCGCCCGTGCAGACGGCTGCTCACGCGCCGGGCGGGGCCGGTCAGAAGCGGTCGGGCGAGGGCGTGCCGTGGCCGTAGCGGATCACGACGTCGGCGTGGCGGTCGAAGCGGTAGCCGACGCCGCGCACCGTGCGGACGATGTCCTCGTAGCGGCCGAGCTTCGCGCGCAGGCGCCGCACGTGCACGTCGATCGTGCGCTCACCCGGAGCGTCGAGGTCGCCCTGGCTCCACAGCGACGACACGAGCTCGGTGCGCTCGATCGTGCGGCCCTCGCGGAGGACGAGATACTGCAGCAGCTCGAACTCCTTGAACGTGAAGGAGGCCGACGCGCCGTCGATCAGCACGCGCTTGCGGGAGATGTCGACGACGACGCCGCCGGGAAGCCGCTCGTCGTCGGCGACCTCCTCCTGCTTCGTGCGGGCGACGGCAGACGGCTCGTGCAGCGCGAGCCGGACGACGTCGACGTCACGGCCACCCGATCCGACGGGTGCGAGCGCGACGGTCGCGTAGGTCTCGGCCGAGGGCGCGAGCTCGGCGATCGTGCGACGGAGGGCGTCGACGAGAACGCCCAGGCTGACGCCGGATGCCGCGGCCTTCGCCTCGTCGAGGCCGACGTAGAGCGCGAACCCGCGCGGCGCGGTGCCCGCCGGGAGGCTGCGCTGCGGCTCGGCCGGTGCGGGCGGCTCGGTCGTGGGGATGGGGGCCGTCACCGCGCGGAGGTGGCGGACGACGGGAGAGGGGCGGTCGAGGAGGGCGGTGTTCGACATGATGATGGAGGTCCTTGCGGGAGTCCGGCCGGTGCCGGAAAAGGGTGCTGCGACGCGTGGCCCCGATGAGTCGAAGGGCCGGGTGAGAGGCATCGGGAGCGCACGCGGTGGGTGGCGTGTCGGTTCCGTGCCCGGGGACTCGGGGGCGCAGTGTCCTTCGACTGAGCTCAGGACGCAGAGCTGCGCGGGAGTCCGGCGGTGGTCACCGTGCTAGTGGCACATTCGACAACACATGACGACGCGGCCGGCCATCATCATGCCGGCAGTCCCGTTCGCCTCCCGGGCGGACAGAGAACGCGCGTTGTCAGTCATGTCCGCGATTATGACGGAGGAAGTCGCCATGGGTCAAATCGCCCGGCCGCGGCATCCTGTGCGTGACGAAATGTGACAGATTGCTCAGGATGCCGCATCCCGCCTCTCCTGTCGCTGCGCCGGATCCGATGAGAGAGTGAAGGCCATGCCGTCCGACATCGTCCAGGGATCCGCCGACTACCGCGATGCGGGGCTGGTCTTCCCACCCGGGTTCACGTTCGGCTCCGCGACGGCGGCGTATCAGGTGGAGGGCGCGGCCGCGCAGGAGGGACGGCTGCCGTCGATCTGGGACACGTTCAGCAGGACCCCCGGCAAGGTGTGGAACGGCGACACGGGAGATGTCGCATGCGACCACTATCACCGGTGGGAGTCCGACCTCGACCTCATGCAGGAGCTGGGGCTCGACGCGTACCGGTTCTCGATCGCGTGGCCGCGGGTCGTTCCGACGGGACGCGGGGCCGTGAACCAGGCGGGACTCGACTTCTACTCGCGGCTCGTCGACGGACTGCTCGCCCGCGGCATCGAGCCCGTCGCGACGCTGTACCACTGGGATCTGCCTCAGCCGCTCGAGGACGCCGGCGGCTGGCCGGCCCGCGCGACGACGGACGCCTTCGAGGAGTACGCCGCGATCGTCGGAGCCGCGCTGGGCGACCGCGTGCACACCTGGACGACGCTCAACGAGCCGTGGTGCTCGGCGTACCTCGGCTACGGACAGGGCGGCCATGCACCTGGAAGGCATGAGCCCGCCGCCGCACTCGCGGCCGTGCATCACCTCAACCTCGCGCACGGTCGCGCTCTGCGAGCGCTCCGGGCGACCTCGACCGGAGCGCCGGAGTACTCCGTGACGCTCAACTTCCATGTGCTGCGCGGAGCGGGGGATGCCGCGGCCGACGCGATGCGGCGCATCGACGCCCTCGCGAACCGCGCGTTCACGGGGCCGATGCTCAAGGGCGAGTACCCCGCAGATCTCCTGGAGGACACGGCATCCGTCACCGACTGGTCGTTCGTGCAGGACGACGACCTCGCGACGATCCGGCAGCCGATCGACGTCCTCGGCGTCAACTACTACTCGACGGCGACGGTGCGGCCGTGGGACGGCGAGACGCCGATGCAGCACAACGACGGGCACAAGCTCGTCGCGGGGGGAACGGCGTGGCCGGGCAGCGACGGGGTCGTCGAGTTCGTCGAACAGCCGGGTCCCTACACCGCGATGGGGTGGAACATCGCGCCGGACGGGCTGTACGAGCTGCTCACGGGCCTGCATGACGAGTTCCCCGACCAGCCGCTCATGATCACCGAGAACGGCGCCGCTTTCGACGACGTCGTCGCGGCGGACGGATCGGTGTCCGACCCGGAGCGCGTCGACTACCTGCGACGGCATCTCACGGCGGCCCACCGCGCGATCGAGGCGGGCGTCGACCTCCGCGGATACTTCGTGTGGTCGCTCCTGGACAACTTCGAGTGGGGGTACGGCTACGCGAAGCGGTTCGGGATCGTCCGGGTCGACTTCGACACGCTCGAGCGCACGCCCAAGCACAGCGCCCTGTGGTTCCGCGACCTCGCGGCGACGCACGTCCTGCCCCGGTGAACCCCGGCCGCGCGGCGATGCGACGCGGCCCGCACGGCCGATCCTGCACGATCGCCGAGCACGCGCCGCGTGTCGCCTGAACGCCGGCGGAGCGGGCGTACCCTGTCGGGGTGGCATTCCTCGACTTCACCCACGAACCCGACGCTTCGCGCTTCACGCTCCGCCGCGGCGACGATCTCGTCAGCGTGCTCGACTACCGCGACGACGGCCGCACCGTCGCGATCACGCGCGCCTACACGGTTCCGACGTTCCGCGGGCACGGCTACGCGGCCGAGCTCGTCGACCGGGCCGTCGCGCACCTCGAGGCCGCAGGCGACCGCGAGGTCATCCCGGTGTGCTGGTACGTCGCCGACTGGTTCGCGGCGCACCCCGCTCGGGCGGGCATCCTGCACGAGCGCCGCTCCGCGTAGCGCGGACCACCGCGCGGGCATCCTGCACGAGCGCCGCTCCGCGTAGCGCGGACCACCGATCGCACCTCCTGTCAACCCGGTGTCGGACGCCCTGGAGCGGCTGCACACTGGCGGCGGACGAGAGGAGCCCGCCATGGAGAACGACCGAACGCTCCCTGAAGGCGTCATCGACGCGACCCCACCGGGAGGGTGGGAGGGGATCGACGACACCGAGACCCGTGAACGGGATGCCGCGGCATCCGTCGAGGCCCCCGGGCCCGCTCCCGCGGCGCCCGAGCCCACGCACACCGCGACCGGGATCGGCGTGCTGGACACCGATGCCGACGCGGGTTCCGGCGCCCGTGCCGCTGACGAGACGGAGCCGCCCGCGAGCACCGCGGACGGCTCCGGTCCCATCATGGATCAGCATTCGGCGAGCGATGTCGACAAGATCGCCGGGATCGTCGTGCAGACGCGAGCCGACGTCGGCACCGAGCCTGTCGAGCGGATCGCCGAGGTGCTCGGCCAGCGCCTGCGCGACGCCGGCCTCGATCTCGACGACGGCGAGATCGCCGACCTCGCCCGCCAGGTCGCGACGGGCGACGCCTAGCCGATCACGCGCACACCGGCTCGGCGTGCGCCAGTCCGATGGGTCGCGGCCAGGTGCGCGCCGCGCGCGCAGGCGCACGGCGCGCACTGACGTCGTCGGCTTCGCTCGCGAAGCGGTCGCGGATCGCGACGCGGCGCGCGATGTCGCGGTCGAGCTGAGCGGAGTCGAGACGGAACTGCGTTTCGGCTGCGTAGATGATGTCCAACATCGTGTCCTCCGTAGGTTCCGATGTATCGAACCTACGGAGGGGTTCCGACATTGCACGCCCGCGGCGTGATGGCAGGAATCCGACCGTGAGTGGCACGGCGGAGACGGCCGCTCGATCGTCGATGGGACCGTGCAGCGCCGGCCCCGCAACGCCAGGGCCGATCCCGCCTCGTCAGGTGCTCTCGACGAACTCGCGGATCGCGGCGGCGGCGGGCGCGGCATCCCGGATCATCGTCTCGTGCCCGTGACCCTCGATCTCGACGAGCCTGCCGTCGGGCAGGAGCGATGCCACCGCCTCGCACCACGCCTGCGGCGACACGTAGTCGAGCGCTCCGCGCAGCACGAGGGTCGGCGCCGCGACGCGAGGGTAGGCGAGCTCGGGTCGGTGGAGGAGGATCGCCCGCATCTTCCGGCGCAGGTTCGGTCCGGCGCGGAGGTACTCCCGTGCGCCCCGCGCGACGACCCGAGGGCTCTCGATCGCGAGATCCTGGGCGAGACGGAGGATCTGGCGGGCCGCCGACCGCTCGTCCGCGTTGACGGTGGGCGCCGCCAGCACGAGCCTGTCGACGAGCGACGGATGCCGCACCGCGACCTCCGCGGCCACCTGACTGCCCATCGAGTGCCCGACGAGCGTCACGTCGCCGAGCGCCCTCTCGCGCAGCAGGGCAGCGACGAGGTCGGCGGTGCGCTCGATCGTCGGCGTTCGCGGCGGCTCGGGGGCGGCGCCGTAGCCCGGCAGGTCGATCGCGAGCGTGCGGTAGTCGTCGCGCAGGATCGCGACGAGGTCGCCGAAGACGGTGCGGCCCATGCCGATGCCGTGCAGCAGCACGATGCTGCGAGGACCGGCGCCGTGCTCCTCGACGACGAGGGTCGCGCCGGCGTGCTCGAACGTCGACACCCGGGCGCTCTCTGCGGTCACGTAGCGAGGCTACGGGATCACGGCGGGGCACCTGCGGGAGAATGGCCGCATGGCCCCACGATTGCCTCCCGGATCTGAGAACGCGTGAGCCTCAAGAAGCGCTGGCTCGCCCTCCTGGGCCGCACGCTCAACCCGCGCACGCTCGCGGCGGCCAAGCGCGGCCGGGGGCCGTTCTCCTTCGTGCGGCACGTCGGCCGCAGGTCCGGCAGAACGTTCGAGACGCCGCTCGTCCTGGCGCGGGTGCCCGACGGGTTCGTCGCGGAGCTCACCTACGGCGCGGACGTGAACTGGTACCGCAACATCGTGGCGGCGGGCGGAGAGATCGGCCATCGCGGTCGGATGCACCGCATCGTCTCCGTGGAGAATCTCGACCGGGATGCCGGGCTCCGCGCGTTCGGCGGCTTCAGGCGGATCCTGCTGCGGATCCTGCGCAGGCACGAGTTCCGGCTCATCCGCGTGGAGGACGAGTAGAGGTCTTCCCGCGGCTGCCGGCGCCGCGTCCCGTCTTCCGGGTTCGCTCATCGTGGACGGGCCAGCAGCCGCACGGCCGGCAGATCGGCATCCGCCCAGTCCAGCCCCGCAAGCCGCTCCCGGGGCACCCACTCGAGCGCGTCGTGGTCCGTGCTCGCGGTCGGCCGTTCACCGTCCAGCTCGGCCATGAGGCACACGAGCCTGATCCCGCCGGTGTCGTCCGTCGTGAGATGGCCCGTGACGCGGATGCCGACCCCGAGCTCTTCCGCCACCTCGCGCACGAGCGCCTGCCGAGCCGTCTCTCCGGGCTCGATCTTGCCCCCGGGGAACTCCCACCTGCCCGCGGCGGCCCTGCCGGGCCCGCGGCGGCATGCGAGGTACTCGCCGGCGTCCTCGATGACGGCGGCGACGACCTCCAGGGGCTGCATCCGTCCATCGTGGCATCCGCGCCCGCTCGGGGGGCGGCATCCCGCACCGATCGCGGGGCGGCACCTGCACCGGTCGAGGGGCGGCATCCGGACCGGTCGCGGGGCGGCATCCGGACCGGTCGAGGGGCGGGATCGATGCGGACGAGGGTCCCGCCCCCGGCGCATCTCCGGACGCTCCGCACGGCCGCGACGGTTTGTCCGAGGACTCGCATACCGTGGGGCCATGCGGATCCTGCACACCTCGGACTGGCACATCGGCCGGTCGTTCCACGGGCACTCCACGCTCGAGGCGCTGCGCGGAGTGCTCGAGGTCCTCGCTCAGCAGGTCCGCGAGCGGAGTGTCGACGTCGTCGTCGTCGCGGGCGACGTCTTCGACTCGGCCGTGCCCGCTGCCGCGTGCTATTCGCTCCTGTCCGACGCGCTCCGAGCCCTCTGCGACGCCGGCGCGCACGTGGTCGTCACGAGCGGCAACCACGACTCGAGCGCGCGGCTCGGGTTCCAGTCCGCGCTGCTGCGCGACGGCATCGACGTCGTGACCGATCCGCTGACGGTCGGCACCCCCGTCACGATCGACGACGTGCACGGCCCCGTCCACTTCTACGGCATCCCGTATCTCGAGCCCGCACTCGTGCGCCACGTGTGGCCGGGGGTCGAGCTGCGCACCCAGCGGCAGGCCGTCGAGCATGCGATGGGCCTCGTGCGCACCGACCTCGCGGCGCGGGGCGGTCGGTCGGTGGCGATCTCGCACTGCTTCGCCGCGGGCGTCGCGCCCACTCAGGGCGTCGAACGCGACATCCAGCAGGGCGGGCTCGACGTCGTGCCGCTCTCGGCCTTCGACGGCCCCGACTATGTCGCGCTGGGGCACATCCACGGGCGCAACGACCTCGGAGAACGCATCCGGTACTCGGGCGCCCCCCTGCACTACAGCTTCGGCGAGGCCGACAAGCCTCGTGGCTCGTGGCTCGTGGAGCTCGACGCCCGCGGTCTCGCAGGCGTGGAGTGGCTCGCGCTCCCCGTCCCGCGCAGGCTTGCGAGGGTCTCAGGCTCGCTCGAAGAGCTTCTCGCCGACGAGCGCTTCGCCGAGGTCGAGGACGCATGGGTGAGCGCTCGATATACGGATGCCGCGCCTCAGCGCGACCCGATGCGGCGTCTGCAGGAGAGGTTCCCGCACTGCGCGACGGTCGTGCATGCGCCGGACGTCGTGCGTGAGGCCGACGGGCTGACGTACGCCGAGCGCGTGCACGAGGCGAAGAGCGATCGCGAGCTCATCGAGGCGTTCCTCGTGCACGTGCGCAACGGCGTGGGCGCGACGGAAGCCGAGAGCGAGCTGATCCGCGGCCTGCTGGCCGAGCACGCAGGCGGAGCGGGCACGGGCGAGAAGTCGTCGGAGGAGGTGCCCGCGTGAAGCTGCATCGCCTCGAGCTCGAGGGCTTCGGTCCTTTCCGCGAGCGCCAGACGGTCGACTTCGACGCGTTCGACGCCGACGGGCTGTTCCTCATCTCAGGGCGCACCGGCGCCGGCAAGTCCAGCATCCTCGACGGCGTGTGCTTCAGCCTCTACGGCACGGCGCCGCGGTACGACGGCGGCGACCGGGGGCTTCGCAGCCACCACGCAGCGCCGAACGAGCCGACCGTCGCGCGCCTC
Organism: Microbacterium ulmi; assembly: GCF_011759705.1. Classification (GTDB taxonomy): domain Bacteria; phylum Actinomycetota; class Actinomycetes; order Actinomycetales; family Microbacteriaceae; genus Microbacterium; species Microbacterium ulmi. The sequence continues at coordinate 721,291 of NZ_JAAOZF010000001.1, read as the reverse complement.
GAGTTCTCGACCGCCCAGCGGCGCTGGCGCGTGACGCGCACTCCCGAGCACGAGCGCCCCAGGGCGCGCGGGGCCGGCACGACGACCGCCAAGGCGACAGTGCTGATCGAGGAGTTCGTCGCGGGCGAGTGGGTCCCGCGGGCGGCGCGGCATCGCGAGGCCGCCGATCTGCTCGACGAGGTCGTCGGACTGAACCGCGACCAGTTCCAGCAGGTCATCCTGCTCGCCCAGAACCGGTTCTCCGAGTTCCTTCTCGCCAAGAACGAGAACCGCCAGGCGCTGCTGCGCACGCTCTTCGGCTCTCGACGATACGAGGAGTACGAGCAGGGGTTCGAGCTTCGCCGCCGCGAGGCGCAGCATGCGGTCGAGGCCAGCGCGGCCACGCTGCAGGCGCTCTTGGCGCACGCCGAGACGATCGTGACGGACAACGACCTCGCCGCCGGCTCCGCCTCGGCCGAGGATGCCGCCGTCTCCGGGGCCGAGCGCCTCGCCGCGATCGAACGCGCCGTGCCGCGCGCACGATACCGGGCCGACGAGTCCGCCCGGCGCGCTGCGGAGTCGGAGGCCGCGCACGACGCCGCGCTGAGCGCCTTCGGTGCGCGCAGCGCGCTGCACGAGAAGCAGCGGGAGCGCCTCGCCTCGCGTGCGACTCTCGCGGCTCTCGTCGAGCGCGACCCGGCCGTCGCCGACGACCGGGTCCGTCTCACGCGCGCTCGCGCGGCCGAGGCGCTGCGGGCTCCCGTCGAGTCGGCGGCCCGGGCCCGCATCGCCGCTGCCAGCGCGGCCGATGTCGAGCGCGAGGCTCGCGAGGTGTGGACCTCGGCAGGAGAGCCGGATGCCGCGCCCGCGCAGCTGCGCACGATCGTCGACCGGATCGCGGGCGACCTCGCGCTCTGGGCACGGGCAGCCGAGCTCGAGCGGTCGCTGCCGGCGCTCGAGAGCGCCCGCGACGGCGCCGCGCAACGAGCGGCCTCCCTCGAGGGCGCGATCTCCGCCCTCGCGGATGCCGCGTCCGCACGAGCGGCCCGTGTCGGCGTGCTCGATCCAGAGCTGGCAGCCGCCGAAGCCGCCGCGCCGCCCGTCGGCCCCGCGAACGCCGCCCGCGACTCCGCCGCGCAGCGACTCGCCGCGGGACGCGAGGCCGCGAGGCTCGCTCCTCTCGCGCACGCCGCCGACTCGGCACACCTCGCGGCCGCCGCCGACCGCGACAGGGCCTCGTCCGTCGTGCGCACGCTCCTCCAGCGCCGGCTCGACGGCTACGCGGGCGAGCTGGCCGGGGTCCTCACCGATGGCGAGCCGTGCGCCGTGTGCGGCTCGATCGAGCATCCGCACCCCGCTGCGCCCGCGGACGAGCCTGTGACCGACGAGGCGATCTCCGCTGCGGAGGCCGCCGTGAAGGCTGCCGACCGCGCGGTGGCCGACGCCTCCGAACGAGCGCGCGAGGCGCGCAGCGCGCACCAGACGGCCGCGGCGCGTGCGGGCGGCGTCGAGCTCGAGCAGCTCGAGACGCTGCATGCCGAAGCCGAGGCTCGTGCTCGCGCGGCCGTCGAGGCGGCCGACGCCATCTCGCGGCTCAAGCGCGAGCTCGCCGAGCTGCGTGCGGCCGATGCCGCCGCCGCCGCCGAGAAGGATGCCCTGACGTCGCAGCTCGCCGAGGCCCTGCAGGAGCACGCCGCACGCGCCCAGGAGTCGACCGCCGCGCACGAGGCCGTCGATGCGGCGCGCGGGTCGCACGCCGCCGTCGCCGACCGCGTCGCCGAGGCGCGCGCCCGCCGTGAGCGCGCCCGCGCGCTCGCCGACGCCGCCGAGGAGAGCAGCCGGCTCGCCGCCGCCGCCGCGGCCGCCGAGGCCGACCGCGACGCGAGACTCGTGAGATCGCCGTTCGCCGACGCGGCCGAGGCATCCGCCGCGCTTCTCGCATCGGCAGCGCAAGACGCGCTCGCCGACGGCATCCATGCGCACGACGTCGCGCTCTCGCGCGAGCGCGAGCGACTCCTCCTGCTCGAGACCGATCTCGCCGGCGTCCCCGACGAGCCTGTCGACCTGGCCGAGGCGTCCGCGGCAGCCGCCGCGGCTCGTGCGGCCTGGAACGACGCCGTCGCGACGGCGGCTCGCGACCGCGAGGTGGCGACGCAGCTGGCCGATGCCGCCGCCCGCGCCGCAGACGTGCACGCGGCCTCGGCCGAAGGCCTTCGCGACTACGAGGTGATCGCGGGACTCGCGAACGCCGTCGCCGGACGCACAGACAGCCGCATGGACCTCGAGACGTTCGTGCTCGCGGCCGAGCTGGAAGAGATCGTCGCTATGGCGAATCTGCGCCTCGACGCGATGTCCGACGGAAGGTACCGGCTCCAGCACACCGACGCCGTGGGGGCCCGACGCGTCGCCTCGGGGCTCGGGCTCGTCGTGCTCGACGCGTACACGGGGCAGACGCGGCAGCCGCAGTCGCTGTCGGGCGGCGAGACGTTCCTCGCGTCGCTCGCGCTCGCGCTCGGCCTCGCGCAGGTCGTGACGCAGCGCGCGGGCGGCGTGCGTCTGGATACCCTCTTCATCGATGAGGGCTTCGGGTCGCTCGACGCCGAGACGCTGGATCTCGCGATGCGAACGCTCGACGAGCTGCGACAGGGCGGGCGCACGGTCGGTCTCATCAGCCACGTCGAGGCCATGAAGGAGCAGCTGCCCGCTCGACTTCACGTCGAGGCGACGCCGCAGGGGCCGAGCGTCATCAGGCAGGACGCGGGCGCCCGCGTCTGAGTCCGTCCTCAGCGCATGCCACGATCGACGCGCCCTAGGCTGGACCTGTGGGCAAGAGCACGGTGTGGACGGTCGTGGGCGTCGTCGTCGCGGTCGTCATCGCGTGGTTCCTCGTCAACGCGATCTTCCAGGTCGTCTGGTTCATCGCGCGTCTCGGAATGGTCGCGATCGTCGCGCTGATCGTGTTCCTCGTGCTGCGGATGCTGTTCGCCCGCCGCGACGCCGACGACTGACCCGCCGCGGCTCCGACGACCGACCCGCCCCGTGCTGCGGCGGCTCGCGCTCCACGCGAGTCCTCGACCGTGAACGGGAGAGGATCCCGGCTCAGACGCCGTACTCGCTGCGCACGACGTCGCGCAGCTGTGCGCTGCAGGCCGCGACGGCAGCCCGCCAGTCCGTGATGGCGTCGTCCTGGGCCCGGTCCGACACGGCCTTGAGCACGCGGATCGGGATGCCGAACTGCTGCGCGACCCACGCGTACGCGTACGTCTCCATGTCGACGAGGCCTCCGCCGAGCGATCGGATGAGCGCGACGGCATCCGCGTCGTCGACGAAGTGGTCGCCCGTCGCGATCGTGACGCCCGGGCGGCCGAGCCGGATCTCCGCGGGGAGCGACACGTGCTGGCCGACGATGCCGTCGATGTCGGTGACGTCGTGCTGGATCGCGGCGCCGATCTCGTGCACGGCCGCCTCGAGCCGCTCATCGATCGCGCCCGCCGTGCCGACGACGAGGATCTCCTCGTACGGCTTCGCCTCGAGCGCGCGCGTGAGGGCGAACGCACCCTGCAGCTTGCCGGGACCGGTCACGAGACGGTCGAAGCCGGGGAGCTCGGCGGGGAAGGCGACGAGCTCGGCCTCGAGGGCCGCGACGAGGAGTCTCACCCGGTCATTCTCCCAGGTCGCCCTGTGAACGCGGACCGCTCAGGACGTCGATCCCCGCACGGAGATCGGCGCGACGAGCACGCGCCGCCGGTCGCGCACCCAGCGCACCCGCAGCTCGCGGAACTCCGCGTGGGTCGAGAAGCGGTACCGGTACGACACGACCCGCACCCATCGCGGACGCTCTCCCGCGAACGGATCCAGGGCGAGCAGGCGCAGGGTCGCGGCATCCGCTTCCAGCAGCCGCAGGAGGAACGTCGTGAACCAGTCGTCGAGCGAACGCCCGAGCGGCAGGAACCACATGAGCCAGTCGAGCCGCAGATGATAGGGCGCGACCTGGCGGGGGATGCGGCGCACGTCGCCCGGCTTGCCCTTGAATCCGTACTCGAGCCAGGTCGCGGCATCCGGATCGTCGTCGAGCGTGCCCTCGACGACGTACTCGACCCGCGTCTTGGTGACGGTTCCGAAGGCGCCGTAGGCGTTCGCGAGCTGCCACCGGTTGAAGCTCGCGTTCATGAGCTGCCGGTGTGCCGCGAGGTTGCGCGCGGCGGGCCAGCTGATGGCGGCGTACGCGACGGCCACGACCGACGTCACGACGACCCAGTACAGGGGGATGCCGTCGACGATCCACGGCGCATCGCTCGCGGGCGCTGCGGACACCGCGCCGATCCCGGGGATCCCGATCGCCGAGAACGCGAGGACGATCGTCGCCGCGTTGAGCCAGGCGAAGTTGCCGGTGAGCACGAGCCACGTCTGGGTCGCGACGACGACGGATGCCGCGGCCGCGCCCACGATCGCGGGCCACGGCCCCGCGATCCACAGCCCGAGCAGCGGTGCGAACAGGAACCAGGGCACGACGAGCTGCGCGAAGTGGTTGCCGACCGCCTCGAGCCGGTGGAACCAGCGAGGGAGGAGATGCGCCTGCCGGCTCAGCGGCCCCGGCATGGGCTGCGTCTCGTGGTGGTAGGTGAGCGCCGTGAGGTCGCGCCACTCGCGACCGCCGCGGATCTTGATCATCCCGGCGCCGAACTCGAGCCGGAACAGCAGCCACCAGAACAGCACGATCACGGCGGTCGCGGGCGGCTCGCCATCGGACCCGAGGAAGGCGGCGAGGAACCCCGTCTCGAGCAGCAGCATCTCCCAGCCGAAGCCGTAGAAGGTCTGCCCGATGGCGACGATCGACATGTACCCGCCCCACAGGGCGAGGAAGCACACGAGCGGCACCCACGGCGGCGCGAGCTGCGGGATCCCGGCGACGAGCAGCACGCCGACGCCGATGCCGGCCCAGCACAGGATCACGAGCCGACGGTCCGTGTAGGCGAGCCGAGCGAACAGTGTGGGATGCAGCATCCGCCGTCGCGACCCGGACGAACGCGCCCACGCGAGCAGACGCGGCGCGGGGAGGAGTCCCTGCTCGCCGAGAAGAGGCCGGAACTGGTTCAGGCTCGAGGCGAACGCGACGACGTAGAGCGCCGCGATCCCCCGCTGCAGCACCTGCCGCGCGAACTCGAAGTCGACGGCCGCGAACCCGTCCACGACGTCACCCGAACAGGTCCTCGAGCTCGACGGGAACGCCCGCCGTGTCGGCGAGCGCCCGGCGGGCCGCGAGCCACCCGGGCATCCCCGTGATCCCGGGACCCGGTGGCGTCGAGGCCGAGGCGAGGTAGACGCCTCGCAGCGGCGTCCGCCACGGTGTGCGCGACACGACGGGACGCTTGACGGCCTGCAGCATCGTGAAGGCGCCGCCCAGGATGTCGCCGCCGATGTCGGCGGGGTTGTAGGCGGAGCGCTCGGCCGCCGTCATCGAGTGCGACGCGAGGATGCGGTCGCGGAAGCCCGGAGCGAACCGCTCGATCTGCCGGGTCACGAGCTCCGTCGCGTCGATCGTGGAGCCGGCAGGGACGTGGATGTACGTCCAGAGGACCGATCGCCCCTCCGGCGCACGCGAGTCGTCGAGCACCGACGGCTGCACGGCGAGGACGTACGGCCGCTCGCTCACGCGTCCGGCCGCGACGGCGTTCTCGCTCGCCTCGACCTCCGCGCGCGTTCCGCCCACGTGCACGGTGGGCGAGAGCGCGACGTCCGCGTTCGCCCACGGGACGGGCCCGTCGAGGGCGAAGTCGACCTTCGAGGCGGCCGCGCCGTAGCGATAGCGGTCGATCGCCCTCGCATAGCGTCCGGGGATCGCGGGGTGGGTCAGCAGCAGCCGCGGCGAGGCGTCGAGCAGGAGCAGATCGCCCGCCTCGGGGTCGCCCCAGTCGAGCGACGCGAGCGAGTCGACGCGGTGCCCGGTCTCGATCTCGCCGCCGTGCGCGCGCAGATCGTCCGCGAGGGCGTCGGCGATGCGCTGCGCGCCGCCGCGCGGATACGCCCAGCCGTCGCCCGCATGCCCGTGCGCCGCGAGGAAGAGACCGGATGCCGCGGCCCCGACCGACGGCAGGGCGGTGTTGGCGTGCGCCAGCACGCCCGTCATGAGCGCGTTCGCCTCCTCCGTCTCGAACGTCGGGATGCCGAGGCCGATCTGCAGGGCGCGCAGCCCGAAGCGGGTGACGGTGACGGGATGCCGCGGCATCCGCAGCAGCTGGTTGCCCGTGAACTCGACGACGTCGTCGAGGTGCGAGCTGAGCGGACGCACGACGGCGCGCCACGCGCGGGCGTCCGGGCCGAGCGCGTCGGCCGTCCGCTCGATGTCGCGCCACGCGATCGCGGCGCGGCCATGCGCGAGCGGCTGCGCGTACGACGTCTCGGGGATGATCCAGGGGATGCGGTCGCGCAGGCCGAAGGCGCGGAAGAACGGTGATGACAGGGCAGCGGGGTGCACGGCGGAGCACACGTCGTGATGGAAACCCGGCAGAGTGAGCTCGGCGGTGCGGACGCCGCCGCCGACCGTCGATGCCGCTTCGAGGATGCGCACCTCGAGCCCCGCGCGCGCGAGGGCGACGGCGGCCGCGAGCCCGTTGGGCCCGCTGCCGACGACGGTCGCGCGCCTGGCCATATCCTCAGTCTTCCACTCCCGGATGCCGCGCGGCGGCGCGCCCATTCCGCCTGCGACCGGGATTGGCCATGATGAAGAGATGCAGTCCGTCGTCCTCGACACACCCGCTGGCATCGGCGCGCGCCTGGGGTGGGATCCCAAGCTGAGCGAGCACGACCGCAAGCGCATCCTCGCGAAGCAGATCCTGTCGGCGCGGCTCGGCAGGGAGGAGAAGTCGATCGTCGTCGAGCGCGAGTCGCCCGCCCAGTTCGGGTTCCACACGCAGCTGTTCGCGCGCATCGAGGAGGACGAGCTGCCCGTCGTCATCCGCACCGCGAGCTTCCGGGGCGCGACCGTCTGCGCCGTCGCCGAGCCGGGAACCCACTTCGGCCTCGACCTGCGCGATCTCCATCCCGACGATGTGACGCTGGGAGACATGAAGCGCGGATCGCACCTGTTCGACGAGGACAACATCCTGTCCCTCACGGCGCATTGGACGCGCGTGCAGGCGGTGCGCGAGGCGGACGGTCGCGGCGTCCGCGTCAAGCCCGATCACGTGCGGCTCGACACGGGCCTCACGAAGGGGTGGGTGCCGGATCGGCCGATCTACTACCGGATCCTCGACCTCTCGCGCGACGGCTGGGTCATCACGCTCGCGTATCACGAGCCCGAGGCCTGACGGGTCTACTCCTCGAGGAGCTCGGGGAGCGCCGCCTTCAGCTCGGCCAGCCACGCTCGCGCGTTTCCGTCCGAGGGGGCTCGCCAGTCGCCGCGCGGCGAGAGAGATCCGGCGGGCGACACCTTGGGCCCGTTCGGGATCGCAGAGCGCTTGAACTGGGCGAACGCGAAGTAGCGCCGCAGGAACACCTGCAGCCACTTCGCGACGGTCGGCAGGTCGTACGCGTAGCGATCCTCGTGGGGGAAGCCGGGCGGCCAGGCGCCGGCATCCTGATCGCGCCACGCGTGCTCGGCGAGGAACGCGATCTTCGACGGGCGGAACCCGTAGCGAAGGATGTGGAAGAGCGTGAAGTCGTGCAGCGCGTACGGTCCGATGCGGTCCTCCGTCGACTGCAGCCTGCCGTCCTGGCCCGCGGGCACGAGCTCGGGGCTGATCTCGGTGTCGAGCACCGACTGCAGGACGCGCTTCGCGTCGTCGGAGAGGTCGGTCGAGCCCTCGCCCTCGTGCGAGACGACCCAGCGGATGACGTGCTGGATGAGGGTCTTCGGCACGCCCGTGTTGACGGCGTAGTGGCTCATCTGATCGCCGACCCCGTAAGTCGCCCAGCCGAGAGCGAGCTCTGACAGGTCGGACGTGCCGACGACGAAGCCGCCGTGGTGGTTCGCGAGGCGGAACAGGTAGTCGGTGCGCAGCCCCGCCTGCACGTTCTCGAACGTGATGTCGTGCACGGGCTCGCCGTCGGCGAACGGATGCCCGAGCCGCTCGAGCATCTCTGTCGCAAGGGGCCGGATGTCGATCGTCTCGATCGACGCGCCTACCGCCTCCGCGAGCGCGATGGCGTTCGACTTCGTGTGCTCGGAGGTCGCGAAGCCGGGCATCGTGTAGGCGAGGATGTCGCTGCGCGGCATCCCGAGCCGGTCCATCGCTCGCGCCACGACCAGGAGCGCGTGGGTGGAGTCCAGACCCCCGCTCACGCCGATGACGGGCTTGGGTCGGCCGATCGCCTCCATGCGCTGCACGAGCCCCGACACCTGGATGTTGAACGCCTCGTAGCAGTCCAGGGCGAGCCGTGCGGGGTCGTCGGGAACGAACGGGAAGCGGTCGAGCGCACGGACCAGCCCGATGTCGGAGGCGGGCGGGTCGAGCTGGAAGTGCACCGTGCGGAAGTACTCGCCGTGGGTGCGCCGGTTGTCGTCGAAGGTGCCCTGGCGGAGGCGATCCTGACGCAGCCGATCGAGATCGACGTCGGCGACGCTGCGGCGCGCACCGTCGGGGAAGCGCTCCGTCTCGGCCAGGAGCGAGCCGCCCTCGTAGATCATGGTCTGGCCGTCCCACGAGACGTCGTTCGTCGACTCGCCCATGCCCGCCGCGGCATACGCGTACGCGGCGAGGCAACGGAGCGACTGCGAGTGGCACAGCGTCCTGCGATCGTCGGCCCGCGCGATCGTGATGGGGCTGCCGCTGAGGTTGAGCAGCACGGTCGCGCCCGCGAGGGCGGCGCTCGACGACGGCGGGATCGGCACCCACACGTCCTCGCACACCTCGGCGTGCACCACGAGACCAGGGACGTCGAGGGCCTCGAAGAGCAGGTCGGGCCCGAACGGCGCCTCGAGGTGCGCGACGCGGATGTCCTCGCCGGACCGGTCGTCGCCGGGCGCGTACCACCGGCGCTCGTAGAACTCGCGATAGGTCGGCAGGTACGACTTCGGCGCGACGCCGAGCAGCTCGCCGCGGTGGATCACGACGGCGCAGTTGTACAGGCGGTTGCGATGGCGCAGCGGCGCGCCGACGACGAGCACGGGGAAGAGATCCTCGGATGCCTCGACCAGGCGAACGATGGCGGCCTCGACGGCGTCGAGCACGGCATCCTGCATCACGAGGTCGTCGATGGCATACCCCGACAGGCACAGCTCGGGGAAGACCGCGACGGCGACGGCCTGGTCGCTGCACTCGCGCGCCGACGCGAGCACGGTCTCGGCGTTCGTGGCGGGGTCGGCGATCGCGATCGGGATCGTGCAGGCCGCGACCCGCGCGAAGCCGTGGCGGTACGCGCTCTCGAACGGGAGGCTCGTCGTCATGGCTCCCAGTCTGGCACTCCCGCCGGATCCCCACGGCTCCCGGCGCTCCGACGCCGAGCCGGCGGCGACCGGCGTACGCCGCCAGTCCGCCGCGCGCCGGCGGTCCTTCCGGGTCCGCGGTGTCCGGGGTACCCGGCGAGTCCGCCGCGGGGAGCCTGGGCAGTGGGAGCGGGGAGCGGGAAGGGGCGCGGGACGGGAGCGGGAGAGGAAGCGGGAGAGGAATGGGGAGAGCGAGGGGTGTCGGGGGTGACGGCTATCGTCGTGGAGGGGAAGGGGATCATGCGGATCATCGACGACGGGGGCGAGCCGAGGCTCGTATGGAGCGCGAGCGACCTCAAGGCGGCCGCGGAGTGCGAGTTCGCGTGGCTGCGCGCGATCGACGCGAAGCTCGGGCGCGTGCCGGCCGTCATCGAGCCCGACGATCCCACGCTCATGCGCGCGGGCACGCTCGGATACGCGCACGAGAAGCGCGTGCTCGAGCGGTACCGCGCTGAGTTCGGCGATCAGGTCGTCGAGCTTCCCGAGACCTCGTCGGCGGATGCCGCAGCCCTCGCGGCGTCGGTCGCGGCGACGAACGCCGCCCTCGCATCGGACGCCGCCGTCGTGTATCAGGCGACGTTCGCGACCGCCGAGTTCGTCGGCTTCGCCGACTTCCTCGTGCGCGACGAGCACGGTCGCTGGATCGTGCAGGACACGAAGCTCGCGCGCCACGCGCGCGTGACCGCGCTCATGCAGCTCGCAGCATACGTCGATCAGCTCGATCGGCTGGGGGTGCCTCGTTCAGACCGTGTCGAGCTGCTCCTCGGCGACGGCACCGTGAGCACGCACGCGGTCGACGACCTCCTGCCCGTGTTCGAGCTGAGGCGTGCGCGACTGCGTGCGCTCGCCGCCGACCGGCGGCTCGATCTGCGTGCGGCGGGCCGGGCCATCGCGTGGGGCGATGAGCGTGGAGACCTCGCAGTCGTGGCCTGCGGGCGGTGTGCGACGTGCGACGCCGAGGTCGTGGCATCCCGCGACCTGCTGCTCGTCGCGGGCGTGCGGCCCGTGCAGCGGCATCGGCTCCGTGCTGCGGGCATCGAGACGATCGACGGTCTCGCCGTCGCATCGGCGCCTCCGGCAGGCATGAACGCCGACGTCTTCGCGAGTCTGCGGACGCAGGCGCGCCTTCAGCTGTCGAGCCCCGCGGGACTGGGCGTCCCGTCGACGGGCGACGACACGCCGGCGGATGCCGCGCCCGCCGTGCCGACCTACGAAGTCGTCGCCCCCAAGGCGATCGGCGCGCTGCCTCGGCCCGACCTCGGCGACATCTTCTTCGACTTCGAGGGAGATCCGCTCTACACCGAGACACCGCAGCTCGGGGCCCGTGTCGACTGGGGCATCGACTACCTCTTCGGGTGGGTCGACACGGACGAGCGGTACACGGCGCTGTGGGCGCACGACTTCGCGCAGGAGCGCGCGGCGCTCGAGGCGTTCGTCGACATCGTGAATCTGCGCAGGCTGCAGCATCCCGGCATGCACATCTACCACTACGCCCCGTACGAGCCCTCGCACCTGCTCGCGATGGCCGCCCGGCACGGCACGCGCGAAGCCGACATCGATCGGCTGCTGCGCGACGGAGTGTTCGTCGACCTGTATCCGATCGTGCGGCGCGCGCTGCGGGTCGGGTCGCGCTCGTACTCGATCAAGAAGCTCGAACCGCTCTACATGGGCGCCGACGTGCGCACGAGCGACGTGCAGAGAGGCGACGACTCGATCGTCAAGTACGTGCAGGCCCGCGCGCTCGAAGAGGGCGGCGACGCCGAGGGCGGACGGGCGATCCTCGACGATCTCGCGGACTACAACCGCTACGACTGCGTCTCGACCCGTCGCTTGCGGGACTGGCTCGTCGAGCGCGCTCGCGAGGCGGGGCTCCTGCCGTCGCGCGAGCCCGAGCCCGACGAGCGCGCGTACGAGCCGTCGGCGCGGGCGCTCGCTCTGTCGGCCCTCGCGCGTGAGCTCCCCGACGAGTCCGCGCAGGCCATGGCGCTGCGGCTCGGATCCGCCGCGATCGACTACTACCCGCGTGAGGCCAAGACCTTCTGGGCGTCCCACTTCCTGCGTCTGCGCGAACCGCTCTCGGTGTGGGACGAGGTGCGTGACGTCGTCGTGACAGATCCCGCGCGCAGTCGCGTCGTCGAGGACTGGCACTTCGCCGAGTCCGGTCGCGGAGGCGAGCGGCGCCGCATCGAGCTGCACGGCGAGGTCGCGCCGGGCACGCGCCTGAGCGAGGGGTCCAACCCGTTCGCCCTCTACGAGCTGCCCGCCCCGTACCCGTTCGAGGCGTCGCCCCGGTGGATCCACTCCTTCCGCTCCGTCACGGTCGTCGAGGTGCTCGACGACGGCGCCGTCGTCGAAGAGACGGCGGTCGACGGCGTCACGTGGTCCGAGCTGCCGCTCGTGCTGACGCCCGCCGCGCCGCCGAGCGCAGGCAGGCAGCAGGCCGCCATCGACGCGTGGGCGGACTCGGTCATCTCGGCGTCGCCCGAGTTCCCCGCGGGGCCGGCCTCCGACATCCTGCTCCGCCGCGCCCCGCGCACGCGCTCCGGGCGACTCGCCGCGCGCGACGGCGACGACATCGACGCCATCGTGCGCTCTCTGCTCGACCTCGATCGCAGCTATCTCGCCGTGCAGGGGCCTCCTGGGACGGGCAAGACGTACGTCGGATCCCACGTCGTCGCGAAGCTCGTGCGCGAGCACGGGTTCAGGGTGGGCGTCGTCGCCCAGTCCCATGCCGTCGTCGAGCACATGCTCGAGCGGATCGTGGCGGCGGGCGTGCCCCCCGTGCAGATCGCGAAGGCTCTCAAGGCGCGTTCGACCGAGGTGCCTGTGTTCACCGTCATCTCGAAGGACGGGGTTCCCGCGTTCGCCGAGGAGCATCCGGAGGGCTACGTCGTCGGAGGCACGGCGTGGGACTTCGCCCATGAGGGACGCGTCCCGCGCGAGAGCCTCGATCTCCTCGTCATCGACGAGGCGGGCCAGTTCTCGCTCGCGTCGACGATCGCCGTCTCGCTCGCGGCTTCCCGGCTGCTCCTCCTCGGAGATCCGCAGCAGCTGCCGCAGGTGAGTCAGGGCACGCATCCCGAGCCCGTCGACACGTCTGCTCTCGGATGGGTCATGGACGGGGCCGACGTGGTCCCGCCCGAGATGGGGTACTTCCTGGCGCGCACGTGGCGCATGCACCCTGCCGTCGCGCAGACCGTCTCGACGTTGTCGTACGGCGGCGAGCTCGCTTCGCACACGTCGACGGCGCTCCGCCGGCTCGACGGCATCGCCCCGGGTCTCGTTCCCGTACAGGTCCGGCATCGCGGCAACGCGACCCAGTCGCCGGAAGAGGCCGCCGCGGTCGTGGCGATCGTGCGCGACCTGCTCGGCCGGGCGTGGCACGACATCGCGACGGATGACGCGGGTCTCACGAGTCCGTGCGCGCCGCGGCCGCTCGATCAGGGCGATGTCATCGTCGTGACGCCGTACAACGCGCAGCAGGTTATCGTCGAGGATGCCCTCGCGGACGCCGGGTTCGCGGACGTGCGGGTGGGGACGGTCGACAAATTCCAGGGCCAGGAGGCGGCCGTCGCGATCGTGTCGCTGGCCGCATCGAGCGGGAGGGATGCCCCGAGGGGCCTCGAGTTCCTCCTGCTGCGCAATCGCCTCAACGTCGCCATCTCCCGCGCGATGCACACGGCGTACGTCGTGTACTCGCCGGGCCTGCTCGACGACCTGCCTCGTACGCCGGAGGGCGTCGCACGGCTGAGCGGGTTCGCGAGGCTCGTCGCTGCGACGGCTGAGGGAGTGCCCGAATCGGGGTTGCGGGTCGCCGCCCAGCACGCGTGAGCGTGACGGTCGGGCCCGTTCGACCGACCGGTCGCGGCCCGGTCGCGTCGGCGCGGCGGCTGGGATCCCCGCATGGGGTGTCCGGACGGAGTTCGCGGCGGCTGGCCAGAGCGGCGGGCGCAGACCTCGCCCGTCGCTCTGGCCGCCCACGCGAACGTCCGCGGTATCACGCGGCATCCCTCCTTCTCTTGCATCGGTGAGGGGGATGCACTATGAGCACGATCGAGGAGCTCGACGTCCTGGCTGACGGCGCCTACCGCGCCTACGGCGCCCGCGGCGCCCGCGGCACCTACCGCGCCTACGGCGCGTCCGGTCCGACCGACGGGCTCGGTCCCGCGGTCTGGATCTGCCGGTATCTGCCCGCGCAGGTCGTCGGAACGGCCGCACTCGTGCTCGCAGGCGTCGGTGCGACCTTCTGGACCTCGAGCCCCGTCGTGATCGCGCTCGCGGCGCTCGCCGGCGAGAGCATCGGCTTCACGGTCGTCCTCGCGCTCACGATCATCCTCGACCAGCCGAACGCGTCGGCGCGCGGACATCGCGCCGACGACCGCACGGCGCGCATCCTGGGTACGCACGTCGGCACCGCGGTGGCGGTCGACCGGCTCCTCGTGCGGCCCGTCGCGCTCCTGCTCGGCGTATGGCTCCTCTCGGACCCCGTCTGGGGGCTCCTCGCGGGCAAGCTCGTCGCCGATGTCGTCTTCGCGGCGTCGGCGGGGTCGTTCTCGCGAGCGCGCCGCACCCGGCTCCGCGGGAGCCGCGTCGCAGGGGAGCGGGGGCCGTGATCTCCGCGACGCGCCGCGGTCTTCGCGCCATCCGGTCGCTGCGGGAGCGCCGGCGCACGGAGCTGTGCGCGCTGCTGGCGACCGACTCTGCTCAGGCGGCCCTCGCGCTCCACGGAACGCCGCTCCTCCTGCTCGATCCCGAGCGCGTGAGGGCGCAGTACCGTCGACTCAGCGCGGCGCTCCCCTCCGTCCGCTTCCACTACGCCGTCACGGCGCTGCCGCACAGCGCGGTCGTCGACGTGCTCGCCGAGGAGGGGTGCGGCTTCGACGTGGCGTCGGGCGACGAGCTGGCCCTCGTGCGCCGGCACGGCGTCGCAGCGGGACGCCTCATCCACACGCATCCCGTCAGGAAGCCCGCCGAGATCGCCGACGCGCTCGCAGCGGGCGTGCGCACGTTCGTCGTCGACAGCGAGACGGAGCTCGAGAAGTTCCGGGATGCCGCGCCCGACGTCCGCGTGCTCGTGCGCCTGTCGTTCCGCAGCCCGCAGGGCGGCTCCGACGCGTCGGCGAAGTTCGGAGTCGGACCGTTCGCGGCGGGCCGGCTCGTCGCCCGCGCGCGGGAGCTCGGCGTGCGCGTCGCGGGCTTCAGCTTCCACACGGGCCGGCTCGACGACCCCGAGCGCCTCGCCGACGCCGTCGCCGACGCCCTGACACTCATGCGGCACCTCGAGGACGAGCTCGGCATCCGGTTCGAGATCCTCGACATCGGCGGGGGCTTTCCTGTGGCGTACGACACGGACGTCTGCTCGATCGAGGAGTTTGGAGCCGTCATCGAGCCGCTGCTCGCCCCGCATGCGCGTCGCCTGCGGATCATCGCCGAGCCGGGACGGATCCTCGCGGCCGAGGCCATGGCGCTCGTGACGAGCGTCGTCGGCATCGCCGAGCGCGCCGACGGCCGCTGGTACCACCTCGATGACGGCGTGCACGGCGCATACTCGAGCGTCACGGCGGACGACGTGCGCCCGCTCGTCTACGCCCTTCGCGAGCTCGGCCAGACGGCCGCAGACAGTGAGTCGCGCCGGTGGGCGACGCTCGCCGGGCCGACCTGCGACTCGGCCGACGTCGTCGCGCGCGAAGTGCTGCTGCCCGAGCTCGCCGTCGGCGACCTGCTCGCGAGCCCCGCGATGGGCGCGTACACGATCGCGGCCGGGTCGTCCTTCAACGGCCGGGCCGTGACGCCCGTCGCAGTCGTCGTCCAGGGCCCGTCGACGGGCCCCGTCGCGACGCGTGAGCGGATGCCGGAGGCTGTCGCCGTCGCGTGACGCCTGATCCGGCCGCGGTTCCGCCGTGTTCGCAGGCGAGCGCGGGCGGGGTCTGTCGGCGGTCGTGTGATGCCCGTGGCTCCGCCGCGCTCATGGAGCGAGCGGATGCCGGAGGCCGTCGCCGTCGCGTGACGCCTGCTCTGGCCGCGGTTCCGCCGTGTTCGCACGCGAGCGCGGGCGGGGTCTGTCGGCGGTCGCGTGATGCCCGTGGCTCCGCCGTGCTCATGGAGCGAGCGGATGCCGGAGGCCGTCGCGGTGGCGTGACGCCTGCTCTGGCCGCGGTTCCGCCGTGTTCGCACGCGAGCGCGGGCGGAGGCTGTCGCCGTCGCGCCGTGCCCGATCCGTCCGCCGCAGCGGCGAGCGGTGAGCGCGAGCGCCCGTCTTCGCCGCATGCGGGAGGCCGCGGCATCCGTCGCCCTCAGGGAGAGCCGTCAGACCGTCCCGTACAGGCGGTCGCCGGCGTCGCCCAGGCCCGGCACGATGTAGCCCTTCTCGTTGAGCCGCTCGTCGAGCGCGCCCAGCACGAGGTGCACCTCGCGATCGCCGACCTGCTTCTCGATCGCCGCGACGCCCTCGGGCGCCCCGAGGATGCAGATCGCCGTCACGTCCTGCGCGCCGCGCGCGAAGAGGAACTCGATCGCGGCGCCGAGCGATCCGCCCGTCGCGAGCATCGGGTCGAGCACGAAACACTGCCGGTCGCTGAGGTCTTCGGGAAGACGCTCCGCATACGTCGTGGGCTCGAGGGTGACCTCGTTGCGGGCCATGCCGAGGAACCCGACCTCGGCCGTGGGGAGGAGCTTGACCATGCCTTCGAGCATTCCGAGGCCCGCGCGCAGGATCGGCACGACGAGCGGTCGCGGCTCGCCGATGCGCACGCCCGTCGTCGTCGTGACGGGTGTGCGGATCTCGACGGGCGAGACGTGCACCGACCGTGTCGCCTCGTAGGCGAGCAACGTCACGAGCTCCTCCGTGAGCTGGCGGAAGACGGGCGACGGGGTGCGCTCATCCCGCAGGACCGTGAGCTTGTGCGTGATGAGCGGGTGGTCCGCGACGTGGAGGCGCATACGCTCAGGTTAGCGGCCGGATGCCTCGGCACCGGGCGCGAGTTCCCACGACGCGGCGAGCACGACGTTGTCGGCGAGCCGGCGGATCGCGTCGAGCGCGTCGCCGTGCGGCGTCGAGAAGCTCACGAGGCAGAGGCCGCGACGATCGGGGAACTCGAGCCAGTAGTCGATGACGAAGACGGGCGGCCCTCCGAGCTCGGGCGGCCCCATCGTGCGCCGGGTGTGACGCAGGAACGGTCCCGCCGCCGTCTCGGCTCGCACGAGCTCGGCGCCTTCGAGGTTCGAGCTCAGCCGTGCGGCCTGGTCGTCCAGATGCGGGCCCTCGACCCCCAGGTCCTGCCAGAACTGCGCGACCGAGACGGCCGCGGCGGCGGTCTCGGTGCGACGCGTGAGGAACGCGAGCGAGCGTCCGCCCGCGGCAGCGGCTCGGCGGCCGGTCGTCGTGAGCCACGATGTCAGCTGGCCGCGCAGGACGGGCGCCTGAGGGATGCCGCGCAGCTGCGCCTTCACGAGCGCCGCGACATCCTTCTTCAGCCGCTCCGGATCGCCGAGGTCGATCGTCGCCCAGTCGTCGCCGAGCATGAGGTCGAGCCCCACGACCCGCTCGCCCGGACGAAGCCCGAACTCGGGCCTGCCGTCCGGCGAGGTGATCCACGCGACGGCGTCGTCGGACTCGGTCGCCTCGAGCGTCGCCAGGACGTCCTCGACGGAGGCGCGCACGGGATGCGGGCCGGCGGGGTCGAACACGACCCGCCGCAGGAGCGTGCGGTACTGCTCGAGCATCGGCGTGAGCGACGCACCCGAGCGGATCGCGAACTCCCGCTGGGCGTCGCCCGCGAGGAAGTCGCTGAACGCCTGCGTCGACGAGAACAGGCACAGCTCCCAGCGGCGCTCGCCCTCCGGATCGTCCGCGGCGATGACGCGCGTCTGCGTCTCGCCCTCCGCCCCCCGCATGAGCGGGACGATGACGTAGTCGTGCCGCAGCGCGCGGCCGATCCCGGGGACGTCGGCGGCCGCGAGGGCCGCAGCGAGCCGCTCCGAGCCGACGTCCGTCGAGGGGGCGACGCTCAGGGGCTCCGGCGCGGGCAGGTCGGTCATCGGCTTCCCCCGTCGGATCGCGGAGCGCGCCGGGGAGCGCTCCGCCGCAGCTCGCGGGCCGTCATGAGCGATAGGCCTTCGAGAGCGTGGGCAGAAGCTCCGGGGAGTCGGTCGCGATCGCCTCGCCCCGTGCGCGGAAGGTGCGCCCGTTCGACGGATAGCCTCGCGGGGCGGATCGGAGGTCGGGCGACACCTCGAAGAGATAGCCCTCCGTCACGCGCCCGGAGTCCTGGACCCAGGCGGTCCTCCCGCCGAAGTACGCGTAGCGCACGCCCTCGGCGTCCTCACGTCGCAGGAACCCGCTGAAGGGTCCATCGCCGGGGACGGGGTCGGTCGATGCGACGTCGGCCGACTGCCACGTCTCGTCGGCGGCGGCGATCGCCAGGCGGTGGGGGAACTCGCGGTCACGGAGTCGCGTCATGTCACGGCACCGAGAAGGGGATCGTCGAGTCCACGACCCGTCCGATGGCCGGATCGAGGGGGTCTCCGCCGCGGAACACCCATTCGGGTCCGCCGCCGGGCATGCCGTCGAGCGGGAGGGCGTGCCGGACGTGCTGCACCTGGCTCGCATCCGTGATGGTGCCGATCGAGAGGTTCTCCATCGTGTTGACGTCGGGAAGGCCCAGGCTCTCGCGCGGGTAGGCGAGCCGCGTCGGGTCGGCTCCCGACCACGAGCCGCCGCCCGATCCCGAGCCGCCTCCCCACAGCCGGAAGGCGTCGTCCCCGTTCGACGGCCCCGCGACGGGTGCTCGCCACAGCTGCTCGGCCTCGCGCATCGCCGACGGGCGGATGCGCAGTGCCTGCCGCACCGTGAGCGCCTCGCCTGCCCACCCGGACTGGATGCGGGCGAGCGCGTTGATGCGGGCGGCGGATGCCGCAGACCCGACGACGCGCGCGGCGGCGCCCAGTCCGATGACCGACAGCGCGGCCCCCGCGATGCTGATGATCGCCTCGGTCCAGCCGCGCTCTCCCGTCGAGGCGAGCACGACGTTGCCGATCGCGTTGACGACGGCGGCGATGCCCGCCACGAGCAGGAGGGCCGCGGCCAGCACCTGTCCGACGACGGGGATCCACGACACGACGAGCGCCAGCACGCCCGCGACGCTCGCGACCCACCCCGCGACATCCGTCACGACGCTCAGCGCGTCCTTGCCCCAGTTGTCCCACCACGAGTCCTTGAGACCGTCGTGCGCCGTCGTATTCTCGATGCGGTCGCGGGCGGCCTCTGCGGCACGGTCGCGCGCGGTCTGGGCCTCGTGGATGCGGGCGCGGGCGTCGGCGACGCGTGACTGCGCCATCGCCGCATCGGCTCCGGCGTCCTGGCTGAGCATCGTGTACCGCAGAGCCGTCGACGGGTCTGCTTCGCCGTACGACAGGGAGAGGTAGCGGTGCTGCGCGTGCGCGGCCTCGTCGGCCGCCTCACGCGCGTTCTGCGCCGTGTGGAGAGCGTCGAGCGACTCGGACTGGGCGGCATCGAGCGCCGCGGCGTAGTCGATGAGCGCGTGGCCCGTCTCGCGGTAGCGCGCCTCGGCCTTGGCGATGTCGTCGGCGACGGTCCCGGCGGAGTCGGCGAGCGCGAAGACCGCCTCGGACTGCTGCCCGTCGATGCCGAGGGAGCGCAGGCGGCGGGCGGTGGTGTTGATCGAGTCCGCGATGGACACGTACTCCGTCCCTCCGTTTCGCAGCGCCGCCGGGTCGCCCGGAAGCGGGTCGGAGGCGAATCCCGCCGCCGACCAGTCGGCCGGCCTCACTCCATGCCCCGATTCACGGGGCGGGCGGGGGCGGGCGCGGGATCGGTGAGGGCGCGCGCGAGGTCGGAATCGGTCTGCGTGAACGCATCGGCGATCGTCGTCGCGGCTTCGCCGAGCCCTTGGATGCCGCCGACCATGGTCTCGCGGGTGTCGTCCCAGGAGCGGGCGAACGAGCGGATCGTGTCGGCGAGGCCATCGTGGCCCGCGTGTGCGGCCGCGCCGTCGCTCGTGGCCGAGGCGTTCTCGAACTCGCCGCCGATGCGGCCCAGATCGAGGCCGACGGATCGCATCCTGTCTATGTCGACGCGCAAGTGGGTCATCTCGTCCTCCTCCTCATCGAGTCTATGCGCGGCTCCCGACCCGTAATGTCGACGCTGTGAACATCGACGATCGGGATGCCGCGGCGATGACCCGCGCGCTGGAGCTCGCCGTCGAGGCGGCGGCCGGCGGCGACATCCCCGTCGGCGCGGTCGTGACGGACGCCGCGGGCGCGATCGTCGGCGAGGGCCGCAACCTCCGCGAGCTCTCGCACGATCCGACGGCGCACGCCGAGGTCGTGGCGCTCCGCGCGGCGGCGGAGGCGCTGGGCAGGTGGAACCTCGAGGGCTGCACGCTCGTCGTGACGCTCGAGCCGTGCCTCATGTGCGCGGGTGCGCTCCTGCAGGCGCGGGTCTCGAGGCTCGTGTTCGGCGCGTGGGATGAGAAGGCGGGCGCGGCGGGCTCGATGTACGACGTCGTGCGCGACCGTCGCCTGCCGTATCGCGCCGAGGTCGTCGCGGGAGCCCGGGCGGCCGAGGCATCCGCTCTCCTCCAGGAGTTCTTCGACGCACGCCGATGACGGCGCGCGGCGCTCACCGCGGCAGGTGCGGGAGCACCTCCGCGCCCAGGAACTCGACGTGCTCGGCATCCTGGAGGTCCAGGAGCTGGAAGTACACGCGACGGATGCCGAAGGACGCGTAGGCGTCGATCCGCTCGGCGATCTCGTCCGCGCCGCCGACGATGTTCACGCCGTCGCGCACCTCCTCGAGCGTGCGGCCGACGTGGGCCGCACGGCGCCGGAGCGTGTCATCGTCGCCGCCCGCGACGGTCGTCATGGCGAGCGACAGCGTGAGCGAGCCGGGGTTGCGTCCGACGCGGTCGCACGCCGCGCGGAGGTTCTCGAGGCGCTCGGGGATCTGCGCGAGGGAGGGGAATCCGAGGTTGAACTCGGTCGCGTAGCGCGCCGCCAGCTCGGGCGTGCGGCGAGGGCCGCCGCCGCCCACGATGACGGGCACGCGCTCCTGCACGGGCTTCGGGAGGGCGGGGGAGTCCTCGAGCCGGTAGTGCGCGCCCTCGAACGAGAACCTCTCGTCGGCGGGGGTCCGCCACAGCCCCGTGATGATCGCGAGCTGCTCCTCCAGCATCCCGAACCGCTTCTCGGGGAACGGGATGCCGTAGGCCCGGTGCTCCTGCGCCATCCAGCCCGCGCCGAGGCCGAGCTCGACGCGACCGCCGGACATCGCGTCGACCTGCGCCGCCTCGACGGCGAGCACGCCCGGGTGGCGGAACGTCATGGACGAGACGAGGGTTCCCAGGCGGATGCGCGAGGTCTCCCGCGCGAGCCCCGCGAGAGTCGTCCACGAGTCTGTCGGGCCTGGGAGTGCGGGAGAGCCGCCGGGACGGTCGAAGTGATCCGAGCGGAAGAAGCCGTCGAAGCCGAGCCGCTCCGCGGCGCGTGCGAACGTCAGCTGGTCGTCGTAGCTCGCGCCGAGCTGCGGCTCGACGAAGACGCAGTACTCCACAGCAGCTCTCGCCCTCAGTCGGACGACTTGAGGACGATGGTCTCGGTCGGCGGGAGGGGCCCGTCGGGCCTGTAGATGTCGGGCTCGAAGTAGATGACCCTCGCGGTGGGGACCGCCGCGCGCACGCGCTGCTCGATCGCATCGATGTCGGCTGCGACCTCGCCGAGCGGCTTGTCGTACGGGAAGCCCAGCTTCGCGGCGACGAGGAGCTCGTCGGGTCCGAGGTAGAGCGTCTTGATGTGGATGAGCTTCTCGATCTCGGCTCCGGACTCGATCGCCGAGACGATCGCCTCGTGGTCGGCGTCGTTCGCTCCCTCGCCGACGAGCAGGCTCTTCGTCTCCACGCCGAGGGTGACCGCCACGAGGATCAGCAGAGTGCCGATCATGAGCGTGCCGATGGCGTCCCAGATGGGCTCGTGCGTGATCGCGGTCATGCCGACGCCGAACAGGGCGAAGACGAGGCCCGTGAGCGCCGCGATGTCCTCCAGCAGGACGACGGGCAGCTCGGGCGCCTTCGCGTGCCGCACGAACGCGATCCACGTCTCGCCCTTCTTGCGGAGGTGGTTCGACTCCTTGACCGCCGTGCGCAGCGAGAACGACTCGAGCCCGATCGCGACGACGAGCACGATGATCGGGATCCAGAAGTTCGTCAGCTCGTGCGGGTTCGTGAGCTTCTCGACGCCCTCGTAGATCGAGAACAGGCCGCCGACCGAGAAGAGGATGATCGACACCACGAACGCGTAGACGTAGCGCTCGCGCCCGTACCCGAAGGGATGCTCCGAGTCGGCCGTGCGGCGCGAACGACGCCCGCCGAGCAGCAGGAGGAGCTGGTTGCCCGAGTCGGCGACCGAGTGGATGGCCTCCGCGAGCATCGACGCGGAGCCCGAGATGAACCACGCGATGAACTTCGCGAGGGCGATGCCCATGTTCGCCAGGAACGCCGCGATGATCGCTCTGCCGCCGCCGGATGCACTCATAGCCTCGATCTTAGGGATGCCGCGCACCGGCCGCCCACGGCGGCGGGCTGCGGCATCCGGATCCCGCTGTCAGTCGGAGGCGCGGAGGATGATCGTCTCGGTCGGAGGGGCGGGATCCTGCCGGTGTCCGACGTACCCGATGACCGAGAGCAGCGCCTGGCGGAACTCGGCGGGACGCTCGATGTGCGGGGTGTGGCCCGTGTCTTCGAGGAGGAGCTCGGTCACCTCGCCGCCCGCCGCGGCGTAGGCGTCGAGCACGTCGCGCGTCTGCGAGACCATCTCCTGAGCGGGGGCGACGTCGGCACCGGGCCAGCCGGGCACGATGCCGAGCGAGCCGAGGTGGTTGTAGTCGTAGAACGACGCGTCGGAGACGATGGGATCCAGCGCGCCGTGCACCCACAGGATCGGCGGCTTGAGCGCGAGATCGACGATGCCCGACACGTCGAAGTGCCCGGGAGCCATCGTGTTGAGCACGCCGACCGTGCCTGCGGCGAAACCCGGCCAGTTCTCGCTCGGGACGCTGTCGCCGGGATAGTTCCCCGCCGCCGTCGACGTCGAGAGCATCGACTCGACCCAGACGTCCTCGTGGGCGGTCGTGTACCCGGGTGCGACGTATCCGGAGCGGAAGACGCTGCGCGGCGACGTCGGCGCCTCGTCCGTCGTGTCGCCCGCGGCGAGGCGTGCGACGAAGTCGAGGTTCGCGGTGCCGCCGCCCGTGCCCGCATCGTCGTCGGTGAGGCGCGTGCCGTCGCGCCGTGTTCCGCCGAACCCGTACGGCGAGACGGGCGACTCGAGCGTGAGGCTGAGCGCCGCATGCTCGAGCGCGTACTGCAGCACGACGCCCGCGCCCATCGACCAGCCGACGAGGTGCGCGGACGGGATGCCGAGCTCGGCGAGCGTCGCACGCACATCGTCGCTGAAGTCGCCGAGCCCTCGCGTCGCATCGATCGGCGCGTGCTCGGTCCCGCCGTATCCGCGCAGGTCCATCGCGAGGACGCGCAGCTCGCCCGGGAGGTCCTGCATGAGCTCCTGCCAGAACAGCGACGACGACGCGTTCCCGTGGATGAGCACGACCGTCTTGTCGGGAGATGTCGCGGGGTCGTCACCCGCCCGCTCGAGGACGTTGACGGTGAGGCGAGGGGTCTCGATCACACGGCTCGTGATGCCGTCGAAGAGGGTCATGACACGTCCTTCGGGGTCCGTCGCGGAGGCTCCCTCACCCCCGCCGATCTCGACTATAGCCCTCGCCCCGAGATGACCTGAACGGACTTTCAGGTCGCCGGGATCACATGCCCCGAGTCTGGCCCGTGTAGAACGCGAACGTCGCGTCGGCGGCGCGCGCGGCGGCCGCGGCATCCGTCCCCGATGCGACGTCCGCCGCCGCCCAGGCATCCGCCGACGCGCGCGCGAACGCCTTGCCCTCGTCGCTGACCATCCATGCCTCGGCGGCGTCGGGAG
The DNA here is from genome assembly GCF_011759705.1 of Microbacterium ulmi. GTDB lineage: Bacteria > Actinomycetota > Actinomycetes > Actinomycetales > Microbacteriaceae > Microbacterium > Microbacterium ulmi. The sequence goes on along the minus strand of NZ_JAAOZF010000001.1, from coordinate 697,884 downwards.
GGATGCTCGCGTCGCCCGCGAGGTGCAGCGCGAGCCCGAGCACGGCCTGGTCCCAGCCGACCCCCGTCGCCCCCGGCCCGTATGCGTCCCAGAACTCGGCGGGAACGTCGTCGACCCGCGCGATGTGCGTCAGTTCGAAGCGCGTGCCGGCCCCGGTCGATCTCAGGGCCACCTCGACCCACGACGTGCCGCCGCCGAACTCCCACGTCGCGCGGAAGTGGGCGACCCCGCCTGCGGGCGGCGCGCACTCGAGGATCTCGCCGCCCGCGTTGCCGGCGAGCTGATAGCGCCCGCCGAGCCTCAGCTCCCCCGATACGGGCAGGAACCAGCGCGGGATGCGCTCGGCGGCGGTCACGGCATCCCACACATCGTCGATGGGACGCGGATGCACCTGTGCGAGCGTCTGCACGCGCGAGTCCTCGCCGTCGAGGTCCTCCGTCCACAGCTCGCGGGTCACCGCGTCGAGCTGAGCGTTCACGTCCACCATGGCCGACCTCCCGGGCTCGTCGTACAGCCAACCCCGATCTCGGCCGAGTGTCCAGGACATGCCGCCGACGACGGCGGCGGAGTCGCGTGTCCTGGACGTCCGGAGGGACGCTCGTAGTATGGCGGCATGCCCGCCACCACGTCCCTGCCCCCCGTCGCGATCCTCGGAGCCGGCTCGATGGGCGGGGCGATCCTGCAGGGGCTCGTCCGCTCCGGTCTCGCCGTCGACGGCGTGACGGCGACGAACCGCACGGCCGCGAAGGCCGCCGAGCTCGCGCAGCTGCGCGACGTGACGAGCATCGCGCTGGAGACGCACCCGACGGGGAACACGGATGCCGCGGGCGCCGCGGGTGTCGTCCTCGTCGGCGTCAAGCCGGCGATGGTGCCCGACCTCCTGCGCGAGATCGCGTCTGCGCTGCGCCCCGGGACGATCGTCGTGAGCCTCGCGGCGGGGGTCACGATCGCGACGTTCGAGGGGATCCTCGGTCCCGGCATCCCTGTGCTGCGCTCTATGCCGAACACACCCGCGGTCGTCGGCAAGGCCGTCACGGGCCTGGCCGCCGGCTCGACGGCCACCGCCGCGGACGTCGCGATCGCCCGAGCCCTGTTCGAGACGTGCGGCGCGGTCATCGAGCTGCCCGAGTCGAAGATCGACGCGCTCTCGACGATCTCGGGATCGGGTCCCGCCTACGTCTTCCTGCTGATCGAGGAGCTCACGAAGGCGGCGATCGGCAAGGGCTTCTCCGAGCCGGAGGCGCGTCTCATGGCCGAGCAGACCTTCATCGGGGCGGCAGCGCTCCTCGACGCGACGGGGGAGGACCCCGCCGAGCTGCGTCGCCGCGTCACGAGCCCCGGAGGAACGACCGAGCGCGCGATCTCCGTGCTGCACGCGGCGCGCCTCGACGTCGTGTTCGAGTCGGCGACGGATGCCGCGCTCGCCCGTGCGCGGGAGCTCGCTGCCGGCGCCTGACGATCCCCTCCGCTTCGCCCGCCCGCCCGCCCGCCCGCACAGCGTGCGCGACGGCCCGAGGCCGCGGATGCCCGGCGGTGGGCCTGGCGTGCGTGCGCGTGTGCGGCAGTGGGTCTGGTGTCCGTGTGTGTGTGTGGGCCTGGCGTCCTCGTGCGTGTGCGGCGCTGAGCCCGGCATCCTCCTGCGTGTGCGGCGCTGAGCCCGGCATCCGCGTGGGTGTCCGGCGCTGAGCCCGGCATCCGCGTGCGTGTGCGGCGCTGAGCCCGGCATCCTCCTGCGTGTCCCACGCTGAGCCCGGCATCCTGCTGCATGTGCGGGGCTGAGCCCGGCAGCCGCGTGCGTGTCCGGCGCTGAGCCCGGCATCCGTGTGTGCCGCCGGCGCTAAGGTGACCGCATGAGCTGGCTCGCCGGGGTCGCGACGGTGCGCTCGTACGAGCGTGCGTGGCTGCGCGACGACCTCAAGGCCGGGGTCGTGCTGACGGCGCTGCTCATCCCGGCGGGCATGGGCTACGCGGAGGCGGCAGGCCTCCCGCCCGTCACGGGGCTGTACGCCACGATCGTGCCGCTGCTGATCTACGCGATCGTGGGGCCGAGCCGCATCCTCGTGCTAGGCCCCGACTCGGCGCTCGCGCCCATCATCGCCGCGGCGGTCGTGCCGCTCGCGATGGGAGACCCCGCGAGGGCCGTCGCGCTCGCGGGGCTGCTCGCGATCATGGTCGGCCTCGTGCTCGTCCTCGCGGGCGTGCTCAGGCTCGGATTCGTCACCGACCTGCTCTCCAAGCCCATCCGCGTCGGCTACCTGAACGGCATCGCCGTCGTCGTCCTCATCTCCCAGACGCCGAAGCTGCTCGGCTTCGGCATCGAGAGCCGGCGCCCCGTGGTCGATGTCGTCACGATCTCGACGAGCCTCTCGGAGACCGATCTGATCGCCGTCGCGTTCGGCGCCGCGAGCCTGGCCGTGATCGTCGTGTTCCGGCTCGTGCGCTCTCGCGTCCCCGGAGTGCTCGCAGCCGTCGCAGGGTCGATGCTCGTCGCGTGGCTCGCGGGCCTCGCCGACGACGTCCCCGTGGTGGGCGCACTGCCTCAGGGGCTTCCGGCGCCGGCGCTCGGCGGCCTCGCGTGGAGCGATGTCGCGGCTCTCGCGGGCCCCGCTCTCGGCATCGCGCTCATCGCGTTCGCCGACACCGGAGTGCTCTCGCGCACGTTCGCGGCGCGGCACGGTCGCAGCGTGAGCGGCAGCCGGGAGATGGCGGCGATCGGCATCAGCAACGCGGCATCCGGGCTCCTGGGCGGCTTCCCGATCTCGGGTTCGTCCTCCCGCACACCCGTCGCCGAGCAGGCCGGCGCCCGCACGCAGCTGACGGGAGTCGTCGGCGCGCTGCTCGTGCTCGCGTTCATGCTGCTCGCGCCGGGCGTGACGGCGTACCTGCCGTCGGCGACGCTCGCGGCGGTCGTCATCGTGGCCGCGGCGAGCCTCATCGACGTGCCGGGCACGCTGCGTCTCATCCGGATGTCGGCCGTCGACGGCGTGCTCTCGATCGCGGCGTTCCTGGGCGTCGTGCTGTGGGGGGTTCTCGAGGGCATCCTCGTGGCGATCGCCCTGTCGCTCGTCGCGTTCGTGAACCAGGCCTGGCGGCCGTACCGCGCGGAGCTCGGCCGCGTCGCGGGCGTGCGGGGATACCACGACCTCTCGCGCCATCCCGAGGGCGAGCGCGTGCCGGGAGCCGTCATCGTCCGGTTCGACGCGCCCCTCTTCTTCGCGAACGGCGGACTGTTCGACGACTACGTGCGCTCGGTCGTGGCCGCGGCGCCCCGCGACGTGCACACCGTGATCCTCGCCGCCGAGCCCATCACCGATATCGACACGACCGCCGTCGACGAGCTCGTCGAGCTCGACGACACGCTCGCCGCTCGCGGCATCCGGCTCGTGATCGCCGAGATGAAGGGACCTGTGAAGGACCAGCTGCGCCGCTACGGACTCGGCGAGCGCTTCGGGCCTGATCGGTTCGCGCCGACCGTCGGGGCGGCCGTCGATGCGATCACGGGCGAGTTCCGCACCGACATCGAGCCGGACTCTCCGAACCCCGGACGCGGCTAGCTGTCGCGGGCCAGGAGGCCGCTGACGCCGGCGACATGACGTGGGGCGTGCTCCGACTTCCACGCTTCTGGTGCTGCAGAGGACGAGGCAGGTCTCACGGTCGCCAGATGAGCGCGGCGATCGGTGTGACGGCGCACATGCTGCGCGCAGGCTCGTGGCGCCGCCAGACCCCCGACGGCGCACGTCGCGTGCGGGATGGGCACCTCAGGTGCCGCCGCGCGCCCGCCGCCGCGCCCGTCCAGGCGAAGAAGCGGCGGCGGTCGACCGGGCCTGCAGAACTCCACGGATCTACCGCGGCGCGCGGCTCTGGGGTTGCCGCATCGTCGTCGTCCTGCGGAATCAGTGGAGTTCTGCGATCGGCCCCGAGCAGCCGCTGCAGATACGCGAGCGCGACGGCGCCGACGACGCCCGCGACGGCGGCGGGCAGCCAGGCGATGAGCGAGGCGTCGGGTCGGAACGGGCAACCTCCAGCGGCCTTCGGCGACGTTGACCTGCTCGAGCGCTCCTCGACTCCGCTGCGGCAGACGACCGCCACGTGGGCGGCGGCGCGTCATCGACCGATCGACGATACGAATCGAGCGCTGCAGCGCATCGTCGCCGAGTCACCCCGGCCTCATCATCGATTTCGAGCCACATCCTCGACATCGATGTGGAGAGGCCGGACGCGTCCCGGATCGCGCCGGCGATGCCGGGCGGGTCGTGGAGACCGCTCAGGCCCCGGGGCGGAAGCGCTTGGGGGGCGGGGCGAGATCGGCCCACGCGCAGCGGAGAGCGAGCCGTGGCGTGAGCACGATCGGGTCGCCTCTGCCGGGGGGTGGATGCAGCACGAACTCGCCCTTGCCTTGTCGAATGATGCGCCAGCCGCCGTGGTGGAGCTCCCTGTGATGCCAGCGGCAGAGCAGGATGCCGCGGTCGATGTCGGTGCGGCCGCCCTGGGCGTGCGGGTCGATATGGTGTGCCTCGCAGTGGGACGCGGCGCGGTCGCAGCCTCGCCAACGGCAGCCGCCGTCGCGGGCGGCGAGGGCGATGCGCTGTCTCGCGGTGAACAGGCGGGTCTCGTGGCCGAGGTCTAGAGGGTTGCCGCTCGGGTCGACCGTGCAGGCGACGGTTCCTGTGTCGCAGATCTGCTGGGCGACGAGCCAGGCGGGCAGAGCCGTCTGGTCGTCCTCGCAGGATCGCAAGGTCGCAGGGTCGCCAGGTCGCCGGATCGCAAGTAAGCAGGATCGCGAGCCGAGCGGGGTCGCGTGACCGACCCCGCTACCTGTCGAGCGCCGCGAAGCGCTCGATGTCGCCGTTCGTCCCCGACACGATGATGAGGTCGTGGTTCGTCACGATCGTGTCGGCCTCGGCGTAGCGGAACGGCTTGCCCGGGCTCTTCACGCCGACGACCGTCACGTTGTACTTCGTGCGCACGCCCGACTCGTTCAGGCCGACCCCGCGGATGAACTTCGGGGGATACAGCTTCGCGAGGGCGAAGTCGTCGTCGAAGCGGATGAAGTCCAGCATCCGCCCGCTCACGAGGTGCGCGACCCGCTCGCCGGCCTCGCGCTCCGGGTAGATGACGTGGTTCGCACCGACGCGCGCGAGGATCTTGCCGTGCGATTGCGAGACGGCCTTCGCCCAGATCTGCGGCACCTTGAGGTCGACGAGGTTCGCCGTGATCAGGACGGACGCCTCGATCGACGAGCCGACCGCGACGACCGCGACCTGGAAGTCCTGCGCGCCGATCTGCTTGAGCGCGTCCATGTTCTTCGCGTCGGCCTGCACCGTGTGCGTCACGCGCTCCGACCACTTCTGCACGAGCTCGAGGTTCTCGTCGATCGCGAGCACCTCGCGGTCGAGCCGGTCGAGCTCGCCGGCGCACGCGGCGCCGAAGCGCCCGAGTCCGATGACGAGGACGGGGGCATCGCCCCGGATCTGCTCAACCAACGATCGGCCTTTCCACCGGCAGCGAGTACAGCTGCGAACGGGATGTCGCGGCCACGGCCGCGGCGAGAGTCACTGTACCAACGCGGCCCATGAACATGGTCAGAGCCATCACGTAGATCGCGGGATCGGGGAGCCGTGCCGTGAGGCCCGTCGACAGGCCGACCGTCGCGAACCCGGAGATGACGTCGAAGAGCACGTCCTCGACATGCGCGCCCGTGATCTGGGTGATCGTGATCGTCGAGAGCGCGACGATCGTCGCTCCCCAGGCGACGACGGAGAGGGCGACGCGTTGCACATCGCTCGGGATGCGGCGGCCGAACGCCTGCACCGACGGCCGGCCCTTCGCCTCCGAGATGACGGCGAGCGCGAGGACGGCGAGCGTCGTGACCTTGATGCCGCCCGCCGTCGACGCGGAGCCGCCGCCGACGAACATGAGCATCGACCCCACGACGAGCGAGGAGCCGTAGAAGTCGCCCATGTCCACGACCGAGAACCCGCCCGACCTGGTCATTGCCGACAGGAAGAACGACTGGAACGTCGTGTCCCAGGCATCCATGCTCCCGAAGGTCTTGGGGTTGCTGTGCTCGAGGAGCAGGAAGACGCCCGCGCCCACGACGAACAGCAGGATGGTCGTGATGATCGTGAGCTTCGCATGCAGCGACCAGTGCCGCACGTGCCACTGGTGGCGCCACAGCGTGAAGATGACGGGGAAGCCGATCGAGCCGAGGAAGACGCCGGCCATGAGCACGGTGAGGAGGAAGTAGTCGTCCGCGAACGGGACGAGTCCTCCTTCGTTGGGGGCGAAGCCCGTGTTCGTGAAGGCCATCGCCGCGTAGTACGGCGCCTCCCACAGCGCCACGAGCGGGTTCACGCCGGCCCACAGCAGCGACGGGTAGAGCAGGATCGCGAGCGCCGCCTCGATCACGAGGGTCGACAGCGCGACCGTCGCGAGCAGCTGGCCCACCTCGCCGAGGCGCACGGTCTGGCCTTCGTTGACAGGCCCTCCGTGCGCGCGCAGCGGGTTGGAGTCGCCCGCCGCGATGAGCTTGGCCCGCAGGCCGAGGCGCTTCGAGATCACCAGGCCCAGGATCGAGGCCAGCGTCAGGACGCCGAGCGCGCCGACGTTGACGCCGATGTAGGTGAGCACGTGCCCGAACGGCGACCAGTGCGCGTACATGTCGACGGTCGACAGGCCCGTCACGCAGATCGTCGAGACGGCCGTGAAGAGGGCGTCGGCGAGCGGCGTGCCGTGCCCGTCGGCGGAGGCGGCGGGAAGCGAGAACAGCGCCGTGAACAGCAGGATCAGGATCACGAAGACGAGCACGGCGAAGCGGGCGGGCGAAGCGGTCGTGAGCGCCCGCACCTCGTCCCAGGCCTGTCCGAGGCGGGCGAGGAACCGTCGACGCGGTGTACGGCTGAAGGGATCGGCCGCCATGCGCCGCCCCCCTTCGCTCCGAGACTTCCTGCATGGTACTCCGGCGGGCGCCCGACTACTCTGAGCACATGGCGGACATCTTCGACGTGATCGCGGACGGAACGAGGCGCGACATCCTGCAGTTCCTTCTCGATCGCTCGGGGACAGGCGAGCGGGGCACGAGCGTCTCGCACATCGTGGCAGAGCTCGGAGTCAGCCAGCCCACCGTGTCGAAGCACCTCAAAGTGCTGCGCGAAGCCGACCTCGTCTCGGTGCGCGAGGAAGGGCAGCACCGCTACTACAGCCTGTCGCCCGAGCCGCTCGACGTCATCGACGACTGGCTCGTCCCGTTCCTCGTCGACGAGACGGATGCCTCCGCCGCGCTCGCCGCGGCATCCCCCTCGCTCCCGGACTCGGCCGTGCGCACGGCCGATGCCGTCGGGCGGGCCGCAGCATCTGCGAAGCACGCGCTCGAGAGCGCGCTCAAGCCCTTCCGCGACCGTCCCGTCCGCTGACGCGTGCAGCGAGGGGCCCCCGCGCTGAGCGCAGCGGGGGCCCCTCGATGTCGGGCGGGCCTCAGCGGCGCCCCGCCTTGCGGCGGAACAGCCACGCTCCCCACACGACCGAGGCCGCGAGGATGCCGACGCACCACACGATCGCCCACAGCGGCTCGTAGCCGACCGTCCCGCCCGTGAGCAGGGCCCGGATCGTGTCGATGATGGGCGTGACGGGAGAGAACTGCGCGATCGGCTGAAGCCATCCGGGCATCGTCTCGACGGGCACGAAGGCGCTCGACAGGTACGGGACGAACAGGATCACGAACCCGTAGCCGCTCGCGCCCTCCGGGCTCGACGCGGCCAGGCCGATCGCGGCGAACAGGTAGGTGATCGTGAGGATGTACAGAGCGATGACGCCGAGCGCGGCGATCCACTCCCAAGTGTCGGCCGAGGGGCGGAAGCCGACGAGGAGTGCGACTCCGATGACGACGCCGGTCGCGACGAGGTTGCGCGCGAGGCTCGCGACGACGTGGCCGGTGAGAACAGCGCTCGCGCGCAGCGGCATCGTGCGGAAGCGGTCGATGATGCCCGTCTTCATGTCGTTGGCGACCGAGACGGCGGTGGAGGACGCGCCGAATCCCGCGCACAGCAGGATGATGCCGGGCACGACGAAGTCGACGTAGCCGCCGGTCGGATCGATCGCACCGCCGAAGACGAACGTGAACAGGAGCATGAGGAAGACGGGGAGCAGGATCGCCATGAGCAGCGACTCGACGTCGCGCACCGAGTGCAGGAGGCTCCGCTTGACGAACACGGTCTCCGCCGTGAGGCCGCGCACGACCGGGCGCGCGCTGCGATCCGCGGAGACTGCGGGGGTGAGGGCTGCCGTGGTCATGCGATCTCCTTCACGGGGGATGCCGCGCTCGGCGCGGGGTCGGTCGTGCCGCGTCCGTCGGTTGACGTCAGCGCGAGGAACACGTCGTCGAGGCTCGGACGGCGCAGCGTCACGACGCCGTGCGCTCCGGACTCGTCGAGGACGTCCAGCGCGCGGCGCAGGCCCGAGACGCTGCCGTCGGTCGGCACCTCGCGGACGAGCTCGCCGTGCGGGTCGTGCAGCTCGACCGTGTCGCCGCCGATCCGCGCCTTCAGCTGGGCGGCGGTGCCGGTCGCCACGACGCGGCCGCCGTCGAGCACGGCGATGCGATCGGCGAGCTGGTCGGCCTCTTCGAGGTACTGGGTCGTCAGGAACACGGTCGTGCCCGACTCGGCGAGGGAGCGGATGACGTCCCACAGCTCGCGGCGGCTGCGGGTGTCGAGGCCCGTCGTCGGCTCGTCGAGGAAGAGCACCTCCGGCGCGACCACGAAGCTCAGGGCGAGGTCGAGCCTCCGGCGCATTCCGCCGGAGTACGTGCGGACGCGGCGGGATGCGGCATCCGTCAGCTGGAAGCGCTCGAGCAGCTCGCCGGCGCGGACGCGCGAGGCGCGTGCCGGCAGCCCGGAGAGACGGCCGAGCATGTCGAGGTTCTCGAATCCCGTCAGGACGTCGTCGACGGCGGCGGACTGGCCCGTGAGGCTGATGCGCCGCTTGACCTCGTCCGGGCGGCGTGCGACGTCGACGCCCGCGACGGTCGCGGTGCCCGAGTCCGGGCGGGCGAGCGTCGTGAGGACGTTGATGGTGGTCGTCTTCCCCGCCCCGTTGGGGCCGAGGAGGGCGAAGATCTCGCCCGCAGCGACCTCGAGATCGAGGCCGTCGAGGACGGTCTGCCTTCCGAAGGACTTGCGCAGCCCCCGGACGGCGATGGCGTGCGGCATCGGCGTCTCCTGGTTCGTGTGTGTGACCCGGGTCGTGTGTACGACGTGTGTATGACGTAAACTGTTTATGACGATACCACACTGTTTATGACGTACACAATCTAGGCTGGCCGCATGGCGGACAAGAACGCGGACCCAGAGCTTCCTCGAGGGATCGCCCTCGCGTGGGGCGTCGCGGCCAATCCGCAGCGCGGCCCGAAGCGCGAGATGAGCGTCGAGCGCATCGTGGAGGCGGCGATCGAGCTCGCCGACAAGGACGGGCTCTCCGCCGTGTCGATGGCGGCCGTGGCCGCCAGGCTCGGCTACACGCCGATGTCGCTGTACCGGTACGTCACGGCGAAGGACGATCTCATCCTGCTCATGCAGGAGGAGGCGACGGGCCTGCCGCCGGGGGAGGAGACCGAGAGCGGCTGGCGCGCACAGCTCGAGGCGCTCTATCACGGCCAGGTGCAGCGCTATCTCGAGCATCCGTGGGTGCTCGAGATACCCCTGAGCGGAGCGCCGGCCACGCCCAACAGCGCCGCGTGGATGGACGCAGGGCTGCGCGCCCTGGCCGACACGCCCCTGAGCCCGGAGGAACGCCTCGCCGCGATGCTTCTCGTGACGGGGCATGCCCGCTGGGCCGGCACCATCATCGCCGACTACGAGCGCACGCAGCGGGACGAAGGACGAGCGCCCGCCGATCTCGCGCGGCGCGAGGACGCCCTGTTCCGCGAGCTCATCAGCGCCGACGCGTACCCGCATCTGCGCGCCGCCATCGACGCGGGCGTCTTCCTCGACGACTCCGATCCGTTCGCCTTCGGTCTCGCGCGCAGCCTCGACGGGCTCGCGACGTACATCGCGGCGCTCGCCGACGGCGTGCGCGAGCCGCCCCACCCGTGGGTCGAGGCGCAGGACGCCGACGTCGCGGACGACCGCCGCTTCCGCGAGGCCCGCAAGGCGGTGCGGGATGCCGAGAAGGTCCTGCGCGATGCGCGACGCGCGCAGCGCCAGGCGGCCCGCGAGGCGCGGGAGAGGCTGGGTCGCCTTCGCGGCGGCGCGTAGCGGCATCCGTCCCACTGGCCACACGAGTCACACCGGTTTACACGCGTCGCGGCGCCCCCTAGAGTGTGCTCAGCGATTCTGGGAGGGGGACGTCATGCCGGAGCTGCCGGATGTGCGCTTCCTGACCGTCGCCGAGGTGGCAGAGATCATGCGCGTCTCGAAGATGACGGTGTATCGGCTCGTGCACTCGGGCGAGCTGCCGGCCGTGCGTTTCGGACGCAGCTATCGCGTGCCCGAGTCGGCCGTGACCGATGCGCTGCAGCGTCCGATCGCCGACGTCGGCTGAGCGATTCGAGACCCGTTCAGGGTCGCGGTCGCCCGGCTGATAGACTGCTCCGAGGCATTTTTCGTTTCTGCCCGATCCCGGGCGCGGGTCCGTTCCGCGTCCAGACCCCGACATAGTGAGGTTTTCCGTGGGTTCTGTCATCAAGAAGCGCCGCAAGCGCATGGCGAAGAAGAAGCACCGCAAGCTGCTTCGCAAGACTCGCCACCAGCGCCGCAACAAGAAGTAGGCGGCTACATACACCGAGCGCCTGTCCGTGTGACGGGCGCTTCGTGTTTGCGCCGCGCCGAAAGGATCAGCTCCATGCAGAGCATCACCGTCCACGAGCTCAAGGATCGCACCGGCACGCCCCTCCTCGACGTGCGCGAGGAGTGGGAGTATGCGGCGGGCCACGTGCCCGGCGCCGTCAACCTGCCGATGTCGACGATCGGCGAGCACCTCGACGAGCTTCCCGACGGCCCGTTCGACGTGATCTGCGCGCTCGGCGGGCGTTCGGGCCGCGTCGTGGCGGCACTGACCGAGCGCGGCTTCGACGCGACGAACGTCGAGGGCGGCACGGACGCGTGGGTCGCCGCGGGGTACTCCGTCGAGAGCTGACGCTCCGGCGGCCCGCGGCGAAGCCCGTGTCGGGATCCGCTCGTAGGATTGTCGTGTGACGACGATCACCCTCATCGGCAAGCCGGCGTGCCACCTCTGCGACGTGGCGCGCGAGATCGTCGACGCCGTCGTCGCAGAGCTTCCCGACCGCGTCGCAGACGACATCGTCGTCGACGAGGCCTCGATCCTCGACGACCCCGCCCTCTACGACCTGTGGTGGGAGAAGATCCCGGTCGTGCTCATCGAGGGCGCGCTGCACGCGCACTGGCGGGTGTCGGCCGAGCGGCTGCGCATCGCCCTGCTGGATGCCGCAGCCGTCGCCCGCTGACCGCTACTTCTCGATCTCGACGACCTCGGCGTCCGGGGCGTTCGTCCTGACGGAGTCGATGCCGTTGACGGCGCTCGCCTTCGACGCGTAGCCCTGACTCGTCGCGATCACCTGTCCGTTGCCGGCCTTCAGGTTCCAGCGCCAGTCGCCGCCCTTGTCCACCCAGAGTTCGAACTTCCCGGCCACAGGGGCCCCCTTCACGAGTTCGCTGCGACGACACGGATTCGCTCGCCGGGCGGTGCGTCGCCCGCCACCGTCACGCTAGCGGTCGCGCGCCGCCCGCGGAAGGACGACCCTGCTCCTGGGCCCGCTGCCGCACGGCCACCGGTCGCGCGGTGAATGCGAGCGTGACGGCCTCGCCGTACTCGGCACGCTCCGACGCGGCGTGCTGGACGCGCACGAGCGTGGCGTCGTCCGTCCGGACGAGCGTGCGCCGGAAGCTGCCGAGGAATGTCGACTCCTGCACGACGCCCGGGACGCCGCCTGGCTCGGAGGCATCGCGCAGCGACACGTTCTCGGGACGCAGGAAGACGTCGACCTCGCCGTGGACGGGCTCGCCCTCGATCGGCAGCGGAATGCCCCACACCCGCACGTCCGATCCGTCCGCGATCCCTGGCACGACACTGGAGAGCCCGACGAAGGCCGCGACGTTCGCCGTCGCGGGGCGCAGGTAGAGGTCTTCGGGCGTGCCGATCTGGTCGATGCGCCCCGCGTCCATCACCGCGATGCGGTCCGAGACGGCGAGGGCCTCCTCCTGGTCGTGGGTCACGAACACCGTCGTGATGCCCAGGCGCAGCTGGATGCGGCGGATCTCGTCGCGCAGCTGCACCCGTACCTTCGCGTCGAGCGCGGACAGCGGCTCGTCCAGGAGCAGGACACGCGGCTCGGTCACGAGGGCCCGCGCGAGCGCGACGCGCTGCTGCTGCCCTCCCGACAGCTGGTGCGGGAAGCGCTCCGCGAGATGGCCGAGTCCGACCAGCTCGAGCGCGTCGCCCGCGCGGTGCGCGGCGGCGTTCTTGCCGACGCCCCGGCGCCGCAGACCGAACGCCGTGTTGTCGATGACGCGCAGGTGGGGGAAGAGCGAGTACGACTGGAACACCATGCCGATGTCGCGCTTGTTGGTGGGAACGCGCGAGACGTCCTTGCCGCCGAGCAGGACGGAGCCGCCCGTCGCGTTCTCGAGCCCCGCGAGCACCCGCAGCGCCGTCGTCTTGCCGCAGCCGGACGGGCCCAGCAGCGAGATGAACTCTCCGGGTGCGATGTCGATGTCGAGGCCGTGCAGGACCCTGGTCGCACCGTAGTCCTTCACGATGCCGCGGAACTCGACGCTCGTGCCGGCTCCCGCGTCGGCCAGGAGGAGGTTGTCGCTCGTTCGCGGCAGGGCGCGGGCGGCAGAGTCTGTCATGAGGAGGTCCTTCCGGAGCGGTCGCGCCCCGCGCGGCCGATGACGAGCAGCAGGATGAAGACGAAGAGCAGCGCGAGCAGCGTGAACATCGCCGCCGCGTAGCCGTCGATGTTGCTCACGACGAGGATGCCGGTCTGGAAGACCTGACGGTTCAGCAGCGACGCGATCGTGAACTCGCCGAGGACGACCGCGACCGAGATGAGGGATGCCGCGAGCAGCCCGCTGCGGAGGTTGGGCGCGAGGACGCGCAGCAGCACCGTCGACCACCCCGAGCCGAGCGAGCGCGCCGCCTCCGAGAGCGTCTTCATGTCGACGGCGTCCATCGAGGCCTGGATCGACCGGTACGCGAACGGGAGCACCGTGATGCCGTACGCGAACGCGAGGGTCCAGGCCCCCGTGCCGAGCGTGCGGCCGATCTGCAGGTAGATCGGCGTGAGACCCACGACGAGCACGATCGCGGGGATCGAGATCGGCAGCAGCACGACGAACTCGAAGATCGGCCGGAGCTTCGGGAAGCGGAGGTCGACGAGCACCATGGTCGGCGCGAGGACGAAGAGCACGATCGCGACGGTCACGACCGCGAGGACGAGCGAGTTGCCGAGCCCGACCCAGATGGGGCTGTACGTGCTCGCCCGCGCGGGGTCGAACAGTCCCGCCCAATGAGCGAGCGTGAGACCGCCGGTCCGGTTGTCGCTGAAGGTGAACAGCAGCGTCGCCAGAAGGGGGACGGCGAAGAACAGCCCGACGAGGATGCCGATGATCCAGCGGGTCGCGAGAGAGGGTCCGAGGCGGTTCACGACTGCCACCTCGCGGCGCGCCGCTGGACGAGCGAGTAGAGCCACATCACGACGCCGACGACGACGATCATGCCGAACGCGAGCGCGCCGGCGAGGTTCTCGCGGCCGAGCACGGTCTCGCTCGTGAGCGCCGCCCGGATCTGGAGGGGCACGATCTGCGAGCCCTGGCTCGCGAGGGCGGCGGCCGTCGCATACGACGAGAACGCGTTCGCGAACAGGAGCAGGAGGCTTGCGAGGAACGAGGGGGCGAGGACGGGGATGCCGATCCGCGTCCAGAAGCTCGCGCGCGTGCCGCCCAGCGCGAGGTTCGCCTCCGACCACTGGGGCTTGAGGGCTGCGAGCGCCGGCATGAAGGTGATGACCATGAGCGGGATCTGGAAGTAGATGTACGGGAGGATGAGGCCGGGCAGCTCATAGAGCCACGGGCCGTTCGCGAAGATGTCGATCCCGAGGTCCTGGAGGAGCACCCGCACGATCCCGTTCAGGCCGATCGTCGCGATCCACATGAAGGCGAGCATCACGCCGCCGAACTGCGCGAAGACACCGGATGCCGCATCCACGCTCGTGCGCACGGGGTGAGTCTCAGCGACCCCGAGCAGTGCGTAGCAGACGAGCGCGCCGACGACGGCGCCGACGACGGCCGTGAGGAGGGACACCCACGTCGAGTTCCAGAACGTTCTGAGGATGACGGGGTCGCCGAGCGCCGCAAGGTTGTCGAGCGTGAACGCGCCGTCTCCGTCGAACAGACTCGAGCCGATCGCGAGGATCGTCGGCAGGAGGAGGAACACGGCGAGGTACGCCGTGAACGGCAGGAGGCCGATCCACGCCCAGCCGCCGCGGGCGCCGCCCCGCCGGGACGGAGCGGGCGGCTCCGCCCCTGCGGGGTTCGTCGCGTGGCCAGGGTCGTGGCCCGCGATGGTGTCGACGGCGATCACTGGACGGCCGCTGCCCATTCCTTGCCGAGCAGCTCGCCGGCCTTCGTGCTCTGCTCCTCGGTCGGCACGACGGTGTCGTCCGGGGCCTCGGGGAGGGCGGCCGCGGCATCCGCGTCGATCGTCCCCGCCGTCGTCATGGCCTCCATGCGGACGGGCCGGGCGCCGCCCTTGAGCCACAGGTTCTGCACCTCGTCGCTGTAGAGGAACTCCTGCCACAGGCGGGCGGCCGCGGGGTGCGGGGCGTCCTTGTTGATCGCCTGGTTGTAGTAGCCGGCGTAGCCCGTGCCCGGGAAGACGACGACCTTCCAGTCCTTGTTGTCGGCGACGTGCGTCGCATTGAGGTAGTCCCAGTCGAAGACGACGGGGGTCTCGCCGCTCGCGACGGTCGCGGTGGTGACGTTGACCTTGAGCAGGTTTCCGGCCCCGTTGAGATCCGAGAAGAAGTCGATGCCGGGCTGGAAGTCGTCGAGGTCTCCGCCGCTCTGCACGGTCGCGAGGCCGACGGCGGCGAAGGCCGCGCCCGCCTGCGTGGGGTCGCCGTTGATCGCGACGGCGCTCTTGTACGAGGAGTCGAGGAGGTCGTCGAGGGTCGTGGGCGCATCATACTTCGACGAGTCGTAGCCGATCGACATGTACCCGCCGTAGTCGCCGACGAACAGGCCCGTCGGCTCCTTGAGCTCGTCGGGGATCTCGTCCCACGTCTGCACCTTGTACGGCGCGAACACGTCGGTGCTCTGGAGAGCGACCGTGAGCCCGAGGTCGAAGACGTCGGGCGCGGTGTCCAGGCCCGCATTGGACTCGGCGGCCTTGATCTCGTCGGCGCTCGAGACGTCGGGCGACTGCTCGGTGACCGCGATCTCCGGGTACTTGGCCTTGAACGCGTCGATGATCTCGCCGTAGTTCGCCCAGTCGCGCGGGAGCGCGATGACGTTGAGGTTTCCCTCCGCCTTCGCGGCGGTCTCGAGGTCATCGAGCGTGCCGAAGTCGGCGAGGCTCGTCGCGGTCGACGCGTCGACGCCGGACCCGTCGTCGGCGCCGGGCGTGCCGCTCGCGCAGCCGGAGAGCGTGAGGGCCGCAGCCGCCGCGATCGCGACGCCCGCCAGCCGGACGCGGCGTGAGGTGTGGGACATGTGCTGTTCCTCTCGGTGTTCCGGGCGCGCGAGGGCGCGGACGGATTGGTCGGGATGAGAGGAACGTACGAAGGGCGGGTTACCGCAGACGCCGGACCAGGTGAACAGTCCATGAGCACCAGATGGCCGGGATGCGGCGCCGGACACGGATCATGCGTCCGCACGAGACGGCGTCGAGTCCGCGGCTCGAGGACGACGACGACCGAACAGGGGTCTCACAGTGGGGCGGAGTCGCCGAGCCCCCCGATCGGGGATTCATCCTGCGCTCCCCGCTGCCCGCGCTCAGTGCGCGAGCCGGATGCGCAGCGCGTTCAGCTCGGCGGAGGTCAGACCTGCCGCTCGCAGGTATCCCGCGGCGCCGCCGTGCCCGGCATCCACCCAGGAGAGCGCCTGTTCGATCGCGGCTGCGGGGGTCCCCGTGATCAGGGTCCGCAGCTCGGGCGTGATCGGCAGGCCGAACGACGTCACCATCGCGAGCATCCCGTCGGCCCAGGGGCCCGCGAGATTCGCCTCCGAGGCCGCGTAGTCGGCGACGACGGCGGCGCGCTCGGCGCCCGCGGCCTCGAGCAGGAGCGCGGTCGCGACGCCTGTGCGGTCCTTGCCCGCCGTGCAGTGCACGAGGACGGCGGTCGGCTCGTCGTCGCGGGATGCCGCGACGAGCCGCGCGACCTCGGCGAACGCGGATCCGCCGTGCTGCAGCATCCCGATGTAGAGGTCGCCGAGCGACGGCAGGTGGGCCATCGCCTGCGCGAGCAGCTCGGGGGATGCCGCGGCTCCGCTGCGCAGGATCTCCTCCGCGAGGCTCGACATGGCGCCTTCGAGAAGCGAGAGCTCCACGACGCGGAAGGGCCGAGATGCCGGGATGCGGTCGGGGGCCATGGCCTGCTCGGCAGGCATGCGGAAGTCGACGACGACCCCGATGGGCGACGCCGCGAGAGCGTCGAGGCCCGCGGGCGTCAGCGCGCCCAGCGCGTCGGAGCGGAACAGCACGCCCGAGCGTGTCGTGCCGCCCGCCGCGAGGGCGATGCCGCCGGTGTCGCGGAAGTTGTGCAGACCCTCGACCGGGGCGGTCGTCACGGCGCGAGCCGCGTCGGGCCGCGGAAGAGGAACGTCACCTCGCGGATCGACGACTCGCCCAGCAGCAGCATCAGCAGACGCGCGAGGCCCATGCCGAAGCCGCCGTGCGGCGGGGCGCCGTACCGGAAGAAGTCGAAGTAGAACGCGAGATGCGCGGGGTCGAGGCCCTTCTCGCGGGCCTGCACCTCGAGCACGTCGACGCGGTGCTCGCGCTGCGCGCCGGTCGTGATCTCGACGCCCTTGTAGAGCAGGTCGTAGCTCTTCGTGAGCCCCGTCTCGGGGTCGCGCATGTGGTAGAACGCGCGGATCTCGGGGTGGTAGTCGGTGATGAAGACGAACTCGTGGCCGTACGTCTCGAGGACGTGCGCCGAGATCTGGCGCTCGCCCTCGGGGTCGAGGTCGCCGTCCGTGCGCGGGATGTCGTACCCCCGCGCCTTCACGATCTCGCGCGCCTCGGCGAGCGGGATGCGCGGGAACGGGATGCGGGGAACGGCGATCTCGAGCCCGAAGAGCTCCTCGATCTCGGCGCCGTGCTTGTCCTTGACGGCCTGGATCGCGAACTGGAGGAGCTCCTCCTGCATCGTCGCGACGTCCTCGTGGCTCTCGATCCATGAGATCTCGGCGTCGATCGACGTGAACTCCGTCGCGTGGCGGCTCGTGAAGGACGGGTCGGCGCGGTAGACGTCGCCGATCTCGAAGATCTTGCCGAAACCGGCCGACTGCGCCATCTGCTTGAAGAACTGCGGCGACTGCGCGAGGTAGGCGGTCTGCTCGCCGAAGTAGTCGAGCGAGAACAGCTCGGCGTTGGACTCCGACGCGCTCGCCATGAGCTTGGGGGAGTGCACCTCAATGTAGTCGCGCTCGATCCAGTACGTGCGCATCGCGTGCTCGAGCGTCGTCTGCACGCGGAAGATGAGGTTGTTGCGGCGCTGGCGGAGGTCGAGGAAGCGCCAGTCCATGCGCTTGTCGAGCCCGCTGTCGGCGGCGATGGGCGTCTCGGGGAGCGCGGCTGCGGCGATGTCGAGCGACGCGAGCTTGATCTCGACCCCGCCGAGCTTGACGCGCTCGTCGTGCTTGAGCTCGCCCGTGACGGTCAGGAACGTGCCGGTGCTGAGCGCGGAGATGAGGGCCGTCAGGGCGAGGGCCGCGGCATCCTGATCCGTCGCCTCCGGGTCGGGGCGCGTGGCGGGGTTGACGAGCTGCACGGCGCCGGTCTCGTCGCGCAGGATGACGAACTGCACCTTCTTCTGGTCGCGGACGGTCTCGACCCATCCCGACACCGAAACGGGGCCGTCTTCCCGGGCCTGCAGCTGCTTGACGAGAACGCGTTCACTCACGGGGGACAAGTCTACGGGGGCGGATGCCGCGAGCCTGGGCAGGGACTGTCAGGGGTGCGCTGCGGCTGGCTCGCGGCATCCTGTGTTCGCTAGCGTGAGGCGGGTGACGGATGCCCCGGACGGGCCATGGCTCGTGGCGCTGCTCGACTGGGTCGTGTCGCTCATGGACGTGATCGGGCCGGTGGGCGCGGGGATCGCGATCGCGCTCGAGAACGTGTTCCCGCCGCTGCCGAGCGAGGCGATCCTGCCGATGGCGGGGCTCGCGGCGTATCGCGGCGCCTTCTCCCTCGTCGAAGCGCTCGCCTGGACGACCGTCGGATCCGTCGTGGGCGCGTTCGTGCTCTACGGACTCGGTGCCTGGCTCGGGATGCCGCGGCTCCGCGTCGTCGCGCTGAGGCTGCCGCTCGTCGATCCGGCCGACATCGACCGCACCGTCGCATGGTTCCATCGGCACGGCGGCAAGGCCGTGTTCTTCGGGCGGATGATCCCGATCTTCCGCAGCCTCATCTCGATCCCCGCAGGCGTGACCCGGATGCCGCTGTGGCGCTTCGGCCTGCTGACTGCGGCCGGGAGCCTCGTCTGGAACACGATCTTCGTGATGTCCGGCTGGTACCTCGGCGAGGCGTGGCCCGTCGTCGAGCGGTATGTCGTCGTCGTGCAGTACCTCGTGGTCGCGGCCGTCGTGGCGGCCGGCCTGTGGTTCCTCGTCGTTCGGCTGCGGAGACGGCGAGGGGACGGGACGGGCGATCCGGACGCCGCTTGACGCGATCGGCTCTCAGCAAGGGCGTCTCGCACCTCGAGAAGGCCGGATACGTGCGAGGGCCGCTAAAAGGTCGCCATCACGTCCGCCGCCCGACCAGATCGAGCATCCGGGTCCTGGACTTCGTCACGGGGCGCCACCCGCCGGACCGATCGAACCACGCTGGTGCCTGGACTTCGGGGACACCGCGATTCATCCGGATGCGCCACGGACCCTTGTCGACGAAGCGGTGGTGGAACCAGCAGAGAAGCACGCCGTTGTCTGTGTGCGTCGGTCCGCCGGCGGCGTGTTCCGTCACGTGGTGGATCTCGCACCACCCCGCCGGGACGCCGCATCCGGGGATGATGCAGTTGCCGTCGCGAAGAGCGATCGCACGGCGCTGGTGGCGGTTGAAGACACGCTCCTCTGTGCCGAGGCGGAGCACCCGGCCGTTCGGGCCGAGCGCGACCCGCTGCACGACGCCTGCGCAACCGATGTGTCTCGCCGCGGCGCGTCAGTCTTCCCCGGGTTCGCGATCGTTGCCGCGGGCGTCCCGTCGGGCTGACGATTCGGCTCACGGCCAGGGCATGGAAGCCGCCCACGTAGACTGGACGCCGTGCCCGCCGCCCGCCTTCATCTCGTGCGCCACGGGGAGGTCCACAACCCCGCGCGCGTGCTCTACGGGCGACTCCCGGACTATCGCCTGAGCGTCGAAGGCCGCAGGATGGCTCGGCAGGCGGCCGAGCACGTCCACGGCCTCGACCGGCTCATCGGCGGGCTCGTGTGCTCGCCGCTGCAGCGCACGCGCGAATCGGCCGAGCCCTTCGAGCAGCTGCTCGGCATCGAGCCGCTCGTCGACGAGCGCGTCATCGAGCCGACCAACGTCTTCGAGGGCAAGCGCATGAAGAGGGCGCTGCTCAACCCGCTGAACTGGCGGCACCTGCGCGCCCCGTCTCGGCCGAGCTGGGGCGAGCCCTACGCGCAGGTCGTCGCACGGATGGATGCCGCCATGGCGGATGCCTGGAACCGCGCGGAGTCCGGCGACGTCGTGATCGTCTCGCACCAGCTGCCGATCTGGATCACGCATCTCGCGGTCGCGGGCGAACCGCTCAAACACGATCCGCGCAGACGCCGGTGCGCCCTCTCGAGCGTCACCTCGTTCGAGCGCGACGGCGACGGCTGGGTCGAGGTCGGCTACGCCGAGCCCGCGACGACCACGGGCGCCGTGGACGTGGGGGCCGTGTGATGGCGCGCCCGCGTCGCACGGGCCTCGTTCGGGGCCGGCTCGGGCGGGCCACGGCATCCCTCGCGGTCGCGACGGCCCTCGCGGCGACCCTCGCGGCGTGCACGAGCGACCCGCTCGCCGAGCAGTACCGCGCGGGCGACAACAAGGGGTACATCGCGGCCGACGGCTTCACGACCGTCGAGATCGCGCCCGGCGACCGTGGTGAGGGCGTCGAGTTCGCGGGGACGACCGAGGCGGGCGACCAGGTCGCGAGCGAGGACTTCGCCGGCAGAGTGCTGGTCGTCAACTTCTGGTACGCCGGGTGCGGCCCGTGCCGCGCCGAGGCGCCGCAGCTCGAGAAGGCGTTCGCGTCGTTCGACGGGCAGGACGTCGCGTTCCTCGGCGTCAACACGAGCGACTCGGCCGCTGCGGCCGCAGCCTTCGCCGACACGTACGACGTCACGTATCCGAGCCTCATCACGGTCGACGACCGCTCCGTCAAGCTCGCGTTCGCCGAGCGGACGCCGATCAACGCGACGCCGACGACTCTCGTGCTCGATCCGCAGGGGCGCGTCGCCGCGCGGATCATCGGACAGCTCCCCGAGGCGTCGATCCTCGAGACGATCGTGCGCGACCTACTCGCGGAGACGTCGTGAGCACGCGGAACGCGTCCTGCGCGCGTCTGCGCGCCGATCGCCCGAAGGGGGCGATCGTGTGAGTACGCGGCACGCGTCCTGCGCGCGTCTGCGCGCCGATCGCCCGAAGGGGGCGATCGTGTGAACACGCGGAACGCGTCCTGCGCGCGTCTGCGCGCTGATCGCCCGAAGGGGGCGATCACATGAGTATCGACGCCGTCATGGCGGCGGGGGCGCTCTGGATCGCGTTGCCGCTCGCCCTGCTCGCGGGGCTCCTGTCCTTCCTCTCGCCGTGCGTCCTGCCGCTCGTTCCCGGATACCTCGGCTACATCGGCGGCGCCGTCGCACCTCGGCCTGCTCGATCTCGCAGAGTTGCGCCGACTTCGCAGGATGCCGCCGCTTTCGTGCGAGCTGCGGACGATTCTGCGAACTCTGTGAACGCGACGGCGACGGATGCCGCGGCGCGGGCGTCCGCGCAAGCACCGACGAAGACGCGGCTCCTCCTCGGCGTCGTGCTGTTCATCGCCGGGTTCTCGGTCGTCTTCATCGCCGTCAACGTGCTGGGCGGGGCGGCAGGCCGGTTCTTCCTCGAGTACGCCGACGTCATCACGCGGGTCATGGGCGCCGTCATCGTCGTGATGGGACTCGTCTTCGTCGGCGTCTTCGGCCTCGCACAGCGGACGGCGCGGCTGCAGCTCAAGGGCGACCTCGGGCTCATCGGCGCACCGCTGCTGGGGCTCGCGCTCGGCATCGGCTGGACGCCGTGCATCGGCCCGACCCTCACGGCGATCTTCTCCGTATCGTGGAACCTCGGCGACCCCGGCCGCGCGGCGCTCCTCGGACTCGCATACTCGCTCGGGCTCGGCATCCCGTTCGTCCTCATCACGCTCGGCTTCAGCTGGGCGACCCGCTCGATCACGTTCCTGCGCCGGCACATCCGCGCCGTCAACCTCGTCGGCGGCGCGCTGCTGATCGCCCTCGGCCTGCTCATGCTGTCGGGCGTCTGGACTCAGCTCATGGCTCAGCTCCAGGGGGTGTTCTCGAGTGTCCCGCTCCCGCTCTGAGGCCCCTGGGGCGGGCGCAGGCGATCCGCTCCGCCCGTCCGACCACGCCGACTCCGCCGCCGAGATCGCGCAGCCCGCGCTCGGCCCGATCGGGTGGCTGCGCTGGGGATGGCGTCAGCTGACCTCCATGCGGACGGCCCTCGTGCTGCTCCTGCTTCTCGCGATCGCCGCGGTGCCCGGCTCGATCGTCCCCCAGCGCTCCGCCGACCCGAACGGCGTCACGCAGTACTTCGTCGACAATCCCGACCTCGCGCCCGTGCTCGACAGGCTGCAGCTGTTCGACGTCTACACCTCGGCGTGGTTCTCGGCGATCTACATCCTCCTGTTCATCTCGCTCATCGGGTGCGTCATCCCGCGCACGAAGCACCACTGGAAGGCCCTGCGCGCCCGGCCGCCGCGCACGCCCGCCCGTCTGTCGCGGCTCGACCACCACCGCGAGTCGCTCGTCGAGCTCGCACCGGGTGCGGATCCGGATGCGGCGGCCGCGGCATCCGTCTCCCTCGCCGCCGACCACCTTCGCAGGGCGGGCTACCGCATCGAGCGGTACGGCTCCGGATCGGCTCTCTCGGTCTCGGCGGAACGCGGCTACGCGCGCGAGACGGGCAACCTCGTCTTCCACACGGCGCTCATCGGGGTGCTCGTCTCCGTAGGCGTCGGCGGCGGCTTCACGTACACGGGTCAGACCGTCATCGTCGAGGGCCGCACCTTCGTCAACACGATGCTCGACTACACGTCCTTCAACCCCGGCCGCTTCGTCGACCCCGACGGTCTCACGCCGTTCTCGCTCACGCTCGACTCGTTCGACGTCACCTACCAGGAGCCCGGCACGCCGGGCGCGGGCCAGGCGGGCGACTTCGCCGCGAACCTCACGACGCAGTTCGCGGGCGAGGATCCTCAGCCCGGGCAGGTGCGCGTCAACCACCCGCTCGAGATCGCGGGCGACCGCGTGTACCTCATGGGCAACGGCTACGCGCCGCACATCTCGATCCGCAACGCCGAGGGCGACGTCGTGTTCGACGACGCCGTCCCGTTCCTGCCGCAGGACACCAACATGACGTCGCAGGGCGTCATCAAGGTGCCCGACGGGATGCCGGAGCAGCTGGGCCTCATCGGCTTCTTCTATCCGACGGCGCAGAAGCTGGAGTCGGGCGCGCTCACGTCGATCTACCCCGCGCTCGCGTATCCCGTCCTGACGCTCTGGGTGTTCTCTGGCGACCTCGGCATCGACGACGGCACGCCGCGGTCGGTCTACACGCTCGATCCGACGTCGATGACGCAGCTGGCCGGAGGCGACTCTGGCGTCGACTCGATCCAGCTGATGCCCGGACAGTGGGCCGAGCTGCCGAACGGCCTCGGCACCATCACGTTCGAGGACGTCTCGAGCGATGCACCCGCCGTCGAGGCGGGATCGGCCATCGCGCACGACGCCGACTTCGGGGGATCGGTCAAGCGCTTCGTCTCGCTCTCGATCCATCGGGATGCCGCAGGCCCGTGGGTGCTGACCTTCGCCGTGCTGGCGCTGCTCGGCCTGCTCGCGGCCCTGTTCGTGCCGCGGCGGCGCATGTGGGTCAAGGCGACGCCCGACGGGCACACGCTGCGGATCGAGTACGCGGGACTCGCCCGCGGCGAGGACCCGACGCTCCGCGCCGCCGTCGACCAGGTCGCGCAGCGGCACGGCGACGCGGTCGAGGCCGCGCTGCGCGGCTGAGGCGGGCCGCCGGGGCGGCGGAGCGCGCGGCTGAGCGGCCGCGGGGGCGGGGGGTCGTTCGAGCCGAACGACGGGCTGGGGTGCGGCATCCTGCCCCGCGTAGACTGGAGGCCATGCCCACCGGAACGTTCTCGCTCGACTCGGTCTCGATCCTTCTGGTGTGGACAGCGATCGCGATCTATGCGCTCGCCTTCATCGCCTACGCGATCGACCTCGCTCGGCGCTCGGCGCTCGCGATCGGCGTCAAGGACGCCGAGGTCCGTGAGTTCGTCGCGGCGGGCGCCGGATACGCCGGCACGACCACGGCGGCGGTCGCGGCATCCGCTGCGGTCGACGATCTGCGCGCACCGGAGCCATCCGCGGACGCCGCGCTCGCCGCTCGGCCGTCGAAGCGCCCGCGCCTCGTGTGGGCGCGGATCGGCACGTCGCTGACGGTGCTGGGCTTCCTCTTCCACGTGGGCGCCGACGTGACACGAGGCATCGCCGCCGGCCGGGTGCCGTGGTCGAACATGTACGAGTTCTCGCTCACGGGCACGATGCTCATCGTCGCGGTGTACCTCCTCGTGCTGTTCCGCTACGACCTGCGCTTCCTCGGCTCGTTCATCACGGGCCTCGTCGTGCTGCTCCTCGGTGGTGCCACGCTGACCTTCTACGTCGAGGTCGCGCCGCTCATGGATCCGCTCAAGAGCGTGTGGCTCGTCATCCACGTCTTCGTCGCGTCGCTCGCGACGGCGCTGTTCGCCCTCGCGTTCGGGCTGTCGGTGCTGCAGCTCATGCAGGCCAGACGCGAGGCGCGGGCCGCCGCCGCCGGCCTCGACCGCGCGGGAGCGGTGACGCGTGCGCCGAAGGCCGGCGCACGGATCCTGCGGACCCTCCCGAGCTCCGACGCGCTCGAGTCGCTCGCCTACCGCTTCGCGATCATCGGGTTCATCTTCTGGACGTTCACCCTCATCGCGGGATCGATCTGGGCCAACGACGCGTGGGGCCGCTACTGGGGCTTCGACACGAAGGAAGTCTGGACGTTCGTCATCTGGGTGCTCTACGCCGGATACATCCACGCGCGCGCGACGCGCGGCTGGCGCGGCTCGCGGTCGGCGTGGCTGTCGATCATCGGCTTCGCGGCCGTCATGTTCAACTTCACGATCGTGAACATGTTCTTCAAGGGCCTGCACGCCTACAGCGGCCTGAACTGAACTGAACTGAACTGACTGAGCAGAGCCGAGTTGAGCTGAACTGAACTTAACTGAACGTGAACTGACTCAGCTGAACTGACTGAGCAGAGCTGAGCAGAACTGAACTGAGCTGAGCGGACCGGCTAAGCGCGGGGTCGCGGGGGCTACACCGGGGCAGGCGAGGCCGTCAGCAGAGCGCGGGCAGAGACCGTGCGGCGGCGAGCGACCGTCACGACCGTCGCGGCGAACGCGAGCAGTCCCCACACGAGCAGCCCGACGAGCCCTGCCCACACCCCGGTCGCGGGGCCCAGGCCTGCGAGCATCGCGTTGTACGCGGGCGAGGTCGGCAGGACGGCCGCGATCGAGGAGAGCACCCCGGGGACCGTCGAGACGACGCCGGTTGCGACCGCGAGCACGCCGACGAGGGCCGAGATCCAGCGTCCTGCGCCGTTGAAGACGGCGTTGAGCCCCTGGTTGACCGCCGCGAACGCGACGCCCGCGACCATCGACACCGCCGCGAAGACCGCCCACGAGCCCCACTCGTACGACGCCGCGAGCTGCACGACGACCGCGACGAGAAGTCCCTGCAAGGCCCCGATCCCGGCGGCCGGGGCGAGGGCTCGCAGGGCCAGCAGCGCGGAGGGCGCGCGAGAGGTCAGCGTGCGCTGCGAGACGGCGCGCAGCGCGACGAAGGTCGCGAGCCCGCCGAACCACAGCGCGAGCATCGCCAGCAGCGGGATCGCCGACGCCCCGAACAGGGTCGTGCCGACGCCCGACGCCGCGACGGGGCTCGAGACGACGTCCGCGAGGCTGCGGGCATCGGCATTCGAGTACGAGGGAAGAGCGTCGGATGCCGTGTGCAGGCCGTCCGCGAGCGCGTCGGCGCCGTCGGCGAGCTGCCCGAGGCCTGTGCTGAGGCCGTCGGCTCCCGTCGCCGCGTCGTTCGCGCCCGAGGCCCAGGCGGAGGCGCCCGAGGCCCACGTCGAGGCGCCCGAGGCGAGCTTCGCGATGCCCGAGGAGATGCCGGAGGCGCCCGACGCGAGCCGGCGCGCTCCGCCCGCGGTGTCGGCTGCGCCCGTGGCGAGCTCGTCCATGCCGTTCGCGAGGGAGGTCGCGCCCGCGGTCGCGTCTCGAAGACCCTGCGTGAGCTGCGGGCCGAACTGCGCGAGGCCAGACACCTGCTGGGCGATCGTGCCCGACTGGTCGAGCACGTCGTTGACGGTCGGCAGGGCGTCGTTCGCCTGCTGCGCGACGGCGGCGAGCCCATCGCACATCTCCGCGCCCGACACGGCCGGGTCGCATCGCGCGGACAGCTGCGACAGCTGGGCTGCGGCATCCGAGACGCTCGCCTTGATCTGTCCGCTGTTCTCGGCGATCATGTCGGCGCCATCGACGATCTCCTGCGGCACGGCCGGCAGCTGCGCGACCTGGTCGGCCATCTGCGAGAGGCCGTCCGCGAGGCCGCGCGTGCCTCCGGCCGTCTTCCCCGCGCCGGCAGCCCAGCGGTCGAGCCCGTCGGCGGTCATCCCCGCTCCCGAGGCCCACTGCGCCGCACCCGAAGAGAGCGCGGAGGCGCCGGACGACAGCTCCGCCGCGCCGTCGGAGAGCCTGGACGCGCCGGACGACAGCTGCCGCACGCCATCGGCAAGCGAGACCGCGCCGGTCGCGGCATCCCGTGCCCCGTCCGCCCACGTCGTCGCACCGTCGGCCGCCTGCCCCAGCTGGTCGCCCAGGGTCGTGAAGCCGAGGAACACGTTCTCGAGGTACACGCGTGAGAGCTCTCGTCCCATGAGGGATGCCGCGGCCTGCGTCACCTGCGCCGTGATCGCGTCGTCGACGATGAGGCTGTCGGGCGGGGTCTGCACCCCGATCGTCGCGCGCTCGGGCGTCTCGCCCGGCCGCGTCGAGGTCGCTGCGGCGGAGAAGTTCTCCGGGATCGTCACGACGGCCGAGTACCGCCCGTCGGCGAGCCCTGCGGCGGCGTCGGAGGCGTTCGAGATCGTCCACGTCAGGTTGCTCGGCACGTCGTCCGAGCCCTCGACGAGGCCTGCCGCGAGCTGGCGGCCCAGCGGCGCGTACTGCCCGTCGATCGTGACGGGCTCGTCCTCGTTGACGATCGCGGCCGTGAGGCCTTCGAGGCGCTCGACGGGGTTGTACAGCGCCGCGACGAGGATCCCGCCGATCACGGCGGGCAGCAGCAGCACTCCGACGAGCGTCAGCCACGTGATGGGCCGGCGCGTGCGGGAGCGTTCGATCGGGAGCGTCATGCGTTCACCTCGGGTCGTGCGGGCAGTTCGGATCGGGTGCGCAGCGCGAGCGGCGTCACGTCGGGGCGGTGCGCCTCGGCGAGGATGCCGAGCGCCGTGCCCTCGGCGGCGGCGGACGCCACGATCGTGATCGCGGCGCCCCGGCCGCGGATCCTGTCCGCGGCATCGCGCAGGAGGGCGGCCGCCTGGTCGCGATCCGCCCCCGAGAGGGCGTCGAGCCCGTCGATCGCGACGAGGCGGGCGCGGCCCGCGAGCGCGTGCCGCAGCTCCGCGACGGGGTCTGCCGCATCGGCGAGGAGCGCGACCCCGACGTGCGCGCGCACCCACGCTGCGCGGCCGGGCAGCAGATGGCCGGCGACGCGAAGGAGCCCCGCGGTCGGCTCCACGCGCCCCGCGACGGTGAGCACGAACGCACGGGCCGACCGGGCGTCGCCCGTCACGAGGAGCGTCCCTCCCGGTTCGAGCCGGAACGAGGCGTCGGCGAAGAGCGACACGTCGCCGCGGCGGCGCCCGCCGTCGACCACGAGCGAGACGCCCTCGCCCACGAGCGGCGACGTCGTGCTCGGCTCGGGCCAGTCCGCGTGCGCCCGCTCGTGCTCGACGGCCTCGCCCTCGATGTCGAAGCGGGGGAGGATGCGGTCGAGCCACGCCGGCATCCACCACGCCTTGGCGCCGAGGAGCGTCATGACCGCAGGGACGAGCGTCATGCGCACGAGGAAGGCGTCGACGGCGATCCCGACGGCGAGGCCGAGCGCGATGGGCTTGATCGAGGAGTCGCCCTCGGGGACGAACGCCGCGAACACGGCGAACATGATGACGGCCGCGGCCGTCACGACGCGAGCGGATGCCGTGAACCCCGTCCGCACGGCCGTGATGGCTGTCGCCCGGTCGGCGCGGCCGCGGCGGGCGCGCCGCAGGTGCACGTAGTCCTCGCGCATGCGCGACACGAGGAACACCTCGTAGTCCATCGCGAGACCGAACAGCACGCCCATGAGGATGATCGGCATGAAGCTGATGACCGGGCCCGTGCGGGTGACGTTCAGGGCGTCGGCGAGCCAACCCCACTCGAAGACCGCCGCGACGACGCCGAAGGATGCCGCGACCGACAGCAGGTACCCGGCCGCCGCCTTGATCGGCACCCAGATCGATCGGAACACGATCATGAGGAGGATGAGCGACAGACCGACGACGAAGATCCCGAACGGCACGAGCGCGGCTCCCAGGCGGTCGGAGATGTCGATGCCGACCGCCGTGAATCCCGTCACCTTGAGGTCGACGCCGTACTCGTCGAGGAGCCTGTCGTGCTGAGCGCGGAGGTCGCGCACGAGCTGAGCCGTCGCGGGGTCGTCGGGCGCCGTCTCGGGGACGATCTGGATGAGGCCCGTGTCGATGGTCGCGTTCGGGGTCGCGAGCGCGACCTCCTTGACGCCTGGGATCCGCTCGATCTCGGCCTTGAGGTCGGCCATGAGGCCGAGCGGGTCCGTCGAGGTGACGATCGACCCGGCCATGATGAGCGGACCGTTCGAGCCAGGCCCGAAGTGCTCGGCCGTGAGGTCGTAGGCCTGGCGCGCTTCGCTCTCGACGGGCTGCACGCCGGCGTTGGGCAGGGCGAGGCGCAGGCTCGCGGCCGGGATCGCGATGACGGCGAGGCCCACGACGACCGCGATCGTCGTGACGATGGGATGCCGCGTCACGAGCATGACCCAGCGGTTCGGGCGTCTCGCGGGCGTGCGGGCGTCCGCGGGCTCGGCCTCCGCAGGCTCCGCGTCCGCGAGCTCGGCGTCCGCGAGCGCATCCTCCGCGGGCGCAGCGGCATCCTCCGCGGCGGACGTCCCCCGACGTCGCAGCCGTGCCCCCGCGCGCGCCCGCCCGTGCCCCCATCCCGCGACGCGCCCCTTCGCGAACCCGAGGAAGGCCGGGGTGAGCGTCACGGCGACGAGCACGGCCACGGCCACGGCGACGGCCGCCGCGATCCCCATCGTCGTGAGGAACGGGATGTTCGCGAACGCGAGCCCGACGAGGGCGATGAGCACCGTCATCCCCGCGAACACGACGGCGGAGCCCGCCGTGCCCGTCGCGCGGGCGGCCGACTCCTCGGGGTCCATGCCCGCGCGCGCCTGGTCCTGATGTCGCGCGACGATGAACAGGGCGTAGTCGATCCCGACGGCGAGCCCCAGCATGATCGCGAGCATGGGCGTCGTCGACGAGATGGTCGCGAACGCGGTCGAGACGAAGATGAGCGCGATCGCGAGCCCGACTCCGATCAGGGCGCTTGCGAGCGGGAAGAACGCGACAGACAGCGACCGGAACGTCACGATGAGGACGAACAGCGCGATCAGCACGCCCGCCGCCTCGATGAGCGACAGCGCGGGCATGGACATCGAGAACAGGTCGCCGCCGATCGCGACCTGCGTGCCGCCGGGGAGGTCTGCTCGCAGGTCTGCGGCGACATCCTGAAGCGCCGTCTTGGTGCCGTCGGGAACGTCGATGGCCTGGCCGTCGAACTGCAGCCGGATGATCGCGGCGCGGTCGTCGTCCGAGACGAGACCGTCGACCAGCTCGTCGAACGGGCTCGTGACGGCGAGGATCCCGTCGAGCCCGTCGAGGGTCGAGATCGTGTCGCGGATGCCGTCGGAGTACGGCGCCTCGTCGATGCGGGAGCCCTCCGCCGCGACGATGACGAGCTGTGCGCTCGTGCCGCTCGCCTCGGGGAACGTGCGATCGAGGAGCTGGATGCCCGCCTCGGCCTCGGTCCCGGGGATCGAGAAGGCGTTGTCCGTTCCCTTCGCGAAGAGGGCGACGCTGCCGCCGGCGATGCCGAGCAGCAGGAGCCAGGCGACGAGCACACGCCACGGATGACGGTACGACCACCGGCCGAGCGAGAAGAGGAGAGTGGACATGCGGCCCCCGGAGTCGACGTCAGAGATGTTCGATACGACGCTGTATCCGATACACAGATGTATCGTAGGGGTGCCTGAGCCGGAGAAACTGAGCCTTTGGTGTGAAGATGGGCGGGAGGAGGAGTCATGACCGATACGCAGGTCGCCGAGATCGCCACGTCGCGCCGTCGCGAGGCCACCCGGCAGCGCCTGCTGGATGCCGCCGCCGAGGTCTTCGCCGAGGTCGGACTCGACGCGGCGTCCGTCGAGGCCATCTGCGAGCGTGCGGGCTTCACGCGCGGCGCCTTCTACTCCAACTTCGCGACGAAGGACGAGCTCTTCCTCGAGCTCGCCGGCAGGGTCTCGCGCGAGCGCGTCGCCGTCGTGACGGAGCGCGTCGCGGAGCTCGCGCGCGACGGGGTCGAGATCACGGCCCAGAGCGCCCTCGAGATGGTCCAGCTCGTGCTCGGCGAGACGGGCGACGACCGGCTCGGCATCCTGCTCATGAGCGAGATCCGCAACCACGCTCTGCGCGACCCCGCGCTCGCTGCAGCGCACCTCGCGCAGGACGACGAGCTGCGACGCAGCGTCGCGCAGATCATCGCCGACATCGGCGACGCGGGCGGCCTGTCGCTGCGCGTCCCGCCCGAGGAGGCGGCAGGCCTCATGCTGACCGTGTGGGAGAGCGCGACCGTCCGGGCCACGATGGCGGGCCTCGACCACGAGCAGGTCCGCGGACTCACCAACGCGCAGCTCGCGGGGGTTGCTCAGCTGCTCATCGAGCCGCGCTGACCGAGCTCAGCATCCTGCCTCGAGAGGGCCGGACGGGTCGAACGAGACGCGTCGAAGCCCGCCTCGCGTGACCGTGGCGCGCTGACCTGGCGTCAGCGCTCGCCCGCCGAGAGAAGCGCGTGACAGCGCTCCACCCGCGAGAGCCACCAGTCGCGACGCCCGGCGGATGCCGCGAGCCCGTCGAGCAGGCCCGGATCGGGCGCCACGCGGCCGACCGGAAGCACGCCGCCGCGCGGTGCGAGCGGCGGGGCGGCGACATCCGCCGTGAACAGGGATGCCGTCCCCAGGCCGCAGTCGAACTCGAGCGACGGCAGCGCCGCCGCGAGGGCGACGCCCATCGACAGGCCGACCGACGTGTCGAGTGCGCTCGAGACGACGGCGGGGAGCCCCGCCTCGGCGACGATCTCGAGCGCGCGGCGCACGCCTCCGAGCGGCTGCGCCTTCACGACGAGGAGGTCGGCCGCGCCCGCGCGTGCGACCGCGAGCGGGTCGGACGCCTTGCGCACGCTCTCGTCCGCCGCGATCGGGATGCCCATGTGCGTGACGCGCCGCCGCAGCTGCGCGAGCTCGTCGACCGTCGCGCACGGCTGCTCGGCGTACTCGAGGTCGAACTCCGCGAGCGCGTGCAGCGCGTGCTCGGCCTCGTCGAGGTTCCACCCGCCGTTGGCGTCGACGCGGATCCGCCCCTCCGGTCCCATCGCGGCTCGCACGGCCCGCACGCGGGCGACGTCGTCGGCGAGGCGCTGACCGCGCTCGGCGACCTTGACCTTCGCCGTGCGGCAGCCGTCGAAGCGCGCGAGGACGCGGGCGACGGATGCCGCGTCCACCGCCGGCACCGTCGCGTTGACGGGGATCTCGCGGCGCACGGGCGCGGGCTGCGGCATCCATCCGAAGTCGATGGCGGCCGCGAGCCATGCCGAGGCCTCGACGTCGTCGTACTCGACGAAGGGGGAGAACTCCGTCCAGCCCTCGGGACCCTCGAGCAGGAGCGCCTCGCGCACGTCGATGCCGCGGAAGCGCGTCGCGAGGGGAAGCGTCACGACGCGCGCTGTCGCGATGAGGTCGGAGAGCGCAGGCAGGTCCACGGCGCCATCCTCTCAGACCGCGCGTTCCCGACCTCCTCAGTGTTCGGCATCCATCGATGTGTGCTTGACTATAGTGTGTGACACACAGTACAGTGTGATCCATGACCGAGAACGAAGCGCTCGACACGCACCTGCAGGAGCTGCGGCGCGGCACCGTCGTCCTCGCGTGCCTGAAACTCCTGAGCGAGCCGGGCTACGGCTACGGACTGCTCGAAGAGCTGAGCGCGCGCGGGTTCGACACCGACGCCAACACGCTCTACCCCCTGCTTCGCCGACTCGAGAAGCAGGGTCACCTCACGAGCGAGTGGAACACCGACGAGGCCAGGCCCCGCAAGTTCTACCGCACGAGCCCGGCCGGATCCCGGCTCGCGGCCGCCCTCACCGACGAGTTCCGCGCGATCGCCGTCGCGATCGACGCGCTCCCTGAGAAGGACTGACCATGAACGCCACCACAACCCTCACCGACCGCTACGTGCTCGCCGTCGTGCGGGCCGTTCCCGAGAAGCAGCGCGACGACGTCGCCGCCGAGCTGCGCGCATCGATCGCCGACCAGATCGACGCCCGCGTCGACGACGGCCAGCCGCAGGATGCCGCGGAGCGGGCCGTGCTGACCGAGCTCGGCGACCCCGCGAAGCTCGCAGCCGGGTACGCCGACCGGCCGCTCCATCTCATCGGCCCCGCGTTCTACCTCGACTGGCGGCGGCTGCTGAAGCTGCTGCTGGCGATCGTCCCGGCGTGCGCCGCGTTCGGCGTCGCGCTCGGCCAGGTGCTCGCGGGCGCGTCGTTCGGCGAGGTCGTCGGCACCGTCGTCTCGGTCGTGATCGGCGTCATCGTCCACCTCGCGTTCTGGGTGACCGTCGTCTTCGCGATCCTCGAGCGCACCGGCGTGAAGCGGCCCGACATGGGCATGTCGTCGTGGACACCCGACCAGCTGCCCGAGCCGCGCGATCGCGGCACGGGCTTCGGCGACCTCATCGCATCCATCGTGTTCCTGCTGGTCGCTGCCGGCGCGATCCTGTGGGACCACCTCCTCGGCGCCGCGTGTCTCGGCGGCGAATGGATCTCCTTCCTCGATCCCGGCCTGTGGCCGTGGTGGATCGGGGCGCTGTTCGTCGCGATGGCGATCGAGGCGGTCTTCGCGATCCTGGTGTACGCGCGCCGCGGCTGGACGTGGGGCCTCGCGATCGCCAACACGGTGCTCGACGTCGTCGTGGCGCTTCCCGCGCTCTGGCTCCTGTGGGACGAGCGGCTCGTGAACCCGGGATTCGTCACGGCCCTCGAGTCGGTCGGGGCCGACATCGGCGAGGCCGTGACGGTCCTCACCGTGATCGTCGGCTTCGTCATCGTCGGCGTCGCGGTCTGGGACTCCGTCGACGGATTCCTCAAGGCGCGTCGCGCACGGTGACGCCCGCCGTTCGGCGGGCGGCGGGGCGGGGATGCCGGGATCGCGGCATCCCCGCCCCGCTCCAGGCTGAGCGCATACCTCGTCTCGACACTCCCTCCCGACTACGACGGGGATCTCGTCACGCGCCGGCTCGCGTGGCGCCACGCCGAGAACGGCTGACTCCGGATGCCGCGCCCTGCCCTGGTCGGGCGCGAGAGGCGGCTCGATAGAATCGCGCGGTGAGCCCAGCCCCCACCCGTGCCCCCCGCTTCGACCTCGACATCGACGGGATCGCACGCACCGAGCGCTCGCAGGCCCTGCTCGACGCGCTCGTCTCGCGCGTCGTGATCGCCGACGGCGCGATGGGCACGATGCTGCAGCGGCACGAGCCGACGCTCGAGGACTATCGGCAGCTCGAGGGCTGCAACGAGATCCTCAACGTGAGCCGTCCCGACCTGATCGCGGCGATCCACGACGAGTACCTCGCGACCGGGATCGACGCGATCGAGACCAACACGTTCGGCGCCAACTGGTCGAACCTCTCGGACTACGGCATCGACGACCGCATCGCCGAGCTCGCCGCGGCGGGCGCACGCATCGCGCGCGAGCGGGT
The DNA here is from genome assembly GCF_011759705.1 of Microbacterium ulmi. Taxonomy (GTDB): domain Bacteria; phylum Actinomycetota; class Actinomycetes; order Actinomycetales; family Microbacteriaceae; genus Microbacterium; species Microbacterium ulmi. Next base: position 664,182 of record NZ_JAAOZF010000001.1, on the reverse strand, counting down.
CGAGGCCGCCGAGGAGAGAGACGGGCGGATGCGGTGGGTGCTCGGCTCGATCGGCCCCGGCACGAAGCTGCCGAGCCTCGGACACACGACGTACGACCACCTCAGGCGAACGTTCGCGGAGCAGGCGGAAGGGCTCATCGACGGCGGGGCCGACGCTCTGCTCGTCGAGACCTCGCAGGACCTGCTGCAGACGAAGGCCGCCGTCAACGGCTGCAGGCAGGCGATCGTGAGCCGCGGCATCCGCCTGCCGATCTTCGTGGAGGTGACGGTCGAGACCACGGGGACGATGCTCATGGGCAGCGAGATCGGCGCGGCGCTGACGGCGATCGAGCCGCTCGGCGTCGACGCGATCGGGCTCAACTGCGCGACGGGCCCCGCCGAGATGAGCGAGCACCTGCGGCACCTCTCGAAGCACTCCGGGGTGACGATCGCGTGCATGCCGAACGCGGGCCTTCCCGTCCTGACCGCCGACGGCGCGCACTATCCGCTGACGCCCGCCGAGCTGGCGACGGCGCACGAGCAGTTCGTGCGCGAGTTCGGGGTCGGCCTCGTCGGCGGATGCTGCGGCACGACTCCCGAGCACCTCGCCGCCGTCGTCGAGCGGCTGCGCGAAGTCCCCGTCGTGTCGCGAGCGATGCGAGACGACCTGCCGCCTGACGCGGCGGTGGAGTACGTATCGCTGGCGTCGCGCTCGCGGTCGCGGATCGTGGGGAGCCCGATGCCGGTCGTCGAGCCCGAGCCGGGTGTGGCATCCCTCTACCAGCACGTGTCGTTCGATCAGGATGCCTCGTACCTCGCGATCGGCGAGCGCACCAACGCGAACGGCTCGAAGGCGTTCCGCGAGGCGATGCTCGACGGGCGCTTCGACGACTGCGTCGAGATCGCGCGCAGCCAGATCCGCGTCGGAGCGCACCTGCTCGACGTGTGCGTCGACTACGTCGGCCGAGACGGAGTCGCCGATGTGCGCGAGATCGTCTCGCGCCTGGCCTCGGCATCCACTCTCCCGCTCGTCATCGACTCGACCGAGCCCGCCGTCATCCGCGCGGGCCTCGAGCTCATCGGGGGGCGTCCCGTCGTCAACTCCGTCAACTTCGAGGACGGCGACGGGCCGACCTCGCGGTTCGGGCGGATCATGCCGCTCGTGAAGGAGCACGGCACGGCCGTCGTCGCGCTCACGATCGACGAGCACGGCCAGGCACGCACGGCGGACGACAAGGTGCGCATCGCCTCGCGGCTGATCGACTCGCTCGTCGGCGAGTGGGGGATGCGCGTGTCGGACATCGTCGTCGACTGCCTGACGTTCCCCATCGCGACGGGTCAGGAGGAGACACGGCGCGACGCGATCGAGACGATCGAGGCCATCCGTCGTCTCACGGCCGCGTACCCCGGCATCCACACGACGCTCGGCGTCTCGAACGTCTCTTTCGGCCTCAATCCGGCCGCGCGGATCGTCGTGAACTCCGTGTTCCTGCACGAGGCCGTCGAGGCGGGGCTCTCGTCGGGCATCATCGACGCCGCCAAGATCGTGCCCCTCGCCTCGATCTCGGACGAGCAGCGCAAGGTCGCGCTCGACCTCATGTGGGACCGCCGCGAGTACGACGCCGACGGCGCCACGACGTACGACCCGCTCGCCGTCATGCTCGACCTGTTCGCGGGCGTCGACACGGCGGCGCTGCGCGATCAGCGCGCCGCCGAGCTCGCGGCGCTGCCGACGGGCCAGAGGCTCGAGCGCCGCATCATCGACGGCGACGCGAAGGGCCTGGAGGCCGACCTCGACCTCGCGCGCTCGGAGGGCATGACGGCGCTCGGCATCATCAACGACCACCTCCTTCACGGCATGAAGGTGGTCGGCGAGCGGTTCGGGGCGGGAGAGATGCAGCTGCCGTTCGTGCTGCAGTCCGCCGAGGTCATGAAGGCGGCCGTGGCATCGCTCGAACCCCACATGGAGAAGTCGGATGCCTCGGGCAAGGGTCGCATCGTGCTGGCGACGGTCCGCGGCGACGTGCACGACATCGGCAAGAACCTCGTCGACATCATCCTGACCAACAACGGGTACGACGTCGTCAACCTCGGCATCAAGCAGCCGATCGCCGACATCATCGCCGCTGCCGAGGAGCACGATGCGGACGTCATCGGCATGTCGGGACTGCTCGTCAAGTCGACCGTCGTCATGAAGGAGAACCTTCAGGAGCTGCAGGCTCGGGGCCTCGCGAAGCGCTGGCCCGTCATCCTCGGCGGTGCGGCGCTGACGCGCGCCTACGTCGAAGACGACCTCGCGGGCCTCTTCGACGGAGAGGTCCGGTACGCGAAGGACGCCTTCGAGGGGCTCGCGCTCATGGAGCCGCTCGTACGCGTCGCGCGCGGCGCCGACCCGGACTCCGTGGGTCTTCCCGCCTTGAAGAAGCGCATCCACCGCGAGGGGTCGCGACTCACCCTGACCGAGCCCGACGCGATGCCGGCGCGGTCGGATGCGGCATCCGACAATCCGGTGCCGTCACCGCCGTTCTGGGGAACGCGGATCGTGCGCGGCGTCGCGCTCGCCGACTTCGCCGCCTACCTCGACGAGCGGGCGACCTTCATGGGCCAGTGGGGACTCAAGCCTGGCCGCGGCTCCGACGGACCGTCGTACGAAGAGCTCGTGGAGAGCGAGGGGCGGCCGCGGCTGCGGTACTGGCTCGACCGCATCCTCGGGGAGGGGATGCTCGACGCCTCGATCGCGTACGGATACTTCCCCGTCGTCTCGGAGGGGGATGACGTCGTCGTGCTCCATCACGGCGACGACCCGTCGGGCATCCTCGGCACGCCGGGGCTGCTCGCGCCGGACGGCGGGTCGCTCTCGCTTCCCGCTCCGGGCGCGTCGCTCCCTGAGCCCGTCGAGGGCGCGCGCCGCGCACTCGGCATGGAGCGCCTGCGTTTCCGCTTCCCCCGCCAGCGCCGCGATCGGCACCTCTGCTTGGCGGACTTCGTGCGTTCGCGCGACTCCCGCCAGGTCGACGTGCTCCCCGTGCAGCTCGTGACGGCCGGCGCGCACATCGACGAGGTGACGGCTGAGCTGTTCGCGGGCGATCACTATCGCGACTACTACGAGCTCAACGGCCTCGTGATGCAGCTCACGGAAGCGCTCGCCGAGTTCTGGCACGCGAGGATCCGCTCCGAGCTGGGTTTCGCGGACGAGGATCCGACCGAGACGGCGGGCCTGTTCAAGCTCGAGTACCGCGGCGCGCGCTTCTCGCTCGGCTACCCCGCGTGCCCCGACATGGAGGACCGGCGCAAGGTCGTCGAGCTCCTGCGCCCCGAGCGGATGGGCGTCGAGCTCAGCGACGAGCTGCAGCTGCACCCCGAGCAGTCGACGGACGCGTTCGTGTTCCACCACCCCGAGGCGAAGTACTTCTCGGTCTGATCGCCGCCGCGTCATCGATCGGCTCGTCGGGATGCGGCATCCCGCCCGGCGCACGCGACCCGGACGGAGCGACCGATCTCGGGTTGCACGCGGGCTCGGTGGAGTGGCCGATCTCGGGGCACCGGGCGGCGCGGGGTGGCCGATCTCGGGGCGCGAACGGGTGGAAAGGCCTACGGACAGCCGGTGCCGCCGCAGGCGGGGCCGTCAGGCTGCAGGATGCCGAGCACGACGTAGGCGGTCTGGCCCGCGACGAGACCGGCACCCGCGCCGAGAAGGGGCGCACCCCAGGGCTGCCGGAGGACGACGCCGACCGTCCCGACCGCCGCGAGGGCGAGTCCCAGGATCGTGAGGACGTACGCGAACGGCAGGAGCGCGAAGGAGAAGAAGCCGACGAGCGCGGCGACGACCCCCACACCCACGCCGAGCGCGATGCGCTTGCCTCGCGTGGCGGTCTCCTGCGGCATCCTGAGCCTCCTCGTGTTCCGGGCACGACGCTACGCCCCGGGACCTGCACGTGGAAGGATGAGGCCGACCGCGCGGTCGCTCAGCTCGACGGCGCGGTCGCTCGGCTCGATCGCGCGGTCGCTGCGGCGCCGCGCGAAGGCGAGGCCGAGGTCGGAGTCGCGGCGGTGACGGGCTTCGCGCGACGCAGCGCGGCGAGCACAGGCCGCCCCACGACGACGAGGCCGATCACCGTCGTCACGGCGCGGAGGGTGTCCCAGGTGATCGTCGAGGCCACGAGCGAGTAGACGAGGAAGCTCGCGAGGTTGTCGCCGATCGATCCGCCCGGCACATACGAGATGCCCGCGCCGTAGCCCACCGCGAAGGGCCAGAACCACATGTTCATGATCAGCCCGAAGGCGTAGGCGGCGAGGATGCCGTACACGATGAGCATCGCGATCTCCGCCCACCGCGACACGTGGCGGAGGAGCAGCCCCGCCCCTGCGCCGACCCACGCGCACGCGAACATCTGGAAGGGGAGCCACGGACCGATGCCGCCCGCGACGACGGCCGAAAGCGCGATCGTGAGTGCTCCGAGCAGCAGCCCGAACCGTGCGCCGAGCGCGCGCCCCGCGAGGATCAGCAGCACGAAGAGAGCCTCGACCCCACCGACACCCGTCCCGACGATGCGGATTGCCGCGCCGATCGCGGCGAGCGTTCCGAGAAGGGCGAGCGAGTGCGCCGATCGCACCGTGCCGTCGAGGAGCGACAGGACGACGAGCACGGCGAGGGGTGCGAGCGCGAGCGCGACGTAGGGCACGGCGACATGGGCCTGCGCGGGCAGCGCGCTCGCGACGAGCGGCCAGAGGAACGCGGCGAGGGCGGCGAGGTTGGCGACGACGAGGGCACCGACGTCTTTCCCCGCGCTGCGGCGCAGTGCGGCGCGGGCGCGTCCCGGTCGAGGCGGATGTGCGGGGTGGCGATGCGGCCTGCGCGGGGCATGGACGGGGGTGCGGGTGGGGGTGGGGGCGTCGTGCGTGTCCGGCCTGAGCGGGGCATGGGCGGGGGTGCGGGTGGGGGCGTTGCGCGTGTCCGGCGTGCGCGGGGCGTCGGCCGGGGTGCGGATGGGGGCGTTCCGCGTGTCCGGCCTGCGCGGGTCGTCGGCCGGAGTGCGGGTGGGGGTGCGGGTGGGGGCGGGGGTGGGGGCGTTGCGCGTGTCCGCCGCGTCCAGCGTGCGCGGGTCGTGGGCGGGGGTGCGGGTGGGGGCGTCGTGCGTGTCCGGCCTGCGCGGGTCGTGGGCGGGGGTGGGGGTGGGGGCGTTCCGCGTGTCCGGCGTGCGCGGGGCATGGGCGGGGGTGCGGGTGGGGGTGCTCGCGCGGGTGAGGCATCCGTCACGCATCGGGAGGATGCGATCGGCGAGCGCCGCCGCGAAGTCGGCGTCGTGCGTCGCGAGGAGCACGGCTCCGCCCTCGGCCGCGTGCCGCGCGAGCGCGGCGGCCACGAGCGCTGCGGCAGCGGCGTCGAGCCCGCGCGTCGGCTCGTCGACGAGCAGCACGAGCGGCTCGTCGATCGTCTGCAGCGCGATCGCGAGGCAGCGTCGCTCCCCGACCGACAGGTCGCGCGGATGCCGCGCGAGCCGCGCGGCGAACTCCGCGCCGCCCGGGTCGAGCGAGAGCAGGCCGGCGAGACGAGCGGATGCCGCGCCCGCCCGTTTGGCTCGACGCTCGGCGCGACGGCACTCGGCTGCGACCGTGTCGCACGTGAACAGGTCGTCAGAGGCATCGGGGACGAGCGCGATCGCGCGTGTCCGCCGTTCGACGTGGACGCCGCCGACCTCGATCTGAGCATCGCGGGACGGGAGTGCGATCGCGGCGAGAAGGCTCGACTTGCCCGCGCCGTTGGGGCCCGAGAGGGCGACGATCTCGCCCGCGCCCAGGTCGAGCGAGACATCCCGGACGGCGACCGCGTCTGCGTGCCGGACCGTCAGCCCTCGAACCGCGAGGACGCGCGGGGCGTCTGCAGAACTCCACCGATCCGGCACGTCGAACCGGGTTGGGCCCCTGTTCGCGGACCTCGAGCCCGATATCTGTGGAGTTCTGCCGTCGGTCCCGGCGACCAGCCGCCCCGCTTCGAGCGTCAACCGGGCATCGGCCTGCCCCGCGAAGGCCTCTGTGCGGTGCTCCGCGACGACGACGCACATCCCCGCCTCGTGCGCGAGGGCGCCGAGCAGGGCCGTGATCCGGACGCGGAACGCGCCGTCGAGGTCGGCGAGGGGCTCGTCGACGAGCAGGAGGATCGGCTGCTCGACGATCGCGGCGGCGATCGCGACAAGCGTCGCCTCGCCCGCCGACAGACCGCGCAGCCGCCGATCGAGGAGGGGGAGGATGCCGACCCGCTCCGCGACCTCGCGCACCCGAGCATCTCGGATCACGGGCGCGACGCCACGGAGCTCGAGCGCGAGCCCGATCTCGTCGGCGACCCGGTCGGTCGCGAAGGCGTCCCGCGGATGCTGCAGCACGACCCCGATCGTCCGGGCGGTGTCGCGCGGTGGAACGGCGACCCTGTCGTGCCCCACGGCGAGCAGCGACCCCGCGACGGACCCGCCGTCGACGTGCGAGTGAAGCCCCGCGAGCGCGCGGAGGAGCGTCGACTTGCCCGACCCCGTCTGGCCCGACAGCAGCACGAGCGACCCGGTCGCGAGGGACAGGTCGTCGACGCGCACGACGGGCCGACCGCCGTGGCCGAGCGAGACGTCCCGCATCGCGACGGGCCGCTCGCACGACCCTTCGAGCGCTCGCCCCGCGAACCCGCGCAGCTCGAGCGCCGCAGCGACGGCGGTCGAGCGTTCGAGCGTCCTCTCGAGGATGGGCGACAGCAGGCGCAGACCGCCGCGCTCGCCCCGCAGCCGCTGAGCGAACCGGGCGGAGCGCACGGCGTCGGCGAGCGAGGGAAGCGTCGCCCACGCGATCGCGAGGGCGCGTGCGACGCCGCGGAACGGGCCGCGATGCGAGGCCCGCGCGAACAGGCGCGAGACGTCGAAGAGCGCGTTGAGCAGCCCGAAGACCAGGATCGTCAGAGCGATCGGAAGCGCGCTCATCGCGGCATCCCACAGCCCGCCGAGCGTCGCGGGGCCGAACATGACGACGTGCGCGAAGGGGGAAGGCAGCCTCAGCTGCGGGAAGCCGAGCAGCACGGGCCCGGCGCCGTCGGCGCCGTGGAAGAGGACGCGGTAGACGACCCGGACCACGATGAACCCGGCGGCGAGGGCCGCCGGGGCACGCAGGGGTCCTGGCCGGAACGTCACGGCGCGGGGGCGGCGGGCTCGTCGTTGAGCACGAACAGCAGCTGCAGGCTCTCGCCCGGCTCGAGCTCGAGCGTCGAGAGGCCCTCCTCCGCGTAACCCCACTCGCCGCCCGCGGGCCTGACCCACAGCGACCAGTACGCGAACGCCGGAGGCATCGAGGCGCACGTCTCGTACGCGACGGTGCCGTCGTCGGCCGTGAGCGCGGTGTCTTCGGAGGGGACGCCGTCGACGCGGCACACGATCTGGTCGGGGTAGTCCTTCGTGCCCTGGGTCTCGATGTGGGCGAACAGCAGAGCATCTGCGGCGCGGATCGGCTCGTCAGTGATGACGCACGCGACCTGCGACGGATCGCTGCCGACCTCGAGCGAACCCGTGTCGACGACGACCGTCACGCCCTCGTCGCCGTGGCACGGCGTGTGCACGACGAGACCGACCTCGGTCGTGACGGTCTCGGAAGGATCGGCCGTGGGCTGCGTGGTCGCGCCCGACGGCGATCCCGTGCACCCTGTGAGGGCGATCGCGAGAGCGGCGGGCACGACGAGAGCGAGGGCGCGGAGCTTCGAGGTCACCGGTCCAGCGTAGGCTCTCGGCCTCGCGCGGCGCCTGCCGCATCACCCGCGTAATCTGGGCAGGTGAGCGTTTCCGAGCTGTTCGACGAGTCCGACTGGTTGACCGCACCCGGCGCCGACGCCTACACCGACATCACGTCGCACGTCTCGCTCGACGGCCGCATCGCGCGCATCGCGTTCGACCGGCCCGAGGTGCGCAACGCCTTCCGTCCGCACACGGTCGACGAGCTGTACCGCGCGCTCGACCTCGCGCGCCAGGACCCCCGCATCGGGGTCGTGCTCCTGACAGGCAACGGCCCGAGCCCCAAGGACGGCGGCTGGGCGTTCTGCTCGGGAGGGGATCAGCGGATCCGCGGACGGTCGGGGTACGAGTACGCGGAGACGGATGCCGACACGCCGGCCGCGCCGGCGGGCGGGGGGCCGGATGCCGTCGCCCAGGCATCCCTCGGCCGCCTGCACATCCTCGAGGTCCAGCGGCTCATCCGCTTCATGCCGAAGGTCGTGATCGCCGTGATCCCGGGGTGGGCGGCGGGCGGCGGGCATTCGCTGCACGTCGTGTGCGACCTCTCGATCGCGAGCGCCGAGCACGGCCGCTTCAAGCAGACCGACGCCGATGTCGGCTCGTTCGACGCGGGCTACGGGTCGGCGTACTTCGCGCGGCAGATCGGTCAGAAGCTCGCGCGCGAGGTGTTCTTCCTCGCGGAGGAGTACTCGGCGCAGCGCGCATACGAGATGGGAGCCGTGAATCGCGTCGTGCCGCACGCCGACCTCGAGCGCGAGGCGATCGGGATGGCGCGCACGATCCTCACGAAGTCGCCGACCGCGATCCGCATGCTCAAGTTCGCGTTCAACGCCGTCGACGACGGGCTGGTGGGCCAGCAGGTGTTCGCGGGTGAGGCGACACGCCTGGCCTACGGCACCGACGAGGCCGTCGAGGGACGAGACTCGTTCCTCGAGAAGCGCGACCCCGACTGGTCGCCGTACCCATGGCACTACTAGAAGACCGAGGCATGAGGCTCGAACCCGTCATCGGCGACGACCCGCGCGACATCCTGCGGGGTCTCAAGGCCGCGATCCACGGCGCAGGACCCGCGCTCGGCCTCGGCATGGTGCGCGAGATGCCCGGGCAGGTGCGGGCGGGCACGGCGGTCGTCGTGACGACGTCGGGCTCGACCGGCATCCCGAAGAGCGTCATCCTGAGCCGCGACGCGCTCACGGCGTCGGCGCTCGCGACCGCGGCGCGCATCGGGGAGGGGGCGTGGCTGCTCGCCCTGCCCGCGAGCTATGTCGCGGGGCTGCAGGTGCTGGTCCGCTCGATCGTCTCGGACCGGGAGCCGGCGATCCTCTCCGGCTCGTTCACTCCTCGCGCCTTCGCGGCCGCGGCGCTGACGATGGCCTCGAGCGCGGGCGGCAGCCGCATCCCCAGCTTCACCTCGCTCGTGCCCGCGCAGCTCACGAAGATCCTCGACGCGGCCGAGGACGACGCCGCCGTCGCAGCCGCCGTGCGCTCCTTCGAGGCGATCCTCGTCGGCGGGCAGGCGCTTCCGCCGGCGACGCTCGAGCGCGCGGAGCGTGCCGGGGCGCGGGTCGTCCGCACCTACGGCTCGACCGAGACGAGCGGCGGCTGCGTCTATGACGGCCTCCCGCTCGACGGGGTCGGCATGCGGATCGTCGACGGAGAGGTGCAGCTGTCGGGTGCGACGCTCGCGGACGGATACCTCGGCGACGTGGAGCTGACGGATGCCGTGTTCCTGCGCGATCCCGATGGTCGCCGCTGGTATCGCACGGGCGATGCGGGCCTCATCGACGCCGGCGTCCTGCGCGTTCGCGGGCGCCTGGACAACGTCATCGTCTCGGGCGGCATCAACATCTCGCTCGACCGGGTCGAGAGGATCGTCCGCGGCGTGCCGGGACTCGCCTCGGCCGTCGTCATCGGAGTGCCCGATGCGAGGTGGGGCGAGGCGGCGGTCGTCGTCGCGAGCCGCGGCGAGGCGCTGCGCCGCAGCGAGTCGATCCAGCTGGAGGAGGCCCGCGCCGCCGTCACGGCCGAGATCGGCCCGCATGCGCGGCCCGCGCGGCTCGTGCTCGTCGACGAGCTCGCGACGCTGCCCTCGGGCAAGCCCGACCGCGAGGCGATCCGGCGCGCCGTCGCGTCGCTGCGCTGACCCCGCACGCCCGCCTCCGCCGGCGGGGGTGCTCGCATGCCTCGGGCGCCGGCGAGGGCGTCGAGCCGCGCGTGGGTGAGGGCGGAGCGGATCAGGCAGCGCTGCGCGGCCCCGTGTCGACGACGCAGAAGCGGTTTCCCTCGGTGTCGGCGAGCACGATCCAGTCGGCATCCGGCGGATACTGGTGCCAGTCGACCTCCTGCGCCCCGAGGGCGAGCAGCCGCCGCACCTCGGCCTCCTGGTCCTCCGCATAGAGGTCGAGGTGGATCCGCGGCGGATAGTGCTGCGGATACCCCGTCACCGACAGGGCGATGCTCGCGCCGGGGGCATCCCAGCTCGTCTTGTAGGGCGGGTCGAGGATGACCCAGTCGTCCGACGGCTCGCTGCGGTTGACATAGCGCAGCGCCGCGCGCCAGAACGCTCCTGCGCGGTCGATGTCCTCCACGGTCAGCACGACAGTCCCGATCGTCAGCATGCCGTCATTCTTGCGAGCGATGGATGCCGCGGCCAGGGGGTCTCCGAACGGCTGTGCGGCGCTCATCGGCGCGGGCCATAGGATTCGTACTCGTGGCAGGCAGCACGAGGAAGAAGCGCAAGGGCACGGGCTCGGCGAAGCAGCAGCCGCGGGGCAACCCGCAGAAGGCGCACGTCTCGCGGGATCCCCGGCACGTCGAGAAGGCAACGGCCGGCGACTGGATCGGCGCGGCGCGGCTGCGCACCCTCCCGCTCGCGGTGACGCCGGTCCTCATCGGGACGGGTGCCGCCCTCCTCGGCGACGCGCCGTTCCACTGGGTCATCGCGCTCGCGTGCCTCGTGGTCGCCGTGGGCCTGCAGATCGGCGTCAACTATGCGAACGACTACAGCGACGGCATCCGCGGCACCGACGACCACCGCGTCGGCCCCGCACGGCTGACGGCATCGCGCAGGGTGCGCCCGCGCGCCGTGCTGACGGCCGCGCTCGGGTTCTTCGGCATCGCGGCGCTCGCGGGCCTCGCGATCGTCATCCGCACGGGCCAGTGGTGGATGCTGCTGGTCGGCGCCGCGTGCATCGTCGCGGCGTGGTTCTACACGGGCGGCAGGCGGCCCTACGGCTACTTCGGTCTGGGCGAGCTCTTCGTCTTCGTCTTCTTCGGCCTCGTGGCCACGATCGGCACGACGTGGGTGCAGGTGTTCGACGTCCCCCAGGAGGCGTGGTTCGGCGCCGTCGGGGCGGGTCTGCTCGCGTGCGCCGTGCTGCTCGCGAACAATCTCCGCGACATCGACCAGGACCGCGCGGCCGGCAAGCGCACCTTGACCGTGCTGATCGGCAGACGCGCGACGCAGGCGCTGTTCACGGTCTTCGTGATCGCGCCGTTCGCGATCGCTGCGCTCCTGGCGCTGTTCTACCCGATCGCGTGGCTCACGCTGCTCGCGCTCATCGCGGGCGCCTGCGCGATCCTCATCGTCTGGACGTACCGCGAGGCCAAGGAGCTCGTCGTCGCCCTCGCGCTCACGTCGCTGACGTCGGTCGCGTACGGCGCGTTCCTGTTCTGGGCGTTCGCGGCCTGATCCGCGGCCGGCCGGGCCGGGCGCTCCGCGCGGCGCGGCAGTCGGGCCGGGGGGTCCGCGCGGATTCAGGACCGCGCGTCGTCGGACGGCTGCGCGTCGGACGGCTGCGCGTCGGACGGCTGTGCCTCCGACGAGGGGATGCCGTCGCCCGGCGCCGCCGGCGCCTCGCCGAGAGCCTCGGCGGACGCGGCATCCTCGATGTCCTCGTCGGTCTGGGTCGCCGGCGCGTGCGCGCGCCGCGACGCGAGCCCTGCCGTCAGGTCGTCGAGAGGCCGGCGCAGGAAGAGGATCGACAGGCTGAGGCCGATGAGGGCCGAGAAGATCGCGGACAGCCAGTAGAACTCACGGCCGATCTCCAGCAGCATGAGCAGCCCGAACGGCACGAGGAAGACGAGCAGCCGCAGCACCGTGTAGACGAGGGCCGAGCGAGCTTTCACTCCTCCATGGTAGGCGCACCCCCTGTCTCGGTCCGGTCACGGCAGGGTCCGGGCATCCTCCACGCGCCTAGGATGGAACCGTGGTTCGCGTCTGGCTGATCCTCGGCTTCGTAGCCCTCATCTTCTGGGTCTACGCGATCGTCGACGTGTCCGCGCAGCCGCCGACCCGGCACCGCGCCGTGAGCAAGCCTGTCTGGATCGCGGTGGTGGTGCTCCTTCCCGTGCTGGGCGCCATCCTCTGGTTCACCGTCGGACGCGGCGGCAAGACCGTGGCGACCGCCCACCGCGCCCCCGACGACGACCCGGAGTTCCTCGGCCGCATCGCCGCCGTGAGCGACCAGGACGAGCGCATCCGCCGTCTCGAGGAGGAGCTCGCCCAGCTCGACGCCGAGGACGACGACCCGAAGTGGAACCCGCCCGCGAACCCCGCAGCGGGCCCCAAGCCCGAGCCCCCCGTGCGGGGAGCGGACCTTCCGGACGACGACGACACCCGCGGCCAGCGCGGGGCCGTCGGCTAGTCGTGGAGGCCGAACCCGCGGACGATCCCCGCTCCGCCCCGTCGCCTGCGACCGACGCAGCCGCAGCGCTGCTGTGCGCGCTCGTCGCACACGGTGTCCGGCATGTCGTGCTGAGCCCCGGATCGCGCTCGCAGTCGCTGGCCCTGGTGGCGGCCGAGCTCGAGACGCGCGGCGAGCTCGAGCTGCACGTGCGGATCGACGAACGCGTCGCGGGGTTCACGGCGCTCGGGATCGCCCGCGAGACCCGGCTGCCCGCCGCGGTCGTTTGCACGTCGGGGACGGCTGCCGCCAACCTCCTGCCGGCGGCGCTCGAGGCGCACCACGCCGGCGTCCCGCTGCTGCTGCTGACGGCCGATCGGCCGCCCGAGCTGCGGGGAGTCGGGGCGAACCAGACGACGCGCCAGCCGGGCATGTACTCGCCGAGCACACGGCTCGACGCCGACCTGCCCGTCCCCGAGGCGACCGACCCCGTGGGCGACGGCGAGCAGAGCGTCATGCTGCGCGCGCTCGCGGCGGATGCCGTCGCCGCGGCCCTCGGGGCCGGCATGCGCTCGCCGGGGCCCGTGCACCTCAACCTGCCCTTCCGCGAGCCGCTCGCGGGAGAGCTGCCCGCGTGGCTGGGGATGCCGCCGGCCGAGCTCGACGTCGCGCCGGAGGTCGACCTCGATGCCGCGCCCGAGCCCGAGGCCGTCGCCGAGGAGGCGTTCGGCGCGCTCTACCAGGGCGGCGGCGGCATCGGCCAGTCCGACGTCCCGACCGAGCCCGACGACGACCCGCATGTCCTGGAGCGCGGCCCGCGGACGATCGTCGTCGCCGGCGCCGACGCGGGTCCGGCGGCCGAGACGCTCGCCCACGCCGGCGGTTGGCCGCTCGTGGCGGAGGTCGTGAGCGGCGCGCGGTACGGGCGCAACCTCGTGCACGGCTACCGCGACATCGTCGCCGACCCCGAGCTCGGCGGGCGGGTCGAGCGCGCCGTCGTGCTGGGCCATCCGACTCTCTCGCGCGAGATCGCGGCGCTGCTGTCGAGGGACGACGTCGAGGTGCTCGCCGTGCGCGGGCCGGGCGAGCCCTTCAACCTCAACGGCGCGACGACCGCCGTGGACACGATCGCGGTCGCGTCGGGCGACGCCGATCGCGAGTGGCTCGGCGCGTGGCTGAGGGCGTCCCGTGCGGCATCCGTCGATCTCGCGCCTCCCGCACCTGATGCCGACGCGCTCGCCTCCGCCGTGCCGAGCGAGCGCCTCGGTGCGATCGCGGCCGAGCTCGAGGCGATCCGCACTCCGCTCGACCGCATAGCGCTCGCCGACGCGGTGTGGCGTGCGACGTGGCCGCACGACAGGCTCGTGTTCGGCTCGTCGCGGCTCGTCCGCATCGCCGACGCCGTGCTCGGGGGCAAGAAGGTGCCCGTGCACTCCAACCGGGGGCTCGCGGGGATCGACGGGACGATCGCGACGGCGACGGGCGTCGCGATCGCGAGCCAGTCCGGCGGACGGCCGGGCGTCACGCGCGTGCTCCTCGGCGATCTCGCGTTCCTGCACGACGTGGGCGCTCTCCTGCTGGCGCCGGGGGAGCGCACGCCGCGTCTGCAGGTGATCGTCGGCAACGACGGCGGCGGCACGATCTTCGACGGGCTCGAGGTCGCCGCCGTCGCAGGGCCCGCCGCGATGGATCGCGTGCTCTACACGCCGCACGGCGTGCAGTTCGAGCGGCTCGCGCTCGCGTACGGGTGGGAGTATCGACGGGTGACGACCCGCACGGCGCTCGATCAGGCGCTCACGTCGCCCGTCCAGGGTCCCCAGCTGATCGAGGTCCCGCTCGAGCGGTGAGCCGCCGGGCGAGGTGCCGCACCGTCAGCGGCGCGACGGCATCGCGCGGACGAGGCGACGGCATCGCGCGCCGCCCCCGACAGCGCGACGAGCCCCCCGACAGCGCGACGAGCCCCGACAGCGCGACGAGCCCCGACAGCGCGACGAGCCCCGACAGCGCGACGAGCCGACGACCGCGTGACGAGCGGCATCCGGCCTCGCGGTCTCCCGCTCGGGGTGCGCCTCGGCCATGATGGGCAGATGACCGCGAAGAGCCAGAAGAACTGGACGGGCGACCCCGCAGACCTCCTCCGTGTCGGTGACGGGTTCCGCCTCGCCGACGTCGACCCCGACTCGACCCCGGGGTATGGGGGCGGCAAGAAGCACGGCGCGGTCGACCTCGAGGCCGGTGCCGACGAGCTCGACGAGCTGCAGGAGCGCCTGTACGCGCAGAGCCGGACGGACGCGACGGACGCCTCGGTGCTGCTGGTCCTGCAGGCGATGGACTCGGCCGGGAAGGGCGGCATCATCCGGCACGTCGTGGGGTCCGTCGATCCGCAGGGCGTCGCGCTCACGGCGTTCAAGAAGCCGACGGAGGAAGAGCTCGCGCACGACTTCCTGTGGCGCATCGAGCGACGCGTGCCGGAGCCGGGGTTCATCGGGGTGTTCGACCGCTCGCAGTACGAGGACGTGCTCATCGGTCGGGTGCGGAAGCTCGCCGCGGCGGAAGAGATCGAGCGACGGTACGCCGCGATCAACGACTTCGAGAGGCGGCTGACGGATGCCGGCACCCGCATCGTGAAGGTCATGCTGCACATCTCGCCCGACGAGCAGAAGGCGCGGCTCGCAGAACGGCTCGACCGCCCCGACAAGCACTGGAAGTACAACCCGGGCGACGTCGACGAGCGCGAGCTCTGGCCCGCGTACATGGACGCGTATCAGACCGTGTTCGAGCGCACCTCGACCGACCACGCGCCGTGGCACGTCATTCCCGCGAACCGGAAGTGGTACGCACGCCTCGCGGTGCAGGCGCTCCTGCTCGAGGCGCTCGAGGACGTCGACCCGCAGTGGCCCGCCGCGACGTTCGACGTCGAGGTCGAGAAGAAGCGCCTGGCCGCCACCTGACGGCCCGCGCGGGCGGCGTCAGACGCGTCCTCGCGCGGCCCACGCCGTCCCCGGAACCGTGAGGGTACCGTCGCCGACGATCTCCCGCGCGCGGACCCGCACCCGCTCGACGTCGTTCGCGTCGAGTCCGTCGAGCTGCTGCGCGGACGAGCCGATGCCGAGCGTGTGCACGCTCCACCACTCGTCGAATCCGCGGTAGTCGACGCTCACCGTCAGCGCGGTCTCGTCGACGTCGACGCATCCGGCGCCGGTCAGCAGCCTCGTGAGGTCGCCGCCGCGCGTGCCTGCGCGACGTGCGGCGGAGGCCTCGCCCTTCACCTCCCGCACCGCGCGGAGGAAGGGCGAGTGCGGTGCGCGATCGTGCTCGAAGTCCCACACGCAGGCGGCGACGACGCCGCCCCGCCGGGTCACGCGCGCCATCTCGGCGACGCCGGCGGCGGCATCCGTCATGAAGTGCACGACGAGCTCGGCGAGCGTCGCGTCGAACGCGTCGTCGGGGAAGGGAAGCGCCTCGGCGTACGCCTGCCGCGCATCGATGCCGGAGAGCCTCGTGCGCACCGCCGCGACGAAGGCCTCCGCGGGGTCGACGGCCGCGACGGAGGCCGCCCCCGCACGCTGGACGAGCACGCACGTCAGTGCGCCGGGCCCGCAGCCGACATCGAGCACGCGATCGCCCGGTGAGATCCCGACCCAGTCGGCGAAGAGCACGGCGAGCGGCGCCGAGTACCGGCCCATGAACCTGTCGTAGCTCTCCGCCGCGACGCCGTCGAACGACATGCGGGAACTCTACTCTCAGGGGGTTGCGTCATCGAGTACTTGATCTGATACAGTACTGGCTGTGACCCAAGAGGATGCCTTCGCCGCCGACCTGCTGCGCGGCCACACCGACACGATCGTGCTCGGCGTGCTCCGCCGCGGCGACCGGTACGGCTTCGAGATCTACAAGACGATCCGCGACGCGGCCGGCGGCGACCACGAGATCAAGGAGGCCACCCTCTACGCCGCGTACCGCCGCCTCGAGAAGGACGGACTCGTCGAGTCCTACTGGGGCGACGAGACGCAGGGCGGCCGCCGCAAGTACTACCGCATCACCGACGCCGGCCGCGCCGTCTACCGCGGCAACGTCGCGGCCTGGGTCGCGACCCGGCGCATCATCGACTCCCTGCTCGACGTGAAGGACGCATCGCAATGAACACCGACATCCATCGCCTCCTCGACGAGGCCTTCGCGGGCGTCGAGATGACGCCCGACGCGCAGGACCTGAAGGAGGAGGTGCGCGCGAACCTGGTCGCGCGGGTCGACGAGCTCGAGGCCTCCGGCGTGACGCCGGCGGATGCCGCGCGCCGCGCGATCTCCGAGCTCGGCGACGTGCGGGAGCTGCTGGGGGATGCGCCGCCCGCCCGCGCCGCGAACCCCCAGGACGCATACCTCCGCCACCGCGTGCGGCCCCAGACCGGGTTCGTCGTGCGGATCGTGCTGTGGTCTCTCGGCGTCGTCGCGGGGCTCGTGCTCTCGACGCTCAACGCGACAGGCGTCCTGCCGATCAGCCCGTGGTTCTCGATCGGGATGCTGGGCTTCGCGTCGACCGCGCTGGGCCTGCTGGTGGGGGACTCGCTCGCGCAGGAGACGACGACGAACCATCCGATGCCCGAGTCCCGCGCGGGCGCTTACGCGCTCGCGACGTTCCTCGGCCTCTACGGGCTGGGGTTCGCCGGGCTCGTGGCGCTCACCGCCGTGCCTCTGTGGTGCGTCGTGTTCGCCGCGCTCGGCATCGTTGCGTCGATCGTCCTGTTCGCGTTCCTCGGGGCGTCGCAGACGAACCGGCACAAGGCGTGGGTCCGCGATGCGCACCGCGCGGAAGAGGCGAACAACCGCTTCGCGCAAGAGCCCGAGACGGCCGCGCGCTTCGGCATCTACACGGCGGTCATCTGGATCCTCGCGTTCGCGGGCGTCCTCGTGCTCGGGTTCACGGTCGGCTGGTGGTGGGCTCCCCTCGCGCTCGTCGGCGGCTTCGCCGTCATGATGATCGTCCTCGCCCGGATGCTCTTCGGAGCGCGCAAGGACTGAACCTCCCGCCGCTGTCGGCGGCCCTTCGACGCGCTCGGGGACCGAGGCTGCGGCATCCGACCCGCCATTCACCCACCCGCAAGAGAAAGGGATGCTCCGCCATGCCTGAAAACACCCCCGCGATCGCCGCGGACGACCTCGTCAAGGTCTATCCCGGGAGGGGCCGGCGCCCCGCCGTCCGCGCCCTCGACGGCCTGAGTTTCACGGTCCCGGCCGGCCGCGTGTTCGGCCTGCTCGGCCCGAACGGCGCCGGCAAGTCCACGACGACGAAGATCCTCACGACCCTCTCCCGTCCGACGTCGGGCGCGGCCTCGGTCGCGGGCCACGACGTGCGCCGCGCGCCCGACGCCGTGCGTGCCGCGATCGGCTATGTCTCGCAGGGCGCGAGCACCGACCCGGTCCTGACGGCGACCGAGAACCTGGAGATCGCGGCGCGGCTGCGCGGCGTCGGAGCGTCGGATGCCGCGGCCACCGCGAAGCGCCTGCTCGGCGAGTTCGGCCTGGCCGAGGCATCCCGTCGCCCCGTCTCGACGTTCTCGGGCGGAATGCGCCGACGGCTCGATGTCGCGGCCGCACTCGTGCACCGGCCGAGTGTGCTCTTCCTCGACGAGCCGACGACGGGCCTCGACCCGGAGGCGCGGGCCGCGATGTGGGCGGAGATCCGACGGCTCTCGGCCGAGGACGCGCTCACGGTTGTGCTGACGACGCACTACATGGAGGAGGCCGACCGGCTCGCCGACGAGCTCCTGCTCGTCAACCGCGGCCGTGCCGTCGTGCAGGGCACACCTGACGAGCTCAAGGCGGCGCTGCACGGAGACTCCGTGCGCGTGTCGCTCGTCGAGCCCGATTCCGATGCCGTGCGCGCGGCGATCACGCGCGTTCCCGGCCTGCGCGACGTGGTCGTGGAGGCCTCGGGCGTCGACGGCGTCCTCGCCGCCCGCGCCGACGACGCGTCCGCGGCCGTCGGCGCCGTCATCGCGGCGCTGGATGCCGCAGGCATCCGCTTCGGGCAGGTCTCGGCATCCCACCCCACCCTCGACGACGTGTACCTGCACTTCGTCGGCCACACCTTCGGCGACGCTGCGGCGGACGCCGTCACGGAAGGAGTCGCGGCATGATCTCGATCGCTCCCACGGCGCCCGCCCGCGCGGGCTGGTTCACGCAGACCGGGCAGGTGCTGCGCCGCTGGCTCCTCGTCTCGCTGCGGCAGGCATGGGGCCCCGTCATGTCGCTCATCCAGCCCGTCATCTGGATCCTGTTGTTCGGGCAGGTGTTCCACTCGCTCGGCGCGCTGCCGCAGTTCGCGGGCGCGGGGTACATCGCCTACCTCGTCCCGGGCATCCTCATGATGACGGTCCTGTACTCGGGGGCATGGGCAGGAACGGGCTGCATCGACGACATCGCCTCGGGTGTCATGGATCAGTACCTCACGTCGCCGATCTCGCGCAGCGCGATCGTCACCGGTCAGCTCATCCAGCAGCTCGTCGTCAACCTCGCACAGTCGCTCGTCGTGCTCGGGATCGGCTGGCTCGCGGGAGCGCGCTACCCGGGCGGAGTCGGAGGCATGCTCGTCGCGCTGGGCGTCGCGACGCTGCTCGCGACGATCTTCTGCTGCTGCTCGACCGCCGTGGCCCTCATGACCCGCAGCCAGATCGCGCTCATCAGCCTGTCGCAGCTCATCGTGCTGCCCGCGACGTTCCTGTCGACGACGATGATGCCGGCGGCGCTCCTGCCCGAGTGGGTGCAGAACGTCTCCCGCTGGAATCCCATGACCTGGGCCGTCGAGCTCGGGCGCGGGGGACTCGACGGGACGTATCCGGCGGACGGATGGTGGCAGCTCGCAGGCCTCGTGCTGCTCGCGGCCCTCGCCTTCACGTGGGCGGTGCGCTCGATCCGGGCGTATCAGCGCTCGATCTGACGCTCCGGCCCCGAATCGCGTCGTCGGTCCGGGCGGGTTCAGGCCAGCGCGTCGACGATCGGGCGGAACTTCACTCGCGTCTCGATGAGTTCGGCATCCGGGTCGCTGCCCGCGACGATCCCGGCGCCCGCGTGCGCGACGACGGGGATCGTGTCGGAGTAGGTCGCGAATCGCCGGGCGGGTGGCGCGCCGATCTGCGCGCAGCGCAGCGCGATCGCCCATTCGCCGTCGCCGTTCGCGTCGACCCAGCCGACGGGGCCGGCGTAGCGGCCGCGGTCGAACGGCTCGATGCGGCGGATGACCTCGATCGCGGCATCCGTCGGCGTGCCCGCGACGGCGGCGGTGGGATGCAGCGCCGCGACGAGGTCGAGCACGCTCCGCACGGCGTAGCGGTGCTCGTCGAGGTTCTCGTCGCTGTGCGCGAGGGTGTCGGATGCTGCGACGTCGTCGCCTGCGTCGGTGCCGCGCGGGATCGTCCCGGCGAGGACGCGCGCCGTGACGGTGCCGCCCGAGACCGTCACGAGGGTCTCGGGGCTCGCGCCGATGAGGCCGTCGACGGCGTAGGTCCACGTGTCGGGGTAGTCGGTCGCGAGGGCGCGGACGAGCCGGCGCAGGTCGGAGCCCACGGGCACCGTGCCGACGACATCTCGTGCGAGCACGACCTTTGTCGACCTCGCCGGCTTCGATCGCGGCGAGACTCGCACGGACGGCTGCGACATACCCCTCGGCGTCGAGGGCACCGGGACCGAGCGTGCCCGACCAGGCGCGGCCGTCGCGGCGCCCGACGACGAGCGGCGGCACGGTCGTGTACACGACGGGCCCCCAGTGCATCCGTTGCACCAGGACGAAGCGCGTGCTCAAGGACAAGGGCGTGCCGTTCATCGAAGTCGACATCCGAGAGAACCCTGCCGCACGAGAGTACGTGGTCGAAGACCTCGGCTGCACCGAAGCACCCGTGGTTGTCGTCAGCGACGAGGACCACTGGAGCGGCTTCCGACCCGACCAGATCGGCCTGGCATCCGACCCCGAGACGCAGCAGGCCGGACGCGTGAGCATCACGAAGTTCACCGTCCTCGAGAACACCGCCGAGTACCGCGGCACCGAGCGAGTCGAGGGCCTCAAGCCCCTGGCCCACGCCGTCGAGGCGAAGTTCGAGCTCGGAGCCGGCGCCGCAGCATCCCTCCGCAAGGGCGACGCCGTGATCGTGATCGGGCATGAGCGCGACGCATCGTTCGAGGGCGAGAACGGCATCGTCTACCGCCGCATCATCGACGCCTCCCACATCGGCCCGGATCTCGGGAACGCGACCGCGGTCGCGTTCCCGCAACCCTCGCGACAACTGAACACCCAGAAGAAGGGGCGAACCGAGCTCGCCCCCTCTTCGCATGCCCGCACGGGGGAGATGTCAGGGGCACCCGACAGAATCCCGCTGTGGGAAGGAACGCGCGCTACGGCTCCGATGTCAGCGATGACGCGCTGAACATGTTCCTCACCCGCGCACGCCCCATCTCGCTCTCCGCCGACGAGCTCGGCGCCGATCCCGCGGCCGCGCAGCAGCCGCAGCGCGACCCGATCGACGTCGACGCATGGGTGAGGTTCCCAGAGACCCCGGTCCGCGTCTGCGGCCGCGCGGTCGCATGGACCGACCGCGCCGTGTGCGTCGAGTTCACGATGAAGGACAGAGCCACCCACCGCGCGTGGGTCTGGGCATCCGCCGTCGACCGCCGGTCAGCCCGCTAGCCCGCCGATCGGGCCTTCATCTTCGCTCGCATCCGATGCGCCCCGATGAACCCATC
The DNA here is from genome assembly GCF_011759705.1 of Microbacterium ulmi. Taxonomy (GTDB): domain Bacteria; phylum Actinomycetota; class Actinomycetes; order Actinomycetales; family Microbacteriaceae; genus Microbacterium; species Microbacterium ulmi. The sequence goes on along the minus strand of NZ_JAAOZF010000001.1, from coordinate 643,089 downwards.
ACCGCGCACCCCAACGCGGCCAGAGCGATGATCGCCCAACCGACCATCTGGAACCACGGCCCGTGGAACGCGCCGTAGGCCGCCTCGGCGGCAAAGCCACTGAAGAAGACAGCCAAGCCGAACCAGACCATCCCGTTCGAGACAGCAGCCGTGCGTGCGAGCTCATCGCTCTTCCACATGCAACAACGGTCGCACCGCGCCCTAGCACTGTCTAGGGGTGATGTCCAGGGACGTTGTTTCGGAACACGGCCCTGGACATCACAAGCTAGCGCGCGACCTCGTCAGTTGAGAAAGTGATCTCGACTCCGTCAGCAGTTGGAGTCAACGTGATTCCCTTCGGCAGCGGCTGCTCAGAAGTCCAGACCCCGGTCGGCGTCGTCGGTCCCGCCGAACGGCTAACGCCGCACGCCACTCCGATCCACGGCGAATAGATCGTGTTCGCCGTGTACGACGGGTTGGTCCCCGGCGGGGACGTGAACGCGTATGAGACACGTGTTCGGAACGACCCCGGCCCCATCGCGCATGAAGTATTGGCGAAGCTGGAGAACTTCTCGTTGGGGGAAGTCGCCAACCACGATTCTGTGTTTCCGTACCAAGACGTCCCAACACTGTTCTCTAGGTAGGCACGCACGTAGATCTCGGTCATGCCGATAGTGCACTGCAGGCTGCCTTCGGCATTGATGGTTCCGCTGACGTGCGTGGATCCGTGAGGGTTGTTGGCCTTTATCGTGCATACCCCGACGACAACTGCGTTGGCGGGCGATGCTGCGAACACGCTCCCGAAGACTAGAACGAGGGTTGCGATTAGTGCTGAGAAAGCTCCTCTTCTCAGCCGTACTGATCTGTGAGTTCTCTGAGTGCTTACCGTATCTTCCATGTGCACACATCAGCGACCTGTGAGATTAGTCAACGACTAGCGCACGAGCGGGACCACCTCGGACACTGACACGTTGTCCGCGGGCTCCCCCAACAACCGCAAGTAGTTTGAGCCCCCCGCGGCGCGGACGAGGAGTTCGAACGGACGGCCAGCCGCCTCCTGATGGGCCCACGCTAGTGCTCCTTCAACATCCTCAGCGGCAAGTTCCCAATCATCGACCATCCAGGACAAGCGAGCACTCCGTGGCGCCGTCCAGATTCGGACTCGGTACAGACCGGGAGCATCGTCGATCGTGATATCCGGCTCACGCAATTCCGCGTGCATGCAATCATCCCCAATCGACCTGACGGTGTCACCATTCCATGCTGCGCAACGCGGGTCAAACGAACACATATCGTAGCTAGATTCGCACGCTGACCGGCATGGCGACAATGACCTTCACTACCTCCGGGGAGGCCGGATGCGGGCTTCAGGAGGCGGAACCGCTCGAGTAGAGAGCGGATCGCCCCTCCGGTCCGCCGGTCGAACGTGTCGCGCTGCTCCCGGTGCCGCAGACCGTGGGCGGTAGCCGGACTGCTCACGAGGCAGTCTCCTGCCCGTCCGCGGATAGCACCTTGCCGCCGCGATTGCGCAGCTCGCGGCATCGACAGCGCATCCGCGCGAACGTGCGATCGACGAACATCGCGGGCGGGTGACGGGCTGACCGCTAACGGCCGGCCGGGACGCGCGGCACGGAGACCGCGCGCTGAAAGAACAGTGGGCGACATCCGTCGCCCACTGGGGAGCCGCTAAGCGGCGCTGACCAAGAGCCCCAAGGGTCGAGCCGGGGAAACGGGAGGGGAGAGCGATGGAGAGCACGAGCACCGTAGACCTGGCAACTCTGTGGCCTGCCGCACAGCGCGTGATCGAGAAGACCGGCACAGTCGACCGAGCGACCAACGCGAGCGTGCGCCGCGAATGGGCCGCGATCGACGTCGAACTCACCAGACTGGGCATCCCCACCTACGACCGCCACGGGCCCTCCGGCCCCGGCCGCGCCTGGTGGACAGCGCAGAACCAGGACGGTCGGATCATCGGCATCTGGGTCGAGTCCTACGAAGAAGCCGTCATCGAACTGGCAGTCGGCTTCAAGTCACCCATCGCCTGGTGCGCCGCAGCGCTCCTGCCCGACTGGGTGCAGGGCGTCGCCCGGTGGAACCCCATGACGTGGGCCGTCGAGCTCGGCCGGGGCGGGCTCTCGGGCTCGTACCCCGCCGAAGGCTGGTGGCAGCTGGGCGGTCTCCTGCTCCTCGCGGCCCTCGCCTTCACGTGGGCGGTGCGCTCGATCCGGGCGTATCAGCGCTCGATCTGACGCTCCGGCCCAGAATCGCGTCGCCGGTCCGGGCGGGTTCAGGCCAGCGCGTCGACGATCGGGCGGAACTTCACTCGCGTCTCGATGAGTTCGGCATCCGGGTCGCTGCCCGCGACGATCCCGGCGCCCGCGTGGGCTGTGACCGGGATCGTGTCGGAATACGCTGCGAACCGCCGGGCGGGTGGCGCGCCGATCTGCGCGCAGCGCAGCGCGATGGCCCACTCGCCGTCGCCGTTCGCGTCGACCCAGCCGACGGGCCCTGCGTACCGGCCGCGGTCGAACGGCTCGATGCGGCGGATGACCTCGATCGCGACATCCGTCGGGGTGCCGGCCACGGCCGCCGTGGGATGCAGCGCCGCGACGAGGTCGAGCGCGGACGCGTGGTCGAGCAGGTCGCCCTCGACATCCGTCGCGAGATGCCACAGGTTCGGAAGCTCGAGCGTGAACGGCTCGGTGTCGGCGCGCAGCTCGCTCGTGAACGGCGCGAGGGCGTCGACGACGCTGCGGACGGCGTAGCGGTGCTCGTCGAGGTTCTTGCCGCTGTGCGCGAGGGTGTCGGATGCCGCGACGTCGTCGCCCGCGTCGGTTCCACGCGGGATCGTGCCGGCGAGCACGCGCGCCGTGACGGTCCCGTCCGAGACCGTCACGAGGGTCTCGGGACTCGCGCCGACGAGCCCGTCGACGGCGAACGTCCACGTGTCGGGATAGTCGGTCGACAGGGCTCGCGCGAGGCGGCGCAGATCGGCTCCCGCGGGGACGGTCCCCACGACGTCGCGCGCGAGCACGACCTTGTCGAGTTCGCCGGCCGAGATCGCGGCAAGGCCCTGGCGGACGGCGTCGACGTACCCCTCGGCGTCGAGGGCGCCGGGACCGAGCGTGCCCGACCAGTACGGGCCGTACGGCGTGGACGCGAAGGCCGGCCTCTCGTCGGCGACGACGGCGCCGAGCGAGCGGATGCGCGTCACCCACGAGCGTCCGTCGCGGCGGCCGACGATGAGCGGCGGCACCGTCAGAAGGCTCGAGCGCTCGGAACGGGGGTCGAACGTGAACGCGCCGAACGCGACGAGCCCCGTGCCCGGCAGGCGCACGTCGTCGTCGATCTCGGCCGCTCCGGCGAAGAGCCGCCAGAGCTCGGAGTGCGTCGGCCACGTCGTTCCTCCGGGGGCGGCGGGCATGTCGCCGCCGCGCGGAATCGAGAGGACGGGCCTGCCGAGCCCCACGATCCCGTCCCCGCGGCGCAGCCAGGCGAGGGGCGTGTCCGCCGATGTGTGGAGCAGGAGATCGTCGATCGCGTCGACCTCCCTCGTCTCGGCCACCAGGCGCGGCGGGCGAGGAGGATCGGTCATCCCTTAAGCCTAGACTCGCGAGGGTGACCGTCGAACCCGTCCGTCCGGCGCCCGGTACGCGCCTCCTGTTCCGCTGGCGCAAGTGGGACGGCTCGCCGCATTGGCTGCACGAATGCGTCTACCTCGGCGCCGACTCCTGGGGCGACTGGTTCGGGCAGCTCCCCGGGTGGTCGAGCGCGCGGCCCGGCCGCGAGCTCGACGTCGCACACGCCAACGTCACGCTTCTGCCGCCGTCGGGCGAGTGGGTCTACACGGCCAACGCGGCGCCGTACCACACGCCGATCTACATCGATCTCGCATGGGACGTGCGGTGGGAGGGCGCCGAGCCGACCGGCATCGACATGGACCTCGACGTCGTCGACCGGCTCGACACCGGCGTGTACATCGAGGACCGCGACGAGTGGGACGAGCACCGCGTGCACTTCGGGTACCCGCTCGAGATCGTCGACCGCCTCGAGGCCGTCGCGATCGATCTCGAGCGCCGGGTCGCGGCATCCGAGCCGCCGTTCGACGAGGCGACCTCGCGGCGGTGGTTCGCTCGCCTCGCCGAGCTCACGGGCGCCCCCGCCTAGACTCGACAGAGTGACCGAGCACGAGCCCAACCGCGCCGACCTCCACAAAGACCCGTCGCGCGTGAGCGGCATGTTCGACGAGGTCGCCGAGGGCTACGACCGCACGAACACGGTGCTGAGCCTCGGAAACGACAGGCTGTGGCGGGTCGCGACGACACGGGCGGTCGCCCCGCGGCCGGGTCAGCGCATCCTCGATCTCGCCGCGGGCACCGGAGCGAGCTCCGTGAGCCTGGCCCGCAGCGGCGCGGACGTGGTCGCGGCCGACTTCTCGCCCGGCATGATCGCGGAGGGGCGACGCAGGCACCGCGGCATCCCGAACCTGTCCTTCACCGAGGCCGATGCGACCTCTCTTCCGTTCGGCGACGCCGAGTTCGACACCGTCACGATGTCGTTCGGGCTGCGCAATGTCAACGACCCCGACAAGGCGCTGCGCGAGCTGCTGCGCGTCACGAAGCCGGGCGGGCGCCTGGTCGTGTGCGAGTTCTCGCACCCGCCGTCGAGGGCGTTCGGCGGGCTCTACCGCTTCTACAACGATCGCGTCCTCCCCGTCGTCGCCAAGGCGGTCAGCTCCAACGCGGAGGCCTACGACTACCTCAACGAGTCGATCCGCGACTGGCCCGATCAGCGCACGCTGTCGGCGCGCATCCGCGCGGCGGGATGGACGGATGTCGCGTACCGCAACCTCTCGTTCGGCATCGTGGCCGTGCACCGTGCGACGAAGCCGAACGCGTGAGCGGGCGGGTCGCGAGTGCGCCCCGGTAGGCTTGTCGTCGTGACTCCCTCAGCGCCGGGACCGCGCATCGCGCGGAAGCTGGGCCTCACCGACCGCGTCTTCGCGGGACCGAGGTCGCGGCGGCTGCTCGCGACCGTCGAGAAGGGGCTCGCCCGCGTCGACGCGAACCTCGAGAAGGAGCTGCGCGTCACAGACGCCCTCGCCGACGCGACGAGCCGCTATCTGTACGACGCGGGCGGCAAGCGCATCCGTCCCATGCTCGCGCTGCTGACCTCTCAGCTCGGAGACGGCATCAGCGACGCCGTCGTCGACGGTGCGACCGCGCTCGAGCTCACGCATCTCGGATCGTTGTACCACGACGACGTCATGGACGAGGCCGACCGGCGCCGCGGCGTTCCCGCCGCGCACGCCGTGTGGGGCAACAGCGTCGCGATCCTGACGGGCGACCTGCTCTTCTCGCGCGCGAGCCAGATCATGGCCCGCCACGGCGACCGCGCCATGCGGCTGCAGGCCGACACGTTCGAACGGCTCGTGCTGGGCCAGATGCACGAGACCGTGGGGCCGCACGAAGGCGACGACGCCGTCGCCTTCTACCTGCAGGTGCTCTCCGACAAGACCGGCTCGCTCATCGCCGCGGCGGCGCAGGCCGGGGTCATCTTCTCCAACGCCGATCCCGCGTACGAGCCGGCCATGGTCGTCTTCGGCGAGAAGGCGGGCGTCGCCTTCCAGCTGCTCGACGACGTCATCGATCTGTCCGCCGATCCCGACGAGACGGGCAAGGTCCCCGGCACCGACCTGCGCGCGGGCGTGCCGACGATGCCGTACCTGCTGCTGGGGCAGCGGACGGATGCCGCATCCGTCGACCTGCGCGAGCGCATCGACGCCGGGGTGCGCCGCATCTCCGACGGCGCCGACGCCGGCATCCTCGACGGACCGCTCGCCGAGCTGCGCGAGCACGGGGCCACGCAGGCGACGCTCGACCTCGCGAACGCGTGGTCCAGCGATGCCATCGCGGCGCTCGCCCCGCTTCCGGACGGACCCGTCCGCGAGGCCCTCACGCGCTTCGCACAAGCGGTCGCCGACCGCTCCAGCTGACTGTTCGCACCACGGCGCGGTCGTGACGCGACTGGCCTGCGCCTCGAAAGGACCATCCATGACCAAGCTCAGACTCGCCATCGTCGGAGCGGGGCCCGCAGGCATCTACGCGGCCGACATCCTGCTGAAGGCCGAGCGCAAGTTCGACGTCTCGATCGACCTGTTCGAGCAGCTTCCCGCGCCGTACGGCCTCGTCCGGTATGGCGTCGCGCCCGACCACCCGCGCATCAAGGGCATCATCACGGCTCTGCGCGAAGTGCTCGACCGCGGCGACATCCGCATCTTCGGCAACGTCCGATTCGGCCGCGACATCACGCTCGACGACCTCAAGCACCACTATCACGCCGTCATCTTCTCGACGGGGGCGATCCGCGACTCGGGGCTCGACATCCCCGGCATCGACGCCGTTGGCAGCTACGGCGCGGCGGACTTCGTGAGCTGGTTCGACGGGCACCCCGACGTACCGCGCGAGTGGCCGCTGGAGGCCGAGTCGGTCGCCGTGATCGGCAACGGCAACGTCGCGCTCGACATCACCCGCATGCTCGCGAAGCACGCGGACGACCTCCTGCCGACCGAGATCCCCGCGAACGTCTACGAAGGGCTCAAGGCGTCCCCGGTCACGGACGTGCACGTGTTCGGCCGCCGCGGTCCCGCGCAGGTCAAGTTCACGCCGCTCGAGCTGCGCGAGCTCGGCGAGCTGCGCGACGTCGACATGGTCGTGTACGACGAGGACTTCGACTACGACGAGGCGTCGAAGGACGCCATCGCGAGCAACAAGCAGGTCATGGTGATCGACCGCATCCTGCAGTCGTGGCGCAAGCGCCCCTCCGCCAACAACGCGGGGGGCGAGGCGTCCCGCCGCCTGCACCTGCACTTCTACGCGAAGCCCCTCGAGGTCGTGAAGGACGCCGAAGGCCGCGTCGCGGCGCTGCGCTGGGAGCGCACGCGCCCCGACGGCCAGGGCGGCGTGCTCGGCACGGGCGAGATCCGCGAACTGCCCATCCAGGCGCTCTATCGCGCCGTCGGGTACTTCGGCTCGCCGCTTCCCGGCGTGCCCTTCGACGAGCACCACGGCGTCATCCCCAATCACGAGGGTCAGGTCATCAGGCGCGAGTCGAACGAGCGCGTGCCCGGCATCTACGCGACGGGATGGATCAAGCGCGGCCCCGTCGGCCTCATCGGCCACACGAAGTCCGACGCGATGGAGACGATCAGCCACGTCATCAACGACCAGGGGTCGTGGTGGGAGCCGGCAGACCCTTCGGCCGAGGCGATCCCCGCGCTCCTCGCGTCGCGCGGCGTCGCCTGGACCGATCTCGAGGGCTGGCACCGTCTCGACGAGCACGAGATCTCCCTCGGAGAGCCGCACGGCCGCGCCCGTGTCAAGGTCGTGCCTCGCGACGAGATGGTGAGGATCTCGCGCGGCGAGTGACCCCGCGCCCGCATCTAGGCTGAGCGCATGAGCTGCGCGCGCAGGCAGGACATCGCCGGCCGGCCCGGTGCGGGCGGATGAGCGACGGCTGGACCCCCGATCTGCTGGGAGAGCCGTTCGAGCAGCAGACGCTCGAGCTGGCACCGGATGCCGAGGGCGAGGTCGTCGCGACGCTCGTGCGCAGCATCCCGTCGTGGATCGGCCGCCTCGCGCGGCCGCTCCCCGACGTCGACGTGCTGTACGTTCACGGCTGGTCGGACTACTTCTTCCAGACCGGGCTCGCGAGGTTCTGGAACGGCCTCGGCGCGGACTTCTACGCGCTCGATCTGCGCAAGTACGGCCGGAGCCTTCGCGAGGGCCAGACGCCCGGATACGTCGGGAGCCTCGACGACTACGACGACGACATCGCCGTGGCGCTCGCGGTCATGGGACACGCCCCGGATGCCGCATCCTCTCGCCGGCTCGTGCTCCTCGGCCACTCGACGGGCGGGCTCACGCTCGCGCTGTGGGCGGCGCGGCATCCCGGCGTCGCGTCGGCGCTCGTGCTGAACAGCCCGTGGCTCGAGCTGCAGCTCGGTGCGATCGGGCGGCAGGCGCTCGCGCCCCTCGTCGGGATGAGGGCGCGGTTCGATCCGCTCGGGCCGCACCCGGCGGTCGACCTCGGGTTCTACACCCGCGCGCAGGTCGAGATCGGCTCGCTGCCCGTGCCGGGGTATCACGACCAGTGGCGGCCCGAGCGCGGCTTCCCGACCCACCCCGGCTGGCTCGCCGCGATCCTCGCGGGCCACCGCCGCGTCTCGGCCGGCATCGACGTCGGATGCCCTGCGCTCGTGCTCCTGTCGACGCGCTCGACGATGCCCGTGACCTGGTCGGACGACATGACCTCGTCCGACTCGGTGCTCGCCGTCGACGACATCGCGCGCGCCGCGACCCGCATCGGCCGGCTCGTGACCGTCGCCCGGATCGACGGCGCGATCCACGACGTCTTCCTCTCTCGCCCCGAGCCGCGGGCCGAGGCCTACGACGTGCTGCGCGCCTGGATCGAGGCAGTCGCGGCGAACGCGCGCTGACCCCGCGAGGGCGCCGGGATCGAGGCAGTCGCGGCGAACGCGTGCTGACCCCGCAAGCGCGCCTGGGTCGAGGCAGTCGCGGCGAACGCGTGCTGACCCCCGAGCTCTCCGGGCGGGTTCCCCGTGGCTCGACGGCGGTCACGCGACGCGTCCGTCTCCTCGTCAGGCGCGTTCGACGGGCAGCCACAGCTCGCAGGTCGCCGTGCCGAAGTCGGGCGAGCGGTCGAGCACGGCCACGATCGAGGGACCGGGCCGCAGCCGCCAGGGATTCGACGGGAACCAGTCGCTCGCCGTCGCGGCCCAGGTCGACTGCAGCGCCGCGGGGTGGGCGCCGCTCGTGCGGAACACGGCCCAGGAGCCGGCCGAGACCTCGATCGCATCGAAGTCGTCGGGCACCGGCGTGCGCTCGCCGACGGCGACGCCGTGCAGGTACGTCAGCTCGCTCCCTTCCGTGTAGTCGGGGTCGCCGTCGTCCATGACCTGGAGGATGCCTCCCGGCTCCGTGTCGCTGAGCGCCTTCAGCCGGGCGTGCTCTGCCGCAGGCAGAGAGGCGATGTGCGCCTGGATGTGCGGGTTGACCCCTTCGTGGAGGAGCGGCACGCGGGCGGCGTGGCCGATGAGTCGGAATGCCGGTCGCTCTGCGATGCGGGTGTCCATGGTCGTGTTCCCTTCGACGGTCAGGCGGAACCTGAGCTGCGGTTGAGTGCGAAGGGGGCCGCCGTGCCGGCGAACGTCACCCGGGCTCACGCCGTGCACGGCCCGGAACGCACGGCCGAACGCCTCTGTCGAGCCGTACCCGTAGCGCACCGCGATGTCGAGAAGGGCTTCTTCTCCGAGCACGTCGGATGCCGCGACGGTCATGCGCCGCCGCCGGACGTACTCCGACAGCGGCATCCCCGCCAGCGCCGAGAACATCCGGCGCACGTGGTACTCGGTCGTCCCGGCACCTCGAGCGAGGGCGGCGATGTCGATGTCGGCGGTGAGATGGTCCTCTACGACGTCGACGATCTGGTTCAGTGTCGCGATCACGGTGCTCCCTTCGACATCAAGGCTCGCCGACGGCGGCAGGCTCCACCCGATCATCCCGGTCCGATTCGATCGTCGACGGCCGGCAGAGGTGACGCACGAAGAAGCGCGCGGCGTTCTCGCCCGCATGCGGCCGGGATGCCCGTGTACCCGCCCCTGTCGGCGCGCAGCGTCTTCTCCGCGGAGCCGGAGGCGTCGAACAGGTCGAGGGCGAGCCGACGGTCGTCTCCCTCGTCGTCGACGGGCCCGATCATGAAGACCCGGTGCCGGCCCTCGCGGATTCCGACGCCGACCGCGAAGAGCCCCGCTACCGGTAGTTGACGAACTGCAGGTCGACGTCGAGATCGGCGGCCTTCAGGATGCGGATGACCTCCTGCAGGTCGTCGCGGCTCTTGGACTGCACGCGCAGCTCGTCGCCCTGGATCTGCGACTTGACCGACTTCGGCGCCTCGTCGCGGATGATCTTGCCGATCTTCTTCGCGTTCTCCTGTGAGATGCCGTCCTTGATCGACGAGACGAGGCGGAACTCCTTGCCGCTCGCGGCGGGCTCTCCTGTCTCGAGGCTCTTGAGCGAGATGCCGCGCTTGATGAGCTTGGTCTGGAACACGTCGAGGACGGCCTTCGCGCGCTCCTCGCTGTTCGCCTTGATGAGGATCTGCTCGCCGCTCCACTCGATGGAGGCGCCCGTCCCCTTGAAGTCGTAGCGCTGCTCGACCTCCTTGCGGGCCTGGTTGAGCGCGTTGTCGGCCTCCTGGTGGTCGACCTTGCTGACGATGTCGAAGGAGGAATCTGCCATGACCGCGAGTCTAGCCGCGCCGCTGCGACGTTCCACGGGAGACGCGGGATGCCGCATCCGACCGCGCCTGCAAGCGCTTGCAGATCTCACCCCGACGCTCCCCGTGCTCACGTGCGTCCAGGTCACGGAAATGTCTCGATCTTCGGCGCCAGGTATTGCATCCGTGGTGATGCGTGGTAACAATGTAAGCGCTTGCAGGATTCTGTGAGCGGAAGAACGGCCTTCACGGTGACTCACCGGCCCCGAAGGTCGGACCCTCCACATCGCACTTGAGAGAGGCACACCGATGAAGGTGAACAAGAAGGGCGCCGTCGGCCTGACCGCGCTCATCGCGGGCAGCATGCTCGCGCTCGCGGGCTGCGCAGGCGGCGGTTCGAGCACCCCGACCGATACGGGATCCGCCGGCACGCTCACGGTCTGGGTCGACGACAACCGTGCCAAGGCGCTCAAGGACGTCGTCGCGCAGTTCGAGGAGGAGAAGGGCGTCGACGTCAACCTCGTCATCAAGGACAACGCGAAGATCCGCGACGACTTCACCGCACAGGTCCCCACCGGCAAGGGCCCCGACATCACGATCGGCGCGCACGACTGGCTCGGCGCCTTCGTGCAGGACGGCCTCGTCGCCCCGATCGAGCTCGGCGACAAGGCCGCGGACTTCCGCGACGTCGCCGTACAGGCGTTCACGCTCAACGGCCAGGTCTACGGCCTGCCGTACGCGACGGAGAACATCGCGCTCATGCGCAACGCCGACCTCGTGTCCGAGGCGCCGACATCCTTCGACGACATGATCGCCAAGGGCACGGCCGCCGGCACGAAGTACCCCTTCGTCGTCGGCCTCGACCCGGCCAACGCCGACCCCTACCACCTGTATCCGTTCCAGACGTCGTTCGGCAACTCGGTCTTCGCGCAGAACGCGGACGGCTCGTTCGACGGAACGCAGCTCACGATCGGCGACGAGGCGGGCCAGAACTTCGCCACGTGGCTGGGCGCGCAGGGCGCGGCAGGCACGATCAACCTCAACCTGACGCAGGACCTCTCCAAGGAGGCGTTCAACTCGGGTGAGTCGCCCTTCATCCTGACGGGTCCCTGGAACGTCGCCGACGCCGAGGCCAAGGGGATCAACATCGCGATCGACCCGATCCCTTCGGCCGGCGGCGAGACGGCCGCGCCGTTCGTGGGCGTGCAGGGCTTCTACCTCAGCGCCAAGTCGACGAACACGCTCCTGGCCAACGAGTTCCTCGTGAACTACCTCGCCACCCCCGACGTGCAGTACGCGCTGTACGAGGCAGGCGACCGTCCCCCGGCCAACACGGAGGCGTACGAGAAGGCGTCGTCCGACCCGATCATCCAGGGCTTCGGCGAGGTCGGCACCAACGGCGTGCCGCAGCCGAGCATCCCTGAGATGGGCAGCGTGTGGGAGTTCTGGGGCGTCGCGGAGGCCGCGATCATCAAGGGCGCCGACCCGGTCGCCACCTGGACGAAGATGGCGGCCGACATCCAGGCCAAGATCGACGGCTGATCCATCCGCGAAGGGGCGGCGCCGCTGCGGCGTCGCCCCTTCGCGACCGGCGCCTATCCGGCGCCCCTCTTCCCTACTAGCCTCACTCACGACGAGACCCCTAGACAGGAGCGTCAACGATGACGGGACCCACGCTCGAGACCGAGAGGTCCGCGCCGGAGACGATCGCCCAGTCACGACGCGGCAGACGCGCGCTCGCCTACGCCGAGGCCGCCTCCGCGGGTTGGAAGGTCTGGCTCGTCAAGATCGTCTCGCTCGCGGTCATCGACGCCGCCGCGATCTTCGCCATCCTCCTGCTCGTCCAGGACGGCCAGTGGCTCGTGCCGCTCCTGATCGCGGTCGGCGTCATCGCCGTCAACGTCGTGTACCTCAAGCCGGGGCTCCTGCCGGCGAAGTATCTGACCCCGGGAATCGTCTTCCTCCTGATCTTCCAGATCTTCGTCGTCCTCTACACGATCTACATCGCGTTCACGAACTACGGCTCGGGGCACAACTCCGACAAGGACGACGCCGTCAGCGCGCTGCTCCTCCAGGCGCAGACGCGCGTGCCGGACTCGCCCGCGTACCCCGTCTCGATCCTGGAGCAGAACGGCGAGTTCTTCCTCCTCACGACCGATCCCGAGACGGGCGACTTCGTCGTGGGCGGCCAGGAGCAGCCGCTCGAGCCGGTCGACGGCGCCACGGCGACCGGCGCTCCCGGCTTCACGACGCTGGACTTCGGCCAGATCGTCGCGAACCAGTCCGCCATCTCGTCGCTGACCGTGCCGATCTCGGACGACCTCAACGACGGAACGCTGCGCACGACGGACGGCTCCAACGCCTACCTGTTCACCTCGACCCTCGAGTGGGACCCGGGCGCCGACACGATGACCGACACCGCGACGGGCGTCGTGTACCGCGACCTCGGCACAGGCGCCTTCACCGCCGACGACGGCACTCAGCTGCTTCCCGGCTGGGTCGTCCCCGTCGGCTTCGACAACTTCGTGCGGGCGTTCACGAACCCCGACATCCGCGGTCCGTTCCTGTACGTGACGGTGTGGACCTTCGCCTTCGCGGTCCTGTCCGTCGCGACCACGTTCATCCTCGGCCTGTTCCTCGCGATCGTGTTCAACGATCCGCGCATGAGAAGCAGGAAGTACTACCGCGTGATCATGATCCTGCCGTACGCGTTCCCCGGGTTCCTCTCGGCACTCGTGTGGGCGGGCATGTTCAACCAGGACTTCGGCTTCATCAACGAGGTGCTGCTCGGCGGGGCGTCGATCCCGTGGCTGCAGGATCCCTTCCTCGCGAAGATCGCGATCCTGCTGGTCAACCTGTGGCTCGGCTTCCCCTACATGTTCCTCGTGACGACCGGCGCGCTCCAGTCGATCCCCGACGACATCATGGAGGCGTCGCGCGTCGACGGGGCCAGCATCTGGCAGCAGTTCCGCCTCATCAAGTTCCCGCTGCTGCTGGTGGCCGTCGCACCGCTGCTGATCTCGTCGTTCGCGTTCAACTTCAACAACTTCAACCTGATCTACATGCTGACCGGCGGCGGCCCGCGCTTCACGGATGCGCCGATCAACGTCGGGCAGACCGACATCCTGATCTCGATGGTGTACAAGGTGGCCTTCATCGGCGGCCAGCGCGACTTCGGTCTTGCGAGCGCGTTCTCGATCATCATCTTCCTGCTCGTGGCGACGATCTCGTACATCGCCTTCCGCCAGACCAAGGTCCTCGAGGAGCTGAACTGACATGAGCCTTCAAGAGCCCATCGTCCCCGGCGGCGTCCCGGAGGACGCCCGGAGCCGAGACACCCGCGGGAGCGCCGTGATGTTCGGCGAGGCGACGGTCGACGGATTCGACGCGAGCACGCACGTGAGCGGGGGAGACCCCGGCGCGCCGGCACCACGCCGTCCCTTCCGCAAGTACTTCCGCGAGACCGGATGGCGCCACCTCGTCGGCATCGTCATGCTGGTCTTCGCCGGGTTCCCGCTGCTGTACGTGCTGTCGGCGTCGCTCAATCCCGGCGGCACGCTCCTCACGGCGAACGGACTGTTCCGCACGCTGAGCCTCGACAGCTACGTCGAGCTGTTCCAGAATCCGAGCCAGCCGTATGCCGCGTGGTGGGTGAACTCTCTCGTGATCGGGGTTGCCACGGCGCTCGGCACCGTGTTCCTCGGCGCACTCGCGGCGTACTCCTTCTCGCGCATGAGGTTCACGGGGCGCAGGTTCGGGCTGCTCACGCTGCTGCTCGTTCAGATGTTCCCGCAGCTGCTGGCCTTCGTCGCGATCTTCCTCCTCATGTCGGCCATCGCCGACATCTTCCCCGCGCTCGGCATCAACACGCAGATCGGCCTGATCATGGTCTATCTGGGCGGCGCCCTCGGTGTGAACACGTATCTCATGTACGGGTTCTTCAACACGGTGCCCGCCTCGATCGACGAGGCGGCAAAGATCGACGGCGCGGGGCACGCGCGGATCTTCTTCACGATCATCCTGCGCCTGGTCGCCCCCATCCTCGCGGTCGTCGGCCTGCTCTCCTTCCTCGCGACCTTCGGCGAGTTCGTCATCGCGAGCGTGCTGCTGATCGACCCCTCGCGTCAGACTCTCGCGGTGGGCCTCTACCAGTTCGTCTCGAGCCAGACGCAGCAGAACTGGAGCGTGTTCAGCGCCGGCGCCGTGCTCGCGGCGATCCTGCCGATGGCGCTGTTCCTCAGCATCCAGCGGTACATCGCCGGCGGGCTGACGGCGGGTGCCGTCAAGTAGCCGGATGCCGCGCCCGATCCGCCGCCTCGCCCTCGCGGCCGCGGGTGCGCTCGCGGCATCCCTCGCGCTCGGCGGATGCAGCGCGACGATCGGCACGGTGGAGGTCGGGCCGCCCGACGTAGGAGTGCAGCTGTTCCAGCTGCCGTGGACGACGGTGGCGCAGGAGTGCGAGCAGAACCTGGGGCCTGCGGGGTTCGCCTGGGTGCTCGTGTCTCCCGCGCAGGAGAGCGTCACGGGCGACGAGTGGTGGACGTCGTACCAGCCGGTCAGCTACCGCGTCGAGTCGCGCCTCGGCACCCGCGCGGAGTTCGCCGACATGACGGCGCGCTGCCGTGAGGCGGGCGTCGCCGTCATCGCCGACGCCGTCGTCAACCACATGACGGGTCAGGATGCCGCGGGCACCGGCTGGGCGGGCAGCGCATACGACCACTACTCGTACCCGGGCCTCTACGCCCCCGAGGACTTCCACCACTGCGGGCTCACGCCGAACGACGACATCGCCGACTACGGCTCGCGCGAGCAGGTGCAGACGTGCGAGCTCGTGAACCTCGCCGACCTCGACACGTCGAGCCCCGCCGTGCGCGAGCGCATCGGCGCGTACCTCGACGATCTGCTCTCGCTCGGCGTCGCGGGCGTGCGCATCGATGCGGCGAAGCACATCGCCGCGGCCGACGTCGCCGCGATCGTCGGCGGCCTGCCGGCGGGCACACGCATCCTGAGCGAGGTGATCCGCGGGGGCGGCGAGCCCGTCCAACCCGAGGAGTACACGTCCTTCGGCGAGGTGTTCGAGTTCACGTACGCGCGCGACCTCGCGCCGCAGCTGCGCGCGGGGGTGCTCACGGATCCCGACCTCTCCGGCGAGCGTCCCCTGCACGTGCCGTCCGACCGTGCCGTCGTGTTCGTCGACAACCACGACACCGAGCGCGGGGAGGCCGGCGTCACGTACCGCGACGGCGACCTCTACGCCATGGCGAACGCGCTCATGCTCGCCGACGACTTCGGCACGCCCGTCGTGTACTCGGGCTATGCCTTCACCGACCGCGACGCGGGAGCCCCCGTCGATGCGGACGGCCGCGTCGTCGCTCCGGTGTGCGCGGCCGGGGATGCCGAGGTCTCGGCGCTCGCCGACGGCGACCGCACCTGCGTCCACGCGTGGACCGCGATCCGCGGGATGCTCGAGTGGCGGCGGGTGGCGGCATCCGCCCCCCGGCTCCCCGGCGTCGACGACGGCGACGCGTACGGCTTCGAGCGCGAGGGCCGCGCGGTCGTGGCCGTCAACCCCGGAGCCGACGAGGAGAGGCTCGCGGTGCCGACGACCCTCCCGGACGGCAGGTACTGCGACGTCGTGCGGGCCGGGCCCGTCGTCGCCGACACCGCGCCGGGCTGCGCCGACGACGAGACCGTCGAGGTCGCGGGGGGATCGGCATCCTTCGCCCTCGCCCCCGGGCAGACCTCCGCGATCCATTCGCTCGCCCGCTTGCCCTGACCCCGACCCCGACTGGGAGACTTCCACCATGAGCGCACTCCTCCCGCATCACGACGGCTCGACTCTGTACGTCTCGAATCTCGCTCCGCAGCTGGGCGAGACGGTGCGCGTGCGGCTGCGCGTGCCCGAGAGGTACGGCCCGCTCGTCGCCGTGCGCACGCGCTCGAACCCCGACCACGAGCCCGAGTGGACGGATGCCGCGTCCCTCGGCGTCGCGGACGGCTGGGAGTGGTGGGAGGCGCCCGTCACGGTGCACAACCCCCGCCACGGGTACCGTTGGGTGCTGCAGCATGCCGACGGCCGCGTCGAGTGGCTCAACCAGTCCGGCATCCACACGATCGAGACGCTGGACGCCGAGGACTTCGCCCTCGTCGCGCATCCCGCACCGCCGGCATGGCTGTACGACGCCGTCATGTACCAGGTCTTCCCCGACCGCTTCGCCCGATCGGCGCAGGCGGATGCGCATCCGACGCCGGGCTGGGCCATCGCGGCCGAATGGACCGACCCCGTCGATCCCGTCAACCCGGGCCGCTCGCAGCAGTTCTACGGCGGCGACCTCGACGGAGTGCGTGAGAGGCTCGACCACCTGATCGACCTCGGGGTGAACCTGCTGTATCTGACCCCCGTCTTCCCCGCCGAGTCCAACCACCGCTACAACGCGACGAGCTTCCACGACGTCGACCCGCTCCTCGGTGGCGACGACGCGTTCGTCCGGCTCGTCGAGGCGGCGCACGAGCGCGGCATCCGGGTCATCGGAGACCTCACGAGCAATCACTCCGGCGACACGCACGAGTGGTTCCTCGCGGCCTACGGCCACCCCGGCGCGCCGGAGGAGGAGTTCTACTACTTCACCGACGACGGCAACACGGAGTACGAGTCGTGGCTCGGCTACGAGAGCCTGCCCAAGTTCAACTGGGCCTCGCACGAGCTGCGCCGCCGGTTCATCGAAGGCGCCGGCTCCGTCGTCGCGAAGTGGCTCGAGCCGCCGTACTCGACCGACGGATGGCGCATCGACGTCGCGAACATGACGGGACGCCTCGGAGCGGTCGACCTCAACGCCGACGTGCGCCGGCTGCTGCGCCGGACGATGCTCGAGATCAACCCCGACACGATCCTGCTGGGCGAGTCGACGAACGACGCCGTGAGCGACCTGCAGGGGGACGGCTGGCACGGCGCCATGACGTACCCGTCGTTCACGCGGCCCGTGTGGGGATGGCTGAGCGAGCCCGAAGGAACGCCGTATCTGACGTACGACGGCGAGACCGAGACGGAGCCGTGGTTCTTCACGCAGCCGATCGGCGGCATCCCGCGGTACACGGCGCGGCAGTTCGTGGACGCCGTCGTGCGGTTCACGGCCGGCATCCCGTGGCGTGTGCGGCTGGGCAACATGCAGCCGCTCGACACGCACGACACGGCGCGCTTCGCGACCAACGCGGCGCCCGGGACGATCCCCGTCGCCGTGGGGCTGTCGATGACGCTCCCGGGCCTTCCCGTCGTCTTCGCGGGCGACGAGTTCGGGCTCACGGGGGCCGACGGCGAGTCGAGCCGCACGCCCATGCCGTGGGGCACGGAGGACGAGCCTGCGACGGCCGAGCGCCTCGCGCTGTACCGGGACCTCGTGGGCCTTCGCCGCGCGCATCCCGCCCTCGCCACGGGAGGTCTGCGCTGGCTGCACGTCGACGACGAGACCGTCGTGTTCGTGCGCGAGAGCGCGGACGAGAGCGTGCTCGTGCTCGCGACGCGCGGAGACGCCGACGTCGAGCTGCCCCCAGGGTCGCTGCCCCGTGCGGCCGAGGGGGTCGACGTCTTCGGCGACGCCATGCTCGCGACCGCCCCCGACGGCGCCGCCGTCCTCTCGGCCGAGGGTCCCGCGTTCGCCGTGTGGACGCTGCCGGGGGTCGCGATCCCGGCTCCTGCCGTGTGAGGGCGCGGGCGCGTGCGTCGCACGAGCCGACGGATGCCGCGGCATCCGGCCCGTCCCTCGGGCTCACGCCTCCGCCCCGCGGACGGCGGATGGGCCTGTGCCGGTCGGCGCACGGTTCGTAGACTGGCCTGCAGACGGCGAGGAGGTCGCATGCGCCCGTTGACCGAGGACGATGTCCGCGCATCATTCGTGAACGCCGGAGACGATGACGTGCGGCTCGTCGCACTTCCGGCCGATTTCATGCTGACCGACTGGGACCACCTGGACTTCCTCGCATGGCGGGATCCGCGCTCCCGAGGCCGCGCGTATCTCATCGCCGAAGTGGGCGGGCGGGCCACGGGCATCGTGCTGCGCGCCGCCGAGGGCACGTCCCGCGCGCGTTCCGCGATGTGCAACCTGTGCCACACGATGCAGCCCGCGGACCAGGTCGCGCTGTTCACGGCGCGAAAGGCGGGCATCGCGGGCAGCCACGGCGACAGCGTCGGCACGTACATCTGCGCCGATCTGTCGTGCCACGAGAACGTCCGGCTCGCGGCGCCGCTCGCGCCGAGCGAGGTGCGCGCGAGCGTGGATCGCCGCATCGATGGAACGCGCCGTCGCACGGAGACGTTCGTCGCACGCGTGCTCGACGCAGCGGACGCGAGAGGCGGCAGGGCGTGACGCCGCAGGTCGTCGTCATAGGAGACGCCCTCATCGACGAGGTGCGCGACGGCAGGGGCGTGAGGGAGTTCGTCGGCGGAGCCGCGCTCAACGTCGCCGTCGGGCTCGCGCGTCTGGGCGTGCCTGCGACGCTCATCGCCATGGTGGGCGACGACGAGGCGGGAGCGCACATCCGCGAGTACCTCTCCGACTTCGGCGTCGAGCTCGTGGCGACGTCGGCCCCGTACGGATCGTCGCGAGCGGTCAGCACGCGTTCGGGAGGGGGCGAGCCCGTGTACGAGTTCAACGAGGCGGCGAAGGCGCGCCGGATCCGGTTCGGAGCGGCGGAGCACACCGCGATGACGGATGCCGCGATGGTCGTCGTGAGCTGCTTCCCCTTCGACGACATCGCCCAGACCCGGGAGCTCGCCGAGGCTGTCGAGGCGGTGCGTGCTCCCCTCGTCGTCGATCCCAACCCCCGAACCGGGATGCTCGCCGATCGCGCCGAGTTCGTGCGCGGGTTCGAGGAGCTCGCGGGCGGGGCGGCCCTCGTGAAGGTCGGCGAGGATGACGCGCGGCTCCTCTACGGCGAGCCGCTGGACGCCCTGCGCGCGCGGCTCATCGACCTCGGCGCGGGAGCCGTCCTCGCGACGCAGGGCGCCGACGGCGCGACGATAGAGACCGGGGACGACGTCGTGACACGACCCGTCTCGGATCTGCCCGGGCGCATCGTCGACACGATGGGAGCAGGCGACGCCGCGCTCGCCGCGACGGTCGCCGAGCTTCTGCAGGGTCTGCCGCGAGACGCCGATGCGTGGGGTGCCGTGCTGCAGCGGGCGATGGACGTCGCGGCCGCGACGTGCCGCTTCGAAGGGGCGCTCCTGCGCCTGCCGTCTGCGGTCGAGGGGATGGATCTCGACAGGCTCGGGACGTGATCGGAGCGCCCTCGCGGCACGATTTTTCGATGACCGCGCCAAGACGGTAGGATTGCTGATCGCGCCTCTGGTCGACTGGAAAAGCCGGGCGGGTGCGCATTAGGCGAGTTACCCAAGCGGCCAAAGGGATCTGACTGTAAATCAGCCGGCGTAGCCTTCGGGGGTTCGAATCCCTCACTCGCCACCGAACGAGGAAGGGCACCCGCGAGGGTGCCCTTCCTCGTTCGCCGCGGACCGCGGGTCGAGCGCGGCCGCCACGCAGCGGGGTCGTACGCCGATCGGCGCGGGCGCGGCATCCCCTCCTCCACAGGGCCGCAGGATGCTGCATCCTCGCCTCCTGCGGGCGCCCTCGCGCCGTGCGGGGCGGAGCGTGTCAGGATGGGCGTGCCACGAGAGAGGAACGCCCATGACTGAGGCGCAATATCACCAGCAGCCGGCGCCGGCATCCGAGTCGAGACTCCTGCGCGTCGCGATCTGGGTCGCGATCGGCGCGCTCATCGCCGCGGCGATCGTCTGCGTCGTCTGGGTGCTGGCCGGCTCGCAGAACGGCATCATCGGGCGGGCCTTCCTCACGATCCTGCTCCTGGCCGGGTTCGCGGGAGTCGCGCTGCTCGACGCGCACCTCGCGGCCCGGCGCCCGCCGTGGTTCGCCCTGTCGAGCATGGTCACCTGGGTCGTCATCCTCCTCATCGGCGCGTTCCTGATCTGGATGCCCGAGCGCTGGTTCGGCTACGGGTTCGGCCGGTTCATGGCGTTCCTCATGATCGTGCTCATCCTGCAGCTCGCGCTCCTTCACATCCGCCTCTACGTGCGGGCCTATCAGCGGCACGTCACGCCCTTCACGACCGCCGTCACCGTGACGACGGCGGTGCTGGTCGTGGTTCTCGCGTTCATGCTCGTGGTGCCGCTCGCGTTCAACGAGTTCTTCAGCTTCACCGACACGTACTGGCGCTGGGTCGTGGCGATCGCGATCCTCGCGGCGGTCGGCACGGCGCTCGTCCCGCTCGTGAACGCCCTCTTCGCGCCGAGGAGGCCTCGCGAGGCCGTCGCCGCATATGGCGCGGCATACGGCTCAGCACCTCAGGGGTGGCCGACGTACGCCGACGGCGTGACGCCTCTTCCCGTGCTGGGCGACGGCAGCCCCGACTGGAATGCGTACTACACGGGGTATCCGTCGTCGACGTCGCAGGCGATCGCACCCGTCGCGCCCGTCGCGATCCCCGGGGCGCCGCCCGCGGGCTGGGGGCACCCCGCACAGCAGCCGTGGGGCGAGCAGTCCGACCACGCCGGCTGGGCCGGCTCCGACCCGCAGTCGTGGCCGGCGCCCACCCAGCCGTACGGAACGGCCGATCCGGCGCAGCAGCCGTGGGTCGACCCCGCTCAGCAGGGATGGCAGGCTCCGCAGCAGCCGTGGGGCGACCCGTCCCCGCAGTCGTGGGAAGATCCCTCGCAGCAGTGGGCGGATGCCGCGACCCCGCGGCCCTGGGGAGACCCGTCGGCATGGAATGACCCCGCCGCTCCGCCGGCTCCTCCCGTCCCGCCCGGTTACGCGGGGTATCCGCCGCCCCCGCCGCTGCCTCCGCAGCAGTAGCACGCGACACATCCCGAGAGGCCGCCGCACGCGGCCTCTCGGCGTTTCTGCCGGTGCACGCCCGGAACGACGCTCAGCCGAGCAGCTCGAGGGCGGCCATCGCGGCACTGTGGCCGCCGAGACCGCTCACGGCGCCACCGCGGCGCGAGCCCGATCCGCACATGAGGACTCGCTCGTGCCGGGTCGCCACGCCCCACCGTTCC
The DNA here is from genome assembly GCF_011759705.1 of Microbacterium ulmi. Taxonomy (GTDB): domain Bacteria; phylum Actinomycetota; class Actinomycetes; order Actinomycetales; family Microbacteriaceae; genus Microbacterium; species Microbacterium ulmi. The sequence goes on along the minus strand of NZ_JAAOZF010000001.1, from coordinate 621,746 downwards.
GCGGGCGTCTCGAGGGGTTCGTCGTCCCCCGCCCACGGCCAGGACAGCGGGCCGTGGAAGATGTCCCCGCCGACCATCCCGAGCGACTCCTCGAGGTCGGCGGTCGTGCGCGCCTCGACGCACGGCGTGCCGTCCGGCGCTTCGAAGAGGACGTCGGCGATCGGCTCGGCGAGCACCGAGTCGAGCGAGCGCTCGGCGGCTGCGAGCAGCGCGGAGCGCGCGGCATCCTGATCCCTGTCCTTCACGAGCCGATGCGGCACATGCAGACCGAACAGGGTGAGCGTCTGCGCACCCGATGCGCGCAGCTCCGGCCCGAGGATCGTGGGATCCGTGAGCGAATGGCAGTAGATCTCGGCGGGAAGCGGATCGGGGAGGTCGCCGCCCGCGGCGCGGGCGAAGCCCGCGTCGAGCTGGGTCAGCGTCTCGTTGATGTGGAACGTCCCCGCGAACGCCGCGTCGGGCTCGACCGTCGCGTCGCGCAGACGCGGGAGACGCCGAAGGAGCATGTTGACCTTCAGCTGCGCGCCCTCGGGGCGAGCTGCGACGGCCTCGCCCGCCCCGCCCGCATCGAGGAGCGCGTCCAGCACGGCAGGACCGACCCCGCTCAGCACGAGTCGCGCGCCGAGCGTCGCGCCGTCGACCGTGAGCTCGCCGTCGGGGCTGATCGCCGTCACGTCTGCGTCGGTGCGCATGTGGGCGCCGGCATCCCGTGCCGCGCGTTCGAGCTCCGCCGACACGCGACCCATGCCGCCGACCGGGACGTCCCAGTCGCCTGTGCCGCCGCCGATCACGTGGTACAGGAAGCAGCGGTTCTGCCGGAGGCTCTCGTCGTCGGACGACGCGAACGTGCCGATGAGCCCGTCCGTCAAGGCGATGCCGCGAGCGAGGTCGGTCGCGAGTGCGGACCGCAGCATGCCGCCGAGGGGACGCTCGACGAGCTCGTCCCACAGCGCATCGTCGTCGAGCCTCGCGCGCACGTCCGACCGTCGGCGCAGCGGCTCGGTCGTCGTGGGGAAGAGGAGCCGCGCGACGGGTGAGATGCGGTCGTAGAACGCCGCGAATCGCGCGGCCTCGAGCGGGTCGCCCGTCGCGCGGAGGAAGGATGCCGCGGTGGCTGCGGCATCCCGCGTGTCGACGAGGATTCCGCGCGCGGGATCGGCCGGATCGGGGGTGTAGGAGGAGTACCGGCGGCGGGTGAGCCGGATGCGCAGGCCCAGGTCGTCGATGATCGTGCGGGGGAGGAGGCTCACGAGGTAGGAGTACCGCGAGAGTCGCGCGTCGACGCCGGCCCACGGCTTCTCCGAGACCGCCGCGCCGCCGAGATGGGGAAGGCGCTCGAGCACGACGACGCGCCTTCCCGCCTTCGCGAGGTAGGCCGCGGCGACGAGCGCGTTGTGCCCGCCGCCCACGATGGCGACGTCGTACACGGGGGAGGGGATGCCGGAGCTCACACGCCCACGCTAACCCGGGCGGGACCGGCGCGACGGGCGATAGCGTGGACGCGTGGCGCTCGCACAGGAACTGAAGGCTCTGGCAATCGAGATCGCGCAGGAGGCGGGCGAGCTGGCCCGACGTCGACGGACGGAGGGCGTCGAGATCGCGGCGACGAAGTCCGCCATCGCGGACATCGTGACGCAGGCCGATCGCGAGGTCGAAGCGCTCATCCGCGCACGGCTCGCGGCGGCACGCCCCGACGACGGGTTCCTCGGAGAGGAGTCCGGCGCAGAGCTCGGCACGAGCGGTGTCACGTGGGTCGTCGACCCCATCGACGGCACCGTCAACTACGCGTACGGCATCCCTACGTACGCCGTCAGCATCGCAGCCGTCGTCGGCGGGGCCGATCCGCAGGAATGGGATGCCGTCGCCGGCGTCGTCTTCAACGCTGCGATCGGCGAGCTCTTCCACGCGGCGAAGGGCGGCGGGGCATGGCTCGGAGACCGCGCGCTCGCCGTCAACCCGGAGCCGACGGCCGCGGGCGCGCTGCTCGCGACGGGCTTCGGATACGACCCCGCGACGCACGCAGGAGACCTCGCGCGCATCGCGCGGGTCATGCCGATGGCGCGCGACATCCGCCGGATCGGCGCGGCATCCCTCGACCTCGCCTTCGTCGCGGCCGGGCGCCTCGACGGCTACTTCGAGCGGGGGCTGCAGCCGTGGGATCACGCGGCCGGCGCCCTTCTCGTCCGCGAGGCAGGCGGACTGGTGGGGGGCCTCCCAGGCGGACGGCCAGGCAATGCCATGACGGTCGCCGCCGGGCACGGGCTGTTCGACGAGCTGCTCGCGGCGGCCGTGGCATGACCCGGCTGATATATCGGGGAAGGATCCCGCGTCTGCGAGAACTCTCAGGAATCCGGGGGTAGTGTTTACCCGTTCGTTACCTTCGCCGCCCGAAAGGCGCGGGTGATCATAGATTCATGCCCGACCGTCGCGACCCGACGCGACACGACTGAGAGCCCCCCTGCGTCTTGACGTTTGATGCCCCCCAGGCTGACGGTGCGCCCACGCGCCGGTCGAGCCGCTCCTCCGCCGCGCACAGCGCGGCGTCGACGGAGCCGACGGGCTCGCGCGCGGAGCTGCGCCGACGGTCGAGCGAGGGTGCTCCGGCACGTCCTGCCGTCGTCTGGGGACGTCCGGCTCCGGCTCCGGATGCCGCGACCTCGGCGCTCGCCGGGGCTCGTATGCCTGGTGCGGATGAGTCCACCGAGGCTCGGCACAGCCCGCCGGCCGCCGTGCCGCCGATCGCGCAGGACGTCGTGATCCTCGCGGCGCAGGCGGCAGCGGTGAGAGACCAGGGTGGGGTCCCGACCTCGACGTCCGGTCCTGCCGCGTCGGCGGATGCTCGGCCCGCGGTGACCTCCGCCGTGACCCCCGCCGCTCCGCGACCGAGCCGCCGAGCCGCCCGTGCGCAGCGTGCCGCGACGGGGCAGCAGCCGGTCATCGCGGATGCCCCGGTCGCCGCGCAAGCCCCGGTCGTCGCGGATGCCCCGGTCGCCGCGCAAGCCCCGGTCGTCGCGGATGCCCCGGTCGCCGCGCACGCACCCGTCATGGCTGCGTCGCCCACCGAGTCGCATGCGCCCGTCGCGGACATGCCCGTCGTAGAGGCGCCTCCTCTCCTGGACGACGTCGTGGACGAGCCGAACCCGGTCATCGACGTCATCCCCGCGGTCGCACCCGCCGCGGAGACCTCAGCGCCCGTCGTGGTCGCGCCCGCGATGGACCCCGTGCGGGACTCCGCCGAGGACTTCGAGCTGATCGAGCCCGCAGACTCCGAGCTCGCGATCGACGAGGCCGAACAGCTCGTCGAGGGCGCGGCGAGGGAGCAGACGCCGGCCGCGGCATCCGATGTCGATGCGTTCGAGGCCGCAGCCCGGCTCTTCTCCTTCACGGGCGAGACGCCTGTTCAGGCCGAGGCGGCCGAGGCGGAGGCATCCGAAGACGCCGTCGACGCCGAGGGTCCCGAGCCCGTCGCTGCCGCGCACGTCGCCCCCCGTCGGTCGCGAGCCGGTCGCGTCGGCGCGCTCAAGCGTGTCGCCACGACATCCTTCTCGATCGGCGTCGTAGGAATCGTCGGCCTCTTGGCGGTCGGGATGACGACGCCTGCCCAGGCGGTCGCGGCCGTCAACGGCGTGACGTCCGACATCACGGCTCGATCCGCGGGGGTCATCACGGCGGCGAGCGGGGTCGAGATCGATCCCGACGAGATGCAGGTGTACGTCGCGCCGGCCGAGATCCAGAACGCGACTCTCGACCGGACCGAGAACTACGCGACGGTGTCGGTCGCGGAGGTCGCCTCAGAGCTCGGCATCTCGAACCCGTCGAACTTCTACGTCAACGACCCGAACGCGGCGATCCAGTGGCCCTTCGCGGTGGGTGTCGGCATCACGTTCGGCTTCGGCATGCGCGACGGCCAGATGCACCAGGGCGCCGACTTCGTGCCGGGCAACGGATCGCACGTGCAGGCGATCGCCGACGGCGTCGTGCGCATCTCGACCGACAGCGGCGGCGCATTCGGCGTCACGGTCGTCATCGACCACATCATCGACGGTCAGCTCATCTCGAGCCGCTACGCCCACATGCAGGTCGGCTCCCGTCAGGTGTCGGTCGGCCAGCACGTGACGGTCGGAACGTTCCTCGGCCGGACCGGCAACACGGGTCGCTCGTTCGGTGCGCACACGCACGTCGAGATCCTCAAGAACGGCACGACTCCGATCGACCCGATCGCATGGTTCCGCGCCAACGCCGGGCGCGATTCGCTCGGCTGAGCGCTTCCCTCGATTCAGCGGGATGCCGCGGCTCTGGTATCCTCGTCTAGTTGCCCGTATGCGGGCGATACGCCCCGATAGCTCAGTGGCAGAGCACTTCCATGGTAAGGAAGGGGTCGTCAGTTCAATCCTGACTCGGGGCTCGCAGCAGAAGGAGTCTCGGCTCCGGACGCGTCGCGGCAGGGTAGCTCAGCTGGTGAGAGCGCACGACTCATAATCGTGAGGTCGCGGGTTCAAGCCCCGCTCCTGCTACGAAGAAGACGCCCCCTCGGGGGGCGTCTTCTTCGTTTCCGGGGCTGTCGTCGTGAACCCGCCTGCGGGCGGTCCCGCTCC
>NZ_JAAOZF010000001.1:500246-617056 GCF_011759705.1 Microbacterium ulmi | reverse complement strand
GTGAACCCGCCTGCGGGCGGTCCCGCTCCGCAGAGGCTCCGCGCGCCGCGGGGCGGCGTGTGGAGGGGCGGAGTGGCCAAGCCCCGCTCCTGCTACAGGCTTGGCGAGGCGACACCGAGATCGCGGCGCAGCGCGAGTGACGCGGAGTTGGCGCGAGCACGCTGACGCTCTCGACGAGTACCGTGCCGCGGCGCGGTGGTACGAGTCGAAGCGGCCCGGATTGGGCGACGTGTTCATGGATGCCGTCGACGCGGCCATCGAGAGCATCCTCGAGTCGGAGCGGCCCGATTGGGTGGCGGGTCCATCTCCGCGCATGCGCACAAGCGCGGTCCGCACACGCCGTCTGTGAGCGCGGGCGACAGACCACTCCTCGGTCACGCGCTCAGGCGACGCGGGCTGCTCCCGCGTCCATACGGGCTCGCATGAGACGCAGGGCGACGTGGACGACGAGGAGCGTGAGTCCGATCGGGATGGTGCCGAGCGTCATGAGGGAGATCGCGACGGCACTCCATACCGGGGCAAGGCCGACGGGCCAGGCGCCCGCAAGGGAGCTGATCGTGTTGAGCCATCCGGCTGTGAGCGCGAGGGCCGCCAGACCGCTCCACAGGACGCTGACGAGTCCGGGGAGCACGCCCCGCCACAACCGCCCGTTCTGGCGGCGTCTGGTCAGCATGCAGCCGCCTGCGACGACGAGGAGCAGCCACGCTCCCAGCCCGATCGCACCGAGAATCCAGCCGTACAGACCCTCGGAGGGGTCGGTGTCGGAGGCGCCGAGCGCGATCATCGCGATGCCGAGCATCAGGCACAGTGCGGCCATCGAGGTGACGAATCCCGCGCCGGTCCAGGCGACGGCCTCCTCGAGTCGTCGTCGGGAGAGGGCGGGCAAGGTCATGCGAGTACCCTACTGGGCCGTCGGCGAGACAGCCCGAGCGCGGCATGCGCGCGCTGGTCGCGTCCGTCCGCGGACTGCTCGGGCTCCTGATCGTCGCCGGCGCACGCGTGCGGGCGGCCGGAGGGATGCCCCGCATCGTCGTTCGGACTCGGTGCGCGCGCTCCTCGCCGACGAGCGCGGGATCAGTCGTAGGTGTCGGTCCAGGACGCGATGTCGACGCCGTGGTTGTCGGGCGACGCGAGCGACCACCAGGCGGGGGCGTGCGCGTCGTCGGCGAGTCTCCCGCCGGCGGCGAGGGCGGCATCCACTCGCGCCTGAGCCTGGTCGGCCGGGACGAAGACGTCGAAGTGCGTCCGGCCTCTCGCCGGGGTGTCGCCGGTGATCGGGTTGAAGGCGAGCTGCGGTCCGCGGCGCAGCGGGTCGACGGCATCCGTGTCGCCGAGCGTTTCGTAGCCGAGCGCGGCCAGGAAGAACGGCCGCACGTCGGCCCCGGAGTGTTGGGCGACGTAGACGCCGATCGACTGCGCGAGCGACGGATCGGGCGCCAGCGACAGCTCGGCGGCTGCCCTCGACACGGCGGCCGCGAACTCCTCGGCGGCCGCGGGGATGCCCTCGAAGCTGCGGTCGGGGATGCGGACGACGACTCCCTCCGGACGCACGTCGACGTCGGGCAGTATGCCGAATCGCTCGGCGGCGGCCACGACAGGGGCGATGAGCTCTGCCGCGTGGGAGAGGGACGCCGCGGTGAACACGGCCTGCGGGCCCGTGCCTGTGACACGCCAGTCGGACACGCCAGGCGCCCGGTGGAACTCGGCCGCGGAGATCCATTCCGGTCCACTCGTCGACTCGCCCATGGCAGCTCCTCCACCCGCTCTCCAGGTCCCGGCCGCTGACGAGCGAGGACCCGCGCGCAGGCCACGGTACCCGCGCGCAGACCACGGTACTCGCGCGCCACGGGTCGCGGGGGTGCGGATGCCGTCGGCCCACGTCTCGGGCTCGAGGTCGGCCACGCGCCTGGGCGGGCGGCGATCGGGGGGATCGCCGCCGCGCTGCCCGCCACTGTCGGCGCCGTCGACGCGGGCAGGTGCGGCGCGACGCCCCCGACGGCGCGCTGGTCGCCCGGGGTGGACCTTCCGGCGCCGCACACGACGTGCGTCGCCGTCGCCGGCCCCGACCTCGACGTCCTCGTCGTCACGACCGCGACCGACAAGATGACGGCGCAGCAGCTTTTCGCGTTCCCCGAGCCGGCAGGCTCTTCACGCCGCGGCCGGGCGTCCGCGGGCAGACGCCGCGCCTCTGGTCGGGCGTGCCCCGATGACGACGCTCGCGTGGGCGCACCCGCCGAGCGGACGCGGGTTGTGCACAGCGCGGCCCTGAGCGATGGTTCCTTGCCAGGATGGGGGGATGCAGTCACGGATCCTCGTCACGACCGGCGCGCGCTCGACCCGAGGGCTCGCAGGCGCTCTCCGCGGGATGCGGGGCTGACTTGGCGATCACGACCGATCAGAAGGCGACCGTCCACACACGCCGACTCCCCTTCTGGGTGTGGCTCCTCGTCGGAGCCGCCGCGGCGGTCTTCGGTCTCGCGCCATGGCTCGTCACGGGTGCGCGGCTGCCCATCCAGAACCTGTGGGAGACGGGGATCCCGTCCGAGGGGATGCCGTTCGCGCTCCTGCCGTTCAGCCAGTACTGGCTCCCGTTCCTCGTCTCGCTCGTCGTCACGGGGTCGGCCGTCGCGGGGATCATCGCGCGTGCCGCCCATGCGCGCCGATCGCGGTTCGCCGTGGTCGCGGTGCTTGCGGGCGTGCTCGCGGTGCAGCTGACGGCGCTCGTGCAGACCGCCGTGGTCGTGCGCGCGGGACTGTCGGCACAGCAGTGGTCGGTCTACTACCTGCTCGCGCTCGTCGCGGCGACGGTCCTCGCGATCGGGATCGGCATCCTCGTGCTGCTCCTCGTGGCGAAGGCGCCCGTGCCGGGTGCCACGATCGCGCTCGCGGTCGCCGCCATCTCCGCGGGATCGTGGCTCGGCGGCCTGGTCGTGCCCATCGGCGCGATCGACACGCCTCCCATGTGGATCTTCTCGGCTCTCCGGTGGGTCCCGGCCGTCCTCGTCGGCCTCGCGATCGCGTGGTGCGGCTTCCGCAGCGTCGGACGCGTCGTCGGGGTCGTCGTGAGCCTGCTCGCGCTGTGGATCGGACCCGCCGCCGAGACCGCGATCGCGAGCGCCGCGGGCACGCGCGTCCTCGCGAAATACCCGGGAGAGATGCTCGAGTACGGGCTCGGCGTCTTCCGGGCGGCGATGGGGATGCCGGAGCTCGTGGTCCCTCCGCTCGTCGTCGCGGCCGCTGTCGGCATCGCGGGTTCGTTCGGGCTCCGTGCGCTCGCGGCGAGGCGGCGCGGAGGCGACGCCGCCTGAGATCGGGCGATCGCTGCACCCGCCGTCAGGCGCGCCGTACCGCGGCATCCGCCTCACACTGCGGCATCCGCCTCACACTGCGGCATCCGCCACCGAGCGCGGGATCCGCCTCACACTGCGGCATCCGCCACCGAGCGCGGCATCCGCCTCACACTGCGGCGTCCGCGACCCAGTGCGGCACCCGCCTCTGCGCACGGCGTCCGCCTGAGCGCGTCATCCGCCTCACACTGCGGCATCCGCCACCGAGCGCGGCATCCGCCTCACAGTGCGGCGGCCGCCACCCAGTGCGGCACCGCCTCTGCGCACGGCGTCCGCCTGAGCGCGGCATCCGCCTCACACTGCGGCGGCCGCCACCCACTGCGGCATCCGCCTATGCGCACGGCATCCGCCTCACACTGCGGCGTCCGCCTGAGCGCGGCACCCGCCTCTCAGTGCGAGAGCCTCAGCCGCCGACGAGCTCGCGAAGCGCACCCGGCGACAGGACGCGGTCGATCGCGAGGCCGCTCGCGCCGATGACGCCCGCCCGGCCCGCCGCGCTCGACTGCACGATCGCGAGATGCTCCGTCGCGAGCGGCATCGACCGGGTGTAGACGACTTCGCGGACCCCCGCGATGAGGTGCTCGCCGACGCGAGCCATCGATCCGCCGATCGCGATGACGGAGGGGTTGACCAGGCTCACGCACGCCGTGAGCACTTCGCCGATGTCGCGTCCCGCCTGCCGCACGGCCTGCACGGCCTCGATGCTGCCGCGCTTGACGAGGTCGACGACGTCGTTCCCGTCGGCGGCCTCGATGCCCTGCGCCCTCAGGCCGCGCGCGATGGCGGGACCCGACGCGAGGGCCTCGAGACATCCCTTGTTGCCGCAGTGGCACGGCACGTCGATGCCCCGCGCGACCTGCACGTGGCCGATGTCTCCCGCGACCCCCTGCGCTCCGCGCTGCAGCCGGCCGCCGGAGATGACGCCGGAGCCGATGCCCGTCGCGACCTTCACGAACATCAGATGGTCGACGCGCGGCCAGGCGACCGAGCGCTCGCCGAGTGCCATGACGTTGACGTCGTTGTCGACGAGCACGGGCACCTGCAGGTGCTGCTGGACCCACCCCGGGATGTCGAACCGGTCCCAGCCGGGCATGATGGGCGGATTGACGGGCTGACCCGTCGAATGCTCCACGGGACCGGGCACGCCGATGCCGATCGCGGCGAGCCTCGAGCGATCGGCCCCGGCCTGCTCGAGCAGCGAGGGCGCGCGCTCGACGAGCCACGCGAGCACGCGCTCGGGCCCGCGCCGGATGTCGAGCGGCTCCGTGTGCTCCGCGAGGATCGTCCCCGCGAGATCGGCGACGGCGATCGTCGCGTGCGAGGCGCCCAGGTCGACGCCGAGCACGACGCGCGCACCGGGGTTGAGCGCGAACAGCGAGGGCGGCCGGCCACCCGTCGACGCGGCCTCCGCGACGGGGCTGATCAGCTCCATGCGCATGAGCTCGTCGACACGGGCGGCGATCGTCGAACGCGCGAGGCCCGTGGCCTTCGACAGCTCCGCCCGTGTGCGGGGAACGCCGTCGCGCAGCAGCTGGAAGAGTTCGCTGACGCCCGTCCCCGGGGAGGGGAAGTCCTGACCGTACGTGCCCACGGCTCAGTCAATCACGCTCGTGCGTGCAGAAGTCGCCGGACTTCTGCACGCACGCGGTGCTCGGCATCCGTCCTCGCGGCAGATGCTCCGGATGCCGCATCCGAGAGTCGCCCGCTCATTCGCGCGCGCTCCGCGCCGAGAAGCGCTGCTGCAGAAGGACGGCGACGACGATGATGACGCCCTTCGCGACCGCCTGGACCGACGAGGACAGGTTGTTCTGGACGAACACGTTCGACAGCGTCTGGAAGATCAGCACGCCGAGCACCGTGCCGGTGATGGTGCCGCGCCCGCCCGCGAGCAGAGTGCCGCCGACGACGACGGCGGCGATCGCGTCGAGCTCCCACAGCTGGCCGTGCGTCGAGGTGCCCGCGGTCGTGCGGCCGAGGATCATGACGGCGGCGATGCCGGCCGTCAGCCCCGCGAGCGCGTACAGCCACATCGTGTGGCGCTTGACGTCGATGCCCGCGAGCCGGGACGCTTCGCGGTTGCCGCCGATCGCGACGGTGCGGCGGCCGAACGTCGTCCTGTTGAGGAGCACCCAGCCGGCGGCCGCGACGACGATGAAGATCCAGATGAGGACGTCGATGCCGATCAGGTCGGCGTTGAGGGCCGTGATGAACTGCCTGTTCTGGATGACGAGCGTGCGACGCTCGGCGAGGATCTCGGCGAGTCCGCGTGCCGCGACGAGCATCGCGAGGGTCGCCATGAAAGCCACGACCTTGCCGTACGCGATGACGACGCCGTTGACCAGACCCGCGGCGACGCCGACGACGAGCGCGACGACGATCATGATCCACCACGACGCCCCCGTTCCCGCGCGCTGGGTGATGTCGAGGGTCGCGACGACGGATGCCAGCCCCACGACGGCGCCGACCGACAGGTCGATGCCGCCGCCGATGATGACGAACGTCATGCCGATGGCGACGACCCCGATGATGGACGCCTGCCGGAGGATCGTGAGGGTGTTGCTCCACGTCGCGAAGGTGTCGCCCGACGTGATGACGCCCACGGCGATGATCAGGAGCAGCGCGATGACCAGACCCAGGTTGCGGCCCACGGAGCCCGACAGGATGCGCTGTGTGCGGCTTCGCCCGATGTCGACGGAGGGCGGGGGCTCGGCGGCGACGACGTCGGCGCCCGGGGTGGTCTGCTCGCTCACGCGGCAGCTCCTTTCATCACGAGGTCGAGGACGCCGTGCTCGTCGATCTGCGCCGCGGGAAGCGTCTCGAGCACGCGTCCCTCCGCGACCACGAGCACGGTGTCGGCGAGGCCGAGGACCTCCTCGATCTCGCTGGACACGATGACGATGGCGTTGCCCGCTGCGGCGAGCCGGCGGATGAGGGCGTAGATCTCGGCGCGCGCGCCGACGTCGACGCCGCGCGTGGGCTCGTCGAGCAGGAGCACGCGCGTGCCGTGCACGAGCCAGCGCGCGAGGAGGATCTTCTGCTGGTTGCCGCCCGAGAGGGTCACGGCGGGGCGGTCGGGGTCGGCGGGGCGCAGCTCGAGCGACGTCATCTGCTCTCGCGCCGCGGCGCGCTCGGCGCGCTCGTCGACGAAGCCCGCTCTCGCGAAGCGCGACATCGACGAGAGCGTCACGTTGACGAAGACCGGCTCGGCGAGCACGAGCCCCTGCGTCTTTCGCTCCTCGGGAGACAGGCCGATGCCGGCCGCGACCGCCGAGACGACGGACCCCCGGCGCAGCGGGACGCCGCCGACGGCCACCGTGCCCGCCGTCGACCGCCTCGCGCCGTACACCGTCTCGAGGATCTCGGAGCGGCCGGAGCCCACCAGACCCGCGAGACCCACGATCTCTCCCGCGCGCACCGAGAACGAGACGTCCTCGAAGACGTCCGCGAGCCCGAGGCCCTCGACCTCGAGCACCATCGGGGCGTCGGAGGGGAGGGGGACGGCAGGCGGGAAGGCGTTGCTGACGGCTCGGCCCGTCATGAGCCGGATGAGCTCGGGCGTCGGTGTGTCGGCGACCGGCAGGCCGCTCGCCATGCTGCGTCCGTCCTTGAGCACCGTGATGCGGTCGCCGATCTGGCGGATCTCCTCGAGACGGTGCGTGATGTACACGACCGCGACGCCCTCCGCCGTCAGCTCCCGCACGACGTGGAAGAGGTTCTTGACCTCCTGCGAGTCGAGCACGGCCGAGGGCTCGTCCATGATGATGAGCTTGATGTCGTGCGACAGCGCCCGCGCCATGCTGACGATCTGCTTGCTCGCCGCGCTCAGCGACCCCACGTCGGCGTTCGGCGACAAGGCCGCGTGGCCGAGCCGGCGGAGGAGCTCGCGCGTGCGCCTCGCGGCTTCGCTGCGGCGTGTGAAGCCGCCGCGGGCGAGCTCGTGGCCGAGGAAGATGTTCTCAGCGACCGTGAGGCCGTCGACGACGTCGAGCTCCTGGTACATCGTCGCGATGCCGAGCGCGAGCGCCGCCTGCGGGTCGGGGATGTCGACGGGCTCGCCCGACCAGCTGATCTCGCCCTCGTCGGGCCTGTGCACCCCCGCGAGCACCTTGATGAGCGTCGACTTGCCCGCGCCGTTCTGGCCGAGGATGCAGTGCACCTCGCCCGGAAGGACGTCGAGGTCGACACCGCGCAGCGCGGCCACACCCGCGAACGCCTTTGTGACACCGCGCACCGCGAGTAATGGCGTCGGGTGGTCGACTTTGATCACGGGGAGACCATAACATGCGGGGCGGGCGGCGGGGGAGTGTCTTCACACGGCTCGCGCGAACGCCATCCGCTCACCCGGCGAGGGCGGAAAACCCAGAACGAAGCGGAGATCCCGCTTTTGACGTTGCGCAAACAAAAGTAGACACATCGGCGATGTCTTCTGCTACGGTGAACCCCGTCAGCGTAGACGCTCACGTGCGTGGACTGCCTCGCCGCGTCGCATCGCCGACCTGCATTCGCATTCAAGGAGGAAGCACATGCACTCACAGCGCACCACGCGGTCGCGGGTGGCCGTTGCGGGCCTCGCCGCCGTCGCCGCCATCGCGCTCCTCGCCGGCTGCACGGCGGGCGACACCGACGAGGACGTCGTCGATCAGGGCACGACCAGCGAGGAGAACGCCGCAGCGGGAGAGACGGTCGTCATCGGATTCTCCGGCCCTGCCGCAGACCACGGCTGGCTGGGTGCCATCAACTCCGGCGCTCAGGCGGCCGCCGAGAGCTTCGACGACGTCGAGCTCAAGGTCGCAGAGGGCACGAACGACGCCAGCGCTCAGATCGCCGCGGTCGAGACGTTCATCAACGAGGGCGTCGACGCGATTGTCCTGCTCCCTACCGACGGCGCCGCGCTCACGGAGGTCGCCATCAAGGCCATGCAGGCCGGCATCCCCGTCATCAACGTCGACCGGGAGTTCTCGAGCCCGTTCGCGGCTCGCGCGACGATCCTCGGCGACAACTACGGCATGGGCGTCAGCGCCGGCACCTACATCTGCGAGCAGCTCGGCGACAACTCCGACGCGATCGTCGCCGAGATCGCCGGCATCGACTCGCTCCCCCTCACGCAGGACCGCTCGCGCGGCTTCGAGGACGCCCTCGAGGACTGCGGGCTCGACGTCGACGCCCGCGTCGCCGCGGACTTCACGGTCGCCGGCGGTGAGACGGCGGCATCGCAGCTGCTCGCCGCCAACCCGCACATCGACGCCATCTGGAACCACGACGACGACCAGGGCGTCGGAGTGCTCGCGGCGATCAGCTCCGCCGGTCGCGACGAGTTCTTCATGATGGGCGGCGCAGGCAGCCGCAACGCGATGGAGGCCATCCAGGCCGACGACTCGGTGCTCAAGGCGACCGTCATCTACCCGTCGACGCAGGCCGCCGACGGCATCGCGCTCGCGCGCCTCATCGCGCAGCAGAAGACGATGGGCGACCTCATCACGCCGAGCGTGCCCAACCGCATCGTGCTGGACGCGCCGGTCGTGACGAAGGACAATGTGGCCGACTTCATCGACCTCGCCTTCGCCTCCTGATCGCCGTTCGGGGCGTCCGGCCGAGCGCCGGGCGCCCCGACTCGCACCTTCGCCGCACGAGAGGACACACCGCGTTGACCGAATCGCTCCGCGTCGCCATGATCGGCTACGGCTTCATGGGGGCCGCGCACTCGCAGGGATGGCGCGTCGCCCCGCGCTTCTTCGACCTGCCGCTCGCCCCGACGATGGATGTCGTCGTCGGGCGCGACGCCGCCGCCGTGCACGCGGCGGCCGGCAAGTGGGGCTGGCGCGAGAGCGCCACCGACTGGCGCGAGGTCGTCGCGCGCGACGACATCGACGTCGTCGACATCGTGACGCCGGGCGACACGCACGCCGAGATCGCGCTCGCGGCGCTCGAGGCGGGCAAGCACGTCCTGTGCGAGAAGCCGCTCGCGAACACCGTCGCCGAGGCGGAGGCGATGACGGATGCCGCGGCCGCGGCCTTCGCGCGCGGGCAGCGTTCGATGGTCGGGTTCACCTATCGGCGCGTCCCCGCGACGACGTTCGCGCGGAAGCTCGTCGCGGACGGCAGGCTCGGCGAGATCCGCCAGGTGCGCGCCGAGTACCTGCAGGACTGGCTCACGGACCCCGAGGCGCCGCTCACGTGGCGCCTGCAGAAGGATCGTGCCGGATCGGGTTCGCTGGGCGACATCGGAGCGCACGCCGTCGACCTGGCGGAGTACATCACCGGCCAACGGGTCGCGACCGTGTCGGGAATCCTGGAGACGCTCGTGACCGAGCGGCCCCTGCTCGGCGAGGGGGTCGGGCTCTCCGGCACGGCGTCGGATCAGCGCGGGCCCGTGACGGTCGACGACGTCGCGCTGTTCACGGGACGCCTCGAGTCGGGCGCGCTCGCGTCGTTCGAGGCGACCCGGTTCCGCACGGGCCGCAAGAACGGGCTGCGCGTCGAGGTCTCGGGATCGAAGGGCGCCCTCGCGTTCGACCTCGAACGGCTCAACGAGCTCGAGTTCTACGACGCGACGCTGCCGCCGCTCGAGCAGGGGTTCCGCAGGATCTACGTGACGGAGCACGACCACCCCTACCTCGCACCGTGGTGGCCCCCGGGCCACATGCTCGGGTACGAGCACGGCTTCTCGCATCAGGTCGTCGACTTCGTGACAGCCGTCCACGAGGGCACGCAGCCCTCGCCGTCGTTCGCCGACGGACTCCACATCCAGCGCGTGCTGGACGCCGTCGAACGCAGCTCGGCGGCTGGAAGCGCGTGGGTGCCGACCGACGCGTGAGCTGCGGCATCCTGAACCTGAACGACGACGAAGAAGGGACAACCGCGATGGCGCGACCGATCACCCTGTTCACGGGCCAGTGGGCCGATCTCCCGTTCGAGGAGGTCGCCCGGCTGGCGGGACAGTGGGGCTACGACGGACTCGAGATCGCCTGCTGGGGCGACCACCTCGACGTGTCGCGATGGGATGACGCGGCCTACGTGCAGGGCAGGCTCGACATCCTCGAGCGCAACGGACTCACGACGTGGACGATCTCCAACCACCTCGCGGGTCAGGCCGTGTGCGACGACCCGATCGACCAGCGTCACCGCGACATCCTGAACGATCGCGTGTGGGGCGACGGCGACCCCGAAGGCGTGCGGCAGCGCGCTGCGGAGGAGATGAAGAGCACGGCGCGGATGGCGGCCGCCCTCGGCGTGAAGACCGTCACCGGATTCACGGGGTCGTCGATCTGGAAGGCCGTGGCGATGTTCCCGCCCGCTTCGCAGGAGTTCGTGGATGCCGGCTACGCCGACTTCGCCGAGCGGTTCCACCCGATCCTCGACGTCTTCGAGGAGGTCGGCGTGCGCTTCGCGCACGAGGTGCATCCGTCCGAGATCGCGTACGACTACTGGACGACCAAGCGCACTCTGGAGGCGATCGGCCACCGCGAGTCGTTCGGGCTCAACTGGGATCCGAGTCACATGGTGTGGCAGGACCTCGATCCCGTCTCGTTCCTGTGGGACTTCCAGGACCGCATCTTCCACGTGCACTGCAAAGACACGAAGAAGCGGCTCGACGGCCGCAGCGGCCGGCTCTCGTCCCACCTCGCGTGGGCCGATCCCCGGCGCGGCTGGGACTTCATCTCGACGGGGCACGGCGACGTCCCGTGGGAGGACGCCTTCCGCATGCTCAACGCGATCGGCTACCGAGGCCCGCTGTCGGTCGAATGGGAGGATGCCGGCATGGACCGTCTCGTCGGCGCGCCCGAGGCCCTCGCGTTCGTCCGCCGGCTCTCCACCTACGAGCCGTCCGCTGCGGCCTTCGACGCCGCGTTCAGCAGCCACTGACCTCGAGCGCGCACCGAACGGGCGGCGCTCGTCCCGGTTCGCCCGGGCACGACCGCCGGCCCGGGTAGGGTGACGGCATGACGACTCCTCCCGGATGGTACGACGACGGGCACGGCGCAGTGCGCTGGTGGGACGGGGGCGCATGGACGGCTCACGTGCAGCCGCCCACCGCGGTCCCCGTCGCGATCCCCGGCGCGACGCCGTCGCAGGGACCCGGCGCGACGCCGTCGCAGCGACACCCGGGAACGGCGCCGCAGGGACACGTCGGGACGGCGCCGCAGGGATACCCGGGCGCCGTGCCCCAGAGCGCCGTGCCCTCGGGCGCAGGTACCGCACCCCCCGGGCATGCAGCGGCCGCGGACCCGCCTGCGCGGCCGACGTCGAGAATCTGGATCCTGTGGGTCGTGATCGGCGTCGTCGTGCTGGGGCTCGTCGCCGCGGCCGTCGCAGCGATCCCCTTCCTGATCTCCGTGCTCACGGGAGGCTCGGCGGCCCCCGCGACCGACGACGAGAGGGCCTCCGTCGCCGCCGTGCAGCTGTACGACCGCGCATGGCAGGACGTCGACTGCGCCGCCTACCAGGCCGCCACGACGGACTACTTCCGCTCCGAGTACGGCTTCGCCGACTGCGCCGAGTTCGAGGAGCAGGTCACCCTGTTCGCGGAGGCGACGATCGACTACGACGTCGCCGTGACGAGCATCCGCCGCACCGACGAGGCCGTCGTGGTCGGCACGTCCGAGTCGTACTCCTTCGTCATCGACGACGACGGCCGGCCGCTCGACGAGCCGGAGGACGTCGTCGACGTCTACGAGTACACCGTCGTCGACGACGGCGGCACCTGGCGCATCGACGAGCTCACGGCCAAGTGAGCGAGCACACTGCGCGACCGCGGCGCTCGGCGCGGTTCTTCCTCGTCTGCATCTCGATCGGCCTCGCGGCGGGTCTCCTGTCGGGCCTGTTCGGCGTCGGGGGCGGCACCGTCATCGTGCCGCTGCTCGTGCTGCTGCTCAAGTTCGACCAGCGGCTCGCGGCGGGCACGTCGCTGGCAGCGATCGTTCCGACGGCGACGGTCGGGGTCATCTCCTACGCCGTGCACGGCTCGGTCGCCTGGATCCCCGCGCTCGTCCTCGCGGTGGGCGCCGTCGTGGGGGCGCAGATCGGCACGTGGCTGCTGCCGCGACTGCCCGTCACGGTGCTGCGGTGGGGCTTCATCGGATTCCTGGCCGTCGTCATCGTCATGCTCTTCATCGTCGTTCCGTCGCGGGATGCCGAGCTCCCGCTGAGCGTCGGCATCCTTCTCGCCCTCGCGGCGGTGGGGGTCGTCACCGGCATCCTCGCGGGTCTCCTGGGCGTCGGCGGCGGCATCGTGGTCGTCCCCGCGCTCATGCTCGGGTTCGGCACGAGCGATCTCGTCGCGAAGGGCACGTCGCTGCTCATGATGATCCCGACGGCGATCTCGGGAACGATCGGCAACGTGCGACGGCGCAACGTCGACCTCGTCGCGGCCGCCGTCGTCGGCGCCGCGGCGTGCACCACGACGGCTCTCGGCGCATGGATCGCGACGCTCGTCGACCCGCTCGTGGGCAACATCCTGTTCGCGATCTTCCTCGTCTTCATCGGCGTGCAGCTCGCGCTGCGCACGATCCGCGGCCGCCGCGGCTGAGGCGAGGGCACGCAGGCGGTGCCGGGGTGCCGGGCTGCCGGGCTGCCGGGGTGCCGGGCTGCACGCCGGCGCGGAATGCACGGCTCGGTAGGATGGACCGATGCCAGTGAACCCCGAGCTCGTCGGCCACGCCTTCCCGCCGACGGACCCCTACCTCGTGGGCCGCGAGAAGGTGCGCGAGTTCGCTCGTGCCGTCTTCGCCTCCGACCCGCAGCACGTCGACCCCGCCGCAGCGCGCGCGCTCGGCTACCGCGACGTCGTCGCGCCGCCGACGTTCGCGATGGTCGTCCAGGACCTCACGCTGCAGCAGCTGCTGGCCGTGCCGGACTCGGGCATCGCGCTCGAGCGCACCGTCCACGCCGAGCAGCGGTTCCGCTACACGCGGCCCATCGTCGCGGGCGACGAGCTCACGGCGCAGCTGTCGGTCACCGCCGTGCGGACGCTCGGCGGCAACGCCCTCGTCACGAGCGAGGCCGAGATCACGGATGCCGCGGGCGACCACGTCGTCACCTCGACGTCGGTCCTCCTCGTGGGAGCAGGCGAATGAGCGGCCTCGCGATCGGCGACGTCCTGGCCGTCGGCGACGTCGTCGCCGAACGCAGCATCCACCTCACGCGCGAGTCGCTCGTGCGCTACGCGGGCGCCTCGGGAGACTTCAACCCGATCCACTACCGCGACGACGTCGCCTCCGCCGTGGGGCTCCCCGGCGTGCTCGCCCACGGCATGCTCACGATGGGGATCGCGGTGCAGACGATCGTTCCGTGGCTCGGCGACGCGGGCCGCGTCCTCGAGTACGGCGTCAAGTTCACGCGACCCGTCGTGGTCGATCCCGTCGCGGGCGCCGACCTGACGGTCGTCGCCAAGGTCGGCGCCGTTGCAGAGGATGCCGTGCGCATCGACCTCACCGTGACGCACGGCCAGACGACCGTGCTCGGCCGGGCCCAGGTGCGGGTCCGCCCGTAGCCGATGCCCCCGATGGCCCCGCTCCCGCTCGCGCAGCTGACGACGCTGCGAACGGGCGGCGTCCCCGCGCGCATGGTCGACGCCCTCACGACCGACGAGCTCGTCGCGACCCTGCGGGAGGTCTGGGCCTCCGGCGAGCCGTGGCTCGTGCTCGGCGGCGGCTCGAACCTCTTCGTCGGCGACGAGCCGTTCGACGGCACGGTCGTGCGCGTGCGGACGGAGGGCGTCGAGCGGATCCCATCGCCGCGCCCGGGGCTCACGCGCCTGCGCGCCCAGGCCGGCCACGGCTGGGACGACCTGGTCGCCTACGCCGTCGCGGAGGGTCTCGCGGGCATCGAGGCGATGTCCGGCATCCCGGGCACGGTGGGCGCCGCGCCCGTGCAGAACATCGGCGCGTACGGGCAGGAGATCGTGCAGACCCTCGTGGAGGTCGAGCTGATCGACGAATCGACGGGCGAGGTCTCCACCGTCCCCGCGGCCGAGCTGGGTCTGGGGTTTCGCACGTCCGTGCTCAAGCAGCACTACGGATCGGTGCCGGCGCGCCCGGCGGTGATCCTTTCCGTCACGCTCGAGCTCGCCGACGTGGGCCACGTGGAGCGGCCCATCGCCGGCGAGCAGCTGCGCACGGCGCTGGGGCTCGGCCTCGACGACGCCGTGAGCGTCGCGTGGATCCGCGAGCACGTGCTCGCGACGCGGCGTCGCAAGGGCATGGTGCTCGACGAGGACGACCCCGACACCTACAGCGCGGGGTCGTTCTTCCAGAACGCGATCGTGTCGGCGTCCTTCGCGCGGACGCTTCCCGACGAGTGTCCGCGCTGGCCCATGTCGCCCGACCTCGACGCCGTGCTCGTCATCCCCCTCTCGGCATACGACGGGCACATCCCGCCGACGGTCGTCCGCGAGTCCGAGGTCAAGGTCAGCGCCGCGTGGCTCATCGAGCACGCGGGTCTGCGCAAGGGCTTCCGGCTGCCACGGTCGCGCGCGGCGCTCTCGTCGAAGCATGCGCTGGCCCTGACGAACCGAGGGGGCGCGACGGCCGCAGAGCTCGCAGAGCTCGCCCGTTTCATCCAGGGTCGCGTGCAGTCCGAGTTCGGGCTGGTCCTGCAGCCCGAGCCCGTGCTCGTGGGCGTCGAGCTCTAGCGCGGCCGCAGCCCCTCGCCGTCGGACGCCGCGACGACGAAGTCGTCGCGGTCGTCGGGCCGCAGGTTGGCGATCGCGGCGATCAGCTCCATGAGTGCGCGGGGGATTCCCATGCCGTCCTCCTCTGGTCGTTCACGAACACGACGAACGAGGACGGTCGGGATCGACACGCGCGGACCGGCGGGGAGGCCTCTCAGCTCTCGAGGCCCGCGAGATCCGTGAGGCGTCGCTCCAGGAACCGGCGCTCGGGCAGCGTCGGGGCGAGCGCGATCGCCGTGCGGTAGGCGTCGGCCGCGGCATCCGTGCGCCCCGAGCGGCGCAGCAGGTCGGCCCTCGCGGCGGGCAGCAGGTGATACCCGGGCAGGGCGCCGGACGCCTCGATCCGCGCGAGCTCGGCCAGCCCTGCGTCGGCGCCCCGGGCGAAGCCGATCGCGATGGCGCGGTTGAGGGCGACGAACGGCGACGCCGAGAAGGTCGCGAGCTCGTCGTACAGCTGCACGATCCGTGCCCAGTCGGTCGCGGAGGCGGTCGGAGCGAACGCGTGCTCCGCCGCGATCTCGGCCTGGACGCGGTATCCACCGCGCACGGTGTGCGCCTCACGCAGCAGCGCCGACGCCTCGGCGAGGTCATCGCGATCCCACGCGCGCCGGTCCTGGTCCTCCATCGGCACGACATCGCCGACGGCGTCGGTGCGCGCTCCGCGGCGCGAGTGCTGCAGGAGCATGAGGGCCAGGAGGGCCCGCGGCTCGTCCCGTGCGTCGGGGGCGACGATGTCGAGCACGAGGCGCACGAGCCGGATCGCCTCGGCCGCGAGGTCGACGCGCACGAGCGCACCGCCGGAGGTCGCGGCATATCCCTCCGTGAACACGAGGTAGAGCACGGCGAGCACGCCGTCGAGGCGCTCGGGGAGCTCTGCCAGGTCCGGGACGCGATACGGGATCCCCGCGTGCGCGATCCGCCGCTTCGCCCGCACGATGCGCTGCGCCATCGTGGCCTCCGGGACGAGGAACGCCCGGGCGATCTCGCCCGTCGTGAGCCCGCCGACCGTGCGCAGGGTGAGCGCGACCCGCGCCTCCATCGCGAGCGCGGGGTGCGCGCACGTGAAGACGAGGCGGAGCCGGTCATCGGCATCCTCGTCCCACGTGCGCGCGACGACGTCGGCCGCATCGGGGGCGGACGACCCGCCCGCGAGCTGGTCCATGACCCCCACCTCCTGGAGCTTGCGCGCTTCGTTCGCCTGCCGCCGCAGCCGGTCGAGGGCCGCGTTCCGCGCGACCGTCGTGAGCCACGCGCCGGCATTCGACGGGATGCCGTCGCCGGGCCAGCGCTCCGCCGCCCGCTCGAACGCGTCCTGTGCGGCATCCTCTGCGAGACTCCAGTCGCCCGTCACGCGGATGATCGTCGCGACGATGCGCGCCCACTCCTCGCGGTGGGCGCGCGCGAGCGCCTCGCCGACGTTCAGGCGCGGTCCTCCTCGGGGCGGACGTCGTCGACGGGACGCCCCGCGTCATCGAGTTGGAGCGGCCAGAACGGGCGCAGCTCGAGCGTTCCGAAGCGCGCCATGGGATGCTTCGAGGCGACCTCGATCGCCTCGTCGAGGTCGCGGCACTCGAGGATGTCGAAGCCCGCGACCCACTCCTTGGCCTCGATGTACGGGCCGTCGCTCACGAGCAGCTCGCCGCCGCGGATGCGCACGGTCGTGGCATCATCGACGGGCCGCAGGCGCTCGCCCGTGATCGAGATGCCGCGCTCGGTCATCTCGTCCACCCACTGCCCGATCGTGTCCTGCTCGTGGTCGTAGGGCTCGGCCGCCGGATCGGCGACGACGAACATGAAGTACCTCATGCCTTCACCCCGTCCGACGCGACGACGCGCTCTTCGCTCGGGATGCCGAGGCTCACGATGGGCCGCAGCTCGATCGAGCCGAGGGCCACCATGGGATGGCGCCGCGCGACGCCGAGCGCTTCGTCGAGGCTGTCGCACTCGAGCAGGTCGAAACCGCCGATCCACTCCTTCGACTCCGCGAACGGGCCGTCCGTGACGAGGAGCTCGCCCCCGCGCTCCCGTACGAGCGTGGATCTCGCGGGCGCGTCGAGGGCGCCCCCGACGAGGCGGATGCCGGAGCCCTGGACATCGTCCATCCAGGTCTCGATCGTCCCCGGCGGCAGCTCGGCGGCTTCGGCCTCCTCGTCGACCCACACCAGCAGCAGATATCTCATGTCGCGTTCCCTTCTCGTTGTCACGCTATGTGAGGACGACGAACGGGGGAACCCGGTTTCGACACCCGCCTGCGATCGGGGTGGAGGCGATGCCGGTGAGCTACGCGAACAGTCCCTGCAGGCGCTGCACGCCCTCCAGGAGCGCGTCATCGCCGAGCGCGTAGGAGAGGCGGAGGTAGCCGCTCGGGCCGAACGCCTCGCCCGGCACGACGGCGACCTCGGCCTCGTCGAGGATGAGGTCGGCGAGCTCGAGCGACGTGTGCACGGTCTTGCCCCGCCACTCGCGGCCGAGAAGGCCTCGCACGTCGGGGTAGACATAGAACGCGCCGAGCGGGTTCGGGACGACGATGCCCTCGATCTTCGAGAGCTCCGAGACGATGAGCCTGCGGCGACGGTCGAACGCGACGCGCATCCGGTCGGCCTCGGTCTGCGGACCGGTCAGCGCCGCGAGGGCCGCGCGCTGAGCGATGTTGTTGACGTTGCTCGTCAGGTGCGACTGCAGGTTGGCCGCGAGCCTGATGACCTCGGCGGGGCCCACCATCCAGCCCACGCGCCAGCCCGTCATGGCGTAGGTCTTCGCGACCCCGTTGACGAGGATGGTCTGGGCCGCGGCATCCGGCACCGCCTCGACGATCGACACGGCGCGGACGCCTTCGTAGACGAGGTTCTGGTAGATCTCGTCGGAGATGATCCAGATGCCGTGCTCGACGGCCCACTCGCCGATCGCCTTCGTCTCCTCGGGGGTGTACACCGAGCCGGTGGGGTTCGACGGCGACACGAACACGAGCGCCGTCGTCCGCTCGGTGCGGGCCGCCTCGAGCTGCTCGACGGTGACCTTGTACTCCTGGTCGGCGCCGGCGAAGACCTCGACGGGGATGCCGTCGGCCAGCGCGATCGCCTCGGGATACGTCGTCCAGTACGGCGCGGGCAGCAGCACCTCGTCGCCCGGGTTCACGACCGCCTGAAAGGCCTGGTAGACGGCCTGCTTGCCGCCGTTGGTGACGACCACTCGCGAGGCGTCGACCTCGAGGCCCGAGTCGCGCAGCGTCTTCGCGGCGATCGCCTCGCGGAGCACGGGAAGCCCCGCGGCAGGCGTGTAGCGGAAGTTCGCGGGGCTGCGGAGTGCCTCGGCTGCGGCATCCACGATGAACTGCGGCGTCGCGAAGTCGGGCTCGCCCGCCGCATACGAGATGACGGGCCGGCCTGCGGCCTGGAGTGCCTTGGCCTTCGCGTCGACCTTGAGGGTCGCCGATTCGGCGATGGCGCCGAGCTTGTCGGAGAGCGTGGGCCTGCGGGAGAGCGGAGCGCGTTCTGTCACGCCTTCGAGCGTAGTCGGGAAGCTCCCGCGCGGCCTGTGCGACGACCGGGACGGCCGACCGGACGAGGCTGCGCGCGAGGGGGCTCCCGCCGGTCGCCCGCGAACGCTACCGTGGCACGCATGGGCGCATGGATCTGGGGAGCAGTGGTCTTCGCGATCGCCCTCGTGGTCGCGGGCATCGTCGCATGGTGGCTCGCGCGCGGATGCGTCGTGACGAGGGTGGGCGCTGTCGGCGCCGTGCTCGGCGGCGTGCTGTCGCTGGGCGGCCTCGTGCTGCTGATCGATCCCGACGCCGCGTTCCGGACCTCGGCGACGGTCACGATCGCCGCGGGGACGTGGCTGTTCGCGTTCGCCATCGCCGGCGCCGTCCGGGGGCAGCGCATCGAGCGTGCCGAGAGGGCCGCGGCATCGGCCGCCGCGGAGACGCGCTCCCGGCAGCGCGAGACGTCGCGCGTCTGAACTCGCAGCCGCTCCGTCCGCAACCGCTCAGCGCGCGGGCACGAGTCGTCGCGGCGGGCCTTCGAGGCGGGCGATCCCGATCTTCACCTCGACGAGCTCGGTCTCGACGGCGCGGATCCGTTCGCCGAGCCTCTCGAACCGCGCGTCCGTGCGTCTGATCATCCAAGCGAACGCGCCGAAGAACGTCGTCAGAAGGCCGAGGAGCCGGCCGGCGGTGCTGATCACGATGGCGATCGTCTCGGTGGACACGTACACCCCTTCAGTCAGGGCCGAGTGCCATGACCTTGCCAGCATCGAGCAGGGAGAGTCCGTCGAGGTCGCCGACGCGTGGAGAGAGGTCGGTGACGGTGCCTGGCGGAGGAGCACAGGCACGGATGCCTCGGACCGATCGGGCCCGAGGCATCCGCGCGTGCTGGACGTCAGTCCGCGTCGACGAGGTGCTTCGCGTACGCCGTCAGTGTCAGGAACGCCGGGAACTCATCGCGCAGGGCGACCTCGCGGAACACCTCGGCGGCGTCGTCGAACCGGTCCCCCTCGAACCGGTCGACCTCGCCGAGCACTCGGGCCAGGAGTCCCTCGACGTACTCGCGCGTGATCCTGGTGCCGTCCTCGGTCTCGCGGTCCTGGTGGATCCACTGCCACACCTGGCTGCGCGAGATCTCGGCGGTCGCGGCATCCTCCATGAGGTTGTCGATCGCGACCGCGCCGAGCCCCCGCAGCCACGCCTCGATGTACCGCACGGCGACCGACACGTTGCCGTGCACCCCCTCCGCCGTGATCGGCAGTCCGATGTGCACGTCGAGCAGCTGCTCGGCCTGCACGTCGACCTCGGGGCGCTGACGGTCGACCTGGTTCGGCCGGTCGCCGAGCACCGCGTCGAACTCGGCCTGCGCGACCGGGATGAGGTCGGGGTGCGCGACCCACGTGCCGTCGAAGCCGTCGCCGGCCTCGCGCTTCTTGTCGGCCGCGACCTTCTCGAACGCGCGCTCGGTCACCTCGGGGTCGCGCCGGTTCGGGATGAACGCGCTCATCCCGCCGATCGCGAACGCTCCGCGCTTGTGGCACGTCTTGACGAGCAGCTCGGTGTAGGCGCGCATGAACGGCACCGTCATCGTGACCTGGCTGCGGTCGGGCAGCACGAACCGGGCGCCGCGGCCGCGGTAGTTCTTGATCATCGAGAAGATGTAGTCCCAGCGGCCGGCGTTCAGGCCCGCGATGTGGTCGCGCAGCTCGAACAGGATCTCCTCCATCTCGAACGCCGCGGGCAGCGTCTCGATGAGGACGGTCGCACGGATCGTCCCGTGCGGGATGCCGACGTACTCCTCCGAGAACGTGAAGATCTCGTCCCACAGCCGCGCCTCTTCGCTCGACTCGAGCTTGGCGATGTAGAAGTACGGCCCACGTCCGTTCGCGATGAGCTGCTTCGCGTTGTGGAAGAAGTACAGCCCGAAGTCGACGAGCGACCCGGATGCCGCGAAGTCCCGCCCCGCGCGGTCGGTGTAGCGGATGTGCTTCTCGACGAGATGCCAGCCGCGCGGACGCATGACGATCGTCGGCGTCCGCTCTGCCGTGACGCGGTACTCCTTGCCCGGCGCGGTCTCAGACGCGGGGCTCGTGAAGGTCAGCCGGCCGCGGATCGCGTCGAACAGCGACAGCTGGCCCTCGATGACGTTCTTCCACGTGGGGGATGTCGCGTCCTCCTGGTCGGCGAGCCATACCTTGGCGCCCGAGTTGAGGGCGTTGATCGTCATCTTGGGGTCGGTCGGACCCGTGATCTCGACGCGCCGGTCCTCGAGGCCCGGTCCCGCGCCCGCGACCTGCCACTCGGCATCCTCGCGGATGTGAGCAGTGTCGTCGCGGAACTTCGGGTCGCGCCCGTTGCCGATCTCGTAGCGGGTGCGCATGCGGTCGGCGAGCCGGTCGTGCCGGCGACCCGAGAATCTGTGGTGCAGCTCCGCGAGGAACGCGACCGCCTCGGGAGTCAGGATCTCGTCGTAGCGGGGTCCCATGCGGCCGGTGATCTCGATCGCGGGACCCGTGTGGGTGTGAAGGGGTGTCGTCGTGGGCGCGAAGCCCGTGGCGGTGGGTGTCATGGCCCGGTTCTTTCCTGTGAGGTGTGACGTGCGGGTGGGGATGCCGCGGCCCGGCGTGATCGGCCGGGGCGCGGCATCCGGATCACTGGATCAGTGGAACTGCTCTGCCTCGGTCGATCCGACGAGGGCGAGGGTGGCGCTGTCGGGGTTGAGCGCCGAGGAGACGAAGTCGAAGTATCCCGTGCCGGCTTCGCGCTGGTGCTTCGTGGCGGTGTACCCACGAGCCTCGGCCGCGAACTCGGCCTCCTGCAGCTCGACGTACGCGCTCATGGCGCGCTGGGCGTAGCCCTGAGCGAGGTCGAACATCGAGTAGTTGAGGGCATGGAAGCCCGCGAGCGTGATGAACTGGAACTTGTAGCCGAGGTCGGCGAGCTCCTTCTGGAACGTCGCGATCTGCTCGTCGTCGAGGTGGCGCTTCCAGTTGAAGCTCGGCGAGCAGTTGTAGGCCAGCAGCTTGCCCGGGTACTGCTCGTGGATCGCGGTGGCGAACTCGCGCGCCAGCTCGATGTCGGGCTCGCCCGTCTCGACCCAGATGAGGTCGGCGTACGGCGCGAAAGCGAGCCCGCGGCTGATGACCGACTCGAGGCCCGGTCGCACCCGGTAGAAGCCCTCGCTCGTGCGCTCGCCCGTCGTGAACTCCTGGTCTCGGGGGTCGACGTCGCTCGTGAGCAGGTCGGCCGCGAGGGCGTCGGTGCGGGCGATGATGACGGTCGGCACACCCGAGACGTCGGCCGCGAGCCGAGCCGCGTTGAGCGTGCGGATGTGCTGCTGCGTCGGCACGAGCACCTTGCCGCCGAGGTGTCCGCACTTCTTCTCGCTCGCGAGCTGGTCCTCCCAGTGGATGCCGGCGGCGCCGGACTGGATGAGCGACTGCGCGAGCTCGTACGCGTTGAG
This sequence comes from Microbacterium ulmi, assembly GCF_011759705.1. Lineage (GTDB taxonomy): Bacteria > Actinomycetota > Actinomycetes > Actinomycetales > Microbacteriaceae > Microbacterium > Microbacterium ulmi. The sequence goes on along the minus strand of NZ_JAAOZF010000001.1, from coordinate 595,097 downwards.
GGGACCGCCGAAGCCGGCCTCGGCATCCGCCACGATCGGCGCGAGCCAGTCCTGCGTGAGCTCGCCCTCGGCGTGCTCGATCTGGTCCTGGCGGATGAGCGCGTTGTTGATGCGCCGCACGACGGCGGGCACGGAGTTGGCGGGGTACAGGCTCTGGTCGGGGTAGGTCTGGCCCGCGAGGTTTCCGTCGGCGGCGACCTGCCAGCCGCTCAGGTAGATGGCCTTGAGGCCTGCGCGCACCTGCTGCACGGCCTGGCCGCCCGTATAGGCGCCGAGGGCGCGGATGTAGTCCTCCGTGTGGAGGAGGTTCCAGAGGTTCTCCGCGCCGCGGCGGGCGAGGGTGTTCTCCTCGCGCACCGAGCCCCGCAGGCGGACGACGTCCTCGGCCGTGTAGGTGCGCTCGATGCCGTCCCAGCGGGGGTCGGTGTCCCAGATCTCCTGGAGCTCGGCGGCGGTCTCCGTCTGGTCTCCATATCGCAGCGGACCGCGGGCGCGGAGGGGAGGCCGGCCGGGAGCGGAGTGAGTGGTCATGAGCGGTTCTCCTGTCGGTGGGACCGAGAAGCGGATGCCTCGGCGGTGAGTCGTGTGTCCACTCTGGGTGAAGATTCCGACCCGTCTTGGCCGAATCGGATGTGAAGTTTCATCGAAATTCTGCAAACGTGACAGAATTCCCGTATGACGCTGTCTCCTGCTCGCGATCCGCGCGCCGGCATCCCGGACGATGAAGGAGTGGACTCCCTCACGATCGGCCGGCGCATCCGTCAGCTGCGGACCGAGCGCGGACTGACGCTCGAAGAGCTCGCAGCGCTCGTCGACCGCGCGCCGAGCCAGCTCTCGATGATCGAGAACGGGCGGCGCGAGCCGAAGCTCACGCTCCTGCGCGCCATCGCGCGGGCGCTCGGCACGGCGCTCGAGTCCCTCCTCGAGTCCGAGCCGCTCGACGAGCGCGCGACGCTCGAGATCGCGCTCGAACGTGCCATGAAGGGACAGACGTTCCAGGCGCTCGGCATCCCGGCCTTCCGCATCGGCAAGACGGTGCCGACGGAGGCGCTGACCGCGATGCTCGCGCTGCAGGGCGAGATCGACCGGCTGCGCGACGAGCGCGCCGCGACGCCGGAGGAGGCGCGCCGGGCCAACGTGGCCCTGCGCCGGCTCATGCGCACGCAGGACAACTACTTCCCCGAGCTCGAGGAGCAGGCACGCCGCATCCTCCACGCCGTCGACCACCCCGGGGGTCCGCTGACGCAGCGGACGGCATCCGACATCGCGGCCCACCTGGGGTTCACGCTGCACTATGTGCCCGACCTGCCGCAGACGACCCGCAGCGTCGCCGACATCAAGAACGGCCGGCTCTATCTGTCCAGCAGGGTCACGTCGAAAGGCGACCCCCGCACGGCCGTGCTGCAGGCGCTCTCGAGCCGCATCCTGGGGCATCGCGAGCCGACGAGCTATGCCGAGTTCCTCCGCCAGCGCGTCGAGACGAACTACCTCACGGGGGCGCTGCTGATCCCCGAGTCGCACGCCGTGCCCTTCCTGCAGGACGCGAAGCAGGATCGCGCGATCTCGATCGAGGACCTCCGCGACGCGTACTCCGTCTCGTACGAGACGGCGGCGCACAGGTTCACGAACCTCGCCACGGTGCACCTCGGCATCCCCGTGCACTTCCTCAAGGTGCACGAGTCCGGCACCATCACGAAGGCGTACGAGAACGACGACGTGAACTTCCCGACCGACCGTCTCGGTGCGATCGAGGGGCAGATGTGCTGCCGCAGGTGGACCTCGCGCGCGGTCTTCGACGTCGACGACCACTTCAACCCGTACTATCAGTACACCGACACGGGCAACGGCACGTACTGGTGCACGGCCCGCGTCGAGCTGTCGAGCGAGGGCGCGCACTCCGTGTCGGTGGGTGTGCGCTTCGACGACACGAAGTGGTTCCTCGGCCGCGATACGCAGAACAGGGGAGTGTCGAAGCACTCCGTCGAGGTGTGCTGCCGGCGCGCTCCCGCCGAGCTCGAGTCGGAGTGGCGCGACAACTCGTGGCCAAACGTCCGCACCCCGCGGACGCTCCTGGCCACCCTGCCGACGGGCTCGTTCCCGGGCGTCGACACGACCGATCTCTACGAATTCCTCGAGGCGCACGCGCCGCGCTGACCCGTCGGGGTCGACAGAGGTCGCAGGAATCGCTCTTCCTCGCATCATCGCGCGAGATCTCGCCGAGGAAGGCGCGATTCTGCGAAGTCTGTGAGCGAGGAACGGCGGGGCGAGTCTCCGGGTCAGTGCGCGGCGTTCCAGCGCAGACGCGGCGCGCCGAGTCCGGCGAGGAGGGCAGCGGCGTCGTCGACGGGGAACATCGTGACGAGGCGCCCGTCGATCGCGTAGGCGAGAGGGCTGACCCCGGATGCCGCGGCCCGGCCGATCGCGATGACCGCCCGTCGTCCGTCGACCTCCTCCGTGCGCACCGCGCTCTCGGCGAGCAGCCGCCGGGCCGACACGGTCGCGCGGGCGAGCAGCGTGCCGCCGCCCCGCCACGGGAGCAGGCCCGCCCGTCCGAGCCCGCACGCCTCCGCGAGCCCCCCGTCGAGCCAGCGCGCACGCTTGAGCCCGTACGGCGTCGGCACGGTCGACAGCAGGTAGCCGTACACGTGCAGGACGCCGGCGTGGCCGACCGGCCACCGAGCGTCGATGCCCGCGCGGCGGTGCAGCTCGTCGAACGGTCCGCGGGGGAGCACGGCGACGCCGACGTTCTCGTCGATCACCGTCGACCGCCCCCAGTGCGCGAACCGATCGGCGCGGGCGTCACGCTCGAGCGAGTCCGCCAGCCACGGCAGCGCGTCGATCGCGCCCACGGGATCGGCCTCCGCCCTCGCGGACCAGGCGTCCAGCTGCGCGATGGCCGCCGCGTCTGACTCCGAGGCTGACGCGTATCGCTGCGCCGTGTCCCTCGGGGCGGGGGATGCGGCATCCGTCGCGGCGTCTGAGGCGTCCACCCGTCCACGCTATCGGCACGAGTTCATCCAGTGTTTACATCGCGGGGGCAAAGCGTCCACATATCCTGTGCATCATGGACGATGCGTCCAGACAGGAGTTCTCACCCGTGCCCCGTCCCACCATCATCTTCGACTTCGACGGAACCGTCGCCCTCGGCGACGGCCCGCTCCTCGCGTACGCCCGGGCCGTGGCGGAGAGCGCACTGCCCGACGCCGGCTTCGTCGACGCCGTCGCGTTGTCTCTCCGCGGGCCGCGAGCCGACGTCGTCGACGGCTACGACCTCATCAGGCGCGAGGCCCTCGCGCGCGGCGTCGGCGACGACGACCTGGCGGCCGCCTACGCTCTCAGCCGGGCCCAGCTCGGCGGTCCCGCCGCCCTCGTCGAGGCTCCCCGAGGACTGGCCGCGTTCCTGCGCGACGTGGACGCCGACCGCGTCCTCGTCACGAACGCGCCGGCGACGAGGCTCGACGAGGCGCTCGCGGCGATGGGGCTCACGGGCCTGTTCGACCGCGTCGTCTCGGATGCCGCCAAGCCGCACGGCCTCGAGCGGCTCCTCGACGAGCTCGACCCCGCGGCGCCCGTGCTGAGCATCGGCGACGTGTGGCGCAACGATCTCGCACCCGCGCACGCGCGCGGGCACGCGACGGCGTTCGTCGGCGGCTATGCCGACGCCGACGCGATGCCCACCTTCCGGGCGCCGACCCTCGAGGAGCTGCTCCCCGCGCTCGCCGAGTGGGCGGCATCCGTCCGTCTTCCCTGAACACGCCCCGACCTCGCCTCCGCACTCCCACCACGGCACCATCCATCGAAAGAGGAACCATGAACAGCAAGAGAATCCGCATCGCGTCCGCGGTCGCCGCGGCGGCGCTGGCGTCCGTCGCGCTCGCGGGCTGCGCGAGCGACGCCGATCCCGAAGCAGCCGGCACGGCTCCCGCCGACCCCACGTCGCTCGTGCTCGCGCTCGTGCCCTCGCAGGACCAGGCGGGCCTCGTCGACACGGCCGCTCCGCTCACCGACTTCCTCACGGAGGAGCTCGGCATCACCGTGACGGGCGTCGTCTCGAAGGACTACCAGGCAGCCGTCGAGGCGATGGGCGCCGGCCAGGCGCAGATCGGCTTCCTGCCCTCGCTCCAGCTGTGGCAGGCCAACGACCGGTACGGTGCCGAGGTCGTGCTCCAGACCGAGCGCAACGGCAACATCACCTACCCCGGCCAGTTCATGACGAACAACCCCGACAAGTTCTGCGAGGACGAGCCCGTCGAGCGCGACGGCAAGCTCTTCTGCAACGGCGCCGACGCGCTGCAGGGCCCCGCCGGCCTCGACTCGATCACGAAGGTCAAGGGCTCGAAGGTCGCAGTCCTCGGTCCTGGCTCGCCCGCCGGCTACATCTATCCGATGCTCGCGCTCAAGGAGGCCGGCCTCGACATCGACAACGACTTCGAGAGCGTGCCCGTCACGGCCAACGACGCGTCGGTGCTCGCGGTCTACAACGGCGACGCCGAGGTGGGCTTCAGCTTCTGGGACGCGCGCGACATCGTCGTGAAGGACACCCCGGATGTCGGGCAGAAGGTCGTCGTCTTCGCGCTGACCGACGAGATCCCCAACGACGGCGTGGCCCTCTCGAAGGACCTCTCGCCCGAGCTGCGCGCGCGCATCGCGACGGCGCTCGCGGACTTCTCCAACACGGAGGAGGGCTCGACGGTGCTCCAGAGCATCTACTCGATCACGAAGCTCGCCCCCGCCGACCCGTCGTCGCTCGACGTCGTCGCGCGCGCGGCGCAGCAGCTCGGACTGCAGTGACCACGACCCTCGCGACCCACGGCGCCGGAGCTCCCGCTCCGGCGCCGTGGGGCATCCGTCTCTCCGGCGTCACCGTCCGCTACCCGAACGGCACCGTGGGCCTGCGCGGCGTCGACCTCGACATCGCGGCGGGCGAGCTCGTCGCGATCGTCGGACTCTCGGGCTCGGGCAAGTCGACGCTCATCCGCACGATCAACGGGCTCGTGCCCGCCACGGACGGACAGGTCGAGGTCGGCGGCCGGCGCGTCGACGGTGCGTCGGCCGCCGCACTGCGGGAGCTGCGCGGCCACATCGGCATGGTCTTCCAGAGCTTCAACCTCGCGGGCCGCACGACCGTGCTCAACAACGTCCTCGTGGGCCGCCTCGCCCACACCGCGCTGTGGCGCACGCTCGTCGGCGCCTATCGCGAGGCCGATCGGCGGCTCGCGTACGAGGCGCTGGACCGGGTCGGCATCCTCTCGAAGGTGTACGAGCGCGCGTCCGCGCTGTCGGGCGGGCAGCAGCAGCGCGTCGCGATCGCGCGCGCCCTCGCGCAGCAGCCGCGCATCGTGCTCGCCGACGAGCCCGTCGCGAGCCTCGACCCTCCGACGGCTCGCGGCGTCATGGACGACCTCCGCCGCATCAATCAGGACCTCGGCATCACGGTCCTCGTCAATCTCCACCTGCTCGATCTCGCGCGCGAGTACGGCACGCGCATGATCGGCATGCGCGCGGGCGAGATCGTGTACGACGGGCCTGCGTCGGATGCCTCGGACGCCGTGTTCGAGGAGATCTACGGCCGCTCGCTCACGGCGGCCGACCGGCTCGATCGATGAGCACCATGACGACGGCGCCGGCGCCGCCCGCCCGGCCAGGGGGCCGGTGGAAGCCGTGGCTCGCGTTCGGCGCTGTCGCCGCCCTCACGGTCGTGATGTGTCTCCCCGTCATCGGCGTGGGACTGGACCTGTCGGCGATCGTGCGCAACTGGCAGCAGGGCGCGATCCGGGTCGGGCAGCTCCTCCAGCCCGACTGGTCGTTCTTCCCCCGGACCGTCGCGCCGATGCTCGAGACGCTGCAGATGGCGGTGCTGGGCACGGCCGTGGGCGCGGCGATCTCGCTGCCGCTGAGCATGTGGGCGGCGCGGCCGACGAACCCGAGACGATGGACGCGCGGCGCGCTGCGCGGCATCCTGAACGTCGTCCGCAGCGTTCCCGAGCTCGTCTACGCGTCGGTGCTCGTCGCGATGGTCGGCGTCGGGGCGCTCCCCGGGATCATCTCGCTCGTCCTGTTCAACGTCGGCATCGTCGTCAAGCTCGTCTCGGAGTCGATCGAGACGATGGATGCCGGTCCCCTCGAGGCCGGCCGCGCCGCCGGCGGCACGCAGACCCAGATCAACCGCACGGTCGCCCTGCCGGACGCGTGGCCGTCCTTCGTGTCGCAGACCCTGTACGTGTTCGAGCTGAACGTGCGGGCATCGACCGTGCTGGGCCTGGTCGGCGCCGGCGGCATCGGCCTGCTCATCGACGCCGTGCGCACGTACTACCGGTACGACCAGCTCTCGCTCATCATCCTCGAGATCCTCGTCATCGTCGTGATCATCGACGCCGTGAGCGACGCGATCCGCCGGAGGCTCGTATGAGCGCGCCCGCGTCGACGAGCCGTGCATCGGCGCCGGCCGCGGCATCCTTCGCCCTTCCTCCGCGCCCGCGCCGCCCCCTCCGCGCCGTCGCATGGACCGTCGTCGCCGTCGTGGTCGTCGCGTCGTTCTGGTCGGTCGACATCACGTGGTCGCGGCTCGTCGAGCTTCCCGCCGAGGTGCTGCGCTACGTCGGGCTCATGTTCGGCTCGCCGAACTGGTCGAAGCTGCCAGAGGCGCTCTGGCAGACGTGGCGCAGCGTCGAGATGGCGTGGATCGGCACGGTGCTCGGCATCCTCGTCGCGACACCGCTCAGCCTCGTCGCGGCGCGCGGCTTCGGCCCCGCGCCCGTGCGGTGGGCGCTGCGGCTCGTGTTCTCGGTCATCCGCGCCGTGCCCGAGCTCGTCTTCGCGATCATCATCCTGTCCGTCACGGGCCTGACCCCGCTCACGGGGGCCCTCGCCCTCGCGCTCAACGGCGTCGGCACGCTCGGCAAGTGGGGGTACGAAGCCGTCGAGGCCGTGCCGCCGGGGCCCATCGAGGCGGCCCGCGCGGCGGGCGGCTCGACGAGCCAGGTGCTGCGCTGGGGAGTCTGGCCGCAGGCGTCTCCCACGTTCCTGTCGTTCTGGCTCTACCGGTTCGAGATCAACGTGCGCGCGTCGGCGGTCCTGGGTCTCATCGGCGTCGGCGGCATCGGCGACATGCTGACGTCGTACACGCAGTACCGTGAGTGGTCGACAGTGGGGATGCTGCTCATCGTCGTGGTCGTCGTCACGATGACGATCGACGCCGTGTCGGGCCGCATCCGCCGCCGCATCATGGAGGGTCCGAGTGTCCGCACCTGACGCACCGACGACCGTGCGCATCGCGGCCGTGCGCAATTCTCTCCAGCCCAGCGAGCGCCGCGTCGCCGACCTCATCGTCGGGGAGCCCGAGACCGTCATCGAGCTGACCGCGCAGGAGCTCGCCGATCGCATCGGCGTGGGCCGCTCGACCGTCGTGCGCGCGTGTCAGACGTTCGGGTACCGGGGCTACCCGCAGCTGCGCGTCGCCCTCGCCGCCGAGCTCGGCCGCCAGATCGAGACGGGTGAGGACTACGGCTCGAGCGTGCTCGGCGGCATCCGGGCCGACATCGACCGCACGGCCCAGAGCCTGCGCGCCGCGACGAGCCTGCTGACGGACGAGGATGTCGAGGCCGCCGTCGAGGCCATCCGCGGAGCGCGGCGGCTGCTCGTCGTCGCGAACGGACTGTCGGCCCCCGTCGCGTCGGACCTCGCGATGCGCCTGACGGCGGTGGGCAGACCCGCCGAGACCGTCGCCGACACGATCGCCCAGCAGATCGCCGCGCGCCACCTCGACGCCGACGACGTGTGTGTCGTCATCAGCGGATCCGGCGCCAACGAGGCGAGCCTGCGCGCGGCGGCCGCGGCGCGCACCGCCGGCGCGCGGGTCGTCGCCCTGACCTCGTTCGCGGCATCCTCCCTCACGGAGCGGGCCGACGTCGTGCTCGTCATCGCCCCCGCGGGAGCGAGCTTCCGCGAGGAGCTCGAGCACACGTCCCGCGTCGCGCACGCCGTGTTCGTGGAGGCGTTCGTCGACGCCGTCGCCCGCACGATGCACGACGGCGCCCGGCGATCGCGTGCGAACGTGCTCGAGATCCTTTCGGAGAATCTCGGCGACACCCCCTGACGCGGCGCGGCGGCCCGGATCGTGTACGCAACGGCGGATCGATGGGGCGACACGCCGGTGGTGGATGCCGCGGCACGGCGTGGCGGCCCGGATCCCCGCCATTGCGCACGCGGCGGTCGAGGGGTCACCGTGCCGTATGCTCAATCGGCGGTCGCGTCGGCGGGGCGGTGCGCCCGCGGTGGATCGCTGTCCGGCACGCGGTCGAGGATCCCGCGGACGACGAGCTCGACGGAGTCGAGGGCGGCGAGGGATGCCGCGACCCCCGCGACGCGCTCCGTCATACCGGCGTCGCCCAGGACGCGCTCGGCGCCGCGAGCGATCGCCCGAGTGGACGGCTTCTCCGTGCGGAGGTCCACCGCGAGGCCGCGGCTCGCCAGGCGGGCGTTGATGTCGCCTTTGCCCTCGCGCATGCCGGCGACGAGGAGCGCAACCCCGTGGCTGAGCGCGAGCAGCACGCCGCCGAGACCGCCGTTCGTGACGTAGACCTGCGTGTGCGGGAACGCCTGCTCGAAGTCGACGCAGTCCTCGATCAGCACGTCGTCGCGCGGGTAGCGCGCCCGCAGCTCGGCCGTTCCGGCTCCGCCGGTCGCGACGACGAGCAGCCTGCCCTGGCCGGCGAGAGCCTCGATCGCGGGGATCATGAGCTTGTGCGGGTCGTCGTTGTCGACGGTGGAGCGTGGAGCGCCTCGGGGCGTGGCTCAAGGACGCGTTGCCCCGCCTGCTGCTCGTCGATTGAGCCTCCTGCGGCCGCGGCGCCCGAGCGGCACGGCCGACAGCGGCTCACAGACTTCGCAGAATGCCGCGTAGTTCGCACGGCCCTGCGAGGTCTCCTGCGCGCTCGGCGTGAATCTGCGAAGTCTGGGAGAGGGCCGGGCGACGAGCGGATGCCGTCATCACGGCCCTCACTGCGAACGGCGGGCGGTCGACTGCCGGACGTTGAGGGTGGGGCTCAGCACGACGCGGTGGACGGGACGGCCCGGGTCTGCGAGGCGCCGCGCGAGGAGGTCGACGGCGGCGGCGCCCACCGCGGCGCGCGGCGGACTGACCGCGGTGAGGGCCGGCGTGAACAGCTCGGCGACCTCGTCGTCGTACGCGATGACCGACAGGTCGCCGGGCACCGAGATGCCGCGGTTCAGGGCGATGTCTATGAAGGCCATCGCCTCGGGGTCGGAGTGCACGAGCAGACCCGTGACCCCGGTCTCCAGCGCCGTGTCGAGGGCCGCGTCGACGGCGGCCGAGAAGTCGGGGCTGTTGCGGTCGGGGAACAGCTGCTCGAAGTGCTGCGTCGGGCTCAGCTCGAGCTCGGCGCAGGCGGCATCCCAGCCCTTGACGATCTTCCGGCCCGTCGGCGAATCCCTCGAGAGGATGAGGCCGACTCGCTGGTGTCCGAGCGCCGCGAGGTGGCGCGCCGCGAGCACGGCGCCGAGCGCGTGATCGGTCGTGACGTTCTCGACGGGCTCGCGACCGGGCAGGACGACGGCATCCCGCTCCACGAGGACGCTCGGCAGGCCGCACTCGGCGAGCCACTGCACGACGTCCTGCGCGTGGGCCGTGTCGGTGTTGGGGGCGAGGATGAGGCCGCGGATGTCGTCGCTCGCGACGATCCGCTCGAGCACGGGCCGCTCGTCCTGGAGCTCGTACGACGCCCCGCGCAGCAGGAGCCGGTAGCCGAGCCGACGGGCCTCCTGCTCCATGCCGCGCACGACGTTGGGCCAGTAGTAGTTCAGCGACGGCACGAGCACGGCGATCGAGCCGCCCGTGCGGTCCTCCGCGGGCGCGGCGGGAGTCGGCTCGGGATTCGCGCCCTGCGGCGAGACGGCGCCGCCGTGCACGCGCACGAGCAGGCCCTCCTCCTCGAGCTGCGCGAGGTCGCGCCGCAGCGTGACGGGGGCGACGCCGAGCTCGTCGATGAGCTGCGAGACCCGCACGATCCCGTCGCGCGCGAGCGCCGCGAGGACGTGCGCGTGGCGCGCAGGAGCGAGCGGAGCGTGCTGCGTCTGGTCGGTCATCGCTCATCCTCGAGGGTCGATAGGTCCTTTTCTACCGTGACCGACAGTCGTCGCCGCTGTGTGACGACGAGGTCGATGCGGGTGAGCCGCGCGCCCCACACGTCGGTCAGCAACGGATCGTCGAGGTCTCGCACGATCGTGCGCGCGTCGACGTCGGCGTGCCAGCGCAGGACGACGGGCGAGGCGCCGTCGAGCGGGGTGATCCGCGCCGTCCCCGCCCCGAGCGCGACCTGTCCCGCGACGAGCATGCGCACGGTGGTCTCGGGCTCATGCGCTCCCGTCCACGGCTCGAGATCCCACTCGTCGTCGATGCGCACGCCTCCGGTCCGGCGGTCGAGCGTCGCGGTGCGCCGCCATCCGCGCAGTCCGGCGGCGGGATACGCGCCTGCGATCTCGAGCGAGAGCGAGGCCGCGGCATCCGTCGCCGTCGCCGTCACGTCGCGAGCACGGGATGCCGCGCCCGCGCTCTGCGCGATGCCCCGGATCTCGGGCACGTTGTGCCATGAGCTCTGCATCGTCCAGATCGCGTACCGGTCGGGCCCGAACGTCGCGGCCGTGTACGTCGGACGCCCCGCGTCGACGAGCACGGGCACGCCGTCGGACGCGACGACGAACGAGCCGACGTCATTGTGGTTGTGGTGCTCGCCGTTGTGCCCGCCCTTGATCGCGAGCGTCAGCCCGTCGGCGCTGCCCGCGCGCTCGCGCGCGATGAGCACCTGCGTCGAGGGGAGCCACACGTCCCGTACGAGCGGGGGAGCAGCGACGGATGCTGCGGACCCTCCACGCGCGCGCGGAGCCTCGGGCCGCGTGGGCCCAGCCACGGACCAGTCCGGATCGGTCAACGCCCGCAGGAGCCGCCCGAGGCCGGCCGCCTCGTGCGGCGGGCGCGCGCGGTGGGATGCAGCGTGCCGACGGGCGTCGTCGTCTCCGATCCGCACCGCCGCACGGTGCAGCGCCTGCCACGGCTGATCGGGAGTCGGTCGTGCCGGGCCGTCGGCGAGGTTGAGGTACCAGTCGCCGCCGAGGTGCATGCGGTGCGGGAAGGCGACGGTCTCTCGCAGCGCCGGCACCGCATCCGCGGCGGAGAGCCGGCCGTCGGTCGCATGTGCGAGGAGGTCGAGGCCTTCGAGCGCGCGGCACGCGCCGTTCCACCAGTACGAGTAGCCCTCGTCGATCGCGCCGTCGGCGGGCAGCGACGCGACGTACCGGTCGAGGCCCTCGATCACGAGCGCGACGGTCCGTGCGCGCAGCGCCGCTTCGCCGTCGCCGTCGAGCAGGCGCAGCGCCGCGACGAGGACATTGCCGTGGATCCACGGGTTCCAGTTGTGCACGTCGCCGTCGAGGCCGAGCCAGTGCCAGTCCCTTCGGGTCACGAACGGGTCGACGACGCGGGCGCGCGCCTCGTGCCGGATCCGCTCCCGGACGCCGGGTGCCCGTGCGTCGAGGTGCGTGCCGAGCACGTGGTCGATCCAGGCCAGCTGACCGACGACCTCGCCCGCGCCGAGGTCGACGAACGGGTCCGTGACGGTCGCGAGCACGACGCCGCGTCGTGCGAACGCGTCGTCGTGCGCGGGCCAGCACCACGAGCTCTGCTCGCACAGGAGCTGGATGCCGTCGACGACCTCGTCGATCCATCGCTCCTCGAGCGTCGCGGCGGCGACCACCGTCGCTCGGCTCAGGCGGTCCTGGCGGGCGAAGGCCGCGCCCTCCCACGCCGACCTGTCGCCGTCCCGGTGCACGCGGGCGGCCGCGCTCGCAAGCGGCACGGGCCATGGCGTCGCGAGGTCTGCCTCGGCTCGGGCGCGCACATCGCTCGCGTCGACGGCATCCCACACCGATCGGTCGACGGCGGGGGCGACGGGAAGGGCGCGGTGCGGCGCGGTCAGGATCGCCGCGAGCGCGGCGGGCGTGGCATCCTCGCCGAAGGCCGACGCGAGAGGCGTGCCGGCGCCCGCGACCGTCTCGGTGCTCATGGCGTCTTCCTCTCCGTCGAGCGACGACTCCTGCTGATCGTCGTGGAGCGATGATCGAAAATGATCGTATCAGGTCAAATCGTTACTTGCATTGGTCGAAAACGGTTGATAATCTCCAAAACGTTCGAGAACGACCGTGACGTCGTCTCTGCGTTTTCAAAGGAGAATCCGTGACGTTCGAGCCTGCTGCCGCGCCCGCGGACTGGAGCCGCCGTGAGTGGCTCGCGTATGCCGACCGGCTCCTCGACGGAGCCCGGCGATGGGCCTCGCCCAGCTTCGCGCGCATCACGCCGCCCGGCGCCGAGGGCGGCTACGGCCACGCCGTCGACGGGCTCGAAGGGTTCGCCCGCACGTTCCTGCTCGCGGGCTTCCGCATCGCGGGCGAGCGCGGTCAGGGCGTCGACGACCTCATCGACTCCTACACGCGCGGCATCGTCGCGGGCGTCGACCCGTCCTCTCGCGACCGCTGGGTGCGCCTCGACGAGCACGCGCAGGCGAAGGTCGAGGCGGCGTCCCTCGCCCTCATCCTCGACATGACGCGCCCCTGGATCTGGGACCGCCTCGACCAGGTGACGAAGGAGCGCGTCGTCGACTACCTCTCGCCCGTCGTCGGCGACACGACCTACCCCACGACCAACTGGCTCTGGTTCCGCGTCGTCGTGCAGACGTTCCTGCGCTCGGTCGGCGGGCCGTGGTCGGCGCAGGACATCGCCGACGACCTCGCGCTGCACGACTCGCTCGCGCGGGCCGACGGCTGGATCTCCGACGGCTTCGAGCGCTCGTTCGACCACTACGTGGGCTGGGCGCTGCACCTCTACCCGATCCTGTGGTCGCGCATGCAGGGCGCCGCGGAGCTCGCGGGGGGCCGCACGGCGACGGATGTCGCGGCCCTCGACCGCTTCCTCCTCGACGCCGCAGCCCTCGTCGGGGCGGACGGCTCGCCGCTCGTCCAGGGCCGCAGCCTCATCTATCGGTTCGCCGCGGCGGCGCCGTTCTGGGCGGGCATCATCGCCGAGGTGCCGTCCTCGTCGCCCGGGCTCCTCCGCCACGCCGCGAACCGCGTCGTCGGGCACTTCGCCCACCGCGGGATCCCGGCCGCGGACGGCATCCTCTCGATGGGATGGCACCGCGAATGGCGCAGGCTCGCGCAGTCCTACTCGGGGCCGGCGTCGCCGTACTGGGCCGTCAAGGGACTCCTCGGAATCTCGCTGCCCGCCGACCACCCCGTGTGGACCGCGCCGGCAGAGCCGCTGCCGGTCGAGGAGACGGACTCGATCCGCCGCGTCGGCGCCGCGGGCTGGATCGTCTCGGGGACGCGCGCGGACGGGGTCGTCCGCGTCGTGAACCACGGCACCGACCACGCGGCCGCGGGCACGCTCGTCGGCGACTCGCCGCTGTACGCGCGACTCGGATACTCCACCGCCGCCGCACCGCTCGCCGACGGGCGGGCGTGGCGCGAGCCGCTCGAGCAGTCCGTCGCCCTCGTCGATGCGGCGGGCCGAGCGACGCACCGTGCCGCCATGACGCTCCTGGGCGCCGAGATCGCCGACGGCGTCGGCATCGCGGCGTCGACGGCCCACGCACACTGGATCGACCCGGCGGCGACCCAGACCCGCCACGGCTCGGGCATCACGGGCGACGTCGAGGTCGCCGGCGACCTCACGGTGCTCTCGCTCGTCCGTGGGCCGTGGGAGGTGCGGATGAGCCGCGTCGACCGCCTCGCGGCGGGTCAGGATGCCGCAGCCCTGCGTCTCCGCATCGGCGGGTGGGCGCTCGCCGACGACGACGCGCCGCGGAAGACGACGGAGGACGATGTCGCGCGGGCAGCCACGGGATCCCTTGTGAGCGGCATCCGCCCCCTGACGCCCGGCGGGGTGGTCGCCGTCGCGACCCGCTCCGACGCGAGCCCGCTCGGCGCGCACACCGCCGTCCCCGTCGTCGAGCACCCCGTCGCCGTCGGCGAATGGGTCGCGACGATCGTCGCCCTCGACGGCGCCGCAGCAGGCGACCTGTCCGTCGCCGCGATCGAGCTCGATGAGCTCGCAGCGCGCGTGACGTGGCCGGACGGCGTGGCCACGGCATCCCGCCTCCATCCACTCCCGGCCGCCTACGCGGCGGTCAGGTAGCACCACCCCCCGAGAGCCGCGCCCGACGCAGGGCCGGAGCAATTGCAAAGGAGCAGCACACTCATGAAGCGCAAGTTCGTCGTCGCGACCGGCCTCGCCGTCGTCGCCACGCTGTCGCTCACCGCCTGCGGCGGCGGAGCGCCCGAGGCCGATCCGACCGAAGAGGCCGGCCCTGTCACCCTCACCATCTCGGGCTGGAGCCTTGAGACGACCCCTGAGTTCCAGGTGCTCGCCGACGGCTTCGAGGCCGCGACGGGCAACACCGTCGAACTCGTCGAGTACGACCCCGCCGAGTACAACACGCTCGTCACCGCCGACCTGGGCGCGGGCTCGGCACCCGACATCATCACGCAGAAGGAGGTCAAGTACGTTCCCGTCTTCGTCGACGGCGAGCAGCTGCTCGACGTCTCCGACATCCAGATCCCCGACACGGTCGGGGGCGCCTCGTCGTACGAGGTCGACGGCACGCAGTACGCCGTGCCGTACCGCCAGGACTCGTGGGTGCTGTTCTACAACAAGGACATCTTCGACGCGGCAGGCGTCGACTACCCCGATGGCTCGTGGACATGGGACGACTACGACGCCGCAGCCCAGGCGCTGACGACGCCCGATCACTTCGGCACGTACGAGCACCGCTGGCAGTCGACGACGCAGGGCTTCGCGACCGCGCAGTTCGATGGCGACATCTTCTCGGGCGACTACTCCTACATGGAGGACCTGTACCAGCGCCGCCTCGACCGCGAGGCTGCCGGCTACCAGATCGACTTCGCCACGTCGAGCGCCAACAGCCCGACCTATCAGGGCGAGTTCGGCAAGCAGCACGCCGCGATGCTCCCCATGGGCACGTGGTACGTCGCGACCCTCATCTCTCAGCGGGCGTCGGGAGAGGCCGACACGTTCAACTGGGGCTTCGCGCCGATCCCGCAGGTGGATGACTCGACCGTCGATCTGCCGGTGACCTTCGGCGACCCGACGGGCTTCGGCATCAACGCGGCGATCGCCCCCGAGAAGGTCGCGGCGGCGAAGGCGTTCCTCGAGTACGCGATGAGCGACGAGGCGGCCTCGCTGCTCGCCGGCATCGGCATCACCCCGGCCAACACGTCGGACGCGGTCGCCCAGGCGTACTTCGCGGTCGACGGGGCGCCGACGGACGATCTCTCGAAGTTCGCGTGGTCGACGCACGAGACGCACCCCGAGAACCCGACCTCGGGTGACACGGCGGCCGTGCAGACGATCCTCGGCACGATGCACACCGAGATCCTGACGAAGGCGAAGTCCCTCGAGCAGGCGATCGCCGATGCCGGCGCCGCCTTCGCCGCTCTCTAGCAGCACCACTCCCGGTGCCGGTCGCTGTCGCGACCGGCACCGGGCACCTTCGCCGCCCTATCCTCATATCCCACAGGAGACGCCATGACGAGCGCAGTCGCCGACCGCGTCGGCACCGTGCCCCCGCGCCGCCGTTCGAAGCTCGTGCTGCGCAACACGCTGCTCGGCTGGAGCTTCATCCTGCCGAACTTCGTCGGCTTCGCGATCATCACGCTCGTACCCGTGGTGACGCTCTTCTACGTCTCGCTGACCGACTACAACATCTTCGGCAAGGGCGACTTCATCGGGTTCGAGAACTTCGTGAAGCTCGTCCGCGACCCGCTCTTCCAGCGCTCGTTCGTCAACACGCTCTACTTCGCGGCATTGCACGTGCCTCTCACGATCGCGGTGTCGCTCGGCCTCGCGCTGCTGCTGAACACCAAGCTCCGCGGCGTGGCGTTCTTCCGCACGGCCGCCTTCTTCCCCTACATCACCTCGATCGTGGCGATCGCCCTCGTGTGGAATCTGCTCTTCAGCCCCGATTACGGCCCGATCAACCAGTTCCTGCGCTTCCTCGGCATCGCGAACCCGCCCGGCTGGCTCACGTCGCAGGATTGGGCGATGCCCGCGATCGTGATCATCAGCACGTGGCGCGACATGGGCTACTACATGATCCTGTTCCTCGCGGGTCTCCAGACGGTGCCCCGCGAGCTCTACGAGGCGGCGCGAATGGACGGTGCGAACGCGATCCAGCGCTTCTGGAACGTCACGCTCCCCGGCATCCGCCCCACGATGTTCCTCGTGACGGTGCTGCTCACGATCGCGTCCTTCAAGATCTTCGACCTCATCATCGTGCTGTCGCCGGGCGGCACGGCCGCCCCCAACGCGGCGACCGTCGTACTGTCGCAGTTCATCTATCAGAAGGGCTTCATCGAGTCGAAGTTCGGCTACGCCTCTGCCGGCGCGGTCGCGCTGTTCGTGCTGTGCCTCGGCGCCACGGTCATCCAGTTCCTCATCAACAAGAAGCGGAGCGCCTGATGACCGCCACGGAGCTGCTCGTCGTGCCGAGCGCCAGGAGAGCCGGCCCGGCGCCCCACCGGTCCGCCCGTCCACGCAGCCGCGCAGGCACCGTCGTCGGCAGCATCCTGCTCATCGCCTTCGCGCTCGCCCTGCTCGTGCCGTTCTTCTGGATGGTCGTGAGCTCGTTCAAGGACTCCAACGAGATCTTCTCGGTGCCCGTGCGCTGGCTCCCCGACACCTGGCACTGGGAGCACTACGTCGAGCTGTGGACCGACACGGGCATGGCGACGTGGCTGCGCAACACGATCTTCCTGTCGACGGTCGTGACCTTCCTCCAGGTGCTGACCGGCTCGTTCGCGGCCTACGGCTTCGCGAAGGTCCGCTTCCCCGGACGCGACCTGCTCTTCCTCGCCTACCTCGCCACGATCGCGGTGCCGTGGCAGTCGTACATGATTCCGCAGTACATCATGCTGGCGCAGGCCAGGCTCACGAACACGCTCCTCGCGCTCGTCGTGCTGCAGGCCTTCGGCGCGTTCGGCGTCTTCCTCATGAAGCAGTATTTCGAGTCGATCCCCGAGGAGCTCAGCGAAGCCGCCCGCATCGACGGTCTCAACGAGTACGGGATCTGGGCGCGCATCATGCTCCCGCTGTCGACGCCCGCGCTGGCCTCGCTCGCGCTGCTGACCTTCGTCAACACGTGGAACGACTACCTCGGCCCGCTGCTGTACCTGCGCAGCAAGGAGATCTGGACCGTCCAGCTCGGGCTCAAGAACTTCGTGGCGAACAACCTCTCGGCCGACTACGCGATGCTGTTCACGGGTCTCACCATCTCGGTCATCCCGATCGCGGTCATCTTCCTGCTCGGGCAGCGCTACTTCGTCGAGGGCATCGCGACGAGCGGACTGAAGGGCTGACGAATGCGATTCGACAAGATCCAGGGCGCGCTCGATGCGCTCGTGCGGGCGCTCACGCTCAACCTGCTGCTCTCGGTGACGGCATCGCCCCTCGTCGCGCTGCTCGTGCTCACGAACGCCTTCGAGACGTGGCCCCTCGTCGCCCTCGCCGTCGTCGCCGCCGCTCCGGGTGTCTCCGCTGCGTTCACGGCGTTCGGCGCCGGCGACGAGAGCACACTCCGCGCCTTCGTCCGCGGCTACCGGGACACGTGGACGCGCGCGGGTCTCCACGCGCTGGCGCTGGTCGCGGCATCCGTCGTGATCCTCGTCGACGTGCGCTTCTTCGCCGACGGACCGTTCGCCCAGGCCGCGATGATCATGCTCGCGGTCGTCGCCGTCGTCGTCGCCGGCACGGGCCTGCTCGCTCTGGCCGCGATCGCAGAAGACCCGGCGACCCGCCTCAGGGACGCCTGGCGCCGCGGCGCCTGGGCGGCGGTGCGGCGCTGGTACCTCACGCTCGCAAGCCTCGGCGTCCTCGTCGTGTTCGCCGTGCTCTTCGTCACCCTGCCCCTGCTCGCACTGTCTGCGCTCGCCTCGCCCGCGCTCTACCTCGCATGGGCGAACAGCCGCTACTCGCTGCGGACCGCGCTCGCCGTCGGCGAGGCCGCCGCCCGACAGCGGATCGACATCGCGTCCACCCAGTGAAGGATCTTCCGCACATGACGTCCACCCACCCCGCGCACACCCGCGAGACCTCCACCGAGACGGCGATCACGGCCGCGCTGTCGACGGTCCGGCGCAACATCGCGACCTTCGGCGAGAGCTACCCCGGCGACACGACGACGGGCAGCCGGTACCTGCTCCGCCCCGCAGTGGATGGGTTCGCGCTCGGCGCCAACCGAGGCTGGACGACCAGCTTCTGGGTCGGGCTCCAGTGGCTCGCGTTCGAACTCACGGGCGAGGATGAGTGCCGGGATGCCGCGACCGCCCACGCCGCCGACTTCGCGCGCCGCGTGCGGGCCGGCGAGGACCTCGACACGCACGACCTCGGATTCCTCTACACGCTCGGCTCGGTCGTGCCGTGGCGTCTGCTGGCGGACGACGAGTCGCGGCGGGCCGCGCTGCTCGCGGCCGACCACCTCATGACGCGCTTCCTCGAGCCTGCGGGCGTCATCCAGGCGTGGGGCGACCTCAGCGATCCGCACCAGCGCGGCCGCACGATCATCGACAGCCTCATGAACATGCCGCTGCTGACGTGGGCGTTCGAGCAGACCGGCGACGAGCGGTTCGCCGACGCCGTTCTGCGCCACACGGCCCAGCTGCGCGAGCACATCCTGCGCGAGGACGACTCGACGTTCCACACGTTCTACTGGGATGCCGAAACCGGCGCGCCGCTGCGGGGAGCCACCGAGCAGGGCGCCCACGACGACTCGTGCTGGGCGCGCGGGCAGGCGTGGGGGGTCTACGGCTTCGCGCTCAACCACAGGGCGACGGGCGACCCCGCGCTGCTCGAGGCGTCACGACGCTGCGCGGACTACTTCCTCGCGCACCTTCCCGCCGACGGCGTGCCGTACTGGGACCTCGTCTACGGCGACGAGAGCGACGCGCCGCGTGACAGCTCGGCCGCCGCGATCGCCGTGTGCGGACTGCTCGAGCTCGCGAGTCTCGAGCCCGATCCCATTCGCGCGGCGCGGGCGGATGCCGCGGCTCGCCGCATCCTGGACTCCCTCATCGCGGGATACACGCCCGACCGCCGCGAGGACTCCGACGCGCTGCTCCTGCACGGCGTCTACGACCTGCCGAAGGACAACGGCGTCGACGAGGGGACGCTGTGGGGCGACTACTTCTACCTCGAGGCTCTCGTGCGTGTCACGCGACCCGACTGGCGGCCGTACTGGTGGCCCGAGGGCGGGAGCGCAGCGTGAGGCTCGTGACGTACGCGACCCCCGACGGTCCGCGCTCGGGCGCGGTGGTCGACGGGGGTCGGCTTCTCGATCTCGGCGCCGGACCGCTCGACGGGGTGCTCGCGGACGCCGCTGCCCTCGCCCGCGCGCGGGATGCCGTCGCGGCGGCGGATGCTGCATCCCTCCCGCCGCTCGACGCGGCGACGCTCCTGGCCCCCGTGCGGCCGGGCAAGATCCTGTGCCTCGGCTACAACTACCGCGGGCACGTCCCCGACGGGGTGGACCCGACCGCCGGCGACCCGGAGTGGCCCGACGTGTTCGTCAAGACGCCGAACACGCTCGCGGGCCCGAACGAACCCGTCGTCATCCCTCCCGGCGCGACCGACGTCGACTACGAGGGCGAGGTCGCTGTCGTCATCGGACGGTGCGCGCAGCGCATCGCGATCGAGGACGCCCTCGACCATGTCGCGGGGTACACGATCCTCAACGACGTGTCCGACCGCGCGTGGCAGCGCCGGCAGAGCCAGTGGGCGCTCGGCAAGTGCTCCGACGGGTTCGCACCCCTCGGCCCGTGGATCGTGACGACGGACGACATCCCCGACCCGCAGGACCTCCTCGTGGAGGTCGTCCGCGACGGCGTCGTCACGGTGTCGCAGTCGACGTCGACGTCGATCTTCAGCGTCGCCTACGTCATCCACCATCTGAGCCAGGTCCTGACCCTCGAACCCGGCGATGTCGTCTCGACCGGGACGCCGCAGAAGCTCTCCGCTGCGCAGGCCGTGCACCGGCCGCTCGGCGCGGGCGACGCCGTCACGGTGCGGATCTCCGGCATCGGCGAGCTCACGACCCGCTTCGTCGCGGCCCCGCTGGATGCGGCGCCGACGTCCGCGAACCAGGAGGCGCACGCGTGATCCTCGACTCGTTCCGCCTCGACGGCCGCGTCGCTCTCGTGACGGGTTCGAGCCGGGGGCTGGGCCAGGGCGCCGCCGTCGCGCTCGCGGAGGCGGGCGCCGACGTCGCGCTGCTCGACCGCGGCGACGCATCGGAGACCGCCGACCGCATCCGCGCACTCGGGCGCCGCGTGCATCTCGTGCAGCGCGACCTGCTCGCCGCGACGCCGGACGATCTCGAGTCCGCCGTGACCGAGGTCGCCGAAGCGCTCGGCGGGCTCGACATCCTCGTCAACAACGCCGGCACGATCCGGCGCGCACCCGCGGCCGAGTACAGCGCGTCGGACTGGCGCGACGTCCTGGCCGTCAACCTCGACGCCGTCTTCCACCTGTCGCAGGCGGCGGGCCGGCGCATGCTCGAGCAGGGCCGGGGTCGGATCATCAACGTCGCCTCGATGCTGTCGTTCCAAGGCGGCATTCTCGTTCCGGCATATACGGCCTCGAAGCACGCCGTCGCGGGCCTCACGAAGGCTCTTGCGAACGAGTGGGCCGCGTCCGGCGTCACGGTCAACGCGATCGCCCCCGGGTACATGGCGACCGACAACACCGCCGCGCTGCGCGCCGACGTCGAGCGGGAGAAGTCGATCGCCGCCCGCATCCCCGCCGGCCGCTGGGGTACGCCCGGCGACCTGCAGGGCGCCTTCGTCTTCCTCGCCTCGGATGCCGCCGCCTATGTCACGGGGGCCGTCATCCCCGTCGACGGCGGCTGGCTCGTCCGCTGACTCATCCCCGAACCTAGGAGCACACGCATGGAGCAGCGCTACGCGACCAACCCCGCCCAGATCCCGGGGATGACGACGACACAGCTGCGCGAGCAGTATCTCGTCCCCGACCTCTTCGTGGCGGGCGAGATCACGGTCGTCTACACGCATCACGACCGCATCGTGCTCGGCGGCGCCGTCCCCGCCGGCACCGATCTCGTGCTGCCGGGCTATCCCGAGATCCGCAGCGACTTCTTCCTCGAGCACCGCGAGCTCGGCATCGTCAACGTCGGCGGCACGGGCACCGTGACGGCCGACGGCGAGGTCTACGAGCTCGTGAAGGGCGCCTGCCTGTACCTCGGTCGCGGCATCCGCGATGTCGTGTTCGCCGACGGGTCGGCGAACGTCGAGCCCAGCCGGGATGCCGACGGCGAGACCGGCGCGCAGTTCTACCTCTTCTCGGCGCCCGCCCACACGTCGTACCCGGCCGCGCTCGTGTCGCCCGGCGAGGGCACGGTGCGTGAGCTCGGCGACCAGCTCACGTCGAACCGCCGCACGCTCAACCAGTACATCCACGAGAACGGTGTGACGTCGTGCCAGATCGTGATGGGGGTCACACAGCTGCACCCGGGCTCGATGTGGAACACGATGCCGGCGCACACGCACGATCGCCGCACCGAGTGCTACCTGTACTTCGACCTCCCCGAGGACGCGCGCGTCATCCACCTCCTCGGCGAGCGCCAGGAGACACGCCACCTCGTCGTCGCAGACCGCCAGGCCGTCATCTCGCCGAGCTGGTCGCTGCACTCGGGGGTCGGCACGGCGGCGTACACGTTCGTGTGGGCCATGGCGGGCGAGAACCAGGCATTCGACGACATGGATCCGGCACCCGTCACCGACCTCGCGTAGACGTCGTGTGAACCCTTCGTCCGCTCGCGGACACGGACAAGCAGCTCACCGGGATCCGGTTCGCCGCCCGACACGCCTCGCACGGCTCACAGACTTCGGAGAATGCGACGGACCCCGGACGATCCCGTCGCGATCCTGCGGAGTTCTAGTTCGGCTCACAGACTTCGGAGAATGCGACGGACTCGCGCGATCCCGTCGCGATCCTGCGGAGTTCTAGTTCGGCTCACAGACCTCGGAGAATGCGACGGACTCCGGACGATCCTGTCGCAATCCTGCGGAGTTCCTCGCACGGCTCACAGACTTCGGAGAATGCGACGGACCCCGGACGATCCCGTCGCGATCCTGCGGAGTTCCTCGCACGGCTCACAGACTTCGGAGAATGCGACGGACCCCGGACGATCCCGTCGCGATCCTGCGGAGTTCCTCGCACGGCTCACAGACTTCGGAGAGTGCGACGGACTCCGGACGATCCCGTCGCGATCCTGCGGAGTCCGCGGCATCCTCCGAAGTCTGGCAGGGATGCGGCGGGGCTACCCCGCGACGAGCGCGGCCCACAGCTCGGCGCGGGCCGCGAACGATGCCAGGTCGGTCTCGAGCAGGCGCTCGGCCTGGCCGATGCGCGCCCGGACGGTGTGGCGGTGCACGCCGAGAGCGGTCGCGGCCGCATCGATGCGGGCGTCGTTGTCGAGCCACGCGCGCACCGTCTCGACGAGCGCCGTCCCGGCTCGCTCGTCGCTCTCCCGCAGCGGCGCGAGTCGCGCCCGGGCGAGAGCGCGCGCGGCATCCGTGTCGAGGGCCGACAGGACTCCGGATGCCGCGACCTCCCCGAACCGCAGGACACCGGCCGTCGCACGCCGGAGCGCCGTCGCGGCCTGACCGTGCGCCGCGGAGAAGCCCGTGTACGCGGTCGGCTCCGACGCCCCCAGTCGTATCCCGAACCGGGAGGCGAACTCATCGAGGGCCGACGTGTCTGCGGCGCCCACGACGAGGACGAGCCCCTCGTCGCCCCTGCCGTAGAACACGGCGCCGCGCGTGTCGGTCGCGCGCAGCTCGAGCCATTCGGAGGCCGCGTCGGAGCGGGCGGGTGCGGCATCCGTCACGGCGACGACGACGGGCGCCTGCGGGAGCCCGCCCCAGAGGTCGCGCGCAATGCGCCGCGCGAGGGACGGGTCGTCGCTCAGGAGCGACGGCACGAGCCCCGCGCGGAGCAGGCCGCGCGCGCGAGACAGGCCCTCGTTCTGCTCCAGGGCGAGGCCCGCCATCGCGATGACGGCCGTGAGGACGCCGCGGCCCTCCTGGTCGAGATCGCCCGCCGCGATCGCGATGACGCCGCGGAGGTGACCGCCGCGGCCGAGGGTCTGCAGCGTGAACGGCGTGCCGCCGACGTGGAGGGCCGAGCCGGCGCGCGCGCCGCGGCGCAGGACCGCGCCGACGTCGTCGGCGAGAGCGGCGAGCACGTCCGCGTCGAGCGCGCCGGCGGGATGCTCCCGCGCGAGCGCGCCCGACGCGTCGAAGAGCCCGACCCACGTCTCGAACTGCCGTGCGAGCTCGGCGAGGGTCGCGCCGAGCCCGTCGGGGCGGAGAGCTGCGAGCGAGATCGCGCGCTGTGCCGCGAGCGACCAGCTCCGCCGCGCGTACGCCTGCCCCGCGATGGCCTCGGCGTTCGCGCGTGCGACCGCGATGAACGGCGTCCGGTACGGCACCTCGAACAGCGGCATCCGCTCCGCACGGCACGCGTCTGCCAGTGCGGGCGGGATCCCGTCTCGGACGACCTCCGTGCCGAAGCCGAGCCCGAGAACGCCGCGAGCGGCGAGTCGTCGCACGTAGTCGGCGTACGGCACGGCGTCCTCGCCCGCCTCGCGGAACTGCGTCCCGGTCGTCAGGAGCGCGAGTCCCTCGGACAGGAACGGGGTCGGATCGGCGAGATCGCTCGAGTGGATCCACCGGATCGGCCGGTCGAGCGCGTCGGGCTCGAGGTCGGCCTCGTCGCCTTCGAGCCGCAGCCGCAGATCATGGCGGCGCAGGAGCGAACGGAGCGTCGGCGCGTCGGGCGCGGCATCCATGTCATCACCTCGGTGTACGCGGCGTACACGGCCGCCTTGAGAATGTACATCAGGGCAGGTGTCGATGCGGCATCCCGCCCCATACGCTCGCCGGCATGAGCGCGACCGGCACCCTCACGACCCCCCTCGGCGGACCCTCCCTCCCGCAGGAGCGCAGACTCGTCACGAGCATCCCGGGCCCGCGGTCGCGAGCGCTCCTCGAGCGCAAGGCCGCCGCCGTCGCCGCGGGAGTCGGCCACACAGCGCCGATCGAGGCGGTCGCGGCCGGCGGGGGAGTCGTCGTCGACGCCGACGGGAACTCGCTCATCGACCTCGGATCGGGGATCGCCGTCACGACGATCGGCAATGCGCATCCCAAGATCGTCGAGGCCGTGCAGGCCCAGGTGGCGCAGTTCACCCACACGTGCTTCATGATCTCGCCGTACGAGTCGTACGTCGCCGTCGCGGAGGCGCTCAACCGGATCACGCCGGGCGAGTTCGCCAAGAAGAGCGCACTGTTCAACTCGGGCGCCGAGGCCGTCGAGAACGCCGTCAAGATCGCCCGCAAGTTCACGGGGAAGCAGGCCGTCGTCGCCTTCGACCACGGATACCACGGCCGCACGAACCTCACGATGGCGCTCACCGCGAAGGCCATGCCGTACAAGAGCGGCTTCGGGCCGTTCGCCTCCGAGATCTACCGCGCCCCGCTCTCGTACCCCTTCCGCGACGGCCTCAGCGGGGCGGATGCCGCGGCCCGCGCGATCGCCGTCATGGAGAAGCAGATCGGCGTCGACGGCCTCGCCGCCGTCGTCATCGAGCCGATCCAGGGCGAGGGCGGCTTCATCGTCCCGGCGGACGGGTTCCTGAACGCGCTCGTCGACTGGTGCCGCGCCAACGGCGTCGTCTTCATCGCCGACGAGATCCAGACCGGCTTCGCCCGCACGGGCGCGATGTTCGCGAGCGAGGTCTTCGGCATCGTGCCCGACCTCATCACGACGGCCAAGGGCATCGCCGGAGGCCTGCCCCTCGCGGCCGTGACGGGGCGCGCCGAGATCATGGACGCCTCGCACGCCGGCGGTCTCGGCGGCACGTACGGCGGCAACCCCGTCGCGTGCGCCGCAGCGCTCGTCGCGATCGAGGCCTTCGAGGAGGAGGGGCTCGCGCAGCGCGCGACCGGGATCGGAGACATCCTGACGCGGCGCCTCACCGCGCTGAAGGCCGCCGACCCTCGCATCGGAGACGTGCGCGGGCGCGGCGCGATGATCGCCGCCGAGTTCGTCGATCCCGCGACCGGCGCACCGGATGCCGCGCTCACGAGCGCCGTCGCGAAGTCCTGCATCGCGGACGGCGTCATCGTCCTGACATGCGGCACGTACGGCAACGTCATCCGGTTCCTCCCGCCCCTCTCGATCCCCGACGACCTGCTCGAGGAAGGCCTCGACGTCGTCGCGGCGGCCCTCGCCGCGCACTGACACGTCTTCGGCGGACCCGGACCGGGGGACCGGGCCCGCCGACTCGTCTCCGCACTCCCCGAACCCGAAGCAGATCCGCACTCCCCGAACCCGAAGCAGATCCGCACTCCCCGAACCCGAAGCAAAGGAGCATCGCATGACCGAGCTGACGCGAGACGTCGTGATCGTGGGGGCGGGGCCTGCAGGCCTGACCGCCGCGAACGAGCTGAAGAAGGCGGGGCTCTCGGTCGCGGTGCTCGAGGCGCGCGACCGCGTCGGCGGGCGCCTGTGGACCGACACGATCGAGGGCGCGATGCTCGAGATCGGGGGCCAGTGGGTCTCGCCCGACCAGGACGCCCTCCAGGAGACGATCGCCGAGCTGGGGCTCGAGACTTACGACCGGTACCGCGAGGGCGACTCGGTGTACATCGGGCCGGACGGCGTCGCCACGCGGTTCACGGGAGAGCAGTTCCCCGTCGCGCCCGAGACCGAGCGCGTCATCGCCGAGGTCACCGCGCGACTCGACGCGATGGTCGCCGAGATCGATCCCGACCGTCCGTGGGAGCACGAGAACGCCGCGGAGTGGGACACGATCTCGTGGGAGGCGTGGCTCCGAGGGCAGACGGACGACGACGAGGCCGTGCGCAACCTCGCCTTCCCGACCGGCTCGGCGATGCTCACCAAGCCCGCGCACGCCTTCTCGCTCCTGCAGTCGCTGCTGATGGCGGCGTCGGCGGGAAGCTACTCGAACCTCGTCGACGCCGACTTCATCCTCGACAAGCGCGTCGTCGGCGGCCTGCAGCAGGTGCCGCTCCTGCTCGCCGAGCGGCTGGGCGACGACGTCCTGCTCGGCCGGCCCGTCCGCACGCTCGCGTGGGGCGACGATGGCGTGACGGCGACGACGGATGCCGCGACCGTCCGCGCGCGATACGCGCTGCTCGCGCACGCGCCGATCCTGTATAGCCGCATCCAGTTCGTGCCCGCGCTGCCGAGGCGTCAGCACCAGCTGCACCAGCATCTCTCGATGGGCTTCGTCATCAAGGTGCACGCCGTCTACGACCGCCCGTTCTGGCGCGAGCAGGGCCTGTCCGGCACGGCGTTCAGCCCGTACGAGCTGTCGCACGAGGCGTACGACAACACGAACCACGGCGACGAGCGCGGAACGCTCGTGGGCTTCGTCTCGGACCGCAACGCCGACGACGTCTTCCGGCTGTCGGCCCACGAGCGCAAGGCCCGCATCCTCGACTCGCTGTCGCACTACTACGGCCCCGAGGCGAGGAACCCGATCGTCTACTACGAGAGCGACTGGGGGAGCGAGGAGTGGACGCGCGGCGCGTACGCGGCGAGCTTCGACCTCGGCGGTCTGGCCCGCTACGGCGCCGACCTGCGCACGCCCGTCGGCCCCATCCACTTCGCGTGCAGCGACATGGCGGGCGCGGGCTACCAGCACGTCGACGGCGCCATCCGCATGGGCCGCTTCGCCGCGGCGAACATCATCGGGCAGGCCCGCGCATGAGCGCCCCCATCGTCGTGGGCTACACGGCGACGGATGCGGGGGAGGACGCCGTCGCGCTCGGTGCACGCATCGCCCTCGCGACGGGTGCGCCGCTCGTGCTCGTGCTCGTGCTCCCCTCCGACGACCGCTCCGTCATCACGCCGCCCGCCGCCGGATACGACGCCCACGTGCGTGCTCAGGCGGAGGAATGGCTGACGGATGCCGCTGCCCGGGTCGCGGCATCCGTCGCCGTGTCGACCTCGGTGCGCACGGCAGAGTCCTTCGCCGCGGGCCTCGTCGAGGTCGCCGACGAACGCGGTGCGAGCCACATCGTCGTGGGCGCCGCCAACGGCGGCATCCGCGGACGTCACCGCCTCGGCACGGTCGCGACAGAGCTCCTGCACTCGTCGGACGTGCCCGTCGCGCTGGCGCCGGAGGGCTCGCGCCGGGTCGACGCGGCCATCGGGGTGACTCGCGTCACGGCCGCCGTCGGAACCCGCCCGGGCACGCAGGCGCTGCTCGACGAGGCCACGGCTCTCGCCGCCGCCGCGAAGGCCGAGCTGCGGCTCGTGTCGCTCGTGACGGTCGACCTCCCGCCCGGCGTCGACACGGGCGTCATCCGCCTGGCGGGTGCCGCGCACGCCGAGGACGTTCTCGCGAGAGCCCGCGCGGGACTCCCCGCAGGCATCGAGGCGGAGGCGCTCACGGCGGACGGCGAGTCGATCGAGGATGCCGTGACCCATCTCAGCTGGGAGCCGGGCGAGCTCGCCCTCGTCGGGTCGAGCCGTCTCGCGCAGCCCCGGCGCCTGTTCCTCGGGTCGACCGCCGCGAAGATGCTCCACGAACTGCCCGTGCCGATGATCGTCGTGCCGCGGACCCGCGCCCAGGAAGGGGCACAGCGATGAGCGCCACGCAGGAACCCACGGCACCCGCCCACCTCACGGGCGATCCGCTCGACGGCGGGCTCTCCAAGAAGGGGCTGAGCGCCGGCACGGTGGGGCTCATCGGCGCCGTCGTCATCGGCATCTCCTGCATCGCCCCGGCCTACACCCTGACGGCGGCGCTCGGCCCGACCGTGTCGGAGGTGGGGTTCCAGGTGCCGGCGATCATCCTCGTCGGCTTCATCCCGATGCTCCTCGTCGCGTTCGGCTACCGCGAGCTCAACAACCGGATGCCCGACTCGGGCACGTCGTTCACGTGGGCCGCGCGGGCGTTCGGCCCGTGGATCGGCTGGATGGCGGGCTGGGGCCTCATCGCGGCGACGATCCTCGTGCTCTCGAACCTCGCAGGGATCGCCGTCGAGTTCCTGTTCCTGCTCCTCGACCAGATGGCGGGAAGCCCCGGGACGATCGCCGAGCTCGCGTTCAACCCGTTCATCAACGTCGCCGTCTGCCTCCTGTTCATGCTCGGAGCGACCTTCGTGTCGTACCGCGACATGCAGACGACGCAGAAGCTGCAGTACTTCCTCGTCGGATTCCAGGTGCTCGTGCTGCTGGTCTTCGCGATCGCGGCCTTCGTGCATGTCGCGGGCGGCAACGCGTTCGACGCGAGCGCCGTCGAGCTGTCGTGGTTCAACCCGTTCGCGGTCGGCGACTTCGGCGCCGTCGTCGCCGGTCTGTCGCTGTCGATCTTCATCTTCTGGGGATGGGACGTCACGCTCACGATGAACGAGGAGACGAAGAACCCCGAGAAGACCCCTGGACGCGCCGCGACGCTGACCGTCATCACGATCGTCGTGCTCTACCTGCTGCTGTCGATCGCGCTGCTCGCGTTCGCAGGCACCGGCGAGGACGGACTCGGCCTCGGAAACCCCGACATCCAGAGCAACGTCTTCTTCTACCTCTCGGGTCCGATCCTCGGCCCGCTCGCATTCCTCGTCTCGCTCGCGGTGCTCACGAGCTCGGCCTCGTCGTTGCAGTCGACCTTCGTCTCGCCCGCGCGAACGC
The DNA here is from genome assembly GCF_011759705.1 of Microbacterium ulmi. GTDB lineage: Bacteria > Actinomycetota > Actinomycetes > Actinomycetales > Microbacteriaceae > Microbacterium > Microbacterium ulmi. The sequence continues at coordinate 566,278 of NZ_JAAOZF010000001.1, read as the reverse complement.
TCCTCGCGATGGGGCATTACGGAGCCCTCCCGCGGAAGTTCGCGGAGGTCAGCCCGCGGTTCTTCACGCCGGGCTACGCGACGATCGTCTCGTCGGTGGTCGCCTCCGCCTTCTACGCCGTCATGCGGTTCATCAGCGAGGACGTCCTGTGGGACACCATCACTGCGCTCGGCATGATGATCTGCTTCTACTACGGCATCACGGCGTTCGCGTGCGTGTGGTACTTCCGAAAGCAGTGGCTCGACTCCACGAGGAACTTCTTCTTCACGCTGCTGTTCCCCCTCGTCGGGGGGATCATCCTCGCCGCGCTGTTCTTCATCACGCTCCGCGACAGCATGGACCCCGACTACGGCAGCGGCTCCAACATCGCGGGCGTCGGGCTCGTGTTCATCCTCGGCATCGCCGTCATCGGCCTCGGGATCGTCCTCATGATCTGGCAGTTCATGAGACGCCCCGCGTTCTTCCGCGGCGAGACGCTGACACTGGACGCCCCGCCGAGCGCCCGCCGCGCGCGGCAGACTGTCTGAGACACAGGGAATCGGAGAAGACATATGAGCGACTACGCAGTCGTCAACCCCGCGACGGGGGAGACGCTCGCCACCTACGACACCCTCGCCGACGACGAGCTCGAGGCCAGGATCGCGGAGGCGGACGCCGCGTTCCGCGCCTGGCGGGATGTTCCCGTCCCCGAGCGCGCGGCCCTCATCCGCCGTGTCGCCGAGCTGCACCGCGAGCGTCGCGACCAGCTCGCTGAGACGATCGTTCGGGAGATGGGCAAGCCGCTGGCCGCAGCCCTCGGCGAGGTCGACTTCGCGGCCGACATCACGGAGTTCTACGCCGACAACGCCTCGACCGTCACGGCGGACCAGCCGCTCGACATCCTGGGCGACGGCACGGCCGTCATCCGCCGCTCGCCGCTCGGCGTGCTGCTCGGCATCATGCCGTGGAACTTCCCGTACTACCAGGTCGCCCGCTTCGCGGCGCCGAACCTCGCGGTCGGCAACACGATCCTCTTGAAGCATGCTCCGCAGTGCCCCGAGTCGGCCGCCGCGATCGAGGCGCTGTACCGGGATGCCGGATTCCCCGAGGGCGCCTACGTCAACCTGTACATCACGAACGACCAGGCCGCCGCCGTGATCGCCGACCCCCGAGTGCAGGGCGTGTCGGTGACGGGTTCGGAGCGCGCAGGCGCCGCCGTCGCCGAGGTCGCGGGCCGCAACCTCAAGAAGGTCGCGCTCGAGCTCGGCGGGTCGGACCCCTTCATCCTGCTGTCGACCGACGATCTCGACGCGACGGTGCAGGCCGCCGTCGATGCGCGCCTCGACAACACGGGTCAGTCGTGCAACGCCGCGAAGCGCTTCATCGTCGTGGACGACCTGTACGACGCGTTCGTCGCCAAGTTCACGACCGCGATGGCGAGCGCGAAGGTCGGCGACCCGTTCGCAGAGGACACCGTGCTCGGCCCGCTCTCGTCGGTCGTCGCGGCCGAGCGCCTCGCGGCGCAGGTGGACAAGGCCGTCGCGCAGGGCGCGACCCTTGCGACGGGCGGCGTGCGCGACGGCGCGTATTATCCCGCGACGGTGCTCACCGACGTCACGCCCGAGATGGACGTCTACCGCGAAGAGCTCTTCGGGCCTGTCGGCGTCGTCTACCGCGTCGCGGATGAGGATGCCGCGGTGAAGCTCGCGAACGACACGACCTTCGGGCTCGGCTCGTACGTCTTCACGACGGATGCCGCGCAGGCCGAGCGCGTCGCCGACCGCATCGACGCCGGCATGGTCTACGTCAACCTCGTGCTCGCCGACTCGCCCGAGCTGCCGTTCGGCGGCGTCAAGCGCAGCGGCACGGGGCGCGAGCTGGGGTATCTCGCGGCGGACGAGTTCGTCAACAAGAAGCTCATCCGCTCCGCTCCGTAAGCCTCGTTCGGCTCCGGCCTCCGGGATCGTCTCTCCCGGTCAAGAACGGGGACCCCTGCCCCGATTGACGGGAGAGACGATCCCTCCGGCCTCTCCTGGTGCTCGGCCCCGGGCTCGCTCTTCGGGGGAGGGAGGGGGCATCCCTGCGCCCCTCGCGCTCGGCCTCGTTTCCGGGCTCGCTCTTCGGGGAGGGTCGAAGGTCCCTGTCGAAGTCCGCCCGCGCGCGACAGGATGGAGGCATGGACGAGACGCAGGATGCTGTCGCCGCACTGTCCGATCGAGAGTGCTGGGCGTACCTCGGCAGGCAAGAGCTCGGACGCCTCGTGACGCACGCGGCCGAAGTGCTCGACATCTTCCCCGTCAACTACGTCGTCGACGGCGAATCGATCCTGTTCCGGACGGCCGAGGGCTCGAAGCTGTTCGAGCTGACGGTGCAGGAAGATGTTCTGTTCGAGGTCGACGACCACACCGAGGAGGACGCGTGGAGCGTCGTCGTGCGCGGCCGCGCGCATCGCATCGAGACGTCGGAAGAGGTGCGGCGCGCCGACGCGCTGTCTCTGAAGCCCTGGATTCCGACGCTCAAGTACAACTACGTGCGCATCGAGCCGACGGCCCTCTCCGGGCGGCTCTTCCATCGCGGCCCCGAGCCGGAGCGGTACGGCATCGCCGAGTACTGACCCGCCCGCGTTCGCGGAGCTCCCGGGGATGCCGTAGACTTGGGGATGCAGTTGAAGTCTGCATTCTTTCGCCGTGCCCGGAGCTCGGGCTCGTTCCCTTCGCAACAAGGTCACGGCAGAGGACTGTGGGCATCCCGAGGTCTCCGGGCCTTTAGGGCGGTAGCTCAATTGGCAGAGCAGCGGTCTCCAAAACCGCAGGTTGCAGGTTCGATTCCTGTCCGCCCTGCGCGTCAGTGGAAGCTGACACATGGAAGGTAATCAGGTGGGTTCGATGGTCCAGGACGAGCCGAAGGGCGAGGTCGTCGCACGCAGCGACGCACCCCGCGAGAAGAAGCCGAACTTCTTCGCGCGCATCGCTCTGTTCATCCGTCAGGTCTTCGCCGAGCTCCGCAAGGTCGTCACCCCGACGCGCCAGGAGCTCCTGAAGTTCACCGGCGTCGTGCTCGGGTTCGTCGTCGTCATGATGGCGATCGTCTACGGCCTCGACGTGCTTTTCGTCTGGGTGACGCAGAACGTCTTCGGAATCCCGTCCTGACGCCCTGACCGCACAAGGATCCGGCGAGCCTGCGCGCAGGCATCCGGCATCCGCAACGGAAGAGAACGAAGTGTCAGAAAGATATGTCGACGACGCCGACTGGGCGACCGCCGCAGAGCAGTCCTCCGAGGACGACGAAGCCCAGGAGGGCAACATCCTCGAAGCGGAGGAGCGCTCTGTCGAGGCGGCGGAGCACGTCGCGCTGCATGTCGTCGACGAACCGGACGACGAGAACCTTTCCGAACTGGACGACATCGACATCGACGACCCGGAGGCGGACGCGATCGTGAACGACGCTCTCAACATCGACGAGGCGGCAGAGGCCGAGGCCGCCGCCGAGGCTCTCAACGAGTCGCTGGCCGACGAAGAGGCCGAGCGCGTGGCCTCGCACGCCGACGACGTGGCTCCTTACGACGGCCCCGACGTGAACGGCGACGAGGACCGGCCGGTCCTCGAGGAGGACTTCGTCGAAGACCTCCAGGCCGCCGCGGCCGACATCGCCGAGGCCGAGGCCGACGAGGAGTCGGGCGTCGCACGCGACGACGAGTCCGACGAGGACGAAGAGGAAGACCCCTACGAGTCGTTCCGCACCGAGCTGCGCGCGCTCCCCGGCAAGTGGTACGTCATCCACTCGTACGCGGGCTTCGAGCGCAAGGTGAAGGCCAACATCGAGCAGCGCAAGTCGACGCTCGAGGTCGAAGACGAGATCTACCAGATCGAGGTCCCCATGGAGGACGTCGTCGAGATCAAGAACGGCCAGCGCAAGATGGTCACGCGCGTCCGGATCCCCGGCTACGTGCTCGTGCGCATGGACCTCAACGAGGACACGTGGTCGGTCGTGCGTCACACGCCCGGCGTCACGGGCTTCGTCGGCAACGCGCACAACCCCACGCCCCTGCGTTTCGAAGAGGCGTTCAACATGCTCAAGAGCCTCGTCGAGGTCAAGGAGACGGCCCCAGCCAAGGGCGCCGCCAAGCGAGGCCCCGTCGCGACCCGCGCGATCCCCGCCGAGGTCGACTTCGAGGTCGGCGAGACGATCACGATCAAGGAAGGCTCGTTCGCGGGCCTCCCGGGCACGATCAGCGAGATCAAGCCCGAGAGCGGCAAGCTCACGGTCCTCGTCTCGCTCTTCGAGCGCGAGACGCCGGTCGAGCTCAGCTTCGACCAGGTGACGAAGCTCTAGCGCAACCCCACAGACACCGCGCTCCGGAACGGCCGGACCCGCGGGAGAACAGGATGCCGCGGCATCCGTTCGCACGAAAGGAAGACACAATGGCACCCAAGAAGAAGGTGACCGGCCTGATCAAGCTCCAGATCAAGGCCGGCGCCGCCAACCCGGCGCCGCCGATCGGGCCCGCGCTCGGTCAGCACGGCGTCAACATCATGGAGTTCTGCAAGGCGTACAACGCCGCGACGGAGTCGCAGCGCGGCAACGTCATCCCCGTGGAGATCACCGTCTACGAGGACCGCAGCTTCACGTTCATCCTGAAGACGCCGCCGGCTGCTGAGCTCATCAAGAAGGCCGCAGGCGTCGCGAAGGGCTCGAAGACCCCGCACACCGTCAAGGTCGCCAAGCTGACCAAGGCCCAGGTGCGCGAGATCGCCGAGACGAAGCAGCCCGACCTGAACGCGAACGACATCGAGGCAGCCTCGAAGATCATCGCCGGCACCGCCCGTTCCATGGGCATCACGGTCGAGGACTGAGGGGAGTAGGAAACATGGCTACCAAGTCCAAGGTCTACGCGGCCGCCGCAGCAAAGGTCGACCGCGACAAGTTCTACACTCCCGCCGAGGCTGTCGTCCTCGCGAAGGAGACGGGCTCGAAGAAGTTCGACTCGACCGTCGAGGTCGCGCTCAAGCTCTCGGTCGACCCCCGCAAGGCCGACCAGATGGTGCGCGGCACCGTCATGCTCCCGCACGGCACGGGCAAGACCGCTCGCGTCATCGTGTTCGCGACGGGACCGGCCGCCGAGGCCGCGATCGCCGCGGGTGCGGATGAGGTCGGCGGCGCCGAGCTCATCGAGAAGGTCGCCGCAGGGTGGACCGACTTCGACGCAGCCGTCTCGACGCCCGAGCTCATGGGCCAGGTCGGACGCCTCGGCAAGGTCCTGGGCCCCCGCGGTCTCATGCCGAACCCCAAGACCGGCACCGTGACCCCCAACGCGGCCAAGGCCGTCGAGGAGATCAAGGGCGGCAAGATCGAGTTCCGCGTCGACAAGCACGCCAACGTGCACTTCGTCGTCGGCAAGGCCTCGTTCTCGGCCGAGCAGCTGAACGAGAACCTGAACGCGGCGCTCGAGGAGATCGTGCGCCTCAAGCCGTCGAGCTCGAAGGGCCGCTACATCCAGAAGGGCGCCGTGTCGACCACGTTCGGCCCCGGCATCCCGCTGGATGTCAACGTCCTCTGAGCCTCAGCGCTCCGAGCGTCCGCGCTCGCACACGAAGGGCCTCGCCTCACGGCGGGGCCCTTCGTCGTTCCCGGGATCACTCGTCAGCGATGGCGCGCGGACCCCTCACGAGTGCCAGCCGTGGATCTCCTCGAGCTGCCTCCTGCTGCTGACCAGATGGGATCGCACCGTCGCCGCTGCGAGCGTCGGGTCGGCCGCGCGCACCGAGTCGAGGATCAGCGCATGCGACTCGGTGAGCCACTGCGACGGCAGCTGCGCCCGCTCGAGATCGACGAGGCACAGCTGGAGCTCGCCGAGGAGGTCCGAGAACGCGTCGCTGAGCCGTCTGGACCCGGTCGCCTGCACGAGCGAGCGATGGAAGTCGAGGTCGAGCCCGATGACGACGCCCCATTCGGTGCTGGGCGCCTCGGCGAGCCGGGAGAACGCGCTCTCGACGTCGGGCGCGACGACACCCTCAGAGGCGAGCTGAGTGATCGCCTCGACCTCGATCGCGGAGCGGAGCCGGAAGATGTCGGCGATCTCGTCCTGGGTCATCTCGGGCACGAACACCCCCCGGTTCGGACGGTGCGTCAGAAGCCCCTGCTGTGAGAGCAGATGCAGAGCGGCTCGAACCGAGTGCCGCGCGACCCGGTAGCGCTCGGCGAGCTGGATCTCCCTGAGCTGGTCGCCGGCCCGGAACTCTCCGCCCAGGATGCTCAGCCGCAGCTCCGCGGCGAGCGCGGAGACGGTGGACACCGGTGTGATGGCGGTCCGTCGCCGCACCGCGATGTCTCCTGAACTCGGATGGCTCGAACCGTCGACGACTCTTGACACGCATTCATGATAGGTGCTGATATGGCGTTGATCAATTGTTCGACAATCCAACATCGAGTCGTGAACATGGATGTTCGACTCGACATCCACGATTCGCTTCTCCCGTGGAATGTCCCCTCAAGAAGTGGAACTCCCAGCATGCGAAGCAACCTGACCCTCCGTGGGACGTATCCCGCTCCCTCCGTCCCGTTCACGGACGACTACTCGATCGACGAAGCCGAGTTCGCCGGTCTGCTCACCGGCATCGCCGCCGTCGACGGAGTGGAAGGCGTCGTCGTGAACGGCCATGCGGGGGAGCTCACGACCCTGACGGCGCGCGAGCGCGCCCGTGTCATCACGATCGCTCGCGAGATCCTTCCGGCAGGGAAGATCGTGATCTCCGGTGTGGAGGACTTCTCCATCGCGGGCTCGATCGACAAGCTGAACGCCGCGAAGGATGCCGGCGCCGATGCGGCGCTCGTGCTGCCGACGTTCGACTACCTGCCGCGCCGCGCGCTCACGCAGTCGCCCGAGGCACCTCTGCGGTACTTCGATGCGATCGCGGCAGGCACCGACCTCCCGTTCGTCATCTTCGAGTACCCGAAGTCGACGGGCATCTCGTACACGACCGAGACCCTGCTGCGGCTCACGGAGATCGACAACGTCGTCGCCATCAAGGACACCGTGAGCGACGACCAGGACTACCAGGAGCATCTCGAGGTCGTGCGCCCCCGCGTGCCCCTTCTCACGGCGATCGACTCCCCCGGACTGCTCGGGCTCATGCTTCTCGGGTCGGACGGCATCATCCTGGGCGCGAGTCAGCTGGCACCCGCCTCCTGGGCCGAGTATGTCGGCGACGTCCTCAGCGGCCGTGTCGAGGACGCGATCGACGTCTTCACGACTCGCCTCCTGCCGATCCTGACCCACATCTACTCGAGCCGCTTCGCGACGCCGGCGAGCGCGAACTCTCGGATCAAGGAGGCCCTCGTGCAGACCGGGGTCATCTCCAGCTCGCGTGTGCGCCCGCCCGAGCTCGATGTCACCGACGTCGACCGGGCGGCCATCAGGACCGGCCTCGAGCGTGCGGGGCTGGTCCCCGCGGTGGTTTCATGAGCAGCACCCCCGAGATCGCGCCCTACACGGCGCGACAGCGCGCCATGATCATGCTGTTCTCCTGTCTGGGCACGGTGCTCGACGGGGCGGACTTCGCGATCTTCCTCATCTTCCTCGCCCCCATCGCGGCCTACTTCGAGACGACGCTCGTGAACGTCGCGATCATCCAGGCGATCAGCTACCTGGCGGGGATCGTCGGAGGCATCGTGTTCGGCATGGTCTCCGACCGGAAGGGACGCCGTCTCGGGCTCATCCTCACGGTCGGGCTGTTCAGCCTCGCGACGCTCGCGAGCGCTTTCGCTCCCTCGTTCGGGGTGCTGCTCGTGCTGCGCGTCGTCGCGGGGATCGGCATCGGCGGCGAGTCCGGCATCGCCTTCTCGTATCTCATGGAGTCCTCTCCCGGCCGTTCGGCGCGGCGCGGCGGGGCGAGCGGGATCCTGCAGGCGATGTTCATCGTCGGCAGCATCCTGTCCACGTTCACCTACGTCCAGACCTCCGCGGCCTTCGGAACGGAGGCCTGGCGTGCGGCCTTCGTCATCCTGGGAGTCCTCGGGCTCCTCGCGCTCGTCCTGCGCCTGTTCACTCCCGAGTCGCGCGTCTGGCAGGCGCGGCATGCAGAGTCCGCGAGCGGATCGACGACCGGCAGAGTCCCGTTCCGTGAGGCGATGCGCCCCCTCATGACGACGCGGATGCTGCTGGCCGTCCTCCTGATGACGTTCGCCTTCTTCGGGGCGTACGCGGTGGGCACCTACGGCGCATCGATGCTGCAGACCGTGTTCACGCTCGAGCCGGCGACGGTGGGCCTCGTGGGATACACGACGAGTGCGATCACGCTCGTCGCGTACCTGCTCGGCGGTTATCTCGCCGACCGGCTGGGAAGACGGCGCTCCTTCATCGTGATGGCCTCGATAGGGACGGTGGCGTATCTCGCGTTCGGCTTCCTCAGCCTCGGGGCGGGCAACTCGCTCGGCTCCGCGGTGATCTGGACCTCGCCCGTCATCATCGGCTACCTGTTCATCTACGTCGGGTTCGGCTACTTCGGGGCGCAGGGCGTCTGGCTGTCCGAGCTGTTCCCGACCGCGATCCGCAGCACGGCGCAGAACCTCGCGTACTACGTCGGCCGAGGCATCGGGGCGGGCGTGCTTCCGCTCGTCGCGCTCACGATCGCCACCGGCATCGGCGCGGACGTCCGGCTCGCGATCGCGCTGGGCGTGATCGGGACGATCGGGACGATCGTGTTCGCCGCGCTCCTGCCCGAGACCAAGGGCATCGCGATCGATGAGGTCGGCACGCCGGCGGCACTGCGTGCGTCCGCCGAGTTCTCCGAGTGACGGGCGGGTGAGGCGCAGGAACGGGCACTCGTCGCGGGGACCCGCGCGAAGGCGGTCTCGAGATCGCCGGCGGCACAGCGTGCGTCCGCCGAGGTCTCCGAGTGACGGGCGGGTGAGGCGCAGGAACGGGCACTCGTCGTGGGGACCCGCGGCAAGGCGGTCTCGAGATCGCCGGCGGCACAGCGTGCGTCCGCCGAGGTCTCCGAGTGACCGGCGGGTGAGGCGCAGGAACGGGCACTCGTCGCGGGGACCCGCGGGAAGGCGGTCTCGAGATCGCCGGCGGCTGCGCTCTCACGCCGACGGCCGCACCTCGAATCCGCGCTCGCCCGTGGCAGCGGCATCCGTCACGGTCGCGGCCGTCACACGCGCGCCGGGCGGCCCCTCCGCCATCCACGCGAGCACGTCGTCGATCTGCTCGGGCGTCCCCTCGAACTCCGCCTCGACCGTGCCGTCGCGCCGATTGCGCACCCACCCGGCGACGCCGGCCTCGCCCGCGACCATCCGCATCGTGTACCGGTAGCCGACGCCCTGCACGGCACCCTGGACCACGACGTGCACGCGCCTCATGCTCCCATCTTGCCCGCGAGCGCCCACGGCGGGGAGGATGCCGATATGGGAACAGTCGACGAGTACCTCGCGAGCCTCGGGCCCGAAGATCGAGACGCGGTCGCGCGGGTCTACGACGTCGCGCGCGAGCTCGTGCCCGACGCCGAGCAGGGCAAGGGCTACGGGATGCCGGCGCTCGTGCACCGCGGAAAGCCGCTCCTCTCGGTCATGCGGGCGAAGAAGCACATCGGCATCTATCCCTTCAGCCCCGACGCAGTCTCCGCCGCAGCGGGGATGCTCGAAGGGTTCGACGTCGACAAGGGGACGATCAGGTTCCAGCCGGAGATGCCGATCCCGGATGCCGCGCTGCGCGCCCTGATCGAGTTCCGGAAAGCGCAGATCGAGGGCTGAGCCCCGCCTTTCCGCCGCCTGCACGTGCGACCCCGCCCGGCGTCGGGTATCGCATCACGACGCGTCACGATGCCTCGAGTGTCCCAGACACGCCGCATCACGATGACTCGAGTCCGCGTGTCTTGGACACTCCAGGGAGCACGCGGGTGGGGGCGTGGGGGCAGGGAGCAGGTATGCGCGCGGGGCGCGCCAGGGCCGGTGTGGGCGCGGGGTAGGGACGCGGGAAGGACGCCGGGACCGGGGAGGACGCGGGCGCGGGGAGAGGACGTGAGAAGGACGCCGCGGCGGGGGAGGGTGTGGGTGCGCGGGGAGAGAATACGGGAGGGTGTGGGTGCGGGGAGAGGATACGGGAGGGTGTGGGTGCGGGGAGAGAATACGGGAGGGTGTGCGCGCGGGGGGAGGGTGTGGGCGCGGGCGCAGCGCGGGAGCACGAGCGAGACGCCGAGCGCGATCATGACGACCGCGATGACGGCGTCGAGGATCCGCCATGCGCGGGAGGGTGTGGGCGCGCGGGGAGGGTGTGGGCGCGGGCTCAGCGCGGGAGCACGAGCGAGACGCCGAGCGCGATCATGACGACCGCGATGAGGGCGTCGAGGATCCGCCATGCGCGGGGGAAGGCGCGCGCGGGGAGGGTGTGGGCGTGGGGCTCAGCGCGGGAGCACGAGCGAGACGCCGAGCGCGATCATGACGACCGCGATGACGGCGTCGAGGATCCGCCATGCGCGGGGCGTCGACAGCCAGCGGCCGAGGCCGCGTGCGCCGAGCGCGAGCCCGAAGAACCACACGACGCTTGCGAGAATCGCCCCGCCTGCGAAGAGCCACCGATCGTCGCCGTGCGAGTTCGCGACCGTGCCGAGCAGGAACACGGTGTCGAGGTACACATGGGGGTTGAGGAAGGTCAGCGCGAGGCATGTCAGGATCACGGGCGCGCGCCGGGCGCGAGTCGCGGGACGGGCCGCCCGCACGGCAGGAACCAGTGGCGTTTGAGAACCCGACGCCGGCGGCCCGGCCGCCGGCAGCCCGGCCGTCGGCGGTTCGCACACTCGCGGCTCGAACGTCTGTGTCTCGGAGGCTTGCGGCCCGGATGCCCGGGGCCCGACCGCCTGCGCGTCGCCCGGTCGCTGCTCGAACGCCCGTGTGTCGCGCGGTCGCTCCCGCGACTGGTCGGGAGACGCTGACCGAGCAGCGGCATCCGTCGGTGCCAGCACGGCGCCGCCGGGTCGCCACGCCCTCCGCGCCGCGAGAACGCCGTAGCCGATCAGGAAGGCGGAGCCCGCCCAGCGCACGCCGTCGATGAGCCACGGGACAGCGTGCAGGATCAGCCCGATCCCCGACACGCCCGCCGCGATGAGAAGCGCGTCGGATGCCGCGCAGATGGCGGCGACCACGATGACGTGCTCGCGGCGCAGGCCTTGTCGCAGCACGAAGAGGTTCTGCGCGCCGATCGCGACGATGAGCGAGAATCCGAGCCCGAGACCGGCGAGGGCAGAGGTGAGCACGTCACCACGCTAGGAGTCTTCGCGTGAACAGTACAGCTCATGATTCTTCAGAGGCATTAGCCTGACTTACTATGCGGATATCGTCGGAACTCGCCGAGACGATCGCGGTTGTCCTTGACGAAGGGACGCTGGATGCCGCCGCCCGCCGCCTCCACATCACGCCGTCGGCCGTGAGCCAGCGCATCAAGGCGCTCGAGGAGCAGCTCGGGCGTGTCGTGCTCGTCCGGTCCAAGCCGGTTCGCGCGACGGAGGCAGGTGCCGTCGTCGTCCGGCTCGCGCGCCAGCTCGCGCTCCTTGAGCACGATGCCCTGGGGGAGCTGGGTGTCGGCGCCGAAGGCCCCTTCACCGTCCCGCTCGCCGTCAATGCGGACTCGCTCGCCACCTGGTTCCTCGCGCCGCTCGCGCGGCTGGGGCAGCGGCATCCCGTCGTCTTCGAGCTCCACCGTGACGACCAGGACTTCACCGCCGGGCTCCTCGAGTCCGGCACCGTCATGGGCGCCGTGACATCGCGGGCCACGCCTGTCGCGGGGTGCCGCGTCGTGCCGCTCGGGACGATGCGGTACGAAGCCGTCGCGACCCCGGCCTACCTCGCGAGGTGGCTGCCGCGTGGCGCGACGTCCGACGCACTCGGGGTCGCGCCGCTCGTCGACTTCGACCGGCGGGACGACCTGCAGTCGCAGTGGCTCGCGGCGCGCGACGTCGACGCGGACGCGCCGCCGCGCACCTACGTCCCGGCGTCAAACGACTTCGCGACGGCCATCAAGCTCGGGCTCGGGTGGGGGCTGCTCCCGGCCTTCCAATCTCGCGACGAGCTGGCCGACGGACGGCTCGTGCGTCTCGGGAGTCCGCCGATCGACGTGCCACTGCACTGGCAGCAGTGGAACCTGCGCTCGCCGTTGCTCGACGCGATCGCCGTCGAGGTCGTCGACGAGGGCCGCAGGGTGCTCGACCCGAGCCGCTGATCATTGCTCCCCGCAGTCTCGATGTCGTCGGGGGCACAGCTGGGGATTGTGGCGAGAGTGGTCGCTTGCGGTTCGGGGTGGCGTCCAAGTGCGCCACATTCCCGCCGAGGGATCGGCGCGAGTGGTCACTCACGGGCCTGGTCGCGTCGGGTCCGGGGAAGCGGCCACATGCGAACCCTTCGTGTCGAGGGGAGGTGCGTGGCCTCGAGATGGTGGCGCGAGTGGTCGCTCACAGGCCCTGGATGCGGCCAGGCTCGACACCCTCGTGCTGGAGGACCGGCCGGGGCTTCCCGAGATTGTGGTGCGAGTGGTCGCGTCGGGTCTGGGGATGCGGCCAGGTGCGGCGCTTTCGTGCTGGGCGTCGGGGCAGGGGCTGGAGATGGTGGCGCGAGTGGTCGCTCACGGGCCCAGCATGCGGCCAGGTGCGACACTTTCGTGCTGGGCGTCGGGGCAGGGCTGGAGATTGTGTCGTGAGTGGTCGCGTCGGGTCTGGGGATGCCGCCAGGTGTGACACTTTCGTCCGGAGGGGCGGGGCAGGGGCTGGAGATTGTGGTGCGAGTGGTCGCGTCGGGTCTGGGGATGCGGCCAGGTCTGACACTTTCGTCCGGAGGGGCGGGGCAGGGGCCGGAGATTGTGGCGCGAGTGGTCGCTCGCGGCTCGGGGAAGCGGCCGGATGCGCGACCTTCGTGCCGAGAGAGCGGGCTCAGGATGCCGGGGGTCAGTCGTCGCTGACGCGCAGGACGATCTTGCCGCGCGTGTGACCCTGTTCGAGCTCGACGTGGGCGGCCGCGGCATCCGACAGGTCGTAGACCTTGTCGACATAGACCTGCACGGCGCCCGACTCGAGCAGGCGTGCGACCGTCGCGAGCGACCCGCCGTCGGGGATGACTCTGTAGCTCGTCGTGCGCACGCCCGCCGCGGCGGCGGCATCCGCGTATCCCGGCCACGAGCCCGTCGGGACGACGATGTACAGGCCGCCGGGCCGCAGCACCCGCATCGAGCGCGTGCCCGTGTCGGCGTGCACGTTGCCCACGAGGTCGATCACGACGTCTACCTCGCCGACGACGTCCTCGAAGCGCGTCGTCGTGTAGTCGATCACGACGGAGGCGCCGAGCTCGCGCAGCCACGACGCGTTGCGCGCCGATCCCGTCGCCGTCACGTGTGCGCCGAAGTATGCCGCGAACTGCACGGCGAAGTGCCCGACGCCGCCGCCGGCCGCATGGATGAGGATGCGCTGGCCTTCGTGGGCGTGAGCCGTCTCGACGACGAGGCCCCACGCCGTGAGCGCGGCGAGCGGCACCCCCGACGCCTCGACGTGCGAGAGGGAGACCGGCTTGCGCGCGATCGAGAGCGTGGGCGCGACGACGTACTCGGCGTATGCGCCCCCCGTCCGGGGGAACGCCGCCATGCCGAAGACCGGCGTGCCGACCGGGAAGGGGTGCGCCTCGTACGGCGACCGCACGACGATGCCGCTGAAGTCGAAGCCCGGCGTCGCGGGGTACGTCGCGATGGCGCCGGAGACGCCCGCGCCGGCGCGCGTCTTGGCGTCGATCGGGTTGATGCCCGCCGCGACGACCCGGACCAGGACTTCGCTCAGCACGGGCGTCGGCACGGGGACGGATGCCTCGTGCAGCACGGCGGGGGAGCCCGTCGCGTCGAAGACGATGGCGCGCATCTCGGCGGGCGGGTCGGGGAGGGCGATCGAATCGCCCCCGGGGGCGGATGCTGCTCGCAGCGGCCGGAATCTCATCGGTCGCTCCTTCCGCGTGCGTGTCGACATCGGCATCGCTCGTTGCCGGGATGACATCAGTCAACCCTGGATTTGTCTCAGTCGTGTTACGCGAGTGCTACCGCTGCGCGAAACCCGGAAGACGACTGGCCGCGCACGATCGGAGGGCTCGTGCGCGGCCCGTCGATCAGGAGCGGTCCGGCCCGGCAGGCGTCGTCGCGTCGCGCGGCGAGGGGATGCGATCCGCATCGATGTCGGCCGCAGCGAGCGCGTGGAGCAGTCGCGTGAGATTGCGGATGTCGTCCATCGGCCAGTCCTCGAGGGCGAGCAGCAGCGAGCCCTCCTGCGGGATGCGCGCGACGGAGAGGCGCTCGAGACCGAGCTCCGTGGGGGAGAGGATGCTCGAGCGCCGATCGGTCGGATCGGGCGTGCGCTGCACGAGCCCGAGATCCTCGAGCTCACGCACTGTGCGGCTGATCTGGCCCTTGTCCGCCATGAGCGACTCGGCGAGGGCGGAGTGCGTCGTCGTGCCGCGCCGGACGATCGTCGTGAACACCTTGTAGGCACCCGGGAGCAGGCCCGGGCTCACGCGGTTCGCGTTGTCCATCAGGATTCGGCGGAACCGGTTGATCAGCTCCCCGAACTCGGCCTCGAGGGCCCGCACCGCGTCGGTGCGGGCCTCTCGAGTGTCGTCGGTCGACATGGCGTAGACCCTAGCGGGTGCCGTCGGCTGCATCGGCATCCGACGGCCCGTTCCGCGTGGGAATCGTGCCGGTCGCCGTCAGGACGCCCATCCCCTCTGGGACGGAGACCGTCGCGAGATCGGCCTCGCTCGCCTCGATGCGCTCGGTCGTCGTCATCTTCGTGAGCGACTTGTTCGGCAGGAACGCGATCGCCAGGAGGCTGATGACCGCGAACGGCACCGCGATGAGGAACGAGTGCGAGATGCCCTGCGCATAGATGTCCTCGAAGATGACACGCAGCGTCTCGGGCATCGAGGAGACCTTGGGGAGCGACCCGGACTGCAGCTGATCGGCCCAGTACTGCGCCTTGTCGCCGAGGCCCATGATGGCCGCCGTGATGTCGTCCTTCGCACCGCCGACGAGGTCGGTGACGCGCGACGCGAGCGCCGCACCCATGACCGAGACGCCGATCGTGCCGCCGAGGCTGCGGAAGAACGTGACGCCAGAGCTCGCGACGCCGATCTCGGTCGGCTTCGAGGTGTTCTGCACGACGAGCACGAGGTTCTGCATGGTCATTCCGACGCCGGCGCCGAGCAGGAACATGTAGAGCGAGACGAGCGCGAAGTTCGTGTCGTAGTGGATCGTCGAGAGCAGGTAGGACCCTGCGATGAGGAACACGCTGCCGACGAGGAGGTACGGCTTCCAGCGCCCGAACTTCGTCACGAGTGCGCCCACGCCGACCGAGGCGAGCAGCAGGCCGCCGATCATGGGGATCGTCATGAGGCCGGCCTCGGTCGGGGTCGCTCCGCGCGCCAGCTGCATGTACTGGCTGAGGAACACCGACGAGCCGAACATCGCGATGCCGGTCGCGATCGACGCGATGACGGACAGCGTGAAGGTGAGGTTGCGGAACAGCGACAGCGGGATGAGCGGCTCCTTCGAGCGCAGCTCGACGATGACGAACACGATGGCCGCGACGAGGGCGCCGCCCACCATCCAGAACGTCGTCGCGCTCCACCAGTCGTAGTCCTTGCCCGCGTTGGTCACCCAGACGAGCAGGAGCGAGACCGCCGTCGACAGCAGCACGATGCCCACGTAGTCGATGCGCGTCTTCTTCTTGGGACGGGCAGGGATGTGGAGCGTCCGCTGCACGAGGATGAGCGCGGCCACGGCGAACGGCAGCGCAACGAAGAAGTTCCAGCGCCAGCCCAGCGCGTCGGTGATGACACCGCCGAGCAGGGGGCCGCCGACGGTCGCGACGGCCATGACGGCGCCGAACAGGCCCATGTACCGGCCGCGCTCGCGCGGGCTGATGATGTCGGCCATGATGACCTGGCTGAGGGCGGCGAGGCCGCCGGCGCCGATGCCCTGGAGGGCGCGGAACGTGATCAGCATGCCGGGGTTCTGCGCGAAGCCCGCCGCGGCCGTCGCGAGGACGAAGATCACGATCGCGAGCTGGAAGAGCACCTTGCGGTTCGAGAGGTCGGCGAGCTTTCCCCAGATCGGTGTGGAGATCGCGGTCGTCAGGAGTGTCGCGGTGACGACCCACGTGAACGCGGCCTGGTCGCCCGAGAGGTCGTGGACGATGACGGGAAGGGATGTCGATACGACGGTCGATGCGAGCATCGACACGAACATTCCGAGAAGGAGGCCGGAGAGCGCCTCGAGCACCTGGCGGTGGCTCATCGAGGGCTTCTCGAGCCCGGCATCGGAGGATGCAGACATGAGAGGACTTTCTTTAGCGGCTTGGAAACGGCGCGACGACGGCGGCGCAGAGTCGATGACGGCAGAGAGGTTGACGATCATCAACGGTTGATATCTGTCAACTATATTCCGATCGTTGACCGCTGTCAACTATTCGAGAGGGTCGACCACCGGCCGCCACGTCTCGTGTCGGAGGGCGTCAGTCGGCGAGGGCGAGTGCCCGGTACGGCTCGCGGGCGATCGCGGGACGCGGCATCCCCTCGGCGCGTCTGCTCAGCATCGTGCGGCGGTGCAGCTCGTCGATGAGCGCCGTCGCGAGTCCGACGAGCTTCGCGATCTCGGCGTCGTCGCGGTCGACCCACGCGCAGCGCGGCTCGTCGCCGACCGGCACGAAGCCGTCGTGCTCCTCCCAGGCGACGAGCGTGCGCTCGGCCCCCAGGACATGCTGCTGCCACCACACCTGCCGGAGGTAGGAGCGCGGGATGCTGCGCCACGCCTTGTTCGTCGTCTTGATCTCGGCGAGCGTGACGCGGCCCGAGGCGTCGACGGAGACGCCGTCCGGCGTCGCGAGATGGCGCTTCTCGACGACGGCATGGAACAGCGCGGAGGAGGGCTGGATGCCGTGGGTGGCCGCGACCCAGGCCGCGATCTCGGGCTCGCGGCGGCGCCCGTGGGCCGTGTACGCGTTGCCGGAGAAGCCCGAGCCCTGGAGCTTCGCGTCGGCCGCGCGCGGGATCGTGCGCTCCGAGGTGAGGGTCGCGACATCCGTCGCCGTGATGCCGCGAGACCGCGCGCGCACCCACGCGACGCGGTCGCGCGAATCCGCCACGATGCGGGCGGCCAGCTCGGGAGTCACGTGTCCGACCCTACGCCGCGTCGGCGACGTCGCCACTCGGCGACACCCGCTCTTCGGCGAGCCGCGGACGCGACGACATCCGCTCCCGGCTCCGCCGGCATGCCGTCCTCCAGAAGGCTAGAACGCGGCGGCGCCCGCCTCGGCGACCGTCTGGTCCTGCTCGCCCGACCCTCCGCTCACGCCGACGGCGCCGACGACGACGCCGTCGCGGCTGAGCGGGACGCCGCCCGCGAAGATCGCGACCTTGCCGCCGTTGGTGGCGTGGATGCCGTAGAACTGCTGCGTGGGCTGCGAGTTCTCGCCGAGCGCCTTCGTCTCGATGTCGAACGCGCGCGAGGTCCAGGCCTTGTTGATCGAGATGTTGACGCTGCCGATCCACGCTCCGTCCTGACGGACGTGCGCGACGAGGTTGCCCCCGACGTCGACGACGGCGATGTTCATCGGCTGGCCGACCTCGACCGCACGCGCCTCCGCGGCGGCGATGACACGGCGGGCGTCCTCGAGGGTGACGGTTGACATGGTGCTTCCTTTCGATGATGGCGCTGCGTGCGCCGCTGCTCGATCGGGCGCCTCGGGCGGAGGCATCCGTCGTCCATCAGGCCGTGAGGTAGCCGTTCGGGTCGAGCACGTACTTCCTGGCGGCGCCCTTGTCGAAGTCGGCGTAACCCTGCGGCGCGTCTTCGAGGGCGATCGGCGTGGCGTTGACGGCCTTCGCGATCTGCACCCGGTCGTGCAGGATCGCCATCATGAGCTGCCGGTTGTAGCGCATGACGGGGCACTGGCCCGTCGTGAAGGCGAGCGACTTGGCCCAGCCCAGGCCGAGCCGCAGAGAGAGCGAGCCGACCTTCGCGGCATCGTCGATGCCGCCGGGGTCTCCCGTGACGTACAGACCCGGGATGCCGAGGGCCCCGCCCGCCGCCGTGAGGCCCATGAGCGAGTTCAGCACCGTCGCCGGCGCCTCGTGCGCGGCGTCCGATCCGTGGCCCCGCGCCTCGAAGCCGACGGCGTCCACGCCGCTGTCGACCTCCGGCACGCCGAGGATCTGCTCGATCTGGTCTGCCGGCTCGCCCTTGGACACGTCGACGGTCTCGCACCCGAACGAGCGGGCCTGCGCGAGACGCTCCTCGTTGAGGTCGCCGACGATCACGACGGCTGCCCCGAGCAGCTGCGCCCCGACGGCGGCGGCGAGGCCGACGGGGCCCGCGCCCGCGATGTACACGGTCGATCCCGGCTTGACGCCGGCCGTGTAGGCGCCGTGGAATCCGGTCGGGAAGATGTCGGAGAGCATCGTGAGGTCGAGGATCTTCTCGAGCGCCTGGTCGCGATCGGGGAACTTCAGGAGGTTCCAGTCGGCGTACGGGACGAGGACGTACTCGGCCTGGCCTCCGACCCACCCGCCCATGTCGACATAGCCGTACGCGCTGCCCGGGCGATCGGGGTTGACGTTGAGGCAGATGCCCGTCTTCCCCTCCTTGCAGTTGCGGCAGCGGCCGCATGCGATGTTGAACGGCACGGAGACGATGTCGCCGACGTGGATGAACTCGACGCCCGGCCCCACCTCGACGACCTCGCCGGTGATCTCATGACCGAGGACGAGGCCCTCCGGCGCGGTCGTGCGCCCTCGCACCATGTGCTGGTCCGAGCCGCAGATGTTCGTGCTGACGGTTCTGAGGATCGCGCCGTGCGGCACTTTGCGGCCCACATTGGCGGGATTCACCCCCGGCCCGTCCTTGAGCTCGAACCCGGGATAGTCCGTGTCGATGACCTCGACCACGCCGGGACCCTTGTACGCAACAGCCCTGTTGCCAGACATCGTCGTCCTCCCTGAACGGGGATCCCCGCTACCCAGCTTCGCCGTCCGCCGCGCCGGGCGCAACCGTGCGTGCGTCAGGACCGCCTCGCCACACGAGCGGCACCTTGCGCGTCGCGCGAGGAAGAGCAGTCTGGGTGCATGGACACGATCACTCCCCGGGAGTTCCGCGCCGCGGCTGGCGTCGACGACTGGCGCGCGCGGGTCACCGGCGCGTTCGCACTGTTCCGCACGGGCGACTTCGCGACGGGCGCGAGGCTGTTCGCAGCCATCGCCGAGCTCGCGGACGCGGCGGACCATCATCCCGACGTCGACGTGCGGTTCGCCACCGTGCGCGTGCGCACGATCACCCACTCGGCGGGCGGACTCACGACGAAGGACCTCGAGCTCGCGCGGCAGATCTCGGCGGCCGCGCGCGAGCTGGGCGTCGCGGCCGAGACCGACCGGATGCAAGACCTCATGATCGCCGTCGCGACCCCCGATCCCGCGGCGATCGTGCCGTTCTGGAGAGCCGTGACAGGGTTCCGCGAGGTGAGTGAGGGCGTGCTGTTCGACGCGGACGGCCGTGGGCCGCTCATCTGGTTCCAGCACGTCGACCGCCCGCTGCGCGGGAGGTCCCACCTCGACGTCAACGGTCCCCGCGACGTCCTGGAGGCACGGCTGGATGCCGCGATCGCGGCAGGCGGAACGGTCGCGGACGACACCCATGCCCCGAGGTGGTGGACCCTCTCCGATGCGGACGGCCACAAGGTCGACCTCAGCCCGTGGCGTTCGTAGCGTCCCGCGATTTGGCCGGGCGCCCGGCATCCCGTAGACTCGTCCCAACCGAAGACCGCCGGTCATCGTCGTGTGCGCGAGCACGAGACGATCGAAGCACTGCATCGCAGGGGCCCGCGCAGGTGTCACGAACGATTCTCCTGGAGACAGGAACCGAGCTCCGTGCGCTTGCGCCGGAGCTTTTCTCTTTGCCGTGACGACAAGACCGGCGCCGAGGCCGACGCCCCGCCATCGCGGAGCGTCTCGTACACACAAGGAGTGGCCATGGCGCAGAAGGACGCATCGGTCGCCGAGCTCACGAAGAACTTCGAGGACTCGACTGCCGTTCTGCTGACCGAGTACCGCGGTCTGACGGTGAAGCAGCTCAAGGAGCTGCGCAACAGCATCCGTCAGGACGCGGAGTACGCCGTGGTGAAGAACACGCTGACCAGGATCGCGGCCAACAAGGCCGGGATCTCGGCGCTGGACGACGAGCTCAAGGGCCCGTCCGCCATCGCCTTCGTGCACGGCGACCCCGTCGCCGTCGCGAAGGGTCTTCGTGCCTTCGCCAAGGCACACCCTCTTCTCGTGATCAAGGGCGGCTACTTCGACGGTGCCCCCCTGAGCGCGGACGAGGTCAACAAGCTCGCCGACCTCGAGAGCCGTGAAGTCCTGCTGGCGAAGCTCGCCGGCGCGATGAAGGCCTCGCTGTTCGGCGCCGCCTATCTGTTCAACGCTCCGCTGTCGAAGGCCGTCCGCACGGTCGACGCGCTGCGTGAGAAGCAGGAGTCCGCGGCCTGACATCGGGCCCCGGCGTAGTAGAACCCCATATCAAGGAGAATCATCATGGCCAAGCTCACGACTGAGCAGCTGCTCGACGCGTTCAAGGAGCTCACGCTCATCGAGCTCTCGGAGTTCGTCAAGGCGTTCGAGGAGACCTTCGAGGTCACCGCCGCCGCCCCCGTCGCCGTGGCCGCCGCCGGCGCGCCCGCCGGTGGCGCCCCCGTCGAAGAGGTCGAGGAGAAGGACTCGTTCGACGTCGTCCTCGAGGCCGCCGGCGACAAGAAGATCCAGGTCATCAAGGTCGTCCGCGAGCTCACCTCGCTCGGCCTCGGCGAGGCCAAGGCCGTCGTCGACGGCGCCCCCAAGGCCGTCATCGAAGGCGCCAACAAGGAGGCCGCCGAGAAGGCCAAGGCCGCTCTCGAAGAGGCCGGCGCGACGGTCACGCTCAAGTAATCTCGCTCTCTCGCGAAGCGAAGGCCCCCGGGTTGTCCCGGGGGCCTTCGTCGTCCTCCCCGACCGTGCCTCGACCTCGAACGCGTCGGGCGCGGGGGGATGCGGCATCCGAAGCCCTCGTCGACGAACCCTCTTGATCGGTCAAATGGACAGGTCTAGCATCGGGCTCGTCAGCGGTGACGATGTCGCTGACCACAGCAACGGGAGGAAGACTCGTGTCAGCAGCATCGAAGCGCTCGACCCGTCGACGGATGGTCGTCCTCGGAGTCGCGGCGGCATCGCTCGTGCTCACGGCGTGCGGAGGGGGCGGCGGCGGTGGAGGCAACACCGTCAGCGTCCTGGGCGTGTGGAGCGGCGCCGAGCAGGATTCGTTCCTCGCCATGGTCGCACCGTGGGAGGAGGAGACCGGCTACACGGTGCAGTACACCGGCAGCCGCGACATCAACGCGCAGATCACGGCAGGCATCGCGTCGGGCAACCTCCCCGACGTCGCCGGCATCCCCGGACCCGGTCAGGTCAAGGAGTGGTACGACTCCGGCGCACTGCAGCCGCTCGACTTCCTCGACATCGACGCATACGAGGCGTCGACCCCACCGGGGTTCGCCGAGCTCGGCACGACCGCGGACGACACTCTCGCCGGCGTCTTCACGAAGGCGGCCGTGAAGGGTCTCGTGTTCTACAACACGGGCGTCTGGGACGGCAGCGAGCCTGCGACCTACGACGAGCTGAACGCGACGGCGGACTCGCTCAAGACCGGTGACGAGACGACGTGGTGCGTCGGCCTGGAGTCCGGCGCGGCCTCCGGCTGGCCCGGCACCGACTGGATCGAGTCGTTCGTCCTGCGCCAGTCCGGTCCCGATGTCTACGACCAGTGGGCCAGCGGCGAGCTCGAGTGGACCTCGCCCGAGATCCGCGAGGCGTTCGAAGCGTTCGGCGAGGTGCTGGACAACTCGTTCGGCGGGTCGGACTTCATCGTGAACACGAACTTCGGCCGCGCGGGCAACCCGCTGTTCTCCGACCCGCCCGGATGCCTCCTGCACCAGCAGGCGACGTTCATCACGGACTTCTTCCAGAACGAGGCGGGCGCCACGCCCGATCAGTACGCGTTCTACCGGTTCCCCGACGTCAACACGCAGTTCACGGGCGGCGTCACCGGCGGCGGCGACATCATCGGCATGTTCAACGACACCGAGGCCGCGCGCTCCCTCATCGAATATCTGATCACGCCCGAGGCCCAGCAGATCTGGGTCGAGCGCGGGGGCTTCCTCGCGGCCAACCTCGACGTGCCGCTGGACGCGTATCCGGACGACATCAACCGCAAGTCCGCCGAGATCCTGCAGAGCGTCGAGGTCTTCCGCTTCGACGCCTCGGACACGATGCCCGCTGCCGTCTCGGACGCGTTCAACCGCGCCATGGTCCAGTTCGCGCAGAACCAGGGCAACCTCGACTCGATCCTGCAGAGCATCGAGGCCGCCCGGCAGGACGCCGCCAACTGATCGGATGACTCCTCCCGGAGGGCGGCGGGGAACCGGCCGCCCTCCTGAGGGAGCGAGGGAGGAACGTGCATGCTCACTGACCTGCTCAACAACAAGCTCCTGCTCGGGCTCATCGTCGTCGTCGGCGTTCCTGTCGTCATCTGCGGCTACATCCTGCTCGTCGAGGCGATCCTCAAGCGGCTGCGGCCCGCGACGGGGATCAGGATCAGGCCGTGGCTCTGGATCCTTCCCGCGATAGCGTTCGTCACGATCTTCCTCGTCTATCCCGCGATCGCGACCGTCTGGCGGTCGCTGTTCGATCGCCGAGGCGACAACTTCGTCGGGCTCGACAACTACGGCTGGTTCTTCGGCAGCAGCGACAACCTCGTCGCGATCCGCAACAACATCCTGTGGGCGATCCTCCTGCCGCTGCTGGTCGTCGGCATCGGCCTGCTCGTCGCGGTCTTCGCGGAGAAGGTGCGCTACGAGGTCGCCGTGCGGTCGATCATCTTCCTCCCGATGGCGATCTCGGCCGTCGCGGCGGGCGTCATCTGGCGGCTCATGTACGACATCGACCCGCGCGTCGGCACGCTCAACGCCGTCGTGACCGCCACGGGCGGCGATCCCGTCGCGTTCCTCAGCACGGAGCCGTGGAACAACGTGTACCTCATCATCGTCGGGATGTGGATGATGACGGGGCTCGCGGTCGTCGTCCTGGTGTCGGGGCTGAAGGGCGTGCCGCTCGAGCTGCTCGAGGCGGCTCGCCTCGACGGCGCCAACGAGTGGCGGGTCTTCTGGAGCGTCATCTATCCGCTGCTGCGGCCCACGATCGCGGTCGTGACGACGACGGTCCTCATCTTCGCCCTCAAGACGTTCGACGTCGTCTTCGTCATGACCAACGGCAACTTCGGCACGGAGGTCATGGCCAACAAGATGTACAAGGAACTCTTCTCGTTCACGCAGGAGGGCCGCGCGGCCACCGTCGCGACCGTCCTCTTCCTCGCCACAGTGCCGCTCATGGTGCTGCAGGTGAGACGGTTCCGTCAGCAGGAGGAGCAGCGATGACTGCCATCGTCGAGATCCCGAAGACCGAGGCGCCGAAGTCGCGTCGCTCTCAGCGTCGCGCCGAACGGCTCGCGGAGCCGAAGAAGAAGGCCAATCCGCTCGTTCACATCCTGCTCGTCGTCGCGTGCGTCGTGTGGATCGTGCCGGCGCTCGGCCTCCTGGTCGCGTCCTTCCGCACCGCGCAGGCGACGAACCAGAGCGGATGGTGGACGGCGTTCGTCCCGCCGTGGGACTTCACGTTCGACAACTACATCTTCGTGCTCGAGCGCGCCGGCATCTGGACGGCGTTCCTCAACAGCTTCTACATCACGATCCCCGCGACCGTGCTCGTCACGATGGTCGCGGGCTTCGCCGCGTATGCGTTCGCGTGGATGAAGTTCCCGGGCAGGGACTTCATCTTCCTCGTGATGGTCGGCCTGCTCGTGGTGCCGCTGCAGGTGACGCTCATTCCCGTGCTGTCGCTGTTCCGCGGGACGGAGCTCGCGGGCTCGTTCCTCGCGCTGTGGCTCGCCCACACGGGGTACGGCCTGCCCTTCGCGGTCTACCTGCTGCGCAATTACATCGGCGGACTGCCGGGCTCCGTGTTCGAGGCCGCCGAGATCGACGGCGCGGGGCACGCCACGATCTTCTTCCGGCTCGTCATCCCGATGAGCGTCCCGGCTCTCGCGTCTCTCGTCATCTTCC
Organism: Microbacterium ulmi; assembly: GCF_011759705.1. Lineage (GTDB taxonomy): Bacteria > Actinomycetota > Actinomycetes > Actinomycetales > Microbacteriaceae > Microbacterium > Microbacterium ulmi. Next base: position 542,090 of record NZ_JAAOZF010000001.1, on the reverse strand, counting down.
AGTTCCTGTGGGTGTGGAACGACCTGCTCGTCGCCCTCGTGTTCCTCGGACCCGTGCCGCAGAACCTGCCGCTGCCCGTCACGCTCGCCAACCTGACGACGAACTTCGGCGGCAACTGGCAGTTCGTCACGGCGGCGGCGTTCATCTCGATGGCGGTTCCGCTGCTGGTGTTCTTCCTGCTGCAGCGCTTCTTCGTCCAGGGGGTCACGGCGGGCTCAGTGAAGGGATGAGGTGACCGCGCCCCGGGCTCGCCACGGCGGACCCGACCCCTCGGGGCCCGGAACATGCCAGGCGACGAAAGCCGAGTGACCATCAGGGCCGTGGCCGCCCACGCGGGCGTGTCACGCCAGACGGTGTCGAACGCGCTCAACGCGCCGCAGCGGCTGACGGCGCCGACCCTGGCACGCGTGCGCGCGGCGATCGACGAGCTCGGCTACGTGCCCGACGAGGCGGCGCGCGCCCTGACGTCGCGGCGGACCCGCCTCATCGGCATCCACATCGGCCCCACGGCGCACAGCCATGCGTCGACGCCGGAGCCCCTGCTGGCCGAGTTCGTGCGTGCCGCCGCCCGGCACGGCTTCCGGCTCGTCGTCCTGGGCTCGTTCGGCGACGACGCGGGACAGATCGCAGCGTTCGACGACGTCTGGCGCAGGCGTGCCGTCGACGGCGTCATCCTCACCGACACGCACACGGACGACGCGCGCCCCGCCTGGCTGCGCGAGCGAGGCGTGCCGTTCGCGGCGTTCGGCCGCCCCTGGGGCGCTCCCGACAGCCCGCATCCGTGGATCGACGTCGACGGACACGGCGGCGCGTGGCTCGCGGTCGACCACCTCGCGTCGTCGGGGCACAGCCGCATCGCGTTCCTCGGCTGGGGGCACGACGAGGCCGGCGGCGACGATCGCGAGCGGGGGTGGCTCGAGGCGATGACGACGCGCGGGCTCGACGCCCGCCCGCACGCCCACGCATCGGGCGACACCGTCGTCGCGGGGGCCGAGCGTGCCGCCGAGCTCCTCGAGCGGTGGCGGCCGACGGCCGTCGTCTGCGCGTCCGACACGCTCGCGGCCGGCGTCGTCCGCGCGGCCGATCGGCGCGGCATCGCGGTGGGCAGCGACCTCGCCGTGACGGGCTACGACGACTCGCCGCTCGCGCGGCTCACGCATCCGGAGCTCACGTCGCTCACGCAGCCGTTCGCGGCGGTCGCGGACTTCCTCGTGGACCACGTCGTGATGGCGTCGGGCATCGAGGTCCCCGACCCGCCTCCCCGCACGAGGGTCGCCGAGCCGACGCTCGTCGTGCGCGGCTCGACGGGCGGGGTGCGGGCGGGCGCGCTCTCCTTCTAGGGTGAGCACATGGATGCCACGTCCCGCGATCCTGGAGTCGCCGTGGCATCCGTCGACGTCGACGTCGACCCGCTCGTCGGCCTCACCGCGGCGCAGGTCGCCGAGCGGATCGCGGCGGGCCTCACGAACGCGTATGCGCCGGACTCGAGCCGCAGCGCGTGGAACATCGTCCGCGCGAACGTCTTCACGCTCTTCAACGGCATCATCTTCGCGTGCTTCGCCGTCCTGTTCGCGCTGGGGCGATGGCAGGACGCGCTGTTCGGGCTGGCGGCCCTCTCCAACGCGATCATCGGGTGCGTCCAGGAGTTCCGCGCGAAGGCCGCGCTCGACCGTCTCGCGCTGCTGAACGCCCCGCACGCGCGCGTGCGCCGCGAGGGCGACGAGGCGGAGGTGCTCCCTGCCGACATCGTGCTCGACGACATCCTGGTCCTTCGTGCCGGTGACCAGGTCTCGGCGGACGCCGAGGTCGTCGGGTCGCGAGCGCTGCAGATCGACGAGTCGATGCTGACGGGCGAGTCGGATGCCGTCGACAAGCGCCCGGGCGACGAAGCGCTCTCGGGGTCGGTCGTCGTGGCGGGCGAGGGCGCTGCGAGGGTCACGCGCATCGGGGCGGACTCCTACGCCAACCGCTTCGCCTCCGATGCGAAGAGGTTCTCGCTCGTGACGAGCGAGCTGCGGACGTCGGTGAATCGCGTGCTCACGTGGGTCGGCTGGGGCATCGGGCCGATCGGGCTGCTCGTGCTCAACGCGCAGGTGATGGTCGCGGGCGGCTGGCGCACGGCGTGGCAGACGGGGTCGTGGGTGCAGGCCGTCGTCAACACGGTCGCGGCGTTGACCGCCATGATCCCGCTCGGGCTCGTCCTCATGACGAGCATCGCGTTCGCCGTCGGCGCCGCGCGGCTCGCACGACGGCAGGTGCTCGTCAACGAGCTGCCGCGGTGGAGGGCCTCGCGCGCGTCGACATCGTGTGCCTCGACAAGACGGGAACCCTCACGATGGGGGAGATCGAATTCGACGCGGCGCATCCGCTCGCCGATCCGGCGCCCGGCTGGGAGACGGCGCTCGGCTGGTTCGGCGCGGCGCCCGACGCCAACGCGACGGCTCGGTGCCTGCGCGAGCCGTATCCCGCCGACGCGATCGGCGAGACCGCCTCTGTGTCCTTCTCGTCCGCACGCAAGTGGAGCGCGGTGCGGCTCGACGGGGTCGGGGGCACGTGGGTGCTGGGCGCGCCCGAGATGGTGTTCGGGGATGCCGCCTCCGACGCCGACTCAGAGCTCGGCCGCGTCGTCACGGGACTCGCCTCGACAGGTCGCCGCACCCTCGTCCTCGGGTACGCCGGCGCGGCGCTGACGGCAGCCGACGTCGAGGAGGAGCGGCTCCCCGAGCGCGTGTCGCCCGCCGTCGTGCTGACCTTCCGCGAAGAGGTGCGGCCGGACGCCGCGCAGACCCTGGAGTACTTCCGGCAGCAGGGGGTCGGCATCCGCGTCATCTCGGGCGACAATCCGCGCACCGTCGCGGCGATCGCCCGTGAGGTGGGACTCGACGTCGACGAGGGCTTCGACGCGCGCCGGCTGCCCGACGACGAGGCGGAGCTTCGCGAGCTCGTCGAGACGCAGCGCATCTTCGGGCGCGTCACGCCCGAGCAGAAGCGGCGCATGGTCGTCGCCCTGCAGGACAACGGGCACACCGTCGCGATGACGGGCGACGGCGTGAACGACGCGCTCGCGATCAAGACGGCCGACATCGGCATCGTGATGAACTCGGGCTCGGCTGCGACCAAGGCCGTCGCACGGCTCGTGCTGCTGGACGGACAGTTCTCGCATCTGCCCGACGTCGTCGCGGAGGGGCGTCAGGTCATCGCCAACATCGAGCGCGTCTCCATGCTCTTCCTCACGAAGACCGCGTACGCGACGTCGCTCGCGATCGTGTTCGGCTGCTCGTGCTGGAGTTCCCGTTCCTGCCGCGGCAGCTCTCCATCACGGACGGGCTGACGATCGGCATCCCGGCGTTCTTCCTCGCGCTCATGCCGAACACGCAGCGATACGTCCCGGGGTTCCTCCGGCGGTCGCTGAGCTTCGCGATCCCTGCGGGTCTCATCATCGCGGGGGGCCTGACCGCCTACACGCTGCTGCTGCGTCCGCTCGGCGTCGACGAGGAGCAGCTCAAGACGGGCTCGACGATCATCCTCGCCGTCGTCGGCATCTGGGTGCTGACGGTGCTGTCGCGGCCGCTCAACCGCTACAAGGTGCTCGTGATCGGGGCCATGTTCGTCGCGCTCGTCGTGATCTTCACCGTCCCGGTGTCGACGGAGTTCTTCCAGCTCGTCGATCCCGGCGAGGAGGCCGCGATCCTCCTGACGATCGTCATCGTCGTCGTGATCGCGGCGATCGAGGTCGTGCGGCTCTTCCACCGCCGCTTCGTCGCGCGGGCGCTGGTGGCGGCTCAGACCGGAGCGGCGAGCGCCGCCGCGCGGAAGTAGTGCGTCGCAGGGGGCGTCCACAGCACGACGACGACCGCGATCTCGAGCGCCAGCGTCGCGAGCGACCACCACGTCCAGTCCGGCTCGGAGGCGATCGTCATGACGTGCAGCGTGAGATAGATCGTCACGAGCATGCGCGACAGTCGGCTGCCGTGCGCGACCCCGCCTGCGACGGCGACGGCGAGGAGGCCGAAGAGGATGATGCCCGCGCCGAGGAGCGACACCGTGAGCACCTGGTCGTCGGGCACCCGGTAGCGACTGAGGAGGACGAGGATGCCGATCCCGGCGTCGAAGAAGCCGACGAGGTACACGAGCGCCACCACGATCGTCACGACCACGGGCCGTCTCGGGGGCTGCGCGACTGCGCTCACGCGAACACTGTATCGACGTCGCGATCCGGCGACTCCGGCCCCGGCTGCGTCAGCCGGCGCAGCCGAGCCGCTCCTGTGCCGAGGTCATGGCGTCGATCTCGGCGGTCTGGTTCGCGATCATGCCCTCCGCGACGGCCCGCACACGCGGGACCGAGCCGAGACCGACGACGGCCTCGGCCATCGGGATCGCGCCTTCGTGATGACGGATCATGAGCTCGAGGAAGAGGCAGTCCGCGTCGCGGCCCACAGCAGCGCGGAGGTCGGCGAGCTCGGCATCCGTCGCCATGCCCATCGCGACGCGGAGGTCGGCATCGGTCGCCGGGCCGCCGTCCGCGCCGGTGTGGCCCGCGTGGCCGGAGCCGGCATCCGTCATCCACGACATGAGCGGTGCGCCGGACTGCGGCAGGCCCCACTGCACGAGCCAGTCGAACATCTCGCCCTTCTGAGCGGACTGGGCGGTCGCGATGTCGTACGCGAGCGTGCGCAGCTCGTCGTCGCCGGTCTTGCGGTAGAGCTCCATCGCCATCTCGACCGCCTGCGCGTGGTGCACCTGCATGTCGCGGGCGAAGCCGGCGTCGGCATCGTTCGGGCCGGACGCGCCCGATCCGAACGTCGAGAACCTGCCGATCGCGAAGGCGACGGCCGCGGCGGCGAGGACGGCGAGCACGACGAGCGGCCACCGCCGCGCCGGGCGCACGTCGTCGCTCATGGCGCCACGGGACGCGCCACTGTTCGCGTCACGGCCTGCGTCACTGCTTGCCGGGGCCGTCGATCGCGCCCGTGCACAGCGCGTTGGGCTCGGGCGCGTTCTGGCTGCGCCAGTACTCCGTGAAGAACTCCGCGATGCGCGGATCGTCGGCGGAGTCGACCTGGAGCTGCGCGTTCCAGGCGCTCACGACGATCGGCGAGGGGAGGCCCTCGTACGGCGAGAGGATGCCGTAGCTCGACGGCATCTTACTCTTCAGCGTCGCGAGCTCGTCGCCCGACACCGTCGCAGCGTCGTACGTGACCCACACGGCGCCGTGCTCGAGCGAGTGCACGGCGTTCTCGTTCTGCTGCGGCTGGTCGTAGATGCCGCAGTTGAGCCAGACGGCGTTGTGGGGTCCGCCGGCCGGCGGGGTCTGCGCGTAGTCGACCGATCCTTCGACGTGCTTCGTCTCGTTCTCGAAGGTCTGGACGCCCTCGATGTCGACGCCCGTGCTGTCGCCCGCGCCGTACTCGGGCGGGGGCTTCGGCGCGAACACGATCGACGCGACGACGAGCGCCACGACGACGACGGCGGCAGCGCCACCCACGACCCACCACACGAGCCGGCTGCGCTTGCGCTTCGCGAGCATCCGCTGATATTCGGCGACCTTCTCCTGGCGCCGCTGCTCGCGCTGCTGCTTGACGGTCTGGGCGATCCTGGCCTGCGTGGCAGGGTTGCCGCTCGCCCGCTTCTCGGCGGGGCTCGGGGGTGTCGGGGTCATTCGCTGTGATCTCGGCTCGGTGCCCGAAGGCGGCGGAGGAAGGACGCCGCGGCTCCGCGGCTCGACAAGCCTAAGCCGTCACGCGGACAGGTGGCTGTGAACCGCACGTGACCGCGGGCCGACGAGCCTGGGCCGCCTCGCCTCCGGGGCGCGTCGACGCGCGGATCCCTCCCTCCGTGCCTCTCGACCGGACGGCGCTTTCCGGTATCATGAGAGCTCGAATCGATTCGAGCCCTCGACCTCCGGCCGCGCCCTCGTCCAGCGATTCGCTGCCACGCGCCTGAGCTGACGGTCCGCCCGCTGCCGACGCATCCCGCCTCCGCACCGAAGTGACTTCCGCCTTGCCCGACACCGCGTCCGTTCCCGTTCCGAAGCCTCTCGACCCGCCCGTACCGCCACCGCAGCCGGCACCGCAGCCGGCCCCCGCCGCAGCCGCGCGCACGCAAGGCGGCGGCACCGGCGCGATCCGCACGCTCGGGTCGAACCCCGCGACCGCCCCGATCGTGCTGCACCCGGGCGACGCCATCACGGCCCGCCGCCGGCTCCTCTATGTCATCCTTCTCGGCGCCCTCACGGCGCTCGGCCCGTTCACGATCGACCTGTACCTGCCGGCCTTCCCCGTGCTGGAGGCCGACTTCCACACGACGGCGGCGGCGATCCAGCTGACCCTCACGGGGACCATGATCGGATTCGGCCTCGGTCAGCTGATCGTCGGCCCGCTCAGCGACAAGGTCGGACGCCGCATCCCGCTGCTGGCCGTGACGGCGCTGCACGTGCTCGCGAGCGTCGCGGCCGCGCTCGCGCCGACGCTCGAGCTGCTCGCCGTGACACGCGTCCTCATGGGGGCGGGCGCGGCAGCGGGCGGCGTCGTGGCCGCGGCGATCGTGCGCGACCTCTTCGGCGGCAAGCGCCTCGTCGTCATGCTCTCGCGCCTCGCGCTCGTGTCGGGCGTCGCACCCGTGCTCGCGCCGCTCGTCGGATCCCAGCTGCTGCGGGTCATGCCCTGGCGGGGCATCTTCGTCGTGCTCGCGGTCTACGGCGCCGTCATGCTCGTCTCGGCCGTCTTCTTCATCCCCGAGACGCTGCCACGCGCGCGCCGGCAGGAGCGCGGCGCCACGACGGTCTGGCAGCGGTATCTGAGCGTGTTCAGCGACCGCGTCTTCATCGGCGTCCTCATCATCGGCGGCATGACCTTCAGCGGGCTGTTCTCCTATCTGTCCGCGTCGCCGTTCCTCTTCCAGGACGGCTACGGCTTCGACGCGCAGCTGTACGGCATCCTGTTCGCCGTCAACTCGCTGGGTGTCGTGCTGGGCGTGCAGGCCGCATCGCGCCTCGCCGCGAGGTTCGGCCCGCAGTGGGTGCTCGCGTGGTCGACCGGTGTCCTTTTCGTCGCCGGCGCGGCCATCATCGCGACCGACCAGCTGGGCCTCGGCCTGTGGGGCACGATCGTGCCGCTGTTCGTCTTCATGACGGCGTGCGGCTTCACGTTCCCGTGCGTGCAGGTGCTCGCGCTCGACAGGCACGGCAAGGCCGCCGGCACGGCGCAGTCGATCATCGGCGCGACGAACTTCGGCGTCGCCGGTCTCATCACTCCCGTCGTCGGCTGGATCGCGAGCGACGCCGGCATCACGGCGACGACGATGGCGACCGTCATGGTCTCGTGTGCGGCGGTCGGACTGCTGTCGCTGTGGCTCGTCGTGCGCCCCCGCACGGTCGAGCGCCTCGCGCCGTAGCGGTGTCCGCCGGCACCGCCTCGCCCGATCCCGCGCTCGAGGCGACGCGTCAGTCCTCGCGCACGGGCTGCAGCAGGAAGAGCCGCACGGTGCGGCCGGAGTCCCGCTCGTAGCCCCGGTAGCCCGGCCACTGCCGCTCGATGCGCTCCCACGCGGCATCCCGCTCGTCGTCGGGAATGAGGCTCGCGCGCACGGCGAGCCGCCTGCCGCGGACGGTGATGGCGGCATCCGGGTGGGCGAGGAGGTTCGCCGTCCACGCGGGATGCCGTTCCTGCGCGAAGCTCGTGCCCGCGACGATCGCGCGACCCCGCCCGTCCGGCGTGTACATGAGGGGCGCATCGCGCGGCTCGCCCGACTTCGCTCCCGTCGTGTGCAGGACGAGCGACGGCACGAGCAGCGCGCTCAGCTGGACGCGACCGCCCGTGAGCGCCGTGAGGGCGCGTTCGACGGGAGGCAGCGCCTGCGGCGCCCAGCGGCGGAACGCGCGAGTGCGGGTGAGCGGTGCGATGGCGGCGCGCACGACATCGACGACGGCGGTCATCCGCCCATTGTGGCCGAACCCGCCCGGACCCGCACCACCCTCGTGCTCCTCGCCCCGCGCCCGTCGCCCCGCGCACGGCGGGCGGCCCGGCACAATGGTGCGATGGAGGATGCCGCAGCCCGCCGCCGTGCGGTCGTGCTCGCCGTCGCGGGCGCCGTGCTCCTCGCGGCCGGCGTCGCGCTGGGCGCGTGGATCTATCTGCGCGGCAACGTGGCCTTCGTGGTCGACGACGCATGGAACACGCTCCTCGCGGCGTGGTGGAGCCCGGCGGCCGAGCGGATCTCGCGCGTCCTCGACGTGCTCGGCAGCGGCTGGATCAGCATCGTCATCGTGCCGCTGGGAGGTGCAGCGGCCCTGGTCGCGGTGCGGCGGCCGTGGTCTGCCGCGTACTTCCTCGTCTCGGCGACCGCGAGCGCCGGGGTCGTCCAGGTGCTCAAGCACACGTTCGGACGCGCGCGCCCCGAAGAGATCCTCGTCGTGTCCGACTTCGGCTCGTTCCCCTCCGGGCACGTCGCGAACGCCACGACCCTCGCGATCGCGGCGCTCGTGCTGTTCCCCCGCCTGTGGGTGGCGGTCGTGGGCGGGCTCTGGATCGCCGGCATGGCCTTCAGCCGGACGTACGTGCACGCGCATTGGCTGAGCGACACGATCGGCGGCGCGCTCATCGGAGCGGGGGTCGCGCTCGTGCTCGCGGCGGCCTTCTCGGGGCCGCTCGCGGGGGAGCTCGCACGGCGTGACGACGGCGGCTGAGCCTGCGTGCGGGTCGCGGCGCGCGGAGAGGGCCGTCGCTAGGCTGAGCGCATGACCGGCTCCCACGACCCCGCCGTCGCCGCTGCAGAAGCCGAGCTCGCACGCCTGCGTGCCGAGGCGGAGGCCGCCGAAGCACAGCTGAGAGCCGCGCAGGCGAAGGCCGCGCTCGCCGCCGCGGAGGCGGCTGCGGCGGCCGCGGCATCCGTCGCCCCTCCGCCCGCCTCCACGCACGCGCCTGTCCTCGCGCCCGGCGCAGGTGCCGCGACGGCACCGGCTGAGCCTGTGGCGACACGCGCAGAGCCCGCGCAGGCCGGGCCCGCGCCGGCCGAGCCCGCCGCGACACCTGCCGAGCCCGCGACACCTGCCGAGCCCGCGACACCCGCCGAGCCCGTGGCACAGTCCGAGCCCGCGGCGGCGGTCGCCGGGCAGGGACCCCTCGACGCGGACGAGGTCGCGAGAGTCGTCGCGGGCTACACGTTCCAGGACGCGACGCTCGACCTCGGCGCGCTCGTGAACACCGACCCCGTGCCGCGAGCGCAGATCCGCATCCCGCTCGCGATGATGAACCGGCACGGACTCGTCGCCGGCGCGACGGGCACGGGCAAGACGCGCACGCTCCAGGGCCTCGCGGAGCAGCTCGCGGCGAACGGTGTGCCGGTGTTCGCCGCCGACATCAAGGGCGACCTCTCCGGCGTCGCGACCCCGGGAGAGGCCAACGAGAAGCTCCTCGAGCGCACCCGCGCGATCGGGCAGGAGTGGAGGGCCGAGGCATCCGTCACGGAGTACTTCGCGCTCGGCGGAATCGGCAAGGGCGTTCCCGTGCGCGCGACGGTGAGCGGGTTCGGACCCCTGCTGCTGAGCAAGGTCCTGGGGCTCAACGAGACGCAGGAGTCGAGCCTCGGCCTCGTCTTCCACTACGCCGACGCGAACGGGCTCGCCCTCGTCGACCTGTCCGACCTGCGTGCCGTGCTGAGCTGGCTCACGAGCGATGAGGGCAAGGCCGAGCTCAAGGACCTCGGGGGCCTCTCCGCCGCCACCGCTGGAGTCATCCTGCGCGAGCTCATCACGTTCGCCGACGACGGCGCCGACGTGTTCTTCGGCGAGCCCGAGTTCGACGTGCGCGACTTCCTCCGCGTCGCCGCAGACGGCCGCGGGGTCATCTCCCTGCTCGAGGTGCCCGGGGTCGTCGACAAGCCGGCGCTGTTCTCCACGTTCCTCATGTATCTGCTCGCGGAGCTGTTCGAGATCCTCCCCGAGGTGGGGGATGCCGACAAGCCCAAGCTCGTCTTCTTCTTCGACGAGGCGCACCTGCTGTTCGCGGACGCGTCGAAGGACTTCCTCGCCGCCATCACGCAGACCGTACGGCTCATCCGGTCGAAGGGCGTCGGCGTCTTCTTCGTGACGCAGACGCCGAAGGACGTGCCCTCCTCCGTGCTCGCGCAGCTCGGATCGCGCGTGCAGCACGCCCTGCGCGCCTTCACGCCCGACGATGCGAAGGCCCTGCGCGCGACCGTCGGCACCTATCCGACCAGCGGCTACGACCTCGAACGCGTCCTGCAGGAGCTCGGCACGGGCGAGGCGATCGTCACCGTCATGAGCGAGAAGGGCGCGCCGACGCCTGTCGCGTGGACCCGCCTGCGCGCGCCGCAGGGCCTCATGTCGCCGACCCCCGATCCCGACATCGAGCGCGCCGTGCACGCGTCGCCCCTGCTCGCGAAGTACGGCACGGCGATCGACCGCGAGTCGGCGCGCGAGATCCTCACGGCCAAGATGAACGCGGCGGAGGAGGCGGCGGCCGCCGAGGAGGCCGCGCTCGCGAAGGCGAAGGCGGATGCCGAGCACGCGAAGCAGCAGGCCGCGATCGAGAAGGCCCAGGCGGCGGCCGACAAGAAGGCGCAGCAGGAGTACGAGCGTCTCCTGCGCAAGACCGGCGGCACGAGCCGCACCTCCAGTCGCGCGCCGAAATCGGGTCTCGAGCAGGTGCTCAACTCGAAGACGACGCAGACGCTGCTGAACGGAGTGATCAGGGGCATCTTCGGAACCGGCCGGCGCTGACGGCCGGTGCTGACGGCCCGCCACGCCGCGCACGGGACGTGAACGCCTGCAGAGGCCTAGCATCGGATCATGGCCACGAAGGCACCGACGACCGACATCGACGAGTCGAAGGTCCGCGCCACGAGGACCAAGGGCGTCTCGGTCGGCGTGCCCGCCGTGCTGCACGCCCTCGAGATCGCGAACGAGCAGATGGGCGTGCGGCGCAGCGTCGCCGCTCTTCTGCGGGTCAACCAGAAGGACGGCTTCGACTGCCCCGGATGCGCCTGGCCCGAGACCGACAAGCGCCACATCGCGGAGTTCTGCGAGAACGGCGCGAAGGCCGTCGCGGAGGAGGCGACGCTGCGTCGCGTCGGTCCGGAGTTCTTCGCGGAGCACTCGATCGACGAGCTGCGCGGACATGACGACTGGTGGCTCGGCCAGCAGGGGCGGCTGACGCATCCCATGCTTCTCGACGAGGGCGAGACGCACTACCGCCCGATCGCCTGGGACGACGCCCTGCGGCTCGTCGCGGACGAGCTGCGGGCGCTCGACGATCCGAACGAAGCCGTCTTCTACACGTCGGGCCGCACCTCGAACGAGGCGGCCTTCCTGTACCAGCTGCTCGTGCGAGGCCTCGGGACGAACAACCTCCCCGACTGCTCCAACATGTGCCACGAGTCGTCGGGGTCGGCCCTCACCGAGACGATCGGCATCGGCAAGGGCACCGTGTCGATCGAGGACGTCCACAGCGCCGACCTGCTCATCGTCGCAGGACAGAACCCCGGAACGAACCATCCGCGCATGCTGAGCGCGCTCGAGAAGGCCAAGGAGCGCGGCGCGACGATCGTCGCCGTCAACCCGCTGCCCGAGGCGGGGCTCATGCGGTTCGAGAACCCGCAGACGGTGCGGGGCGTGCTGCTGGGCGGGACGAAGCTCGCCGACCAGTTCGTGCAGATCCGGCTCGGCGGCGACCAGGCGCTGTTCCAGGCCATCGGGAAGCACCTCATCGAGGCCGAGGAGTGCGAGGGCGGCATCCTCGACCACGCGTTCATCGAGGAGCACACGAGCGGCTTCGCCGCGTATCGCGACGCGATGGCCGCCGTGCCGTGGCCGGAGCTCGTCGCCGCGACCGGCATCCCGCAGAAGACGCTCCGTCGTGTCGCTGAGCGCGTCCGCACGTCGAGCGCCACGATCGTCTGCTGGGCCATGGGGCTCACGCAGCACAAGCACTCCGTCGCGACGCTGCGTGAGATCGTCAACGTGCTCCTGCTCCAGGGCAACATCGGGCGCCCCGGTGCGGGCCTGTGCCCGGTCCGAGGACACTCGAACGTGCAGGGCGACCGCACGGTCGGCATCTACGAGAAGCCGTCGGCGGCGTTCCTCGACGCGCTCGACGCCGAGTTCGCGTTCTCCGCCCCTCGCCCGCACGGGTTCGACACGGTCGGCGCGATCCGCGCGATGCGCGACGGCGCCGTGCGGTTCTTCATGGGGATGGGCGGCAACTTCGTGTCGGCCACCCCCGACACGGCGGTCGTGGAGGCCGTGATGGCCGACGTCGGTCTCACGGTGCACGTGTCGACGAAGCTCAACCGCTCGCACGTCGTGACGGGTCGGCGCGCGCTCATCCTGCCGACGCTCGGCCGGACCGATCGCGACAGACGCGCGGGCGCCGACGGCACCGTCCGCGAGCAGCGCGTCAGCGTCGAGGACTCGATGGGCGCCGTGCACTCGTCGCGCGGCCGGCTCGCTCCTCCCGCCGACGACCTGCTGAGCGAGGTCGCGATCGTCGCGCGGCTGTGCGGCATGCTCTTCGGCGACGGGGCCGCGCCGGATGATTCGCCGCGCCATGCGGGCGACCCCGAACGCGGCCTGCCCGAGCGCACACCCTCAGAAACAGCCGACGGCCCAGATCCCGCGGCCGCGCGGCATCCGCTCGACATCCCGCACCTGGACGGGGCAGCAGCCGACGCCCCAGATCCCGCTGCCCCGCGGCATCCGCTCAATGTCCCGCACGCGGACTGGGCGGCGCTCGAAGCCGACTACTCGCTCATCCGCGCGCACATCGAGAACGTCGTCCCAGGCTTCGACGACTACGAGACGCGCATCGACAAGGGCGGCACCCTGTTCCTCCCGAACGGGCCGCGCGACCAGCGGCGCTTCGCGACGCCTGACGGCAGGGCACGGTTCACGGTGAACGCACTCGAGTATCCGCGCATCCCTCGGGGGCGCCTGCTGCTGCAGACCCTGCGGTCGCACGATCAGTACAACACCACGATCTACGGCAAGGACGACAGGTACCGCGGCATCCACGGCGGGCGTCGAGTCGTGCTCGTGAACGCGAAGGACATCCAGGCGCTGGGCTTCGCGGACGGCGAGATCGTCGACCTCGTGTCCGAGTGGACGGGCGCCGACGGAGTCACGCAGGAGCGCCGCGCGCAGGAGTTCCGCATCGTCGCCTACTCGACGCCTCGGGGCAACGCGGCCGCGTACTACCCCGAGACGAACGTGCTCGTGCCGCTCGACTCGGTCGCGGACGTGAGCGGCACGCCCACCTCGAAGTCCGTCGTCGTGCGCCTCGAGCGGCGGGGCTGACCTCGCCGCGCAGGCGGCGACCGCCGCGCGTGTCTAGGCTGACGACATGCCGTTGCGCGCCGTCGTCATCACCGTCTCCGATCGCTCGGCGGCGGGTGGTCGCGAGGACGCGGCAGGCCCGCTCGCCGTCGCCGCCCTGCGCGATGCGGGATTCGACTGCCCCGACGCCGTGGTCGTCCCCGACGGAGCGGACAGCGTCGCCTCGGCGCTGCGCGGCGCCGTCGCCGACGGAGCGCGGCTCGTCGTGACGACGGGCGGGACGGGGCTCGGCCCCCGCGACCGCACCCCCGAAGGGACGACCGCCGTCATCGAGCGGAGCATCCCCGGCATCCCCGAGGAGCTGCGGCGGCGGGGAACGGCAGAGACACCCGGCGGCATGCTGTCCCGCGGGATCGCGGGCGTCGCGGGCGGGACGCTCGTCGTCAACCTGCCGGGATCGCCGAAGGCCGTGGCATCCGGCATGCCCGTCATCGTGTCGGTCGCACGCCACGTCATCGACCAGCTCGAGGGGGGCGATCACTGATGTCGGTGCGCATCGCCGCGATCAGCGCGCAGCCCCTCGACCTCGACGCGCACGTCGCGGCGGTCGACGACGTCGCGATGGGCGCGGAGGTGACGTTCGTGGGGCGCGTGCGGGATCACGATCCGGATGCCGCCACCGCCGTGGTCGCGCTCGAGTACACGGCCCATCCGGATGCCGAGAAGGTCCTGCGCCTGCTCGCCGAGGATGCCGTCGGCGAGACGGGCGCCGTCGTCGCCGTCTCGCACCGCATCGGCCGGCTCGCGGTCGGCGACGCGGCCGTCGTGATCGCCGTCGCGGCGGCGCACCGCGCAGAGGCCTTCGAGGTCTGCCGCGCCGTCATCGAGGCGATCAAGGCCGACCTGCCCGTGTGGAAGCGCCAGGTCGAGGCCGACGGCACGATCGCCTGGAAGGGTCTCGGCGGCTGAGGCGCGTCAGCCTCCCGCGAAGGGCGGCAGGACGTCGACGAGCTCGTCCGTCGACAGCGGGGTCTCGTCGGAGACGCGGGCTCCGCCCACGAGCACGGCGCAGCGGGGCAGGATGCCGCCGAGCCCGGGGAACTCCGCCGCAAGAGCGGATCTGAGCGCACCGAGCGTCGGCTCTGACCGGGTGAGGACGTCGGCGCCCACCGCCTCCTCGGCTGCGGCGAAGAATCGGACGCGGGCCATCAGGCCCTCCACTCCGATGCGAGCTTCGAGATGAGCACCGCGGCGTCGCGGGCATGGTCGGGGATGCTCCCGCCCGCTCGCCCCGCGACGAGTCCCGCGACGAACGCGCTCACGGGAGCCGCCGGGCGAGCGACGCCGTTCGCGGCATCCTTCGCGAGATCGAGGATGAGCGGGATCGGGATGTCGTTCGGACCGAGCCCGAAACGCTCGCGCAGCGCCTGGGCCCACACGTCGAGAGCCTCGGGGGGAAGGTGCTCGGTCATGCGTCCTCCTCGGTGCGCGCGACGGGATGCCGAGCCTCGGTGCGGGCTCGTACGAGATCCTCCCACGTGTCGACGTCGGCGGTGAGCCCCTCGGGGGCGGGGACGACCGCGATCGCGAGGTCGTCCAGCAGCGCCTGGACCGAGGCGCCTCGCCCGCGATCGGGGAGGGCAGCGGCTCCGCGCCGCAGCGCGACCGTGCGATACAGGCCCGTGAGCCACTGCGGCCTGCTCGACGGGTCCGCGAGGCAGATGCCGTCGGTGTCGGCGGGCAGGAGCAGGATGTCGGAGCTCAGTCGCGCGACGGCGGCGTCGACGTGCGGGAGGTCGCACGCGAGCAGGAACGTCCACGGGGGGTCGTCGCCGCGCGCCGCCCACGCGTCGAGGACGGCGATCGTCGCGGCGGCGGGCCCGCCGAAGGGAGGGTCTTCGCGCACCCACTCGACCTCGAGCGCGGGATCGAGGACCTCGGCCGCGACCGTGACCGGCCGGGCTCCCGCCTCTGCGACGGCGGCGACGGCACGCGCGAGCAGAGAGCGCCCGTCGATCTCCAGGAGGGGCTTGGTCGCGCCGCCCATCCGCGTGGCTCGTCCCCCCGCGAGCAGGATCGCGCCGACCGTGTCGAGCTCGCCCGGACCGCTGCCCGTCGCGTCGCCCCGGCCGGCGGTCATGCTCCGTGCGTCACGGCTCGTGCCGTCACGACTCGCCGAGCTGCGGGGTCCCGTATGCACGACGCGCGGCGCGGACGCGTCGGGTCGGAAGGGGAGGCGTCACGGCGGGCGGGTCGACGGCGCCCGCGCCGTTCGTTCCCGTCCCCCCGTTCCCCGCCTCGCCGACAGGGCCGGCGCCGACAGGAGGACGCTCCTGGAGCGACGGGCCGGGAGCCGACGGTTCGGGACGCGACGGTTCGGGATGCCACGGGTCCGAGTGTGAGGCATTCGAGCGCAGGGGCCCCGGTCGTGCGGCGCCGCGGCGTCCGGACTCGCGCCGGGAGCCGTCGGGGTGCAAAGGGATCGGCGGGGCGGGGGGCGCGATGTCGGGAGGGATGGGCGCGGCCGTGTACGTCGTCGGCGGGGTCACGGGCGCCGTGGCGCCGACGGGCAGACCCGGCCCCGGCGGCACGGGGGGAGCGGGTGTGGGCGGGACGGCGAAGGGGGCGTGGACCGGCGGGAGCGGCGTCACGGACGCGCGCATGTCCGAGCCGGGCGCCGGTGTGCCGGGGGCCGCCGACGACGGCGGCTCGGGCGATGCCGTCGACCTGGGCTCGGGTCCGGACCAGGGGGATCCGGGCGCCGGTGTGCCGGGGGCCGCCGACGACGGCGGCGGCTCGGGCGATGCCGTCGACCGGGGCTCGGGTCCAGGCCGGGGCTCCCCGGATCCGTGTGCCGTGCCGCGCGCGCTGCCGTGCGGCGAGCCCGACGCATGCGGAAGCGATCCGGCCGTCTCGCCCGGCCGCGTCCACGACCCCGAGCGGCCGCCCTCCTTGGCCGTGATGCGCACGTTCTCGATCGATGTCGACTTGTCGAGGCCCTTCACCATGTCGACGATCGCGAGGGCGGCGACCGACACCGCCGTGAGCGCCTCCATCTCGACACCCGTCCGGTCGGCCGTGCGCACGGTCGCCTCGATCTCGACGCCCTCGTCGGCGACCTCGAGATCGACGACGACGCCGTGCACGCCGATGACATGCGCGAGCGGCAGCAGCTCGGGCGTGCGCTTGGCGGCCTGGATGCCGGCGATGCGCGCGACCGCGAGGACATCGCCCTTCGGGACGGCGCCGTCGCGCAGCGCCGCGACCACCTCGCGAGCGCACCGGACGAACCCGCGCGCCGTCGCGGCACGGACGGTCGGCTCCTTCGCCGTGACGTCGACCATGCGCGCGTTCCCGGAGTCGTCGAGATGCGTGAAGCTCATGAGATCAGCATGACATCGACGAACGTGCCCTCCGTCACGACGTCGACCTCTGCAGGGACGATCGCGTAGGCGTCCGCGCGCGCGAGCCCCCCTGCGAGGTGGGATGCCGAGCCCCCCGCCGTCGCGGGAGAGACGGTCCAGCGAGAGGGATCGGCCGTGTCGATTGCGGCGGGGAGGTATTGGCGGCGCCCTGGAGGTGTGCGCCATCGGGCGGCTGCGGGAAGCCGGAGCAGCGGCCGCTGGAGGTGCGTCCGCCCCTGGAGCGCGAGCAGTGCCGGCCGGACGAAGACCTCGAACGACACGGCGGCGCTGACGGGATTGCCGGGGAGGCCGAAGAGGAGGACGCCGTCCGCCGTGACGCCGAAGCCCTGCGGCTTGCCCGGCTGCATCGCGACCTTCGCGAACTCCATCGTGCCGGCGAGCTCGTTCTTGACGACCTCGTACGCGCCCGCACTGACTCCGCCCGAGAAGACGACGACATCGACCAGCTCGGGCGAACCCGCTGCCGCGACCCGCGCCATGACCCGCGCGAGCCCGCCGCCGTCGTCGGCGACGGACGCGCGCAGCACGACGTCGGCACCGGCGTCGGCAGCCAGTCCCGCCAGGAGCTCGCTATTCGACTCGGGGATCTGCCCTCGCTGCAGCGTTCGGCCCGGAGCGACGAGCTCCGAGCCTGTCGAGACCACGGCGATGCGAGGTCGCGCCGCGACGACGACATCGGGAACGCCCGCGGCCGCGGCGGCCGCGAGCTGGAGCGGCCCGAGCCGGATGCCCGCGGCGACCACGACATCGCCGACGGCGGCATCGCCGCCGCGTCGACGCACGTGCGCGCCCACGGCGGCGGGTGCCGACGTGACGGCGATCTCGCCGAGCGAGTCCGCGAGCCCGCCGGCCGTGTCCTCGAACGGAACGATCGCATCCGCCGCCGTCGGCACCGCCGAGCCCGTCATGATGCGTGCCGCGTCGCCGTGACCCAGCGGTGGATCGAGCGGGCTGCCTGCGGGGAGGTCGGCGACGACGCGCAGCCGGACGGGCGCGTCGGGCGCGGCATCCTTCACGTCCTCGAAGCGCACGGCGAAGCCGTCCATCGCCGAGTTGTCGAAGACCGGGATGTCGACGCGGGCGCGCACGGGCTCGCGGAGCGTTCTGCCTCCCGCCGCGGAGAGCGGCAGGGACTGCGCGGCGAGCAGCCGCACGCGAGAGAGCACGAGACCGAGCTGCTCCTCGACCGGTCGGAGCGACGTCATGCGGTCGCCTTCGACGCGGTCCACGCCTCCATGCCGCCCGCGAGGATCGATGCCTCGACCCCCGCGGCGCGCAGCGCCTCGGCGGCGTACCGCGACCGGACCGCGGTCTGGCACACGATCACGACGGGGCCTTCGACGGCGCCGGGGTTCGCGAGGAGCTCTCCGAGCGGGACATGCCGCGCGCCGGGGATCATGCCGGTCGCGACCTCGTGGGCCTCGCGGACGTCGATCACGAGCGTGTCGGCGAGGGCGCTCGGCCCGACCGCCGTGATGGGATGGCGTCCTGCGGGAGCCGGCGCCGCCGCGGCCGTGCGTGCGGGGGCAGCGGAGGCCGCGGCATCCGTCGCCCGCAAGGGCACCTCGGTCTGCCGGGCGCGCAGCGCGTCGATCACGAGGACGCGCCCGAGCAGCGGCTCGCCGATCCCCGCGACGAGCTTGATCGCCTCGAGCGCGAGGAGCGATCCGACCTGGAGGCACAGGGCTCCGAGCACTCCCACGTCGGCGCACGACGGCACGGCGCCGACGCTGCCCGGGGGGTAGAGGTCGGCGAGGACGACGGGCGCGGCCCCCGCGGGAGGACGGCTCCAGAAGACGGTGACCTGCGCATCGAACTCCTGCACTGTGCCCCACACGAGCGGGATGCCGAGCTCCTCCGCCGCGGCCGCGACCGCCTCGCGGGTCTCGAACAGGTCCGACCCGTCGATGACGAGGTCGGCTCCCGCGAGCAGGCCCGCCGCGTTCGCGGCCGTGAGCCTCTCTCTCACGGGGACGACGACGGTGTCGGAGAGGGCGGCGGCAGCGCGGACGGCGCTGTCGGCCTTGGACGTGCCGGCATCCTGTCTGCGGTGCAGCACCTGGCGCTGGAGGTTCGACAGCTCCACGACGTCGTCGTCGACGACGGTGAGGGTTCCGACGCCGGCCGCGGCGAGCGCGAGCACGACGGGCGAGCCGAGCCCCCCCGCGCCGATCACGGCGACGTGCGCGGCGGCGATCCGGCGCTGACCGAGGTCGCCGAGACCCGCGAGGATCACGTGCCGGGCGGTGCGTGCGCGCTCGGCGTCGGAGAGCGCTGCGACGGGCTCGACGAGCGGAGGGAACGGCATGCGTTCAGCGTACGCGCGCACGCTCGCCGCGGGTCCGGGCCCCGGTGCGCATCGCGCGGCACGCGATCGAGCATCTCCGCGGGTGCGGACGATTGCTCGTGGAGCATCCGCACATGCGGGTGCTACGGTCGCTCCATGCAGAGGTATCGCATCGCCGACGCCGCCCGACTGCTCGGAGTCTCGGACGACACCGTGCGCCGCTGGGTCGACCAGGGCCTGCTTCCCGCGATCGGGACGCCTGCGGAGATCCCCGGCGACGCGCTCGCAGCGCGGGCCGTCGAGCTCGCGGCGGCGCCGGCCGAGCCCGGCGACGTGCTCTCGAGCGCCCGCAATCGCTTCACGGGGATCGTCACGCGCGTGCAGGTCGACGGGATCATGGCCCAGGTCGACCTGCAGGCCGGTCCGCACCGCGTCGTGTCGCTCATGTCGGCCGAGGCCGTCCGCGAGCTCGGCCTCGAGGTCGGCTCGCTCGCCACAGCCGTCGTGAAAGCCACGACCGTCATCGTCGAGACCCCGAAGGACTGACATGCGCACGATCCGCATCCTCGCCACCACCGCGGTCGCGGCGTCCCTCCTTCTCAGCGGCTGCGCGTCGCAGGCGGACTCCTCACCCACCGCCACACCGCTGCCGGGCGAGACCGAGGAGCTCGGCGGAACCCTGACGGTGTTCGCCGCGGCATCCCTCAAGGCGGCGTTCGACACGATCGCGGAGGAGTTCGAGCAGGCGAACCCCGGTGTCGATATCCTGCCCATCGTGTACGACGGCTCGAGCACACTCGCCACGCAGCTCATCGAGGGCGCTCCGGTCGACGTGTTCGCCTCGGCCGACGAGGCCAACATGAAGAAGGTGACGGATGCCGGTCTCGCGACGGGTGCGGAGCTGTTCGCGACGAACACGCTCGTCGTCGTCGTTCCGACCGGCAATCCCGGCGAGGTCGAGGATCTCTCCGACCTCGGCGACGACAGCGTGACGGTCGTGCTGTGCGCACCCGAGGTGCCGTGCGGCGCGGCATCGCGCACGCTCCTCGACGACGCCGGCGTCGTCGTGACGCCCGCGAGCCTCGAGCAGAACGTCACGGCCGTCCTCACGAAGGTCGCAGCCGACGAAGCCGACGCGGGACTCGTGTACGCGACGGACGTGCGCTCGCGCGACGACGTCGAGTCGTTCGTGCCCGAAGGCGCTGCCGACGTCGTCAACCGGTATCCGCTCGTGGCGCTCGCAGACAGTGCGAACCCGGATGCCGCAGCCGCCTTCGTCGCCTTCGTGCGCGGCCCCGAGGGCCAGGCGATCCTCCAGGACCTGGGATTCGGAGCCCCGTGACGCCGGCGCGAGCGGGGTTCGTGCCGCAGGTCCTGCTGATCCCCGCGATCGTCGGCCTCGCGCTTCTCGTCCTCCCGCTCGCAGCCCTCGTCGCGCGCGTCGACTGGCCGACGCTGTGGGCCGATGTGAGCTCTCCGGAAGCGCTCTCCGCGCTCCTGCTCTCGCTCGGGACGGGCGCCGTCGCGACGACGGCGTGCGTTCTCGTCGGGGTTCCGCTCGCGCTCGTGATCGCGCGCAGCGGCCCGCGCCTGGCGGCTGTCCTGCGCGCCGTCGTGACGGTGCCGCTCGTCCTCCCGCCCATGGTGGGGGGCGTCGCGCTGCTGTTCCTGTTCGGCCGCACGAGCTGGCTCGGCGGCGTGCTGGGCGAATGGGGCCTGCGGATCCCGTTCACCACCACCGCGGTCGTCCTCGCGCAGACGTTCGTCGCGCTGCCGTTCCTCGTGCTCGCGCTCGAGGGGTCGCTGCGCACGACAGGCACGGGCTACGAGCAGGCGGCCGCGGCGCTCGGCGCCGGACGCTGGACGATCCTCGGACGCGTCACGCTGCCCCTCGCATCGCCCGGGCTGGTCGCGGGCATCGTGCTGTGCTTCGCGCGCGCGATCGGGGAGTTCGGCGCGACGGCCCTGTTCGCGGGCAACAGCCCCGGCGTGACGCAGACGATGCCGCTCGCGATCTACACGGCCTTCAACGGCGCGGGGGTGTCGCAGGGAACGGCCGTCGCGCTCGCGCTGCTCCTTCTCGTGACGGCGATCGCGGTGCTGCTCCTCGTGCGCGCCTGGCGCCCGGGGTCGCCGCGATGACCCGGATGCCTCTCTCGACGGCCGGGCCGCGATGAGCGGCGAGACGCTCGACGCCCACGTCGTCGTGCGGCGCGGCGTGTTCCGGCTGGACGCGGCGATCGCGGCGGACGCCGGCGAGGTCGTCGCCCTCATGGGCCCCAGCGGCGCGGGCAAGTCGACGCTGCTCGCGGCGCTCGCGGGTCTCGTGCGGCTTGCAGAAGGCGAGATCCGCGTCGGCGACCGCATCGTCGACTCGGGTGCCAGGCGCCGCATGCACGTGCAGCCCTCTGCCCGCCGGGTCGTTCTCCTCAGCCAGGACGCACGCCTGTTCCCGCATCTCACGGCGCACGAGAACATCGCGTTCGGGCCGCGCGCTCAGGGCATCGTGGCGTCGGTCGCCGACGCCGAGGCGGACGAGTGGCTGTGGCGCGTGGGTCTCGACGGCATGGGCCGGCGGCGTCCCGCCGAGCTGTCGGGCGGACAGCAGCAGCGGGTCGCGATCGCCCGCGCGCTCGCGACGACGCCCGCCGTCCTGCTCCTCGACGAGCCGCTCACATCGCTCGACCCCGAGACGGGCGACGCCGTGCGCGCCGTCCTGCAGGAGCAGCTCGCCTCGACGCGCACGACCGCGATCGTCGCGACGCACGACGCCGTCGACGCCGTCGCGCTGGCACACCGCATGGTCGTGCTCGAAGAGGGCGTCGTGACGCAGGAAGGAGCGGTCCGCGACATCCTCTCCTCTCCCGCGACGGGATTCGCGGCGGCGGTCGCAGGGCTCAACCGGGTGACGGGCCGCGTCGCCGACGGGCGCTGGGAGCGCGGCGGGCTGTCATTGGGACTCGGCGGGCAGGACGACGAGCTGCGCGAGGGAGCGGAGGCCGCCGCCGTGTTCCGTCCCGGCGCCGTGCGGCTCGAGCGCGTCGACGCGACGACATGGACGGGTACGCTCCGCCTCACGGCCGGCCGCGAGGCCGCGGGGGAGTGGGTCGCGCGCGTCGTGCGCCTCGAGCAGACGCCCGCGGGCGTGCGCGTGCACACCGATCCGCCCGTCGTCGCGGTGGATCTCGCCCCGGATGCCGCGCTCGGCCTCGCGCCCGGCGTGCCCGTCCAGCTGCGACTCGCCGAGACCAACGTCCGGTTCCTCCCCGTCGTCCGGCCGGCGTCCGCCGACGCCCCCGCACCCGAGTCGTAGACTCGGCGGATGCCGCGGATCCGCCCCTTCGCACACGGCGACGAGCCCGCGCTCGCCGACATCTGCCTCCGCACCGCCGACAGCGGCACGGATGCCACCGGCGTGCTCGACGACGACGCCCTCTGGGCGGAGGTCTTCGTGCTGCCGTACGTGGCGCGGCATCCCGATCTCGCCTTCGTCGTCGAGTCCGACGACGGCCGCGTCGTGGGCTACGTCGTGTGCGCACCCGACACGCGTGCGTTCGAGGACTGGTTCCACGACGAGTGGTGGCCGCGGTTCGCGGGGAGGTGGCCGCTGCCCGCAGAGGTGCGCACGCGCCAGGACGGCATCCTGACCTACGCCTACGGGCGCAGGGCGGGTGCCGAGCCGTACGGCGACGCGTACCCCGCGCACCTGCACATCGACCTCCTGCCCGAGGCCCAGCGACAGGGGTGGGGGCGCCGGCTCGTCGAGACGCTCGTCGCGGCGCTCCGTGCACGCGGTGCGACGGGCCTCCATCTGGCCGCGTCGATCGACAACGGCGGTGCCATCGCGTTCTACCCCCGGCTCGGGTTCGAGCCGCTTCCGTCGCACGAGGGCGTGCAGGCCTTCGGACTCTCGCTCGAGCCCTAGCCAGAGCCAGAACCAGAGCCAGAGCGAGAACCAGAACCAGAACCAGAGCCAGGCCGGAACCGGAGCCACTCCGGCCGACTCAGATGCAGAGCGGGTCGCCGAGGTCGATGCGATCGCCGTCGACCGTGACGCTGCCTTCCGCGCACAGCAGGGTGTCGGGAGTCGGCCGCACGACGAGAGTCGTGTACGCACCCTGCACGTCGTGCTCCGTCGCCTCCTGGCGATCGGGGCCGTCAGGCGCGGGCTCGGGGTAGATCGCGATCGTCACCGTGTTGCCGGCGTAGAGGCCGTCATAGCGCGTGACGCGGCCCCAGCCCGCCTGGCACGCGTCCGACCACACGATCTCGAGCAGCGAGTCGTCGGCGCGCGTGTCTGCCGTCGCGACCCGGGCGTCGTCGACGCACGGGGTCTGCGCGGGGTCTTCGCCCGACGCGACCGTGATCGCCGGTTCCGCCCGATGTGCGGCGGGTGCGCCGGGGACGAGCATCGGCACGAGCACGAGCGTGACGACGGCGCTCGCGGCGACCCCCGCTGCGAAGGCTCCGCCCACGAGCCATGCGACCGCGCGGCGTGAGACCCCGGCCCGTCGCTGCTCGGCAGGGTGCGCGGCAGGGTGCGCGGCGGGCTGCTCGCCGGCGGGAGCGGAGCTCGAGGCCCGTGCCCTCGCCAGGGCGTCGCGGCGATCGATCCAGTCGTGCGGGTCGGACCCGCACGCGCGTGCGATCGAGTCGATCGTGCGCGCGGAAGGCAGCTGCTTGCCGGCGAAGGCCTCCGAGAGCACGGTGCGCGAGATGCCGGTGTCGCTCTGCAGCTTCGACAGCGTCGGGCTGTCGGCTTCGAGGCGGAGCTTTCGCAGGTCGGCTGCGAGCCGCTCGACCGTGTCATGCGCGGGCCCGTCCTCAGCGAGCACCGACGCGGAAACGTCGTTGGACATTCATCTCCCCAGATAAGCCTTTCGGTGCCCGAAAGGTCTCCCATATATACCATCGGCCGTCGCCGGAACCGGCATCCGCAGGCGGGTCTCGACGACTCGGGATCCCGGTGACGGGGCGCCGTCGGAGATTCCGGACTTTCCGGATCGGACGGTTCCGGTCGGATCCCCGCGATCGCCTGAGGGATGCTGTCCCCTGTGCTTCGTGGCCCACGTCGGGCGTGGTCCACGCAACGACTCGCCGCGGCGCACCTGTCGCCGAGCAGCGAGCGGCACATGTGCGCTGTGGGGGCCGCACATGGGCGTGCGAAGGAGGAGGGGTGGCTCCGAACCGTCTGGGGAGACGCGGCGCCGCCCCTCCTGTCCCTCAGACGACCAGACGACCGGCGTCGAGCCTCACGACGCGGTCCACGAGTCCCGCAGGCACCGCGACGTGCGAGATCAGCACGACGGCCTGATCCTCGCGGACCGCCGACAGCAGATCCGTGAGGAGGGCATCGGACGCCTCGGGATCGACCCCCGCCGTCGGCTCGTCGAGCACGAGCACGGGGAAGCCTCGCAGGAGGGCGCGGGCGAGCGCGATGCGCTGGGCCTGCCCGCCCGAGACGAGGCCGCCGCGCTCGCCGACGCGCGCGCCGAGGCCGCCGCGCTCGCTCAGCCACTCCCCGAGGCCGACACGGGCGAGCACGTCCTCGAGCTCGGCATCCGTCGCCGTGTCGCGGGCGAACAGCAGGTTCTGGCGGATGTCCTCGTCGAAGAGCATGGGCCGCTGCTCGCACAGCCCGACGGTGCGTCGCACGTCGTCGCCCGCGAGCCCGCGCACCGAGACGCCGCCGATCTCGTACGTGCCTTCGATGTCGAGGAAGCGCACGAGGACATGCGCGAGCGTCGTCTTGCCCGAGCCGGACGACCCGACGACCAGGATGCGCTCACCGGGGCGGACGTCGAGGTCCAGGCCGTCCAGCGAGGGCTCCGCCGCCCCGGGCCAGCACGCCGTGACGCCTCGCAGCACGACCCCCCGCCCGAGCGGCGGGGCGTCGCCCGTGGCCGGCACCGTCTCGGCCACGAGCCCGTCAGGAAGCGCCGACGGGAGCGCGTCCGCGATGCGCGCCGCGGAAGCGTGCACCCGGCGCCACGCCGAGGCGGCGAGCGCGACCGCGGCGAAGACCTCGAACGTCGCCATCGGCACGAGGACCGCGACGGCCAGAGCAGGTCCGGAGAGGGCTCCGGATGCCGCCGCCGGCGCCGACACGACGACGGCCGCGATCGACGCGGCGCCTGCGAGGAGCGACACGAGGGCCGCGGTCCCGGCCTCCGCGCCCGCCCTCCGCACGAGCGCACGGCGCAGCGCTGCATCCGCTGTCGCGATGCGCTCGCGGCTGCCGGCCTCCGCCCCGTTCGCGATCAGGACGTCGAGGCTCCCGAGGTGGTCGAGCACGGCATCCGCGAGCCGTCCGCGCAGGGGCGCGATCGCCCGCTCGGCCCTCGCGCCGGCAGCCCACCCCCACCCGACGGCGAGGACGGCCGCAGCGCCGAGGCACGCGAGGAGCGTCAGCGCTGCGGGGCCGTGCACGACGGCGACCAGGACGACCGCGCCCAGCGCGACGGCCGCGGACGCGACGAGCGGCTGCACGACCCGCAGCGGAAGGCTCTGGAGGTCGTCGACGTCGTCGACGAGGGCGCCGAGCACCGACCCCCGGCCCGTGCGGGCCAGCCCGTCGGGAGCCAGCGGGATGAGTCGGCGGACGAGCGTCGACCGCGTCGAGGCGAGCTGGCGAAGCGCGGCGTCGTGGGACGCGAGGCGATCCGTGTACCGGAAGACGGCCCGCGTGAGAGCGAACAGGCGCACGCCCACGACGGCGGCCGTGATGAAGATGATCGACGGGCGCTCACTCGCCCGCACGATGAGCCACGCGCTGACGGCGAGCAGAGCGACGGCGGACCCTTCCGACAGGAGAGCGGATGCTGCCCCGGGCCAGAATCGCCTGAGGGGCGGCATGGCTCCGCGCAGCACGCGGGCGGGCGTCGCCGCGTCGGACGAGCGCGAGTCCTCGACCGGCCGCTCGGCTGTCGCTTCCCGCGCGCGCTCCGTGCGCGTCGAGACGGCGTAGCGCCTGCGGGCGCGGAGGGTCACGCGATCGCCTCGATCGACTCGAGCCGCACGACGGAGTCGGCGATCGTCCGCGCGGTCGTGCGGTGCGACACGAGCAGGACCACCGCGCCGTCGCCGGCCAGAGTGCGCACGGACACCCAGAGCGCAGCCTCGGTCGCGGCGTCGAGCGCAGCGCTCGGCTCGTCGAGGGCGATCACGCCCGCGTGTCCGGCGAGCCGGCGGTAGAAGGCGCGGGCGACGGCGACGCGCTGCGCCTGCCCGCCCGACAGGCCGGCACCCTGCACGCCGAGGCCCCGTGCGGGGTCGAGGAGTCGTGCGCCTGCGAGATCGAGCGCGCGTCGCACGCGATCGGAGTCGGGGGCAGGGTCGCCCAGCGCGACGTTCGACGCGACGGTGCCGGCGACCAGACCCGCCTGCTGCCCCGCCCAGGCGAGCCACTGCGACGGTGCAAGAGCTCGCACATCGCGCCCCTCGTAGGTCGCGGCGCCGTCGAACAGCGCCGCACCTCGCAGAGCCGCGAGGATGCTGGACTTCCCCGAGCCGCTCGGCCCCTCGACGAGGGTCACGGTGCCCGGCAGAGCGACGAGGTCGACGGGCGGCAGCATCCCGTCCCCGCGCCGTACGCGCATGCCCCGAACGCTGAGCCCGCTCGCCGGCCGCCGAGCCTCCAGGACGCGCCGCGCCGGAGGCTCGGCGAGCGGGGTGTCTCGGCCATCCAGCGGCCGGATCCGCGCCTCGTCGCGCGCGGCATCCAGCACCTCGAAGACGTCGTCGGTCGCGGCGACGCCCTCCGCCGCCGCGTGGAACTGCACGCCGACCTGACGCAGCGGCAGGTACGCCTCTGGCGCGAGGAGCAGGACGAAGAGGCCGACGCCGAGCGCGAGCGAGCCGTCGAGGAGGCGGAAGCCGATCGACACGGCGACGATCGCGACCGAGATCGACGCCAGGAACTCGAGTGCGAAGCCCGACAGGAACGAGACGCGCAGCACCCGCATCGTCTCGATCCGGTAGGTCTCGGTCACCTTCTCGATGGATGCCGCTGCCCGGTGCTGCCGTCCGAACACCGTGAGCGTCGAGAGACCCTGCACCGTGTCGGCGAACCGGGAGGCCAGCCGCTGGAGCGTCTGCCACTGCCGCTCCTGCACCGCCCGCGTCGCGAGCCCGATGAGCACCATGAAGATCGGGATGAGGGGCAGCGTCAGCAGCACCGTGAGCCCCGAGATCCAGTCCTGCCACCACATCACGAGCAGGACGACCGGGGTCGCGATGACGGTCTGCACGAGCTGGGGGAGGTAGCGGCCGAAGTAGGCGTCCAGCGCGTCCAGGCCGCGGCCCGCCGTCACGGCGAGCTGCGCCGTGTTCCTCGTCTCGAGCCAGGCCGGTCCGAGCACCCCGACGGCTTCGACGAGGTGTGCGCGCAGCTGCTCCTCGACGTGCGCGGCGGCGCGGGCGGCGACGGTCTCGCGCAGCCACACGAGCAGCGCTCGCAGCCCCACGATCCCCGCGAGCCCGCCGAGCGTCTCGGTCAGCTCGGACCACGGCATCCCGTCGATCGCGCCGACGACGGCACGTGTCAGCAGCCACGCGAACGCGACGATCGTGACGGTCTGCGCCGCCCCGATGACGCCGATCGCGACGAAGAAGCCGCGCGACGCGCGGGCGTAGCGCAGGAGCCTGGGGTCGACGGGCGGGGTCCGACGGCGGGCCGGTGGGGCGCTGTCCTCGTCGGAAGGCATGCTTCGATCCTGCCCTACGGATGCCGGGCGCTCGCGACGCAGGGGCTCGCGACGCGTGGGCTTGCGACGGCGGGCGCGCGATGCCGTCGGCGCACTACGCCGTCAATGCGCGACGACGACCGCCCGCTCGATGCGCGTGCGCGAGACGCGCTTGCGGAAGACCCAGTACGTCCAGCCCTGGTAGAGCAGGACGAGCGGCAGGAAGATGACGGCGGCCCACGTCATGATCGTGAGGGTGTACTGCGTGCTCGACGCGTTCTCGATCGTGAGGCTGTTCGCGGCATCCGTCGTCGAGGGCATGACGTACGGGAACAGGGCCGTCCACAGCGTCAGGACCGCGAAGACGATCGTGAGCGCGCCCGCGAAGAAGGCCCAGCCGTCGCGCCGCGCCCAGTTCGCCGCGACGGAGGCGAGCAGCGCGACCGCCGCCACGGCGCCGCACGCGATCGAGAGCCACAGGAGCGGAGCGTCGCGGCCCGCCGCGATGGCGATCGTCCACACGACGGCGCCGGCCGCGAAGACGACGGTCGGGACGGCGAGGCGGCGCGCGAGGGTCTCGGCATCCGTCTTCACCTGCCCGTCGGTCTTGAGGCCGACGAAGTACACGCCGTGCAGGAAGAACAGCAGGAGCGTCGTGACGCCGACCCACAGTCCGTAGGGGTTCAGGAGCGTCAAGAGCGAGCCCGTGAAGTTCCTGTCGGCGTCGATCGGCACGCCCTGCACGATGTTTCCGACGGCGACGCCCCACAGGAGTGCGGGAACGGCGGACCCCACGACGATCATCGTGTCGAAGCCCCTCTTCCAGCGCAGCGAATCGCGCTGATGCCGGTACTCGAACGAGACGCCGCGGGCGATGAGGGCGAGCAGGATCAGCAGGAGAGGCAGGTAGAAGCCGCTGAAGAGGGTCGCATACCACTCGGGGAATGCGGCGAACAGGCACGCGCCCGCCACGATGACCCACGTCTCGTTGAGGTCCCACACGGGGCCGATCGTGTTGATGATCTGGCGGCGGCCGATGTCGTCCTTGCCGAGGAAGGGCAGCGACATCCCGACGCCGAAGTCGAACCCGTCGAGCACGAAGTACCCGACGAACAGGATGCCGACGATGAAGAACCAGAGGTAGGCGAGGTCCATGGCGTGCTCCTAGTACACCGTCGTGGGAGTGTCTTCGACGGACAGGGCCGAGGGGTGCGGATCGTCCGGGCCCGGCAGCGGATCCGGGCCCTTGCGCGCCGTCTTGACGATGAGGCCGATCTCGACGATCGCGAGGGTCGCGTAGATCGCCGTGAATGCGACGAGCGAGATCAGCACGGTCCAGCCCGGGACAGTGGGCGAGACGCCGTTCTGCGTCAGGAGCAGGCTGAACACGATCCAGGGCTGGCGGCCCATCTCGGTGAAGATCCAGCCGACGAGGATCGCGAGCAGCGACAGCGGGAACGACCACGCGGCGAGCCTCCACGCCCACGCGGGGACGTCGCTCTTGGCGCCCTTGCGCGTGAACCACAGGCCCGCGACGGCGACGAGGACGGCGAGTCCGCCGAGTCCGATCATCCAGCGGAAGGCCCAGTACGTGATCCACAGGACGGGTGCGAAGCTGCCGTCGACCTGCGCGGCCTGTTCGGGCCAGCGCGCCGAGAACTCCGCGTTGAGGTCGTTGATGCCCTCGACGCACGCGCTGAAGTCGTGATGCGACAGGAAGGCCAGCAGGTAGGGGATGCGGATGGAGAACAGCTCGCTCGTGCCGTCGGGGGTGCCGAGCGTGAAGATCGAGAACGACGCATCCGCTCCGCACGCACTGTCGAACATGGCCTCCGCGGCGGCCATCTTCATGGGCTGCGTCTTGACCATCACGAGGCTCAGCTGATCGCCCGAGAAGAACGTGCCGGCGAACGCGATGATCATCGCCCACAGGCCGAACCGCAGGGAGGACCGCATCATCTCGACGTTCCTGCCCCGCGCGAGCTGCCACGCCGACACGGAGATGATGACACCCGCCGTGAACATCCACGATGCGAAGATCGTGTGCGGGAAGGCCGCGAGCGCCACGGGGTTCGTGATGACGCCGACGAAGTCGGTCATCTCGGCGCGGCGTCCGTCGGCGGCCATCTGGTATCCGACGGGGTTCTGCATGAAGGCGTTGGCCGCGATGATGAAGTACGCGGAGAGGGTCGCGCCGATCGCCGCGATCCAGATCGTCGCGAGGTGCAGCCCCTTCGACAGCCGGTCCCAGCCGAAGATCCACAGGCCGATGAAGGTCGCCTCGAAGAAGAACGCCATGAGGCCCTCGAACGCGAGCGGAGCGCCGAAGACGTCGCCGACGAACCGGCTGTAGTCCGACCAGTTCATGCCGAACTGGAACTCCTGGACGATCCCCGTCACGACGCCCATCGCGAAGTTGATGAGGAAGATCCGGCCGAAGAAGCGGGTGAGGTGCAGCCACGCGACGTTCGCCGTGCGGAACCACGCGGTCTGGAAGATCGCGACCGTGAACGACATCCCGAGCGTCAGCGGCACGAAGAGGAAGTGGTAGAGGGTCGTCAGCCCGAACTGCCAGCGCGCCAGCAGCAGAGGATCGAGCCATTCCATGCGTGCTCCTTCCACCCGTCTGAAGGTCACGGTACACACCGATCCACGGGCCGTGGAGGCGACGGGCCGGATGCCGCTGCGAAGGAGCGGGCGTCAGGAGCGGAGGACGTCGGGCCCCGCCGCCGCGCCGGCGACGATGCCGGCCGCGTTGTCGGCGACCCACTCGACGAGCGGCAGCATCCGCTCCATCAGCTCGCGGCCGAACGGCGAGAGCGAGTACTCGACCCGCGGCGGCACCTCGGGGTAGGCCTCGCGGCGCACGATCCCGTCCGCTTCGAGCGTGCGCAGCGTCGACGCGAGCATCTTCTCGCTGATGCCGTCGACCTCGCGGCGCAGCTCGCCCCATCGGCGCGTGCCCTCTGAGAGGGCGAGGAGCACGAGGACCCCCCATTTGCTCATGATGTGGTCGAGCACGACACGGGTGGGGCACCCCACCGTGAAGATGTCGCCCTGTCTACCCCGGATCTGCGCAAGACTCACCGTCATGTGGGTACCTTACCCAAAAGTGGGTACCATCACTGCGGAATGCAAGCGGTGCGCGATCTCGTTCCTTCCCGTGCAGCCCACCGAAAGGAACAGATCATCATGACCATCCTCGTCACCGCGGCAAGCGGTCAGCTCGGCCGACTCGTCGTCGACGCCCTCCTCGCGCGCGGCGCTCACGCCGCCGACATCGTCGCCGGCGCGCGCACGCCCGCAAAGCTCGACGACCTCGCCGCGCGGGGCGTCGCCGTCGTCGAGCTCGACTACGACCGTCCCGGCACGATCTCCGCCGCGCTCGACGGCGTCGACCGGGTCCTGCTCATCTCGGGGTCGGAGCCCGGCACGCGCCTCGCCGGGCACCTGAGCGTCGTCGCGGCGGCGGAGGCCGCGGGCGTCGCGCGGCTCGTCTACACGAGCGCCCCACAGGTCACGACGTTCGACTATGTGCTCGCGCCCGACCACCGTGCGACGGAGGAGGCGATCGTCTCCTCCGGCATCCCGTACGTCATCCTCCGCAACGGCTGGTACACCGAGAACTTCGCGCACGACCTCGCGGTCGCGGCCGAGACGGGCGTCATCGCATCGGCGGTGGGCGGCGCGCGGGTCGCGAGCGCGAGCCGAGCCGACTACGCCGAGGCCGCCGCCGTCGTGCTCCTCGATGACGGCCACCTCGGCAGGACCTACGAGCTCGCCGGCGACGTCGCATGGGACCACCTCGACCTCGCGGCGGCGGCGTCCGCAGTGCTCGGTCGCGACGTCGCGCATCTGCCCCTCAGCCGCGAGCAGCTCGTCGCGCGGCTCGACGGCGCCGGTGTCACCCCCGAGCTCGCGGGATACGTCCTGCTTCTCGACGACGTCATCGGCACCGGTGTGCTCGGTGAGACGGACGGCACGCTGTCGCGGCTCATCGGGCGCCCCACGACGCCGCTCGAGGCCGGGCTGCGCGCCCTTGCGACGGAGCGGGCGGCCTCCATCTGAACGAGCCCCCCGCGCGGGCGGCGCCTCCACCAGCCCGTTCGCGTCGTCCGCGCCCGCACGACGCCCCCGCGCACGGCGCCTCGCCGGCCGCTCGCCGTCGAGGCGCCTTCCGCCCGTGACCGACGCCGCCGGGGCACCCGCACTCGAAGGGCGCCCCCCGCACGGATCCCGCGATCCGGGCCGGGGCTAGGCTCTTCGCATGGACGCCACCGCGGCAGGGGCACGACGCCGATGAGCGCCGTGCCGGTCACGATCGGGGTCCGGATGCCGAGCCCCGTCGCACCGATGCGCGACGTGGCCGCCGCACCGGGTGCGGCATCCGGCCCGCTCGTCGACACGCACGGGCGCGTCCACCGCGACCTCCGCATCTCGCTCACGGACCGCTGCTCGCTTCGCTGCACGTACTGCATGCCCGAGCAGGGCAACGAGTGGCTCGCGCGGACGAGCATCCTGACGCTCGACGAGATCGCGCGGGTCGCGCGGGTCGCGGCGGCGGACGGCATCACGACGTTCCGGCTGACGGGCGGGGAGCCGCTGCTGCGCAAGGACCTGCCCGAGGTCGTGCGTCGGCTCGCCGAGATCACGGGTCCGGAAGGCGAACCCGTCGAGCTCGCGATGACGACGAACGGCATCGGGCTCGGCGCCGTGCTCCCTGCCCTCGTCGACGCGGGGCTGACGCGCCTCAACGTCTCGCTCGACACGCTGCGGCCTGACAGGTTCCGCGAGCTCACGCGCCGCGACCGGCTCGGAGACGTGCTCGACGGGATCGCGGCTGCCGCGGCATCCGGGCTCCGTCCCCTCAAGCTCAACGCCGTCGCGATGCGCGGGGTCAACGACGACGAGCTCGCCGACCTCGTGCGGTTCGCGATCGACCACGGCGCCGAGATGCGGTTCATCGAGCAGATGCCGCTCGACGCGGGGCACACGTGGGATCGCGCGCGCATGGTCACGCGCGACGAGATCCTCGGCGCGCTCGCCGGCGAGTGGACGCTGACGCCCGTTCCCGGACGCGGCGGAGCACCTGCGGAGCGGTGGATGCTCGACGGGGAAGGGCACACGGTCGGGGTCATCGCGTCGGTCACGGCGCCGTTCTGCGGGGACTGCGACCGCCTGCGCCTCACGGCCGACGGACAGCTGCGCAACTGCCTCTTCTCGACGACCGAGTACGACCTGCTGCCGATCCTGCGCACGGACGGCGGCGGCGCGGACACCGCGATCGACGGGATGCTGCGCGCCTGTGTCCGCGGCAAGCTCCCCGGGCACGCGATCGACGACCCCTCGTTCCTGCAGCCCGCGCGCGGCATGAACGCGATCGGAGGCTGACATGGGACGCATCACGGCGCGCAGGCCCGTCGTCCGCATCACGCTCGGAGCGGAGCCGACGCGCCGCCCCGACACGCTCGCGGTCGAGGAGCCGCTCGAGATCCGCGTCGCCGGCACGCCGCTCGCCGTCACGATGCGCACACCGGGAGACGACGTCGAGCTGGCGGCGGGGTTCCTCGTGTCGGAGGGCGTCGTGTCGCGCGGCGAGGACTTCCGCTCGGCGATCCACTGCGGCGGGCCGGGGACCGCGGGCTCGGCGGCGGCTTCGGCCGAGAACACGTACAACGTGCTCGACGTCGCGCTCGCGCCGGGGATCCCGCTCCCGCAGCCGAACCGGAACTTCTACACGACGAGCTCGTGCGGACTGTGCGGCAAGGCGTCGATCGACGCCGTCGAGACGGTCTCGACGTACGACGTCGCCTCCGACGCCGTGACGGTGGATGCCGAGACCCTCGTGACGCTTCCCGACAGGCTCCGCGCCGATCAGGCCGTGTTCGAGA
The DNA here is from genome assembly GCF_011759705.1 of Microbacterium ulmi. GTDB lineage: Bacteria > Actinomycetota > Actinomycetes > Actinomycetales > Microbacteriaceae > Microbacterium > Microbacterium ulmi. The sequence continues at coordinate 508,515 of NZ_JAAOZF010000001.1, read as the reverse complement.
AGACCGGCGGGCTGCATGCGGCGGCGCTGTTCGATGCGGCGAACGGCGAGCTGCTCGTCCTGCGGGAGGACGTCGGACGCCACAACGCGGTCGACAAGGTCGTCGGCTGGGCCGTGCTGCACGACCGGCTGCCCCTCTCGGGCACGGTGCTCCAGGTGTCGGGCCGCGCGAGCTTCGAGCTCGTGCAGAAGGCCGTCATGGCCGGCATCCCGGTCCTCGCGGCCGTGTCGGCGCCGTCGTCGCTCGCCGTCGACCTCGCGACCGAGGCGGGGGTGACGCTCGTCGGCTTCCTCCGGGGGTCGTCGATGAACGTCTACGCGCACGCGGAGCGCGTCCGCGTCGGGTCGACTGTTTCGGCATGAGACGGCATCCCCTGCGTCCGCCGGGAGTCCCGTTCAGGATGGACCGGGACGGAAGGACACCCCATGGCTCATCTGCTCGTCTTCGAGTTCCCTTCGCACGGTCCGTTCGGCGCTGAGGCGCTCGAGGCGTACCGCGGGCTCGCGGAAGACATCGCCGGCGAGGAGGGTCTCGTCTGGAAGGTCTGGACGGAGGATGCCGAGGCCGGCCTCGCCGGCGGCGTCTATCTCTTCGCGACGAAGGCCGACGGCGACCGGTACCTCGCCCTGCACACGAGGCGGCTGCAGAGCCTCGGCGTCACCGACATCGAGGCGAGCGAGTTCGCCGTCAACGAGGGCCTGTCCAGGATCACCCGCGCTCCGCTCGCGTGACGCGCCCGTTCAGTCGAGCGTGCTCTGCCAGCCGAGCGCAGGCGCGACGTGCTTCGCGAAGGCCTCGACGATCCGCAGGTTGAAGGCGACGCCCAGCTGGCTGGGGATCGTGAGCATGAGCGTGTCGGCGCTGCGGATCGCGGCGTCGTCGAGCAGCTGCCCGACGAGCACGTCGGGCTCGGCGGCGTACGTCTTCCCGAACGTCGACCGGAAGCCGTCGATGTAGCCGACTCCGTCGCCCTCCTGGCGTCCGCCGAAGTAGAGGTGGTCCTCCGCCGTCGTGAGCGGGAAGATCGACCGGCTCACGGATGCGCGAGGCTCGCCGGGATGCCCCGCCTCGCGCCAGGCCGCGCGGAAGGCGTCGATCTGGTCCGCCTGCAGCAGGTCGAACGGGCGGCCGTCGGCCTCCGTGAGGAGTGTCGACGACATGAGGTTGACCCCGACGCGTCCCGCCCATTCGGCGGTCTCGCGCGTGCCGGCGCCCCACCAGATGCGCGAGCGCAGTCCGGGGGAGTGGGGCTCGACGCGCTGCATGCCCGTGCCGCCGCCGAAGGGCGACGACGCATCCCGCTCCGCGAGTCCTTCGCCCTCGATCGCGCGCAGGAACGTCGCGAAGTGGTCGCGCGCGAGGTCTGCGCCCCGCGGATCGTCCGAGCCCGTGTAGCCGAACGCCTCATACCCCCGGACGACCGACTCGGGTGAGCCGCGGCTCACGCCGAGGGCGAGTCGTCCGCCGCTGATGAGGTCGACGGCCGCCGCCTCCTCCGCGAGGTACAGCGGGTTCTCGTACCTCATGTCGATGACGCCCGTGCCCATCTCGATGCGCTGCGTGCGGGCCGCGATCGCCGCGAGCAGCGGCATGGGAGAGGACTGCTGGCGCGCGAAGTGATGCACGCGGAAGTAGACGCCGTTGACGCCGAGCTCGTCCATCCCCTCGGCGAGCTCGATCGCCTGCATGAGCGAGTCCGCCGCCGACAGCTGCCTCCCGCCGCCGAGCGGTCCGTAGTGGCCGAACGAGAGGGTTCCGAAGCGCTGCATGGCTGTCACAACCTCGCTTCCGCGATGTTCATTCCGATGAATGGATGCCGCTCGGCCGCATCCGCGTCGCCGTCGACGCTACGCGGGAACGGCGGCTCCCGCGTGGAGCGCTTCGACGACGGGAGCGAGCTCGGGCTGCTGCGCGGCATCCGCCAGCACGCGTCGGAGCGTCTCGTCGTGGATGGGACGCGCCCGATCGTACAGCGTGCGGCCCGCGGGCGTGAGCTCGGTGTAGATGCCGCGGCGATCGTCGGCGCACAGGACGCGGGTGAGGAGCCCGCGGTCCTCGAGACGCGTCACGAGGCGCGTCGTCGCGCTCGCGCTGAGAGCCGCCGCGCGCGCGAGCTGCTGCATGCGCATGTGCCAGCCGTCCTGTCGGCTGAGGGCGTCGAGCACGGTGTACTCGACGACCGAGAGCTCGACGGATGCCGAGAGCGCGCGCTCGAGCTCCGACTCGATGAGTCCGTGCAGGGCCGCGAGCGTGCGCCATCCCTGCGCACGCACTTCGACGGCGTCGTCGGCGATGCCCATTTCTCCCTCGATCCATTCAGATGAATACTTGCTTGCGCGTCCTACTTGCGTGTGCAACGATCTATCTCGTTCGCGCAACATCCCGCGTGTGCAACTATCCCGTCAAGTGTAACAGGAGATCCCTTCATGCCTCTGGGCCTTCTCGCTCTCGCCATCGGCGCATTCGGCATCGGTCTGACCGAGTTCGTCATCATGGGCCTGCTGCCCGAGGTCGCGGCCGACTTCTCCGTCACGGAGGCCGGCGCGGGCTGGCTCATCTCGGGCTACGCGCTCGCGGTCGTCGTGGGCGCCCTCGGAATCACTGCCGCCACGACCCGGCTTCCCCGAAAGGCCGTCCTGCTCGGTCTCGTCGTCCTCTTCATCGCCGGCAACGTCCTGACGGCACTCGCTCCCGAGTACGGCATCGCGCTCGCGGGACGCATCCTCGCGGCGCTCAGCCACGGCGCCTTCTTCGGCATCGGCTCGGTCGTCGCGGCGAGCCTCGTCGCGCCCGAGAAGCGGGCGGGCGCGATCGCCCTCATGTTCACGGGCCTCACGGCGGCCAACGTCCTCGGCGTGCCCTTCGGCACCTTCCTCGGCCAGCAGCTGGGCTGGCGATCGACGTTCTGGGCCATCTCGCTCATCGGCGTCGTCTCGTTCGTCGGCATCGCGACCCTCGTGCCGGCTCCGCGTGCCCCACAGGAGCACGTGAGTCTGCGCGGCGAGCTTCGCGCTTTCCGCTCGAGCCAGGTCTGGCTCTCGCTCGTCGTGACGATCCTCGCGTTCGGCGGCATGTTCGGCGCGTTCACGTACATCGCCTACACGCTCACCGCGGTGAGCGGCTTCTCGGCGGCCGCCGTGCCGTGGCTCCTGGTCCTGTTCGGTGCGGGGCTCGTCGTCGGCAACTGGCTCGGCGGGCGCCTCGCCGACCGTTCGATCGACGGCACTCTCGTGCTCTTCACGGCCGCTCTCGTCGTCGTCCTCGTCGCATTCGGCCTTCTCGCGGGGTCGCAGCCGGCGACCGTCGTCCTCCTCGCGCTCATGGGCGGCTTCGGCTTCGGCACTGTCCCGGGGCTGCAGAGCCGCGTCATGGTCTATGCCGGCCAGGCCCCGACGCTCGCCTCCGGCGCCAACATCGGTGCCTTCAACCTCGGCAACGCGCTCGGCGCGTGGGCCGGCGGCCTCGGCATCAGCGCGGGCCTCGGATACACGTCCCCCATCTGGATCGGCGCCCTGATCACGGCGGCGGGGCTCGTCGTGATGCTGTTCGCCGCATCGGCCGCCCGTCGCGACATCGGGTCCGCATCGCTCGAGCTCGTCTCCGACGCGACGGATGCCGCATCCGCTGCGCTCGCCCCGCCCGTGCGTTGACCGGTCCCGGCCGACGCGGGCCCGTTCACGCCCCGCGGGCGGAGTCGGCGGGGCGCAGCATCCTGAGCACCGCGAGGTGCCCCAGCAGGAACGCGGGCTCGTCGAGGCGCTTGCGGCGCATCCAGCCGGTCACCTCGTCGTTGCACTTGCTCGCATTGCACGAGCGGCAGGCGGGCACGACGTTGTCGAGCGTGTAGCGCCCCCCTCGCGAGATCGGCAGGACGCAGTCGCGCTGCAGCGCGACCCCCCGGGTTCCGCAGTACGCGCAGCGCGCCCAGGCGTCGAGGATCGCGAACCACTCCGCGTCGGTCAGATCGCTCCCGGATGCCGCCACCCGGCGGGCGCGCCGGCGAGAGGCGGTGGCGCGGCGGCTCCGGCTGACGGGCATGGCGTCACAGTACCGGCGGGCGAGCCTCTCGACGCGCGCACCCACCGTGTATCAGGGAAGGCGTGTATCAGGTCAGGCACGCACGGCTCTTTCCTGTCGAACGCGAACCCGCGCCAGATCCGCACAGGAGCATCCGATGAACCGCCGCACCGTCGTCGCACTCTCGGCAGCCGCCACGGCAGCCGGGGTCGTCGTGCTGCGGGAGGGCCTCGTCGAACTCGTCTTCCGGCGGGTCGTCGACGGACTCGCCGCCTCGGCGGGGCATCGTCTCAGCGGCGGTGCCTTCATGCCCACTCCCGTCGAGATCGCCTAGCGCTCGACCGTCCGGGCTCTGGCCCGCACACTCCCGTCCGAGCACGCGCCGCGCCTGTGCGACGAGGCTCGGCATCCCCTTCCCCGCCACCGGCCGACGACGTCCGGCGCTCGATCCACGGAGTGATCGACATGGTCTCCGCAGCTCTGCCCGCACCGCGCGTCGCGGGCTTTCGCGCGCTGGGGCTCGTCCTGGCCGCGTCGCTCGGCGTGCAGTCGTCGGCTCTGCTCGCGCACGTGCTCTTCGAACGCCTCGGGCCCATCGGCGTGAGCGGCCTGCGGTTCGCGATCGCCGCCGTGATCGCTGCCGTGATCGTACGCCCTCGCCTGCGTGGGCGCAGCGTCGTCGAGTGGATCGCGATCGGATGCTTCGGCGCGTCGATCGCGAGCATGAACGTGTTCCTGTACCTCGCGCTCGACAGACTGCCGTTCGGCATCGCGCTGACGCTCGAGTTCCTCGGTCCGTTCGCCGTCGCCGCGCTGGGCGCCCGGCGGCCTCTCGCAGCGCTGTTCCCCGTCGCGGGCCTCGTCGGCGTCGTGCTCGTCGTGCGGCCGTCAGGGGCGCTCGACCCGATCGGCCTGCTCTTCGGGGCGCTCGCGGCGGCCGCTCTCGCGGCCTACACGCTGCTCGCGGAGCGGGTGGGGCGCGACGCGCGCGGATTCGACGGGCTCGCGCTGGCCTTCGTGTTCGCCGCCGTGCTGACCGCGCCGTTCGCGCTGCAGGCGCTGCCCTCCCTGCAGTGGACGGATGCCGGCATCCTGACCCTGGCCGCCGTGCTGGGCGTCGTCGTGGCCTTCGCCGCCGACTTCCTCGCGGTGCGGGCCACCTCGGCCAGGACGGTCGCCGTCATGCTGTCGTTCGACCCCGTGCTCGCGGCCCTCCTCGGGGTCGCGCTCCTCGCGCAGACGCTGGATGCCACGACCTGGCTGGGAATCCTTCTCGTCGCGATTGCGGGCGGAGGCAGCGCGGCGCTCGCGGGCCGTGTCCGCTCGCCCGCACCATCGAGCGCGGCCAGCCTGTCGACGTGACCGGATGGTCCCGCGTAGGGCTGGAGCATCTCGCATGCATCGTGGGGCGCGGCTCGCCTGTAGGTCGCGCCTGGTTCGAGGTGTACGTGCGCCGGGCGAGCCCCCGAAGTGGGTCACGTTCTTCGCGACGCGGGCGCTGCATCGGTGGGATGCCGCCCCCGCCACCGGCTGAGCGTGCCTACCATGGCAGGACACCTCCCCACATGGAAGGAGGCGGCATGGTCCAGGTCCGCGTCGCCGGCGTCGCGCTCGATGCGACCGAGCAGCACGTCATCCTGCTCAAGCCGATCGGCGAGATAGAGGGCGGCGGCCGCATCCTGCCCATCTGGATCGGCCAGCAGGAGGCGACGTCGATCCTCATCGCCATCGAGGGCGCGGTCGTGCCGCGGCCGCTCGCCCACGATCTCATGCGATCTCTCGTCGAGACGCTCGGTGCGACGGTCGTCCGCGTCGAGGTCGCGCGCATCGAGGAGGGTACCTTCTACGGCGAGATCACGCTGTCGACGGTGCTCGGCGAGCGCATCGTCGACGCGAGGCCGTCCGACGCGATCGCCCTCGCGTCGCGCGTGGGCGCGCCGATCTGGGTGGCCGACGCCGTCATGGACGAGGCGAGCGTTCCCGACACCGTGACGGGCGCCGATGCCGACGCGGACGGTGAGATCGAGACCGATGCCGACACGGTGACGGCAGAGCGGCTCGACGAGTTCAAGCGCTTCCTCGACGACGTCGAGCCGGAGGACTTCGGCAGCTGATCGCCTGCGCCAGCACCGGCGGCATCGCGGCGCGCCCGCGCCGCCGGCCCTCCCTGCCGGAAGGCCATCCCTGCCGGAAGGCCATCCCTGCAGCAGGACTGCTGGTGCCGGGGCGTAGCTGCACGTGGGCTCATCCTGCCGTGAGTCCGTTCGTGCCGGGGCGTACCTGCCCGGGGGCTCATCCTGCCGTGGGCCCCGTTCGTTCCGGGGCGTACCTGCCTGGGGTTTGTCTTGTCGTGTGTCCGTTTGTGCCGGGGCGTCCCTGCCCCGCGGCTCATCCTGCCGTGAGTCCGTACGTGCCCCCGGCCATCCCTGCCCGACCGCGGCGCGCGTGCGGGATGATCGACGCGTGTACCTGCCCCCCATCCAGCCCGCCCCGCTCGGCGAAGAGGCGTCCGGCGGGTACTCGTACGGGGCCGCGCTCTTCCGCGGGGACGTGGCGGCGCTGCCCGGCGTCCTCGCACTGCTGCGCGGCATCCGCTTCTCGGGGTGGATCGCCCCGCAGCGCGACGGCTGGACCGTCGTGTTGGGAGACCCGGGCGACGGCGTCGTCGCGCGGGACAGACGCGGGGTGATCGAGGTCGGCGCGCTGATCGCCGATGAGCTCGGGATGCCGGTGCTCGCGGCACGCGTGCGCGGCGACCGCCAGCTCTCGATCGTGGGATGGCGCGGCCCGGAAGAGATCGGACGGTACTGCAGCGATCCGGCGAACGAGCCCGGCGCCGACGACGACGTGCTGGCGGAGCCCTTCGGCTCCGAGCACGCCGAGGCGATCGCGCACCTGTGGGGTCGCGCCGACGCCGCCGAGGAGCTCGCCGAGCTGCTCGAGGAGGATCTCGACCCGGACAGCGTCTTCGAGTCGGAGCGTCTCGGCAGCGTGCTGCGGCTGCTCGGGATGCCGCGCTGGATCGTCGGCGCGGGGGAGCTGCCGCGCGACATCCCGACGGGTCCGCGCGCCCGCGAGCTCGTGCGGCTGCGTGCGGGGAGGACGGGACTCGCGGGCCGGCTCGCCAACGTGTTCCGGCGTCGGTGGCGTCGCCGGCAGACTCCGCCTGCGGTCATCGCCGATCCGCCCACGGGCAGCACCACGGGCTTCGAGCCGTGGATGCTCTGAGCTGTGGATGCTCTGAGCCGTGGATGCTCTGAGCCGTGGATGCTCTGAGCTGTGGGTGCTCTGAGTCGTGGATGTTCTGAGTCGTGGATGTTCTGAGTCGTGGGTGCTCTGTGCCGTGGGTGCTCTGTGCCGTGGGTGCTTGAGCTGTGGGTGCTTTGAGCTGTGGGTGCTCTGAGACCGCGGGACGTCGTCAGACGGTCGCGGCTCCTGCGCTGCGAACGCCGAGTCGCCTCGTCGTCGCGCCGATGCAGGTGTCTTCGACGACCTGCAGGCCCGCGCTCTCCGCGATCGTGCGCGCCTCGGCCGAGGCGATGCCGAGCTGCAGCCACAGGGTCTTCGCCCCGACGGCTACGGCCTGCTCCGCGATGCGCGGGGTCTCACCTGACGGCCGGAACACGTCGACGACGTCGATGGGCACGGGGATGTCGGACAGCGATCGGTAGGCCGTGAGGCCCATGATCTCGCCGGCGGTCGGATGCACAGGGATCACGTCGAAACCGGCATCGAGGAGGATGCGCGCGATCGCCTGCGACGGCTTCGCGGGGTCGGTCGACAGGCCGACGATCGCGACCGTCTGCGACGATTCGAGCAGGGACGCGAGCTCACTGTCGTTCATGCTTGGCGCAACGCGGGGGCGCCGCCGGCGATTCCCGTGAACGCGAAGTCGTGCCGCATCTCACGGGGTGGGTTGCCGCCTCCTCCGCGCCGCGCCAGAGCTGGGCTGTGCCAGGACCGCGCGGTGTCAGACCCAAGCGGTGTCAGACCCACGAGGTGTCAGACCCAAAGCTGTGCCGGAATCGAACAGTCCCGGATCGGAGCTGTGCCGGGATCGAACAGTCCCGGATCGGAGCTGTGCCGGAATCGAACAGTCCCGGATCGGAGTTGTGCCGGGATCGAACAGTCCCGGATCGGAGTTGTGCCGGGATCGAACAGTCCCGGATCGGAGTTGTGCCGGGATCGAACAGTCCCGGATCGGAGTTGTGCCGGGATCGAACAGTCCCGGATCGGAGTTGTGCCGGACTCG
>NZ_JAAOZF010000001.1:0-499997 GCF_011759705.1 Microbacterium ulmi | reverse complement strand
TTGTGCCGGAATCGAACAGTCCCGGATCGGAGTTGTGCCGGAATCGAACAGTCCCGGATCGGAGTTGTGCCGGAATCGAACAGTCCCGGATCGGAGTTGTGCCGGAATCGAACAGTCCCGGATCGGAGCTGTGCCGGAATCGAACAGTCCCGGATCGGAGCTGCGTCGCAATCGAGCCGCACCCGACCTGAGCCATGCGGAACCGAGCCGTGTCAGACCCGGGCCGCGACTCCGCGGAGCCGGAACCGCTCGTCGAGCAGTTCCGCGCGGTGTCAGACGCGGTGTCAGACGCGGTGTCAGAACGGCGCCGCGGCGAGTTCGCACTCGGGATCGGGCGCGAACGCGACGGAGCTCACGGGGATGTCGGTGTACATGCGCCCGGTCGGGCTGGTCCACTCGAGGATGCCGCCGCTGCGCTGCTCGACGGTCCAAGCCGTCTGATGCTTCAGCGTGTGATGACGGCGGCACAGGTGCGCGAGGTTCTCGGCTCTCGTCGCCCCGCCGAGCGCGTGGTCGACGGTGTGATCGGCGTCGCATCGGCGAGCAGCCAGCCGACATCCCGGGAACCTGCAGTGCTCATCCCTCACGCGAAGATGTCGGCGAAGCTCGTCGCTGGGCCGATATCTGTCGACCGCGAGGACGGCACCCGAGATGGGGTGCGTCAGGACCCGGTCCCAGCCGGGGGCGCCCGCCGTGAGCATGCGTGCCGTCTCCGGGTCGACGGGGGAGTGTCCGTCGAGCATCGCGATCTCGAACGGATCGGTGACGCGATCGTCGATGAGCGTGAGGACGGGCACCGTCACCTGGACGGTGGCGTGGATCGCCCCGAGCCCCGTCGGCCCGTTGCCGTGCGCGACGGGGTCGGTCGCCAGCAGCAGGTCGGAGAGGATGTCGGCACGCAGCTCGTCGAGCGTGCGGGTGTCGATGGCCGCGGCATCCGGCGCGCCGTCGTCGCCCGCGGAGACGAATCGATCCGCGGTCGGCCGCTCGCTCGACCCGGGACCGGCTGTGCGCCCGGCCGCGATCGTCCGCCCGATCGTCGTCAACCGGTCGTGGATGCCGTGCGCGATGACAGCGGGGACGAGCGCGTGGATCTCGGCCATGCCGTCGTCGACATCGACGACCCACACGCGGCGCTCGGCACGGGCGCGGCGGTGCCGCTGTTCGAACGCACTCTCGGCGAACCACTCCGCACGGCGCTTGGCGATCGGTGCGAGTCGTGTCGCCGACTCGCACAGGGCGTACTCGAGGACGGATGCCTCGTACTCGGCGCGAAGCTCGGCTCGCTCGACGACGGCCCCGGCCGCCACGATGATCCGGGCGTGCGCAGCAGAGATGTCTCCCGCCGTCAGGGCGCCCAGCGTGCCGGGATAGTCGTGCACGAGAGCTGCGGCGTCGTCGATCTGCCGCTGGATCGTGCGGTCGCTCACCCGCCAGGCCGTCGCGATCTCCGCCGCGATCGACCGATGCGGAAACTCCGCCGTGCTCGTGGTCGACGCGGGCTCTTCGTCGTCCGCCCAGTCGTCGGCGATGCGGCGCGCCTCCGCGAGGAGCCGTGCCTCTTCGGCCTGGAGCCGAGCCATCTCGCGCCGCGTGCCGATGAGCTTCGGGAGCAGCTCCTCCATGCGGGCATCCGCCCGTTCTGCGGCGGCGATGGTGTTCCGGCTCATGAGTCCATTGTGCCGAGGGGCTCGGACATTGCACCGAACATCCGCGTCACGCATGCGCACCAGAAGGAGAACAGATATTCCCTGTCGTCGCGGCTACCTTCCGCCGCGCGTGGGCGTGTGCCCTTCGCGCGCGTCGTCCGGCATCTGCATCTCGGCCCTGACGCCGAGAAGCCGGACGGGGCGATCGGGCTCGATCCTGTCGACCAGCGTCATCGTCTCGGCCACGACCGTCTCGCGATCGAACGTCGGCGCGACCTTGTGCACGAACGTCTTCGTGAGGAACGGCGCATAGCGCACCTTGAGCCCCACCCCGACGACCGGACGGCCCTCGGCCGTCACGTCCTCCAGCACCTGCGCGAGAAGATCGCGCACCGCCCGCTCGATCTCTCCGCGGTCGGCGAGGTCCTGCTGGAACGTCGTCTCGCGGCCGTGCCCGCGCGCGACCCAGGGCGTGTCGTCGACGACTGCCGAGCCGTCGCCGCGACCGAGCTGGCGGTACCACGGGCCCATCCTCGGACCGAACTCCGCGGCCAGGACGGCCTCGTCAGCCTCTGCGAGCTGAGAGACGATCAGGATGCCGAGCCCCGCCAGCCGCTTCGAGATCTTCGAGCCCACGCCCCACAGGGCGATGGTCGGGCGGTCGCCCATCACCTCGAGCCAGTTGTCGGCCGTCAGCCGGAACAGCCCGCGCGGCTTCCCGAAGTCGGTCGCGTTCTTGGCGCGCACGAGCGTGTCGCCGATGCCGACGCTGCAGTGCAGCCGCGTGCGCTCGAGCACGGCCCGCTGCACGCCCCGCGCATACGCCTCCGGGTCGTGCGTGCGCACGCCGAGGAACGCCTCGTCCCACCCGAGCACCTGCACGACGGCGCCGGGCTGCGCGCGCAGGGTCGCCATGACCTCCTCCGACGCGGCGGTGTACGTCGGCGCGTCGACGGGGAGGATGACGGCATCCGGCGCCTTGCGGGCGGCGATGCGCAGCGGCATCCCGGATCCGACGCCGAACGCGCGCGCCTCGTACGAGGCCGTCGACACGACGGCGCGCTCGGTCGGGTCGCCGCGCCCGCCGACGATCACGGGCCTGCCGGCGAGCTCGGGTCGCCGGAGCACCTCGACAGCGGCGATGAACTGGTCGAGGTCGACGTGCAGCACCCACGGCGTCGCGCTGTCGCTCATGCGTCCAGTCTGCTCGCGGGGTCCGACGGCGGCGAGGGGGCGTGGGCGATCCCGGAGCCACCTCGCGTGCCGACACGCCGTGCCGCAGCGCGGACGGGGTATGAGATCCTCTGGCCCGGCGGAGCTGAACGATATATCGTTATATATCGCTGAGCCTTCGGTGCCCGGCGCAGAGGAGGTCGTCATGGGCGGTTCGTTCGGGACAGAGGGGTTCGGCGGGCCCGGTCGAGGACCGGGCCAGGGCTGGCCCGTGACGGGCCTGTGGGAGGCCATGGAACAGCTGCGCGGGGTCTTCGACCAGCGGGTCGGTCCGCGGATGGGGCGCGGAGACGTGCGCGCCGCGATCCTGTCCCTTCTCGCGGAGAAGCCGATGCACGGGTACCAGATCATCAACGAGATCGGCGAGCGCAGCGGCGGCGCGTGGAAGCCGAGTCCCGGCTCGGTGTATCCGACGCTTCAGCTGCTGGCCGACGAAGGCCTCATCAGCGTCGAGGAGTCGAACGGCAGGAAGACCTACTCGCTGACCGACGAGGGGCGGCAGGAGGCGGGCTCCGGCGCGGAGCGGTCCGCGCCGTGGGAGGCGTCGGGCGCCCGAGAGGGATGGCAGGCGGGCGCACTGCCGAAGGCGGGCGTCGCCCTCGCGCAGGCGGTCGCGCAGGTCGCACGATCCGGCTCGCCCGAGCAGGCGCAGCAGGCGGTCTCCGTGCTCGACGAGGCTCGTCGTAAGCTCTACTCCATCCTCGCCCAGGACTGACCGAGTGCATCCGCACGTCGGCGTCAAGGAGAACTGATGGCCGACGTCGGCAACATGCGTGCCCGCTACCGACGGATCCTGCGGTTCGCGATCCGGCACATGGTGCAGGCGTGGTGGTTCGAGCTGACGCTGCCGCGACTCGGGCTGGAGAGGATCTCCGCACGCGGACGGGCGGCGCGCCTCAGGAACATCGCACGGCGGTTCCACGACCTCGCCGTCGAGCTCGGCGGCCTCATGATCAAGGTCGGCCAGTTCCTCTCGTCGCGGCTCGACGTGCTTCCGCCCGAGATCACGAAGGAGCTCGAGGGGCTGCAGGACGAGGTTCCCCCCGTCGCGTTCCCCGCCCTCGCCGCGCTCGCCGAGTCCGAGCTGGGCGTGCCGCTCGAGCGCGCGTTCGCGTCCGTCGATCCCGCGCCGCTGGCCGCGGCATCCCTCGGTCAGGCGCACCGTGCGACGCTCTCGTCGACGGATGCCGCCGACATGGGGTGGGCCGACGTCGTCGTGAAGATCCAGCGACCCGGCATCGACGAGGTCGTCGACGTCGACCTCGCCGCGCTCCGGCGGGTCGCAGGGTGGCTCAGCCGTGTCAAGGTCGTCTCGGACCACGTGGATCTCCCGTCGCTCGTCGAGGAGTTCGCGCAGACGAGCTTCGAAGAGCTCGACTACCTCCACGAGGCGGCAAACGCGGAGAGGTTCGCCGCCGCCTTCGAGTCGGACGCGCGAGTGGGCGTTCCCGAGGTGGTGTGGGAGCGCACGACACGGCGGGTGCTGACGCTGGAGGACGTCACGGCGATCAAGATCAACGACGTCGACGGGCTGCGGGCCGCGGGCATCGACCCGTCCGAGGTCGCCGCCGAGTTCGCGGCGGTCATGTTCGACCAGCTCTTCGGCCGCGGGTTCTTCCACGCCGATCCGCACCCCGGCAACATCTTCGTGACGCCGATCTCGGGCGACGCCGCGGCTTCCGACGCCTCGGGCAGGGCGTGGATCCTCACCTTCATCGACTTCGGGATGATGGGCGAGGTCCCCGACACCCTCCGCCGCGGCCTGCGCGAGGTCATCATCGCGGCCGCCGCGAGAGACGGCCGGGGCCTCGTCGACGGCATCCGGGAGATCGGCGTCCTGCTGCCCTCCGCCGACACGGCCGAGCTCGAGCGAGCGATGACGCAGCTGTTCGCACGCTTCGGGGGGATGGGCTTCGCGGAGCTGCAGGAGGTCGATCCGCGCGAGTTCCGGGCGTTCGCCGCGGAGTTCGGGGATGTCGTGCGGTCACTGCCGTTCCAGCTGCCCGAGAACTTCCTGCTCATCATCCGCGCGATGTCGCTGACCTCGGGCATGTGCAGCGCCCTCGATCCGGACTTCAACATCTGGGACGCCGTCGAGCCGTACGCCGCCAGGCTCATCCGCGAGGAGAGCGGCAACACCGTGCAGGCCTTCGCGAAGCAGGCGATGTCGCTCGTGGGCGTCGCGGCGAAGCTGCCGCAGCGGCTCGACGAGCTCGCGACCCGGCTCGAGGACGGCCGCATCGCGGTCGACGTGCCCAAGCTCGACCGGCGCCTGCGGCGACTGGAACGCACGACGCGCCGGATCGTCTCCGCCGTGCTGTTCGCGGGGCTCCTGGTCGGCGGCGTCCTGCTCCGCGCCGACGATCCGGTCCTCGGGACGGTGCTGATGGCGCTCTCCGCGCTCCCGCTCCTCCACGCCGTGCTCGCCGGCGTGCTCGGTCGACGCGGGCCGGGCTGAGAAGCCCGACAGTCGTGCCTAGCGGTATCGGACTACGGCTTCTCGAATTGCACTGGCGTGGTCATAGATCTCGTCGAGAGAAGTAATCGGGTGCCGTGTCTCGATCTTCTCAGCGTCGAGCACACCCAGATACTTCTGTCGTCCGTTGAAGTGGAGCCGAGCAATCGGTTTGCGATTGTTGTCATCGAGTAGGACTGCAAAGTAGGTCTTCGCATCGCGATGCGTAATGCGTTGTGGCTTCACCTCACCGCACGCGATCGCTTTGACGATGGTGTAACCCTCGAGCTCTTCGAGCGTGGTCTCGATCTCCGTGTCACCCGTGATATCCGCTTCAGCGACGGCTTCCGAAGTCGGCGCGGGGCTGTCGTCGACCGGGCGGATGCCCACTCCCGCGCCCAGCGCAGTCTTCAGACGATCGTTCACACTCTCGGTCAAGAACTGACGCGACGCCTTGGTGACGAGCACTGTGAACTGTTCGCGGACTTTCTGCGTGAATGAGCCGTCGTACACCTTGGTCGTAAAGAACTTGATCCAGTCATCACCCGGCTGCCGAAACTGTGCTGCGATCTCCCGCTTGAGCGCGCCCACGTACTTGAGTTCTTCAGCTGCACTAATGATGGACTCGAGGTCAAAGCTCTCTTTGCTGAGCTTCTGCACCTCGGGGATGAGGGTTTCGTCGATGTCAAGGAGATCGAGGACGAGGAACGGCTTGGGGTCCATTCGGTTCGGAGCATCGAGGTCAGTGAAGAACTGCCAGACGACACCGTTCGTAAGCGCGGCGATGCGAGCATTCGTGGTCGAGAAGTACCTGAAGAGCTGCGAAGCATGCTCGATCTTCGGGACGCCGCTCGAAGCCTTGCACTCGATGAGGATCTGCACCTCGCCCTCTCGGACGATTGCGTAGTCGACCTTCTCGCCTTTCTTGATGCCGACGTCGGCGGTGAACTCCGGAACCACTTCAAGCGGGTCGAACACGTCGTATCCGAGAATGGTCGAGATGAACGGCATCACGAACGCGTTCTTCGTCGCTTCCTCGGTTCCGATCGCGCCGGCTTGGTTGGTGACTTTGGTTGCGAGCGCTGCCAAGCGATCTGCGAAGTCCATCGTTCTCCTATGAATGTTCGTCCGCTTGGATCCTAACGTTCGATCAACGCACCGTTTGCAACGGGCGCGCTACGCGGGTCGCAGTCCAGCCCTGCTCGAAGAAGTGGAATGTCGAGTGCCCGCAGCGTGATGCGCTGCGGGCACTCGACATTCGCATGGCTACGCCGTGGCGGCGGCGTCCTGGCGCTTGGGCAGGACCCAGCCTGCGCGCGGGAAGTGGCACGTGTAGCCGTGGGGGTAGCGGATCAGGTAGTCCTGGTGCTCGGGCTCGGCCTCCCAGAACGGGCCCTCGGACTCGATCGTCGTGACGGCCTTGGCGGGCCACAGGCCCGACGCGTCGACGTCGGCGATCGTGTCGCGGGCGACCTGCTCCTGCTCGGGGGTGAGCGGGAAGATCGCCGAGCGATAGCTCGTGCCGATGTCGTTGCCCTGACGGTTCAGCGTCGACGGGTCGTGGATCTGGAAGAAGAACGCCAGGATGTCGCGGTACGACGTCTTGGCCGGATCGAAGACGATCTCGACGGCCTCGGCGTGACCGGGGTGATTGCGATAGGTGGCGTGGGCGTTCGTGCCGCCCGTGTAGCCGACACGGGTTGCGAGGACGCCCGGCTGGCGGCGGATGAGGTCCTCGACGCCCCAGAAGCAGCCGCCCGCGAGGACGGCGGTCTCGGTGCCGGGAGTGCGGGTGATCTCGCCCGTGTCGAAAGGTCCACTGGTCATGATGCGTGCTCCTGAGTGTCGAGGTCGAACATCGTGCGGTAGGCGCCGTAGCCCTGCTCGTCGAGCTCGGCGGCCGGGACGAACCGGAGAGCAGCCGAGTTCATGCAATAGCGTAGGCCTCCCGCATCCCGCGGGCCGTCGTCGAAGACGTGCCCCAGATGGCTGTCCGCGCCGGACGAGCGCACCTCCGTGCGGCTCATCCAGAGCTTGCGGTCGGTCTTGGTCGTGACGGCGTCGGCGTCGATGGGCCTCGTGAAGCTCGGCCAGCCCGTGCCGCTGTCGTACTTGTCGGTCGACGAGAAGAGCGGCTGACCCGACACGACGTCGACGTAGATTCCGGGCTCGTGGTTGTTCCAGTACTCGTTGCGGAACGCCGGCTCTGTGCCGTCGTCCTGCGTGACGCGGTACTGCGCGTCGGTGAGGCCGGCGAGCGCCTCGGGGGTCTTGCGATAGTCGCTGGGGTTCACTGCGTGGTTCCCTCCTGTGGGGCGCCGCTGGCTGCGGCGTCACTGAGGAGAACGGATGCCTCGCCGGTTTTGGTCCCGCGAAGCTGGGAGCGGGCCGTGAGTTCCGGCACCGTCGATCTCGGCGCGCGACGGGGCCCGACGCGGCGCGGCTGGGCGTGACCCGGCTGGGCACGGCGCGGCTCGGCACGGCGCGGGGCCTCACCCGATCGCGTCGACGGCGGGGCCTCACCCGATCGCGTCGACCGCCGCGTGGATCGCCGCGAGAGCCGCGTCCGGGTGCGAGACCATCGACACGTGCGAGGCGTCGACCTCGGTGATCGTCGCACCGGCACGCTCGGCCATCCGCCGCTGGGTGGCGATCGGGATGACCCGGTCCTGCGTGCCGAGCACGGCCCAGCTCGGGATCGTCTTCCACGCGGGAGCGGCCGAGGGCGTGACGTTCGCGACGAAGGATGCCGGACGCTGCGTCGCCGCGATCAGCAGGCGGTCGGCCTCGGGCAGGTCCTGCGCGAAGGCCGTGTGCACGGTCTCCGGCTTGAGGAACGCCTCCGCCGCCCCCTCGGGCGCGCCGGGATAGCCTGCGACATCGAGCACGGTCGTCGGGTCGGCGACAGCGAGGGCCGAGCCCGAGCCGTCCAGGATCCCGACGACGGTCTCGCCCTCGTCCGGAATGAACGCGTCGACGTAGACGAGCGCCTTGACGTCGCCGCCGTGCGCGCCCGCGTTCGTGATGACGGCGCCTCCGTAGGAGTGGCCCACGAGGACGACGGGACCCGATGTGCGCTGCGCGAGGAACGACGCGATGTACGCGGCATCCTGAGTCAGCCCTCGCAGCTCGTTCGGCGGTGCGAGCACCTGGTACCCATCGGCCTGGAGAGGGCCGATGACGGAGCTCCAGCTGGATGCATCTGCCCATGCGCCGTGGACGAGCACGATGGTCGGCTTGCTGTCTGACATTCGACTTCCGATCGCTGACGCCGCCTCGGGAGGCGACTCGGGAATGTTCGCGTCCGTGCTGCGTCAGGCGCTCGGTGCCACCCTACGGCCGCTGCTCACGGCGCGCCAGGAGTGCGTTCGACGGATGCCGTGCCGACGGCGGGCGGCGCGACGGGCGGTCGTGTCGATGCCCGCGCGAGGTGGTCGCCGGCCGGGGAGCCGTCAGATCGCGCCCCCGGCCGCGCGAGGCGCCCAGCGCGTCGACGGCAGATGCAGGACAACGAGCGACACGAGCGCGAGGACGGCGTTGCGCAGCGCGGCATCCTCGCCGTTCCATGCCGTCGAACGCCACATCTGAAACCACTCGCCGCCGATCGCGATGAATCCTCCCATGAAGAGCATGACGATCATGAGCAGGCCGATCGACGACAGCGCTCGCGCGACGCGGTAGCCGCGACCGCGCTCGCGCACCCAGAACACGAGCGCGACGGCGAGGATCACGCCCGTGATCGTCTCCCAGGCGATGAGGGCGACGTAGGCGACGTTCTGGACGGCGGTCGCCGTGATCGCCCTCCACATGACGCTCGAATCGAGATCGGTGCCGGCCGGGGCGCCGAAGTTCGTCGTGTCCATCGACATCACGTGCTGCACGAACGCCTGGTTCGTGCCGAAGTCCGTGATGTTCCCGAACGCGACCAGCAGCACGTAGAGCGCGTTGAGCGCCACGAGGGCGGCCGCGGCGACAGGCAGCCCGCCGAGCGCGAGCCATCGCCGCCCCCGTTCCGCGCCAGGGCGCGAAGCCGGTCGACTCGCGGATCTCGACCCGGGTTCGGTCTGCTCGGACATGTCACTCCTCGTCGTCGCCGTGATGCGGTCCTGCGGGCGTCAGCGGTACCGGTAGTGGTCCGAGACGTTGTTGATCCAGGTCACGAACGAGCGGGCCTGGGCGTCCTGTCCCGGAGGGACCATCGCGAGCCAGACCAGACCGGCCACGTCCACGACGACGAAGCCCGCGTGCGGGACGACGATCCGCTTCAGCAGCCGCGGAGGGATCGGACCGGACGCGCCGAACAGCGTGCGGGAGACGGCGGGTCCGCTGAGGCGTCCGCGAGCCAGCAGCTCGGCACCGCTCGCGTGCGAGGCCCTGGCGCCCGCTATCGGCCGGCTCAGGGTGCCGAAGTGGATCCACCGACCGTCGACGACGAGCCCGCCGAGTGTCTGCTCCTCGCCGCTGAACCGCGATGCCTCGGTCCACCGCGCCCCGTCCCACCACCGCTGCCGGCCCCGCCCGTCGTCATACCAGCCGGGCGCCGTCGGTGCCGTGGCCACGGCGTCGCTGCGCAGCTCGATGTCGCGCTCGCGCAGGTCGGCGTAGTGCTCCGTCCAGCGCGAGCCGTCCCACCACCGCTGCGTGCCGGTGCCGTCGTCGTACCACCCCGCCTCGGGTGCAGCTGCCATGGATCGAGAGTACGGGGCAGATGCGGCGTCATGGTGCGCGGTCGGCCCGGCCGGCTCGCGGGGTGAGGGGATGCCGCGGCGGACGCGGCAGCGTCATGGTGCGGCCGGCCGGCTCGCGGGGGGACGGGATGCCGGGGCCGACGCGTTCGTCTCCGTGGCCGCGCGAGGCGCTGCCGTGGGCGGGCTCAGTCGCGCAGTCCCACGCGATCGGGGATCTCGAACGCAAGGTGAGGCAGCCACGACGCCGGATCGGGCCAGGGTCGCGACGACGGCAGCGTCGTCAGGAGGCGCCGGATGGCGGCATCCCGCTGCGTCACGGGCGCGGGGGAGGCGAGCACCCGCTGGGGCGCACGGTGTCCGAGCGCCCCGCACCACCAATGGCGCCACGTCCCCGGCGCATCCTGCGGGTCGAGGACGATGTAGTAGTCGGGCATGAGGGCCGAGCCGTCCTCGAACTGGGCGAGCGCCGTCTCGACCTCGACCTCGAGTGCGCCGAGCGTGGATCGCTCCTCGAACAGCTCGACCCAGGCCGCCGCGACGTGCTGAAGAGGGTCTGCATCGTGGACGATCCACGGCGTCCCTGCGGCCGCGATGCGCCTCGTCGCGAGTGCGGGATCAGTGCCCTGGAGGGCGAGGATCTCGACCCCCGCGAGCCCGTCGAGCGTCGCGAGGGCATCGTCGGTCTGCTCTCCGACGATCGCGACGACCGTGCCGTTCGCCATGCTCCCCATGCTCGATGGTACGTCGCGGATGCCGATTCGGGCTCCCGTTCACTCGTTCGCGGCCGTGTCGCAGGCCACCCCGCCTGCGGAGACGCTCGAGAGCGCGATCCCCGCCGAGGCGGATCTCGCGCACGGACCGCGGTCGACGGATGGATGCCGCCGTGCGACGCGCATCCCCCCGCCGAGGCGGATCTCGCGCACGGACCGCGGTCGACGGATGGATGCCGCCGTGCGACGCGCGTCTGTTCATCCGTGCCGAGCGGGGGCATGCTGAAGGAATGAACGACGCGAACCGACCGTCCGGCCCTCCCCGGGCGGCCCAGCGTGCGATCGCGCCCGTCGCCCGCGCGCTCGCGGGCCGTCGGTGGTTCCCGCTGTGGGCGGTCATCCACCATGTCGGGCGCCGCAGCGGCACCGGATACGCCACCCCGATCGCGGTCGTGCCGACCGCCGACGCGAACGTCGTCCTCATCGGGCTGCCATGGGGGCCGACCACGAACTGGGCGCGGAACGTCGTCTCCGCGGACGGCGCGGTGCTCACGCAGCGGGGTCGCGATCAGCGCGTGATCGCACCGCGGATCGTCGACCCGGGCGAGGCGGCGGCGCTCGCGAAGCGTCCGTTCCGCTCCGTCGTCGGCCGCATGCCTGCCGCGCTCGTGCTCACTCGCGCCTGACGGCCGGGGTCGTGCTCACTCGCGCCTGACGGCCGGGGTCGTGCTCACTCGCGCCTGACGGCCGGGGTCGGACGTCGCCGCCGCGCGCTCCCGTCGCGCACCGCGGTACGGTTGCAGAGCGCGACCGACAGCGGCCGCAGCATCCTCTTCCGCTTCACCATGCCCGACGCTCCCGCTTCCCCCTCCCCGGTGCCTCCCCTCGGCGCCGTGCTCGTCGTCGGCGCCGGGCGCATGGGCACGGCGCTCGCGGCGGCGCTCCGCGAAGCGGGCGTGGAGGTCGAAGGCCCGGCGGGGCGCGGGGCGACGGGGGAGCACGCCGACATCGTGCTGCTCGCCGTTCCCGACGCGGAGATCGCGACGGCAGCGGTCGGCGTCGCGACGGGCCGGCTCGTGGGCCACCTCTCGGGCGCCACGACGCTCGAGCCGCTCGCACCGCACGAGGCGTTCAGCATCCATCCCCTCATGACGGTGACGGGGCCGCGCGTCGCGTTCGGCGGGGTCCCGGCGGCGATCGCGGCGTCGACCGCTCGCGCACGCGCGGCGGCGGTGGCGCTCGCCGCTGCCCTCGGCCTGCAGGGCGTCGACGTCGAGGACGACGACCGCGCCGCCTACCACGCGGCCGCCTCGATCGCATCGAACTTCCTCATGGCGGTCGAGGGCTTCGCCGAGCAGGTCGCCGCGACGGCCGGGCTCGATCGGGCGGCGCTCGTCCCGCTCGTGCGGGCCGCGGTCGAGAACTGGGCGGCCGAAGGCGCCGCCGCGGCGCTCACGGGGCCCATCGCCCGCCGCGATGACGAGACCGTCGCACGCCAGCGCGCCGCCGTCGCCGAGCGCCTGCCCGAGCGGCTCGCGCTCTTCGACGCACTCGCCGAGGCGACGCGAGAGCTCGCGACGACCGAGACCTCGGGCCCGGCGGCGGAGCCCCGCGCCTCGAGGTCCGCGCCGGCGTCGCCTGCTGCGTCGGCTCCCGCTCCGGTGTCGCCCTCCGCGGCACCCTCTGCGTCGGCTCCCGCTCCGGTGTCGCCCTCCGCGGCACCCTCTGCTTCAGCTCCCGCTCCCGCGCCGCACGCTGTGCGAGCTGCGCCGCCCACCGCCGCACTCGCTTCCTCGGCTCCCGCTCCCGCGCCGCCCGCCGCGGCATCCTCTGCGTCGGCTCCCGCTCCCGCGCCGCCCTCCGCGGCACCCTCTGCGTCAGCTCCCGCTCCCGCGCCGGCCGCGGCAGCGGCATCCGTCACACCTGCACTGCACGCGAAGGGCACCGCATGAGGATCGTCCGCACCGTCGCCGACCTGCGCGCGGCGCTCGCCGGCGCCCGCGCGGGCCGCATCGGGTTCGTCCCGACGATGGGTGCGCTGCACGAGGGACACCTCTCGCTCCTGCGCGCGGCCCGCGCCGAGAACGAGACCATCGTGCTGTCGATCTTCGTGAACCCCACCCAGTTCGACGAGGCCGCCGACCTCACGGCGTATCCGCGGACCGAGGATCGAGACGTCGAGCTCGCGGCATCCGCCGGCGTCGATGTCGTCTTCGCGCCCGATGCATCCGAGATGTATCCCGCGGGATTCGCCACGACCGTGAGCGTCTCGGGGCGTATCGCCGAGACCCTCGAGGGCGCGCACCGCGGCCGGGCCCACTTCGACGGCGTCGCGACCGTCGTCGTCAAGCTCCTGCTCGCGGTGCTGCCCGACACGGCGTACTTCGGGGCGAAGGACGCCCAGCAGGTCGTCGTCGTGCGCCGCGCCGTGGCCGACCTCGGCATCGCCGCGAAGATCGCCGTGCGCCCGACCTCGCGCGACGACGACGGCCTCGCGCGCTCGAGCCGCAACGCCCGCCTGAGCCCCGACGAGCGTCGACGCGCCGCCGCGATCCCGCGTGCCCTCGGAGCGATCCGGGATGCCGCGGCCGCCGGCGAAACCGATGCCGCGGCGCTTCGGGCGCGGGGACTCGACGTCCTCGCCGGTGCCGGCATCGACCCCGAGTACCTCGCCGTCGTCGACCCCGATACGCTCGAACCCATGCAGGTCGTCGATCGTCGCGCGCTCGTCGCCGTCGCGGCGAGAGCGGGGCCGACCCGGCTCATCGACAACGTCGAGATCGACCCGGAGACCGGCCGATGACCCGCGCGCCGATGAGCATCCCCCGCCTGGCCGAGATGAAGGCGAACGGCGAGCGGATCGTCATGGTGACGGCGTACGACCACCCCTCCGCGCGCATCGCGGACACAGCCGGAGTCGACATGGTGCTCGTCGGCGACTCGGGGGCGCAGGTCGTGCTCGGACACGACTCGACGGTGTCGGTCACGACGGACGAGATGCTCGTGCTCGCGGGAGCCGTGCGCCGCGGAGCCCGCACGGCGTTCGTCGTGTGCGACCTCCCGTTCGGATCGACCGAGGTCTCGGACGAGCAGGCGGTCGCGACGGCCGTGCGCTTCGTGAAGGAGGGGGGCGCGGATGCCGTGAAGCTCGAAGGCGGCGGACCCGCGCGGCTGAGCCGAATCAGGGCCGTCGTGGCGGCCGGCATCCCCGTCGTCGCCCACATCGGGCTCACTCCGCAGACGGCGACCGCCCTCGGAGGCCTCCGTGCGCAGGGCCGAACGGCCCAGACGGCGGCGCGCATCGTCGACGAGGCTCTCGCGGTCCAGGATGCCGGGGCCTTCGCGCTCGTCGTCGAGGCGGTCCCCGCCGACGTGGTCGGCGTCGTGCTGCCGGCGCTGCGCATCCCCGTCATCGGCATCGGCGCGGGCCCCGCAGACGGGCAGGTGCTCGTGCTGCACGACCTGCTCGGCATCACGGACGGTCGCGCTGCGAAGTTCGTCAAGCGGTACGCCGCGATCGGCGACGCGATGACGGCCGGCGTCGCCGCTTACGTGGACGACGTGCGCAGCGGCGCCTTCCCGGCTCGCGAGCACACCTACTCGGCGTCCGCCGACGCCGTGGAGGCGGCGCGCGCCGCGCTCGGCCGCCGGGACGTGAGGACGCGCGGCGACGGCGACTGACCCGCGGTCGCGCGACGGCAGGCGGCGACCCCCGCATCCGCCCGCGCACGCCGCGCCCACGCGGAGTCCATCGCCGCACAGCGACGGCGGATGCGGTCGATACGCTCGATGCATGACGTCCGGAACCCTCGCCGGCGGCGCGATCCTTCGCGACGCGCGCCCGGGCGACGAGCCCGGCATCCTCGCGTGCATCCAGGCGCTCGCCGTCTACGAGCGCGAGCCTGATGCCGTCCAGAACACGATCGAGGCCCTCGAGGCGACCCTCTTCGGGCCCGCGCCGCAGGCGTTCGCACACGTCGTCGAACGAGACGGCCAGGTCGTCGGCATCGCGATCTGGTTCCTGACCTACTCGACATGGACGGGCCGGCACGGCGTCTGGCTCGAAGACCTCTTCGTCGACGAGGGACAGCGCTGCCTCGGGTACGGGAAGGCGCTCATCGCATCGCTCGCCGCCGTCTGTGTCGAGCGGGGGTACTCGCGGCTCGAGTGGTCGGTGCTCGACTGGAACGCTCCCGCGATCGGGTTCTACCGCTCGATCGGCGCGGTGCCGATGAGCGAGTGGACGACGCAGCGGCTCGTCGGCGACGAGCTCGCAGCGCTCGCCGCCGCGGTCTGAGGCGGCGCTCGCGGGCCCGTCGAGGCGACGGCGTCGCGGAGCGTCGGGCCGCGGATGCCGCATCCCCGCATCACCGACCCCGCTGAGGGCCCCCGCGTCCGGGAGCTCGGCGAGCGCCTCACCGGCATCCGCAGCCCCGGCCGACGGCTGCGGCATCCCGACCCGTCGTCATAATCGGGAACACTTCACCGCGGGCCTCGCACCGGACCTACCGTGGCCCCAACTGCCCGATCAGGTCGAAGGAGCCCCATGTCCGTGCTCGAAGAAGTGCTCGCCGCCAACGATGCCTACGTCGCCCACTTCGGCGCGAAGAGCGAGCTCGCGCTGCCCCCGGTCCGTGGATTCGCGATCCTCACGTGCATGGACGCACGACTGGATCCGGCGAAGTACGCGGGGCTGAGCGAGGGCGACGCGCACGTCATCCGCAACGCGGGCGGTCGCGCGTCGGACGACGCGATCCGCTCGCTCGTCATCTCGTACAAGCTGCTCGGCACGAGGGAGTGGTTCGTCATCCACCACACCGACTGCGGCATGGAGTTCTTCACGGACGACGTCATCCGGGGCCTGCTGGCCAACAGCCTCGAGACGGCGGCACTCGGCGCCGAGGGCTTCTACGACGTCGGCGAGGGCCCCGGCTCGGCCGAGGGCGCGTACATCGACTGGCTCACGATCTCGGACCGGGCGCAGGCCGTCGTCGACGACGTCGCGCGCATCCGGCGCCACCCGCTCGTGCCGGCGCGCATCCCCGTCCACGGGTACGTCTACGACGTCCGCACGGGCAGGCTCGTCGAGATCCCCGCGGCGACCGAAGCGGGCCGCGCGACGTCATAGCCGCACGGACGGCGCCGGACGACGGATGCCGGCTCCCGCCGCGTCGAGCGGGGGAGCCGGCATCCGTCCTTCACTCCGTCACGACACGCGCGTCCACGGGCCCCACTCGGATGCGCCGGGCTCCTGGTTGCGCGTCCACCACTGGGCTATCCACAGCGACCCCTGGAACGCGACGGTCTCGCCGCCCGTGTACACGGTCGAGGAGGCCCATGCGGGCGCGGCTCCCTCCGAGGTGTCGACGGGCGAGGCGATCTCGGTCCACGAGCCCCACGGCGTGCTGCCGGGCACGTCGCCCTGCGTCCACCACTGCGCCCTGAAGAGGCGTCCGTCGTAGGAGACGTTCTCGCCGCCCGTGTAGACGGTGCGGGAATCCCATGCGGGCGCCTGCGGCACGGGCTCGGCCGCGGGCGTCAGCGAGATCGCGAGCGAGGCGTTCGCGTGGCTCGACGCGACGCCGAGCTGCAGGAGCGCTGGGCGCTCCTCGCCGTCGACGCAGATGCCGCGCACGCTCACGGCGTTGACCGCTGAGCCGTCCGCCGTCACGGTGAGCTCCGCGGAGCGGTTGGCGCCCGGGAAGACCCAGAACGACTCGCCTGCGTCGAGGACGAGCTGCTCGGCATCCGTCGCGTCTGCCGCCGTGCGCACGGCGACGCCGTCTGCGCCTGCCACGGCGACCCGCGCCGAGGTGGAGCCCTCGAGCGTGAACGGACCGACCGCGGCGGGGGTCTTGGTCGTCTCGAACGACGTCTGAGCGCCCGCGAGAGACACGCTCGGCGCAGCCGGCAGCGCTGCGGGACCCTCGGCGTTCGCGCCCTCGAGCAGGTACTCGTACGCCGCGACGACGTCCTCGTTGTTGGCGTATTCGCGGTAGACGTCGTTCGGCTGCGACCCGAAGACGCCGAAGCCGTCGAAGTGCACGTCCGCGATGTCGACGGGCTGCTCGGCACTCCGGCCGTCGGTCACGACGAGCCGGTAGTCCCTGTATCCGCCGTAGGTCGCGGAGGCGCCGAGGACGGTGCGCTTCGTGCCGGGGCCCGCGAACGTGTGCGTCGTCGCGGAGGACGAGACATCCGTCCACGTCTGTCCGCCGTCCGAGGAGCGCTGGAGCTTCCACGACGTCGGCGCGTCGGCGCTGCCGAGGCTCGTGACGGCGTAGTCGCGCAGCTCGACCGGGACGGCGAAGGCGAAGTCGATCGCGGGGGCACCGGCATCCGTCGTCGCCGTCGTCTCGGAGACCGGGTCGAGGTAGCGGGTCGTGTCGAGGTCCTTGCCGTCGGTGTAGTGCCAGATCGCGGCCTGCGTCGCGGCGATCGCCTCCCAGTTCTTGATGTCGCCCGTGTTGGCGTCACGGCGGTCGGCGAGTGCGGCCGTGAGCTTCGACGTCGACAGGGTCGGGTAGGAGTGCTGCAGGATCCACGTGAGCTCGCCCGCGGCATCCGCTGTCCACGGCACCTCGGCGAGGCGCGAGTTGTCGCGCAGGGCGGGACCGCGCCAGCCGGTCTGGGCCTCGGCGGCCGTCGTCGTCGCGAAGTCGGCCGAGTACACGTCGGCGCTCGCGGTGGAGCCCGAGCCCTGGATGCCGAGCAGATCGGTCTCGGTCGTCGTGCCGTCGGTGAACGAGATGCGCTCGAGCGTCGCGCTCAGGACGCCCGGACGGTAGTAGTTGTAGGTGCGCTCGGTCGCTGCGCCGTCCGGGTCGAACGAGCCCGCCGAGGTCTGGTCGATCGTCCAGCTGACGGCCTGCGTGTCCGTCGCCTTCTGCGTCGTCGACGACAGCTGTGCGAGCGTCTCGCGCGGTGCGTAGGGCGCGACGTTGTGCGAGCCCTTCGCGGCGCGCAGGACCGTCGTCGTGACGGACTGGCCCGTCGCGGTGACGGTCGCCGAGCCGGGAAGTGCAGGCGACGACGTCGGCTGCACGTAGAAGACCGTGTCGGCAGGGAGCGTGCCGGTGAGCGCGGAGCCCGAGGCATCGACGATGCGGGCGGCGTCGCCCTTGACCGTGAGCGTGACGGGCGTCGAGCTCGCGACCGTGAAGGGTCCCGCGGCCCCGCCCGGCTCGAGGGAGAACGCCGTCCGGCCGCCGTCGCTGATGACGTCGAGCCGAGGGGCGGCCCCGGTCGTCGCCGGGGCGCCGTCCGCGTTCGCGAGGAGCCACGCGTACAGCTTCTTGACGCGGTCGGTGTTGGGGCTCGTGTTGGCGAGATCGAGGTCGACGCCGTCCGTCAGGTGCCAGATCGCGGCCTGCGTGCCGGCGACCGCCTCGGACTCGGAGAAGTACCCCTGCGGGAAGCTGGGGTCGCTCGCACGGATCGCGTC
The DNA here is from genome assembly GCF_011759705.1 of Microbacterium ulmi. Classification (GTDB taxonomy): domain Bacteria; phylum Actinomycetota; class Actinomycetes; order Actinomycetales; family Microbacteriaceae; genus Microbacterium; species Microbacterium ulmi. The sequence continues at coordinate 481,818 of NZ_JAAOZF010000001.1, read as the reverse complement.
GCGCAGCCTGCTCGTGTCGACGACGGGGTACGAGTTCTTGAGGATCCACTCGACCTCGCCGCGCGCCTCCACGGCCACCGCGGGAAGGAGCGGCTCTGCCCACTCGGCCTGAACGTAGTCGTTGTTGTTCGCGGGCGGCGTGCCGTGGAAGTCGACGGAGTAGTCGCCCGAGGTGCTCGCCGCTCCGCTCTGACCTTGAAGTGCGTACGAGCGCGCCGAGAACGTGCCGGCATCGGGGGCCGCGAGCCGTACGCTCGCCGAGACATAGCTGCCGTAGTACTTGTAGGAGTCGCCGACGGCTGCAGTGGCAGCCGGGACGGCGACGAGGGCGGATGCCGCGGCGACGGCGACGGCCGTCAGAGAGGCGAGGGCGATCCGGCGGGGCGCCGCGGAGGCGCGTCGAGGGAGGCGTGTTTCGGGCATCCTGTGAGCGTAGGAGTCCGTGACGGCTCGACGTCGTGGCGGTTACGGACTGTGACGGCGGTCGCCGCAGGGCACGAGAGGGCCCGCTCCGGGCCGTCCCTTCCGCAGGAGTGCACATCCGTCACTCTTTTCACACCAGTCACAGCGCCCTACTCTGTTTTTCACAGGAGTTTTGTCGGACGGCCTTCTTAGACTCTGGGTGGCTCTCCACGAGCCGCCGACTCTCTCGTCGGGCCGGAGCACGAGGGGACGATCCCGATGTCGACGCCGTCGACGCCGCAGCGACCTGCGTCGTCCAGCCTCACGGCTGCCGCAGCGCCCGCTCGAGCGGGGGCGTCGTCGCTTCCCCTCATCGTGGGCTCGGCCGCGCTCGCCGTCAGCGTCGCCATCGCCGTCGTGGTCGCGATCGCGGCGAGCGGTCCCGTCGCCGTGCTCGGCATCCCGGTGCCCCTCGTCAGGTCCGACGCGTTCTGGCTGAGTCTCGTCGGCTATCTCCTGACGCCCTTCGTCGTCGTCGCGTGCTACGGCTGGGACGTCCTCGCCCAGCGCGACGGGCTGCGCGCCAATCGCAACTTCGTCGTCCGCCCCGCCTGGACGCGGCGGCTCCTGTGGCTCGCCGGCGCGGGCATCCTCGTCGGCCTCTGGCACATCCTGAACCTCAGCGTCCCGCTCTCGGAGTGGATGGGCTTCGCATGAGGCGCGTGCGGGGTCTCCTCGCAGCCGTCGTCGTCGCGGCGGCGACGCTCCTCCCCGGAGCGGCTGCGGGGGCCCGCGTCGCACCCCTGGCGATCTCCGAGGGCCTCTCCGACTCCGGCCGGCAGGCGATCGCCGACCTGCGCACGTGCCTCGAGTCGCGCGACGTCCTCAACGTGTACTACGTGATCGACTCCTCGCTCTCGCTGGCGGTCGCAGACGGGCAGGGCGCAGGATCCGGCTCCGATCCCGACGTCCTGCGCGCATCGATCCTGGCCAACAGCCTCGAGCAGCTCGGACGCCTCGGCGACGACGACACCGTCAACTGGGCGGCGGGCTTCTTCAGCACCGAGTTCTCGTCGGCGATCCCGTGGCGCACGTGGCAGGAGGGCGGGTCCGCCGAGCTCGACGCGGCGATCAGGTCGCGCACTCCGAGCGGCTACACGAACTGGCCGGCGGCGCTGCGCGGCGCGCAGGGCGAGCTGGCCCAGCAGCAGTCCGAGCAGCCCGGCTGCCAGCTGCTCGTATGGCTGACGGACGGTCAGCTCGACATCAGGGCGCCCAACGGTCCCGGGCCCGAAGACCGCGACGCGCTCAACGAGATGTGCGGTGCGACGCTCGATCCCGCGGGAGCGGCGCCCACGGGGTACGGCATCTTCAACTCCTTCCGGCAGTCCGGCGTCGTGGTCGTCGGGGCGCTTCTCGCGACGACGGATGCCGCGTCCCGGGCGGGTCAGGTCATGAGACCGCTCATCGAGGGGGCCGATCCCGACACGGGCGTCGCGTGCGGTCAGCAGCCCATGCCGGAGGGTCACGTCCACGGAGCGTTCGTCGAGGCGACGAGCCCCGACGCCCTCGCGCACGTCTTCCTCCAGCTCGCCGCTCAGGTCGGCGGCGGGTATCCGCATCCCTTCGACGCGGACGGGTCCTTCTGGATCGATCCCGGCGTCGCGCGCTTCCGCATCATCGTCGGCGGCGACTGGACGCTGCATCCCCCCGCAGAGTCCGGCCTCGGCGCGGCGTCGCCCGGCGCCGCTCAGCCGTGGGTCACGCCGGGAACGGACGCCGGCGTGATCGAGGTGTCGACGACGGATGCGGCGGCCCAGGGCCGATGGCGTCTCGAGGCGGGCGACACCCGCTCGCTGTACCTGTTCAGCGACCTGAGCATCGTCTTCGAGCCGACCAACCGGATCGAGCTGGGGGCCGACGGCGCGACGGCGGCCACCCTGCTCGCGCAGGTGCGCGGAGCCGACGGCGAGGATGCCGATCTCGCGGACTTCGCCCCGGGGACGTTCTCGGCGCGGCTCGTGGGCGCCGACGGCACGCGGACACCCCTTCCCGGTGCGCGAGTGGATGCCGCGACGGGCGCCATCTCGATCCCCGTGCCCTCCGACGTCACGGCGGCGGAGGTCGTGGTCGAGGCATCCATCGATCCGCTCACGACATCCCGCCACGGGCTCGAGCTCGCGCCCGTCACGACTCAGCAGAGCGTCAAGACCGTGCTGCCGACGGACTACCCCCGCATCGCGACGATCCCCGTGCGCCTCGGCACGCTCGAGGGGCGCGACGGCGTCGCGACGGGCACCATCACGGTGAGCGGGCCCGCGACGGGCGACGCCGGCCAGGTGTGTCTCCGCGGCGATCCTGACGTCACGAGCGACAGCGCCAGCCGCGACGCGACGTGGAGGTGGACCGTCGGCGGCGAGCTCGACACGGACGGCTGCATCGCCGTGCCGGTCGGCGGGGAGGTCGAGATCCCGATCTCGGCGGCCAACGAAGAGGCCGCTGACAGCGCCGTGCGAGCGAGCATCCCGGTGGGGCTCCGCTCGGCGACGGGGCCCGAGCTGACGCAGGACGTGCCGATCGCGTTCACCTCGACCCATCCCGTCAACGTCGCGGCGATCGGCCTCATCGCGCTGGTCCTGCTCGTGCTGAGCGTCCTGCTGCCGCTGCTCGTGCTGTGGCTCATCAACTGGCTCACGACGCGCCTCGACATCGACAGGTCGATCCAGCGTGCGAGCTTCGCCGCGCGGATCACGCCGGGCGGGGTCGTCTTCACGGATGCCCCGACGAGCGACACGGCCCTGTCCGAGCGTTTCCGGTACCGCGGCGAAGCCCGCAACGTCCGGACGCTCGACGACCCCGACCTGGGCCGCATCCGGACGATCGTGCCGTGGTTCCCGCTGCGCGCTCCGAAGTACGGCATCGCCCCGACCGGCGACCGGGTCGTCGTGGCGGCCCGCACGGGTGCGCGCGTGGCCTCCGCGGGCGAGCGTCGCCCCGACGGCTCGATGCTGTTCGCGCAGCTGCCCTTCGACGCGTTCTGGGCCGTCGTCGTCAGCCGCGCCGAGCTGCGCCGCACGAAGCGCGGCGACGAGGTCGCCGCCACCGCGGTCGTCTACCACCGCGAGTCGAGCGATCCCGCGCAGTATCGCGACAGGCTCGCCGACATCTCCCGGGACGCGGCGGTCGCCGACACGGTCGAGCGGGTGCGCGTCGTGCTCGCGGAACGCGACGCCGCGCAGGCGAAGCCGGGGACGGATGCCGGTCGCCCCCCGGCGGGCGAACCGCCGGCGGGGAGTCCTGCGTCGTCGGCGCCCCCGCTCGCGTCGGCGTCGCAGCCCCGCTCCGGATCGACGCCTCCGCCGCTTCCCGGCTCGCGTCCCGCGCCGGGCGGGAGTCCTGCCGGGCCGCCGCCGCGGCCGAGCGCGGCCCCGCCGCGCCCCGGCGGTGCACCGCCGGGCGCCGCAGGCGGACCGCCTCCGCGGCCGGGCGGCCGCTGATCCCCCGACCTCACCCCGACGAAAGCGAGTCGACATGCTCAGGCCATTCCTCATCATCGGAGTCGGCGGATCCGGCGGGAAGACCCTCAGGGGGATCACCTACCAGCTCCAGCTGAAGCTCCAGCAGATCGGCTGGAAGTCCGGCATCCCGGCGGCATGGCAGTTCCTGCACTTCGACACGCCGACGGCGCAGGACGGCGCCGACTTCGCGATCCCGTTCCTTCCCCCGCAGCAGTACAGGGGACTCGTCTCGACGGGCGCGACGTACAACACGGTGTACAAGTCGATCGAGGGGGCGCACTCGTCGAACCAGCGGGTGCACCTCGACATCCAGCGGCAGCTCCCCAACCCCCAGTTCGTCAAGGTCGACGTCACGAAGGGCGCGGGGCAGTTCCGCGCCGTCGGACGCGCCGTCGCGCTCTCGTCGACGAAAGAGATCGCGACGGCCGCACGCGCGGCGATCGGCCGCCTCGGCGACGCCTCGGCGCTCGCCGAGCTGCGCACGCTGGGGCAGCTGCTCAAGGCCCGCGGCGAGGGCGGCGACGGGAGCCCGACCGTCATCGCGATCTCCTCGGTCGCGGGGGGATCGGGCGCCGGTCAGTTCCTCGACATCATCGAGGTCGTCAAGTCGACCGCGAAGCAGCATCCGTGGTCGAACCAGTTCTTCAGCATCCTGTACGCCCCCGACGTCTTCGACCAGCTCAACGTGAGCGCGGGCATGCCCGGCAACGCCCTCGGCGCGATCGCCGAGACGATGAACGGCTTCTGGACGAACACGCCGTCGGAGTCGACGCTCGAGCTCCTCAAGAACCAGGGAGTCGCGCCGTCGTACGGCGACGCGATGGACCGCGTGGGCGCGGCCTACCCCTTCGTCGTCGGCCGCAGCAACAGCAAGGTCACGTTCGAAGACCAGAGCGCCGTCTACAACGCGGTCGCCACGAGCCTCACCGCCTGGATCACGGACGAGCGCGTGCAGGACGACATGATCGCGTACTCGTCGGGCAACTGGCAGGCGCGCGTCGGCGCGAACGTGCTGATGGACGCCTCGGGCCTCGCAAGCCCCGTGCACCACTCGCCGCCGTTCTCGTCGATGGGGTTCGGCCGAGTGACCCTCGGCCGCGACCGCTTCCTCGAGTACTCGGCCGAGCGGCTCGCCCGGTCGGTGATCGAGCGCATGCTCCGCGCGCACTCGGAGAGCGACCCGCTGTTCGCGCAGAAGACGGAGCGCGAGTGGATCGAGTCCGGCGCCGACAAGTCGTACCAGCGGTTCCTGACCGACCTACAGCTCAACGAGGAGACCGAGTCGCACAACCAGGTGATCGACGCGCTGCGCGCCGACGACACGGTCGCCCAGATCAAGGCGGAGCTCGACTACGGCGTCGGCCAGCGACTGACCGCCGACGGGGGATTCGACAAGTCGGGCGGACTCGATCTGTCGGTGTGGACCGATCGGATGGTCAACGCGTACGCGGTCCGCGCTCCCGAGCTGCTCGAGCGGGATCAGCGCGCGAGGCAGGCGCGGCTCGACGACTGGACGAAGCGGATGCCGTCCGAGATCCTGCACACGGTCGCGCGATACGTCTCAGACGTCGGTCTCCCCGTCACCGTCGCGATGCTCTCGCGCCTGGACCGCACGCTGCGCGCCGCGGCGGAAGGGCTCGAGGCGGAGGCGCATCAGCGCGAGGAGTGGGTGAGGTCGCTGCGGTCGCTCGTGGCGGACGAGCTCGCGAAGGCGCCGAACCAGAACTCGATCCGGCCGGATCAGGACGTCGTCACCTACGGCATCGAGCGGCTGACGCAGGCCCTCGAGTGGGCGAGCGAGGCACGGCTGCGTGAGAGTGCGGGCAAGCTCGTCGGCGAGCTGCGCACCGAGTTCTTCGCGCCGCTGCGCGCGCACCTCGACGGAGCGGCCCAGGCCCTGCGGCAGCGGGTCGGCGACAGGCAGACGAGCGACGAGCGCGAGAACGAGTTCCAGTTCTGGCCCACCCGCAGCGACTCGACGGTTCCCCGCAAGTACGAGCCGGCGCCGAACGAGCGGCTGCTCGTCGACTTCCGGAAGTACCCCGCGGAGTTCGAGAGGCTCGTCAGCGCGAGCGTCGAGGGAGCGGGGGTCAAGTACCAGGACGCGATCCTCGCCGTCATGACGGATCTGCTCGTGGGGCAGCCGCCCGCGACGGTGCGCGACGGCGACGGCTCGTCGTGGAGCCTCATCGCGAACACGCGCACGTGGAAGGCGAGCGTCACGGCCGACCCCGAGACGTCGTATGCGCCTCAGGCTCCGCACTTCCGCATGGAGGCCGATCCCGAGACCTACCTCGAGCGCGCGCGCCTCTGGATGCGCCGCGAGGGCATGCCGTTCCAGGCGTACATCAGCGAGGACCTGCTCAACTTCTTCGACGAGACGGCGATCACGCCCGACGTCTTCGCGGAGCGTCGCGATCGCTATCGCGAGCAGCTCCAGGCGGCGCTGGGCGCGAGCGAGCCGCTCGTCAAGCTCAACCCCGCGCTCCTGCGGGCCGTGCACGACAAGGCCGTCAACGAGGAGACGAGCCTCGTGATCAGCTCGATCCCCTTCCGCGAAGGCACCGAGATGCACTCCGTCACCAAGAGCGTGCTGGGCCAGCTCGGCTTCTGGGACGACGCGACCTCCGACGGATGGTTCCGCGACGCGAAGGTCGACGGCATCGAGGTCTTCGCGATGTCCGGCTTCCCCTACCAGCCCATCGTCATGGACTCGGTCATGGAGCCCATCGCGCGGGGGTGGCTCGCGCAGTCGGGCACGCAGGACAGCCGGCAGGCGTTCTGGCAGTTCAAGCGCGCGCGTCTGCTCGGCGAGGCGATCCCCGCAGACCAGCGGGTCATCGCGTCGATGATCCGCGGATGGTACGTCGCCAAGACGCTGAACCGGCTCGGCGTCGACACGCAGCACGGCGAGCGCGGACCGAAGCTGTCGGTGTGGGATGCCGCATCCCGCCGCGTCGCCGACTTCCCGCATCCGCTGCTGAGCGCGCGCAATGCGCAGCCGCAGGACTACCCGGGCGCCGTCATGCAGTCGCTGACGATCGCGCTCGCGCTGTGTCAGGTGGACGGCACGCTCGCCCCGCTCGACGCCTACAAGACCCTCACGAGCCTCGGCGGCGAACAGGGCGCGCCCGCGCCGGCGCTGACGGAGTGGCTGCAGCACGGGCGCATCGACAAGGGCGCGCCCGAGCCGAAGGCCGAGCGGGCGGGAAGAGCCGGCGGTGCGCTCGCCGACCGCCAGCAGGCCGTGCGCACGTACCTCGCGAGCGAGCTGGAGAGGTTCCGCACGGACGTCGTCGAGCAGGACGACCACGTGTCGGTGTACGACTACCCGGTCACGTGGGAGCTGAGAGAGCAGATCGTCGAGGCGCTCGAGGGTCTTCTGTCGACCGTCATGGCCACGAGGTCCGACGACGTGGGGGTGTGACGTGTCCGACCGCTTCTGGCCGGACGCCAAAGCCAGCATCGTCCTTATCCCGAGCGGCGAGCAGGGCGAGAGCATCCTCGCCCTCGCCGCGCAGTGGACCAAGATGGGGCTGCTCGGACCCGCGCTCTGGGTGCAGCCCGAACGCGTGGCCCAGACCTCGTCCGGTCCGCCCCGCATCGTCGCCGTCGTGCTGGGCCTGGGCGCCGACCTCGAGATCGCGCGCATCGAGGTCGATCTGTTCGAGGCGCTCGCGCGCGAGGCGCTCACCGTCGTGCGGCTCGTGAAGCTGCGCTCGGCCGCGCCCTCGCGCGAGCTCGACGAGCAGCAGGACCTCATCGCCGAGCGCGTGCGCGAGTACGTCCGCAAGTCGATGCCGATGCCGAACCCCGGCGCCCCGATCGTCGACCAGGCCGCAGAGCTCAAGTACGCGACGCTCATCTGCGCCCCGACGGAGTTCCAGCTCAAGCAGCGCGTCGACTGGGCGGGATCCGAGTACGGAGTCGTGGTGATCGCCTCTCCCGAGGACCGATCGAGCCCGTGGTCGGGCGATGCCTTCGTGCGTGACGACGAGCGGTTCGTCGGCTTCACGCTGCTGCACCTCGCGAGCGTCGCGGGGCTGTGGAGCGGGGTGCCGACCGGCAGCTTCGAGCTCGTGCGCCGCGAGGAGTCGGGTCATCGCAGCGTCTGGCTCTCTCGCGTCTTCGTCAACGCCGTCCTGACCGAGTCCCTCGGCCGGCGGACCGCCGCGTATGTGCTCGCGGAGGCCGCGCGCCCGGACTCGCTGCTCGTCGATCCGAGCCTCAGCGCGCCTCCCCCCGGCACCGCCTTCATCGACGACGCCGATGTCAGCGGATACATCGACGAGATGGTTCGGGGCGCCCTGTCGCTCGACGACGGCGCACTGACGTTCCGGAAGCCGGTGCAGGACGAGGAGCCGCTCAAGCGCCGCGTCGGGTTCTGGCGTCAGCTCGGCAGATTCCTCTCGTTCAGCGTCGACAAGATCGCACGGATGCCGATGTGGACGTGGCGCGCGATCACGTCGCGCACCTATCGGCAGACCACGCGGCTGCTGCACTCCGACGAGGGCGCGGACCTGGTCGGCAACGCCTACCAGGAGGCGTTCGACGTCCGCGAGCAGGCGCTGATCGCCGATGCCGAGCGCATCGCCGACGACGAGCGGAGGGCGCGCGCCGAGGCGAGCGCTCCCGCGGGTCACGCGCACGTGCGTACGACCCCCGCGCTGTGGGCGCGGCTTCGCGAGCTCGTCTTCGGGTCGCTCGACGGCAGCGCCGACCTGAGCGGCCTGGGGTTCGCGCCCGTGGAGGACGTCGTGCCGATCTTCGGGAGGGTGAGCGATGTCCTCGCGCTCCCGGACGACCCGTGGGTCGCCCCCAGGGAGCTCGTCCCCGCAGACTTCCCCGAGCGGGTCGACTGGTACGTCCTGGCGCTGGAAGACCCGCGAGAGCGCCTCGTCGCCGCCGCGGAGCACGGACTCGACCGGCGACTCGACGCTGAGCGCTCGCTGTCCGACGCCACCGCCGAGCTCGCGCACGCGGAGCGCTCCGTTCCCGAGCCGCCGTTCCCTGCGGCGCCGAACGCGGGCGCCGGCCCGGCCGCGCGCCCGGATCCCGCGCCGTCGGCTGGTTCGGCAGACCCGGGCACGGCGCAGCGTCGGGATCTCGCGCCGTCGGCCGACGTGACGGATCCGACGTCAGCCCACGCCCCGGATCCCGCGCCGTCGGCAGGTTCGGCAGACCCGCTGCCCGACGCCGCGTCGGTCGCGCGCCCTGCCACCTCATCCGAGTCGGCGGCCGCGAACCGCGACGTGGCGTCCGCGCCCAGCGCCGCCACGTCGTCCGCCGCGGCGCCGGGCCCCGCGACCGCGCCAGCCGCGGCGCCGGGCCCCGCGACCGCGCCAGTCCCCGCCGGCGACCGGGCGGCGATGGGCGACGGGCCCCACCCGGCGCAGACGGCGCCCGCGGCCGCGCGGGCCGAGTCGGCGCTGCACAGAGCGGTGACGGCATCCGCTCGCATGAGGGTCGACGCCGCCCGCGAAGAGCTGGAGGCCGCGGCAGACGACGCGAACCGTCTCGCAGACGGCGTGCGCGCCTTCGATGCGTGGGCAGTGACGCAGGACCGCTCGTTCGTCTGGCGGCTTCTCACGCGACTCGCCCACGAGCGCCGCGAGGCAGAGCAGCACTCGGCGCAGCTGTCGGACCAGATCGAGCACATGGTCGTGCCCCGGCCGGGCGAGCTCATCACGCTTCGGCGTCGCTTCCACCGCACGATCCTCGTGACCTGGCTGATCGGGCTGATCGCCGGTGCGCTCATCGTCCTCGGCTTCGTCGCGGTCGGGGGCGCCGCGCAGCGCGATCCCGACTTCGCGCCCGACGGCGCGTATCGGTTCCTGTCGTGGATGGCGGCGATCGTCGTGGCGATCGTCGTCGTCGTGACGATCGGCGCTCTCGTGTCGTATCACGTCGGCTGGTCGCGCTTCCAGCGCCGCATCGACGTACAGCGAGTGAGGCTCTCTCAGCTGGGTCGGAACGCGCGGCAGGCGCGTCAGGAAGCGGTCCGCCTCGGATCGCTCCACCGTCAGACGGTCGACTGGCTCGTGCTGCTCTCGCGTGCGATCCATCGCCCGTGGAACGTCCCGGATCAGTGGCGCGCGCGCGACGAGTACACCGTCGCCCGCGGTGCGATGCCGTTCGCGCTGCAGATCGCGACGATCCAGGATGACGATCACGCGGCGGCCGCGCGCCTTCGAGGCGTCATGACGGAGCATCTCGTCGTGAAGGGGTGGCGCCACGCGGCGTTCGAAGCCCTCGTGACCGAGGTCGCGATCGAGCGGGGCGCGCTCTCCAGCGCATTCGGCCTCCATACGCTCGACGAGGACCTTCCCCACGCCTCGAACCACACGCGTCGCATGCTCCTCGCGGCGCTCGACGACGAGGGGATCCTCACGCGGGTCGCGGGGCCGCGGCTCGAAGCGCTCGTCAAGGCCGCCCAGCGGGACGACACGCACGGCGCACGCCCCCGCGTACGGCCCGTCATGGACAACCCGCTGCACGCGATCACGCGGGGCGCGGACAGGCTCTCCGACTGGCAGGACGTGCCGTGGGACGAGTTCCTGCTCGGCTCGCTCGCGGGGCGCCGTGATCCCATCACTCCCCTGAGCGCGACGGTGCTGACGGATGTCGAGCTGCGCGAACGACACCACGAGCGCGTGCAGAGTCATCTCGTCCTGCCGACCCGGCTCGCGAGCACCCTCCGCTACGCGGAGGACACCCCCGTGCAGATCGTCCCGTTCGCCGACCACGGCAGCGCGACGGTCGATCTCTCGTGGCGCGTCGACATCGCCGGCCCCGTGCCGATCAAGGCGATCCACCTGTGGGACGACTCCCAGCTCGCGCGGACGCAGGCGGCCGATCCGCCGCCGAGGCGCGATCCCCACACGGACTCGGGTGTCTGAGCAGTGGCCGGGTCGGCGCCCGCGATCGCCGCGCCCCGGATCGGGGCGCCCGCGCACGCGACGCCCCGAGGACGCGACGCCCCGAGGACGCGACGGCCCGAGGACGCGACGCCCCGAGGATGCGATGACGCGCCGCGGCGGGATGTCCGAGCGGGCGGACGCGCGAGACCGCCTGCGCCGGCACGCCTCGCCCCCTAGGATCGGGGCAAGCGGCGACGACGCAGGATCGGGGGATGCGTGAGCAGGGATCGCGTCACGTGGGTGCTGATCGACGGCGAGAACATCGACGTCACGCTCGGCTCGTCCATCCTCGGGCGGCGGCCTCAGCCCGACGAGCGACCGCGCTGGGATCGCCTGCTGACGTTCGTCGCGCGCACATGGAACCAGACGGCGCGCGGCGTCTTCCTCATCAACGCGTCGTCCGGCATCCCGACGACCTTCGTCCAGGCGCTCAAGGCGATGGACTACGAAGTCGTGCTGCTGTCGGGCAGCGCCGAAGACAAGGTCGTCGACATCGCGATCGAGCGCACGCTCCAGGCGCTCGTCGGCCGGAGCGCCGACGTCATGCTCGTCAGCCACGACGGCGACTTCCTCGACAGCGTCGCGGCGCTCATCGACGGCCGTCGGCGCGTGGGCCTGCTCGCCTTCACGGAGTTCCGCAACACCGGGTTCGCCGCCCTCACTGGGCTGCAGAAGTTCGACCTCGAGTACGACGCGCGCGTCTTCGACGCACCGCTGCCGCGCATCCGCGTGATCCCCATCGAGGAGTTCGACCCCACGACCTTCCTCGACGCCTGAGCCTGCCGATCTGCGCGGGTCGGGGCATCCCGCTCCGCGCGCCATATCAGTCGTCGCTCGAGTGAAGCCCGCGCCGCGTCGACAGCACCGTGATCTCGGGGTGCTCCTCCGACAGCAGGCGGTCGGCGCGATCGAGCACGTCTCGCACGTGCGACGCCTCGCGCGCGACGACGGACACCCCGATCGCGGCGCGCCGGTGCAGATCGTTGGCGCCGACCTCCGCGACGGCCGCCTCCGCGCGCCTGCCGAGATCGGACATGAGCGGGCGAAGGATGCTGCGCTTCTGCTTCAGCGAGTGCACATCGCCCAGGAGCACGTCGAACTCGATCCACCCGATCCACATCGAGGCGAGTCTGCCACGCGCCGGGCGGCCGTCGGTGCTCGCCGCTACGCTCGACTCCGTGACGCATCGGCTCACGCGAGACCAGGCACGGCGGATCGTCGTGCGCGCGCAGCTGCTGGACGCCGAACGGCCCGGCGACGTCGTCGAGGTCGCGGAACAGCTCGGCTACATCAAGATCGATCCCACCGCGACGATCGCACCGTGCGAGCAGACCGTCCTGTGGTCGCGCATCGGGTGGTCGTACGAGCCGGGTCAGCTGCAGAAGGCCGTCGAGACCGACCGGCTGCTGTTCGAGCTCGACGGCGCGTTCCGCCCTGTGAGCATGCTGCCCCTCATGCTCCCGGGCATGCGCTCGCGGCCCCTGCGCGAGAGCACCAAGGAGTGGCTGCAGGCGAACGACCGCTTCCGCGGGGACGTCCTGGCCCGGCTGAGGGCCGAGGGCCCGCTCCTGGCGAGCGACATCCCCGACACCGCGCAGGTCAGCCGCGCGCCGGACGGGTGGTCGGGGTCGAATCAGGTCCCGATCATGCTCGATCTCCTCTCGCGGCTGGGCGTCACCGCCATCGTCGGCCGCGAGGGCCGGCATCGCCGGTGGGACCTCGCAGAGCGCGCCTACCCGCACGACATGCCCGAGTACGGCGCGGAGGAGGCGTCCGCTCTGCTGGCGGAGCGCCGCCTGCAGGCTGCAGGCATCACGCGCCCGCACAGGTACTGGAGCGGCGTCGCGAAGACGACGGGGGAGCCTGCCGTGGTCGAGGGCAGCGAGTGGCGGTTCCGCGTCGATCCGGAGGCGATCGCCGCGCTCGAGCGGGAGGACGACGGAGGCAGAGTGGCGTTCCTCAATCCGTACGACAGCCTGCTGTTCGATCGGGCCCGCCTGACCGAGCTCTTCGACTTCACCTATGTGCTGGAGCAGTTCAAGCCCAAGTCCCAGCGGGTCTACGGCTTCTTCGCGCATCCGATCCTCATGGGCGATCGCTTCGTCGGGATGCTGGATGCCGAGCTCGACCGCGCGCACGACGTGCTGCGGGTCAACGCCGTGCACGAGCTCGTTGCGTTCGAGCCGGAGGAGACCGAGATGGTGCGCGCGGAGATCGATGCGCTGGGGGAGTGGCTCGGCGTGGCGGTCGCGGGACTGGCCTGACGCGGACCGTTCTCCGGCTCGGCGTCAGGCGCCGTCTCGTCGGGCGGCGCGGTGGATCGCGGTCGCGAGCTGCTGATCGTACGCGGCCTGATCGATGGAGTACGGCGCTTCGCCGCCCTCGACGTAGCGGTGCATCGCGACGAGGATGCGGGCCAGGGAGATCTCGTCGTCGGCGAGACGGGCGGGCGCGAACTCGTTCGCCGAGAGCGACATCCCCTCGAAGCTGTACCCGCGAAGGAACATGCCCTCGTGGTTGCCGGCGCCGCCGGTCTCGAGGCGCACGAGGTCGCTGACGACGGGACGGTCGAACGACGCGAGATAGCGCACGCGCGTGTCGCGCAGCTCGCCGCGGCTGCCCCGCACGAGGACGCTCGGCGAGCGGATCCACGACCGGTACTGCTGGTCGTCGAAGTCGTACTGCAGCACGGCGCCGTCGAACTCGAGCACGGCGATCGTGCGCGTCGTCGTGACGACCCGCTCCTCCCGCGGATCTCCCGAGCGGCTCGGACCCTCCACGATCGGCGACGGGATGTGGAACGCCGTGATCGAGCGGGGCTGCTCGAGCCCGGTGCCGAGCAGGAGCCGCCCGACGCTGATGCCGTGGTAGTCGTGGGCGACCGCCACGCAGACCTGGGAGACGTCGCCGAGGTACTCGCCGCGCACGATCGCGAGCTGCGCTGCGATGAGGGGCTCGAGGTGGTACTGCTCGGCGACCTGGATGCGCGCTCCTGCGCGCTCGAGCGCTCGCGCCGCGTCGATCGCCTCGTCGTGGGGTGCGAGAGGCGTCTCCGTCAGCACGGGGATCCCGCGCTCCGCGAGCGCGGCGAGCAGTGCGGGGGTCGCCGAGGCATGGACGGACACGACGGCGAAGTCGGGGCGGGATGCCGCGAGCCCGTCGAGCGAGGACCACGCCGTCACCCCCCACTCGGCCGCGAACGCCGCGCCCGCACTCGCGGTCCTGGGTGCGAAGACCCCCTCCAGGCGCAGCCGATCGGGCAGCGCCGCCGCGACGCGCGCGAAGGCGTGGGCGCGGAAGCCCGTGCCGACGAGGGCGAAGCGTGCCGTCATCGCTCGTCGAACGGCGAGGGACCGAGCTCGTCGACGAGAGCCTGCATCTTCGCGTACGCGCGGTTGCGGTACGCGACGAGCTCGGGGATGCGGTCGGCGGCGACGTCCCGGAAGCCGCCTCCCGTCTTCGTGCCGAGCCTGCCCGCCTCGACGAGCGCCGACAGCGACGGGGGCGTCGCGAAGCGCTCGGCGAACTCGGTCTGGAGGGAGCTGTAGCAGAACGCGTAGACGTCGAGCCCCGCCATGTCGGCGATCGCGAACGGGCCGAAGAACGGCAGGCGGAACCCGAAGGTCGTGCGGACGATCGCGTCGATGTCCTCCGTCGAGGCGACGCCCTCGTCGACGAGCTGCGTCGCCTCGTGGAACAGCGCGTACTGCAGGCGATTGAGCACGAACCCCGTCGCATCGGTCACGCGCGCGGGCGTCTTGCCGATTCCGCGCAGGAGCTCCTCGACGGGCGGGATGCGGTCGGGGTCGGTGCCAGGGTGCGGGATGACCTCGACGCCGGGGATGAACGGCGCGGGGTTCGAGAAGTGCACGCCAAAGAACCGTCCGGGGTTCTCGACGGCACCGGCGAGGAGCTCGATGCGGATCGTGGACGTGTTGCTCCCGATCGTCGCCGTGGGGGCTGCGGCGCTGATGCGGCGCAGCGTCGCGTGCTTGACGTCGATGATCTCGGGCACGGCCTCTTCGATGAAGTCGGCGCCGGCCACGGCATCCTCGATCGACTGTGCGGCCGTGACATGAGCGGCCACGGCATCGGCGGAGCCCGGCGCGAAGAGCCCTTCGGCCTGGAAGTCGCGCGCCTCCTGGACGATGCGGGCGAGGTTGGATGCGGCGATGTCGTGCGAGACGTCGGCGAGGCGGACCTCGTGGCCGGCGCGCGCGAACAGCTGCGCGATGCCTCCGCCCATGTAGCCCGAGCCGACGATGGCGATGATGCTCACGGTGTGCCTTTCAGATCTGGACCGGAGAGTCGGGAATGGCCGCGACCTTCGCCGCGGAGCTGGATCGGGGGTCGAAGCGGTAGTCGAGCCACTCGGACACGAGCCTCTTGGCGAGCTCGAGGCCGATCACGCGCTGGCCCATCGTGAGCACCTGCGCGTTGTTGCTCAGGACGCTGCGCTCGACCGAGTAGCTGTCGTGCGCCGTCACCGCCCGGATGCCCGAGACCTTGTTCGCGCTGATCGCGACGCCCAGCCCCGTCCCGCACACGAGGAGGGCGCGGTCGGCCTCGCCCCGGGCGACCCGGGTCGCGGCCTCGACCGCGACGAGGGGATAGTCGGTGTGCTCGTCGCTGCCGACGCCGACGTCGACGACCTCCGCGACGCGGGCGTCCGCGAGCAGCTGCGCCTTGAGGGCCGACTTGTACTCGAAGCCGGCGTCGTCGGATCCGACGACGATGCGCCAGCCGCCGGGGGCGGGTGAGGTCATGCGAGTGCTCCTTCCGCGACCGTGGTGGAGATCGCTGTCGTGATGAGGGCGAGGGAGGTCGCGCCCGCGTCGGGGTGCCCGATGCTCTTCGCGGCGAGCGGGCGCGCGCGCCCGAGCCGGGGCGCGAGCTCGGAGGTCGCCGCTGCGGCGGCGGTCGCGGCATCCGCGGCGTCCGCGAGAGCCTGTGCGGGCGGCGCATCGTGCGCCGCGGCATCCTCGAGCCGCTCGACATACGGCACGAGGGCGTCCACCATCGTCTTGTCTCCGGGTCGTGCGCCGCCCAGGGCCACGATCCGGTCGAGCGCCGCGCGCGCTGCGACGGCCGCGCCGGTCGTCGTGTGCGGTGCCGCGTCGAGCGCCCCGCCGATGGCGTGCAGCGCGGCTCCCCAGAGGGCGCCCGACGTGCCGCCGGCCTCCTCGCTCCACGCGTCTCCCGCCGCCGCCAGCGTCGCCGCGAGCCCTGCGTGTCGGGTCGCGACGGCCGCGGCGACGGCCGCGTCGATCCCGCGGGTCATGCCGACGCCGTGGTCGCCGTCGCCCGCGTACGCGTCGATGCGTCCGAGCTCGTCGGCATGCGCGTGCAGCGTCGATTGCGCGGCGCGGAGGAGCTCCAGCGCGACGCCGGCGGCGGCGCGGGACTCCTCGCTCGCGTCGGGCGCGGCGTGGGTCCGCGCGGCGAGCTCGACGCGGCGGCCGGGCCCCCGCCGGGGCGCGACGGCGCCCTTGCGGTACGCGGGGGAGTCCGCGGCATCCGTCCACAGGGACTCCAGCTCGGGTGTGAGCCACAGGAGCGTCACGGAGGCGCCGGCCATGTCGAGACTCGTGACGAGCTCGCCGGCCTCGGGCTCCACGATCGTGACGCCTTCCGCCGTGAGGCGCTGGGCGACGGCCCGGTAGAGGATGAACAGCTCCTCGTACTTGACGGTGCCCAGTCCGTTGACGAGGACGACGGCGCGGTCGCCCCGCTCCGGAGGCACGTCGGCCAGGAGCGGGTCCAGCAGATGGGTCGCGAGCTCGTCAGCCGTGCACGACGGCACGTCGCGGATGCCGGGCTCGCCGTGGATGCCGAGCCCTATCGACATCATCCCGTCCGGCACGGTGAACAGGGGCTCGGCGGCGCCGGGGAACGTGCATCCGCCGAACGCGACGCCGAGCGATCTCGTCCGCCCGTTCGCGACGCGCGCCACCCGCTCGACCTCGTCGAGCGTCCAGCCCCGCTCCGCCGCTGCGCCGGCGATCTTGAAGACGACGAAGTCGCCCGCGATCCCGCGCCGCTTCTCGATCGCGTCGGCGGGCGCGCTCGCGATGTCGTCCGTCACGAGGACGGTGCGGGCATCCACCCCTTCGGCGCGCAGCCGCTCCTGCGCCTGACCGAAGTGCAGCACGTCGCCGGCGTAGTTGCCGTAGCTGAACAGGACGCCGGCACCGGACTGGGCGGCGCGGGCGACGCGGTACGCCTGACCTGCGGAGGGCGACGTGAAGATCTGGCCGCATACGGCGCCTGCCGCAAGGCCCGGGCCGACGACGCCCGCGAAGGCGGGGTAGTGCCCGGATCCTCCGCCGACGACGACTGCGACCTGGCCGTCGGACACGCCGTCCGCCCGCACGACGCCGCCGTCGACGCGGGCGACGCGGTCGGAATGCAGCGCGACGAAGCCGTCGAGCGCCTCGGCGACGAAGTCGGACGCCGCATTGAGCAGACGGGTCATCGCGTGCCCTCCCGCGTGCGGGCGTCGCTCAGTTGACGCACGCGACTGGGCGCGCTCGCGTAGCCGGCGTCGAGGGGCAGGACCTGTCGCCGCAGGTAGTCGCGGTTCGCCGCGCACACGCCGAGGCCGTCGCCCCCGTAGTTCTCCGTGCAGATGACGCCCTGGAACCCCTGCGAGATCGCGTGGCGCACCGCCCACCGATAGTCGATGAGCCCCGCCTCCATCGTCGTGGGGAACGCGGCGTAGTGGTCGCGGTCGGGGTTCTCGTCGCGGGCGTAGTTCTTGACGTGCCAGAAGTTCGTGTACGGAGCGGTCTTCTCGACGAGCTCGCGCCAGTCCTCGATCGGCCGGTGCAGCCGCACGAGGTTCCCGATGTCGGGGTTGAGTCCGACGCTGTCCAGACCGATGTCCTCGACGAGCCGCACCGCCGAGTCGGCCGTGCCGAGGAACGTGTCCTCGTACATCTCGAGCGACATCAGGATGCCGAGCTCCTCGGCGTGCCGGCCGAGCTCGCGCAGCCGGACGACGGCGAGCTCCCAGTCGGCGGGGTCGTCGACGTGGCCCTGAGCGGTCCAGAACCAGAGCCGCTCCTTCTGCTGCGGCGTCAGCGCCTGGTGCAGGCCGAACGACACGGTGCGGATGCCGAGCGCGGTCGCCGCATCGAGGGTCCGGTGGCTGTACGCGAGGTTGTCGTCGCCGTGCGCGCGGTCTATGACGCTCCGGCGGATCGCCGAGACCGACGCGAGACCGAGGCCCCGGCCGTGCGCCGCCGCAAGGAGCTCCTCGTGGCGCTCGGCGTCGAGGTCGGCAGGGCGCAGCCACCCGTCGGTGAGGTCGACGTGGTCGAAGCCGGCGCGCGCGATGTCGGCGAACACGGCATCCCACTCCTCGGCGGGCGCCGCGTGCACGTCGAGCGCGCCCGGTCCCGCGAAGTAGAGCGTCGCGGCCGCGATGGGCCACGTCCGGGCGGTGAAGCGATCAGGGGACAACGTCGGCCTCCGTCGTGAGGATGCGCCGCGCGGGGACGCGGCGGGTGGGTCCGGTGAAGCGGAAGCTCGCGCGCGCGGGTCGGTCCCCGCTGGAGAGCCCCGCCTCGAGGTGGATGAGTCCCGGTTCGACGACGCGGTGGCCGGCGATGCCCGTGAACGAGAACCGGTCGGCGTGGGCGCGGAACTCCACGACCGCCTCTGCGCCGGGAGCGAGCTCGACGCGGCGATAGCCGATGAGCTCGACGACGGGTCGCGTCACGGTCGCGACGGGGTCGCTCGCGTACAGCTGCACGACGGCGGCTCCGGCGCGATCGCCCGTGTTGCGCACGCGCACGCGAGCGGCCACGTCGCCGTCGGTCGGCACGAGATCGCTCGAGAGCTCGAGCCCGCCCATCTCGAACGTCGTATAGGTCAGCCCATGGCCGAACGGGAAGGAGGGAGCGACCTCGATGTTGCTGATCCGCTCGCCGTCGTGGCGCAGCGCGGGACCGAGGTAGGTGTGCGGCATTCCCGCGCTGGACCGCGGGATCTCGACGGGAAGGCGCCCGCTCGGCGCGACGCGTCCCGACAGGACGCCGGCGATGGCCTGCGCGCCCTCGACGCCCGGCATGAAGGCCTGCACGAGAGCGGCCGCGCGGGCGCGGAATCGCTCGATCGCGTACGGACGACCGGAGAGGACGACGACGACGACGGGCGTTCCCGTCTCGAGGAGGGCCTCCAGGAGCTCGCCCTGAACGCCGGGCAGCTCGAGGTCGGCGGCGTCGCAGCCCTCGCCCGAGGTCCCCTTGCCGAACATGCCCGCCCTGTCGCCGACGACGGCGACGACGAGGTCGGCCGCACGCGCCGCGTCGACGGCCGCCGGGATGCCCGACCGGTCGCGGTCCTTGAGGGGCACGCCGTCCGCGACGGTCAGCGCGGATGCGGGGAACTCCGCCGCGAGGGCGTGCGCGAGGCTCACGACCGGAAGACCAGGCGCGAGCTCGGGATGCCGCGGCAGCACGTGGTTCGGATACGAGTAGCAGCCGAGCAGCGCGCGCACGTCCGCCGCGGTCGGACCGATCACCGCGACGCGCGGGGGCGCCGCCGTGATCGGCAGGACGTGCGTCCGGTTCTCCAGGAGCACGACGGACTCCTCCGCGAGAACGCGCGCGAGCGCGCGGTTGCGCGGCGAGTCGAGGTCGGCGTCGGGGTCGCCGCCCGGCTCCCAGTCGGGGTCGAGAAGCCCGAGCTCGATCTTCTGCCTGAGGATGCGGCGGGCCGCGCGATCGACGAGGTCCTCGGAGACCCGGCCCGCGCGGACGAGTCCGGGAAGCCCGCCGAACGCGCCCATGTCGGGGAGCTCGACGTCCATCCCGGCGACGAGGGCGAGCGCCGCGGCGTCGTCGACCGTCTCGGCGACGCCGTGCTTGGCCTTGAGGAACGGGATGGCCCAGTAGTCCGACACGACGGTGCCCTCGAAGCCCCACTCCTCGCGGAGGAGCCCCGTCAGGAGCCGCTCGTCGGCGGCGGCGGGGACGCCGTCGACCTCTGCGTACGAGTTCATGACCGACCGTGCTCCGCCTTCGCGCAGCGCGTGCTCGAAGGGCGGCAGGAGCACGTCGGCGACCTCCCGCGGTCCGGCTGACACGGGAGCGTGGTTGCGGCCCCCCTGCGACGCCGAGTACCCGGTGAAGTGCTTGAGCGTTGCGACCACCCCGGCCGACTCGACCCCTCGCACGAACGCGGAGCCGATGGTCGCGACGAGGTACGGGTCCTCGGCGATCGTCTCCTCCGTGCGGCCCCACCGGTAGTCCCGGGTGACGTCCAGCACGGGAGCGAGGCCCTGATGCACGCCGACGGCGCGCAGGTCGTCGCCGATCGCGCGGCCCAGCTGCTCGACGAGCTCGGGGTGGAACGTCGCGCCCCACGACAGCGGCGCGGGATAGACGGTCGCGCCGAGCGTCGTGAAGCCCGTGAGGCACTCCTCATGCGCGATGGCGGGGATGCCGAGCCTGCTCGCCCCGGCGACGTGCCGCTGTGCGGCCTGGAGCTTGCGCACCCCGTCGGCCGCCGTGACGGGCGTCGTGCCGAACACGCGCGTGAGGTGCCCGATGCCGTCGCGCACGACGTGCTCGAAGGGCGGCCGGCCGTCGGAGAAGACGTCCTGCATGGGAGCGATGACCTCTCCCGCGCCGCGCTTGTCGTCCCAGAAGCTGCCGAGCTGCGCGACCTTCTCGTCGAGGGTGAGGGCCGCCAGGAGGGCGTCTGCGCGCTCCTCGACGGACAGCTCCGTGTTCCGCCACGGCGGCATGCCGCCAGGCGTGGGCTCCCGCGCCCACGTGTGGGATGTCGACATCTCGGTGTCAGGCTTCCTTCCCGGGTGCCGCCGTGGTGCCGCGGACGACGAGGGTCGTGGCGAGCTCGATGTGGCGCGACGCGGGCTCGCGGCCCTCGGCGGCGTCGAGCACCGTGCGCAGCGCGACGCCGCCCATGTCGAACAGCGGCTGGCGAACGGTCGTGAGCGGGGGCGTCGACCACGACGCGAGGTACGTGTCGTCGTAGCCGACGACGCTGAGGTCGCGGGGGACGCTCAGTCCCTGGCGGCGAGCCGCCTCGAGGATGCCCATCGCGCTCGTGTCGCTCGCCGCGAAGATCGCGGTGGGGCGGTCGTCGCGCGCGAGCCACTCCTCGCCGACCTCGATCCCGGCTTCGTAGTCGAACGTCGCGAAGCGGACGAGATCCTCGTCGACCGCGATCCCTGCCGATGCGCAGGCGGCGCGAAACCCGTGCAGGCGTGCGACGGCGGCGATCGACTCGCGCCTGCCGCCCATCGCGCCGATGCGCGTGTGACCGAGAGCGATCAGGTGCTCGGTCGCCGAGTAGCCGCCGGCCCAGTTCGTCGAGCCGACGCTCGGGACGTTGCGATTCGTCAGGTCGAGCGGGTCGATGACGACGACGGGGAGATGTTCCTGCGTCAGGCCCGCGATGTGGCCGGGACCCAGCTGCGCCGTGAGGATGATCGCGCCCGTGCGGCCTGCCCTGGCCAGGCGCTTGGCCCAGTCGCCGGGGGCGAGCCACCCGGAGTCGGGCGCCGCACGGTGGAAGCGGCTCACGACGACGTCGACGTCCGCGGTCTCGGCGGCCAGCGCCACGCCGCGGAGGACCTCCATGGCGTACGCCGTGCCGAGCTGGTCGACCATGACCTCGACGCTGCGCGTGGTCGTGGGCGGCCGGACGTGACGCTTCGTGTAGCCGACCTCGTCGAGCGCGCGCTGCACGCGCTCCCGGGTCTCGAAGGAGATGTCGGGGTGTCCGTTGATGACCTTGGACACGGTCGGCTGCGAGACGCCCGCGAGCTCGGCGACGTCGAACAGCGTCGCGCGTCGAGGACGGTCCCCGCGGCCTTCTGACGCGTCTGCGTTCTTCATCACGAAACCTTTCGGCAAGCTTTGCGGCGAGCTTAGGGCAGGATGCCGCGATCTCACAAGAGCGGAGTTTCCCCGCATCCTGCGGCCTGTGCCATCGCAAGGGCGAACCAGACTCGTGCAGATAGTCCTTGACGTTCCCCGAATGTAATCGTTATCGTAGCCACATCCTCAGACAGTTTGCGAATATATTCGTGGAGTCTGAGGGCGGCCGCGTCAGCGGCGATCAATGAAGATCGGGAGGCAATTCGATGACGAAGACAAGGGCGAGGGCAGCCGCGGGAGCGCATCGCGCCCGTGGCGCGGCGGACGGGAGCGCGTGAGATGTCCGTCCTCTCGGAGCTCTCGTCGCTCCGGCGCACGGGCGGACGCGAGGTCCGCCAGGCGGGTCGCCGGCGGCTGCGCCGCGACGGCCCGATAGCGCTCTTCTTCCTGGGGCCGTGGTTCATCGGGCTCTTCGCCATCACGGCAGGGCCGCTCGTGTCGTCGCTCTACCTGTCGTTCACGGACTTCGACCTGCTGACGAACCCGCAGTGGATCGGCATCCAGAACTACGTCCAGATGTTCGCCGACGCCCGGTGGTGGAAGTCGCTGCAGGTGACGTTCACGTACGTCGCCATCGCGATCCCGCTGCAGCTCGCGTTCGCGCTCTTCCTCGCGCTCGTGCTCGACAAGGGCCTTCGCGGGCTCTCGTTCTACCGCTCGGTGTATTACCTGCCCTCGCTGCTCGGCGGAAGCGTCGCGGTCGCGATCCTGTGGCGTCAGCTGTTCGGCCGGGACGGGCTCATCAACCAGTTCCTCGCGGTGTTCGGGATCGAGGGGCCCGGCTGGGTGGCCCATCCCGACACGGCGCTGGGAACGCTCATCATCCTGGGCGTGTGGATGTTCGGCTCGCCGATGGTCATCTTCCTCGCGGGCCTGCGGCAGATCCCGGACATGTACTACGAGGCGGGGGCGCTCGACGGGGCCGGCAAGTGGCGTCAGTTCTGGAGCATCACGTTCCCGCTCCTGACACCCATCATCTTCTTCAACCTCGTGCTGCAGATGATCGGCGCCTTCCAGAGCTTCACGGGTGCGTTCATCGTCAGCAACGGCACGGGAGGACCCGCGGACTCGACGCTGTTCTACACGCTCTACCTCTATCAGGAGGGCTTCGGCGGACTGCGGATGGGCTACGCGTCCGCGATGGCCTGGATCCTCCTCCTCATCATCGGCGCCTTCACCGCGCTCAACTTCCTCTTCTCCAAGTACTGGGTGCACTATGACGACTGAAACGCGCGCGACTGAGACCCGGACGATCGAGACGCCTACGACCACGACGCGCGCTCTCGTCGCGCCGGGAACGAGACGGGCCCGCACGACCTTCCGCCGGCCCGCATCGTGGCGGGTCGTGGGCAAGCACGTGCTGCTCATCGTGTTCGGGATCGCGATGATCTATCCGCTCCTGTGGATGGTCGCGAGCTCCTTCAAGCCGGACGAGATCATCTTCCGCGATCCGTCGCTCATCCCGAGCAAGCTCGACTTCGGGAACTACATCGACGGCTGGAACGCCCTGAGCCGGCCGTTCGGGCACTTCATCGTCAACTCGCTCATGGTCGTGCTCGGGTCGGTGATCGGCAACCTCATCGCCTGCTCGCTCGCCGCCTACGCGTTCGCGCGGCTCGAGTTCCGCACGAAGAACCTGTGGTTCGCGATCATGCTCGTCACGATCATGCTGCCGATCCACGTCATCATCGTTCCGCAATACGTGCTGTTCGCGCAGCTCGGATGGATCAACACCTTCCTACCGCTCATCGTGCCGAAGTTCCTCGCGACCGACGCGTTCTTCATCTTCCTCATGGTGCAGTTCTTCCGCGGCATCCCGAAGGAGCTCGACGAGGCGGCGCGCATCGACGGAGCCGGACACATCCGCATCTACTGGCAGATCATGCTGCCGCTCGCGGTGCCGGCGCTCGCGACGACCGCGATCTTCACGTTCATCTGGACGTGGAACGACTTCTTCTCGCAGCTGATCTTCCTGACCAACCCCGACAACCACACCGTGACGGTGGCCCTCCGATCCTTCGTCGACAACACGGGCGAGAGCTCGTGGGGCGAGCTGTTCGCGATGTCGACCGTCACCCTCATACCGATCTTCGTCGTGTTCCTGTTCGGCCAGAAGTACCTGGTCCGCGGGATCGCGACGACGGGGATCAAGTGATCTCCGATCCCGGCGCGGGAGCGCCGGTCCCGTCGAACCCTCGCGGCGCAATCGAGCACCCTGCGCCGCACACAGTGCAAAGGAGCATCATGAACACAGCACGCTCATCCTCCAGGCGGATCCTCCGCCGGTCTGCCGTCGCGGGCATGGCGGCGCTCGCCGTGGGCCTCAGCGCGTGCGCCGTCCCCGGGGGAAGCGCGACTCCCGTCGCCGACGACCCCGACGAGCCGGCGTCGATCCGGTTCTACTGGTGGGGATCGGACGCCCGCAACGAGCGGATGCAGCAGGCGATCGACCTCTTCGAGGAGGACAACCCGAACATCACCGTGACGGGCGAGTTCGCGGAGTGGGGCGGCTACTGGGACAAGCTCGCGACCTCGGTCGTGGGGGGCGACACCCCCGACGTCTTCATGCAGGAGGACCGGTACATCGCCGACTACGCCCGCCGCGGCATCCTCGCCGACCTCGGCGCGATCGGAGTCGAGACGGGAGACATCGACGAGTCGCTCCTGACGGCCGGCGCCATCGACGGCACGCAATTCGGCATCCCGACCGGCTCGAACGTCTACTCCGTCATCGCCAACCCCGCGCTCTTCGAGGCGGCGGGCGTCGAGCTGCCCGACGACGACACGTGGACGTGGGACGACTACGTCGACATCGCCACGCGGATCCACGACGGCACCCCGGGAGGGCAGGTCTACGGCACGTCGGATGCCACCTACAACGAGGTCGGCTTCAGCGTGTACGCGCGCCAGCACGGGCAGTCGCTGTTCGACGAGGACGGCGAGCTCGGCTACGACGACGATCTGCTCGAGGAGTGGTTCCAGCGCTCGCTGGACCTGCAGGCGTCGGGCGGGCAGCCGCCGGCCGACTCGGCGGCGAGCCTCGACCTGCTCGACTCGCCCATCGCGAAGGGGTACGCGGCCATGAACATCACGTGGTCGGCGCAGCTCGGAGCCCTCTCGACGGCCGTGGGTCAGGATCTCACGATCCTCAAGATGCCGGGCGAGTCGGAGTTCACGAAGCCGGGCATGTTCTACAAGCCGGGCATGTACCTCTCGGCGTCCGCCAAGACGAAGCACCCGTCCGCGGTCGCGAAGTTCATCGACTTCTTCGCGAACGACCCGCGCGTCGGCGGGATCTTCCTGACGGAGCTGGGTCTTCCCGGCAACGCGCCGGTGCGTGAGGCGATCCTGCCCAAGCTCACCCCCGTCGACCAGAAGTCCGCGGACTTCGTCGCAGGACTGGCCGATCACATCGTCAGCGCGCCGCCCGCGCTGCCGAACGGCGCCGGTGAGGTCGCGACGATCATCCAGCGCATCAACGAGCAGGTTCTGTTCGGCCAGCTCACGCCGGCGGATGCCGCGAAGCAGTTCCGCTCCGAGGTGGAGGCCGTCATAGGCTGACCCCGCACGGCGGGTGCCCGCGGCGGGCCGCCCGGGCACCCGCCACCACGACATCTCCACAACGTCACCCACACACGCTTTTCAGGGAAGGGCCGTCATGCTCAAGGTCGGGATCATCGGTACCGGCAACATCGTCAACTCGCACATCGCCGGGTACCTCGAGTTCCCGGGGGAGTGCGAGATCGTCGCCTTCTGCGACCTCGTCCCCGCCAAGGCGGCGGCCAAGCGCGACGAGCACGGTCTCGCGGGCGCACGCGTCTACGCCGACCCCGCCGAGATGCTCGCAGACGAGGATCTCGACCTCGTCAGCATCGCGACGCCGCCGTCGACGCATGCGCAACTGGCGATCCAGCTGCTCCGCGGCGGGGTGAACGTCATCGTCGAGAAGCCGATGGCACCGTCGCTCGAGGAGTGCGACGCGATGCTCGCAGCCGAGCGGGAGTCGGGCAAGGTGCTCTCGGTGGTCGCGCAGAACAGGTTCCGCGACGACATGGCAGCCCTCAAGGACGTGCTCGACTCGGGGCTCGTCGGGCCCATCTCGCACGTGCAGGTCAACTCGTCGTGGTGGCGCGGGCTGCCGTACTACGACCTGTCCTGGCGCGGCACCTGGGCATCGGAGGGCGGCGGCTGCACGCTCAACCACGCGATCCATCACATCGACCTGCTGCTGTGGATGATGGGCCGGCCCGACTCCGTCACGGCCGTCCTGACGAACGCGCAGCACGAGAACGCCGAGGTCGAGGACCTCTCCGTCGCGATCCTGCAGTACGGCCGCGCGCTCGCGGAGGTCACGAGCTCGGTCGTGCACCACGGTCAGGAGGCGGGGATCGTCGTCCATGGTCGCGACGCACGGGTCTCGCAGCCGTGGCGCGCCGTCGCCGAGGTGACCCAGCCGAACGGCTTCCCCGTCCCCGGCGGGGATGCCGCGCTCGTCGCGCAGCTGGACGACCTGTTCGCGGCGCACTCGCCGCTCGCGCACACCGGCCACGGCGGGCAGATCGGCGAGATCCTGGCCGCCCTCCGCGCAGGCCGTCGCCCGGCGATCGACGGGGTCGACGGGCGCAACGCGGTCGAGCTCGTCACCGCGATCTACAAGTCGGGGATCGAACGCGCGACCGTCGACTTCCCGCTGCAGCCGGACGACCCGTACTACCGCACGGGCACGCTCGAACAGCGCGCCCCGCACTTCTTCGAGAAGACCGTCTCGATCGCAGAGCTCGACGGCACCATCACGGTAGGAGTCGCCGAGTGAGCGCTGCGGACGGCGCGACGTACGCGCCGGCACCGATGCCGCGGCCGGTCGTCGAGCCGGGCGAGTTCGTCTTCGCCGCGGCCCACCTCGATCACGGCCACATCTACGGCATGACCGACGGGCTCATCGGGGCGGGGGGCACGCTCACGTGGGTCTACGACCCCGACCCCGCGCGACTCGACATCTTCCGCACGCGGTTCCCCCAGGCGCGCGTCGCCCGCAGCGAGGCCGAGATCCTCGACGACCCCGACGTGCGCCTCGTCGCCGGCGCCGCCGTGACGTCGGAGCGCTGCGCGCTCGGGCTTCGCGTGATCGACGCGGGCAAGGACTACTTCACCGACAAGGCGCCGCTCACGACGCTCGAACAGCTCGCGGCGGCGCGCGCGGCCACGGCTCGCACGGGCAGGAAGTACGCCGTGTACTACTCCGAGCGCATCCACGTCGAGTCGGCGATCCTCGCGGGTCAGCTCATCGAGCGCGGAGCGATCGGCCGCGTCATCCAGGTCATCGGACTCGGCCCGCACCGCCTGGGAGGCCCGCGGCCGGAGTGGTTCTTCGAGAAGGCGAAGTACGGCGGCATCCTGTGCGACATCGGAAGCCACAACTTCGAGCAGATGCTGACTTTCGCGGGGGCGACGGATGCCGAGGTCACGACCGCCGCGATCGCCAACTACGCTCACCCCGAGCATCCCGAGCTGGACGACTTCGGCGAGGCGCACATCGTGATGGACACGGGGGCGACCGGGTACGTGCGCGTCGACTGGTTCACGCCGGCGGGTCTGAGCACGTGGGGGGACGGACGCACGTTCATCCTCGGCACCGACGGCTACATCGAGCTGCGCAAGTACGTCAACGTCGGAACGGGCGAGGGCGGGGGACACCTGTTCCTCGTGGACGGCACGGGCGAGCACCACATCCGGACCGACGGCAAGGTCGGCTACCCCTATTTCGGGCAGCTCATCCTCGACTGCCTGCAGCGCACAGAGACAGCGATGACGCAGGAGCACGCGTTCAAGGCGGCGGAGCTGTCGGTCAGGGCGCAGGCGCAGGCGCGGGTGCTCGCGCCGTAGCGGGGTCGTGCTCGGGTCCCGGCGATGCGCGCCCGCGGAGGCCCGGCGACGACGTCCGGTGCGGACCCGGCTCGATGCCCCAGGGCGCCCGTCAGAGGCCGGCGACGCGATCTCGGGCACATCCCCCGCGCCCGGCACGAAATGCCCGAGGAAGGTCGCGTCCCCTCGCGATGCGGACGCGTGCGAGCGGATCGGATCCCGGGCGCCGGTCAGTCGGCGGGGACCGCTCCGAACGTCCCCGCGACGTAGGTCGTCCCGTCCTCGCCCGTGGAGCCCAGCACGAACTCGAGCGGGTAGCCGTCGACGTCCGCCGTCGCCAGGCGGGGATCGCTCAGGCGTGCGTCGAGCTCCTGCACCTCGGCAGGGGTGAGCCTGGAGACGTACAGGGTCGGGTACTGGGGCCCGGATATCGGAGCCTCCAGCAGAACCTCCGCGTCCGGGTGGTCGCGTGCGATGGCGATGATCTCGAGGATCGCCTCGTCCGTCGTGCGAGCCGGCACGTGGACGATGCGAAGGTGCTCGTCGAGCGATTGCAGCGTGTACGTCCCTCCCGCCCGGAACAGCCGAGTCGACGACAGCTGCGTGAACACGTCCTCGAACTGGTCGAGCGTCTCGACCGTGACGCTCGGCCAGCCGTCGGCGACGACGATGCCGGTGGCGCCGGGAACGGCCGCCGCAGCCAGCGTGTCCGACAGCGCGGCCTCGAACTGCTCGCGTCCGCCGGGCCGCAGCGTGACCTCCCACCTCGGCGGCGGCGAGACCTCGGGGTCGAGGATCCGCGGGTCGCCGGACTCGGCCCGCAGGACCACCGTCTCCGCCCCCGTCGATGCGGGGGAGGCGGCGAGCCGGCCCGCGAACTCCGTCACACGCTCATCCGAGGCGTCGCCGTCGATCACGACGATGGTCGAGCCGCCGCCGAGATCGCATCCGATGACGAGCGGATCCGCGCACAGCACATCGATCGGCTCGGTGGAGGCGGACTCCGCGCCGGCGGAGGGCGAGCACGCGGTCAGCAGCAGTGCCACGCCCACGGCACACACCGCAGCGGCGACCCGGCGGGACAGGACTCTCACCGGGCCATCCAATCAGACCGCGCCGCGACTCAGGAGCGGCCTGTGTCGCGACTCATCACAAGGGCGGAGGATGGGGGATTCGAACCCCCGAGGGCTTGCACCCAACACGCTTTCCAAGCGTGCGCCATAGGCCACTAGGCGAATCCTCCTCGGCCCGCGCAGCTCCGGCGAGCCGGAGGCGAGAGGGCCAAAGGACATCCTACCGGAGCCCGTGGCGAACGCCGGACAGCGGCCCGGCCCTCACCTCCGCGTGAGCGCACCGTCGCCCGCGTAGACGCTCCCCGGGCGGATCAGCAGCGACCGGGGCGCGAGCAGCGCCAGCACGCGCGCGCGTCGGACGGCGTGGGTCGTGAGGCCCGCGCACACCTCCTTGACGACCGCGGCGAGGTCGATCCCGGTCTGCGTGCTGCCGGAGCGCGAGTAGCTCGCGTGCTCGATCGCCTCCACGAGAGCCTGCACGGCGGCGTCGGGTGCGCCGCTGCGGCGGACGAGCCGGGCGCCGAAGGCGCGCGGCGACTCGTCGGGCGGAACGGGGATGCCGAGATCGATCGCCTCCTCCTGCAGGCTCCGCCACGCCGCGCCCGCGTCGCCTGCGCGTGCGGCCGACATCAGGTCGCGCCTCCGGAACGCACGGATGACGCTCGGGATCGCCAGCACCACGAGGATGCCGAACAGGGGCCCCATCCAGGGCAGCGCCTGCTCCACGGGGTTCGCGGAGGAGGATGCCTCGGACCCGCGTTCGTCGATCCCCTCGGGCCGGAGCGACGCGGTCGGCGACGCGGTCGGGAGGGGCGTCTCGCCGGTCTCGGCATCCGGGTCGAGCGGATCCGTGGCGACGAAGGCGGGGGAGAAGCTCGTCGCGGTGCCGAGGCTCTTCGTCGGCTCGAACGGCACCCAGCCGATCCCGGAGAAGTACACCTCGGGCCACGCGTGCAGCTGCGAGCTCATGACCGAGTAGACCTGGTTGCCCATCATCGGATCGGACAGCGCCGAGCCGGGAAGGTAGCCGACCACGATCCGGGCCGGCATCCCGAGCGTCCTCGCCATGAGGGCGAACGCCGACGCGAAGTGCACGCAGTACCCGGCGCGCACGTCGAGGAATGCGGCGACGGCCTCGGCGCCGCTTCCGTCGAATCCGTCCTCGACGGGAGCCTCGAGCGAGTACTCGAACTGGCTCGAGCGGAACCAGCGCTGCAGCGCGAGGAGCGCGTCGTAGTCGGTCTCGGTGCCGGCCGTGACCTCCGCCGCGGTCTGCGCGATGATCGGCGGGAGGTCGGGCGGCAGGATCCTCGTCTCCTCGTACACGCCGGATGCCGCGGCGGCCGCGACCCCGGCCGTCGTCGCCCGGGAGGCGCGGATCTGCTCGAGCGTCGGCCTCGGCGTCTGCGCGACGAACTCGTAATCCTGCCCGTTGACGTTCGTCGTGCGGCTCACGATCGTCCCGTTGGACGGCAGCGACTCCCAGTCGCCGTCGAGGCCATCGATGGCCGAGATGGGATAGGCGACCGGCGCAGACCCGCTCACGAGGTTGACGATGTCGATCGAGGTCGTCGTCTCGACGACCCGGATGTCGTCGGCGGGGCGGGATGCCGTGATCGCGCCGTCTTCGTCGATCGGGGCGGTCGCGCCCCGATCGGGCCGCCACTCCTCGCCGTCGAACGCCGACAGCGTCGCGACGCGGAGGTAGGGCGCG
This sequence comes from Microbacterium ulmi, assembly GCF_011759705.1. Taxonomy (GTDB): domain Bacteria; phylum Actinomycetota; class Actinomycetes; order Actinomycetales; family Microbacteriaceae; genus Microbacterium; species Microbacterium ulmi. The sequence goes on along the minus strand of NZ_JAAOZF010000001.1, from coordinate 451,416 downwards.
GATCCGCCCGTCGTGCGCACCCGCAGGACCTCGCCGTTCGATGCGCGGCGCAGATCGTCGCCGAGCTGGAGCGTCGGGTCGATCGTGTTCCATCGCGTCGCGGCGCCGGCGCCGGGCCGTATGACCAGTCCTGAGAACACGGGCGCGATCACGAGCGCGACGACGACGGCGACGGCGCCGATCCCCGTCGCGGCCGCGGCGATGCCGCCCGCGGTCGATGCGGCGACGCGGGAGCGCGGCGGCGGGGGCGCGGCATCCTGCTCCCGTGCGCTCGTCTCGAGCCGCAGGATCAGCAGCACGACCGCGGCGAGGAGCACGAAGGCGATGAGATCGATCTCGCGCGGAACGGCGATCGACGGGATGAGCCACACGGCGATGAGCGCGATGGCGGCCAGGAGCGGCATCCGTGCCGTCAGCACGACGTGGTCGACGATGACCGTGAGCAGCAGCATCCCCCCCACGATGAGGAACTCGAGGCCCGCACGCGCCTCGAGCGGCGCTGCGCCGTTGACGATCTGGTCGACGGCGTCGACGACGAGCTCCGACGCCTCGCCCACCGAGCGCGGGGTGGGCAGGATGCCGAGCAGGGCCGTGTCGCGCAGGAAGAGCACGACGACGGCGACGAGCCCCACGACCGTCTCGGCGAGGCTCACGGCGACCGCCGGCAGGCGGCGACGGCGAGCGAGCCATCCGGTCGCGAGGAGGATCGGCGGCAGGAGCAGGACGCCCCACGTCCACGGGCCCGTCGCGACGACCCGCGTGAGCGGCAGCATCACGACGATGAGCGCGACGTACGTGGCCGCCGTCAGGGCGATGTCGACGCCGGCAGGGCGCGGAGGACGCGCGGGCGGCCGCACTGCGAAGGCGACGAGCCTGTCGACGGGGCTCTCACCCGAGGACATCGCTCACTCCTCGCTCGGCCGCCGACGCCCACGCGACCGACAGGTCGGCGTCCGGGTCGATGCGGGCGACGTGCCACCCCGCCTCGACGGCGCGCTCGAGGGCATCGCCTCTGGGAGCGACGGCGAACAGGATCGGCATCGTGCTGTGGTGGGGGATGGGGGCGACGGCGTCGGCGTCCGCGGGGTCGAAGCGCCCCACCACGAGCACGACGGGGCCGGTCATGACGCCGGCGAACAGGTGGGCGAGCTGTGGGAGCTGATCGCCCCGGCGCGCCGTGAGCGTCGCGAACTGGTTCACGACCCGCTCGACCTCGGTCATGTCGCCGCCGTCGATCCGCTCGGCGAGCTCGGTGCCGTCGGTGTCGACGACCTCCACGGCGTACCCGTCGTGCGTGAGGCGTGTGAGCGCGGAGACCGCCGCAGCGACGGCGATCTCGAAGCCGGGGTCGGCGCCCGGCGCCCGCAGCGCCTCCGCCGCCCATCGGACCACGCCGCGATCGAGCACGACGGTGGCCTCCGGCGTCGACTCCTGCTCCTCCTGGCGCACCATGAGCGAGCCCTGATGCGCGCTCGCACGCCAGTGGATGCGGCGCATCGAGTCGCCCGAGACGTAGGGCCGGGCGACGAGGTTGTCCGCGCCCTGACCGAGCTGGTTGGTCGTCGTGTGCAGTGTCCCGCCCGCTTCGCCCGCGTAGTCGGTGAGCGGCGGGAGATCTGTCACGGCCGGGGCGACGGTGATCTTCGTCTGCTCGCCGAACACCGTGCTCCGGCGCGCGAGCCCGAACGGGTCGGTCGACGTGACGGAGAGGGGTCCGACGGAGTGGACGCCCCGCCGCATCCCCGTCACCTCGTACGAGATCTCGACGACGCGCTCGCCCGCGCGCAGCCCTGAGCCGAGTGCGGGGAAGACGCCTTCGGCCCGCCCGCCGAGCGAGTCGGGCACGGTGTCGCGCCACACCCCGGGCGGCGAGGCCAGGGCCGTGCGCACGCCGATCCGCGCCGTCACGAGGGCGTTGCGCCCGACGGCGACCACGTCGGGCGACAGCGAGCGGGTCACGCGATCCGAGCGGCGGACGACGTAGAGGGAGGATGCCGCGGCCGCGAGCATCGCGAGGAGCAGGACGCCGATGTACATGAGCTCGACGACGCCGAGCTCGCCCGCGAGGATGAAGCATCCGACGGCGAGAGCGAGGGCGCCCGTCCCCCGGACGGTCAGCGGCCACATGCGTCTCATGCCGCACTCACTGACGCGACGCGATGGGCACTCGCACGCCCGCTGCGATGCGCTCGAGGATCGAGGCGATCGCGTCCGCGGTCGTGCGCGCACGCGCTCCCCCGGCAGAGCGCGTCGGGATGAGGCGATGTGCGAAGACCGGGGTGAGCAGCGCCGTCACGTCGTCGGGGATGACGAAGCCGCGGCCGTCGAGAGCGGCCCAGACCTTCGCGGCCCGCGCGAGCTGCAGCGTCGCTCGGGGGCTCGCGCCGAGGCGCAGGTCGGGGTGCGAGCGGGTGGCGGAGGCGAGGGCGACGGCGTAGTCCTCGATGGCCGGCGCGACGTGGACGTTGCGCGCCCACGTCACGAGCTGCTTGACGCCTGCGGCCGTCACGACGGGGGTCACGGCGTCGAGGGGGTTCACGGTGTCGCGCTGGCGCAGCATGAGCGCCTCCGAGCGCTGGTCGGGGTATCCCATCGAGATGCGCATCATGAACCGGTCGCGCTGCGCCTCGGGGAGGGCGTACGTCCCCTCCATCTCGAGCGGGTTCTGCGTCGCGACGACCAGGAACGGCTCCGGGAGCAGGTGCGTCCGGCCGTCGACCGTGACCTGGCCCTCCTCCATCGCCTCGAGCAGCGCCGACTGCGTCTTGGGGGAGGAGCGGTTGATCTCGTCGGCGATCACGATGTTCGCGAACACGGCGCCCGGCTTGAACTCGAACTCTCGGTCGACGGGATTGAAGACGCTGACGCCCGTGACGTCGCCGGGGAGCAGATCGGGAGTGAACTGGATGCGGCGCACTGTCGCGTCGACGGAGGCGGCGAGCGCCCGCGCGAGCATCGTCTTGCCTACGCCCGGCACGTCCTCGATCAGCAGATGCCCCTCGGCCAGCAGGCAGACCAGCGCGGAGCGCACGGCATCCGGCTTGCCGTCGATCACCTTGGAGACGGAGGCGACGATCTCGTCGGTCATGCGGGAGAAGTCGTCGCCGGTGAACGCGCCGGCCTCGGCCTCCGTCGTCACGGTGTCCGCCATGCGACCCCCTCGCTGGAACCGTCGTGCGGGAGCGCCCTCGCTCCCTTGTCACGATCGTAACAATCAGGGGGCCGGGGCGGGCCTGGGAATGCGCTGATGTGGAGTGAAGGGATGCCGTCGACCGGAGGCGCCGCGGGAACCCGGTAGACTGGGGTCAGCTCTCCGCGAGGCGGCATCCAGGCCAACTCCCCCAGGACGGAAACGTAGCAAGGGTAACCAGGCTCTGCCGGGTTCGCGGAGAGTCTTACTTTTCCCCGCGGTGCCCTTCCCGTTCCTGAGAGATGGCCTGGCAGCGGCATCCGGCCCGGCCGTAGGCTGACACCGTGGCGCAGAGCATCTACATCACGTCGACGGAAGGCATCTCGGGGAAGTCGACGGTCGCGCTCGGCGTGCTCGACACCCTGATCCACTCCACGCCGCGGGTGGGCGTCTTCCGTCCCATCGCACGGTCGGTCATCGAGCGCGACTACGTTCTCGAGATGCTCCTGTCTCACGACGGCGTCGAGCTCGGCTACGACGAGTGCATCGGCGTCTCGTACGACGACGTCCGCAGCGACCCCGAGGGCGCCCTCGGCACGATCGTCGAGCGGTACAAGGCCGTCGAGGCCCAGTGCGACGCCGTCGTCATCGTCGGCAGCGACTACACCGACGTCGGAAGCCCCGCCGAGCTCGGCTACAACGCGCGCATCGCGGCGAACCTCGGCGCTCCCGTCCTCCTCGTCCTCACGGGGCGCTCGGGCGAGGGCGGGCGCCTCGGGGCCTCCGTCTCGCGCACCCCCGAGCAGGTGGGCCAGCTCGCGGCGCTCGCCCTGACCGAGATCGCGCATGCGCGTGCGCGGCTGTTCGCCGTCGTCGTGAACAGGGCAGAGCCGGTCGATCTGCCCGCGCTCATCGACGTCGTCCGCGAGGTCGTGCAGCCCGCCGCCTCGGAGTCGGCGCCCATCGGCGTATGGGCGATCCCCGAGGACCCGACCCTCGTCGCGCCGTCCGTGAGCGACATCATGCGGGCCCTCGACGCGCGCCTGCTCAAGGGGGATCCCGATCTCCTCGGCCGCCAGGTGATGAGCGTCGTCGTCGCGGGGATGTCGCTGAACAACGTCCTGCCGCGGCTCGAGGAGAACGCGATCGTCACGATCCCGGCCGACCGGACCGAAGTCCTCCTCGGCGCGCTCCTGGCGAACCAGTCGGGCACCTTCCCGTCCCTGTCGGGGATCGTCCTGAACGGGCCCTTCCCGCTTCCCGAGCCGGTCGACACGCTCATCGACGGCCTCGACTCGTCCCTGCCGATCCTCGCGGCCGACGCCGACACGTACGAGACGGCCCTGCGCATCATGAACACGCGCGGACGGCTCGCCGCCGACTCGAAGCGCCGGTACGACACGGCCCTCGCGCTGTTCGAGCAGCACGTCGACACGGAGGAGCTCGCGCGCGCGCTCGGCCTCGCGGAGTCGACCGTCGTGACGCCGCTCATGTTCGAGTACCAGCTCCTCGAGCGGGCCCGTTCCGCACGAAAGCGCATCGTCCTGCCGGAGGGCGGCGACGACCGGGTCCTGCGGGCGGCTGCGACCGTGCTCGCGCGCGGCATCGCCGACCTCACGATCCTCGGCGAGGAGATCGAGGTGCGTGGGCGTGCGCTCGAGCTCGGCATCGACATCCGCGAGGCGCGCGTGCTCTCGCCGTTCGACGCCGTGCACGTCGACAAGTTCGCCCGCGAGTACGAGCGGCTGCGCAAGCACAAGGGCGTCACGTACGGCCGCGCGGCCGACACCGTCACCGACGTGTCGTACTTCGGCACGATGATGGTGCACCTCGGGCTCGCGGACGGGATGGTCTCGGGTGCCGCCCATACGACGGCCCACACGATCCGCCCGGCGTTCGAGATCATCAAGACCAAGCCGGGCGTCTCGGTCGTGTCGTCGGTGTTCCTCATGGCGCTGGCCGACCGCGTGCTCGTCTACGGCGACTGCGCCGTCATCCCGGATCCGACGGCGGAGCAGCTCGCCGACATCGCGATCTCGTCGGCCGCGACGGCGCAGCAGTTCGGGATCGACCCCCGCATCGCGATGCTGTCGTACTCGACGGGGGAGTCGGGCGCCGGCGCCGACGTCGAGAAGGTGCGCGCCGCGACCGCGCTCGTCCGCGAGCGCGCGCCGCAGCTGCTCGTGGAGGGGCCGATCCAGTACGACGCCGCCGCCGACGCCGCCGTCGCCAAGGCGAAGATGCCCGACTCCGCCGTCGCCGGCCGCGCGACGGTGTTCGTCTTCCCCGACCTGAACACGGGCAACAACACGTACAAGGCCGTGCAGCGCTCCGCGGGAGCCGTCGCGATCGGGCCCGTCCTGCAGGGCCTCAACAAGCCCATCAACGACCTCTCGCGCGGAGCGCTCGTCGAGGACATCGTCAACACGATCGCGATCACGGCGATCCAGGCCCAGGGGGAAGCATCCGAATGAGCACGCGGTGTGCGTCCGGTGCGCGCGAGCGCGCCGATCGCCTGAGGGGGGCGCTCCTGTGAGTCCCGTCCTCGTCGTCAACAGCGGGTCGTCGTCGTTCAAGTACCAGCTGATCGACACCGACACGCAGCGGCCGCTGGCCTCCGGGCTCGTGGAGCGCATCGGAGAGGGCATCGGGCGGGCGACGCACAAGGTGCACTTCTCCGAGACGGATGCCGAGGCCGTCGCGGCCCTCGACGCGACGTACGAGCGGGAGCTGCCGATCCCCGACCACACGGCCGGCTTCCGGGTCATGCTCGACGCGTTCGCCGAGCATGGGCCCTCGCTCGAGGAGACCCCTCCCGTCGCCGTCGGCCATCGCGTCGTGCACGGCGGAGCGCGGTTCTTCGAGCCGACGCTCGTCACGCCGCTCGTCGAGATCAACATCGACGAGCTCTCGGTGCTCGCGCCGCTGCACAATCCGGGGGCGCTGCAGGGGATCAGGGCGGCGAGGGCGGCCTTCCCCGACCTCCCGCACGTCGCCGTCTTCGACACGGCGTTCCATCAGACGCTCGCGCCCGCCGCCTACACGTACGCGATCGACCGCGAGCTCGCGCAGGCGCACCGCATCCGCCGCTACGGGTTCCACGGCACGTCGCACAAGTTCGTGAGCGAGGCCGCGGCGGCCTTCCTCGGGCGCCCCACCGCGGAGCTCAGGCAGATCGTGTTCCACCTCGGCAACGGCGCCTCCGTGACGGCGGTCGACGGCGGCAGGTCGGTCGAGACGTCGATGGGCCTGACCCCGCTGGAAGGCCTCGTCATGGGCACGCGCTCCGGCGACATCGACCCCGCGGCGCTCTTGCAGCTCGCGCGCCGCGCAGGGATGTCGATCGACGACCTCGACGACCTGCTCAACAAGCGCTCCGGCGTGCTCGGGCTCGCGGGCGTCTCCGACATGCGCGACGTCGAGGCGGGCGTCGAGAAGGGGGATGCCGCGGCCGTCCTGGCGTTCGACGTGTACATCCATCGCCTGCGCGCGTACGCCGGCGCCTATCTCGCGCAGCTCGGCGGCGTCGACGTCATCTCGTTCACGGCCGGCGTCGGCGAGAACTCGGCGGCGACGCGCGCGGGCGCGCTCGCGACCCTCGGCTTCGCGGGGGTCGAGATCGACTCCGTGCGCAATCAGACCCGCGGACGCGGCATCCGCGTCATCTCGACGGACGCTTCGCGCGTGACGGTGCTCGTCGTCCCGACGAACGAGGAGCTCGAGATCGCGCGGCAGACCGTCGAGGTCGCCGCGGGGCTCGTCGACGCCGCATAGGGGTGCCCGTCGCGGTGCGGTCGGGCCCGGCCCCGGGCGCACCGCGGCATGCGCCGGGTGCCGCTTCCGCCGACGCCGCGGGCCCGTGCGGACGCGGGGCGACCTCACTAGGCTGGCAGCACGGCGCGGCATCGAGCCGGCTCGTTCATCCGCACTCGCCGGGGGGTTCCGTGGCTGCTGACAGACCGTCCGACCTCACTACCTACGACGGAGTCCTGTTCGATCTCGACGGCGTGCTCACGCCCACGGCAGAGGTGCACATGCATGCGTGGCGCACGATGTTCGAGGAGCTCTTCGAGGCGTGGGGCATCGAGCCGCCGTACAGCGACGACGACTACTTCGCGTACCTCGACGGCAAGAAGAGGTACGACGGCGTCGCGAGCCTCCTGCGCAGCCGTGACGTCGAAGTGCCGTGGGGCGATCCGTCGGACGATCCCGCCGCCGACACCGTGTGCGGCATCGGCAACCGCAAGAACGCGTTCTTCGAGCGCGTGCTGCGCCAGGACGGCATCGCGCCCTACCCCGGGTCGATCGCCCTCCTCGACGTGCTCGAGGCCGCGGGAACGCCCGTCGCCGTCGTGTCGAGCTCGAAGAACGCGGAGGAGGTGCTCGGGGTCGCAGGCATCCGCGACCGCTTCCCCGTCGTGATGGACGGCGTCATCGCGGAGCGGGATCATCTCGCCTCGAAGCCCGCTCCCGACGTGTTCGCCGAGGCGGCGCGCATGCTCGGCGTCGACCCTGCGCGCAGCGCCGCCGTCGAAGACGCCATCAGCGGCGTGCAGTCCGCCGTCGCGGCGGGCTACGCGCTCGTGGTCGGCGTCGATCGGGGCGTCGGAGTCGACGCGCTGCGTGACGCCGGCGCCCACATCGTCGTCCGAGACCTGGAGGAGCTCGTCCCATGATCGATCGCGACCGCTTTCCCGTCGACCCGTGGCGGCTCATCGAGACCTCGTACACGCTCGAGGACGCAGGCGTCACCGAGACGCTGTTCGCCGTGGGCAACGGGTACGTGGGCCTTCGCGGAAACCACCCCGAGGGGCGGCAGGCGCACGAGCAGGGCACCTTCATCAACGGGTTCCACGAGACGTTCCAGATCAGGCATGCGGAGGAGGCGTACGGCTTCGCGGAGGTGGGCCAGACGATCGTCAACGCGCCCGACGCGAAGGTCATGCGCGTCTACGTCGACGACGAGCCCCTCTCGCTCGACGTCGCCGACATCCGCGAGTACGAGCGCGTGCTCGACCTGCGCGAGGGCGTGCTGCGGCGGCGCATCCTGTGGGTGACGCCCTCCGGCAAGGAGGTGCGGATCGACTTCGACCGGATGGTGTCCTTCCAGGAGAAGCACGTCGCGATCATGCGCGTCGAGGTCACGGTGCTCAACGCCGACGCTCCCGTCACGATCAGCAGCCAGATCATCAACCGCCAGGACGGCGAGAACGTGTACGGCGGCACGCCGACGGCGCCGAAGCGCGCAGGGTTCGACCCGCGCAAGGCCGAGCGGTTCCAGGAACGCGTGCTCCAGCCGCAGGAGTACTGGCAGGACGGACTGCGCTCCGCGCTCTCGTACCGCGTGACGGAGTCGGGGATGACGCTCGCCGTGGTGGCCGATCACGTCCTCGAGACCGAGAACGAGGTCTCCAAGCGCGGTCTCGTCGAGCCCGACATCGCCAAGAACGTGTTCCGCGTGCAGGCGAAGGCGGGGGTGCCCGTCCGCGTCACGAAGCTCGTGAGCTACCACACGTCGCGCGGGGTGCCGGCGCGGGAGCTCGTCGACCGGTGCCGGCGCACCCTCGACCGCGTGCTCACGGAGGGCGTCGAGGCGCAGTTCGTGCGGCAGCGCTCGTGGCTCGACGAGTTCTGGGCGCGATCCGACGTGCGCATCGCCGGCCACGACTCCCTGCAGCAGGCGACGCGCTGGTGCCTGTTCCAGCTCGCGCAGGCCGCCGCGCGCGCCGACGGGCAGGGGGTCCCTGCGAAGGGCGTGACGGGCTCGGGGTACAGCGGCCACTACTTCTGGGACACCGAGATCTACGTCCTGCCGTTCCTCACCTACACGACGCCGCTGTGGGCCCGCAACGCCCTGCGGATGCGCGTGCTCATGCTGCCCGCGGCGCGGCGCAGGGCCGTCCAGCTCAACGAGGCCGGAGCCCTGTTCCCGTGGCGGACGATCAGCGGCGAAGAGGCGTCCGCCTACTACGCGGCCGGCACCGCCCAGTACCACATCAACGCCGACGTGAGCTTCGCGCTGGCCAAGTACGTGCGGTCGTCGGGGGATGTCGAGTTCCTGCACCGGGAGGGGATCGACGTCGCGGTCGAGACGGCTCGTCTGTGGACGACGCTCGGGTTCTGGCGCGACGAGGGCGACCAGCACGAGGTCTTCCACATCCACGGCGTCACGGGGCCCGACGAGTACACGACGGTCGTCAACGACAACCTGTTCACCAACGTGATGGCGCGCTTCAACCTGCGCTTCGCCGCCCGGACCGTGCGGGAGATGTCCGAGGCCGATCCCGAGGCGTACCGCCGCATGGTCGACCGCCTGGCGCTCGACCCCGGCGAGCCCGAGGCCTGGACGCGGGCCGCCGAGGCGATGCACATCCCGTACAGCCCGGCGCTGGGCATCCATCCGCAGGATGCCGTGTTCCTCGAGCGCGAGGTGTGGGACCTCGAGAACACGCCGCCGGATCGTCGTCCTCTGCTGCTGCACTTCCACCCGCTCGTGATCTACCGCTACCAGGTGCTCAAGCAGGCGGACGTCGTGCTCGCGCTGTTCCTGCAGGGCAACCACTTCAGCCCCGAGGAGAAGCTCGCCGACTTCGAGTACTACGACCCGCTGACGACGGGCGACTCGACGCTGTCGGCCGTCGTGCAGTCGATCCTCGCGGCCGAGGTCGGGTACCAGGACCTCGCGCTGGAGTACTTCGAGCAGTCGGCGTTCGTCGATCTCGGCGACCTCCACCACAACGCCGCCGACGGCGTGCACGTCGCATCGGCCGGCGGGGTGTGGACGGCGCTCGTGAGCGGGTTCGGCGGCATGCGCGACCACTTCGGCGAGCTCTCGTTCGATCCGCGCCTCCCCTCCACGTGGGACGAGCTCGCGTTCGTCGTCCACTGGCAGGGGACGCAGCTCGACGTCTCGATCATGCGCGACCGCATGCGCTTCGCAGCCGGCGAGGGGGAGCCCGTCGCCTTCTCCGTGCGCGGCGCGGCGTACGTGATCGGAGCCGGCGAGGAGCTGGTCGTGCCGCTGTCCGATCAGGGTCCCGTCATCCCCGGCAAGCCCTCGCTCCGGCAGTTCGCCGATGTGCGCCTCGAGGACGGCACGCTGCTGTCGGCATCCGTGCCCGCCGTCACGACGTCGATCCCGATCATCACGGCGGCCAACCCCGTCATCGATGTCGCGCAGGAGAAGCCCGCCTGATCGTCAGGATCACCCCGGGGAGAGGATGCCGGATGCCGCTCCCGCGCGCACTGCGGGCCGGCACAGCGTCCTGTCTCGATGTCGCGGGCACGCCGTAGGCTGTGGTGGTGACCACCGCCCTCTACCGCCGCTACCGACCCGAGTCGTTCGGCGAGATGATCGGGCAGGCGCAGGTCACCGAGCCGCTCATGACGGCGTTGCGCAGCGATCGCGTCGGCCATGCGTATCTCTTCTCCGGTCCGCGCGGATGCGGCAAGACGACGTCGGCTCGCATCCTCGCGCGCTGCCTCAACTGCGCGCAGGGTCCGACAGACACTCCGTGCGGCGAATGCGACAGCTGCATCGAGCTCGGCCGCGGCGGAGGAGGGTCGCTCGACGTCGTCGAGATCGACGCCGCGAGTCACAACGGCGTCGACGACGCGCGCGACCTGCGCGAGCGGGCGATCTTCGCGCCGGCGCGCGACCGCTTCAAGATCTTCATCCTCGACGAGGCGCACATGGTGACGCCGCAGGGGTTCAACGCCCTGCTCAAGCTCGTCGAAGAGCCGCCCGACCACGTCAAGTTCATCTTCGCGACGACAGAGCCCGAGAAGGTCATCGGCACGATCCGCTCGCGCACGCACCACTACCCGTTCCGGCTCGTTCCGCCTGCCGCGATGCTCGCGTACGTCGAAGAGCTGTGCGGGCAGGAGGGCGTGCAGGTCGAGGCCGGCGTGCTTCCGCTCGTCGTGCGCGCGGGCGGCGGCTCGCCGCGAGACACGCTGTCTCTGCTCGATCAGCTGATCGCGGGCTCCGAGCCGACCGGGGGAAGCGACGGCGTCACCGTGCGCTACGAGCGGGCCGTCTCGCTCCTCGGGTACACGCACGCCGAGCTGCTCGACGAGGTCGTCGACGCCTTCGCGGCGGGCGACGCCGCCGGCGCCTTCGCCGCCGTCGACCGGGTCGTGCAGACGGGGCAGGACCCGCGGCGGTTCGTCGACGACCTGCTCGAGCGCCTGCGCGACCTCATCGTCATCGCGGCCACGGGCCAGGGAGCGGCGGCGGTGCTGCGCGGAGTGCCCGCGGAGGAGCTCGCGCGGATGGGGGGGCAGGCGACGGCCTTCGGCGCCGCGCGACTCTCGCACACGGCCGATCTCGTCGTCGCGACGCTCGACGAGATGTCGGGGGCGACATCGCCGCGACTGCAGCTCGAGCTCATGGTCGCGCGCGTGCTCGCGGCGCTCCGGCACGCTCAGGAGCCGGCGGGGGATGCCGCGGCCCCGGCCGTCGCGCGGGTGGGCGCAGCGTCGGAGGCGGCACGTCCCGAGCCCTCGCCAGCCCCGAGCGCGGCGGGGGACTCCTCGTCCACCACGCTCGCCTCCCGAGACTCCACGCAGGTCGAGGAGCGAGCGAGCGAGGCGAGACGCGTCGAGCCGCCGCAGAGGCCGGCCGCTGCATCCGTCGCCCGCGAGCTGGGTCTCGCGTCGCTCACGGCTGCGTGGGACGACGTCCTGAGCCGGCTCGAGCGGATCGATCGCGGATCGTGGCTCGTGCTGTCCGGCGCGCGCGCCGTCGACGTCGTGAGGCAGGGCGTCGACGACGTCGTGACGCTCGAGTTCGCGAGCGCCGCCGACGAGAGGAGGTTCAAGCCGAAGCCGCAGGGCTCCGGCGCGTTCCTCGACGTGCGGCAGGCGATCGAGGAGGTGTTCGGCAAGCCGGTCAAGTTCCTGACCCGCACCGCCGCGGCTGCGCCGCCCCAGCCCGGGCGTGCGGACCGCACGGGCGACGACGACCCGCCGGCGCCCTCCGACGACGACGCTCCCCCCGACGACGACTCCTCGTCGGCCGCCCCGGCCCCGCCCGCCGCCGGGCCGCAGCCGCCTGCGCAGCCTGCCCGCGAGCGACGTCCGGCCGCGCCCGCGCGCCAGGCCGCCGCGCCTGTCACGGAGTGGGCCGTCGCACCGATCCCGGGCGGCCAGGCCGAGGCATCCGTCCCCGACGGGTCCTCCGTCGCAGGACCGGCGGCTGGTGCCCGTGGCGCCGGGCCCGTCGGCACGGGGATCCCGGCCACCGGCATCCCGGGTCCTGGCAGCCTCGCCACCGGCATCCCGGGCCCCGGCGCTCTCGACGCCGACGCGCCGGCCGCCGCCGTGCCGAGGGAGGTCGCCCAGCTCGCCGTCGACGACGAACCCGAAGAGGCGGCGCCCGCCCTCACGGCGACGCTGGTGCCGCCGCGCGAAGGCGAGGTCCTGCCCGCCGGCGACGTCGAGCGCTCGTTCGAGCCCGACGACGACTCCGACGACGAGCCGGAGGCCGAGGCATCCGTCGATGCGCCCGTCCCTCCCGTCGTCGCTCCGCCGCTTCCCGTCGTCCGGTCGCGCGACGACGGCGTGCAGCGCTACGGCGAAGCCGTCGTGCGTCAGGTGCTCGGTGCGACGTTCGTGCGCGAAGAGCCGTACGAGCCCCCGACGAGGTTCAGCTAGACCATGTACGACGGCATCGTCCAAGACCTCATCGACGAGTTCGGCCGCCTCCCGGGCATCGGGCCGAAGTCGGCGCAGCGCATCACGTTCCACATCCTGCAGACCCCGGGGTTCGACGTATCACGGCTCTCGCAGCTGCTCGGCGACATCCGCGACAAGGTGCGGTTCTGCGAGGTGTGCGGCAACGTGTCGGAGCAGGAGCGGTGCGCGATCTGCCGCGACCCGCGGCGCAACCAGACCCTCATCTGCGTCGTGGAGGACGCGAAGGACGTCGCCGCCATCGAGCGCACGCGAGAGTTCCGCGGTCTGTACCACGTGCTCGGCGGGGCGATCAGCCCCATCGCGGGCATCGGCCCCGACGATCTGCGCATCGCCCAGCTCATGCAGCGCCTCGCCGACGGCACGGTGCAGGAGGTCATCCTCGCGACCAACCCCAACCTCGAGGGAGAGGCGACGGCGACCTACCTCAGCCGACTCCTGCACACGATCGAGATCCACGTCACCCGCCTCGCGTCGGGCCTTCCCGTCGGCGGCGACCTCGAGTACGCGGACGAGGTCACCCTCGGCCGCGCGTTCGAGGGCCGGCGCAGCATCTGATGCGGGGGCACGCCGATGGCTGACGTGCGCGCCGTCACGACGCGCGGGTGGGTGCTGTTCGCCGTGATGGCGGTCCTGTGGGGCATCCCGTACCTGTTCATCAAGGAGGCGGTCGACTCCATCTCGCCCGCGGCGATCGTCGCGGGCCGCACGCTGCTGGGCGCCCTCCTGCTCCTGCCGATCGCGATCCACCGCCGCGCTCTGCGCCCTGCGCTCGCGCTGTGGCCGTGGGTGCTCGCGTTCGGCGCGATCGAGATGGCAGGGCCCTTCCTCCTTCTGGGCCACGCCGAGCAGACGCTGCCGTCGGGACTCACGGGACTCCTCGTCGCGACCGTCCCGCTGTTCGCAGCGCTCATCGCCGTCACGCGCGGCGATCGGAGCGTCCTCAAGCCCGCTCGGGCGATCGGCCTCGTCGTCGGGTTCACGGGCGTCGCGATCATCGTCGGCGGTCCCGGGCTGACCTCGGGCGGCCCGGGTGCTCTCGTCGCGATCGGCGAAGTGCTGCTCGTCGCCGTCTGCTACGCGATCGCGCCGTTCATCGTCGCGACCAAACTCAAGGACGTGCCGTCGCTCGGCACGATCACCCTTTCGCTCGCGGCTGTGGGGCTGTTCTACCTGCCGATCGGCATCCTGACGCAGCACGAGGTGCCGACCGTCCGCAGCGCCGTCTCGCTCGTGGGCCTCGGCGTGCTGTGCACCGCCGTCGCCTTCATGGCGTTCTTCGCGCTCATCGCCGAGGTCGGACCCGTGCGGGCGCCGCTGTTCACGTACGTCAACCCCGTCGTCGCGATCGCGCTCGGCGTCGTGATCCTCGGCGAGCACCTGAGCGCGGGCCTGCTCGTCGGGTTCCCCCTCGTGATCCTGGGCTGCTGGCTCGCGGCCACCGGCGGGCGCTTCCGAGAGCGTCCTCGCGTCGATCAGGAGCTCCCGCCCGTCGCATCAGGGTGACGGCGACGGATGCCGCGGCCACGCGCCGCGGCATCCTCAGCGCAGCACCTCGACGAGCGCGACCCACGAGATCACGAGCGCCGCGGCGATCGCGAGGAGGCATCCGGCGGCGGCGACGTACAGACCCGACGGCTGCTCGATCATCAGCAGGACTGCGGCGACGAGGTAGACGACGAGCGGGATCGCACCGACCGACGCCTTGAGGAACCTCATGCGGTTGCGGCGATCGCGGTTGGAGATCACGACCCGCGCTGCGTGCACCTGGAAGACGGCGGCGCCGATCGTCACCGCGCCGAGGATCGACCCGTAGACGAGCGAGGAGATCTGCGGGACGAGCCCGAGCCCGGATGCCGCGATCGCGAGCACGAGGGTCGCGATGGATGCCGCGAGCCGCGACGTGATCGAGCCGGCCTTCACGATCTCGGCGATGTTGACGCTCGCCGCGACGATCACGAGACCAGCGAGAGCGGCCGTCGCGCCGGCCATCGCGACGTTGAACTCGCTCCACGCTTCGAGTGCGTCCATGCCGGAAGCGTATCGGGCCGGCGCGCTGCGGACGCAGGGGTGTCCGCGCGCGGGCGGCGGCCTGGCAGGGGCGGCGCCTCGACGTCCGTAAGATGGAACGTCGGGCGCGGCATCCGCTCGTCCGAAGCCGTGCGCCGCGTCGGCGTCGCACTCCAGGGAGTTCCGAATCGTGGCGCTGATCGTCCAGAAGTACGGCGGATCGTCCGTCGCCGATGCGGAGAGCATCAAGCGCGTCGCCAAGCGCATCGTCGACACCCGCCGCGCAGGCCACGACGTCGTCGTCGCCGTGAGCGCGATGGGCGACACGACCGACGAGCTGCTCGACCTGGCCGCCCAGGTCGCCCCGATCCCGGCGCCGCGCGAGCTCGACATGCTGCTCTCCAGCGGCGAGCGCATCTCGATGGCCCTTCTGGCGATGGCGATCCACTCGATGGGCTTCGAGGCCCGGTCGTTCACGGGCAGCCAGGCGGGCATGATCACGACCGCCGATCACGGCTCGGCGCGCATCGTCGACGTGACGCCGGTGCGCCTGCGCGAGGCGCTCGACGAAGGCGCGATCGTCATCGTCGCAGGATTCCAGGGCTTCAATCGCGACACGCGCGACATCACGACGCTCGGCCGCGGCGGCTCCGACACGACCGCCGTGGCCCTCGCCGCAGCGCTCCAGGCCGACGTCTGCGAGATCTACAGCGACGTCGACGGCATCTTCACGGCCGACCCGCGCGTCGTGCCGAGGGCCCGCAAGCTCGACGTCGTCTCGTCGGAGGAGATGCTCGAGCTGGCCGCGAACGGCGCGAAGGTGCTGTACATCCGCGCCGTCGAGTACGCCCGCCGCCACCGCGTGCTCATCCACGCACGCTCGACCTTCTCGTCGGGCGTGGGAACCTACGTTCTCGGCGCGGGGATGATGCGTCCCGACGCCTCAGAGGGAGAAGAGATGGAAGAGCCGATCGTCGCAGGTGTGGCGACAGACCTCAGCCAGGCGAAGATCACGATCGTGGGGGTGCCCGACGTGCCGGGCAAGGCCGCCGAGATCTTCAAGATCGTGGCCAAGTCCGGGGCCAACGTCGACATGATCGTGCAGAACGTGTCGGCGGCCACGACGGGCCGCACCGACATCTCGTTCACCCTTCCCAAGTCCGACGCCGCGACGGCGCTCAAGGCGCTCGCCGCCGAGCAGTCCGAGGTGGGGTTCGAGTCGCTCATCCATGACGACCAGATCGGCAAGCTCTCGGTCGTCGGCGCGGGCATGCGCACGCACTCGGGTGTCTCGGCGACGCTGTTCGAGGCGCTGAGCGTCGCGGGCATCAACATCGAGATGATCTCGACGTCCGAGATCCGCATCTCCGTCGTCGTCCGAGGCGACGACCTCGCAGGCGCCGCGCGCGTCGTCCACACGGCCTACGGCCTGGACGGGGATGGCGACGCCGTCGTCTACGCCGGCACGGGGCGCTGAGTGCTCGACGCGCTCGAGCTTCCCGCGGCTCTGGAGGCGCGCCGCGAGACGTTGATGCTGCGGTTCGCGACACCCGACGATCTCGACGCTCTCATCGATCTGAGCGCGCGTGGGATCGTGCGCCATGGCATCGGTGGCGCGTCCGGAACGGGCCGGGCAGAATCGGGGCGTGTACGTGTCCACGGAGATCATCGCGATCGTCGTCAGCAGCGCTGGCGTGGTGGTCACGGTCGGTGTCGCCCTGTTCGCGGGGCTCGCCTGGGTGGTCCGGCGGATCGACGCCGTGGAGAGCAAGCTGACCACTCGGATCGATGCCGTGGAAGACAAGCTCGTCGAGCGGATCGACGCGATGGGACGCGAGCTGACCGAGGTCAAGGTGTCCGTCGCACGGTGGGAGGGCCCGCGCCCGCGGCTGATCCTCGGCGGCTGATTCGCATCACCCGCCCGGTAGAATCGTGGTTCAGCTCAGGCATCCCCCGCCCCGCACGCAAGGATCACGTCATGACCCGCATCTCCGATTCAGGACTCTCCGTCGCCGTCGTGGGCGCCACCGGCCAGGTGGGCGGCGCGATGCTCGACATCCTCGAGGAGCGCGGCTTCCCCGTGCGCGAGCTGCGCGCCTTCGCGACCGCGCGCTCCGCGGGGTCGGACGTCATCTTCCAGGGCAGGGCCGTGACCGTCGAGGATGTCGCGACCGCCGATCTCGCGGGCATCGACGTCGCCCTCTTCTCGGCCGGCGCGACCGGATCCCGCGCGCATGCGCCCCGCTTCGCCGACGCCGGCGCCATCGTCATCGACAACTCGAGCGCGTGGCGCATGGACCCCGATGTGCCGCTCGTCGTGAGCGAGGTCAACCCCCACGCGATCGCCGAGGCCCGCAAGGGCATCATCGCCAACCCCAACTGCACGACGATGGCCGCGATGCCCGTCCTGAAGGTCCTGGATGCCGAGGCCGGGCTCGAGCGTCTCATCGTCAGCACGTACCAGGCGGTGAGCGGCTCGGGCCTCGCGGGCGTTCAGGAGCTGCTCGGCCAGATCGAGGGCGTGCTCGCGCAGGGCGGCGTCGAGCGGCTCGCACGCGACGGCTCGGCGCTGGACTTCCCGCAGCCCGACAAGTACATCGCCCCCATCGCGTTCGACGTCATCCCGTTCGCCGGCAGCCTCGTCGACGACGGCCTCAACGAGACCGATGAGGAGAAGAAGCTCCGCAACGAGAGCCGCAAGATCCTCGAGCTGCCCGACCTCCGCGTCGCCGGCACGTGCGTGCGCGTCCCCGTCTTCACGGGCCACTCGCTCAGCATCAACGCCGAGTTCGCGCGCGACATCACGCCCGAGCGGGCGCGCGAAGTGCTCGCGAGCGCGCCGGGCGTCCTGCTCGAGGAGGTGCCGACGCCCCTGCAGGCCGCGGGCAAGGACCCGAGCTTCGTCGGCCGCATCCGCGCCGACCAGTCCGCGCCCGAGGGGAAGGGCCTCGTGCTCTTCATCAGCAACGACAACCTCCGCAAGGGCGCGGCGCTGAACGCCGTGCAGATCGCGGAGCTCGTCGCGGCTCGCTCCCTGAGCGTGTCGAAGCCCGCCGCGAGCGCATAGAGTATGCCCCATGACGGGGTCGCGTGAGCTGAAGAGTCCGGCGGCGCGTGTCGCACTGGGAGTCGGTGGCGTCCTGCAGGTCGCCTTCGCCTTCCTCGCCTTCTGGGATCTCGCCCACCGCGAGACCGCGGAGGTGAAGGGCCCCAAGCCCGCCTGGATCCCCGTCATCCTCGTGAACTGGATCGGACCGGCGATCTACTTCGTCTTCGGCATCCGTCGCTGACGCGGGCATGGTCGACACGGCGATCATCCGGCGCTGGGTGCTCGACGCCAACGACGGGATCATCTCGACGACGGGCATCATCCAGGGCTTCGAGGGGGCCGGCGCGAGCGAGCGGACCGTGCTCTTCGCCGCGATGGCGCTCATGATCACGGGCGGGCTCTCGCTCGGGGGAGCGGCTTTCGCCGAGGCGGCACAGGACCGCGCCGCAGAGCTGCGGATCATCGCCGACGAGAAGGAGCGGCTCGCGCGCAGCCCGGCCGAGGAGCGCGCGCAGCTGCGCGAGCACTACATCGCCCGGGGACTGGATCCGCGCCTCGCCGAGCAGGTCGCAGGTCAGCTCATGCGCCGCGATGCGCTCGGCGCCCAGCTCGAGACCGAGTACGGCATGCTCGAGGGCGCCGCCCCCGCGACGCGCCCGTGGGCCGTCGCGATCCGCGGATTCCTCGGGTTCATCTCGGGTGCGCTTCCGGTCACCGCAGCGGTCGTCTTCATCCCCGAGCCCTTCAAGCTCGTCCTCTCCCTCCTCGTGATCGTCGCCTCGCTGACCGCGACGGGTCTCGTCTCGGCGCGCGCAGGCACGGGGCAGCCGGTCCACGCGATCCTGCGCTCCATCACGATCGGGCTCTTCATCGCCGTCCTCGCATTCCTCGCGGGCAATGCGTTCGAGCTCATCGACCAGTTCATCCCGCAGATCGACGTGGACAACGACGTCTCGGCCATGCCGCCGCCCTGACACGGGATGCCGCCGCCTTGCGCCCCATGAAAGAACAGCGCATTTCGCGCCCTCGCGCAGACCTCTCACGCGGAGAGCACCCACCCGGGCGACCTAGAATCGTCTGGTGACAGAGAATTTCGACGTGCTGCTCATCGGTGGCGGCATCATGAGCGCCACCCTGGGCACGCTGCTGTCCGAGCTCCAGCCCGAGTGGAGGATCGGCGTGTACGAGCGGCTGCACGACGTCGCCCTCGAGAGCTCGAACGCATGGAACAACGCGGGCACCGGTCACGCGGCGCTCTGCGAGCTGAACTACATGCCCGAGTCCGCCGATGGCACCGTCGACCCGGCCAAGGCGATCTCGATCAACGAGCAGTTCCAGCAGAGCCGTCAGCTCTGGTCGACGCTCGTCGATCGCGGCGTGCTGGACTCGCCGCGGACGTTCATCAACTCCGCCCCGCACATGACGTTCGTGCGGGGCGAGAAGGATGTCGAGTACCTGCGCAAGCGCTACGAGGCGCTCAAGGACGAGCCGCTGTTCGCGGGCATCGAGTTCTCGGAGGACTCGCGCGTCATCAACCAGTGGGCGCCGCTGCTCATGCAGAAGCGCCGCAGGGGAGAGCCGTTCGCCGCCACGCGGGTTCCCGCCGGCACCGACGTCGACTTCGGTGCGCTCACCCACCAGCTGTTCGACGACCTCCGCGCGAAGGGCGCGCACGTCGTCACGAACCGCGAGGTGCGCGGGCTCAAGCGCCAGGCGGACGGGACATGGCGGGTCAGGTGGCGGAACTCCCTCGGCAAGACGCCCGGCACCGCGACCGCCCGCTTCGTGTTCGTCGGCGCGGGCGGGTGGGCGCTCAAGCTCCTGCAGCGCTCCGGCATCCCGGAGATCTCCGGCTACGGCGTCTTCCCGATCGGCGGGCAGTTCCTCAAGACGACGAACCCCGCGATCGTCGCGCAGCACAAGGCGAAGGTCTACTCGCAGGCGTCGGTCGGCGCGCCTCCCATGTCGGTGCCGCACCTCGACACGCGCGTGGTCGACGGCGAGGCGTCGCTCCTGTTCGGCCCGTTCGCGACATTCAGCCCCAAGTTCCTCAAGAACGGCTCGATCCTCGACATCGTCACGCAGGTGCGGCCCGGCAACCTGTGGCCCATGCTCAAGGTCGCCTTCGACAACCCGTCGCTCATCACCTATCTCGTGGGCGAGCTCATGAAGAACCACAGGAAGAAGGTCGACAGCCTCCGGGTCTTCATGCCGACAGCGAAGGACGAGGACTGGGAGCTCATCCAGGCCGGCCAGCGCGCTCAGGTCATGAAGAAGGACCCTGAGAAGGGCGGCGTCCTGCAGTTCGGCACGGAGGTCGTCACGGGGGCGGACGGCACGATCGCCGGCCTTCTCGGAGCATCCCCCGGTGCGTCGACGGCCGTGTCCATCATGCTCAACGTGCTGGCGACCTGCTTCCCCGACCGCATCGACGAGTGGCGGCCGCGGCTGCACGAGCTCATCCCCAGCTACGGCACGACGCTCAACCCCGACCCCGAGGCGGCAGAGGAGGCGCTCGCCGAGACCGCCGAGACGCTTGCGCTGACGGCGTAGCGCCGCGCGCGGAGTCGCCCCGGATGGGAGCCCTCTAGACTCGCTGGGTGGCCAAGCTGTACTTCCGCTACGGGGCGATGAACTCCGGCAAGTCGACGTCGCTCCTTCAGGCCGCGTTCAACTACGAGGAGCGCGGACAGCACGTGCTCCTCGCCAAGCCGGCGGTCGACACGAAGGGCGCCGACCAGATCGCGAGCCGTCTCGGCGTCTCGCGCACGGTCGACTTCCTCGTCGCCCCCGACGCGGAAGTGCGCGCACTGTTCGCCGAGCACCGCGCACGCGTGCGACGGGATGCCGCAGCCGCCCTGATCCCGGAGAGCCCCGCGGATGTCGCATGCTTCCTCGTCGACGAGGCGCAGTTCCTCACGCGCGAGCAGGTCGACGACCTGCTGCGGATCGTCGTGCTCGACGGCATCCCCGTCCTCGCCTACGGCATCCGGACCGACTTCCAGACGCACGCCTTCCCCGGCTCGCGCCGCCTCCTCGAGCTCTCGCACAGCCTCGAGGAGCTCAAGACGATCTGCCGTTGCGGGCGCAAGGCGATCTTCAATGCGCGGCTCGTGGGCGGTCGATTCGTGTTCGACGGCGACCAGGTCGCGATCGACGAGCTCACGGCCGACAGGGTGACCTACGAGTCCATGTGCGCCGAGTGCTACCTGCGGGAGTCGGGCGGTCGCCTGCGCTGACGGGGGCCTGCCCGCGGCCGCCGTCGCGCGGCGAGGGGGCGCGGGCCGCGCGATCTAGGCTGGTCGTATGCGAGTTCTCCTTGCCGGCGGCGCCGGATACATCGGCACGCACATCGCGGTCGCCCTCATCGACGCAGGCCACGAGGCCGTGCTCCTCGACGATCTCTCCAACACGACGGCGGTCGCGGCGGATCGCGTGACGCGGATCACGGGCACGCCGGTGCCGCTCGTCGTCGGCGACGCCGCCGACGACGCGATCGTGGAGGCGGCCTTCGACGAGCACGGGCCGTTCGACGCGATCGTCCACCTCGCGGCGTTCAAGGCCGTGGGGGAGTCGACGCGCAAGCCCCTCGAGTACTACTCGAACAACCTCGACACGACGTTCGCCCTCGCGCGCGTCGGCGTCGCGCGCGGCATCCGCTCGTTCGTCTTCTCGAGCACGGGGACCGTCTACTCCGACCCCGCCGACCTGCCCTTCACGGAGGAGTCGACGACGAGCATCGAGCTGTCGAACCCGTACAGCAAGTCCAAGCGCATCAACGAGGTCGTCCTGGCCGACCTGGCGCGCGTCCACCCCGCGCTCAACGTCACGGTCCTGCGCTACTTCAACCCCGTCGGCGCGCACGAGAGCGGCCTCATCGGCGAGGACCCGACCGGCATCCCGAACAACCTCATGCCCTTCGTCTCGCGCGTCGCGGTCGGCACGCTCGACGAGATCGGCGTGTTCGGCGACGACTACGAGACGCCGGACGGCACGGGTCTGCGCGACTACATCCATGTCGTCGACCTCGCGGAAGGGCACGTCGTCGCCCTCGAGCAGGCGCAGCCCGGATACGCGGTCTACAACCTCGGCACGGGCCGGCCCGTCAGCGTGCTCGAGCTCATCGCGGCGTTCGAGAGGGCGGCAGGGCGCGAGCTGCCCGTACGCATCCTCCCTCGGCGACCCGGCGACGTCGCGGCGACGTACTGCGACCCGGGGAAGGCGGCGCGCGATCTCGGCTGGACCGCGCGACTCACGATCGACGACGCCTGCCGCGATTCGTGGAACTGGCAGTCGAAGAACCCGCAGGGCTACGCGACGGCCTGACGAGGTCGCCGCCGCGGCAGCGGCACGAGCATCGACGTCGTGCGCTGATAGTCGGCGTAGGCGGGGTACTTCGACGCCGTGATCGACTCCGTGAAGATCGTCGAGCCGATGAACAGGACGGTCAGCAGGAACGCGCCGGCGATGCTCCAGTTGAGCGCTCCGCCCCACAGCCCGAGACCGGATGCCGCGGCCGCCGTCGCTCCGAGCGCGTAGAAGGTCCACCACTGGGCCTGCTCGAAGAAGAAGTTGGGGTGCCGGCTGTAGGCGAACAGGCCCGTCGTGAGGAACCCCTCCGCGCGCCCCGCCTTCTTGGCCTGGTGGAAGCTCCACTGCTGCTGGTCGGCGACGAACTCGCCCACGAGGAACGCGACGAACAGCGCCGCGAAGACGGCATCCCACACCGTGAAGCCCACGGGATGCAGCCAGGCGATATATGCCGGAAGCGTGATGAGCACGAGGAGGGCGTTCTGGTACAGCACGATGAAGAGCAGGTTGAAGACCTGGAACTGCCACGGCCTCATCCGGCTGCGCAGGATCGCCCAGCGGTAGTCCTCCATGCCCGTGTAGCCGCCCTTGCGCGCGAAGTTGAAGGTCAGGCGCGCCCCCCACGCCGTCGCGAGCACCGCCATGACCACGACGCGCGCGGCATCCCGGCCATCGCCGATCGCCGCGATCGCGAAGATCCACACGTACGCGACGGGCGCGAGCGACCAGATCCGGTCGACCCACGAGGTGTCCTTCGTGATGAGCGAGGCGATCCAGCAGAACGCGCAGACGGCCGCTGCGACCAGGACGACGAGCAGGAGGGGATCCATGCGCACAGCCTACGAGCCTCCCGCGGCGGGAGCGCTCCGACGCGGGGCGGGTTGCACGGTCTGACCACAGCCGGTAACGTGGTCAGACCATCGTGAAGGAGTTCAATGGCCGAGCCTGCCGCACGCGCCTGGCGCGTCGTCCTCGAGAAGATCGAGAAGGACCTGCTCGACGGGACGTACGGTCCCGGCGATCGGCTGCCTCCCGAGCGCGAGCTCGCCGCGACGCTCGGCGTCGGCCGATCGAGCGTTCGCGAGGCGCTGCGTGTGCTCGAGGTCATGGGGCTCATCCGCACGGGCACGGGCTCGGGTCCGACATCCGGCGCCATCATCGTCGCGACGCCCCACGGCGGGCTCGCTTCTCTGCTGCGGCTGCAGGTCGCCGCGAAAGGGTTCGCCGTCGGAGACGTCGTGCAGACGCGTCTCATCCTCGAGGACTGGGCCGCCGCGCGCCTCGCGGAGGCCGAAGAGCCCGCCCTCGGCGAGGCGCGGGTGACGCTGCAGGCGATGGAGAGCCCCGATCTCACGGCGGAGGAGTTCCTCGCGCTCGACGCGCAGTTCCACCTGCGCCTGTCGGAGGCCGCGGGCAACGTCATCGTGGCGGCGACGATGGGGGGCCTGCGCAGCGCCATCGAGGGCTACGTGCTGCAGGGGGCGGGACGGATCGCCGACTGGGATGCGACGGCCGCCCGTCTCGCGCACGAGCACACAGACATCCTCCAGGCGATCGATGCGCACGATGTCGAGCGTGCGCGCGACCTCGTCCGCGACCACATCACCGGCTACTACGCCGCCACCGGACTCGCCCAGGACTGACGGAAGGACCCGATCCATGGTTCAGCGCCAGCTGCCCAAGCCCGCGGAGCTCTTCGAGCTCCTGCGCTTCAAGAAGCCCGAGCTGGACGGGCGCAGACGGCGCCTCGACGCGGCTCTCACGATCGACGACCTCCGCACGATCGCGAAGCGCCGAACGCCCAAGGCGGCGTTCGACTACACCGACGGCGCCGCCGAGGGCGAGCTGTCCCTCGCGCGCGCGCGGCAGGCGTTCCAGGACGTCGAGTTCCACCCCGACATCCTTCGTCCCGCCCGCGACGTCGACACCTCCGTCGAGATCCTCGGCGGCCCGTCGGCGCTGCCGTTCGGCATCGCCCCGACGGGCTTCACGCGCCTCATGCAGACGGAGGGCGAGACGGCCGGTGCGAGCGCCGCGGCGGCCGCCGGCATCCCGTTCACGCTCTCGACGCTCGGCACGACCTCGATCGAGGGCGTCAAGGAGGCGAACCCGCACGGGCGCAACTGGTTCCAGCTCTACGTCATGCGCGACAGGGAGATCTCCTACGCCCTCGCGCGGCGTGCGGCGGAGGCAGGGTTCGACACCCTCATGTTCACGGTCGACACGCCCGTCGCGGGCGCGCGGCTGCGGGACAAGCGCAACGGGTTCTCGATCCCGCCGCAGCTGACCATCGGCACGATCGTCAACGCGATTCCGCGACCGTGGTGGTGGTACGACTTCCTCACGACCCCCAAGCTCGAGTTCGCGTCGCTGTCGACGACGGGCGGGACCGTGGGCGAGCTCCTCGACGCCGCCATGGACCCCACGATCAGCTACGACGACCTCGCCGTCATCCGCGACATCTGGCCCGGCAGGATCGTCGTCAAGGGCGTGCAGAACGTCGCCGACTCGAAGCGGCTCGTCGATCTCGGAGTCGACGGCATCGTGCTGTCGAACCACGGCGGACGCCAGCTCGACCGTGCGCCGATCCCGTTCCATCTCCTGCCGCAGGTCGTGCGCGAGGTGGGAGCCGACGCGACCGTCATGATCGACACGGGCATCATGAACGGAGCCGACATCGTGGCATCGATCGCGCTCGGCGCGAAGTTCACGCTCATCGGCCGTGCATACCTGTACGGCCTCATGGCGGGCGGGCGGCAGGGCGTCGACCGCACGATCGCGATCCTGCGCGACGAGATCGAGCGCACGATGAAGCTCCTCGGCGTGCAGAACCTCGCCGAGCTCGAGCCGCGGCACGTCACGCAGCTGACCCGGCTCGTGCCCGTCGCGCAGCCCGCGCCCGTGCGGGCGCCGCGCGCTCGCACGGGCTCGTCCGCGAAGGCCTGACGAGCGGAGCGCTCCGCTCAGCGCTGCGCTACGAGCCCCGCGCTGCGAGCGCTCCGCTCAGCGCTGCGCGAGCGGAAGCGTCGGGATGAGCTCCGTCAGGAACGCGGCGGTGTCCTCCCAGCCTCCGACGGCCTGGCAGGGCACGCCCAGGGCGAGCACGGGGTAGTCGTTGCCGTCGGGGTCGAGGCGGTCGCCGACGAACAGCATGTCGTCGAGAGGGATGCCGGTCTGCTCCGCGAGCTGGCGCATGCCGTACGCCTTGTCGATGCCGCGCTCCGTGATGTCGACGGACGTCGATCCGCCCGAGCGCACCTCGAGATCGGGGACGAGCTCGGCGACGGCCGCGCGCAGCGCGTTCTTCTTCGCGCCGGTCGGATCCCACGCCGACTTCGCGTCGACGGGAGCTCGCTGGCCGAGGGCCGAGAACGTGATCTGCGATCCGCGGTCCTCGAGGATGTCTCCCCACGTCTCCGACTCCCACAGGCCCAGGCGACGGGCCTCGCCCTCGACGGCCGCGAGCGCGCGCCCCTTCTGGTCGTCGGTGAGCGAGCGGGCGTAGACCGTCACGACCCCGTCGGGGGTCAGCCGGTAGTACTGCGTGCCGCACGTGGGGAGCAGGTGGAGTCGCCCGAGAGCGTCGGCGGAGGCATCCGGGAGCCTGTCCACGACCTGGGACGTGAACTGCGCGAGCTGCCCGCCCGAGATGATCGCGACGTCGACGCGCTCCGCGAGTGCGACGAGAAGCTCGCCGATGCGGGGATCGATCGCGCTCTTGGACGGCGCGAGCGTGTCGTCGAGGTCGAAGGCGACGAGGAGGGGTGCCGGCATCCTGAGTTCTCCTGTGGGTCCTGCACGAAAGGCCCCACCGCGATGGTGGAGCCTTTCTCTGGTCGGGGTGACAGGATTTGAACCTGCGGCCTCGTCGTCCCGAACGACGCGCGCTACCAAACTGCGCCACACCCCGTGGCAACCCTCCGAGTCTACCCGATCTCCGACCCCGCTTCGAACCGGGGGAGGAGGGTGATGAGCGACGCCTCCGGGCGGCACGCGAAGCGCACGGGCGCGTAGATCGAGTGGCCGAGGCCCGCGCTCACGTTGAGCGGGACCGTGCGGCCGCACGCAGTCCATTCCGACAGGCCGCGGGCTTGACGGAGCGGGATGTCGCAGTTGGCGACGAGCGCCGCCTCGAGGAAGGGCACCCGCACCTGCCCGCCGTGCGTGTGGCCGCCGAAGATCACCTCGGCGCCGAGGCCCGTGAACGCGTCGAGCACGCGGCGGTACGGCGCGTGGGTCACGCCGATCGTGAGAGCGCCCGGCTCGTCGCCGCGCAGGTCCTCCAGGAGGCCGGGAAGCACCTCGAGCCGATCCCATTCGCGGTGCGCGTCGCTCACGCCGAACGCGTCGACGCGCAGTCCCCCCACCTCCAGCGCCGTGGCGGCGTTGTTGAGGTCTGCCCAGCCGAGCTCGTCGGTGAGGTAGCCGTCGAGCGCCTGCGTGTCGAGCGGCTCGATGCGCCGCTTGACGTTCGAGGGGCCCCTGAAGTACTTGAGGGGATTGCGCGGCGTCGGGGCGGCGTGGTCGTTGGAACCGTGCACGAAGACGCCGGGGATGCCGCGCAGCGGGTCGAACGCGCGGCGGAGCCCACGCAGGCCGTCGACGTGCCCGAGGTTGTCGCCCGTGTTCACGACGAGGTCGGGCTCGAGAGACGCGAGGGCCGCCATCCATTGCTGCTTGCGCGTCTGCCACGGCGCCATGTGCGCGTCCGAGACGTGCAGCACCTTGACGGATGCCGAGCCGGGCGGGAGGACCCGCAGCTCGTGCCGGCGCACCGTGAACAGGTAGCGCTCGATCCCGATGCCCCACACGGCTACGGCCGCGCCGACCGCCCCCACCGCCGCGAGGGCGGTGAGGGCGGCGCGTGAGCCGGTCGCCGGCACTAGGAGCAGTGCTCGCGCGAGTAGTTGACGCTGATGGCGGCGTTGCGGTTCGTGACCGTGCCCGCGGGCGGGCTCGTGCTCGTCACCTTGCCCTGACCCGTGGCGGTGTCGTCCTCCGTGCACGTGCCGGGCTGGACGTTGCCGAACCCTGCGCCGCGGAGGGCCCCGATCGCATCCATGAGGTTCCTGCCCGTCACGTCGGGGATCGCGAGCCCCTGCCCGTTGCTCGGGTTGATCGTGACGGTCGTGCCGCCCGCGACCTTGCCCGCGCCGGGATCCTGTGCCGCGACGATGCCCTCGGCCTCGCCGGAGTCGACCGGGTCGCCCACGACGACGTCGAAGCCGGCGTCCTCGAGGGTCTGCTTGGCCTGATCGACGGGCAGGCCGACGACGCTGGGCAGGTCGGTCATGACGGTCTTGAGCAGGTCCTGGTCGGGCGCCGGGAACTTGTCCCCGCCGTAGGCCTCGTTCGCCGCGTGCTGGATGGGGGGAGCGATGCGGTGGCGCAGCTGGTTGAGCGCGACGCCGCCGGAGCGGTTCCGGCTCAGCGAGCCCTCGCCCGTCGTGTTGCCGACCCACACCGCCGTCGCGACCTTGGTCGAGGACTCGACCATCCAGGTCTGCGTGTCCTCGTTGGTGCCGGTCTTGCCGATGAGGGGGGTGCCGTCGCGCGGGTTGGAGACGGCGCCGGTCCCACCGTTCATGACGCCCTGCAGCGCGTAGGCGGCGGTCGCGGCGATCTTGGGGTCGAGCACCTGCGAGCATGACGTCTGAGGCGGTGTGAGATCGTTGCCGTCGGCATCCGTCACACGGTCGATCGCCTTCGGCTGGCAGTACACACCGTTGCTCGCGATCGTCGCATAGGCGCCCGCCATGTCGATCGGCGCGACGTTGGCGGAGCCGATGATGTCGAAGAGGTTCGGCATCTTGATCGGGCTGCCGTCGCCGTTCTTGACGCCCATCTTCGCGGCGACCTTGCCGATGTCGCACAGGTCGAGCTTCTCGGCCATCGCGAAGTAGCCGGAGTTGAGGGACGCCGCAGTGAACTGCATGGGCGTGCCCACGCGGCCGCCGCCCATGCCGAAGTTCGACGGCTTCTCGTTCCTCGTGTTGACCCAGTCGCCTTCGCACGAGTTCTTGACGCGCTTGATGACGCGCCACTTGCCGTTGAGGTTCTCGTTGAGCGAGTGACCCTGCTCGAGCCAGTCGACGAGCGTGAACAGCTTGAACGTCGAACCGGCGGCGAAGCCGATCGAGCCGCCGTACGCGTAGTCGCCGCCGTAGACGAGCGACGTGTACGAGTGGTCGTTGGCCGTGAGGTTCGCGTCCTCGCTGAAGTTCTTGTTCTGCACCATCGAGAGGATGCGGCCCGTGCCGACCTCGACGCTCACGGACGCCGCGCCGAACTCGAGGTTCGGAAGCGCCGCGGGCGCGTTCTGGGCGATCGTGTCCTGAGCGGTGTTCTGGATGCGGTAGTCGAGGGTCGTGTAGATGTCGAGGCCGCCGCGCTGCAGCGTCTTCATGCGGTCCTCCGGCGTCTCGCCGAAGGCCGTGTCCGTCTTGATGATGTTCTTGACGTACTGGCAGAAGAACGCCGCGTTGAACTGCGCCGCCGCGGCGCAGCCCGTCGTCGCGGGCGTGATCGCCGGCGTGATCGGCTCGGCGAGGGCCGCGTCGTGCTGCTCCTTGGTGATCTTGCCGTCGGCGAGAAGGCGCGTGAGGACGTAGTCCCGGCGATCCTTCGTGAGCTTGTAGCCGTCCTCGGCGCTGTTGAGGGGGTTGCCGGCCTTGTCGGTCGTCGACCCGCCGGGCTTGTCGATGCGGTACGTGTTGGGGTTCTGCACCATGCCGGCGAGGGTCGCGGCCTGGCTGAGGCTCAGCTGCGCGGCGGGCACGTTGAAGTAGTAGCGGGCGGCGGCGTCGACGCCGTACGTCGTGCCGCCGAAGCCTGCGATGTTGAGGTAGCCGAGAAGGATGTCGTTCTTGGAGTACTTGTCCTCGAGCGCGATCGCGTAGCGCATCTCCTGGAGCTTGCGCTGGATGCCCTCCGAGCCCTTGCTCTGCGTCGCCTGCGTGTAGCAGCTGTCGAGCGCCTCCTGCGTCTCCGCCGTGGCCTCGCACTTCTGCACCAGGACGTTCTTGACGTACTGCTGGCTGATCGACGAGCCGCCGCGCGAGTCGCGGCCGCGGACGTTGTCGACGACGGCGCTCAGGGTGCCGATGAGGTCGATGCCGCCGTGCTTGTAGAAGTTCTTGTCCTCGCTCGAGAGGATCGAGTCGTACACGACGGGCGCGATCTCGTCGAATGCGACGGGCGACCGGTTCTGGTCGTAGAACTTCGCGATCGGCTGATACTGATCGGATCCGGGGTCGACCTTGGCGTAGACCGTCGACGGGAGCATGAGCTTCTCGATGTCGAGCACCTTGGGCAGGTTGTCGAACATCGAGATCGCGCTCGTCGCCGCCGTGCCGCTGACGGCGATCGCCGGAGTCACCGTCGCCGTGACCAGAACCGCGGCGACGACGCTGAGGCCGACCAGCCCGGCGAGGCCCCCGAGCACGCCGCTGGCAGTCCGTTTCGTTTCAGGCATAGGGTTGATCGTAAGGGAGAACCCTGGGCGATCCCTTCACAGGCACACGGGCGCGATCGCACCGTGATGTGCCGCCTTCCCCCGCCGTCGGCGACCGATCTTCTTGGAGCAGCGATGACCACGTGGGAGTACCTGACCACGCCCCTTCTCATCCACAACACCGCGGCGATCCTCAACAACTGGGGCAAGCAGGGCTGGGAGCTCGTGCAGATCGTGCAGGGCCCTGAGGGCGGACTCGTCGCGTACCTCAAGCGTCCGTCGGGCGGCGGCGCCGCGAACGCGGGGCTGGATGCCGCGGCCGTCGCCGCGAAGCAGTTCGACGACACCGCGCAGCTCGACGACACCGCGCAGCTCGAGCAGGCCTGATGTCTGTCTCCCAGCGCCTCGCAGAGCTCGGCATCGACCTCCCCGACGTCGTGCCGCCCGTCGCCGCCTACGTCCCGGCGAAGGTGCACGGCGACCTCGTCTACACGGCGGGTCAGCTCCCCATGGTCTCGGGATCGCTGCCCGCGACGGGCAAGGTCGGCGAGGGGCACGGACTCGTCCCCGCATCCGACGCCGGCTCCTATGCGCGCCAGTGCGCGCTCAACGCCGTCGCCGCGGCGGCCGCGGCCGTCGGCGGCGTCGACCGCCTCACGGGTGTCGTCAAGGTCACGGGGTTCGTGGCATCCGTCC
This sequence comes from Microbacterium ulmi, assembly GCF_011759705.1. Taxonomy (GTDB): domain Bacteria; phylum Actinomycetota; class Actinomycetes; order Actinomycetales; family Microbacteriaceae; genus Microbacterium; species Microbacterium ulmi. The sequence continues at coordinate 421,071 of NZ_JAAOZF010000001.1, read as the reverse complement.
CCGAGTTCACGGGTCAGCCGGGCGTCGTCAACGGCGCGAGCGCGGTGCTCGGCGAGATCTTCGGCGACGCGGGGAAGCACGCCCGGTCCGCCGTCGGCGTTCCGGTGCTGCCGCTCGACAGCCCCGTCGAGGTCGAGGTCGTCTTCTCGTACGCCTGACTTCGCTCTGGCAACGCGCTCCGGGATGCCTCCACCCAGGCAGGAGCGGGGACCCCTGCACCCTATTGCTTTGGCGGAGGCATCCCTCCGCGCTCACCCGACCGCTCGCAGTCGTCCGTTCGGTCGTCGGATGAACGTCACTTCACCTGCGCGGAGATGACGCTCATGACCGCCGTGTCGGCGAGCGTCGTCGTGTCGCCGACCTCGCGGCCCTCCGCGACATCCCGCAGCAGGCGCCGCATGATCTTTCCCGAGCGCGTCTTGGGGAGCTCACCCACGATGTAGATGTCGCGCGGCCGCGCGATGGGGCCGATCTGCTCGCCGACCCACAGGCGCAGCGTGTTCCCGAGGCCGTCGATCGGATGCTCGGCGAGATACGACTCCTTCACGATGACGAACGCGACGACCGCCTGCCCCGTCGTCTCGTCGGACGCCCCCACGACGGCCGCCTCGGCGACGGCCTCGTTCCCGACGAGCGCCGACTCGATCTCGGTCGTCGAGAGCCGGTGCCCCGAGACGTTCATGACGTCGTCGACGCGGCCGAGGAACCACACGTCGCCGTCGTCGTCGAGACGGGCTCCGTCACCTGCGAAGTAGTAGCCCTGCTTCTCGAACTTGTCCCAGTACGTCTCCTTGAACCGTTCGGGGTCGCCCCAGATGCCTCGGAGCATGCTCGGCCACGGCTTCGTGACCACGAGAAGACCGCCGTTGCCGTTGCCGACGTGCGTGCCGTCCTCGTCGACGACGTCGATCGCGATGCCGGGGAGCGGCACCTGCGCGCTGCCGGGCTTCGTCTCGGTGACGCCCGGGAGCGCCGACACCATGATGGCCCCCGTCTCGGTCTGCCACCACGTGTCGACGATCGGCGCCGTCTTGCCGCCGATGATCTTGTGGTACCACATCCACGCCTCGGGGTTGATCGGCTCGCCCACCGAGCCGAGCAGGCGCAGCGACGACAGGTCGAACTTCCTGGGGATCTTCCGCCCGATCTTCATGAACGACCGGATGGCGGTCGGGGCGGTGTAGAGGATCGTGACGCCGTACTTCTCGACGATCTCCCACCAGCGCCCCGGATGGGGCGTGTCGGGGGTTCCCTCGTAGAGCACCTGCGTCGCGCCGTTCGCGAGGGGTCCGTACGCGACGTACGAGTGGCCCGTGATCCAGCCGATGTCGGCCGTGCACCAGAAGATGTCGGTGGAGGGGTGGATGTCGTGCACGACCTTGTTGGTGAACGCCGCCTGCGTGAGGTATCCGCCCGACGTGTGGAGGATGCCCTTGGGCTTGCCGGTCGTCCCCGACGTATAGAGGATGAACAGCGGGTTCTCGGCGGGGAAGGGCTGAGCCTCGTGCTCGGCGGACGCCTCGGGCACGACGTCGTGCCACCACAGGTCGCGGCCCTCCGTCCAGGCGACGTCGTTGCCGCCCCGGCGGACGACGAGGACGTGCTCGACGGTCTCCTGCGGGCCGGCGCCCGAGCGGCCGTCGAGGGCGAGGTCGACGGCGGGCTTGAGGGGCGACACCTTGCCCTTGCGGTAGCCGCCGTCGGCCGTGATGACGATCTTGGCGCCCGCGTCATCGATGCGGGTACGCAGGCTGTCGGCGGAGAAGCCGCCGAAGACGACCGAGTGGATCGCGCCGATGCGCGCGACGGCGAGCATCGCGGCGATCGCCTCCGGGATCATCGGCAGATAGATCGCGACCCGATCGCCGTGCCCCACCCCGAGGCCGATCAGCACGTTCGCGACGCGCTTGACCTCGTCGGTCAGCTCCGCGTAGGTGACGCGGCGGGAGTCGCCGGGCTCGCCCTCCCACAGGAGCGCCACCCGGTCGCCGTCGCCCGCTTCGACGTGGCGGTCGAGGCAGTTGTAGGCGACGTTGAGCTCTCCGTCGGCGAACCACTTCGCGAAGGGGGGTGTCGACCAGTCGAGCACCTCCGTGAAAGGCGTGTGCCAGTGCAGCTCGCGTGCACGGTGCGCCCAGAAGGCCTCGCGGTCGGCTGCGGCCTCCTCGTACAGCGCCGCCGTGGCGACGGCGTCCGCTGCGAAGGCCGCAGGAGGGGCGAAACGGCGGTTCTCGGTGAGGAGGTGGTCGATCTGGCTGGTCATACAGCGCGCTCCTTTGCGTGCGGAGTGGACGAGTCCGTGTCCGGGGGTCGATGCCACGAGCAATTTACCCAGACGAGGCTCGTGTCACCACCTCCGATAGTGGGTGGTGCACGCCGTCCGCGACACCACTGATATATCACTCGGCAAGTGGTCGAGATTGTTTGAAAACGTTGCGACAAGTTGCGTATGCTCAATCCCGGCCGAACATTCGATTCTGGCATTGCGGCATCCGGACCACCCCCCCCGAAATCGGATGTCGCGCGTGGCGGCATCCCATTCCCCCCATGGGATGCCGCCCCTCGTTTTCCGGGGTGGCCGCGTTCGACCCGAGGCCTCGCAGGCACTCCTCCCCAGAAGGCGCTCTAGTCGTGCCCTCCACGGCGGAGAGCGGATGCCGCGCGCCGCTGCAGGCGCCGCCTTAGCGTCGACGCATGCCCGAGCCGTTCGTCGTCCAGCCCCGCGCACCCCGCGCCGCGGGTGCCCGGCACGACGGCGCGGTCCTCGAGCTCCCCGGCATGACGCATGCGCCGGCGCCGGGTGAGCCTCCTGCTCCGCGGGCGGTCGTGGCGCGGCATCCCGCTCTCGGCGCGCTCGCCCCGTTCCTCGACGACTCCGACGTCACCGACCTGTTCGTGAACGGGGCCGCGGGCCTGTACGTCGACCGCGGCGCGGGGCCGCGCCGGGTCGCCGGCTGGCGCACGACCGAGGCCGACGTGCGAGAGCTCGCGACGGCGCTGATCGCGCTCGGAGGCAGACATATCGACGATGCCGCTCCCTGTGTCGACGTCCGGCTCGACGGCGGCATCCGCGTGCACGCCGTGCTGCCCCCCATCTCGGCCGAGGGCACGGCCATCTCGATCCGCGTGCCCAGGCTCGCCGCGCCGCGTCTGATCGATCTCGAGCGGCGGGGCATGTTCGATGCGGCCGTCCGCGAGCAGCTCGAGGCGCTCGTCGCGCGACGGGAGAACCTCCTCGTGAGCGGGGCAGCGGGGGCGGGCAAGACGACGCTTCTCGCCGCGCTCCTCGCCGAGGCGTCCGAGGGGGAGCGCATCGTCACGATCGAAGACGTGGCGGAGCTGCGCATCGATCACCCCCACCACGTCCGGCTCGAGGCGCGCCAGCCGAACCTCGAGGGTGCGGGCGGCATCGGGCTCGCCCGGCTCGTGCGCGAAGCGCTGCGGATGCGCCCCGACCGGCTCATCGTCGGCGAGTGCCGCGGCGAGGAGGTGCGCGAGCTCCTCTCCGCGCTCAACACGGGACACGACGGCGGCGCGGGGACGGTGCACGCCAACGGGCTCGCCGACGTCCCCGCGCGCCTCGAGGCGCTCGCGGCGCTGTGCGGACTCGACGATCGTGCGCTCGCGCGTCAGGCGGCCAGCGCCGTGGGCTGCGTCCTGCACGTCGCCCGCGGCGCCGACGGCGTGCGGCGGCTGGCGGGGGCGGGGCGACCCGTCGTCGCGCCCGACGGGCGCCTTGCGATGGAGGAGCTGCCATGGCTCGCGCGGTGAAGGGCGACCCGGCGGCCGCGCCCGACGCCGTGCTGCGACTCGCGGTCCTGCTGCAGGCCGGCGTCTCGCCCGCGCGAGCGTGGACGCACCTCGCCGAGGCGGGCGATCCCGTCGCGCTCCGCATGAGGGAGCGGCTCGACGAGGGGATGCCGCTTCCCGCCGCCATCGCGGCGGACGGCGGCGCGTGGGCGGACGTGGGCGCGGCGTGGTCGGTCGCGGCGACCGTCGGCGCGCCGCTGGCCGAGACGCTCCGCGGCTTCGCCGCTGTGCTCCGCGACGCGCAGGAGACCGCGGATCAGGTGCGGATCGCCCTCGCCGAGCCCGCCGGCACCGCGAAGCTCATGGGCTGGCTGCCGCTCGTCACGATCGGGCTCGGCGCCGCGCTCGGGTTCGACACGCTCGCGGTCCTGCTGACGCACCCCGCGGGACTCGCCTGCCTCGGCGCCGGACTGGCGCTCCTGGTCGCGGCGCACCGATGGACAGCGCTGCTCGTGCGCCGGGCGGGTGCCGGCGACACGGCTGCCGGACTCGGCGCCGAGCTCCTCGCGATCGCGCTGAGCGGAGGGGTCTCGCTCGATCGAGCGCGCGCGCTCCTCGCCGAGTCCGGCGCCGGGGCCCCCGACGCCGAGGCCGAGCGCGTCCTCGCGCTGTCGCGGTCGGCCGGTGTGCCGGCCGTCGAGCTGCTGCGGGCCGCGGCATCCCACGCCCGTCACCGTGCCCGCGTCGACGGGCGCCTTCGAGCCGCGAAGCTCTCGTCTCGGCTGCTGCTGCCCCTCGGCGTCTGCACGCTTCCCGCCTTCCTCCTCCTCGGCGTCGCGCCGATGATCCTCAGCGTCATGTCGACGATGTCGCTCACGGTGTGATCCCCCGTCCCGCAGTCGTGCCCGCAGTCCACCCCAATGAATAAGGAGCAGAACATGTCCTTCCCACCCCTCACCCACCGCCGTGCCGCCCGCCTCTTCCTCGACGACACGGGCGCCGCGACGGCCGAGTACGCCATCGCGACGATGGCCGCCGTCGCGTTCGCCGGCCTCCTGGTCGTCATCATGCGCTCAGACGAGGTGCGCGGCATCCTGACCGATCTCGTGCGACGCGCGCTCACGGTGGCATGAGGCCGCTCGGCGAGCGCGGCTCGGCGACGGCGGAGTTCGCGATCGCCCTGCCCGCCGTGGGCCTCGTGCTCCTCCTGGGGGCGGGAGCGCTCGCGGCGGGCGCCACGACGGTACGGCTGCAGGATGCCGCGGCCGACGCGGCGCGGCTCGCCGCGCGCGGAGAGTCCGACGCGCGCGCGGTCGCAGCCGTCGCCGACGCGGTCCCCGGCGCACGCACCCACCTCGAGCAGCGCGCAGACCTCGTGTGCGTCACGGCATCCGCCGCGTCGATGCTCGGCGACGTGTCTGCGTCGTCCTGCGCGCTCGCGGGAGGGCGCTGATGCGCTCGACGACCCCGGCGCGGGCGGGTTCCGGCGTCCGCACGGGAGGAGCCTGATGCCCGGCACGGCGCTCGCCGTCGGCGTCGTCGCGTGCACGGCCGCGCTCGCCGTGGGCTTGTGCTCGATGGCCGGCGCTGCCGCCTTCGGGCAGCGCCTCGCGGCGACGGCGGATGCCGCGGTCCTGGCCGCCGCGGATGCCGCCTCGGGTGCGGTCGACGGCGTTCCGTGCGAACGCGCGGCCGAGCTGGCGGCGACAGGAGACGCCGTCGTCGCCGACTGCCGGGTCGACGGACTCGTCGCGACCGTGACGGTCTCGGCGCGCTTCGGCGTGCTCGTCGTGAGCGCGTCGGCGCGGGCGGGGCCGCCGCCGGCTGCGGAATAGCCGGAGGCGGTCGCGGCGTTGCGGGTCCTCATCCTCACAGCGCCTCTTGCATGACCGGTGTGTATGGTGTGCATCGAAGAAAGGACGCCCCGTTGGCAGAAGGCAAGAAGCTCGTCATCGTCGAGTCACCGACGAAGATGAAGTCGATCCAGGGGTACCTCGGCGATGGCTACGAGGTTCTCAGCTCGGTGGGCCACATCCGTGACCTCGCCGACCGCAAGGCGATTCCGGCCGAGCTCAAGAAGACGTCCGTGGGCAAGTACTCGATCGACATCGAGAACGACTTCGCCCCCTACTACGTCGAGTCGGAGCGCGGCAAGAAGACCGTCGCCGAGCTGAAGCGCGCCCTCAAGGGCGCCGACGAGCTCTTCCTCGCAACCGATGAAGACCGCGAGGGCGAAGCCATCGCGTGGCATCTCCTCGAGACCCTCAAGCCGAAGATCCCCGTCAAGCGGATGGTGTTCCACGAGATCACGAAGGACGCGATCCGCGCCGCCGTCGACGACACGCGCGATCTCGACCTCTCGCTCGTCGACGCGCAGGAGACGCGGCGCATCCTGGATCGCCTGTACGGGTGGGACGTCTCACCCGTCCTGTGGGTCAAGGTGCAGCAGGGGCTGTCGGCCGGCCGCGTGCAGTCCGCGGCGACGCGCCTCGTCGTCGACCGCGAGCGCGAGCGCATGGCGTTCGTCTCCGCGTCGTACTGGGATGTCGTCGCGCAGGCCGCGAAGGAGTCCGACTCCTTCGGGGTCCAGCTCGCCCGCCTCGCCGGAGCCGCCGTCGCGCGCGGCGCCGACTTCGACGACCGCGGCGAGCTCAAGAAGGCCGTCGTCGTGCTCGACGAGCAGGCGGCGCGCGAACTGGCCGACCAGGTGGCGGTCGCGGCATCCGGAACCGTGTCGGCGGTCGAGGCGAAGCCGGGCACGCGCCGGCCCGGCGCGCCGTTCACGACGTCGACGATGCAGCAGGAAGCCGGCAGAAAGCTCTCGATGAGCGCCAAGCACGCCATGAGCGTCGCGCAGCGACTCTACGAGAAGGGCTACATCACCTATATGCGCACCGACTCGCAGTCGCTGTCGCAGCAGGCGATCGAGGCGGCCCGTGCACAGGCCGTCGAGCTCTACGGCGCGCAGGCCGTGCCGCTGCAGCCGCGTCTGTACAAGAGCAAGAGCAAGAACGCGCAGGAGGCGCATGAGGCGATCCGCCCCTCGGGCGAGACGTTCCGCGTGCCGTCGGAGGTCTCGGCTCAGCTCGACCGCGACGAGATGCGCCTGTACGACATGATCTGGAAGCGCACGCTCGCGAGCCAGATGTCCGACGCGAAGTACGAGACGACGACCGTCACGATCGCCGTCGACGCGGGTGGGCGCACAGCGGAGTTCACGGCATCCGGAACCGTCTACACCTTCAAGGGCTTCATGGAGGCCTACGAGGAGGGGCGCGACGAGAAGCGCGGCGACTCCGACAAGGTCGAGGAGCAGTCGCTGCCGATCCTCGCGGTCGGCGACGTCGTCCGCCTCGACGAGGTCGAGCCGAAGGGCCACGCGACCAACCCCAAGCCCCGCTACACCGAGGCCTCGCTCGTGAAGGCGCTCGAGGAGAAGGGCATCGGCCGCCCGTCGACGTTCGCGAGCATCATCGACACGATCCTCGATCGCGGGTATGTCACCAAGCGCGGCCAGGCGCTCGTGCCGAGCTGGATCGCATTCAGCGTCGTGCGGCTGCTCGAGCAGCACTTCGCCGACCTCGTCGACTACGACTTCACGGCCGCCCTCGAGGACGATCTCGACGCGATCGCGCGGGGCGAGCAGAACCGCGTCGAGTGGCTGCGCTCCTTCTATTTCGGGTCCGGCGACCAGGTGGGGCTTCGTCAGGTCGTCGACAACCTCGGCGAGATCGACGCGCGCGACCTCAACTCGACGCGCATCTCGGAGGGAGTCACGCTGCGCATCGGCCGGTACGGCCCGTACCTCGAGGTGACGGACGCGCAGAACCCGGATGCCGACCCCCGCCGCGTCAACATCCCCGACGATCTCGCCCCGGACGAGCTCACGCCCGAGAAGGCGCAGGAGCTCATCGACGCGCCGATCGGCGGCGACCGCGTGCTGGGCGAGAACCCCGAGACGGGCCTGCTCATCGTCGTGAAGGACGGCCGGTTCGGGCCGTACCTCGAAGAGGCCCTCCCCGCAGAGCCCGTCGCGGTCGACCCCGACACGGGCGAGATCGTCGAAGCGCCCAAGACGGGCGCAGCAGCCAAGCGGGGCACCGCTGCGAAGAGCGCGGCGAAGAAGGATGCCGCGCCCAAGCCGCGCCGTGCCTCGCTGTTCAAGTCGATGTCGCCCGAGACGATCGAGCTCGAGACGGCCCTCCAGCTGTTCGCGCTGCCCCGCACGGTCGGTCTCGATCCCGAGTCGGGCGAGCCCATCACGGCCCAGAACGGCCGGTACGGGCCCTACCTCAAGAAGGGCACGGACTCGCGGACGCTGCAGAGCGAGCAGCAGCTGCTCGACATCACGCTCGAGGAGGCGCTCGCCATCTACGCGCAGCCCAAGTACGGGGCTCGCGGCGCGACGAGCGCTCTCAAGGAGTTCGAGGCCGACCCCGTCAGCGGCAAGCCGATCAGGGTCAAGGACGGCCGTTTCGGTGCGTACGTGACCGACGGCACGACGAACGTGACGATCCCGCGAGGGCAGACGCCCGACGACATCACGTTCGAGATCGCCGTGCAGATGCTCGCCGACAAGCGGGCGAAGGGTCCTGCGCCCAAGCGCACGACGACGCGACGGGCCACGACGACCACGCGCAAGACCCCGGCGAAGAAGTGACGCGGCCGCACGCCGGACTGTTCGTCACGCTCGAAGGCGGCGACGGCGTGGGCAAGACGACGCAGGCGGCCCTGCTGCACGAGTGGCTCGCGGGGGAGGGGCGCACGGTCGTGCGCACGCGCGAACCCGGGGGCACGGAGGTCGGCGTGCTGATCCGCGACATCGTGCTGCACCACCGTGGCGAGGTCGCCCCCCGCGCGGAGGCGCTCCTGTACGCCGCCGACCGGGCGCACCACGTCGAGACCGTCGTGCGCCCCGCGCTCGACCGCGGCGACGTCGTGATCCAGGATCGCTATCTCGACTCGTCCGTCTCCTATCAGGGCGCGGGCCGCGTGCTCGGGCGCGACGAAGTGCGCGAGCTCTCGCTGTGGGCGACCGACGGGCTCCTTCCCGACCTGACGGTGCTGCTCGACCTCGACCACGCCAGGGCGCGGGAGCGCCTCGACGCGGCCGACAAGCCGTTCGACCGGCTCGAGGCGGAGGAGTCGGCGTTCCACGACCGCGTGCGGGCCGAGTTCCTCGCTCTCGCGCAGGCCGAGCCGGACCGCTTCCTCGTGCTCGACGCGGCGCAGCCGGCGGCCGAGCTGGCAGCCCGCATCCGTTCTCGCGTCGCCCGCCTGCTCGGGGAGAGCGTCGGCGGGCGCGGTTAGGCTGATCGACATGGATGCCGTCGCCAGCACCGAGCGCGCCGGTTCGACCGCCGATGCCGACGTCGCGCTCCCGTGGGGCGCCGTGTGGGGTCAGGACGTCGCCGTCGAGGCGCTGCAGGCCGCGGCATCCGACCCCGCGAGCATGACCCACGCGTGGCTCATCACAGGACCCCCGGGCTCGGGCCGCTCGACTCTCGCGTACGCGTTCGCGGCGGCGCTCATCGCCGAGCCGGGAGACCGGCTCGCGATGCGCCAGGTCCTCGCGGGCACGCACCCCGATCTGACGGCGCTGCGCACGGAGGGCGTCATCATCTCGATCAAAGACGCGCGCGCCCTCGTCGAGCGCTCCTACTTCGCGCCCTCGCTCGGGAGGTACCGCGTCATCGTGATGGAGGATGCGGATCGCATGGCCGAGCGCACCTCCAACGTGCTCCTGAAGGCGCTCGAAGAGCCGCCCGAGCGCACAGTGTGGGTGCTGTGCGCGCCGAGCGACGCAGACCTGCTGCCCACGATCCGCTCCCGGGTGCGCACGCTGCGGCTGCGCGATCCTGAGATCGCCGATGTCGCACGACTCATCGCGGCCCGCACGGGCGTCGACGAGGCGATCGCCGAGCAGTCCGCACGGCACGCTCAGCGTCACATCGGAATGGCGCAGCGGCTCGCGACGGATGCCGCGGCCCGCGGACGACGAGACGAGACGCTGCGCGGCGTTCTCCGCGTGCGCGGTGTCGGCGACGCGGTCGAGGTGGCCGGCCGCATCGTCCAGGCCGCGACCGACGATGCGAGAGCCCTCACAGCTGAGCGCGACGACGCCGAACGAGCGAGCCTGCTGCGCACTCTCGGCATCGCCGAGGGGGCGGCCGTGCCGCCCGCCGTGAGGTCGCAGCTCTCGGCGCTCGACGACGATCAGAAGCGCCGCGCGACGCGAAGCCTGCGCGATGGCATCGACCGGGTGCTGACCGATCTGCAGTCGATGTTCCGCGATGTCGTCGTGCTGCAGTTCGGACGGGAGGACGACCTCATCAATCGCGAGCTCGAGGTCGACCTGCGCGCGCTCGCCGACGCGTGGACGCCCGAGCGCACCTTGACGGTGCTCGACCGCATCGCCGAGACGCGGCGAAACCTCGACCAGAACGTCGCACCCGCCCTCGCACTCGAGAGCATGCTCGTGACTGTCGCGAGCGGAAGGATCCCGTGAGCTCTACGCCCCGGCGCCGCGTGCGGCGCCTCGTCGCCGTCGTCGCGTTCGCCGCCGCGGCATCCCTCGCGCTCTCGGGGTGCCTCTCCACACTCCTGCCCGCATCGCACCCCACCGCGCCGCCCACGGCAGCCCCCGACACGGGCGGCGTCGACGACGCGCTCCTGCCGTTCTATGGACAGACGCTGACGTGGGAGGCGTGCGCGACGGACGGGTTCGACTGCACGACCGTCCGCACACCGCTGGACTGGGCGGACCCGGGCAGGGGAGAGCTCGAGCTGTCGGTCATCCGTCATCGTGCGACGGGCGGCGCACCCATCGGGTCCCTCCTCACCAACCCCGGCGGCCCCGGAGCGAGCGGCATCTCGATCGTCCGCGACTCCCTCCAGTTCATGGTGGGCGAGCGTGCCGTGCAGTCCTACGACGTCATCGGCTTCGACCCGCGCGGCGTCGGCGAGTCGACGGCCGTCCGCTGCTTCGACACGGCGGGGATGGACGCCTACCTGTACGACGTCCCGGTGAACCCCCGCGGCTCGGAGGCGTGGACGCAGGAGCTCCTCGACGCGCATCGCGGCTTCGCCGAGGCGTGCGAGGCGAACAGCAACGGCATCCTGCCGTACATCACGACCGAGAACGCGGCGCGCGATCTCGACCTGCTGCGCGGCGTCCTGGGCGACACGAAGCTCAACTATCTCGGCTACTCGTACGGCACGTTCCTCGGCGCGACCTACGCGAAGCTCTACCCCGACCGTGTCGGGCGGCTCGTGCTCGACGGCGCGATCGACCCGACGACGTCGCTGCTGGAGGTCAGCACGATCCAGACGATCGGCTTCGAGTCGGCGCTGCGCGCGTACATGGCCGACTGCCTCACGACCAGCGAGTGCCCCTTCCGCGGCACGGTCGACGACGCGCTCGCCGACGTGTCGACCCTGCTGAAGAGCGTCGATGCGCGGCCGCTCCGCGGCTCCGACGGCCGCATGCTCGGTGCCGACACGCTGCTCACGGCGATCGTCTTCGCGATGTACTCGCCCGGAAACTGGACGAACCTCTCCGCCGCGCTGTCCTCGGCGCTGGAAGGCGACCCCGACATCGCTTTCGTGCTCGCCGACGCCTACAACTCGCGACAGGACGGCGTGTACCTCGACAACCAGACCGAGGCCTTCCGCGCGTACAACTGCATGGACTATCCGCGCGGGATCGACCCTGCCGCCGAGGCGGCAGCGGCGGCGCTCATCGAGAGGGAGGCGCCGACGTTCGCCCCGTACTGGGACGGACCCGACCCCTGCGAGGTCTGGCCGCATCCCGCGACGGGCGTGCGCGGTCCGATCGTCGCGGCGGGCGCCGCACCGATCCTCGTCGTCGGCACGACGAACGATCCTGCGACGCCCTACCAGTGGGCCGTCGCGCTCGCGCAGCAGCTCGAGTCCGGCATCCTGATCACGCGCGTCGGCGAAGGCCACACGGGGTTCAACAAGGGCAACGCGTGCGTCGACGCCGCCGTCAACGCGTACCTCATCGACGGGACGGTGCCCGACGGCGACGTGCGGTGCGAGTGACCCGCGCTCGATTCGCGAGCGGCCTTCCGACCCTGTAAGATCGATGATCGTGCATGCGGGAGCAGGCACACGCCACCATAGCTCAGTCGGCAGAGCGATTCACTCGTAATGAATAGGTCAAGGGTTCGATTCCCTTTGGTGGCTCCACAGAGAACGGGTCGCGCTTCGCGGCCCGTTTTCGTCACACGGGAGGCCCGGTGCACGCGCTAGACGCCGTCGTCGAGGTCTTCACGTGGGTCGGTCTCGGCGCAGGGCTCCTCGCCCTGCTCGTCGCTTCGCTCGCTCAGCTCGCGGACGGCGTCTGGGTGCCGACGGCGGTCGTGCTCGAGGATGCCGACGGCGGCCGTGTCGCGCGCTGGTTCTCGGACGACGGCGGTGTCGGCGAGGCCCGCCTGACGCACGAGCAGGAGCATGCGCTGGCGGGGAAGGACGCCGCCGAGGTCTACACGCGCGCGGCCGTGCACGACCGCATCCGGCTCACGAGGCGCTCGCCGGCGGTGCGGTCGATCGTGCTCCTCGGAGTCGGGCTCCTGACGCTCGGCATCGCAGCCGTCATCGTGTCGCTCACGATGCTCTTCACGCGAGGCTGAGCAGCGGCCCCACGTCACGGGACGGCGAGCGTCGGACCGTCGGGGTCACGCGACGGCGAGCATTGCGCCCGCCGTGAGGGCGAGCACGAGGCCGAGCCACTGCACGGTCGCGGGGTCACGCGACGGCGAGCAGCGTGCCCGCCGTGAGGCCGGGCACGAGGCCGAGCCACTGCACGGCCGCGGGGTCACGCGACGGCGAGCATCGGACCGTCGGGGTCACGCGACGGCGAGCATCACACCCGCCGTGAGGGCGAGCACGAGGCCGAGCCACTGCACGGCCGCGATCCGCTCCCGCAGCACGACGGCGGCGAGCAGGATCGTCCCGGCGGGATACATCGCCGTGAGCGCGGACACGATCGACAGGTCGCCGGCGCGCAGGGCGAGCAGCAGCAGGACGTTGGCTGCGGCATCCAGCACTCCGCATCCCGCGGCGAGCCACCACGCGCGCGTGCGCGAGAGCGCAATGCGAGCGGACGCGTGCTCGAGGTCGGCGTGTCCGGTCTGCGTAGCACCCGGCGCATCGCCAGACGCCTCGAGGACGGATGCCGCGGTCCTGCCCGCGCGCACCGCCGCGCGGGCGAGCACGCCCACGGCGCCGAACGTGATGGCGCCGTTCACTGCGCGGTTGAGCAGGAGCGGAACGAGGCCGCTCTCGTCGCTGGTCTGATCGATGATGATGAGGAACGCGCCGATCGCGAGGCCTGCGCCGATCGCCATCGCGAGTCCGCGTACGCTCGGGCGCACGACGCCGTCGCCCGGGACGAATCCGACGAGCACGACAGCGACGAGCGCCACACCGAGGCCCGCGCCCGCGATCGGCGACAGGGACTCGCCGTCGACGATCAGCCCCCACAGTATCGGGGCGATCGCGGAGACGACCGCCGTCAGCGGCGACAGGATGCTCATCGGCCCGATCGCGAGGCACGCGTAGAGGAGCACGATCGCGACGGCCCCCGTCGCGCCTGAGAGAGCACCCCACGCGATGTCGGCGGGGCGCCACTCGCCGCCGATGAACGGGAAGGCGAGCAGCAGCATCCCGAGTCCCGCGACCGCCGCGACGGCCGTCACGACGATGGAGCGGAGGCGCTTGGCCGCGAGCCCGCCGAGGAAGTCGGCCGAGCCGTAGACCAGGGCGCCGACGAGGGCGAGCGCGGCGGAGAGCATCGTCGCTCCAGCATATGGACGCCCCGGCCCGGGCGCCGGGTGCGGGCGTTGTCGCCGCCACGGCTCGGGAGCGCGGGGCGCACCCGTCGGTCCTGACACGGCTCGGGAGCGCGGGGCGCCTCCGTCGTTCCTGACACGGCTCGGGAGCGCGGGGCGCCTGCCGCTGCTCCATCGTCGCCCGGCCGAGGTCGCCCGGCCGAGGTCGCCCGGCAGAGGTCGCCCGGCAGAGGTCGCGTCGCGTGGAGCGGGCGGTGGACGCACGATGCACCGGTCGGGGCACGTCCCCGCGCGCGGGCGTACGCTCGGATCATGAGCAAGGCACTGTTCATCGTCGACGTGCAGAACGACTTCACGGAGGGCGGAGCTCTCGGCGTGACGGGCGGCGACGCCGTCGCGGCAGGGATCTCGCGGCATCTCGCGGCGCACGCGGGGGAGTACGCCGTCGTGGTGGCGTCGCGCGACTGGCACGACGGAGACAACGACAACGGCGGCCACTTCGCGTCGGGCGAGCCGGACTACGTCGACACGTGGCCCGTGCACTGCGTGAGCGGCACGGAGGGTGCGGAGTACGACTCCGGGCTCGTGACGGATGCCGTGACCCACCACGTCAAGAAGGGCCAGGGCAAGCCCGCGTACTCGCTGTTCGAAGGCGTCACGGACGACGGCCGGACGGTCTCGGAGATCCTCGACGAGCACGGCGTCGTCGAAGTGGACGTCACGGGGATCGCGACCGACTACTGCGTGCGCGCCTCCGCGTTCGACGCGATCGAGCACGGGCGGCATGTGCGCGTTCTCACCGACCTGGTGGCGGGCGTCGCCCCGGGCACGAGCGAGGCGGCGCTGGCCGAGCTGGCGCACGCGGGGGCCGAGCTTGCAGAGTCGGGCGCCTGATCCGCCGGATTCGGCTCGCGTGAGCGACGTCATCCTGCGGCTTCCCCTCGACGGTCTCAGCCTCGTCGAGAACAGTCCCGCGCGACGAGTGCCGAGCCATGGCACCGATCTGTTCGCGACGACCTTCGCGATCGACCTCGTCCCCGTCGACGAACGGGGCCGCTCGGCGCCGCCAGGATGGGGCGCGCTCGTCGGGGCCGAGCCGCCCGAGCGCTTCACGGGCTTCGGCAGGCCCGTGCTGTCACCCTGCGCCGGCACGATCGTGGCCGTCCATGACGGCGAGGCCGATCATCGGGCGCGGCGATCCGTCCCCGCGCTGCTCGCGTACGCCGTGACACAACGCGGGCGCATCCGCGGTGGTCCGAGCGCCATCGCGGGCAACCACGTCGTCATCCGCCGAGGGGAGGGGTCGGTCTTCGTCCTCCTCGCACACCTGCGCGAAGGCAGCGTCAGGGGAGTCGCCGGCGATCGCATCGCGACGGGCGGCCTCGTCGGGGAGTGCGGCAACTCCGGCAACTCGACGCAGCCGCACGTCCACGTGCAGGCGATGACGGATGCCGATGCCCGCGTCGCGCGCGGCATCCCGTTCCGATTCGCGGGCTACCGCGAGCGTGTCGGCGGCGATCGCTTCGAGACGGTCGAGGTCGGACTTCCGGACAGCGGATCGATCGTCGAACCGCTGCGACCCTGAGGATCGCGACAGCACCCGCTGCGGAGCGGGTCGGACCAGACGCGGGTGATGCCCCCTGGGGTGGTCCAGACCTCGATTCCGAGTGTCACGTCGAGAACGTGGTGAGCCATCGCGCGATGGTCGGCGAGAACTGTCCAGGACCTTTCGCGGGCGTCTTGGAGCCGTGCACATGCCCGGAAGTGCATCAGGTGCTGGACGCTCGCTGTCACAGGAGCAGCGCGTCAAGGCTCGGAAGTCGGCTGAACAGGTCGGGGAGGCCGCATATGCCGTGACGCACCGACTCGTGCGACACCGCGAGGTCGGGACCGGTGCGCGCCTCTACGCCGGCGAGGCAACGCCGGATGTTCCACCTCGTGTGCCCCAGCCAGCCGTCGATCATGAACACGAACCAGCTCGGACCCGACGGCGGCAGCGCCCCACCCCCTGCGAGATAGCCGTCCAGAACCGAGCGGAAGACGGCGGGCTCGATGTCGTCGAAGCCGGGTCCCTTCGCCAGACTCAGCGCAGTCGAGCCGAGTTCGCCGGACAGGTCCAGCAGCCCCGAGAGCTCCCAGTCCAGCACGACCGGCCGGCCGTCTCGGACCAGCAGGTTCCACGGCTGAATGTCCTTGTGGGTCAGCACGACCGGTCCCGGCCGTTCGCAGGTGTCGACGAAGTGGGCGATCGCGAGGAACGTGTCGACCTGTGAGGCGAGCTCGTCCGCCCACGGCTGCCCGGTCGCGGTGGCCCGCTGGGCGAGCTCGGGCCAGTCCCGTGGTGTCGGGTCGTCGGTCGGCTCGTGCGTCCACTCGACATCGAGCGCGTGGATGCGCGCGAGGATCTCACCGATCTCGAACGCGTACTCCGCCGACACCGGCGCTTCGGGCACCGTCTCCCCCTCGACCCACCGGTGCACCAGCGTGTCCTGGCTTGCCGAGACCGGCTCCGGCATCGGGATGCCGGCAGCGAAGGCCGCCCGCTCGAACTTGAACACATCCTCGACGCGATAGGGCCGGCGTCGGTCGAGGAGGTTCAGCTCCTTCACCGCGAACGATCCCTGGTCGGTGTCGAGCCGGTAAACCCGATTGGCGAACCCGCCGTGAATGCGCGTCAAGGGCCCGACCGGCACGCCGAGGTGCGAGAGCTCCACCCCACCAACCTAAGGTCCCCCGTTCATCGAGATCCCGGTTTCGCCGCGATCCATGACACGCGCTGCCCGCACCGCTCGGATGGCGCAGGAAGCGTCCCAGTCGGCGCCGTACTCGCTCGGACGACCATCGGCCGTCCCGTCGCGATCGCCCTGCTGCACCGAGTCGTACGCGGCGCCCGGCGGGTAGTCGATGACTGTCCCGGACGGCGGATGCACGACGCGGACGATCGTCTGCGCATCCCGTGACAGGAGATCGCCGAGGTCGGCGGGTTCGGCTGTCCACCCGCTAGACGTCGCACTCGGCACGAGCCAGACGGGCATCGCCCGTCGACGCCGCGGACGGATCAGCGGGAACTCGACCGATCTCGTGTCGGCGGCGCGCACGCTGAACACGTCGGTCGCATACCTCGTGGGGGAGGTGGCCGATGAGTGGGCCCCGTGGGGCTCGAACCCACGACCCGCGGATTAAAAGTCCGATGCTCTACCGACTGAGCTAGAGGCCCTCGACGTCCAAGCCTACTTCGTGCGATCCACGGCATCGTGCGCGCCGGCGCCGTCTGCGGCATGCTGGGCTGGTGGTCATGGACGGTGTCGGCGGTCCCGGCGACGAGGCCGAGGATCGGATCGGAATGCTGATCGTCACGTCTGCGCGCGGCGATCGAGAGGGCTTCGCCCGCCTCTACGACCTGGGAGCGCCGCGCGTCCTCGGCATCGTCGGCAGGATCGTCCACGACCCGGATCGCGCGCAGGCCGTGCTGCGAGACGTATTCCTCGAGGCGTGGCGAACCGCCGCCGGCTTCGACCCGGTGGAGTCCTCCGGGCGGGCCTGGCTCCTCGCGATCGCGCACAGGCGCGCGGTCGACGAACGCGGTCCGCGCGCATCGGCGGAGCTTCTCGACGCCGCAGAGCCGCGCGTGCACGGCCGCCGGCTCGCGCGCGCTCTCGTCGCGCTGTCCGACGAGCAGCGCGTCGCCCTGACCCACGCGTACTTCGGCGGCCGCAGCGAGGCCGAGATCGCGGCTCTGACAGGGGCGACGGCCGAGACCGTGCGCGCGCGACTGCGCGACGGGCTGTCGCGGGTGCGCTCCGAGCTCGGGGCGGCATCGTGAACGTGCACGAGTTCGCCGATCTCGCGGCATCCCACGCCCTCCACGCGCTCTCGCCCGACGACGAGCGGGCGTTCCGCGCCGCGCTCGCGCAGCACCCCGAGTGGGACGGCATCGCGCGTGCGGATGCCGAGACCGCCGCCGCGCTCGCCGACGGCGTCGCGGAGGTCGAGCCCCCCGAGCACGTGCGCGCCGATGTCCTCGCGGCGATCGCGGCGGGCGCGCAGCAGGCCGCGCGCCGCGCGCCCGGGTCTGCAGACCCGACCGCGGGCGCGCTGCAGAGCGCCGAGCCGCTCGGTCCTTCCGTCGCGCTCGCGCAGGCGATCCCGATCCTGGGCGCCCCGGTTCCGCCCGTCGCCCCCTCCAGTGGGACGGCCCACCCCCGATCCGGGGCCGACGACGGCGCAGAGACCGAGCTCGTGCCCGTGGGCGGCGCAGAGGCTGAGCCCCTGCCCGTGCGCGGCGCAGAGGCCGAGTCCGGGCCCGTGCGCGGCGCAGAGCTCGCGTCCGCGCCCGAGGACGGCGCAGAGGCCGAGCCTGCGCCAGAAGGGGCGGCGGCAACCGAGTCGGGGTCGGACGACGCGCACGAGCTGCGAGCGCTCTTTGACTCGCTGCTGACCCCGATCCCGCCGCCCGAGGTTCCCCCGCCGACGCGGCCCGGGGTGCCGCCGGTCGCTCGGGAAATTCCCCTCGGGGGCACGCCGGCACCGCCCGGTGTCGCCGTCGGAGAGTCGGCTCGAGCCCACTCCGGGCCTGGTGACCGCGTAGAATCCGAGCCCGAGTCGGGAGACGCCCCAGAGTCCGAGCCGAGGTCCGAAGGCGCGCATGAGCTGCGAGCGCTCTTCGACTCGCTGCTGGTCCCGAACCCGCCGTCTGAAGCTTCTTCGCCGGCGAGCCCGCCGACCGCACCTACACCCCGGTCCGCACAGCCGCTGGCCATGGCCGAGCCCTGGTCCGCGCAGCCGCCGCCCGAGTCCTCGCCCGCACAGCCGCCGCCCGAGTCCTCGCCCGCACAGCCGCCGCCCGAGTCCTCGCCCGCACAGCCGCAACCCGAGTCCTCGCCCGCGCAGCCGCAACCCGAGTCCTCGCCCGCACAGCCGCAACCCGAGTCCTCGCCCGCACAGCCGCCGACCGAGCCCGCGCCCGCGCAGCCGCCGACCGAGCCCTGGTCCGCGCAGCCGCCGACTGAGCCCTCGCCCGCGCAGCCGCTGACTGAGCCCTGGCCCGCACAGCCGCTGGCCGAGCCCGCGCCCTGGCCCGCGCAGGGCGCAAGCGTCGCGGACTCGCCCCCGCACGAACCGCACCCCGAGACCGCCCCGCACCCCGAGACCGCCCCGCACCCCGAGACCGCCCCGCACCCCGAGACCGCCCCGGACATCCCGGTCGTCACGAACCCACTGGCAGAGCTCGCCCCCGAGCTCGTCGGCCCGCCCGTGCGGCGTGCCGGGACGGGCTCCGCCCCGTCGACCGAGATCATCCAGACCGTCCAGCGGCGCACCTGGACGCGCGCGCTGCTGGCGGTGGCGGCATCCCTCGTCGTCCTGGTCGCGCTCGGATTCCTCGCGGCGCTCGTCGGAAACCTTCTCTACGACAGGCCGGACGCCGTCGTCGCGCTCGACGAGATCCGTGCGGCGTCGGACGCGCGCGAGGCGACCGCCGACGCGACGGGAGGGGGACAGGTGACCGCCCACTGGTCGCAGGAGGCCGCCAAGACGGTCCTCGTCGTGACGGGGCTCGCCCCTGTCGACTCCGCCGACACGTATCAGGCGTGGTTCACGAGCACCACGGGGTCCACGCCCGCGGAGCTGTTCTCGACCGCGGCCGACGGCACGGCGACGGTGCTCCTCGCGGGCGCACCCGCCACCGGCGACAGCATCACGATCACAGTCGAGCCCGTCGAGGGCTCGACGGAGCCGACGACGGATCCGATCGCGACGATCCCGACGTCCTGACCCGCGGGTATCGTCGAGCCGTGGCATCCCGCTCGCGCACGGAACAGTCTCCGCAGACGCTCGCGCACCTTCGGCGGGCGCGCGACCTCATGGATCGCGACTACGCGAGCCCGCTCGACGTCCCCACGCTGGCGCAGCAGGCCCTCATGTCGCCCGCGCACTTCTCCCGTGAGTTCAAGACCGCGTACGGCGAGACCCCGTACGCCTACCTCATGACCCGTCGCATCGAGCGGGCCATGGCGCTGCTGCGCGCAGGCGCGAGCGTGACGGATGCCTGCACCGCCGTGGGCGCGACATCCCTCGGATCCTTCAGCTCGACCTTCACCGAGATCGTCGGCGAGACGCCGAGCGCGTATCGCGCGCGTCCGCACGACGCGGCCGAGGCGATGCCGTCGTGCATTGCGAAGCTGCTGACGCGTCCCGCCCGCTTCGTGTGACCCGCCGGTCGAGCAGGATCGGAGAAGCATTCCGCCCGCGGGCGACCTAGCGTGGCATGCATGTCCAGCATCTCTCTCGCCTACTGCCCCATCACCGTCGACGACATCGACGCCGCCATCCCCTTCTACCGCGACGCGCTCGGGCTCGAGCTCGTGAGCGACGTGGCCTCCGACGGCCACCGCTGGGTCAGCTTCGGCCTCGCGGGCCAGGACGGGCTCCGGCTCGTGCTGTCCGACCCCGGCGCAGGGCGCTCGCCCGACGACGGCGACACGCTGCACCGGCTCGTCGCGAAGGGGTCGGGCCCGGGTCCCTTCGTCTTCGCGACCGACGATCTCGACGCGACGTTCGAGCGCGTCCGGGGCTGGGGCGCGAAGTGCTCCAGGAGCCCATCGAGCAGCCGTGGGGCCCGCGCGACTGCGCGTTCCGCGACCCCGCGGGCAACCACGTCCGCGTCAACCAGTCCGCGTGACCGGCGCGCGGCATCCCTCGCGATCGCCGCGCGAGGGATGCCGCATCCGGCCCCTTCGCGGACCTTCCCGGAGTTCGCGAGTAGCCTGGATGGAATGAGCGACGCGAGGGAGTTCCACAAGCCAGTGCGTCGGCCCGCGGAGCTCTTCGACAGGCTCTTCGCGGCCGAGGACCCTGCAGAGGTGTCGCGTGTGGCCCACTCGACGGCCCATGCCCTCCTCTCGCGCGTGCGCTCCGACCCGGACAGCGCGGTCGTCGACCGCCTCGTCGCGTTCACGTCCGACCACGGCATCGACGACATCGCCGAGCTCTGGTCGCGCTCGCCGTCGCGGTCGCTCCCGGGCACGCTCTGGCGGCTCTATCTGCTGCAGCTGATGATCCACGACGATCCGCAGACCGCCGCGCTCCTCTACGAGCGGGGTCGGACGGCGGTCGACTCGGCCGATCCCGTCGTCGCGGGCGCCCCGGTGCCCGCAGGGCCCGACGAGCTCGTCGCGCTCATCGACACGATCCTGCGAGGGCTGTTCGAAGGGGACTTCGCCGTCGCGCTCGACCGTGCCGCCGCCTTCAGCCGGGTTCAGGCCTCCGGATCGGCGCATCTCGCAGACGACTACGAGACGACGGAGCCCGAGCGGGCGTCGGCGTTCACGACCCGCGCGGCGCGGCTCTCCGACTATGCGCGCGATCTCAGCGCTGCGGCGGCGCTCTGGCGTCTGGACGCGCTGACCTGACGACGGGTGGCGGGACCGAGCGGCAAGGGGCTCCGCGCCGTCCCGCCTCGGGCGGGAGCCGTTCCACGTCGACGCGCTGACCTGACGGCGGGCGAAGAGAAGCCGGGCCGCAGAACGCCTCTCGGCGCAAGGCCGCTCTCGGCGGCAGAAGATGGAGCCCGGGGTTACTGCGGCCCGGCTGCTCCAGTGTAACCGAGACGGAGCCGAGGACATTCCCGGCGACGGCGCCCGGGCGTGCCGCGCGGGCCAGACCCTAGGCTCGACGCATGACCTGGCGCTTCGCCCTCCTGATCGAGCCCGCACCGGCCGACGACCCTCGCACGGACTTCGCCGCGACCTTCGAGGTCGTCGACGCCGCGACGCCCGCGCTGAGCGTCGGCGAGCTCAGCACGCAGCGCGGCGACGGGATCTTCGAGTCCATCGGCGTCGTCGACGGCCACCCGCAGGAGGTCGCGGCCCACCTCGAACGCCTCGCGCACTCCGCCCGCCTGTGCGATCTGCCGATCCCGAACGTCGAGCAGTGGCGTCAGGCGATCGCGGCGGCGGCCGCAGAGGCCCCCCGGGTGGGGGAGGGCGTCGTCAAGCTGATCCTCAGCCGCGGGATCGAGCACGGGCCGACCCCCACCGCATGGGTCACGGGGGCGGATGCCGCGGACTTCCGCGGCGCGCGGGAGCGCGGCATCCGGATCGTGACCCTCGATCGCGGACTCGACAGCGGAGCGCCGGCGCGTGCTCCGTGGCTGCTGCTGGGCGCCAAGACGCTCTCGTACGCGGTCAACATGGCCGCGATCCGCGAGGCGAGGCGACGGGGGGCGGATGACGCGATCTTCGTGTCGTCCGACGGCATCGTGCTGGAGGCGCCGACCGCGTCCGTCATCCTGCGTCTCGGCGACCGGTTCGTGACGCCCGCGCACGATGGCGGCATCCTGCCCGGGACGACCCAGCTGAGCCTGTTCGAGCACCTCGCGTCCCTGGGCCACGAGACGGCGTACGAGACGATCCCGGTCGCGGCGCTCGCCGAGGCGGATGCCGCGTGGCTCGTCTCGAGCGTGCGGCTCGCCGCCCCTGTCTCGGCGATCGACGCAGCGCCGATCGCCGTCGACGGCGAGCTGACCGCGGCCTTCAACCGATACCTGCTGAGCCCGCGCGACTGAGCGCGCGCCGGCGGGAGGGTGCCGCACGACGCGCCGACGGGCGGATGCCGCACCCGGCGCTCCGCGAGAGACCACCACCGGAGGCCGCCGCGGTGTCGGCGGGACCTACCCGAAGCGGCCCGAGACGTAGTCCTCCGTCGCCTGGACGGAGGGCGTCGTGAAGATCGCCGACGTGTTGTCGTACTCGATGAGCTTGCCGGGCTTGCCGGTGCCGGCGATGTTGAAGAACGCCGTCTTGTCGGACACGCGCGAGGCCTGCTGCATGTTGTGGGTCACGATGACGATCGTGTACTCCTGCTTCAGCTCCTCGATCAGCTCCTCGATCGCGTACGTCGAGATGGGGTCGAGCGCCGAGCACGGCTCGTCCATGAGGAGCACCTGCGGCGACACGGCGATCGCGCGGGCGATGCACAGGCGCTGCTGCTGGCCGCCCGACAGGCCCGATCCCGGCTTGTCGAGGCGGTCCTTGACCTCGTTCCACAGGTTCGCGCCCTTGAGGGACTTCTCGACGAGGGCATCGGCATCCGATCGCGAGATGCGCGAGTTGTTGAGCCGCACCCCCGCCAGCACGTTCTCCTTGATCGACATCGTGGGGAACGGGTTGGGACGCTGGAAGACCATGCCGATCTGACGGCGCACGGCGACGGGGTCGACGCCGTTGCCGTACAGGTCGTCGCCGTCGAGGAGCACCTGGCCCTCGACGCGGGCACCGGGGATGACCTCGTGCATGCGGTTGAGGGTGCGCAGGAACGTCGACTTGCCGCAGCCCGACGGGCCGATGAAGGCCGTCACGCTGCGAGGCTCGATCTCGAGGGACACGCCCTCCACGGCGAGGAAGTCGCCGTAGTAGACGTTCAGGTCGTTGACTTCGATGCTCTTCGACACGGGTTCTTTCTTTCGGGTAGCGCGGGTCAGCGGCCGGTCTTGGGGGCGAACAGCTTCGCGATGAGACGCGCGACGAGGTTCAGCACCATGACGATGATGATGAGGGTCAGTGCGGCGGCCCAGGCGCGATCCCAGTACGCCTCGGGGGGGATGCCCTGGTTCGCGTACTGCGTGTACGTGAAGACGGGAAGCGTCTGCATACGGCCGTCGAACAGGTTCAGGTTGAGGGAGTCGGTGAAGCCCGCCGTGATGAGCAGCGGCGCCGTCTCGCCGATGACGCGCGAGATCGAGAGCATGACGCCCGTCGTGATGCCCGCGATCGCGGTGGGCAGCACCACCTTCACGATCGTGAGCCACTTCGGCACGCCGAGCGCGTACGCGGCCTCGCGGAGCTCGTTCGGCACGAGCCTGAGCATCTCCTCGCTCGAGCGCACGACGACGGGGATCATGAGCACCGCGAGCGCGACCGATCCCATGATGCCGAGCCGCACGCCCGCCCCGAAGAAGATCGCGAACAGGGCGTACGCGAACAGGCCCGCGACGATCGACGGGATGCCGGTCATGACGTCGACGAGGAACGTGATGCCGCGCGCGATGCGCTTGCCCTCGCCGTACTCGACGAGATAGATCGACGTCATCAGGCCGATCGGGATCGAGATGATCGCGGCCGCGAGGGTCACCAGCAGCGTTCCCCAGATGGCGTGCACGGCGCCGCCGCCCTCGCCCACGACGTTGCGCATCGAGGACGAGAAGAACTCGGCGTCGAAGCGCGCGAGGCCGTTGGCGACGACGGTCCATGCCACGGAGACGAGCGGGATCATCGCGATGAGGAACGCGACCGTCACGATGCCCGTGACGAGCCGGTCGACGGCCTTGCGCGTGCCCTCGACGATCGCCGAGATGACCCAGACCAGCACGAGGTACGCGAGCGCCGACGTGATGACCCAGCCCGCGAGGTTGAAGCCGTCGCCCTGAGCGACCGCGACGATGAAGAACACACCGCCGAGGATGGCGAGGGATGCCGCGAGCAGGCCCCACGGCACCCAGGCGGCCAGGCGGCCGGAGCGCAGCGAGACGGGAGGCTCGACCGCGACGGGGGCGGTGGGAGGAGCGGTCACGGTCATGTCAGTTCGCTCCCGAGAATTCCTTGCGACGGCCCACGATCCATCGTGCGAGCGCGTTGACCGCGAACGTCACGATGAACAGGATGAGCCCCGTCGCGATGAGGACGTTGATGTTGACGCCGTACGCCTCGGGGAAGGTGAGCGCGATGTTGGCGGCGATCGTCGACGGGTTGGTCGACGTGAAGAGCTGGAATGTCACGGTCCCGGTGGCCGAGAGCACCATGGCGACGGCCATCGTCTCGCCGAGGGCGCGACCGAGGCCGAGCATCGACGCCGAGACGATGCCGGAGCGACCGAACGGCAGCACCGCCATGCGGATCATCTCCCAGCGGGTCGCGCCGAGTGCGAGCGCCGCCTCTTCGTGGAGCTTCGGCGTCTGCAGGAAGATCTCACGGCAGATCGCGGTGATGATGGGGACGATCATGACGGCGAGCACGATGGCCGCCGTGAAGATCGTTCGACCCGTCGCGGAGGCGTCGCCCGCGAAGAGGGGGAACCATCCGGCGTTCTGATTGAGCCACGCGTACGTGGGCTGGACGGCGGGGGCGAGCACGAGGATGCCCCACAGGCCGAAGACGACGGACGGGACGGCGGCGAGGAGGTCGACGATGTAGCCGAGGCCCTGCGCGAGGCGGCGGGGCGCGTAGTGCGTGATGAACAGTGCGACGCCGAGCGACAGCGGCACGGCGAGGATGAGGGCGAGCAGCGCCGCCCAGATGGTGCCGAACAGGAGCGGCCAGACGTAGTCCCAGAAGTTCGTCGTCAGCAGCGACGCCGTCTCGGGCTTCGCGGAGAACGCGGGGATGGACTGGACGATGAGGAAGATCGCGACGGCCGCGAGGGTGGCGAGGATCATCGACCCTGCGAAGAGAGCGGAGCCGGAGAACCAGATGTCGCCCGGCCGCTGCTTGGCCTTGGGCGTGGCCTCGGCGGTCGCCGTGGTCTCGGTCATGGAGTGCTTCCTGGTCGAGGAGATGGGTGGGGATCGGCCCCAGGAAGGCGCAGAACGCCTTCCTGGGGCCGAAGGTACTACTTGATCGCGTCGACCGCGGCCTGTGCCTTCTCACGGAGCGCGTCCGAGATGGGGGCGCTGCCGGCGTTCTTCGCGGCGGTCTCCTGACCGGCCTCGCTCACTGCGGTTCCGAAGAAGCCCTTGACGAGGGCGCCGATGTTCGCGTCCTCATACTCGGTGCAGCCGATGAGGTAGCTGATGAGGATGACGGGGTAGGCGCCGGCCTCCGTCGTGGTGCGGTCGATCGTGATCGCGAGATCGGTCGAGGCGCGGCCGTCCTCGATCGGCGAGACGTCGACCGTCTTGGCTGCACCCTCAGCGGAGTGCTCGACCCAGTCGTCGCCCACCTGGACCTTGACCGAGGCGATGCCGCCGGCCTGCGACGAGTCGGCGTAGCCGATCGTGCCCGCGCCGCCCTTGACGGCGTTGACGACGCCCGAGGTGCCCTGAGCGGCCTCGCCGCCCTGGATCGGCCACTCCTCGACCGAGCCGAAGGTCCACGAGCCGCCGCTGGTCGCGGCGAGGTAGTCGGTGAAGTTGCCCGTCGTGCCCGACTTGTCGGAGCGGTGCACGGGGGTGATCGCGGCGTCGGGCAGCGAGACGCCGGAGTTCGTCGCGGCGATCGCCGGGTCGTTCCACTTCGTGATCGTGCCGGCGAAGATGCCGCCGAGCGTCGCGGGGTCGATGTTGAGCGAGTCGACGCCGTCGAGGTTGAAGATGATGGCGATCGGCGAGATGTAGGTGGGCAGCTCGACGGGGTCGGCGCCTTCGGCGCACGCGCCGAGACCGGCCTCGATCTCCTCGACCTTGAACGCGCGGTCGGAGCCGGCGAACTGGACGGCCCCCTCCTGGAACGACTCGCGGCCCGCGCCGGAGCCCTGCGGGTCGTAGTTGACGGTGACGTCGGGGTTGGCCTTCTGGAACTCGGCCGTCCACGCCTGGATCGCGACCTGCTGCGAGGTGGCGCCGGAGCCGCTGAGGCTGCCCGACAGCGTCGGCGCGTCGGTCTCGGTCGGAGCCGTCGTCCCGCCCTCGTTGCTGGCGCAGGCGGTGAGAGTGAGGGCCGCGATGGCGGCGACAGCGCCCAGCTGGGCGATGCGGGAGATCTTCACTGTGGTGAATCCTTCACATGTAAGGGGAATTGGGCCCGGTGCAGGGCACGACATGACGGTAGACAGCCACTCTTAAGGGAACGGGCTGCGATGGTAAACGCGAGGTGAACGACCTCGGGCGCACCTTGGTGAGCGGCGCGTTCCCGATACCGTGGAGGAATGGCAAAGACCACGAAGCTCGAGCGCGCGGCGCGCGAAGCGCTGGACGACGCCGCCGCGGCGGCGAAGCAGGCCCGCAGAGTCGCGAAAGACCTCCCGGGCAAGCCCCGCCGCAAGCTCCTCGACCTGGCCGAAGAGACCCGCGGCGTCGCGGACGTCTCGAAAAAGGCCCTCCGCAAGAACCCGCGCCGCATCGCCGAGAAGGCGGCCCGGGCGGCCCGCGAGCTCTCCCGCGCGACGCGGAAGGCCATCCTGGCGGCGGAGGAGAAGGCCCGGCTCAAGGCGGAGGCCCGCCGTGCGGAGGAGGCCGCCGCCCGGGCGGCCGCCGAGGCGGCCGAGCGCGCCGCCGAGGCCAAGTCCCTCAAGAAGGCGGCGACGAAGGCCGCGAAGGCCGCCCTCCGCGCCGAGGCCGAGGCGGAGCGCGCCGTCGCCGAGCTCGCCGAGAAGGAGGCCAGGGCCGCAGAAGAGGCCGCGGAGGCCGCAGAGGTCTCCCTGACGGATGCCGCACCCGCCGCCGAGCCCGCGTCCGCCGTCGAGGGCGCCGAGGCGGGTCGAGCCGTCGCGGACGCGGCATCCGACGAAGGAGAGTCGTCGGAGCTTGCCGCTCTCACGGTCGCGGAGCTGCGCGCCCGTGCCCGCGACGCGGGCAGGACCGGATACTCGCGCCTGAACAAGGCGCAGCTCGTCGCGCTCCTCGCCTGACAGTGGTCCACTCCACCTCGGAGCGCGCACAGCCCGAGCTCGATCGCTCGTCCGCTGCGCCCGCGCCGCGGACCCTCGTCGACATCCTCCGCGAGACGACGGCGCGGCATCCGGAGTCGTCTGCCATCGACGACGGCTCCGGCGCTCTGAGCTATCGCGAGCTCACGGCGCGGGTCGGCCAGACGGCCGCGCGCCTCCACGACGCGGGGGTCCGGCGCGGCGACCGCGTCGGGGTGCGGATGCCCTCGGGCTCGAAGGACCTGTACATCACGATCCTCGGGGTGCTCGCGGCGGGCGCCGCCTACGTTCCCGTCGACGCCGACGACCCGGACGAGCGCGCGCGCCTCGTGTTCGGCGAAGCCCGCGTGACCGGCATCGTGGGCGACGGCGGCGCGTACGTCCCCGCCGTCGTGTCGGAGGAGCCGGCGGAGCCGGGCGCGGCATCCCTCTTCGACCGGCCCGCCGCGCACCCGAGCACGCACGCGCTCGTGACGGTGCCGCCGCCTTCCGTCGACGACGACGCATGGATCATCTTCACGTCGGGGTCCACCGGCGTGCCCAAGGGCGTCGCCGTCAGCCACCGCTCGGCGGCCGCCTTCGTCGACGCGGAGGCCCACCTCTTCCTGCAGGACGCACCGCTCGGTCCCGGCGACCGTGTGCTCGCGGGCCTCTCGGTCGCGTTCGACGCCTCGTGCGAGGAGATGTGGCTCGCATGGCGGCACGGGGCGTGCCTCGTGCCGGCGCCCCGCTCGCTCGTCCGCTCGGGCGAGGACCTCGCGCCGTGGCTCATCCGGCAGGCCATCACGGTCGTCTCGACGGTCCCGACCCTTGCAGCGATGTGGCCCGTCGAGTCGATCGAGAACGTGCGCCTGCTCATCTTCGGCGGCGAGGCCTGCCCGCCGGAGCTGGCCGCACGACTGGCGTCCGAGGGCCGCGAGGTCTGGAACACGTACGGGCCGACCGAGGCGACCGTCGTCGCGTGCGCCGCCCTGCTCGGCACCGAGGGCCCCGTGCGGATCGGGCTCCCGCTCGACGGATGGACGCTCGCCGTCGTCGACGCCGACGGCGCCCGCGTCGCGCCCGGCGGCGTCGGAGAGCTCATCATCGGGGGCGTGGGCCTCGCGCGCTACCTCGACCCCGCGAAGGACCTCGAGAAGTACGCGCCGTTCGAGAGCCTCGGCTGGGACCGCGCGTACCGCTCGGGCGACCTCGTGCGCTACGACCCCGACGGACTCGTCTTCCAGGGCCGGGCCGACGACCAGGTCAAGGTCGGCGGCCGTCGCATCGAGCTCGGCGAGGTCGAAGCGGCCCTGCAGGCGCTTCCCGGCGTGACGGGCGCGGCGGCTGCCGTGCGCCGCACGGAGGCGGGCGTCCCCGTGCTCGTGGGCTATCTCGCGACGACGGATGCCGCGGCCTTCGACCGCTCGCACGCCCGGGCCCTTCTCGCCGAGAGCCTTCCCGCCTCGATCGTGCCGCTGCTCGCCGTCGTCGACGACCTGCCCGTCCGCACCTCTGGCAAGGTCGACCGCGCGGCGCTGCCGTGGCCGCTCCCCGGCGTCGAGACGCCCGTCGCCGGACTGTCCCCGGCGGAGTCATGGCTCGCCGAGCAATGGCAGGCCGTGCTGGGCCTTGCCGTCCCCGGACGCTCGGCGGACTTCTTCGACCTCGGCGGCGGGTCGCTCGCCGCGGCGCAGCTCGTCTCGCGGATCCGCACGCGCGTCCCCGAGTTCTCGGTGGCCGACATCTACGACGTGCCGCGGCTCGGGGCCATGGCCAAGGCGCTCGGCCCGATCGCCGACGATGCGCCGGCCTCGTTCCACCGTCCCGTGCCGACGCCGCGGAGGGCCCAGTGGGCGCAGACGCTGCTCGGCATCCCGCTGTTCATCCTGACGGGCGTGCGGTGGCTGCTGTACCTGCTCACGGCGAGCGCGCTGCTCCGGCTCGCGCCCGGGTTCGAGGTGCTGCCCGAGGTCGCGTGGTGGGTTCTCCTCGTGGGGCTGCTCGTGTTCGCGACCCCGTTCGGCCGCATGGCGATCGCCGTCGTGAGCGCCCGGATCCTGCTGTGGGGCCTCAGGCCGGGCGACTATCCGCGCGGCGGCTGGGTGCACATCCGGCTGTGGCTGGCCGAGCAGATCGCCGATCAAGTGGATGCCGTGGGCCTCGCAGGAGCGCCGTGGGTGACCTACTACGCGCGAGCCCTCGGGGCGAAGATCGGCCGCAACGTCGACATGCACACGCTGCCGCCCATCACGGGCATGCTCGAGATCGGGGACGGCGCCGCCGTCGAGCCCGAGGTCGACCTTTCGGGGACGTGGATCGACGGCGACGTCGTGCGCATCGGCGAGGTGCGGATCGGCGCCGACGCGACGGTGGGTGCGCGCAGCACGCTCGCCCCCGGCACCCGCATCGGGCAGCGCTCCGAGATCGCCCCCGGCTCCGCCGTGTTCGGCCGGGTCCGCGCGAAGCAGGCGTGGGCCGGTTCGCCCGCCGTCCGCGTCGGCGATCTCGACGCGGGGTGGCCCGCCCTGCGCGCGCCTGCACCCAACCGGTGGCTGTGGGCGTACTCGGCATCCTCCGTCGTCCTCGCGCTGCTCCCGCTCGCGGCCTTCGCGGTCGGGGGCCTCGTGCTCGCGCAGGGGATGCGCGGCGCCCCGACGCTCGGCGACGCACTCCTGGCGGCCTTCGTGTGGCTCGTGCCGGCCGTGCTGGCGGTCGGCGCCGCGTACGCGGCATCCGTCGTCGTCTTCGTGAGGCTCCTGTCGATCGGCCTGCACGCCGGCACGCACGCCGTGCGCAGCCGCATCGGATGGCAGGCCTGGACGACCGAGCGGCTCCTCGACTCGGCGCGCACCTTCCTGTTCCCCATCTACTCGAGCCTGTTCACGCCGGCGTGGCTGCGGCTCCTCGGCGCCCGCGTGGGCCGCGACGTCGAAGCGTCCACCGTGCTGCTGATCCCCTCGATGACGCGCATCGAGGACGGCGCGTTCCTCGCCGACGACACGATGGTCGCCTCGTACGAGCTGCGCGGGGGGTGGCTGCGCCTCGGGGCCGTCCGCATCGGCAAGCGCGCCTTCCTCGGCAACTCGGGGATGGCGGCCCCCGGACACCGCGTGCCCCGGGACGGGCTCGTCGCGGTGCTCTCGTCCGCGCCGGTCAAGGCGAAGGCGGGGTCGTCGTGGCTCGGGTCGCCGGCGGTGCGCCTGCGCCGGATCTCGGCGGCGGGCGACGAGAGCCGCACGTACCGCCCGACGCCCGCGCTGAGAGCCGCGCGCACGCTGTGGGAGCTCGGGCGCATCGTGCCGGTGTTCGTGACGTGCGCCATCGGCGTGCTGGTGCTGTTCACTCTCGGCTACCTGTGGGAGTACGCCGGCCCGGCCACGACCCTGCTCGTCTCCGGACTCGTCCTGCTGGCGGCCGGCGCGCTCGCCGCGGGGATCTCGGTCGCCGCGAAATGGATCATCGTGGGGCCGATCCACGCCGGCGAGCAGCCGCTGTGGTCGAGCTTCGTGTGGCGCACCGAGGTGTCGGACACCTTCACCGAGATGGTCGCCGCGCCGTGGTTCGCGCGAGCCGCCTCGGGCACGCCTGCGCTCGCCGTGTGGCTGCGCGCGCTCGGCGCCCGCATCGGCACGGGCGTGTGGTGCGACAGCTACTGGCTCCCGGAGCCCGACCTCGTGACCCTGGGCGACGGCTCGACCGTCAACCGCGGGTGCGTCGTGCAGACGCATCTGTTCCATGATCGAATCATGAGCATGGACACCGTGGAGCTCGAGCCCGGAGCGACCCTCGGCCCCCACAGCGTCATCCTCCCCGCCGCGAGCATCGGCGCGCACGCGACCGTCGGCCCCGCCTCGCTCGTCATGCGCGGCGAGACCGTGCCGGTCGGCACGCGCTGGAGCGGCAACCCCATCGGACCCTGGCGCGCCGTCAAGGTGCGCGCCTACCAGTCGACATCGTGATCGGCCACGATCCGTATGCGCCGCAGAGCGGAGACCCGTCGTACGACGTCGAGACGTACGACCTCGACCTCGCCTACCGCGTGCGCACCAACCGTCTGGAGGGGCGCGCGATCGTCAACGCGGTCACGGCCGTCGCGACCTCGTCCGTGACGCTCGATCTCATCGGCCTGCGTGCATCGCGCGTGCGGGTCGACGGCGACCGCCGTACGAGGTGGCAGCAGGGCGCACGCAAGCTCCGCGTCGCGCTCCCGCGGCGCATGGAGCCGGGGGAGCGGTTCTCGCTCGACATCGAGTACTCCGGCGCACCCGCGCCGCGGCATTCGCGCTGGGGAGCGATCGGGTGGGAAGAGCTCGCGGACGGCGCGCTCGTCGCGGGGCAGCCGACCGGGGCGCCGACCTGGTTCCCGTGCAACGACCGGCCCGACGATCGCGCGCGGTACCGCATCGCCGTCGCGACGGATCCCGGCTATGTCGCGGTCGCGACCGGCGCGCTCGTCGCGACGGAGCGCCGGGGCGGCTCCGACGTGCGCGTGTTCGAGAGCAGCGTCCCGACGGCCGCCTACCTCGCCGCCGTCCACGTCGGCCGCTACCGCACCGAGCGGCTGAGCGACCGGATGACGCTCGCGTGCGCTCCCGCGCAGCGCACGGCCGCGCGGCGGGCCTTCGCGCCGCTGCCGCACATGATGGCGGTGTTCGAGTCGGCGTTCGGACCGTACCCGCAGGAGGCCTGCACGATCGTCGTGACCGCCGACGAGCTCGAGATCCCGCTCGAGGCCCAGGGCCTCGCGGTGTTCGGCGCCAACCACCTCGATGCCGAGTCGGAGCGTCTGGTCGCGCACGAGCTCGCGCACCAGTGGTTCGGCAACAGCGTCGGCATCGCCCGCTGGGGCGACATCTGGCTCAACGAGGGCTTCGCGTGCTACGCCGAGTGGCTGTGGAGCGAGGCGTCCGGCGGACCGACCGTGGCGGAGGCCGCGGCATCCCACCACGCGCTCCTGGCGGCGCTCCCGCAGGACCTCGTGATCTCCGATCCCGGACCGGATCGCATGTTCGACGACCGCGTGTACAAGCGCGGCGCGCTCACGCTGCACGCCGTGCGCGCCGAGGCGGGGGATGCCGCGTTCGCGACGTTCCTGCGCGCCTGGGCGACGTCGCACCGGCACGAGCTCGTCGGCACGGACGACTTCCGCGCGTTCGCGTCGCGCGTCACCGGCCGCGACCTCGCCGGCGTCCTCACGGACTGGCTCGACCGGCCGGCGCTCCCGCCGCTGCCGGGTCGTCCGTGACGGCGCTCACGAGCACGCCGGGCGGCCCGGCGAGGTCGCGGCCGCGCAGGGGCACGGCGCGGCCCGGGATCGCGGCCGTCCACCCGTCGGCGTCCTCGCGGACCTCGACGAGGGCGGGGTCGACTCGCAGCCCCCGTCCGTCGGCCTTCAGCGCGGCCTCGACGCGCACCCAGTCGCGGACGGTCCGCCCGGCCCCGGCCCCGAGCACGAGACCCGCGCCGGATGCGTCGTCCGGCTCGGCGTCGATCGCGAACGTGCGGGTCGCGTGGGCGTCCACGACCGCGGCGACGGCGAGGTCGCGGGCGTACGCGATGCCGGCGAGGTAGGGCGCCCCGCCGACGCGGAGCGGCCCGTGGGGTCCGCCGCAGTACGCGCACGGATTGGTCAGGCGCGCGCTCGGGCCCGCATCGCCGAGGAGCTCGCGCACGAGGCCCCACGCGACGGCGCGGCGGTCGCCGCCCTCCGGCACGGCGCTCCACGCGAGGCGGACGCTCTCGAGGCCCGTGCTCACACCTTGGGGTCGTGCGTCTCGATCGCGACGATGCCCGACCCCGGGTTCGTCGCCGAGAGGTGCACGACGGAGAACGCGCCCGTGTCGAGCGCCGACGCGCTGCCCAGGTAGGACCCGCGCAGGGTGCCCGTCGCGAGCGCGAGCTCGGTCAGGATGCCGGGCAGCACGGGGCCGTGGCTGCACACGACGGCGGGGCGGCGCCCGCGGACGAGACTGCCGACGACCGTTCGCGGATCGGACTCGCCCTCTTCCCACGCGTCCTGGCTCACGAGCCGCGTCAGCTCGATGCGGCGTCCGATCGACTTCGAGAGGGGGGTGACGGTCTTGACGCACCGCACAGCCGGGCTCGACACGATCTTGCGCGGCCCGAACGCCCGCAGGGGCCCGACCATCGCCTCGGCCTCGCGTCGGCCCCGCACGGCGAGGGGGCGGTCGGCGTCGGCCTTCTTCCACTCGTCGCGCGACAGCGCCTTCGCGTGGCGCAGCGCGATGATGGGGAAGGTGTGCAGCACGCCCTCGTCCACGAGGGTCGCGAAGTGGTCGAGGATCTCGATGTCGACGGGGTAGCTGAGGCGCTTGCGGGCCTTGTTGAGCCCGACCCACTCGAGCGCGGCGATCTCCTTGTTGGGCACGAACGCCGATGCGCGGATGGCGGGCTCCGTCGCCTCCGCCGCCCAGTAGTGGACGATCTTCTGGCGCTTGTTGGGCATGTGGTAGCGCGAGACGCCCACGGGGACGCCGAGCGAGACCCGGATGCCCGTCTCCTCGTAGATCTCGCGGACGGCCGTCTCTGCGAGCGTCTCGCCGGGGTCTACCTTGCCCTTGGGCAGCGTGATGTCCGCATACGCCGTGCGATGGATGAGCAGCACCTTCAGCTTGCCCTCGACGAGTCGCCAGAGCACGCCGCCGGCCGCGTAGACGGCCGTCTCGGTCATCGCACCGCCCGCGCCCGGCGACGACGCTGGACGTTCGTCATGGTGCGGTCCTGCATGTCGGAGAGCGGCGTGCCCTCAGGGCCGACGCTGTGACGCACCCACTCTCCGTCCGGGCCGAGGTGCCACGAGCTGGTCGCGTCATCCATCGCGAGGTCGAACAGGTCGGTCAGCTCTTTGAGGTGCGCGGGAGCGACGACGCGCACGAGGGCCTCGACACGGCGGTCGAGGTTGCGGTGCATCATGTCGGCGCTGCCGATGTACACCTGCGGATCGCCGTCGTTGTGGAACGCGAAGATGCGCGAGTGCTCGAGATAGCGGCCCAGGATGCTGCGCACCGTGATGTTCTCGCTCATGCCCTCGACGCCGGGCTTGAGCGAGCAGATGCCGCGGACCCACACCTCGACGGGGACGCCCACCTGGCTCGCGCGGTAGAGCGCGTCGATGATCTGCTCGTCGACCATGGAGTTGACCTTGATGCGGATGCGGGCGGGCCGGCCGGCGAGCGCGTTGCGGCGCTCCCTGTCGATGAGCCGCAGGAGGCCCTTGCGCAGGTGCAGCGGCGCGACGAGCAGGCGCTTGAACTTCTTCTCGATCGCATACCCCGACAGCTCGTTGAACAGGCGGGTGAGGTCGCGGCCGACCTGCTCGTCGACCGTGAACAGACCGAAGTCCTCGTAGATGCGGCTCGTCTTGGGGTTGTAGTTGCCCGTCCCGATGTGGCTGTAGCTGCGCAGGATGCCGTCCTCCTCGCGGATGACGAGCGCGAGCTTGCAGTGCGTCTTGAGTCCCACGAGGCCGTAGACGACGTGGACGCCCGCCTTCTCGAGCTTGCGGGCCCACACGATGTTGGCGGCCTCGTCGAAGCGCGCCTTGACCTCGACGAGCGCGAGCACCTGCTTGCCGGCCTCGGCGGCGTCGATGAGCGCCTGCACGATGGGGCTGTCGCCGGAGGTGCGGTAGAGGGTCTGCTTGATCGCGAGGACGTGCGGGTCTTTCGCGGCCTGCTCGAGGAACGCCTGCACGCTCGTCGCGAACGACTCGTACGGGTGGTGGACGAGCACGTCCGCCTTGCGGATCGCGGCGAAGATGTCGGCGCGGCCGTTCTGCTCGGGCGGCTGGAACGCGAGAGCCGTCGTCGGCACGTGCGGCGCGTAGTGCAGCTCGGGCCGGTCGATCCTGGACAGGTCGAACAGCCCGCGGAGGTCGAGCAGGCCGGGGAGGCGGTAGACCTCCTGCTCGGTGATGTCGAGCTCCTTGATGAGCAGCGACAGCGTGAGGTCGTCCATGTCCTCCGTGACCTCGAGGCGGATGGGCGGTCCGAAGCGACGGCGGAGCAGCTCTGCCTCGAGCGCCTGGATGAGGTTCTCGGTCTCGTCCTCCTCGACGACGACGTCCTCGTTGCGCGTGAGGCGGAACGCGTGGTGGTCGAGGATCTCCATCCCGGGGAAGAGGTCCTCCAGGTGATTGGAGATGAGCGACTCGAGCGGGAGGTAGCGGACGGCGTCGCCCTCGCGCGAGACCCGCACGAAGCGCGGGAGCATGGGCGGCACCTTCAGGCGCGCGAACTCCTGACGGCTCGTCTTGGCGTTGCGGATGCGGATCGCGAGGTTGAGCGAGAGCCCGGAGATGTAGGGGAAGGGATGCGCGGGGTCGACCGCGAGGGGCATCAGGACGGGGAACACGTGAGCCTGGAAGTACTCGTACAGGCGGTCGCGCTCTTCGTGCGAGAGCGACTCCCACGACACGATCTCGATGCCGACCTCCGCGAGGGCGGGCTTGACCTCGTGGGTCCAGACGTCGGCATGCCGCGCCTGCAGCGAGTGCGCGAGGTCGGCGATGTCGGTGAGGACCTCCTGCGGAGAGCGCCCGACGTTCGTCGGGACCGCGAGACCCGTGAGGATGCGGCGCTTGAGGCCCGCGACGCGGACCATGAAGAACTCGTCGAGGTTGCTCGCGAAGATCGCGAGGAAGTTCGAGCGCTCGAGCAGCGGCAGGGTCGCGTCCTCCGCGAGCTCGAGGACGCGCCGGTTGAACGCGAGCCAGCTCACCTCACGATCGAGATAGCGGTTGTCGGGCAGCTGCGAGTCGAAGATCTCGGACAGGTCGAAGTCGTCGTCGTCCGCGTCGCCGAGCCCGGCGTCGAGCACCTCGTGTTCGATCATCCCCTCATCATTGCAGGGGGATGTGACGAGTAGGTGAACTCGGATCCGTCAGCCGCGCGCGGGCGCCGCGGGCAGCTGATCGTCCTCGTAGACGTTGAAGCGGTACCCGACGTTGCGCACGGTGCCGATGAGCTGCTCGAGGTCGCCGAGCTTCGCGCGCAGACGCCGCACGTGCACGTCGACGGTGCGCGTGCCGCCGAAGTAGTCGTACCCCCACACCTCGCTGAGCAGCTGCTCGCGCGTGAACACGCGCGAGGGGTGCGTCGCGAAGAAGTGCAGGAGCTGGAACTCCTTGTAGGTGAGGTCGAGTGGCTTGCCGTGCACCTTCGCGGAGTACGACGACTCGTCGATCGTGATGCCGGAGGTCTGGATGCGGGTCGAGACCTGCTCCTTCGACATCCGCCCGATCACGAGGCGCACGCGCGCGTCGACCTCGGCGGGCCCGGCCGTGACGAGGATGACGTCGTCGACGCCCCAGTCGGGCGAGACGGCGGTGAGGCCGCCCTCCGTCACGATGAGGACGAGCGGTGCGTCCAGTCCCGTCGTGTTGAGGATCTTGCACAGCGACTTCGCCCCGACCAGGTCGATGCGCGCGTCGACGAAGATGACGTCGGCGCTCGGCGCGTTCACGAGCTGTGCCGGCTCGGCGGGGATCTGTCGCACGCGGTGGCTCAGGAGCTCGAGCGAAGGCAGGACGGGACCGCCTCCAGGTGCGGAGCTCAGAACGAGAAGCTGTGCCAAGGCGGGTCCTCCCGGCGCTTGGGGGAGCGCCGTCACCCAAGTGTAGGACGTCGCCGCCCCTCCTCGCCGTGCACCGCCGCGCGCGGTGGGACACAATGGGAGCGTGGCCACGCCTGAGCTCGCTCCGCGCCGTACCTTCGCCGGTGTCATCGTCGTGTGGGTCGTCGCCGCGCTCATCGCGATCAGCGTCGGCGCGTTCGTCCCGCCGGAGTGGCGAGCCGCATGGCTCGCGACGGGTCTCGGCGGATCGGTCCTGCTCTCGTTCGCCGTGCAGCTCAGCTACGGCCGGTCGCAGGGCTTCACGGAGCGCGTCGCCGCGAGCGTCCTGGGCGCGCTCGTGGTCATGGGGGTCATCAGCCTCGGCTTCGCGCTCGCCTCGATCGTCCCCGCCTGACGCCCGGGATGCGGGTCCGCGCGGCGGAGCCCGTTCGGCGCGCTGCGCGATTCCCCGGGATAAGCTAGGCACATGGACTACGTCGCGCTCGAACTCTTCTTCGTGGGCCTTCTCGTGCTCGCGTCTCTCGCGATCGCCTTCGTCTCGGGCGCCGTCGTCTGGAACCTGTATCGCGGCCAGCGCTGACGGACGGCGCGACGTGATCGAGCTGCCGACAGGGCTTCCCGCCGATCTCGTGCCGCTCTCCTGGCTGCTCGGCGTGTGGGAGGGCACGGGCGTCATCGACTACGAAGCGGGCGAGCGCCTCTTCGAGGGCGAGTTCCTGCACCGGGTGAGCTTCAGCCACGACGGCGGCGACTACCTCAACTACTCGGCGAACGCGTGGCTGCTCGGCACCGGCGGCGAGCGCACGCCGCTCGTGTCGGAGATGGGCTACTGGCGCCTCTCGCGCGCTGCGACGGATGCCGACGCCGGCCCGGGGCTCCTGCCCGCGATCGCCGCGGCTCCGCAGCGCACCGCCGACGACGTCGAGGCGCTGCGCAACCCGCTCGGCGGGTTCGACCTCGAGGTGTCGCTCGTGCACGCCGACGGCGTCACCGAGCTCTATCTCGGCCAGGTGAAGGGACCCCGCATCGACCTCGCGACGGATGCCGTCGTGCGCACGGCGAACGCCAAGATCTACGCCGCGGCATCCCGCATGTACGGACTCGTCGACGAGCACCTGCTGTGGGCGTGGGACATCGCGGCGCTCGGACGTGAGCTCTCGTCGCACGCGTCGGCGCGACTCGCGCGGATGGACTGATGAGCGCCGTCTTCGGTCGTGTCCCCGGCGCCGTCGTCGACGACGAGGGGCTCCGCCACGTCGGGAACCCGCTGTCGGAGCAGCGTGCGCTCGCGGCGGGCGCCGCGCTGGCCCCCCTCGGCGATCGGCGAGTCCTCGCCGTGTCCGGCGAGGACCGCCTCTCGTGGCTCGACTCGCTCGCGTCGCAGGCGCTCACGGGACTCGCCCCCGGCGAGAGCTCGGAGCTGCTGATCCTCGACCCGCACGGTCACGTCGAGCATGCGGCATCCGTCCTCGACGACGGCGAGACGACCTGGCTCATCGCCGACGCGGGCGACGCCGACGCGCTGCTGGCATGGCTCGTCCGCATGCGCTTCCGGCTGAGGGTCGCGCCGCGCGACGCGGGCGGCGAGCACGCCGTCGTCGGCGGGACGGCCGCTGCCATCGGCGGCATCTCGCCGGCCTCGCCCGCGGGGGTTCCCCTCGTGTGGCACGACCCGTGGCCCGGCGTCGCGGCGGGAGGCCACGGCTATGCGGCCGCAGAGCCGCACCCCGGGGCCGACCGCGACTGGGTCGAGGCGATCGTGACACGCGCCGAGGAGGAGCGGATCGCGGATGCCGCGGCCGCCGGCACCCTCGCGCTCGCGGGTCTCGCGGCAGCGGATGCGCTGCGGATCGCGGCGTGGCGCCCGCGCTGGTCCGCTGAGGCCGACGAGCGGGCGCTCCCGCACGAGGTCGACTGGCTGCGCACCGCGGTGCACTTGAGCAAGGGGTGCTACCGCGGCCAGGAGACCGTCGCGAAGGTGCACAACCTGGGTCATCCTCCCCGGCGTCTCGTCGCGCTGCAGCTCGACGGCAGCGGGAGCGTGCTCCCGGAGCCCGGTGCGGCGGTGCGTGTGGGCGACGACGCGGTCGGCACCGTGACGTCGGTCGCGCTGCACTACGAGGAGGGCCCCATCGCGCTCGCGCTCGTGCGCCGTTCGACCCCCGTCGACGCGGGGCTCGCCGTCGACACGGCCGACGGGCCCGTCGCTGCGGCGCAGGAGGTCGTCGTGCCGCCGGACGCCGGTGCCACGGCATCCGTCCCGCGTCTTCCGCGAATCGGCCGTCGCCGGGCCGCGCAGCCGCCGGCCGGCGCGTCCGTCGAGTGAGGCCGCCGCCGTGAGCGGGCCCGCGACGGGGGTCGTCGCGACCGGCTGGCGTGCTCGGTTCGACGTCCGCGGGGCGATCGCGCGCGTGCGCGAGTCGGCCGTCCCGATCCTGCAGATCGTCGTGGCAGCGACGGGGGCGTATGCGTTCGCCTTCTACGTGCTGGGCCATCCCGCGCCGCTGCTCGCCGCGACCGTCACCGTCTCGAGCCTGGGCCTCGTGCGCGACGCGCGTCCGCGGCGCGTGCTCGAGACCGTGCTCGGGATGCTCGTGGGCATCCTCGTGGCGGAGCTCCTGCTCATCGTCGCGGGCGCCGGCTGGTGG
Source organism: Microbacterium ulmi (assembly GCF_011759705.1). Lineage (GTDB taxonomy): Bacteria > Actinomycetota > Actinomycetes > Actinomycetales > Microbacteriaceae > Microbacterium > Microbacterium ulmi. The sequence continues at coordinate 381,707 of NZ_JAAOZF010000001.1, read as the reverse complement.
CAGCTCGGGCTTGCGCTGGCGGTGACGCTCGTCATCGCGCGATTCCTCTCCCCGCAGGGCGGGTTCGCGATCGCGGCGGCGATCCAGTCGGCGATCGTGATGGTCGTCCCGGCGGGGGCGCCCTTCCTCCGGCTCGCCGACGGCGTCGTCGCGGGGATCGCGGCGGTCCTCGTGACGGCGCTGCTGCCGCGCAATCCGCTGCGCGCGGCGCAACGGGACGGGCACAGGGTGTTCGCGGGCGTCGAGTCGGCGGGGCAGACCCTGGTGCAGGCGCTGCGACGGGGCGATCGCCTGCGTGCGGAGCGCGGGCTCGAGAAGGCGCGCGCGCTGCAGCCGCTCGTCGACGACTGGAGGTCGTCGCTGGACGCGGGCCTCGCGATCGCGCGCATCTCGCCGTTCCTGCGGCGCCAGCGGTTCGAGCTCGAGCGTCAGGAGCGGGCGCGGCAGGCGCTCGACCTCGCCATCCGCAATCTGCGGGTCATCGCGCGCCGCACGGCGTACGTGTGCGACGACGGCGTCGCGCGCGCCGTCACGGCCGACGTCCTGGCCGATCTGCTGCGGGGCGCCGCGGCGGCCGACGCCGCGCTCGACGACATCTCGCTGGAGCCTGCCGCCCGCGAGGCCCTGCGCGCGATCGCGTCTCACCTCGACCCCGCGAAGGTGCTGCCCGGCGCGTCGCTGGGCGATCAGAACCTCGTCGCGGCGATGCGGCCGTTCGCCGTCGACCTCCTGACGGCGACCGGGATGCCGCCGGCCGAGGCGCGCGCGGCCGTTCCGCGCATCTGAGGCCCGGCCTGCGGGCCCCGATCGCGGGCGCACGGGGTCGACGTGGGCGCACGGGGTCGGCGGCGGCGCGCGCCCGTGCGAGGGCGCGGATGCGAGGGCGCGGATGGGAAGCGGGGTCAGGATGCCGGGGCGACGGCCTCCCACGGCACCGTGACCTCGCCGAGGCGCCAGCGGGAGCGTGCGACGAGCGGCCAGCCCGACGCCTGCAGGGCGCTCAGCGCCGTCTGCCAGCGGTGCACGGGACCGAACGGCGAGACGGCGGACGCGCGCTCCCACTCCGCGTCGAGGGCCTGCAGGAAGGCGTGCACGGGCTCGCCGGGCACGTTCCTGTGGATGAGGGCCTTGGGCAGGCGCTCGGCCGCGACGGAGGGCCGTTCGAGCCCGGTGAGTCGCAGCGACAGCGTGAGGGACCGCGGCACGGCCTCCGCGTCGACCGCGATCCACGTCGTGATCCGGCCGAGCTCGTCGCACGTGCCCTCGACGAGCAGGCCGCCCATCGCGAGGCGCGCGGCCATGCGCCGCCAGGCCGCCGCGACGTCGGACTCGTCGTACTGCCGCAGGACGTTCATGGCTCGTATGACGGCGGGCCTGCGTCCCTGCGCGACAGGCACCTCGAACCCGCCGAGCGCGAACGACACGTGCGCCTCCGGGGCGAAGGCCGTCCCGCCCGCGCGGACCTCGCGCAGCTGCGCGGTCGCCCGGGCGACGCGCGCCGGGTCGATCTCGAGGCCGAGGACCTCGACGTCGGGACGGGCCCGCGCGAGGCGGGCATGCAGCTCGAGCGCCGTCACGCCGCTCGCGCCGTAGCCCAGGTCGACGACGAGCGGATCCGTCGTACGACGCAGCACGGGATGCCGCGCGATCCAGCGGTCGACGCGGCGCAGGCGGTTCGTGCCCGTCGTGCCGCGCGTCACCTGGCCGACGGGGGAGCGACCGGACGGCATCCCCCCATGATGCCAGCCCGACATCGGCCGTCACTCCCAGGGGCGTGTCGCGCGGCTCCTCGCTAAGCTGAGCGCATGACTGCGCCCTACACGCTGATCCTCCTCCGCCACGGCCAGAGCGAGTGGAACAAGTCGAACCAGTTCACCGGATGGGTGGACGTCCGCCTCACGGACCAGGGCAAGGCCGAGGCCCAGCGCGGCGGCGAGCTGCTCGCCGAGTCGGGCCTGCATCCCGACGTCCTGCACACGTCGGTGCTGAGCCGCGCGATCCAGACGGCCGACATCGCTCTCGACGCCGCCGACCGGCTGTGGATCCCCGTCAAGCGCTCGTGGCGCCTCAACGAGCGCCACTACGGCGCGCTGCAGGGCAAGGACAAGGCGCAGACCCTCGAGGAGTTCGGCGAGGAGCAGTTCATGCTGTGGCGCCGCTCGTTCGACGTGCCGCCGCCCCCGCTCGCCGACGACGACCCGTACAGCCAGGTCGACGACGTGCGCTACGCCGGCATCGACGGCGAGCTCCCGCGGACGGAGTCGCTCAAGCTCGTCATCGACCGCCTCCTGCCGTACTGGGAGGGCGAGATCGTCCCCGACCTGAAGGCGGGCAGGACCGTCCTCGTCACGGCGCACGGCAACTCGCTGCGCGGACTCGTCAAGCACCTCGACGGCATCAGCGACGCCGACATCGCCGAGCTCAACATCCCCACCGGCATCCCGCTCGTCTACAAGCTCGGCGAGGACCTCCTGCCGCTCGGCCCGGGCGAGTACCTCGATCCCGAGGCCGCCGCGGCGGGCGCCGCCGCCGTCGCGAACCAGGGCAAGGCCTGACGAGGCCCGGGTCGATGCCGCCGCGGCGTCGACCCGGACCCCCGCTCCGCACGGCGCACCGCGCGCACGCAGCGCGGGAGCACGGACGCAGCGCAGGATCACGGACGCAGCGCAGGATCACGGACGCAGCGCAGGGAGCACGGCGCAGACGCTTCGCGCGCAGGAGCACGCGCGCAGGAGCACCGCGCAGACACGGAAGAGCGGATGCCGCCCCCCGGCAGCATCCGCTCCTCTTCGTCTGCGGGGCCTACGCCTGTGCGCCTCCGGGCACGACGAACGTGTCGTCCGTGTCGGGCGTCCAGTCGCCGGTCGCGAGGTAGATGACCTTCTTCGAGATCGACACGGCGTGGTCGGCGAAGCGCTCGTGGTACCGGCTCGCGAGGGTCGCGTCGACCGTCGCGGCCGCCTCGCCCTGCCAGCTGTCGCTCAGGACCTTCTCGAACACGGAGACGTGCAGCTCGTCGATCTCGTCGTCGGCGTTGCGGATCCGGTCGGCGATCTCGAGGTCCTGCGTGCGCAGGAGCTCCGTGAGCTGACGGGACACCTCGACGTCGAGGCCGCCCATGCGCGTGAACGTGCCCTTGAGCCCCTTGGGGATGGCGCGCTCGGGGAACCGCATGCGCGTCAGCTGCGCGATGTGCTCGGCGATGTCTCCCATGCGCTCGAGCGACGCGCTGATGCGCAGCGCGCTCACCACGATGCGCAGGTCGCGGGCGACGGGCTGCTGGCGCGCGAGGATCTCGATCGCGAGCTCGTCGAGTGCGATCGCCTTCTCGTCGATGATCGCATCGGCCTCGATGACCTCCTCGGCGAGCGAGACGTCGCTCGTGCCGAATGCCTGCGTGGCCTTGTCGATCGCGATCGTCACGAGCTCCGCGATCTCGACCAGGCGCCCCTGGACATCCTCCAGCGAGTGGTGGAACACTTCGCGCATCCGCTGCAACCCTTCCGTTTTCGCCTGGACGCACTCGTCCTGCGACTCGGCGATTCTCGCCAGCGAAGGTTAACGAACGGTGCTCCAGGAGTGAATAGTAGCCGGATGCGCCTCCCGCGGTGTTCGGGCCGACGGGGCGCCGGGGCGCTGTCCCTCTACTCTGGAGGACATGGATTCGACGCAGCTCGCGCTGCTTGCGCTGCTCGTCGGCGTCGCGATCGGCGGGTCGATCTCCGCCCTCGTGGTCGTCTCGATGCGTGCGCGCGACCGCATGCGCGCCGAGACGTCGGTCGAGATCCCGGACGGCGTTCGCGACGTCATGCACGGCATGGACGACCCGGCCGTCGTCGTCGACACGTCGTCGACCGTGCTCGCGGCATCCGCCCCCGCGGGCCCCTTCGGCCTCGAAGAGGGCAACGTCGTCCCTGGTGACGAGCTGCGGGCGCTCGCCCGCCGCGCTCGCGGCGCGGAGTCGGGGGCGGCGACCGAGACGCTGCGGCTGCGCCGGGGCCCCGCCCCTGCCGAGCCGCGGCTCGTCGCCGTCCGCGCGACGCGGATCTCGCCGCGCCTCGTGCTGCTCGTCCTCCGCGACATCACGGAGAAGGAGCGCGTCGAGCAGATGCGCCGCGACTTCGTGGCGAACACGAGTCATGAGCTCAAGACGCCCGTCGGCGCCGTCAGCCTCCTCGCCGAGGCGATCGAGTCCGCAGCCGACGACCCCGAGCAGGTGCGCATCTTCGCATCGCGCCTGACGGGCGAGGCATCCCGGCTCGCTCTGCTCACGTCGCGCATCATGAACCTGTCGCGCCTTCAGTCGGCCGACGACCTGACGGCCGAGCGCGACGTCTCCGTCGACGAGATCGTCGCGTCGGCGCTCGAGGCGCACGCGATCCAGGCGGCCTCCGCGGGCGTTCTCCTGCACCGCGGCGGCGTCAAGGGCGTCTACGTGCGCGGCGACGCGCAGGTGCTCGGCGAAGCCGTGGGGAACCTCGTCGCGAACGCGATCGCGTACTCCCCGCAGGGGTCGGCCGTCGCCGTCGGCGTCAAGGCGGTCGACGACATCGTCGAGATCTCCGTCACGGATCGCGGCATCGGCATCGCCGAAGGCGATCAGGACCGCATCTTCGAGCGGTTCTACCGCGCCGACCAGGCGCGCTCCCGGCGCACGGGCGGCACGGGTCTCGGCCTGTCGATCGTCAAGCACGCCGTGCAGCGGCACGGCGGCGAGGTGCGCCTGTGGTCGCGACCGGGGAAGGGCTCGACCTTCACGATCCGCCTGCCGCGCATCGACGCGCCGCTCGACGACCCGTCGCGCAAGCGCAAACGCAAGAAGTCCAAGCCGAAGTCGAAGGCGGTCTCGACCGCCGCCGGCACCTCCACGGCTCCCGTCCCCACGAAGGGAGACCCCGCATGACCCGTGTGCTGCTCGTCGAGGACGAGCCGGATCTCGCCGATCCGCTCGCCTACCTGCTCCGTCGCGAAGGCTACGACGTCGAGATCGCCGAGGACGGACCGGCCGCGCTGTCGGCGTTCCGCGATCGCGGTGCAGACATCGTCCTGCTCGACCTCATGCTCCCGGGGATGCCGGGCACCGAGGTGTGCCGTCAGATCCGAGCCTCGTCGGCCGTGCCGATCATCATGCTCACGGCCAAGGACTCCGAGGTCGACATCGTCGTGGGGCTCGAGCTCGGTGCGGACGACTACGTCACGAAGCCGTACTCGGCCCGAGAGCTGCTCGCGCGCATGCGGGCCGTGCTGCGCCGGTTCTCCTCCGTCGACGCGGATCTCGACGATCGCATCCTCACGGGCGGCCGCGTGACGGTCGACATCGACCGGCACACGGTCGCGGTCGAGGGGCGCGAGATCAGCATGCCCCTGAAGGAGTTCGAGCTGCTCGAGGTGCTCATGCGCAACGCCGGACGCGTCCTGACCCGCGGCCAGCTCATCGACCGCGTGTGGGGAAGCGACTACTTCGGCGACACGAAGACCCTCGACGTGCACATCAAGCGCATTCGCTCGCGGATCGAGCAGAACCCGGGCGAGCCCGTCATGCTCGTGACGGTGCGCGGGCTCGGGTACCGCTTCGAGGGGTGACGTGCGCGAGACGGGATGCCGCGGCATCCCGTCTCGCGGGCCGCTACGGAGCGAGCGACTCGAGGTACGAGAGCGATCCGTCGAGGACGGGGATGTCGGCGCGCACCGTGTCTGCGTCGCCGGACTGGAAGAAGACGGGCAGGTCGGACCCCGGAAGCGTGTCGATGCCCTTCACCAGGAGCGGCTCGGTGTCGTCGCTGCCGAGGCTCACAACGCTGCGCGCGGGGACGCGGACCGACTTCTGGATCGCGCCCGAGCCCTCGCCGAACTCGAGGCTCAGCGTCTGCGCGTCGTCGGTGTCGTTGACGATCGCGGCGACGAAGTTGCCGTTCTCTCCGGCCTCGTCGGCGACGATGAGCGCGTTGCGCACCTGCAGGGGCGAGCCTGGCGCCGAGACGCTGACACCGTCGGCCGGCGAGTAGTGGATCGTCGTCGCCTGCGGCGAGATCATGGCGCAGCCCGTCGTCCCGAGGGCGATGGCGGCGCCGACGGCGAGCGACGCGATGAGGCGCGATTTCACGGATCCTCCAAGGGGGAGCGGACGACGGCTTACCTCACGATTCTAGAGGGTCGGCGTGTCGTCCTCCGCGGGGCCGGCCGCCGCCGAGCCCGCACGCGTCCAGGGCGGCGGCGAACCTTAGCGTATGCCGCCTGTGGTATTCTGGAGGTTGCCGAAAGGACATAACTGCATGCTTTTTGAGGTTGGCGAGACGGTCGTCTATCCCCATCACGGGGCCGCGACGATCATCGAGGTCAAGGACCGAGTCATCAAGGGCGAGACGAAGAAGTACCTGAAGCTCAACGTCACGCAGGGGGACCTGATCATCGAGGTCCCGGCGGAGAACGTCGATCTGGTGGGCGTCCGCGACGTGATCGGCAAGGAAGGCCTCGACCGAGTCTTCGAGGTCCTGCGGGCTCCCTTCACGGAAGAGCCGACGAACTGGTCGCGCCGGTACAAGGCGAACCTCGAGAAGCTCGCGTCGGGCGACGTCATCAAGGTGAGCGAGGTCGTGCGCGACCTGTGGCGCCGCGATCAGGACCGCGGACTGTCGGCCGGTGAGAAGCGCATGCTCGCCAAGGCGAAGCAGATCCTCATCTCCGAGCTGGCCCTCGCCGAGAAGACCGATGAGGAGCGCGCGAGCGTCGTCCTGGAAGAGGTCCTCGCGTCCTGACGCGCACGCGATCGCGCTCCGCTGCCGCCGCATCGCACGACGCCGAGCGCCCTCGGTAGTCTCGATGGCATGAGCGTCGACCCCGTTCCCCGTGTCGCCGTCGTCGTCGTCGCGGCCGGATCAGGCACGCGACTGGGCGCCGGCGCCCCCAAGGCGTTCGTCGGGCTCGACGAGCACACGATCCTGCGTCATGCGCTGCGCGGGGTCTTCGCCGGGCCCCGTGCGCAGGTCGTCGTCGTGGCGCCCGACGGACGTGAAGGCGACGCGCTGACCGACGTGCTCGAAGCGGCGGGGGCCCGCCGCGACCTCGCGTCCGTCGTGACGGGGGGAGCGACCCGGCAGGGCTCGGTCGCGGCAGGGCTCGCCGCCGTGTGGCCCGACGTCGATGTCGTCCTCGTCCACGACGCGGCCCGTGCCCTGGTGCCCCCGGAGGTGTTCGCGCGCGTCGTCGACGCCGTCGAAGAGGGGCTCCCCGGGGTCGTTCCCGTGCTGCCCGTCATCGACACGATCAAGCGCATCGAGGGGAACGCCGTGCAGGCGGCCGTCGACAGGTCGCAGCTCGCGGCGGCACAGACGCCGCAGGGGTTCCGGCGCGACATCCTCGACACGGCGTACGCCGTCGCGGACGAGGAGTTCACCGACGATGCGGCGCTCGTGGCCGCAGCGGGTCATCCCGTGTACGTCGTCGACGGCGATCCGCTCGGGTTCAAGATCACGACGCCCGCCGACCTCGAGCGGGCGCGTTCGCTCGTGCACCCCGTCGCGCCCGCGCAGACGTCGCTCGACGCTCGCGCCCCGGGCCCTCGCGTCGGGGTCGGCACCGACGTGCACGCCTTCGGCGGAGACGGCGACCTCTGGCTCGCGGGGCTCCGATGGAGCGGCGAGCGGGCGCTGTCGGGGCACTCCGACGGCGATGCCGTCGCGCACGCGATCGTCGACGCGCTGCTGTCGGCGGCGGGGCTCGGCGACATCGGAACCCACTTCGGCACGGACCAGCCTCAGTATGCGGGGGCGCACGCCGACGCGTTCCTCTCGCGCACCGCGGCACTGCTCGGCGAGGCCGGATGGCGCGTCGGCAACGTGTCCGTCCAGGTGCAGGCGGGACGCCCGCGGTTCTCATCGCGTCGGGCGGAGGCCGAGGCGGCGCTGTCGGCCGCACTCGGCGGCGCCCCCGTGTCGGTCGCGGCGACGACGACCGACGGGCTGGGCTTCACGGGGCGCGGCGAGGGAGTGGCGGCGTTCGCGGTCGCGCTCGTCGTTCCGGCTTGAGGCCGCGGCTCGTCGTTCCGGCCTGAGGGCGCGGCTCGTCGTCCGGAGGCGGCCTCCGTGAGAACCCGCCCGGCGCTACAGAGCCTTCGTCATGAACCGGGAGAACGGATCGAGCGAGTAGTCCTCGAACGGACCGCACTCGACGAACCCCTCGCTCTCGTAGAGCCGCTGTGCGGGGAGGAACTCGGCCGGCGTGCCCGTCTCGAGCCACAGGCTCGACATTCCGCGCAGGCGCGCTTGCCCGAGCACGTGCCGCAGCAGCGCGCGCCCGACTCCGGACCCGCGGAAGCGGTCGTCGACGCGCATCGACTTGATCTCGCCCCGGTCGGCATCGAGGCTCTTGAGCGCGGCGATCCCGGCGAGCTCGCCGTCGATCCACGCCGACCAGAACGTGATCGACGGATGCCGCAGCCCGTCGAGGTCGAGCGCGTGCACGCTCTCGGGCGGCGAGCTGTCGTGCATGCCCGCGAGATGGCGCGAGACGAGGGCCTGGGTCTGCGCGCCGGAGAGGTCGTCGACGCGGATCTGGATGTCCGTGGTCATGTCGCCGACAGTCTCGCACGCGGCGATGTCGGGCCCGTTTCGTCCCGCCTCGCGCGACCCGGCCGGCCTGGCCGGGCCGGGTGGCCGTGCACGGCCGGCGCACTCGATGCGCGCAGGCTCAGCCCTCCACGGCGAACGGCTCGGGGTCCCGGGCGCGCCGCGAGCCCCAGGCGAGCAGCGCGAGTCCCGCCGCGAGCAGGACGACGCCGCCGACCGCAAGACCCGAGAGCCGCTCGCCGAGCACGGCGATGCCCAGGACGCTCGCCGTGAGCGGCTCGCCGAGCGTCAGCGTCGCGGCGGTCGCCGCCGTGAGGCCGCCGAGGCCCCACGTGAACAGCGTGTAGGCGAGCGAGATCGTCGCGAGCCCGAGCCACAGCGCCATGACGACGCCGGCCGGCTCGCCGAGCCAGCGCAGGTCGACGAAGGGCAGCACGAGCGCCGACAGGACGGCCGAGCCCAGGCCCATCGAACCCACGACGGTGAACGGATCCCAGCCCTCGTCGAGCAGGCGCCGCTGTGCGTTGGCGAGGATCGCGAAGGACGCCCCTGCCCCGAGCGAGCCGAGCAGCCCGAGCGGATCCGTTCCGGCGGCGCCCGACGCATGCGCCTGGCCGCCGAAGCCGAGGAGCACGACGCCGATCGTCGCGAAGCCCGTCGCGAGCATCCACGTGCCGCCGGGCATCCGGCGCGTGAGCGTCCACTCGAGGATGCCCGCGAGCACGGGAGCGGCGCCCAGTGCGACGACCGTCCCGACCGCGACGCCGTTGCGCGCCGTCCCGAGGAAGAACAGCGGCTGGTACACGACGAGGCAGACCGCCGTCGTGGCCATGAGCGCGACGGCTCGTCGGCTCGGGCGCGGCGCGGGGGTCGTGCGCCGCCGCGCGTGGCGTCGCGCAAGGACGAACGCGACGATCGCGAGGCCCGTGCCGCCGATGACGAGGCGGACGGCTCCCACCGCGAGGGGCGTCGTCCCGTCAGGCCCGAGCGCCAGCGACGTGCCCGTCGTGCCGAACAGGACGGCCGCGGCGAGGACGGCGAAGACGCGGAGCACTCTACAGTTCTACCGGGTCGTCACGACCAGGACTCGCGCAGGCCCCGCCGGTAGGCTGGTGCGGTGACGGTCCGGCTCTATGACACCAAGGCTCAGGCGCTGCGCGACTTCGCGCCGCTCGACCCGGCGAACGTCACGATCTACGTCTGCGGTCCGACCGTCCAGTCGGGACCGCACATCGGGCATCTGCGCGGCGCGCTCGCGTTCGACCTCCTGCGCCGGTGGCTGACCCATAGGTTCGGCCGCGTGACGTTCGTGCGCAACGTGACAGACATCGACGACAAGGTGCTCGCGAACGCGACAGACGCCGAGCCGTGGTGGGCCCTCGCGTACCGCATGGAGCTCGAGTTCTCGCGTGCGTATGCCGCGATCGGCATCCTGCCCCCGACGTACGAACCGCGGGCGACGGCGTCGATCCCGCAGATGCAGGAGCTCATCGGGCGCCTCGTCGAGGCCGGCTACGCGTATGCGGCGGGGGATGCCGCGCCCGGCGACGTCTACTTCGACGTGCGGTCGTGGCCGCACTACGGGCAGCTCACGCGGCAGTCGCTCGATCTCATGGAGTCCGCGGAGGACGCCGACCCGCGGGGCAAGCGCGACCCCCGCGACTTCGCCCTGTGGAAGGGCGCGAAGCCCGACGAGCCGTCGTCGGCCGTGTGGGACTCGCCGTGGGGTGCGGGCCGCCCCGGCTGGCACATCGAGTGCTCCGCGATGTCGCGGCGCTATCTCGGCCCCGAGTTCGACATCCACGGCGGCGGCCTCGACCTGCGCTTCCCGCACCACGAGAACGAGCTCGCCCAGTCGGCGGCCGCGGGCGACGGATTCGCGCGCTACTGGGTGCACAACGGCCTCGTGACGGTCGGCGACCAGAAGATGTCGAAGTCGCTCGGCAACTTCGTGCTCGCCGACGACCTCCTGCGCGACCGCGACCCGCTCGTCGTGCGCTACGCGCTCGCCGCGGCGCACTACCGCTCGAGCCTCGCGATCTCAGAGTCGTCGTTCGACGAAGCGGATGCCGCGGTCGACCGCATCCGCACGTTCCTGCAGCGCGTGCAGCGCGTTCCGAGCGGACTCGAGTGGTCGGCGCAGCGACCCGCCGCGACCGCCGCGGACGCGAGCGAACCCGACTTCCACCTCCTGCCGAAGGCGTTCGCGGATGCGCTCGATGACGACCTCGGCGTGCCGCAGGCGCTCGCGATCGTCCACGAGAAGGTGCGTGCGGGCAATGCGGCTCTCGACGCGGGCGCGAGCGACGACGCGCACGTCGCAGCGATCCAGGTGCGCGAGATGACGCGCATCCTCGGCATCGATCCGGGGGCAGAGGAGTGGACGGCGCGCGACGGCGGGGGAGCGGCATCCACTCTCGACACCCTCGTGCAGACGATGATCGCGCAGCGGGCAGACGCCCGCACGAACAAGGACTGGGCGGCGGCCGACCGCATCCGCGACGCGATCGCGGCGGCCGGCATCGTCCTCGAAGACGGTCCCGACGGGACTCATTGGAGTGTGACTCATGGCTAAGCCACCGCGCCCCGGCGCAAGCAGAGGCAAGAAGAAGGGTCCCCTCAAGGGCACGGGCGGCCACAGCCGCAAGGCGCTCGAGGGGAAGGGCCCGACGCCCAAGGCGGAGGATCGCGGCTGGCACGTCGCCGGCAAGCGCAAGGCGGCGGCCGAGCGCTATGCGGCGGCGGGCGGCAAGGGAAGGCCGGGCGCCAAGCCGGCAGGCGCCGGTGGCAACCGCCCGCCGAAGGCGAAGTCGGGCGACGACACCGAGACGGTCACGGGCCGCAACTCGGTGCTCGAGGCGCTGCGCGCCAAGATCCCCGCGACGTCGTTCTACATCGCGCAGCGCGTCGAGATGGACGACCGCGTCAAGGAGATGCTGTCGATCGCGACGCATCGCGGCATCCCCGTCCTCGAAGTCACGCGCCCCGAGCTCGACCGCATGGCGGGCTTCGACGGCGTGCACCAGGGCGTCGCGCTCAAGGTGCCGCCGTACGAGTACGCCCACCCGCAGGACCTCCTCGAAGCGGTCGTCGAGCGCGGCGGGGTCCCGCTGTTCGTCGCGCTCGACGGCGTGACGGATCCGCGCAACCTCGGGGCCATCATCCGCTCGACGGCCGCCTTCGGCGGCGATGCCGTGATCATCCCGCAGCGCCGTTCGGCGGGCGTCAACTCGGCGGCGTGGAAGACGAGCGCGGGGGCGGCGGCACGGGTCCCCGTCGCGATCGCGCCCAACCTCACCTCGACGCTCAAGGAGTTCAAGAAGCAGGGCGTGTTCGTCCTCGGCCTCGACGGCGGCGGGGACGTGTCGCTGCCCGCCCTCGAGCTGGCCGATCGGCCCGTCGTCATCGTGGTGGGCTCCGAGGGCAAGGGCCTCTCGCGGCTCGTGACCGAGACGTGCGACCAGGTCGTGTCGATCCCGATCTCGGCGGCCACGGAGTCGCTCAACGCGGGGATCGCGGCATCCGTCGCCCTGTACCAGGTCGCGACGCTCCGGGCGGCCCAGGAGTAGGCCGCCCCGCAGCAGGCCGCCCGCGCCGCAGGCCGGAGAGCGCCCCCGGCTCGAGAGGCCACGAGGTCGATGCACGGGAATGCACCGCGCGGGCGGCGGATTGCATTCGGCAGACATCCCACCGTCGGAAGGAACACCATGGCTCGCATCGCCGTCATCGGAGGCACCGGCTTCGCCGGTCGCCACCTCGTCCAGGAGGCCGTGGACCGCGGTCACTCGGTCGTCTCGGTCGCCCGTTCCTACCCGCGCGAGCGGGTCGCGGGCGCGACCTACATCGAGGGCACGCTCCTGGACGCGCCGAGCCTCGCCGCCGAGCTGCAGGGCGTCGACGTCGTCGTCTCGGCCGTCGCCCCGCGCGGCGACATGCTCGGCAAGGTGCGGCCCAACCTCGCGGCGCTCGTCGCGGCGCTTCCCGAGACGGTCCGCGTCGGCGTCATCGGCGGTGCAGGCGGTAGCCTCGTCGCACCCGGGGGCCCGCGTCTGGTCGACACGGAGGGCTTCACCGAGGAGTACAAGCCCGAGTCGCTCGAGGCGTACGGCGTGCTGGAGGACCTGCAGGCGACGGATGCCGCACGCGACTGGTTCTACATCCACCCCGCGGGGGGCTTCGGAGCGTTCAACCCGGGACAGCGGACGGGCTCGTACCGCGACGGCGGCGACGTGCTCGTGGTGGACGAGGACGGCCGCTCCGACATCTCGGGCGCCGACTTCGCCATCGCGGTCCTGGACGAGATCGAGAACCCGAAGCACCGCCGCGAGCGCTTCACCGTCGGGTACTGAGCGGCCGGCCGCCGGGCGCAGCCTCGACGGTCACCGGCCGCCGAGCAGCGCCGCCGTGTTGTGCGGCCCTGGCGACAGCTCGCCCCGCTCGACACGACGGGCGAGCTCGACGATCCGCGTGTTGACGGGGGTCGGGATGCCGAGCCGGGCTCCTTCGTCGGCCACGAGGCCGTTGAGCTCCGACGCCTCGCTGCGCCGGGACTTGCCCCAGTCCTGCAGCACGGTCGTCGTGGCGCCGGGTCGCACGAAGCCGTAGACGGCGTCCAGGAGCGCCTCGGCGACGGAGCCTTCGAGGTCGGCCGGCGTCAGCCCGAAGATCGGCAGGATGCCGTGACCGCGTGCGATACCGACCGCGAGCGCCTCGTCGCTCGCCGCGATCATGAGCTCGCGCAGGCCGGGCACGTCGCGCGCGTCGAGCATCGGCATCCCGAGGAGGGCCGTCGTCACGAGCAGCGAGCAGTTGCTCACGAGCTTCATCCACTTCGCGGACTCGATGTCGGCGAACCGCTCGACGCACCCGGACGAGGCCAGCAGCGCCGCGACGCCGTCGGCGCGGGGATCCGCATCGACAGCGAACCACGACGCCTCGGGCTGCGTATGGCGCTGCACGATCCCGGGCTCGGTCATGGTCGAGGAGATCTCGATGACCGTGCCGATCGCACGGTCGGGGCCGACCACGTCGGCGACGGCATCCGTCGTCATGCCGTTCTGCACGGCGGCCACGACCGCGCCCTCGGCGAGATGCGGCGCGAGCAGCTGGGTGGCCCAGCGCGTGTCGTACGCCTTCATGACCACGAGCACGACGTCGAACGGATCGCGCAGCTCGGCCACCTGGCACAGGTGGACGACGCGCGGCTCGACGTGCAGCTCGCGGTCGGCCATCCGCACCCGCAGGCCCGCCGAGCGCATCGCCTCGACGTGCGCGGGCCACTGCTCCACGAGCGTCACGTCCACGCCCGCCGCCACGAGGTCTGCGCCGATCGATGCGCCGTTCGCCCCCGCTCCGACGACTGCCACTCGTCCCGTCATTGCGCCCTCCTTCGGGCTAAAGCCCTGCTGAACACGACAGGGGTCGAGACTGTTGAAATCGCCGGGCATCCGGTAGAGAGTGTAAATCAATGCTGAACATTCTCGAAGGGGAGAACAATGAGCACACCCGAGCCGGCCGCCGCCCCCCGCGCCGAGGACTTCGTCGCAGGCAGGCCGATCGTCTTCCGCAATGCGACCGTGATCACGGTCGACTCGCCCGGCGTCATCGAGGGCGGCGACGTCCTCGTCACGGGCGAGACGATCACGGCCGTCGGACCGCAGCTCGAGGTGCCTGAGGGCACGCTCGAGATCGACGCGACGGGCGGCATCATCACGCCCGGCTTCATCGACACGCACAGGCACATGTGGCAGACCGCGCTGCGCGGCTACGGCGGAGACTGGGCACTGACGCAGTACTTCGTCTTCTACTACCTGCAGTGGGGGCAGGTCTTCCGCCCCGAGGACGTCTACGCGGGGAACCTCCTGAGCGCGCTCGAGTCTGTCGACACGGGCGTCACGACGACGCTCGACTGGTCGCACGGACTGCGCAGCCCCGAGTACGGCGAGGCCGCCATCCAGGCCTTCCGCGAGATCCCCGGGCGCTTCGTGCTGGCCTACGGCAACTACCTCGGTGCGCCGTGGGAGTGGTCGAACAGTCCCGAGTTCCGCGACTTCGTGACGAAGAACTTCAACGCGCCCGACGACATGCTGGGACTCGCGCTCGCGTTCGACGTGCCGGGGTCGCCGGAGTTCCCCGAGCTCGGCGCGTTCCAGGCCGCGCGCGAGCTCGGCCTGCGCGTCACGACGCACGCGGGCGTGTGGGGAGCGACGACCGACACCGGCATCACGCAGATGTACGACGCCGGCGTCATGGACGACACGATCACGTACGTCCACTCGAGCTCCCTCAACGAGCAGAGCTACCAGAAGATCGCGGCGACGGGCGGCACCGTCTCGGTCGCGACGGAGTCGGAGCAGAGCGCGGGGCAGGGCTACCCGTCGAGCTGGGCGATCAGGCACTACGGCATCCCCGCCTCCATCTCGATGGATACGAGCGTGTGGTGGAGCGCCGACTTCTTCTCCGCGATGCGGGCGACCCTCAGCGCCGACCGCTCGCGCGACCACCTCGAGGCCCACGCGCGCAACGAGACGATCGTCGCGAACCGCCTCCGCGCGGAGGACGTCGTGCGGATGGCCACGATGGGCGGCGCCAAGGCGCTCGGCATGGAGGACGCGATCGGCTCGATCACGCCGGGCAAGAAGGCGGACCTCCTGCTCATCAAGAACGACGAGTCGCCCGCGATGACGCCGATCCTGCACCCCTACGCGCACGTCGTGTACCAGGCGGGCACGGCCGACGTGCACACCGTCGTCGTCAACGGCAAGATCGTCAAGTACGAGGGCAAGCGGATCGGCCTGCCGCTCAAGCCCATCGCCGACAAGGTCGCGGCATCCGTCGAGCACGTCCGGTCGCAGCTGGGCGAGGACCGGTGGTTCGCCGACATGCACCCCGAGATCGAGCCGGATGCCGAGATCGAGAACCCCTACAAGTACACGTCGGGCGATGCCCACGTCACCGCCGCATCGGAGGGCTGATGATCCTGCACGTCGCTATGTTCACCTGGAAGGACGATGTCACCGCGCAGGACGTCGCCGAGCTCACGGCGCAGCTGACGGCGATGGCCGCCGAGGTGCCGTCGCTGCGCCGCTACCACTGCGGACCGAACCTGCGACTGCGCCCGAGCGACGCCGACTACGTCGTCGCGGCGACGGTCGATGACGAGGAGGGACTCACGGGATACCTCGATTCGGACGTGCACAAGGCCGTCTACGACCGGATCCTCGGCCGCATGATCGAGCGCAGGCAGGCCGCGCAGCTGGACATCGGCGCGGCGGGGTGACCGCGATGAGGGCCGCCGTCCTCCACGCCGTGGGCGATCTGCGGGTGGAGGATCGGCCGATCCTGCAGCCGGGTCCGGGCGACGCCCTCGTGCGCGTCACGGTGTGCGGCGTGTGCGGCACGGACGCGACCGAGTTCAGCCGCGGCCTGCTGTCGGAACCGCCCGTCACGCTCGGCCACGAGTTCGCGGGGGTCGTAGAGGCGGTCGGGGCGGGGGTCGAGACGCCGCCCGTCGGGGCCGCCGTCGTGTGCGGCGCGGGGATCTCGTGCGGCGAGTGCAAGCCGTGCCGCGCCGGGCGCACGAACCTGTGCCGCCGCTACCGCACGGCGGGATTGCAGGTGGACGGCGGGCTTGCCGGATATGTCGTGGTGCCCGCGCGAACGCTGCTCGACGTGTCGGACTCGGGTCTCGCGTCCGACACCCTCGGACTTGCTCAGCCCATGGCGATCGCGGTGCACGTCGTGCGCAGATCTGGCCTGAAGGCGGGGCAGGATGCCGTCGTCGTGGGCGTCGGGGGAATCGGCGCGTTCATCACCTTCGCCGCCGCCGCGACGGGCGCGCGGGTCATCGCGCTGGACCGTGTGCCCGATCGGCTCGATCTCGCGCGTGATCTCGGCGCGAGCGACGTCGTGATCGCGGGAGAGCGGGCTCTCGCGGATGTGCTGGCGAGCCTCGGCGTCGAGGCCGACGTGCTGTTCGAGGTGAGCGGGTCGCCCGCAGGTCTGGCCGACGTGCTCGGGGCGGCCCTTCCGGGAGCCGTCATCGTGCCCGTCGGCGTGCAGAAGGAGCCGGTCACGGTGCCCCTCGGATCGTGGACGCTGCGCGAGTACACGATCGTCGGCTCCGTCGCTCACGTCATCGCCGACGACCTTCCCGAGGCCGTCCGGCTCCTCGGGGCACGCACCGACTGGTCGGACATCGCGAGCGAGGTCCTGCCGCTCGATCTCCTGCTCGACGGGGCTCTGCGACCGCTGCTCGAGGGCAGCTCGACGCAGATCAAGACGCTCGTCGACCCGTGGATCGCCGAGCCGAGACCGGCGGTCCACGCCCGGTGAATCGCCGGGCGCGGAGCCTTGACAACATCGTGCAGTTTCAGTTCACTTTAGTTTAGTACCACTGAACATCCGCTCGGATCGTCGGTCCAGCGGAGCAGTCCGAGCGCGAACCTGCGCGGTCAACGAGGACGATGCCGTTCTCAAGGAGGAGCACATGGCGAGATTCGTCGTCCGCCGAAGGGATGAGGCGGACTACCTCGATCCGGGCCCCCTGGCTCCCGGGGCGCAAGGCCTCACGCGCTGGCGTGCCGTCGGCGAGGCCGACGGCGCCGCGCACACCGACTTCGGGATCACTCGCCTGGCCCCGGGCGGCCGCACCGCGGCGCACGTGCACTCGTTCGAGGAGAGCTTCCACGTCCTCGAGGGCGAGGTCGTGCTCGCAACGTCCGAAGCGACGGTGCGACTCGTCGCGGGCGACTACGGCCTCATCCCGATCGGCGTGCCGCATGCCTGGCGCGCGGTCGGCGACGCCGAGGCCGCGTGGGCGGACCTGTTCACTCCGCCTGCGCGCGAGCGGTACGGATCCGACACCTACCGCGTGCCCGAGATCCCCGACGCGACGCCCGTGCGCGTCGACACCCGAGACCCGCGCACGCGCTCCTTCGGAAACATCACGACGGAGCACATGAACCCGGCCAGGCAGTCGCAGGAGCTGCTCGCCGTCTCTGCCAGCATGCGCACGGCCCTCCTCGTCTACAGCGGGATCACGCTCAAGATGATGGTCGACTCCGATCTCGGCGCGACGCTCGGGACGCTCTTCATGGTGCAGTACGACCCAGACGGCAAGGCCGGACCCCACGACCACCCCCTCGAGGAGGCGTACCTCATCACGGAGGGCGAGGTGATCGCGACCTTCGACGGCGAGGAGTTCCTCCTGAAGGAGGGCGACATCGCATGGGCCGGGGTCGGCTGCGTGCACTCGTTCGCCGCCACCGGCGCGCCGGTGCGGTGGCTCGAGACGCAGTCGCCGCAGATGCCGCCGCGCCACGCGTACCGGTTCGCCCGGGACTGGGAGTACTTGACAGAACATCTGGAGGAGGAGCTATGAGCGGACGCGTCATTCTCGTCGTGGGAGGATCCTCCGGGATCTGCAACGAGCTCGCGAAGGATCTCATCGCGGGGGGCGACCGCGTGATCGTCACGAGTCGCAGCCAGGCGACGGCGGATGCCGTCGCCGCCGAGCTCGGGCCGAACGCCCGCGGCATCGCGCTCGACGTCTCGGAGCCCGAGGAGATCGCCGGGCGCCTCGCCTCCGTCGAACAGCTCGACGGGCTCGTGCTCGGGGCGATCGAACGGGACGCCAACACGATCCGCGAGTACGACATCGCGCGGGCACGCCGGCTCATCACCCTCAAGCTGATCGGCTACACCGAGACCGTGCACGCGCTGCTCGATCGCCTCACGCCGTCGGTCGACACGGGCATCGTGCTGTTCGGCGGTCGCGCGAAGGATGCCCCGTATCCCGGCTCGACGACAGTGTCGACGATCAACGGCGGCGTCGACGGGCTCATGAACACGCTCGCGCACGAGCTGGCGCCGATCCGTGTCAACTCGCTGCACCCCGGGATCATCGGCGACAGCCCGTTCTGGGCAGGCAAGCCCGAGGGAGTGCTGGCGGGGTACCAGGGCCGCACGCCGGGAGGGGAGCTCGCGACGATGGCCGACATCGTGGATGCCGCGAAGTTCCTCCTGTTCAACCGCGGCGTCTCGGCCCACAGCCTCAACGTGGACCGGGGCTGGCGCATCACGTGATCCCGCCGGAGCCGGCCACCGGCGATTCGACCGTACGAAGATGAAGTGGAGTGGAAGATGAGCATCGCCACGCGCGGCACGATGGGTGTCGACTGGGAAGCCCGGGTCGACTTCGACCGGCTCAGGGAGGAGCGCCTCGCGCGACTGCGCGCGGAGCTCGAGCGATCGTCGATGGGGGCCGTGCTCGCGTTCGACTTCGGCAACATCCGATACGCGTCCGCGACCCACATCGGCACGTGGGCCATGGACAAGCTCATCCGCTTCTGTCTCGTGACGCGCAAGACCGACCCGATCGTGTGGGACTTCGGCTCTGCCGCGAAGCATCACGCGCTGCTGAACCCGTGGCTGCACGAGACCCACATGGAGGCGGATGCCGATCCCCACGCGCCGCACCACGGCGCGACGAGCCCTCGGCTCGAGTCGGGCGCGCGCGCCGGCATCTCGACGCTGCGCGGCGCGTTCCCCCCGTCTGCCGGGATCGCGCAGGGGGTGGCGCGCAAGATCCGCCGGGAGCTCGAGAAGTTCGGGCTGCTCGGCGAGCCGC
Source organism: Microbacterium ulmi (assembly GCF_011759705.1). Classification (GTDB taxonomy): domain Bacteria; phylum Actinomycetota; class Actinomycetes; order Actinomycetales; family Microbacteriaceae; genus Microbacterium; species Microbacterium ulmi. The sequence goes on along the minus strand of NZ_JAAOZF010000001.1, from coordinate 362,513 downwards.
TCGGCGTCGACATCGTCGAGCTCCCCGTCCTGTTCGCGCTGCAGGCGGAGGGCATCCAGGTCGTCGACGGGCAGCAGGTGTTCATGGAGGCGCGCCGCATCAAGACCCCGGACGAGATCACGCTCCTCACGACGGCCGCATCGATGGTGGATGCCGCGTACGACCAGCTCTACGAGTTCCTGCGCCCCGGCGTGCGCGAGAACGAGTGCGTCGGCCTCGTCGCGAAGGCGCTCTACGATCAGGGCTCGGAGTACGTCGAGGGCGTCAACGCCATCTCGGGGGAGCGGTGCGCGCCGCATCCGCACGTGTACTCGGACCGCGCCGTCCGCCCCGGCGACCCCGCGTTCTTCGACATCCTGCATTCCTTCAACGGCTATCGCACGTGCTACTACCGCACCTTCGCGGTCGGCTCGGCGAGCAGGGCCCAGGTCGACGCGTACACGCGCGCTCGCGAGTACATGGACGTCGCGATCGCGTCGGTGCGCCCCGGCGCGACGACCGCCGACATCGTGACGCTCTGGCCCACGGCGCAGGAGTTCGGCTTCCCCGACGAGGAGGCGGCGTTCGCCCTGCAGTACGGCCACGGCGTCGGCCTCTCGATCTGGGAGAAGCCGATCTTCTCGCGGCTCACCTCGCTCGAGCACCCCGAGGAGCTGCAGGAGGGGATGGTCTTCGCCCTCGAGACCTACTGGCCCGCGGCCGACGGGTGGGGCGCGGCGCGCATCGAGGAGGAGGTCGTCGTGACGGCCGACGGCTGCGAGGTGATCACGAAGTTCCCTGCCGAGGATCTCCTCGTCGCCGGCGGTGGACGCTACTTCACGGTGAACGGCCCGCTTCCCGGCATCCGAGACTCCCAGTCGCACCTCAACACGCCCGAGGGCCGCGGAGAAGCCCACGACTGAGGAACGGTCTCGCGTGCGGGGACGATGGGCGCTCCGCATGCTGCACCCGACCACCGTCCTCACGTTCGCGATCTTCTGGTCCACGCTCGACCGGTCGCTGATCCTGCCGCTGGTCCCCACGATCGCGCGCGACCTCGGGGCGACGGTTCCGGGCGCGGCGACCGCCATCACGCTGCAGGCGCTCGCCTACTCGCTGCTGCAGATCCTGTGGGGGCCGCTGTCGACGCGATGGGGGCGGGTGCGCGTGCTGTGGCTCTCGACCGCGATCGCCGCCGCGGCGAACGTCGGGAGCGCGCTCGCTCCCGACCTCACGTGGTTCCTCATCGCCCGCACGGCGTCGGGCGGCGCCTTCGCCGCGACGTTCGCTGCCGTGCTCACGTACTTCGGCGACACGCTCCCGCTCGAACGTCGTCCTGCCGCGATGTCGAACCTCGCGACGGCGACGGCGCTCGCCCTCGGGTTCGGCACGCTCGTGTCCGGCGCGATCGTGACGGCCGTGTCATGGCGGTCGATCTTCGGCGGATTCGCCGTCGTGACCATCGCGATGGCGTGGGCGATCTCGCGGCTGCCGGACGCGGCGGACCGGCACGAGGAGCGTGTGCTCGTGCAGCTGCGGCTGCTCCTGCGCAACCGCTGGGGGCTCGGTGTGTGCGCGCTCGTGGCGGTCGAGGGACTCCTTCTCATCGGCGTGTACAACCTGCTCCCTGTCGCCCTCCAGCAGGAGGGCGAGGACGTCTTCGTGTCGGGGCTCGTCACCTCGGTGTTCGGAGTCGCGGTCGTCGTCGTCAGCCAGGTCATGAAGTCCGTCATCACCCGCATCCCCCCTGCCGCGTTCATCGCGGTCGGGGGCGCGTGCGCCGTCGCCGCCTTCACCGTGCTGGCGACCGGTGTCTCGCCGGTGGCTGTGCTCGTCGGCGCCGGGCTCATGGGGACCTCGTGGGCGCTGGCCCATACGACCCTGCAGACCTGGATGACGGATGCCGCGGCCGCGACACGTGCGCTCGGCATGACGCTCTTCTCCATCTCGCTCATGCTCGGCGGCGCGGCGGGCGCGGCGCTGGGCTCGGTGGCGGTGGGACTGGACGCATTCCCCACACTCTTCGTCGCCTCGATCGCCGTGTCGAGCGGATTCGCGATCGCGGGGACGATCTCGCGCGCACGCTACACGGTCCGCGGTGGCTGACGTTCTGCGCAAGGTGAGTTTCTGCGCAAAGGTGAGTGTGCACTGTTACTTCAACGTTGTGCAGTGCCACTTGACAGTATCCACCCCCCTTGCTGTACTAGGACGAACCAGCACTCCCGCAGGCAACTCCCCGACGACGTGGAAGGTCTGAAACCTCGGTGTTCGAACCCGTCTTCCTCGCGCAGCAGGTGCTCAACGGTCTGAGCTTCGGCGCTCTCCTGTTCCTCCTCGCGAGCGGGCTGACGCTCGTGTTCGGCCTCATGCGCATCGTGAACATGGCGCACGGCGCGTTCTACGTGCTGGGCGGCTACATCGGAGTCGTCGTCGCGACACTGACGGGCAACCTGCTCGTCGCCCTCATCGCCGCCGTCGTCGCCGTCTGCGTGACGGCCTTCGTCGTCGAGGTCGTGCTCCTGCGTTTCGTGCGCGGGCAGGAGCTGCCCGAAGTGCTGCTCACGATCGGAGTCTCGTTCGTCATCACCGACCTGTGCCTCGCGATCTTCGGCGGCGACCCGCAGAATCTGCCGAACTCCGTCAAGGTCCCCGGCGCGCTCATGATCGGGTCCTTCGCCTACCCCTGGTACCGGATCTTCGTCATCGGGGTCGCACTCCTCATTGGAATCGCCCTCGCCCTCGTGCAGAACCGCACACGCGTCGGGGCGATCGTCCGCGCCGGAGTCGACGACCGCGAGATCATCACGGCGATGGGGGTCAACATCCGCTGGGTGTTCACGGGGATGTTCGTGGTCGGCGCGGCGCTCGCCGCGATCGGCGGCACGATCGGCTCCGGCATGCAGAGCATTCTGCCGGGCGTGCAAAATGAAGTGCTCCTCTACGCGCTCGTCGTCATCATCATCGGAGGGCTCGGCAGCATCCCAGGCGCTGCCGTCGGCAGCGTTCTCATCGGCCTCATCGACGCGTTCGCGAAAGCCTGGATCCCCGAGCTCGCGTACTTCACGATCTTCCTGCCGATGGCCATCGTCCTCGTGGTGCGACCGACCGGCCTGTTCGGAAAGGCCGCCTGATGAGCAATCGCCTCGTCGAGACCAGGACAGTCCGCACCCTCGGCGCTCCGCGCCCGGGGCGCGCGCAGACCGTGAACCTCATCCTCCTCGTCCTCCTCCTCGCGGCAGGCATCGCGCTGCCGTACCTCGGCGCGACGAGCTTCACGGTGACGCTGTCCTCGACGATCCTCATCGCCGCGATCCTGGCCTCGAGCGTCAACTTCCTCGCGGGCCAGGGCGGAATGGTCTCGCTCGGCCACGCCGGCATCGCCGCGGCATCCGCATACGGCGTGGCATGGGCGTCGCGCGAGGGCTTCGACCCGGGCGTGCAAGCGCTCTTCGCGCTCGGGATGACTCTGCTCGTCTCGCTCGCCTACGGCCTTCTGTCGATGCGCACGAGCGGCATCTACTTCCTCATGGTGACGCTGGCGGTCGGCATGCTGGTCTACGGCCTCGCGTTCCGCTTCTCCTCCCTGACGGGAGGGGAGAACGGCATCTCCGGCATCGACCGACCGGAGTGGATGGACTCCTACTGGGTCTACTACTACGTCGTGCTCGGGGCCTTCGTCCTCGTCACGGCAGGCCTTTGGGTCGTCGGCAGCTCGCCGTTCGGCGCGAGCCTTCGGGGGGTCCGCGACAGCGAGAGCCGCATGCGCAGCCTCGGCTACAGCGTCCCCGCCTACAAGCTCGGCGCGTTCATGATCTCCGGCGCCGTCGCGGGTCTCGCGGGACTGCTCGCGGTCTGGAACACGCACTTCATGAGCCCGTCCTCGGCGGGCGTCGACCGCTCCGTCCACCTCATCGTGATGGTGATCCTCGGCGGCGTGGGAACGCTTCTCGGGCCGCTCATCGGCGCTGCCGTCGTCGTGCTCGTCGAGAACGTGCTCTCGAGCTACGTCGACCGCTGGCCGACGATCCTCGGACTCATCTTCATCCTCGTCATCCTCTTCGCGCGCGCCGGCATCGCGGGCAGTGTCCGCAAGCTCGTCAACTGGATTCGCCGGCGCGCGACATCCGAGTCCCGGGACGATCCGGGCTCACCACAGGGCACAGCCGTGTCCGCTGCAGTCACAACGCACCAAGATGGAAAGGACCTGCCATGAAGTCGATAACGATGTCGACTCGCGGCCGCCTCGCAGCGGTCGCCGGCCTGGGAGTCGCGGCCATGCTCGCGCTCTCGGCCTGTGCTCCTCCCGGAGCCTCGCAAGAGGTGACGCCCGAACCCACGGAGACCACGGCCACCGGAACGCTCAAGGTCGGCTACATCTCCCCGACGACGGGCAACTTCGCCGTCGCGGGGCAGGAGATGGTGGACGGCTGGAATCTGTACTGGGACACGAACGGCAACGAGGTCAACGGCGTCACCGTTGAGACGATCGTCGAAGACGACGCGGGCAACCCCGAGACGTCGCTCACGAAGGCGCACAAGCTCGTCGAGCAGGACGGCGTCGACGTCATCGTCGGTCCCCTCCTGGCCAACACGGCGCTCGCGGTCGCCGAGTACACGGCGAGCGTCGGCATCCCCAACCTCCAGCCGGTCGCGGCATCCGACGACTTGACGCAGCGCAACGCGAACGACCTGACGGTGCGCACGGGATCGATGGGCGGCTCGCAGGCGAACTTCCCCGGCGGCGAGTGGGCCGCGACGGACGGCGGATTCAAGACCGCCGTCACGCTGTGCGCGGACTACGCCTTCGGGTGGGAATCGTGCGCCGGCTTCGCGCAGGGATTCGAGCAGAACGGCGGAGACGTCGTCCAGCAGATCTGGTTCCCCAACACCACGACGGACTTCTCGACCTACGTCTCGCAGATCCAGGCGGCGAACGCCGACCTCGTCTACGTCGCGACGGCCGGCGGCGCCCCGGGACCGAACTTCCTCAACGCGTACCTGGGCCTGGGCCAGGACATGGACAAGCTGCTCCTGAACTGTTGTGCGGCAGACCAGGGCACCCTCCGCGCGATGGGCGACCAGATCGTCGGACTGAAGTCCGTCAGCTACTGGGCGGAGGGTCGCGACAGCGATGTCGTGACGGAGTTCATCGACGCGTACAAGGAGTTCTCGGACGGCAAGGTGCCGGGCGCCTACGTCGCAGGCGGCTACATCACAGCGTCGCTCGTGGCCTCGGTGCTCGCTGAGAACGGACTCGTGACGGGCGCCGACCTCGTGTCGGCCATCACCGAGTTCACGTTCGAGGACAGCATCTTCGGCAGGGTCTCGTGGGACGACTACAACAACACGGTCGGACCCGTGTTCATCCGCGAGGTCGAGAAGTTCGACGACGGCAACCTGTACAACGTGCCGATCGCGACGTTCGAGGACGTCGACCAGTGGCTCGGTCGCACTCCGGAGGACGCGCTCGCACAGCCGAACTACTCGGCGCAGTTCCAAGGAATCTGAGTTGACCTCGACCGCACAGGCGAAGGCCCCGGACCCGAGGGGGTCCGGGGCCGCCGCCCCCGCGCTCGTCGTGACGGGCCTCGGCAAGCGCTACGGCGGAGTCCAGGCCGTCGACGGGATCTCGCTCGAGCTGGCGGCCGGCGAGCGGATGGGCGTGATCGGGCCCAATGGCGCCGGAAAGACCACGCTGTTCAAGATGATCGCGGGGGATGTCGCACCCACGACGGGAACGATCGAGCTGTTCGGCCGCGACGTCACCCACATGAGCACGGCGCCGCGCGCACGGCTCGGGGTCGGGCGGACGTTCCAGGTGTCGAATCTGTTCCGCGACATGTCGGTCCTCGACAACGTGCGCGTCGCAGCGCGCGGCGGGTCCTCGAAGGCCCGCGCGTTCTGGCGTACGCAGGGCATGACCGACGACGTGACACGCGAGTCGATCCTCATGCTCGACTCGCTCGGACTCACGGGTCGCAGAGACGACACCGTCGCCGACCTGTCGCACGGCGAGAAGCGCCAGCTCGAGATCGCGATGGCGCTCGTGAGCCACCCGAGCATCCTGCTGCTGGACGAGCCCGCGGCCGGACTCTCCGCCGCGGAGCGCGCGACGCTTCGTCAGCTGATCGAGGAGCTGCCCCGCACGCTCCCGATCCTGCTCATCGAGCACGACATGACGCTCGCGCTCGGCCTCACCGACCGTGTCATGTGCATGGAGAACGGCAGGCACGTCGTGACGGGCACTCCGGACGAGGTGCGCGAGCATCCCACCGTCAAGGAGATCTATCTGGGAAGGCGCGACAAGAAGTGAGTCTTCGGGTCACGGGACTGCACGCCGGCTACGCGACGGCGAGAGTGCTGGGCGGCATCGACTTCGAGATCGCGGACGGACAGAGCGTCGCGCTCCTCGGTCGCAACGGCATGGGCAAGACGACACTCGTACGGACGATCTGCGGACTGCGTCCGCCCGTCGTCACGAGCGGGACGATCCTGTACAACGGCGTCGACATCACTCACCTGCCGAGCTACCGGATCGCTCGCGCGGGCATCGCGATCGTCCCGCAGGGGCGGCGGGTCTTCGGATCGCTCACGACTCTCGAGAACCTGACGGTCGTGCCCCGCAGGCGCGTTGCCGTGCCCGGCGAGCGCTGGAGCGTCGAGCGCGTCTTCGACTTCTTCCCGCGGCTCGCTGAGCGTCGCACCTCGATGGCGCGCTCCCTGTCGGGGGGAGAGCAGCAGATGCTCGCGATCGGACGCGCGCTCATGACCGATCCGACGCTGCTCATCATGGACGAGCCGAGCGAGGGACTCGCGCCCAGCATCCTCGACGTCATCCAGGACCGACTCGAGGGCCTGCGCGCCTCCGGCCTGTCGATCCTCGTCGCCGAGCAGAACGTCGATCTCGCGCTCGACATCGTCGAGCACGTCCTCGTCATCGACGACTCCGGAACGATCGCCTGGTCCGGCGCCCCCGCCGATCTCCGTGCCGACGAGCGGCTCCTCGAACGCCACCTCAGCATCTAGCCGTGGGCGACACTGTGACCACCGACAGCGTGACCACCGACGCCGCCGCACGACAGCGTCCGCTCGTGGACCTCGTGCTGCACGGCGGCCGGATCCTGACCCTCGCGGATGCCGAGCAGGGCCCGAGCGATGTCGACGCCATCGCGATCGCGGGCGGCCGGGTCGTCGCGATCGGCACCGACGCCGACCTCGCGCCGCACATCGCGCTCGCGGCACGCGTCATCGACCTCGAGGGACGACGCGTCGTCCCCGGGCTCAACGACTCGCACATCCACGCCGTGCGTGCCGGTGTGTCGTGGGATCGCACGATGCACTGGGAGGACGTGCGCTCGATCGACGAGGCGCTCGAGCGTGTGCGGGGCGAATGCGCTCGGCGCGGACCGGGCGAGTGGGTGAGCGTCGTCGGCGGCTGGCACTCGTCGCAGGTCGCCGAGCGACGCGTCCCGACGCGCGCCGAGCTCGACGAGGCCGCGCCCGGCAACCCGGTGTTCGTGCAGGAGCTGTACGATCGCGGCATCCTGAACTCGGCGGCGCTCGCCGCCTGCGGGTTCGGCGACGAGTCGGCAGACCCGCCCAAGGGACACCTGATCCGGGATGCCGCGGGGCGCCCGACGGGCGAAGTCCGTGGCGTCGGGGCCTTCGCCGTCCCGACGGCGCTGGCCCTTGCAGGTGAGGCGTCTGATTCGCGAGCGGGCATCCGCGCCATGAACGCGGTCTTCGCGCGGCACGGACTCACGGGCGTCGTCGACGGCGGCGGCCTGCTCGTGACGCCGCGCGACTACGACCCTCTGTACGCGGTCTGGCGCAGCGGCGGCCTCGACGTCCGCCACCGCCTGTTCATCTCCGTCTGGAACCGCGGCGGTGAGGTCGCGGACATCGACGCCCTGACGACGCTCGTGCAGCCCGACAGCGGCGACGGGATGCTGCGGGTCGTCGGCGTCGGCGAGATCCCCCACCTCGGATGTCACGACATGGAAGGCCTCGACCCGTTCCGGATCGGCGATGACGCGTACCGCGAGCTCGTCGACATCGTGCGGCTGTGCGCGCACCGCGGCTGGCGGATGAGCATCCATGCCGTGCTCGACGCGACGCTCAGGCGCATCCTCGACGCATGGGAAGAGGTCGAGCGCGAGAGCGGGCAGGTCGCGGGCCGAGGCTTCTCGATCGTGCATGCCGACGAGGCCTCGCGCTCGAGCCTCGAACGGATCGCGCGCCTCGGCGCCGGCGTCCTCGTCCAAGACAGGCTCGTCCTCAAGGGCGGCGACTACGTCGAGGCGTGGGGCGAGGAGGCGGTGACGTCGGCGCCGCGGATCGACGACATGCGCGAGCTCGGCATCGTGATCGGCGGCGGCACCGACGCGACGCGCGCGAACTGGTTCTCGCCGTGGGCCTCGATCTGGTGGCTCGTGACGGGTGAGTCCCTCGACGGACGCGGCATCCGCTCCGAGCGGCACAGGATGTCGCGGCGCGACGCCCTGGCCGCATATACACGGGACGCCGCGTGGTTCACGGGCGAGCAGGGGCACCGCGGCCGTCTGCTGCCGGGCTACGACGCCGATCTGTGCGTGCCGACCCTCGACCCGCTGACATGCGCCGACGACGAGCTGCGCGAGATCCTGAGCGATCTGACGATCATGGGCGGCCACGTCACCTTCGACGCCGGCGTGCTGACCGCTGACACCGGTCGCGTGAGCGACACCCCACCGTCACCAGCCCTCGAGGAGAGAACATGACAGACAACACACCGACCGTTGGATGGATCGGAGCCGGAAGAATGGGATCCCAGCTCGCCAAGCGCCTCCTCACGGCCGGCTACGACGTCGCCGTCTACAACCGCACGAGGGCGAAGGCCGAGCCGCTCGCGGAGCTCGGCGCGACGATCGTCGACCGACCCGCAGACCTCGCCGACCGCGACGTCGTGTTCAGCATGGTCTCGGCCTCGAACGACCTCGAGCACGTGATGCTCGGTCCCGACGGACTCCTCAGCGACTCGCAGCGTGCACCCACGGCGATCGCGGATGCGTCCACCGTCTCGATCGAGGCGAGCGCACTCGTCCGTGCGGCCGCCGAGGCGCGGGGAGTGGGATTCCTCGCGACTCCCGTGTCGGGCAATCCGAAGGTCATCGCGGCGGGCAAGCTCACCGTTGCGGCATCCGGACCCCGAGAGGTGTTCGACCTCGCCGAGCCGCTCCTTCGCACGTGGGGCCGCAGCGTCACCTACGTCGGCGACGGCGAGGTCGCGCGGATCGTGAAGATCGCGCACAACGTGTTCCTCGGCGTCGTCATCCAATCCCTCGCCGAGATCACGGTGCTCGCCGAGAAGGCGGGTGTCACGCGCGAGGCGTTCCTGGGCTTTCTCAACGACTCGGTCATGGGTTCGGTCTTCACGCGGTACAAGACTCCCGCGCTCGTCAATCTCGACTTCGCGCCGACGTTCACGAACGTCCTGCTGCAGAAGGACTTCGACCTCGGACTCGCGGCGGCGAAGGAGCTCGGCGTCGTCATGCCCGTCGCGAGCGTGACGCGCAATCTCGTCGCACAGGAGGTCGGCGGCGGCAACGTCCACCAGGACTTCGCGTCGCTCATCCTGACGGTCGCACGAGGGTCGGGCCTGGACATCGTCTCGGAGGAGGCAGAGGTCGCTGACGGACTCGAGGCGATCTGATGAGCGCCCACCACGACCACGGCGGTCGCAGGTTCGAACGGCCTCCCTCGCGGCCGCCGGGGGTGCGTCCTCTCGGTGCGCCGGGGCAGAACGGCGTCGACTACGAGCACCGAGTCGACTTCGACCGCCTGCGCGGGTACCGGCTCGGGCGGGCCCAGGCGGCGCTCGACGCGAGCGAGTGCGGAGCGTTCCTGCTGTTCGACTTCTACAACATCCGGTACACGACGCAGACGTGGATCGGAGGTGCACTCGGCGACAAGATGATCCGCTACGCCCTGCTCATGCGGGGACGCGACCCGATCCTGTGGGACTTCGGCTCCGCCGTGCGCCACCACAAGATCTACTCCGACTGGGTGCCCGACGAGAATTACCGCGCGGGCTTCCTGGGCTTCCGCGGCGCCGTCGATCCCGAGGGTGCGGGTCTCATGCGCGACGCCGTCGGCGAGATCGTGTCGCTGCTGCGCGAAGGGGGCCTTGCTGATGCGCCCGTCGGGCTCGACATCGTCGAGCCGCCGTTCCTCTTCGAGCTGCAGCGGCAGGGTGTGCGGGTCGCCGATGCGCAGCAGTCCATGCTCGACGCGCGCGTCATCAAGAACCAGGACGAGATCATGCTGCTCAATCAGGCGGCGGCCATGGTCGACGGCGTCTACCAGGACATCGTGGAGGCGCTCAAGCCCGGCGTGCGAGAGAACGAGATCGTCGCGCTCGCCAACAAGCGGCTCTACGAGTACGGCAGCGATCAGGTCGAGGCCGTCAACGCGATCTCGGGGGAGCGGTGCAATCCGCACCCGCACAACTTCACCGATCGCATCATCCGCCCCGGTGACCAGGCGTTCTTCGACATCATCCACTCCTTCAACGGTTACCGCACGTGCTACTACCGCACGTTCGGCGTCGGCTGGGCCACCGAGAGCCAGCGCGACGCGTACGAGCAGGCGCGGGAGTGGATGGATGCCGCGCTCGATGCGATCCGCCCCGGCGTCGGGACGGACGAGGTCGCCGCGGTCCTGCCGCGCGCGGAGGACTTCGGCTTCGAGAACGAGCTCGCCGCGTTCGGGCTGCAGTTCGCGCACGGACTCGGGCTGGGCCTGCACGAGCGGCCCATCATCTCGAGGCTCAACTCCATGAGGGACCCCGTCGAGCTGCGTGCGGGGATGGTCTTCGCGATGGAGACGTACTGCCCGGCATCCGACGGCTTCTCCGCCGCGCGCATCGAGGAGGAGGTCGTCGTCACGGACTACGGCATCGAGGTGCTCACGAAGTTCCCCGCGCAGCAGCTGTTCGTGGCGAGTCCGTACTGACGCGCCGCGGGACAACCGGCATCCAGGTACTGTGTTCATTCTCGCGATACAACTGTTCATATCGTTCGATCCGTCAGAGAGGGGGCGCCGATGACAGCAGAGCTGGGGGCCCGCATCCGCGCGGCCCGCATCGCGAAGGGTCGCAGCCTTCGTGCGCTCGCCGCCGAGGCCGAGATCTCGCCGAGCCTGCTCTCGCAGGTCGAGACGGGCAAGGTGCAGCCCTCGGTGAGCACGCTGTGGGCGATCGTGACGTGTCTCGGACTCTCCGTGGACGACGTGCTCGGGCACGAGGCCGCCGCCGACGCGCCGAAGCGCTCCGCGCACGTCGAGCCCGTCCAGCTCGCCGCGGCGGCGCCCGAGATCGTGATGGAGAACGGTGTCACGTGGCGCGGCCTCGCCGTCATCGACTCGAGCGTCGACTCGCTCCTCGTGACATACGGGCCGGGCGCATCGAGCTCGATCGACGACACCCACATGCGCCACTCGGGCACCGAGTACGGCTACCTGATCCGCGGCGAGCTCACGCTGCGCCTCGACTTCGAGACATACGTGCTGCGGGCGGGCGACTCGTTCTGCTTCGACTCGATGCGTCCGCACCTGTACCAGAACCGCACGGATGCCGTGGCGGAGGGAGTCTGGTTCGTCGTCGGTCGCTCCTCCACAGGAGACGACGAGCGGGTCGCCGCCTCCGGCACGATGCGCAGCGCCGTCGACGTGCTCGATGCCATGAGCCGGCTGCCCGGCCGCACCGAGAGCTGACGCTCTCGCTCCGAGGAGGGTCATGCCAGATCTCGATACCCCGTGGAACACCGTCGGAGTGCGGGTGCGCAGCGCCCGAGTTGCCGCCGGGATGACGGTGCGCGAGCTCTCGCGTCGTATCGGCGTCTCCGCGAGCCACGTGTCGCAGGTCGAGCGGGGGATCGGCGCGTTCAGCGTGCCCGCGCTGTACGCTGTTGCGCGTGAACTCGGAGTCTCGATGAACGAGCTGCTCGACCCGCCGAACCCCCACGCATCGGTGGCCGTGGGTGTGTCCTCCGGCGGCGATCTCGCTGTCGCCGGAATCATCCAGCGGGCCGCCGATCATCCGACCATCAAGCTCAGCTCGGGTCCCCGGTGGAGCCGCCTGACGGCGGCCGGTGAGGTGGATGCCGAGTTTCTCGAGGTCGTCTACTCACCCGGCACGACGGCGCCCTCGGAGGACATCAGGCACGAGGGACGCGAGTACGGGATCGTGATCTCGGGCAGGATGAACGTCATGGTCGACGGCGCTGTCGCCGTTCTCGAGCCGGGGGACTCGATCGTGTTCGACTCGAGTCTGCCGCATCGATTCTGGAACGAGTCCGACGTCGACGTCCGCGCGATCTGGTTCGTCCGCGATCGCAATCCAGGGGATGCCGTTCCCCACGGCTGACGGCGACGCGCTCAGCGATCCGGCGCAGCGGTGCGCCGGCGGCGGGAGGCCACGAGCAGGACGCCGAGCGCCGACAGCGTCCCGCCCGCGGCGATCGTCCAGGCATCGATCTCTGCGCCGGTAGCCGGAAGCCGCGGAACCGTCGAAGCCCGTTCGGGCGGCTCGACAGGCTGGATCTCGATGTCGATCACGATCCCATCGGCTCCGGTATCCGCCGTCGCAGACACGGGGACGGCGAGAATGAGTCCGACGGCGACGATCACGGCCGCGATGCCGACACCGACGCTCGCTCTGCCCTCGCCCTCGGTTCGCACCTGCTCTCGCGCCTCAGCGACCTGCCGCTGGAGGTCGCGGCGAAGACGACGACGATCGCGCCGCCACCACCAGACGAGCAGAACGACGACGAGGACGACGACGAGCTGACTCCAGGGGATCGCCGCCGTCAGCGCCGTGCTCTGCGCGGCCGGCAGCGGCGTCGTGTCGCTCTCCGCCGGCACGACGTGCGGGTCGGCGCTCACGTCGACGGACAGGAGGCCGAGCGGCCAGACGTCCGGCACTTCCACCCGGAACGTGCGCGTCTCGCCCGGGCCCATCTCATCGATGGCGTCGCCGGGGATCGACTGGGCGAACGCACCGAATGGGCCCGACACGGCGATGACAGGGGTCGCTGCCAGACGAGTGTTCCCCGTGTTCGAGATGGCGTAGTCCACGACGGCGGTTCCGGGCTCGAACGGGTTGACGGACCCCTCGTATGTCGCCAGCACGTAGGCGGTGAGCGCAGGCTGCAACTCGCCGCTCACGCGTGAGAGGACACGGAAGCCGACGCGGGACTCCACGGCGACATTGCCGCTCCCCGCCGACGAGATGGAGGCGGCGACACCGGCGAGGTGATCGCCGGGAGTGGCGTTCTCGGGCACCGAGATGGTGAACGGCACCGTCACCCCGGACTTCGCCGGCACGCTCACCGAGGTCTGCAGCGAGATCCACGTCCCTGCGTCGACGGACTCGTGATCCGCGGGCAGCATGTTGAAGCGTCCGGTCTCGGTGAAGTAGCCATCGGCTGCGCTGAGCCGGAAGTCCACGTCGCGGTCTCCGTAATTGAACACGCTCAGGTGCTCCGCGACCTCTTCGCCCGGGTCGACGTCCAGCTCGATCCACGCGCGTCCGTCGGGACCGTCCGCGCTGCTCGGCCGCACGGACCAGCTCACCGTCGACGTGTCGTCGTCCGCCATGGCGGAACCCGGCGCCAGCGGGGCGACGGCGAAGGCGGCGGCGAACGCCGTGGCGAGCAGACTTCTCCAGCGCATCGGATCCTCGACGGTCAGTGGTGTGCGGGGCCTCGCATCCGGCTTCCCGGACTGCGGTCGTCTTTCGAGCCTGGATGCGGGCGGCGGTCGCACCCGCCGTCCGCATCCGAGCGGTGCGGCTACTCGAACAGCGACAGGGTCAGGACGGACGTGTACGAGCCGGGTGTGACCGTGGCCGGCACGCGCAGGAACAGGTTGGCGTTCGCACTCCATGTGCCGCCCGCCGCCGCCGCGTCGGCGGCGGAGTCGGCCAGGAACAGCAATTCCTGGTTGACCAGACCGCGGTCCCCGTCGAGGACGGTCTGGACGTCGTCGCCGACGCTGATGAACGCTTCGCCTTCACCCTGAACGAGTGCCGGCTCCCAGCCGAGGTGATCCGCCCCGATCGGGGCGGCGTCGGGGGCCGTCTGGTTCAGGAACGCGCTGGCGGAGCCGACGACGGCCCAGAACGCGCCGTCGGGGATCTCGTCGCCGGTGCGCGTGTCGGTAACGGTGACGAGCGGCAGCGTGCCTGTGAACTGGCGCACGACGTCGGTCGACCCGTCCTCCGTGAGGGTGGTGCTGTCATCCGCGACGCTCAGAGCGAGGACTCCGGGCTCAACGATCGGGCTGATGTCGACGTTGACGTCGACACCCTCGTCGCCGAGCTCGTCGTCCGCGGACGCGATCGCGGTTCCCGCGGCGGTCAGCACCGCCACGCCGAACGCGGCAGCTGCGACGCGCAGCGCGAAGGACTTCTTGGTCTTCATTGTCTCTCCTTTGAAATGTGACTGAGTGGGGGCTTCGAAGCTCGGGTGCTTCGCCCATCGGTGCGCAGACGCGCCGAGGTTCGACGTGGTCCGGGAGCGCCGACGGGCGAGCCCGGACCACATGGTTCACGCAGCGGGGAATGCCGGGTACGGCGCGATCTTGGTGTTGGTCACACTCGCTCCGTTGAGCACGGCGGTCACCTCGATCGTCGCCTCACCCGCTCCGATCGATGCGAGCGTGGAGTTGAACGAGACACTCGCGGACTTGCCCGGTGCGACGTTGGTGAACGACTTCGTGCCGAACGCCGTCGTGATGACGACATCCACCGGCACCGCTTCGTTGTTCGTCGCCACGACCGTGACGTAGGCCTTGCCGGCCACCGTGCGCGGCGTCGACGAGACGGCCAGATCGATCCGCCGCACCGCCGCCGGATGGTTGTAGCGGTTCGTCCAGCCCTCGGCCCAGCTGCGGTCGCCGGGGATCGCGCCGCTGTCGTGGATGATGTCGCCGCCCACGACGGTGAGGTCGGAGTGGATCTTCGGGATGTCCGCGTCCGGAATCGTGTAGAAGTCGCGGTCGAGCACCAGGAGATCTGCGTGATTGCCGACCTTGATCCCGCCGAGGTCGTCCTCGTGGATGAACCACGAGTTGTCCTTCGTCGCGAGCTGGATCGCCTCGTCGCGCGTGATCGACTGACCCGCCTCCCAGACCACGTTGCCGAGGAGGTTGCGGCCGGTGATCATCGTGTAGAGGTTGAGCCACGGGTTGATCGACGTGATGTCGCCACCGTCCGAGTGGTAGCCCACGTGGATGCCGCTGTCGATGAGCATGCGATGCTTCGGGCCGAGGTTCGACCCTGTTCGCGTCGGGCCCCAGCCGACCTTGACGCCCACGCCCATCGCCTTGAGCCGGTTGGCGTGATCCTCGGTGATGTTCGGCACGTGCGCGACGACCCAACGCAGACCGTCGATCGGGATCTCCGCGTTGACCGCTTCCCAGCCGGCGACGATCTGGCCGATGTCGGTGGCCGACAGCGAGTGGTTCTCGTTGCGCCAGCCTGCCTGCGCGACCATCTTGGTGCCCGCCAGCCAGACCGGACCCCCGATGGCGACGGCGCCGCCGCCGAAGCCGTTCACCGTGAACTCGCCGATTCCGCCGGAGCGCATCATGTCGCTCCCGAAGAATGGGAACGCGTTCTTCAGACGCGCCGTGAGCCGGGGGAGATCCGCCGTGCTGTCCTCCTCCAGGTAGTCGAAGCGAATGCGGGCAGGCAGAGCCTTCTTCGCGTTGCGCGCGAGGAAGCCCCGGTGCAGCGTGTATGCGTTCTCGTTCCAGATGGCCGTGCCTGGTGTGTCGACGTGGAAGGCGCCCTCGTCGAGGTGCGTCGTGATGCCGAGGGTCGAGTAGTACTGAAGCGCCGCCTGGGCGTTGGTCTCGCGGTCGGCGTCCGTCAGCTCCTGCCGGAGCCGCTGGAGCGCGAGGCCCACGCCGGCGCCGGTCGGGTACCCCGCCGCGTTGACGGTGATCGTGATCCCCTTGGCGGCGAAGTAGTCGATCGCGGCCTGGTTCACGGCATTGCCGCCCTGCTCGGCCATGATCATCACCGGTCGCGGCACGGCGTTCAGAGTCGTGAGGTTCGGCAGCACATTGCCGGGGAACTGCATCGCGACGATCGGGCCGAGAGACGTGACCAGCTCGCCCTCGGGCACGGAGTCGGCCTTCGCCGTGAGGCGTGCGACCGCATCCTCATGGGTGAAGACGTCTTCCAGTCCGACCCAGTGACCGGGGCGGTTGCTGACCAGCCCGATGTGGTTGTGCGAGTCGATGATGCCGGGAATCACGGTACGACCGCCGAGGTCGACCTTGAACCTGGAGTCGCCGGCGTTGATGGCGTCCTGCCCGACCGCGATGAAGCGGCCGTTCCGAATGCGCACCGCGTCGACGACGGAGTTGTCGTCGTCGTAGGTGTGGATGCTCCCGTTCACGAACAGCAGGTCGTCATTGCCGCCGCCGCCGACGGCTGTCGTGTATCCCGGCGGTGCGGCGACTGCCGCGGGGGATGCCACGGCACTGCCGCTCAGGACTGCGGCTGCCGCCGCAGCGCTTCCACCGATGATCAGTCCTCGGCGCGAGATGCCTTCGGTGGCATCCTGCGGGTTCTCGCCGAACTGCTCTGACTTCTTTCCCATGAGTGCTCCTGCTTGCTTGTCGACGCTGACATTCAGCCATTCCGGACCTGTGCGGACGACCTCGCACCGCGCTCCACTCCCCTTCCCTGGCGTGGTGCGTCATCGGGGCCACACTCGTAAACGGACAGCGGTGTCCGAGTATCGCTGTCCAGTGGGGCTGGACATGCGTTCAGTGTGGACGGTAGCAGATCAAGCGAGAGTCGACAACGCTCGATTCGTCTCGCGAGGAAAGCGGCAATTCACGAGGCCAGTCGGAGGTGCCTCGTCCATCAGGCAGAACAGTCGCGCAACACTCCTGATTACTGCTAGGGTGCGGGCCTGAACAGTGTGTCCAGTATAGCTAGACACTCTGAACAACCCTGGATAAATACCCGGCCCGCCCGGAGACGGGTCTCCGCGCATGCAGCGCACGCATGCACGCCAAATGTCAGTGTCGACAAGCAAGCAGGAGCACTCATGGGAAAGAAGTCAGAGCAGTTCGGCGAGAACCCGCAGGATGCCACCGAAGGCATCTCGCGCCGAGGACTGATCATCGGTGGAAGCGCTGCGGCGGCAGCCGCAGTCCTGAGCGGCAGTGCCGTGGCATCCCCCGCTACCGCCGTCGTGGGCCCGATCCACACCGTGGATCGCCCATGGCACGGCAGTGGCGATGTCGGCCGCCTCCTGGTCAACGGGAAGATCCACACGATGGACGACAGCAACACCGTCGTGAACGCCGTGCGGATCGTGAGAGACCGCATCGTCGACGTCGGAGCGGACGCGATCCGCAACGGCAGCCCCGAGAACCGGATCGACCTGGGCGGCCGCACCGTGGTCCCCGGACTCATCGAGAGCCACTCGCACTTCGTGAGTCTCGCGAACCGGCCGGGGTACCACGTCGCCGAGTGGGAGCTCGCGAACAACGTCAGCGAAGTGCTCGCGATCCTCGCCGCGCGCCGACCCGACGTGCCGGAAGGCCAGTTCATCACGGCGATGGGCTCGGGCACCTCCGGCATGTTCGCCGAGCGCCGGCTGCCGACGCTGTCGGAGATAGACGCCGTCATCTCCGACCGGCCAGTGTTCCTCTACCAGAGCGGATTCGGGCCGGCACGCGTCAACACGCTCGGCAAGCAGTTCTTCGAGTCCGTCACCAACCCCGTCGTGACGGTGGCCGAGGATGGCTCGCTCGCCGGCGCGAACGCGAACGCGGGGCTCTACCACTTGCGGATCCGTCAGACGTTCGCCGATAAGCGCCGCAGCGCGCTGGACTCCATGGCGTTCACCGCCAAGGTCGGCCTCACGTCGATCCTCGACCAGGTGCTCCCCGCGACCGCCGGCGCGACCCTCGACCCGTCGCTGCTGCCGCCGCAGCCGAACGACGCGCTGTTCCGCCTGGATCACTTCCGCATGTACGACGCGTGGCTGTCGCTGCATGGCGAGGGCAAGGCATACGTGCGCCTGCAGATGAACTTCCTGCACAACCAGGGGTTCATTCCCGCCCTCGGCGGGCTCGCCCAGCAGCTGCCTGAGCTCAAGGATCGGCTCAGGAACCAGTTCCCCTTCTTCGGCGACGACATGCTCCGCACCGGCGGCATCGGCGAATGGGCCGCTCCCTTCGCTGCGCCCACCAACGCGGACGCGTACGCGGTGTGGTTCGAGTCGCAGCGGCTCGTGGCGCAGGCGGGGTGGCGCAACGAGAATGCACAGGGCGGAAGCCCCACCAGCGCAGCCGCGATCGAGCAGGTCGTGGCGACGTATGAGCAGATGGACCAGGAGTTCGGCATCAAGGAGCTCCGATGGGGTCTGCAGCACGCCGACTTCGCGACGCCCGACCATCTCGAGAGGCTCAAGGCGTTGAACGCCGCTGTCTCGACATCTGGCTTCCGGTGGCTCGGCGGTGTGCCGAGGACGGACGGCCTTCCCGTCGGCCCGCTGTTCCGGCAGATCCATGACAGCGGCATCCACATGGGTCTGCACGAGGACGGCGTGCACATCGCGCCGCACAACCCGTGGTTCGCCCTGCACTACGCGACGACCGGGCTCAACGTGTCCGGCCAGCAGATCAACCCCGGCCAGCAGCTGACGCGTCAGGAGGCCCTGCACGCGTACACGCGCGGCAACGCGTGGTACCTCAACCGCGAAGACGATCTCGGCTCGATCGAGCCGGGCAAGTTCGCCGACCTCCTCGTGCTCGACAAGGACTACTTCACGATCCCGGATGCCGAGGTCCGCCGCATTCTGCCGGTCATGACGTTCGTCGACGGAGCGATCGTCCATGACACGGGTGTCGTGCGCGGAAGTCGTGACTGGTCGCACGACAGCGACCACGTGTTCGACGCGAGCTGGTGGCAGTAGCGCCGCCTGCGACACGCCGCCAGAGGGCCGGGTGGGGTGACACGAGTCCCACCCGGCCTTTCGTCAGCGGCCCGACGACTCGACGTCGAAGATGTCGGGATGCCGCGCGAGCTGTCGCCGGGTTCGCCGGATGTGTCCCGCCAGGATACGCTCGGCATCCTCCGAATCGCCGTCGCGGAGGGCCGCGACCATGAGGTGGTGCTCTTCGTGCGCGATCTTGCGCGAGTCCGCGTCCCACTTCGAGACGTAGGCGCGCCGATAGGGCGCCGTCGTGTTCCAGAGCTTCTCGATGAGATCGCTCAGCTGCGCGGTGTGCGCGCCCTTGTAGCTCGCCATGTGGAACTCACGATCGAGTGCGAGGAAGGCATCCGTGTCCGCCCCGACGCTGCTGATCCGCTGGGCGAGCTGGGCAAGGCCCGCGATGGCGGCGGCATCGAGGGCCGGTGCGCTGTAGTGGAGGAGCAGCGGTTCGAGGCGCTCGCGCATCTGGTAGACCTCTTCGCATTCCTCGAGAGTCAGGCGAGAGACCCACGCCCCCGTGTTCGCGACGACCCGGACGAGCCCCTCGTACTCGAGCTGCCGCAGCGCCTCGCGCACGGGCACGCGGCTCGCGCCGAACTGTTCGGCGAGGTTCTCCTGACGGATGCGTGCGCCGGGCGGGTACTCGCCGGCCATGATCCCCTCACGCACGGCGAGGGCGATGCGCGCGCCCGCGTCGCCGTCCCGCGCGCGAGACTGCTCGGCCGTGCCGTCAGCGCTCATCGTTCGGGCTGCCCGGGGTGCCACAGCAGGATCTCGGCATCCCGCTCGTACGCCTTCCCCTCGGGAAAGCTCACGAGCTCGAACTGCATTCCCCACGGCGAACGGAAGTAGAGCCAGCGCTGACCCGCCGATGCGCCGGCACTGGCGACGGGCTCGCCCATGATCTCGACGCCCTCGGCGCGCAGATAGTCGACGGCCGCGTCCATGTCGTCGACGTACAGTGCGAGATGGTGGCCGCCGATGTCGCTGTTGCGCGGCGGGGGAGCCTGGCCGTCGGCGCTGTCGTACTGGAACACCTCGAGGTTCGTCCCGTTGCCGAGGCGGTAGAAGCGGATCTCGCGGATCACGGTGCGCGGGTGAACGCCCAGCTGGACGGTCATCCAGTCGTCGTCGTCCGATCTCTTCGCACCGAGCGTGTAGACGGCGTGCGCGCCGAGGACATCGACGAGGAAACGCTCGGCGGCGTCGATGTCGGGAACCGTGATGCCGATGTGATCTGAACCCCGCAGTCCTGGAATCGCCACGCTCAACCCCTTCGTCAATGCCTTGCGAGAAGCTCATTGTATCCAGCACGGGGTCAATATCGAAGGATTCTGGAGTACCACGTGTCGATTGCTTGTAATTGCATCCAATCATTCCTACGATGGGAGTCGGTCGACGACCGACCGCTCGCTGATCGATGGAGATGACGATGCCTCGACGACGCACGCTCGAGACGGGAGTGCCCTGGGTCGAGCTGACCACGACCGCCGCAGACTGGAAGCGCGCGGATCCGGCGCTGCTGGGCACCATGCTCGGACAGCTCAACCTCATTCGCGCGTTCGAGGAGACGGTTCTCGACCTCGCCGCGGCCGGCCTCGTGCACGGCCCGGCGCATTCGAGCATCGGCCAGGAGGGCGGGGCCGTCGGGTCGATCGTGGCACTCACGTCGACGGATGCCGTCAACGGCTCGCACCGCGGACACCACCAGTTCCTCGCCAAGGCGATCGGCCACGTCTCGGGCGGCACGCTCGATCCTGCGGCCCTCGTGACCCCCGAGCTCCAGGCGATGCTTCAGCGCACGCTCGCCGAGATCCTCGGGCTCGCGCAGGGGTTCTCCGGCGGCCGCGGCGGCTCGATGCATCTGCAGTGGCTCGAGGCCGGAGCACTGGGCACGAACGCCATCGTGGGCGGCGGTGCGCCCATCGCAGCAGGCAACGCGTGGGCGCAGAAGCACTCGAGCACGCACGACGTCTCGGTCAACTACTTCGGCGACGGTGCGAGCCAGATCGGCTCGGTGCTCGAGTCCATGAACCTCGCGGCGGCGTGGAAGCTCCCCGTCATGTACTTCATCGAGAACAACCTCTACGCGGTCTCGACGCATGCCGACGAGGTGACGGCCGACCCGCGCTTCTCCGTGCGCGGCCAGGGATTCGGCATCCCATCGTGGCGCGTCGACGGGATGGACCCGCTCGCTGTGCACCTCGCGACGCAGGAGGCGCTCGCGCGCATGAGGGCAGGGGAGGGCCCGGCGATCATCGAGGCGGAGGTGTACCGCTTCTTCCACCAGAACGGCCCGTACCCGGGAAGCGCCTTCGGATACCGCACGAAGGACGAGGAGGCGCAGTGGCGGTCTCGCGACCCGCTCGACCGCGTCGCGCGAGAAATGGTGGCGCTCGGACTCATCGACGAAGCCGGCGTCGGCGCCGTGCGCGAACAGGCGCAGGCGGCGATGGCCGCAGCGGCGGGCCGGCTTCTCGAAGACGACCCCGACAGCGCAGGGCGTCGGCGCATCCGCCCCGGGCTCTGGCCCGATCCGAGTGTCGTCGACACCGGCATCCGCGGCGACGCGAGCGAGCTCGCAGGTCTCACCGCGGGCGAGCCGGCGAGCTACTCCGGAGCGTGGCGCGACACCAAGTTCGTCGACGCCGTCGCCGCGACGATGGATCGCCGCATGGAGACCGATGACCGCATCATCGTGCTGGGAGAAGACGTGCATCGCCTCAACGGCGGCACCAACGGCGCCACGAAGGGTCTTGCGAAGAAGTACGGTCCAGACCGCGTCATCGGCACGCCCATCAGCGAGAACGGCTTCGTCGGACTCGCGGGCGGAATCGCACTCGACGGCAGGTTCCGGCCCATCGTCGAGTTCATGTATCCCGACTTCATGTGGGTCGCAGCCGACCAGGTCTTCAACCAGATCGGCAAGGCGCGCCACATGTTCGGCGACAACAACCGCGTGCCGCTCGTGCTTCGCACGAAGGTCGCCATGGGGTCGGGCTACGGTTCGCAGCACCTCATGGACCCGGCGGGCATCTTCGCCACGTCGGCGGGCTGGCGGATCGTCGCGGCCTCGACGGCGGCGGACTACGTCGGGCTCATGAACGCCGCCCTCGCCCTCGACGATCCTGTGCTCGTCATCGAGCACGTCGATCTCTACGGCGCCGCCGATCGTGTGCCCGACGGAGACCTCGACTACATCATCCCGCCAGGATCGGCGGCCGTCCGCAGAGCCGGCTCCGACGTGACGGTCCTCACCTACCTCTCGATGGTGGGCCACGCTCTGGAGGCCACCGCTCAGACGGGCATCGACGCCGAGGTGATCGACCTGCGCTGGCTCGACCGCGCATCGATCGACTGGGACACGATCGGCGAGAGCATCAGGAAGACGAACAACGTGCTCATCGTCGAGCAGGGGGCGAAGGGACCGTCGTACGGCGGATGGCTCTCCGACGAGATCCAGCGGCGATACTTCGACTGGCTCGACCAGCCCGTCGAGCGCGTGACCGGCGGCGAGGCGAGTCCGAGCATCTCGAAGGTGCTGGAGCGGGCCGCGATCGCCCGCGCCGAAGAGGTCGCCGCGGGCCTCCAACGCGTGCGCGCCGCGTGGGGAGGCCGGGGATGACCGCCGTCGTGCGGATGCCGCAGCTCGCCGCCGGCGGCGCCGAGGCGGCGATCCAGACGTGGCTCGTCGATGTCGGCGACGTCGTCGCGCTCGGACAGACGATCGTCGAGATCGAGACCGAGAAGGCCGTCGTCGAGTACGAGGCGGAGGCGGAGGGGACGCTCGCCGGGATCCTCGTCGCCGCCGGCGACTCCGCACCCGTGGGTGCGCCGATCGCGGTGCTCGCCGCGCCCGGCGAGACCCGCGAGGAGGCGATGCGCGAAGCGGGTGCCGTGGAGGAAGCGGGTGCCGTGGCGGCGGCGACGCCGGATGCCGCACCCGCTGCGGCAGCCGAGGCGCGGGTCATGGCCGATGTTCAGCCTGCCCCGTCGGCGGAGGCATCCGAATCGCACAGCGCACCGGTGCGCTTGTTCGCGAGTCCGCTCGTCCGCCGTCTCGCCCGCGATCGCGGGATCGATCTGACGCTGGTCGCCGGGTCGGGTCCTCACGGCCGGATCGTGCGTCGTGACATCGATGAGCTGTCCTCCGCGCCGGCGACGCCGCCGCCCGCCGCGGCCTCCGCTCCGCCCGCATCCGCCGTGCCCGCCCCGAGCAGTGGAGTCGAGGTCGGCCAGTTCACCGAGATCCCTCACACCGGCATGCGGCGCGCGATCGCCCGGCGGCTCACCGAGAGCAAGAGCACGATCCCGCACTTCTACGTCGTCGCCGACTGCCGCGTCGACGAGCTGCTCGCTCTGCGTGCGCGCATCAACGAACAGGGCGACGTCAGGATCTCGGTCAACGACCTCGTCGTGAAGGCCGTCGCCTGGGCGATGCGCGACGTTCCCGAGGCGAACGCGATCTGGACCGACGATGCGACCCGGCGCTTCTCGAGCGTCGACATCGCGATCGCCGTATCGGTGCCGACGGGACTGCTCACCCCGGTCGTCCGCGGCGTCGAGCGGATGACGCTCGGCGAGCTGAGCTCGGCGATCGGCGAGCTGGCGGCCCGCGCGCGAGAGGGCAGGCTCAAGCAGCATGAGCTGGAGGGCGGGTCGTTCTCGGTATCGAACCTCGGGATGTACGGCACGCGTGAGTTCTCGGCGATCATAAACCCGCCCCACGCGGGGATCCTCGCAGTGGGAGCGGCGACGCGTCGCCCGATCGTCGAGTCCGACGGTTCGGTGGGTGTCGCGTCGATCATGACCGTCACACTCTCCGCCGATCACCGTGTGCTCGATGGCGCCCTCGCAGCGCGGTGGCTCGCGGCGTTCGTGCACCGCATCGAGAACCCGGTCGGGATGCTGGTCTGAACGCGCACATTGCCCTGACACTCGAAAGGCATCTCTGCTATAACTGAACAGCAATGTCCATTGACACTGGACAGCTGTGCACCATAATTGGACAGAAGTGTCTTTTCGCACCCGCACAGGATGCTCCCGAATGCCGCGGCTGGCGCGGCGGCCATCGCCCTCACCGACGTGGGCGATGCTGCCGCACCGTCTGCCGACCGGAGGACGACCCGTCCCCCCGGCCACGAGAAGCCCAGCGAGAGAAAGTGGATCAACGATGATCGGCAACTTGACCGGAATGCACCTGCTCGTCCTCGTCGCAGTGCTGCTGCTCCTGTTCGGAGCGACGAAGCTTCCCGCGCTCGCGCGCAGCATAGGACAGTCGATGCGGATCCTGCGCACCGAGACGCGATCCCTGAGCGCCGACGAGAGCGGCGCGGACGACAAGCCTCGCGCAAGCGCCGCCGACCCGTCCGCCGCGGCGGAATCCACCGTCGGCCCCACACCGCGGAACTGACACGATGGAACGCACGCGGAAGAAGGGCCGGCCACCCGTCGATCTGAGGATGTCGGTCGGATCCCACCTCCGCGAACTGCGCAAGCGGCTCACGATCGCGGCGGCGGGTGTCGTCGTCGGCGGCATCGCGGGATTCATCCTGGCCGACCCGATCTTCCAGCTCCTGGGCGCACCCATCGCGCATACGGGCATGGCCGAGGGCCGAGTGACGGGCCTCAACTTCACAGCCGTGACCCAGGCCTTCGATCTGAAGCTGCAGATCGCGGTGACGGTCGGCATCGTCATCGCGAGCCCCGTCTGGCTGTATGAGGTGTGGGCCTTCCTGGTGCCCGGACTCGTGCGCAGGGAGCGCCAGTACGCGCTGGCCTTCCTCGCGACCGCCATCCCGCTCTTCCTTGCGGGATGTGCAGCGGGATGGCTCGTGCTGCCGCACATCGTCGAGCTGATGCTCGGCTTCACGACGGCGAACTCCGCTGCTCTGCTCGATGCTCGCGCGTACTACGACTTCGTGCTGAAGCTGCTCGTCGCGACCGGGGTCGCGTTCGTCGTGCCCGTGTTCCTCGTCGTCCTGAACTTCGCGGGCGTCGTCTCGGCGGCGGGGATCCTGAAGGGCTGGCGGACCGCGATCCTGCTCATCACCGTGTTCGCGGCGTTCGCGACCCCCGCAGCAGACGTCCTGTCGATGTTCCTGCTCGCTCTGCCGATGGTCGCGCTGTACTTCGCTGCGATCGGGGTCGCCTTCCTGCACGACCGACGGCGCGCCAGGGCCCTCGCGCTCGACGCGATGCCCGCGGGAGCGTGACATGCTCGGCATCTCGATCGACAAGATCGTCATCATCCTCGCCGCAGCGGTCTTCCTGCTCGGGCCCGAACGGCTCCCCGGGCTGGCGTCGCGGGCAGCCCAGGTCATCAGGCGCCTGCGCGAGCTGGCCGACAAGACGACGGAGGAGGTGCGGCGCGACCTCGGCGACGACTACGAGCAGATCGACTGGCGCCGACTCGATCCGCGGCAGTACGACCCGCGACTCATCATCCGCAACGCGCTCCTGGACGATTCGCCGCCGGCGCCGTACGGCGACAGGCGGGATGCCGGTCCTGCAACCCCCGCACAGGATGTCGGATCCGGTGACGAGCCGACGCCCCCCGCGGCGAGCATCGCTGCTGGCGCCGCGACGGACGTCGCGGGAGAGCGGCCCGCCGGAGCGGCGTGACGCGGAGTCGGAGGTCAGACGAGGTCGCGCCAGTCGACGTCCTCGTCCTCGTCGGCCTCGATGGCGGCGTCGCCGAGCACCTGGATCGGCAGCGTCATCGTCTCGGTGGGCGGCCCCATGAGGGTGGCCTCGTCGCGGCGGTGCCGCAGCACGCCGTCGATGTACGACGTGAGCGCCTCCGCGAGCGGAACGGAGCGGCCGTTCGCCTGCGATACGTACCAGCGGTGCTCGAGCACCTGGTGGTACACCTCGGCGGGCTCGAGCTTCGCGCGCAGATCGAAGGGGATCGCCTGGACGACGGGCTCGAACACGCGCGTCAGCCATTCGTGCGCGACCATGTCCTCGTCGGAGCCGAGCCGCGACACCCGGGCGCTGAACTCGTCGAGGTCGTTGAGGAGCCTGCGCGCCTGGTTCTCCTCGACGTCGAGGCCCGTCAGCCGCAGGAGGCGGCGCTGGTGGTGGCCGGCGTCGACGACCTTCGGCTGGATCGAGACGCGGGTGCCGTCCACCGTCGCCTCGATCGACATCTCACCGATGTCGAAGCCCAGATCGTTGAGTTTGCGGACACGCTCCGTGATGTGCCACGACTCGTCGGCGCGGAACGTCTCCTGGTCGGTCAGAGCGGCCCACAGCGAGTGGTACGACGAGACGATGCCGTCGGCGATCGCGACGGCGTCGACTCCGCCCTCGAGCCGCCCTCCGGCCTCCAGGTCCATGATCTCGCCCGCGATGTTCGTGCGCGCGACGTCGAGGTCGTGCAGTCGCTGGCCCCGCGTGAGGCCCGACTCGTGGAGCTCTCCCGTCTCGGCGTCGACGAGGTAGGCGGCGAACGCGCCCGCGTCACGACGGAACAGCGTGTTCGACAGCGACACGTCCCCCCAGAAGAACCCGACGTTGTGCAGCCGGACCAGCAGCAGCGCCAGAGCGTCGACGAGGCGGGTCGCGGTGTCCGGGCGCAGCACCTGCGTGAACAGCGCACGGTACGGGAGGGAGAACTTCAAGTGAGCCGTCACGAGCGCGGCGGGCAGCGGTGCTCCCGCGGCATCCACCCGCCCCGCGATGACGGCGACGCGCTCGACGCACGGAGCGTCGAGGCGCGAGAGGTTGCCCAGCATGTCGTACTCGCGCCGCGCCATCTCCTCCGTCGTCTCCTTGATCGCCACGACGCGGCCCGACAGGTTCGCGAAGCGCACGAGGTGGCGGGAGATGCCCTTGGGCAGGAAGACGATGTGACTGCTCGGCCACTCCCCGAGGGTGGTGGACCACGGCAGCGTCAGGATTCCCGGATCGACGGAGCTCGCGGTGATGCTCAGTGACTTCGACACGGACTCGCTCTCCTCGTCGGCGGGATGGTTAACCGCGCGGCGCGGGCCCCGGAATCCCGAGACCCGCGCCGCGACGATGCGAGGTGTTACGCCGAGACGACCGGCTTGTCGTTGAGGCGCTCGCCCGACTCGAGGTCGAAGGCGTGCACGTGGCCGGCCTTCGCGGCGAGGGTGACGGTCTCGCCGGCGTTCGGGTGGCTGCGTCCGTCGACGCGCGCGACGATGTCGGTGCGCTTGCCGCTGATGTCGGTGTGACCGTAGAGGTAGCCGTCTGCGCCGAGCTCCTCGACGAGGTCGACCGTGACCGAGAGGCCCTTGCCGTCGGCGGGTCCGACGAGGATGTCCTCGGGGCGGACGCCGACCGTGACCTGGCTGCCGTTCGCACGGCCGACGGTGTCGCGGTCGAGCGGCACGACCTCGGTGCCGAAGTGGACTCCGCCTTCGGCGAGGTCGGACGGGAACAGGTTCATCGCGGGCGAGCCGATGAAGCCGGCGACGAACACGTTGTTCGGCTTCTCGTACAGGTCGCGCGGCGTGCCGACCTGCTGGAGCAGGCCGTCCTTGAGCACCGCGATGCGGTCGCCCATCGTGAGGGCCTCGGTCTGGTCGTGCGTGACATAGACGGTCGTGACGCCGAGGCGGCGCTGCAGCGACGCGATCTGCGTGCGCGTCTGGACGCGCAGCTTCGCGTCGAGGTTCGACAGCGGCTCGTCCATGAGGAAGACCTGGGGCTGGCGCACGATCGCGCGGCCCATCGCGACACGCTGTCGCTGGCCGCCCGAGAGGGCCTTGGGCTTGCGGGTCAGGTACTCCTCGAGGTCGAGGAGCTTGGCGGCCTCGAGCACGCGCGCGGCGCGCTCCTCCTTGCCGACGCCGGCGATCTTGAGCGCGAAGCCCATGTTCTCGGCGACCGTCATGTGCGGGTACAGCGCGTAGTTCTGGAAGACCATCGCGATGTCGCGGTCCTTCGGCGGGACGTCGGTGACGTCGCGGTCGCCGATCAGGATGCGGCCCGAGTTGACCTCTTCGAGGCCGGCCAGCATGCGCAGCGACGTGGACTTGCCACAGCCGGACGGGCCGACGAGGACGAGGAACTCGCCGTCGGCGACCTCGAGGTTGAGCTTGTCCACAGCGGGGCGCGTGCCCCCGGGGTACAGGCGAGTTGCGTTGTCGAACGTGACAGACGCCATGCTTTCTTCTCCTTCACCGGCAGGTACGTGCCGGACGATCCGTAGTGAGGATGAGCGGGGGCTTGACCCGCACGCCCGCCTTCGGGCGCACCTCTCAGTATGACATGGCGGCGCGACACGGCGCGCACGGAGGCAGCGTCTGGGAATCTCCCAGCCACTCTGGCTAGCATCGTGCTCGGCTGCGCCACCCCGTGCTGCCGTCCGCCCAGAGCGGCCCCGCCGTCCCAAGAGGTTCCATGTCGAGCGACGATTCTTCGCACGTGCCCGAGAAGCGCGACCGCCGCGAGGCGGTGCGCGAGAAGGCGCAACTCGTGCAGGCCCAGCAGTCCCGTGCCCGCGCGATCCGCCGCGGTGCGCTGGCGACAGGCATCGTGGCCGTCGTCGCGGTGGCGGCCGTCGTCGTGACGTGGGTCGTCGGCTCGGCCGTGTCGAAGCCGATGCTCACCCCCGCCAACTCCACCCACGACGGCTTCGCCGTGACCGCCGTCACGGGCGTCGCCGCGACCGCGGGGCTGAGCGGCCTCGGCGACCCCACGCCGACTCCGACGCCCGTGGCGGAGGAGCCCACGCCCGATCCGACCGAGACGCAGCGCGGCGCGGTCGACATCCGCGTGTACGTCGACTACCTGTCGCCGCAGTCGCGCGACTTCCAGGTCGCCAACGCGCAGCAGCTCGCCTCCTGGGTCGATCAGGATGCCGCGACCCTCACGTACTACCCCGTCGCGATGCTCACGTCGAAGTCCAACGGCACGAAGTACTCGCTGCGGGCCGCGAGCGCGGCGGCGTGCGTCGCGTCGTTCTCGCGCGACTCCTTCTTCGCCTTCAACCACGCGCTGCTCACGCAGCAGCCGACCGTCGACTCGGACGGCCTCGACGACAAGGCGCTGGCCGACCTGGCGATCGCCTCGGGCGCCGAGTCGCCCAAGACCGTGCGCTCGTGCATCCAGGACGAGACGTACGCGACCTGGGCCAAGGGAGCGACGGAGCGCGCGCTGAAGGGCCTGCCCGACACCGACGGAGCGGCCCTCACGGGCGCGCCCATGGTGCTCGTCAACGGCAAGACCTACGTGGGCGCTCTCGACGACGCCGCCGAGTTCGCGCAGTTCGTCCTGACGATCGCGAGCGACGACTACTACGTGACCCCCAGCCCGACCCCGAGCACGACCCCGTAGCACGGGGCCGAGGCGTGCGGCCCGGTAGACTGGGCCCCCTGCCGGCTTGGCGCAATTGGTAGCGCACCTAACTTGTAATTAGGGGGTTGCGGGTTCGAGTCCCGCAGTCGGCTCGTGCCCGGCGTCGACTCGAACGTGTCATCAGGGGGTGGCGAGAGCGAGCGTCGCGATCGGCTCGTGTCCGGCGTCGACTCGAACGTGTCATCAGGGGGCGGCGGGAGGCGCGTTCCCGCCTGGATCGCCGTGTCGGGCGCAGTCTTCGTCGGAGTCCTCACGGCCGTGCAGGCCCGCATCAACGGGCAGCTCGGCATCCGCCTCGACGACGGGTTCGCCGCGGCGGTCGTCTCGTTCGGCTCGGGTCTTGCGATCCTCATCGTGCTGTCGCTCGTGCTCCCCGCGGGACGCGCGGGGTTCGGGCGGCTGGCATCCGGCATCCGCGACCGCTCCGTTCCGTGGTGGATGCTCGCGGGCGGAGCGGCAGGCGCCCTCACGGTCGCGACGCAGGGGCTCACCGTCGCGATCATCGGGGTGTCGCTGTTCACGGTCGGCTATGTCGCGGGGCAGACGCTGTGCGGGCTGATCGTCGACCGCATCGGCTTCGGCCCCGCCGGTGTCGTCGCCGTCACGATGCCTCGTGTCGCCGGCGCGGCGCTCGCGCTCGTCGCCGTCGGATTCTCGCTGTCGGGCGGTGGCCTCGGGAGCGTTCCGCCGTGGATGCTCGTCCTGCCGCTGCTCGCGGGCGTCGGCGTCGCGTGGCAGCAGGCGATCAACGGACGCCTCGGTCAGCGCGTGGGGACCGCGCTCACCGCGACCCTCGTCAACTTCGTCGGCGGCACGATCCTGCTCGCGCTCGCGACGATCGTGCACGTCGCGATCGTCGGAAGCCCCGAGCCCTTCCCGACCGATCCCTGGATCTACCTCGGCGGGGCGCTCGGCGTCGCGTACATCTTCCTGTCGTCGGCGATCGTCGTGTACACGGGCGTCCTGCTGCTGGGGCTCGGCGCGATCGCGGGACAGCTCGTTGCGGCGCTCGTGCTCGATCTGGCATGGCCGGCGTCGGCGAGCCCAGGGCTCGCCGTCGAGCTCGCGATCGTCACGATCGCCCTGGCCTCCGTCGTCGTCGCGTCCGTGCCGTGGCGATGGGCCCCGCGGCGGCGCTGAGCCCGGCTCAGAGCAGCGTCGGATCGCTCAGAGCAGTGTCGGATCCGCTTCCGCGTCCGCGCTCGCGCCCTTCTTCGGCATCCGGGACACGTGGTGACGCGCGTCGACCGCCTTGCGCCTCTCCGGCCGCGTCCGCGGCGGCTTGCCGCCGACGTACAGCCAGCCCAGGAGCTCCTCGCTCTTGCCGAGTCCGTGCGCCTTCGCGACGGCCTTCGAGCGCGTGTAGTGGCCCGTCCGCCAGATGACGCCCCACCCCGCTTCGTCGAGCAGCAGGCTCAGCACGTGTGCGACACCGGATGCCACAGCCTCCTGCTCCCAGCGGGGGACCTTGTCGCTCTTGCGGTAGCTCGCGACGACGGCGATGAGCAGGGGCGCGCGCAGCGGCTTGGTCGAGGGCTTGGCGTCGCCTTCGGCCTTCGCGATCGCGCGGCCGAGCCGTTCGCGGTCGTCGCCGCGCAGCTCGATGAGCCGCCACGGGCGCAGCGAGGAGTGGTCGGCGACGCGGCCGGCGGCCGAGACGAGCGTGAGCAGCTCGGAGCGGGTGGGCGCGGCATCCGTCACCTTCGACCACGAGCGGCGCGACCGCACCGCGTCGAGGGCGGCGTGCGGCGAGGGCGCGGCGACCGTCACGACTCGGGGGTGAACTCGAGGGCGATCGAGTTCATGCAGTAGCGGTCGCCCGTGGGCGTTCCGAAGCCGTCGGGGAACACGTGCCCCAGATGCGATCCGCAGTTCGCGCAGCGCACCTCGGTGCGCAGCATCCCGTGGCTGCGGTCCTCGATGAGCTCGACGGCCTCAGGCCGGATCGACTCGTAGAAGCTCGGCCAGCCGCAGTGCGAGTCGAACTTCGTCCCGCTCTTGAACAGCTCGGCGCCGCACGCGGCGCACGTGTAGAGGCCCGCGCGGCTCTCGTCGAGCAGCTCGCCCGTCCAGGCCCGCTCGGTCGCCGCCTCGCGGAGGACGGCGTACTGCTGGGGGTCGAGCTCCTGGCGCCACTCGTCGTCGGACTTCTTCACTGCGTAGGTCATCGCTGGCTCCTTCACGGCTCCTCTCGGAGCGGATGGCGGCGCGTCGCGGCCGCCCGGAGAGGGGGTCGCACCGACGCGTCGCCCCTCTATTCAACCCGACGCCGGGCCGGTGCGGTCCCGTGGGAGCTTCAGGTCAGCCGGGAGAATGGGGCGATGGATGCCGAGACCCGCGCCGTGCAGGAGCGCTTCGCGCGGTTCGCGCGCGACGAGGCCCCCGGGCGATCCGCCGTGTACGAGGAGTGGGCGGCGGGCGTCGCGGCCGACGACGACGTGGCGCGGATCCTCGCGCGCATCCCCTCGGCACGACGGCAGCCTCCGCTCGTGTTCGCCGTGACGCGCCTGCTCGGAGCCCGCGAGGGCCGATACGCGGGCTGGGCGTCGTGGGTCGCCGGGCACGCCGACGAGCTCGTCGACGAGGCGGGGCGCCGGAGCCTGCAGACGAACGAGCCGCTGCGCTGCGCGGCGCTCCTTCCCGCGCTGAGCACCGTGGTGGGGCCTGTCGCGCTGCTCGAGCTGGGCGCGAGCGCGGGGCTGTGCCTGTATCCCGACAGGTACTCGTACCGCTATCGGGGCGGTCCCTCGCTCGATCCCGCACGCGGCCCGTCGCGCGTCGTGCTCGACGCCGCGCTGACCGGCGACCCGCTGCTGCGGCTTCCGGACGTCGTCTGGCGCGCCGGTCTCGACCTCGAGCCCCTCGACGCCGCAGACGCCCGCGACCGCCGGTTCCTCACGACCCTCGTCTGGCCGGGGGAGGAGGGCCGGGCGGCACGCATCGAGGCGGCCCTCGACATCGTCGCTGCCGACCCGCCGCTCATGATCCGCGGTGACGCGTCCCGGCCGGACGTGCTGCGGGATGCCGCGTCCCGCGCGCCGCGCGGCGCGACGCTCGTCGTCACGACACCGGGCGTGCTCCCGCACATCCCGCGTGCAGGGCGTGAGCGGCTCATCGCGACGCTGCGCGAGCTCGACGCCGTCTGGATCACGATCGACCCGCCCGGACTCCACGAGGCGTGGCATCCGCCGCTCGATCCGCACTCGTGGGGAGGGTTCGTCCTCGGCCGCGACGGCGTGCCTCTCGCGGCCGTCGATCCGCTCGGGGCATCCGTGGAGTGGCGCGCGGGGACTGCGGGCGGCCGGCGGTAGCGTGGCGTCGTGCCCCTCTCCGACCGCGACCGCGCCATCCTCGACTTCGAAGCGGAGTGGCGTCGGCACGCCGGGGCGAAGGAGGAGGCGATCCGCGCGGATCTCGGGCTCTCGCCCGCGCGGTACTACCAGCTGCTCGGCCGCCTCATCGAGACGACGGATGCGCAGGAGCACGATCCCATGCTCGTCAAGAGGCTCAGGCGGCTGCGCGACGAGCGGCTGCGGGCTCGCCTCGCGCGGGCTGCGGGCGCCCCGCGCTGACGATGGATGCCGGCGTGCCGCCGCCTCACGGGGAGCGCGACGCGCGGCCGGGTAACATCGTGGGGTGCCGAAAACGACCTTCCCCCGGGACCGCTTCGACGACCTCCCCGAGGACGTCGACCGCGTCGGCGCCCACCGCGCGGAGCAGCCCCGCATGCGCGGCTGGGTCGTGTTCCTCTGGGCGGCGCTCGCGACGATCGTGCTCGTGACGCTCGGCATCTTCGGAACCCTGCTGGCCTCCGGCCGCGTCGTGCTCTTCCCGACGCCCACTCCGACGGTCGTCGCACCCCCCGCCGTGGAGCCGGTCGTCGACACGAGCTACCGCGTGCTGATCCTCAATGCGACGCCCGAGGACGGGCTCGCGACGCAGCTGAAGGACGTGGTCGTCGCGGGCGGCTGGGCGGCGGACTCCGTCACGGCGGGCGATGCGCAGTCGCAGGACTTCGCCGAGACGACGGTCTTCTTCGCCTACCCGGAGGACGAGGCGGCGGCGCTGGGACTCGCGCAGGTCATCGGGGGCGCCAAGACGGCGCAGAGCGATGTCTATCAGCCCCTCGACGACCCGGAGGCGCGGCAGCTCGCGATCGTCATCGGCCTCGACCGCACGGCCGCGGGAGCGACGCCGGCTCCGACATCCTGAAGCCCTTCGACCCGCGTGTTTCACGCGGGTAAACACTTCTATGCGCGCGTGTCAATAGTCGCTCGAACGGGGCTCACGCCTTCGCGGGCCGTGATTTCATGGCGATGACCCACAGCTACAGGAGATTCGCATGACCCAGGGCACCGTCAAATGGTTCAACGCCGAGAAGGGCTACGGCTTCATCACCGTGGTCGGCGGCCAGGACGTCTTCGTCCATTACTCGAATATCGACATGTCGGGCTTCCGCGTGCTCGAGGAAGGGCAGACCGTGGAGTTCACGGTCGGCACGGGACAGAAGGGTCCTCAGGCCGAGTCCGTGCGCATCGTCGCCTGACACCCGCGGCGGAAGGCCCAGACGGGATGCCGAGAGGCATCCCGTCTTCGTGTGTCCGGCTGCGTCCGTCACAGCTTGCACTCGCCAGGGGCGAGTGCCAGAATGGGTTAGCACTCCATCTTGCTGAGTGCTAAAGACCATCGCATACGTCCGGGAGGGACGACACACACATGGCAAAGATCATCGCTTTCGACGAGGAGGCTCGTCGCGGCCTCGAGCGCGGCCTGAACATCCTCGCCGACGCCGTCAAGGTGACGCTTGGCCCCCGCGGCCGCAACGTCGTGCTCGAGAAGAAGTGGGGCGCCCCCACGATCACGAACGACGGCGTCTCGATCGCCAAGGAGATCGAACTCGACGACCCGTACGAGAAGATCGGCGCGGAGCTCGTCAAGGAGGTCGCGAAGAAGACCGACGACGTCGCCGGCGACGGCACGACGACGGCGACCGTGCTCGCCCAGGCCCTCGTCCGCGAGGGTCTGCGCAACGTCGCGGCCGGCGCCGACCCCATCTCGCTCAAGAAGGGCATCGAGAAGGCCGTCGCCGCCATCACGGCCGAGCTGCTCGCCAGCGCCAAGGAGGTCGAGTCGAAGGAGCAGATCGCCGCCACGGCGTCGATCTCGGCGGCCGACCCGGAGATCGGCGAGCTCATCGCCGAGGCCATCGACAAGGTCGGCAAGGAGGGCGTCGTCACGGTCGAGGAGTCGCAGACGTTCGGCACCGAGCTCGAACTCACCGAGGGCATGCGCTTCGACAAGGGCTACATCAACCCTTACTTCGTCACCGACCCCGAGCGTCAGGAGGCCGTCTTCGAAGACGCGTACATCCTGATCGCCAACCAGAAGATCTCGAACATCAAGGACCTTCTGCCCATCGTCGACAAGGTGATCCAGGACGGCAAGGAGCTCGTCATCATCGCCGAGGACGTCGAGGGCGAGGCGCTCGCGACTCTCGTGCTCAACAAGATCCGCGGCATCTTCAAGTCGGTCGCCGTCAAGGCGCCCGGCTTCGGCGACCGCCGCAAGGCCCAGCTGCAGGACATCGCGATCCTCACGGGTGGCCAGGTCATCACCGAGGAGGTCGGTCTCAAGCTCGAGAACGCGACCCTCGACCTGCTCGGCCGCGCGCGCAAGGTCATCGTCACGAAGGACGAGACCACGATCGTCGAGGGCGCCGGTGAGGCATCGCTCATCGAGGGCCGCGTGACGCAGATCCGCCGCGAGATCGAGAACACCGACAGCGACTACGACCGCGAGAAGCTCCAGGAGCGCCTCGCCAAGCTCGCCGGCGGCGTCGCCGTCATCAAGGCGGGCGCGGCCACCGAGGTCGAGCTCAAGGAGCGCAAGCACCGCATCGAGGACGCCGTCCGCAACGCGAAGGCGGCCGTCGAGGAGGGCATCGTCCCCGGCGGTGGCGTCGCGCTCATCCAGTCCGGCCGCAAGGCGCTCGCGACCCTCGACCTGACGGGTGACGAGGCGACCGGTGCCAACATCGTGCGCGTCGCGATCGAGGCTCCGCTCAAGCAGATCGCCCTCAACGCGGGCCTCGAGCCGGGCGTCGTCGCCAACAAGGTCTCGGAGCTGCCTGAGGGTCACGGCCTCAACGCCGCGACCGGCGAGTACGGCGACCTGTTCGCGCAGGGCATCATCGACCCCGCCAAGGTGACGCGCTCGGCGCTGCAGAACGCCGCCTCGATCGCAGGCCTGTTCCTCACGACCGAGGCCGTCGTCGCCGACAAGCCCGAGAAGGCCGCCGCTCCCGCGGGCGACCCGACGGGCGGCATGGACTTCTGAGTCCACGCTGACGCGCTGACACACCGGATGCCCCGGCCCGCAAGGGCCGGGGCATCCGTGCATCTGGCGGGGTCAGGCGGGCGAAGCGACGTGCAGCCCGCACCCGCCGAGCGCAGCAGTCGCGGCGACCTTCATCGGAACAGGCTCGCCGAGGCCTGCTCGGCATCCGCGTACTGCCGCCCCGCGACACCGAGCGCGGTGCTGATCTCGGCGAGCGACTCCTCGACCTGGCGCTGCGTCGCGCGCCAGCGGTCTACGACGCCGTGGAAGGCCACGGATGCCGTGCCGGTCCACGCGGACTGGAGGTTGGTCAGCTGCGCCAGCATCGCCTGCGTCTCGGCCTGAAGGCGGTCGGCGGTGCCCCGGACGGATGCGGTGGCGGTGAGGACGGCGTCGCTGTCGACGGAGAAGACGGCCATGAGTGACTCCTGTGAAGAGGGGATGGGAGCACCCACGCTAGAAGCCGCCCCGTCCATCCAGAGCGGGACCGCACCGACCTGTGCGTTCCGGGGCCGGCGGGGATGGCTGGGGAGGAGCGCCGGCCGCCCGTGTCGCGATCAGTCGGCGCCGCGGCGGACCGGACGGATGGGCTGCGTCTCGATGTGCAGGTGCTCCTGCGCCGTCCGCGAGGAGGCGAGCGGGAACGCGACGTGGAACGTCGCGCCGCCGCCCGGCGTGTCCTTCACCCTGACCCGGCCGTGCAGCGCCTCGACGATCGACGCGACGATCGACAGGCCCAGGCCCGTGCCGCCGGTCTCCCTCGCGCGCGAGGTGTCGGCGCGCCAGAAGCGCTGGAAGATCTTGTCCTTGATCTGGTCGGGGACGCCCTCGCCGTGGTCGGCGACCTCGATCCAGCCCATTCCCGCCGCGGCATCGATGCCGACGCGCAGCTCGATGGGGGAGTCCTCGGCGGTGAAGCGTCGCGCGTTGCCGAGGAGGTTCGCGACGACCTGCCGGATGCGGTTCTCGTCGCCGAACACGACAGGCGGCAGCGACGTCGGGCCCGTCGCGGGCGGTGCGAGATCGATCGGCGCGACGGGCGGCGGTTCGCCGACGCCGGACGCCTGGGAAGCCGGGACCGGCCGCGGCTTGCGGCGCAGCAGCGACAGCGTCGCCCCCGCTCTGGCGATCGCGGTGGTGGGCGCGCCGCGGCGTCTGGCCTGCTCGCCCGGGTCGTTCGAGGCGGGCTCGCCGGGCGCGGCATCCGTCCCGTCGCGCGGCTCGATCGTCGTGTCGATGACCGTGACGGCACGCAGAGGGGATGTCGCGCGGACGTCGAGGGCGGCATCTCGGGCCACGGGCCGCAGGTCGACGGGACCGAACACGACGTCCCGGCGCTCGTCGAGCCGCGCGAGCGCGAGCAGGTCCTCGACGAGCAGGCCCATGCGCTTGGCCTCGCTCTCGATGCGGTCCATCGCCTGCGCGACGTCGTCGTCGCCGGAGATCGCGCCGAGACGGTAGAGCTCGGCCCAGCCGCGGACCGTCACCAGTGGCGTGCGCAGCTCATGGCTCGCGTCGCCGATGAACCGGCGCATCTGCCGCACGGTCGCGTCGCGCTGCGTGATCGCGGCATCCATCCGCCCGAGCATCGTGTTGAGCGCCGTCTTGAGCCGCCCGACCTCGGTCGTGGTGGGCTCGATGTCGGTGAGGCGCTGACTGAAGTCGCCCTGCGCGATCGCCATCGCCGTCGTCTCGACCTGGCCGAGACTGCGGAAGGTCAGCGTCACGAGCCAGCGCGTGAGCAGCGCGCCGCCCACGATCGTGATGAGGGCGAGGATGGCGTAGATGCCGAGGAAGGTGCCCACCACCTCGTTGATCGGCGCGAGGGGGCGGGCGATGAGCTGCGTGAAGAGCGTGCCGACGCCGCCGACGGGGTAGATGTCGACGGCGGCGCGGAACCCCGACCCGCCGTCGGCGCTCGGGATCGTGAACGGCGTGCCGCGCTCGCGGGCCGTGTACTCGAGCGTGAT
Source organism: Microbacterium ulmi (assembly GCF_011759705.1). GTDB lineage: Bacteria > Actinomycetota > Actinomycetes > Actinomycetales > Microbacteriaceae > Microbacterium > Microbacterium ulmi. The sequence continues at coordinate 324,892 of NZ_JAAOZF010000001.1, read as the reverse complement.
CGTGTCGGGGAAGACGGGCGCCCTGTCGGGATCGTCCCCGCCCGCCGTGATGACCCTCTCGCCGTCCGGACCGTAGAGGGCGACCCACATGTCGTTCGGTGCGACGTCGTCCTTGACGGTGAAGAGGGGCTCGCCGTCGACCACCTCGATGCCGATGAGGCCGCTCGCGACATCGCTCGAGACGGCTTGCGACAGCGACGTGTCCAGCGCGGCGACGAGGGTGTTGCGAAGGAACGCCATCGTGCCCACGCCCGCCGCCACGAGGCCCACGACGAGGAGCGCGACGGTGACCCCGGTCACCTTGGCACGAAGGCTGAGCCCCCGCCACCACCGGGTCACGGCGTCGGACTTGCCCGCCACGACGCACCCCCTCGAACGTCTCGCCTGATCAGGCGGACTTGCCCGCCTTCAGCATGTAGCCGAAGCCGCGCTTGGTCTGGATGAGCGGCTCGGTCGAGTGCGGGTCGATCTTGCGGCGCAGATAGGAGATGTAGCTCTCCACGATCCCCGCGTCGCCGTTGAAGTCGTACTCCCACACGTGGTCGAGGATCTGGGCCTTCGACAGGACGCGGTTCGGGTTGAGCATGAGGTAGCGCAGGAGCTTGAACTCGGTCGGGCTCAGCTCGATCGACGAGTCGCCGACGAGGACGTCGTGCGTGTCCTGGTCCATCGTGAGCTCGCCCGCTCGGATGATCGACTCCTCGTCGGCCTGCATCGTGCGGCGCAGGATCGCCTGGATGCGGGCGACGATCTCGTCGAGGCTGAACGGCTTCGTGACGTAGTCGTCGCCGCCGGCGTTCAGGCCCGTGATCTTGTCCTCCGTCTCGTCCTTGGCGGTGAGGAAGAGGATCGGGGCGGTGTAGCCGGCGCCGCGCAGCCGCTTCGTGACGCTGAACCCGTTCATGTCGGGAAGCATCACGTCGAGGATGATGAGGTCGGGTTCTTCCTCGAGGACGGCCGAGATGGTCTGGGCCCCGTTCGAGACGGCGCGGACCTGGAATCCAGCGAACCGGAGGCTCGTGATGAGCAGGTCGCGGATGTTCGGCTCGTCGTCGACGACGAGGATGCGCGGTGCGGTCATAGGCCCATTATGGTGACGGATGCCGCTCGCAGGCTGGATATCCGTCGTTCGAATGGGGATCCGCGGGTCGCGCGGCGGCGCGGCGGCGCCCGTCGCGGGCGCCGGAACGGCTTCGCGGCCGTCGCGCGCGCGCTCTGCGACGCGGCAGACGACGGCACCTCGCGGACATCCGGGGCGGGATCAGGCCTCGAGGCAGCCGCGGACCGCGATGGCGACGGACCTGCGCACAGGAGCCCCCGGATCGACGGTCAGGCGATGCAGGATGAGCCCGTCGCCGAAAGCCATGAAGGCCTCGACGGCCGCGTCGGGATGCTTCGCGCCGAGGCCCGCGAGGAGGATGCGGGCCAGCTCGGCGAACGCGGCTCGCTGAGCGCGCAGCGGCGCCTGCAGCTCCGGGTCGGACGAGAGCTCGAGGAACAGCGCGTACCGGGCGCGTGTGCGATCCGCATGGGGGCCGGTGAGGGTCGTCACGACCGCCGTGAAGACATCGACGAACTCGTCGATGGAGTGGATGGGGCCTCTCGCGGCGGGCGCGAGGTCCGCGCGCTCACCCTCCGCGATGCGCGCGATGACACCCGCGAGCAGCGCGTCCCTCGTGCGGAAGTGGTTGGAGGTGGATCCCTTCGGAAGGCCGGCCGCGGCATCCACGCGGGCGTGCGTCATCGCGCGGATGCCCTGGGAGCCCGCGAGACAGATCGCGGCGTCGAGTGCCCGCTCCTTCGTGGTCGTCACGAGACGAGCCTATCGGCGGCACTACGAAAGTAGTGCTCTAGAGAGTACAGTAGCAGATACTACGAACGTAGTACCTGGATGCCGCGAGGAGTCCCTCATGGAAACTCAGCTCTCCGCCCCGCCCGCGATGCCCACCGTCGAGGGCGTCGAGCATCGATGGATCGCGCTGTCCGACGGTCGCATGCACGTCGCTCTTGCCGGAGCCGGCGACCCCGTGCTCCTGCTGTCCGGCTTCGGCCAGACGTGGTGGGAGTGGCGGGACATCATCCCCGCCCTCGCGCCGCGCTACCGGCTCATCGCGCCGGACCTCCGCGGCGAGGGGTGGAGCGAGCTTCCCGTCGACGCGATATCGCGCACGCGGCGCTGCGCGGACGTGCTCGAGCTGCTCTCGGCGCTCGAGCTCGACCGCGTGCGGATCGTGAGCCATGACATGGGCGCGATCACGGCGATGCAGCTCGCTCTCCAGCATCCCGATCGCGTCGTCGCCCAGGTCATGCTCGGTGTCCCGCCCGTGCAGATGAGGTTCTCGCCCGCACTGCTGCCGGGCATGCGCCACCTGTGGTTCGAGGAGGCGCTCGCGATCCCCGGCCTCGGGGCGAGGCTGCTGCGCGGCGGGCGGCTGCCGCGGTGGCTCTACTCGCACTTCAGCGCTCGGCCGCTGGCCGACGACGTCGTCGATCGCTACGTGAGCCTCCTGCGCGATCCCGGGCTCGCCCGCGCCGGGAGCATGCTCAACCGCCGGATGGTGCTGCCCGAGCTCGGGCGGATCGTGCGCGGAACGTACCGGGGCACGAGATACGCCATGCCGTCGCTCTTCGCGTTCGGCGCGGAGGATGTCGCGTTCCCGCCGGCCGTCGCGCGCGCCGTCCTGGCGGACACGGCGGAGTTCGGCGACGACGTCGAGCTCGCGTTCGTCGAGGGCGCCGCCCACTTCGTCGCCGACGAGGCGCCTGCAGCGACCGCGCGGCTCGTCGCCGAGTTCTTCGAGGCCCATCCCGGCAGGGCGAGCGCATAGCGCGGGCGTGAACGGCGCCGAGCGGTCAGCGGCGCCGCATGCTCCCCGCGCCCGTGCAGGGAGCACGCGACCCGGGGCGGCTCACTGCGACCAGACGGCGAGCTCGTTGCCCGCGGGATCGGCGAAGTGGAATCGTCGCCCGCCCGGGAACGAGTAGATGTCGTGCACGATCGTGCCCCCGGCATCCGTCACCCGCTGCCGCGCCGCCTCGAGGTCGTCGGCGTAGAGGACCGTGAGCGGCATCCGCTGCTGGTTCTCGTCGGGGATCGCGTTGACACCGAACGTCGTGCCGCCGCTCGCAGTGTCGACGTACGCGCCGTAGTCGGTGAACGCCCAGCCGAAGGCGGACTCGTAGAACCCGCGGGTCGCGGCGAGGGCGTCGGGGTGCGCGGGGAGCTCGATCAGGTCGATGCGGTTGTGCTCGGACATGGCTCCGGTCTACCGGAGGCCGCCGACATCACGCCGCGATCGACTCCGCGTCGAGGATCGTGTACGCGTACCCCTGCTCCGCGAGGAAGCGCTGACGGTTCTGCGCGAAGTCCTGGTCGACCGTGTCGCGCGCGATGAGGGTGTAGAAGCTCGCGGTGTTGCCCGACTCCTTGGGACGCAGCAGGCGACCGAGGCGCTGCGCCTCCTCCTGCCGAGAGCCGAACGATCCAGACACCTGGATCGCGACGGATGCCTCGGGAAGATCGATCGAGAAGTTCGCGACCTTCGACACGACGAGCAGGTCGATCTCGCCCACGCGGAACGCCTGGTAGAGCTTCTCGCGCTCGTCGACGGGCGTCGCGCCCGTGATCTGCGGGGCGTCGAGCGCCTCGGCGAGCACGTCGATCTGGTCGAGGTACTGGCCGATCACGAGGATGCGCTCGCCTTTGTGGCGCCGGACGAGCCGTTTGACGACGTTGATCTTCGCGGGCGCCGTCGCGGCGAGGCGGTACCGCTCGTCGTCGGCGGACGCGGCGTACTCGAGACGATCGCCCGCGGGGAGGTCGACGCGCACCTCGTAGCACGCGGCGGGCGAGATGAAGCCCTGCGCCTCGATCTCCTTCCACGGCGCGTCGAAGCGCTTGGGCCCGATGAGGCTGAAGACGTCGCCCTCGCGGCCGTCCTCGCGCACGAGCGTCGCCGTGAGCCCGAGGCGCCGCCGCGCCTGCAGATCCGCGGTGAGCTTGAACACGGGCGCGGGCAGGAGATGCACCTCGTCGTAGAGGATGAGCCCCCAGTCGAGGGCGTCCAGCAGCGCGAGGTGCGCGTACTGACCGGCGCGCTTGGCCGTGAGGATCTGGTACGTCGCGATCGTGACGGGCTTGATCTCCTTGACCTGGCCCGAGTACTCGCCGATCTCCTCCGCCGTGAGCGACGTGCGCTTGAGCAGCTCGTCGCGCCACTGACGGGCGCTCACCGTGTTGGTCACGAGGATGAGCGTCGTCGTCTTCGTGTCGGCCATCGCCCCCGCGCCGACGAGCGTCTTCCCGGCGCCGCAGGGGAGCACGACGACGCCCGATCCGCCTTCCGTGAACTTGTCGACGGCCTCGCGCTGGTAGGGGCGAAGCGCCCAGCCGTTCTCCGCGAGCTCGATCGGATGCGGCGTCCCCGGCGTGTAGCCGGCGCGGTCCTCCGCGGGCCACCCGATCTTGAGGAGCTCCTGCTTGATGTGCCCGCGCGCCCACGCATCGACGACGAACGCGTCGGGGGAGGGGCGCCCGAGCAGCAGCGGCTGGATGCGCTTGTTCTTGGAGACCTCGGCGAGCACCGCGGCATCCGTCGCCCGCAGGACCAGCTGCCCCTCCTCGTCGCGCTCGATGACGAGGCGGCCGTAGCGGCCCACCGTCTCGCGGATGTCGATCGCGACCGACGGCGGCACGGGGAAGCGCGACCAGCGATCGAGGGTCGCGAGCATGTCCTCCGCGTCGTGACCTGCGGCGCGGGCGTTCCACAGGCCGAGGCGCGTGATGCGATACGTGTGGATGTGCTCGGGGGCGCGCTCCAGCTCGGCGAAGATCGCGAGCTCGTGGCGCGCGCTCTCCGCATCCGGGTGCGCCACTTCGAGCAGCACCGTCCGGTCGCTCTGCACGATGAGGGGGCCGTCAGCCATAAGGAGCAATTCTACCCGTGCCCTCGTCGCCGAGGCTCACATGAGGGGGGATGGATGCCGCGCACGCGTCTGGACGTGTCGTCGATGCACGCGACCGAGCCGGCACGGCGTGGGGCGGACGGCGGCCCGCCGCGTCAGGCGGGGCGGACGGCGGCCCGCCGCGTCAGGCCGGGCGGACGCTCTCGATGCTCGAGACCGGCAGGGTGCGCTCGATGTCGGCGCGCCGGTCGCGTCCGCGCAGCCGCCCGCCGCCGAGCCCCGTCGCCTCGAGCACGAACTCGCGGGTCGTGCCGTCCGGCAGCTTCACCATGACCGCGACGACGGATCGATTGCGCACGGCCTGATCGAGCTCGCGCTCGCGCCACGCCGCGTCGGTGTCCTCGCCGTAGGCGGCCTGGACGCGCGCGACGAGCGACGCGTAGGGAGCCGTCGGGTCGTCCGCAGGCGCCTTCGGAGCGACCCGATGCCGGCGCAGAGGCTCGGACGCCCCCGAGGCATCGACCGCGACGACGGGGTAGCGGGCGTCCGCGAGCGACCAGTAGACGGCATCGCGGCCGACCTTCGAGACGAGCGTGCCTCGATCGGCGACGAGGCCGAGAGAGCGCAGCGACTGGTCGACCTCGATCGCGGCGAGCACTCCGGCATTCGCGCTCTCGACCCGGGTGCGGTCGTCCTCGGCCTTCACGCGCACGAGCCCGTGCCGGGCCGCCGTGCTCTCGATGAGATACGCGAGCGGCTGCGGGATGCCGGTCAGCGACAGCTCCGTGAGGAACGCGCGGATCGACTCGGCCGTCTCGCCTTCCGTCATCCCGGCGGCGACGGAGTCCGCCGTGAAGCGGTAGGTCGACGCCTGTGCGCGCGACTCGCGCACGGCGATGCCGCGCAGCCGCAGATCGAGCGCGGGCGCGAGCGGACCCGGCGCGATGGCGCTCAGGTCGGCCTGCAGGTAGATGCGGTCGATCTCGGGCGGGAGGTGCGCCGACAGGCGCTCGGAGTCGACCTCGCCCGTCTCGCGCAGCGCGGCGCCCCACGGCGTCTCGCTCGTCGCCGTCACGAGACCCCACGCCTCGGCGACGCGCGCAAGGCGTGCGGCCTGGGCCGGCCAGTCCGGATCGAGCGGGAAGGCGCCGGCCCACAGCCCGAGCGGCAGGAATCCGCCGGATGCCGTGCGCAGCGCACGGGGGAGGGCGGCGACGAACCCGCCCGCGATCTTCTCCCAGCGCGCGGCGGTCGAGGCGCCGAGCCAGCGTGAGCCGCGGCGCGTCACGAGCCACTCGCGCTCCGCGCTGCGGATGAGGCGTGCGTCGTGGGCCGCGGCGAGCAGATCGTCGAGCTCTTCGCCGTCCGCCACGGAGCCCGCCTCGACGAGACGCCGGCGGTCGGTCGCGCTCACCGTGCCCGTCGAGGTGCGGCCGAGGGGCGCGTGGAGCATCGAGAGCAGGATGTCGGCGAGCGACGCGCTGCTCGAGAAGGCGTGCTCGGCAGCGGTCGCCTCCTCCCGCGGATCCGCGGGAGGGAGGGGCAACGCCGCGGCATCGCGGACGAAGGCGTCGGGATGCAGCGCCCGCAGCGCGCCGACCCGGGCGGCGACGGCCCGGTAGGCAGCGCCGTCCTCGTCGACGAGGGCGAGATCGCGCAGCGTGCCGCGCTCGGGCGCGTCGGCGTCGGCGGACTCATCGACGGCGCTCGCGAGGGCTGCGAGCACGGGGCGCGGCATCCGGATCAGCGCGCGGTCGATCGACGCGGCCTCGAGGAGTCCTTCCGCCGCGTCGAAGGGATCGCGCCACGCCGCGCTCGGCGAGACTCCGCGCGCGGCGAAGAGGGCTCCGAGCGCCCCCGCCGACCGCCCGGCGACCCAGGTCGCGAGCGTGCGTTCGTCGGAGGCGTCGGCCACGGGTCAGCGCCCTCGGTTGGCGCGAGCCCTCCGGACGAAGGCCATGATCACGACCGAGATCAGCAGCAGGAAGGCGAGGATCGGAGCGATGTAGACCAGGATGCCGACGACCGGCCACACGCCGCCGGCGAAGTCCGCCTGCTCCATGCCCGTCGCGGTGCCGATCATGATCGCGACGAAGCACAAGACCGACAGAACCAGGAGGCCCAACGACATGAAGGCGAGGATCCGGTCGATGCGGCGGACGGGTACGTCGCCGGGGGTCTGCGTGCTCATCCGCATCAGCCTACCCGCTCGCGGCAGTGCTCTAGGCTTGATGCAGGGGACCCACCGGCCCTCTTCCACCACGCCCGCAGACCGCGGGCGAAGCGCAGCGAGGTCTCGATGCCCACCGGCAAGGTCAGGTTCTACGACGAGGAGAAGGGGTTCGGCTTCATCACGACGGATGACGGCCAGGACGTCTTCCTGCACGCCACGGCCCTGCCCGCAGGCACGCCCGCGCCCAAGCCCGGCGCGCGCCTGGAGTTCGGAGTCGCCGACGGCAAGCGCGGTCTGCAGGCGCTCTCGGTGCGCGTGCTCGAGGCTCCCGTGAGCCTCGCGAAGCGCTCCCGCAAGCCCGCCGACGACATGGCGATCATCATCGAGGACCTCGTCAAGCTTCTCGACGGCATCGGCGGCGACCTCCGCCGGGGCCGCTACCCCAGCGGTGCGCACGCGAAGAAGGTCGCGGCGGTCCTCCGCAAGGTGGCCGATGAACTCGACGCCTGAGCCGGTCGACGCCGCCCCGGCCGATGACTCGCAGACGGATGCCGCGGCATCCGCCGTGGAGGTCGACGCGCTCGAGGGCGACGTCGAGCACGTCGCCGGCTCCGACGCGGCCGCGGCCGCCGAGGAGGAAGCGGTCGTCGCCGCCGAGACCGTCGAGGAGCGCGTGCCCGACGAGCGGCTCGTCGAGGCCCACGACCTCGCGCTCGCTGCGCTGAAGGAGATCACGCCCGCCGCGACCATCGGCGAACCGGCGGGGTACACGCTCGAACCGGGCGGCGTCGTCTCGCTGCGCTTCGCCAACCGGCTGGCAGGGTACCCCGGATGGTTCTGGACCGTCAGCGTCGCGCGCGTCGACGACGCCGAGCCGACCGTGCTCGAGACCGAGCTGCTCCCCGGCGACGGCGCGCTCCTCGCGCCCGAGTGGATCCCGTGGGCCGTTCGGCTCGCGGACTACGAGGCCGCGCAGGCCGCGCTCGCCGCCGCGGGGCAGGATGCCGCGACCGGCGCCGAGGACCTCGACGACGTCGAGGATCTGGACGATCTGGACGCCGTCGACTTCGACGACGACGGATCGCCGATCCTGCACTCGGGCGACGTCGACGGCGTCGACATCGACGAGCTCGACGGGCCGGATGACACGGCGAGCGACGACGACTCGGACGACGAGGACGACTCCGACGACTTCGACGATGACGACTCGGACGAGGACGACTTCGACGAGGACGACTCGGACGATGACGACTCGGACGATGAGGACGACTCGGACGATGACGACTCGGACGATGAGGACGACTCCGACGACGACTTTGCCGATGACGACTCGGACGATGACGACTCGGACGACGACGACTCGGACGATGACGACTCGGACGACGACGACCCCGACGACGACGACCCCGACGACCCCGATGAAGACGACGACCCCGACGACCGGGACTGATCCACTCCGCCTCTCCGAGGCGTGATCGCCGCCGTCGGGTGATCGTGCCGCGGGGATCGCGCACGATCCCCGCGAACGCGGCAGGGCCCGCAGCTCAGCGCCGGTCGGCGACCGCCTCCGGGACGTCCTCGGTCCGCTCGGCGGCGGGGAGGACCCAGAAGCCCGCCCCGAGCAGCGCCTCGTCGCGCGACGAGGGCCCGACGAGGAGCTCGAACGCGCCGGCTTCGACCATGCGGCGGCCCGCGGCATCCACGATCGTGCACTCGGAGACGGGAACCGTGATCTCGACCGTCGCCTCCTCGCCGGGGGCGAGGTCGACGTGGCGGTACGCCTTGAGCTCCTTGTCCGCCCAGCTGACCGAGGTCACGGTGTCGCGGACGTACGCCTGCACGACCTCGTGAGCGGGCCGCGTGCCCGTGTTGCGCAGCACGAGTTCGGCGCGCACGACGCCGTCCGCCGTGAGGACGTCGTCGTCGATCCTCACCCCGGCGTACTCGACCGTCGAATACGAGAGGCCCTCGCCGAACGCGTGCGCGGGGCTCTGGGTGAGGTCGGCGTACCTGTTGCCGTGCTGGCCGCGGATCTGGTTGTAGTAGGTGGGCTGCTGCCCCACATGACGCGCGAACGAGATGGGCAAACGCCCCGTCGGCTCGATGAGCCCGAGCAGCAGCTCGGCGATCGCGCGACCGCCCTGCATGCCCGGATTCGCGGCCCACACCAGCGCGGCATCCTGCACGGATGCGGGAAGCACGAGCGGCTTCGACGCGAGCAGCACGACGACCAGCGGGGTGCCGGTCGCCGCGAGGGCGTCCAGGAGCGCCCGCTGACCGCCGATGAGCTCGAGCGTCGCCGTGGACCGGCCCTCGCCCACGAGCTCGACGCGATCGCCCACGACCGCGACGACCCAGTCCGCGCCCTCTGCCGCGGCGACGGCTGCGGCGATCTGGGCCTCGTCGGGCTCGCAGGGCACGACCACCTGCGGGCGGGGCTGGCCGTCGGGGAAGAAGGCCCCCTCGGGGTCGTCCGCGAGCGTCAGGATGTCGGCGCCCTTCGCATAGTCGACGGCCCAGTCCGCGGGAACGTGGGCCAGCAGGCCGTCGAGCACCGTCGTGATCAGCTCGCGCGGCTGGCCGTCCGGCAGCCAGTCGACCTGCCCCGACGAGCCGGCCCAGTCGCCGAGCTGGCTCTGCGCATCGTCGGCCAGGGGTCCGACCACAGCGATGCGCCGCGGCGAGCCGTTTCCGAAGGCGCGGCCCGCGGCATCCGGCGTCAGACCGCCGGCAAGGGGTAGCACGCCGTCGTCGTTGCGCAGCAGGACGAGCGAGCGGCGAGACGTCTCGAGGTTGAGGGCCGTGTGCGCCGCGGAGCCGATGACGGTCCGGATGCGCTCGGCGTCGGGCAGCCGCGGATCCTCGAACAGGCCGAACTCGAACTTCAGCAGCAGGATCCGGGCGACGGCGCGGTCGAGGTCCCGCTCCGTGATGAGGCCCTGGGCGACGGCGTCGAGGGCTCCCTGGAAGAAGCCGGGCGTCGTCATGACCATGTCGTTGCCCGCCTTGACGGCGGCGGCCGCAGCGTGGGCGTAGTCGGGCTGCACCTTCTGCTCCCACACCATGCGGCCCACGTTGTCCCAGTCGGTGATGAGCGTGCCCGTGTAGCCCCACTCGCCGCGGAGGACGTCGCCCAGCAGCCACTCGTTGACCGTGATCGGCACGCCGTCGGTCGTCTGGTAGCCCAGCATGAACGTGCGGCATCCTTCCCGTGCCACTCGCTCGAACGGAGGCAGGAACCACGAGCGCAGCTTGCGACGCGAGATGTCCGCCTCGCTCGCGTCGCGGCCGCCCTGCGTCTCGGAGTAGCCCGCGAAGTGCTTGGCCGTCGCGAGGATCGCCGTGGGGTCGCCGAGGCCGTCGCCCTGATAGCCGCGCACCATCGCCGAGGCGAGCTCGCCGATGAGGAAGGGGTCCTCGCCGAACGTCTCGTCGACGCGGCCCCAGCGCAGGTCGCGCGAGATGCACAGCACGGGGGAGAACGTCCAGTGGATGCCGGTCGCGGCGACCTCGGCGGCGGTCGAGCGGGCGACGCGCTCGACGAGCTCGGGATCCCACGTCGCCGCCATGCCCAGCTGCGTCGGGAACACCGTCCCGCCCTCCCAGAAGGAGTGGCCGTGGATGCAGTCCTCCCCGACGATGAGCGGGATCCGCAGCCGCGTGCGCAGCGTGAGCTCTCGCGCGCGCACGACGCGCTCCGGCGACGCGTGCAGGATCGAGCCGGCGTGCATCCCGAGCACCTCGTGCTCGAGATCCTCGCGCGCGTCCAGCTGCAGCATCTGGCCGATCTTCTCCTCGAGCGTCATGCGCCCGAGGAGGTCGTCGATCCGCTCGCCCACGGGCAGCGTCTGGTCGAGGTAGGGCGGGGATGAGGTCACGATGGCTCCAAATCGGTGCGCTGTCGCGCGCAGAGGTCGATGTGCGGGTTCGTCAGGCGCCCGAGGGGGAGTCGACGGGCGGCGCGGCGCGCACGACCGTGATGTCGCTCGAGATCGACATCCCCTTCTTCTTCAGCGCGCGGGCGCGCTGACCCGCCGTGCGCAGACGCGGATTGACGTACTCGTCGATGCCGAAGTTCAGGAGGGCGAGGGCCATGCCGACGAGCGCGATGCACAGACCCGCGGGCAGGTACCACCACCATCGATCGGGGAAGGCGTTCTGGCTCTGCGCCCAGAACAGGATCGTGCCCCAGTTCCACTGGCTGATCGGCGTGATCCCGACGAACGCCAGCGTGGTCTGGGTGAGGATGGCGGCCGTCACGGTGCCCACGAAGCTCGACGCGATGACCGCCATGAGGTTCGGCAGCATCTCGACGCCGATGATGCGCCACAGCGGCTCGCCGTTGGCACGCGCAGCCTGCACGAAGTCGCGGTTGCGCAGCGACATCGTCTGCGCGCGCAGGACGCGAGCACCCCATGCCCAGCCGGTGATCGCGAGCACGACGGCGATGAGGAGCATGTTGGGATCGTCGAACTGCGACGTGATGATGATGATGAGCGGAAGCCCCGGAATGACCAGGAACACGTTCGACAGCGCCGAGAGCGCCTCGCTGCCCGTGCCCCGGATGTAGCCCGCCGTCACGCCGACGATCACCGCGAGGAGCGTGCCGAGCACGCCCGCCATGAACCCGACGAACATGACGTCTCGCGTGCCGATGATGATCTGGCTGAGCACGTCCTGGCCCATGTGGGTCGTCCCCAGCCAGTGCTGGGGCGTCGGCGGGGAGTTGCGCGCCTGCAGATCGATCGCGTTCGGGTCGTAGGGCGCGATCCACGGTCCGATGATCGCGAGGAGGGCGAAGAATCCCAGGATGCCGATCCCGACGAGCGACTTCGGGTTGCGGAACATCGACAGGCCCTCGCTGAAGCGCCGGGATCGAGGGGAGGGCGTGACCTCCTCGATCGTGCCGGTTGCGGCGGTCACTGTGCCTCCTGACGGGTGCGGGGGTCCAGCGCCGCGTACGCGATGTCGGCGATGACGTTCGCGACGAGGACCGAGAGCGTGATGACGAGGAAGATGCCCTGCATGAGCGGATAGTCCTTGGCGAGCGTCGCCTCGAACAGCCGCAGGCCCAGGCCCGGGTAGGAGAAGATCATCTCCATGATGAGCGTGCCCCCGACGATGAAGCCGAGCGACAGTGCGAAGCTCGACAGCTGCGGAAGGACGGCGTTGCGAGCGGCGTAGTTGACGACCACGCGGCGGGGCGTCAGGCCCTTCGCCTGGGCCACCGTCACATAGTCCTCGTCGAGCACGGTGATCATCATGTTGCGCATGCCGAGGATCCAGCCGCCGAGCGACGTGATGACGATCGTCAGCGCGGGCAGGGTGCCGTGATAGATCACGTTGGAGACGAACTCCCAGCTGAGCTGCGGATGCAGCGTCTTGTCGTACGCGTGGGAGGCGGGGAACCAGCCGAGGGTCGTGGAGAACACGGCGATCATGATGAGGCCGAGCCAGAAGTAGGGGACGGTCGAGAGGAACGTCGCGACCGGCACGACGAACTCCGCTCTGCTGCCGCGCTTCCACCCGATGTAGGTGCCGACCGATGTGCCCACGAAGAAGCTGATGAGCGTCGCGATGCCGACGAGCCCGATCGTCCAGGGGAGGGCGTCGAGGATGACCTCGCCCACGGGGGCGAGACCCTTCGAGAGCGACCGGCCGAGGTCGCCGCGCAGGAGGAGCCCCCAGTACTGGATGTACTGATCCCACAGCGGGCGGTCCTGCTCGAGGCCGAACAGGATCTTGAGCGACTCGATCGCCTCGGGGCTCACCTTGCCCTGATTGCGGGCGAGGTACGCCGTGATCGGGTCCCCCTTCATGAAACGGGGAAGGAAGAAGTTGATCGTGATGGCCGCCCACAGCGTGAACAGGTAGAACGCGGCGCGTCGCAGGAAGAACCTCATGCCTGTGCCTCCTCGGCGCGGCCGGGGCCCGCATCGGGAGTCGCACGACCGCCGAACAGCGCATCCGGATTGGGCGATGCGTCGCGGAGCCGCCGGGTGTAGGGGTCTCTCGGGTGGAGGATGACCTCGTCGGCCGGCCCGGACTCGACGACGACCCCGCGGTTGAGCACCATGATCTCGTCGCTGAAGTGACGGGCCGTCGCGAGGTCGTGCGTGATGTAGAGCACGCCGAGGTTCTCGTCGCGCTGCAGGTCGGCGAGCAGGTTCAGCACGCCGAGGCGGATCGAGACGTCGAGCATGGACACGGGCTCGTCCGCGATGAGCAGTCTCGGCCGTGACGCGAGCGCGCGCGCGATGGCCACGCGCTGACGCTGACCGCCCGAGAGCTCGTGCGGATGGCGGTCCGCGAGCTCGGGGGAGAGCCGCACGCGATCGAGGAGCCTGCGCACCTCCCCCTCGATCCCGTCGCGGGGCACGACGCGGTGCAGCCGCAGCGGGCGCTCGAGATGGTGCCGGATCGTGTGGTACGGGTTCAGCGACGCGTACGGGTCCTGGAACACCATCCGCACGTGCTGTCGGTAGGCGCGAAGAGCCCGGCCGCGGCGCGGGATCGGCGTGCCGTCGAGCAGGATCGTGCCCGACGTCGGCGTCTCGAGCTGGGTCAGGATCTTCGCGATCGTCGACTTGCCGCTGCCGCTCTGGCCGACCAGGGCGATCGTCCGGCCGGAGGTGAGGGTGAAGCTGACATCGTCGAGGGCGAGCATGTCGCCGGCGCCGCGGACGCGGTAGCGGCGGGTCACATGGGAGAACTCGAGCGTCGTCATCGCGCCGCTCCGTCCCGCGTCTGCGTTCCCCGGACGAAGCCGCCTCGGTCGCCCGTGAGGCTCGGGAACGAGCTCAGCAGCGTGCGGGTGTACTCGTGCGCGGCACCGTGGTAGATGTTCGCCGGCGTGTCGAGCTCGACGACCTCTCCCGCGCGCATGACGGCGATCCGGTCGCTGATCTCGAGCAGCAGCGGCAGGTCGTGGGTGATGAAGATGACGGAGAAGCCGAACTGCACGCGCAGCTCGGAGATCTGCTCGAGGATCTCGCGCTGGATCAGGACGTCGAGCGCCGTCGTGGGCTCGTCCATGATCATGAGCTGGGGCTTGAGCGCGAGGGCCATCGCGATCATGACGCGCTGGCGCATCCCGCCCGACAGCTCATGGGGGAACGACCGCAGCCGGTCGCGGCCCACCTGAACGATGTCGAGGAGCTCGGCGCACTCCTCGCGGCGCTCGGTCGCCGACATGGAGGGGCGATGCGTCACGAAGACGTCGTCGAGCTGGCTGCCGATGTTCTTCACGGGGTTGAGGGCGTTCATGGCGCCCTGGAAGACCATCGACACCTTGTTCCATCGGAACCGGCGCAGCTCGTCCGTGCCGAGCTTCGTGATGTCGATGTCCTCGCCCGAGGCGTCGTGGAAGACGACGCCGTCGGCGCTGATGACGGCGGGCGGCTTCAGGAGGCGCTGGATGCCGTAGGCGAGCGTCGTCTTGCCGCAGCCGGACTCGCCGGCCAGGCCCAGGATCTCGCCGCGCCGGAGCTCGAGCGAGACCCCGCGCACGGCGTGCACAGGAGGGTCGACGTCGTACACGACGTGGATGTCGTCGATCGTCAGGAGCGGTCGGTCGGTCACGGGTTCCTCTGTCTCTGACGGCGGTGCGATTCGGGTTCGCCCGCCGGGATCCTGCCTGCATGGGGGTGGGTGCCCCCGGACGCGGCCGGGAGCACCCACCCTGTCATGCGCCTACTCGGCGGCCTGGAGCTTCGTCAGCACCAGCAGCATCTGCGGGCGGGTCGGCTCGGGAACCGCGTACGGATCCTCCTCCGACGGCCAGCCGACGTAGTTGCGCGTGTTGAACTCGCCGATGAAGGGGCGCGTTCCGATCGGCAGGGCGACGGCCTCGTCGACGAACGACGTCTGGATCTTCTCCAGCGCCGTCTGGCGAGTCGCGTCGTCGGCGGCGTTCGCGTAGTCGGCGAGCGCCTGCGTGATCTCCGGGTCGTTGAAGCGGCCGAAGTTGTACTGCTCCGACTGCTCGCCGATCGGGAGGTAGCGGGCGCCGTCCATGATGTTGGAGTAGATGTCCCACGGGGTCAGGCCCGTGTCGGTCCAGTGCAGGATCGCGTCGAAGTCGCCCGTGCCCTTGGCGGCCCACCACGTGTCGACGTCGGGGGTGTCGACGGTCGCGTCGATGCCGATCGCCTTGACCTCCTCCGCGATGAGGGTGATGCCGGTCACGTAGTCGCTCCAGCCCTGGGGGACCTGCAGCGTGAAGGTGACCTGCTCGCCGTCCGGGTCGATGAGCTTGCCTGCGCCGTCCCACGTGTATCCGGCCGCCTCGAGGATGGCCTTGGCGCCGTCGACGTCGACCGTGTACTCCTCGCCCTGGAACCGATCGATGATGAACGGGTCGCCCGCGGGCTGCGGGAGCCCCGTCACCGACGTCAGCGCAGGGACGCTGCCCTCGCGGGCGACCTCACGGTGCTGGTCGCGGTCGACGATGAGGTTCAGCGCCTGGCGCAGCGCCTTGTCGTCGAACGGCTTCTTCGTGACGTTGAACCACAGCGCGTCGACACCGAGCCCGGCGGGAGCCCAGTACTGGTTGTGCTCGTCCTTCGACAGGTACGCGTCCTCGATGTTCGGGATGAACCCCTGCGCCCAGTCGGCGTCGCCGTTGGCGAGTGCCGT
Source organism: Microbacterium ulmi (assembly GCF_011759705.1). Taxonomy (GTDB): domain Bacteria; phylum Actinomycetota; class Actinomycetes; order Actinomycetales; family Microbacteriaceae; genus Microbacterium; species Microbacterium ulmi. The sequence goes on along the minus strand of NZ_JAAOZF010000001.1, from coordinate 309,177 downwards.
CGTGAGGGCCGTGTTGTCGTTGTACGAGACGAAGTACAGCGTCGGCACGGCGAGCTCGCCGCCCCAGTAGTCGTCTCGCTGGTCGAGCTGCACGCTCTGCGAGCTGAAGCTCGTGAGCGTGTAGGGACCCGTGCCGACCGGCTCGGGGTTCGTCTCGGTCGTGACGTCCTCGACGTCCTTCCAGATGTGCTCGGGGACGATGAACTTCTCGAGGACCTTGTCCTGCTTGACGAACACCGAGGTCTGGAACCCGATCGTGACCTTGTCGCCGTCGACGGTCACGTCCGTGATTCCGAGGGCCGCGGGCTCGATCGCGGGGTTGTCGCGGAGGAGCTCGAACGTGAACCTGATGTCGTCGGCCGTGAAGGGCTCGCCGTCGTTCCAGGTGACGCCGTCGCGCGCCGTCACCGTGACCGACCGGTAGTCGTCGGCCCACTCGATCTCCGAGGCGAGCCAGGGGGTCACGGGCTTGTCGGCGATCACGTTGACGAACGCGAGGGGCTCGAAGATGGCGTTCACGTAGCCGAGCTTGAGGGCCGACGAGTCGCCGATCCACGGGTTGTTGCTCTCGGATGCGATCGCGCCGTCCGGCTTGGCGATCGTGAGGGCGGCGCCGTCGGCGGCCCCGCCCTGGTTGCCGGATGCCGAGCACCCGGTGAGTGCGAGGGCGACAGCGAGGCCCGCTGCAGCGAGTGAGGACTTCAGCCTCATTGCTTCTCCTTCTTGGTGGTCTCACGGACCTGCGCCGCGAGAGGACATCATTGGCTTCGTGCACGGTGTGCGCCATCGTCGGCGCTGGTTTAAGTTACCGTCGAGTCAGTAAGCAAATCAAGTCGCCGAGATAACGGATGCGCATCGTCTGCGTAGACTCTGTGACCGGACCGGCCGCGGACGCGGCGCCGCGTCCGCGAGGGAGGTGGAATCGACCGATGGACGCCGCACGTCCTCAGCGCAAGTCGCGTCCCGCCACGCTCGTGCGCCGCCGTGAGATCCTCGACGCGGCCGTCGACATCTTCGGGGCCAAGGGGTTCGCGGGGGGCACCCTCGTCGACATCGCAGCCCAGGTCGGCATGACCCACGCGGGAATCCTCCATCACTTCGGCTCGAAGGACCAGCTCCTGCTCGAGGTGCTCCGGTACCGGGACGAGTCCGATGTCGCCGACCTCGAGGAGCGGCACATCCCCGACGGCATGCCGCTGTTCCGCCACCTCGTGCGCACCGCGATCGCGAACGCGCAGCGCGCGGGCATCGTGCAGGCGTTCGTCGTGCTCTCGGCCGAGTCGGTGACGGACGACCATCCGGCGCAGGCGTACTTCACGGCGCGCTACGAGCAGCTGCGCGGCGAGGTCGCGCACGCGTTCACGGCCGTCTGCGCCGAGCGCGGCATCACGGCGCCGGACACGATCGAGGATGCCGCGGCCAGCATCCTCGCCGTCATGGACGGTCTGCAGGTGCAGTGGCTGCTCGCCCCCGAGCGCGTCGATCTCGCGCGGGCGACCGAGTTCGCGATCGAGGCGATCGTATCGTCGGTGCTGGGCCCGCAGCCGTCGCCGCTCGCGGAGTGACCCGCCTCCCGCGGGTGCGACGGCGCGCGTGCGCGCGTCACCGCGGCGCGAGCCCGCGGGACTGCAGCACCGCGAAGAACTGCGCCGCCTCGGCGTGCTCCTGGTCGTCGTCCGCACCCACGCGAGCCGGCGACGGCACGAGCCCGTGACGCGAGAGCGCGCGGCTGAAGGCGCGTGACTGGAACTGGCTGCCCTTGTCCGACCAGAGCGTGCAGCCGACGGGGTCGCCCATCCGCGCGACCGCGTCGTCGATGGCGGCCACGGCGAGCGACGCGCTCGTGCGCTCCCCGACCGCGTAGCCGACGACGCGCCGCGAGAACATGTCGCGGATCAGGCACAGGTGGCGCTTGCCGTGCGTCGTGCCGTGCTCCGTGAGCCGGGCGAGCCACAGCACGCCGGGCCTCGATGCCGTCAGCTCGTGCGGCAGCACCTCCGCGCGCTCGAACCCAGACGGTGCCCGCCCGCGGTCCTGGGGAGCGACGTGCGCGGCCGATCGCACGTCGTTGCCACGGCACAGGCGCCACGCCGTGCGCTGCGCCATGGGCCAGCCCTGCTCGCCGGCGGCCTCGGCGAGCGCGCGGTATCCCGCCGCCGCATCGGCCCTGTGCGCCTCGATCAGCGCGTCGACGCGGTGCGCCTCGATCCACGCGGCATCCGAGACGGGACGCGCGAGCCACCGGTAGTACGGCTGCCGCGCGATCCGGAGGACCCGGCACGTGACGGCGATCGGGATGCCGTCCCGCGCGAGCTCGCCCACGAGCGGATAGAACCTGCTCGGACGTGCTGCGGCGGGCCCCTCGGCGGGGTCGTGATACGCGATGGCGCGCCGCAGGACCTCGTCCTCCTGCTCGATCAGGCGCAGCTGCCTCGCGTCGGGCGCTCTGCTGTGCGCGGACCGTGCGGAAGGGCGGTCGGATGCGGCATCCGCCCGCCGCATCCAGTTCTGCAGGCACGTCTCGCTGATCCCCGAGTCGGCGGCGATCCGGCGCAGCGGGACGCCCCCGGCGCGATCGCGCGCCGCCGCGACGACCCTGTCGCGGAACTCCTGCGGATACGCCTTGGGCACGGGGCACCCTTTCCGCCGATACAGTAGCACCACACATCAGGTGTCACCTGTTCGTGCATCGCATCCCCCACTTGTCGCCCTCTCGGGGCGTGCGGTCAACTTGTCGCCGAGCAGAACGCGGGACGCGATGAGGCGGCGCGAGGACACAAGCGACGAGGCAGCCGTTCCGAGATCTGCACTCCATCGAAACAAGACAAGAACGGGTGAAAAGTGACACACCAGATCCAGCTCGGCCTCGTGACCGACGTCGTTCCGCTCGAGGACATCGCGAGCGGATGGGACTTCTTCGAGATCCCCAACGCGGTCCACATCCTGCCGATGCACAGCGAGCACATCTGGCGCGAGAACCGCGACCGCTACCGCGCGACCGGCGTGCCCACCCCGGTCGCGAGCCACTACATCAGCGGCGACAACCCGCTCTTCGGCTTCGGGACCGAGGCATCGGGCCCCTCATACGACCGTGACCAGCAGCTCTTCTGGGCCTCCCGCTCCTTCCGCCGCATGGCGGAGGCCGGAGTCAAGGTCGCGGGCGTCTGGGGCGGGTTCTTCCGCGCGGACAACGGGTATTCGACCGCCAAGGCGTGGGACGACGCCGTGAGCTTCTGCAACATCATCGCCGACGAGGCCGACAAGTACGGCATCCAGATCGCGCTCGAGCCGAACGCCGACCCTGCGACGCTCTTCCCGAGCTATGCGGAGGGGCTCGCGTTCGCGAAGTCGGTGCGCCGCGACTCCGTCAAGATGATGGTCGACCTCAACTACTTCCTCAAGCTCGGCGAGTCGTTCGACGTCGTGCGGAACGAGCCGGAGTACTGCCTGCACGTGCAGATGGCGGGCGAGGGCAACGGTCACTCGCAGCCGAACGTCGGACCCCGCACGGCGGCGTACGACGAGCTGTTCCAGCTGCTCAAGGACATCGGGTACCACGGCACGGTCTCCGTCGCCGCGCCCTGGCTGAGCTCGACCGGGGCAGACCCGATCGACTACGCGTACGAGACGACCGTCACGCTCGAGTACATGCGGGCGCTCCGCGACAAGTTCTTCGGCTGACAGGGAGGATGCGAGTGGCCGACCTGATCAAGACGGCTGTCATCACCGAGTGGCATCCGTACGACGTGCAGAGCTTCCAGCACCTGCTGGACGGGCTCGCGGACGTCGATCCCTACGTGCAGGAATGGGACGTGTTCGTGAAGGATCCCCGTCGAGGGGAGTACGACGCGCTCCTGTTCTACAACATGAGCTTCCCGGAGCCTGCCGAGGGCGACGCGCGGCGAGAGTACGTGGAGTCGGAGCTCGGGACGACGGGGCAGGGCATCGTCCTGCTGCATCACGCGATCCTGAGCTACGAGCAGTGGCCGGCCTGGGACGAGGTGTCGGGGACCGCCGACCGCAGCTTCACCTTCCACCAGAACGAGACGCTGACCTGCCGTGTGACCGACCCGTCGCACCCCATCGTGGCGGGACTCGGCGAGTTCGACATCGTCGACGAGTCGTATCTCATGGCAGAGCCCACCCCCGACAATCGTGTTCTGCTGGAGACGACGCATCCGAAGAGCCTGCGCGCGCTCGCGTGGACCCGCTCGTTCCGCGACAGCCGTGTCTTCTGCTACCAGTCGGGGCACGACGACTCGGCGTGGCGCAGCCCGTCGTTCCAGCGGATCCTGCACGGCGGGATCCGCTGGGCGGCCGGACGCGACTGAGGAGACGCGGATGAAGGACATCGAGATCGGCCGGTCCGGTCTGCGGGGCTCGCAGATCGCGCTCGGCTGCATGCGGATCGACTCGCTGGCCGACGCCGACCTCGCCGCGCTGCTCACGGCGGCTCGCGACGAGGGCATCACGGTGTTCGACCACGCCGACATCTACGCCGACGGGCGATGCGAGGAGGCGTTCGGGCGTGCTCTGGATGCCGGAGTCGTGCGCCGCGACGAGATCGTGCTGCAGTCCAAGGCCGGCATCCGGCCCGGACGCTACGACCTCTCCGGGGCGCATCTCATCGCGGCGGTGGAGGCCTCGCTCAGGCGGCTTCGGACGGATCGGCTCGACCTGTTCCTCCTCCACCGCCCCGACGCCCTCGTCGACCCGGACGAGGTCGCGGCAGCCTTCGACGAGCTGCACGCGGCAGGCAAGGTGCTCCACTTCGGCGTGAGCAACCACAGCGCCGGTCAGATCGCGCTGCTCGCAGGCAGTGTGCGCCAGCCCCTCGTGGCCGATCAGCTCCAGCTCAGCGTCGCCCACACGCCGCTGATCGACGCAGGGCTCAACGTCAACATGGCCTCGGCTGCGTCGCTCGACCACGACGGGGGGACGCTCGACTACTGCCGTCTCCACGGCATCACTATCCAGCCCTGGTCCGTGCTCCAGCACGGATACTTCGCCGGCAGCCTCGTCGGAAGCGCCGAATACCCCGCGCTGAACGAGGAGCTGTCGGCGCAGGCGGGGCGCCACGGCGTCACTCCGGCGGCGATCGCCGTCGCCTGGCTGCTGCGCCACCCCGCCGCAATGCTGCCCGTCGTCGGCACGACGCGACCTGCTCGCGTGCGCGAGCTCGCCCGCGCGGCCGACGTCGAGCTCACGAGGGAGGAGTGGTACTCCCTCTACCTCGCCGCGGGCAACTCGTTGCCGTAGCGGCATCCCATCCACCTGTACGAACCCACTCAATGAAGAGGAATCACCATGGAACACGAAAGCCGACTTCGGAAGGCAGGCAGGCGCGCCGCCGCGATCGCGGCGATCTCGATGCTCGCGACGGGGCTCGCCGCGTGCGGCGGCGGAGGCGGTGCCGGCGGCGAGGGAGATCCAGAGAACGCCGCGCTCGTCATGACCATCTGGGGCAGCGAGAACGACACCAAGACCTACCAGGAGCGGGCCGACGCCTACACGGCCGACCACCCGGGCGTCACGGTGAAGGTCCGCAACATCCCCGTCGAGAACTACGACCAGCAGGTCGACACGATGATCGCGGGCGGCAGCTCGCCCGACATCATCCTCGTCGACGGCTCGAAGACCCCGGGGCTCGCGTCGCGGGGCGGCATCCTCGATCTATCGCCGCTCATCGACGAGGACGGCCTCGTCCTGTCCGACACGGTCGATCCCGGTCGCGTGTCCGGATACCAGGTCGACGGGAAGCAGTACGCGGTGCCGGATCGCGGCGGAAACATCGTCTTCTACTACAACAAGACGATGTTCCAGAGCGCGGGCGTCCCCGAGCCGAAGGCGGGCTGGACGTGGGACGAGATGGTCGACGCCGCCGAGAAGACCACGATCCGCGACGGCGGGACGACGACCCAGTGGGGCGTCTCGATCGACAACTGGCCCAACGCGGTCCAGTCGGTCACGGCATCCTTCGGCGCCTCGATGTTCAACGACGCGGTGGATGCCGCGGCCGTCGACTCTCCCGAGTACCGCGAGGCGCTCACGGAGTACAACGGACTCGCGACAGACCTCAAGGTCTCGCCGACGCTGCAGGACTACGCGGACTTCGGGCAGAACGTGAACCGCGACGCGCTGTTCGCGCAGGGCAAGACCGCCATGATCTGGGCGGGACTGTGGAACATCCCGGAGTTCGTCAAGCAGGGCATCGACTTCGGCATCGTGCCGCCTCCCGTCGCGAAGCAGGGCGAGCCCACGATGATGGCCTTCGGGACGGGGCTCGCCGTCGGCGCGCGCTCGAAGAACCAGGCCGCCGCATGGGAGGTCGTCAGGTACATGTTCACGCCCGACGGCCAGCGGCCGATCGTGACGAACGGCCAGGACGTCCCGAGCGCCAACGAGCTCATCCCCGAGTGGGAGGCGGGCCTGCCCGGCGGCATCAGCTACGCGGAGGTCGCCTCGGTCCCCGAGCAGATCTTCTCGACGGTGAACCCGCCGCAGATCAACGAGATCCTCAAGCAGTGGGAGCAGGACCTGTACCCGTTCTTCACGTCGACGGAATCGGTGGACGACGCGACCTCGCTCGCGGCGCAGCACATCAACGGCATCCTCGGCGATGATTGACGTCGCGATGTCGCCGTGCGCGGCCGAGCGCGGAGGGAGTACGAGCGGACGATGACGGTGAACGCGAGGACGAAGAGGTCCGTGAGCCTTCGAACGCGAGAGACGACGGCGTTCTACCTCTTCATGTCGCCCTGGCTCGTGGGGATGGTCTTCCTCTTCGCGATCCCGCTCGTCGCGACGTTCCTGCTGAGCTTCACGGACTGGAACCTGTTCCAGCCGCCGGAGTGGGTCGGCCTCGACAACTACACGGACCTCCTGTTCACCCCGGGAAGCGCGTTCTGGCTCGCGTTCTGGAACACCGCCTACTACGCGGTGATCCTCGTGCCACTCAACCTCGCGCTGAGCATCGGGTTCGCGGTACTGCTGAACCAGCCGCTCGTGCTGCGCAGGTTCTTCCGGACGGCGTTCTACCTGCCGAGCACGATCCCGATCGTCGCGGTGGTCATGCTGTGGAGCTGGCTGCTGGCGCCGTCCGGGATCGTCAACTCGATCCTCGGCACGGTGGGGATCGACGGGCCCGCGTGGCTCGTCGACCCCGCCTGGGTCAAGAACGGGCTCATCATCATGGGGGTCTGGCAGATGGGCGGCGGCGTGGTCCTGTTCCTCGCGGGGCTGCAGGGCATCTCCCCGATGCTCTACGAGGCGGCGACCCTCGACGGGGCTGGGGCGTGGCGGCGGTTCTGGTCGATCACGATCCCCATGCTCTCGCCCATCATCCTCTTCAACCTCATCATCGGCGTCATCGGGTCCCTGCAGGTGTTCGCCCAGGTCTACATCGTGACGCAGGGCCACAATCCGGGAGCCGTCATGCTCGTGCCGCTCGTGTACTCGAACGCCTTCGAGTTCGGGAAGATGGGCGACGCGTCGGCCATCTCGGTGCTGTTCGTGCTGCTCATCCTCGCCGTGACCGCCGTCATCCTGCGCTGGTCTCGACGCTGGGTGTACTACGAGGGGGAGGTCGCGCAGTGACCGCCACCGCGACCCACACCGAGCTGATCGTCACGGGGAAGCCGAGGCGGCACCGCCGCCACGCGGGTCATCGCACTCCGCTCGGCTTCCGGGTCTCGACCTACGTCGTGCTCGGCGTCGGCGCGATCCTCATGATCCTGCCGCTGCTGTGGATGGTCACGACCTCGCTCGCCGACTCGAAGTACGCGACGACGTTCCCGCCGCGGTTCCTGCCCGAGACCTTCGAGATCGACAACTACATCCGCATCTTCACCGACACCGACCTCGGCACGTACTTCGTCAACTCGCTCGTCATCACGGTGCCGTCGATCGTGGGGCAGGTGCTCTCGTCGTCGATGGCCGGCTACGCGCTCGCGCGGCTGCGCGCGCCGGGGCGCAGGTTCTGGTTCATCGCGACGCTCGCGACGCTCATGATCCCGTACGAGGCGACGATCATCCCCACGTTCGTGATGTTCCAGTACCTCGACTGGATCAACACGTTCTGGCCGCTCATCGTGCCGCAGATCGTCGGCAGCGGCTACAGCATCTTCCTGATGCGGCAGTTCATCATGCAGATCCCGACGGAGTACGACGAGGCCGCGCGCCTGGACGGCCTGGGCTTCTTCGGGATCTGGTGGCGGATCGTCGTCCCCCTCTCGGCCCCCGCGATGGCCACCGTCGCGATCTTCACGTTCACGTTCACGTGGGGGAACTTCCTCGGCCCGCTGATCTACATCAGCGATCCGGACCGGTACCCGCTCGCGCTGGGGCTCTACGCCATGACGCAGACGAGCAACGTCGGGCAGACGCCGGAGTGGAACCTCATCATGGCGGGAGGCATGCTCCTGACCGTGCCGATGGTGCTCGTGTACTACTTCGGGCAGCGGCTGGTCTACGAGGGGCAGAACAGCCTGGGCCGCATCCGCGTCTAGGACTCGGGCGTGCGTCAGCCCGCGAGGTGCTCGACCGTGTAGTCGATGCACTTGACGAGCTGACGCACGTCGCCCGGCTCGATCGAGACGAACGTGGCGACCCGCAGCTGGTTGCGGCCGAGCTTGCGGTACGGCTCGGTGTCGACGATCCCGTTGGCGCGGAGGCTCTTCGCGACGGCGGCGGCGTCGACGGACTCGTCGAAGTCGATCGTCACGACGACGGGGGAGCGGTCTGCCGGGTCGGCGACGAACGGCGTCGCGTAGGAGGATGCCGCGGCCCAGTCGTAGAGCACCTGCGAGGACTCGCGCGTGCGGCCGTCGGCCCACTGCAGCCCGCCGCTCTGCGTGATCCACTCGAGCTGCTTGTCGAGCAGGAACAGCGTCGTCAGCGCGGGGGTGTTGAGGGTCTGGTTCAGCCGCGAGTTGTCGAGCGCGTTCTTCAGGCTCAGGAACTCGGGGATGTATCGCCCGGATGCCGCGATCCGCTCGATCCGCTCGACCGCGGCGGGCGAGACGAGCGCGAACCACAGGCCGCCGTCGGACCCGAGGTTCTTCTGGGGCGCGAAGTAGTACACGTCGGCCTCGGTCGCGCGGAAGTTGATGCCGCCCGCCGCGCTCGTCGCGTCGATGACCGTCAGCGCGCCGTCGTCGCCCGCGACGCGCTCGATCGGCGCCGCGACGCCCGTCGAGGTCTCGTTGTGCGGCCACGCGTACACGTCGACGCCTTCGACGGCCTCCGCCGACGCGCGCGTGCCGGCCGCCGCGTCGCGCACGTCGGGGGCCTCGAGCCACGGCGCCTTCGCGGCGGCGGCGAACTTGCCGCCGAACTCGCCGAAGACGAGGTTCTGGCTGCGCTTCTCGATGAGGCCGAAGGCGGCGGCATCCCAGAACGCCGTCGAGCCTCCGTTGCCAAGGATGATCTCGTAGCCCTCGGGCGCGCGGAACAGGTCGTTCAGCTGCACGCGCACCTGTCCGACGAGGTTCTTGACGGGCGCCTGCCGGTGCGACGTGCCCAGCAGAGACCGGCCGGGGCCGACGAGAGCCTCGAGCTGCGCGTCGCGGACCTTCGACGGGCCGCATCCGAAGCGTCCGTCGGCGGGGAGGATGTCTCGGGGCAGCGTCACGTGGGCCATGACCCCGATTCTAGGTCCGCGCGGCGTCGCGCTTGGGGCCGGTGACGGCCGGTGACACGCCGCGTGCCGGCCCGCGCCCTCATCCGGGAGGGAGGGGGAACCGGCGACGCAGGACGATCCGCTGCACGAGCGTCCACGTGACGGTCACGACGAGGTACAGCCCGGCCGCGAGCGGCACGAACACCGCCGCCACGGCGCTCGCATACTGCAGCAGGCCCATCATCCGCAGCATCGTCGTCGCCTCGCCGCCCGCGGGAGGCGAGACCCGGAACATCCGCCGCGTGATCTCGCCCACGCAGGCGATGAGCAGGACGATGGCGCCGAGAACGACGCCCGTGGTCGCGTCGAGGGCGCCGTGCGTCGCCGCGCCGGCGAGACTCGTGCCGAGGGGCACGCCCAGCAGATCGTGCGACAGCAGCGCGTTCGGCTGACCCGCGATCGCGGGATGCAGGAAGAGCGTGTAGATGAGCCCCACGACGGGCGCCTGGATGAGGAGGGGAAGGCATCCGGCGAGCGGCGACGCCTTCTCGTCGGCATACAGCTTCATCGTCTCGCGCTGCAGCCTCTCGCGATCGCGGCCGTGGCGCTTCTGGAGCTCGCGGAGGCGGGGCGCGAGCCGTGCGCGGGTCTGCTCCGCACGGGCCTGCGAGATGCCGACGGGGATGAGGGCGCAGCGGACGAGAAGCGTCACGAGGATGATGGCGGCCGCGGCGGAGGCGGTGCCGATGAGCGGGTCGAGCAGGCTCGCGAGTCCCAGCAGCCCCGAGGAGGCGGCATTCAGGATCGCGGCGATGGGCGGGAGGGCGGAGAGGTCCACGGGCGTGTCCGATCGTCGAAGGGGAGGGGTCGCGGATGCGGCCGCGACGGCTCCTGCGGACACGACGACACCCCGCCGACGGCGGAGGCGGTGGTGCGCGGGGCTGCTACGCGGCCGAGGCCGCGACGGAGGGCGCCCTGGGGCGGGCGTGGCCCGCGGCATCCGGATCGCTCTGCGCGACGACGGCGGACGGGTCGCGCTCGCGCCGCGGCGCCGTCCACGATGCGCGCAGGATGCCGGGGCCCGCGACGACGCACACGGCGAGCGCGAGGATCGCGAGGGCGACGAGTCCGATGACGACGCCTGCGGCACCGTGCTCGAGCGGCCGGATCGCCTCGAACGCGGACAGGAGCGCGACGGTCACGAGAAGGGACCGCAGCACAGGGCCGAAGGACGGCATCCGCGCACCCCCCGTCTGCTCCTGGATGCCGCCACGGTAACACGCCGGCCCATGGCGCGGCATCCGGCGGCGGATCCCGGCGCCCCGCCATTGACTAGGCTGGGAAGGCACGCGCCACCCCTGCGAGGAAACCACACATGGCCGATCTGATCGACACGACCGAGATGTACCTGCGCACGATCCTCGAGCTCGAGGAGGAGAGCATCGTGCCTCTGCGCGCACGCATCTCGGAGCGCCTCGGCCACTCCGGCCCGACGGTGTCGCAGACCGTCGGCCGCATGGAGCGCGACGGCCTCGTCGTCGTCTCGGACGACCGCACGCTCGAGCTGACGCACGCGGGCCGCCAGAAGGCGGTCGACGTCATGCGCAAGCACCGCCTGGCGGAGCGGCTCCTGAGCGACGTCATCGGACTGGACTGGGCATACGTGCACGAAGAGGCCTGCCGCTGGGAGCACGTCATGAGCGAGCAGGTCGAGCGGCGCCTCGTCGAGCTGCTGGGGCATCCGACCGAGTCTCCGTACGGCAACCCGATCCCGGGGCTCGACCAGCTCGGCGACCTGCCCGCCAACACGTTCGCGCAGGGCGTCGTCGGCCTCGTCCGCCGTCTGAACGAGGCGGGCGAGCCGATCTCGGGCACGGTGCGCCGCCTCGCGGAGCCCGCTCAGGTCGATCCCGAGCTGCTGCAGCAGCTCAAGGGCGCCGGAGTCGTGCCCGGCGCCGTGGGCGACTACCGCTACAGCGAGGGATACGTGCTCGTCGAGATGCACGGCAGCGATCAGGGCCTCGAGCTGCCCGTGGAGGTCGCGTCGCACATCTTCCTGGTCGACGACCGGAGGTAGTCCCCAGGGTTCTGCCAGGTCGCCAACGTGACAGAATCGTGACATTCGGGTAGCCTCGGAGGGTCCACAGGCGAGAAGCCCGCCGACGGACCCCACGCGGATTGCCTCAGCGGCTCGTCGTCCACGTGGTGAAGCCCGCACATCGTGCCCCGACACACAGTGCTGACGAGCCAGCGCCACGGTGCGAGTCATCCGGTGCAGAGGCGCCGGAGGACAGTTTGGCTGAAGAGATCGAATCGCCCGCGGGCGAGAACACCGTGACCGGTGTCACACGTCGCAGCGGGCGCTCCGTCGCCGCCGCGGCCACAGTCGCGCGCCGAGGGCGACCGGCTGCCGCACGTCCGGCTGCGGCCAAGGGCCCCCGCCGCACCCTCCGGCCTCTGCGCAGCCTCGTGATCCTCAGCGTCGTCGGAGGCCTCATCGTCTCGATCGCGCTTCCCGCCTTCAGCACGCGCCAGCCCGCGGCCGAGGCCATGACGATGCAGCAGGCCGCCGTCGACGACGCGCAGACGCTCGTGGTCGCCTCCGATGCGACGCACGCGGCGCTCTCGCGCCAGAGCTACGACGCGACGACCCAGGAAGAGATCGACAAGAAGAAGGCGCAGGAGGCGGCGGCAGAGCGCGCCCGCGCTCTCGCGAGCTCCGTCGCGTCGGCGCGGACGAAGATCAACCTCAACATGGTCGCCCCGGGATCCGGCGCGGTGCGCTGGCCCCTCGCGCACATCGACTACATCGGCGACGGCTTCATGTCGCGCGGCGGCGCGCATCAGGGCGTCGACATGCTCACCGCCGGCGGCACGCCGATCTTCGCGATGGCCGACGGCGTCGTGCGCATCTCGTCGGAGAGCTACTTCGGGTACGGCGTCGCCGTCACGATCGACCACGTCATCAACGGCCAGCTCGTCTCGACGCTGTACGGCCACATGACCTACGGCAGCCGTCAGGTCTCGGCGGGGCAGACGGTCTCGGCGGGTCAGCTGATCGGCCTGGTCGGCAGCACGGGCAGCTCGACCGCGAACCACCTCCACTTCGAAGTGCGCATCAACGGGACGCTCGTCGACCCGCTCGCCTACCTGCAGGCCAACGCCGGGTAGGCCGTGGGAGCGGATGCCGCGGCATCCGTTCGCCGACACGCCACGTGACGTTCAGTGGGGCGTTCGGCCCGCGTGTCCTGCGCGTGCGTTAGCCTGAAACCCGACGCTGAGAGAAGCGGAGGGCGCCGATGGACCGCACACCACGCATCCGAACCATGGATGCGCTCGGCCTGCTGGTCCTTCGGCATCATGAGACCGGATGCCACGGCGTTGCCGTGCGTCCAAGGCGCTGTCTGTAGACAGCGCCTTTTTCATGCCCTGCGTGCCTCGAATCGTCGGCATCGAATAAACCCGGGAAGCCGTCCCGGGCCGTTCGAGAGGATGAGGAATGCGCACTCTGGTGCTCAACGCGGGCTACGAGCCGCTCGCGATCGTGTCGTTCAAGCGGGCCCTCGTGCTCGTGATGAACGAGAAGGCCACCGTCGTCGAACACGTCGACGGACTGCCCGTGTGGGGGACGCGGGCCGCCTTCGACAGACCTGCCGTCATCCTCCTCACGCGCTACGTCCGGGTTCCCGGAGGCCGGCACATCCCCGTGACGCGCCGCGGCGTGCTGCGGCGCGACGCGCACCGCTGCGCCTACTGCGGCAAGTCCGCGTCGACGATCGACCATGTGCTTCCCCGCTCGCGCGGCGGCGCGGACTCATGGGAGAACCTCGTCGCGTGCTGCCTGCGCTGCAACAACGTCAAGGGCGACCGCACTCCGCAGGAGATGGGGTGGGAGCTCAAGATCGTCCCGAGGCCGCCGCACGGCACGCAGTGGACCGTCCGCGGCACGGAGCGCAGCGACCCGCAGTGGGAGAGATACCTCGCGATCGCCGCGTGAGCGGACGAACCGGGCGTTCCGGCAGGAACGACGCGGAAGACGGCAGGATCGCTGCCATCCGCGGCACTCCGGCTCGACCGGGCTCGTGATGGGATGGGGGCATGCCCCGAGCCCTCATCGTGATCGACATGCAGCGCGGCTTCGACGACCTCGAGCACTGGGGTCCGACCGCGAATCCCGACTGCGAGGCGAACGTCGGTGCGCTCGTCTCCTCGTGGGAGCGTGCGGGTGAGCCCATCGTCGTCGTGCGGCACGACTCGCCGTCGCCGTCGTCTCCGCTGCACGCGGGGGCCCCGGGCAATGCGCTCGTCGAGGTCGTCGCGGCCGTCGAGCCCGCGCTGTTCGTGACGAAGAGCGTCAACTCCGCGTTCTACGGCGACCCCGACCTGCACGCGTGGCTGCAGCGCGAGGGCGTCTCGGAGCTCGTCGTGTGCGGCATCCAGACCAACATGTGCGTCGAGACGACGGCGCGCATGGCGGGGAATCTCGGCTACGACGTGACGGTCGTCCTCGATGCGACGCGCACGTTCGACCTGTCGACGGATGTCGCGGGCCTCGGCACTGTCGCGCGCACCGCCGCCGAGCTCATGGCCGCGACGGCGCTCGTGCTGCAGGCAGGCGGCTTCGCGCGCATCGCGACGACTCGGCAGGTCGCACGGGCCTGATCTCGCCCGTCGATCTCCTCTGCGGAATGCCCGGGGAGAATCGACACGATTCATCCTCGGCCCATCCCCCGATGTCGGCAGCAGGCGGTAGCGTCCCCCTCATCTGATCGAACGTTAGAACATCTGTTCTATCATTCAAGGATGAGGGCGATCGTGCGCACCGAGACGCTCCGGCAGGAGCAGGATCCCGACGTGCTGCGTCTGCGCGCCCAGCTCGAACGCGTGCAGGGGCGCAGGCTCGACGCGCCCGTGCTCCCCGTGCACCCCGCGCTCGCGGCGCTGCTCCCCGGCGGCGGGCTTCGGCAGGGGGCCGCGTATTCGCTCGCACCCTCCGCATCCCTGCTGCTCGCGCTGCTCGCCGGCCCGTCGCAGGCGGGGTCGTGGTGCGGCGCGATCGGGATGCCCGAGCTCGGCGCCGAGGCCGCCGAGCGGCTGGGGGTCGATCTGTCGCGGCTCGTCCTCGTCCCCGATCCCGGTGCGCGGTGGCTCGCCGTCACGTCGACGGTCTCAGAGGTGCTGCCGGTCGTCGCGGTGCGTCCCGGCTCGCGCGCAGGGGCCGCCGAGGTGTCGCGGCTCGCGGCGCGGCTGCGCGACCGCGGCGCCGTGCTGCTCGTGCAGGGGCCGTGGCCGCAGGCCGAGGCCGTCCTCGGGCTCGGCGATCCCGAGTGGTCGGGGCTCGGCCGCGGTCACGGCTACCTCGCAGGGCGGGCGCTCACCGTGACGGTGTCGAGCAGGCGCTGGCCCGTGCCGCGCAGCGGGCGGATGCTGCTGCCCGGCGCCGGAGGCGAGATCGAGGCGCTGCCCGCCGAGACCCGGCCTGCTCCACGGCCGGTGCCGGTCGGCGAGCGCGCTCCTGCGAGCTCGGGATCCGCGCTCCCGCGAGACGAGACGGGTGCCGCCCGCGAGCTCTTCGAGCCCGAGCGCATGCTGGAGGCCGCGGGCTGACGTGCTGTCCGGCATCCCGTCCGCGGCCTCGCGGCCCCTGGCCCCTTGTCTACTGGGCTCGTGGCCTGCTGCCTTCCTGACCCTCTGACCTCCTGGCCTCCTGGCCTCCTGGGGCCCCTTGCCTCGTGGCCCGTGGCCCCGTGGCCCCGTGCTCGTGGTGCGGCTCGCCGACTCGTCCATCGCCGGCTCGTCCATCGACGCCGCGGCCTAATACTCCTCATCGAGGTCGACGGCCCCGCGCGGTGTCAGACCCGCGATCATGTCGGCGAGGTTCTCGAGGCCCCGATCGAGCATGCGATCCCGCGCGAAGTACACGTTCGAGGCCTGATCGCCCGAGACGATGACGTCGTCGCGCAGATGCACTCCCAGACGCGACGGCGACCCGAAGTGCTGGTCGGGAGGCATCGCGTCCTCGTAGTCCCACCACACGTCCGACGCGAACACGCCGACCCGGCCTTCGTCGAGGGCGTCGCGGACGGCCTCCTCCACGACGATGTCCCCGCGCGCGATGTTCACGACGACCGCTCCGGGACGCAGCGCGGCGAGCGCCTCCGCGTCGATGAGGCCACGGGTGCGGGCGGTGGACGGCACGGCGATCACGACGACGTCGGCCTGCGCGAGGGCGAGATGCAGCTCGTGCTCGCCGTACATCCTGTCGACGTGGGGATGCGGCACGGTTCCGTTGCGGCGCACTCCCACCACGTGCATGTCGAAGGCATGTGCGACGCGGGCGATCTGCGCTCCGATGCTTCCCACTCCGAGCACCGCGAGCGTCGATCCGGAGAGCGTGCCCCCGACGCCGCCGTCGCGCCAGTAGGGGACGTGCCGGCCGGCGACGTGCTCGCCGTGCTTCCACACGATGCGCTTGACCGCCGCCAGGACGAGTGCCCACGCGTGCTCGGCGATCGCAGCCTGGTGGGCGTCGGGGACGTTGGCGAGGGTGATGCCCCTGGCTCGGAACTCGTCGAACGGCAGGCGGTCGCAGCCCGCGTGCAGCCACGACACGTGCGCGAGCTTCGGCGCCGCTCGCACGACGTCGTGCGGCAGCACCCACGTGATCACGGCATCCGCGTCGCGCATCGCCTCGAGATAGGCGGCGCGGTCGGCGCCGTAGGGGAAGGCCACGGCGTCGTGGCCCGGAAGCGTCACGACCTCCGTGCCGACGGGCAGGGCCCGCCGCACCCGATCGAGCTCCATCGGGCTGGCATGCCAGCCGGCGACGACTTTCATCTCTCTCCTCAGACGTGCCCGATGTACGGCGTGCGGGCGGTGGCGGTCAGCAGCAGCTCCGCGAGTGTGCCGAAGTCGAACACGGGCAGGCGGGGGAACTCCGACTGCACGGCCGACGAGTAGGCGGGCAGCGCGGCGCACTCGAACAGCAGGGCCGAGACGTCGGGTTCGCGTCGGGTGAGCATCGCCACGGCGTCGACGACCTCCCGGCGGATCCCGTCGGCGTCCAGCTCGTCGCCGAGCTCGAACATCGTCTGACGGAAGGACGGGGCCGACTCGAGGCCGTGCACCGCGACACGTGCGCCGAGGCCGGGAAGGAACCGCTCCACGAACGCCGCATCGAGGACTCTCGCGTCCGCCGTGACGATGCCGATCCTGCCGCCGGCGGGCAGGAGCGCAGCGAGCATCGGAAGCTGGACGAGGCTCGACAGTCCCACCGGAACGGGCGCGACGGCGGCGGCCACGGCATCCTGGTACCGGATCATGAACCCGCAGTTGCTCGTGATCGCCCGCACGCCGCCTGCCGCGAGCTCGAGCGCGGCGTCGACGACGGCCGCCTCGAATGCGCCCGCGTCGTCCTCCAGGATCGCCGAGACCGAGAGCCCCGGCACGGCGCGGAAGGCGGCCGGCCTCGAGTAGGTCGCCGCGTTCCCCATGTCGCCCGGCACGAACGGCGAGTCGAAGTCGAGCATGACGACGCCGATCTCGGCGCCGTAGGCCACGGCTCCCGGCCTGCGCCGGTGGATCCCCTCGTCCCCGCGGACCGTCATGCCGCGACGGCGCCGAAGACGGCGAAGTAGTAGCAGAGATACGCGGCGAGATTGGAGGTGAGGTCGTTGTGGTCGGTCATCGGGTTCACCTCCGTGACGGCGAACGCGTCGCAGTGCGGGGCGAGGACCTTGACGAGCTCGATCGCATCGCGCGACGTGATGCCGCCCGGCTCGTGGGCCCCCGCCCCCGGCGCGTGCGCGGGATCGATCGTGTCGATGTCGAAGCTGAAGAAGACGTGGTCGGCTCCCCGGATGCGGTCGAGCACCCGATCGGCTGCCGGACGCCAGCCGGCTTCGATGACCTCGACGGCGGGGATCTGCGGGAGGCCCGACTCCTGGATGAACCGCAGCGACGACGGGTAGTTGAAGTGACGCGGGCCGAGCTGGATGCTGTGTTCGACGCGCACGCGGTCGAGCTCGAGGGCACGACGCATGCCGCTGGAATGGCTGAACCGGCCCTGCCTGACGCTCTCGTCCATGAGATCGAGGTGGGCGTCGAAGTGGACGATCGCGACGGTGCCCTCCACGGCGTCGTGCAGCCCGCGCGCGCCGGCGAGCAGGAGCGAGTCGTCGCCGCCGAGCAGGATCGGCACGCTGCCGCGGCGCACCACGTCGCTCACCCCTTGCGCTGCGGCGTCGAGCGTCGCCAGGACGTCGTGAGGGACGACCGCCACGTCGCCGGCATCCCGGATCAGATCCGGTCCGGCCGGAAGCAGTCCGCCCGTGTCGAGGCTGAACACCTGGCCGCCCTCGGAGCGCATCGTCATCCACGCGAGCGACTCGCGGATGCGCGCCGGCGCGTGCCGCGAGCCGGGCCATCCGAGCGTGGCGGCGCCGTCGAACGGCGCGCCGACGAGCTCGAACGTGCGGATGGGGTCGGTCATCGGGTCTCCTCGTGGGTCGGGTCTTGTGGAACGCCGGGGTCGGTCTCGAGCCGGGTGCGCAGCGCGCCGAGGTACAGCTCGATCACGCGGTCGTCGTGCAGCAGGTCGTGACCGGTGCCCGTCAGCGCGACCCGGCCCTGCTCGAGCACGTAGCCGCGATGGCTGATCGCGAGGCAGTCGCGCGCGTTCTGCTCGACGATGAGGACGGCGACACCCGATCGTGCGGTGTCCGCGATCGTCTCGAACGCGCTCGTCTGTGCCATCGGCGAGAGCCCGGCGGACGGCTCGTCGAGCAGCAGCAGTCGCGGCTGCGGCATGAGCGCGCGGGCCATGGCGACGGCCTGACGCTGTCCTCCCGAGAGCGACCCGGCGCGCGCGCCGAGCCGGTCGCGGAGACCGGGGAAGATCGCGAGCACGCGGTCGATCGCCTCCCGGTCGTGTCGGCGGCCGTACTCGCCCATCCGGAGGTTCTCGGCGACCGTCAGCGAGGGGAAGACGTTGCGCGACTGCGGGACGTATCCGATGCCGTCGCGGACCCGTCGATGCACGCTCGTCCGCGACATGTCCGAGCCGTCGACCGACACGGTGCCGGTGCTGACGGGGACGATGCCGGCGACGGCCTTCAGCAGTGTCGACTTGCCCGCGCCATTCGCGCCGATGATCGCGGCGATCTCGCCCCGTCGCACCTGCGCGTCGATGTCCGAGACGATGGGCCGTCCAGGGTGATACCCCGCAGTGAGGCCGCGGACGTCCAGCACGACATCGTCGTCGCGCGTGGTCGTCCGCGGCCGAGCGGCGGAGACGGGCTTGTTCGCTCCCAGATACGCGTCGACGACGGCGGGGTCGCCCGCCACCTCGGCCGGAGTGCCCTCAGAGATGCGCCGCCCCGTCGCGAGGCACACGACGTGGTCGCTGAGCGTCATGACCGCATCCATGTCGTGCTCGACGAACAGCAGGGTGAGGCCCTCGTCGCGCAGCGACACGAGGTGCTCCATGACCTTCTCGCGGAGCGCGGGGTTGACACCCGCGAGGGGCTCGTCCAGCAGCAGTGCGCGCGGCTTCGCCATGAGGGCACGAGCGACCTCGAGGAGGCGCCGCTGGCCGCCGCTCAGGCCGGCCGCGTCCTCCGACGCCTTCTCGGCGAGCCGGAACCGCTCCAGCAGCGCCATGGCGCGCTCGGCCTCCGCACGCTCCCCGCGACGCCACCCGGGATGCCACGCAGCACGCAGGAGGCTCTCGCCGGACTGCGCCGGCGCGGCCAGCATCATATTCTGAAGGACCGACTCACCCTCGACGATCCGGGTCGCCTGGAAGGTGCGCACGAGCCCGAGCCGCGCGATCGAGTGCGCGCGGCGGCCCGACAGCGGCTGGCCTTCGAACGACCACGTTCCGGCATCCGCCGCCTCGAAGCCCGTGATGATGTCGAACAGCGTCGACTTGCCCGCTCCGTTGGGGCCGATGAGCGCCGTGAGCTTGCCGCGCGGCACGCGGATCTCGTCGACGTCGACCGCCGTGACGCCGCCGAACGCGCGTCGGACCCCCTGGATGCGCAGCGCGGTCTCCTCGAGAGGGATCGACGAGGCGGCAGCGATGGACGAGGCGCTCATGCAGTCGCTCCAGACGGCCGGCGCGCCGCCCGCGCCAGCAGCCCCTGCGGACGGAACACGATCACGAGCACCAGGCCGACCCCCACGAGGATGTACCGGGCGGCGCCCGCCTGATCCTGCCCGAACCACCCGCCGGCGGCGGTCGAGGCATCCGCAAGGGCACGAAGGATGCCGTCGGTGACCGACAGCAGCACCCAGAAGAGGATCGCGCCCGCGATCGGAGCCAGGATGCGGCCCGCGCCGCCGAGGATGACGATCGCGTAGAGCATGAAGGTCAGCGGCGTGCCGAAGTTGTCGGGATTGGCGTTCTGCTGATCGGTCACGAGCACGCTCCCGGCCAGCGCGGCGCAGACGCCGCCGACCACCATCACCTGGACCTTGATCGCGAACGTGTTCTTGCCGAGGGCCCGCGCGAGATCCTCGTCCTGGCGGATCGCGACGACGGTGCGTCCCCAGGGGCTGCGGACGATCGCTCCGATCACGACGGCGACGATCGCGACGAGGGCCCAGGCGACGACGATCAGCCACAGCGTCCGCCCCGGGACGATCACGGGACCGATCGCGAAGCTGCGGGTGCCGAACGGGCTCAGCGCGTAGAACTCGTTCGCGAACCGCTGGAGGCCGTTCACGCCGCCCGTCACGGGCCGCGCCCAGCTGGAGCGGAGGATCAGACGCAGGATCTCGGCCGTCGCGATCGTCGTCATCGCCAGGTAGTCCGCTCGGAGCCGGACGGTCGGCAGCGCGACCAGGAGCGAGAAGACCGCCGCGGTCGCCGCTCCCACGACGATGCCCGCCCAGAACGGCCCGCCGCTGACGACGACGATCGCGAGCCCGTAGGCGCCCGCCGCCATCGTCCCGGCGAAGCCGAGGTTGACCAGTCCCGCGTACCCGAACTGGAGGTTGAGGCCGATCGCCGCGAGCGCGTACGCGGCGGCGGTCGGGCTGATGGCGGCGCGCAGGGCGTCTGTGAACAGTGCTGTCGGATCCATGGCTCCGGTCATCCGATCCGCTGACGACGCCCGAACAGCCCCGACGGGCGGATGAGCAGGATGAGGATGAGAAGCACGAGCGCCGTGACGTACTTGAGCTCGGCGGGAAGGACCAGCACGCTCAGCTGCGTCACGACCCCGACGATGACGCCTCCGACGGCGGCTCCCGCGACGCTGCCGAGGCCGCCGAGCGTGACTCCGGCGATCACCAGCAGGAGCACCTGATTGCCCATCTGCCAGCTGACCTGCTCGAACAGGCCCATGAGCGCGCCGCCGAGCGTCGCGAGCGCGCCGCCGATCATCCACACGGCGGCCAGGACGCGGTCGACGGCGACGCCGGTGGCCGCTGCGAGCTCGCGATCGTCGGAGACCGCGCGGATGGCCTGTCCGAGCGGCGCGAACCGCAGGAAGAGGGCGAGCGCCGCCAGCACGAGGAGCACGACGGCCACCGCCGCGATCTGCTTCGGCTGGATCGAGACGCCGAAGACGTCCATGGGGGCCTGCACCGAGCCTTCCCGGTACGTGCGCGCGCCGCCGCCGATGGCGAACAGGAACGAGCTGCGCAGCGCCAGGCCCAGGCCGATCCCGACCACGAGCATGCCCGGGAGGCTGACGCCCCGGCGGCGCAGCGGACGCCACACGGCCTTCTCCCCGACATAGCCGGCAGCGATGCCGACCGGGATCACGAGCGCCATCGCGAGCACGAGCGGAACGCCCGCGGCGTTGAGCGCCCAGGTCGTCAGCGCGCCGAGGGTCGCGAGCTCGCCGTGAGCGAAGTTGAACACGCCCGTCGTCGCGAAGACGAGGGAGAGGCCGATCCCCACGAGCGCGAGGATCAGCCCGACGCGCACGCCGTCGGCGATCGCCTGGACGATCGCGACGGGACCGGCGGGCACGACGGCGACGAGCACCGCAGCCGAGAGCACGACGACGGCCGCGACGAGGAGAGCGCGGCGCCGGCCGGTGCTCCGGTTCGTCCGGCTGTCGAGGGTGTCGACTGCGGTGCTCATGACGGGCCTACTTCTCGATCGTCCGTCGGACGGTGTCGACCGTCGTGGTGGTGCCGTCGGCCTGCATGACGAGCACGTCGTAGAGGCCCGTCGTCGGCTCACCGTCCTCGTCGAACTTCAGCGGTCCGGCCGCGCCGACGTAGGCGATCGACGCGCCCTCGGCGAGCAGCTTCTTGCAGTCCGCGAACGTCGTGCACTCCTCGTCGCCGTTCGTGAGGCCCACGAGCGCGTCGGCGATGCCCCGCGGGTCGGTGCTGCCGGTCTGCTCGACGCCGAGCGCGATGAGGATGGCGCAGTCGTAGAAGTACGGAGTGAACGCCGTCGTGGTGAGCTCGGGAGACTTCTGCAGGAGGCGGGCCGTGAAGTCCGAGCCCTCGCCCGAGGACGCCTGCGTGAAGGTCATGCCCTCGAGCGCCGCGGGGTTCGACGGGTCCACCGTCTCGGCAAGCGACGCGATGGGAAGCGCGTCGGTGCCGTAGAGGTTCACCGACTCGGGACCCGCGCCTGCCTGGATCAGACCCTGCAGGATGGTGGCGCCCTCGTCGAAGCTCAGGAGCACGATCGAGTCGGCGCCGCTCGCGACGACCCTGCGCACTTCGGCGTCGAAGCTCGTCGCCGAGGGGTCGTAGTCGACCCGATCCGCCAGTGCGAGCCCGTTGTCGGGCAGGGCGTCGACGAGGGCGTCGGCCAGCCCCGTCGCGTACGAGTCGCTGCGCGCGATGACAGCCACATTCGCTCCGCCGTCCGCGGCGATGCGCTCGGCGAGCACGCCGCCCTGCAGGATGTCCGAGGGGACCGTGCGGAAGTAGAGGCCGTCGTCCGGGTAGCCCGTCAGCGCGGGCGACGTGTTCATGCCGGAGCACTGCACGACGCCGGCCCCCGTGATGCGGTCGATGACGCTGAGCGTGATGGACGAGCTTCCTGCGCCGATGACGGCGCTCACCCCGTCCGCCAGGATCCGATCGACGGCCTGCGCGGCCGCCGCCGTGTCGCCCGCCTCGTCGCCGCCGACGTATTCGATCTCGAGTCCGGCCGCGCCGCCCGCTGCGGAGACGTCTGCGGCTGCGAGCTCGAGCGCTGCGATCTGCGGTGCGCCCAGGCTCGAGATCGGACCGGTCTGGGGCAGGAGCCAGCCGATCTTGAGTGCATCGGCATCGGCCGTCGTGCCCGGGCCTTCGACGGCGCAGCCCGCGAGGGCGACGGTCGTGAGGGCGAGGGCCGCGGTCGCGAGAACAGCGCGGTTTCTCATGTGATCTCCGTGGGGTCGGGTGGAGCGGATCAGGATGCCGTGCCAGTCTCCCTGCCGCAAAGGCGGCACGCTATCGACGTCCTGTCGGTTCGCGCGCATCCAAACCACCATAATGATGAGGAACCGCCCTTGCGGACGGCGACCAGGCACGGGGAGAAACGTGGCGGTAACACTGCGTCAGCTGCTCGAGGAGACCGAGCTCGAGCTGAGATGCGTCGCGGGCGCCGCCGAGCTCGACCGCGAGATCCGCTGGGTGCACGTGAGCGAGGTCGCTGACCCCACGCCGTGGCTGCAGGGCGGCGAGTTCCTCATCACGACGGGACTCCAGCTGTCGACGCCGGCGTCGATGATGCAGTACATGGAGCGGCTGGCGGACCGGGGGATCTCCGGCGTCGGCTTCGGCACGGGAGGGACCGTCCACGCCCCCTACGGCGTCGTTCCCCCCGCGATCGTCGAGGCGGGCGAACAGCGCGGCATCCCCGTCATCGAGGTGCCGATCGACGTCCCGTTCGTCGCGGTGTCCCAGTTCGTGACCACCCGGCTCGCCTCGGAGCAGTTCGCGACCGTGCAGCGCGCGTACGACATCCAGCGGCAGCTCACCTCCGCCGCCCTCGAACCGCGCGGCCGGGCGGAGGTGCTGCGACTGCTCGCTGCGGCGACGGGCAGCCAGGTCGCGGTGCTGAGCATCCGGGGAACCGTGCTGGATGCCTCGCCCGGCGCCGCGGCCGAACGATATGACGCGCTGCGCGCCGATCTCGAGCGGGCGAGCACGCAGGGGGCCGTGGCGCAGATCATCGACGACGAGGGCGCGGTCACCGCCATCCATCCTCTGGGAACCCGGCGCCGCACCCGCCAGCTCCTCGTCGTCACGTCCACGCGGGCGCCGACTCCGCTCGAGCGCATGGTCGTCACGGGCGCCGTCACGCTCCTGTCGATCGACGCCGAGCGCCGACTCGGATTCTCGCCGGAGCGGCAGATGGCGTCGGACCGGCTGGGCGCACTGGCGCTGCGGCAGGGTGCGACGACGCGCGACCGCATCGACGCCCTCGCCGCCCTGGGGTTTCCCGCGCGGGCCTCCGTGACGGTGGCGAGCCTGCGGATACCCGGCGCGGTCGGCGCGGGGATCGCCGGCGGGGTCAACGACATCCTGTTCGATCGCGCCGTTCCGAGCGTGTTCGTGGCCCGCGCGACGCCCGAGGCCCCTTTCGTCCTCATCGCCGCTCTGTCTCCCGTCGAGCTGTCGGATGTCGTCGGGGAGGTCTTCCGCGAGCTGGCGCGTCGCGGCGGCCAGGCGGGAGTGAGCGCGTCTCACCGCATCGGCGAGCTCGTCGTCGCCGCTCAGGAGTCCGCCGCCGCGCTCCGCCATGCAGAGCACTCCCGCGTGCCCCTGCAGCGCTACGAGGAGATGCTCCTCCACAGCGTCGTCCTGGATGCGATCCCCGAGGACCGACGGGCCTCCGTCGCCGACGCCGTGCTCGCGCGACTCGACGAGGCGGCCGATCCGGCGCTGGCGGACGCCCTCGCGGCGTTCCTGCAGCACAACGGGCACATCACGCGCGCGTCCGCCGCACTGGGACTGCACCGCCAGACCCTCGTGAAGCGTCTCGACGCCGTCGAGCGGCTGCTGGGAGTCAGCCTCGACTCACCCGACGATCGCAGCGCGCTCTGGGTCGCGCTGAGCGCCCGCTCGATGCCGCGCTGACGCGGGTCGACGCGCGCGCGCCGACGGGACGCGCATCGAGATGGATGCCGGCGATCATGCACCGCACGGAGCCTCCCGCGAGCTCGGCACGGGCACGGGCACTGCGACGATCCGCGCGGTCCTCTCGATCGCGGCCGCCTGCGGGTCGGTGAGGGCGACGGGCGCACGTGCCGACATCGCCCGAGTGCGCGAGGTGCCGGTGCGATGTCCGAGGCGAGAGATATCTTCGATCTCATCCATTGGAAGTCTAGAACATACGTTCTATGATGTCACGATGAGGGCGATCATGCGGAACGAGACGCTCCCACGGGAGCAGGGCGACGAGCTCGCGTCGCTCGTGCGGCGCCTGCTCGACGAGCCGATTCCGCTCACGGAGGCGGTGGGCTGACGTGCGGTCCGGCATCCCCGTCCGCAGCCTCGTGCTGTGGTTTCCCGACTGGCCCGTCACGGCCCTCGCGCGCGAAGGGTTCGTCGACCCCGCCCAGCCGGTCGCCGTGCTCGAGCGCAACGAGGTCGTCGCATGCTCGGCCGCGGCCCGCGCCGAAGGCGTGCGGCGGGGCCTGCGCCGTCGCGACGCGCAGGCGCGATGTCCACGGCTCGCGGTCGTCGCCGCCGATCCCGTGCGCGATCACCGGGCGTTCGCCCCCGTCGTCGCGCTGATCGAGGAACGGGCTCCCGGCGTGCAGATCGTGCGGCCGGGGCTGTGCGCCCTGCGCGCGCGGGGTCCTGCCCGGTACTACGGCGGCGAGCAGGAGGCCGCCGCCGTGCTCCTCGCGGCCCTGAGCGAGCTGGGGCTCGACGGAGCGCGAGCGGGGATCGCCGACGGTCGCTTCACGGCCGAGCAGGCCGCGCGCGCGGGGACGGGTCCCCGCGATCCCGTGTGCCTCGTGCCGGCGGGGGGCGCGGCGGGCTTCCTCGCGCCGCTGCCGATCGCGACGCTCGCCGACGCCGCGCCTGCGACGGGGGCCGAGCTCGTGGGGCTGCTCGCACGTCTGGGCGTGCAGTCGCTCGGCGAGTTCGCCGCGATGGAGCCAGACCGCGTCCGCGAGCGGTTCGGAGAGAGCGGCATCCGTCTGCACTCCCTCGCATCGGGCCGAGATCCTCGGGCCGTCGATCCCCGGATCCCTCCACCCGAGCTGCATCGCGACGTCGTCTTCGAGCCGCCGCTCGAGCTCGCCGAGCAGGTCGCGTTCGGCGTGCGGCAGGCCGCCGACGCCTTCATCGCGGGCCTCGGCGCGATCGACCTCGTCTGCACCGAGCTGCGTGTCGAGCTCTCCGGCGATCGGGGAGAGCACAGCGAACGCGTGTGGCTGCATCCGGGATCGTTCGACGCGGCCGCCGTCGTCGACCGCGTGCGGTGGCAGCTCGCAGAAGAGGTGGGGCCGCCCGGAGACGGGGAGGACGGGAGGGCGCTGCTCCGCAGCGGCGTTGCTCGCGTGCGGATCGAGCCGGCGGCGGTGGATGCGGCATCCCACCACGCTCCTGCGATCTTCGGAGCCGGACCCGACGAGCGCGTGCACCATGCGCTCTCGCGCGTGCAGGCGATGCTGGGCCACAGGGGCGTGCTGACGCCCACGATCGGGGGCGGGCGATGGCTCGCCGAACGGCAGGTGCTCGTTCCGTGGGGCGACAGGGCCGTGACGACGAAGGAGCGCGCGAGGCCCTGGCCGGGGAGCCTTCCCGATCCGCTGCCCGCGACGGTGTTCGCAGGGCCGCATCCCGTCGAGGTGTGGGCGGCGCCTCCAGGCGGAGCCGTGACGCTCGACGACCGCGGTCGTGTGTCGGCCGTCCCCGCCGTCCTCGCTGAAGGGGGGCGCCGTCGTTCGATCGAGGCATGGGCGGGGCCCTGGCCGATTATCGAGCGGGGGTGGGATGCCGCGCGCGCGCGCCGCGCGCACCGGTTCCAGGTCGTCGACGCCGACGGGGTCGCGTGGCTCCTCGTGTGCGAAGGCGCCCGGTGGACGGCGGAGGCGCGCTATGACTGAGCGGCCTCGCGGGTCGGCGAGCCCGCCGAACCCTGACGACGGGAGCGGCTGATGGGCTTCCACAATCCTTCCGTGCCGTGGTCGGAGATGGAGGCGCTCCTCAGCGACAGGCGGCGCCCCGGCGGTGCCCCGGCGGGCGCAGACGGCGGAGACAGCCCCGCGTGGTCGCACAAGCGCGGACCTTACGTGCCGCCCGCGATCGAGCGCCCCGCCGACGCCGTGCCCTACGCCGAGCTGCATGCGCACTCGTCGTACTCGTTCCTCGATGGCGCGTCGTCTCCGGAAGAGCTCGCGGAGGAGGCCGAGCGACTGGGCCTGCACGCCCTCGCGATCAGCGACCACGACGGCTTCTACGGCATCGTCCGCTTCGCGGAGGCGGCGGAGGCGATGACGCTCAAGACCGTGTTCGGAGCCGAGCTGTCGCTGGGGCTCCCGAAGCCGCAGAACGGAGAGCCCGACCCCGTCGGGACGCACCTGCTCGTCCTCGCCCGCGGCGAGGAGGGGTATCACCGGCTCGCGGCGGCCATCACGCACGCGCAGCTCGCGGGGGCCGAGAAGGGGAGACCCCTGTACGACCTCGCGGAGCTCGCCGACCAGGCCGGCGGACCGGGCGATCCGCACTGGGCCGTGCTGACGGGGTGCCGCAAGGGGGCTGTGCGACAGGCGCTCGCCGACCGAGGACCGGACGGTGCGGGAGAGGAGCTCGACCGGCTCGTCGCGCTCTTCGGGAGGGATGCCGTGCACGTCGAGCTCTTCGACCACGGGAGCCCGCTCGACACGCGCGACAACGACGTGCTCGCAGCGCTCGCCGCCGATCGGCGGCTCCCTCTCCTCGCGACGAACAACGCGCACTACGCCGTCCCCGAGCGCGCTCAGCTCGCCGCGGCGATCGCGGCGGTGCGCGCGAACCGGAGCCTGGACGAGCTCGACGGCTGGCTCCCTTCGCACACCGGCGCGCACCTGCGGTCGGGCGCCGAGATGGCCGAGCGCTTCGCGCGGCATCCCGGTGCCGTCGCCTGCACGGTGGCCCTCGCCGACGAGCTCGCGTTCCCGCTGCGCAGGGCGAAGCCCGCCCTTCCGAAGCAGGAGGTGCCCGAGGGGCACACGCCGATGTCGTACCTGCGGCAGCTCGTGTGGGCGGCCGTCCCGCGCCGATACCCCGATCTGACCGATGCGCAGCGGGCACGCATCGAGCGGGAGCTCGACGTCATCGAGACGAAGGACTTCCCCGGGTACTTCCTCATCGTCCACGGCATCGTCCAGGAGGCGCGCGACCGCGGCATCCTGTGCCAGGGGCGGGGCTCCGCGGCCAACAGCGCCGTCTGCTATCTGCTCGACATCACGGCGGTCGACGCGATCGCGTACGACCTGCCGTTCGAGCGGTTCCTGTCGTCGCTGCGCGACGAAGAGCCCGACATCGACGTGGACTTCGACTCCGACCGGCGGGAGGAGATCATCCAGTGGGTGTACGGGAAGTACGGGCGCGAGCGCGCGGCGCAGGTCGCGAACGTCATCCAGTACCGGCCGAAGAACGCCGTGCGCGACATGGCGAAGGCGCTCGGCCATTCGCCGGGGCAGCAGGACGCCTGGTCGAAGCAGGTCGAGGGATGGGGGGCGAAGCTCGAGACGGGGGAGGGACACGACATCCCCGATCGGGTGCTGGAGTACGCGACCGAGCTGCTGAAGGCGCCACGGCACCTCGGCATCCACTCCGGGGGGATGGTGCTGACCGACCGGCCCGTCGGCGAGGTCGTGCCGATCGAGCACGCGCGCATGGAGGACCGCACGGTCATCCAGTGGGACAAGGACGACGCCGCCTGGATGGGCCTGGTCAAGTTCGACCTGCTGGGGCTCGGGATGCTGGCGGCCCTGCAGTACTGCTTCGACCTCGTCCGCGGGGCGACGGACGAGGACTGGGAGCTGTCGACGATCCCGAAGGAGGAGCAGGCCGTCTACGACATGCTGTGCCGCGCCGACTCGATCGGCGTGTTCCAGGTCGAGTCGCGTGCTCAGATGGGGCTCCTACCGAGACTTCAGCCGCGGCGGTTCTACGACCTCGTGATCGAGATCGCCCTCATCCGCCCGGGGCCCATCCAGGGCGGTGCGGTGCATCCGTTCGTGCGGCGCAAGCTCGGGCAGGAGCCCGTGACGTACCCACACGAGAAGCTCCGGCCCGTGCTCGAGCGGACGATGGGCATCCCCGTGTTCCAGGAGCAGCTCATGCAGATGGGCATGGCGGTGGGGGGCCTGTCGGGGGAGGATGCCGATCTCCTCCGCAGGGCGATGGGGTCGAAGCGCGGCGTCGAGCGCATCGAGTCGCTGAAGGAGAAGCTGTACGCGGGGATGGCCGAGAACGGGCTCGTCGGGGAGGACGCGGACGCGATCTACGCGAAGATCCAGGCGTTCGCGAACTTCGGGTTCGCGGAGTCGCACTCGCTGTCGTTCGCGCTCCTCGTCTACGCGTCGTCGTGGCTCAAGCTCCACTACCCCGGCGCGTTCCTCGCGGGGCTCCTGCGTGCGCAGCCGATGGGCTTCTACTCGCCCGCGACGCTCGTCTCCGACGCGCGCCGTCACGGCGTCGAGGTGCGTCGGCCCGATCTGCACGCGTCAGGGGTCGAGGCGCTGCTCGAGCCGCTCGCCGCGCCGCCGCCGTCACCACCCCTGCCGTCGTCTCGGGAACAGACGAGTCCGCGAGAGCAGGGCTCGTCGCCGGGGGAGCCTCCTGCCTCCGTGGTCTCTCCTGTTCTCGGATCGCCCCCAACCAGCGTGCTCACGCTGCCGCCGACCGGTCTCGGCTCCTGCCTCGACACGGTCCAGCCTCCCGTCGGCCCGTTCGACCGCGAGGCTCCCGACGAGTCAGCGGCGCATCGCCGCGACGGCGGCTTCGCCGTGCGGCTCGGTCTCGCTGCGGTCAAGGGCATCGGCGAGGCCGTCGCGAAGCGCATCGTCGCGTCCCGCGATGCCGAGGGCCCGTATCGCGATCTGCGCGATCTCGTGCGCCGCACCGACATCACGGCCGCGCAGGTCGAGGCGCTCGCGACGGCGGGGGCGTTCGAATGCCTCGGTCTGACGCGTCGTGAGGCGATCTGGCTGGCGGGATCGGCGGCGCAGGACCGTGCCGAGTACCTCCCCGATTCGCTCGTCGCCGTCCAGCCGCCGCTGTTCCCCGACCCCACGAGCTACGACCTGCTCGCGGCCGACCTGTGGGCGACGGGCGTCTCGACGGGCGATCATCCCATGACGCATTACCGTTCGGGGCTCGACGCCCGAGGAGTCCTCACCTCCGCCGAGCTGCGCACGCACGAGACCGGCCGCCGCATCGAGGTCGCAGGACTCGTGACGCACCGGCAGCGGCCGGCCACGGCATCCGGTGTCACGTTCCTCAACCTCGAAGACGAGCACGGCCTCGTCAACGTCATCTGCTCGGTCGGGGTGTGGAACCGCCATCGCCGCGTCGTGCGGGACTCGCCTGCCCTCATCGCGAGGGGGATGCTGGAGCGCTCGCCTGAAGGGGTGACCAACCTCCTCGCCGACGCCTTCGAAGACCTGCGGGTCGGCGTGCACCACCACTCGAGGGACTTCCGGTGAGGTCAGTCCTCGTCGTTCGCGCCCGCGGCGATCCGGTCGGCCTCGGCGCTGTCGATGAGGTCGTCATCGGCATCCGGATCGAGGACTCGCACGCCGTCGAGGTCCTGCGTGGCGATCTCGGCGGTGTCGACGGCGGGGTCGTCGCGGTCGGGCGGAAGCGGAGCGGTAACGGGGTAGTTCGACATCGTCGGCACCTTTCTCTCGGAAGGCCGAAGATACGGGCGCCGACGCGCTCCGCCCATGGGCTTGACGTCGTGGCCGGACGGGTCTACTCGCGTGGCCCCGGCCTCGGCGACACCGTGTCGACAGGCTGTCCGCGGGTCGGCAGGGTCGTTCGCTCAACCCAGCGGGGCATCGAATGAAGGCTGTCCTCTGCGACGATACGGCTCGGTGGAGATACGGCTCGGTGGAGATACGGCTCGGTGGAGATACGGCTCGGTGGACGAGCTGCGGGCCGGGGAGCTTCCCGTGCCGCAGCCCCGGCGCGGCGAGGTGCTCGTCGGGGGCATGGGCCGTCCGTCGATCCGTCTTCGTGGGACGTGCGGCGCGGCAGCCCCGCCGTCACTCGCGCGGGAAGAGCTCGACTCCGGATGCCGCGGCATCTGACACGAGGAGCTTCGAGACGAGGCGCGCCAGGACGTGCCGCTCGGCCGGGGGGAGGTGTGCGAGGAGGTTCCGCACGTCGTCGCCGAACTCGGCCTCGCCGCGGGCGGCGAGCTCGCGTCCCGCATCCGTGAGCCGCACGAGCACGGCGCGGCCGTCGTCGGGGGAGGGGAAGCGCTCGACGAGTCCGCGCGTCTCGGCGCGCTGGACGAGCCCGCTGATGCTCGACTTGTCGAGTCCGAGGCGCGCGCCGAGCTCGCTCATGAGGGGGATCCGATCGCGCAGGAGCCCCAACATCCGCAGCTGAACGATCGAGATGCCGTGCTCGTTCGCGCGGTGCTCGAGCATGCCGTGGACGCGGAACACGAGCTGTGCGAGCCCGTCGGCGGGGGAGAGATCGGCATCCGTCACTCCGCAAGCATAGTCGACAAAGTTCGCGGCACGTACTATATTAGTACGTGCCGCGGACTAATGGGAGATGTCGTATGAGCACTATGAACGCCGCCGTCGTCACGAGCTTCGACGAGCCGCCGCACTACCTCCCCGTCGAGAGGCCCGCTCCGCATGACGGCGAGATCGTCGTCGAGGTGCTCGCTGCGGGGCTGCACCCTCGCGTGCGCTCGGGCGCCCGCGGCGCGCACTACACGAGCACGGGACGGCTGCCGCTCATCCCCGGGATCGACGGCGTGGGCCGGCGTGCCGACGGCGCCCTCGTCTACTTCGCCGCCGACGACGATCAGCTCGGCACGATGGCCCAGTGGGCCGTCGTCGACCCGCGACGCGCGATCGAGCTGCCGCAGGGCGTCGACGTCACGCCGATCGCGGCGGCCATGAACCCCGCGATGTCGTCGTGGGTCGCGCTGCGTCGCCGTGTCGAGCTGGAGGCCGGTCACAGCGTCCTCGTGCTCGGCGCGACGGGCAATGCGGGCGGCATGGCCGTCGAGATCGCGAAGCTCCTCGGCGCAGGACGCGTCGTCGCGGCGGGACGCGATCGCGCGCGTCTCGGTGCGCTGACGGATCGCGGCGCGGACGAGATCGTGCAGCTCACGGGCGATCGGCGGGAGACGGATGCCGCGCTCGCCGCCGCGGCCGCGGAGGTCGACGTCGTCCTGGACTACCTGTGGGGCGAGCCCACCGAACGCGCGATCGTCGCGATCCTGACGGCGCGCGCAGACCGCGCCCGCGCGCTCGCCTGGGTGCAGATCGGATCGGTCGCAGGGGCGGCCGCGAGCATCCCGTCCGCTGCGCTGAGGTCTGCGAACCTGCGGTTCCTCGGAAGCGGGCAGGGCTCGGTGTCGCCCCGCGGCTACCTCGGCGAGCTCCCGCCGCTCGTCGACGCGATCGCAGCGGGACAGATCGCTGTGCGGACGCGCACCGCACCCCTCGCGGAGGTCGAGGCGGAGTGGGAGAGGGCGGATGCCCCCGGCATCCGGACCGTGCTCATCCCGTGACGGGCGCTGTCACAGGGGGAGGATGACGGGCACGAGCAGCACGCTCACGATGAGCACGATGATCGTGAACGGCGTTCCGACCTTGACGAAGTCGAAGAACGTGTAGCGCCCGGGCTCTACGACGAGCGTGTTGACGGGGGACGAGACCGGAGTCATGAAGGCGGAGGATGCCGCGAGCGCCACGATCATGGCGAACGGGTACGGCGACATCCCGAGCTCATGGGCGAGGCCGATCGCGATGGGCGCCATGAGCACCGCCGTCGCGGTGTTGGATACGAACAGCCCGATGATCGCCGTCAGCGCGAAGATGCCGGCGAGCAGCACGCGGGGTCCCGCGCCGCCGAGCGTCGTGAGCAGTCCGTTCACGATGAGGTCGACACCGCCCGTGCGCTGCAGCGCCAGCGCGAAGGGCATCATTCCCACGATGAGCAGGAGCGTCGGCCAGTGGATGGCCCGGTAGGCGCTCGGCATGTCGATGCAGCCGAAGATGCCCATGAGAAGCGCGGCGATGAGCGCGGCGACGACGTTCGGGACGACTCCCGTGACCATGAGGACGATCATGACGACGACGCTCAGGATCGCGAACGGCGCCTGGTTCGACGCGGGCGCGACCTCGTCGCCTTCGACGGGGAGGTCGAGCACGAGATAGTCGCGCGACTCGCCCTGCAGCCGGGAGATCGCGCTCCACGGACCCGCCACGAGGAGGGTGTCGCCCGCGGCGAGACGCAGAGAGGAGAAGGATGCGCCGGCCGCACGTCCCACGTGGCGCACGCCGAGCACGATGAGGTCGTGCTCGTCGCGGAAGCGCAGCCCCCGCACGCTCTTGCCGATCGCCGACGAGTCGGGCGCGATGAGCACCTCGCCGAGCCCGACCTGGCGCGAGTAGGTCTCGAAGAACGCGTCGCCGCTCTCGATCTCCTCGAGGCCGAGGACGCCGCGATCCTCGGGGCGCACGTCGACGTCGGTGACGATGACGTCGCCTCGTTCGATGCGCGCATTGTCTGCGGTCGTGTGGACGGTTCGGCGGAAGAGGCGCGACCGCTCCAGGATGAGCGCGCCCCCGCGGCGGCCCGTTCCGAGGTCGAGCTCGGCGAGGGCGAGCCCCGCGAGCGACGAGCGAGGCTGCACCTTGTAGCGGTGGGTGCGGCCGTCGACGTTGTAGTCGGCGGTGAGGGTCTCGAACGTGCTGCGGCGGTCCGCGGCATCCGTCGTCCCCTTCCTGTCGAGGAAGCGCCGCGCGAAGAGCATGTAGCCGATGCCGAGGATCAGCACGACGAGGCCGAACGGCGTGAACGAGAAGAAGCCGAAGCCGTCAGAGCCGTCGCGGATGAGCTCGGCGTTGACGACGAGATTGGGAGCCGTCGCGATGAGGGTCAGCATGCCGCTGATGAGCCCCGCGAAGCTGAGCGGCATCATGAGCTGCCGCGCCGACATGCCGGTGCGCGCCGCGATGCTGAGGACCACGGGGATGAAGATCGCGACGACGCCGGTCGAGCTCATCACGGCGCCCAGGAGCGCGACCGACAGCATGAGCAGCACGATGAGCCGCGTCGCGCTGGCGCCGGCGGTGCGCGCGAGCCAGTCGCCGAGCCGATACGTGACACCCGTGCGCGAGAGCCCTTCGCCGACGACGAACAGCGCCGCGATGAGGATGACGTTGGGATCGGCGAACCCCGCGAGGGTCTCGTCGACGGTCAGGATGCCGGTCAGCGGGAGCGCGACGATCACGAGGATGCCGACGACGTCCATGCGCGGTCGCCCGATCGCGAACATCGCGATCGCGACGAGCAGCAGGATCAGCACGACCGCCAGCTCACCGTTCATCCGCTCCCCATCCGTCGCCTCCCGCGAGCCTAGCGAGAGCGGAGACCGCGACGCAGGCCGCTAGACTCGATCAGCCAGCCTCTGTAGCTCAATGGAAGAGCAGTTCCGTCCTAAGGAAACGGTTGGGGGTTCGAGTCCCTCCAGGGGCACAAGTGTTTCTTGGGCCTGACCAGGGATTCCTTCTGGGGTCAGACCATTGAGAATGCGTTTTTGGCCGCTTCTTGGCCGCATTTGAGAAAGCTGTGAGCCGAAACCGAGGCGGATTCGACGGCCTTCACGGAGCGTCGTTCGATGCCTCAGAACGACGAAATCGAGCATTTCTGGCGTCCTGAGCCTCGTCGAAAAGTTGGGCAGTCTGCTCTCTGGCGTTACGTCGGTCGGGCGTAGCGCGTCTGCGGACCCGCCGGCAGCGCCACGAGCGGCATGGCCTCGTTGAGGCGCGATGCGACGGCATCCAGATCGTCGTCGAAGAGGTCCGCGTAGGTGTCGAGCGTCATGGCCGCCGACGCGTGCCCCGCATCCGCTGCACGGCCTTCACGTTGGCGCCGGAGCTGATCGCGAGCGACGCGGCGGTGTGGCGGAGGTCGTGAGGAGTGAGCCGCGGGATCGACGGATCGAACGCCTGCGCACGCCGGACCGCGTTCGCGAACCAGCCCTTGCTGCCCGAGTTGCGCATGTGATTGACCCCATCGCCGAACAGCAGTCCCTCGGGCCCCTTGCCGGCGCACGGCTGCCGGTTGAACAGGCTCTCCCATGTCGATGTGAAAACCGGCGAACCGGCCCGCCGCTACGAGCACGAAACGCCGGGCGCGCTGATCCATGTCGACGTGAAGAAGCTCGGCAACATCCCCGTCGGCGGCGGCTGGCGGTTCGTCGGCCGCCCCCAAGGCGAACGGAACCGCGCGGTCACCGCGAAGCAGACCGGAAAGCGCGGCATCGCCGGCGACATGATCACAGGCACAGCCTTCGTCCACACCGTCATCGATGACCATTCCCGCGTCGCCTACGCGGAGATCCACGACGACGAACGCGCCGAGACCGCCACCGGCGTCCTCCAGCGCGCCGTCTCCTGGTTCGCTGACCGCGGCGTCCGCGTCGAACGAGTCCTCTCCGACAACGGCTCGCCTACCGCTCGCATGCCTGGCAGGCCACCTGCGCAGAGCTCGGCGTCACACCCAAGCGCACCCGCCCCTACCGACCGCAGACAAACGGGAAGATCGAACGGTTCCACCGCACCCTCGCCGACGGCTGGGCCTACGCGAAGCACCACAACTCTGAGTCAGCCCGCCGCGCCCCACTCCCAGCCTGGCTGCACTTCTACAACCACCACAGGCCCCACACCGCCATCGGAGCACTCCCGCCCATCAGCCGCATCTCAAACAACCTGGCTGGGCACTGCACCTAGCCGGTTCGAAGATCCGAGCGGACACGTTCGACCGCGGGGACGTCCGCCGGCGCCCACTCCACAGAAGAGAGCTCGTCCGGCGTGAGCCAGCGAAGCGCCGCGTGCTCTGTGCGCTGCGGAGTTCCGCAACGGAGTTTGCAGTAGTAGGTGGTCAGCGTCACGACCCCGAACTCGTAATCGTGAATCGTCGTAAGGATCTCCTCGCCGACTCTGATGTCGACGAGCAACTCCTCGCTAATTTCGCGAGCGAGTGCCTCTTGCGGGGACTCACCGTCCTCGACCTTTCCACCGGGGAACTCCCACATGTTGGGCAGGCTTCCGCTCGACCCTCGCTTCGCGGCGAGCACACGTTCGTCGCTCACGATGACCGCGCCCACCACGTTGAATCGCCGTGTCACTGGTGGAGCCGTTCTCCTCGCTGTGGGGTGTTGGGCGGCTCAAGCACGAAGGTTGTCTGCTCGCGGAAGGCAAGCCCAAGTCCGGCATCGCGGAGAAGATCCCGGAGGTCAGCGGTGGGGCGTTCGGGAAGAAGGACCGAACAGTGTAAGTCGTCGACGTGCACGTGTCGGCGGTAGTCGTAGAGCTGGCCGACCGCCATACGGAGGTCTGAGCGGCCGGCGATCGCCTTCGCTTCGTAGAGGGTGTGATCGGCCTCGTCGTAGATGTCGGTGAGGAGCCGGGTGCGCTCGGCGGGGAGGTTGATCGCCCACCGAGTGAAGGTGTGCCCGACTCGATGTGCAATGAACTCGTCGACAAGTTGCGACTCGCGCCGCACCGCCAGGCCACCCGCGCGATCCGCCGTCTCGAAGAACTCGGTTGAGTTGATCTCGACGGGAACAGAGATGGCGTTCGGTTCGCGCGTCACTCCGGAGTATCCGACGAGCTCAACGACGTCATCGGGGATCACGCTCACCGGCAGCAGCCGGAAGACGAGGACTGTGCGAAGCGCTCCGCTCCGATCGAGCGCTGGCATGCGCTCAAATGGCACGTCGGGATCAAGGATGAACTCGCCGATGTATCGCTGGAGCTTCGTGCTCGATCCCGCCACGACGCCCGCTGCGCTGAACGCGTGGAGGGAGCGCCCTTTTGCGGTGTGGGTCAGGATCGGTGAGTTGCTGCCACTGAGCTTCTGGTCCCCATCGCGGCCCGCGCCCGTGTAGTGGAACACCGTGCCGTCCGGGGAGAAACCGTCATAGACGTAGCCGAACTGTCTGCCCTCGGCGGGGTCCGTGAACACAAAGACGGAGTTGGACGTGTTGCTCGGAACGATGCCGCCAGACTGAACGCTTCCGCCATACTCCACCACGAGGTCTGCACGTGTGACGATGTCACCTGCGCGGAGGCTGAAGGCGGGCGATGGCACGTGATCAACCTATCGATCAGATCGAGTTGGCGGCTAGGATCCTTCCGCAAGCGAGGGCCACGACGACGAGCTCGAACGCCCGCGTACGATAATCCGCTCCAGTTGTCGGGCGGACACTGTCGTACGTTGATATCCCCGGACGGACGGGTGGCGGGAATCGCTGGAGTTTGCGTGCCGGCGCAACCCATAGTTCCCGGGGTTCCGCCACGCAGCTCCCTCCCATCGGCCTGCTCGCCTTGCTGCAACGCTTGGAGAGCGGGGTTGGCATCGGGTTGACGACAGGGCGGAGTCCGCGCCACCCGTCCTGATACGGTCGCACCGTGACGAGTGAGCAGGTTCGGAAGGCGTTGGAGGAGTTCGTTCGAGAGCGTGACTGGGCGCAGTTTCACACCCCGGCCAACCTCGCCAAGAGCATCGCCATCGAGGCGGGCGAGCTGCTGGAGTGCTTCCAGTGGAGCGACGATGCCGACATGCAGCAGATGCGAGCCGAGCTCGCCGACGTCGTGACCTACTGCACGCTGCTCGCCGCGCGGCTCGGGGTCGACCTCGACGAGATCGTGCTTGAGAAACTTGTCGCGACTGGAGAGAAATACCCGGCCGATCGGGCCCGGGGACGGAGCACGAAGTATGACGCCCTTTGAGATCGAGCGCCTGAACTTCACGTCAGGTGCGATCTCGGGCTGGGTGGCTGGCGACGAGCGCCGCAGAAACTGGCCCGTCGTCTATGTGCTTGATGGTGCCGACTCGGCTGGCGCCGGCGCCGTCTACGTCGGTGAGACGGTCAACGCCGCTGCGCGCATGCGCCAACATCTCGCGAACCCTGCCAAGAACGCATTCCGGAGCGTGCGCGTCGTCATCGACGACACCTTCAACAAGTCGGCGTGCCTCGATCTGGAGTCTCATCTGATCCGCTGGCTCGCCGGCGACGGACAATTCACGGTGATGAATGGCAACGAGGGGATCATCGATGCTCGGTACTACGAGCGGGACCTCTACCGGGAGAGTTTCCGCGACATCTTCGACAAGTTGCGATCAGACGGAATCTTCCAACGCAGCATCCCTGAGATCGAGAACAGCGACCTCTTCAAACTATCGCCGTTCAAAGTGCTCACGCCGGAACAAGCAATCGCCGTCGAGGACATTGTGGAAGGACTCCTTGCCGACCTCGACAACGGAGCGTCGTCCGCGAGCGTGATCGAGGGACAGCCCGGGACGGGCAAAACCATCGTCGCAATCTTTCTGATGAAGCTCCTCGCAGACATCCGCGACCACAGTGATGCAGACGAAGTCGAACCAGACTCGATGTTCGCCGACTTCTTCGTCCCCGACAATCGCGAGCTACTCACGGGCCTTCGGATCGGGTTCGTCGTGCCTCAGCAGTCCTTGCGCGAGTCCATCAAGCGTGTGTTCAAGAAGACACCGAAAGTCACGGAGGCACAGATCCTGACGCCTTTCGACGTCGGGGCATCGGATCATCAGTGGGATCTGCTGATAGTCGACGAAACTCATCGCCTGAACCAGCGCGCGAACCAGTCGTCGGGTGTAAACAACAAGCGATTCATCACGATCAACGAAAAGCTCTTTGGCGCTGACGATCCATCGAAGACACAGTTGGACTGGATCCGCGCTCAGAGTCGGCACCAAATCTATCTGCTCGACGTCGAGCAGACCGTACGGCCGGCTGACCTGCCTCAGAGCGCTCTCCGATCCCTCGTGGACGAGGCAAGATCGACACATCGCCGGTATCCGCTGTCCACCCAGATGCGCGTGCGTGCAGGCGCCGACTATGTGCAATTCGTTCGGGACGTTCTGCGGGGAGAGTCCAACGCGACCGAGCGCCCGGACTTCGGTGACTATGACCTGAGGTTCTTCGACAACCTCGCGGCGATGCGGCGCGAGATCTTCGACCGCAACGACGAGCACGGCCTCGCCCGCCTGATCGCCGGCTACGCATGGGAGTGGAAGAGCAATCGCGACAAGGAAGCGTTCGATATCGAGCTCGATGGCGTGCGCCTTCGCTGGAACAGCCAAGCCAAGGACTGGATCAATAGCCCGGCGTCCATTCACGAGGTCGGGTCGATTCACACTGTCCAGGGTTACGACCTCAACTACGCAGGCGTCATCATCGGCAACGACCTCCGCTACGACCCGCACTCGCGACGGCTCTTCATCGATCGCGACTCGTATCGCGATGCCAAGGGCAAAGAGAACAACAAGCAACGCGGCATCGTCTACTCGGATGACGATCTGCTTGAGTTCATCCGAAACATCTACGGAGTTCTGCTTACCAGGGGCATGCTTGGCACGTACGTGTACGTGTCCGATCCGGCACTTCGCGAGTACATTGCGGCCGAGATTGGGGCCCACAACACCGGATAGCTGTGACTTGGACGCCCAGCGGCCTGATTCGTCGTGGAACTCAATTACATTTCCCACTGTATCGACGAGCACCTCGCGCCACTGTCGGTTTGGCGAAAGCGCGTGGATCCGGTAGGCCGCGTGCTTGCATGGCCATGTGGGAAGGTATCGTCCACCTATGGAAACAGAGAGCGAAGTGCTGCCTTGGTTGGCCAGAGTCGGTGCGGTACCCACTCTCCCGAGCCCAACCGGAGGGTGGCGAGATCAGCTCATTCGTTTACTGGAGTGGCTGAACCAGTCCGGGCCGCTTCCAAGAGACACGACCTTCGCGAACCCCGGGTCAGCCACGCAATACACCTTGGGGCAATACGCGAATCAGCTGGCGCCTTTCGATCTCCTGACCAGGACGCCCGAACGCCAGGTTGAGGTTGGGAAATTCGGTCGCGAGTGGTTGAAAGACCCCGCCCCGGATCTTCTACTGCGCCAGATCCACGCGAGAGCAAAGTTCGTGGGCGAGCTCCTCTCCGCCATCCGCGATCGACCGCGCGAAATGATCGAATTGCACGACCTGGCGAACGACGAGTACGGACTCGATTGGCGCAGCCGGGACCAGGTCAGACGACGGATGACTTGGCTCATGTCGCTGGGGTTCGCGGAGCGGCTTTACAACAACTTCTATGCGATTACGGACAGTGGCCGAGAGGTTCTCTCAGATCTGCCCTTACATGTGATCGACGGCCACGACGAGAGCGACCAGTCAGCTCGGCTGCCACTGCCGGCGTCCGGGCCGGCGATAGAAGCCCTGGTCATGACCCTTGCCGCGGACCCGAGAATCGACGAAGTCCGCCGCCGTGGGCTCGGCTACCTTCCGGCCAATCCTGACAGCCCAGTTGAAAAGTCGATCGCTGCCCTCACTGAGCTCGCGGTCGACCCGATCTCGATTGACGGCTTCGTTTCAAAGACTCGCGTGACATTCGACCTGAGCGACAGTAGTGCCAAGTCTTCGCTCGGGACTCTCCGGGGCTGTGGGCTATTCGAGCCGACAGGTCGATTCACCTTTGTCGCCAGTACTGTCGCTCGTGAGTGGCTCGAATCCGGATCCGCGATCGACCTGGTGCGAATCCTTCACGCCAAGACGTTCCCTGTGGGCGAAGTGATCCGTCTGATCGACGAGGCGAACCGTGCCCCAGCGTTGGCCCTGGCGATCAATGCGCGATATGGCGACGGAAGCACATCCGCGCTCGCCGTAGCGCGGATCCTTCCCTTCCTGCTCGCAGTCGGTGCGATCCGTGAGATCGGGTATGCGCGGTATGCCAGCACTGCGCTTGGGCGCGAGCTAGCCGATTCGCTTCCGCTTCGCCGCACTGCCATCGACGGCATGGACGAGTCCTCCACGCCGGCCGTCGCCGGTGAACCTCGGCCAACTGCGGAAGAGCTCGCTGGGGAGTTGGAGGCAGCAGGCACACGATCGGAGCAGCCGCAACGACTTGAGCGGGCGGTCGCTGCTGCACTGAACTACCTGGGGGCGACTGCCAAGATTGTCGGAGGTCCCGGGAACACCGATGTCTTGGCTGAGATCGGCACCCAACCGGCAGAGAGAATCGTCGCCATCATCGATGCCAAGTCGTCGATTCACGGTGTCGTTAGCGAGAACGCTGTCAAGCTCGATGCCATCGAAGAGCACAAGCGCAAGCACGGAGCATCGCTTGCGGCAATCGTGGGACCCAGCTTCGCTGGGCGGCTGGCGAGCTGGGCGACAGACAAGCAGATCGCGCTGATCACGACCGACTTCCTCGCATCGCTCGTACGTCGACATGCCACGACCCCGCTCGGACGAGCAGACCTCCAGAACCTTCTCGAAGGCCATGACGGTCATGAGGCCCTTATCCGATCTGTGTCTCTGCAGAGCGCGACAGCGGGACTGGTGGGGATCGTCCTGACCGTCCTGTTGCGCGAAGCCGAAGAGAACGACCCCAACGTCACTGCGGGACTTGATCTCGACGGAATGTACCGCGCCATCCGCGATCAGTTCGCAATCAAAGCCGACAAGCAAGATCTCCGAGTCGCTGCTGATCTTCTAGCATCCCCACTCGTCGCGGGCGTCGCTCTCCGCGGAAACCATTACCTCGCGGTTGAGCCGGCAACTACGATTGCTCTTCGGCTTTCGACGCTCGCATCGTCGCTGGAAGGAATCAACCAAGTCGACTGATTGCGCGGCGGCCGGCCCAGGACCACGCAAGGATACGGGAGACACTCAGAGCTGGAGCAACCCCGTCACGGTTGAGAGTGGGGCTGCTCCTGTGGAGTGTGGTCCTTCTGCCATCTCCTTACGAACTTGCTTCGAGCCAACTCCTCATCCGCCAGCAGTCCGGTAGAAGCGGCGTCGAATGCGGCGAGCACGGTCTTCTTAGTGATTTCAAGGAGCCGGAATGTGGCGAGATCGCCGAGTTGGACGACAGGCGCGAACTGGTCCCAGCCCGACCCAGTCGAGACGATCGCGAGGCTGTCGCTGTATCGGAGATTCCGCTCTTCCAATGAGGGTTCTGAAGCGCCCACCAGCTTGGCGATCCGCGTTTGCTGTTGCCTTGCGTCGGCGGCGTCTTGGAAGACGCCGTATGAATGTGCGTAGTAATTGCGGAGTGCGGAGATTGCATTGAAGCCGAACGCGTTTAGCTTGAATGGCTGCCGAAGAGCCGTGCTGTAGAACTGCTCGGCGCTCCCCCACCGCCACGCCTTGCGGTCCTTGAAGACGACTTCTTCTGGGGAGAGAAAGAATGTCGCCGCGATGTGTGCCAGTGTGTACTCCGCGAGAGCGACTGCTCGAACGACAAGCATGATACCGAGATGCTTCTTGACCTCATCATCAGTAGTTGGCACGCGGCTGTGCATCACTGAATCGACGTCACCCTCGTCAGCGTCGTAGGCGTAGTTGCCATAGGTCTTCGCGTCGTCCCACGCCTGTTCGAGCGCCTGTGGAAGTCCGAGCAACACTAATCGCTGGAATCCCAGGATCTCGCCGTAGCGCTTTTCAAACGTGAACTTGAGATCGTAGAGATCGGGTTGTAGGGACACGCTTGCAGCGT
Source organism: Microbacterium ulmi (assembly GCF_011759705.1). Lineage (GTDB taxonomy): Bacteria > Actinomycetota > Actinomycetes > Actinomycetales > Microbacteriaceae > Microbacterium > Microbacterium ulmi. The sequence continues at coordinate 266,850 of NZ_JAAOZF010000001.1, read as the reverse complement.
ATCCGGGACCGGACGCGCTGCACCTTCTCGCGACCGAGCGTCCCAGGCACGAAGACTGACGTCCGCCCGCAAGCCAGTCGACTCGTTCTTCGTGCGTGGTCTGAGGGCCACGAGCGCGGCGACGTCCAGATGGCGACGCCGAGCGGCGTTCGAGTCGAGCACAAACGGCCCCAGCAACGCTCCAGCAACGAACGGGACTGGCAGTACCGCCGACGACGGCGCTTGATCGAAAGGAGGAGGGGCTGGCCATCCAGCGGCGGTCCTAGGCCGACGCTGACCCCGCGTTCGAAGGACAGAGAGACAACACCAATGCACAGGCACCCACAGTGGACGACGCCCTTTGAAGCCGCTTTGCTACAGCTACCTGCAACGCAGAAAAATACCTGGATAGCTGCCAAAACCTAGCCTACTCTGGCGCAATGCGAGGGGGCCTTGAGCGTTGGAAGAGAGGGGTTGAATCACGCGGGATTCGGCACGCGATCTCGTACGCTCTCGAGGGCACGTGCGACGCCCACATGCCCCACTCAACGGGCGTCGACGCGCTCGAGGCGTATGGCGCAGCATCCGATTCAACCGTCTCTCGGTTCATCGTCGACAACGGCGTCATCAGGACTGGCCAACGCACGGCCGGCGGTCTCCGCGTCTGGATCACCGGGCACGATCCCATCACCGGCGAGGAACGAGGGCACCAGCGGCTGACCCCCGACGCCGACCTTCTGCTCGACGGGACGCTCAACCATCCGAAGTCGTACAGCATCGCCGCGCTGCTGCATCCGGAACTCGCTGCCGAGTTCGAAGCGCTGCAAGATCGGCTGCGTGAGCGCATCCTGCTCACCTGGCAGACCGAGCTCAACGCGCGGCGCGGGCATGGTGGGCTCGTCCGCGAGGAGATCACGCGCATCGAGGTCGTCGAGCTGCAGCACCGCCGATCCCGGGCGCTCGACCCGCACATCCACCGCCACCTCTGGCTGAACATCAAGGTGCTTGGCGCGGACGGCAAGTGGTCGAACCTCGACTCGCGCGTCGCGATGAAGTTGCACACCGTCGTCAACGCCGAAGGCGAGCTCGCGGCCCGCACAGATCCCGCGTGGATCGCCGCTCTTGCGCGCCATGGGTACAGACTCGACGACTCGGGCGAGATCACCGAACTCGCCAGCGCCGTCCGCCCGCTCTCGCGCCGGTCGGCGCAGATCGAGGCGAATCGCGCGCGCCTGATCGGGGAGTGGTCGGCGGGCCACGCCGGATCGGCGCCGAGCGCAGAGGTGCTGCAACAGATCGACCGACGCGCGTGGGCGGTGGCGCGACCGAACAAGCCGGCCGATCTCGATGAGGCGTCTTGGGAGGCGCGCGTCCGTGACGAGATCGCAGCGATCGACCCGCGTCTGACTACGCCTCGCGCACCTATTCCTGTTGCTGCAACACACCTGCGGGCCGTCGACCTCGATCTGTTTGCCGCACAAGCGGTCGTCGACGCGGGCGAACGGTCCACCTCATGCGGCAGGAGGTTCAGCATCTTCGACATCCGCGCGGGCGCACTGCGCACTATCCCGCACGGGCGTCGTTGCGGAGCGCGATCGGCTCGATAGCGTGATCGCCGAGATCACAGAGCGCGCGACGGGTGCCGTCTACCAGCTCGTTGCAGACGATCCGCCGGCGCACGTGAAGGCGTTCATGGCGACCGAAACCGTTCGCGCCAAGGTGCGCCTCGCCGGCCGGTTGGACGTGCTCGCCCAACCGGGGCGCTCCCTGTTGCCGAGCGAGTTGCACCGGTTCGCACCGAACGAGGATCTGTTGGAACTGGATGCGTCGCAAAGCGTTGCCGCGAGCGCCGTCGCCGGCACGGACGGGCTCGTGACGGTGACCGGCTCCGCAGGCGCGGGCAAGACGACGATGCTCCGCGCTACGTTCGCGGCGCTCACGTCGCAACAGCGGCGGATGCTCGTTGTTGCTCCCACGCGAAAGGCGGCATCGGTGGCGTCTCGCGAGGTCGGAGCCGCGGCATCCAGTATTCATGCCCTGCTCTCGGATCACGGCTACCGATGGGGCACCGACGAGGCTGGCGCGAAAGTGTGGACCAGGCTTCGAGTGGGAGAAGTCGATCCCAACGCGGGCACTGTATACGGCGGACCAACGCAGTACGTGTTGCGTTCTCGCGACCGGATCGTCGTCGACGAAGCCGGGATGCTCGACCTGCAGACCGCGAACGTCCTCGTTGACCTCGCGATCGAGCAGGGGGTCGGGCTTGCGTTCGTTGGTGACCCGCACCAGGCGCTGCCGGTCGGGCATGCGGGTGCGATGGGTTCGGCGATTCGGCACGCGAACGCCGCGGTTGAGCTCGACACGGTGCAGCGATTCCGCGATCCCGAGTACGCGGCGCTCACGCTCCGGTTGCGAGCTGCGAGTGATCGCGAGCATGCGCTGGCAGTTGGCGGTGAGCTGGCGGAACGCGGCGACGTCGAGCGGGTCGATCATCACGATGCGGCGCGTGAGCGGATGATCGACGCGTACTTCGAGTGGCACGCGCGCGGCAAGCGGGTGCGTTGGCTTCCAGTAGCAATGCTGAAGCGGATGCGATAAACGAAGCCATCCAGCAGCGGCGAGTCGATCAGGGCGAACTTGACGTTCGCGTCGTCGCGTGGGGAATGGGAGAGCAACGGATCCTCGTCGGCGACACCATGCAGACCCGTCGCAACGACCGGCTCACGGGAGTCGAGAATCGCGCGCAGTGGATCGTGCGCGGCATCCGCGACGAGTACGTGTCGCTTGTCTCCGTGAGCGACAGCGGCGAACTGCGGCGAGTGTCTGCCGGGTATGCGCGCGAGCACCTACAGCTCGCGTATGCGTCCACCGTCCACGGCGTGCAGGGCGACACCGCCGATGCGTCGGTGGTCGGGCCGGATGTGGATGCCGCGGGACTCTATGTCGGCCTCACGCGCGGTCGGCTGAGCAACGTCGCAATCGTGGTCGCGCGGACGGATGCCGCGGCCCGCGACTGCCTCGCCGAGTCGATGCAGCGCGGCACTCCGGAGCCGACGATCCAGGATGCTGTGCGCGCTGCCCAGGCGGAGATGCGACGCGCGGCGCGGAACCGGGAGGCGGCGACGGCAACCGGGCCGGTGGTTGGGGCGCCGAGTACGGGGCGCGCGATCGGGATGTAAAGGCGCTTGGTTGGCGAGCGTTCAACGAGAAGAAGCTCCGGCGGGATCTACGGGCTATCGGGGTAGATCTCCGCCTCGCGCACAGAATCTCCTGGCTTGTTGCCGCGAGGGCCCGGCATGCGCGCGGGACGACCGGTGCCAGCAAGCGATGCCAGCTACGCGCGAGTCAGACTGCGAGTCCGCGACCTCTCCCCTCCAGCCAACTCGTGACCTGCGACTTGAACGGGTGAAGGCGGCGATATGCGTCGCGAGCAAATGAGACTTGCCAATCAAGGTCGTTCTGCCGAAGTTCCGCGTGGATGTGGATGTAGTTCCGGGCAGTGTAAAAGCCCGCGATCTCACTACCCATATCCCCATCGATCATCCCCAGCGCGACTGCCGCTGCAACCTTGCTATCGAAGCGAATCTTCGACTCTTGGGTTCGTCTGGTCGCTTGCACTGCGCCCACGATCGCGCCAGCATCCGCCGCGTCGAGATTGCGAATCTTGTCCATGACGTGGCCCGGGAGCGGTCGCTCGACGAGCGTCCGGTACTCGAACAGTCGTCGAACCTCCGGCTCATCCGCCGCCTCGGTGAACAATAGATGGTGGATCAGAGCTTCGTAGATGGAGGCGTACTGCTGGACCTGCAGCTGAACCTGCGCCTGTAACGCCCAGTGTTCGCTGATCCGCAGACCCTCCCATAGCTTGTAGAGGTATCTGGCTGCGTAAAACTCCTGCCCGATCCGTCGACGAAGGTCAATGTCGCTGACGAAGCCGAAATAATGCACGTGCCAGTCGATGTCTCCCGGCAGGTCCTGGCGCGCATAAACGACTGCTTCGCTTCGAACCGGCTCGCTTAGGGGCATTGAGTTCCTTCCATTTGTGGCTCTCGAGAGTCTGACAAGTGAGCCGTCAATCTAAGGTGAGGAGCCCGGAGCCTTCGCGGGGCCAACAGCTCGAATTGCGGATCGCTCCCCGGACCCGCGTACGTCCAAGCCCCCTGGGCAAGGCCAGTCAACCCGCGCCGCGAGGGATATGCCTGGCAGTCATCCGAGCGTGGGCGGGAAGAACGTGTGTCACCCACATCCGTCACATTCCCTGGGAATGTGGATAGGTTCTGGGACGCCCCGAACTAGGACCCACGTTCAGGCCATCGCCTGACACTGTGTCGCGTAGCTGGGATGCCCCACCGTATGGAGGAAGTGACGGAAGCTCCGACTGTTCGCGGCGATGCGCAGGACATCCGCCTTCTCGAAGGTCCTTTTCGAGTCCTGCCTCTTGTCGTAAGTGACGTTCGATCCTCGCAGCGCCCGCTTCAACTGGTCCAGGGCCGCGATGCGGTCTGCCCTATCTGGCGAGACGGCGCGTTCGACCGCCGCGGTCACGTTGAATCGGCTTGGTTGCGCTCGCAACGCGTCCAGGTCGGCAACTACCCAATTCTCGAAGGCGCGGTCCTTCATGACCACTGCAAGGTCGAACGAGAAGTGACATGCGTCTCGGATTGCATCTTCGATCTGACGCGCCAGTTCGCCCGCAGGCTCAGAGCGCTCCTCCCGATCCAACACGACGACGACCAGGGTCACCCTCTTCTCAGCCAGTAGCTTGAAGGCCGTCTTACACTCTCGCGCGATCTTCGCAGGTGGTCCGTCGGGCTGAACCTTCAACAAGATCGGGTGCAGGAACGAGGCGCCAGTAGCGTCGCGAAGCTGTTGGTAAAGCGTCGGAAGCGCACCCCATTCGCTTTCGCCCTCGGTGATTATGGCGATCTTCCTCACTCGTCTTCCTCTTCCGCCCCGACTTCCACAAAGCCTCGCGGCACCGCTTCTGTAAAGAGGCCACTGTCGTAGACCTCGAACGTGGAAAGCCGCCCAGAGACGAGACCATCCGCCAACTCCGGGTCAATGCCGATGAATTGGCGCAACTGACTGTGGCCCCTCCGCATCCACATCAGTTGGACCACCTCGGGGTCGATGTAATCCAGTACCACCTGTGAATGCGTCGTAAACAGGATTTGCTTGTCGGTGGCCTTGGCAAGGTCGAGCACCTGACGAAGAATCCAAGGATGAAGTGCGTTTTCCGGTTCCTCGATGATGAGCAGCGTGGCTCGGCGGTCAAATAATGCCACGAGTAACGCGAACGTCTGAATAGTCCCGTCTGAAACCTCAGAGGCGTTCCACGCGCGCCCAACTCCTGCCTCGCGGAACTGCACAGCTAGTCGCCGATCTTCGGTGGGTATCGTCGTGATCGATTGCAGCCCAGGGACGACCGCCCTCATCGCAGATTCGATCTTCGACCAAGAGTCGCTGTCTCGTCGTCGGAGATTGTGCGCAGCTCCAGGGAGATTCTCTCCATGTCTGCCCAGTTCTGCATTTGGTGTCGCCACCCCGGAAGAGCGCGACAGATGTGGCGATAGCTGGAACACACGAATCTGTTCGACGTGGTCCGCCATGAGCGACGCCACATTCATGAATCGCAAGAAGTCTGTGGATAGCTCCGTGGGGCCAGGCTTTCTCCCCCACTTCTCCCAGTCAAACTCCTTGTCGAGAAAGGGTCGGAACATCACAGTCACGTCGGGGCGCCTCAGGCCGCTCGAACGCACGTTCCCCCACTGCGTGACGATACCATCGCGAGTTATTTGCACATCGAGTACCGGTTCGTCGTCAGCTGAGAACAGTTGTAGAGACTCATGGACCACTTCGAAATCAGCAAGCAACTTCTGAGAAGAAGCGCGAAAGCTGAAAGTGTGCCGCAACCGCAGGTCGAGGCCAGCAGGAAAGGGCTTGTCGTCGTGTCGACGCATGAAGTAGTAATTTCTGGAGCTTGACAGGTCGGCGGCGCTCATCGACACATCTACCTCAAATGAGACGGCCTTCTTCGCTCTCCGCGTCCTTCTGTATGCGACGTTCTCGTAGCCGCCCGCGCGACTGACGGCGAACTCCAGTCCGTGGCGGTAGGTGTCACCCAAGAACATGAGCGCGTCCACGAGGTTGCTCTTACCTGAACCGTTTGGCCCAGTGATCACGGACAGGTGATCCAGCCGGGCTTCAACGTCGTAAAGCGACTTGAACGTCGATACGCGGACCCGCTGAATCTCCATGCGCCTACTCTGGCATCCCCGAGGCTCCCGCGACGCGCGCGAAGCCTTACACCTGGTGGACGACTACCCCGTCGAGAACCCGTGCACGAGCATCGAGGCCTCACCTACCTCAAGATGGTCGGGTGCCCAGTACGCGCTCTTCGCTGCCATCTACGCCGACGACTCGATCACCGATCTGATGAACGAGTAGCCGGATGGGATCTCGCGAGCACGAGTCGGCCCCGCTCGCGCGCCGCGCCCGATCGAGGATCATGACCGGCCTTCGGCAGGGAATTCCCTGACTCGCGCGCAATACCTCACGAGCTCGATGCCCAGGTCGGTGAGGGCGAACTCCCCCTTGTTCTCACGCAGCGGCACGAAGGTTGGCCCAAAGCCCGCTCGCATCATACCGGACATGTAGAGGTCGTTGAGCTGGCGGCCGATGATCTCAAAAGACCCCGCGTCGGCGACACCAAGTACCTGCTTGTAGACATCGTGCAGGGAGAACTTCTCACCGAGTTCAGGATGGGCGAGCGCGTATCGCCGCGGGTCGTTAACGAGCTGGAGGAACTCGACCTGCTCAGGCTCAAACTGGACCAAGAGTCTCATCAGAGTGCGCTCGAGAAGGGGCGGACGCTGCGTCCAAGACCCGCTGTGCGCGACTCCCGCCTCAATCTGATTCAGCTTCGTCGCGTCCGTGGTCTCCTGCGCCGCACGTGACGCGCGCACCAAGGACTGATAAAACTGCCCATCCCCAACCACGCCGTCGACCCGCAGGTTTGTGAGGTGGGCAAGGGAGTCGACGACTTCGGCCATCCGCGCGAGCCATGCTTCCATCTCGCGCTGACTCACCGCTTGAACGGCCGACTGGAACGTCGTCGATAGCGCAGAGCCGATCAGCGGCAACACGCCGAGGGCGACAGCCGCGCTGGTGGCCACCACTGTGTCAGTCGTGGATTCGCGTGGCAGGGTTAGCCGCAACTCGCGCGCTTGCTCATCGTCACTCGCGATCGCTCGTTCATACCCCCATCCTGGAGCTGATGCGGCGAGTTGAAGGATCGGATTACGCGGCAACGTCCCTCGCGCTTCATTGCCCGAACGGGATCGAACGACCGTCGTCACCCGAGCAGCGTCGAGTAGGCATTGATCGCGAACGTTCCCGCGATCGTGAGGATTCCGAGCAGAGTAGCGGTCGCCCACGCGACGCGCACGCGATGCGCCAGGGTAACCTTGCGGCGGAGGTCGGCGGATGCTGCTTCGTCCACCTCGGGCGCGCGCCCGTGCCCGCCGTCCCAAGACTCCCGGCGGGTGACGGCCGCGGTGATGCGGCCGCGGGCCTCGTTGTCGAGCGTGGTGGGGAGGCGGTTCAGCCATCGGACGAGTTCGGTGTCGCGGAGCACGGCGACATCAGTTGGTCGCTCGCGGATGGTGATGCTGCGGGGACCGACGAGAACTATCGTGGGGTGGGCGTCGATCTGTACACCTGCCGCTGCGGTCACCCGATGGGAGACTCGTTGCGCTTCGTAGCGAGAGTTGCACAGATAGTCGGTCTTCTGCCCGTTGACGAGCAGCCGCTTGCTGGCCACCCAGATGCGGGCGTCCTCGTGGAACTTCGTGTTGATCGTGAAAACGCCGGCGGGACCCAGAAGGACATGGTCGACATCGCTTCCGCGGCCACCGACAGGTACGGAGTACAGCACCGTCCAGTCCGGGCCGAGCTTCGTCAGCTGCGCTGCGACCCGCAGCTCACCCAGAGCCCCGAGGTACCACGGCCGCGAGTCCACCGAAAGCGGCGATCGGCCGACCGCCATCGCGAACCCCGACCGCGCGGGACCGCCGCCTGCGCTTGCAAGCACGCCGCGATGACGGCGGCAGCGGGATGGCGCCAAACGTGTCAGATGCGTCGGACGCGGTCACCGTCCGCACGTGGATGGCCAGCGAGACACGCTGGTCGGGCGCCCCGAGTTCGTCGTCTGGCTCATTCACGCGTTCGCAGCACCGGTCATGTCCGCGGGCTGTCCGAGGACTTTGCCAAACAAGGCTCCGCATTTCACTACGACGTGATTGATTCGAACGGGGAGGCGCGTGGCTATTGCAAGCCCGTCGTCGCCAGCCGCTATGTTCGTCTCGCGAGGTCTCTGGGGAGGACCATCATGACAGACGACGCTGCTGACGTTCTCGTGGTTCGCGGGGAGAACCCGGAGCCCGACGACGGCTGGCCTTGGTACCTGACGGACTACGAGATCGCTTACATCCGTGAGTGGAACGTGCGCCCGCCGCGGAGTGGCTCTTGGGTAGCTACCAAGGATGCCGAGCATCGCCTTGAGACTGAAGCTGACGGAGTGCGTCAGCGCAGGGGGGTGGTGACGTCCGAACCCTGGGGACGACGGCGCGTAGGGCACCCATGGGCATGGTTCGTCGCATCGGCGGTGCTCGTTCTGGTCGGCGTGGTGGCGGGGACGGGTGCCGTCCTGACGCTGCAGGAACAGCACGCGCTGTCGCAGCGAACCGACGAGATTCGAAATGAGATCAGCGAATGACTCACGGACACGACCCGGATCGCTGGGAACTCGTCTTCGCGTCCGCGGAGCGCAAGAAGTGGCGCGGAATGACCCGACGTGTCGCTCTTGGGATGGTTGTCGTTTCGGCGCTCGCCTGTCTCGCCGCCGTCGGATTCCTCGTGATCGAACGCAACCAGCTCGCGGCAGCGCAGGCGGAGCATTCGGTCATGACGGCGCTCGGAGAGAAGCATGACGAAGCGGTCGCGGCCGAGGAGGCGCGAAAGAAGAAGGCGCGGGCCGAGGCGAACGCGGCACGACTGGCTGCGGCGCAGGACGCCCGAGCGCGTCAGGAAGCGAACACTAAGGCACAGGCGGCGGGCTTCACACCGTCCCCGACTGCGGATAGTGAGGTGTTTTACAAGCACCTCGATGGGGACTGCAGCACGATGCTGGGGTGCGCTTGGCTGGGACTTGCCGTCGCTCGCGACTGCCCCTCAGGCGTCTACGTGGCTGCAAACCTCGAGTCCGCCGACGGCGTCGTTGTGAGCTACGCGAACGCGATCACGGGAGCACTCGATCCCGAGCATGCTTCGGCGGTCGAGCTGAAGTTCCCGCAGGGCGGAAGTGACGGCTACACCTACCGTGTGACCGACGCGCATTGCATGTAGAAGCGTCGACTGGTGGATACGTTGCTGTTCGTAATGGACCCCTCTTCGCCGATGGGCAAGCAGCAGGGAGCCCGACCTCCTAGACTCAGCGCAGATTAGAGCGTGGAGGGCAGTGTGGCACGTCGACGGGGTTTCTTCGCGGAGATTCAGCACCAGTCGCGACTGGCAGACCAAAGGCAGCAGGCTGCGTTACGCCAGTACGCGGCCGCGGAGCGACGGACGGAGCAGGCGCAACGTGCGGCTGAGCGGGCGAGGCTCGCCGCCGCTCGTGCTTCGGAAGCGGACCGAAAGCGGTTGGAGAAGGAGGCCGCCGACGCGCACGCGGCAGCCCGGATGGCGGAGACCGACGAGCTCAACGGGGACCTGAAGAGCAAGTACGAGATTCTGGACGGGCTCTTGAAGGCGACTCTCGATGTCGACGACTTCGTTGACTTGGAGAGCCTGCGCACAGTGGTCGTGCATCCTCCGTTCGCTCAAGAGAGCCTTCGAATGCCAGTCCCCGCGCCGGCTCCGATACCAGACCCCCCGCTCCCTATGAAGCAAACCCCTGAGGCAGTCACGGGGCTGTTCGGAAAAAAGAAGAAGGAAGCCGAGGCGCTCGCGGCGGTCGAGGAGCAATACGCAAAGGACTATTGGGTCTGGAAAGCGGCGGTCGACGCACTCCCGGAGCAGAGAGCCGCTCAGGATGCGCAGCACAAGCACCTGGAGAGAATGCGTGTCCAGGAGCTCGCGAAGGAACTCGCGACCTACGAGGCAGAATCCGCACAGCGGGAGGCCGACGCGCGAGAAAGCAACGAAGCTCTTGACCAGCTCATCGCAGGGTTGGGGTACGGCACCGTGGATGCGGTTCAGGAGTACGTCGGGATCGTGCTCGCCAACTCGGTGTACCCCGAGTGGTTCCCTGTCACTCACTCCGCGACCTTCGACCCGGCGGCGGCCGAGCTGACCATACGAGTCCTCATCCCCGGCCCGGACAAGATTCCCGCGACCAAGAACTATCGGTACACGAAGACCACAGACGAGATCACCGCTGTGGCCGCAACGCAGAAGGACACGAAAGACCGCTACAACGGCATCGTGCAGAACGTGGCGCTGCGTTCGCTTCATGAGGTGTTCGAAGCCGACCGGCGCGGACTGATCAGCAGCATCTCCCTCGAACTCGGCACCGAGACCACCAATCCGGCAACGGGCAAGCCCACCTACGTCCCGTTCGTGGCCGTCGCAACGTCGCGGGAACGTTTCGACGAGATCGACCTGTCAGCCGTCGTCCCTGCGCTGACCCTGGAGCATCTGGGCGCTGCCCTGTCGAAGAACCCACAGGGGCTGGTTCCGATCTCCACCAGCGGCGTTCGACGCACCTGATGTCGGCCTCGAATCTGACCTTCAACCCTCCTCCTGGTTGGCCGAAACCACCAACGGGATGGGTACCGCCTGCGGGTTGGACGCCAGATCCGAACTGGCCAGAGCCACCCACGGGGTGGGTCCTATGGATTCCGACGACCGATGCCTCGGCCGAAACCGCTGAACCCGTGCCCACTCCGCCGGCGAACAGCACCGAGGAGTCGGTAGCGATCGATTCGGCACCAACCGCTGCGAGCCGTGTCAGCTATCTGGAAGCGGAGAACGCAGCGCTCCAGGCGCAACTGTCCCAGTTGCGTGCCGACGACTACGTCGAGTTGAGCGACGCGCGAGTGCTCCAGGACGTCGGCATCTACCGCTACCACCACCCGCTCGAGACAGCCGCCGCCTACCGAGACCGCCTGACCGAACTAGAGTCGCGCATCGCAGACCTGGTCAAGTCTGGGCGAGCGATCATCAAGTCCGAGATGTTCACGTTCAACAACTCACTCGCGCAAGGACGCCGGATGACCGACGACCTGGCGAAACTGATGCTCCGGGCATACAACTCAGAAGCCGACAATTCCATTCGCTCACTCCGGCTCGGCAACGTCGTCACCTCGAAACGCCGACTGGAGGCCTCGCGCAACGCGATCGCCAAGCTGGGAAGCCTCATGGAGATGCGCATCAGCGACAATTTTCACAGCCTCCGCGTCGAGGAAGTTGAACTGACAGCGGACTGGCTCATGAAGAAGCAAGAGGAACGCGAGGCCGAACGCGACGAAAGGGCGCGTCTCCGTGAGGAACGTCGCGTGGAGAAGGAACTTGCGGAGGAGCGCGCCCGACTCGACAAAGAACGCGCACACCTGGCGAACATGCTCGACGCGCTCAGAGCCAAGGGTGAAGACGATCTCGGGCTCATCGCGCGGCTCAACGACGTTGACGCGGCGATCGCCCTGAACGACTACCGCGCCGCGAACATCCGCGCTGGATACGTCTACGTCATCTCGAACGAGGGCGCTTTCGGCCCTGACGTCGTGAAGATCGGGCTCACTCGCCGACTTGAGCCCAGAGAGCGGATCTATGAGTTGGGGGGCGCCTCAGTCCCATTCCGGTTCGACACCCACGCGCTGTACTTTTCCGAGGATGCCGTGTCGTTGGAGGCCGAACTGCATCGCCACTTCGCGGACCGGGCGCTCAACCGAGCGAACACGCGCAAGGAGTTCTTCTTCACCACTCCAGCCGAAGTGCGTGATGTGCTTCTCCAGAAGGTCGGCAACATCCTCGAGTTCCGCGAAGACGCTGAGGCCACCGAATACCGGCAATCCGTAGCGTTGTGGCCCGGCCAGTCCCAGAACGCCGTGGGTTCCGACACAGATCCCGACATTGCGTCGAGCTTCAACTCGTCGTGATGTTTCGCCCTCGGTCCGGCTCCCTACCGCGCTATGCACGAATAGGGATCGACTCCGATCCACTGCGTGCGAAACGTTGCGCGATAGCGGACCACGGTCGCGCCATCGGCCGAGACACCTCCGATATCGAGATCTCCGCCGGTATTGCCCTTCTTACGGAGAGGGCGTCTTGGTCACTTACGAGCAGGCCCACCACAACATCCGTCGTGTCCGCGGCCCCGCATCGACGCATTCGTGCCTAAACTGCGGCGACCCGGCAGCGCACTGGGCATATCGGAACACATAGCCAGTAGAACTTGAAGGGACTCTGCGAGGGAGTTCCAGCATGGTTCGCGACTCACCGGATCCGGCGGACTACGGCCCGCTCTGCGTGATGTGCCACCGGATCCGCGACCGCCAAATCGCCGTTGACGTGTGGAACTGGCGCGGTTACAGCGAAGACGAAGTCCACGCAGGAATGCTTGAGGACTTTCGGGTCGAACTCGAAGACTTTCGTGAGATCTGCGACGAGGAGGACTTGGACTACGAGGAACTTGAGCAACTCACGCAGAACTACATCAACAAGACCCGCCACACGATTCAGTTCGTGCACTGCTACCGACTCATGTTCGGCAATCTCTAGGCGAACCGGGCTGGTACGTTCGCGTCGTGACGCTGGAACTGGGGCCGGACGACAAACGCGTGCGGCTGCGGTACGCCGGGACGTGCCGGCTCTGCACCCGGCAGATTTCCGCAGGCGAGGAAGCGGTCTACGAGCGCGGCTCGAAAACCGTCCGCTGTATCGACTGCGCGGTCGAGGTCACGGGTGTGGACCCAGGCGAGGCTGGGGCCCCGCGCGACGCGAATACGAGCGCCGCCGAGACAATCGGGAACTGCGGATACGTACCGACTATCCGAAGCTCGGCGGGCTGATCCTCGCGCTCACTGATGACCCGCAGAGCACGAAGGCTTGGGAACGTGGCGCCGTCGGCGAAGAGCTCCTGGCGCGGCGTCTCACCAACCTGCCTGACACCTTCCGGTCCTGCATGACCGCCGCATCCGAGGCACCCGAGCGAACATAGACCACATTGTGATCGGCCCGCCTGGGGTCTGGGTGATCGACGCGAAGCGGTGGGTAAGCGTCCCGCGCTGCGGGTTGAAGGCGGCATCATCCGGCCGCGTGTGGAGTCTCTGCGTATCGGCGGACGGGACGGCACCAAGCTTGTCCAAGGTGTGCAGTCCCAGGTCCAACGAGTGACTGCGGCGCTCGGAGAAACCGTGCCTCCAATGACCGGCGTGCTGTGCCTTCTCGAAGCCGACTGGCCATTGATCGGCGGCTCCTTCTGCCTCGATGGTGTCCATGTTCTGTGGCCCGCCTGCTAGTCCAGCGCCTGATGGACGCGCCGCCGCAGCTAGTCGACGTCGACCTCATCCACACCCAACTCGCTCGCGCCTTTCCCAGCGCATAGTGCGGCCACCCGACTCGAGCCAGCGCTTTGAGCAAACCCCTACGAGGGAGCGGCTCCCGCTGGCCGCACGCTTTCGGATCGCGCCGTGCCTGCTTCCTGCTTAGACGCTGAGCTGCACCGCCCGTCGCGCCGCTTTCAGGCGTCGACGCCGAAGGCGCGCAGCAGCGGCACGCGGGGGGATCATCCGTCGCGGGCCGAGCTGGACCGTGGGGATCGTCCCGCTCTCGATGCCGAGCCGAGCCGTTCCGCGTCGCGCTCGCCGAGGCTTGATCGTGCGGTAGTCGACACCGACCAGCTTGGCGGCCTCCTCCATCGCCAGTGCGAGCGAGTTCGCGGACTTGTTCATTGCCTTCTCCTTCCCGTGAGCAATGCGTGACATCGCTTGTGCACACCGTACTCTCTTCGTGAGCAAAGCGCGACATGAATTGCTCACTTTGTCCGAGTCGTGGGACACTCGCTGGTGTGAGCGAGCTCTTCCTCGAAGCGATCGACCCCGAACGGATCCATGTCGGAGACGGCGTCCACATGCCGTCAAGATGGGATGCCGTCGCGACGGGCGAGCCCGACAATCTGGGTGCGATCCGTGTGGGCGTGGTCTACGACCAGCAGCTGCGACGGTCGGTCGCCGCATCCGTCCGAGTGGATCGGACGCGAGAGGGCGAGGAAGTCACCGCCGCCTCGCTGCGGGACGTGAGTGTCCTCCAGATCGTCCAGCGGTCTGCGCTGCAGTTGGTCACGGTGCAGCGCGGCGAGGGGCCGTCGATGAAGCTGAGCGAGTATCTCGCCGACGTGCGGGCACACGCATCGGATCGCGAGTACGGCGAGACCGTCCTTGAGGCGGTGAGGCTGTACCGGATCGCGACCACGGTGAACATCGCGCCGCTCAAGCTCGTTGCAGATCAGCTCGGCGTAAGCGTCAGCACGGCCACGCGGATGATGGCGCGGGCTCGCGAAGCCGGGCTCGCGGAGGACCTCATCACCCGCGAGACCTACAAGCGGATGCGCGCCGACGAAGAGCAGCGGACCCGCCCGCACCAGTTCCCGGGCTCTCCGTCAGGCCCCTCGCACGCGCACTGACGCCAACGACCCGCATCAAGCTGCATCTGTGCACATTGCCAAGCAATGCGCTTCGATGCGGGCAGATCGCCCAAGACTGGCCCCGTCACGCCGTGGTCAATGCAGTCTTGGCCGCATTCGATTCTGGCATGGGCCGGAACAGGCTCCATGACAGGTGATTCTTGCCCGCATTTTGGCCGCATTCTATTCGCCGCGGGCTGTTTCGGACGTCGCACGATACCGTTCGACTCTCGAACCCGCGTAATTCCGCGGAACTTGTCGTTCGGTGTCGCAGAGCACAATGCTCAAAACGTGTCCGAGTCCCCTCCAGCGCAACCCGGTCCTTCTCTACCGCGGACCGACGTTTCCCTCACTTCGACCCGCTGTCCCTGCCGAGGCGGACCCTGGTTCGACAAGACCTGGCGACCGGGAGAGATCGAGCGCGTCGCCTAGGACCACCGCTCGCGAAGAGCCTCCTCGTGGGCACCTGCGCCCGCAGGAATCTCTGCGCGCATCACCCAGCGCCACTTGGCGATCTGCCGGACACGCGTGAACCCGTAGCGGGCGAACAGCTCCTCGGGCCCGGTGTGCAGGTACGCTCCGCGCTGGGGCGGTCGGCCTTCGGTCTGCTCGGGGTACGCTTCGACGACTCCGCCGCCGGCCTTGCCGATCTCGTCGAGTGCTGCGCGCACGGCCGCCGAGGCGATGCCGCTGCCTCGTCGCCGGGAGGTCGTGAACACGCATCCGATGCGCCAGTCCGGCCGGATGTCGGACTCGTCCTCGTACCTGCGCCGATTCTTCACGTTCGGCAACTCGTGCGGTCGACCGAACTGACACCAGCCGACGCACTGGTCGCCGTCGTAGACGAGGATCTGGTGAGCGCTGCCGGCCACGACATGCCGGAGCTTGGCTGCGCGATTGTTCTCTGCGGTCTGCCCAGGTCTGCCCACGCCCTCGGGGTGGAAGCCCATGCACCAGCATCCGCCCCACACCCCGTTGTTCGCCTCGACGAGCTGCGCGAACTGGGGCCAGGTCGCTTCGGTCAGCAATCGCGTCGTGAACATATCGCGGCATCCTCTGTATGATCCAGAGCTATAGATCAATCAAGCTATCGGAATGATCCACAAATGTCGAGCATTGAATCGAGCGCCGAGCCGTCAGGCCCCGACTACGAGTGGGAGGACCTGCGCATCGTCGCGTCGACGGCCGAACTGTCGGCGCTGTTCCACCCGCTGCGAGGGGAGCTCGTCGACCTGCTCCTGGAACGCGCTGCCACGGTCCGCGAACTCGCCGCGGCCGTCGAGCGACCGCCGAGCACGGTCGCCTATCACGTCGACCGGCTCGTCGACGCGGGTCTGCTCAGGGTCGTCCGCACCCGCCGCGTGCGTGCGATCGAGGAGCGCTTCTACGGGCGCACGGCGCGCATCTTCTACGTCGGCGACATCGGTCCCGATCAACTCGCCCTCATCCCCAACGTGCTCAGCACGGCGGCCGCCGAGTCGTCGTCGGCGCACCACGACGACGACCTGCGCGCGATGCTGCGCTACGCCCGCATCCCCGACGATCGCGTCGACACGTTCTGGCAGCGGGTGATGGACCTCGTCGCGGAGTTCTCCGCGATGCCGCGCACAGGCACGCGCGACTACGGCTTCGTGACGGGTCTGTATCCCACGGATCGCCGCGCAGCGCTCGCGCCGCCGGCGAGCTGACGGTCCGACGGCGGGACGAGCGGCGTCGTCGTGGCTCGGGGCGGCGTCTTCGGCGGCTGGTCCGTCTACCTGGATGAAGGCCGCCCGACGTTCTGCTGCGACCGGTTCGGGATGCAGCGGACCCACATCCGGGCCGACCGCCCGCTCTCCGCGGGAGATCACCAGGTGCGGCCCGAGTTCGGCTACGACCACGTCATCAGTCCCGAGGAGCGCATGCGCATCGTCACGACCCGGCAGTAGTCACGGCCCCGGCCGCGATGGCGCGCGGTGGTTCCGGGTCAGCTCCCCGGATGTCCTCCGCCGCGACGAGGCCGTCGTCAGCCGATGAGCTTCCAGGGCCCGTACTGCGCGGTCGGCGAGGGAGCGCTTCCGGCTGAGTACCACTGCGCCTGGTACGTGCGGCCTTGATAGGTCACCTTCTCGCCGCCGTTGTAGACGGTCGCGGCACTCCACGCGGGGATGCCGCCGGGGATGGTGGGGGCGACGATCTCGCTCCACGGACCGCCGACGCCGCCGGGCGTCTGCCCACGCGTCCACCACAGCGCCGTGAAGGTCCTGCCCTGGTGAACGACCGTGTCGCCGGTCGTGAAGATCCGCGACGACGTCCAGATCGCCGTTCCGTCGGCGGCCGTCGCGATCTCGGCCCAGGCGCCGCTGCTGCTCGTGCCAGGGGTCTCGCCCGAGGTCCACCACAGCGCCTCGAAGACCTTGCCGCCGAAGCTCACCCGATCCCCGGTGTCGTAGACCTTCGTCCTGTCCCACGCATCCGGTCCCTTCGGGACGCCCTGATCGCCGAGGCCGAGATCGCAGTCGATCCGCCCGCTGTAGAGCGCGTGGCCCTCGGTCGCGCTGCCGGGACCGTCGCCGTAGATGCCGTCATCCGACCACAGGACCTCCCTCGTGCCGTCGACGCACGTCGAGTCGGGCGCGAGGGCGAAGCCCTCGAGGTTGTTGACGGGCAGGCCGGCCGGTCTGCTGTATGCGGCCTCCGGCACGATCGTGCCGGTCGAGCTCACCTTGAGCACGGTCGTCGTGACGCCGCACGTGTTGTCGCACAGCGCCCAGATCCGCTGAGTGCCGGCGTCGAACTGCACGTCCATGACGTGACCCATGCCCGTGTCGACGACGGCGACGCGGTGGAAGGCGTGGTCGCTGTCGAGGGCGTACGCGTACAGCCTGCCGTCGTTCTCCAGGGCCGCGAAGTACAGGCCCGTGCCGTGGCTCGGGTAGGCGCCCGGCGCGTACGTCGTGCCGGTGGACTGGTCGACGAACCCGTTGGCCGTCAGGTAGGCGTCGGGCACGAACGTGACGCCCTCGAAGCCGAGGTTCGCCTCTGTCCTGTTCCCGGCGTGCAGCTCGGGGAACTCCGCCGTCAGGTTCCACTCGTCGGTCGCGACGAGCTGCGTGCCGGACTGGCCCGGGTCGAAGCGCAGGATCGAGTTGAGGGGGATGTCGTTCGCCTGGTTGTTGCGCTCGGTCGTGACGTAGAGCGCGCCGTCTGGGCCGATCGTGAGCCCCTCCGTGTCGGGCTGGTTGGTCGCCGAGTCGGTGCTGCCGGGGAAGAAGATCTGCTTGCCGGCGCCCCAGCCGTTGCTCGTGTCGGGCACCCAGAGCCCGCCCTGCTTGACCAGGCGGAAGACCCAGCTCTTGTTCTTGACGGCGTACATGACGTTCGCGTCGCTCGGGTCGAAGACCAGGCCGCTGACGTCGCGCCCCTCCGGACCGGTCGAGGTCGTCCACGCGCACTGCGCGTCGGCGATCGTGACGGCGGGGGAGCCAGGCCACGCGGTCGGGGGAAGGGCCGTTCCGGGGAGTGCGGCCGCGGCATCCGGAGCCTCGGGCTGGCAGGGCAGCGTCGGCGTCGGCACGTCGGCCGGGTTCGTCAGGGGCGTCTGGCAGGGAAGCGCGTTGGACGCGCCGAAGCTCTTGCCGGAGACCGAGACGAAGCCCCCTGTCCCGTCCGGGCAGCGTGCGAACGCACCGGCGCCGAAGTCGTTGCCCTCGTCTGACCCAGCCTCGCCCGCCGTGTACTCGACGGAGTCCACGAGCGTGCCGGCGGTGCCGTTCGCACCGTCGGGCAGGTACAGCTTCACGGCGTCGCCGCCGCTGCCGAGACCCTTCGTCGAGGCGAAGTACACGTAGCCGTGCGCCGGGACGACCGTCGTCGCCGTTCCGTCGGGGAGGCGTGCGGAGAACGTCGTGGCGCCGCTCGCCGCTCCGCTGTCGGTCTGCAGCCACCCGTCGATGCTGACGTCGGCGGCTCCGGTGTTGTGCAGCTCGATCGCATCGCCGACCGGCGTGCTGCCGTTGTCCGAAGAGACCTCGTTGATGCGGATGCTCGCCCACGCGGGACCGCCGCTGCCGCCCTCGTCGGCGAAGCGGCTCCTTCCCGGCGAGCCGATGTCGCCGGGAGTCGACGCCCAGGAGCCCTCGGCGTCACCCACGACCGAGAGCTGCCACTGCGACGCGTCGTTCGCCCCGAGCGCGGCGCCGGTCTTCGGGATGCCGGCGACGCCCTGTGTGCGCGGTCCCCTGACGGTGGCGATCGCGCTCTGGTCGTCGTAGGCCAGCCGGTCGACGAGATCCGCGACCGCGTCGGGGCCGTCGAAGATGTTGATCTCGTCCGCGCGGCCGAGGTTGACAGTGTTGCCCGCGAGGATCTTGACGGACGCGTCGAGACCCCACTCGCTGCGGAAGACCGCATCCGCCGACTCCGTGATGATCGCGGACTCGCCGACCGCGAGGATGCCCAGGCCGCCCAGCGGCACGGTCCCCGGCGCCGCGCTGTCGTCGTCGAACGACCAGCCGGCGAGGTCGACGGGGGTCGCGCCGAGGTTCGTGATCTCGATGTACTCGCCCGAGGAGCTGACGGGGTTGTACATCCACTCGGTGATCCGAACGGCCGCCGCGGTCTCGGCGTGGGCTGCGGCGGGGAGGGCGACGGCGAGGGCGCCCGCGAGCGCCGCCGCCGCGAGCGTCGCGAGGGACCGGGAGATGTGGAGGGGCACGAACCGAAAGCTAGCGATCCTCCGCCCGGCGCGCACAAAGGAGACGTGAACAGGCGGTGAACGGACAGGTCTCCGTCGCGCGCGCCCCCTCGGGCACCGCCCGCGCGTCAGGCCGCGATCGCGGTCGCCACCGCGTCGCGGATGCGCTGCGCGTCGGTGCCGTCGCCGCGGATCTCGAAGACCGCGCCGTCGATCACGAGGATCGGAACGCCCTGCACGACCTGCTCCGTGCCGCCGATGGTGCGGCCGAGCCAGTGCTCGTTCGACGCCGACACCCACGCGCCGAAGCGCTGCGAGGCGACGGCGTCCGAGATGTCCGCCGTGACTCCCGCCTGGCTCGCGAGCGCGACGATCTCGTCGTCGGTCAGGGCGCCGTCGGAGGTGACCTGGTGCTCCTGCAGCAGCGCGTAGAACGCCGGCAGGCGGTCGGCCTCGCCTGCGTCGGCGACGGCGGCGAGGGCGTTCGCCGCTCGCGTCGACCACTCGGTCGCGTCGCCGCGCTTCGCGCTCACGAAGTTGAGCGGGTGGATCGTGAGGGAGACGTCGCCGTCGGCGACCCACTGCTGCAGGTCGGGTCCCATGATCTCCTCGAGCGACTGGCAGTGCGGGCACGAGAGGTCGGTCCACAGGCCGATCTCGACGGGGCCCGATCCTGCGGGAAGGCCGAACTCGGTGGAGTTGGCGGGGGCGATCACGGCGGGCGCGGACGCTCCTGCGTCGGCGGGGGCGGAGCCGGCAGAGCAGCCCGCGAGGAGCAGGGAGCCTGCGACGGCGGCGGTCAGAAGCGCGCCGGCGCGCGCACGCAGAGTTCTCATGTGTCCAGTCCACATGAGCCGTCGTGACACGACGAATCGGTCGTGGGGTCCCTACGACTGATCATCCACTGTGGTCAGACCACATGGAGGGTTTCTACGAAAGGAGTCAGTTGGCCGCTTCGTACGCCTCGAGGACGGATGCCGGAACCCGCCCTCGGTCGGAGATCGTGTAGCCGTTCGCCTTCGCCCACGCGCGGACGGGGCCGTAGTCCTGCTGGCTCGTCCGGCGGCGCCTGCCTCCCGAGGACGAGCCGGAGGATGCCGCGGCCCGCGACGAGATCGTGCGCCCCGCGTCGACGAACGGGCCGAGCGCATCGCGCAGCGCCGCCGCGTTCTGGTTGCTGAGGTCGATCTCGTAGGCGACGCCGTCGAGCGAGAAGAGAACCGTCTCGCCGTCGCCGACCTCGAGGACGGTCCCGTCGAGGTCGTCGACGAGCTGATGCACGATTCTGCGGGCCATGAGGACACCCTAGCCAGGCACCCGCGGAATGGGCCAGAGGACACGGCCTCGCTAGGGGAGCAGGCCGAGGCGGCGCGCCTTCGCGACCGCCGCGTGGCGGGTCGAGGCATCCAGCTTCGACATCGCCGACTGAAGATACGACTTGACCGTGCCCTCCTTGAGGGCGAGCGTCGTCGCGATCTCGGCGTTGGTCGCACCGATGGCGGCGCAGGCGAGAACATCGGTCTCGCGTCGCGACAGGGTGACCTCGGACGAGGCGGCATCCTGCACGACCGCCTCGCCGGACAACCCTGCAAGGCGCTGCTCGAGCGATGCGAGCCGTTCGCGCAGCGCGGCATCCGTCACGCTCGCCGAGATGCTGCGCAGCTCGGCATAGCTCGCACGGAGCTCTTCGCGCTGCTGGGCGTCGAGCCCCGCCCGCGCGGGGGCCGGCGCTGAGCGGATGTGTCCGAACGCCGTCATCCGACGCTCGACCTCTTCGCGCACGCGCAGCTCGGTGGCCAGCGTCTCCGCGATGCGGAAGCCCGGCGCAGCGACGACGTCGCCGACGGTCGACGCGACCCAGGAGCCTCCGTACAGCACTCCCCGGGCGCGACCGCCGACCAGCACAGGGACCGCGAGCAGCGTCGAGATGCCCTCGCCGAGCACCGCGCCGTCGTAGTCGTGCGTGATCTGGCGCGAAGAGCCGTAGTCGTTCGTCATGCGGGGGCGAAGCTCCGTGACGGCGCGCCCGCCGAGCCCGCGGTCGGGACGGACGATGAGGCCCTCGAGACTGCGGGTGCGGCTGCCCAGCACCGTGCTGACACGGACGCCGTCAGCCGTGACGAAACCGCCGAACACGACGGGGAAGTGCGTCTGCTGAGCGAACTCGCGCAACGCGCCCGCAAGCAGCTGCGACTCTGTTGCGCTCCACTCCTGCGTGGTCACCCGCTCCCTACTTTCGGGGGTGACGGCGGCTCAGCCGCGTTTCGTAGCGTCGACCCTACCACGCGGCCGGTCAACGCAGACGAGCCGCACGCAGCGCTTCTTCGACGACGAAAGGCGGGGTGATGTCGACCTACCGTGAGACCTGGGCGCGCAGCGTCACCGAGCCGGAGACCTTCTGGCTCGACGCCGCGCGCGCCGTGGAATGGGATGCCGCGCCCGCCAGGGCGCTCGAGCAGACGGACGGCGCCTGGACCTGGTTCCCCGAGGGCGCGCTCAACATGAGCGTCAACGCGCTCGACCGTCATGTCGACGCGGGGCGCGGCGAGACCATCGCCCTGCGGTACGACTCCGCGATGACGGGCACGAAGAAGGCCTACACGTACAGCGAGCTGCGCGACCGCGTCGCCGAGTTCGCGGGGGCCCTGCGCGGACTCGGCGTCGGCATCGGCGACCGCGTGCTCCTCTACCTGCCGATGACGCCCGAGGCGGTCATCGCGATGCTCGCGTGCGCCCGCATCGGCGCCGTGCACTCCGTCGTCTTCGGCGGCTTCGCCGCGACGGAGCTGGCCGTGCGCATCGAGGACGCGAGGCCGACGGTGCTCGTGACGGCGTCGGGCGGGCTGGAGCCCGGGCGCGCCGTCGAGTACCTCCCGATGGTGGCGCGGGCGCTCGAGATCGCGCCGGGCATCGTCGAGCACGTCGTCGTGCGGCACAGGGCGGTGGTCCCCGGGACCGCCGCCGAGCTCGCCGACGCGGCTCCCGCCGTCTCGGTGCACGACTGGGACCAGCTCGTCGCCGCGGCCGAGCCCGCAGGTCCGGTCGCGGTGCCGTCGGGGCATCCGCTCTACATCCTGTACACGTCGGGCACGACGGGATCGCCGAAGGGCATCGTGCGCGACACGGGCGGCTACGCCGTCGCGCTCGCGTGGGCGATGCGCAACATCTACGACGTCGGCGCGGGCGACACGATGTTCACGGCATCCGACGTCGGCTGGGTCGTCGGCCACTCCTTCATCGTCTACGGGCCGCTCCTGGCAGGCGCGACGACGA
Source organism: Microbacterium ulmi (assembly GCF_011759705.1). GTDB lineage: Bacteria > Actinomycetota > Actinomycetes > Actinomycetales > Microbacteriaceae > Microbacterium > Microbacterium ulmi. Next base: position 244,243 of record NZ_JAAOZF010000001.1, on the reverse strand, counting down.
TCCTCTACGAGGGCAAGCCCGTCGGCACCCCCGACGCCGGCGCCTTCTGGCGCATCGTCGCCGAGTACGGCGTCAAGACGATGTTCACGGCGCCGACGGCCCTGCGGGCGATCCGCCGCGTCGACCCCGATCTCGACGAGCTGTCCGCGCACGACCTCTCAGGACTGCAGTCGCTCTTCCTCGCGGGGGAGCGCCTCGACCCGGAGACGTGGCACTGGGCCGACGAGGGGCTCGGCGTCCCGGTCGTCGACCACTGGTGGCAGACGGAGACGGGATGGCCCATCTGCGCGATCCCGCGCGGCCTCGAGCGCCTCGAGCCCAAGGCGGGGTCGACCGCGGTGCCGATGCCGGGATACGACGTGCGCATCCTCGACGGCAAGGGCCGCGAGCTCACCGAGCCCGGCGACGAAGGGAGCATCGCGCTGCGCCTGCCGCTGCCGCCCGGCACGCTCACGGGGATCTGGGGGAGCCCCACGCGGTTCCGTCAGTCGTACCTCGATGCGTTCCCCGGCTTCTACGCGACGGGGGATGCCGGCCACCTCGACGACGACGGCTACCTCTTCGTCATGGGCCGCACCGACGACGTCATCAACGTGGCCGGCCACCGCCTCTCGACGGGCTCGCTCGAAGAGGTCCTCACGCTTCACCACGCCGTCGCGGAGTGCGCCGTCATCGGCGTGCACGACGAGCTCAAGGGCCAGCGCGCAGCCGGCTTCGTGACGCTCAAGGCGCACGAGCGGATCGACCCCGCGCAGCTCGAACGCGAGCTCGTCGCCCTCGTCCGCGAGCACATCGGGCCCGTCGCGGCGTTCCGCGACGTCACGGTGCTCGACCGGCTCCCCAAGACCCGCTCCGGCAAGATCCTCCGCAAGACGATGCGGCAGATCGTCGACGGCGAGCCCTACAAGATCCCCGCGACCATCGAGGACCCCACGGTGCTCGATGCCCTGGTCGACGCCGTCCGCGGCGCCGACCGCATCCCCCAAGCGACGCGATGATGCGTCGCGACCCAGTGGCAAGGAGGCCGCACATGAACGACAACCTCACGGAGACCGCCCCGCCGGGCGGCATCGACTACATCGCAGTCGAGGAGTCGCCCGCTTTCGTGGAGCTCAAGAGGAGGCACCGCAGCTTCGTCTTCCCGCTCGCGGCGATCTTCCTCGTGTGGTACTTCGTCTACGTCCTGCTCTCCTCGTTCGCGCCCGCGTTCATGGCGCAGCGCGTGTGGGGCGACGTGACGATCGGCCTCCTGCTCGGACTCGGCCAGTTCGTCACGACGTTCGCGATCACGATGTGGTACGTCTGGTACGCCAACCACCGCCTCGACCCCGCGTCGGCCCGCATCCGCGACGAACTCGAGAAGCAGGAGGCCGGCGCATGAGCGAGTTCTTCGGCGCCGTGCACGCTGCGGTCCAGACGGTCGAGAACAACCCCGTCCTGAATATCTCGATCTTCGCGGCGTTCGTCGCCATCACGCTGTTCATCGTCATCAGGGCGAGCCGCAACAACAAGACGGCGGCCGACTACTACGCGGCCGGGCGGTCCTTCACGGGCCCGCAGAACGGCTTCGCGATCTCGGGCGACTACCTGTCCGCGGCATCCTTCCTCGGCATCACGGGGGCCATCGCGATCAACGGATACGACGGGTTCCTCTACTCGATCGGGTTCCTCGTGGCGTGGCTCGTCGCCCTCCTGCTCGTCGCGGAGCTCATGCGCAACACCGGCAAGTTCACGATGGCCGACGTGCTGTCGTTCCGGCTCAAGCAGCGCCCCGTGCGCATGGCCGCCGCGCTCACGACCCTCGCGGTGTGCTTCTTCTATCTGCTCGCGCAGATGGCGGGGGCGGGCGGGCTCGTCGCGCTGCTGCTCGGCATCAACGACAAGCTCGGCCAGTCGCTGGTTGTCGCGGTCGTGGGCGTCCTCATGATCGTCTACGTGCTCATCGGCGGGATGAAGGGCACGACGTGGGTGCAGATCGTCAAGGCGTTCCTGCTGATCGGCGGGGCCCTCGCGATGACGATCTGGGTGCTCGCGATCAACGGCTTCAACCTCAACACGCTGCTCGAGAGCGCCGTCGCCGCCTCCACGACCGACCCCAAGGACGCGATCCTCGGACCCGGCCTGCAGTACGGCAAGAACCCGTGGGACTTCCTGTCCCTCGCGATCGCGCTCGTGCTCGGCACGGCGGGCCTGCCGCACGTGCTCATGCGGTTCTACACGGTGCCGACGGCGAAGGAGGCGCGTCGCTCTGTCGTGTGGGCCATCTGGCTCATCGGCATCTTCTACCTGCTCACGCTCGTCCTCGGCTACGGCGCAGGAGCCCTCGTCGGCCCCGACACGATCAGGAACGCGCCGGGCGGCGTGAACTCGGCGGCTCCGCTGCTGGCGTTCGCGCTCGGCGGGCCCCTGCTGCTCGGGTTCATCTCCGCGGTCGCGTTCGCGACGATCCTCGCGGTCGTGGCGGGACTCACGATCACGGCGGCGGCGTCCTTCGCGCACGACATCTACGCGAACGTCGTCAAGAAGGGCAACGTCCCGCCCGACGGCGAGGTGAAGGTCGCGCGGCGCACGGTGGTCGTCATCGGCATCCTCGCGATCCTCGGCGGCATCGCGGTGCAGGGGCAGAACATCGCGTTCCTCGTCGCGCTCGCCTTCGCGGTGGCGGCGTCGGCCAACCTGCCGACGATCCTGTACTCGCTGTTCTGGCGCCGGTTCACGACGCGCGGGGCCGTCTGGAGCATGTACGGGGGCCTCGCGGCAGCCGTCGTCCTGATCGTGCTGTCGCCCGTCTTCTGGGGCACCGAGACGAGCGTCTTCAAGAACGTCGGCGTCGCGATCTGGCCGCTCAACAATCCCGGCATCGTCTCGATCCCGCTCGGCTTCCTGCTGGGCTGGCTCGGCTCGGTCACCTCGCGCGGGGGCGAGGACCCGCGCAAGGCGGCGGAGATGGAGGTGCGCTCTCTCACGGGCCACGGCGCAGAGAAGGCGGTCGTGCACTAGCACGACGTCGTGCGGTCCCGGGCGAGGAGGGGGGATCCTCGCCCGGGACCGCTGTCGTGCGGGCGGCCTACTCGCCCGCAGCCCGTGCCGCCGCCGACGCCTCCAGGTCGACGAGGAACCGCTTGACCTCGGGGTGCCCGCCGTACTCTCCGAGCGATCCGTCGGCCCGCACGACGCGGTGCACGGGAACGACGATCGAGAACGGCGTCGTCGCGCACGCCGTGCCGACCGCGCGCGCCGCCCCCGGGCTTCCCGCCGCGATCGCGACCTCGCCGTAGCCCGCCGTCTCGCCGTAGGGGATGCCGAGCACGGCGTCGAGCGCCGCGCGATTGAACCCGCGGACGAGCCGCCAGTCGAGCTGGAGGTCGAACGTGCGGCGCTCTCCGGCGAAGTACTCGTCGAGCTGGACGTCGACATCGCCGCCCGCCGTCTCGTCGTGCTCGGGGACGGCGTGCAGAAGATGCGTGAGCCGCTCGAGCTCGACGCCGAGCGGCTCGCGGAACGGATGCAGCGTCACGATGCCCTCGTCGGTCGCGACGATCAGGATGTCGCCGACGGGCGAGGGGTGCACGCGGAAGGCGGTGTGGGTCATGGCACCATCCTGGCCCGGGCCGTCGCGCCGCCGGCCGGGACCGATCCCCGTGCCGAAGGCGGACGGGCGAACCCGGGCTGGGGAGGAACGGCCGGTCATCCGGCGTGTCCCGTCAATCCGGCGAAACCCGGCGCGGATGCCGGGACCGCGCGGGACGGGCGCTTAGGGTGGCTCGTGTGTGGCGAGCAGAAGGCAGCGCCGTGGTCGGCGACGAAGACGCCGGGCCCGCGGCATCCGTGACCCCAGGGAATCTCGGTCTCTCCGAGCCCGGCGTCACGGTCGTGCACATCGCCGAGCCCGAGCGCGACCGGCTGCGCCGCCTCGCGGCGGAGCTCGGCGGCCGCTCGACGCTCCTGCACTTCTCCGACGCGACGGACGCGGGCATCGAGATCACGCGCGCGCACCCGGGGAGCCTCCCGCAGTTCATCACGGGACGATCGACCCTCCTGTCGAACCTCTTCCGCGACGAGGTGGCGCTGCGCAACGCTCGGCTCGCCGCAGAGCGCATCACGGCCAAGAACGTCGAGCTGCGCACGGCGCGCGGCGTCGAGGCCGTTCATCTCGCCGTCGGGCTCGCGTCGTGGCGCATCGGATCCCTCGCCTGCACGGCGCCCGTGCTGCTGCGCCCGCTCGCGATCCGCCGCCACCACTCCGACTTCGAGGTCAAGCTCCACGGCTCGTTCACGGTCAATCCCGAGCTCGTCCGCGCCGTGCGCACGCACTTCGGCATCGAGCTCGACGGCGCGGCTCTCGCAGCGCTGGCGTACGAAGGCGGAGTCTTCAAGCCGCAGCCCGTGATCGACCACGTGCGCGCGCTCACGGCATCCGTCCCCACGTTCACGGTGCACCCGCGTCTCGTGGTGTCGACGTTCGCCGACGTCGGCGCCGGCATGGCGCGGGATGCCGCCGACCTCGACCATCCCGTCATCAACGCCCTCGCGGGCCACCACACCGACCGGGAGTCGCTCGCACTGACGCGAGAGAGCGTCGCCCCCGCCAATCCGGACGAACGGCCCCCCGCCTCCGACACGCTCCTGCTCGACGCCGATGCGGAGCAGGAGGGCGTGCTCGCCCGCATCTCGGCGGGGCAGTCGCTCGCCGTGCACACGCTGCCGGGCACGGGCGGCACGCAGACGGTCATCAACGCGCTCGGATCGCTCGTGCAGGAGGGCAGGCGCGTCCTCGTCGTGAGCGCGCGTCGCTCGACGGTCGACGGCATCCGCCACCGCCTCGGCGGGATCGGCCTCGACGGGCTCGCCGTGTCGCCCCGGCACCTGCAGCGCGACCTCATCCGTGCGATCGTCCGCAACGAGAAGGCGGAGCAGCCGAAGGTCTCCGACATAGACGCCGCGCTCGTGCGGCTGCGGGGCGTCCTGCGCGACTATCGCAGCGCCGTGACGGCGAAGCACGCGTCGCTCGGAGTGTCGGTGCTCGACATCCTCCACCGCCTGTCGGCGCTGTCGGCGCGCACGCCCGTGCCGTCGGCCCAGACCAGGTTCGACCTGGCGACGCTCGAGCGCGTCGCGCCCGCGCGCGCGAAGGCGGCGGAGACCCTCGCGACGGCCGCGCGGCTCGGCGAGTTCCGCTTCGGACCCGACGACTCGCCCTGGTACGGCGTGACGTTCGCGACGACGCAGGACGCGCGCGCTTCGCAGGGTCTCGCGAGCACGCTCCATCGGCGCGACCTGCCCGCGCTCCTCGAGCGCGGATACGAGCTCATCGCCCAGACGCGCATGCGACCGTTCGGGACGATCGCCGAGCTCGGCGTGTACCTGCGGCTCCTGCAGGGGATCCGCGACTCGCTCGACCGATTCAGCCCGACGGTGTTCGAGCGCCCCCTCGGCGAGCTCATCCAGGCGCACGGCAACCGGCGGGACGCGCCGTCGATGACGGGCGCGAACCGGCGCAGGCTCAAGCGGCTCTCGCGCGAGTACATCCGTCCGGGCGTCCACATCGCCGACATGCACGAGTCGCTCGTGCGCATCCAGCAGCAGCGCGGCGAGTGGCAGCGGTATGCGGCGCCGGGCAACGCGCCGGAGGTCCCCACGGGCCTCGCCGACGTCTACGTCGCATGGCAGCGCGTCGACTCCGACCTCGCGCGCCTCGACGAGATCCTGGGCCGTGCCGGCGCGGGGCGCCTCGCGGCGCTGCCCGTGGCCCACCTCGTGCGAACGCTCGCAGGCCTCGCGGCCGAGTCCGACGTCTTCGACAACCTCGTCGAGCGCGCGACCCTGCGCACGGAGCTCGCGCATCTGGGCCTCGAAGAGCTCCTGATGGAGCTGTCGGTCCGCCACGTTCCCGAAGACGTCGTCGGAGACGAGCTCGAATTCGCGTGGTGGCAGTCGGCGCTCGAGCATCTGCTGCGCACCGACCGGTCGCTCCTCGGCGCCAACACGTCTGTCGTCGACCGCCTCGAGCGCGACTTCCGGCTCGTCGACCAGGCGCACGCCGCGGCATCCGGACCGCTCCTGGCCGCGCACCTCGCGACGCAGTGGCGGATCGCGATCGTCGACGAGGCCGCGGAGGCGGCGGCGCTCAAGGCCGCGCTCAAGCGCGGCGCCGTCACGCCCGCGGCGCTCACGGCCGTCGCGCCGAACGTCATGCGCGCGCTCGCGCCGGTGTGGGTCGCATCTCCCTACGACGTGCCCGAGATCCCCGACGACGTCGAGTTCGACGTCGTGCTCATCGCGGACGCCGCGGCCCTGTGCCTCGCCGAGGCCGCCCCCGCCCTGCGCAGGGCCCGCCAGGTCGTCGTGTTCGGCGACCCCGTGACGCAGCGGCCTACGCCGTTCAGCGTCGCCGCCGGCGCCGCGGCCGAAGAGCCGGAGGAGCCGTTCGACCAGACGAGCGTCTTCGAGCGGCTCGCCGAGATCGTGCCCGTCACGACCCTGACGCGCAGCTATCGCGCGGGCGGTGAAGACCTCGCAGAGCTCGTCAACGAGGCCTTCTACGGGGGCGAGCTCTCGTCCCTGCCGTGGGCGGGCTCGTATCTCGGCCGCGGGAGCCTCAGCGTCGACTACGTCGAAGGCGGAACCGGCGTGCCCGATCCCGTGACGGGCGCAGTGGAGAGCCCCGATGCCGAGGTCGCGCGCGTCGTGACGCTCGTCGTCGAGCACGCCGTCAACCGCGGCGCCGAGTCGCTCATGGTCGTGACCGCCAGCACGAAGCATGCCGAGCGCATCCGTGCGGCCGTCGAGTCGGCGTTCGCAGGACGATCGGATGTCGCGGACTTCGTCTCACGCGACACGGCCGAGCCGCTCGCCGTGCTGACCCTCGAGGAGTCGGTCGCCGAGAGCCGCGACCGCGTCATCTTCTCGCTCGGCTTCGGGCTGACAAAGCACGGCCGGGTGCTCACCGACTTCGGCGACCTGTCGACGCCCGACGGCGAGAGGCTCCTGACGGTCGGGATGACGCGGGCGCGCAGGTCGATGGTCATCGTCTCGTCGATCCGCCCATCGGCCTTCGACGAGGGTCGGCTGGAGCACGGCGCCGCGACGCTCATGGGGATCCTGGGCGGCGTCGCGGCCCGAGCGCGCGAGGCGCGGCTCGAAGACCTCGCCGATCCGCTGACGCTGTCGCTCGCGCGGGAGCTGCGCCGGCTCGGAGTATCGGTCGACGTGCGCTACCGCGGCCTGCTTCCGCTCGTCGCCCAGCACGACGGCAAGGCCGTCGTCGTGGAGAGCGACCCCGAGACGGTGGGCGAGTCGCTGCGCGAGTCCCTGCGCCTGCGTCCGCAGATCCTGCGGCGCCTGGGCTGGCACTACGTGCGCGTGCACTCGTTCGACCTGTATAGCGACCCCGCGGCCGTCGCCGCGCGGGTCGCGGGCATCCTCGGCGTCGCGGCGGAGTCTCCCACCGCCGATACCGACACGCAGCCGCTCGATGTCATCGAATAGCCGCCGACAGCGCATCGAGCGGGTCGCCGGCTCGCGCCGTGCGAAGCTCACGCCGGCTCCGGGCACGACGCCCGAGCCCGTGCCCGCAGACGAGGGCCCGGATGCCGCGCCCCCCGCGGACGAGTCGGGTGCGGCATCCGGGCCCAACGACGAGCGTCTGCGTCGAGACGTCCCGCCGCACTACTAGGACGTGGCGGGCGCCTGCTTCTCGAGGAGGTCGCGGATCTGGACGAGCAGCTCCTGCTCGGTCGGAAGCGGCGCGTCTTCTTCCGCGGGGACGCCCTTCTTGGCCGCCGCGCGCTCCTTGAAGACGTTCATGGGGTGCACGAAGACGAAGTAGACCACGAGCGCGACGGCCAGGAAGCCGATGATCGCGTTGAGGAGGTCGCCGAACGGGAACGTCACAGGACCCCACAGGCCCTGCACGGTCCAGCCGATCGCGCCGTTCTCGTCGGGCTCCCAGACGAGCGCGATGATCGGATTGATGATGCTCGACACGATCGCGTTGACGACGGCCGTGAATGCGGCGCCGATGACGACCGCGACGGCCAGGTCGATGACGTTGCCCCGGAGGATGAACTCCTTGAAGCCTTTGATCATGTGGTCTCCCCCCTGTCTCCGGCTTCGGCCGGATCTATGGACCCGTCGGTGCGGGTGAAGCCTTCGCTTCCGTCTTCGATGATGTCGAAGATGCGGAGGAGTCGCCAGACGCCGAGCCGGTCGAGTCGGACTTCGCCCCGGCGCGCGAGTCCGTGCGGTAGAAGCCCGAGCCGTTGAAGGTCACGCCGATCGAGCCGTACTCCTTGCGCAGCGGTCCGCCGCACTCGGGGCATTCGGTGAGGGTCGGGTCGGCGAAGGACTGCACGGCGTCGAAACGGTGGCCGCACTGCTTGCAGGCATAGGCGTAGGTGGGCATGGGATCTTTCGGGATGTCGGGGCTCAGCGCCGCGAGGAGGGGAACGTGATGGTCCGCGTGGGGGTGACGACTCCGGTCACGCGTTCGTCGCGGACGTCGTGCGGAACGTCGTCGACGACTTCGGAGTCGTACACGACGGCGTACACCGGCGGGCAGCGCTCCATCGAGCCGATCGTCTTGTCGAAGTAGCCGCGGCCCCAGCCCAGGCGCATCCCGGAGCCGTCGACGGCCGCCGCCGGGATGATCATGAGGTCGACGTCGTTGACGGCGATCGGTCCGAGCAGCTCGCCCACGGGCTCGGGAAGCCCGAACAGGCCCTCCGTGATGTCGCCGTCCGGCGTCGCGACGCTCCAGTCGAGCAGGCCGTCGGACCGCGTGACGGGAAGGAGGACCCGGATGCCGCGGGCCACGGCATCCTGAACGAACCGCCGCGTCCCCGGCTCGGTCGTGGTCGACAGGAAGCAGGAGACCGAGCGTGCGCCGAGCAGGTCGACGAGAGCGCCGAGCTGGGCTCGCACGCCGTCTGCGGCGGCGTCGATCGCGGCCTGGGACAGCAGCTGGCGGCGTTCGCGCAAGTCGGCGCGGAACGCCCGCTTGGCGCTGGCGATCGCGTCGGACATGCCTCGATTCTAGGCGTGGCGCGTTACGCCCCGGTCCGTGCGCGTCTCCGAGCCAGGCTAAACTTCCCCGCATGCCTACGAAGCACTTCAAGGCGGTCATTCCCGCCGCGGGTCTGGGGACGCGCTTTCTTCCCGCCACCAAGGCGATGCCGAAAGAGATGCTTCCCGTCGTCGACAAGCCCGCGATCCAGTACGTCGTGGAAGAGGCCGCCGCTGCGGGCATCGAAGACGTCCTGATCATCACGGGGCGCAACAAGCACAACATCGCCAACCACTTCGACTCGGTCCCCGAGCTCGAGGTCAAGCTCGCCGAGAAGGGCGACCTCGATCGCCTCGAGCGGGTGCAGGCGTCGAGCAACCTCGCCGACATCCACGTCGTGCGCCAGGGCGACCCGAAGGGTCTGGGCCACGCCGTGCTCCGCGCGCAGCGCCACGTCGACGACCACCCGTTCGTCGTGATGCTCGGCGACGACCTCATCGACGAGCGCGACCCGCTCATCACGACGATGATGGCCGAGCACGAGCGCACGGGCGCCGCGATCATCGCGCTCATGGAGGTCGACCCCGACCACATCCACATGTACGGCTGCGCCGCCGTCGAGCCCACCGAGTCGGGCGACGTCGTGCGCGTGACGGGCCTGGTCGAGAAGCCCGCCAGGGAGGATGCGCCGTCGAACCTCGCCGTCATCGGCCGCTACGTGCTCGGCGAGAGCGTCTTCGGCGTCCTCGAGCGCACGAAGCCCGGCAAGGGCGGCGAGATCCAGCTGACCGACGCGCTGCAGGTGCTCGCTGCCGACCCGGAAGGACCCGGCGTGTACGGCGTCATTTTCCGGGGTCGCCGCTACGACACCGGCGATAGGGTGGACTACATCAAGGCCATCGTGCAGCTCGCTGCCGATCGTGCAGACCTCGGCCCCGAGCTGCGGCCCTGGTTCAAGGAGTTCGCTGCGACCTTGTGAGACCGAGGGGGGTTGATGGAGCCGATCGCACCTCATCGGCACGGCCCGGTCTCCATCCGGCTCGTCCGCCCGCGTGACGCGCGCGTCCTGCAGCAGGAGCTGCTGGCCAACCGCACGTGGCTGCGCCCGTGGGAGGCGACGAGCCCCGACGGCCCCGTGTCGTTCGACATGCGGCTCGGCATCCGTCGCCTTCTGCAGCAGTACCGCGACGGAGCGGGGGTCCCCCTCGTCATGGAGTACGACGGCGACGTCGCGGGTCAGCTCAACGTGTGGGGGATCGCGCGCGGCTCGCTGTCGTCGGCGACCATCGGATACTGGGTGAGCGAGAGGTTCGCGGGGCGCAACATCACGCCCACCTCCGTCGCGATGGCCACCGACCTGTGCTTCGCGGAGCTGCGGCTGCACCGCATGGAGATCTGCATCCGCCCCGAGAACCGCGCGAGCCTGCGCGTCGTCGAGAAGCTCGGCTTCCGGTACGAGGGGCTGCGTCGTCGCTACATCCACATCGACGGCGACTGGCGCGACCACTACGCGTTCGCGCTCGTGCGCGAAGAGGTTCCCGAAGGCGTGCTCGAGCGGTGGGTGCAGGGGCGTGCGCCGCAGGATGCTGCGACCGTTCCGCCGTCGGATCGGCTGCACGCCTGATCCCTTCCCTCGCGTGCCTCACCTTCAACATGAGGTCGAGACCGCGACACGCGCACGGATGGCGGGACCGTTCCGCGCCCGTCGCCTACCGTTGACGCCATGGGTGGGCAGGTGCTGGGCGGGGGCGTCATCGTGCTCGTGTGCGTGCTGCTCTGGCTCGTGTACCTTCTGCCGTCGTGGGCCAGCCGCCATCGCTACGATGCAGCCGAGCGCAACGCCGTGCGCCTCAACCAGGCTCTGCGGATCCTCGCCGAGACGAGCGAGACGCCGGAAGAGGTGCGGCTCGAGCTGAACACGCGGACCGCCTTCGTGCAGCAGCGTCTCGCGCGTCGCGCGCTCGCCGAGCGCGACGAGCTGGCCCGCCGGTCGCTCGCCGAGCGGGAGGAGACCGCCAAGCGGTCGCTCGCCGAGAGGGAGGAGCTCGCCCGCCGCGCGCAGGCCCAGCACGACGACCTCGAGCGCCGCGCCCTCCAGGAGCGCGAGGCCGCGCGGATGGAAGAGGCGCGTCGCGAGCTCGCCGCCGTGCGCGCACTGCCCGCCGCCCGCCGCGCGCGAGCGCGCCGCCGCGCCCGTCTCGTCACGGCAGCCGTGGGCGTCGCCGCCGTCGCCCTCGTCGCACTCGGCGTCTGGACCGTGCTGCAGACGGGAGCCCAGACTCTTCTATGGGCAGGCGTGGGCCTCGCGATCGCGAGCGGGCTCCTGCTGCGCCGCATGTCGACGGTGGACGCGCGAGCGGCCGTGCACACGATCGCCGCGACGGAGGCCGAGCGCGTTCCTGCCATCGTGCAGGACGTCGTGCTTCCCGCCGACGAGCGCACGTGGGCCCCGCGCCGTCTGCCGCGCCCCCTGACGACATCCGCCGGCTCGCAGGCGTCCGCGACGCTGGATGCCGCCGCCGCCCGCGAGGCGCTGCGACAGGCGGTGCTCGACGAGGCCATGCGCGAGCGGGCGGAGGCGCAGCGCCCCCCTTCGCTCGTGGCCGCGCGGCGCGCACGCGAGACCGCGGCATCCGCCGCATTCGACGGCACGGGTGCCGCCGACGACGCCGAGATCGAGGCGCACGTGCGGCGGCTCCTCGAGCGGCGCGCAGCGGGACAGTGACCCGTCGGCACGATTTCGGGGCACTCCGACAGCCGTGTTATTGTTGCTGAGGTTCACGGGCCTGTGGCGCAGTTGGTAGCGCGCTTCGTTCGCAATGAAGAGGTCAGGGGTTCGAATCCCCTCAGGTCCACCGTGTGATGAGTCGTGACATAGGAGAGATCTGAGTCGCGACATAGAGAACATCAGGGACGGGAGTTCGGCCATCGGCCGGGCTCCCGTTCTTGGTTTCGCCAGTAGGTGCGGGCGGGTCGATGGTGTTGGTCGCGATGATCTCGCCGGTGTCGAGGTGGACGACGGTGGTGGTCTGATCGTCGGCGAGGATGAGGACGCGTTTGCCGCGGTGGTCGACTCCGACGCCGAGGTGGTGCATGCGCCCGGCTCGGCGGAGCTGATCTTCCCGTTGCGGTCGGCGTATGTCCGTCGAGAGCACGATGGGGACGGTGCTTGTTTGTGCAGATACGGCCGGCTCATACCGTACTCGGCCGCCGCTTCAGCGACCGAAAGCTGCCCTGCGACGATCTTCAACACTACGACCCGATGCTTCGACATGCACAGGACTGTCGCCTATGACGCGACTCACGAGTCGCCTATCACTTGTCGCCTATGTCGTGAACCCAGGCACCCTCAGGTCCACCGTTCACAGCAAACTATCATGTTACTCCTCGCGGAGAAAATTCCTGATCAGAGGTGCTTTTGTAGGTGGTGCACTGTGGTGCATTCCCACGATCTTTCGCTACTGATGTGGTGCGAAGTGGTGCGTCTCCTCGTCGGTCTTTCGTCGGAGGATCCGGCTGATCGTCGTGTGGGAGACACCGAGGCGGCGGGCGATCGCTCGCATGCTGAGTCCTTGACTGCGCAGAGCCCGGATCTGCTCGCGAACCCCCGCGGATGCGTGTCCCGGATCACGGAGGATCACCCCTGCCTCTCGCAGAACGTCGCGGATATCGGCCTCGGTGGTGTGACGCACTGCAGCGATCGCTTCGGGTGTTGCGCCGTTGCAGTACGCGACGACGATCTCGAGGATGCGCTTGTCCGGACCTGAACTTATGCCTGCTGAGGCTGACAGACGCTCAGACGTCGGGCTGTCGCGTCTTGATGTCTGCCGCTTCGTGAGCGGGAGATCCTCGGAGGGTGGTAGCCCGAGGAGTGTGTTGATGCGATCCCATTGACTGGGTGGAACCTCGGCGAGGTATCGCATCAGGTCGTGATCGGCGGATGACTGGCTGTCGGCGTCCTTGTCCACGGAACTACTCTTGCTGCGCGGATGTCCCGATGACAGCCGTAACTGTGAAAACATCTGTGGCTGCAACAGGTGGGGTCCGCATAGTGGTGTAACTGCGCGGTGGTCGCCGGCGTCGTTGCCGATGTAGAGGCGGTCACCGTGTGATCCTTCGAGGAATCTTCCACAACCCTCTCGAATGGAGTCATTACGATGACCGCTCCTCATATTGTCGACCCCGCGACGGTGCTTTCCGAAGCCCTGTCCGAGGCGTCACCGGATCTGATGCGGCAGCTGCTTGAGACGATGATCAACGCGCTGCTGTCCGCCGACGCCGACCAGGTCGTCGGCGCGGAATGGGGCCGGCCCAGCCCCACGCGGGCCACGCACCGCAACGGGTACCGGCACCGCGATCTGGATACCCGGGTCGGCACGATCGACGTCGCGATCCCGAAGCTCAGATCCGGCACGTACTTCCCGGAATGGCTGCTGGAGCGCAGGAAGCGGTCCGAGGCGGCGCTGATCACGGTGATTGCGGACTGCTACCTCGCGGGGGTCTCGACCCGCCGGATGGACAAGCTCGTCAAACAGCTCGGCATCCACGCGCTATCAAAATCCCAGGTCTCGCGGATGGCGGCCGAGCTCGACGAGCAGGTCGAGCAGTTCCGGCACCGCTCCCTGGCCGAGGCGGGCCCATTCACCTTCGTGGCCGCCGACGCCCTCACGATGAAAGTCCGTGAGGGCGGCCGCGTCATCAACACGGTCGTGCTCGTCGCTACCGGCGTGAACGCCGACGGGCGCCGCGAGGTCCTCGGCCTGCAGACCGCGACCAGCGAGACGGGACCGGCGTGGACGCGTTCTTCGCCGACCTCACTGCCCGTGGCCTTGCCGGCGTGCAGCTGGTCACCTCCGACGCGCACACCGGACTCAAGGACGCGATCGCCGCGAACCTGCCAGGAACCTCCTGGCAGCGGTGCCGCACGCACTACGCCGCGAACCTCATGAGCGTCAAGCCGAAGACCATGTGGCCGGCGGTGAAGGCGATGCTGCACTCCGTCTACGACCAGCCCGACGCCGCCGCCGTGAATGCGCAGTTCGACCGGACCCTGGACTACGTGGCAGAGAAGCTCCCTCAGGTGACCGAGCACCTCGAGGCCGCGCGCGAGAATATCCTCGCCTTCACCGCTTTCCCGAAAGACGTGTGGCAGCAGATCTGGTCCAACAACCCCAACGAGAGGCTGAACCGTGAGATCCGCCGCCGCACCGACTCCGTCGGCATCTTCCCGAACCGAGACGCGATCACCCGCCTCGTCGGAGCGGTGCTGGCCGAGCAGAGCGACGAATGGGCCGAAGGCCGCCGCTACCTCGGCCTCGACATCCTGGCCCGGTCCCGCATGCGCGCCGTGCCCGAGACCGCAAGCGAGGTGAACACCGACCCCTTCCTCGCGCTCAGCGCATAACCGAAACCGAAACCGAAGGATCAGCGCAGTTACACCACTCAAGGGATTTGACCCTGCAACAGGGCGGCGCCGGTGGGTTCTCCTGCCCGCGCCGCTTTCGGTTCGAATGTCTACGCGTTCGGGCGGAACCGTTGTTGGCTGCCCGGACGCTACGAATCGTCGCTGCTGGACTCGGTCGGCTCCTCGTTCTCTGAGACCGGAAAGTTCATGTACTCGTAGGTTTCGACGGTTGCATGCTCCCCTGGATGGTCTTGCGGCATGTTCCAGCTCGCGACCAGGTCGACCAGATAGAGGTAGGCGGAACGAGTCACCTGAAGCGCCTGGATGGTTGAGTCGACGAGTTCGATGAAGTGGATCCGGCTGCGTGTGTCGACTGTCGCGCCTGTCGTTTCGAGCAATGCCGCATGCACGATCCGGTGTGTTCCAGCATTCCTCAGCGCTTGCGATGACGCATACATCCCCTCTTTGGTCATGTCGAAGGCGAGTTCTGACAGCGCGAGCGCAGCAAGCCCACGTCCTGGCTTGCTGATCAGGCCGCTGCGGATGGCTCCATCCTTGTCATTCCAGAAGCGCCGGAACACGACAGCTTCCGGCCTGTCTCCTAGATGGAAGTGCTCATTGGCGACGACCGCCGTCTTATCGAGAACGTCAAGCGCAGACCTCTGTGCAAGGAAGAGTTTCGAGTACTGCGTGCCATAGAGCGAATAGTCGAGTGTCTCGACGTAATAGCCCGAGTCATCATCCTTCTGCTCTGGTCCCTCGGCAACCTGCACATAGCCGTCGTAGGCCAGGTGCCTCGAGACGAGGAAGTCTGACTTCAGAACATTCATCTCGGCCAGGATTGGCGGGCTTACCTCGTCGATTGATGATCCGAAGAGTATCTCGATCATCGAGCTGTCCCAGTGTGGGGACTCCGTTCCAAGACCCTCGACGGCCGGTGATAGTGCTAACCGGTACGCGGCAACCCACTGCTGATAGTCATCGTCCTGGCCTTCTACGCCATGTGAGAGGTGTCCTTCGCTCTCGGTCAGTTCGAGTCCATCCCAGCGGTCAGCGATGTCCTGCCCAGCGAAGTCGACAGTGCCATCGCGGAGGGACTGCGCGAGCTTGACGTACTTGTCGTAGACCGCAGCGATGTGGCCGGTCTGGCCGATACCCAGTTGAAGGCGGTGCATTAGCAATTGTGCGAGGTTGCCGGCAGCGTTGCCGTTGTTCGGATCAGCATCCAAGGCGCCGAGATAGAAGTCATACGCCTCAGCCCACCGGCCGGAATGGTCCAGGCTGTTCGCCAAGTTGCAGAGCGCCGCAGATCGCGTGTGCGGGTCCGCGATCTCCGACGTGCCGACTTGGAAGAAGGTGCGCCGTGCCCAGCGCAGCTGCTCCCTGCAGGCGATGCGGTTCTCGATGAGTTTCGGCTCCCATTCCTCACGGGATTCCCCCGCTGGGAGACCGAGATCGCATTCGATCGCGACTGCGTTCGCGAGGTTGTACAAACACTGAAAATGGAGAGGCGCGCTGGGGTCAGTGAGATCGAGCGAGGATCGAGCGAGTTCCGCGCCCATTTTGAGAAGTTGGGCGTCGTGAAGATCATCTCCTGCGTTGGTGACGAGAGATGAGCAGACGAACAACAGTGCAGCTCTGATCTGCGAGGTCAGTGTTGCGGCTGCGATCTCGTCTACGAGCGTCAGAACCGCCTGCGCGCCGGATCGTGCGTCTGATGCGGTGGCTTGCGCATCGAGGATTTGGAGATACCAACGCTGATACTCTGCCGGGGGTTCCACGGCACAAGACTAGGTTGGTCGTCCGGTGGATCGGGCGGGTCGTCACGGTGATTCGCCAGTAAAATGGAATGAATCGGAAGGAGGCTCGCGATGTCGATCACGTCCATCACCGCAGGCGAGCGTGCCGAGCGGGAGCGTAGGGTCGCGGAGGCGATCCACAGCGGTGAGATGGAGGGCCTGACCGTCTCGGCCGAGGCTCGCGTCGACTCCGCTGACTACGTCGCCGGCCGCATCGACTCCGCCGAGCTCGTCGCACGGGCCCGTGCCCGGTATGGGCTTGACTGACTTCGTCGACCCCTACCTCGACCCTGCCACGGGGTTCCTTCGTAATCTCGTCGGTGCTCGTACGCGGGCTGTGCTCGACCAGGCGGAGGCCGACCTCGTCGGGGCGCGGCTCCTTGATCTCCCCGCCGCGAAGATCCCGCCGACCGGTGATCTGACCGAGTTGCGGGGCATCCACCGCTACCTCTTCCAGGACGTCTATGGCTGGGCCGGTCAGCTGCGCACCGTCGACATCCGAAAGAACGTCGACGGAGGCGGGTACTTCGTTCCTGTCTCGATGATCGAGCGATCCGCCAGGTTCGCTACCGAGGAGCTCGGTCAGGACGACTATCTGCGCGGTATGGACCGTGCAGTGTTCATTCAGCGACTCGCTCATCACTATGACCAGCTCAACTACATCCACCCGTTCCGTGAGGGCAACGGCCGAGCGCAGCGCGTGTTCTGGGATCGGGTCGCCGACGATGCCGGGTGGAGGCTCAACTGGGTCGGCGTGACTGGCCAGGCCAACGATGCCGCCTCTCGCGCGGCCGCCGAGCGGCGGGACCTCATTCCGCTCATCGAGATGTTCGACCGGATCGTCACGCCGCTCGGACCCGCCTGATAGCCCGCTTGCCTCGCCGCCGCCGAGCGATGCCAGCTCCTCGCGCGCGTCCGGCACGGGCGCGTGCCGGGGCTCGGTCACGGAACGAGCGAGAGGGGCCGCGTGGCGCGCGCGAGGATGTCCCCGACCGCCGCCGCCGCGTCCGCCGGGCTCGGCGCGACCGTCACGTCGTAGGAGCCGGCGGCGAACTCCTTGCCCCAGCTCGTCGCCTGCACCACCTGCTCGCTGAGCACCAGCGGGCGGGCGTGTCCGATCGCCGCGCGCGCCTGGATGCGCGTGCCCGAGGCCTCCTGAGCCTCGACGATCACGGTGACCGAGCTGTAGGCGCTCATTGTGACGTTCCGCTGCGGGAAGGACTGCTTGCTCGGGCGCGTGGCCGGGCGGAACTGCGACAGCAGCAGCCCGGTGCGCCCGATCTCCTCCTGCGTGCCCGGATGCTCGGCCGGGTAGGCGTGGTCCAGCCCGTTGCCGAGCACCGCGACCGTGCGCCCGCCCGCTTGCAGCACGGAGCGGTGCGCGGTGATGTCGATGCCTTTCGCCAACCCGGAGACGACCGTGACCTGCGCGGCGACCAGCCGCGCGGCCAGCTCGTCCGCGTACTGCTGCCCGCCCTGGGAATAGTTCCTGCTGCCGACGATCGCCGCCGAGCGGAAGTCGCTTTCTACCTGGCCGCGGCCGAACAGCACCAGGGGGAAGTCGTGCACGGTGAACAGCTGCGCCGGGTACTCCTCGTCCAGCGGGGTCAGCACATGCAGCCCGGCCGCCTCCCAGCCCGCGAGGTCCGCCTTCGCCCGTGTCAGCGCGTCCTCGGCGGGCGATGCCGCGAACAGCCCGTCCGCGCCCTCCAGGCGATCGGCGAGACGCTCGCCGTCAAGGATGGCCTGACGCAGTTCGGGCTGTGAGGCGCGACGCGACTGGTGATACAGCAGGGCCAGCAGAGCGGCCTTCTCCGTGCGATTCATCGCCTCTTCCTCCATTTCTCATGGTAGTCAGCCCCGCAGACATCCGGGTGAGCCGTGCTGCGGAACCCCGTGCAGAGCGCGGGAGCATCCTGCCGCCCAGCATCCCTCCCTGCGCGCGTAGTGTCCTTCTGTGAGTAGCTGTGTCATCACACGATGGCTCACCGCGTCAACGACGTGACACTCAGCGCCGAGAACTACAACACGCCACGGGACAGATCACCCGAGTTGTCCTGCGGGTGTTGGAGTCGATCGCAGCAACAAGGACGCGATGCCCCAGGGTTGCTCCGACTAGATTGGAGTGCCATACACACCCGGATCGACGAACGAAAATGTCGGCAGCTGCTGGCACTGTTGGTACTTGGCAGCGGCGTTTGCAGGGGGCGAGAGTGAGTGGTGACGAGGAGGCTTCGGCTGCCTCCGACCCTGCCCTGGCGGAGGAGACTTCGGAGCCCGGCATCGACTCGCGGGCTGCCGTCGGCTATCTGATCCGTCCTGAAGCCGACGAGTACATCGCGATCATGACCGCGCTCGAAGCGTCGGTCACCGATATGAGTGCCGCCGAGGTCCGCACAGAGCTCGCTCGTGCTGGGCGTCGCCTGGCCGATGACGCCGTCGTCGCCCGCCTTGATGCGCTCATCGAGATGGGCGCGGTCTCCTACCAGACGAACACCTCCCAAGTGCGCCGCGTCTCCGACCTCTACGCACGCAACTGGCGCTACACACCCACTCTGATCGGGCGGCAGGTGCAGCGGTTCTATCGTGAGTTCCTCACCGGCACCCCCACCGTCCGCGAGATCCCGATCAGCGCGCTGAACCTGCTCGTCACGAACCTGGAGAACCTCGCCGCGGAAGCCGCGCGCTTCGCTGTCGCCGAGCACCACGCTGCGGCGGTCACCACGATCTTCACCAGCCACGACAGTCTGGACTCCGCCCTCGTCGGAGCCGAGGACGAGCTGAAGGCACTCGCGAATCGGTTCGACCTCGATAGCGACAGCGCGTCGGAGTTGAAGGGAATCCTGGTCGGGTACGCGACCAGGATAGCGAGCGAGCTGACCACTGGCTCCGCCCGCGCAGCAGCAGCGCTGGACACGATCCGCGATCACTACGACACCCTCGTCACCGCATCGGTTTCGACTCCCGAAGCACGCGAGTTGATTGCCGCGGGTGCGCTACGCGCCTCACGCGGCGGCAGGGTCGAGGACTGGCTCAAGCTGCGCGAGTGGTGTGACCCGGCCACCGGCCGCGCCGAACGGTTCACCCGCGGTCTGATCCGGGCTCTGCCGACGATGCACGCCAACCTGCAGCGCCTCCACACCTCGTCGGGCGTCGCGACCAACCGCAGCCGCGCCCTCTCCCTGGCCCGTGCTGTCCTCGACCCCACTGTAGGCGCGCAGGTGTTCCAGGCCGCGCTCGGCGATCACTCCTGGCGCAAGCTGTATGGCACTGCTGACGAAGATGACGTCGGACGCAACCCGTCCTGGCGCGGCGGACCGGTCGTCGACGTTCCTGAGATGCTGCGGTCCCGTGGCCGCTCCGGTCCACGTGGACGGGGCACCGCTCCGCGCAACGATCGCGCCGCGAGAGCTGAGGTCGAGGCGCGTCGCAAGGAACGTCAAGCCCGGCACGACGCCGCCGTACGTGAGGTGCTCGCCTGGAAGCCCGGCGCCGATCTCTCCGAGTCCGCCGCGCGGGTGGCAATGGAGTCGCTCATGGCGTCCGCACGCAGCAGCGCGAAGAAGGGTCGGCGCACCGCCACTACTGGCGGACTCAGTTGCACTCTGGTCCGCGTCGCGGCCGGCGTCGGCGTGCTACGCGCACCCACCTGGCTGGTCCTGGTTCCAGGCCGCGTACCGCTGTTCCATCGCCACGGGCAGCGGCCCAACTCAGCCCAGCTGGCCGTGGTGTCGCCGATCCCCGACACCGACACGGTCGCAGAGATACGCGCCATCGCTCTCGGTCCCGCGCCCACCCACATGGAGGAGGGTGTCGCGTGATCGACAGACCCCTCGAGGCCGCCGAGAACGCTCCGGAGGGAGCCGCCGGAGTGGAGCCGCGGCGGATCCGCCGGTGGAGGGTGGATGCCGGGGAGGAGGCCGCTGCGCTGATGCGCCACCTGAACCGGCACTGCTGGTTGGTCGCCGGGCGTGATGATGAGAAAATCGCGGCCGCACGCCGCAACGAAGCAGAGTTGCGTCGCGTATACGGACGTCTGGGCTGGAGCGTGCTCATCAACCGTGACTTCGTCCGTCTGCGCAAGAGTCCACCAGAACGGGCATCGGCGTACGCCGAAGCCGCACCCTCTGCACATACGCGCTGCTGGTTCTTCCTGCTCGTCGCCGCCGCGGACTCCCTCGAGCCTGATGTGGCGATCGGCGCGCTGGTGAACGCTGCCCGCTCTGCCGCCGCGGAAGCCGGGATCGATGTGACGAATGACATCACCGAACGCCGCGCGATCGTCTCCGCGCTGAAGCTGTTGGACGAGCGCGGCGTCATCGAACGCATCGACGGTGCCCTGGACATCTACATCGCGTCCGGACAGGAGCAGAGTGTGCTGCTGCACATCCACCACACCAGGCTGCTGCACGTGATCGCGAACCCTGGATCGTTGGACGCTGCCGCAGACCCGGACGCCTGGCTGGCACAGGTGAGCCGCGAGCCCGACGCCGCCCGTCGCATGCGCCGCGCCCTCGTCGACGATACCTGCGTGCACGCCTCCGACCTGGACGAGGAGGAGGCGCGTGGCTGTCGCAGCGTGTCCGTGGCGATGACGGACAGCCCCTCGCCGACGCTTTCGGGCTGACGCTGGAGCGACGTGTCGAGGGCGCCGCGTTCGTCGTCCCCGACGACGCGTTCCGGCATGCGAACGAACTCGGACCACTTCCGTTCCCCTGGACCGGCACCCGTGGGCACGCCGCACTGCTCCTCTCGGACCACGCCGCCACCGTCGGCACCCAGACCGATGCGCCGGGGCCGGGATGGCGCGGGCTCACCGACACCGACGTGACCGGCGCGCTGGCGTCGTTCGCAGCCGAGTATGCCACAGGCCGCGGTGGCTGGAGTTCGGAGTACTCCGGGGACATCACACACCTCGCCGCCGATGTCGCCGAGCTGCTGACAGGGATCAACGCTCTCCGCGTCATCGACGCCCCCGCCTCCACCGCATTCGGGCCAGCAGCGTCCGAGACCGGCCGACAGGCCGTCTGGTGGTTCGCCCCGGTGACGGGCCGGTGGGCGGACAACCAGCCCGGAATTGCCATAGGCGATACCAGTCGGCGCCGGAGAAGCCGAACCGCCGACCTTATGGGGAACACCGACATCTTGCTGCTGCTGGGGCTCCTGTGACCGAGATGGTCGAGCTGGAATTCGACGAGACACCTCCAGCGCCCCCATCAGGGAACCCCGACCGGTTCACCAGCCGCTGGCACCTGGTCGGCGCCGGACTCTCGAACGTGTGGCGGTACGGAACCCTCGAGCTGCCGGCAGCATCCGGCCGACTCCTGCTACGCGGCCCGAACGGCACCGGGAAGACGACCGCCCTGGAGGTGCTCTGGCCGTTCCTCCTCGACCTGGACCACGGACAGGGAAAGCTCTCGGCCGGCAAAGCGCGTACTACCAGCCTGAAGCAGCTGATGGCCGAAGGGGCGAAGGAGAAAGGCCGACGGTATGGGTACGTGTGGCTCACCGTCGCACCCCCCGCGGGTGTGGACGAGGCGGAGCGCGTCACATACGGCGTCCGTCTGCAGTACTCACCCAGCGCCTCACCGGCGGTCACCGTAGTCCCGTTCACCGTTCCCGCCCGACCGGTGCGGGACTTCGCGCTCGAGACCGAGACCGGTTCCGCGCTCGAGCACGACGACTTCACCCAACTGGTCGAGACTCAGGGCGGGCAGGTGTTCGCCGACGCCGACAGCTACGTCGATGACCTGAGCCGGCGGGTGTTCGCCACCACGGCGAAGGAGCTGCGCGACCTCGCCCGCCGACTCCGGCAGGTACGCAACCCGGCACTGCTCGCCGAACTCTCGCCCGAGAAGGCATCGGACGCGCTACGTGAGGCGCTCCCGAACGTCGACCCCGCCGTGATCGAGATGACCGCCGATGCGCTCGCCGCCTCGGAGACAACCCGGGAGGCGTTCGAGCGCGACCGACGCGCTTCGGAGGTGCTCACCGATTTCGCTCGCGTCTGGGCGGGGCACGTCACCGACGTCGCGAAGGAGAAGCTCACAGCGGCCAAGGAAGCGGTCGAACAGGTCGACAAGCTTCGTCGCAGCCAGCAGAAGGCAGAGCGGGAAGCGGAGCACACAGCCGAGGCCGCCGAGACCTCACGACGCGCTGCTGAGGAGCTGGACCAGCAGCACACCGGCGCTCTGAACACGGTTCGCGCGATCGAACAGTCCGAGGCGTACAGGGCCGCCGGCACCATCCGTGACCTGACCGCCCGGCTCGATGCGGAGCGAGCGAACGCCCGCAGCAGTGCCACTGCCCTCACCGCCACCACCTCGGCTGCGGCGCGCGAAACCCAGAATCTGACCACCGCTCTCGACGGACTGATCGAGCAGCTCACCACGGTCCTCGGCCAAGCCCGGGACGCGGGACAGACCGTGCCCGATACGCACACGCTGCTCGCGCACCATACTCGTCCGCGGCAGGTGCGCAGCGTCGGCGACACCATTGCCTCTCCCGGTGCAGGGATGAACGTCGTCCGAGACGCAGATGCCTGGAACGCTCTGAGCACGCAGTGGACGAACGCCGCGAACGCTCAGACGACGCAGGCAAGCACCGCGCAGCTGCTCATCACCGACCACGCCCGGGTCGCTGACGCCGAGCAACGTCTGCGTCGTGCGGACGAGGAGCTGGAGAAGGCTGAGACCGCTCATGACCGCGAGCAGCAGCTCCTCACCCAGGCGGCCCGAGACGCCGCCGATGCGGCCGGCGCACTGGCCAGCGCGGCTGCGAGGTGGACATCACAGCACCCCGCGCTGTGCGCGGTCGACCCACTCGACCCGGCGTCGGCTCAGCATTGGCTGGCCGAAGACGTCACTGGTCTGACCGCCAGTGAACCTGCCGTCGTGCTCGGCACGATCGATGCGTGGGCGCAGCTGGTGATGTCCGCCGCCGAACGGATCGCAGCAAGCCGCGAGGCCCAGGAGATCCGGCACGCCGAGAACGAGACCCGCCTACGCGAGCAGGCGACGCAGCTGCGCAACCGGGCTGCCGAGCTGCGGGCTGGGAAGCTCCTCGAGTTTCCGCGCCCCGCATGGGCCGGTGCCTCCGATGACGAGGCTGCGCTCGGCTCGGTGCTCGAGTGGGTGGACGGCGTCGACGCCGACACCCGGAACCGGCTGGAGGCGGCGCTCGCCGCGAGCGGGCTGCTCACCGCCCACCTGGCCACCGATCTGGACGGCGCTGGGGCGAGCACCGCGGTCTGGAGTGTCAGCGCTCGCAGCAAGGTGGTGGCCGACAGCCTCACAGTCGTGCTCACGGTCGACGAGGCTCACCCCTCTGCCGAGGCGGCGCGTGCGGTGCTGGAGCGCATCGAGCTCACTGACACCGCCGAAGCCAAGACATCATCCGGGCTCGTGATCGGGCGCGACGGCACCTTCGCCGCCGGCGTCCTTGCTGCGAACCCGGTCGTCGCGGCGAACACTGAAGGCCGGGAGCTCCCCGAGGCCGGGTTCGTCGGCGCCCGCACCCGCAGGGAGCGCGCGCTCGCACAGGCCGCACTGATCGAGCAGCAGGCTGATGAGCTGGAGCAGCAAGCCGATTCCGAGCGCACGGCGGCGGCACAGGCACGCACAGCGGCCGGGAGAGTGAGGAACGAGGGACAGTCGTTCCCCTCATCGACCCCGCTTCGCGACGCGGAGGCCTCACGCGCCGGTGCCGCACGCCGGTGCCACCTTGCCGAGGAGGCCCGTGACATGGCGACAGCTCAGGCGGACGCAGCGCGCGCCGAGCACCAGACGCTGAAGGACGAGTGGTCGCGCAGCGCAGCGGCCGTAGGCCTGCCCGCGGATGTGGGCCAGCTGGCCGGCATCGTCGAGCACCTGCGCACGACAGCACGTGAGATCACCGCAGCCCGAGAAGCACTCGACCGGCTCTCCTCCACGACTCTGCCGCGTACGCTGGCCCAGCTCCCCGACGAAGAGGCTCTCACCGCGGAGCTCGCCCGGCTGGAGGGCGAAGCCCGGCGAGCGCACGAGGCCGCGGAGCGCACTCAGGCGCTGCTGGACGAAGTGCGCCGAGACAGCGGAGCGGACGACGCGGTGGCCCGCCACGCGGCAGCGCAGACAGAGGCTCGGCAGCTCGCTGACAGGCTTCCGGCTGCTCGCGAGCAGGCACAGAAGGAGCACGACGCCGCGACGCGTGCCGAGGCTGCGATCGAGCCGGCACGTCAGGCGGTCACCGATGCGATCCCTGCGCAGACAACGACCATGTCCGCCTTGCGCACCTTGCTGGCCTGGCCCCCAGCGATGGCAGCGCTGGATGTCCCGGCATTCCTCACGGCCGCAGGTCTGGAGCCCACTCAGGGGATGGGCGAACGGGCGGAGCTGCTCAGCAACGCGCACGCGCTGCTGGACCGCAGGCAGACGTTCACACGCAAGACGCTGAACGAGAGGTACGACTCCGCGAAGGCCGAGCTCGCTCAGACCTGGATGCTGCAGTTCGGTGACGCGCCGGCAGACATCGGTGTGGAGATGTTCGACCTCACCCACGACGAGCACGGCTACGACCCCGCGGCTGCCGCGGCGAAGGCAGGTGACCTTGCCCGCCGCGCGAAGGAGGCGCTCGATGATGCGGAAGCCGACGCGCTCCAGCGGTTCGTGGTCGGCCAGCTTCCCGCTGCGATCGGCCATGCCTGGCATCAGCTACAGGACTGGGTGCACGAAGTGAACGCGAAGATGCGATCCGCCAAGGCATCCTCCGGAGTCGGTGTTCGGGTCCGCATCACACCGCGTGACGACCTTGACCCCGCAGCTCAGACCGTGTTCGAGCTGGCCTGCAAGCTCAGCGACGCAGCCCGCACCGACGAACAACGACAGCAGGTGGGGAAAGCGATCGAGCAGCGTCTCGCCGCGGCGGACGGAGACACGATGGCTGAGCGCCTCGCCCAAGCGGTCGACATCACCTCGTGGTTGGACGTCGACTACATGGTTACCCGGGCCGACGACCCGGAGAAGGAACGGAAGTGGGGCAGCCGCATCGGACTGTCCGGTGGCGAGCGGCGCCTGGTCGTACTCGCGCCGATGCTCGCCGCGATCGCGGCCGGGAGCGACCGGCTCGGCGAGCAAGCGCTGCGGTTGCTGCCGCTGGACGAGGTTCCCGCCGAAGTCGACGAGCAGGGTCGAGAGGGACTGGCGCGCTACATCGCCCAGCTCGACCTGGACCTGATCGCCACCTCCTACCTTTGGGACGGATCTCCGGGCGCGTGGGATGGAATCGACGCTCACGACCTCGAGGCTGGGTCGGACGGCCTGGTAGTGGCGTTCCCGATGCTGGTCCGCGGCCTGCTCGAGCTCCCCGGTGACGACGAGTACGCGACCGTGACACAGGAGTCGTGATGGATTGCTCTCTGTGCTCTGGAACGTGCGCGGATGCCGACCTCACTCCGCTGCTGTCCCCACGGCTGTCCTGGCTGTGGCATGCGGTGGCTTTGGCGGCAGACCGCCGGGGCGACGACGAAATGACCTCCGGAAACGTCACCCTGACAGCACCGCAGGATGCCGCCGAACGCGCCGCCGCCGCGGGACTGGTGGGTGGCCGACCCCTGGCGCCAGGGCAGACGCGGAGACTCGACCTCGCGGAGCTCACCGGGATGCTGAGGCAGCGGTCACCCCAGCTGACACCAGGTGTGGTTGCCGCTCATGCGCTAGGTCGGCGGCTGGCCGTGCGGGCTCGTGCAAAGCAGCAGGCCGCGGCTGTGCGGCAACAGCTTGTCGATCGGCTGCGCACGGGAATCGAACAGCTGCCTTCATACTTGGGGCTCGATGCGGATGCGGTGCTCGAGAGGCTGCTGCGCACCGGTGCTGTTGCTCGCGTCCTGACAGGCGAGGACCCGGACGGGCTGGTCGACCAGGTGCTCGCCGTGCTGTCGCTGCTCCCCGCCGCGGGCGAGCGCGTGGACCGGCGCACGCTGGTTCCAGGCCGTCCACATGCCCTCGACGAAGGGCTGCTCCCCAGTCTGGTGCTGGCGGTGATGGGTGTGTCGGGGCTTCGTCCGCGGGAGGCGTGGTCGGAGGTCGGGGTCGACATCGACGACTTGGTCGGTGGACTCATCGTGACGGGAGTGCACCCGGAGCGATGGGTGGTTCCCGACGGGGCAACGCTGACGCTGCCGCCGAAGGAGCTGGCCGGCATCACGTGGGCGAGCCCTCCGGCTCTTGATTCGTGGGTGTTCGTGACCGAGAACCCGTCGGTGATCTCCGCCGCGGTCCAGCGGTTCCTCCAACAGCCGCGGCCAGAGGCCACGTCGCCGCGGGTGGTGTGCACCTCTGGTACCCCGTCGCGGGTGGACTGTGACGCGATCGCTGCCCTCGCCGATGCGGGATGGCAGGTAGCTGTGCGTGCCGACTTCGACACCCGGGGGCTCCAGCATGTCCGCACGCTCCTAGCTGCCGCTCCTGCGGCCAAGCCGTGGCATATGAACGCGACCGACTACCGCGCATCCGTGCGCTCGGCCGCAGCTGCCGTCGGGGTCGTCTTGGAGACCCCGTGGGACCCGGAGCTGGGTGCGGAGATCGGCCGACGGGGTGTTGCAGCGTACGAGGAGGACCTGCTGGAGGTCCTTGTCCTCGATGTGTTGACTGGCTTTCCATCTGTCACTCGTCCGGCCGATACTTCGCCCGGAGACCCCGCGGGCGCCGAGGGATGCTCCTCGCCTCGAGTGCCAGCGTGATCGACCGGGTGTTCGATCCGACTTCCGCCGCGACCTCTGCAAGCGTCATTCCGTCGGCGTAGAGCCGCGCTGCCCGGTCCGCCTTCGCCTCGTCAAGAATGTTCAGCGGTCGGGCGACACCGTGCCGTTTGAGATGGACATGCATCGTCTGTCGGTGGACGCCATACTTCACAGCCAGCATCGTGACCTTCGCGCCGGCCCGGTACTCGTCGGCGAGTGCCGCGGACTGCTCGACGGTGAGCAGAGTTGCAACACTTTCCGATTCGAGCACCACTGACGCCCTCACATCGGTGATCCGTGGTTCGGGCGCTCTCTTTGCACTATGGTAGAGGCCCGAAGTGGCCCGAGAAATCAGGGTTCTCAGGGCGCGGCGAGGGTTCTCAAACCTTGTACTTGCGTCCACCGATCGACGAGACGCCCCCTTTGCGGGGCGTTTCGTCGTTGAGGCGCCACCAGATCCGCTGCGTTCCGAGAGCTGATCGGCGACGCGACGACGACGCTCCGCGCGATGTCTCCGGCGCCATGGCGCCTGGACGCGCCCGCGTCGTGCGAGGGCGGGGGCTCCTCGGGCGCACGGCGTGTGAGAGTCTCTGACCGACGGATCGAGACAGGGCGAGCGGCAGTGTCGAGCCCGTACGACCACGACGGACTCGGGCTCACGCGGCGCAGCGAAGGTCGTGGGCGGCGGCGACGGCGGCGTTGGTCACGGCGCCGCGACGAGTCGTGAGGCCCGCCCGGATCGCCGGGTCGAGCTCGACCGCGTCTCCGACTCCGTGCCGCGCGATGAGCGCGACCCAGGGCAGCGTGGCATTCGTGAGGGCCTGTGTCGCGGTCCGGGGCACAGCGCCCGGCATGTTGGCGACGCAGTAGAACGTGGCGTCGTGCACCCGGAAGGTCGGCGCGTCGTGCGTCGTGGCGTGCGAGCCCTCGAAGCATCCGCCCTGGTCGATCGCGACATCCACGAAGACCGTTCCCTGTCGGGCGGTGGCCACCATCTCGTCGGTGACGATCTTGGGCGCGACGGCTCCCGGCACGAGGACGGAGCCGATCACGAGGTCCGCGTTCTCCAGCTGCGCGGCCACCTCGTACGCCGAGGAGCGCAGCGTCGTGATCCGGCCCTCGAAGAGGCCGTCGAGCTGGCGCAGCCGCGGCAGAGAGATGTCGAGCACTGTCACGTGCGCGCCGAGCCCGAGCGCGATCCGCGCAGCGGATTCTCCGGCAGTCCCCCCACCGAGCACGACGACGTTCGCCTTCGGGGTGCCGGGCACTCCTCCCAGCAGGATGCCGCTCCCGCCTCGCGCGCTCGTGAGCTCCTGGCTGCCCACCTGGACGGACAGCCGCCCCGCGACTTCGCTCATGGGGGCCAGCAGCGGCAGCGACCGGTCGGCGAGCTGGACCGTCTCGTAGGCGATGGCGGTGGTTCCGCCATCCAGGAGCGCACGCGTGAGCGCCAGGTCCGCAGCGAGGTGGAGATACGTGAACAAGACGAGGTCGGGTCGCAGGAAGCGGAACTCCGCGGGGGTCGGCTCCTTGACCTTGACGACCAGCTCGGCGCTCCACGCGTCGTCGGCGCGGGCGACGAGGTCGGCCCCGGCGCTCGCGTACTCGTCGTCCGAGAAGCCGCTCCCGGCGCCCGCGCCGGACTGGACGAGGACGATGTGACCGCCGTGCACGAGTTCGTGCGCTCCGGCAGGCGTGAGAGCGACGCGGAGCTCGCTGTTCTTGGTCTCTGTGGGAACACCGATGCGCATGAGCACGATTGTCGAAGAAAGCGTATCGATCTCGCGACGGTTGCGAACTATGTTTGCAGGATGACCGTCCAGGGCGAATCATCGGCCGAAGCACGGACGATCCACCGTGCGCGCCCCGAACATCGTTCGGCGACGCCGGGCGCTGCGCTCGATGAGATCGATCTGCGACTCGTCGAGCTGCTGCAGGCGAACTCCCGAGCGGCGAACAACGCGCTCGCGGATGCCGTGGGAATAGCGCCCTCGACGTGCCTCCAGCGGATACGCCGCCTGCGCGAGACGGGTGTCATCACCCGGTTCACCGTGGACGTCGACCGCAGAGTGCTGGGCCTCGGGCTGCAGGCGCTCATCGGCGTGCGGATCAGAGCCGGCGCGCGCCACGAGATGTCCGCCTTCATGACGGCCCTCGCGACGCTCCCCGGGGTGGTGCAGACCTTCTTCCTCGGCGGAGACGAGGACTTCCTCGTCCATGTCGCTGTGCGCGACTCCGATGCCGTGCGCGACTTCGTCCTGGAGCATCTCTCGAGCCACCCCGCCGTCGCAGGCACCCGGACGAGCCTCGTGCTGGACCACTCGCGAACGGCCGCCGCGCTCGCCTAGGCTCCTCGCTCCTCCACCGCCTCGTCGTCCGTCGAGAAGTCCGAGTCCAGCCGGTGGGCGAGGGACTCGTCGGGGAGGACGAGGTTGCCCTCGATTCCGTGTGACGCGGCGAGGCTCGCGATGTGGCCGGCGACGGCATCCTCGAACAGGGCGGTGAACGGGTTCTCCGAGTCGATGCGTCGCACGAGCGACAGCGGCGAGACCGCCCAGCGCTCGACCCGCAGGAAGGCGACGCCCGGCGGCGGCACCATCGTGCTGAGGAAGGGCACGATCGTGACACCCAGGCCGCACGCCACGAAGCTCAGGAGGGCCAGATCGTTCGAGGCGTGCATCGCGATGCGAGGGACGAAGCCGCTGCGGATGCAGGTCCTGACGATGTGGTCGTACGCCCGTGGGGCGTCCTCGCGGAGGAACAGCACGAACTCCTCGTCCCACAGCTCGCTGACGCTGATCTGCCCGCGGTGCGCGAGCGGGTGCGACTCGGCGACGACGGCGTAGAGGGGCTCGAGCATGAGCGGGCGCAGCTGCATGCCCGGCGGCAGACGCACCGCCCGCGTGAAGCCGAGGTCGTAGCTCGCGGAGCGGACCCCGGCCAGCAGATCGCGCTCCTCGGCCTCCTCCAGCACGATCCGGGCGGCGTCGTGGCGACGCTGGAACTCGACCACGACGGGCGTCACGAGCCCCGCGATGACGGAGGGGATCACGCCGATCCGCAGCGGCCATTCCTTGCCCTCCGTGCGCATCATCGACTCGAGCTCGGCGGCCTGCCGCAGCAGCCGCTTGGCCTCCTTCAGGAGGAGGCGCCCCTGCGGCGTGAGCCGCGGGGCGACGCGCTGCCCTCGCTCGAACAACCGGCATCCGAGCTTCTTCTCGAGCTTCGCCACCGACTGGCTGAGCGGCGGCTGCGTCATGTGCAACCGGTCGGCCGCGGCGGAGAAGCTTCCTTCCTCTGCGACCGCGACGAAGTAGGCGAGCTCTCTGATCTCCACCGGGGCCTCCATTTTTACATCTGCGAAACGTCTCAGCCATGAAGCTAATAGATATTTGTCGTATCAGAGTCGATCAGCGCAGTGTGGACGTCGAGGAGGATGAGTTGGCCACCACACAATCAATTCGACACGACGTCATCGTCGTCGGGCTCGGCGCGTTCGGCTCTGCGGCGTTCTGGCGTCTCGCGGCGCGCGGAGTCGACGTCGGGGGCGTCGAGCAGTTCGCGCTCGCGCACGGCTTCGGGTCGTCCCACGGGACGACGCGACTGTTCCGGGTCGTCTGCAAGGAGCACCCCGGGCTGACCCCCATCGCGGAGACCTCTCTGCGGCTGTGGACCGAGCTGTCGGGCACGGCGGGTCAGGTCCTCATCGAGCAGACGGGATGCCTCAACGCCGGCCCGCCCGACGACGACCCCGTGATGGGCACGGCTCTCGCGTCCGAGACGGCGGGTCGTCCCGTCGAGCGGCTGTCGCACGACGAGCTGGTGCGCCGCTTCCCCAACTACGGGGGATGGGGGGCCGACGACGTCGCGCTGTGGGACGAGGCGGCGGGAATCTGCTACCCCGAGCGGATCATCCGCGCGCAGGTCGCGGCCGGCGAGGCTGCAGGCGGGTCTGCGTATCCGGGCACGAAGATCCTCGGCATCCGGCGCGACGGCGACGACCTCGTGCTGTCGACCTCGACCGTGGAGTTCCGGTGCTCGAGGCTCGTGCTCGCGATGGGCGCGTGGCTTCCCGACTTCTCCGGCGCCGTGCAGCTGCGGGTCAGGAGGACGCCGCTGTACTGGTTCCGGGCACGTCCCGGGCACGAGGACGACTGTCGACTCGACCGGTTCCCCGTCTTCATCAGGAAGATGCCCTCGGGATCCGAGCTGTGGGGCCACGGCTCCGGCGACCAGTTCGGCGTGAAGATCGGCCTCTGGGCGAGCGAGAGCTTCGAGTACACGCGGGCCGACAGCCTCGACCGCTCCATCCACCCCGAGACCGACACGCGGGAGCTCTCCGAGGAGGTCGCGCGAGCCTTCCCGTGGATCGATCCCACGCCCGAGCGCGTGGTCCCCTGCATGGTGACGGACTCGCCGGACGGGCAGTTCGTCATCGGCCCGTCGCCGGACGACTCGGCGATCGTGCTGGCGGGGGGCGACAGCGCACACGGGTTCAAGCACTCCGGAGGCCTCGGCGAGCTCGTCGCGCAGATCGTGCTCGCCGAGCAGCTGTACTGCGACGCCGGCTTCCTCGATCCCGCGCGCTTCGTCGCGAGCCCCGAAGCCGTCCACGCCTGACCCGATGGGAGACCAGACATGAGCACGACGTCACGACCGGCCGCGATCGTCACGGGAGCGTCGAGGGGCATCGGCGCCGCCATCGCGCGCGCCCTGGGCCCGACGCACCACGTGTACGCGATGGGACGGGATGCCGAGGCCCTGGGCGCCCTCGTCGACGAACTGCCCTCCGCGACGGCCTGGCCAGGCGACATCAACGACAGCGCGGCCATGCGCACGCTCTTCTCGTCCGTCGACCGCCTAGACGTGCTCGTGCACTCGGCGGGGATCGGAGTCGAGGCGCCGTTGGAGACGTTGGACCGCGACACCTGGCGTGCGTCGTTCGAGACCAACCTCTTCGCCCCCGCCGAGCTCACGCGCTTCGCGCTTCCCGCGCTGCGGGAGGCACGGGGGATCGTCGTGTTCATCAACTCGGGCTCGGGCATGTTCACCTACCCCGGCGGGACGCTGTACTCGGGCACGAAGTACGCGCTGCGCGCCCTCGCGGACGCCCTCCGGGAGGAGGAGCGCCCCCACGGCGTGAGAGTGTCGTCGATCCACCCGGGGTTCGTCGACACGGAGATGGGGCGCGCCCTGCACGCCCTCTCGGGCGTCGCCTACGACCCCAGCTACTTCGTGACGCCGCAGGCGGTCGCGAGCGCCGTCCACTTCGTGGTCGGCGCTCCCCCGGACAGTCAGATCGAGACCCTCTCGATCCGACCGCAGGTGAGAGCGGGGACCTGAGACCGGCACCCGACGGCATCCCGCGCCTGCATCCAGTCGCGCCCGGAGCAGCACCACCTCCCCGCGCGGCGCACCGCACCACTCGTGCTCCACCCATCCTGCAGTTCTCTCAGAAAGGCACATCGTGAAGAGGCACACTCATCGCCCCGTCGTCGCGCTCATCGCCGGCGCACTGGCACTCGCGCTCACCGCGTGCGGTGCGGGCACGGCCGAACCGGAGGGATCCTCCGGCGAGCCGCTGCGGATCGCGTTCGCGACCCCCATCCAGACCCTCGACCTGCCCCGCTACCAGGGGCAGCCGGATCTCGTCGTCGGAGCCCTCATCTTCGACACGCTCGTCGGCTACGGCCCCGACCTCGAGATCGTCCCGGAGCTCGCGGAGAGCTGGGAGCAGCCCGAGCCGACCGTGTTCGAGTTCACGCTCCGAGACGACGTCGTCTTCCACGACGGGGAGCCGCTGACCGCCGAAGGAGTCGTCGCGCAGTTCGAGCACGCCATGACGCTCGAGCCGCTCACGTCGTGGACCGCGCCCATCGACTCGGTCACCGCCGACGGCGACGTCGTGACCTTCACGCTCAAGTACACGACCCCGAGCTTCCTGTCCAACCTCGCCAACGGTCCGTTCGCCATCCAGAGTCCGAGCTCGCTCGACATGGATCCCGCCGACCTCGCGACGACTCCGACGGGGACGGGACCGTACAAGCTGGAGAGCTGGCAGGGGGACGTCATCACGCTCGTCCGCAACGACGACTACTGGGGCGCGGCTCCCACGCAGAGCGAGATCGTCATCACGACGGTGTCCGACACCACGACGCGCTTCAACGCGCTCCAGGCGGGCGAGTACGACATCATCCAGAACGTCGCGCCGTACGACTTCACGCAGCTGGACGGCAACCCGGAGCTCGTCGGGCTCGCCAAGCCCTACGCGCAGACCGTGTGGCTCATGGTCAACCACAAGCATCCGCTCCTCGCCGACCACCGCATCCGGGAGGCGGTCGCCTACGCCCTCGACGTCGACGCCATCGTCGACAGCGCGACGGAGGGGCTCATGCGCCCCGCGACGGGTTTCATCCCGCCCGAGCTCGGCCCCTCCGATGCGGAGCCGCGCACGCGCGACCTCGAGCGGGCGAAGGAGCTGCTGGCCGAGGCGGGGTACCCCGACGGCATCACGCTGCCTCTCTACAACACCGTCGGACGCTACATCGGCGACCAGGACATCGCGCAGATCGTCCAGGCCCAGCTCGCCGAGGCCGGCATCACCGTCGAGGCGACCGTGTACGAGTACGCGGGCCTGCTCGAGGCCTTCAAGCAGACCGACACGACGGGGCTCGCCGTCATCGGGTGGTCGCAGCGCGCGACGCCGGACGCCATGCTCAACGCGACCCTCCGCTCGACCGGCGGGTACAACTGGTCGGCCTACTCCAACCCGGAGCTCGACGAGCTTCTGGGCGAGGCCGAGGTGCAGGCGACCGTCGAAGACGCGCAGCCGCTGTGGGCGAAGGCCGACGGCCTCCTCGTCGACGACGTCGCGGGCGTGCCGCTCTACTGGTCGCAGTCGCTGTTCGCCGCCTCGTCCTCCATCGAGGGCTTCAGCGTCGACCCGCTCGGCTACCTGCAGCTGCTCGAGGCCACGCGCCGCTGACACCCCGGGCGGCGCGGCCCACCCGGCCGCGCCGCCCGTCCACCTCAGGAGGGAGGACTTCGATGAGCATCCACGAGAACACGCTGCTGTCGGTCGAGGACCTGAGCATCGCGATCCCGGGGGCCGACGGGCCGGTCCCGCTGGTCGACGGCGTGAGCTTCTCGATGGGATCCGGCGAGGCGCGTGCGATCGTCGGGGAGTCCGGATCGGGCAAGACGCTCACGGCGATGGCGGTCATGGGGCTGCTCGACCGTCGCCGTCTCGACGTCACGGGGCGTGTCGTCCTGGCGGGCGTCGACCTGCTCGCGCTCGACGAACGCGGGATGCGGGCACAGCGAGGACGGGTGGTCGCACTCGTCCCGCAGGACCCCATGACCGCGCTCAACCCCACCTTCACGATCGGTCAGCAGCTCGTCGAGACGATCCGGATCCACTCTGCGCTCAACGAGCGCGAGGCGCGCCGGCGGGCCGTCGAGCTTCTCGAGCTCGTCCAGATCACCCGCGCCGCCGACCGGCTCGACTCGTACGCCCACGAGTTCTCGGGGGGAATGCGCCAGCGCGTCATGATCGCGCTCGCTCTCAGCGGGAACCCCCGGCTCATCATCGCGGACGAGGCGACGAGCGCCCTGGACGCCACGACACAGGCCCAGATCGTGCTGTTCCTGCGCGAGCTGTGCCGCACGACGGGTACGGCCCTGCTGTTCATCACGCACGACCTGGGCGTCGTGGGCGACCTGTGCCAGACGGTCAACGTGATGTACGCGGGGCGGATCGTCGAGTCCGGAACCGTCCGCGACGTGTTCCGGACTCCGAGCTCGAGGTACAGCGCGCGCCTCCTGAGCGCGGCGCCCGACGCGAGCCAGCGGCGCAAGTCGCGCCTGCTCACGATCGAGGGCACCGCGCCGCGGCCGGGCACACTGACAAGAGGATGCCGGTTCTCCCCGCGGTGCGCCGACGCGAGAGACGTCTGTCGCGAGCAGGAGCCCGTGCTGAGCATCCGCGCCGCCACGCACCAGGCCCGCTGCTGGGCGACGGACGAGGGCGGGTGGATGCGATGAGCGCCTCCCGCACGCTCGTCCTGCGTCTGCAGGACGTCACCGTCGCCTTCCGCCGCCAGGGAACCTGGCGAGGGGTGCGGACGCAGGTCGTGCACGGCGTGTCGCTGCAGGTCCACGAGGGCGAGACGCTCGGGATCGTCGGCGAGTCGGGGTCTGGCAAGTCGACGATCGCGCGCGTCGCGGTGCGCGGACTCGCCGCGACGGCATCCGTCGGCGGCTCCGCCGAGATCGACGGCGAAGACGTGTACCGGCTCCGCGGCCGCCGGTTGCGCCGGCTCCGGCGGCGCAGCCAGATGGTCTTCCAGGACCCGAACGGATCGCTGAACCCGCGGATGACGGCGGGGACGATCCTCGACGACGTCCTGAGGGTCGCGACGAAGAGGGATCGCCGATCCCGCGCGGAACGCACCGACGAGCTGCTCCGGCTCGTCGGGCTCGACCCGCGCTCGCGCGACAAGTACCCGCACGAGTTCTCCGGCGGGCAGCGGCAGCGCATCGCGATCGCGCGCGCGCTCGCCGCCGAGCCGCGACTGCTCGTGTGCGACGAGCCGGTGGCCGCGCTCGACGTGTCCATCCAGGGCCAGGTCCTCAACCTCCTGATCGACGTGCAGGAGCGCCTCGGACTGACGATCGTGTTCATCTCGCACGACATCGGCGTCGTCCGGCACATGAGCGACCGGATCGCGGTCATGTACCTCGGCAGGGTCGTGGAGCAGGGCGACGCCGACGAGGTGTACTTCGCACCCCGGCATCCCTACACCGCCGCGCTGCTGGCATCCGTGTCGAACGCGTCGACCGACCACGACACCGCCGTGCGGACGCTCGTCATCGGCGACGCGCCGCAGGGCGAGCCGGACGGCGGATGCGCCTTCCGGTCGCGGTGCTGGCTGTACGCGCAGCTGGACTCGCCCGACGTGTGCCGGACCGATCGGCCTGAGCTCGTGCCCGTCGACTCGGGCGAGAGCGCATGCCACTTCGCCGAGGTCGTGGACGCTCAGCGCATGCAGGCGGGTGCGAGATGATCCCGTACCTCGCCAAGCGGCTGCTGCTCGCGATCCCCGTCATGCTCGCCGTCGCCTTCGTGACGTTCGTCGTGCTCGACGTCGTCCCCGGCGACCCTGCCGAGCTCATTCTCGGCCAGGAGGCCACGCCCGAGGCCATCGCGGCGCTCAGGCACGAGCTCGGACTCGACAGGCCTCTGTTCGTGCGATTCGTCGACTTCGTCGTGCACGCACTCCAGGGCGACCTCGGGCGGTCCTTCTCGACGGGCCTGCACGTGTCCGACGAGCTCGCGCGGACATGGCCGGCGACCTTCGTGCTCGCCGTCACCGCGCTCGCGATCGCGACGGCGCTGGGCGTCAGCCTGGGCGTCACGGCCGCGATCTTCAAGGGCAGCTGGTTCGACCGTGCCGTGCAGACGATCGTCCTCGTGGGCTTCTCCATGCCGATCTACTGGCTGGGCCTCATCCTCGTCATGGTCTTCGCGCTCGGGTTGCGCATCCTGCCGACGTCGGGCTTCGCCTCGCCCGCCCACCTCGTGCTGCCCGCGCTCGCGCTGTGCGTGTGGCCCCTCGCGGCGATCCTGCGGATGACGCGCTCGTCGGTGCTCGAGGTCGAGACGGAGGACTACATCCGGGTCGCGCGCGGCCGGGGGATCGGATCGACGCGGCTGTACACGCGCCACATCCTGCGTCCCGCGCTCAACCCCGTGATCACGATCCTCGGGCTCCAGTTCGGCACCCTCCTGACCGGCGCGGTGCTCACGGAGATGGTCTTCAACTGGCCCGGCGTCGGCCGGCTCATGATCAACTCCGTCTTCGAGCGGGACTACCCCATGATCCAGGGGGTCGTGCTCACGGCGGCGCTCGTCTTCATCATGGTCAACATCGTCACGGACGTGCTGTATCGCGCCGCCGATCCGCGCATCCAGCACGGGACGGCCTGAGGGGAGTGGCCATGAGCACCGATGCTGCGAGAGTCGAGCGATCCGCCGTCGACGACGGACGCGCCCTCGCATCGAGCGGCGCCGGGGCCTCCGCCGTCGCGGAGGCCGGCGCCGACAGCGGGGCGGACGCGAGGAAGCGCCCCGTTCTCCGTCTGCCGCGTCTGCCCCGTCTGCCGCGTCTGTTCACGGCGGGAAGTCGCGCTGAGCGGGCAACGACCGCGGCCGCGGCGGTCGTGCTGATCGCGATCGTGCTGATCGCGATCTTCGCCGACGTCCTGGCCCCCTTCGACCCCACGCTGCAGGCGCTCGACCAGCGCCGGACGGGTCCGTCTCCGGAGCACTGGCTCGGCACGGACGCCCTCGGCCGCGACCTGCTCAGCCGCCTCATCGTCGGAACGCGCGCGACGCTCGTGGGCAGCGTCACGGCGGTCGCGATCAGCGCCGTCGTCGGGGTCGCGCTCGGGCTCGTGGCCGGCTACTTCGGGCGGCGCGTCGAGTCGGCGCTCATGGCCGTGACCGAGGTCCTTCAGGCGTTCCCCGGGTTCCTGCTCGCGATCCTCGTCGTGGCCGTGACGGGTCCCTCGCTGCAGAACGCCGCGATCGCGGTCGGAATCGCCGGCATCCCCGCGTATATCAGGGTCGTGCGCGGGTCGGTGCTGACAGTGCGTACGCACGACTACGTGTTCGCCGCCGTCGGCATGGGGGCGGGACGGCTGCGGGTCATCTTCCGCTACGTGCTCCCCAACGTCGTCGCGCCGATCGTCGTGCTCACGACCCTCAGCCTCGGCACGGCGGTGCTGACCGTCGCAGGGCTGTCGTTCCTCGGACTCGGCGCGCAGCCGCCCACGCCCGAGTGGGGGGTCATGGTGCGCGAGGGACGCGACTATCTCGCCGACCTGCCCTACCTGACGATCTTCCCGGGCCTGGCCATCATCCTCCTCGTCGTCTCGCTCAACCTCCTGGGCGACTCGCTCGAACTCACTCTCAACAAGAAGCGCAGCCCGCGCTGATCCTCTGCCACGTCGTGATCCACAACGAAAGGAAAGTCCCATGCACGAATACCTCGAGTTCCCCGTCGAGGAGTTCCACAGCCGGATCGCCCGCACCCGGCGGTTAATGGCGGATGCGGGGGTGGACGCCCTGCTCGTGACCGCCGCGAACAACCTGACGTATCTGTCGGGCTACCGCAGCGCTCTGTTCGAGAGCCAGTTCCGTCCCTTCGTCGCTCTCGTGCCGCTCGTGGGCGACCCCGTGCTCATCCTGCCGAGTCTCGAGAAGGGCGTCGGCGAAGGCTACTCGTGGATCGACGACCTCCGCACGTGGGGCACGCAGCCCGGCGACCTGACGGCCGACCCGCTCGCCGCGATCATCTCGATCGTCGCGTCCGAAGGGTACGGCTCCGCCCGCATCGGCATCGAGCTGGACCTGCAGCGATTCGGCCTCACGCACGGCCAGTACGCGACCCTGCAGGCGGGCCTGCCGGGCGTCACATGGGTGGACAGCTCGGCGCTGCTCTGGAAGGCGCGCTCGGTCAAGTCGCCCGCGGAGGTGGCTCGGCTGCGGAA
Organism: Microbacterium ulmi; assembly: GCF_011759705.1. Classification (GTDB taxonomy): domain Bacteria; phylum Actinomycetota; class Actinomycetes; order Actinomycetales; family Microbacteriaceae; genus Microbacterium; species Microbacterium ulmi. Next base: position 205,766 of record NZ_JAAOZF010000001.1, on the reverse strand, counting down.
GGCCGCCGAGATCAGCGACGCCGCCTGGCACGCGGTCCTCGACCAGGCGACCGTGGGCACGACCGAGCGCGAGATCCACCGCATCCTCGGCGAGACGTTCATGGCGGAGGGCGGCGACCCCGACGGGTTCATCGTGGTCAACGCCGGCGTCGGCCGGTACAAGATGGCCAACCCCTTCGCGTCCGACTACGCCCTGCAGGGCGGCGACATGTGCATCATCGACTACGGCGCGGTCTACAAGGGGTACTGGTGCGACCTCACGCGCGCGTTCTTCGCGGGCTCCGTGGGGGAGCGGCAGAAGGAGCTCTACGAGTTCAGCGTCGCCGCCACCGCCGCCGTGTTCGACTTCGTCAAGCCCGGCGTGACGTGCTCCGAGGTCGACGCGTTCGGCGAGGCCTTCATCCGCGACGCGGGGCTCGGGCATCTGCTGCTGCACAGGACGGGCCACGCGATCGGGCTCGAGATGCACGAGCTGCCCTCGCTCGGCATCACCGACACGACCGTCATCGAGGAGGGCATGGTGCTCGCGATCGAGCCGGCGCTCTACGACTTCGAGGTCGGAGCGTTCCGCATGGAGGACATCATCGTCGTGACGGAGTCCGGCGCCGAGTACCTCTCCAACGGCGAGCGCTCTCTGCGGGTCCTGTAGGCATGGCACGGGATGCCGCGCGCGGCGCCGGCGCCGACCTCACCGTCGGCGTCGGCCTCCTGCCGCGATACGACCTCGCGGTCTTCGAGGACACGGTCCGCCGGATCGACTCCGATCCGCTGTTCAGCACGATCTGGGTGCCCGACGAGCGGTTCTTCCGCGACCTCGGCGTCTCGCTCACGATCGCCGCCGCCAACTCCGAGCGGGTCCGACTCGGCAGCGCCGTCACCGACGCGTTCGTGCGGCATCCCGCGCTGACTGCGACGCTCTTCGCGAGCCTCGACGAGTACGCCGGCGGTCGCATGGTCATCGGCATCGGGGCGGGCGTGGCGGGGCTCCCGGCGATGGGGATCGCCCGCCCGCGTCCGCAGACCGCGATCCGCGAGGCCATCCACCTCATGAGGGCCATGTGGAAGGGCGGACGGGTCGACTTCGACGGCGCGACGACGAGCTTCCATGGCGAGCTCGACTTCGCGGCGCCGCGCGAGGCGATCCCCATCTGGGTCGCAGGACGAGGCCCCCGCATCCTGGAGCTCGCGGGCGCTGTGGCCGACGGCGCCCTCGTCGGCGGTCTCGTGGCGCCGGCGGGCCTCGCGTTCGCCGAGGAGCGGATCCTCGCCGGCGCGGCATCCGCGGGACGAGGCCAGGGGCCGACGCGGGCGATCTGGCTGCACGTCGGGCTCGACCGCGACGAGCGCCGCGCGCGCGACGCGGTGCGGCCCATCGTCGCGACCGTGATCTACCTGAGCCCCGACATCCTCCAGACGCTCGGCATCGAGATGGATCGCGCGCTCCTCCAGGAGCTTCTCGCGATCGAGTACTCGCTCGACAATCCGCGGCTGCGCGAGGTCGGCGGGCGCTTCTCCGACGAGCTGCTGGCGTCGTTCTCGACCTCGGGCACGCCCGCGCAGGTCGCCGAGGGGTTCCGGGCGCTGCGGGAGGCGGGCATCGAGCACATCGCAGTCTTCCCCTCGCTCGGCGAGGGCCAGACGATCACCGAGTTCGTCGAGCTGCTCGCCGAGGCGACGGCGGGTGCGCAGTGAGCGACGAGCGGGCGGTCGCCGCGATCCGCGAGCGCTGCCGCGACTGGGACGTCGCCGTCGCCGCGTCGGACCGACCGTGGCTCGAGGGCCTGTTCACGAAGGACTTCCTCATGGTCAACCTCGACACGGGGGCGCTGCTGGGGCGTGCCGAGCTCATCGAGCGCGAGCTCCTCGTCGCGGACTGGGTGACGAGGTGGCTCGGCATCGACGTCGTGGCCGCGACGGACCGCGCATCGACCGTGTGGGAGGTCGAGATCGACCGGCCGTCGACGCCGGACGGACGCCGCATCCGCGAGCGCGTGCTGTACACGTCGACGTGGGTGCTCCAGGGGAGGACCTGGATGCTGCGCCATCACGCCCGCACTCGCCTGAACGCTCCGACAGAAGCCGCGGCGACGATCCACCGTCGGCACGTCGCGGCGAGCGCCTAGCGGGCCGGAACGCACGAGAGAGGAGAGGGCGGTGCCGATCACCCTGAGCACCCTGCAGACCTTCGTGGCCGTCGTCGAGCACGGATCGGTCATCGGCGCGTCGCGAGCCTGCGGGTACAGCCCCGCCGCCGTGTCGCGGCAGATGAGCTCGCTCTCGCTCTCGCTCGGCGTGACCCTCTTCGTGCCGCAGGGACGGTCGATCCGCCCCAGCGAGAAGGCGCTGCTGCTCGCGGCTCGCGCTCGGGTTCTGCTGCAGGAGGCCGAGAGCTTCGACGCATACGCCCGCGCGCTTCCCGGCCGGCTCGACGACGAGGGGAGGTGAGGATGCCGTGACGGTGCGCGTCAGCAGCGGTGCGTACGTGTCCGCGCTCGAGCTGTTCTCGATCGGCATCGGTCCCTCCAGCTCGCACACCGTGGGCCCGATGCGCGCGGGCGCGGTGTTCCGTGCGGCGCTCGAGGCCGAAGGGCAGCGCGAGCGCGTCGACGGGTTCCGGATCCGGCTGCACGGCTCGCTCGCCGCGACGGGAGTGGGGCATGGCACGCCGGATGCCGTCATCGCCGGCCTGCGCGGACTCGCGCCCGAGACGGCCGACCCCGCCGTCGTGCACGGGCAGTGGGCGCGGCTCGAGGCAGGCGAGACCGTGCGCATCGACGGTGTCGCGCTGCGGCGCTCGGACGTCGCCTTCGAGCCGCACGCGCGCCAGCACGGGCATCCCAACGCCCTGACGCTCGTGGCCTGCGCGAGCGACGCGGTCGTTCTCGAGCGCACGTATCTGTCGCTCGGCGGCGGCTTCATCACGGAGGCCGGCGTTCATCCGTCGGATGCCGACGAGCGAGCGCCCGCCGTCCCCTTCCGCACGATGGGGGAGCTGCTGGCCCTGTGCGCGGGTCGGACGATCGCCGGCGTGGCGCGCGAGAACGACATGGCCGAGCACGGCGGGCCCGCGCTGGAGCGGGGCCTCGACGCCGTGTGGGCGGCCATGGTGGACTGCGTGGAACGCGGCCTGAGCGCGCGCGGCGTCCTCCCAGGACGTCTGGCCGTTCCGCGCCGCGCCGCGCAGGCGTGGGCGGCGCTGGCGGAGCGCGGCGATCCGTCGAGGGCGACCGAGAGCCTGTCGGTGTATGCGATGGCGGTGAACGAGGAGAACGCGGCCGGCGGGCGCGTCGTCACGGCGCCGACGAACGGGGCCGCCGGCGTCATCCCCGCGGTCATGTATCACGCTCTGGGCGGATCCGCCGCGCGCAGGGAGGACGTGCACGAGTTCCTCCTCACGGCGGCCGCGGTAGGATCGATCATCAAGGCGAACGCGTCGATCTCCGGCGCGGAGGGCGGCTGTCAGGCCGAGGTCGGCAGCGCATGCGCCATGGCGGCCGCGGGCCTCACCGCGATCCGCGGCGGCACGCCCGCGCAGGTGGAGAACGCGGCCGAGATCGCGATCGAGCACCACTTGGGCCTCACATGCGACCCCGTCGGAGGTCTCGTGCAGATCCCCTGCATCGAGCGCAACGCCGTCGCCGCCGCGACCGCCCTCACCGCCAGCCGCCTGGCGCTCCTCGGCGACGGCACGCATGTGGTCGGGCTGGATGTCGCGGTCGAGACGATGCGTCAGACGGGACAGGACATGTCACACCGCTACAAGGAGACGAGCGAGGGCGGGCTCGCCGTCAACGTCATCGAGTGCTGAGCCGTCGGCAAGGCGACGACGCGTCGCGGCCTCTCCCGGGCGGGCGATCGTGGAGCGGGTGCTGCGTCGACGTCGTGGCCCGGTGCGGCGTGCGGCATCCTGATTCCCGCGTGTGCGGCTGTTCGGTGCATCTGCTGCGGATGGATGCGCCGCGGTTGCACGGAGGTGCCGCGGTCGTGTGACCGGCGGGTTCGCGGCGTGCGGAAGTGCCGCGGCATCCTGATTCCCGCGTGTGCGGCTGTTCGGTGCATCTGCTGCGGATGGATGCGCCGCGGTTGCACGGAAGTGGCGCGGTCGTGCGACGGGCGGGTCGCGTTGCACGGAGGTGCTGCGGTCGTGTGGTCGCCGCGGGTTCCGGGCCGCAGGGCGATCGTGGAGCGGGCGCCGCGGCGACGTCGTGGCCCGGTGCGGTGTGCGGCATCCTGATTCCCGCGTGTGCGGCTGTTCGGTGCATCTGCTGCGGATGGATGCGCCGCCCTCGCACGCAGGTGGCGCGGTCGTGTGGCCGGCGGGTCGCGTTGCACGGAGGTGCCGCGGTCGTGCGACGGGCGGGTCGCGTTGCACGGAGGTGCCGCGGTCGTGTGGTCGCAGTCGGCACGGAGCCGCCGGGCGAACGTGGAGTGGGCGCTGTGGCGACGTCCCGGCCGCTGCGGCGTGCGGCATGATTCCCGCGTGTGCGGCTGTTCGGTGCATCTGCTGCGGATGGATGCGCCGCGGATGCACGGAATTAGCGCGGTCGTGTGGCCGGCGGGTCGCGTCGCACGCAGGTGGCGCGGTCGTGTGGCCGGCGGGTTCGCGTCGCACGGAGGTGCCGCGGTCGTGTGACCGGCGGGTCGCGTCGCACGGAGGTGCCGCGCTCGGCCCGGACGTGCGGGTGCGCCGCGATCGCAGACGCGCGCGAGGACCGGCTACGGTTCGGGGGAGAGGTCCGCGTTGCGGGCCTTGAGAGCGCCTGAGATCGCCGCGATCCTCTCGAGGACGATGCGGTGTCCTGCATGCGAGTGCACGAGCGACTCGAGACGATCGAGCGCCTCCGCGATCTCGGCATCCGCTTCGCCTGCGCCGGAGACGGGCCGTCTCGGACTGTGCCGGAACTCCTCGGCGAGGCTCTGCAGCCGGCGCGTGAGACCGGGGTCGCCCGTGGTGCGCGCGAGGATCGTGGCTCGCGCCACTCCGCTCCCGATGACGTCCGCCGCCGAGCGCTGGTCCTGCGCGGCTGTGATCGCCTCGTTCGACGCCATCGTCGCGAACAGCACGATCAGGAAGACGACGGCGACGACCAGCTGACAGATGAGCACGACGGGAAAGGGCACAGGGGCGAAGACGAATATGTTCGCGAGGATCAGCTCGACGGCGAACCAGATCCCTGCGACGAGGACGGGCGGCGCTCCCGCGGCGGACGCGACCCGGGTGCGCGGGACGGCGACGACGCTCACGGCGAATGTGACGCAGCCGACGGCGAGGAAGAGGATCGACGTCCAGAACGACGCGTCCGGCTCGATCCCGAGCAGGACGAGGATCGCGGCGTATGCGGCGACGGGGATGATCCACACGACGCTGCGGAGCAGCCTTTCACGGGACGCTGCTCCGACGAAGAGCCCATGAGCACGTGCGCGAGTCGACACCGTTTCCGCCTCCCCAGACAGCCCCGGCCCCAGACCGGGTCCCGACGTCGCCGATGTTCGACGCCAGCGGTACTAGAACTAGCAGGAGAGCAACGCCCGAGATGACGGGAACAGCGCCGATCCTTGCCGGATCGTGTCGGTTTCGCCGATTCCGGACGAATCCGGCAGCCCCGATGGACGACGAGGGCGGTGTGACGGGCGACCTCCTCGCGCGAGCGGGACCGTTCTGCCATCATGACGAAGACTGGGGCGCATCGGAGCGACGATGGGGCGGAATGCTCGGGACGGCGGCTGATCTGTGGCGCGAGTGGGAGCGCGCGGGCGTTCTGCGCCCGGGTGACTACGACTCCGACGTCGCACGGCACGTGCGCGACGCCGCGGGGGGCGGCAGTGTGGGTGAGCCGATCGCGGACGTCCTCGATCGGGCCGGGTGGACCGTGCGCGACCTCGTGCACGCATTGGCGCCGCTCGTGGCCTCCTTCGCCGGGATGCTGCGCGACCTGCTCCGGCTCCTCACGCGCGTCGGCGCGACCTCCGGCACGGGCGACGACCTGCACGTCGTCTACGAGTTCGACGAGGGCGACGCCGTCGACCAGTCGCTCTCGGCGTTCCGCGAGACCGTCCGCCGAGTCGAGTCCGTCGCCGTGCGAGTCCGCCCCCTCGTCTTCGACGCGTCCCACGCCTTCGCGAGCCCCATCCGCGAGCTCTGGTCGCAGGAGTGGGTCGAGGGCACCGTCCGTGCGAGCGGCGTCGCCGACCGCTCCGCGTGGCCTTTCGCCGCGGGTCTTCCTCCGGCACCGGCGACGGGGGATCCGCTCGTCGACGAGCGCCTGGATCGCATCACGGCTCTCATCGACGACGTTCTCGCGGTCCTCTCCCAGATCGGCCAGGACACGGCGGCGGTCGACGTGTGGCTGCAGGAACGGCATCGCAGCGAGGAGTCGACGACGGAGGCGATCGCGAACGCAGCTCGCGACTTCTGGCCCCTCACCGCGGCATCCGCTGTCCACATGTTCGCCGCCGGCGTCGCGAAGGGCGAGCTCTCGCCGGACGGGGCGCTGCTCGCGCGACTGGACGAGTGGCTCGGCGCATTCCGATCCGCCGACGAGATCGAGTCGGTCGTCGAGCAGACGGTGAACGAGCTCGCCGACGTGCTGAAGCTGCCCACGTGGGGTCGCCGGCACGAGCTGTACTCCGCGTGGATCGCGACGCAGCTCGATCGCGCCCTCGCCTCCGCCCGACTCGAGTTCGTCGTGCGCGACGGGGCCGTGCGGTTCCCGTTCCACGCGACGCTGCTCGCGCGACTCGATCCGCCCGGAGGCAGGGTCGAGCTGTGGTGCGAAGTGCGCTCGAGCGCCGTCGAGCCGATCGGACGCAAGGAAGGGATCCAGCCCGACTACCGCTTCGTGCGTCGGGATGCGGCCGGCGAGACGACCGTCGCGGCCGTCGAGGTCAAGCAGTACCTCCAGGCGGCGACGAAGAATCCCGGCGCGGCGCTGCACGACTACGTCCTGGGGCTTCCCGAGGCCACCGTGCTGCTCGTCGCCCACGGCAAGCTCGGGGCGCGGGTCCTCGACAGCGTCCCCGTGGAGGATCGTCATCGCGCGCTCGTGCATCGCGACGTGCGGGTGGGGCGTCCGCGCGAGTCTGCCGCGTTCCGCGCCGACATCCTGGCTCTGTTTCCGCCCACGCCGCCCGCGCCGCCATCGCCGCCACCAACGCGACCGGCCCGCATCGAGCTGAGCTGGGCGCCGACGGTGCGGGACCTCGACCTCCACGTGGCCGGCACGGGCCGTGAGGAGACGGCGTGGGGACACCCCTCGAGCGCGCATTCGTCGCTGCGCTGCGACGCGAAGGACGGCGGCCCGGAGATCGTCGACCTCGTCGCGAGCTCGCGCGAGCGCCTCGAGATCGCCGTGAGGCTCTTCTCCACGGATGCCGCCTCCGTCGGCGAGGCCGACCCCGTCGTGTCGATCGTGTGGGACGACGCCCGGCGCATCGCGCTGCGCGCGGGCACGGGCACCGCCGGCTCGCGGGAAAGACGATGGAATGTCGCCGCCATCGACGATGCTGGGACCGTGATCCCGTCGTCCGACTCCGTCGTTGTCCCGCTCGGCGAACGTGCGGAGCACGAGCGATGAGTGCGCGGCCGCCCCGTCGTGGGCCCCTCCTGGTCAGGATCGAGCTGGGGCTCGCGGCGTTCGCTCCCGCGTTCGCGCTCATCGGCCTGCGGTCGTGGGGCCAATGGTGGAGCTGGGCGTTCTTCGCACTCGCGGCCGTCGGGATCCTCGTGCTCGTCGTCGGCGCGCTCTACGTCGCGCGAGGAAACCCCGATCCGATCGCGCTCGACGAGATCCAGGACGCCTCCGACCAGGTCGTCGGATACATCGCCGCATACATCGTGCCCGTCGTGATCGACACGTCCACGTCGACTCTCAACGCGGTCATCGCGACCGTCGCCCTGTTCGTCGTCTTCCTCATCCATGTCGCGACGGGGCGGGTGCACATCAATCCGCTGCTGTACCTCCTGGGCTACCGCGTGTACACGGCCAAGACGAAGGAGGGGACGTCCTTCTTCCTCGTCGCACGGACCGACGTCGCCGACTGGACGGACGAGCATCCGCTCGTCGACCTCGCGTCGAGCGTCCTCGTGGAGAGATGGAGTGCCAGGAGATGAACGTCCAGCGAGTTCTCGCCGACCTCGATGCGCAGCTGAGCGCGTCGCTCTCGCTCGTCGTCGGCAGGCGGTCCGCCGAGAGCGGCATCCGTCGCCTGCGCCTCGGCTCGAGCGCCGCCGATGCCCTGCGCGATCAGGCGACCGCGGCACGCGCGCGGATCGCCGACGGGACGGCGACCGAGTACTCGGCCCTCGCCGAACTCGAACGCGACGAGTACTTCCTGCTGGAGGACGCCCAGTCGCTCGCGGAGCTGGCGGAGCTTCGAGCGGTCGTCGACGACATCGGCGATGTCGCGCCCGTCAGCCCGAGCGAGCTCGACGGCAGCATCGGCTTCTACGCCGTCGGGCTCGGCGACGGCGAGGGCCGCATCGCCTTCGTGCGCCGGACGGATCCGCGGCTCGCCGCCAAGCCGGGTCGTCTTCTCGCGATCGGCCGTGATCGCCTCGAGAGCATCTCGGAGCCGCTGTTCGCCTTCTCGGAGGAGTTCGATCTCGTCATCGCGCGCGGCTGGGCCGTGGTGTTCAGCCAGACGGCGTTCGAGCGGCTCGCCCGCGAGACGGGGATCGTCGAGCGTCATGTCTCGACATGGATCTCGGGCATCATGGCGCACCTCCGGATGGATGCGGACAGCGAGCAGCGTCTGCGTGAGACCGCGCTGCGCGACTCCCGTACGTGGCGGAGGCTGCGTGACATCCAGCGGCGTGGACACCTCGCGAACGTGGATCTCGGGCAGGTGGAGAAGTACGCGGGTTCTGTCGGGCTCGAGCCCTCCGACGTCGTGCGCGACGGCGCGCTCCGATTCGACCCCGACCAGCGCTTCGGCTTCCTGCACCTGCTGAGCGAGGACCTCTACACGGGCCCGCTCACGGGCGAGCGGTTCGAGTCCCAGCGCAAGGCGGCGATGGGCTGATCCTTCGCCGCGAGCCCAGGATGCCGTGGTCCGCGTGCGGGCCGGCACGACCTGGTGCGCACCGTCCGGCTTGAAGAACAGAGAGGCCGCGGGAGGAGATGCTTCACGAGCCCCTCGGGCGTCCGAGGCGGACGTCAGGACGCGACGGCGGATGCCGCGGCCTTAGCCGCGCCGGGGAGCGCCGCGACGATCCTGTCGATCGCCCGCTCGTCGTGGGCCGCCGAGACGAACCAGGCCTCGAACACCGACGGGGGGAGCGAGACTCCCTCGTCGAGCATCGCGCGGAAGAACGGCGGATACCGGAATGCGTCCTGCGCGCGCACGGTGTCGTAGTCGTGCGGTGCGGTCTCGGCGAACGCGATCGAGAAGAGGCTGCCCGCACGCTGCACGACATGCGCGACGCCCTCTGCCGACAGCGCCTCGGACGCGGCGGTCGAGATCGCGGCGGACGCCTCGTCGATGCGCGTGTAGGCCGCGGAATCCAGGTGCTCGAGCGTCGCGAGACCCGCCGCCACCGCGAGCGGATTGCCGCTGAGGGTGCCCGCCTGGTAGACGGGACCGAGCGGCGCCAGCAGGTCGAGCAGCTCGGCGCGCCCGCCCAGGGCCGCGAGCGGGAGCCCGCCGCCGACGACCTTGCCGAAGGTGAAGAGGTCGGGCGCGAACGGCACGGGGTCGATGCCCCACCAGCCGGCGGAGCCGACGCGGAAGCCCGTCAGCACTTCGTCGAGGATGAGCAGCGCTCCGTGTGCGTGCACGACATCGGCGAGGGCTGCGTTGAATCCGTGCGAAGGCGGGACGATGCCCATGTTCGCCGCGGCCGCCTCGACGATGACGGCGGCGATCTCGGAGCCGCGCGCCGAGAAGACCTCGCGCACGGCGTCGAGGTCGTTGTAGGGCAGGACGAGGGTCTGCGCCGCGATGGCGGCGGGGACGCCGGCCGATCCCGGCAGGGCGAGCGTCGCGACGCCCGATCCTGCCTCGGCGAGCAGTCCGTCGGAGTGGCCGTGGTAGTGACCGGCGAACTTCACGACGAGATCGCGGCCCGTCGCGCCTCGCGCGAGCCGGATCGCGGTCATCGTGGCCTCGGTGCCCGTCGAGACGAGGCGGATCTTGTCGAGGGGCCACGAATCGCCCCTCCCGACCCGCGCGCGCACGATCTCCGCGAGCGACGTCTCGCCCGGCGTCGACGCGCCGAAGCCGAGTCCGCGGGACGCGGCATCCTGCACCGCGTGGACGACCGCGGGATGCGCGTGACCCAGGATCGCAGGACCCCACGATCCGACGAGGTCGACGTACTCTCGACCCTCGACGTCGGTCACGTAGGGGCCGGAGGCCGAGACGAAGAAGCGGGGCGTCGTCGCGACCGAGCCGAAGGCACGGACGGGGGAGTTGACGCCGCCGGGCATCGCGGCGCGGGCGCGGGCGAACTCCTCGGCGTTCGTCGAGGTGTCCGCGCCGGTCATCGCAGCCACTCCGCGAGCTCGGTCGCCCAGTACGTGAGCACGGCGTCGGCGCCCGCACGGCGGATGCCGAGCACCGACTCCAGGACGGCGCGGCGGCGATCGATCCAGCCGTGCGCCGCCGCCGCCTCGATCATGGCGTACTCGCCCGAGACCTGGTACGCCCATACGGGGACGGGGGAGGATGCCGCGGCATCCGCGAGCACGTCGAGGTAGCTCATCGCGGGCTTGACCATGACGATGTCGGCGCCTTCCGCGACGTCGAGGTCGATCTCTCGGGCGCCCTCGCGGCGGTTCGCGGGGTCGAGCTGGTACGTGCGGCGGTCGCCCACGAGCGACGACTGCACGGCCTCGCGGAACGGGCCGTAGAACGCCGACGCGTACTTGGCGGCGTAGCCGAGGATCGGCGTGTCGGTGAATCCGGCGTCGTCGAGGGCCTCTCGCACCGCCGCCACCTGGCCGTCCATCATGCCCGACAGGCCCAGCAGCTGCGAGCCCGACGCCGCCTGGACGACGGCCATCTCGCGATAGCGGTCGAGCGTCGCGTCGTTGTCGACGCGGCCGAGCGGGTCGAGCACGCCGCAGTGGCCGTGATCGGTGAACTCGTCGAGGCACAGGTCGGTCTGCACCACGAGCGCGCCTCCGACCTCCTCCGCCGCGACGCGGGTCGCGACGTTCAGGATGCTGGAAGGGTCGGTCGCACCGGAGCCGATCGCGTCCTTGTGCTCGGGAACGCCGAACAGCATGACGCCGCCGATGCCCGCCTCTGCCGCCGCGACGAGGGCGGCCCGCAGCGAGTCGAGCGAGTGCTGCACGACGCCCGGCATCGATGAGATCGGCACGGGCTCGGTCGCGCCCTCCCGCACGAAGACGGGGAGCACGAGCTCGGCGGGGTGCACGCGGGTCTCGGAGACGAGACGACGCATGGCGGGGGTGGCGCGCAGGCGCCGCGGACGGTCGATCATGCGGAAGGTCCCATCAGGTCGGCGGCCCCTGCATCCAGCAGCTCTCGCGCGGCGCGCTCGGCGATCTCGACCGGCGCGTCGCGATCGGGCCAGTACGCGGCGTGGGATGCCGTGAGCACCGTGGCCCCGTCGGCGCTGTAGACACGGGCGGACAGGAACAGGAGGTCGGAGTCGATCAGCGCGTGGGCCCCGACGGGCGCGGAGCATCCCGCCTCGAGGAGGGCGAGCACCGCGCGCTCCGCGTCGACGACGGCGCGCGTCGAGGAGTGGTCGAGCGCCTTGACGAGCTGCTCCTCGCCGCGACGCACCTCGACCGCGAGCGCTCCCTGCCCGGGCGCGGTCGGCCACTCGTCGAGGTCGAGGAACTCGGTCACGACGTCGGTGCGCGACAGGCGCGAGAGCCCCGCCGCCGCGAGGATGACGGCATCCAGCGCACCGTCGGCGACGAGGCCGAGACGCGTGTCGACGTTGCCGCGGATGTCGACGACCTCGAGGTCGGGACGGCGGGCGCGCAGCTGCGCGACACGGCGCGGCGACCCCGTGCCGACGCGGGCGCCGGCGGGGAGGGTGTCGACGGTCAGTCCGTCGCGGGCGCAGAGCGCGTCGCGTGCGTCGGCGCGCTTCGGGATCGCGGCGACGACGAGGTCGGGATGCGGCGCCGTCGGCAGGTCCTTGAGCGAGTGCACGACGACGTCGCAGCGCCCGTCGAGGAGCGCGTCTCGGAGCGCGCCCGTGAACAGACCCGCACCGCCCGCGCGCGAGAGCGGCTCGTTGGAGCGGTCGCCGTCGGTCGTGATCGTGACGAGCTCGGTGTCGACGCCGGTCCTCGTGCGGAGGGAGTCGGCCACCGTGCCCGTCTGCGTCAGCGCGAGGGCGCTGCCGCGCGTGCCGATCCGCAGCGTCGTCATCGGGCGAGCACTGCGGGAGCGCCGGCGCCCTGCGAGGGGAGGTCGGGCCAGGGACCGAGGTCGGTCAGGTGGGGGCGCTCTTCGACGGGAACGTCTTCGAGTCGCTCGACGATGAGGTCGACGAGACCCGCGATGAAGGCGGGGTGCGTGCCGGGGGTCGGAACGCGGATCGCGAGGATGCCGTGGCCCTCCGCGGTCTCGATCGCCTCCGTGTCGAGGTCCCACACGACCTCCATGTGGTCGCTCACGAAGCCGAGGGGGACGATGACGAGGGCGTCGACGCCGGATGCCGCGAGCCCGTCGATCGCGTCGTTGACATCGGGCTCGAGCCACGGGATCTGGGGCGCGCCGCTGCGGGACTGGTAGACGAGGCTCCATGCGGCATCCGTCGTCCCCGCCTCGCGCAGGACGGCTTCCGCAGCCGCGAGGTGCTGTGCGACATACGCTCCGCCCTCGCCGAACTCGGGTCCGGATGCCGCCGCCGCGGCGGTCGGGATCGAATGCGTCACGAACAGCACGTGGGTGCTGGCGCCCGGCTTCTCGGCGGCGATCCGGTCGAGCGCGTCGCGCACGCCCTCGGCGAAGGGAGCGATGAAGCCGGGGTGGTCGAAGTACTCGCGGATCTTCGCGATCTCGAGCTCATCGCGCAGGCCCGTCTCGTCGAGCGCCGTGTCGAAGTCCTCGAGGTACTGGCCGACGCCCGAGTACGACGTGTAGGCGGCGGTCACGAGGGCGAGGAGACGGCGGTGACCGGCATCCCGTGCCGCGCGCAGCGCGTCGGGGAAGTACGGGTCCCAGTTGCGGTTGCCCCAGATGACCGGCAGGTCGAGACCCCGCCGCGCGAGCTCGGCCTCGAGCGCCGCCTTGAGCGCACGGTTCTGCGCATTGATGGGGCTCACGCCGCCATGCGCGCGGTAGTGGTGGGCGACCTCTTCGAGGCGCTCCTCGGGCACGCCCCGGCCGCGCGTCACGTTCCGCAGGAACGGGATGACGTCGTCCTGGCCCTCGGGCCCGCCGAAGCTCGCGAGCAGGACCGCGTCGTACCCGAGAGGTTCGGGAGCCAGGTCGTAGGGGTGGGCAGTCACGCGAGGACCTCCTGGATGTCGTCGAGGCCGATGCGCCGGCCGGTGAAGAAGGGGATCTCCTCGCGAACGTGGCGGCGCGCCTCGGTCTGGCGCAGGTGCCGCATGAGGTCGACGAGATCGACGAGCTCGGGCGCCTCGAGGGCGAGGATCCACTCGTAGTCGCCCAGCGCGAACGACGCGACCGTGTTGCTCAGCACTCGGCGGTGCTGCGAGCCCTTTCGGCCGTGGTCGGCGAGCATCTGCTTGCGTTCGTCGTCGGGGAGGAGGTACCAGTCGTACGAGCGCACGAACGGGTAGACCGTGAGCCATGCCGACGGCTCGACGCCCCGCAGGAACGCGGGGGAGTGGCTGCGGCTGAACTCGGCCTCGCGGTGAACGCCCATCGCGTTCCACACGGGAACGAGGCTCGCGAGGGGCTCTGCGCGGCGGAGCGTGCGCAGGGCCGCCTGAAGCGCCTCGGGCGCCGCGCCGCGCTCGATGTCGGAGTGCAGCCACACCATGAGGTCGGCGTCGGCGCGCAGTCCCGAGACGTCGTACCAGCCGCGGATCGTGACGCCGGATGCCTCGACCTCGGCGACGGCCGCGGACAGGTCTCCGGGGGCGACGGGCCTGCCGGGCTCGCGGCGGAACACGGCCCACAGGGTGTATCCGAGGTCCTCGGCGGCGGGGGGTTGTTCGTCCGAGGGAAAGCTCATAACACTATCCTCGCCCGTCCTCGCCGCGGGCGCGAATCGATCAGCCGGGGATAACTCGCGCGAGCAGACCCTGAGCCGTGCGCTCGGCGTGGGCGACGATTCCCGCGAGGCCGGATCCGGCCACGGTCTCTCCGACGACGACCGCCCAGGGCGCCGGGCTCGCCGGCGCGGGCCGCGTCCACGAGACGCGTGCCGCGTCGAGCACGCGCTCGCGCGGGAGGGCGACGCCCAGGAGGGCCGCGGCATCCGTCCTCGCGGTCTCGACGGGATCCGCGGGCACGTCGTCGTACGAGAGCCTGAGGACGTGCCGGCCCGCCGCGGACTCGCGCAGCCATTCCCATTTCGCCGTCGCATGGGTCAGGGCGCGGGCCCGGATGCCGGGCGCGCCCTCCGCGACGAGCAGCCCGGAGCCGCGGGGCGCGGCATCGAGCTCGTCCTGGTCGACGACGAGCGTCACGAGATGGATGCGGCGGCCCTCGCCCGCGGGTGCGGTGACGCTGCGGGCAGCGACCACCATCGCCGCGTCGAACGCGTCGACGCGGGAGCCGAGACGGATGTCGACGCCGGCCCGCGCCGCATCCTCCGCGAGAGCCGCGGGGAGGCGGTGCATGCCGCCGCGGAGGCCGGCGACGGCGGAACCGGGGGGAGCGGCCGCGCGGAGGCTGCGCACGGCGGCCGAGAGCGATCCGTGCTCGACGAGAGCCGCGCGCAGGGCCGGGTGCGCGCGCTCGATCGGCACGTCGTCGGGGTGGATCGAGTGCACGCCCCGCACGACGGGGGTCACGAGCCGGTCGAGCACGTCGGCACCGTGTCGCTCCCGCACGAGTGCGCCCAGGGTCGCCGGAACATCGCCGAGGGGCATCGCGTCGAGCTCAGCCGCCCTCATCGCGGCGGCCTCGCCCACGACGGCGACGACGTCCGCCGCGACGGGATCGGCGGGGATGCCGAGCAGCGCCGTCGCAGGCAGCGGCACGGGGGAGCCCTCCGCCGGCTGCAGCCATGCGGGCCCTGGCCTCGGGTCGACGATGTCGCCGGCGAGGCCCAGCTCGGCGAGCAGGGCCGCGACGGATCCGCCGCGCACCGCGAAGCTCTCGGCGCCCGCGTCGAGCGGGATGCCCCCCACGACGTGGCGGGCGACGGTCCCGCCCAGGCGGTCGGAGGCCTCGTGCAGCACGACGTCCGCGCCGGCGAGCGCGAGGCGCCGCGCGACGACGAGTCCGGCGACGCCGCCTCCGACGACCTCGATGGCAGCTCGGCCCGGACGATCAGACACCGCGGACGAGCTCCACGATGCGGGTCAGCACGCCGGGGTCGGTCTCGGGCGGCACGCCGTGCCCGAGGTTGAGCACGTGCGCGGGAGCCGCGCGACCGCGGTCGAGCACGTCCCGCACGTGCGCTTCGAGCACGGGCCACGGCGCGGCGAGGAGCGCGGGGTCGACGTTGCCCTGCAGCGGTGTCGAACCGCCGAGCCGGCGCGAGGCCTCGTCGAGCGGGAGGCGCCAGTCGACGCCCATGACGTCCGCGCCGATGGAGCGCATCGACGTGAGCAGCTCGCCTGTGCCGACGCCGAAGTGCACGATCGGCACGCCGAGCGCCTTCGCGGGGGCGATCGCCGCCGCCGAGTGCGCCGAGACGTGCTCGGTGTAGTCGCGCACCGACAGCGAGCCGGCCCACGAGTCGAACAGCTGCGCCGCCGATGCGCCCGCCTCGACCTGCGCCGCGAGGAACGCGCCCGTGATCTCGGCGCACCACGCCAGCAGGGCGTCCCACGTGTCGGGCTCGGAGTGCAGGAGCGCCCGCGTGCGCAGCTGCTCGCGCGACGGCCCGCCTTCGACGAGGTACGACGCGAGCGTGTACGGCGCACCGGCGAAGCCGATGAGCGGGGTGTCGCCGAGACCCGCGACCGTCAGGGCGACGGCATCCCGGATCGGCTGGAGGGCGCCGGGGTCGAGCGCGGGAAGAGCCGCGACATCCGCTGCGGAGCGGACGGGACGATCGAGGACGGGGCCCCGGCCCGCGACGATCCGCACGTCGACGCCTGCGAGGCGTACGGGGATCACGATGTCGCTGAAGAAGATCGCGGCGTCCACGCCATGGCGTCGGACGGGCTGCAGCGTGATCTCGCTCGCGAGCTCGGGGTCGAGGCAGGCGTCGAGCATGTCGGTGCCGACCCGCAGCGCGCGGTACTCGGGGAGCGACCGCCCCGCCTGCCGCATGAACCACACGGGCGTCGTCTCGGGTCGGTCGCCCCGGTAGGCGCGGACGAGCCGCGAGCCCGCGTGGCGATCGACGGCGGGCTGGGGCGCGGGGTTCACTGACACGTTGTTAAGATTAGGCTCGTGCTCTTGTGCCTCAGTGCGAACCATCGGAACGCATCGTTCGACGTCCTCGAACGGCTCTCCGTCGGCGCACCCGCCGCGACACGCGCCCTCGTCGACGATGAGCTCTTCGTCTCGGGAGCCGTCGTGCTCGCGACGTGCAACCGCTTCGAGGCGTACCTCGACATCGACGAGCCGCTCACGGGCGGCGATGCCGTCGCGGTCGAATCGGTCGTGGAGGCGATGGCCGACGCGAGCGGACTGGATGCCGACGTGCTGCGCTCGTCGGTCGCGGTGCACCGCGGCAGCGCCGTCGCGAGCCATCTGTTCGCCGTCACGAGCGGCCTCGAGTCGATCGTCGTCGGCGAGGAGGAGATCTCGGGCCAGGTGAGCCGGGCGCTCGACTCGGCGCGCGTCGACGGCACCACCAGTCGTGCCCTCGAGCGGCTCTTCCAGAAGGCGACGCACACGAGCCGCGGCATCCGCGGGCGCACGTCGCTGCGCGGCGCCCACCGCTCGCTCGTCCGCCTGGCGCTGCAGCTCGCCGACTCTCGCATCGCCGACTGGGCTTCCACGCGCGTGCTCGTCGTCGGCACGGGCCGCTATGCCGCCAAGACCGTCGGAGCGCTCAGGGGACTCGGCGCGACCGATCTGCGCGTGTACTCGCCGTCCGGCCGCGCCGCCGCGTTCGCCGCGACCCATGGACTCGCCGTCGAGTCATCGTTCCCGGATGCCGCGTCCCGCGCCGACGTCGTCATCACGTGCACGACCGAGGCCGTCGTGCACGCCGACGCGCTCACGCCCGGCCGGCGCCTCCTCGTGATCGACCTGGGTCTGCCGCGCAACGTCGATCCCGACGTCGCGCGCGTCGAGGGCGTCGAGCTCCTCGATCTCGAGACCATCAAGCTCCATGCGCCGCTCGAGCAGTTCGACGCTCACGACCACGCCAGGGCCCTCGTCGGCGACGCGGCGGCGGAGTTCGCGGCCGACCTCGCCGCGGCGCCCGCCATCACGGCGCTGCGCGCCGAGGCCCACGCCGTGCTCGAGGCCGAGATCGCCCGCGCGCGTGCGCGCGGCGCGGGCGACGAGACGGAGGCCGCGCTGCGGCACCTCGCAGGGGTCATCCTGCATGGTCCGTCCGTCCGCATCCGCGAGGCCGCGGCGGAGGGACGGCTCGACGACGTGCACGCGGCCCTCGAGACGCTGCACGGCATCCGCGTCGAGGCGCCCGTCGCCGACGAGGGCGACGGGGCCGCCATCGCGTAGCTTCCGGCCAGACGCCGTCGCGACAGGAACAGTGCGGGATCGTCGCGGCCGGCCCGCACGATCACGTGCGACGACCGGCCACTCGTCAGCGGCGACGCGCCTTCTTCGCCGTCGGGAAGAGCTCGCGCAGGCGGCGCCGGCTGAGGATGATCCCGACGGCGAGGATGAGCGCTCCGCACACCGCCTGCTCGATCTTGATCCACAGCGGGAACTCGCCCGGGGCGACGATGAGCAGCACGACGCCGGCGGGGATCAGGAACGACAGCAGCCGGAGCCGGCGATAGGCACCCGCACGACCTCGCGACGCGAAGACGGCGAGGAGGTAGAGGATGATCGCGGCGGCGACCACCGCGACGCTGCGGATCCAGACCACGGTGTTCACGAGCTCGGCGTGCGACTGCTCGACGAAGGCGAAGGCGACAGCGGCGATGCTCACGATGAGAAGGACGGCGAGAAGCGCGCGCACCGCGGCGAAGGACCGGCGGATGCGGGGGTGAGCGAGACCTGGCTGCTCGGATGTGACGACGGTCATGGGATTCCTCTCGGGGTGGGGTGGACGCGCCGGCGGGCGCGCCGGACGGCACCGCGCGGATGCGCGGCGGCGGGCGGAGCGGGTCGAGGTCAGTCCGGGCGGACCGCCCGATCGAAGAGGTCGACGAGCTGTTCTCCGCACGCGACGAGATCGAGCTGCGGGGAGTGGGCGAAGCGTGTGACGGTGCTGTCGATGGCCGCCCGCACAGTGGCTGCGAAGGTCGGCGCGTCGAACGAGCGCATGACGCCGTCGCGCTGCGCGTCGAGGAAGAGGCTCACGAGCAGGTCCTCGGCTTGGTCGGTCGTGCTGTCGGCAGCGGCCGTGCCGGCGGCGAGCACGGCGACCGCCGTCCGTGCGTAGTCCGGGCGTTCGGCGAGGAACGCGAGGTTCGAGCGGATGTACGCCGCGAGCTTCTCGCGCGGCGAGCGGGCAGCCGCGATCACGGGCGACATGACCTCCCCGGCCTGCCCGATGACGTGCTGCAGGACGGCCTGCAGGAGCGCTTCCTTGGAGTCGAAGTGGTAGGAGATGAGCCGGGTGCTGGAGAGCCGGGCGTGCTCGCGGATGCGCGCGAACGTCGCGCCGGCGACGCCTTCGCGCGCGATCACCTCGATGGTCGCCGCGATGATCTGAGCCCGACGGTCCACGCGCGGAGCCACGGACGGAGTTACTTGCATGAGTAAGAGTATTACTCAGTTGAGTAAATCCGTCAAGGCCGGGGCGGGTCGTGAGTGCCCCGCGCTCCGACAGACGCGGATGCCGCGCCCCCCGGCTTCGGTCGGGGGCGCGGCATCCGGCGGCTGAGGTCGAGACTACGCCACGGGCACGGCCTCGCGCGCCCGCAGATCCTTGCGCAGGATCTTGCCGGCGCTGGACTTGGGGATCGCGTCGATGAACTCGACGCGCCGCACCTTCTTGTGCGGTGCGACCTGTCCTGCGACGAACGTCATGACCTCGTCCTCCGTGAGGCCGGAGTCGGGACGTGCGACGACGTACGCCTTGGGGATCTCCTGCCTGTCGTCGTCGAGCACTCCGATGACGGCGGCATCGAGGATCTTCGGGTGCGCGAGCAGCAGCGCCTCGAGCTCGGCGGGCGCGATCTGGTAGCCCTTGTACTTGATGAGCTCCTTGACGCGGTCGACGATCGAGAACCACCCGCCCTCGTCGACGATCGCGACGTCGCCCGTGTGCAGGAACCCGTCGGCGTCGAGCGTCTCGGCCGTCGCTGCGGGCTGATTGAGATAGCCGAGCATGACGTTGGGGCCCTTGACCCACAGCTCGCCCGGGCGGGTCTGGCCGTTCTCGCCGAACTCCGTGATCTCCTCGCCCGTCTCCGTGTCGACGAGCTTGCACACGATGTTCGGCAGCGGCACGCCGACCGAGCTGACCGGGATGTCGTCGCGCTGGAACGGCATGGCGTGGGAGACGGGGCTGAGCTCGCTCATGCCGTAGCCCTGCATCATGCGGGCGTGGATGCGGCGGCCGGCGAGCTCGGCCGTCTCGCCGTCGAGAGGAGCGGCGCCCGAGAACACCGTGTGCACCGTCGAGATGTCGAACTGGTCGACGATCGGGTGCTTCGCGAGCGCCACCGCGATCGGGGGAGCGATGTAGAGGTACGTGCAGCCGAAGCTCTGGATGTTGGTGAGGAATTCGACGAGGTCGAACTTCGGCATCGTGACGAGGCTCGCCCGCTGGCGCAGGGCCAGGTCCAGCAGCACCGTCATGCCGTAGATGTGGAAGAACGGCAGCACCGCGAGGACCCGGTCGGAGTCGCGCAGGTCGATGTTGACGCGGCTCTGCTCGACGTTCGCGACGAGGTTTCGGTGCGTGAGCATGACCCCCTTGGGGATTCCCGTCGTGCCGGAGGAGTACGGCAGCACGGCGACATGCGTCGCGGGATCGAACTCGACGTGCGGCGCGGGCTGCATCTCGACGATGAGCTCGCGCAGGCTCGGGTGCCCGGGTGCGGCTGAGGAGCCCGCGCCGTCGAGCACGATGAGGCGCTCGTCCGGGATGCCGACGGCCGCCGCCGCGGCCTCGGCCTGCGGCAGCAGCGGCCCCACCGTGATGAGCCACGTGGCACCGGCATCCTTCAGCTGCTTCTCGATCTCGCCCGGCGTGTACAGCGAGTTGATCGTCGTGACGGTGGCGCCGGCCCGCAGGATGCCGTGGAAGACCGTCGCGAACGCGGGGACGTTGGGGCACAGGAGCCCCAGGACGGTCTGCGTGCCGACGCCGCGCGCCGCGAGGGCGCCTGCGAACGCGTCGACCTGCATGCGCAGCGCTGCGTAGGTCGTCTCGGCGCCCGTCGCGGGGTCGATGAGGGCGATGCGGGCGTCGTCCTGCGCCGTGAGGGAGCCGAACAGGTAGTCGTAGACGCTGAGCTCTGGGATCTCGACATCCGGGAACGGGCTGGTGAACACGAAGTCTCTCCCTTGATTCAACGTGTCGCACGCGTGAGCGGCGACTCGGCGACACTGCCGAGTGCGATCATCATGTCACACGCACACCGCCCCGATGCGACCGAGTGCCGCGTGAGGAGGCACCGGGTCGCATCCGGGCGGTCAGGCGCCGACGCTCTCCCGCGCTCCCGCCGCGAGCCGAGCGGCGGCGAGGTCCTCGGCCGCCGACAGGGGAGTCACGCCGCGGGCGTGCGCGTCGTCGAAGACGCGGCGCAGCGTGTCGCCGATCCCGAGGATGCGCTCCATGATCTCGGCACGCGTGCCCAGGCGCCTGGCCTCGAGATCCAGGTGGATGACGCCCCCCGCGTTGACGACGAAGTCGGGGGCGTACAGGATGCCGCGCTCGGCGAGCCGGACGGCCCCCGAGCGGTCGGCAAGCGGGTTGTTCGCAGGGCCGCACACGGCCCTCGCGTCGAGCGCGTCGATGACGTCGTCCGTCAGGAGGCCTCCGATGCCCGCGGGGACGAACACGTCGGCGGGCGCGAGGTGCTCGGCTCCGGGCTCGCTCCACGTCGCCCCGAGCTCGCGCGCGAGGTCGCGCTTGGCAGGGTTCACGTCGGTCACCGTGAGGATCGCGCCCTCCGCCGCGAGCCGCACCGCGAGGCGGCTGCCGACCTGGCCGAGACCCGACACCGTGATCCGTCTGCCTGCGACATCCGCCGAGCCCGTGACGCGCTCGAGGGTCGCGCGCAGCGCCGCGTAGACGCCGAGGCTCGTGGGGCCCGCCGGCTCGCCCGAGCCGCCGACGGCGTCGGGGAGGCCGACGACGTGGTCGGTGCGCTCGCTCACGACGAGCATGTCGTCCGTGGTCGACCCGACGTCCTCCGCCGTCAGGTAGCGGCCCTGCAGCGACTCGACGGCGTCGCCGAGGTCGAGGAACGCGGCGCGACGGCGCTCCGCGTCGAGCGTCGCCCCTTGCTCGAGCCCGATGACGGCCTTGCCGCCGCCGGCGTCGAGACCCGCCGCCGCGTTCTTCAGCGTCATCGCCGCCGACAGGCGCAGGGCGTCGCCGAGGGCGTCGCTCCAGTGCGGATAGGTCCACAGGCGCGCGCCGCCGAGGGCGGGGCCGAGCACCGATGAGTGCAGCGCGACGGCGATGAACAGGCCGCTGCGCCGGCCCGTCACGGCCTCCACGCGCTCATGGACGAAATCGGGCAGGGACAGGTGGTGCGACATCGCGATCCTCTTCCGGCTGGCCTTGTGGGCTGTGCGCTTCGGATGCCGCGGCGTTGCGGCATCCCTTCCCATGAGATCACCGCACGGCGAGCCGATCAACGCGTCGACGCGAGACTGAGCACTTCGCGCGAGCTGGGGGTTCGGCGATGCCGTCCGCTCAGCACAATGCACGTCTCGCGTCGACGGTGCTCGGGCCTGCCGGTGTCGGGCATGCCAGGTGCGGTCGCCGACGAGGCGTCGGCGCGGCCCGGGTGCCGTGCGCCCCTAGGCTGGGCGGATGGCAGAGGCGTACACGCACGGTCACCACGACTCGGTCCTGCGCTCGCATGAGTGGCGCACGGCGGAGAACTCGGCGGCCTACCTCCTCCCGCGCCTGCGGCCCGGCCTGCGGGTTCTCGACGTCGGCGCCGGCCCCGGGACGATCACGATCGACCTCGCGCGGCTCGTCGCGCCGGGCGAGGTGCGGGGAGTCGACGCCGCCCACGACGTCGTCGCGAAGGCCGCGGCGCTCGCGGCCGAGCGCGGCATCCCGAACCTGACGTTCGCCGTCGACGACGCCTACGCGCTCGACGCGCCCGACGGCGCGTTCGACGTCGTGCACGCCCACCAGGTGCTGCAGCACCTCGCGCGACCCGTCGACGCGCTGCGCGAGTTCCGGCGCGTGCTCGCCCCCGGCGGGGTCGTGGCTGTGCGCGACGTCGACTACGAAGGCGTCATCTGGCATCCGCGAGTACCCGCGCTCGACGAATGGCTCGGCCTGTACCTGCGCGTGCACCGCAGCGTCACGGGCGAGCCTGCCGCCGGCCGCGTGCTCAAGGCGTGGGCGCGCGCGGCAGGATTCGCCGAGGTCGAGCCGTCGGCATCCGTGTGGCTGTTCGAGTCTCCCGGCGACCGCGCGTGGTGGGGCGGGATGTGGGCCGACCGGGTCCTGCACTCGGCGTTCGCGAGGCACGCGCGCGCCCTCGGCGCCGATGACGCGGCGCTGCAGCGCATCGCCGACGGCTGGCGCGAATGGACGGCCGCGGAAGACGGCTGGATCCTCGTGCCGCACGGCGAAGTCCTCGCGCACGGCTGAGCGGGTGCGCCGGGCGCGACCGTAGGCTGAGGGGATGACCGCGCACCTTCCGGCCCGCAGCCGAGTCGTCCACGACGCTCTCCGCGCCGCGGGGATCGCCGGCGAGATCGTCGTGCTCCCGGATGCCGCCTCCACGGCGCCCCTCGCGGCTGCCGCTCTCGGAGTCGACGTCGGGGCGATCGCGAACAGCCTCGTGTTCTGGTCCGACGGCGAGCCGCTCCTGGTCATGACGAGCGGCGCGCACCGCGTCGACACGGCGGCGCTCGCGCAGCGCGTCGGCCGCGAGCGGATCGCGCGTGCGACACCCGACCAGGTGCGCGAGGCGACGGGTCAGGCGATCGGCGGCGTCGCGCCGACGGGGCATCCTGCGCCGCTCACGACGCTCGTCGACGAGGCTCTGGCCGCCTACCCCCGGATCTGGGCTGCGGGCGGCACGCCGCACACGGTCTTCCCGCTCACGTTCGACGAGCTCGTGCGGCTCACGGACGGAGCCGTCGTCAAGGTCGACTGAGGCGACGACGCGCGGGCCGACGGGCACGCTGGTGGGCGCCGGAGCGCGGGTCGCTGTCGCTCAGCGGTCTCGCACGATGTCCAGGCACGCGATCGCGGCGGCAGCCGACCACGCCTGCGGGCGGCACGCGGCGGGATACGGCACGGGGACGGGCGTGACGTCGATGCCATCGCCGGAGTGCAGCTCGGGAACGCGGAAGTCGAACGCCTCCGCGGCGGTGAGCAGTCCCTCGACGAGCGTGAGCGCCTGATCGCGGCATCCCGCACGCGCCATGCCGCGCGCCACGATCGCCGTGTCGTGCGCCCACACGCTCCCGCCGTGATAGCTGAGCGGCCAGTATCCGGCCGCCGCGGTCGACATCGTCCGCAGGCCGAATCCCGACGACATGGACGGACCCACGAGCAGCTCCGCGACGGCGGCCTCGCCGGCGGGATCGAGCAGGCCGGTGCCCAGCAGGTGGCCCGGGTTGCTCGTGAGCGTGTCGACGGGCCGGCCGTCGCGGTCGAGGGCGACGGCGGGGTAGCGCCCCTCGTCCGTCGTGATCCAGAAGCGCTCCGCGAAGCGCTCGCGCAGACCCGCGGCCCACGCCCGGACCTCGTCGCCTCCTCCTTCGCCGAAGCGATCCAGCAGCGCCGCGCCGCTCAGGGCCGCCTCGTACGCATAGCCCTGCACTTCGCACAGCGCGATCGGCCCCTGCGCGAGCGACCCGTCGCGCCACTGGATCGAGTCGCCCGAGTCCTTCCACCCCTGGTTCGACAGCCCGTGACCGGACTCGTCGTGGTAGTCGAGGAAGCCGTCGGGGCCGCCGCAGGCGAGGATCCAGTCCAGCGCGGCGCGCAGGTTCGGCAGGAGTGCGCGCACCTCGTCGTCGGGCATGCCTGCGGCGGCGGCATCCGCCAGGGTGCACACCCACAGCGGCGTCGCGTCGACGCTCCCGTAGTAGACGGGCGGGAGCGAGACGCCCTCGCCGGGGATCTCCAGTTCGCCCGAGCGCAGCTCGTGAAGGATCTTGCCCGGGTCGGCCGCCGCCGCGACGTCCTTCCGCGTGCCCTGCAGGCTCGCGAG
Organism: Microbacterium ulmi; assembly: GCF_011759705.1. Taxonomy (GTDB): domain Bacteria; phylum Actinomycetota; class Actinomycetes; order Actinomycetales; family Microbacteriaceae; genus Microbacterium; species Microbacterium ulmi. The sequence continues at coordinate 181,227 of NZ_JAAOZF010000001.1, read as the reverse complement.
GACGCGCAGCGTGGATGCCGAGATCCCGACGTCGACGGGCAGGAGGAGCCGCGCCGCCCACAGCGAGTCCCGTCCGAACAGGGTCAGGAACCACGGCGTGCCCGCCGCGAGGAACTCGTCCGGGCTGCCGGGAAGCGTGAGCCGCAGGGCATCGAGGTCGGACAGCGCGCGCGCGATCCACCGACGGAGCCGGGGGTCGAGAGCAGGCTGTCCCCCCGTCGTGCCGGCCGGCCATCGCGCCGTGCTCGTCGTGCCTGCCACGACCAGCCCCGGATCGTCGAGGCGCAGCCACCACTCCAGCGTCTGCTCCTCGTCGGGCGCGCAGTCGAGCTCCCACGCGACCGTGACGCAGTCGGTCCCGTCGTCGACGTCGATCGTCGCGTGCGGCGCCGACAGTGTGAACGCGGCCGCGGGGCATGCGACGCGCACGACGTCGTGCTCGACCTCGACGACGGGCATGCGCGGCGCCACAGTTCCCGCCTTCACCTCCTGCAGCGGCGCGAACTCGGGGACGAACGTGAACCTGATCGTGCCCTCGAGATCGGCGTCGGCGTGCGAGCGCACCGTGAGCCGCTCCCGGACGAGCCCGTCCTCGACCGTGCGATCTCGTTCGAGGCGCACCTTCGGATCGGTCGATGCGTCGTCGACCCCCCGCAGGAGGCTCGTGAAGACGACGCGCGACGCGCTGTGCGTCGCGACGGAGATCGTCTCCGGACGCAGCCAGGCCCCCGAGCCGGCCGCCGCGTACACGAGCCGGGACTCGTGCACGAACCTCGTGTCGCCGTGGTAGATCCCGTCGATGGCCCCGTCGCCGAAGTCGCCGTCGCGGCCCGACCAGACCTGCGTCGGCGCCCGCAGCACGATGACGGCGTCGGAGAGGAAAGGCTGCAGGCCCTCCGTCATCCCTTGACCGCCCCTTCGCTCGTGTTCATGATGCGCCTCTGGAAGATGAAGAACAGCACGGCGACGGGGACCGTCATGATCGCGGCGGCGGCCATCTGCAGCGGGAACTGGTTGCCCTGGCCGAGTCCGCCCGCTGCGAGGCCCGCGACGCCCTTCGTGAGGGTCGTGAGCCCCGGCGACTGCGTCGACACGATGAAGTGGTTCAGCTCGTTCCACGATCCCTGGAACGACAGGATCAGGATCGTCACGAGCGCCGGTCGGGCCATGGGGAGCACGACCGACCAGAACGTGCGGAACGTGCCGGCGCCGTCGATGCGGGCCGCCTCCTCGACCTCGACGGGGATCGACTCGAAGAAGTTCTTCATGATGAACACGCCCGCCGCGTCGACGAGGAGCGGGAGGATCATGCCCGCGTACGTGTCGAAGATCCCGATCTGGTTGAGCACGAGGAAGCGCGGGATGAGCAGGATGACGCCCGGCACCGACATCACCGCGACGACGAGCGCGAAGATGACGGCGCGGCCCCGGAAGTGCAGGCGTGCGAGGGCGTAGCCGGCGAGCGAGACGAAGAACACGCGGCCGATCGTCACGCAGATCGTGACGATCGTCGAGTTCATGAACCAGACGGGGTAGTCGCTGCGCGTGAACAGGCGCTCGTAGGCCGCCGTCGTGAAGTAGTTCGGGATGAGGTTGAGGGGACTCTGGGTCGCCTCGGCATCCGTCTTGAACGACGTCGAGACCTGCACGAGGAACGGATAGATGTAGATGGCCGCGAGGACCACGAGCACCACGTAGAAGAGCGCCTGGGAGAGGACGCGCGCCGGCGGCATCCGACGCTTCGCCCGCAGGGGAGGCTCGACCAGGACGGCGGCCTCGTCGAGCGTCGCCGGCGCGGTCATCTCGCGTCTCCCACGGGCGGCACGGCGGTCTTCGGAGACACCTGGTAGAGCCGGGCGCGTCGCTTCGAGACGGGGCGCTCGCGCAGCACCCAGCGCTGGAAGGCCGTGAAGGCGATGATGATGAGGAACAGGATGAACGAGATGGCGGCGCCGATGCCCCACCGCTGATTCTCGAACGCCGCCTGATACGACAGGAACGCGGGCGTGAGCGTCGTCTTGACGGGGTCCCCCTGGCTGCCCACGAAGATCATGTCGAACACCTGCCACGTGGAGATCAGCCCCAGCGTCAGGACCGTGAACAGCGTCGGCCGCAGCTGCGGAAGCGTGATGTGCCAGAACCGCTGCCACGCGTTCGCCCCGTCCACCATGCCCGCCTCGCCGAGCTCGACGCCGATGTTCTGCAGCGCTGCGAGGAACAGCAGCATGAACGTGCCGCTCGTCGTGAAGACCGCCATGAGGATGAAGGCGAACATCGCGACCGACGGGCCTGCGGACCATTCCCACCACGTCACGCCGAGGAAGCGGTTCTGGGTCATCCAGTCGGGCCCGGCGTTCGCACCCGTCGCGCCGAGGGCGATGTGGACGAGCCCGCGCGGATCGCGGAACCAGTTCGGGCCGTTGACGCTGAACCACGAGAGCACGGCGTTGACGACCCCGTTGACGTTGAACAGGAACATCCACAGCACCGTGATGGCGACGCTGCTCGTGATGGATGGGAAGTAGAAGGCGGTGCGGAAGAAGCCGACGGCCCGTGTCGCGGCACGGCTCACGAGCAGCGCGAGGGACAGGGCCAGGATCGTCTGGAGGGGCACGACGAGCACCACGTACCACCCGTTGTTGCGCAGCGAGAGCCCGAAGTCGCGCGTCGGCAGGCCGCCGTCGACCGTCACCGCGCGGTAGTTGTCGAGCCCGACGAAGCTCACGTCGCCCGACAGGGGGCTGCCGCGGCCGCGCCAGTCGGAGAAGCTCACCCACAGCGCCATGACCACGGGCAAGAGCAGGAAGACGCCGAGGATGACGATGACCGGCGTCACGAAGACCCAACCGGCGAGACCCTCCCGGCCCCGGATCCCCGTGCCGCGGGGGCGTGGGGATCCGGGCTGCCCGCGACCTCTCGCGGGCGCCTCGGCGGTCGTGGTCATCTCAGCCGCCGACCACGGCTTCGAGGTTGGTCTGGACCGAGCTCAGGATCGCCGACGGATCGGCCGTCTTCAGACCCTGCAGCTGCGAGTTGAAGTCGGCGATGACGTCGTTGACGCCTTCGTTGGTCGGGATGCCGATCGCGTAGTCGGCGCCGCGCAGGAACGCGACGAGGTCGGGGTTGTCGGACTCCCACTCGTCCGCCGCGGACTGGATCGACGGCATGGGTCCGAACGCCTCGGAGAAGGCGAGCTGCTGCTCCGTGCTCGTCAGGAACTCGATGAGATCGAGCGCGGCGGTCTGGTTGGGGCTGTCGGCGGCCATGCCCCAGCAGTTCGTGAACTGCAGCGTGCCCTGTCCCGCGGGGCCCGCAGGCAGCTCGGCGACGGTGTAGCCCACGTCGGGGTAGTCCGCCGACATCGCGCCGGTGATCCAGTTGCCCTCGATGACCATCGCGGCCAACTGCTTTCCGAACGCCTCGCCGCCCCAGCCCGCGCCGAGGTCGGTCGCGAAGGCGAAGGTGCCGTCGGTCAGATGCTGCTTGACGTGGTCGAGCGCTTCGGCGTTCTCGGTCGAGTCGGCGACGGCCTCCGTGCCGTCCTCCGAGACCAGCCGGCCGCCGTTCTGCGCCATGAACGTGCCGACGCGCTGGTACTCGGGGCCGAAGCCGAGCCCGACGGCGCCCCCCGTCGTCAGCGTGGCCGCGACGGCGTCGAGCTCGTCCCAGGTCGTCGGGATGTCGTCGTCCGTCAGTCCCGCGGCCTCCCACAGCGACGTGTTGATGATGAGGGCGAGGGTCGAGAAGTCCTTCGGCGCACAGTAGAACGTGCCGTCCACCGTGAAGTTCGCCACGAGCGACGGATAGAAGTCGTCCTTGTTCTCCAGCAGGTCGCCGTACGGCTGGATCGCCCCGCTCGCGATGAACCCCGCCATGAAGTCGGGGCTCAGGTAGAAGACGTCCGGCGGCGATCCGCCCGCGAAGCCCTGCGCGAGCTGCTGGTTCAGGTTGGTGGCCGCGACGACGCTCGCGTCGGTTCCCGAGTCGGCCGCCCACGCCGCGACGGCATCCTCGACCGCGGCCGTCTCGGCCTCGCCGCTCGACCCGATCATGACCGTGAGGGCGTCGTCCGAGCTCGTCAGCCCGCCGTCGCCCCCGCCGCCGCCGTCGTCGAATCCGGACCCGCATCCGGACAGGACGAGTGCTGCGCTCGCGGTGACGGCACCGAGTCCGGCCAGCCGCGCTGCTGTGCTCCGATTCATGTCAATCTCCTTCGGTGTGCGCTTGCCGGCGAGGGTCCGCCGATGCACGAATTCGATCTCTCACGTCCGTGCCTGCAACATATGTCTGCCCCGAGGACGTGTCAACGGGACTTGCGAACGGCCGGTCAGAGCCGGTATCGGGTCTCAGCGACGTGCGTCGCGCACGCCGTAGAGCCGGCGCCCGAGCTCGGCGGCGGCGTCGGCCGCGAACGCGGCGAGCTCTCCGGGATCGCGCCCGGCCTCCGCCGGCCAGGTGACCGCGATCCCGGCCGCGGGCCAGCCCGCCGGGTCGCGCACCGCGACCCCCACGGAGCGCATGCCGAGAGTGACCTCGCCGTCCTCGGTCGCGTGGCCCAGTGCCCGCACGGCCCGCAGGAGCTCCCGCAGCTCGCCCGGGCGGCGCGGACCGCGGCCCGTGCGGTCGGCGAAGGCCGCGGCATCCGGATACAGGGCCCGCACCTGCTCGCGGGGGAGCGCTGCGAGCATCGCGCGCCCCGTCGCGGTGAGGTGGGCGGGAAGGCGCACCCCGACGTCGGTCACGAGCGCGGGGCGACGCGCCGCGCGCTCCTCCACGATGTAGAGGACGTCTGAGCCGCTCATGACGGCGAGATGCGCGCTCTCGCCCGCGCGGTCGGCGAGGTGGGCGACGAGGGCCCGGCCGATGCGGGCGAGCGGAGCCTGGCGCGCGTATCCGCCGCCGAGCTCGAACGCGGCGACCCCCAGTCCCCAGCGCCGCTCGGCGTCGAGGTGCACGACGAACCCGTGCTGCTCGAGCGTCGCGAGCAGGTGGTAGACGGTCGAGCGCGGGATGCCGAGCGCGTCGGCGATCATGCGGGCCGCGACGGGTCCGCGCTGTCGGGCGAGGTGCGCGAGGATCCGCAGGGTCTGATCGGCCGCGGGCACCTGCGGTCGTCGCGAGTCGTCTGGGATCACAGACACAGGATGCCACGACCCCCTGTCTCGCGGGCCGCAGGGGGAGTGGAATCGGACCATGCCCGCCGCGACCTCCGCCACCGCCGTCACCGTCGGCGCGGCGCCGCTGCTCCCACACGACGTCGTCGCCGTCGCGCGCCGCGATGCCCGGGTGGCTCTCGACCCCGACGCGCTCGAGCGGGTCGCGGCATCCCGCGCGCTCATCGAGGCGCTCGCAGACGATCCGCATCCGCACTACGGCGTCTCGACGGGCTTCGGCGCGCTCGCGACGACGTTCATCGCGCCCGATCGGCGGCGTCAGCTGCAGGCGAGCCTCATCCGTTCGCATGCGGCGGGGACGGGAGCCGAGGTCGAGCGCGAGGTCGTCCGGGCGCTCGCCCTGCTGCGGCTGCAGACGCTCGCGACGGGGCGCACGGGCGTGCGGCCCGTCGTCGTGGAGACCTATGCCGCGATGCTCGACGCCGGCATCACGCCGATCGTGCGCGAGTACGGGTCGCTCGGCTGCTCGGGCGACCTCGCGCCGCTGTCGCACGTCGCACTCGCTGCGATGGGCGAAGGCCCGGTGCGCGTCGGCGGCGTGGAGATGGCGGCCTCCGACGCGCTCGCCGCGGCATCCATCGCCCCCCTCGTGCTCGAGGAGAAGGAGGGACTCGCCCTCGTCAACGGCACCGACGGCATGCTCGGGATGCTGCTGCTCGCCCTCGACGACCTCTCGGTGCTCCTGGACACGGCCGATGTCGCGGCCGCGATGTCGATCGAGAGCCAGCTCGGCACGGATGCGGTGTTCGCGGCCGACCTCATGGCGCTCCGGCCGCACCTCGGGCAGGCGGCCTCGGCCGCGAACCTGCGGGCGCTGCTCGGGGACTCGCCCATCGTCGCGTCGCACAAGGGTCCGGAGGACGGCCGCGTGCAGGATGCGTACTCGCTGCGGTGCGCGCCGCAGGTGCACGGCGCAGCGCGCGACACGGCCGCTCACGCGGGCCTCATCGCCGAGCGCGAGCTCGCGGCCGCGATCGACAACCCCGTCGTCACGGTCGACGGGCGCGTGCAGTCCAACGGCAACTTCCACGGCGCGCCCGTCGGGTACGTGCTCGACTTCCTCGCGATCGCGGTCGCCGATGTCGCGTCGATCTCGGAGCGGCGCACCGATCGCGCGCTCGACCCCGCTCGCAGCCACGGGCTGGCGCCGTTCCTCGCGCACGAGCCGGGTGTCGACTCGGGGCTCATGATCGCGCAGTACGCAGCCGCCGGCATCGTCTCCGAGCTCAAGCGCCTCGCCGTGCCGGCATCCGTCGACTCGATCCCGTCGTCGGCGATGCAGGAGGACCACGTGTCGATGGGCTGGGCGGCGGGGCGCAAGCTGCGCCGCGCGATCGACGGGCTCGCGCGCGTGCTCGCGATCGAGGTGCTGACGGCGTCCCGCGCGCTGGATCTGCGTGCGCCCCTGCTGCCGGGCAGGGCGACAGGCGCCGTGCGCGATCTCGTGCGCTCCGTCGCGGGCGGCCCCGGCCCCGACAGGTTCGTCTCGCCCGAGATCGAGGCCGTCGCAGAGCTCGTCAGGTCGGGTGCGATCGCGGATGCCGCGGCCCCTGCCCTCGCGAAGGGGCACGCGCGATGACCGACGGGCGAGGCGGCGGGGGCCGGGCGGCCGAGGGCGCGGGCGTCCCGGATCCGAGGGACGCGACCCGCGCGTCCATCCTCCGAGGACCGGTCCGCGCACCGCGCGGCGGCCACAGGACGGCCAAGAGCTGGGGCGCCGAAGCCGCCAAGCGCATGCTCATGAACAACCTCGACCCCGAGGTCGCGGAGCATCCGGAGGACCTCGTCGTGTACGGGGGCACGGGCCGGGCCGCGCGGTCGTGGGAGGCCTTCGACGCGATCGTGCGCGCGCTCGACGAGCTCGAGCCCGACGAGACGCTGCTCATTCAGTCCGGCAAGCCCGTCGGCGTGTTCCGCACGCATGAGTGGGCTCCGCGGGTCCTCATCGCGAACTCGAACCTCGTCGGCGACTGGGCGACGTGGCCCGAGTTCCGCCGGCTCGAGGCGCTCGGCCTCACGATGTACGGGCAGATGACGGCGGGCTCGTGGATCTACATCGGCACGCAGGGGATCCTCCAGGGCACGTACGAGACGTTCGCGGCGGTCGCGGCATCCCTCGCCCGCGACTCGCTCGCGGGCACCCTGACGCTGACGGGCGGATGCGGCGGCATGGGCGGCGCGCAGCCCCTCGCCGTGACGATGAACGGCGGGGCGGTGCTCGTCGTCGACGTCGACGAGTCCCGGCTCGCGCGCCGCGCCGAGCACGGCTACCTCGACGAGTACACGACCGACCTCGACGCGGCCGTGTCACGCGTCCTCGCCGCCAAGGACGCCGGCGAGGCACTCTCCGTGGGGATCGTCGGCAACGCCGCCGAAGTGTTCCCCGACCTCCTCCTGCGCGGCGTCCCGATCGACGTCGTCACAGACCAGACGAGCGCGCACGACCCGCTCGCATACCTGCCGGTCGGCATCCCGTTCGAGAGCTGGAGAGCCGAGTCCGCACGCGATCCTGAGGCCTTCGCAGCGCGCGCCCGCGGGAGCATGGCGAAGCAGGTCGCCGCGATGGTGGGATTCCAGGATGCCGGAGCCGCCGTCTTCGACTACGGGAACTCCATCCGGCGTGAGGCGCAGCTCGGCGGATTCGAGCGCGCGTTCGCGTTCCCCGGCTTCGTGCCTGCCTACATCCGGCCGCTCTTCGCCGAGGGGAAGGGACCGTTCCGCTGGGTCGCACTGTCGGGCGACCCAGCGGACATCGCGAAGACCGACCGTGCCGTCATGGAGCTCTTCCCCGAGGACAAGGCCCTGCACCGCTGGCTCGGGAAGGCCGCCGAGAAGGTGCGCTTCGAGGGGCTTCCCGCCCGCATCTGCTGGCTCGGCTATCAGGAGCGGCACCTCGCGGGGCTCAGGTTCAACGAGATGGTGGCCTCAGGCGAGCTCGCCGGTCCGATCGTGATCGGCCGCGACCACCTCGACGCCGGCTCCGTCGCCTCGCCCTACCGGGAGACGGAGGCGATGGCCGACGGCTCCGACGCGATCGCCGACTGGCCCCTGCTCAACGCCCTGCTCAACACGGCCTCGGGCGCGTCGTGGGTGTCGATCCACCACGGCGGGGGCGTCGGAATCGGCCGTTCGATCCACGCGGGGCAGGTCACCGTGGCCGACGGAACGGCGCTCGCCGCCGAGAAGCTCGAGCGGGTGCTCGTGAACGACCCCGGCACGGGGGTCATGCGGCACGTCGACGCGGGCTACGCACGCGCGCGGGAGGTCGCCCGCGAGCGCGGCCTGACGGTGCCCATGCCGGCGGAGCCGACGGCGTGAGAGCGACTCTCATCACGAACATCGGCGAGCTGACGACGAACGTCGCGGCTCCCGCAGATCCGTGCGGGACGACGACGGATGCCGCGGTGCTCATCGAGGGCGGCCGGATCGCGTGGGTCGGCGCGGCCCGCGACGCCGAGAGGCCACGTCGCCCGCGAGACCCGCTGCACGGCGGGATGCCTCGCGCGCGGGGTGGTCTCCCGGCCCGGGTGGACGAGGTGGTGGATGCCGGCGGTCGTGCCGTGATCCCGGGCTTCGTCGACTCGCACACCCACCTCGTCTTCGGCGGAGACCGCGCGGACGAGTTCGAGGCGCGCATGTCGGGAACACCGTATGCCGCGGGGGGAATACGGCGCACGGTCGCCGCGACGCGTGCGGCGAGCGACGACGAGCTGCGTCGCCGCCTGCGCGGGCTCGTCGCCGAGCTGCACGCGCAGGGCACGACGACGTTCGAGGTCAAGACGGGATACGGGCTGACCGTGCAGGACGAGGAGCGGCTCGCACGCCTCGCCGCGGAGGTCACGCCGGAGGTCACGTTCCTCGGGGCGCATGTCGTCCCCGCCGAGTACGCCGACCGGCGCGAGGACTACGTCGAGCTCGTCGCAGGAGAGATGCTGCGGGCCTGCGCGCCGCACAGCCGCTGGGTCGACGTGTTCTGCGAGCGCGGCGCCTTCACGCCCGACGAGTCCGCGCGCATTCTCGCCGCCGGCATCGCGCACGGCCTCGCCCCGCGCGTGCACGCCAGCCAGCTCGGCCCGGGCGAGGGCGTGCGGATCGCCGTCGCGCTGGGCGCGGCATCCGTCGACCACTGCACGTATCTGTCGGACGAGGATGTCGCAGCCCTCGCGGGCGGCGGCACCGTCGCGACGCTGCTGCCGGGCGTCGAGTTCTCGACGCGGCAGCCGTACCCCGATGCCCGGCGGCTGCTCGACGCGGGCGTCACGGTCGCGCTCGCGAGCGACTGCAATCCGGGCTCGAGCTTCACGAGCTCGATGCCGCTCATGATCGCGCTCGCCGTGCGCGAGATGCGCATGACCCCTGCCGAGGCCGTGTGGGCCGCGACGGCGGGCGGCGCGACGGCGCTGCGCCGCGACGACGTCGGCGTCATCGCGCCGGGGAAGCGCGCAGATCTCGTGCTGCTGGACGCGCCGACGCGCGTGCACCTGGCCTACCGGCCGGGCGTGCCGCTCGTGCGGACGGTCTGGAAGGACGGCGCCAGGCTCTGATGCCCACGGCCGGCTCCCGGCAGTCCGGCTGCGTCACGCAGGGCGTTGACCGCTCGGGTGCTCACTGTCCCGACGCTCGCCGTCGGGTGCCGGCAATCCGGGCTCACGCCGGGCGTTCACCGCCCGGGTGCGTCGAAGTCCCAGGAGGCCGGCTCGACGGCCGTCGCGACATCCCAGTCGTCCTCGTGCCACGTGAAGGTCGCGACGGCGCATGTCGGCATGTGGCCGATGCCGCCGTCCGACAGACGTTCCGCGAGCACCGTCATGCCCGGATCGTGCGCCACGACGACGACCGCAGACGCCTGCGTCGCGGCGACCGCGCTCAGCAGCGCCGCCGCCGGCGCACCGTACAGCTCGGAGTCGAGCGACACGGCGATGCCGAGCTCGGCGGCGAACGCCTCGGCCGTCGTCCTCGCGCGCACGGCGGTGCTCGCGAGGATCACCTCCGGCCGCAGGCCCGTCTCGGCGAGCCTGCGGGCCATGACGGGTGCGTCCCGGAGGCCGCGGTCGCTGAGCGGCCGGTCGTGATCGGTGAGGAACGGGTCGCCCCAGTCCGACTTCGCGTGGCGCACGAGCACGAGCGTGAGGGTCATCGGAGTGCCTTTCCTGCCAGGAGTTCGAGGACGCACAGCGCGGCGAGGCGCACGGTGCGGCCGTCGGGGGCGTCGGCGGTCGCGTCGACCTCCACGATGTCGGCCGACGTCACGAGAGGTGAGGATGCCGCGGCCCGCACGAGCGCGCGCAACTCCCACGCCGCGAGCCCGCCCGGGACCGACGCGGGGCACCCGGGCGCGACGGATCGGTCGCACACGTCGACGTCGACGTCGAGGTGCACGGGCCCGCCGCCGGCTCCCGCGATCTCGAGGGCGTCGCTCATGACGTCGGCGACGCCTCGCCTGCGGACGTCGTCGACGGTGACGACGGCGATGCCGAGGTCGGCGGCGCGCCGCGCGTACGCGGCGGAGTTCGCGAAGTCCGCGATGCCGACCTGCACGATGCGGCGCGGATCGAGGCCGCCATCGACGAGCCGGCGCACGGGCGAGCCGTTGGAGACGCCGTCGCGCAGATCGAAATGCGCGTCGAGCGTGATGAGACCCGCCGCTCCCGCGCCCTGAGCGACAGCGTACGTGACGGAGTTGTCTCCGCCCAGCGCGATCACGAGCCCCGTGCGCGCAGCGATGGCCGCGACGCGCGACCGCACCACGGCCTCCCCGTCGGGCCCGTCGGGATCGGCGACGTCACCCGCGTCGGCGATGCGGAGCGCGACGGCGAGATCGATCGCCGGCGGTCCCAGGAGCGCCGGGCTGAAGCGGCGCAGCGCCTCGCGCACGGCGGCCGGAGTCGCGTGCGCGCCCGTCGGCGACAGCGACGTGCGGAACGCGGGGACGCCGAGGATCGCGGCATCCCCCCGCCCTTCGATCTCGTCGAACGGTGGCCAGTCGCCCGCGCGCGGCCACAGCGGATCGTGGGGGAGGCTCATCACGCCGACACGTACACCCACGCCCCACGACCGCTCGCGAGGGTCACGGGCGTGCGGCGATACATCGACACCTCGAACTGGTCGGCGGCGTCGAGCTCGGCCTCCGTGAGCTGGAGCACGCGTCCGATGACCTTGTCCCGCGCATTGCCCGTCGCGCGCAGCTGCGGGTGCACCGTCAGGCCCGTCAGGTCGGTGAAGCGCCCGTCGGGCACCTCGACGTAGTCGGCGGTGTAGCCGGGCAGGATGTCGGGCTCGCTCTCGACCACGCGTCCGAACGTCGCCAGCTGCAGGTGAGGGTTCTGCAGGGCGCCGTAGCTGAACAGGAGCTGGTCGGGGGGCTCGGCCATGGCCTCAGGGTACCTAGCCGAGGAGCGCCTGCGCGACGGTGAAGATGACGAGCCCCGCGAGAGCGCCCACGACCGTGCCGTTGAGCCGGATGTACTGCAGATCGCGACCCACCATGAGCTCGATCTTCTCGGTCGTCTCGTCGGGGTCCCAGCGCTCGACCGTGTCGGTGATGATCGACGCGATGTCGTGGCGGTAGCGGTCGACGAGGAAGACAGCGGCATCCGTCACCCACGCGTCGACGCGCCGCTGCAGCGCATCCTCCGTCGCGAGTCGCCCGCCCAGGTCGGACAGGGCAGCCGCAGCCCGGCGGCGCAGCCCGCTCTCGGGATCTGCGAGCGATGCGAGCAGCCCGGCCTTCGCCGTGTTCCAGACCTCCGCGGCGAGCTCTCGCACGCGCGGGCTGTCGAACACGGCGATCTTGGCGTCCTCGAGGCGGCCGATCGTCGCGGGGTCGTGCTGGAGGTTGTCGGCGAGCCGCGCGAGATAGCCGTCGATCGCGCGACGGGCGGGATGCTGTGCGTCGGCCTGCACGGCCGCCACGAACTTGACCGCCTCGTTGTAGACGGTGTCGTCGACGAACCGGTGCGCGATGGAGGGCACCCACGACGGCAGGCGGCGGGAGACCAGACCGGAGAAGGCCGCGTGGTTGGCCGCGAGCCACGCCGCGATCGAGTCGGCGGCGAGGTCGACGGCGCCGTGATGAGCGCCGGCGTCGACGATCCGCCCGAGCCATCCGCCGAGCGGCGGGCCCCACTCCGGCACGATGAGGTGCTCGCGCGCGAGCTCGGCGATGACGTCCTGCACGTCGTCGTCGCTCAGCGCGTCGAGGACGCCCGACACCATCGCCGCCGCCTCGGTGGTCACGCGCTCGGCGTGGGCCGGCATCCGGAGCCACTCGCCGAGCCGTGCCGCGATCGCCGTCGTCGCGAGCTTCGCGCGCACGACGTCGCCGCGGAGGAACTCCGTCTCGACGAACTCGCCGAGGTTGCGGCCGATCTCGTCCTTGCGGTTGGGGATGATCGCCGTGTGCGGGATCGGGATGCCGAGCGGATGCCGGAACAGCGCCGTCACGGCGAACCAGTCGGCCAGCGCGCCCACCATGCCGCCCTCGGCCGCGGCGCGCACATACGCGAGCCACGGATAGCGCGTCTGCAGCGCGAACGCGACGACGAAGAGCACGGCCGTGAACAGGAGCGCCCCGAGCGCGACGCCCTTCATGATGCGCAGGGCGCGGCGCCGCTCCTGATCGGCGGGGCTCAGGAGAGCCGTGGGAGTGCGCGCCATGCGCCTCATCCTCGCACGGCATTCGATGTCGGAGCGGGACGAGGTGCGCGGCGGCGCGATCGCGCGGGTCGAGCGAGAGCGCAAGCCTGGCGTCGAGGCTCGCCTCAGCCCGCGGCGCGCTTCACGAGCTCGGCGATGCGGTCCGCGTCGGCATCCGTGAGGGTCGCGATGGCGTACGACGTCGGCCACATCTCGCCGTCGTCGAGCTGCGCCGCCTCCTCGAAGCCGAGCGTCGCGTAGCGGCTGTTGTACTTGGACGCGGCCTTGAAGAAGACGACGATCTTCCCGTCGCGCGCATACGCGGGGAACCCGTACCAGGTCTTCGGATCGAGGTGCGGCGCGACGGAGGTCACGATCGCGTGCAGGCGTTCCGCGATGACGCGGTCGGCGTCGGGCATCGCCGCGATCGCGTCGACGACGGCCTGCAGATCCTTCGCCTTCGAGGCTCCGCCCTTCTGCGCCTTCAGCTCCGCGGCACGCTGCTTCATGGCGGCGCGCTCCTCGGCGGTGAAGCCGGTCTTCGTGTCTCGTGTATCGGTCATGACCTTCACGGTACGGATGCCGCGGCATCCGTGCTTCTCGAATCCTGCTCGGTTCGGGCGTCAGCCCTCGACGGGCCCCAGCCATGCCGTCGCGACGGTGGAGTGCGCCGACTCCGGGTCGGACGGGTGGAAGAGGCCGGCGAGCACATCGCGGTACAGGCGGCTGAGCTCGGAGCGCGTGAAGTACGACGAGCCGCCCGACACGAGGATCGCCTCGTCGACGATGTGCTTCGCCGTCGTCGCGGCGCGGTGCTTGACGCCGCTCATGTAGGAGAACCACCGGCCGTCCGGCGGTACGACGTCGTCGACCGCTCGCGTGAGCGCCGCGATCTGCGGCGGAAGCGCGTCGTACGCGAGCGCCATGTCCGCGATGCGCCAGCGGATGTCGGGGTCCTGACTGTATGCGGCCCCCGTGCGCTTGGACGTGCGCTTCTTCGCCGTCTCGACCGCGAGATCGAGCGCCCTGCGCGCGATGCCCGTGTAGACCGACGCGAGCAGGAGCTCGAAGACGCTGAAGATGCCGAAGACGATGGGGTCGGGGTTCGGACCAGGGTCGACGCGGCGCACGACGCGGTCGGCCGGAGCGACCGCGCCGTGCAGCTCGGTCGTGCGGCTCTGCGTCGCGCGCATGCCCAGCGTGTCCCAGTCGTCGCGGGTGACCACGGCATCCGTTCTCGGGACGAACGCGTAGACGAGCTTGGGACCGTCGGGCGATGTCGTGTCGAGGCCGTGCAGTCCCAGCTGCGTCCAGACGGGGGCCAGCGACGTGAAGATCTTGGTGCCCGTGAACGCGTACGAGCCGTCGGGCTGCGGCGCGGCATCCGTGTCGCTCCCGAAGAGCACGAGGTCGTTTCCGGCCTCGCTGATGCCGAACGCGAAGACCTCGCCCGCCGCTGCGCCCTCCTGCACGAAGCGCAGGGCGTCGACGCCGCGGTCGGCGAGCACCTTCGCGACGCCCGTCCACACGAGGTGCATGTTGATCGAGAGGGCCGTCGCCGGGGCCGCGCCGGCGAGGCGCTGCTGGAGGACGGATGCCTCGGCCAGGCCGAGCCCCGCTCCGCCGAGCTCCGCCGGCACGAGGAGCGCGAGGTATCCCGCGGCCTTCAGGTCGGCGAGGTCGTCGCCGGGGAACGTGTTGTCGCGGTCGTGCACGGCCGCGCGCTCGCGGAAGCGGTCGAGCAGGTCGTCGGGGAGGAACGCCGACGGGTCGAAGGCGCTCATACGTGGATCCTGCTCAGGAACTCGGCCATCGTGGCCTCCGGCTTGTCGCGGTGAGGGGAGTGCCCGGCGCCGGCGACGACCGACACCGAGACGAGGGGATTGGCGAGGACCTCGTGGACGAGCTCGCCCTTGAAGATCGAGTAGACCGTCGGGTCCGCAGCGATCACGTGCGTCGGGATCGCGAGGCGCACGGCATCCCTGCGCACATCCCACGGGTCGTTCTGCTCGCTCGTCTGCTCGACGGCCCAGCGGCTCGCCTGCTGCGCCGACAGCGCCTTGAGCTCGATGTCGTGCTCGTGCCACGTCGGATGCTCGGCGCGCACGGCGGCGACGCCGGGGTCGGCGAACGAGCGCTCCTGGCTCTCGCGGACGACGTCGCGGTCATGAGGGACGAGGTGGATCGCGGGGTCGACGAGCACGAGCCGGCGGGTCCATCCGACGTGCCGGGCCGCCGCCACCGTCGTGGCGGCGCCGCCGAGCGAATGGCCGACGACGAGGTCCCACGGGCCGCCGCCGTCGGGCGTGGTCGCGGCGACGTCGGCCGCGTAGGCCGCGAGCGTGTAGTCCAGCGCACGGGGCGCCGTGCCGTGCCCGCGGAGGTCGACGGCCGTCGCGTGCCAGCCCGCGTCGGCGAGCGTCACGCCGTAGCGCCACATGAGCGCACCGTTCGAGCCGAGGCCGTGGACGAGGAGAGCGCGGCGCGGCGCGGCCGCGGCGCCCCAGGCGAGGCGGGGGAGAAGGAGCGGGGACGGCATACTCTGAGCCTATGATCTCGACCGATCTGGCGCTCGCGCTGCGCGCCGCCGGGCTCGTGTGGCGCCCGCGTTCAGGCGACCGGTTCCAGCTGAGCGAGCCCGAGTTCGAGGCGGACGTGTTCACGGTGAGCGAGATGACGATCGAGCCGCGCGAGTACCCGACGGGCCGAATCCTCGCGTTCAACGGCACGACGGAGTGGGCGCTCGACTCGGTCGCGCAGGAGGACGCCCTGTGGCTGCCGTCCGAGGAGCAGCTGCGCGAGATGCTGCGCGGTGCGTTCCGGTCGCTGCGGCGCCTCTCCGACACGTACCAGGTCGAGATCGAGGTTCGCGGCGAGCGTTTCGTGTTCCAGCATCCTGAGCCGGCGGACGCCTACGCCCTCGGCGTCCTGGAGCTCTTGCGCCGCATCGCGTGACGTCGCGACGGCGCACGGTCCGCAGGATCGCACGAAGCTCGCAGCGACTCCGAGCAATCGTGCGAGTTTGGCATCGATCTGCGAACTCTGAGAAGGGATGCCGCGTCACGTGACGGTCTCGACGGGCTCCGTGTCGGGGATGGGGCTGGCGTCGCGATGCCGGAGGTCGGGGAAGGCGCGGACGAACACGATCGCGACGAGCAGACCAGCGGCCGAGAACACCGTCGCCGCGATGTAGGCGCCCTCGGGGCCGATGCCGTCGATCAGGAAGCCCGCGATGGCGGAGCCGGCCGCCGCCCCGATGAGCTGCCCCGTGCCGACCCAGCCGAAGGCCTCGGCCGTGTCGCTGAACTTGACGCTCGCCGACGTCATCGCGAACAGCACGGCCAGGGCAGGGGCGATGCCGATGCCGGCGAGCACGAGCGTGCCGCCGAGCCACCACACGTCGAGGGAGATCATCGTGAGGGCGAGGCCCACCGTCACGATGAACAGACGCCGGGCCATCGCCCACGAGCCGATCGGGATGTGTCCGAACGTGAGTCCGCCCGCGAGGCTGCCGACCGAGAAGAGCGCGAGGACGATGCCGGCCTCGAGCCCGCCGTGGCCGAACGTCGCGACGACGCCCGCCTCGACCGCGGCGCACGCGCCGATGAGGAGGAATCCGACGACCGTGGCCAGGAGCACGGCGGGCTTGGTCAGCACCTTGCCGATGCTGCGTCGGCTGCGCGGGATGCGCACGCGCCCCACCTCGGGGGAGAGGATGAACCACGCGCAGCCGCCGACGAGGATCACGACCACGAGGAGCAGGCCCTCGACGGTGCCGACCTGCGTCGCGACGAACGTGATGAGCACGGGCGCGATGATCCAGATGATCTCTTGAAGGCTCGCATCGAGCGAGAACAGCGGCGTGAGCTGTCGCGAGTTGACCATCTTGGGATAGATCGTGCGCACAGCCGACTGCACGGGCGGCGTCGACAGCCCCGCGAGCATGCCGAGCGCCATGTAGCCGGGCAGAGGCATCCGCGCGAGCGCGAGCGTCGCGATCGCGACGGCGCAGACGGCCGTCGTGAGGGTCAGGACGCGACGCATGCCCCACATGCCCATCCAGCGGCTCGTGACGGGTCCTGCGATGGCCTGTCCGACGGATGTCGCGGCCAGCACGAGGCCGGCCGAGCCGTACGAGCCCGTCACGGACTGGATGTGCAGCAGGATCGCGAGGCTCGTCATCCCGTTCGGGAAGCGCGCCGTCAGCTGGGCGACGATGATCCGCGCGACGCCCGGCGTGCGCAGCAGATCACGGTACCCCGCCATTGCTCCACGCTATCGCCCGCATGCTCTCCGGCGGGATACACCGCAACACGCCGAGTAGACGCCGGGACCGCCTCCACAGGCCGATCGGATGTCGGAGGACCCGCCTAGCGTCGGATCTGTGGACAGCTGCGGCCGCGGCATCCGAAACCCGCGTGATCCAGGCGTTTTCGAGGCGTCCGAGAAAGGCGCCTCCTGTGGATGAAACGGTGGACAAGCTGTGTTGTATCTGGGGAGAGCGGTGGAAAACTACACGGATGTAACTACTAGCCCTTGTGGTGCTTCCGGATGTCGGTACCCATATGTAGTATTGGTCTCCCGGCGGGGGGACTGCCGGTCAGAGTTTGGTTCTTGAGGGGAGAGACGATCCATATGGCGATCACGGTCTACACGAAGCCTTCCTGCGTCCAGTGCACGGCGACCTACCGCGCGCTCGATTCGAAGGGCATCGAATACGAGGTGCACGACCTCTCGCAGGACGCCGACGCGCTCGAGCAGGTCAAGGCGCTCGGCTATCTTCAGGCGCCCGTCGTCATCACCGACCAGGACCACTGGTCGGGCTTCCGTCCCGACAAGATCGACGAGCTCGCAGCCCGTCTCGCCTAGGAACTCCCCATGAGCACGGCGATCGCGACGCGAGCGCCACTGCTCGTGTACTTCTCGAGCGTGTCGGGCAACACGGCGCGTTTCATCGAGAAGCTCGGGATGCCGGCACTGCGCATCCCACTCCATTCGCACGAGCCGCGGCTCGTCGTCGAAGAGCCGTTCGTCCTGGTCACCCCCACGTACGGGGGCGGGCAGGGACGCGGCGAGGAGAAGGGCTCGGTGCCCAAGCAGGTGATCCGGTTCCTCAACGACGAGGCCAACCGGAGCCTCATCCGCGGAGTCATCTCCGCGGGCAACACGAACTTCGGCGAGGCCTTCTGCCTCGCGGGCGACATCGTGAGCCGCAAGTGTCGTGTGCCGCACTTGTACAGGCTGGAACTTTTCGGCACGCCGGAAGACGTCGATCGCGTGAGCGACGGATTGGAACGATGGTGGAAGCTGCAGTGACTACTTCTTCAGACAACAGAGTGCAGACGGATTTCAAGCACAACCCCGCGTTCGAGGGAATGGACTACCACTCCCTCAACGCGATGCTGAACCTGTACGACGCCGACGGGAAGATCCAGTTCGACGCCGACCGGCGCGCTGCGCGCGAGTACTTCCTGCAGCACGTCAACCAGAACACGGTGTTCTTCCACTCCCTCAAGGAGCGGCTCGACTACCTCGTCGAGAAGCAGTACTACGAGCCCGAGGTGCTCGAGAAGTACCCGTTCTCCTTCATCCAGGAGCTCACCGACCGCGCGTACGGCAAGAAGTTCCGCTTCGACACCTTCCTCGGCGCGTTCAAGTACTACACGAGCTACACGCTGAAGACCTTCGACGGCAAGCGGTACCTCGAGCGCTTCGAGGACCGCGTCGTCATGACGGCCCTCGGCCTCGCCGACGGCGACCAGGAGCTCGCCACCGCGCTCGTCGACGAGGTCATCTCCGGTCGCTTCCAGCCGGCGACCCCGACGTTCCTCAACACGGGGAAGGCCCAGCGCGGCGAGCTCGTCTCGTGCTTCCTGCTGCGGATCGAAGACAACATGGAGTCGATCGCGCGCGGCATCAACTCGGCGCTGCAGCTGTCCAAGCGCGGCGGCGGGGTGGCGCTGCTCCTCTCGAACATCCGCGAGTCGGGCGCTCCGATCAAGCAGATCGAGAACCAGTCCAGCGGCATCATCCCCGTCATGAAGCTCCTCGAAGACAGCTTCAGCTACGCCAACCAGCTCGGCGCACGCCAGGGAGCGGGCGCCGTGTACCTGTCGGCGCACCACCCCGACATCATGAGGTTCCTCGACACGAAGCGCGAGAACGCGGACGAGAAGATCCGCATCAAGACGCTCTCGCTCGGCGTCGTGATCCCCGACATCACGTTCGAGCTCGCCAAGAACGACGAGGACATGTACCTGTTCTCGCCGTACGACGTCGAGCGGGTCTACGGCGTGCCGTTCGGCGACATCTCGGTCAGCGAGAAGTACCGCGAGATGGTCGACGACGCCCGCATCAAGAAGACGAAGATCAACGCGCGCGAGTTCTTCCAGACCCTCGCCGAGATCCAGTTCGAGTCGGGCTATCCGTACATCATGTTCGAAGACACCGTGAACCGGGCCAACCCCATCAAGGGCCGGATCAACATGTCGAACCTGTGCTCGGAGATCCTGCAGGTCAACACGCCGACGACGTACAACGAGGACCTCTCGTACAACCAGATCGGCAAGGACATCTCCTGCAACCTGGGCTCGCTCAACATCGCGCTCGCGATGGACTCGCCCGACTTCGGCCGCACGGTCGAGACCAGCATCAGGGCTCTCACCGCCGTCAGCGACCAGAGCCACATCCGCTCGGTCCGCTCGATCGAGGATGGCAACGACCGCTCGCACGCGATCGGCCTCGGCCAGATGAACCTCCACGGCTACCTCGCGCGCGAGCGCGTGCACTACGGCTCGGAGGAGGGCGTCGACTTCACGAACATCTACTTCTACACGGTGCTGTTCCACGCGCTGCGGGCCTCGAACCGCCTCGCGATCGAGCGCGGACAGGCGTTCGACGGCTTCGCCGACTCGACCTACGCGTCGGGGGAGTTCTTCGACAAGTACACCGAGCAGGAGTGGGCGCCCAAGACCGAGCGCGTGCGCGAGCTCTTCGCGGCGCACCATATCCCGACGCAGGACGACTGGCGCGCTCTCAAGGCATCGGTCCAGGAGCACGGCATCTACAACCAGAACCTGCAGGCCGTTCCGCCGACGGGGTCGATCTCGTACATCAACAACTCGACGAGCTCGATCCACCCGATCGCGTCGAAGATCGAGATCCGCAAGGAAGGCAAGCTCGGCCGCGTCTACTACCCGGCGCCGTTCATGACGAACGACAACCTCGAGTTCTACGAGGACGCGTACGAGATCGGCTACGAGAAGGTCATCGACACGTACGCCGCCGCGACTCAGCACGTCGACCAGGGACTGTCGCTGACGCTGTTCTTCAAGGACACCGCGACGACCCGCGACATCAACAAGGCGCAGATCTACGCGTGGCGCAAGGGGATCAAGACGATCTACTACATCCGCCTGCGGCAGATGGCCCTCGAGGGGACCGAGGTCGAGGGCTGCGTCTCGTGCACACTGTGACGGCCTGACCTGGGACTCTTGAGAAGGACACGATTATGACCGAGAAGCTGAAGCTCATCGACCACGTCCAGGCGATCAACTGGAACCGCATCCAGGACGACAAGGACCTCGAGGTCTGGAACCGTCTCGTCAACAACTTCTGGCTGCCCGAGAAGGTGCCGCTGTCGAACGACGTGCAGTCGTGGAACACGCTCACCCCCGAGGAGCAGACGCTCACGATGCGCGTGTTCACGGGGCTGACGCTCCTCGACACGATCCAGGGGACGGTGGGCGCCGTGTCGCTCATCCCCGATGCGATCACGCCGCATGAGGAGGCCGTCTACACGAACATCGCGTTCATGGAGTCGGTGCACGCCAAGAGCTACTCGTCGATCTTCTCGACGCTGTGCTCGACGAAGGAGATCGACGAGGCGTTCCGCTGGTCGGTCGAGAACGAGAACCTGCAGCGCAAGGCGCAGATCGTCATGGAGTACTACCGCGGCGACGAGCCCCTCAAGCGCAAGGTCGCCTCGACGCTGCTGGAGTCGTTCCTGTTCTACTCGGGCTTCTACCTCCCGCTGTACTGGGCGTCGAAGGCCAAGCTCACGAACACGGCCGACATCATCCGCCTCATCATCCGCGACGAGGCCGTGCACGGGTACTACATCGGCTACAAGTTCCAGAAGGGGCTCGAGAAGCTCTCCGACGCGGAGAGGCAGGACATCAAGGACTACACGTTCTCGCTCCTGTACGAGCTCTACGACAACGAGGTGCAGTACACGCAGGACCTCTACGACGGCGTGGGCCTCACGGAGGAGGTCAAGAAGTTCCTCCACTACAACGCCAACAAGGCCCTCATGAACCTCGGCTACGAGGCGATGTTCCCGGCATCCGTCACGAACGTCTCGCCTGCGATCCTCTCCGCGCTCTCGCCGAACGCCGACGAGAACCACGACTTCTTCTCGGGGTCTGGATCGTCGTACGTCATCGGCAAGGCCGTCGCGACGGAGGACGACGACTGGGACTTCTGACGGCGGTCGCCTCCTCGTCGTCCCCCCTCAGCGGCGCACCGACGCCGTCACCGTGAACTTTGGATTGCGGGCGATCTGGCGCGTCGGGCCGACGAGGCGCTCGAGCGCCGGCCGGTAGAGCAGCGCCGAGTTCCACACGGTCCACAGCTCGCCGCCGGAGCGCAGCACGCGGCCGGCGTCCGCGAACATGCGCGTCGCGATCGCGTCGGTCAGCGTCGCGCCGGAGTGGAACGGCGGGTTCAGCGCGACGAACGAGACGCTCGCGTCGCCGAGCCGCTCGAGCAGGTCGGCGCGCTCGATCGTGACGCGGTCTGCGACGCCGTTGGCGTCGGCCGTCGCGAGAGCCGACGCGACGGCAGACGCCGACTGGTCCGTCGCGTAGACGCGGTGCCCCGGATGCCGTCGCGCGAGCGTCGCGGCCACGACGCCCGTGCCGCACGCGAAGTCGACGAGCGGATCGCCGTCGGGCACCCGCGCGGGCAGATGCTCGAGCAGGAAGCGCGTGCCGATGTCGATCGCGGCGCCCGCGAACGCGCCGCCGTACGCGCACACGACGAGCCCGTCGTGCGACACGCGGCGCGGCGCGGGATCATGCCCCGCACGCGGCTCGCGGGCGACGAGCACGCGCGACTTCTGCCGTGCGTGCGTGACGTCGAGGCCGCCGAAGTGTGCGCGCAGCACGTCGTTCATCGCGTGCGTCATGTGCTTGAGGCGCCCGCCGGCGAACACGACGACGTCGGGCGAGGCGTGGGCCGCGACGAGCGCCGCGATGTCGTCGAGGGCCTCGAGCGAGCGGGGGAGCCGCAGGAGCACGACCTGCGCGCGCTCGACGAGGGCGCGGTGCAGCGGCAGCGAGGAGAAGGACCCCTCGAGCCCCAGCATCCCGGCGTTCGCGGCGAGCGCCCGCTCGCCCGTCAGCGCGTCCTGGTGCACGCGGATGCCGCGGGCTCCGGCATCCGCCGCCGCGAGCGTCAGCGCGCCGTGCGTGTCACCGACGACGACCAGCCCGCCCTCGCGCGCGGCCGAGCGCGCCGCGGCCGACTCGTCGAGGATCAGGCGGTCGGCGGCATCCGACGCCGACAGGCCGGGGCCTTCCACGTCGGGGCGCCGCCGCAGCGACTCGAGCGACAGCACGCATCCACGCTAGCGCCGCGGCATCCGGGCGGGCGTGCCCGTTCCCTCGAGCGCGCCGGAGGAGCAGACTCTCTCCATGGCGGTCACCTGCAGCAAGTGTCACAAGACGTTCCCCGACCAGGTCGCGCTCAGCGCGCACGTGTGCACGCCGCTGCGCGCGACGGACCCGCCGGGCACGACGCCCTTCACCGGCAACACCCGGCCCAAGACCTGACCGGCGGCTCGTCCCCACCGCGCGACCCGGGGCGTGCGGAGCACTGGCGCGTTCGCGGCATCCGGTACACGATGGTCGATACGGATCCGCAACGCCGCGGGGAGGTCTCGATGGATGCCGCATCTCCTGTCACACATCGCACTGTCGCGCTCATCGGAGGGGGTGGCTCGGGAAAGACGACGCTCGCCGAGGCGCTGCTGGTGCGTGCGGGGGCCATCCCGAGGGCGGGCAGCGTCGAGCAGGGCACGACGGTGTGCGACTACGAGCCCGAGGAGATCGCGAGAGGCGCGACCCTCGGGCTCTCGCTTGCGCACTTCGCCTGGACGGCCGACGACGGCACCGACGGGACGCTGACTCTCGCCGACACTCCCGGGCACCCCGACTTCGTCGGCGCCGTCGACACGGCGCTGTCGGTCGCGGACCTCGCGCTCGTGACGGTGAGCGCCGTCGACGGCGTGACGGCAGGCACGAAGGCCGCGTGGGCGGCCGCGGATGCCGCGGGGGTGCCGCGCATCGTCGTCGTGACGCAGGAGGACCGGGCGCGGGCGGACTTCCGCCGCGTGCTCGCGCAGCTGCGCGACGTGTTCGGGCCGCACGTGCTGCCGATCGAGCTGCCCGTGGGCGAGGAGGCGGACTTCCACGCGGTCGCGGACGTGCTCGGCGAGCACTCGCTCGTCTACGACGCGGCGGGGCGCCACAGCGAACGGCCCATCCCGGCCGACCTCGAGGCGGAGGAGCACCGGCTCCACCAGGACGCGACGGAGGAGATCGTCTCGCACGACGATGCGCAGCTCGAGGCGTACCTCGACGGCACCGAGCCATCCGCGCGCGAGCTCGAGCGCACGCTCGCGAAGGAGGTCGCGGCGGGGGAGGCCGTGCCCGTCATCCTGTGCTCCGCCCTCACGGGAACGGGCGTCGACCGCGTCGCAGACCTCGTGCTCGAGCTCGCGCCCGCCCCGCACGAGCGCGACGGCCGCATCCTCCTCGGCGTCGACGACGAGGGCGAGGGGGGCTCGGCCCACGCCGTCGCCGTCGACGCGTCCGGCGACGCGCTCGTGCACGTCTTCCGCACGGTCGCTGATCCGTTCGTCGGGCAGATCGCCCTGCTCAAGGTGCTCTCGGGCGTCGTGCGGCCCGGCGACCGGCTGCGCAACGCGACGACGGGCGTCGACGAGCGGATGCCCGCGCTGTTCCGGCTGCGCGGGTCCGAGCACGTGCCCGCAGACGCTCTGCGGGCCGGCGACATCGGAGCCGTCGCGAAGCTCGCGGGGACGCCCGCGGGCTCGCTGCTGTGGACGCGCGCGCAGACGGGTGCGCGTCCCGTGCGGCGTCCCGAGCGGCATCCCGTCTTCGCCGTGAGCCTCACCCCCGTGTCGCAGTCGGACGACGCGAAGCTGTCGACCGCGCTGCAGCGGCTCGTCGCGGACGACCCGACGCTCGTCGTGGATCGCGCCGGCAGCGACACGATCCTGCGGGGCCTGGGCGACACGCACGTCGCGGTCGCCGTCGAGCGGCTCGCGCGGGTGTTCGGCGTCCACGTGTCGACCTCGGCCGCGCCCGTCGCGTACCGCGAGACGATCGCCGGCGCCGCGGAGGCCGAGGGCAAGCTCAAGAAGCAGTCCGGCGGGCATGGCCAGTTCGCCGTCGTGCAGCTGCGCGTGTCGCCGCTCCCGCCCGGAGGCGGTTTCGAGTTCGTGGACTCGGTCGTGGGAGGCGCCGTGCCGCGCTCCTACATCCCCGCCGTCGAGAGGGGCGCGCGCGACGCGCTCGCATCGGGCGGCCCCCAGGGGCACCCGGTCGTCGACGTGCGCGTCGAGCTGCGCGACGGCAAGGCGCACTCCGTCGACTCGTCCGAGATGGCGTTCCGCACGGCGGCTTCGCTCGGCGTCAAGGCCGCGCTCGCCGGGGCCGGGACGGTCCTGCTCGAGCCCGTGTCGTCCGTCACGGTCACCGTCCCGAGCGACCTGCAGGGGCCCGTGCTGACGGATCTGTCCGGCCGCCGCGGACGGGTCGGCGCGACCGAGGCGGCAGACGACGGCCGCGCTCGGATCGTCGCGACGGTCCCGGATGCCGAGCTCGGTCACTACGTGCTCGACCTGCGGTCGCTCACGGGCGGGCAGGCGGAGCTGACGATCACCCCCGACACGTACGAGCGGGCGCCGCACGCCGTCAGGGCGTGACGGCGGCGGGCGCGGCGCGGGTCTCGGCGCGGTCGGCTCCGGCCCCCGCGAACGCTGCGGCGAGCGTGGAGCCGCCGAGCACGGCCCAGCACAGCCCCCAGCCCGCGACCACGACGTAGTCGGCGCCGGCGGGCCCGAGGGAAGTCGGGATGAGGACCGCGAGCGCGTAGGCGCCGACGAGCAGCGATGCGAGCCCGACGAGACGGCGGCGTCCGCCGTCACGGAGCAGGGCGACCCCGAGGAGCACGGCGCCGACGCCCGTGACGGGCGCGGATGCGGCGATGAGCGGGACGGGGATCGCCGAGGCGACCTGCGTCACGACCTCGGCAGCGATGAGCAGCACGAGTCCGAGGGCCATCACCGCGCCGCCGATCAGCCCGAGCCGCCGCAGCGGCGGAGTCAGGGCCCTCACCGCGGCGACGACGCCGACGAGGAGGAAGACGTGCCAGGTCGCGGCGACGAGGTTCGCGAAGGCGAAGCCCGGATCTCCCGGGTAGACGCGATCCAGCGCGTAGACCGTGTCGCCCACCGCCTGGATGAGTCCCCCCGCGAGGAGCAGCACGCCCGCGCACGCGAGGAGTGTCGGCTTGTGCATCATGGAGACCACCTCCGGTCTGCTCGTCGGCGACACACCGGTGCGGTTCCGGCATCCTGCCGATTTATTCAGGTAGACCTGAATATATGACGGGCGACGACAGCGCGCAACTGCGATTTCCCAGCGTCGGCGACCGAGCGGGCCGCCCCAATACGACGGCCCTCCTCGGCGAGGCGTTCCTGCGGCAGGGCGCGCACATCGCGATGACCGTCGCGCAGGCGGGCTTCCCGCAGCCCCGCTCCTACTCGCTCGTCTTCGCCCACATCGACCGCGAGCGCGGCAGCCGCCTCACCGAGCTCGCCGCGCGCACGGGCGTCACGCCGCAGTCGATGTCGGACGTCGTCAACGCGATGATCCGCGACGGCTACGTCGAGCGCGTCCCCGATCCGGACGACGGCCGCGCGAAGCGGATCGTGCTGACGGCGCGCGGAGAGGCGGGCATGGCGGAGGGCGACCGCGTCATCGCAGCCCTCGAGGAGCGCTACGCGGAGGTCCTCGGCGCCGACGACCTCGAGACGCTCCGCACGCTGCTGCGGCGGATCGTCGAGGCGCGGTTCTGACCCCGCGGCGGCGCGCGGCGCGCGTCCCGGAGCGGATGCGGACCCCCGGGCTAGCATGAGACGCATGCCCGAGCGCCCGCCGTTCAGCCCCGTCGTCTCGCTGCTGACGGTGTCGTCGGTGTGGGACGCGCGGCTCAGCGCCGCCTTGAAGGACCTCGGTCTCACGACCCGCAAGTACGGGCTGCTCGCGCATGTCCACTCGACGCCGGGCATCTCGTTCTCGGAGCTCGCGCGTCGCTCGCAGATCACGGTCCAGACGGCGCACGCGGCCGTCCGCGCCCTCGTCGACGACGGGCTCGTCGCCGACTCGACGGCGCATGCGGGGGCCGCCTCCGACCTGCGCGTCACGGCGAAGGGCGAGAAGGCGCTCGGCGAGGCGCAGCGGCGGCTCGACGAGCTGGACGTGACGTTCTCGGCGGGCGTCCCCGATCTGTCGCGGGCCCTGCAGGGGCTGCACGAGGAGCCGTTCGGCGCGTGACGACCGCGAGCACCTCCCTCGAGCGCACGTATCGGTACCTGCGGCTCTCGCTCGTCGGGGTCGTCGCCATGATCTCCGTCTCGATCGCCGCCTGGATCGGGGGCAACGGCCCCCTCGGCTCGATCAGCGCCGCGTACTATACGTCGGCGGGGCCGATCTTCGTCGGGGGCGTCTTCGCGGTGGGCCTCGCGCTCCTCGCCCTGTCGGGGCACAGCCTCGGACAGGTCTCGCTCGATCTCGCGGCGATCGCGGCGCCCGTCGTCGCGATCGTGCCCGCGCCCGTCTTCGGCGGCGACGTGCGCGGCCTCGTCGTCGACTGCGCCGGCGCGCCCGCCCCCTGCGTGCCTGCCGCGTTCGTCGGCGCCGTGCACAACGGCATGACGGCCCTCGTCGTCACGGGCGCCGTCGGGTGGGTCGCGGCGCTCGTCGTCGCCGCCGTGCAGCGCACCCTGACGGGTCGCACGATCTGGGCGCTCGTGGTCGCAGGCGCGATCATCGCGGGTGCGACGGCGTGGTGGCTCCTGGCGCCCGACTCGTTCCTGCGCGCGGGCCACGTCGTGGCTGCGGCATCCTTCTTCGCCTTCATCGCCGTCGCGGCGCTCGCCTCCGCGCTCGACGCGGCACGCGCGGGCGAGCCGGGGTACCGCCTGGTCTACACGATCATCGCGTTCGGCATCCTCGCCGACCTCCTGGTGCTGCTCGGCGTCGTGATCGCCTCGGGCGTCGGGTTCGCCGTCCCCGAGCCGTGGGGCGTCTCCCCGGTCTTCCTCGGCGAGGCGGTGGCCCTCGCGCTGTTCGCGGCGTTCTGGATCGTGCAGACGATCGAGACGTGGGACAGCCCGGATCCAGCGCTGCGCGCTCCCTCCTGACGGCGGCCGCGACCCGTGCGGAGGATCTCCCCCGTCATCTCGGAATAGCAACGGGCCTCCCGCGTTGAAGTTGATACGTCAGCGCTCAAGTTCAGACGGCTTGAGCGCACCACTTCACCTTCAGGAGAGCATCGGAATGCCCGAAGACTTCACGCCGTCGACCGACGGCGCCGACGGCGGCAGCGCGTTCGACGAGTTCCTCGCGCGATACCTCGCGGGCGAGCGCGCCCGCGGAGAGCGGTCGATCGACCTCAGCCGGTTCCTCGGCGCCCGCACGCAGGACGTGCTGCAGCGCGCCGGCCGGTTCGCGCTCGAACGCGGCCAGCGCGAGCTCGACGCCCTGCACGTGCTGCGGGTGCTCGTCGACGAGGACCCCGCGAAGGAGGCCGTGCGGCGCATCGGCGTCGACCCCGCGGCGATCGCACGAGCCGCGGAGGGGCGCCTTCCCGCGGCATCCGCCCCCGCCGACGTGGACGGCGCCGTCGTGACGCCCTCCGTGCACCGCGCTCTGTTCCACGCGTTCCAGGTCGCCCGCTCCTCGGGCTCGACCTACATCGATCCCGAGCACCTCTTCTTCGCCCTCGTGCTGGGTCAGGACGCCCCCGCGGGACGCATCCTCGCGGAGGCGGGAGTCACCGCCGAGGCGCTCACTCAGGGCGTCCGCGAGACCGTGACGCCGACCGGGGAAGCGGCCGCCGAGACAGGCCCCGCGTCGCAGACCCCCATGCTCGACGCGTACGGCACGGATCTGACGGCGCTCGCCGGAGCCGGCGACCTCGACCCCGTCATCGGCCGCGAGGACGAGATCGAGCAGACGATCGAGATCCTCAGCCGCCGCACCAAGAACAACCCCGCGCTGGTCGGCGAGGCCGGCGTCGGCAAGACCGCCATCGTCGAGGGCCTCGCCCGGGCGATCGTCGCCGGCGCCGTGCCCGAGCAGCTGCACGGCAAGCGCGTCGTCTCGCTCGACCTGCCCGCGATGCTGGCGGGCACCCGCTACCGCGGCGACTTCGAGGAGCGCCTGACGAAGACGCTCGACGAGATCGCGCAGCGCCGCGGCGAGCTCATCGTCTTCATCGACGAAGTGCACACCGTCGTCGGCGCAGGCGGCGGGGGAGACGGCGCGATGGACGCAGGCAACATCCTCAAGCCGCGTCTCGCCCGCGGCGAGCTGCACCTCGTGGGCGCGACGACTCTCAAGGAGTATCGCGTCGTCGAGAAGGACCCCGCGCTCGAGCGCCGCTTCCAGCCCGTCCGGGTGGGGGAGCCGTCGATCGAGGACGCCGTCCTGATCCTGCGCGGCCTCGCGCCGGCCTACGAAGAGCACCACGCGGTCGTCTACACGGATGCCGCGCTGCGCGCCGCCGTCGAGCTGGGCGACCGCTACCTCACGGAGCGCGTGCTCCCCGACAAGGCGATCGACCTGATCGACCAGGCGGGAGCACGGCTGCGGCTGCGCCTGGGCGCCAAGGTCGACGTGAGCGCCCTCCTGCAGCGGCTCGCGGACCTCGAGGCCGACAAGAACGCGGCGGTGTCGGCGGAGAAGTACGAGGACGCCTCACGCATCCGAGACGCGATCGCCGACGTCCAGTCCAGGCTCGACGAGGCGACGGCGACGGGCGCCGCGGCGCGCGTCGACGCCGTCGTGGACGAGCCCGAGATCGCCGCCGTCATCAGCCGGGCCACCGGCATCCCCGTCAACCGCCTCACCGAGACCGAGCGCGAGCGCCTGGCCTCGCTCGAGGACGAGCTGCACGCGCGCGTCGTCGGACAGGACGACGCCGTCGCCGCCGTCGCGAGGGCCGTGCGGCGCAATCGCACGGGAATGGGCGACGCGCACCGGCCGGTCGGGTCGTTCCTGTTCCTCGGCCCCACGGGCGTCGGAAAGACGGAGCTCGCGAAGGCCCTCGCGGCGTCGCTGTTCGACGACGACGGCGCCGTCATCCGCTTCGACATGAGCGAGTTCGGCGAGCGGCACACCGTCTCGCGGCTCGTCGGGGCGCCTCCCGGATACGTCGGATACGACGAGGCGGGGCAGCTGACCGAGCGCGTGCGGCGCAATCCGTACTCGATCGTGCTGTTCGACGAGATCGAGAAGGCCCACCCCGACGTCTTCAACCTGCTCCTGCAGGTGCTCGACGACGGACGGCTCACCGACGGCCAGGGGCGCACGGTCGACTTCCGCAACACCGTCGTCGTCATGACGTCGAACCTCGGGTCCGAGTTCCTCGCGTCCCGCGCGGGGGCGATCGGGTTCATCGCGGACGGCGGAGGCGCGACCGGCTTCGGCAGCGAGAAGGATCTGCGCGATCGCGTCATGGGCAGGCTCCGCGAGGCGATGAGGCCCGAGTTCCTCAACCGCGTCGACGAGATCGTGATGTTCCGCAAGCTCGACAGGGAGCAGCTGCGCGACATCGTCCGGTTGCTGCTCGGCGCGACCGAGACCCGTCTCGCGAAGCGCGACGTCAGGATCCAGACGACGGATGCCGCGATCGCGTGGCTCGCCGAGCACGGGTACGAGCCCGAGTACGGGGCGCGTCCTCTGCGCCGGCTCATCCAGCGCGAGGTCGACGATCGCATCGCCGACCTGTTCGTGACGGGCGCGCTGGGCGACGGCGGAGCCGTGAGGGTGGATGCCGTGGCCGGCGCGCTCGTCGTCTCGGTGCCGCAGGAGTTCGCCCGCGCGGCCTGACCCGCCCGTCCGACGGGGCCGTCCTGCACTGCGGGGCGGCCTCGTCGTGTCGGGGGCGCGTGGCAGGGTGAGACGCATGACCCGCGTCGGCGCGATCTTCAGTCCCTACCCGCACCCGCCCGAGGCGCTGCGAGCCGCCGCCCGGGCCGCCGACGAGGGCGGCGTGGCCGAGCTGTGGCTGTGGGAGGACTGCTTCCGCCAGTCCGCCTTCGCCGCGGCATCCGCGGCCCTCGCGTGGACGGAGCGGCTGCGCGTGGGGATCGGCATCGCGCCGATGCCCCTGCGCAACGTCGCGGCCACCGCGATGGAGATCGCGACGATCGAGCGGATCTTCCCCGGCAGGCTGCTTCCGGGCGTCGGGCACGGCGTCCTGCCATGGATGGCGCAGGTCGGCGCGCGAGTCCCGTCGCCGCTGACGCTCATGCGCGAGTACGTCCCGGCCCTGCGCACGCTGCTCGCGGGCGGCGAGGTGAGGGCGCGGGGCGCCTACGTGACGCTCGACGGCGTCCGGCTCGACTGGCCGCCTGCGGCGTCCCCGCTCGTATACGCGGCCGCCGAGGGGCCCAAGACGCTCGTCCTCACGGGCGAAGTCGCCGACGGCACGGTGCTCGACAGCCGCCACACCGCCGAGGAGATCGCGGTCGCGGTCTCGGCGATCCGCACGGCGCGTGCGACGGCCGGGCGCAGCGGCGCCCACGACGTCGTCGCGTACCTCGTCACGGCGTTCGGTGCGGATGCCGAGGCCCGCGCCGTCGCCGAGTTCGGAGCCGGGTTCGGCCAGACGGCGCCGTCCGACGCCGGCGAGCGGGTCGCGGCGGGAGACGTGGGCGATGTCGCCGCCGTCGTGCGCCGGTTCGCTGGCGCGGGCGTCGACTCCGTCGTCCTGCTGCCCACGGCCGAGGCCGACCTGCGCGAGTTCTACGCGGCGGCGGGGGAGGTCGCGCGCGCCGTCGCGTGACCGGGGCGCGTGCGTCGCGGATCGAGGACCGGCCGAGGTCGTCCCGTCGCCGATCGAGACACCGCGCGCGCGTCCGGTCGCCGATCGAGACACGGCCGTGCCCGCGCGGGCGCCGATCGAGACGCGGCCGTGCCCGCGCGGGCGCCGATCGAGACGCGGCCGCACACCGGCCGCCGTACCCCGCGCGGCCGTCACGCCGCCCGTGGGCCGGGTCCGGGCTGCGCCTGGCGGACGTGCGCCACGGCATGGGGCAGACTCGGAGGATGGCCCAGGCATCCGTCTCCCTCGGCGTCGCCGGCACGCTCGGAGCCGAGGCGATCTCGCGCATCGCCGCGGCGACGGAGGCCTCGGGCTTCCACGCGCTGTGGGTCAACGACACACCCGGCGGCGACGCGCTCGCGGGGCTCGCCGCCGCGGCGGAGGCGACCGATTCTCTCGTGCTCGCGTCCGGGGTCCTTCCCCTCGATCGTCGATCGCCCGTCGAGATCGCGCGCACCGTCCGGCAGCTTCGGCTCCCCGTCGGCCGGCTCGTGCTCGGCGTCGGGTCGGGCGGCGCGCGGGCCGGCGCCCTCGCGCTCGTCCGCGACGGCGTCGCGGCACTGCGGGAGACGGGAGCCGGCATCATGGTCGGGGCTCTCGGGCCGAGGATGCGCCGGCTCGCCGCCGAGGCGTCCGGCGGCCCCCTGCTGAGCTGGCTGACGCCGGAGGCGGCATCCGCTCAGGCGTCCGCCGCGCGTGCCGTCTCGTCGGGCGCGCACGTCGCACTGTACGTGCGCACGGCGTTCGACCCGGCGGCGAGGCAGCGCCTCGACCTCGAGTGCGCGCGGTACGCGCGCGTCCCCGCCTACCGCGCCAACCTCGAGCGCCTCGGCATCGCCGCGAGCGACACCGTCATCGCTCCGGCGAGCCCCGCCGCGCTTCTCGATCGCCACCGCGCGGCGGTGGACGAGGTCGTGCTCCGGGCGATCCCCGTCGGCGACGGCATCGGAGACTATCTGCGCTTCGTCGAGCAGGCGGCAGACCGGGTCGCCGCGTGACGCGGCCGATCGCGGTGCTCGCCGGCGCCTCGGGCTTCGTCGGCGGCGCGCTGCGGCGCGCGCTCGTCGACGACGGGTACGAGCTCCGGATCATCGGACGCACAGGTCCCGACGCCCGGTGGGACGACCCCGTCGCCCTCCGCCGCGCCGTCGACGGCGCCGACCTCCTCGTCAACCTCGCGGGCAAGAGCGTCGACTGCCGCTACACGGACGCCCATCGCGACGAGATCCACCGCTCGCGCACCGCGACGACGCGCGCCCTGCGCGAAGCGATGACGGATGCCGCGGCCCCGCCTTCACTGTGGCTCAACGCGAGCACGGCGACGATCTACCGGTACGCCCTGGACCGACCGCAGACCGAGGCCGGCGGCGAGCTCGGCGCCGGGTTCTCCGTCGACGTCGCGCGGGACTGGGAGGCCGAGCTGTTCGCGGGCGACCTCCCGGCGACCCGGCGCGTCGCGCTGCGCATGGCGATCGTCCTCGGCGACGGCCCCGCGACGAACACGCTCTTCCGGCTCGCACGGTTCGGCCTCGGCGGTCCGCAGCTCGACGGGAGATGGATCCCGCATCGCCGGTACCGCGGAATCGGACGCCACCCCTCGGGCGACGGCCGTGCCCCATGGCACCGCTCGCGCGGGCGGCAGCGGTTCAGCTGGATCCACGTCGACGACGTCGTCGGGGCCGTGCGGTTCATCCGCGACAGGGCGTCGATCGAGGGTCCCGTGAACCTCGCCGCGCCCCACCCGAGCGACAACACGGAGCTCATGGCGACGCTGCGACGCGTCGTCGGGATGCCGGTGGGCCTGCCGGCGCCGCGATTCATGCTCGAGCCCGCGATGTGGGTGCTGCGCACGGAGCCCGAGCTCGTCCTCAAGAGCCGATGGGTCCTTCCCGGCATCCTCACGCAGGCGGGGTACGGGTTCGCATGGCCGGATCTCGAACCGGCCCTGCGGGACGTCTGGAGCCGTCGCTGACCCGTACCGCGTGTCGGCGGTCGGTGCGAGAATCCGAGGATGCTGCTCGCACGGCTGGTCGACACGGTCCACTCGGTCGGCGCGACGCCGTCGCGCCTCGCGAAGATCGACGCCCTCGCGTCGCTTCTCGCCCAGATCGATCCTGACGAGCTCCCCGCCGCCATCGGGTTCCTCACCGCGAGCCCTCGGCAGGGCCGGCTCGGGGTCGGGTGGCGCGGGATCGCCGCGCTCGACGTGGAGCACGCGTCCGTTCCCTCGCTCCGCCTCGGTGACGTCGATGCGGTTCTCGACCGGCTGGCGGCCGCATCCGGTACAGGATCGCAAGCCGAGCGCGCGCAGGCGCTGCGCGACCTCGCGGCCCGCGCGACGACGGTCGAGTGGGACTTCATCGCGCGCGTGCTCCTCGGCGAGCTGCGCACGGGCGCGCTCGAGGGCGTGCTCCTCGACGCGATCGCGAAGGCGTCCGGCCGCCGGGCCGAGACGGTGCGGCGCGCGGCGATGCTGTCGGGCGACCTCGGCGCGACGGCGCTGCTCGCGCTGACGGGCTCGGCCGACGACCTCGCCGCGGTCGGCCTCGTCGTCGGGCGGCCGGTCCTGCCGATGCTCGCGTCGACGGGAACGACGGCCGCGGCGGCGGTCGAGGCCGTCGGGGAGGCGTCCGTCGAGTACAAGCTCGACGGTGCGCGCATCCAGGTACACCGCGCGGGCGACGACGTGCGGGTCTTCACGCGCAGCCTCGCCGACGTGACGCATCGCGTGCCGGAGCTCGTCGGAATCGTGCGCGCCCTGCCGGCGAAGGCGCTCATCCTCGACGGCGAGACGCTGTCGCTCGACGAGGACGGAAAGCCCCGGCCGTTCCAGGACACGATGGCGCGCTTCGGGGCGGATGCCGCATCCGACCTGCTCCTGCGTCCGTGGTTCTTCGACCTGCTCCATCGCGACGGCCGCGACCTGCTCGACGAGCCGCTGCGCGTTCGCCGGGCCGAGCTCACGGCGGTGGCGGGCGAGTGGCTCATGCCGGGAGTCCAGACCGCCGATCCCGCCGCCGGAGAGGAGCTCTCGGCGCAGGCCCTCGCCGAGGGGCACGAAGGCGTCGTCGTGAAGGCGCTCGACGCGCCGTACGCGGCGGGCCGCCGCGGCGCGACGTGGATCAAGGTCAAGCCCGTGCACACCTACGACCTCGTCGTGCTGGCCGTCGAGCCGGGATCGGGGCGGCGCCAGGGGTGGCTCTCGAACCTGCATCTCGGCGCGCGAGACGAGACGGGCGAGTTCGGCGGAGGCTTCGTCATGGTCGGCAAGACCTTCAAGGGACTGACGGACGAGCTCCTGCGGTGGCAGACCGCGTACTTCCCGACGATACAGACGCGGCGGACCTCGAGCGCGGTCCACGTCGAGCCGGTGACGCTCGTCGAGATCGCGATCGACGGCGTGCAGCGCTCGTCGCGGTATCCGGGCGGCGTCGCCCTGCGCTTCGCCCGCGTGAAGGCGTATCGTCCAGACAAGCGGCCGGACGAGGCCGACACGATCCAGGCCCTGCGTGCGCTGCTTCCCGGAGGTGCGTCGTGACGATGACCCGCATCGAGTACGCGAGCCTCGGCTCGCCCGATGCCGACGGCACGGTCGTCGTGCTCCGCGAAGGCGCCCTCGCGACGACAGACCCCGACGTCACGGTGACGCGCACGCGGGACGTCCGGCTCGTCGCGGTCCGCGTCGACGACGCCGAGGTCGCCGAGCCCGGCGCGTACGGGGGCGAGACGCCGGCCGCCGTGACGGTGAAGGCCCTCGTCGAGCTCATGGACGACGTCGCGGCGGAGGGCCGCTTCGGACTCGTCGGCGTCGGGGGCGCGGGCGAGGTCGCGGTGCATCTGGCCGCCGTCCTCGCCGACCGCGTCGACCGCCTCGCGCTCGTCGCCGTCCCCGAGCCCGAGGGTCCCCTCGACCGTGAGGAGGAGCAGCGCACGCTTGCGGGCGTCTCGGCGCAGACCCTCATCCTCGTCGGCGAGCACGACCCCGACGCCGCGGCCGCCGCGGCCGAGTGGCATCGCGCCCGCCTTCCTTCCGCCCGGGTCGAGATCGTCCCCCCTCCCTCCGAGGGCGCCGACGCGCGCCTCGCGCTCGGCGTCGTGTGGGAGCGGGTCCTCGCGCACACGGCGCCGGGCACGCAGGCTCGGCCGGGCCGAGGTCACTCCATGTAGCGCAGCCGTGCGTCGTCGGAGGTGCACTCGTCGCCCACGCGGATGCCGTCGCCGAGCCGACCCTCCGCTCGCAGCTCGGCGAGGGCTGCGACGGCGCGCCTGCGCAGCTCCCAGGGGTCGATCGTGTTGACGTAGATCTTCGTGCCGCCCTCGAAGCCGGCGGGCGTCGAGATGCGCCACTTCAGCACGACCCGCCACGGCATGGGCCATGCGGCTCCCGGCGGCCGATAGTGCCATTCCTCGTTCGTCGGCACATGCACCCCGGTCGCGGCGTGGAGCGCGTGCAGCAGATCGCTGACGGCGCGGATCTGCGCAGGCGTGTGCTCCTGCGGGAGATTCGCGGTCGATGTCGAGTAGACCTCGAACGCGGGGAATCGGTGCCCGACCCCGGCGATCGCGACGGCGCCGTCGTTGGCCGCGACGATCAGGCGCTCGCGCATCGCCAGGTCGGCGATCGCATGCTGATAGAGCGCGCGGTCTCCCGCGAGCAGCCGCAGCTCGTGATCGGTCTGCGGTCCGTGCTCGTCGATCGCGACGAGTTGCTTGTGCAGGTGCTCGAACGACGCGCCGGCGGGGCGCAGCCAGTTCTGGAACACGGCGACGTAGGCGGCGTGGGGCTGCGCCGCCGCGATCTCGGCGAGCGAGCGCACCGCGAAGGCGACGTACGCGCCGTGCTCGTCGGGCGTGAGCACCCCCGACGAGACGAGCTGATGATCGGTCTCGGCGTCGTCGACGACGTGACGGCGTGCGACCACGACGTCGTGCGACCCGCCCACGAGATCGAGTGCGGACTCCTCCAGGCTCTGCGCCTCGCCTCCCGCGGCGGCGCGCACGGCGGCGAGCCGCTCGATGTGGGCGCGGCCCGCGGGATCCTGCAGATAGTCGCGCGCCCAGTCGACGACCCACGACGGCTGGCGGAACCCATGGTTCTCGCGCCAGTACTCCGCCGACACGATCTCGAACAGATTGCCGAACCGGCGGAACCGCGCGACGGTGTCGTACAGCGCGGACGCAGGCACGTGCCGCAGCTCTTCGTGGTCCGGGCCGACGAGCCGTGACTTCTCGGGAGTCGTCTCGAGGTAGCGGTCCTGGCAGAACGCGCACAGCCGGGTCGCCTCGCCCGGTTCGAGTCTGCGCGGCGCCGCGCGATCCATCGCGATAGGACGGCTCGCGCGGCCGGGGACGGTCCACACGCGCGTGCCGGTGAGGGGGCTCAGCTGCTTCACCGTCCCGTCGGGAAGGCGGGTCAGGGGGGACGTGGTGGCTGCGCCGTCGCTCACGCGACAATGGTGCCATGCGGATCGTCGTGCTGACGGGAGCCGGCATCTCGGCCGAGAGCGGCATCCCCACCTTCCGCGCCGCGGACGGGCTGTGGGAGGGGCACCGCGTCGAGGCCGTCGCGACGCCGGACGGCTTCGAGACGGACCCCGACCTGGTGCTGCGCTTCTACGACGAGAGGCGGCGGGTCGCGGCATCCGTCGCGCCGAATGCGGCGCACCGCGCTCTCGCACGCCTCGAGGGGGCCCTCGGCGACGGCCTGCTGGTCGTGACCCAGAACGTCGACGACCTGCACGAGAGGGCCGGCAGCCGCAACCTCGTGCACATGCACGGCGAGCTGCTCCGTGCCCTGTGCGGCGCGTGCGGCGCGCGACCCGGGTGGTCGGGCGACCTCGCCGACCGCCCGGCGTGCCCCGAGTGCGGAGAGCGGATGCTGCGCCCCGACGTCGTCTGGTTCGGCGAGCTGCCGTACGGGCTCGACCGCATCGAGCAGGCGATCGTGGCATGCGACGTGTTCGTCTCGATCGGGACGTCGGGCGCAGTGTATCCCGCGGCGGGGTACGTCGCGCTCGCGGCCGCGTTCGGGGCGCGCACCGTCGAGCTCACCCTCGTGCCGAGCGACGCCGTCGTCCCGTTCGACGAGGTGCGCGCGGGTCCCGCGACGACCGTCGTTCCCGGGTGGGTCGACGACGTGCTCGCCGCCCGCAGCGCGGAGCCGCCCCGGCCCTGAGGGGACGAGGCGGCTCCGGCGATCCGAGACGGATCAGGTGCGGGTCTGGCCTCCTCGCAGCCGCGACAGGGCGTCGACGGTCGCGGCGAGGATCAGGACGCCGCCCGTGACCAGCAGGTTGAAGCCCGAGGGCAGCTTGAGCAGGCCCAGGCCGTTGGTGATGACGGCGATCACGAGAGCGCCGATCGCGGCATGGACGAGCCGGCCCCTGCCGCCGAAGAGGCTCACGCCGCCCACGACCGCGGCTGCGACGCCGCTCAGCACGATGTCGCGCCCGACGGTCGCGTCGACCGAGCCCACGCGCGACACCGCGAACAGCGACGACACGACGGCGAGCGCCGAGCAGATGACGAAGGCCCACCACTTGACCCAGCGCACCTTGACGCCCGAGCGGCGCGCGGCCTCGGCGTTCCCGCCGATCGCGTAGACGTACCTGCCGAACTTCGTCCGGTCGAGCACGAATGTGCCGATCCACAGGATGACGAGCACGACGGGCACGATGACCGGAACGCCCTCGACGGGATTGACCTGCCCGCGGTCCTGGTTCAGCACGTACACGAACGCGCCTCCGACGAGCGCGATGGCGGCGAGCTTGATCCACACGAGCGAGATCGCCCGGTTGGGCACGCCCGCACGCGCGCGGCGCGCGCGGTCCCAGAAGGACATGCCGCCGGAGATGAGGAGCATGACGAGCAGCATCACCCATCCTCCCCACACGGGCAGGTTGCCGTTCTGCAGCGCGATGAGCTCGGGGACCTGCAGGCGGTAGAGGCCGCCGGGGCCGATGATGATGAGCGCGAGGCCCTGGAACCCGAGAAACAGGCCCAGCGTCACGACGAACGACGGGATGCCGACTCTCGCGACGAAGAATCCGATGAGGGCGCCCGTGCCGATGCCGAACGTGAACGCGATGACGAGCGCGAGCGGCCACGGCAGCCCGAACTGGGCGATGAGCGAGACGAAGATCGCCATCGCGACGCCGCCCGTCACGCCCGCGGACAGGTCGATCTCGCCGAGCAGCAGGACGAACACGAGCGCCATGCCGAGCACGACGAGCGTCGCCGCCTGGTTGAGGAGGTTGGCGAAGTTGCGCTCCGTGAGGAAGAACGGGCTCAGCGCCGAGAACAGGATCGCGAGCACGACCAGTCCGCCGATCGCGGGGAGGGCTCCCATGTCGCCGCCGCGCACGCGCTGCCACCAGGCCTGGATCTGGTCGGCGAGTCCGCCTTCGACGCCGCTTCCGATGAGGTCGCTGACGGCGGGATCGGGCGCAGCGGCGGTCCGGGTGGTCTCGACGCTCATGCCGCGCCTCCTGTCACGATCGTGGACGTGCCGATGTGCTCGACGCCGCCGAGGGTCTTGGTGCCCGTGATGTAGCCGACGACGTCGTCGCGGGTCGTCTCCTTCGTCGCGATCTGCGCGACCATCTGCCCGAGGTAGAGGACCGCGATGTCGTCGGCGACGGCGAAGACGTCGGCGAGGTTGTGGCTGATGAGGATGACGGCGACGCCCTGCGCAGCCAGACGCTCGACGAGATGCAGGACCTGCTCCGTCTGCGCGACGCCGAGCGCGGCCGTGGGCTCGTCGAGGATCACGACCCGCGCCTTCTTCAGGACGGCGCGGGCGATCGCGACCGTCTGGCGCTGACCGCCCGACAGCGACGAGACCTTCTGGCGCACCGACTTGACGGTGCGCACGGAGAGGGAGCGGAGGGTGTCGGACGCGTCCTTCTCCATGCGGCCCTCGTCGAACGTTCCGAAGGTCAGCTCCTCGCGGCCGAGGAACATGTTCTGCACGATGTCGAGGTTGTCGCACAGGGCGAGGTCCTGGTACACGACCTCGATCCCGAGGGACGAGGCATCCCGCGGAGCGTGCAGGTCGCGGTGCTCGCCGTCGACGCGGACTTCGCCCTCGTCGTAGGGCTGGACTCCCGCGAGACCTTTGATGAGGGTGGACTTGCCGGCGCCGTTGTCGCCCACGAGGGCCGTGACCTTGCCCGGGTAGACCTTGAGATCGACCCCCTTGAGCACGCTGACGGGGCCGAATGACTTCTTCACGCCGACGAGCTCGATGATCGGCTCGGCGTCGGTGATCGTATCTGGCATGTTCGCTTCCTTGCGATGAGGACCGATCTCGGGGAATCGTATCCCCGGAGATCCCATGTGCCGCGCGGCGGATCGCCGCGCATCGTGGCCGAGGTCGGGATGAGGAGGGGGCGCCGCCTCCTGGTCGGACGCGGCGCCCCCTCGGGTCGGGCTACTTCGTGACGCCGAACTCCGCGCAGGCGGCGGCGACGTCTGCCGTGCAGACCTCGTCGAAGGTCGCGTA
Organism: Microbacterium ulmi; assembly: GCF_011759705.1. Lineage (GTDB taxonomy): Bacteria > Actinomycetota > Actinomycetes > Actinomycetales > Microbacteriaceae > Microbacterium > Microbacterium ulmi. Next base: position 141,711 of record NZ_JAAOZF010000001.1, on the reverse strand, counting down.
CCCGCCGGCCGCGATGACGTCCTTGACCTGGTCCGGTCCGACCGAGATCGGCGTGGCCTGGATGTACGGCGTGCCGTCATCGAGCTGGGCGTCGGCCTGCACCTCGTCGCCGTTCACGAGGGTCGTGGCGACCTCGACGGCCTTCTCGGCGAGATCCTTGACCGGCTTCCACACCGTGCCCGTCTGCCAGCCGAGCAGGATGTTCTGCAGGCCGGCGACGTTCGCGTCCTGACCCGAGACGGCGACGCCCTTCAGGTCGTTGTCCTGCAGCACCTTGATGACGCCTGCCGCATTCGTGTCGTTCGCGGCCCACACGCCGTCGACGTGTCCGTTGAGAGCCGTGAGGGCCTGCTCGAAGTTCGTCTGCGACTTCGTCTGGTCCCACGCCCCGTCGGGCTCGGCGGCCGGGCTGATGCCGGCAGCCGACAGCACCTCGTCGGCGCCTTCGTGGAACATGCCCGCGTTGCCGTCGGTCGGGTCGCCGCCGATGTAGACGACGACCGCGTCGGCGGGCGCGACGCCCTTCGCCTCGAGCCCGTCGAGGACGATCTGGCCCTGCAGGCGGCCGACCTCGACGTTGTCGAAGGACACGTAGGCGTCGGCGCCTGAGAACGGCCGGTCGTAGGCGATGACCGGGATCCCCTCTGCCTTGGCCTTGGCGGCCACGGCCTCGGCCGCGCCCTGGTAGTCGACGAGGAGCATGATGTTGCAGCCCTGCGTGAGCTGCTGGTCGGCGATCGTCGTGAACTTGTTGACGTCGGCCTGCGAGTTCTGGATGTCGACCTCGAAGCCGGCGGCCTCCAGACCGTCCTGCAGGAACGGGCGGTCGAGGTTCTCCCAGCGGGGAGACGACGCCGCGTCGGGGAGGATGACGCACGCACGGTTGCTGGCGTCTCCGCCGTCGTCGGGGGTCGCCGTGCCGCCGCCGGCACAGCCGGACAGCAGGAGTGCTGCCGCGCCGCCGACTGCGGCTGCGGCAAGCAGAGATGACTTCTTCATCATTCGCCTTTCATCATTGAAATCCGCGATACAGGATGCTGGTGCACATCGCGCTGACGACGATCCTTTCGAGTTCGAATCATGTCGTCAAGACTTGAACATAACGCTTTGACTACTGCTGTTCGGTGTTCGACACCTGAACTCACGCGTCGAATGGATTCGATTCAGGCGCGTCCCGTCGCGGCGCGCGTCCGGCGCGAGATCGAGTCGATCGTCACGGCGAGCACGAGCACGACGCCCGTCACCATGAACTGCACCGACGAGTTGAGGTTCAGGAGGGTCAGGCCCGACGAGATCGACTGGATGACGATGACGCCGAGCAGCGCGGCGAACGCCGAGCCGCGCCCGCCGAACAGCGAGGCACCGCCGATGACGGCGGCGGCGATCGCGTTGAGGTTCGTGTCGCCCGCGCCCGAGCTCTGGTTCGCGGCGGCCAGGCGCGCGGCCGCGAGCACACCGCCGACGGCGGCGAGGCTCGAGCAGAGCGCGAACACCGACAGGTAGATGCGGTCGACGCGGATGCCGGCGCGGCGGGCGGCCTCCACGGAGCCTCCGACCGCGTACACGGCCCGTCCCCATCGGGTGCGCGTCAGCAGGATGTGCAGCACAACGACGAGCACGAGGAAGAACAGGAACATGACGCCGACACCGCGCGACTGGTTGAGGTACCACGTCGCGACGAGCAGGAACGCCAGTAGGAGCCCGCTGCGCACCGCGATCTCGCGATACCCCTGGCTCTCCAGGTCGGCCGCCGCGCGCCGCCGCGCACGCCGCACGATCGTCCAGGTGAACGCGGCGACCGCGAGCGCGACGAGCGTGTAGGCGGCCCACGGCGGAAGGAACCAGTGCTGCGCGAACTCCACGAGCGCCGAGTCGAACGGGAGGTTGATCGAGCCCGCGTCGCCGAGGACCCAGAGCTGGAGCCCGAGGAAGCCGAGGAGTCCCGCGAGCGTGATGACGAAGCTGGGGAGCCCGAACCGCGTGTACAGGAACCCGTAGAGCAGCCCGACGAGGCATCCGGCGCCGACCGCCGCGACGACCGCGAGGACCGACGGCCAGCGCAGCTGCACGAACGTCACGGCGAGGACGGCGGCGGCAAGCCCCGACACCGAGCCGACCGAGAGGTCGATCTCGCCCAGCAGCAGCACGAGGACGATGCCGAGCGCGATCGTCCCGATCGCGGCGCACTGCATCGTGAGATCGACGAGGTTGCGGCTCGACAGGAACACGGGGTTGAGGATCTGGAACACCGTCCAGATGACCGCGAGCCCCAGGACGACGGGGAGCGGACCCAGGTCGCCGCCCTTGATGCGGGCCCACACGCGCTGTGCGGTGCCGCGCAGGCCTTCGCCCTCCGCGGGTTCGACGCTCACGAGCCGCCGCCGTCCCCGGGGCGGCGGCCACGCGCGGGAAGCGGGATGACGGTGCCCTCCGTCGCTGCGGGCTGGGCCTCGTCGGCGCGACGCTGCTCGCTCGCGCGCCGGCTGACGGAGTTGTCGATGGCGCCCGTGATGGCCGCGATGAGCGTCTCGCTCGTGACGTCGGCGGCGTTGTACTCGCCGTTGTTGCGACCCAGCCGCAGCACGACGACGCGATCGGCGACCGCCATGACGTCGGCCATGTTGTGACTGATGAGGACGACGCCGTGGCCGCGCTCGCGCAGCCGCTCGATGAGGTTGAGCACCTCGGCCGTCTGCGCGACGCCGAGAGCGGCGGTCGGCTCGTCGAGGATCACGATGCGGGGCTCGCCGATGAGCGACCGGGCGATCGCGACGGTCTGCCGCTGCCCGCCCGACAGCGACGCGACGGGGATGCGCACGGAGGGCACCTTCGCCGCGAGCTCGCGCAGCAGCGCCCACGTGCGCCGTTCCATCCCGACCTCGTCGAGCTGTCCCTCCTGCGTGAGCTCGCGGCCGAGCCACAGGTTCGCGACGACGTCGAGGTTGTCGCACAGCGCGAGGTCCTGGAACACCGTCGCGATCCCGAGATCCTGCGCATCGGCGGGGCTCCCGATCTGCACGGTCTCGCCGTCGAACTCGATCGTCCCCGCGTCGGGCGGGTGGACTCCCGCGAGCACCTTGACGAGCGTGGACTTGCCGGCGCCGTTGTCGCCGACGAGGGCGACCACCTCGCCCTCGCTCACCCAGAAGTCGACGTCGGTCAGGGCCTTGACGGCGCCGAAGTGCTTCTCGATGCCGCGCATCGTGAGGACGCGGTCTCTGACGCGTCCGACGCGGGAGGGGGGCACGATCGTCACGTGTCGTCCTTACAGGATGCCCGCGGCGTCGCATGCGGCCGCGTAGTCGGGGGTGCAGATGTCGGCGACGGTCCAGAATCCGTCTGCGACGACGGTATCCATGATGCGGTCGATCGTGACGGCGACGGGCGTGAGGAGGACGGCGGGTGTGCCGTCGACCTCGAGGTCGCCCGTCACGCCGCGACCGTGCAGGAGGTCGACGGCGATCTCCGCGGCGAGGCGGGCCTGCGGCTTGAGGGCCTTGTACACCGTCATGTACTGGTCGCCCGCGACGATGCGCTGGATCGCCGTGAGCTCGGCATCCTGTCCCGTCACGATCGGGAAGGGCGAGGCATCCGCCGCCCTCAGCGCCGCGACGGCGCCGCTGGCCGTGCCGTCGTTGGCCGCGTAGACGCCCTCGATCGCGTCGCCGAACTGCGCGATCTGCCCTGCGACCCACTCCTGGGCCTTGTCGGGGCTCCAGTCCGGCGTGTCGTACGACGCGAGGACGCGCAGTCCGCTCCCGTCGATGACCCTCTCGGCGCCCTCGCGGAAGAGCGCCGCATTGCTGTCGGTGGGGGAGCCGTTGACCATGAGGATGCCGCCCGCCGGCCGTCCGCGCGACTCGAGCGCGTCGACGAGGGCCTGCGCCTGCAGCTCTCCCACGTGCACGTTGTCGAACGAGACGTAGAACGCCAGCTCGCCACCCGCGACGAGCCGGTCGTAGGCGATGACCGGAACGCCCTGCGCGTTGGCGGAGTTGACGATCGTGACCGCGGCCTTCGCGTCGACGGGGTCGAGGACGAGCACGCCGGCGCCGGCCGCGAGCGCGGACTCCGCCTGCTGCTGCTGCTTCGCGGCATCCTGATCCGCGTTCGCGTACAGCACGTCGTAGTCGCCGAGCTCCTTCACGCGCGCCTCGAAGACGGGTCTGTCGAACGTCTCGTACCGCGCCGTCTTCTTGTCGGGCAGCAGGAGCGCGATCGGGGCGAACCCGCTGCTCCCGCGCTGCGCGCAGCCCGCGAGCGCACCGGCGGCGAGGCAGACGGTGACGGCGAGTGCGATCAGCCGCCTCATGCCGTGAACGCGATGACGTCGGCGTCGACGGTCACGTGGTCGAGGGCCATGGCTATCGCTCCGCGCGTCTCGGCCCACTCCCCGAAGGAGGCGCCGACGATCTCGGGGAGGCCTCCCGTCGCCGCGAGCGCCGACCTCTCGAGGGCGTGCCGCATGGGGGCCATGAGGATCTCGCCCGCCTGCGCGATCTCGCCGCCCACGACGATCAGCTCGGGATCGAAGAGGTTGCACAGGCTCGCCGCCGCGATGCCGATGTGCCGTCCTGCATCGGCGATGACGCGCAACGCCGACCCGACGCCGTCGTCGGCCGCCGTGAGCAGGTCGCCGAGCCGCTGCATCCCCTCGCTCTCGGGGAACAGCGCCAGCAGCGCGGGGCCGGACGCGTACGTCTCGAGGCAGCCGCGATTGCCGCAGCGGCAGATGGGCCCGTTCTCGTCGATCGTCATGTGGCCGATCTGGCCCGTCTTGCCGCTCACGCTGCGGAACAGGTCTCCGCCGACGATGAGGCCCGCGCTGATCGTGTGGCCGACGCGGATGAACACCGACGACGACGCCGTCCGCCCGCTGCCCTCACGCGCCTCGGCGAGGCCGCCGAGGTTCGCCTCGCTGTCGACGAACGCGGGCCGCTCGATGCGGGCGCCGAGGCTCTCCGCGACGTCGACGCCCTCCCAGCCGGGAAGGAGTCCGGGCGTGGAGATCTTGCCCGTGCGGGGGTCGATCGGCGCCGGCAGGCCGATCCCGACCGCGAGCAGATCGCCGAGCGAGCCGCCCAGCGACTCCATCATGTCGCCCAGCAGGATGCTCAGCCGGTCGAGCTCGGCGTCGTGCCGATGCCCCGGCGCGAGGGGGATCGAGGTCTCGGAGACGATCGTGCGCGTCGCGTCCGCGATCGCGATCCGCAGCTGTCGCGTCGAGAAGTGGACGCCCGCGACGAGGCCCACCTGGCGGGCGAGCGACACGAGGGTCGCGCGGCGGCCGCTGCGGGACGTGAACGACGTGTGCAGGATGCCGGAGGCCGTGAGCTCCTTGACGATGTTCGACACCGTCGCGGGCGAGAGACCCGTGCTCCCGGCCAGCTCGATCTGCGTCAGGCGCCCATGGCGCTTGAGCGACTCGACCAAGCGTGCTCTGTTCGCCTCGCGCAGCGACGACTGCGAGCCGGGCGGTGTGTTCCGGCTGACCACGATCGACACTGTACCCGACGGGCCGAAGTCAGCGCCGGTCGAGCGAGAGGCGCACGCGCACGATGTTGGTCGTCTCGTCGAGCTCTGCGACGCCGCTGTGCGCCTTCACGAAGTCCGAGAACGAGCGGTGCCCGAGGCCCTTCTCGCTGAAGGACGGGTCCATCCGCTTGAGGAGGTTCTTGACGGCCGAGAGGTGCACCCACTCCTCGTCCGTGCGCTCCTGCTCGAGCCGCAGCGCGCGCTCCAGGAGCTCCTCCGTGGGGTCGGCGGGCTTGCGCCTGCGCGTGCGAGCGGGGCCGGATGCCGCGGCATCCGCCTTCTTCGCGGGCTCCGGCGCCGTGACGCCGGGGAGGGAGTCGTACGAGTCGAACTGGTCGCACGCGGCCGCGAGCGACTTCGCGGTGGAACCGGCGACGCCGACGCCGACGACGAAGCGGCCCAGGCGCTTGCAGCGCTGCGCGAGCGGCACGTAGTCGGAGTCGCCCGCGACGATCACGACGTGCGTGAGGTCGGGCAGGCGGAACATGTCCTCGACGGTGTCGACGGCGAGGCGGATGTCGGCGCCGTTCTTGGCGTAGGCGGCCGCAGGGAACAGCTGCACGAGGTCGACGGCGCGCGCGACGAGCTGCGACCGGTAGATCGCGTTGACCGGCGACGACCAGTCCGCGTACGCGCGGGTCAGCACGAGCGTTCCGAACGACGCCGCGTAGTCGATGATCGCGCCGACGTCGATCGTCGCGGCGCTCAGGCGCGCGGCCGTCTCGGCCTCGCTCGGCGCCTCCGCGATCTTCTGCCGGTCGCGCGCGTAGGAGTTCCGGCCGTGCACGCGGTCGTACCAGGACATGACGATGTTGTCGAAGTCGAGGTAGACGGCGACGCGGGGAGTCTGGGGATCCGGCATGTCACGCCTCTCCGGGGTAGTGCACGCCGATCATGCCGCGGACGGCGTCGAGCGTGCCCATGATGGCGACGGTCTCGTCGATGGGCAGGATGTCGCTGTCCGTCGCGCCAGCGGCCACGTAGCGCTCCGCCGCGAGCGCCTGATACTGCATCCCGCCGCCCTCGACGTCGGAGGCGTACTCCTCGAGCACCGTTCCGTCTGGCGCGACTACTCGGAAGGAGGTCGTGGCGTACCACGTCCGGTCGATGTCGATCCTCGCCTGCGTCCCGAGGACGTGGGCCGTGTTGGGACCCGCCGAGCGCGAGCCCGAGACGGAGGTCGAGAGCGCGCCCGATGCGTGCGTGAGGATCGTCGCGACCTCGGTGTCGGCGCCGGTCTCGCCGAGGCGCGCGGCTGCGGCGATCGCGACGGGAGCCCCCAGCACGTCCCACGCGAACGAGATCGGATAGATGCCGAGATCGAGGAGCGCGCCGCCCCCGAGCTCGAGCGCGTTGAGCCGGTGCGCGGGATCGCTCGAGATCCTCTGGGTGTGATCGGCCGTGACCAGGCGGATGTCGCCCAGCGTGCCTGCCGCGACGATCTCGCGGATGCGTGTCATGTGCGGGAGGTATCGCGTCCACATCGCCTCCATCGCGAGCAGTCCCCGCTCGGCGGCCACATCGCGCACACGAGCGGCCTCGGCCGACGTCAGCGTGAAGGGCTTCTCGACGAGGACGTGCTTGCCTGCCTCGAGCGCGAGGACGGCCTGCTCGGCGTGGAATGCGTGCGGCGTCGCGATGTAGACGATGTCGACGTCGGGGTCGGCGACGAGCGCCTCGTACGAGCCGTGCGCGCGCGGAACGCCGAAGTCGGCGGCGAACGCCTTGGCGGAGTCACGGCTGCGCGACCCGACCGCGACGATGCTGCGCTGTGCCACGCGCAGATCGCTCGCGAAGCCCCGAGCGATGCTTCCGGGACCAAGGATTCCCCAACGAAGTCCGACCATCCTCCGAGCGTAGCGGGCGGCGGGAGCATCCCGTCCGTGAGCCCGGGGTCGGCGGCGACGACGCGCATGGGGCGGTACGCCGGCATGCCCGTGGATCGCCGCGGAGGAACGAACGCCGCCTGCGCGCTCAGCGCTGCGATCTCCCGTATTCCTCCAGGGCCTGCACCTTCTCGCCGGAAGGGCTGGCCGGGTCGAACGTGTAGCCGATCCACTCCCTCGCGAGGCGACGAGCGAGCTCGACGCCCACGACGCGCTGCCCGAAGCACAGCACCTGGGCGTCGTTGGAGAGCACGCTGCGCTCGACGGAGAACGAATCGTGGGCCGTGACGGCGCGGATGCCGGGCACACGGTTCGCCGCGATCGCGACGCCGAGTCCCGTGCCGCACACGAGGAGCGCGCGATCGGCCTCTTGTGCTGCCACGAGGCGAGCGGCCTTCACGGCGATGTGCGGGTATGCCGTGTGCCCGTCGGCATCGACTCCGACGTCGATCACAGAGGCCACTCGCGGGTCGTTCTCGAGATCGCGCTTGAGGATCTCCTTGTACTCGAATCCTGCGTCGTCGGCGCCGACCACGATTCGAAGGCTGATGTCGGTCATCGGATGCTCCGCTCTCGAGTGGACGAGGACATGAGTGCGCCGATCGTGTCCACGATCACGGCGAACGAGGTCGCGCCTGGATCCGGCGTCCCGACGCTCTTCTCGGCGAGAGGGCGGGCACGGCCCTTCCGGGGGCGCAGGGCGGCGGTGGCTCGGGCGGCCTCGCTCGCGAGGACCGCCGCGTCGCGCCACGACTCCGCGGCGGAGCGACCGGCGGCGACCTGCGCGCTCAGGCTCTGCCGGAACGGAAGCAGCGCGTCGACCATCGTCTTGTCGCCCGCCTCGGCGCGGCCGAGATCGCGGATCGCGTCGGCGAAGGCGATCACGGCATCCAGCGCGGCGCTCGCGTCGTAGACCGGGCGCACGTCTCCGAGAGCCTCGCCCGCGGCCTCGAGGCCGGCGCCCCACAGAACGCCCGAGGTCCCGCCGGCCTCGGCCGCCCAGGCGCGACCCGCCGTCCGCAGGGTCCATCCCGGGCCCGCTCCGTCGAGCGGCTCGATCGCCGCGGCGGCAGCATCGATGCCTTTCGCCATGCCGCGACCGTGGTCGCCATCGCCGGCGACGGCATCGATGCGCCCGAGGTGGGCCTCGTTCTCGTGCAGCACGCGCTGCAGCTCCGCTGCTCCTCTGCGCAGGAGCGCCGCAAGAGCGGCGCCTGCAGGCGACGGTGTGGGCGCGGACTCGTGCTCGGCCGCGGAGACCCCGAAGACGGCAGGGCTCAGGTTCGCCGTGGGGGCCGCGCTCTTGCGGTAGCCGGGCGCGTACGCGTCGGCGTGCCACAGGCCCTCGAGCTCTTCGTCGAGCCAGGAGAGCGTCAGGGAGCATCCGCCCATGTCGAGACTCGTGACCAGCTCGCCGACCTCCGGCTCGACGGGGGTGAGCCCGGCTTCGTCCAGGAGCGGACGGATCTCGTTCCAGAGAAGGAAGAGCTCCTCGTGCTTGGTCGATCCGAGCCCGTTGAGGATCGCCGCGACTCGAGTGGCGGGGGTCTCGGGCCGCTCGGCGAGGATGCCGTCGACGAGCAGTCTCGCCAGCTCGCGCGCCGGCAGGAGCGGCGCGTCGCGAATGCCGGGTTCACCGTGGATGCCCAGTCCCACGCCCATGTGCTCGACGGGGAGGGTGAAGAGCGGTTCCCGGGCGCCCGGCATGAAGCATCCCGAGAACGCCACGCCGAGCGTGCGGGTGGCGGCGTTCGCGGCGCGGCCCGCCCGCTCGACGCCGGCGATGTCTGCGCCCTCCGCGGCGGCCGCGCCGAGCGCCTTGAAGATGACGAAGTCTCCCGCGATGCCGCGACGCTCCTGCTCGACGGGCGACGACGCGATGTCGTCGGTCACGACGACGATGCGCGCGTCGATGCCTTCGCGGCGAAGCCGTTCGGCGGCTATGCCGAAGTTCATGATGTCGCCGGCGTAGTTGCCGAAGGAGAGCACGACGCCGAGCCCCTGATCGGCGGCCTTCGCGACAGAGTAGACCTGTGCGGCGGAGGGCGAGGTGAAGATGTTCCCGACGACGGCGCCGGAGGCGAGCCCCGGTCCGACCAGTCCCGCGAAGGCGGGGTAGTGACCTGAGCCGCCGCCGACGACGACCGCGACGATAGGCGTGGGTCCGCGATGCCCGACGACTCCGCCGGGCACCACGCGGAGCCGGTCGGCATACAGATCGGCGAACCCCGCGAGCTGGTCCTCGGCGAACTCTGCCGGGTCGTTGTAGAGCACGGTCATCCGAACAGCCTCCTCAGCGCACGACTTCCGGCGAGAACGCGTCGCTCAGATCGAACGCGAGGAGCCTGCGGATGTAGTCGCGGTTGCGCGCCGAGACGGCGAGGCCGTCGCCGCCGTAGTGCTCCGTGCAGAAGGCGCCCGAGAAGCCGGCCTGGAGAGCCATCTTGATCGCCGCCCGATAGTTCATCGTGCTGGCCTCCATCGGAACGGGGGCCGTCATGATCGTGCCGTTCGTCGAGTCCTCGATGCGGCTGTATCCCTTCACGTGCCAGTAGTTCGCGTAGGGGACGCACTTCGCGACAGAGTCGAGGAAGGGCTCGACCGGGCGGTGCAGTCTGTGGAGGTTTCCGAGGTCGGGGTTGAGTCCGACCGACGAGTGCCCGATGTCCTCCACCAGCCTGACCGCGGAGTCCGCCGTGCCGATGAGAGTGTCCTCGTACATCTCGAGCGAGAGGCCGATCCCCACCGACGAGGCGTGGTCTCCCAGGTCTCGCAGGCGCGTCACCGCGAGCTGCCACGTCTCCTGGTCGGTCGGATCGCTCGGCCCGTCGGCCGTCCAGAACCACAGGGCCCGCTGCTGCGCCTCGAGCAGGGGCCTGTGCAGGCCGACGCTCACGACCGAGCATCCGAGTGCGACGGCGGCATCGATCGTGCGGTGGCTGTAGGCGAGGTTGTCCTCCCACGCCAGCGGGTCGATCACGCTTCGGCGGATCGCGGAGATCGCCTCGATGGTGAGGCCTTCGTCGTGGGCGACGGACTTCAGCGCCTCGAGCCTGCTCGCGGTCAGATCGCCAGGCTTGATCCAGGAGTCGGTGATGTCGACCTCGGTGAAGCCTTCGTGCGCGATCTCAGCCATCGCCGCACCCCACACGTCTTCGCCGGCGTCCTGCACCGACACACCCGAGGTGGTCACGCCGGAGAACGACAGCGTCGTGGCCGCGATCGGCCAGTTCTCTGCCGTGAACGTGTGCTGCGTCATTGAAGCTCCCTGTCGCGCGGATTCTGTGAGGACCCGGTCGTCAGGTCATCAGACATCAGCGTACCCTACGGAGCGAGTCGACCGCGATGTCCACCGCTGCGTCACGTGCGAACTCAGGCGAACCGTCGGGATGTAGGGTTGCGTCCGATCAGTTTCGTGTGCGTATGATCGGGCAACCGCGCGATCCCCGGCGGAGATCCGATGAGGTCGTCAACCGGGACACGACAGAGCAGCGGCGCGTGTTCCACCTGGTGAAGGACGAGATCGGGTCGAGGTCGACTCGTCGGCCGGTCGACCGCTCTCTCGTCCGGCAGAGACGGAGCGTTCGGGAAGGAAAAATGGACAGGCGGCAGTCCCTCGTGGAGATCGTTGTCGACAAGGTGCTCGACAAGATCGTCTCTGGCGAGGTGGGGCCACACGAGGCGCTGCCTTCCGAGACCGAGATCGCGAGCGAATCCGACGTCAGCCGCCTCACTGCGCGTGAGGCGATGAAGACGCTGGAGGCCAACAACGTCGTGTACAAGCGTCAGGGCCTGGGGACGTTCGTCAATCCCGTCGAGCGGTGGACCGATCTGGAGGCCATCGCCCGAGTCGCTCTGCGCAATGTCACGCGGGAGAAGGTGCCCCTCCATCTCATCGAGGTGCGACAGATCGTGGAGGTCGGGGCGGCCGAGCTCGCTGCCGTCAACCATCGACCGGACGACCTCATCGCGATGCAGGAGTGCATCGCCACGATGCAGGCGGCGCACGAGAGCGGCGACATCGACGCCTTCTCTCAGGCCGACATCGCCTTTCACGACGCGATACTCCGAGCGACGGGGAACCCGTTCATCCCCGCACTGCTGGCCCAGCTCACGGTGCTGCTGCGAACGGTCCGGCGCGTGACGTCCGACAGTGCCGAGGTGCAGACCCACGCGATCCGCCAGCACGAGCTCGTGCTCGAGGCCATCCGGGCGGGAGTGCCCGCGCGAGCCCACAAGGCGATGAACGACCACATGGTCCAGACCGTCGAGGACTACGAGACGTACTTCTCAAAGGCGTTCGACCGCGTCGTCTAGGTCCGGGAGCGCGCTCGTCGACGCACTGTGCGGGCCGCGCCTGAGGCGTCACGTGACCCGCGAGAAACATGCTGGTCATAATCATCAGAGGTCTGATAGCCTGGCCCCGCCTCGTAAGAGAGATTGCAGAGTCGGCTGAATGAGCAGCGCGACTCGGTAGTGCAAGCCAATGACAGAAAGGCAGTTATGCGTTTCGGATCTTCGGTGTGGCCATGGAAGTGGGACGCGCCCTACGACACCGCGATTCAGCGAATCGCCGACACGGGGTTCCGTGCAACCGAGCTCATGGCGTGGAACAACGACATCCTCGTCGACTACTACACGCCGGAGACCATCGACAAACTGCGGGGGATCCTCGCTGAGCGCGATCTCACGCTGTCGCAGTTCATGCTGCTCGTGCCGCAGCTGAGCAGCGGAGACGCAGAGATTCGGAAGGCGGCGATCGCGCAGTACAAGAGGGGAGTCGACGTCGCGGTCGACCTCGGCGCGCCCAACATCAACACGGTGACGCACTACCCCTTCGACATCACGATGCCGCGCATCACCGATCGCCCTCACGTGCAGGTCTTCACCGTCGACGTGCCGTCGGGCCTGGACTGGCGTCAGAACTGGAACGAGTACATCGCCTCGCTCCGGGAGATCGTCGACTATGCGGACTCCAAGGGCAAGACGTTCAGCCTCGAGCCGCACCCGTTCCGGTACGGCGCGACCACCGAGGCGCTGCTGCGCATCATCGACGCGGTCGACTCGCCGGCCCTGCGGGTGAACCTCGATCCGAGCCACCTCTTCCCCGCCGGCGACATCATCCACGTGGCCATCCACCGTCTCGAAGGCCGCGTCGTGCACTGCCACTTCTCCGACAACGACGGATTGACCAACGTGCACTGGCGCCCGGGCAAGGGCAAGATCGACTGGGAGAAGGCGCTCATCGCGCTCAAGGAGACCGGCTTCGACGGCGTGATCTCGCTCGAGCTGGAGGACATCCCGGGGGTCGCGCGCGGCATCGCCAAGGTGCCAGGCGTCTACCGCGGATATGTCGAGGCGACCGAGGAGTTCGTCGAGGAGCATCGGATCGGCCTCGCCTATCTGACCGAGCTCGCTCACAAGGTCGGGATGACGGTCGAATGACGGCGAGGCCTTTCAACCTGGTCGTCGGGACCTACACCGAGAACCTGAACCACCTCGAAGGGCATGCCAAGGGCCTCATGGGCCTGCGGTACGACGAGGACGGAACGCTCGGAGAGGCCGAACTGCTTGCCGAGGGCGTGCCGAACGCGTCGTGGCTCGTCGCGTCGAGGGACGGGCGCTTCATCTATGCCATCTCGGAGACGAAGTTCTACGAGGGCAGGCCTGGAGGCAGCGCGACCGCGCTCGCGAGGGACACCGTCACGGGTGAGCTCACCCTGCTCAACACGGTGTACTCGGGGGGCATCGAGCCCACTCATGGCGATCTCGATCCGAGTGGCCGGTTCCTGCTTCTCTCCAACTACCGATCGGGATCGGTGGCCGCCTTCGCGATCGACCCCGACGGGAGCCTCGGCACGATGGTCGGGTTCGTGCAGGACGAGGGGTCGAGCATTCATCCCGTCAGGCAGACGGGGCCGCACGCTCACCAGATCGCGATCGATCCCGTGACGGGTCGGGTGCTCGTGCCGGACCTCGGGCTCGACTCGCTGCTCTTCTTCGACCTCTCGCCGGACGGCGGGCTGACGGAGGATCGGTCGGTCCGCTACACGGGGGCCGCCGGCGCCGGGCCGCGACACGTCGACTTCCACCCGGACGGCACGCATCTGCTTCTGCTCAACGAGCTGGACAACACCCTGACGGTGCTCAGGCGCGAAGGCGACGGGGTGGTGGCGACCGACATCAAGACGACTCTCCCCGACGGCTATGCAGGGCACGCGCAGGCCAGCGGAGTCCGTGTCAGCGCGGATGGACGGTGGGTCTTCACGGGAAACCGGGGAGGAAACTCATCGGCCTCGGCCGAGCACCCCGGCCCGCGGGGCGATGTCGACGCGATCTCGATCTTCGAGTTCGACCCGGCCTCGGAGACGGTGAGCCTGCGGCGCGTCGAGCCGACCGGCCTGGAGCCCCGTGACTTCATCATCTCGCCGGATCAGCGCAATCTCATCGTCGTGCATCAGGACGTCGACGAGCTCGCGGTCTACAGATTCGACCCGGAGGGTCCGTCGCTGTCGGCGATCTCGGTCTCCTCGCTGCCCAACCCGGCGGCTCTGGTCCTGGTCGGCTGACACCCGCTCGCCAGCCCCGCTGGGGCCGCTGCAAAGGATGAAGGATGGTTGCGACGAGCGCGGCCGTCGCACTCGACGCGAATCTCGGCTGGCTGTTCACGGAGCTGCCTTTCGAGGAGCGCTTCGAGGCGGCCGCCGTCGCGGGCTTTCGGGCGGTCGAGTATCCCTCTCCGTATGAGCATGACGCGAGCCTGCTCCGCAGGCTCCTCGCCGAGTCCGGGTTGCATCAGGTGCTGATCAACACGCCGACGGGGGAGCCCGGCACGGAGACGGGGGCGGGCCTCGCATGCCTCCGGGACCGGGTCGGCGAGTTCCGAGACGGACTCGAGAAGGGGCTCGAGTACGCCGACGCCCTCGACAGCGATTTCCTGCACATCGTCGGAGGAGCGGTTCCGTCCGGGACGTCTCGCGACGAGGCCTTGGCGCAGTATGCCGCGAACGTCGCGTGGTCTGCGGAGAAGGCGCGCGCGACCCGCGTGCGACTCGTGCTCGAGATGCAGAACAAGACGGACGTGCCCGGATTCATCCTGGACGCGCCGCAGGACGCGGTGGCAGTGATCGAACAGATCGGGGCCGATAACGTCGGGGTGCTTCTCGACGTCTATCACGTCCGGATGCAAGGCGGCGACGTCCTTCGCACCGCCGCGGCCGTTCGGCCGCACATCTCCCACGTCCAGATCGCCGACCCGCCGCGACGCACGGAGCCGGGCAGCGGCGAGATCGACTGGGCGGCGATCTTCGGCTTCTTCGTGGACTCCGACTATCGAGGATGGATCGGCTGCGAGTATCGTCCCGCAGCCGGGACGATCCCGGGGCTGGCGTGGATCGACGAGCTCGCGAGGAAGGGAGTGCCCGTCGCAGGTGCTCTCGATCCCGAGTAGATCCCTCGTGCGGCTTGTGCCCCGGCGACGGCGGGACGGAATGCCCGGGGTCGTGTCCCAATCGATATCTTGACTGGTTGACAAGGGTCATCAGAGGTCTGATATGGTTTCTGACGAGCGGTTCAAAGCGTGACTTACGAAGGAGTGAGGATGACGTGGACGTGATGGTCGGATCAGGGGCTGGGGGGCGACGGCTCGGCGAGCGTGTCGACGTGATCATCATCGGAAGCGGTCCGACGGGAGCGACTTACGCACGCACGATCGCTCAGCAGGCGCCGAGCGCCACGGTCCTCGTGCTCGAGGCGGGCCCCGTCGTGACCGAGCCGTCGGGCAGCCACGTTGCGAACATCGTCGACGTCGCCGCACGCACGAAGGCTCAGGTCGCCGCGCAAGGGCCGAAGGACTTCCCGTATCCGCGCTACACCCACGCCGAGGCCGAGCGCGATCCCGAGCACGTCGGGTTCGACTCGGTGCTGATGCGACCGGGCGTGTTCGCCATCAGCCCTGCGGGAGAAGATCCCGGTCCCTTCCCTGTCGCGCAGGCGACGAGCGGCGTCGGCGGGATGGGTGCGCACTGGTTCGGGGCGTGCCCGCGGCCCGCGGGAACCGAGCGCATCGACCTGATCGACTCGGAGGCGCTCGACGATGCGTACGGTCGAGCGGAGAGGCTGCTGAGAGTGTCGAGCACGCAGCTGACCGATCACGCCATGGCCGAGAGTGTGCGCTCCGCGGTCGGAGCCGTCGTGGACGAGGGACGGGCGCCCGCACGGCGCGTGCAGCAAATGCCCATGGCGCTCGTTCGAACGGCGGACGGCGTGAGCCGGACGGGAACCGACGTCATCTTCGGCGACCTGCTCGACGGCGGGAGCAGCACGTTCGAGCTGCGCCCCGAGACCCTCGTGCAGCGCATCATCATGGACGGCGACACGGCAGTCGGCGTCGAGGCGCGCGATCGCCCGACCGGAGAGGTCTACCAGGTCGGCGCGTCGTACGTCGTGGTCGCCTGCGACGGCATCCGCACGCCCCAGCTGCTGTTCGCCTCCGGAATCAGACCGGCGGCCCTCGGGCGGTATTTCAACGAGCATCCCCAGATCTCGTTGACCGCGGCCATGGACTTCGGCCCGGAGGGCGACACGTCGGCCGAACGCGGCGACACCGTGGCGATGTCGGATGCCTCCGCGCGGACCGTGGGGGCCAGCGGGGTGGTCTGGATCCCGTTCGACGAGGAGAGGTTCCCGTACCACGCGCAGCTGTACCAAGTCGACACGACGTCGCTCGGGCTGACGGACGCCGAACTCGACGGCATCGGCGCCGCCATCACGATGAACCTGTTCTTGCGCCAAGACCTCGACCCCGACAATCGGCTCAGCTTCAGCGAGACCGAGAAGGACTGGCTGGGGATGCCGGCCATCACGTTCGAGTATCGGCTGTCCGAGGCGGACGTCGCGCGCGTCGAGCGAGGAAAGCGAGAGCTCGTCGGCCTCGCGAACGCGCTGGGCGAGCCGCTGCTGGGGGAGTCGCCGCGAGCACTCCCCGCGGGGACGTCCATCCACTATCTCGGGGCGACCCGGATGGGGGCGGCGAACGACGGCACATCGGTGTGCGACCCGACGAGCCGCGTCTGGGACACCAGCAACGTCTATGTCGCAGGCAGCGGCGTCATCCCGACCTCGACCGCCTGCAACCCCACTTTGACGATCGTCGCCATCGCCATCCTCGGCGCCGAGGCGATCGCCCGCAGGCTCGAAGAGCAGCCGTCTGACTGAAAGGTGGACATCGAATCAGCGTTGCACGAGCAACGCACCCTCACGCCGAGCGGGAGAGGACCCGGACGAACGGGTCTCGCTCGCTGGAGCACGATCAACGAAGACTAGGGAGATCAATGATGAACCTCACCTCACGACGGAGAACCACGACGATTCTGGCCTCGGCCGCGACGCTGACACTCCTGGCCGGTTGCAGCGCGACCGCCAGCCCGGAGGAGAAGATCGTGCTGACCGTGCTCAACAAGAACGTCAACGAGCCTGACAAGACGATCTTCATCGATCTGCTCGACGGCTGCGCCGAGCAGATCGGCGTCACGCTCAATCAGCAGCAGGTCCCCGGCGCCGAGATCATCCAGCGCATCCTGCAGCAGGCCTCGTCGCACACGCTCCCCGACCTGCTCGAGATCGACAATCCCGAGCTGAAGGGCATCGCCGCGACGGGCGCGCTCGCCCCGCTCAGCGACCTCGGCATCGACACGGCCGGCTTCAATGAGGCGTTCATCGAGTCGGCGACGTGGGAGGGCGAGGTCTACGGCCTCGGTCCCCAGGTAAACACTCTCGGCCTCTTCTACAACGCCGAGATGCTCGCCGCCGCAGGCCTCGAGCCCCCCACGACATGGGACGAGCTCAAGGCCACGGCCGCAGCGCTGCGGCAGGGCGACGTCTACGGCGTCGCGTTCTCGGCGGCCGCGTCCTACCAGGGCACGTGGCAGTTCCTGCCCTTCATGTGGTCCAACGGCGGTGACGAGACCGACCTGACCAGCCCCGAGGTGGCCGAGGCAGCCCAGCTGTGGGTCGACCTCGTGAACTCGGGCGGGGCGTCCGAGAGCGTCGTGACGTGGACCCAGGCCGACGTCACGGACCAGTTCATCGCCGGCAAGGCGGCCATGGCCGTGAGCGGTCCCTGGCAGGTGCCGTTGCTCGACGCCGTGGACTTCGACTGGGGCGTCGTGAAGATCCCCGTGCCGGAGGCCGGCGATCCCGTCGTCGCATCGTTCGGCGGCGAGGTCTGGAGCGTGCCGCTCAGCGACAGCCCCGAGCGCATGGCCAAGGCCACCGAGCTGCTCGAGTGCATCAACACGCCGGAGTCGCAGATGGAGCTCGCCTCGAAGCGGTACACGGTCCCGACGCGTGACGATCTCTTCGACGACTACCTGGCCGAGTACCCGCTCATGGAGCCCTTCGCCGAGACGATCGTCACGGCGCGAGCTCGCACCGCCAAGCTCGGCGAGGGCTGGCCCGTCGCGGCGACGACCATCTACGAGGCGCTCCAGCTCGCGATCACGGGCCAGGAAACCGCTCCGAACGCCTTCGTCGTGGCCTCGACCCACTGAGTGGACGTCAACGAGGACGAAGCACCGATGACCGGTAAGACGTCTGCGGAGCGTCCTGTCACGTCGCCGCCCGACGCCCGCTCCTCGCGGCCCGGTGCTTCGTCCTCGTCCGGACGGCGCATGCGGCTCGCCCGGTTCTCCAAGTACGCGTTCGTGCTGCCCGCAGGCATCTACATCGTGGCGTTCTTCGGCTACCCCGTGGTCAAGAACCTCACCATGAGCTTCCAGGACTACACGACGCGCACGTTCTTCACGGGGGAGGCGCCGTGGGTCGGGCTGGAGAACTACATCCACGCCGTCACGAGCCGCCTGTTCGTCCCGGCCCTCGTCAACACGTTCCTGTTCACGGTCGGCTCGATCCTCGGGCAGTTCCTGATCGGGATGCTGCTGGCGCTGTACTTCCACCGGCGGTTCCCGCTGAGCGGAATGCTGCGCTCGCTGCTGCTGCTGCCGTGGCTGCTGCCGATCATCGTCTCCAGCGCGACGTGGCGCTCGATCCTGGACCGTGACAGCGGCGTGCTCAACAACACGCTGCGTCGGCTCGGGGTCATCGAGGACCCGATACCCTGGCTGTCCAGTCCGCAGGTCGCGCTCATCGCGGTCATCCTCGTCAACATCTGGATCGGCATCCCGTTCAACGCGACGATCCTTTACGGCGGGCTGCAGGAGATCCCGGAGGAGCTCTACGAAGCGGCGGCGCTCGACGGCGCAACCGGGGCGCGCGCGTTCTGGTACATCACCTGGCCGAACCTGCGTCCCGTGGTCGGGGTGGTGCTCGTGCTCGGCGTCGTGTACACGCTGAAATCGCTCGACGTGATCTTCGGTCTCACTGGCGGCGGGCCGGCCAACGCGACGCAGACGATCGCGATCCGATCGTACGAGACGTCGTTCGTGCAGTTCGACTTCGGCGGGGGAGCCGCGTACAGCAACATCCTCATCCTCATCTCTCTCGTGTTCGCCATCATCTACCTGCGCTCCAACCGACGCGCACTGGACGAGTAGGAGCACGCCGTGACCGTCGCCGCCGCTCGGCCCCGCCTCGTCTCGCGCCGCACCCTGCGCAAGAGCTCGTCGGGCCTGCACACCGCCTTCGGCATCGTGCTCATCGCGATCATGCTGTTTCCCGTCTACTGGATGGTCAACTCCTCGTTCCAGCCGTCGGGCAACACGCTCACCGCCGACTTCTTCCCGTGGAACCCAAGCCTCGCCGGCTACACGGAGGCGCTGCGCACGCAGGGCGCCAACCTGCTCACGAGCGTCATCGTCTCGCTCGGCAGCGTCGCCCTGTGCCTGCTCATCGCGACGCCCGCCGCCTACGCCCTCGCGCGCTTCCGGTTCCGGTGGATCTCGATCGGGCTCATGGCGATCATCATCACGCAGATGATCCCCAGCATCGTGATCGCGAACGCCCTCTACACGGCGTACAACGATCTCGGGCTGATCAACTCGCTGCTGGGGCTCATCCTGGCCGACTCCAGCCACGGGATCCCGTTCGCGATCCTCATCATGCGGGCATCCATGATGTCGATCCCCGTCTCGATCCTGGAGGCCGCACTCGTCGACGGCGCGTCGCAGATGCGCACGTTCGTGTCGATCGTCATCCCGGTCTCGCGCAACTCGATCATCACGGCGGGGCTGTTCTGCTTCCTCTTCGCGTGGAGCGACTTCGTCTTCGCGCTCACCCTGACCACGACCGAGGCAGTGCGCCCGGTCACGCTCGGCATCTACCAGTACCTCGGCATAGAGGTGGGCTTCTGGAACGTCGTCATGGCGACGGCGGCGCTCGCGACGCTGCCGGCCATCCTCCTCCTCGTGCTCGCACAGAAGTACATCGCCGCCGGCGCGACGAGCGGAGCCGTCAAGTGAACCGGCCGGCACGACGTCCTCGGAGACGAGTGCGACGTCCGTGGAGACAACGGAGTGCGGCGTGACGCCCAACGGCAGGCGCGACACCGCGGCGGCTCCGCGCCGCAGGCTGAGGTGGGGCGTCGTGGGTCTCGGGGTCATCGCGACCGCGTTCGTGCGCTCGCTGCACGACCACTCCGACGAGCGGGTCGTGACGGTGGCGTCGCGCGACAAGGAGCGATCGGAGCGGTTCGCGAGCCTCTTCGGCGTGGATCGCGCGTACGGCTCCTACGATGCGCTGTTCGGCGATCCCGACGTCGAGGCGGTCTACATCGCCGTTCCCCACGCGCTGCACGCCGACCTCGCGATCCGCGCCGTGGAGGCGGGCAAGCACACCCTCGTGGAGAAGCCCCTCGCCGGCTCCGCCGAAGAGGCGGAGCGGATCGTCGCTGCCGGACGGCGCGCCGGCGTTCTCGTCATGGAGGCGATGTGGTCGCAGTACCTGCCCCAGGCGGCGTTCGTCCGACGGCACCTCGCGGCAGGAACGATCGGCGCGGTGCGATCGGTCATCGTCGACTTGAGCAGCGGTCCCATGATGGATCCCCTCCATCGGCTCCTGGCGCCGGAGCTGGGCGGCGGCACTCTTCTCGATGTCGGGGTCTACGGGGTGTCCTGGGCGCTGCTCACGCTCGGAGACCCCTTCGAGGTCATGGCGACAGGCATCCGGACGGAGGACGGCGTCGACCTGCATGCGTCGGTCAGCACGCTCACCTCGGCGCCGGGGGTCGCCTCGATGGTGTTCAGCCTCATCGCGCCGACGCGCACGCGTCTCGTCCTCGCGGGCGAGAAGGGCAGCATCGAACTGCACGGGCGGTTCTTCGAGCCGACCAGCCTCGACATCCTCGACGCCGAACGCGAGGTCGTCGAGTCGTGGCACGACACGTCCCCCCGCATCGGAAGGGGAGCGCTGGCCTATCAGGCCGAGGCGATGTCGACCTACGTGTCCGAGGGCAGGACGGACTCCCCGGTGTACTCCTCGGCCACCGCGATCGCAGCGCTGCGCGTCATCGACTCCGCGCGCGAGCAGATCGCATCCCGGGGCGCCGTCATCAGCTGGCCGCCGCGGTGAGGAGCGACACCGGGCGCCGACCGCTCGAGGGTCGTGCGGCGACCGATGACGGAGGACGGCCGGCGCGAGGTGGGGGCCGAAGCGGCGTCGACCGCCTTCGGCGCCTGCCGAACGGCGGTGCGGGGCGGCTTGCCTCCGGGATATCCGTGTGGGATCTGGTCGTCGGGGACAGCCCGCGTGTGCAGATCGTCGTGCCCGGGAACGTCGGCGATGCGTCGACACTCGTCGATGTGCTCTCCGCGCTCGACCGTCAAAGAGGAGGAATCGGATGAATGTTCAGGGTGTCAAGGTCGCGATAACGGGGGGTGCGGGGTTCCTCGGCGAGGGGCTCGCCCGTCGGCTGATCACGGCGGGTGTGGTCGTGCTCGATGGAGGGGACCCGGCGCCCATCGGCGAGATCGTGCTGCTCGACGTGCGGTCGCCGGCGTCGGATCTCGCGGCCGACCCGCTCGTGCGTACCCTGGTGGGCGGACTCGACGAAACCCTTCCGGCTCTGGGCGACGTCGACGCCGTGTTCCATCTGGCCGGCGTCGTCAGCTCTGCGGCTGAGGCCGACTTCGACCTCGGCATGTCGACCAACGTGCACGCGCTGATCTCGCTGCTCGACCACGCGCGCGGTCTCGCGTCGAGTCCGGTCGTCGTCTTCACGAGCTCGCTGGCCGTCTTCGGCCAGGACCCGGCGGGACCGCCCGTGGGCGAGATCCACGACGACAGCCTCCCGCGTCCCCAGTCGAGCTACGGCGTGCAGAAGTTCGTCGGCGAGCAGTTCGTGGCCGACTACACGCGGCGTGGATATCTGCGTGGAAGAAGCGTGCGTCTCATGACCGTGTCGGTCCGGCCGGGCGTCCCGAACGCCGCGGCGTCGAGCTTCCTGTCGGGGATCATCCGCGAGCCGCTTGCGGGCCTGCGGAGCACCTGCCCCGTGCCTCCCGATCTGCCGGTGGCGCTCTCGTCGCCCTCGCGCACGCTCGACGGCATCCTTCGCGCGGCGTCGGCGAGCGGCGAGGAGTGGGGGAGCGCGACGGCCGTGAACCTGCCCGCGCTGACGACGACGCCTCGCGACATGGTGCGGGCCCTCGACTCGGTCGCGCCCGGCGCGAGCGCGCTGATCGACTGGGACGTCGATCCCTCGATCATGTCGATCGTGTCGACGTGGCCTGCCCGTCTCGTCACGGAGCGCGCAGAGGGGCTCGGCCTGCGGCCCGCGGCATCGTTCGGGGAGATCGTCCGCGAGTACGTCGACAGCCCTCTCTGAGGAGTGCAGCGCGGAGGATGTCGCCGTCGCGGGGCGGCATCCGTCCGCTGCTCACATCGTGCGGCGCGGCGGATGCCCGGCGGTCATCTCGACGCGGACGCGGTCGGGATGACCGACGGCGCCGACGCGGGAGCCGGCGCGACGACGGCGAGCGCCGTGTCGAGGTCGTCGACGATGTCGGCCGGGTCCTCGAGCCCGATCGAGAGGCGCACGGTCGTCCACGCGATGCCCGAGTCGGCGAGCTGCGAGGGGGTCATGTGGCTGTGCGTCATCGACGCCGGATGCGCGACGAGGCTGCGGGCGTCGCCGATGTTCGCGACGAGCTTGACGACCCGCAGCTGCGAGATGAACCGCTCGACCTGTGCGAAGTCGGACTCGGCGTCCCCCGTCGAGTGCAGTTCGAACGAGAAGACGGATGCCGCGCCCCTCGGCAGGTGCCGCAGCGCGAGCGTGTGCCACGGGCTCGGCTCCAGGCCGGGGTGGTGCACGCGGGCGACGGCGGGGTGCGCAGCGAGGAAGCGGGCGACGGCGAGGGCCGAGGCGGAGTGCCGGGCCATCCGCAGGTCGAGGGTCTCGAGCCCTTGCAGGAGCTGGAACGCGTTGAACGCCGACAGCGAGGGACCGAGGTCGTGCGAGTACTTCGTCTTGACGAGCGTGATGTACGCCTTCGCGCCGAATCGGTCGACGAGGCTGCCGCCGCGGACACGGCTGTATGGTTCGGACAGCTGCGGGAAGCGATCGGGGTCGGCGCCGAAGTCGAACGTGCCGAGGTCGACGACGGCGCCGCCGAGGGCCGATCCGTGGCCGCCGAGGAACTTCGTCGCGGAGTGCACGGAGATGTCGGCTCCGAGGTCCTTGACGCGCTGCAGGTAGGGCGTCGCGACCGTGTTGTCGATGACGAGGGGCACGCCGGCGGCGTGTGCGAGGTCGGCGACGAGCCGCGTGTCGAGGACCTGGGCCAGGGGGTTGGTGACCGACTCGGCGAAGAACGCCTTGGTCTCAGGGCGCACACCCGCCGTCCAGGCATCCGCGTCGTCCTGGTCGACGAACGTGACGTCGATGCCCCAGCCCGCGAACGTGTCGCCCAGGAGGTCGACGGTGCCGCCGTAGAGCTGGTTCGCGGCGACGATGTGGTCGCCCGCGCGCGCGAGCGCGAGCAGTGCGAGCGCGACGGCCGCCTGGCCCGACGCGACGCCGGCGGCCGCGATCCCGCCCTCGAGCGCCGCGATGCGCTCTTCGAAGACGGCGACGGTGGGGTTCGCGGCGCGGCTGTAGATGTCGCCCTCGCTGCGCAGCGCGAAGCGCGCCCGTGCCTCGGACAGCGACGGGAACTCGAAGGCGTTGGACTGGTGGATGGCGGGTACGGCGGGGCTGTGGGCCGCGGTGGCCGCGTAGCCCGCCTGGACCTGGTCCGTCGCGAACGCGTGCGGGGAGCGGGGGTCGGGCATCCATCCATTGTGCGGCCTGGCCGTGGGCGCGCCCAGGCCGTGTGTCGAACTGTTGCGGGTGGGCGGGTGCGGCGGCTCTCGCGCGCGGGCACGATGGGGGGATGCCGCTGCTGATCACGCCGACGGACCTGTCGGATCTGCTCGCCACGGACGCTCGCGTCCGGCTCCTCGACGTCCGGTGGCGCCTGGACCGCCCAGACGGGCATCCGCAGTATCTCGAGGGCCATCTGCCCGGCGCGGTCTACGTCGACCTCGATCACGAGCTCGCTCGGCACGGCGAGCCGCACGAGGGGCGGCATCCGCTGCCGACGCGTGACGCGCTGCAGGATGCCGCGCGCCGCTGGGGACTCGACGAGGGAGACGTCGTCGTCATCTACGACGACTTCCAGTCGTTCGCCGCGGCCCGTGCCTGGTGGCTCCTGTCCACGTCCGGCGTCGCCGACGTCCGCGTGCTCGACGGCGGCCTGCGCGGCTGGGTCGCCGCGGGTCTTCCCGTCGAGACGGGCGACGTGCGGCCGCCCCGAGGGTCCGTCGTCCTGACCGGGCTCGAGGGTCCCGTCGCCTCGATCGACGACGCGGCCGCGTGGCCGGCCCGCGGCGTGCTCCTGGACGTCCGCGCACCTGAGCGGTACCGCGGCGAGACCGAGCCCCTCGACCCTCGCGCGGGACACATCCCCGGCGCCGTCAATCTCCCGACGACGTCGCACGTCGCGGCGGGGCGGTTCCTGCACCCCGACGCGCTCGCGGCGTCGTTCGCGGCGGCCGGCGCCGTGCCGGGCGTCCCCGTCGCCGCCTACTGCGGCTCAGGGATCACGGCGGCGCACACGGCGCTCGCGGGGGCCCTCGCGGGCGTCGAGGTGACGGTGTTCCCCGGCTCGTGGAGCGCGTGGTCGAACTCGCCGGGGCGCGACGTCGCGACGGGTCCGCTTCCTGACGGCGACGCCGCCCCGCGCTGAACGGCTCGTCGGCCGGCACGGCGCCCGCCCGGCGCGTCAGGGGACGAGCGTCACCTTGCCGTCGACGCCCGCCTCGACGACGCGGTGGGCCTCGGCGGCGTTCGCGAGCGGGAAGGACGGGCCGAGCTCGACCGAGAACCTGTCAGCGGCGAGCAGCGCGAGCGTCACGGGGATCGCCTCGGCGCGCCACGCCTGCTGCTGAGGCGTGAGCGGGAAGGGCGCGCCGCCGGCGAAGGCCCGGATGCCGCGGCCCGCGGCATCCTTCCCCCGCACGAGGGTCGCGATGCGCGTGCGATCGGCGACGAGCTCCGTCGACGCATCGAGGGCCTCGTCGGTGCCCGCGACGTCGATCGCGACCGTGACGCCCTGCGGCGCGGCCTCTCGCACGCGGTCGACGAGCCCGGCGCCGTACGCCACGGGGGTCGCGCCGAGCGAGCGGACGCGTTCGAAGCGGCGCGGTGACGACGTCGCGACCACGGTGGCGCCCCACAGCGTCGCGAACTGGATGATCGCCTGCCCGACCGCACCCGATCCGCCGTGCACGAGGAGCGCGTCGCCCGCGCCGACGCCGAGCGATCGCAGCGTCTGGTAAGCCGTGCCCACGGGGACGCCGAGTGCGGCCGCCTCGGCGGCCGAGACGTTCAGCGGCCGCGGCTGGACGCTGCGCAGCGGCACGACGAGATCGCTCGCGTACGCCCCGCTCGTCCCGAACACGACGACGGCGTCGCCGGGGCGGAAGCCGTCGACATCAGGGCCGACCGCCGTCACGACGCCTGCGCCGTCGCCTCCCACCCGCCGGGGCCCCTCGAGCGGCGGACTCGCGCGCAGGCCCGAGCGGAGCTTGGCGTCGATGGGATTGACGCCGACGGCCTCGATGCGGACGGCGACCTCGCCGTCGCCGGGCTCGCGGGCGGGCACCTCGAGGACGTGCAGCACGTCGGGGGCGCCGAACTCCGTGTAGACGATCGCGTGTGTCATATCGGAGCAAACCCGTGGGCGAAGGGCGGCTATTCCCCTCGGCGGCCAGATGACCCCGTGCTGCGCGGGTCAGGACGTGAGCGCCTTCTGGATGCGCTGGGGCGACACGGGCTCTGCCGTGCCGAGACGCTGCGCGAACAGGCTCACGCGGTACTCCTCGAGCAGCCACCGCGCGTGCGCGATCCGCGCGGGCGCATCCGCCGGCAGAGGCAGCACGCCTCCCGCGTCCGCGTAGAGGGCCCACGCCCGCTCGAACTCGGTCAGGCGCTGCCGATCGCGGCCCGGGTTGTCGGCGAGCGCCTGCACGCGATCGAGCGCTCCCTGCAGGTACCGCGGAAGGTGCGCGAGCCGCGCTGCGCCCGTGCGGGCCACGAACCCGGCGAACACGAGTCCCGCGAGCTGGCCCTTGACGTCGTTGAGGGCGCCGAGCAGCGTCAGCGAGTTCTGACCTCTCAGAGCACGCTCGACCTCGCGCGCGAGCGTCAGGATGCGGGCGGTGAGCGACACCGCGTGGAAGAGATCGTCGACGACGGCCACGGAGAAGGCGTCGCGGATGCGCTCGAAGCCCTCCCGTGTGCGCACGACGCCCGTCGGCTCCAGGCGTGCGATGACGGCATCCGCCACCGCCGCGCGCGCGTCTTCGACGAGCGCCTTCGCGGAGGGATAGGGGGATGCCGCCAGAGCGAGCTTCTCGGCCGAGGTCAGATGCTCCAGCACGTACGCGGACGGCGACGGCGTCGAGAGCAGGACGAGCTTGCGAACGCCCGCGCGGGTCGAGGCGGCGGCGACCTCGGGGGTCGCCTCGATGCGCACGGACACGCTCGCGCCGTCGTCGGCGATCGCGGGATAGCCGCGAACGACGCCGCCGGCCACCTTCGTGTCGACGACCTCGGGGAGCGTACCGAAGGCCCACTCCGTGAGACCTGCGCGTTCGGTGAAAGCGCTCTGCACTGCGGAGCCCGCGGACGGGGCCTGCGCCGCGACCCTCGCGGTCGGCGGCCGCCGCGCGTCGCCTCGCTCGCTCAGGGATCGGCTCACCGCGGAGCGGGCCCGCTCCGCGAGCGTCGCCTGGAGTCGGGCGAGATCCCGATCCGAGCCGACGGTCCTCCCGCGCTCGTCGACGGCGCGGAACGAGATGCGCAGGTGCACGGGAACGCGGTCGAGGTCGAAGTCGTCCGCCGTGACCGGCTGGTTCGCGACGCGCTGGATGCGCGCGGCGAGGGCCTCGCGCAGGCCCGTCGAGGGGAGCCCGTCACGGGACTCGGGTCCCTGACCCGCGAGCTCCTCGGCGAGCGTGGCCGCCCAGTCGGAGGCTGGGACGACATGGCGTCGGATCGCCTTCGGCAGCGACCGGAGGAGAGCGGCGACGAGCTCGTCGCGCATCCCGGGCACCTGCCAGTCGAAGCCGTCGGGGCGCAGCTGTGCGAGCAGGGCGAGCGGCACGATGGCGGTCACGCCGTCGTCGGGCGCGCCCGGCTCGAAGCGGTAGGCGAGCGAGAGCACCTGGTCGCCCTGCCTCCAGCGGGCGGGGAAGTCGCGCTCGTCGCCGCGCGAGACCTCGTCGACGAGATCGGCCTCGGTCATGTCGAGCAGACGCGGCGTGCGAGTCGAGGCATCCTTCCACCACGTCTCGAACGACCGGACGTCGACGACGTCGCGCGGCAGACGCGCGTCGTAGAACGCGTAGACGGCCTCGTCGCCGACGAGGATGTCGCGGCGGCGCTCGCGCTCCTCGATCTTCTCGAGGCGGCGGCGCAGCTCGAGGTTGCGGCGCTCGAACGCCGTGAGGCGCTTGTCGAGGTGCGGGCTGCTCCACTCGCCCTCGACGAGCGCGTGTCGCACGAACAGCTCGCGTGCGAGAGGGCGGTCGAAGCGTGCGAGCTGCACACGGCGGCGGGCGATGATCTCGACGCCGAACAGCGTGACCTTCTCATAGGCGGATGCCGCGCCCGCATCCTTCGACCAGTGCGGCTCGCTCAGCCGGCGCTTCGCGAGGTCGCCCGCGAGCTCCTCGGCCCATGCGGGATCGACGGCGGCGACCGTGCGCGCGAACAGGCGGCTCGTCTCGACGAGCTCGGCCGCCATGACCGCCTGTGGACGCGCCTTCTTCAGGCCCGATCCCGGGAAGATCGAGAAGCGCGCTCCCCGCGCGCCGAGGTAGGTCGCGAGGGGCGCTCGCCTGGTCTCGCCCCGGTCGCCCGGCGCCCTGCCCGTCGCGGCCGCGCGCGTCGTCCGCTCGTCGAGGATCCCGAGGTGCGACAGGAGGCCCGACAGGATCGCCTTGTGGATGTCGTCGGGGTCGGCTTCGGCATCCGTCCCCTTCGACCGTCCAACGAGCGATGACAGCTGCCTGTGCACGTCGGCCCATTCCCGCACGCGTACGTAGTTGAGGTGCTCCGATCGGCACAGCCGCCGGAACGCGCTCGAGCCGAGCTCGGCCTGCGTGTCCTGCAGGTGGTTCCACAGGTTCAGGAGAGTCAGGAAGTCGCTCGTCGGATCGGCGAAGCGCGCGTGCAGACGGTCGGCCTCCTCTCGCCTCTCCTCGGGCCGCTCGCGGACGTCCTGGATCGACATCCCCGCGACGATCGCGAGCACGTCGCGCAGCACTCCGGTCTTGCGCGCCTCGAGCAGCATGCGCGCGAATCGGGGGTCGATCGGCAGGCGCGCGATCTCGCGGCCGAGGTCGGTCAGCGTCGTGCGGTCGCGCTCCTGCACGACGGCGCCGAGCTCGACGAGCAGGTCGAGCGCGGCCTTGACGCCCCGTGAGTCGGGAGGAGTGAGGAACGGGAACGACGCGACGTCTCCGAAGCCGAGCGAGAGCATCTGCAGGATGACGGAGGCAAGGCTCGTGCGCAGGATCTCGGGCTCGGTGTACTCGTCTCGTGCGGCGAAGTCGTCCTCCGCGAAGAGCCTGATCGCGATGCCGGGCGCCGTGCGCCCCGCGCGGCCCGACCGCTGCTGCGCCGAGGCCTGAGAGATCGCCTCGATCGGCAGCCGCTGGATCTTCGAGCGATTGCTGTAGCGCGAGATGCGCGCCGTGCCCGTGTCGACGATGTACCGGATGCCGGGCACCGTGAGGCTCGTCTCGGCGACGTTCGTCGCCAGGACGACGCGACGGCGGACGCCTGCGACGGCCGACCGCTCGAAGACGCGGTGCTGCTCGGCGGCGGAGAGTCGCCCGTAGAGGGGGAGGACCTCGGTGGGAGCGGCATCCTTCGCGTACATTCCGCGCACGGCATCCGTCGCGTCGCGGATCTCCGCCTCGCCCGGCAGGAACACCAGCACGTCGCCCGCGGGCTCGCGGTCGAGCTCGCGCAGCGCGGCCGTGATGCCGTCGACGTCGTCGTCCGCCCGTTCGTCGCGAGGGCGGTAGCGGATCTCGACGGGGTACGTGCGGCCCGAGACCTCGATGATCGGCGCGGGCGTGCCGTCGGGCGACGCGAAGTGCTTCGCGAAGCTCTCGGGGTCGATCGTCGCGCTCGTCACGATGACCTTGAGGTCGGGGCGCTTCGGCAGGATGCGGCGCAGATACCCGATGAGGAAGTCGACGTTGAGCGACCGCTCGTGCGCCTCGTCGATGATGATCGTGTCGTAGCGGCGCAGGAGCCGGTCGCGGTGGATCTCGTTGAGGAGGATCCCGTCGGTCACGAGCGCGATGCGCGTGTCTTCCGAGACCTTGTCGGTGAAGCGCACCTTGTAGCCGACGGCTCCGCCGAGGGGCACTCGCAGCTCTTCCGCGACGCGCTCGGCGATCGTGCGGGCGGCGATCCGCCGAGGCTGCGTGTGCGCGATGCGCGTGCGGCCGAGCTCGAGGCAGATCTTCGGCAGCTGCGTCGTCTTGCCCGATCCCGTCGCGCCGGCGACCACGACGACCTGGTGGTCGCGGATCGCGCGCGCGATCTCGTCCCGCGCGGCGCTGACGGGCAGCTCCGGCGGGTACGAGATCACGGGCGCGGGCGTGGGCATAGCCTTCGATCCTATCGACGGTCCGACCGCCGTGCTCGCGTCGCGGTCGGGCTCGCGTCGCTCGCGGTCGATCCCGAGCGCGGGCTCGTCCCGTCCGCACGGTTCCACCTCCGCATACGCTGGAGGGATGACGATTCCGAACATCGAACTCAACGACGGCCACTCGATCCCCCAGCTCGGCTACGGCGTCTTCAAGGTCCCGCCGGCACAGACCGAGCGCGCCGTCAGCGAAGCCCTCGAGGTCGGCTACCGCCACATCGACACGGCCGCGATCTACGGCAACGAGGAGGGCGTCGGCGCTGCGATCGCCGGTAGCGGCATCCCGCGGGACGAGCTGTTCATCACGACGAAGCTCTGGAACGACCGCCACGACGGCGACGAGCCCGCAGCCGCGATCGCCGAGAGCCTCGAAAAGCTCGGCCTCGCGCAGGTCGACCTGTACCTCGTGCACTGGCCCACGCCCGCACGCGACAACTATGTGCACGCATGGGAGAAGCTCTCGAGCTGCGGGATGCCGGGCTCACGCGCAGCATCGGCGTCTCGAACTTCCTCGTGCCGCACCTCGAGCGCCTCGTCGCCGAGACGAGCGTCGTCCCCGCCGTGGACCAGATCGAGCTGCATCCCGCGCACCAGCAGCGAGACGTCACTGAGTGGGCAGGCGCGCACGGCATCCGGATCGAGGCGTGGGGGCCGCTCGGACAGGGCAAGTACGACCTCTTCGGCGCCGAGCCCGTCGCGACGGCGGCATCCGCCCACGGCAAGACCCCCGCGCAGGTCGTCCTGCGCTGGCACCTGCAGAAGGGCAACATCGTCTTCCCCAAGTCGGTGCATCGCGCACGGCTCGAGGAGAACCTCGACGTCTTCGGGTTCGAGCTGACGGACGCCGAGCTCACGGGCATCGACGCGCTCGACCCGTCCGACGGCTCTGGTCGCGTCAGCGCGCACCCCGATGAGGTGAACTGACCCGCTGAGGAGCCGGCCATGACCGCGACGACGCTGCGATGCGAGCTGTTCCCGGACGACATCGGCGTGAGCGTGGCCTTCTACCGCGACGTCCTGGGCTTCGAGCTCGAACGCGACGAGCGCGACGCGGACGCCCCGTACGCGACTCTCCGGCGGGGCGACGTGCGTCTCGGGCTCGCGCGGCGGCCTCCCGTCGAGAATTCCTCGGTGCGGAGGCCTCCCGCGGGCGTCGAGCTCGTGCTCGAGGTCGACGATCTCGTCGCGGAGCGGGCACGCGTGCTCGCGGCGGGCTGGCCGCTCGACGACGACCTCGTTCGGCGGCCGTGGGGGCTCACCGACTTCCGGGTCGTCGATCCCTCCGGCTACTACTGGCGGCTGACGGACCGCGGATGACCGGCTCGGCGCTCGGCCGGATCCGCCGACGATCCTCGGCGATCGACGATCGCGCGCGTAGCCTGGCGCCGTGAACGAGCGCCTCGCCGCCTCCGCGAGCCCCTACCTGCGGGCCCACGCGGACAATCCGGTCGCCTGGTTCCCGTGGGGCGACGAGGCGTTCGCCGAGGCGCGGCGCCGGGACGTCCCCGTCCTCGTGTCGATCGGCTACTCGACGTGCCACTGGTGCCACGTCATGGCCAGGGAGTCGTTCCAGGATGCCGGGACCGCCGCGATCGTCAACGACGGCTTCGTCGCCATCAAGGTCGACAGGGAGGAGCATCCCGAGGTCGATGCGGCCTACCTCGCGGCCGCCGCCGCGTTCACGCCGCACCTCGGCTGGCCCCTCACGGTCTTCACGACCCCCGACGGCGGGCCCTTCTACGCGGGGACGTACTTCCCGCCCGAGCCCCGCGCCGGTGTGCCCGCGCTCCGGCAGGTGCTCGCCGCCGTGCGCGAGGCGTGGACGCAGCGCCGCGACCAGATCGACGGCACGGCGGACGCGATCCGTGCGGCGCTGACGCAGGCACGCGAGTCATCGTCCGGCGCGGGATCGGGCCTGCCCTCCGCCGCCGATCTCGCGCAGGCTGCGGCATCCCTCGCCTCCCATGAGGACCGCGAGCACGGCGGACTCGGAACGGACGGGCCGAAGTTCCCCGTCGCGACGGCGCTGCGGTTCCTGCAGTCGGTGCGCGAGCTCGCTCCGGACGCCTCGGCCGTCGCAGAGCGCGCGCTCGCCGCGATGGCACGGTCGCAGCTGCGCGATCGTGTCGAGGGCGGCTTCTTCCGGTATGCGACGCGGCCCGACTGGACCGTCCCGCACTTCGAGCGCATGCTCACCGACAACGCGCAGCTGCTCGATGTCGCCGTCGCGGCAGACGACGCCGGGACGGCCCGCGGCGTCGCGGGGTTCCTCCTCGACGTCCTGCAGCAGCCGTCCGGAGGGTTCGGCGCCGCGCAGGACTCCGAGTCGTGGATCGACGGCGCGCGGAGCGAGGGCGGCTACTACGCACGGGATGCCGCGGCCCGCGCCGCGCTCGAGCCGCCCGCCGTCGACGGGAAGATCGTGACGGGCTGGAACGGCCTCGCGATCGGCGCCCTCGCGCGCGCCGGCGTCCGTCTCGGCGAGCCCCGATGGACGGAGGCGGCGCGGTGGGCGGCCGACGCCGTGCTCGAGGCGAACGTCCTGCCGGACGGCGCGCTCGCCCGCGCCTCGCTCGACGAGATCGCGTCCCGCGCCCGCGCGACCCTCGCCGACCACGGACAGCTCGCGTCAGGTCTCACGGCGCTCGCCGTCGCGACGGGAGAGGCCGCGTACGCCGTCCGCGCCCGCTCTCTCGTCGCCGCCTGCCTCGGCCCCGACGGAACGCCGGCCGCGCCGGGCGGGGGAGACGCCCTCCTCGCGGCGCAGGGCGTCGGCGCACCGGATGCCGCGTCCGACGCCGACGAGCCGTCCGGGCTCGCCTCCCTCGCCGACGCCGCCCTCGGGCTCTGGCTGCTCGGCGCCGGCGACGACCTGCGCGCGCTCGCCGAGCGGATCGTCGCAGCGCATGCGGCCGCGGCGCTCGCGCAGCCGCTCGCACACGGTTCGCTCCTTCGCGTCGCGGCGTCGCTCGCCGCACCTCCGCGGCAGCTCGTCGTCGTCGCCGACGACAGCGCCGATCCGCTCGCGGCGGCGGCCCGCGGCATCCCGGCCGATGTCCTCGCAATCGTGACGCCCGCGCAGGCGCTCGCGCTCGCGGGCGCGGGATTCGCGCTCTTCGCGGACAAGACCCGGCGCGACGGGCGTGCGACGGCCTACGACTGCCGGTCCTTCGCGTGCCGCCTGCCCGTCACCGACCCGGGGGCGCTTGCGCGCTAGACCCAGCTCTGCATCCAGTTGTGCAGGCGCCAGAAGTCGTACGGCACGGGCATCGCCGTGACGATCGGATACCAGAACGCCGACACGACGACGACGAACGCGAGGAAGACGAGCACGACGCGCTGGCCTGAGATCCGCCGGACCACGTCGGAGCCGGGTGGGCCCGATGCCATGTCCCGCAGTGCGAAGGCGAGCGCGAGCAGCATGAAGGGCAGGATCGCGATCGTGTAGAACTGGAAGATCGTGCGCTGCGGGTAGAGAAGCCAGGGGACGTAGGTGACCGCGACGCCGGTCAGGACGACGGCGTATCGCCAGTCCCGCGAGACCGCGAAGCGCCACGCGAGATAGACGACGGCGGCGACGCCCGCATACCAGATGAGCGGATTGGGCATCGAGTAGATGTTCTGCACGCACCCGTTCGCAGCGGCGCATCCCGCCTCTTCCGGCGCGTCGCGGTGGAAGTACATCGACGTGGGGCGCAGCAGGAGCGGCCACTGCCATGCGGGGCTCGCGTACGTGTGGCCGCTCGTGAGGCCGACGTGGAACCCGTACATCGCCTCGTGGTACTTCCACAGGTTCTGCAGGGGCAGCGGGAGCCACGACCAGACCCCGGTCTCGGCTGAGGACTCGATCGCATGCCGGCCGTAGCCGCCGTCCGTCACGAGCCAGCCCGTCCACGATGCGAGATAGACCACCAGTCCCGCTGGCAGCGCCAGCGCGGCGGCAGCGAGCCCTTGGCGGAGCGCATCCGTCGTCCACAGCCCCACGCCCGCCCGGCGGCGCGCGAGGGCGTCCGTGACGACGAGGTAGATCGCGAGGCCCGCGATGACATAGAGGCCCGACCACTTGACCGCCGTCGCCGCGCCCGCAGCGACCCCCGCCGCGACGAGCCACGGGCGCCGCCACAGCACGGGGCCCCACACGGGTCCGACGTCGCCGGCCGTCCGCGCCATGACGCCGGCGGCCAGCCGAGGCAGATGGGCACGCCGGTCGAGCAGCACGAACCAGAACGCGACGAGCACGAAGAAGGTGAGGAAGATGTCCAGCAGCCCGATACGGCTCATGACGATCGCGAGGCCGTCGATCGCCATGAGCCCCGACGCGACGGTCGCGAACGCGATCGATCCCGTCAGGACCTGTGCGACGAAGTACAGCACGAGCACCGTCGCGGTGCCGAAGACCGCCGTCGCGATGCGCCACCCGAAGGACGAGTCCGCGCCGAACAGCCACATCCCGACGCCGATGAGCCACTTCCCGAGCGGCGGGTGCACGACGAAGCTGCCCATCGACGTGAAGATGTCGGTGTCGCCCGCGACGAACCCGTCATTGGCGCCTTCGGGCCACGTCGACGGATAGCCGAGGTTCCATTGGCTCCACGCATCCTTCACGTAGTACGTCTCGTCGAAGACGAGGGCGTGCGGATGACCCAGGTTCCACACGCGCAGGATGCCGGCGACGAGCGTCACGAGCGCCGGCGCGAGCCACCGCCAACGGCGTGCGAGAGCCGGGTCGCGCGCGACGCGTGCGAGCCAGCGGTCGTACAGCGACGGGAGGACAGCGGGCAGCAGCGGCTCGGCGGTCGTCGTCACGGCGTCCAGCCTAGGCTTTGTGCTCCCGGGGGACTCCCCGCGACGACTCGCTGCGCCCATCGGCGACCGGCACCGTGTGCGTGACGCTCGTGGCGGCGGGGGATTGCGGGGGTCGCCGGGGGAGTGCGCGCGAGGACGCGCTGCGCTCGTCGGCGGCGCCCTAGGCTTGCCCCCGTGATCATCCTCGCGGCGACCCCGATCGGCAACCTCGGCGACGCGTCCCGTCGTCTCGTCGAGGCGCTGCAGTCGGCGACGGTCGTCGCCGCGGAGGATACGCGGACCACGCAGCGGCTCCTCGCGGCGCTCGGCGTCGCCAACCGGCCTCGCCTGATCGCGCTCCACGATCACAACGAGAAGGAGCGCGCGGGCGAGCTCGTCGAGCTCGCCCGCGATCAGGACCTGCTCGTCCTGTCGGATGCCGGGATGCCGACCGTCTCCGATCCCGGCTACGGGCTCGTCGCGGCGGCCGTCGAGGCGGGCGTCGGCGTGACGGCGATCCCCGGGCCGAGCGCCGTCGTGACGGCCCTCGCCGTGTCGGGCCTGCCGACCGACCGGTTCACGTTCGAGGGGTTCGTGGCGCGCAAGCCCGGCGAGCGCGGCTCCGCGCTGGCCGCGCTCGCCGCCGAGCCGCGAACGATGGTCTTCTTCGAGGCTCCGTCACGGGTCGCCGCGACGCTCGTGTCGATGGCGGCGGCGTTCGGTCAGGCGCGGCGGGCGGCGGTATGCCGCGAGCTCACGAAGCTCCACGAGGAGGTCGCCAGGGGCACGCTCGCGGAGCTCGTGTCGTGGGCGGGCGAGGGCGTGCGCGGCGAGGTCGTCATCGTCGTCGCGGGCGCGCAACCGCGCGAAGTCGCCTTCCCGGATGCCGTGACCCACGTGCTCGAGCTCGTGCGCGCGGGCGAGCGGCTGAAGGATGCCGCATCCGAGGTCTCCGGCGAGACGGGGCACTCCTCGCGCGAGCTGTATCAGGCCGCGCTCGCCGTGAGGCGCTGAGCGTCGCGCCTGCAGGCCTCGCGGACGCAGTCCAGCACGAGCTCGGGGGCCGTCGAGGCGGGTGCCGAGCGGGAGCGCCGTCGGCGGTTGGTGGACCGGCGATCGACGTCGGCCTCGACGTCGGCCTCGGTGTCGGC
Organism: Microbacterium ulmi; assembly: GCF_011759705.1. Lineage (GTDB taxonomy): Bacteria > Actinomycetota > Actinomycetes > Actinomycetales > Microbacteriaceae > Microbacterium > Microbacterium ulmi. The sequence goes on along the minus strand of NZ_JAAOZF010000001.1, from coordinate 106,188 downwards.
ACCCTCGACCGTCACCTCTACCGTCACACGCAGGATCGCGGCATCCGGGGAATCTAGAATCTAGTGGTGACTTCCGGCCGCAGCTTCTACATCACGACCCCGATCTACTACCCGAGCGATCTGCCCCACATCGGGCACGGGTACACGACCGTCGCGGTCGACACGCTCGCGCGCTGGCACCGCCAGGCCGGCGACGACACCTGGATGCTGACCGGAACCGACGAGCACGGCCAGAAGATGCTGCGCGCGGCCGCGGCGAACGGCGTCACACCCCAGGAGTGGGTTGACAAGCTCGTCGGCGAGTCCTGGTTCCCGCTGCTGACGACGCTCGACGTCGCGAACGACGACTTCATCCGCACGACGCAGCCCAGACACGAGGAGCGCGTCAAGCAGTTCGTGCAGGCGATCTACGACCGCGGCTACATCTACGCGGGGGAGTACGAGGCGCTCTACTGCGTGGGCTGCGAGGAGTTCAAGCCCGAGTCCGAGATCGTCGACGGCACGGGCCCCTTCGAGGGGCTCAAGGTATGCGCCATCCACTCGAAGCCGCTGGAGCTGCTGCAGGAGAAGAACTACTTCTTCAAGCTCAGCGACTTCCAGGACCAGCTGCTCGACCTGTACAAGACGGTCCCCGACTTCATCCGGCCGGAGTCCGCGCGCAACGAGGTCGTGTCGTTCGTCAAGCAGGGCCTGAAGGACCTGTCGATCTCGCGCTCGGCGTTCGACTGGGGCATCCAGGTGCCGTGGGACGAGAACCACGTCATCTACGTGTGGGTCGACGCGCTCCTGAACTACGCGACCGCCGTCGGGTACGGCGAAGACCCCGGCGAGTTCGCGCGCCGCTGGCCTGCGTTCCACGTCGTCGGCAAGGACATCCTGCGCTTCCACGCCGTCATCTGGCCCGCGATGCTCCTGGCCGCCGGGCTCGAGGTCCCCCGCGGCGTCTTCGCGCACGGATGGCTGCTGGTCGGCGGCGAGAAGATGTCGAAGTCCAAGCTCACGGGCATCGCGCCGACCGAGATCACCGACGTGTTCGGCTCCGACGCCTACCGCTTCTACTTCCTCTCGGCGATCGCGTTCGGCCAGGACGGCTCGTTCTCGTGGGAAGACCTCTCCGCCCGCTATCAGGCAGAGCTCGCCAACGGCTTCGGCAACCTCGCTTCGCGCACGACCGCCATGGTCGAGCGCTACTTCGAGGGCGTCGTGCCGCCCGCCGCCGCGTACGCCGAGGCCGATCTCGCAGTCCAGAGGACCGTGGCGGATGCCGCCGCCGCCGCCGATGCGGCGATCGAGCGGTTCCGCATCGACGAGGCGATCGCCGAGATCTGGACGATCGTCGACGCTCTCAACCTGTACATCACGGAGAACGAGCCGTGGGCGCTCGCGAAGGACGACGCGCAGCGCGCACGTCTCGGCACCGTGCTGTACACGGCAGCGGAGGGCCTGCGCGCCCTCGCCGTGCTGCTGTCGCCTGTCATGCCCGTCGCGACCGAGAAGCTCTGGATCGCGCTCGGCGCCGCCGAGACGCTCGGGCGCCTGCAGGACCAGCCGATCCGCGAGGCGGGCCGCTGGGGCGCCCTGAAGCCGGGCTCGAGCGTCAACGGCCTCGCACCGCTCTTTCCCCGCGTCGAGCAGTCGGTCTAGCGCTGTGGTGCTGCAGAACTCCACGGAGCGGGTGCGCTCCGGGTCCGGATGCCGCATTGCCGGCCCGATGCCGCTCGGATCTGTGGAGTTCTGCAGATGACCGACCCCAGCCAGTACGTGCGGGAGCGGCACAAGGAGGGGCGCGACGTGCGCTGGCCCGCGGCCCCCGAGCCGCTCGCGGTGCCCGTCTACGACAATCACGCGCATCTCGAGATCGAGGACGGCGACGAGCCGATGAGCCTCGACGAGCAGCTCGACCGCGCCGCCGAGGTCGGGGTGGCGGGGGTCGTGCAGGCGGGCGGCGACATCGAGTCGAGCCGCTGGTCGGCGTGGGCCGCGGCATCGCACGCCCGCGTCCTCGCGGCCGTCGCGATCCACCCCAACGAGGCTCCGGCCTACGAAGCGGCCGGGCGGCTCGATGAGGCGATCGCCGTCATCGACGGGCTCGCGGCGCAACCCCGCGTGCGCGCGATCGGCGAGACGGGACTCGACTTCTTCCGCACGGGCGACGACGGCCTCGCCGCGCAGTTCCGCAGCTTCGAAGCGCATATCGACCTCGCGAAGAAGCACGGCATCGCGATGCAGATCCACGACCGCGACGCCCATGATGCCGTGCTCGAGACGCTCGCGCGGGTCGGTGCACCCGAGCGCACGGTGTTCCACTGCTTCTCGGGCGGTGCCGAGATGGCGCGGATCGCCGCCGACCGGGGTTACTACCTGAGCTTCGCCGGCAATGTGACGTTCAAGAACGCGCAGACCCTCCGCGACGCGCTCGCCGTCACTCCCGTCGAGCGGATCCTCGTCGAGACGGATGCCCCGTTCCTCACGCCGAGCCCGCACAGGGGCCGTCCGAACGCCCCCTATCTCGTCCCCGTGACGGTGCGGTTCATGGCGGCGCAGCTCGGCGTCGACCTCGACGACCTGTGCGCTCGGCTCGCCGCCAACACGCTCGCCGTGTACGGCCGGTTCGAGGGCTGACGGGGCCGGGCGGCCGGACCCGTCGCACGATGGCCGCCGTCGCGTCACCCGCCGTTCACGCGCGCTTCCCAGACTGAGCCGAAACATGCCGGTAACATTTAGCCCGGCACCGTGCCACGGACAGCGCGGCGCCGCAGAACAGGGGGAGACATGCGCGCCGCCGAGTACGCCGCGCCCGATCGTGTGCTCGTGCACCTCAGCGACACGCATCTGCGGGCACACGGGTCGCGGCTGTTCGACGAGATCGACTCCGCCGAGCGGCTCGCGCGGGCGCTCGCGGCGATCGAGGCCAGCGGCATCCGTCCCGACGCGGTCGTGGTCACCGGCGATCTCGCCGACTTCGGCGAGCCCGCCGCGTACGCGCAGCTCCGCCAGATCGTCGAGCCCTTCTCGGCTCGCCTCGGCACGCGCGTGTTCTGGGTCATGGGCAACCACGACGACCGCGCCTCCTTCCGGGCGGCGCTGCTCGACGACGAGGAGGGGGTGCCGCTGGCCCCCCTCGACCGGGTCGACGAGCTGGACGGGCTGCGCCTCGTGACGCTCGACACGACGGTGCCCGGCCACCATCACGGCGAGCTGCGAGACGAGCAGCTCGCCTGGCTCCGGGACGTCCTGGCGACGCCCGCGCCGCTCGGCACGATCCTCGCGATGCATCACCCTCCCGTGCCGAGCGTGCTCCCGCTCGCGGCGACGGTCGAGCTGCGCGACCAGGCGCGCCTGCGCGATGTGCTTCGCGGCAGCGACGTGCGCGCGATCATCGCGGGCCACCTGCACTACTCGACGTTCGCGACCTTCGCGGGAATCCCGGTCTCGGTCGCGTCCGCGACGTGCTACACGCAGGACCTCACGGTGCCCGTCGGGGGCACGCGGCCGCAGGACGGCGCACAGGGGTACAACCTCGTCCACGTCTACGACGACACGGTCGTCCATTCGGTCGTCCCGGTCGTCGAGGGGTCGCACCCTCTCGAGTACGTCGACGCCGTCGAAGCGCGGCGGCGGCTCGCCGACGCGGGGATCGATCCGCAGTCGCTCAGCGCTGCCCGGAGGATCGCGCCTCCGACGGAGCCTCTGCCCGTCCTGCGCTGACCTCCGGCCGCTCCCACGGCGCGGCCACGGGGAACATGCGCTCGAGTGCGTCTCGGAGCGCGCGCGTGCGGACGGACTCCGGCACCTCCGCCGTGCCACCGTCGTTGAGGCAGAACATGTCGAGTCGCCGATCCGACGTCAGCCTCTGGATGGTGGGGAGCGAGGCCGCCATCGTCGTCTGCACGTAGCGCACGCGCGGCTGGGTCGTGACGACGGCGCGACCCGTGAGCAGGGCGTGATAGTGATACAGGCAGTTCGTGACCGAGATGTCGCTCGCGCTGCGGAAGCGGGATGCCGCCGTGCGAGCGAACTCGTCCGCGAACTCGCGCTCGAGCTCGGCCATGACGCTGCGCCGGAGCGGCGTCGCACAGTGCTCGAGGTCGCGCGTGATGACGCGCCCGAACCGCTTCTGGATGAGCGCGCGATTGACCCGCAGCGCGTTGTCGTGGCCGCTGCGCTCGAGACGTGTGGGTCCGGCGCCGATGCGCACTCCGCATTCGACGAACTTCGACACGCCGCCGGGCGTGAAGAACATCTCGGGCCAGACCGGGCGACCGAAGAACATGTCGTCGTTGGAGTACAGGAAGTGCTCGGCGAGTCCTTCGATGTGGTGCAGCTGCGCCTCGACGGCATGCGAGTTGTGCGTCGGGAGCACCGAGGGGTCGGCGAAGAACTCCTCGCTGCGCACGATCGTGACCTTGGGATGCTCGAGCAGCCAGGCGGGAGCGGGGGAGTCGGTCGCGATGAAGATGCGGCGCACCCACGGCGCGTACATGTGGACGCTGCGCAGGGCGTAGCGCAGCTCCTCGATGTGGCGGTACCGCGCCGGTCCGTCGTCGCCCTCGCCCACGACGTACTCGGCCAGCTGCGCGGCCCGCTGACGCTGGAACTCCGTCGACGAGCCGTCGACCCACGAGAAGACCAGGTCGATGTCCTCCGTGAACTCGTCCGGATGCCGGTCGAACATGCCCTCGATCGTGTGCCACGTCCGTCCGTGCCGCTCGACCTCGACGACGCGGAGGTCGTCTTCTGGCGTGACCTGTCGCATGAGGGCGTTCTCGTGCGGTGCGTGGATCTCGCCGTCGAGGCTGCGCCAGAACTCGATCCGCACGGCGACCTCGAGGCCGAACGCGAGGCCGCCGGGGCGGACGAGTCGCGGGCGGAACACGCGAAGCGCGTCGGCCTGCCCGGCCGCCGCCGCCACCTCGCGCGTGGGCACGGGTGCGGAGCCCTTGAGCTTCGCGTAGAGGGGCTCGCGCGAGCCCAGCTCTGCGAGGGCCGCGATGGCGGCGGGGCGCGACTCGGCGTCGACGGCGAGAGCGGGTACGCGCACGCCGTGCCGGAAGAGCAGCGCGGGGACGCCCGCCTTCTCGAGCGTGTCGGCCAGCAGGAGGAGATCCGCGGTGCGTGCGGCATCCGGAGTCGCCTGCGGGTCGAGCAGGTGCAGGATGCCGCGCTCGAGCACGACGTCCTCTCGGTGGAGCAGGAACGCCCACGGATCAGGCTCCGTGGGCAGTGCGGTCAGTGCGGTCATGCGCGTCCTCCCTCCGGTGAAGTGTCGTCAGTCTAGGCCGCGGGCCGTTTCGCGGACGTTTCGTGCCCCGGGACGCCTCCCTGGCGCGTGGCCGCGGCTCGGTACTGTTGACGCATGCCCGTCACGCTTCTCGGGGCCGCGGAGATCCGGGCCCTCGCCGCCGAGCTCGACGTCACCCCCACGAAGAAGCTCGGGCAGAACTTCGTCGTCGACGCCAACACAGTGCGCAGGATCGTGCAGGTCGCAGGAGTGCAGGCCGGCGAGCGCGTCGTCGAGGTCGGACCGGGACTCGGCTCGCTGACCCTCGCGATCCTCGAGACGGGGGCGTCGGTCACCGCCGTCGAGATCGACCATCGGCTCGCCGAGCGCCTTCCCGCGACGGCGGCTGCGCACGGCGTCTCCGCGGACGCGCTCGACGTCGTGGACGCGGACGCCCTGCGCGTCACGGAGCTCGCCGGCGACCCGACGGTGCTCGTCGCGAACCTGCCGTACAACGTGAGCGTGCCGGTGCTGCTGCACTTCCTCGAGACGTTCCCCGCGCTCGAGCGCGGGGTCGTCATGGTGCAGGCCGAAGTGGGGGAGCGGCTCGCCGCCCCGCCCGGATCGAAGACCTACGGCGCCCCGAGCGCGAAGGCCGCATGGTACGGGCCGTGGCGGCTCGCGGGAAACGTCTCCCGTCAGGTGTTCTGGCCCGTCCCGAACGTCGACAGCGTCCTGGTCGCCTTCCGGCGCGCCGCCGACGCGCGGGGCACGGAGCAGGAGCGGCTCCGCACCTTCCGGATCGTGGATGCCGCGTTCCAGCAGCGCCGCAAGATGCTCAGGCAGGCCCTGGCCGCCGTGCTCGGCGGCACGGCGGCCGAGGCATCCGCTCTCCTCGAAGCCGCAGGCGTCGCGCCGACCGCGCGCGGCGAAGAGCTCGAGATCGGCGACTTCCTCCGCATCGCGCGGGCCCAGGGCGGCGTCGCCTGACGCACCGCCCGGGGTGGCGCTAGCCTCGAAGGATGACCGACGCTCCTCGCTTCCGTCCGAACGTGACCGAGCTGCACCGTCCCTACTCGGCCGCGCCCGACCGGTACGAGGCCACGGACTATCGCCGGGTCGGCTCGTCGGGGCTCTTCCTCCCCCCGATCTCGCTGGGGCTGTGGTGGAACTTCGGCGACAACGTCCCGTTCGACCGCCAGCGCGAGGTGCTGCGGCACGCGTTCGACAAGGGCATAACGCACTTCGACCTCGCGAACAACTACGGTCCGCCGTACGGCTCGGCCGAGACGAACTTCGGCCGCATGATGCGCGAGGACTTCGGACGCTACCGCGACGAGCTCATCATCTCGTCCAAGGCCGGCTACGACATGTGGCCCGGCCCGTACGGCGAGTGGGGGTCGCGCAAATACGTCCTCGCGAGCGCCGAGCAGTCCCTCACGCGCCTGGGCGTCGACTACGTCGACATCTTCTACTCGCACCGCTTCGACTCCGTCACCCCGATCGAGGAGACCATCGGCGCGCTCGACACGCTCGTGCGGCAGGGCAAGGCGCTCTACGTCGGCATCTCGTCGTACAGCGCGGAGCGCACGGCGGTCGCGGCTGCCGTCGCACGCAGCCTCGGCACGCCGCTGGTGATCCACCAGCCGTCGTACTCGATCCTCAACAGATGGGTCGAGGACGGGCTGACGGGCATCCTGCGGAAGGAGGGGATGGGCGCCATCGCCTTCACACCGCTCGCACAGGGGCTCCTCACGGCGAAGTATCTCGGCGACGGGACGGCGAAGCGCTCGCTGGAGCGGTCGTCGCTGCCGCAGAAGACGCTCTCCGAGCACGGCCTCGCTGTGCTGCGGGGCCTCGACCTCGTCGCGAAGGAGCGTGGGCAGACCCTCGCGCAGCTCGCGATCCAGTGGGTGCTGCGCGACCCGGTCGTCGCATCCGCGCTCATCGGCGCCTCGAGCACGGCGCAGCTCGACGAGAACATCGCGGCGCTCACGGGTCCCGCGTTCTCGGCGGAGGAGCTCGAGGAGATCGACGGGCTCGCGGACGGCATCGACGTCGACCTGTGGGCGGAATCCGCGAACGCATGAGCGGTCACCGACGATGACGGGCTTCGCCTCTGCCCTGCCCCGCGTGCATGTGCGCGCTCCGGGCAAGATCAACCTGTTCTTCCAGGTCGGCGACGTCCAGCCGGACGGCTATCACGACGTCGCCTCCGCGTACCAGGCGGTGTCGCTGTACGAGGACGTCTGGGCCGAGCCCTCCGACGACTTCACGATCTCGATCGCCGGCACCGTCGAGGTCTCGGGCGTTCCCGCCGACGACCGCAACCTGGCGCTGCGCGCCGCGCGTCTGGTCGCGAAGGAGATCGGCCACACGGGTGGCGTGCATCTCGAGATCGTCAAGCACGTTCCCGTCGCCGGCGGGATGGGCGGGGGCTCGGCGGATGCCGCGGCCGCTCTCGTCGCGTGCGACGCGCTGTGGGGCGCCGACCTGGGCACGGCGATGCTGCAGCGCCTCGCGGCGCGGCTCGGCGCGGACGTCCCCTTCTCGCTCCTCGGGGGCACGGCCATCGGCACGGGGCGGGGCGACCAGCTCAGCCCCGCCCTCTCGCAGGGCCGCTTCGACTGGGTCGTCGTGACCTCCGACGCACGAGGCCTGTCGACCCCGGAGGTGTACGCGCACCTCGACGAGCTGCGCTCTCGCATCGACATCGTCCCGGCGTCCCGGCCGCCCGCCGTGGATCCCGTCGTGCTGCAGGCTCTGCGGGCGGGCGATGCCGTCGCGCTCGCCGAGTGCGTGCGCAACGACCTCCAGGTCGCGGCCCTGTCGCTGCGTCCCGATCTGAGGGATGCGCTCGAGGTCGGGGAGGAGTCCGGGGCGCTCGCGGGCATCGTGTCGGGATCGGGCCCGACTCTCGCCTTCCTCACGGCAGGGCCCGAGGCCGCGCTCGAGCTCCAGGTCACGCTGACGGCGGCCGGGCTGCGCGCGCTGCACGTGCACGGCCCCGTGCCGGGCGCGCGGATCGTCGGGATCTGACGAGAGCGGGCGTCAGCGCCGCGCAGCCGGGACCGGCAGGTGTGCAGCGCGTCGACGGATCAGCGGGTGCGCATCGCGCCGACGGATCGGACGGCGCAGACACGGCACGAGGATCACGCGTTCCATGAGCCTCGCCGACGGTCGGCGACGCGATCGAGAGCGTGTCCGTCATGACGGTGCGCGCCCGGTGCCGCCGCGCCGCGCGCGAGTGTGGTGGAGTACGCGCATGGGCGGACTCGTCGGCTGGCACCTCCTGATCCTGCTGAGCGTGCTCGCGCTGCTGGCACTCGCGGTGTGGGGCGTGTACTGGATCGCTCGTCTGGGGGCGCGTCGCGGCACCGCCGAGGCATCCCGGCGCAGGGAGGAGTAGCCCCGCCGCAGGGTGCGTCGCCCGCCGCCGCGGGGCCGCCGGGACGTCGATCGGCGTGAGTCGAGGTGTTCCCGGCTGGAGTCGGGACTCTATCGTGGGGGCATGACCGAGCCGTACCTCATCGCCGAGCCGGATTCCGCCTTCGTCGCCGCGCTCGCCGCCCGCGGGCTCGAACCCCGCGTCGTATCGACGGACGACGTCGACGCGTACGCCGCGTGGCTGCAGGTCGTCCGGCGCGGCTTCCTCGGGGGCGAGGCGACGGACGACGAAGTCGAGGCGGCGCGAGCGCGCGGCGTCGGCGCGCGGAGGACGGGAGTGTACGACCCCTCCGCTCCCGTGCCCGATGCACCCGTCGGGACGGTCGCCTCGTGGATCGCCGAGCTCTCGGTGCCGGGCGGGCGCGGCATCCCGTCGTGGGCCGTGAGCTCGGTCACGGTCGCTCCGACTCACCGCCGGCGGGGCGTCGCGCGCGCCATGCTCGAGTGCGAGCTGCGCCTCGCGCAGACGCTCGGCGTGCCGATGGCCATGCTGACGGTGAGCGAGTCCACGCTGTACGGGCGTTACGGGTTCGCGCCTGCGGCCTGGGGCGTCTCCCTCACGCTCGACGTCAAGCGCGCGTCGTGGATCGGGCCCGTGCCCGACGGTCGAGTCGACTTCATCGCGCGCGAGCGTCTGCGCGAGCTGATCCCCGGCCTGCACGAGCGCGCGCGCCTGGCGAGCCCGGGGGAGATCGAGATGCCGACGGGGCACTGGGACGGCTTCGCCGGTACGCGCCCCGATGCGAAAGAGCCGGGCAAGCACCGGGCGATCCAGTACGCGGATGCCTCGGGCGAGGTCCGGGGACTCGCGGTGTACACCGTCCGCGAGAACCAGGACGACTTCACGAAGTCGTATGTGTCGGTCGAGTACCTCCTCGCCGAGACGCCCGGCGCGTATGCGGCGCTGTGGCGCTTCTTCGTCGAGCTCGATCTCGTCGGCACGGTCGAGGCGCACCAGCAGTCCGTCGACGAACCGCTTCTGTGGATGATCTCGGATCGGCGCGCCGCGACGGTCACGGTGCGAGACCACCAGTACCTGCGGATCGTCGACGTGCCGGCAGCCCTCGACGCGCGGCGGTACGGGGCATCCGGCGTGCTCGCCCTCGACGTGACGGACCCGATCGGCCTCTCCGGCGGGCGCTGGATCCTCCGCGCTGACGCCGACGGCCGCGGACGCGTCGAGCCGTGGCAGGGTGACGCGCCGGATGATGCCGTCGTCGTGCGGCTCGGCATCGCGGAGCTGTCGGCCGCATACCTCGGCGGCGTGTCGCTTGCGACCCTCGCGGCCGCGGGGCGGGTCGAGACGAGGGATGCCGCGACCGCCGCGCGCGTCTTCTCGTGGCACGTCCCGCCGCGGCTGAGCTTCTGGTACTGACGGGACGGCGCCCGTCCGCGCCGACCCCGATCGCGGGCGACGCATCGAGCATCCGTGCGGGTCGTCGATGCGTCGGGGACCGTGCCCGCGGAGGCGCACCGCGAGGCGGGCAGCGGATGCGTCCGCGCGGCTCGCGTAGCCTGGTAGCGACATGGCGCATCTTCTCGGGGCCGAGGCCCTGCACCTCGAATTCCCGACCAAGGTCGTCTTCGACTCCGTCTCGCTCGGCATCGACGAAGGCGACCGCATCGGCATCGTCGGCCGCAACGGCGACGGCAAGTCGAGCCTGCTCGCGATGCTCGCGGGGCGCCTAGAGCCCGACGGCGGCCGCGTCACGGTCCGCGGCGGCGTCACGGTCGGGGTGCTCGACCAGGCCGACACGCTCGACGACGCCCTCACGGTCGCCGGCGCCGTCGTGGGCGACACGCCCGAGCACGAGTGGGCGGGATCGCCGCGGGTGCGCGACGTCATCGCGGGACTCCTGACGGACGTGCCGTGGGATGCCGCGCTCACGGCGCTCTCGGGCGGCCAGCGCCGCAGGGTCGCGCTCGCGCGCCTGCTCGTCGGCGACGGGGATGTGCTGTTCCTTGACGAGCCGACCAACCACCTCGACGTCGAGGCGATCGCCTGGCTCGCGGCCCATCTGAAGACGCGCTGGGCCGCCAACGCGGGCGGGCTGCTCGTCGTGACGCACGACCGCTGGTTCCTCGACGAGGTCTGCACGATGACGTGGGAGGTCCACGACCGCATCGTCGAGCCGTTCGACGGCGGGTACGCGGCCTACATCCTGCAGCGCGTCGAGCGCGACCGGCAGTCCGCCGTCATCGAGCAGCGCAGGCAGAACCTCGCCCGCAAAGAGCTCGCGTGGCTGCGCCGCGGCGCGCCCGCGCGCACGGCGAAGCCGAAGTTCCGCATCGACGCGGCCAACGTGCTCATCGCCGACGTCCCCGAGATCCGCGATCCGATCGCCCTGCAGTCCCTCGCCGTGCAGCGGCTCGGCAAGGACGTCGTCGACCTCCTCGACGCGTCGGTCTCGTACGACGGCCGGGACGTCCTGCACGCCGTCGAGTGGCGCATCGCCCCCGGCGAGCGCACGGGCATCCTGGGTGTCAACGGAGCCGGCAAGTCGACGCTGCTCGGACTCGTCGCGGGAACCGTGACGCCGACAGCGGGTCGGGTCACGCGCGGCAAGACCGTCAAGGTCGCGACTCTCACTCAGCGCCTCGACGAGCTCGAGGAGCACCTCGACGACCCAGTGCGCGTCGTCATCGAGCGACTGCGCGCGACCTACACGTTCGGGACGGGCTCGAAGGCGCAGGAGCTCACCCCCGGGCAGCTGCTCGAGCGCATGGGCTTCTCCAGCGCCCAGCTCTCGACCCCCGTCAAGGACCTCTCGGGCGGGCAGAAGCGGCGGCTGCAGCTGCTGCTGATCCTCCTGGAGCAGCCGAACGTCCTGATCCTGGACGAGCCGACCAACGACCTCGACACCGACATGCTCGCCGCGATGGAGGACCTGCTCGACTCGTGGCCCGGGACGCTCCTCGTCGTGAGCCACGACCGCTACTTCCTCGAGCGCGTGACCGATCAGCAGTACGCGATCCTCGGCGGGCGCCTCCGGCACCTGCCGGGAGGGGTGGACGAGTACCTGCGGCTGCGGCGCGCGCAGCAGCTCGAGCCGGTGGCCGCCGCGGCATCCGCCGCCCCGAGCGCGCCCGCGGGCCTCACGGGGGCCGAGCGGCGCAGTGCCGAGAAGGAGGTCGCGGCCCTCGAGCGGCGGCTCGAGAAGCTCGAGGCGCAGATCGCGACGACCCGGACGGCGCTCGCCGACCACGATCAGAGCGACTACGTCGGCCTCGGCGCCGAGATGGCGCGGATCAGCGGGCTCGAGGCCGAGCGCGACGCCGTCGAGCAGCGCTGGTTCGAGCTCACGGAGCAGCTGGACTGACGCGCGGGGACTCGCGGCCGCCCCCGCATCGCGGCAGCGCCGTACGCGCATCATCGCAGCGACCGGTCGCGAGCCGCGACGCCGGGACCCTCGGAGGACGACAGCGTCAGGAGTCGAAGCTCAGGCTCAGCTTGCGCAGCAGCGCGGCGAGACGCTCGCGCTCGCCGCCCGAGAGCGTGCGCAGCAGCACGGACTCGGCGTCCACGAGGCGCGTGATGGCGGCATCCACCCTCGTTCGTCCCTCCTCCGTCATGGTCACGAGGATGCTGCGCCCGTCGTCGGGGTCGGCTTCGCGCCGCACGAGCCGGCGCCCGACGAGCCGGTCGATGCGGTTCGTCATGGTCCCGCTCGAGACGAGCGTCTGCTGCAGGAGCTGCTTGGGGCTCAGCTGGAACGGCTCTCCTGCGCGGCGCAGGGCCGACAGGACGTCCCACTCCCACGGCTCGAGATCGCTGCGACGGAACGCGTCGCGACGTGCTCGGTCGAGATGGCGGGAGAGGCGGTCGACGCGCGAGAGCACCTCGAGCGGCGAGAAGTCCAGGTCGGGGCGCTGCGTCTTCCATGCGCCCACGATGCGGTCGACCTCGTCCGACTCCTGTGCCATGCCTCCCATTCTGCCGGTGCGGGTGCGGCCTGGCAGACTGGAGGGGCGGCCCGGCATTCGTCCGGGCCGATCCGCCGTGGTGTAACGGCAGCACGACAGCCTTTGGAGCTGTGAGGCCCAGGTTCGAATCCTGGCGGCGGAGCATGTCAGCACACACGAGCCTCGCCGTCGTCGTCCTCGCCGCGGGCCAGGGCACACGCATGAAGTCGCGCCTCCCCAAGGTGCTGCATCGGATCGGGGGGCGTCCGCTGCTGGGCCACGTGCTCGACCACGCGAGCGCGCTCGGCCCCGAGCACGTGCTGGTCGTCGTGCGGCACGAGCGCGACCTCGTCGCGAAGGCCGTCGTCGACACGTCTCCCGACATCCTCCTGGTCGACCAGGACGAGATCCCCGGCACCGGCCGCGCAGTGCAGGTCGCGCTCGCGGCGCTCCCCGGCTTCTCGGGCGACGTGCTCGTGCTGTCGGGGGATGTGCCGCTGCTCGAGGTCGAGACCCTCGGAGGGCTCGTCGCGGCTCACCGCGCGCGCGGTGCGGCAGCGACGATCCTGAGCGCCGTGGTCGACGACGCGACGGGGTACGGGCGCATCATCCGCGACGAGTTCGGCGGCGTGCAGCACATCGTCGAGGAGAAGGACGCGACGCCCGAGGAGGCGGCCGTCACCGAGATCAATGCGGGCGTGTACGTGTTCCAGTCCGACCCCCTTCGCGACCACCTGGCGCGGATCGGGAGCGCGAACGCGCAGGGCGAGCGATACCTCACGGACGTCGTCGAGCTCATGCGGGCATCGAGCCTCGCCGTCGCGGCGGCGTCGGCCCCCGACGCGCAGGACGCGCTCGGCGTCAACGACCGCGTGCAGCTCTCCGAGGCCGCCCGCACCCTCAACGCCCGCACCGTGCGGCGCTGGCAGCTCGACGGGGTCTCGATCCTCGATCCCGAGACGACGTGGATCGACGTCACCGCGAACCTCGCGCCCGACGTCACGGTGCTGCCGAACACGTACGTGCTCGGCGCGACGACCGTCGCGGCCGGTGCCGTGATCGGCCCCGACACGACGCTCGTCGACTGCGAAGTGGGGGAGGATGCCGTCGTCAAGCGCACGGACGCGACCCTCGCCGTCATCGGTGCGCGGGCGAGCGTGGGCCCGTTCTCGTATCTGCGGCCCAACACGGTGCTCGCCGAGGGGGGAAAGATCGGCACGTTCGTCGAGACGAAGAACTCGACGATCGGCGAAGGCAGCAAGGTGCCGCACCTGTCGTACATCGGCGACACGACGATCGGACGCCATGTCAACCTCGGCGCGGGGACCATCACGGCCAACTACGACGACCTCGCGAAGCACCGCACGGAGATCGGCGACGAGGTGCACTCCGGGTCACACAACGTGTTCGTCGCGCCCGTTAGGATCGGTGACGGAGCGAAGACCGGGGCTGGGGCGGTCATCCGCAAGGATGTCCCCGCTGGAGCCCTGGCACTGAGCGTCGCCCCTCAGCGCAATGTCGAGGGGTGGGTCGAGAAGAACAGACCGGGGACCGGTGCTGCGGACGTCGCGGCCAAGGCTCGGTCCGCACAGAAGGCGGACGATGGCGCGCAAGAACAAGAAGGCTGACTTCGACCACTCGAACGGCATCGCCCCAGGACTCGTCGTCAAGACGAAGAAGCGGCTCGTCGTGGCCGCGGGTCGCTCCCACACCGAGCTGGCCAACGCGGTCGCGCAGTCGCTCGGCACCGAGCTCGTCCCGACGGAGTACCGCACGTTCGCGTCCGGCGAGATCCTGACCCGGTTCGAGGAGTCGATCCGCGGATGCGACGTCTTCCTCATCCAGTCGTTCGGCCCTCCCGTCAACGAGTGGCTCATGGAGCTGCTCATCATGCTCGACGGGGCCAAGCGCGCGTCCGCGAAGCGCATCTCGGTCGTCGCCCCGTACTACCCGTACTCCCGCCAGGACAAGAAGGGCCGCGGTCGCGAGCCCATCAGCGCGCGACTCGTCGCAGACCTGCTCAAGACGGCCGGCGCCGACCGCGTCATGAGCGTCGACCTGCACGCGGCGCAGATCCAGGGCTTCTTCGACGGCCCCGTCGACCACCTCTTCGCCAAGCCGGTCCTGCTCGAGTACTTCCAGGAGACGTTGAGCGACGCCGACCGGGACAGGCTCACGGTCGTCTCGCCCGACACGGGCCGCGTGCGCGTCGCGGACCAGTGGTCCGACAGCCTCGACGCGCCCCTCGCGATCATCCACAAGCGGCGCGATCCGAACGTCGCCAACCAGGTCACCGTCAACGAGATCGTCGGGCAGGTCGAGGGGCGGGTGTGCCTCCTCGTCGACGACATGATCGACACGGGCGGCACGATCGTCAAGGCCGCCGAGGCGCTCAAGGCGAACGGCGCCGAGCGGGTCATCGTGGCCGCCACCCACGCGATCTTCAGCGACCCGGCCACGGAGCGCCTGCAGAGCCGTGCGATCGATGCCGTCGTCGTGAC
Source organism: Microbacterium ulmi (assembly GCF_011759705.1). GTDB lineage: Bacteria > Actinomycetota > Actinomycetes > Actinomycetales > Microbacteriaceae > Microbacterium > Microbacterium ulmi. The sequence continues at coordinate 91,116 of NZ_JAAOZF010000001.1, read as the reverse complement.
CGACACGGTGCCGATCCCCGCCGAGAAGCGGTTCCCGACGCTCACGATCCTTCCGATCGCGCCTCTGCTGGCCCGTGCGATCCACGAAGTGTTCGAGGACGGCTCGGTCACGAGCATGTTCGACGGCGCGGCATAGGATCCGGCCATGACCGGCGTCGCAGAAGCAGACCTGACCGTCTCCCGACCCCACGCCCTCGGCGTGGACGAGATCAGCGAGGCGCTGCGGGCCGAGCCCACGGGACTCACGAGCGCCGAGGCCTCCGCCCGGCTCGCCGTCGCGGGGCGCAACGTGCTGCCCGAGGCCAAGCGCAAGCCCGCCGTCCTGCGCTTCCTGGCGCACTTCAACGACACCCTGATCTACATCCTCCTCGGCGCTGCCGCGATCAAGGCGATCATGGAGGACTGGCTCGACTTCTGGGTCATCATGGCGGTCGCCATCATCAACGCCGTCATCGGCTACCTGCAGGAGGGGCGGGCGGAGAAGGCGCTCGCGGGCATCCGCGGGATGCTGTCGGTGGACGCATCCGCCCGGCGCGACGGCGCGTGGGCGACCGTGCCCGCCGCCGAGCTCGTCCCCGGCGACGTCGTCCGACTCATGCCCGGCGACAAGGTCCCCGCCGACGTGCGGCTCATCGAGGCCTTCCAGCTGCGCATCGACGAGTCCGCCCTCACGGGGGAGTCGGTCCCGTCGTCGAAGGACGTCGCGGCCGTCGCGGCCGACGCAGGCGTCGGCGACCGCTCCTCGATGGCGTTCTCCGGCACGATCGTGTCGGCAGGACAGGGCCGCGGCATCGTGACGGGAACGGGCGTCGGCACCGAGATCGGCAAGATCCAGAGCCTCGTGGGCGAGGCGGGAAGCCTTGCGACGCCGCTCACGAAGCAGCTCGCCGGCTTCGGCAAGGTGCTGACGATCGTGATCCTCGGCATGGCCGTCGTCATGCTGGCGATCGGCCACTTCCTGCACGACATGCCGTTCGGCGACCTCATCTCGGCGACGATCGGGTTCGCGGTCGCCGCGATCCCCGAGGGCCTGCCCGCGCTGGTCACCATCACGCTCGCGATCGGCGTGCAGCAGATGGCCAAGCGCAACGCGATCACGCGCAAGCTTCCCGCCGTGGAGGCGCTCGGCTCGGTGACGACGGTGTGCTCCGACAAGACCGGCACGCTCACGAAGAACGAGATGACGGTGCGCAGCATCGTCACACCCGTCGCGTCGTACGAGGTCACGGGGCTCGGATACGACCCTGCGGGCAGCGTCGAGCCGCTCGGCGGGGCGAAGGCGGGCGGAGACCTCGCCGCGATCCTGGCCGTCGCGACGCTGTGCAACGACGCGCACATCGTCCCGGACGGCGAACGCTGGGCGCTCGTCGGCGAGCCCACGGAGGGCGCGCTCAAGGTCGTCGCGATGAAGGGCGGGGTCGAGGCATCCGGGGCCCGCATCGGGGTCGTGCCGTTCGACTCCGCGAACAAGTTCATGGCGACCCTCAACGAGGGCGCAGACGGGTCGCGTGCGATCCTCGTCAAGGGCGCGCCCGACCGGCTGCTCGAGCGATCGCTGACGCAGCGCGGCGCCGACGGGGCCGTGCCGCTCGACATCCCCTCGTGGGAGGCGGCGATCGACGACCTCAGCTCGCAGGGCCTTCGGGTGCTCGCCGCGGCGCGCAAGGCCGTCAGGGCCGACACCGGCGCCGTCGTGATCGACGACCTGGAAGACCTCGAGTTCCTCGGCCTGTGGGGCATCGTCGACCCGCCGCGTCCCGAGGCGATCGAGGCCATCGCGGACTGTCACACGGCCGGCATCCGGGTCAAGATGATCACGGGCGACCACAAGGGCACGGCGCTCGCGATCAGCCGCGAGATGGGGCTCGTCCCGCGCAGCGGCGACGTCCCCGTCCTGACCGGCGCAGAGCTCGAGGCCCTCAGCCAGGAGCAGCTCAAGGCCGTCGTGCGCGACGTCGACGTGTACGCGCGGACGAGCCCCGAGCACAAGATCCGGATCGTGCGCGCCCTGCAGGCGCACGGCGAGGTGGTCGCGATGACGGGCGACGGCGTCAACGACGCCCCCGCGCTCACGCGCGCGAACGTGGGCATCGCGATGGGCATCAAGGGCACGGAGGCGACGAAGGAGGCCGCCGAGATCGTGCTCGCCGACGACAACTTCGCGACGATCCGCTCGGCGATCCGCGAGGGCAGGCGCATCTACGACAACCTGCGCAAGTCGATCGTGTTCCTGCTGCCGACCAACGGCGCGCAGTCGCTCGTGATCCTCGTCGCGATCGTCTTCGGCCTCGCGCTTCCCCTGACTCCCGTGCAGGTGCTGTGGGTCAACATGATCACGGCCGTGACGCTCTCGCTCGCGCTCGCCTACGAGCCCGCCGAACGCGGCATCATGACGCGTCCGCCGCGCGCGACGGGCGGATCGATCATCAACGGGCGGGAGCTCGGCTTCGTCCTGATCGTCTCGGTCCTCATCGGAGGGGCGACGCTCGGCGTCTTCTACAGCGTCGTCGCGAACGGCACCGAGATCGCGTACGCGCGCACGGAGGCCGTGCTCATGCTCGCGCTCGGCCAGCTCGCCTACCTCTTCAACTGCCGCTTCATGTCGCGCTCGAGCATCACGCCGGACGTGCTCCGCGGCAACCGCGTCGTGTGGTGGTCGGCGCTCGCCCTCATCGTGCTCCAGCTCATCTACACGTACGTCCCCTTCATGCACGACCTGTTCGACTCCCGCCCGCTGTCGATCGGATCGTGGATCCTGCCGATCCTGCTGTCGATCGTGATCTTCCTCGCGGTCGAGGCGCTCAAGGCGCTGCGCCGCCGCTGACGCCGGCCGCGGCATCCCGCCCTCTCAAAGGCGGTTCATAGCCTGGACCGAGAGGATGCCGAAGGCGTCTGCGCAGGATGGACGCACCTCGAAGCGAGGCATCGCAGAAGGAGGACCGATCATGATCCGCACCGCTGTACCCCGCCCGATCCGCACCGGCGTCGCCCTCGCGGGCGCCGTCGGAACCCTCGCCCTCGCCGGGTGCGGCGCGGCGGCCGACGACGCTTCCGCCGATCCGCCGGCGCACGCCGACGGCACCTACACCGCGAGCGGCACCTACAGCACGCCCGAGACGGTCGAGACCATCGAGGTCACCGTGACGCTGGTCGACGACGTCGTGACCGACGTCGTGGTCGTCGGCGACCCTCAGCGCCCCGAGACCGCGCAGTACCAGGGCCAGTTCATCGGCGGGATCGCCGACGTCGTCGTAGGGCGCGACATCGACGAGATCTCGGTCAGCCGCGTCGCGGGATCCTCGCTCACCAGCGCCGGCTTCAACCAGGCGATCGAGAGGATCCGGGAAGAGGCGGCGGAGTGAGCAGCGTCGTCGCGCCCGCGGTGTGGCGGTTCGAGGCGATCGGCACGCGCTGGGAGATCGAGACGAGCGCGCCGCTGCCCGAGCCCGCACGGAGCGCCGTCGAGCACCTCATCGCCGAGTTCGATCGGGACTGGTCCCGATTCCGCCCGGACTCGCTCGTGTCGTCGCTCGCGCGCGGAGCGGGGATGGTGCCCGCCCCTCCCGACGCCGCCGACATGCTCGACGTGTACGTCGCGCTGTCGACCGCGACGGCCGGCGCCGTCAACCCGCTCGTGGGAGCCTCGCTCGAGAGCCTCGGATACGACGCGTCCTACTCGTTCGCCGATCGCGGCCCCCGGCCCGCGCCGGCCGACTGGCGCGAACGCGTCGCCTGGACGCAGGACCGGCTCCTCGTGAGCGAGCCCGCGGTCGTCGACGTCGGCGCCGTCGGCAAGGGGCGCCTGGTCGATCTCGTCCTCGACGTCGTCTCGCAGTGGACGGAGGACGACGTGGTCGTCGACGCGAGCGGCGATCTCGCGATGCGAGGGCGCCCCCAGCGCATCGGGCTGGAGCATCCGTACGACGATCGCCTAGCGATCGGCGTCATGGAGGTGGCGGATGCCGCGCTCTGCGCATCGGCGGCGAACCGGCGCACGTGGCCCTCGGCGACCCGCGGGCGGCTGCACCACGTCCTCGACGCACGGACGGGTCTGCCGGTCCGTACGATCGCCGCGACGTGGGCGGTCGCGGCCGACGCCATGCGCGCCGACGCGATCGCGACGGCGCTGTTCTTCGACGGCGGCGCCGACCTTGCGAGCGAGTGGGGCGTGGAGTGGGTGCGGATGACGACCGACGGCCGCGTCGAGTCCTCGCCGGGATCGCGCGCCGAGCTGTTCACGGCCGGCGCGCGACGCGACGCGTGAGCGGCGCCCGGCCGGCGGCGGGTACGGCAGAGTTGATCGTGTGACCGGATCTCTCACGGCGGTATGGAACCGCGTCTTCGCGGTGCTCGGCCGCGTCTCGATGTACCGACTCGCGCTGCTCTCGCTCGGCGGCCTCGCCTTCATCGCGTTCGTCCTGTCGTTCTTCGCGCTCGTCGGTCCCGGCCCCGGCGAGCTCGTCGTGACGCTCCTCGTGCTCGCCGCAGCGTGCAGCGCCGTCGACGCGGCGGCTCAGCGCCTCCTGCGGCTTCCGTGGCGCATCGAGTCGTCGCTCATCACGGCGCACATCCTCCTGTTCGTGCTGCGGCCCACGCTCGATCTCGCGGGCCTCGCAGGGATCGCGATCGCCGGGGTCGCGGCATCCCTCTCCAAGTACGTCCTCGCATGGCGGGGTCGCCACGTCTTCAATCCCGCCGCCGTCGGCGCGACCGTCCTGACGCTGCTGGGCCTGTGGCTGCCCGGCCTCGGGTCGTCGTCGTGGTGGGTCGGCACCCCCGCGCTCGCCGCGCCCGTCGTGCTGGCAGGCCTTGCCCTGCTGTGGCGCACCGAGAAGGTGCGGGTCGTCGCGGTGTTCCTCGTCGTGGCGGTCGCGGCAGCGGTGCTGCGCACGGCGGCGCAGTACGCGTCGGCGGGCGTCGAGATCGGAACGGGGGAGATCTTCTGGCAGGTCCTGTGGTCGTCGCCGTTCCTGTTCCTCGGGGCCTTCATGCTGTCCGAGCCGCTGACGCTCCCGCCGCGCCGCTGGCAGCAGTTCACGGTCGCGATCGTCGTCGGCGTGCTCGCGGGCGCGCCGCTCGACCTCGGCGTGCTGAGCCTCGGGCAGGAGCGGGCGCTGCTGGTCGGCAACCTCGTCGCGTTCGCGTTCTCGCTGCGGGCGGCCGTCAAGCTCACGCTGGAGTCGCGGGAGGACCTCACCCCGACGGTGCGACAGCTCACGTTCCGCACGCGCCGCACGCTCGCCTTCGCGCCGGGCCAGTACCTCGAGCTCGACGTCCCGCACCACCGGCCCGATGCGCGCGGCACGCGGCGGGAGTTCAGCATCGCCTCGGCCCCGGAGGACCTGCCGCTCCTGCGGATCGCCTTCCGCGAGGCGCAGGGGCCGGGCGCCAAGCCGCAGAGCTCGTACAAGAAGGCCCTCGCGGCCGTCTCGGCGGGCAGCGACCTCGCGGTCACGGGCGTGTGGGGCGACTTCGTCCTGCCGAACAGGTCCGGGATCCCGCTGCTCATGGTCGCCGCCGGCATCGGCATCACGCCGTTCGTCTCGCAGCTGCGGCACCTGACCCTCGCAGAACAGGATCGCGACGTCGTCCTGGTGTACGTCGCCTCCGACGCGTCGGAGCTCGCCTTCCGCCCCGACCTCGAGGCGTCCGGCATCCCCGTCGTGGTCTTCACGCGCGACCGGCCCGACGCGCTGCCGCGGCACTGGGTGTGGGCGCAGGGCGTTCGCCTGGACGCCGACGGGCTCCTGCGGATGGTGCCCGACATCGCGGCTCGCCACGCCTACATCTCAGGGCCCTCGGGCCTCATCGCCGACCTCGCTCCCGCCCTCGAGCGCGCCCGCTCGATCACGACCGACGCCTTCTCGGGGTACTGAGACCGCCTTCTCGGGGTACTGAGACCGAGGTCAGGACGCCGCCGGGTCTGCGGGGCGCGCAGGCAGCCGCACCTCGAACGTCGTGTCGCCCGGCGCGCTGTCGACCGTGATCGTGCCGCCGTGCGCGTCGACGATCGCCCGGACGATGGACAGCCCGAGGCCCGTGCCTCCCGTCTGCCGCGCGCGCGAGCGGTCGGCTCGCGAGAAGCGCTCGAAGAGCTCGTCCGCGACGGCGGGGTCGATGCCGGGGCCGTCGTCATGGACGCGCAGCACGGCATCCCTCCCCTCGAGGGCGACTGCGACCGTGACGGTCGATCCCGCGGGCGTGTGCGTGCGCGCGTTCGCGAGGAGGTTCGCGGCCACCTGATGCAGGCGCGTCGCATCGCCCGCCAGGAGGACGGGAGCCTCGCCGACGTCGAGCAGCCACTCGTGGTCTGGGCCGGCGGGCCGCGCATCGCCGACGGCCTCGACGGCGAGTCGCGTGAGGTCGACCGTGCCGTACACGAGCTCCTGGCCCTCGTCGAGGCGCGCGAGCAGCAGCAGGTCCTCGACGAGCTTGGTCATGCGCAGGGACTGCGCCTGGATGCGCTCGAGCGACTGCTCCGTCGTGTGCTCGGGGCCGCGCGCGGGCGACGAGGCGTCCGACGCCTGCCGCAGCGCCCGCAGCGACAGCTCGGAATACCCGCGGATCGAGGCGAGCGGGGTGCGCAGCTCATGACTCGCGTCGGCGACGAACCGCCGCATCCGCTCCTCGTTGCGCTGGCGCGCGTCCAGCGACGCGTCGATGTGGTCGAGCAGCGTGTTCAGCGCGTGTCCCACGCGGCCGATCTCGGTGCGGTCGTCGGCCTCTTCGCCGGGCACCCGCTCGTCGATCGACACCGCGCCCTCGGCCATCGGGAGCGCGGCGACGCGCGTCGCGGTGTCGGCGACGGCTCGGAGGGGTCTGAGCCCTGCGCGGATCACGAGCGCGATCGCCGCCCCCAGCAGCAGCAGTCCACCCGACGTGACGAGGAGCACCGTCGTGATCATCTGCGCGATCGTCGACTGCACCTCGGAGAGCGGAAGGCCGATGACGGCGGCGTAGTTCTGCGCCGCGTACGAGACGACGCGGTACTGTCCGAGCCCGTCGACGTCGACGGATGCCGAGCCCGTCGGCTGCACCGCGCCGATGACCTCCCTCACCTGGCTCGGAGTGAGGGCCTCCACGGCGCCGTTCGACGCCACGACGGCGCCCGACCGCGTGCCGGTCGACGACTGCGTCACCAGCAGCACGCCGGCGGGCTGGCGCCCCGTCGAGAGCACGTCGTAGGCCGTCACCTCGCCGGCGCCGGCGAACTGCAGCTGAAGGAGCGTCCTTCCCGTGTACTGCGCGGTCTGCGAGAGGCGAGCGTCCAGGTTGAACTGCAGCACCTGGCTGATGATCGCGCTCGTCGCGAGCGCGACGCCGACCAGGATCAGCGCGACGATGCCCGTGATGGTGACCATGAGCCGCGCCTGCAGGCTCCAGGGCCTGCGGCGAGGGGGGGCGGATGCCGCGGCATCCGTCGTCGTCGCGGACGTCACTGGGGTGCTTTGATCATGTAGCCGACGCCCCGCACCGTGTGGATGAGCGGCTCGCGGCCCTGGTCGATCTTCTTGCGCAGGTACGAGATGTAGAGCTCGACGACGGAGGAGCGCCCGCCGAAGTCGTAGTTCCAGACGCGGTCGAGGATCTGCGCCTTCGAGACGACGCGGCGCTGGTTGCGCATGAGGTAGCGCAGGAGCTCGAACTCGGTCGCCGTCAGGTCGATCTCGTCGCCCGCGCGGACGACCTCGTGACTGTCCTCGTTGAGGGAGAGATCGCCGACGCGCAGGATCGGCTCGGGGTCGTGCGCGAGCGCCGTCCCCGCACGGCGCATGAGCCCGCGCAGCCGCGCGACGACCTCTTCGAGGCTGAACGGCTTGGTGACGTAGTCGTCGCCGCCCGCCGTGAGACCCGCGACCCGGTCGGCGACGGAGTCCTTCGCGGTCAGGAACAGCACGGGCACGTCGCTCCCGGAGTGGCGCAGACGCTGCAGGACGGCCATGCCGTCGAGGTCGGGCATCATGATGTCGAGCACCATCGCGTCGGGGTCGAAGTCGCGGGCCGCCTGCAGCGCCTCGAAGCCCGATCCCGCCGTGCGCACGTCCCAGCCCTCCATGCGCAGCGCCATCGACAGCAGGTCCGTCAGCATCTGCTCGTCGTCGACGACGAGGACGCGCACGGCCGAGCCGTCGGGGCGCTGAAGGGCGGGGGAGGGAGCCGTGGCGGTCATGGCACCATTGTGCGCCGGTTCCTATGCGGTTCCTATGGAGGACGCTATGCGTCTTCTGTGAGCACGGGCGACGGATGCCGTGCGTCATAGCTCTCGCATAGAGGAGGCAGATCGTGCGCATCGCTACGCCGCCTACCGTCGTGTCGACTGGTCGGCGCGGCAGCCGGCCGAAAGGAGACCCATGTTCTGGACGTATCTTCGGCGCGAGCTGTCGGGCCGCAAGAAGCAGACGATCATCGTCGCCTCGGGCCTGGCGGTCGCGATCGCCCTCGTCATCGTCGTGAGCTCGCTCGCGACGGGCGTGCGCGACGCGCAGGCCCAGGCACTCGCGTCGGTGTACGGCGTCGGAACGGATCTGACCGTGACGGGCGCCCCGGCAGAGCCCGGCGCCGCCGGCCAGGGCGGCCGCCGCTTCGACTTCGGGCAGGACGACGGCGCGACGGCCGACGACGGAACCACGAACCTCAGCCAGTCCCGCCTCGTCACGGACTTCCTGCGCGGCACCCTCGACGCCTCGACGGTCGACACCGTCACGGGCCTCGACGGCGTCGCCGCGGCATCCGGCGCGCTGAGCCTGACGAACATGACGTTCTCCGGCGAGCTCCCAGAGCGTCCGGCGGAGGGCGCCGAGGGCGACGCGGGTCGCGCAGCCCCGCCCGACGGCCAGGGCGGCGGCTTCGGAGGGGGCTCGTTCGACCTCGACTCGTTCACGGTGCTGGGCATCGACCCCGCCGCGACCGCCGTAGGACCGCTCTCCGCGGTCGCCCTCAGCGACGGCCGCGGTCTCGACGCCGATGACACGGGCAAGGACGTCGCCGTCCTGGACGCGGCCTACGCGTCCAGCTCGGGCCTCGCGGTCGGCGGCACGATCGACGTCGGCGGCACATCGGTCGAGATCGTCGGCATCGTGGCCTCGGCCTCCAGCGACGCGGACACGGCGGCCGACGTCTATCTCCCCCTCGACGTCGCTCAGGCGATCTCCGGCGCGGGCGAGGTCATCTCGACGGTGTACGTGCAGGCAGAGTCCGCGAGCGGCATCTCAGACGTGGAGTCCGCCCTGCAGGAGGCGCTCCCCGACGCGACCGTCAGCTCGCAGTCCCAGCTCGCCTCGACCGTGTCGGGATCCCTCTCGAGCGCCTCGTCGCTCATCTCGAGCCTCGGCACGTGGCTGTCGATCATCGTGCTCGCGGTCGCGCTCGCCCTCGCCGTGCTGTTCACGATCTCGGGTGTCTCCCGGCGCACGCGGGAGTTCGGCACGCTCAAGGCGATCGGCTGGTCGAACGGCCGCGTCGTCGGACAGGTCGCGGGCGAGTCCGTCGTCCAGGGCCTCATCGGCGGAGCCGTCGGCCTCGTGATCGGCCTCGCGGGCATCTGGGTCGTCAACCTCGTCTCGCCGACCATCTCGACGGCTGCGACGACGCTGGGCGGCCCCGGTGCCACCGGGAGCGGGGGCTTCGCGGGCCGGGGCCTCGCGAGCCCGTTCCCGCAGGCGGCTGAGGATGTCGTCCTCCACGCGCCCCTCACGATCTGGGTCGTCGTCGCGGCGGTCGGCCTCTCGATCGCGGGCGGGCTCGTCGCCGGCGCATTCGGCGGCTGGCGCGCAGCGCGGCTCAGCCCCGCCGAAGCCCTCCGCTCGGTCGGCTGATCGCATGGACCGGCCGCCGCTCACCGACACACCCACGACAGGAGACGAGAACATGACCCTCATCGATCCCGAAGCGACGGCGCAGGCGCCGTCCGATGCGTCCGCCGAGCCGATCTTCCGGCTCAGCGGCGTGACCCGCACCTACCGGCAGAAGGGGCGCATCGTCAGAGCCCTCGCCGGCGTGGACGTCGAGATCGCGACGGGGGACTTCGTCGCGATCCAGGGACCCACGGGCGGTGGGAAGTCGACCTTCCTGCAACTGCTCGGGGCGCTCGATCGCCCTTCGACGGGTGCCGTGCTGTTCGACGGCGCCGACATCGCGAAGGCGTCGGGCGCCGAGCTCGGACGCCTCCGTGCGAAACAGATCGGGTTCGTCTTCCAGGGTTTCAACCTCATCCCGACGCTCACGGCGCACGAGAACGTCGACATGGCCCTCGAGCCCCTCGGCCTCGCGAAGGGCGAGCGCTCCGCGCGCGTCCTCGAGGCCCTCGCGCACGTGGGCCTCGAGGATCGCGCCGACCATCGTCCCGGCGAGCTGTCAGGAGGTCAGCAGCAGCGGGTCGCGATCGCGCGTGCGATCGTCAAGCGCCCGCGCGTGCTCCTCGCCGACGAGCCCACGGGCAACCTCGACGAGAGCATGCGCGACGAGATCCTCGCCCTCCTGGAGAGGCTCAACGCCGAGGGGCTCACGCTCGTCGTCGTCACGCACGACTCGGCGGTCGCGAAGCGCGCACGGCGGCGCCTCCGGCTCGACAAGGGAACCGTGCGCGACCTCGCGCGCTGAGCCCGCGTGCTGAGCCTGGCCGCGGACCCGCACGAGCTGCGCGGAGCCGGCCGGATGCCTCGGCGCGGGGCCTCCTCGGCTCGCGTCAGGCCCCGGCCGCCTGCGCGTAGGCGACGATCCGGTCGAACAGGGCGTCGTCGCGGTCGCCCTGCTTCTGGGCCTCGGGGTGCGCGTCGTACCAGGAGAGGATGCGCCGCGCGCCCTCGTCGAATGTGATCGTCGTGCGGAACTCGGGCACGAGCCGCGTGAGCTTGGACGTGTCGAAGACGACCGAGTTCGCCTTGTCGCCGATGAGACCGGGACCGAGCTCGGGGTCGAACGCCGCGATCGCCTCGGACGAGACATGCACGAGCACGGGGTCCGGCACGCCCGCGGCATCCGCGAGCCAGCGGTAGATCTGGTCCCACGTGGGAGCGTGCGTCCCCGTGATCGTGAAGGCCTCGCCGATCGCGGCGGGGTTGGCGAGCAGCCCCGCGAAGCCGACGGCGAAGTCGTCCGCGTGCGTGATGGTCCATTGGGTCGTGCCGTCGCCGTGCACGACGACGGGCCTCCCAGCGCGCATGCGCGCGATATCGGTCCAACGGCCGAGCGTCGGGATCTTCGTGTCGTCGTACGTGTGCGACGGGCGCACGATCGTCACGGGGAACCCGCGGTCGCGGAACGCGCCCACGAGCAGGTCCTCGCACGCGATCTTGTCGCGAGAGTACTGCCAGAACGGATTGCGCAGCGGGGTCGACTCCGTGATGGGCAGGAGCTTGGGCGGCTTCTCGTACGCGGATGCCGAGCTGATGTACACGTACTGCCCGACGCGCCCGTCGAACAGGTCGAGGTCGCTCTGCACGTGTGCGGGGACGAACGCGACGAAGTCGGCGACGACGTCGAACTCGTCGCCGCCCAGCGCCGCCCGCACCGACGCCGGATCCCGGACGTCCGCGACGATCTCGCGGACGCCGTCCGGCAGCTCGCGCGACGCCGAGCCGCGATTGAGGACCGTCACGTCGTGCCCGATGGCGACCGAGCGTGCGACGCAGGCCGCGCTGATGACGCCGGTGCCGCCGATGTAGAGGATGCGTGCCACGTGACTGAGACTAGCGTCGCCGCCGCGTCCTAGGGTTGCTCGCATGGCTGTCATCGGCTCGCAGGTCTACGTCGGCGGACGACGCGTCGAGGGCGGGATGCCGCCCCTCGAGGCGATCGCGGAGGCGAGACGGCAGGGCGGATTCGCGTGGATCAGCCTCACGCGTCCCGCCGTCGACGATCTCGCGGCCCTCTCGGACCCGCTCGGACTCCACCCCATCGCGGTCCGCGAGAGCGTGCGGGGGCATCAGCGCGGCAAGCTCGAGCTGTTCGGCGACTCGGTCTATCTCGTCCTCCAGCCGGCGACGTACGACGACGCCGCCGAGACGGTCGAGTGCTCCGAGGTCGACATCTTCGCGGGCAAGGACTTCATCGTGTCGGTGATCGACGACGGGTTCGTCGACGCCGGCGCCGTCCGCGACGAGCTGGAGCGGCATCCCGAGCTGCTCGCTCGCGGCACCGCTGCGGTCGTGTGGGCCGTCTTCGAGGCCGTCGTCACGGGATACGCGCCCGTGCTGTCCGGCGTCGAGAACGATATCGACGAGATCGAGGAGCAGCTGTTCACGGAGGCGCCCGAGGTCTCGCAGCGGGTGTTCTCCCTGCAGCGCGACGTCATCGACCTGCACCACGCGACCATCTCGCTCGCCGACATGGCCGACAGGCTCCAGGCTCACGTGCAGTCGCGCATCGGCCAGGACGTGCCGGCGTTCCGCGAGCTGAGCGAGCTGTCGCGCCAGGTCACGGACCGCGTCGACGCGTTCAGGACGACCCTCGCATCGGCGCTCGCCGTCCACTCCACGATGGTCGAGCAGCGCAACAACGAGGAGATGAGGCGGATGACGGAGCAGGGCCTGCAGCAGAACGACCAGGTGAAGAAGATCTCGTCCTGGGCCGCGATCGGGCTTGCGCCCACCGTCATCACGGGCGTGTACGGCATGAACTTCCGCTACATGCCCGAGCTCGAGTGGCCGTGGGGCTATGCCTTCGCCCTCGGTCTCATGGCCGCGGTGTCCGTGACGCTCTACGTCGTGTTCAAGAGGAACGACTGGCTGTAGCCCGCGTGTCGGTGCCCCGCAGTACCGTGCCGTCATGGACATCACCTCGCTCCGTTCCGCCGTCACAGGTCCCGTCCTCTCCGCGGAGGACGCAGGATGGGATGCTGCGCGCCTCTCGCGCGCGGGGCTGGGCGCCCCCGACGTCATCGTGCACGTGTCCTCCGTCGACGACGTATGTGCGGCCGTCAGGTTCGCCGCGGCCTCCCGTCGACCCGCCGTGCTGCGCAGCGGCGGACACAGCGCGTGGTGCACGCTCGACGACGGCATCCTGATCGACCTCTCTGGGCTCGACGCCATCACGATCCTCGACGACCCCGCGGGGGGAGCCGTCGTGAGCGTGGGCGGGGGAGCGCACTGGGGGGCGGTCGCGCGAGCGCTCGCGCCACGCGGTCTCGCGATCAGCTCCGGCGACACGGCGTCGGTCGGCGTCGGCGGGCTGACGCTCGGCGGCGGGATCGGCTGGATGGTGCGAGCGTGGGGGCTCGCCGCCGACCAGTTGATCGGGGCGCAGCTGGTCACGGCCGAAGGAGACGTCGTCGAGGCGTCGGCGCACGAGCACCCCGAGCTGTTCTGGGCGCTGCGCGGAGGAGGGGGGAACTTCGGCGTCGTCACGCGGTTCGACTTCCACGCGCATGCGATTCCGGGCATCGTCTGGGCCCGGCTGGGCGTCGACGGCGACGCGAGACCTGTCCTCGCGGCTCTGCGCGACCTGATGGCCGACGCCCCGCGCGCACTGACCGTGACCTACATGCACGTCCCCGCGATGGACCCGAGCGCGCCGGCCGGCGCGTCGATCTCGGCCGTCTGGATCGGCGACGACCCCGGCGCGCTCCGCGCGGCGCTCTCACCGATCCTGGCCCTCGACGGGGTGACGGAGCACGAGCTGCGCATCCGCGAGTACCCCGGCATCCTGCTCGAGCCTCCGCTGCCCGACCCGGCGGCTCCGCTGCCCGGCTTCATCGGCGGCAACACGCTCGTGGTCGACCTCGACGAGTCGCTCATAGACGGCCTTGTCGCGTTCCGCGAGGCGAGTCCCGCGACGGTCCTCTTCCTGCGTTCTCTGGGCGGGGCGTACGGAGATCTCGCGCAAGACGAGACGCCGTTCCCGGCACGGGGTGCGACGTGGTTCGCGATGGCGGGGGGATTCGACATCCCGGGAGCGGTCGACGATGCGGAGCGCGCACGGCTCGAGAGTGCGTGGGACGCCATCGAGGCGCGCGGTGCGGGCGTGTACGGCAACTTCTCGACGACCGTCGATCCCGCCTTCGCCGCGCGGATGTACCCGCCCGAGACGATGGCACGGCTGGCAGCCGTGAAGCGGCGGTGGGATCCGCGCAACCTGTTCTCGCGAAACCACAACGTGGCACCCGTCTGACGAGGGCGCGTCCGCGACACGCAGAGGTCAGTGGGTGTCTTCCGCCTCGACCTCGGTGCGGTCGCCCGACCACAGCGTGTGGAACGTGCCGGGCTTGTCGATGCGCTTGTACGTGTGGGCCCCGAAGAAGTCGCGCTGGCCCTGGATGAGGGCGGCCGGCAGGCGCTCGGCGCGCAGGCCGTCGTAGTACGCGAGCGACGACGAGAACGCGGGGGCGGGGATGCCGGCGGTCGCCGCGTACACGACCGTGCGGCGCCACGCCGCCTGCGCGCGGCCGAGGGCCTCGACGAAGTACGGGGCGGTGAGGAGCACCGGCAGGCCCGGCTCGGCGTCGTAGGCGTCGGCGATGCGGTTGAGGAACTGCGCGCGGATGATGCAGCCGCCGCGCCAGATCTTCGACACCGCGCCCAGGTCGATGTCCCAGCCGTAGTGCGCAGCACCGGCTCGGATCTCGTCGAAGCCCTGCGAGTAGGCGACGATCTTCGACGCGAACAGCGCCAGGCGCACGTTCTCGATGAACGCGTCGGCGTCGCGGACGGGGGGCACGGCGTCGGCGTCGTGCCAGCCGGGCAGCTCGCCCGACACCTCGCGCTGCTCCGGGTGGCTCGACAGCGACCGGGCGAACACCGCCTCGGCGATGCCCGACACGGGAACGCCCAGGTCGATCGCGGTCTGCACCGTCCAGCCGCCCGTTCCCTTGGCGCCTGCCTGGTCGACGATGACGTCGACGAGCGGCTCGCCGGTGGCGGCATCCACCTGCCGGAGCACTTCGGCCGTGATCTCGATGAGGTAGGACTCGAGCTCGCCGCGGTTCCACTCGGCGAAGACGTCGGCGATCTCGGCGGGGGACTTGCCCGTGCCGCGGCGGATCAGGTCGTACGCCTCGGCGATGAGCTGCATGTCGGCGTACTCGATGCCGTTGTGCACCATCTTGACGAAGTGGCCCGCGCCGTCGTGGCCGACGTGCGTGACGCACGGCTCGCCCTCGGCGACCGCGGCGATGCTCTTGAGGATCGGCCCGAGCGTCGCCCACGACTCGTCGGGGCCGCCGGGCATGAGCGAGGGCCCGAGGAGGGCGCCCTCCTCGCCGCCCGAGACGCCCATGCCGACGAAGTTGACGCCCGTCTCGCGGACGGCCTTCTCGCGGCGGATCGTGTCGGTGAACAGGGCGTTGCCGCCGTCGACGATGATGTCGCCCGGCTCGAAGACGCGCAGGAGCTCGTCGATGACCGCATCCGTCCCCGCGCCGGCCTTGACCATGATGATCGCGGTGCGCGGCTTCTGCAGCGCGGCGGCGAACTCCTCGTACGAGGACGTCGGGACGAATCCGGCCTCGGGGTGCTCGGTGACGAGCTCGTCCGTCTTGGCGTACGTCCGGTTGAACACGGCGACCGTGTTGCCCTCGCGGCTGGCGAGGTTGCGGGCCAGATTCGAACCCATCACCGCCAAGCCGACGACGCCGATGTTTGCAGCCTGCTCGGTCACGCGCACTCCTCAAGACGCTGGAAAAGGGGGTCCCGACCAGCCTACGGTTTCGCGCGGCGATGCGATGTGCGGGCCGTCACAAGACGGTGCGAGAACTTCGTGCGTTTCGTGCGACTTGCGTGCGCTCGTCAGTCCTTGCGGTACGCCTGGCGGCCCATCGACCAGAAGGCGACGACCGTGCCGACGACCCCCGCCGCCGCGATGAGCCCGATGAGCCCGAGGATCAGGTCCGAGGTGAGCTGGGCGTCGAGTCCGAACATGTGGTCCTCCGGGCGGGAAATGGGGCGGCGTCCGTCGTGTCTCGCGTCCGCTCGTGCGGGCGGTGGCCTGGCGCGCCTCACGCGAGATGTCCGCGTCCTCATCGTAGCGGGGCCGCTGCCTCTTCCGTCGTGGAGAAGTCTCCGCGAGGGCTGTCTCATGCTCGTCGGCGGCAGCGCCGCCCCCTGGTAGACTTGAGGACTGAACTTCGGCGAGGGATGCCGCGCGTGCAGCGAGACATCCGTGATCGACGCGGTGAAGCAGGCTCCACGGCTTTCCTCACGCGCTCGCGTTCGAGTCGAATCCAGACCACACACATCCGGGCCCTGCTCCTTCAGGGTCCAGCGCCCGCAAGGAGAACCACCATGTCCACGGAAACCGACACCAAGGTCCACGCCGAGCCCCGCGAGAACTTCGGCAAGGGCTACGCGCGCCGCCTGCGCGCCGCCGGCCAGATCCCCGCCGTCATCTACGGCCACGGCGCAGCTCCCCAGCACGTCGCGCTGCCCGGGCACCAGATCGCGCTGCTCATCCGCCGCGCCAACGTCGTGCTCGAGCTCGACATCAACGGCAAGCAGCAGCTGACGCTCGTCAAGGACGTCCAGAAGGACCCCGTGCGCCAGATCATCGAGCACATCGACCTCCTCGTCGTCAAGAAGGGCGAGAAGGTCCAGGTCGACGTCCCCGTCGTCCTCACGGGCGAGTCCGCGGCGGGCACCATCGCGAACCTCGACGCCGTGAGCATCGCGCTCGAGGTCGAGGCGACGCACATCCCCGAGAACATCGAGGTCTCCGTCGAGGGACTCGAGGACGGCACGCACATCACGGCCGCCGACCTCCCGCTTCCCAAGGGCGCGGTCCTCATCGCCGACCCCGAGACGCTCATCGTCGCGATCGCCGTGCCCTCCTCGGCCCTCGCGGCCGAAGACGAGATCGCCGATGCCGACGCCGCCGTCGCCGCTGTCCAGGCGGAGGCCTCGGAGGAGGCCGCCGAGTAGTCGGCGGTCGTCGAACACGACTCGACTGCGCGTGAGGGGGTGCGGCATGCCGCACCCCCTCACGCGCAGAGAGCAGGATGTGAGACATGGCTGAGACCTGGCTGGTCGTCGGACTGGGAAACCCCGGGCCGCGCTACGAGCTGACGCGCCACAACGTGGGCCAGCTCGTCCTGGACGAGCTCGCCGCCCGGCGCGGAGAGTCGTTCAAGGCGCACAAGGCGAACGCGCGGGTCGTGGAGACGTGGCTGCGGCCGGGCGGCGCGAAGCTCGTCCTCGCCAAGCCGAACTCGTTCATGAACATCTCGGGCGGACCCGTCTCCGGCCTCGCGAAGTTCTACGGCGTCGAGCCCGACCATGTCGTCGTCGTTCACGACGAGCTCGACATCCCGTTCGACACGATCAAGCTCAAGGTCGGCGGGGGGCACGGCGGCCACAACGGAGTGCGCGACGTCGCGAAGGCGCTCGGCACGGCGGAGTTCCCTCGAGTGCGCGTCGGCATCGGACGCCCTCCGGGCAGGCAGGACCCCGCCGACTGGGTGCTCGATCCGTTCGGCGCGGCCGAGCGCCAGAACCTCGGCATCCTCGTCGGCGATGCGGCGGATGCCGTCGAGCAGCTCGTCGCAGAGGGCCTGCTCGCGGCGCAGCAGAGGCATCACGCGCCGCGGATCTGACGAGGCGCCGCGACGCGCTCCGCGCTGCCTCCGCCGTCGTCGGCGCTGTCCCGGAGGGTGCTCCGGGGTGCGCGGCCCGGCGAGTGTCGTGCGACCGCCGTAGACTCGTTCGGTGACAGTTCCCGGGATCGTGCGCGCCCTCGAGCAGGCTGAGTCGTTTCGGGACGCCGTCGCCGCGGCATCCGTCGATGCGGACTTCTCGCTCGTCGAAGGGCTCGACGCCCCCGCTCTCGCGGCGCTCGTGGAGCGTCGGCGCGCCGCAGGACGCCCCGCCGCGCTCCTGGTCGTGGCTCCGACCGGACGCCGCACCGAGTCGCTCGCTCCCGCGATCGCCGCCCTTCTTCCCGGCGCCCAGGTGCTGCACTTCCCCGCGTGGGAGACGCTGCCGCACGAGCGGCTCAGCCCGAGTCCCGAGATCGTGGGCCGGCGGCTCGACACGCTGCGGCGCATC
The DNA here is from genome assembly GCF_011759705.1 of Microbacterium ulmi. GTDB lineage: Bacteria > Actinomycetota > Actinomycetes > Actinomycetales > Microbacteriaceae > Microbacterium > Microbacterium ulmi. The sequence goes on along the minus strand of NZ_JAAOZF010000001.1, from coordinate 73,147 downwards.
GCGACGTGGAACGGGGACACGCCGCTCGTCGTGCTCGCGTCGGTCAGGGCGGCGCTGCAGCCGCTGACCGCGGGCCTGGCGGCGGCGGAGCCCGTGCACCTCGTCGTCGGCGGGCGAGGGCACGACCTGGGGCCCGTGGCGGAGCGGCTCGTCGAGCTCGCGTATTCGCGCGTCGACATGGTGTCGCGCCGCGGCGAGTTCGCGGTGCGCGGCGGCATCCTCGACGTGTTCCCGCCGATCGCCGACCACCCGTACCGTGTGGAGTTCTTCGGCGACGAGGTCGACCAGATCCGCGCGTTCTCGGTCGCGGATCAGCGCTCCCTTCCCGGCGAGGTGCACGAAGTCGAGCTCGTGCCGAGCCGCGAGCTGCTGCTCACGAGCGGCGTGCGCGAGCGCGCGCGGCAGCTGAAGGACGAGTTCCCCGGGCTGCGGGGCATGCTCGAGAAGATGGCGGAGGGCATCCCCGTCGAGGGGATGGAGTCGCTCACGCCCGCTCTCGTGGAGCGGCTCGTGACGATCGTCGACTACCTCCCCGAGAGCGCGGCCGTCGCGCTCGTCGACCCCGAGCGAGCGGTCGCGCGTGCGCTCACGCTCGGCGAGACCAATCGCGAGTTCCTCGAGGCCGCGTGGAGCGCCGCGACGTCGGGCGCGCAGGCTCCGATCGACCTCGGCGCGGGAGACTTCGTGACGCTCCCCGCGCTGCGCGAGGCCGCCCACGCGCGCGGCGGCGTGTGGTGGACGCTGTCGAGCTTCGACTCGGGCCATGCGGATGCCGCGGCCGCGGGCCTGCTCTCGGACGACGTCGACGTGGCGCTGCAGGCCGCGGCGGCCGTGCGGATCGCGGCATCCCCCGTCCCGTCGTTCCATGGCAACGTCGACGGCGCGACCGAGCACGTCGCGACGCTCCTCACAGACGGCTGGCGGGTGGTCGTCGCGGCGTCGGGCGCGGGCCTCGTCGACCGCGCGCGCGACGTGCTCGCCGAGCGCGGGATCGCGGCGCGCAAGGTCGACGCGGTCCTCGACGCGCCCGAGCCCGGCGTCGCGCACGTCGTCGCGGCGACCCTCGAACGCGGCTTCCAGTCGACAGACGCCAGGCTCGCGGTCCTCACCGAGGCCGAGTTCTACGGCCGCACGATCGGCAGCGACTCCCGCGTCGTCAAGAAGCTCGCCTCGCGCAGGCGCAACGTCGTCGACCCGCTGCAGCTCAAGGCGGGCGACTACGTCGTGCATGCGACGCACGGCATCGGCAGGTTCGTCGAGCTGACGCAGCGCGAAGTCTCCAGCGGCGGCCGCAACGCCGTCAAGAGCGTGCGCGAGTACCTCGTGCTGGAGTACGCCCCGTCCAAGCGCGGGTACCCGGGCGACAAGCTCTTCGTCCCCACCGACCAGCTCGACCTCCTGTCGAAGTACGTCGGGGGAGAGTCTCCGGCGCTCTCGAAGATGGGCGGCAGCGACTGGGCGGCCGCGAAGGGCAAGGCGCGCAAGGCCGTCCGCGACATCGCCGTCGAGCTCGTCAAGCTCTATTCGGCGCGCATGGCCGCGAAGGGGCATGCGTTCGGACCCGACACGCCGTGGCAGCGCGAGCTCGAGGAGGCGTTCCCGTTCGCCGAGACGCCCGATCAGCTGCAGACGATCGAAGAGATCAAGGCCGACATGGAGAAGCCCATCCCGATGGACCGGCTGCTGTCGGGCGACGTCGGCTTCGGCAAGACGGAGGTCGCCGTGCGCGCCGCGTTCAAGGCGATCCAGGACGGCAAGCAGGTCGCGATGCTCGTGCCGACGACCCTTCTGGTCAAGCAGCATCTGGAGACGTTCACCGAGCGCTTCGCGGGCTTCCCCGTCAAGGTCAAGGCGCTCTCGCGCTTCCAGACCGACAAGGAGGCCAGAGACACCCTCGCCGGACTGACCGACGGCACCGTCGACATGGTCATCGGGACGCACCGCATCCTCACCGAGAAGGTGCTCTTCAAAGACCTCGGCCTGCTCATCATCGACGAGGAGCAGCGATTCGGCGTGGAGCACAAAGACCAGCTCAAGAAGCTCAAGACGAACGTCGACATCCTCGCGATGAGCGCGACCCCCATCCCGCGCACGCTCGAGATGGCCGTCACCGGCATCCGCGAGATGTCGACGCTCGCGACTCCTCCGGAGGACAGGCATCCGATCCTCTCCTACGTGGGCCCGCGCAACGACAAGCAGATCGCGGCCGCGATCCGGCGGGAGCTCCTCCGCGAGGGCCAGGTCTTCTACGTGCACAACCGGGTGCAGTCGATCCAGCGCGTCGCGGCGGAGCTGGCGGAGCTGATCCCCGAGGCGCGGGTCGCCGTCGCGCACGGGCAGATGGGCGAGAACGCGCTCGAGCACGTCGTCGACGACTTCTGGGAGCGCAGAGCCGACGTCCTCGTCTGCACGACGATCGTCGAGACGGGCCTGGACATCTCCAACGCCAACACGATCATCATCGACCGCGCCGACAAGTACGGACTCTCGCAGCTGCACCAGCTCCGCGGACGCGTCGGCCGTGCGCGCGAGCGCGCGTACGCGTACTTCCTCTACGACGAGCAGAAGCCCCTGTCCGAGACGGCGGCAGACCGGCTCGAGACGATCGCGGTGAACAACGACCTCGGCAGCGGCATGCAGGTCGCGCTGAAAGACCTCGAGATCCGCGGTGCGGGCAACCTCCTGGGTGCCGAGCAGGCCGGGCACATCGCGGGCGTCGGCTTCGACCTCTACCTGCGGATGATCGGCGAGGCCGTCGCGACGTTCCGCGGAGAGGATGTCGAGGGTCCGACGGAGCTCCGGCTCGAGCTGCCCGTGCAGGCGCGCATCCCCGAGAGCTACATCGACAGCGAGCGGCTGCGTCTCGAGGCGTACCAGAAGCTGTCGGCGGCGGCATCCGTCGTGGCGAAGGACGATGCGCTCGATCTCGTGATCGAAGAGCTCCGCGACCGGTACGGCGAGCCGCCGGCCGACGTCGAGGGACTCCTCACCGTGGCCCGCCTGCGCCGGCGTGCCGCGCAGGCCGGCCTCGCCGATGTCGTCGCGATGGGACCGAACCTGCGGATCGCCCCCGCGCACCTGGCCGACTCGATGCGGGTGCGCGTGCAGCGGCTCTACCCCAAGGCGAAGCTTCTCGCTGGGGGCGACGCGCTCGTCGTCCCGCTGCCGACCGCGGGCGGCGAACCCATCGGGGACGCGGGCCTGATCGCGTGGGTCGCGCAGCTCCTCGACCAGCTGTGGCCGGCGCCGAAGGCGGATGCCGCGGCATCCGCCTCGTCCGCCTGATCAGGCGGTCAGCCAGCCCGCCGACAGCCCCACGATGCCCGTGACGGCGCCGGCGAGCACGACCGCGAAGACGATCCATTCGATCGGGGTGAAGGTGCGGGCTCGCTGCTCGCGCCGGCCCATCACATACAGGATCGTCGCAGGGGCGAGCACGATGCAGGCCAGCAGCAGATAGGTGACATCGGCGCCGATCAACAGGAACGCCGTGTATGCGGTCGCCGAGATCGCCGTCGCGATCTCGGCCGTGCGACGCCCCGTCGAGACGGAAGCCTCCGAGCGCGACAGCGTGAGCTTGAGCGCGTAGGCGGCCGTGAGGAAGAAGGGCACGAGGATGAGCGAGCTCGTCAGCGACAGCGACGTGTTGAACGCGTCGTACGAGAAGATCGTCACGACGAGCATGACCTGCACGAGCAGTGTCGACATCGCGAGCGACGCGATCGGCACGTCGTGCGCGTTCGTGCGGCGGAGGAACAGCGGCAGGTCTCCCTGACGCGCGGCCGCGAGGAGCACCTCGGCGGCCATCATCGTCCACGCCAGGTATGCACCGAGGATCGAGACGATCAGGCCGACCCCGATCAGGACGGCCCCCCATGTGCCGACCGCGGCTTCGAGCACACCGCCCATCGAGGGCTGGCGCAGCTCGGCGATCTGATCCATGGGGAGGATGCCGTACGAGACGATCGTGACCGACGCGAAGATCGAGAGCACGGCGAGGAAGCCCAGCACCGTCGCGCGGCCCACGTCTCTGCGCGAGCGCGCGTGTCGCGAGTAGACGCTCGCGCCCTCGACGCCGATGAAGGCGAACACTGTGACGAGCATCGTCGTGCGCACCTGGTCGAACAGAGACCCGGCATAGTCGGCGCCGCCCCAGTTGGCTGCGAACACGTCGGGCTTGAAGGCGAAGATGCACAGGAGGATGAAGACGAGGATCGGCACGACCTTCGCGATCGTGACGACTCGGTTCAGCGCGGCTGCCTCGCGTGCGCCCCGACGGATGAGGAAGAAGAAGATCCACAGGCCGACCGATGACAGAGCGACCGCGAGCACGGTGTCGCCCTTGCCGAGGCCGGGGAAGATCGCGCCGAGCGTCGTCATGATGAAGACCCAGTAGAAGACGTTGCCGGCGCACGCGCTCGCCCAGTACCCGAAGGCGGCGAGGAACCCGGGGTAGTCGCCGAACCCGGCCTTCGCATACGCGTACACACCGGCGTCGAGGTCGGGCTTGCGCGCCGCGAGGAACTGGAACACGAACGCGAGCATGAGCATCCCGCCGCCCGCGATCGCCCACGCGATCAGCGTTCCTGCGACGCCCGTGCTGGCGGCGAACTGGGCCGGGAGCGAGAAGACGCCCGCGCCCACCATCGATCCGACGACCATGCCCGAGAGCGTGAGCCGTGACACCGTCGCGGCGCGGAGAGGGGTTGTCGGCGTCCCTGTCGAGGCGACCTGCCGCCCGGATTCGTCGCTGGACGTCACACGCCGAATCTAGGGGCGCCTCCGGGCCGGGGCAAGGGTGGCCGCCCTCGCCCGGGGTCAGCTTCGCGTGCGCCGCACCCACGCCCGCATCGTCGCGGGAAACCGCGTCACGACCGCGACGGCATCGCCCATGCGCCGCTGAACCGTGCGATCGCTGACCCGCATCGCCGCGCCGAGCTCGGCGCTGACTTCGCGCAGGGGCAGGTCGGCGTCCCGGACCCTCCGGCCGGACTGCCGCCGCTGCGCGATGCGATCCGTCACGAGGTCGACGGCATCCGCGAGCAGCACCGCTTCGCGCGCCTGCAGCGCCGCTCCAGCCCCACTCGCGACGCGCCATCGGGAGGTCGGCTACCCAGACCTCGATGTGGTGGATGCCTGGCATGCGAGCGTCGCACCCGAACGTGACGCCGAGGCCGGAGGAACGGACGCGAGCGTCGCCTGCACGACGGCGAGCGAGGGATTGACCAGCGCCTGCCCGTCCGGGAAGACGACGGTCGGGATCAGCCAGTCGCCGCCGTTGACGTGTGCGGCGATGCGTTCCGCGGCGGGATCCTGCTCGATCTGGACCTCGCGGTATCCGACGCCCGCGCGCGCGAGCTGGCCCTTCAGCCTCGTGCAGTGGCCGCACCACTCGGCGGAGAAGACGGTCACCTCGCCGGCGGCGGGGAGGTACGGGGTGATGTCGTCTGCCATGTCAGATCCTTTCGAGGGCGGAGTGGACGGTCGTGCCGGCCACGATCGTCTCCACGACGCGCGAGCGGGAGATCTCGTTCGCGGGCCGTGCGAACGGGTCCCGATCCAGCACGACGAGGTCGGCGCGCAGGCCCGCCGCGAGCGTGCCCGCGTCGGCGTCGCCGTGCACGTGTGCGGATCCGGCCGTGTAGGCGGTCCAGATCCGCTCGAGCGTGACCGCCTGCTCCGGGGTCAGCGGCTCCGCGGGATCCACGATGTACTGCCGGGTCACCGCGACCTGCATCCCCTCGAGCGGGTTCGCCGACGACACGGGCCAGTCCGACCCTCCCGCGAGCCGTGCGCCGGCCGCCACGAGGTCGTGGAACGGATACTGGCGGTCGCGGAGCGATTCGTGCAGGAACGGGAGCGTGAGCTCGGTGAGCTGCGCCTCCGCGTTGGCCCACAGCGGCTGCAGGTTCGCGGTGGCATCGAGCTGCGCGAACCGGGGTGCGTCCTGGACGCGGACCATCTGCAGGTGCGCGAGGTGATGCCTGTTCCCGCGGTCGCCGTTCGTCGCTCGCGCGTGGGCGACGGCATCCAGCGCCTCGGTCACGGCGCGGTCGCCGAGCGCGTGGAAATGGGCCTGGAAGTCGTTCTCGTCCAGGAGGCGCACGATCTCCCGCAGCCGGTCCGCGGGGATGAACGAATGGCCGGTGTTGCCCGTCGCACAGCCGTGCGCGTCGAGGTAGGGGCGACTGACGGCTGCCGTGAAGTTCTCGGCGACACCGTCGACCATGAGCTTGACGGTGCTCGCGCGCACCCGCCCGCCGCGGGCGTGGACGCGCTCGCGACGGGCGATGAGCTCGTCCAGCTGCTCGAGCCCGCGATCGCGGTCCCACCACAGCGACAGCGACGCGTGCGCGCGCAGCTCGCCGGCCGCGTCCGCGTCGAGGTAGGCCTCCAGCACGTCCACGCCGTTCGCGTCGACGTCGACGCGCGCGTCCTGCCAGCCCGTGATGCCGAGCGAGAACGCCAGCGCCTGCCCGCGGAGCAGCCCATCGCGCAGTCCGTCCCGCGTCGTGGCGGGTGCCAGGGCGTTCACGAGGTCCGCCGCCGCCTCGTGCAGGGTCCCGCTCGGCGAGCCGTCGAGATCGCGCTCGATCCGCCCGCCCACCGGATCGGGCGTCTCGGCGGTGATCCCCGCCGCGCGCAGGGCGGCCGAGTTGACCCAGTAGCCGTGATGATCCCGGTTCGCGAGGCTCACGGGCCGGTCGGGTTCGATCGAGTCCAGGAGCCCGGCGCGGGGCGTGCCTCCGGGAAAGAGGTCCATCGCCCACCCGCCGCCGACGATCCAGTCGAGCTGAGGGTGGGCGGCCGCGTAGGCGCGGATCGCCGCGATCACCTCGTCGACGGTCGTCGCGGCGGAGAGGTCGCACAGTCCGGCCTCGACGCCGCCGATCGTCGGGTGGAAGTGCGCGTCGACGAAGCCGGGGGAGACGAGCCCGCCGCCGAGCTCGGTGACGATCGTCTCGGCATCCGCCTCGGCGCGAAGCACGCCTTCCGGCAGGACCGCGTCGATCCGGTCACCGCGGATGCGCACGCCCCAGCCCGGGATGCTGCCCGCGCCCTCGCGGAAGATCGCTCCGCCCACGAAGATGCGGGTGACGGGCATGCGGGCGCCTCCAGGGATCGGGCAGGGGATGCTCGACATCCTCCCGCGGGTGACGTCCGAGTCGGGCCTCGACGTCGCAACAATCGGAAACGCGCGGCGAGCGGCTCCCGACAGAAATGTTACGTTCTGATGCACCCCACTCGAGCCCACGCGATCGCCCGAACGCGCGCACTCCCACCTCCCCTGGAGCTTCAGAATGACTCTGTCTCGTCGCGCCCTCGCGCGCTCCGCCGCCGTCCTTGCCGCCTCGGCGATGGCCATCGCCCTGTCCGGCTGCGCGGCCTCCGGCGACGCAGGAGCCGCGGGCGCCGCGGCGTCCGACGACCTCGTCGTCGCGGTGGCCGACTCGATCACCAACCTCTACCCGGGCGTCGAGGCGGGCGTCGTGAACTACTGGATCGCGGCGGCCGCCGCCGAGGGCCTGGTCACGGTCGACGAGACCGGCGCTCTCGCGCCCGCGCTCGCCACCAGCTGGGAGCAGGCCGACCCGACGACGTACGTCTACGAGATCGATCCCGACGCGCACTTCCAGGACGGCCAGCCGGTCGAGGTCGCCGACATCCTCGCGAGCATCGAGGCGGCCCGCGACCCCGAGATCTCGCCGAGCTTCATCACGTGGGGCAGCGTCGACACGGTCGAGCAGACCGGCGACTGGGAGATCACGATCCGCCTGACCCAGCCGGACGCGGGCTTCGCCTACGGGCCCAGCTCGTCGGCCGGGCTGTTCGTCTTCCCCGCCGAGTACTGGCAGGGGTCCGTGGGGACCGCCGACGCGCTGCCGGTGGGGACGGGGCCGTACCGGATCACGGCGTTCACGCCCGACTCGTCGATCGAGTTCACGCGATCCGATCAGTGGGACGGCGATGCGGTCGACTTCGACACGCTGACGGTCGAGATCATCCCGGATGCCGACACCCGGCGCCTCGCCGTCGCCTCCGGCGAGGTCGACCTGTCCCTCGCCGTGCCGATCCAGCAGCTCGGCGACTGGGAGGGCGCGGACGGCGTCGAGGTCACGGTCGTGCCGAACCGTTCGTACACCGGCATCGACTTCGACCTCTCGGTGGCGCCGTTCGACGACAAGGACGTCCGCGATGCGATCGCCTACTCGTTCGATCGCGAGTCGGTCGTCGAGAAGGTGCTCGGCGGTCACGCCGAGGTCGCGACCTCGCTCCTGACGCCGGAGCAGTTGGAGTCCGTCTACTCGAAGGATGAGGCTCGCGCGAGGCTGGCCGAGCTGCCGACGTACGGATTCGACCTCAAGAAGGCGGCGGCCGCGCTCGCGGCGAGCGACTCCCCCGACGGGTTCACGGCGGAGCTGGTCTACCCCGACTCGATCTCCGAGCTGGGCCTGTCGGCGGAGCTGCTCAAGCAGAACCTGGCGGAGATCGGCATCACGCTCGAGACGCGGTCGGTGACCATGAGCGAGTGGTTCTCGACGATGGGAGACCGCGAGCACGGCATCGGGTTCATGTCCTACAGCTCGACGACGGCCGACCCCGGCGAGCTCAGCTCGTGGTTCCTCGGCGCCGAGAACCCGGCGAGCCTCGCCTCCGCCGACATCGACGCGGCCATGTCCGCGGCGCGGGCCTCCACGTCGCAGGAGGAGCAGGTCACGCACCTCATCGAGGCCAACCGTCTGCAGAACGAGGCGAACGCGTACGCGCCGCTGTGGTGGGGCGAGCAGGCCATCGCCACCGACGGCACGGTCGGGTTCGACACCTTCACGTCGTTCGTCCTGTACGGCACCTGGCCGACGCAGCTGCACAGGAAGTGACGTCCGCGCCGCATCATGACGAGCACCGATAACCGATGACGGCGGTCGCGCCGCACCCCACGCGAGCGTTCCTCCCCCGCTTCCTGGGCGCAGTCCTGCTGCGCCTGGGCGGGGGAGTCGCGCTCCTGGTGGCGCTGTCCTTCCTCGTCTTCCTGCTCATCCACCTCGCGCCCGGCGACCTCGTCACCAACATCCTCGGGCCGAAGAACACCTCGCCCGAAGCGGTCGCCGCGGTCACGGCGAAGTATCGGCTCGACGACCCGCTGCTCGCCCAGTACGCCGCGTGGCTGGGCAATGCCGTGACCGGCGACTGGGGCACCTCTTTCCGTCAGCAGGCACCCGTCGCCGCGATCGTGGCGGCGCGTGCCGCGACGACCGTCGCTCTCGTCTCGCTCGCGTTCGTGATCGCCCTCGTGACGGCGATCCCGCTGGGGATCGCGTCCGCCCTGCGGGCGGGACGATCGCGGGATCGGGTGATCGGGCTCGTCACGATCGTGGGGGTCTCCGCGCCCTCGTTCGTCGTGGCGTTCGTGCTGATGTACGTGTTCGCCTCGGTGCTGGGCTGGTTCCCCCTGTACGGCTACGGCGACGGGGGCCTGGACACGCTCCGGCACCTCGTGCTCCCCGCCGTCGCGCTCGCGATCGGCCTCGGGGCGCTGCTCGTGAAGATCACCCGGTCGGTGCTCATCCGCGAGCTCGCACAGGAGCACATCACGGCCGCCCGCGCCCGCGGCGAGTCCGACGGCGCCGTCCTGCGGCTCGCGCTGCGCGGCGCATCGATCCCCATCGCGACGAGCGCGGGACTCGTGGTCACGTACCTCGTCGCAGGCACGATCCTCGTCGAGAACGTCTTCGCGATCCCCGGACTCGGCCGGCTGCTGTTCGACTCCGTGGTGTACAAGGACATCCCGACCGTGCAGGCCACGACGCTCCTGGTCGCAGCCGCGATCGTGGTGGTGTCGATCCTCGTGGACGTGCTCTACGTCGTGCTCGACCCTCGGGTGCGCCGGCAGGAGGTCGCGCGGTGAGCGGCGCGCTCGCGCGGGCGCGCGGCATCCCGTTCCTCGTCGGCGCGTCGATCCTCGTCGTCGCGGCGGCGCTGCTGGCGGTCGCTTTCGGCGCGGCGCTGTTCCCCGACGCCACGCGCACCGACATCCTCTCCGCGCTCCTTCCGCCCCTCCAGGACGGACATCTCCTCGGCACCGACCAGCTGGGCAGGGACGTCCTGGCGCTGTCGGTGGCGGGCGCGGCCTCGTCGCTCGGCGGGCCCATCACGATCGCCGTGGGCGCCGCGGTCATCGGCGTCGTCTTCGGCTCGGTCGCGGGCTACTGGCGAGGTCCCGTCGACGCCGTCTTCTCCCGCGCCACCGATCTCCTGCTGGCGCTGCCCGTCGTGCTCGTCGCGATCGTCGTGGCAGGCATCCTCGGGTCCGGGTACTGGCTGACGGTCGCGCTGCTGATCGTGCTCTTCAGCCCGACGGACTATCGCATCGTGCGCTCCGCGGTCATCGAGCAGCGGCCGCGTCCGTACATCGAGGCGACACGTCTGAGCGGCACGTCCGCGGCTCGCACGCTCGCCGTGCACGTGCTGCCCAACGTGCTGCGGCTCGTCGTCGCGAACCTCCTGCTCAACATCGCGTTCGCGATCGTGTCGCTGTCGTCGCTGTCGTTCCTGGGGCTGGGCGTGCCCGACGGGACGGCGGACTGGGGCCGTCAGCTCACCGACGCGAAGCTCGTGCTCGGAGAGAACCCCGCCGCGATGATCGTGCCGGCCGTGCTCATCGTGCTCGTCGCGAGCGCCGTGAACATCCTCGGCGACTGGCTGTCGGAGAAGGCGGGGGGCGATGCGGGTGTCCGCTGACCGAGGTCTGCGAGCGACCGGGCTCACGATCGTCTCCGCTGCGGGCGTGCTCGTCCGCGGCGTCGACATCGCGGTCGAGCCGGGGCAGACCACGGCGATCGTCGGGGAGTCGGGCTCGGGGAAGTCGCTGACGGCTCGCGCGCTCGTCGGGCTGGTCCCCGCCGGCGTGCGCGTGCGGGGGAGCCTCGCGCTCGACGGCGCGGCGCACGACCTCGCCGCGGACGGCCCTGGCACGGGCCGGCACTGGCGCAGGCTGCGAGGCGAGGCGATCTCGCTCCTGCTGCAGGACCCCTTCACGAGCCTGAGCCCCGTCCACACGATCGGTCGGCAGATCCACGGCGCCCTGTCCCTCACGCGCGCGAGGGTCTCGGCCGAGGATGTCGCGACGCGCCTCGCCGAGGTCGGCCTCGGCGAGCGGGTGCTCCGGCAGTATCCTCACGAACTGTCCGGCGGCATGCGCCAGCGTGTCGCGATCGTGCTCGCCCTCGCGTCGGACCCGGCCGTCCTCGTCGCCGACGAGCCGACGACGGCGCTGGACTCGATCACGCAGTCCGAGATCCTCGCCCTCATCGACCGGCTGCGCGCGTCCCGTCGCATGGGCGTGCTCCTGATCAGCCACGATCTCGGCGTCGTCGCCGACCACGCCGCCCGCGTCCTCGTCATGAGCGCGGGCTCGATCGTGGAGCGGGGCGCCGTGGCCGACGTGCTCGCGCATCCCGTTCATCCCTACACGCGAGGACTTCTCGCCGCCGCCCCGCACCCTGGGTCGCGGCCGTACGAGGGCCCGCCGTGGCTCCTCGATCCCGGGATCGTGCTTCCTGCCGGCGCGGACTTCGGCTCCTATGCGGATGCCGAGACCCTGCGCTCGCGACCCGCCCCCGTGCTCGTCCCCGTGGGCGGCCGGCCCGGGCATGAGGTCGGCATCCACGGCGCCGGGGCCGCGGTCGTCGTGGACGCGCAGACCGGTGTGCCGACTCGCGCGTCGCACGCGGCTCCTGCCGCGCCCGTCGCCGGGCAGGAAGGCGGACAGGCCCTCCTGCGCGTCGAGGGGCTCGTCGTGCACCGTGGCGGGCGCGAGGTCCTGCACGGCGTCGACCTCGACGTCCCGCGCGGGGCGATCGTGGGACTCGTGGGCCAGTCCGGATCGGGGAAGACCTCGCTCGCGCGCGCGATCGTCGGGCTCGAAGAGGCGAGCGCGGGCTCGATCACGTGGCAGGCGACGCCGGACGGACGGCGCGGTCGCGTGCAGATGGTGTTCCAGGATCCGGCCGGGACCCTGAACCCCGCGTTGAGCATCCGGCGCACGCTGTCCGAGGCGATCCGCGCCGCCCGCGGAGCCGCGTCGGTGACTCCGGAGGTCCTCCTGGAGACGGTGGGCCTGCCCGCCGCGCTGCTCTCGCGGCGCCCGGCCGCGCTCTCCGGCGGTCAGCGCCAGCGTGTCGCGATCGCCCGGGCGATCGCGACGGCACCCGACCTGCTCGTGTGCGACGAGCCCGTCTCCGCGCTCGACCTGTCGGTGCAGGCGCAGATCCTCGCCCTGCTCGCGCGCCTGCGAGACGACGCGGGCCACACCCTGCTGTTCATCTCGCACGATCTCGCCGTCGTGGCCCAACTGTGCGACCACGTCGTCGTCCTCAACGAGGGCGTCGTCGTGGAGAGCGGACCCACGTCCCGGGTGCTGACCGAGCCGGCCGATCCCTACACGAGGCGGCTGCTCGCCGTCAGCACCGCGATCTAGACCGGGAGCGATCGCCGAGCGCTACGCTGACCCAAGACCCAGGGAGGGACAGTGCAGTTCGAGCACCTCGGGGCGCGGCCCCGCATCCACCCAGAAGCCATCGTGTCGCCGACGGCCGTCATCAGCGGCGACGTCGAGATCGGTGCCGAGTGCCAGATCCTTCACGGCGCCGTCATCACGGCCGAGGGCGGGCCGATCACCCTCGGCGCCTGCGTCATCGTGATGGAGAACGCGCTCATCAGGGCGAGCGCCGCGAACCCCGTGCACATCGGAGCGCACACGCTCGTCGGCCCCATGGCGAGCGTGTCGGGAGCGACGATCGGCGACGAGGTGTTCCTCTCCACGGGCACCCGCGTCTTCAACGGGGCCCGCATCGGCGCGCGCAGCGAGCTGCGGATCAACTCCGTCGTGCACCTGCGCACGCATCTGCCGGAAGACACCGTCGTGCCCATCGGCTGGGTCGCCGTCGGCGATCCCGTCCAGATCCTCCCGCCCGAGCGCCACGACGAGATCTGGGCGCTGCAGAAGGAGCTCGACTTCCCCGGCTACGTCTTCGGCCTCGACCGAGAGACGCCCGACCTCATGATCCAGCTCACGGAGCGCTACGGACGCGGGCTCGCGCGACACGCGGACGACACGCGCGTCGACTGAGCGGGATGCCGCGGCGTCCCGCTCACCGCGACTCGGTCAGCGCCAGGTCGCGCGGCAGTCGCGGCACACGAACTCGACGGCGACCTCGTCGCGTCGCAGCTCGTCGCCGCGGTCGAGCTCGAGCACGAACCACCCGGGCTCCGTCGCACGCACGTCGAGGGACGCGCACACGGGGCAGACCTCGGCGGCCGCGTGCGGGGCCACGTCATCCCAGGTCCTGGTCATGCACCCCACGGTAGGCCGGACGCTGCAGGATGCCGGCAGCGACGCGCGCTGAGGCAGGATCCGCGTCACCCGGTGTTCTGCAGGCCGGCGGCGACGCCGTTGACCGACAGCAGCAGCAGGCGCTGCTGATCGGGATCGGCGGCGAGTCCCTCGGCGGCCCCGTCGCGCAGGGCCCGAAGCGCCCGCAGCTGCAGGAGCGACAGGGCGTCGACGTACGGGCTGCGCATCTTGACGGCGCGTTGCAGGACGGGCCTGTTGTCGAGCATCTCGGCCCCGCCCGTGACCCGCACGACCCACGATCGGGTGAGGAGCATCTCGTCCATCACGAGCGCCGCGAGGTCGTCGCGGTCGCCGAGCTCGAGGTAGAGCCGCGCGATGCGCGTGTCGGCCTTCGCGAGACTCATCGCGACGTTGTCGATCAGAGTGCGAAACAGCGGCCAGTCGGTGTAGGCGTGCCGCAGCAGCGGCTCGTCGCCGACGGCTTCGAGCGCCGTCCCGAGCCCGAACCAGCCCGCGAGGTTGATGCGCGCCTGAGTCCACGCGAACACCCACGGGATCGCGCGGAGGTCTTCCAGCGACTCGACCGACAGACCGCGCCTGGCCGGGCGCGAACCGAGCGCGAGCAGCCCGATCTCCTCCATCGGCGTGACGCGCGCGAACCACGGCGCGAAGCCCGGCGCCTTCACGAGCGAGAAGAAGCGGTCCCGCGAGGCCTGGTCCATCGTCGCGGCGACGTCGGCGTAGCGCTCGGCCGCATCGCGGTTGCGCTGCTCGATCGACGGCGACGAGGCCAGCAGGACGGCCGCCGCGACCTGGTCGATGTGCCGCATCGCGATGGCGGGGTCGCCGTACCGGGCGAAGATCACCTCGCCCTGCTCCGTCAGCTTGAACCGGCCGTCGACCGAGTGCGGCGGCTGCGCGAGCACGGCCGAGTTCGCGGGGCCGCCGCCGCGGCCGAGGGCCCCGCCGCGACCGTGGAAGAGGGTGAGCTCGATGCCGGCATCCTGCGCCCATGCGGCGATGCGCGCCTGCGCCTCGTAGAGGGCGAGGTTCGCCGCCACGGGGCCGACGTCCTTCGACGAGTCCGAGTAGCCGAGCATGACCTCGAACCGCCGGTCGGTGGCCTCCAGGCGCGCCGCGAACTCGGGGTGCTCGACGATCTCGGCGAGGATGCCGGGCGCTGCCTGCAGGTCGGCGAAGGTCTCGAACAGCGGGATGACGTCCAGCACGGGCGTTCTGCCGCCGGGGCCTGCGGCGTACTCCGCGAGGCGGTGGACGGCGGCGAGGTCGTTCGCGGACTGCGTGAACGACACGATGTACCGCCCGGCGGCACGCTGGCCGTAGCGATCCTGAAGCTGCGCGATCGTCCGGAAGACGTCGAGCACCTCCTCGGTCTGAGCGCTGCGCGGACCGCCTCCGTCGAGCTCGGCGAGCACCTTGGCGTGCACGGCGGAGTGCTGGCGCACCTCGAGCTCGGTGAGATGGAAGCCGTAGGTCTCGACCTGCCACAGCAGCTGCTGGAGGTGCCCGTACGCCTGGCGCGGCGCGTGGGCGCGCACGAGGGAGTCCTGCACGACCCGCAGGTCGGCCATCAGCTCCTCCGGCTCGCGGTACGCGAGGTCGGCGTCGCGCGTGCGGGTCGCCGCGATCTTGCGCGCGATGAGCAGGAGCACGCGGCGATGCGGCTCGTCGGGGGAGCGCTTCGCGATCTCGTCCGCCGCGTCCTCGTCGGCGCCGCGCAGGCGCTGCCACAGCGTCACGAGCGCGTCGCTGGGCGGGGTCGTCCCTGCGTCGATCGTCAGCGTGCGGCCGATCCGCTGCGTCGTCGCCTCCAGGCCCAGCAGGATGTGCTCGCTCGCGATCGCCGACGCCTTGCGGGTGACGGATGCCGTCACGAACGGGTTGCCGTCCCGGTCGCCGCCGACCCACGAGCCGATCCGCACGAAGGGCTTCACGATGGGCGCGCGACCGCCCGCCGCGGGACCCTGGAGTGCGTCGTCGACGCGCCGGTAGACGTGCGGCACCGCGGTGTACAGGGTCTCGTCGAAGACCGACATGACGGCGCGCACCTCGTCGGTGGGCGACGGCTTCTCGGGGCGCAGCGGAGCCGTCCGCCACAGCGTGTCGATCTCCTCGAGCATGCGTCGCTCGGCGCGGCGCTGGTCGGCGCCGTTGCGAAGGGACGCCTCGTGCTCGTCGAGGAGCGACGCGACGCGGCGGATGCTCGACGAGACGGCCCGCCGGCGCGCCTCGGTCGGGTGGGCCGTGAAGACGGGATGGAACCGCAGCGCCTGCAGGCGCGCGAGCGCCGTGTCGTCGCCGACCTCCTGCGCGAGGTGCATGTAGGCGGCCGCGATCGAGTCGGTCGCGTCCTCCTTGTCGGGGCGGCCGTCGCGCTCCCGGAGGACGCGGACACGCTGGTGCTCCTCCGCGAGGTTGACGAGATGGAAGTAGCACGTGAAGGCCCTCGCGACCTCGTGAGCGCGCTCGAGCCCGAACGACTCCGCGATCTCGGCCGCGCGCGCGAACGCCTCGGGGCTCTCGTCGGTGTAGGCGTGGATCGTTGCCACGCGCAGCCGCTCGACGTCCTCGTAGAGGCCGGGGGTGCCGCTCTCCCGAAGGACGCGCCCGAGGAGGGCCCCCAGCATCCGCACATCGGAGCGCATCCGCTCGGGGATCTCCTGGCCGGCCTCGAACCTGCCGACGAGGTCGATCGCTTCGGTCTGGGTGAGCTCGCGCATCTGTCCACGGTATCCCGCGCGTGTTACGTCCAGATCACGCAGGGTCCATAGGCTGGGTGCCGTGATCGACGACGACGGCCCGCGCCGCCCGCACTTCGGCCGCCGCGTCGGGCTGAGCCTGCTCGCGCTGGTCGTCGCCGTCGTGGTCGTGGTCGCGATCGTTGTCGCCGTCCGCTTGCCGCGCGCATCGACGGATCTCGCAGATCCTCCTCGCGGCGCGCTCGCCGTCTCGTCGGCGGCGCGCGGCGAGTGGGCGGTGGGCGGATTCACCGTCACCCTCGGCCCGCGCCTGCGCGTCGTCCATCCCGATGCGGCCGCTCCCGCGTGGGAGACCCCGCAGGGCGAGGCCTTTCTGACGGCGGGCCTGGGCGACCCCTGGATCGTCGACGACGCCGGCATCGTGCGTCTGAACGACAGGCTCTCCCAGGCGTGGGGCGACCAGCGGGTCGAGAGCGCCGCCGTCGAGGCGGACGGCGCGCTCGTGCTCAGCGGAACCCTCTCGGGCGACGACGACACGACCGTCGGCTGGCAGCTGCGTCTCGCCGAGGGCGCCGCAGGACGACTCGACGTCTCCGCGACCCTCACGGGCCGAGCGGATCGCCTGTACCTCGCCGCCCGTCTCGACGCCGCAGAAGGCGTGCACGGGTTCGGCGCGCAGTCGGCCGCATGGAACCTGCGCGGACGCCGCATCCCTCTCCTCCCGCGCGAACAGGGCGTCGGCCGCGGCGAGCAGCCGCTCTCGTTCTACATGGATGTCACGGCCGACGCGGCAGGCGACCAGGACACCTCCTGGTTCGTGAGCGGCGTCAACGTCACGGATCGCGCGCGCAGCCTCGCCTACCGCGGCGACGCGATCTCGTCGGTCGATCTGCGACCCGACGACCGCATGATCTGGGAGGTCTGGGCGGATGCCGCGGACTTCTCGATCGCCGCCGCGGCGACGCCGTTGGGCGCGCTCTCGATCCAGGCCGAGTGGGCCGGCGTCGCCGCGCCTCCGCCCGCCTGGGCGTCGTCGGGCCTCATCGCGGGGCTGCAGGGGGGTACGTCGGCGCTGCGCGAGAAGATCGCGACCCTGCAGGCGGCGGCCGCGCCGCTCTCCGCCGTGTGGGTCCAGGACTGGACGGGTGTGCAGGACGCGGGCACCGGTGTGCGCCCGCGGGCGAACTGGACCCTCGACGCCCAGCGCTACGCAGGCTGGGACGAGCTCGTCGCGGAGCTCGCGGGCCAGGGGATCCGCGTCCTGACGTACGTCGCGCCGTGGCTGTCGGCCGACGCAGGCGCAGCTGCCGCCGGGCGCGGCGACCGCGATCTCTACGCGGAGGCCGCGGACGCCGGATACCTCGCGCGCGATGACGACGGCGCCGTGCTCGCGACCGATCAGGGCGGCGTGACGGTCGCGTCCGTCGATCTGTCCAACCCCGAGGCGCGGGAGTGGCTCGCCCAGGTGATCGCCGCGCAGGTCGCGGGTGTCGGCGCCTCCGGCTGGATGGCCGACGCCGGCGAGGGTCCGCCGCCGGAGGCGCGGCTCCAGGGCGGCGTCGGCATCGACTGGCGCGTGCGCTGGCCCGTCCTGTGGCAGCAGGTCAACGCGCGCGCCCTCGAGATCTCGGGCCTCGGCGCCGAGGGGTTCGTGTGGCATCGCAGCGGGGGCACGGACTCTGCGGGCGCCGCGGATGCCGTCTGGCTGGGCGATCAGACGCAGGACTGGTCCGCGGAGGACGGACTGCGCTCGGCCCTGTCGCTCACGCAGTCGCTGTCTGCGAGCGGCGTCGCGCAGGTGCACGGCGACATCGGCGGCTCGACGAGCATCGACCTGCCGATCGTGGGCGACGTCGCGCGCGACGACGAGCTCGTCGTGCGGTGGGCCGAGGCATCCCTTCTCCAGCCGGTGTTCCGCACGACCGAGGGGACTCGGCCGGATGCCGCGGCCCAGCCGGCCGAGGACTCGCGGCTCGCACGTCAGATCGCGAAGCTCGCGCGCCTGTTCGCGGCCCTCGGGCCCGAGCGCGCGCGCCTTGCGGCGCAGGGGCCGCTGCGGACGGCGCCCCAGCATCCGTGGATCCTGAATCCCGCCGAGCGGCTCCTGTCGACGGGCAGCGCCGACGACGAGCTGCAGCTGGGCGCCGACATCGTGCTCGCGCCCGTCGTCGAGAGGGGCGCGGAGGCCGTCGCCGCGACGCTCCCGCCCGGGCGCTGGAAGCACGTCTGGTCGGGCGCCATGTACGGCAGCGAGGCGGGGGTGTCGCAGGCGCTCGTCGGCGCGGAGCCCGGCGAGCCCGCGCTGTTCGTGCGCGACGGATCGCCGGTCGCCGACGAGCTCTCGGCGTACGTCGCGGCCGAGAAGGCGCTGGAGGCGGGAGGATGACGGCGGCGGGCTCGCACCTGCGCTCGGCGCGTCTTCCCGCGATCCTGCTTCTCGCGGCGGCGTTCGCGGGGCTCGTCGTCGCGAACTCGCCCGCGGCCGACCGTGTGCTGGCGTTCTCGCGGGTGCATCTCGGGGCGGGTCCCGTCGATCTCTCGCTGTCGCACTGGGTGTCGGAGGGGCTGCTCGCGGTCTTCTTCTTCGTCGTGTCCGTCGAGCTGCAGTTCGAGCTCACGCGCGGCGAGCTGCGCTCGGCGCGACGGGCCGTGCAGCCGGCGATCGCGGCGGCCGGCGGCGTCGTCGTGCCGATCCTCGTGTACCTCGCGATCGCCGTCGCCGGTGCCGGCCCGACGGCGGGGTGGCCCGTGCCGACCGCGACCGACATCGCCTTCGCGCTCGGCGTCCTCGCGGTGTTCGGGCGCGGACTGCCGTCGTCGCTGCGCGTGTTCCTGCTCGCGCTCGCGATCCTCGACGACATCGTGGGCATCGTGTTCATCGCCGTGCTCTACGCGAGCGGGCTCGACCTCGCGATGCTCGCGTTCGCCGTGATCGCGGTCGTTCTGTTCGCCGTCGTGAGCCGCATCGACGGTCCGCGCGCACGCGGGTGGGTCGCGGCATCCCTCGTCGTGCTCGCGATCGCGACGTGGGTGCTCGTGCTGCTGTCGGGCGTGCACGCGACGATCGCGGGTGTGCTCCTCGGCCTCGCGATGGCGCAGGGGCGTGCGCTCGGGGTGCGGCACGCGCTCGAGCCGTGGGTCAACGGGCTCATCCTGCCCCTGTTCGCGTTCACGGCCGCGCTCGTGCCGATCCCTGCGGTGGGGTCCGGGCTGTCGCCGGCGTTCTGGGGCATCGCGATCGCGCTCCCGCTCGGGAAGCTCGTGGGGATCGCAGGGGCGGGATGGATCGCGCAGCGCTTCGCGGCGCCGCCCGACCAGCCGCGGCTCGCCCTGGGCGATCTGCTCGCCGCGGGCGCGCTCGGCGGCATCGGGTTCACGGTGTCGCTCCTCCTCGCCGACCTGGCCTTCGCGGACGACGCCGTCGTGCACGACGAGGCGATCCTCGCCGTGCTGACGGGGTCCAGCGCCGCCCTCGTGCTGGCGGGCGCCCTCGTGTCGTGGCGAGCGAGGCATCATCGGAGGATGGAGACGTCGTGACCGACCCCCTGCGGGAAGCCGCCCAGACGATGACGACCGTGCGCGACCGCTGCGTGTGGACGCAGCGGATCACGCACGGCGACCTCGTGCCGTACCTCGTCGAGGAGAGCGCGGAGCTCATCGACGCCGTCGAGGAGGGATCGCGCGCCGACCTGCGCGAGGAGCTCGGCGATCTGCTGTGGCAGGTGCTGTTCCACGCCGAGATCGCGTCGCGCGACCCCGACGACCCGTTCGACATCGACGACGTCGCGCGCGGGCTCACGGAGAAGATGGTGCGCCGGCATCCGCACGTGTTCGCGGGCGAGGTCGCCGAGACCCCTGAACAGGTGCTCGTGCTGTGGAACGCCGCGAAGGCCCTGGAGAAGCACGAGCGGCGCAGCGTCCTGGACGGTGTGAGCGAGCGGATGCCGAGCCTGGCGCTCGCCCAGAAGCTCCTGGGCAAGGCGGACGCCGTCGGCATCGCACCCCCCACCCCGCCCCGTGCCCAGGACACCCCGGCGCACGAGAGTGCGGATCCGGGTGACCTGGACGCTCGACCGGCGTGGGCGACGACGGTGCGGTCGGTGGGGTCGGAGGAGGAGCTCGGGGAGGCGCTGCTGGCTCTCGTCGGGTCGGCGCGCGACAACGGGTGGGATGCCGAGCGCGCGCTCCGGGAGCGGCTGCGGGCGCTTCAGGCCGACATCCGCGCGGCGGAGGCGCGAGGACGCTAGCGCGAGTCGACCTCCGCGCCCCGGCTGGCGCGAGTCGACGCACACGACCTGGAAAGATGGGTGCGTGGCATCCGTGAACCCGCCGCGCGGCATGCGCGACTTCCTCCCCGCAGACAAGGCCCGGCGCGAGCGCGTGCTCGCCGTCATCCGCGAGCGCTACCGTGCGCACGGCTTCGACGAGATCGAGACCCCCGTCGTCGAGGAGTACGCGCGGCTGCACGCGGGGATCGGCGGCGACAACGAGAAGCTCGCCTTCAACGTGCTCAAGCGCGGACTCGACGCCTCCGCGATCGCCGCTGCGGCCGATGACCCCGCCGCCCTCACCGATCTGGGCTTGAGGTACGACCTGACGGTGCCGCTCGCGCGCTTCTACGCGAGCAACCGCGGCCAGCTCCCGTCCGTGTTCCGATCGATCCAGATCGCCCCCGTCTGGCGCGCGGAGCGGCCGCAGAAGGGTCGCTATCGCCAGTTCGTGCAGTGCGACATCGACATCATCGGAGATGCCTCGTCCCGCGCCGAGGCCGAGCTCGTCACAGCGACCCTCGACACGCTCGACGCGCTGGGCCTCGAGGGCGGCAGCGTCCGCATCAACGACCGCCGTGCGCTGGACTGGATGCTCGACGCGTTCGGGTTCGCGCCCGAGGAGCGTCCCGCCGTGCTCATCACGATCGACAAGCTCGACAAGCTCGGACCCGACGGCGTCGTCGCAGAGCTCCGCGAGCGCGGGGCCACCGCAGCCGCCGTCGACGCGTTCGAGGCATTCCTGCGCCGCCCGCAGACCATGGAGCACAACCCGTACGGCGAGCGGCAGATCCGCAAGGCGCTGCCCGAGGGCGCGCCCGACGAGATCGTCGCGCACCTGGTGGGCCTGGGCGAGGCCGTCGCCGCGGCGCAGCCGTCGGGCGACCCCGTCGGCGGCATCCCGCTGCGGTTCGACCCGTTCCTCGTGCGCGGCATGGGCTACTACACGGGCACGATCTTCGAGCTCGCGCACCCCTCGGTGGACTATTCGCTGGGCGGCGGCGGCCGGTACGACGGCATGATCGGCCGGTTCCTCGGCCAGGATGTCCCGGCGGTCGGCTTCTCCATCGGCTTCGAGCGCCTCGTCGACCTCGTCGAGGCGGGGGAGGATGCGGCGGCCTCCGCCGTCGTCCTCGTCCACGACCGCGACGTCGCGATCGCGGAGCTGATCGCGCTGAAGTCCGCGCTCATCGCGGAAGGGTCGCGCGTGCGGCTCGAGCAGCGCACGAAGAACCTCAAGGCGCTCCTGGAGCGCGCGACCGCCGACGGGTACACGGCCTTCGCCACGGTGTCCGCGGGCGCGTCTCGGGAGGCGCTCGAGGTCAAGCCGCTCGCGTGAGGCCTGCGCGCGCCGCGTGTTCACGGTGCGTTCACGCGGGCGCGTTCGAATCGGGGGCATGAGGAGCACCCGGGCGGCGATCGCGGCGCTGTCGGTCGCGTCCGTCGCGTCGGCGGTGCTCGGCGCCGGGGTCGTGCTGCGCCGTCAGGCGGCCCAGGCCCGCCGTCGGATCGGCAAGCCGCTCGGCGAGACCGCGCTCGACGCCGACCGCGTGTGGCGCCCACGCCACGAGGGCCCGCCCGTCGAGCTCCTGCTGCTCGGCGACTCGATCGCGGCGGGGCTCGGGGCGCAGCGGCCCAAGGAGACGCTCGGCGCGCGTCTCGCGAAAGGCGTCGGCCGGAACCTGCACCGGCCGGTGCGCCTGCGCACGGCCGCGATCGTCGGATCCGAGTCGTCCGCGCTCGCGGCGCAGCTCGACGCTCTGCCCGACCAGTACCGCGCCGACGTCGCTGTGATCGTCGTCGGGGGCAACGACGTGACGCACCGCGTGCCGGTGGCCACCTCGGTCGGTCACCTCGAGCTCGCGGTGCGACGCCTGCGCGAGCACGGCACGGCCGTCGTGGTGGGGACGTGCCCCGACCTCGGCGCGCTGCGCCCCGTGCCGCAGCCCCTGCGCGCGCTCGGGTCGCGGCTGTCGCGCCAGCTCGCGGCCGCGCAGGCCCAGTCGGCGGAGCGCGCCGGTGCGGCCGTCGTGTCGACCGCACGGGCCGTCGGCCCGTTCTTCATCTCGCAGCCGGACGAGATGTTCAGCCTCGACCGCTTCCATCCGAGCGCGCTCGGCTACCGGCGCACGGCCGAGGCGCTGCTGCCCGCCGTCCTCGGCGCGCTCGCGCCCGTCGGGCCGGCGACAGCGGGGAAGCCTCCGCACGCGTCGAAGCGCGCGCCCCGGACGGAGCCCGCAGCCGTGCCCGCTGCGACGCCCGGAGGATCGCACGAACCTCGCACGATCCGCGGCTGATCCTGCGGAGCCGCTGCGATCCTGCGGAGCCGGTGCGATCCGCCGGAGTCCGCGCTGCTGCGGGGCTCGGCGCGATCCGCCGGAGTCGGTGCGCTGCTGCGGGCTCGCGGCTCAGCGAGCGGCCTCGGTGACCCGCTTCTTCTCGCGGACGTAGACCTCGCGGCGCACGCGTGCGACGACGTCGCCTGAGGCATCCCGGATCTCGGTCTCGAACCACTCGAGCACCTTCGCGCCGCCGCGGGCGCGCTCGCGCAGCTCGGCCGCCTTCTCGCGCGACACCTCGAACTCGGCGGTCAGGATGCCGCGGCCCGGCTTGACGAACTCGATCTCGCCGCGCGTGTCCCACACGACGTGGTCGCGGCCGAGCTGGTGCATGACGAGCATGAAGAAGTACGGATCGGTCATGGCCGACATCGAGCCTCCGAACGCCGTCTTGACGTAGTTGCGGGTGAAGACGTTGACGTGCAGCTCGACCGTCGCGTGGGTCCAGTCGTCGGAGAACCGGCGGACCCGGATTCCGCTGAACAGGTTCGGGATCCACAGGCTCATGCCGAGGGCGAGGCGTCGAGGGGTCATGCGCATCGCGCCAGTGTGCCGCGTGACGGGACGCGGCGCACATCGCTTGGAGCCGATCGACAACCGTCCTCCCGCGCACGCGCGGCGCGCCCGCGCCGATCGCGCGCGGCGCGCCCGGCGGGGGTTGACTCCGGGTGCCGCCGGGGATTGGCTGGGGGCCATGTCCGAGCCCGTTCCCACGCCCGAGCGCTGGCGTGCCGTCGACCGCTACTTCGCCGAGACGCTCGTCGGGCATGACGCTGCGCTCGAGTCCGCGGTCGCCGACCAGCGAGCCGCGGGGCTCCCTTCGATCGAGGTCGCGCCCGTCAGCGGCAAGCTCCTGCATCTGCTCGCGCGCGTGTCGGGGGCTCGACGCGTGCTCGAGATCGGCACCCTGGGGGCGTACTCCACGATCTGGCTCGCCCGCGGCATCCCTGACGACGGCTCCGTCGTGACGATCGAGGCCGAGCCGCTCAACGCCGAGATCGCGCGCGCGAATCTCGACCGCTCGGGCGTCGGCGACAAGGTCGAGATCCTGCTCGGCCGTGCCGCCGACGTCCTGCCGACCCTCGAAGCCGCGATCCTCGACGGCAGCGCGGCGCGGTTCGATCTCGTCTTCATCGACGCGGACAAAGAATCGAACACGATCTACCTCGATTGGGCGGCCCGGCTCGGGCGTTCGGGCACCGTCGTCGTCGTGGACAACGTGGGTCGTGGGGGAGCGGTCGCCGATCCGGCGGCGACGAGGTCGGACGTCATCGGAACCCGGCGCGGTCTCGAGCTGCTGGGAACCGATCCGCGCTTCGACGCGACAGCGCTCCAGACACTCGACGCGAAAGGCTGGGACGGGGTCGCGATCGCGCTCGTCGTGTGAAACCGTTGCTGGTCGCGCGAACGGCGGGCCCCGTCACACGGTGACCGAGCGGGCCCTCGCGGCCAGTCGCGTCACGTCGGGAGCGTCGGTCAGCTCGCGGGCCACCGCCCACAGCACCTCGGCGGTGTCAGGACCGCGGCGCGCGCTGCGCGGGATGCCGGTGCGCTTGGTCGGCCCCGTGAGCGCGTTGCGGGGGCCGTAGTACGCGCCCTGCAGGGCTGCGGGGTCGGCGGCCGCGAACAGCAGGGGCTCTGCGCCCTGCTCGACGGTCTGGGACGGGAGGAGGGTGCGGCGGATCGGCGGACGCTGCGCGTCGGCCGAGCGCACGAGGTTTCCGCCTGCCGTCTGCAGGTTGGTCCGCGTGTAGCCGGGGTGCGCGATCGTGCTCAGGAGCGGCCAGCCGTTGCGCTCGGCGAGGGCGGCGAGGCGGATGCCCATGAGCAGGTTGCCGAGCTTCGACTGCGCGTAGGCGAAGTAGGGCCGGTAGCTCTGCCGCCACTGCAGGTCGTCGAACCGGATGCGCCCGCTGTTCGCCGTGCCGCTCGACATCGTCGCGACGCGCGGCGCCTCCGACTCGAGGAGGCGAGGCAGGAGCAGGCTCGTGAGCAGGAACGGCCCGAGGAAGTTCGTGCCGAACTGCAACTCGAACCCGTCGGCGGTCTCGAGGCGCTTCGGGGGCGTCATGACGCCCGCGTTGTTGACGAGCGTGTCGAGGGGCTCGCCGCGGTCGACGATCTCGGCGGCGAAAGCGCGCACGCTCGACAGATCGGCGAGGTCGAGCCTTCGGACCTCGAGCCGCGCCGCGGGGTTCGCGCTGAGGAGGTCTGCGCGGGCCTGCTCGCCCTTCTCGAGCGAGCGGACGGCCATGACGACGGACGCACCGGCGCCTGCGAGCCGTCGAGCGGCCTCCTTGCCCGTGCCGCTGTTGGCTCCTGTGACGACGACGCGCCGCCCCGTCTGGGGAGGGACTCGATACATGGGATGCTCCCGTCTAGAATTAAGAACCGATGGTCTCTAAAGTAACAGACCGGTGGTCCGTAATCAAGGGGAGGATGCCGTGAGCACGACGTTCCAGCGCGCGCGCAGCGCCGAGCAGCGCGAGATCCGACGCGCCGCGATCCTCGCGACCGGGCGCGAGATGCTCGCCGAGCTGCGCGTCAACGACGTGAGCCTCAACGAGCTGGCAAGGCGGGCAGGCCTGGCCAAGTCCAACGTGCTGCGCTACTTCGCCTCGCGCGAGGCGATCCTCCTGGAGATCTACGACGAGGAGTACGGTCGCTGGCTCGACGCGCTCGAGCGGGAGATCGCGCGGGTCGGCGACATCGAAGGCGTCGCGGAGGCGATCGCCCGCACGGCGGCGGCGAGGCCGATCCTGTGCGAGCTGGCAGCGGCGGCGCCGGGCGTGCTGGAGCAGAACCTGTCGGGGGACGTCGCGATCGCCTACAAGAGGGCCGCGACCGCGCACGCCGTCCGCCTGGGGGACCTCGTCGCGGATCGACTCGGGGCCCTCCCCGCCGGCGCGCGGCTCGGACTCGTGGCGGCCGTCAACCTCGGAATCGGCGGCCTCTGGGCCGTGACCTGCCTCTCGCCGGGAATGCTCGAAGCGTATGCACGCCATCCCGAGCTCGACGCCCTCCGCCCGCAGTTCGAGCCCTCGCTGCGAGAGTTCGTCGCGACCGTCCTGACGGGACTGCGCCACCGCACTCCGCGGATGGCCGGCAGCCTCGACGACTACGAGGGCGTGCTCGCCCGACTGGTGGCCGAAGACCCTCGGTGACGCGGACCTGTGGCCGCGGCATCCGCCTCACTAGACTCTGGAAGCGGACCGACGACGCTCCGAGATCCACCTCCCCACAACAAGGAGTTCTTCCGTGGCACTTATCGAGGCAGTCAACGCGCGCGAGATCTTGGATTCGCGCGGCAACCCGACCGTCGAGGTGGAGGTGCTGCTCGACGACGGGATCGTCCAGCGCGCCGCCGTCCCCTCGGGCGCATCCACCGGCGCCTTCGAGGCGTACGAGCTGCGCGACGGCGACAAGAGCCGGTACGGCGGCAAGGGCGTCCTCAAGGCCGTCGCCGCGGTCGTCGACGAGCTCGGCCCCGCGATCGAGGGCGTCGACGCGAGCGAGCAGCGCATCATCGACGAGATCCTCATCGAGACCGACGGCACCGACAACAAGCAGCGCACGGGCGCGAACGCGATCCTCGGCGTGAGCCTCGCCGTCGCGAAGGCCGCCGCCGACAGCGCGGACCTGCCCCTGTTCCGCTACCTCGGCGGACCCAACGCGCACGTCCTGCCGATCCCGCTGTTCAACGTCATCAACGGCGGCGAGCACGCCGACAACGGGATCGACTGCCAGGAGTTCTTCCTCGCCCCCATCGGCGCGTCGAGCTTCGCCGAGGCGCTGCGCTGGGGCGCCGAGACCTACCACGTTCTGCGCGGCGAGCTCAAGGCCGCCGGCTACGCGACGGGCCTCGGCGACGAGGGCGGCTTCGCGCCCGACCTGCCGAGCAACCGAGAGGGTCTCGACTTCCTCGTGCAGGCGATCGAGAAGGCGGGCTTCACGGCCGGCAGCGACATCGCGCTGGGCCTCGACGTCGCCGCCACCGAGTTCTTCAAGAACGGCGCCTACCACTTCGAGGGCAAGGACTGGACGGCCGAGGCGCTCACCGACTACTACGTCGACCTCGTCGACTCGTACCCGATCGTCACGATCGAGGACGCGCTCGCGGAGGACGACTGGGATGCCTGGAAGCACCTCACCGACGTCCTCGGCACGAAGACGCAGCTCGTCGGCGACGACCTGTTCGTCACGAACCCGCAGCGTCTCGCCGACGGCATCGCGCGCGGCGTCGCCAACTCGCTGCTCGTGAAGGTCAACCAGATCGGCACGCTCTCCGAGACGCTCGACGCCGTCGAGCTCGCGCACCGTTCGGGCTACACGACGATGTTCTCGCACCGCTCGGGCGAGACCGAGGACACGACGATCGCCGACCTCGTGGTCGCCGTCAACTCGGGTCAGATCAAGAGCGGCGCGCCCGCCCGCAGCGAGCGCGTCGCGAAATACAATCAGCTTCTGCGCATCGAGGACGAGCTGGGCGACGCGGCGGAGTTCATCGGCCGTGCGGCCTTCCCGCGCTACAAGGGCTGACGCGCACCGACGCATGACGAGAGGGGGAGCCGTGGCCAAGACGACGGCTCCCTCTTCTCGTGCACGGCGGACGCCGCGCGAGCGGCGCAGCGTCGACGTGCGCGCCTGGCTCGGCGGCATCCGCCTCTCGGGCTTCATGGTCATCATGCTGGGGCTCGTCGTGCTGGCGGCGTTCGTGCTCGTTCCGACGATCGGAACCTACGTCTCGCAGCGGCAGGAGATCGCGGCGCTCGAGCACGCCGTCGAGGTGAGCAGCGCCGAGGTCGCGGCGCTCGAGGCCCAGCGCGAGCGCTGGCAGGACCCGGCCTACATCACGACGCAGGCGCGCGAGCGCCTCTACTACGTCAGGCCGGGCGAGGTCCCCTACCTCGTCGTCGACGATCTTCCCGCCTCTGAGGTGCCGCAGGAGCAGGCGCCGGTGAGCGACGAGGTCGAGCGGACGCGCACCGACTGGATGTCGCAGCTCGTGCGATCCGTCGCGGCGGCAGGGCTGGCGCAGACGATCAAGGCTCCGTCGATCGGAGTGCCCGACCCCGCGCCCACCGAGTCGGCGACGCCCCCGCCGGAGGGATGACGCGACCTCCGATGGCTCGTCACGCCGTCCTCCCCGGTACCCTGGCACGGTGACCACCCCGCCGTTCCCGCCCGTGAGCGACGCCGACCTCGCGGTGATGCGCGAGCAGCTCGGACGTCCCGCTCGCGGCGTCGTCGGGATCGCCGCGCGGTGCGTCTGCGGCAACCCCACGGTCGCGGCCACGGCCCCACGGCTGCCGGATGGCACGCCGTTCCCGACCTTCTACTACCTGACGCATCCCGCCGCGACCGCCGCGATGTCTGTGCTCGAGGCGGATCACGTCATGCGGGAGCTCCAGGACTCGCTCGCGGAGGACGACGGGCTGCGGGCGGCATATGCGCGCGCGCACGAGGCGTACCTGAGCGATCGCGCGCAGTTCGGCGACGTCGGGGAGATCGCGGGGATCTCTGCGGGCGGGATGCCGACACGCGTCAAGTGCCTGCACGCGCTCGCCGCGCACGCCCTGGCCGCAGGCCCCGGGGTCAACCCCATCGGCGACCGCGCGCTCGAGCTCTCGGCCTGGTCGCCGTCGCGGTGCAGCTGCGCCGTGCCGGGTGCCGCGGGGGATTCCGCCGCGCGAGCGGGATCCGGATCGTCTGCCCGAGCAGCGTCGGACGCCGCGGGCAGCGCGGACGCGGACTCCGCCGCCCGGGCGGCCTCCGATCCGTCGCCCGGCGCGGAGGGGGCGGGGTGAGGCGCGGCCTGGCCGCCGCCGTCGCGCTCGCGACGGTGCTCCTGACCGCAGCGCCTGCAGCTGCGGCATCCCGTCCGTCTGCTCCCGCCGGTGCGGAGCCCGTCGCCGGAGGCGTCGCGACCGGCGTCCCGACCGCGACGACGGTCGATCCCGTGCGCGCAGCCCAGTACTGGCTCGACGAGTACGGCATCGCGGACGCGTGGACGACGACCCGGGGTGCCGGGGTCCGCATCGCGATCATCGACACGGGCGTCGGCAAGGGCCCCGTCGAGTTCGCGGGCGCCGTCGTGGGCGGCACGGACGTCTCCGGCCAGGGCTCGCCCGACGGCCGCACGCCGGTCGGCGCAGTCGACGCGAACCACGGGAGCTGGGTCGCCTCGCTCGCGGCCGCCCGCGGCACGGGCCCCGACACGGGCATGATCGGCGTCGCGCCCGAGGCCGAGCTCCTCGCGATCTCGGTCGGCTTCGGGGCGGGGGCGTCCATCCCGTTCTCGACGCAGATCGCGCAGGCCATCCGGTGGGCCGTCGATCATGGAGCGGACGTCATCAACCTGTCGCTGACGACGAACACGCCGGACTGGGACGAGAGCTGGGACTCGGCGTTCCTCTACGCCTTCGAGCACGACGTCGTCATCGTCGTCGCCGCGGGAAACCGCGGGAGCGGCACGACCCGCGTCGGCGCCCCCGCGACGATCCCCGGCGTCCTGACGGTCGCCGGCGTCGACCCGTCCGGGCATGCGAGCCTCGAGGCGTCGACGCAGGGCATCACGATCGGGGTGTCCGCGCCGAGCGAGATGCTGCTCGGCGTCTCGGCCGACGGCCAGCTCGTGCGCTGGAACGGCACGAGCGGTGCAGCCCCCATCGTCGCCGGGATCGCGGCGCTCGTGCGGGCCGCGCATCCCGATCTCGACGCGAACAACGTCATCAATCGCATCGTGCGCACGGCCCGTCCCGCGGCGGACGCGACGGCCGTGCCCGACCCGCTGTACGGATACGGACTCGTGGATGCCGAGGCCGCCGTGACGGCCTCGGTCCCGTCCGTCACGGCGAACCCGATGGGCAGCCTCCAGGAGTGGATCCGCCTCTTCCGCCGCGCGGAGGCCTCGCCCGCCCCCGCGCCCACCGCGACGGCGGTCGAGATCCCGCCGCTTCCGAAACCGGATGCCGCATCCCGCCCCACCTCGCCGCTGCTGCCGACGGCAGGCACCATGCTGTACGGGACCATGCCGCTCGCCGGCGGTACCCTCGCGGCTATACTGGTGGCGCTCGGCGTCACCGCTGCTGTCCGACGCATCCGATCGGCGCGCAGTCCCCGCATGCCGAGCCGTTGAACCGAGGAGTTCTCAACATCGTGCCCAGCACCGTGACAGCCGTCCCCAAGATCCTCATCGTCGGCGGCGGCTACGCCGGCTTCTACACGGCTTGGAAGCTCGAGAAGCACCTCCGCAAGGGCGAGGCCGAGGTCACGATCGTCGACCCGCTGCCTTACATGACGTACCAGCCGTTCCTCCCCGAGGTCGCGGCGGGCGAGATCGAGGCACGCCACATCGTGGTCGGCCACCGTCGCCACTTCACGCGCACGCGCGTCGTGACCGCGAAGGTCACGAACATCGACCACGCCAACAGGACGGCGACGATCACGCCCGTCGAGGGCGAGCCGTGGGAAGAGCAGTACGACCAGATCGTCGTGACGGCCGGCGCCGTCTCGCGCACGTTCCCGATCCCCGGCATCGCCGACAACGCGATCGGCCTCAAGACGATCGAAGAGGCCGTCGCGATCCGCGACCGTCTGCTCGGCAACTTCGACAAGGCCGCGAACCTCCCCGCGGGCCCTGAGCGCGACCGCCTGCTCACGGTCGTGGTCGTCGGCGGCGGCTTCGCAGGCATCGAGGTCTTCGCAGAGCTGCGCGCGTTCGCGTCGGCGCTTCTCAAGGAGTACCCGCAGCTGCGCTTCGAGGACACGCACTTCCACCTCATCGAGGCGATGGGGCGGATCATGCCCGAGGTGTCGCTCAAGACGAGCGAGTGGGTGCTCAAGAGCCTCGCCAAGCGCGGCGCCTACGTGCACCTCGACACGCAGGTCACCGGCGCCGTCGACGGCAACATCGAGCTCTCGACGGGAGAGACGCTCCCGAGCGACCTCATCATCTGGACCGCCGGGGTCATGGCCAACCCGACCGTCGTCCGCGGCGGAGACCTGCCCGTCGAGGAGCGCGGTCGCATCCGCACGCGCGCCGACCTGCGCGTCGGAACGGCCGACGAGGTCGTCGAGGGCGCGTGGGCCGCCGGCGACGTCTCCGCCGTTCCCGACCTGACCGGCGCAGGCGTGGGGGGCTACTGCGTCCCCAACGCGCAGCACGCCGTGCGTCAGGCCAAGCTCCTCGCGAAGAACCTCACGGCCGTCCTGCGCGGAGAGCTTCCTCAGGAGTACCTCCACCACAACCTCGGCGCCGTCGCGGGTCTGGGCCTGTGGAACGGCGTGTTCCAGTCCGGGCGGTTCGCACTCAAGGGCTGGATCGCGTGGCTCGCCCACCGCGGCTACCACGGCCTCGCGATGCCCTCCTGGGAGCGCAAGTGGCGCGTGTTCGGCGACTGGTGGCACGACTTCTGGCTCGGCCGTGACAACGTCTCGCTCGCGACGGTGCAGAACCCGCGCTACGTCTTCGAGGAGTTCGCGGCGCGTCCGCGTCCCGCGGCGCCCGTCGAGGCTCCTGCCGCCGAGCCCGCGGCCGCCAAGACGCCGGAGAAGGCCGCCGCGACCCGCTGACGCTCCGGCTATCGTGGGCCCCGGGCCCCCGTAGCCCAATCGGCAGAGGCAGGCGACTTAAACTCGCTCAAGTGTGAGTTCGAATCTCACCGGGGGTACACCCGCACGCTGCCGGCTGCCCGGCCGGCCGCGGCATCCGTCGACGGGCGAGCAGCACAGGGCCCACCCGGCTGATGTGCGGGGATCTCAGCCGCCCCTCGACGGAGGGCGAGCTGGAGCTCGCCTTCGCTCGCGCCTGCGGACACCACGGGTGTCTCGGCATCCCGGGTTCCCAGGCGCCCGTCCACGGGGTGGATCATGACGTCGGCGGGGGCTCGATTCTGAGCGGGGATGCGCGAGGCCGTAGGCTGAGCGCCACGTGTCGACGCGCGAAGGAGCCCGAACCCATGAGCCTCGACCTGCTCGCTGCGCCTGCCCTCCGACCGGGAGCCTCGGCGGAGCCGTGGAAGGATGCCGCTGCCTACTGGCGTGCCCGCGCGCACGCCGTCCAGGCGCTGTCCGGACCGATCGCGACCGTCGACCTGGCGGCGCTGCGCTACAACGCGCTCGACCTCATCGTGCGAGCGGGGGGCGTGCCGATCCGGGTGGCGAGCAAGTCGGTGCGGGTGCGCGAGATCCTCGACGCCGCCCTCGCGCTGCCCGGCTACCGCGGCATCCTCGCCTTCACGCTCCCCGAGGCGCTGTGGCTCGCCGAGACGCATGACGACATCGTGCTCGGCTACCCGACGGCCGACCGAGCAGCCCTCGCGGCCCTCGCCGCGGACGAGGCCGCGGCTGCGCGCGTGACGCTCATGGTGGACGACATCGCGCAGCTCGATCTCGTCGACGCCGTCGCCGCGCCGAGCTCGCGGGCCGAGATCCGCGTCGCGATCGACGCCGACGCGTCGTGGCGTGCGCCGGCGCCGCTGGGCCACATCGGCGTGCGACGCTCGCCCGTGCACGAGCCGGCGGAGGTCGCGACGCTCGCGCGGGTCGTCTCCGCCCGCCCCGGCTTCCGCCTCGTCGGCCTCATGATGTACGAGGCCCAGATCGCGGGGCAGGGGGATGCGACGGGCGCGGGCGACGGCATCGTCCGATGGATGCAGCGCCGGTCGTCCGCAGAGCTCCTCGACCGCCGCGCCGCCATCGTCGCGGCGCTGCGCGACATCGCGCCGCTCGAGTTCGTCAACGGCGGCGGAACGGGCTCGCTCGAGTTCACGGCATCCGATCAGGCCGTCACCGAGGTGACCGCGGGCAGCGGGCTGCTCGCGGGGCACCTGTTCGACGGGTATCGCGCGTTCGATCCGGCGCCGGCCGCCGCGTTCGCGCTCGAGGTCGTCCGCAAGCCCGCGGCCGACATCGCGACGGTGCTCGGCGGGGGCTGGATCGCGTCCGGCCCGCCCGTCGCCTCGCGTCAGCCGCTGCCCGTCTGGCCCGAGGGGCTCGAGATGCTGCCGCGCGAGGGCGCCGGCGAAGTGCAGACGCCGCTGCAGGGCGACGCGGCGCGGGGTCTCGCCGTCGGCGATCGGGCGTGGTTCCGCCATGCCAAGAGCGGAGAGCTCGCGGAGCGGGTCGCCCGGTATCACGTCACCGACGGCGATGCCCTCCTCGGCGAGGTTCCGACGTATCGCGGCGAAGGGAAGTCGTTCCTGTGACACGGCCCGGCGGAGTGTGGCGCAACTGGGGACGATCCGAGAAGGTGCGTCCGCGGATCGTCGAGTTCCCGAAGTCGACGGAGGCCGTGCGGCGTTCCGTGCGATCGGCAGGGGCGCGAGGGCTCAGAGTCAAGGCGATCGGCGCAGGGCACAGCTTCTCCGGGATCGCCGTCGCGCCCGGCGTGCTCCTCGACCTGAGCGACCTGACGGGACTGGTCGGAGTCGACCGCGAGCGCGGGCGTGCGACGCTTCGGGCGGGCACGCGCCTGCACGACATCCCCGGCCTGCTCGCGCCGTACGGGCTCGCCATGCAGAACCTCGGCGACATCGACCGGCAGTCGATCTCGGGCGCGATCTCGACGGGCACGCACGGCACGGGCACGCGATTCGGCGGGCTCGGCACGCAGGTGGTCGGCGCGACGCTCGTCACGGCAGACGGTGAGCTGCTCGTCGTCGACGAGACACGGCATCCGGAGCTCCTGCCCGCGGTCGCGGTGGGGCTCGGCGCTCTCGGCATCCTCGTGGAGGTGGCCCTGCAGTGCGTCCCTGCGTTCGTGCTGCACGCCGTCGATCGCCCCGAGCCTCTCGCCGACGTGCTGGAGACCCTCGACGTGCGGGCAGCGGCAGCCGACCACTTCGAGTTCTACTGGTTCCCGCACACGGACCGCGGCCTGACGAAGGTCAACACGCGCCTGCCCGCCGGGGCGCCGCGGCATCCGCTCTCACCCGTGGGGAAATGGATCGACGACGTCGTCGTCGGCACGGCCGTGCACCGGCTGGCGTGCTCCGTCGCGACGGCGGCACCCGCGACCGTGAAGGGCATCAACACGCTCGCGGCGCGCGTGTGGGGCGATCGCGAGTTCACGGACGCCTCGCACCGCGTCTTCGCGTCGCAGCGCGACGTGCGCTTCCGCGAGATGGAGTACGCCGTGCCGGCCGAGAGCGTGCGGGCCGCGTTCGAGGCGGTGCGCGCGCTCATCGACGAGCGCGGCTGGCGCATCTCGTTCCCCCTCGAGGTGCGCTTCGCCGCCGCAGACGACCTGTGGATGTCGACGGCGCACGGGCGGGCGTCCGGGTATGTCGCGGTGCATCGCTACTGGCGCGAGGACCCCGCCGAGTACTTCGAAGCGGTCGAAGAGATCATGCTGGGCTTCGGAGGGCGTCCCCACTGGGGCAAGATGCACACGCAGGATGCCGCGGCCCTGCGCCCGCGCTACCCGCGATTCGACGACTTCACGGCGCTGCGCGACCGCCTCGACCCGGACCGCATGTTCCAGAACGCCTACCTGGAGCGCGTCCTGGGTGAGTAGCGGCTGAGAGTCCCCCGTCAGCCCCGTGGCGCCGGGGCGCTCGCGGCTAGGATGAGTCGCATGGAGTGGCTGATCCCGGTGCTCATCGTCGTGGCGCTCGTCGTCATCGTCGGCATCTACCTGTGGGCGACCTACAACTCGCTCGTCGCGCTCAACGTCCGTGTCGACGAGGCGTGGAGCGACATCACGGTGCAGCTCAAGCGCCGAGCCGATCTCCTCCCCAACCTCATCGAGGCGGTCAAGGGCTACGCGGCGCACGAGAAGGCGGTGTTCGAGAACGTGACGCGTGCCCGCGCCGAGACGCTGACCGCCGGAGGCCCCGCCGAGGCAGGCGTCGCCGAAGGGCACATGCAGCAGGCGCTGAAGTCGCTGTTCGCCGTCGCCGAGGCGTATCCGCAGCTCCAGGCGAGCCAGAACTTCCTCCAGCTCCAGCAGTCGATCGTCGACACGGAAGACAAGATCCAGGCCTCCCGCCGCTTCTACAACGGGGGCGTCCGCGAGCTCAACACGAAGATCAAGGTCTTCCCGAACAACCTGTTCGCGCGCAACCTGGGGTTCCACGAGCGCGAGTTCTTCGAGGTGGTCGACGGCGCGGCGATCTCGGAGCCGCCCCGGGTGCAGTTCTGACCCGCGTCCTGGCGAGGGCTTAGCCCGTGTACTCCGCGATCGCGCGCAACAAGCGCAACACGTGGTTCATCCTCGGCGCGTTCATCCTCGTCCTGGGCCTGATCGGCCTCCTGGCCGGGTGGCTCGCCGGCAACAACTGGTGGATCACGGCGTTCATCCTCATCTTCGCCGCCGGCTACGCGACGGTGCAGTACTTCTTCGCCGATCGCGAGGCGCTCGCCTTGTCGGGGGCCGTCGAGGTGAGCAGAACCGACGCGCCGCGGTACTACCGTCTCGTCGAGAACCTCTGCATCACGACGGGCACTCCGATGCCGAAGCTCTACGTCATCGACGATCCCGCCCCGAACGCCTTCGCGACGGGGCGCAAGCCGGAAGAGGCGGCCATCACCGTCACGACCGGACTGTTCGAGCTCATGACGGATCGCGAGCTCGAGGGGGTGCTGGGGCACGAGCTCGGGCACATCCGCAACTACGACATCCGGGTCTCGCTCATCGTCTTCGGGCTCGTCGTGGCGGTCGGCATCCTCGCCGACGTCCTTCTGCGCATCGCGTTCTTCGGAGGAGCGCGACGCAGCTCCGGCAACGGCCAGGCGCAGTTGTTCCTGCTCATCTTCGGCGTCGTCGCGGCGATCGTCGCGCCGCTGCTCGCGGGAGCCGTGCAGGCCGCGATCTCCCGGCAGCGCGAGTACCTCGCCGACGCGACGAGCGCCATGACGACCCGCGATCCCGACGGGCTCGCGTCCGCGCTGCAGAAGCTCGGCGAGTACGGTCGTCCGCTGCAGAAGGCGAACACGTCCATGGCGCACCTGTGGATCGCCGATCCGCTGCGGCCCGGCGCGATCCAGCGCATGTTCTCGACGCACCCGCCGATCCCCGACCGCATCGAGCGCCTGCAGCACATGGGCGGACGGTTCTAGCAGCGTGCTCCGGCTGAGCCGCGACGACGCCCGCCGCCTCGCGGTGCGCGCGCAGCTGCTGACGGCCGACCGGCCGGCGAGCATCGTCGAGACGATCTACGGGCTGTCCGCCGTGCAGATCGAGCCCACCGCCGCGATCGCGCCGAGCGCGGATCTCATCCTGTGGAGCCGCCTCGGCTGGCCGTATCAGCCTGCCGACCTGCGGCGGGCCGTCGAGGTCGACCGTGACGTGTTCGAGTGGGGCGGCGTCTACCGGCTCATGTCGGATCTTCCGCTCCTGCGTCACGAGATGGCCGCACAGCCGGTGTCGGGTGCCGCACGGCGCTGGCTCGAGGCGAACGACCGCTTCCGCCGCGACGTGCTGGCGCGGTTGCGCGACGAGGGCCCGCTGCGGGCGGCGCAGATCCCCGACACGGCACAGGAGTCCTGGTCGTCGACGGGCTGGACCAACAATCGCAACTCGATGCAGATGCTCGAGCTCCTCGTCCAGACGGGTCAGGCCGCCGTCTCGAGCAGGGACGCGAAGGGACGGCTCTTCGATCTCGCGGAGCGCGTCTATCCCGATGACCTGCCTGACGTGGCGGTGGAGGATGCCGCGCGCGAGCGCGCGGAACGCCGGCTCGGATCGCTCGGCCTCGCACGCGCGAAGTCGGTCGCGCAGCCGTTCGAGCCGATCGACGTCGGAACGGTCGGGGAGGAGGCCGTCGTCGACGGCGTCGAGGGCGTGTGGCGGGCGGATGCGGCATCCCTCGAGGAACTCGATGCCCTCGGGGGCCGCACGGCTCTGCTGTCGCCCTTCGACCGACTCGTGTTCGACAGGGAGCGGCTCGAGGCGCTGTTCGGCTTCGAGTACCTCCTCGAGATGTACAAGCCTGCGGCGAAGCGCCGGTGGGGGTACTTCGCGCTGCCGATCCTGCACGGCGACCGTTTCGTCGGCAAGCTGGATGCCGCGGCCGACCGCAGAGCGGGAGTGCTCCGCGTCACCGCGATCCACGAGGACGTGCCCTTCGGCGCCGCGATCTCCGACGCGGTCGACGGCGAGGTGCGGGAGCTCGCGCGCTGGCTCGGCCTCGAGGTGCAGGGCCTGCCCGGCTCGTGAGCGGGAGTCCGGTCAGACGCCGCCGCGGCGCATGGTCGCGCGGTGCCCGAGATGGATGCCGATGTGCCCGACCGACAGGACGAGCGCCGACACGATGAGCGGGATCAGCATCCCGTAGACCCCCAGCAGGACGAACGCGGCGCACGGCAGCGTCGCCAGGGGGACTGGGACGCCCCACAGCGGCCGGTAGAAGTCGCCCGCCGTCCTGCCGCTGCGGAAGTACCGGGCCCAGCCGACCTCGTACGCGATCATGAGCGCCGTCGCCGCCGCGAGCCACAGCGACCACGGTGACCACGGCGACAGGTTCGTGTCGTCGAACACGAGCGCCGAAGCCGTCGTCGCGACCTGTCCGACTCGCTCCAGGGCCACGAGCAGACGGCTCTCGCCGCCGGCGGAGTAGCCCGACGGGCGTGCGACCGTCGCCCACACGATGTTCGGCACGAACAGTGCGAGCAGGAAGGCCAGGCCGACCCAGGAGAATCCGACGTGCCCCACGGCATCCATCCTGGCGCGGCGGCTCGTGGCGGGTCACCCGACGCCGAGCACCATCCCGTCGCCCGCGAAGGCGACTGTTCCCCGCAGGGCCCAGTCGTCGGCACGGTACGTGAAGCTCCCCGCGGTGCCGTCGCGGGCCGTGCCGGAAGCGGTCGCGACGAGGATCCCGCCCGTCGCGGCGAACGAGCGCGCATCGGGGGAGAGCACGACGGCGGGCAGCTGTTCGATCCGGAACGCGATGCGGTCCAGGCCCGCGAGGTCGGCCGCCCACGGAACGCGGATGCCGCAGTTCGCGGGCACCGCGTCCGCGGGCTGCGCGCACGCCCGGGCGTACGCGTCGAGCTGCGCCTGCGCCTTCGCCGTCGCGTCGGCGGACAGCGATGCCTCGACCGCGACATCGTCGTCGCCTCCGGGGAGGACGACGACCGTCGTCGCGCCCGAGAGGAGTCCGGTCGGGGACGCGGAGGCGGAGTACGCGCCCGGCAGGAGGGCGGCGGCCGCGTCGGCGGCACGAGCGCGCCTCCGATCTCGACGGAGTCGCCGATCGTGGTCGCGGGGGTGACCGTGCCGAGCGCGTCCGGCGCGACGCGCCATGCGCCGTCGCGCTCGACGAGCCCGAACGAGACCGAGTGCTCCTCGCCGGCGAGGTCGAAGGTGACGTCCGCCCGTGGCTGCGCGCCGTCCGCATCGCCGACGCGGACGACGGCGGGATCGGCGATGAACTCCGTCGCGCCGGCAAGCGCGTCGGCCGCGGCGGATGCCGTCGGTGTCGCGTCGACGAGCGCGAGCGCGCGGGCGCCGTCGCCGTCCGCGAGAGCCGACAGGAAGTCTCGGGCCACGGCATCCGGTCCGGGCGGGCGCGACAGTGCCCACCAGGCGAAGCCGCCGCCGACGAGCGCAGCCGCGACCCCGGCCGACACCGCGACGATGGCTCCGCGCTTCACACGTCCACGGTAGTTCCCACGAGCAGGTCGGGCTCGTCGGGCGCGAGGGCGACGGCGTCACGAGGCCCCGCCTCATGCCGCCGCGCCTCGGGGAGCGCGTCGGCGAGGTCGTCTGTCGCGTCGCCCCACTGCGAGACGGAGATCCCGTCGAGGCGCTGCCACCGCGCGGCGGCTCTCAGCTCGTCCGCGACGCGGGCCGCGGCATCGGCAGGTCTGCCGTGCTCCCACCACGCCGACTGCACGAGGAGGGTCGAGACGGCACGATCGGCCTTGAGGTCGACCCGCCCGACGATGTCGTCTCCGACGAGCACGGGCAGGGAGTAGTAGCCGAAGCGGCGCTGCGGCGCCGGGGTGTAGATCTCGATGCGGTACTCGAAGTCGAAGAGGCGCTCGGCGCGATCGCGGAACCACACGATGGGGTCGAACGGCGTCAGCAGGGCCGTCGCCGAGACGCGGCGCGGGATGGCGGCGTCGCGATGCAGCCACGCCTTCGCGGGGCGGCCCGCGCTTCGCCAGCCCTGCACCGCGACGGGATTCAGCTCGCCCGCGTCTTCGAGCTCGCGGATCGCCGTCGTGACCGCGGCCCTGTCTTTGATGCGCCAGTAGTCGGCGAGATCCGAGGCCGTCGCGACACCGTACGCCCTCGCGGCGCGGGCGACGAGCTCGCGGATCGCGTCGTCGCGAGGAACTGGCGCACGCGCCTCGACGGGAAGGACGTGCTCTGCGAGTGCGTAGGTGCGCTCGAACCCGCGCCGCCCCGCGATCGCGACCTCGCCGAAGAAGAACAGGAACTCGAGGGCGCGCTTGACGACGTCCCAGTCCCACCACGGCCCGCGGCGCGCCTCCTTCGCGTCGTGCTCGATCTGAGCGGGCCGCAGCGGCCCGCGTGCCGCCAGCTCAGAGCGCACCCAGTCCACGATGTCGGCGTTGCGCTGGAACCAGGTGTCGGGATCGGCGCCGTACTTGGCGCGCATCTCGTCCATGCGGAATGCGAACAGCCCCCAGTCCGCCGCGGGGATGAACGAGGCGACATGCGCCCAGGACTCGACGTACGGCGCGCGGCGCGCGAACAGGAGCCTGTCGAGCAGGTCGGTGTCGTACGGCCCGAGGCGCGAGAAGAGGGGCATGTAGTGCGACCGCGCGAAGACGTTGACCGAGTCGATCTGCAGCACGCCCATGCGCGACATCGCGAGATTGAGCTGGCGCGTGCCCGGCGCCGCGGGGCGGGCCTGCGCGAAGCCCTGCGCCGCGAGCGCGACGCGGCGGGCCTCGGCAGCGCTGAGCGACTCCCTGGGGCGGCGACCGCCTGCTCGACTGACGCTGGTCACGCGGTCCACGTTAGCGGCGGCATCCGACACGGGCACGCGACGCATGGCGGTCAGGGCATGGGACCGCCATACACTGGCAGGATGAGCGGCCCCGAAGACAAGCCCCGAGGCACGCTGTTCGACGCGCTCCGCGACCGCAGTCGCGTCGTGACGAGCGAGCTCGCCGGCTCGGTCCCGCGCGGCCTGCGCATCGCGACGGCCTACTCCTGGCGGCTGCTCGTCATCGCGGCGGCGATCGGCGTCGCGGTGTGGCTCGTCATCCAGCTCAAGCTCCTCGTCGTGCCGCTCCTGGTCGCGATCCTCGTGGCGGCGCTGCTGTGGCCTGCCGTCTCGTGGATGCTGCGCCGCCGGCTCCCGCGATGGTTCGCGATCGTCATCGCGATGGTCGGCACCCTCGCGATCGTCACGGGGCTGCTGTGGCTCGCCATCTGGCAGATCACGCGGCAATGGCCCTCCGTGCAGGCGCGCACCGTGAGCGCCGTCGAGCAGTTCCGGCAGTACCTCATCGACGGGCCCCTCAACCTCACCCCCGAGCAGATCGACGGGTTCCTGACGCAGGCGCGCACGTTCCTCCAGGAACAGGCCGAGCTGCTGTGGTCGGGCGCGCTCGCGATCGGCTCGACCGTAGGCCATGTCGTGACCGGCGCCGTGCTGGCCCTGTTCATCCTGCTGTGCCTCCTCGCAGACGGCGCGGGGATCTGGCGCTGGACGACGCGCATCTTCCCCATCGCCGCTCGCCCGGCCGTCGACGGCGCGGGCAGAGCCGGATGGAAGACCGTGGTCAACTACGCGCGCACGCAGCTGCTCGTCGCGACGATCGACGCGATCGGCATCGGGCTCGGAGCCTTCATCCTCGGCGTCCCGCTCGCGATCCCCGTCGCGGTGCTCGTCTTCCTCGGCTCGTTCGTACCCATCGTCGGCGCCGTCGTGACCGGTGCGCTCGCCGTCTTCCTCGCGCTCGTCTACAACGGCCCCTGGATCGCCCTGTGGATGCTCGTCGTGGTCCTGGGCGTGCAGCAGCTCGAGGGGCACGTCCTGCAGCCGCTCGTCATGGGCTCCGCCGTCAAGGTGCACCCTCTCGCCGTCGTGCTCGT
This sequence comes from Microbacterium ulmi, assembly GCF_011759705.1. Lineage (GTDB taxonomy): Bacteria > Actinomycetota > Actinomycetes > Actinomycetales > Microbacteriaceae > Microbacterium > Microbacterium ulmi. The sequence goes on along the minus strand of NZ_JAAOZF010000001.1, from coordinate 32,444 downwards.
CGTCGCGGGCGGCGCCATGATCGCGGGCATCCCCGGAGCCCTGTTCGCCGTGCCGCTCGCGGCCTTCGTCAACGTGGTCGCCGTCTACCTCGGCGACCGGGCCTGGGAGACAGGACGAGATCCGAGCGCTGGAGACCTCATCTGGAACACCGTCCCGCGCTCTAGGAGGACCGGCGAGTGACCATCCCCACCCTGGCGGAGTTCGAGGACGCCGCCGCGACGCTTCGCGGCGTCATCTCCCACACGCCGCTGGACGCGTCGCTCAGCCTGTCGGAGCTGCTCGGCGTGCCGGTGCACCTCAAGCTCGAGAACCTGCAGCGCACGGGGTCGTTCAAGATCCGCGGCGCCGCGTACCGGCTGTCGCGGCTCACGGCCGAGGAGCGTGCGCGCGGCGTCGTCGCGGCATCCGCGGGCAACCACGCGCAGGGCGTCGCGCTCGCGGCGCAGGCCCTCGGCATCCCCGCGACGATCTTCATGCCCCTCGGCGTGCCCGTGCCCAAGCTCCTCGCCACGCGCGGCTATGGCGCCGACGTCGTCCTGGAAGGCGCCACCGTCGAGACGCCGCTGCGGCTCGCGGCCGAGTTCGCCGAGCGCACGGGGGCGGTGCTGATCCACCCGTTCGACCACCGCGACATCATCGTCGGGCAGGGCACCCTCGGGCTCGAGCTCTGGGAGGACCTGCCCGACCTCGACACCGTCCTGGTGGGAATCGGCGGGGGAGGGCTCGCCGCGGGGGTCGCCGCGGCGGTCAAGGCACGCGCGGCCGCGGTCGGCCGCACGGTCCGCGTCATCGGCGTGCAGGCCGAGAACTCCGCCGCCTATCCCGTGTCTCTCGCTGCGGGGCACCCGCTCGAGGTCGAGACACGACCCACGATCGCCGACGGCATCGCGGTCGCACGACCGGGGAACCTGCCCTTCGAGATCATCCGCGAGCTCCTCGACGACGTCGTGACGGTGTCGGAGGACGACATCGCGCGGGCGCTGCTGGCCCTGCTCGAGCGCGCCAAGCAGGTCGTCGAGCCTGCGGGCGCCGTCGGCGTGGCGGCGATCCTCGCCGGGAAGGTGCGGGCGACGGGCACGACGGTGTCGATCCTGTCCGGCGGGAACATCGACCCGATGCTGCTCCAGCGCGTCGTCGCCCACGGGCTCGCGGCATCCGGCCGCTACATGACTCTGCGGATCCCGCTGCCCGATCGGCCAGGCCAGCTCGCTCGCGTGTCGGAGCTGCTCGCGCAGGCCGGAGCCAACGTCATGGAGGTGCTGCACACGCGCCACGGGCAAGGCCTTCAGATCAGCGAGGTGATCCTGCAGCTCAGCGTCGAGACGCGCGGCGAGGAGCACCGCGCGCATGTCATCGACACCCTCACGAGCGCCGGGTACGCCCCGACCCTCGTCGCCGACTGAGACGGGCGGGGCTCACTGCCCCGCGTACGTCTCGACCTTCACGACCTCCACCGAGATGGAGCGGCCGTTCGGCGCCGTGTACGAGGTGGTCTCGCCCTCCTTGAGGCCCAGGATCGCAGCTCCCAGGGGCGAGGCCTCGCTGTAGACGTCGAGCTCGGAGTTCGCCGCGATCTCGCGGCTGCCGAGCAGGAACCTCTCCTCGCCGCCGGCGACGACCGCCGTCACGACGGTGCCCGGCTCGACGACGCCGGTCGACTCGGGCGCGACGCCGACCTTGGCGTCCTTGAGCAGAGCCGTGAGCGTCCGGATGCGCGCCTCCTGCTTGCCCTGCTCGTCCTTCGCGGCGTGGTAGCCGCCGTTCTCCTTGAGGTCGCCCTCTTCACGGGCGGCTTCGATGCGCTTCGCGATCTCCTCGCGGCCCGTCGTCGAGAGGTGCTCGAGCTCGGCGGCGAGACGGTCGTAGGCATCCTGGGTGAGGAAGGTCACCGGGGCATCGCTGGACACGTCGATCTCCTTGAGTCGGGGGTGTACGTCGAACGCCCTGGCTCGGGCCAGGGCGTCTGTCCGGACAGACTACGTCACCCAGCAGGAGTTGACCAAACCCGTCGTCGCCGTCGCGACGGTGGGGATGGCCTCGCTGAACGCGCGCGTGTGGTCGTCGGATGCCGCGAACTGCACGACCCGCCACCCGACGACGCCGTGCTGCTCGTCCTGCGCCTCGAGCACGCACGCGACGTCCCGGCCGGCAGGGACCGTGAGCTGGAACTCGAGCGTCACGGTGCGGGAGTCCTCGACGCGGAACCCCGTCGTCTCCGCCGCGACGTCGTCGAGCGCGCTCGCGACCGTGAGCCACGCGTAGGCTCCGACGGCGATCGCGGCGACCGCGATCAGGATGCCGGCGACCCAGCGCGCACGCGGCGACCGACGGCGGCCGTACCGCTCGTCGAGCTTGTCCTGCGTCGTCGTCATGGGGGCCTGTCGGGGAGGGATGCGCGGGGAATTAGGCTGGAGACTCCAGGCTATGCGCTCGCGCGCGGATCAGAGGACACCATGCACGCCGCCTTCGTCGCCGCACTCGTCCGCGTCGCGGATGTGACGCCGAGTCCCGCGCCGAACGAGCCGGATCCGACGCTCGTGACGCCCGGTCCGTGGGGCTTCACGGTCATCGCGTTCCTCGCGCTGGCGGTCGTGCTCCTCGTGTGGGACATGCTGCGCCGCATCCGCCGCGGTCGGTTCCGCGAAGAGGTCCGCGAGCAGCTCGACGCCGAGGAGGCCGCGGCGAGGCAGGGTCAGGATGCCGAGCGCGCGACCGAGATCGACGACCAGGACATCGACCCCGGAGCGGACCCGCGCGGCTGACGGGCAGGACTCGGGAGCCGACCCGACGCGGCACGACCCTGAAGCCGATCCGCGCCGCTGACGCGGCATCCCGCCTCCCGCGTGGAGCGGGCGTCGATGCTCGACGGCCGGTCGCACGGGAGTCGAGGCGCGAGCGGCTGTGCCGAGGGTTAGCCCGGGAGGCCGAGCGAAGGGCTCAGCGGCCGGAGCGCGATGAGCAGGCACGCCGTCCAGTGGCAGAGGAACGCGAGGACCGTGCACACGTGGAAGATCTCGTGGAACCCGAAGTGGCCCGGCCAGGGGTTCGGCTTCTTGACCGCGTAGACGATCGCGCCGGCCGTGTAGAGCAGACCGCCGACGATCACGAGGATCATCATCGCGACGTTCGCCTGGAACAGCGGCACGATGTACATGACGGCCGCCCATCCGAGAAGCAGGTACAGCGCGACGTACAGCCAGCGCGGCGCGCCGATCCAGAACACGCGGAACAGGATGCCCAGCAGCGCGCCGGACCAGACCAGGATCAGCAGGATCGTGCCCTGATCCGGCGGGAGGGCGAGCGTCGCGATCGGCGTGTAGGTCCCCGCGATGAGCAGCAGGATGTTGGCGTGGTCGATCCGCTTGAGGACGGCCTTGGTCGTCGGCCCCCAGTCGAAGCGGTGATAGAGCGCAGAGTTGCCGAACAGCAGGAGCGACGTGGCCATGAAGACGGCCGACGCCCACTTGGCGGGAGCCCCCTGTGCGAGCACGATGAGCACGATGCCCGCAGCGATCGCGACGGGGAACGTCGCGGCGTGGATCCAGCCCCGCCACGACGGCTTGAGCTCGGTCTGCGCGCCCGCGGCGGCGGCCTCGAGGAGTGGCAGCTGGGGCACTTCGGGTGCGGTCGGCTTGACGCGGCGGGTCACGGGTCGAGCCTACGCCGCACGGTATGCCACGGAAGGAACGCGCACGGCATCGCACCGCTGCGGGAGGCCCCAGGACCGAGGAGTACCTTAGGCGTGTGACGTCCTCGAGCCGCGGGCGCGGCCCCCTGTACCGGCTCTACATCAACCGGCTGCGGCGTCACCTCACCCCCGACGTCGTGCCTCGCCATGTCGCGATGATGATCGACGGCAATCGCCGCTGGGCGCGTCAGCTCGGCTATGCGTCCGCCGCCCACGGCCACAGGGCCGGCGCCGCGAAGATGCGCGACTTCCTCGAGTGGTGCGACGACATCGGCGTCCAGGTCGTCACGCTGTATCTCCTCTCCAACGACAACCTCCGCAAGCGCGACACGCAGGAGCTGTCTGATCTCATCGAGATCATCGCCGAGCTGGCCGACGCCCTCTCGCGGGAGCGCGATTGGCGAGTCCTGCATGTCGGCCGTGCGGACCTCCTCCCGGCCGACCTCGCGCGTGTGCTCTCCGAAGTGTCGGAGCGCACGCGCGGCCACACAGGACTCCACGTCAACCTTGCGGTGGGCTACGGCGGCCGGAGCGAGATCGTGGATGCCGTGCGCAGCATCATCGCGAAGCACGACGAAGAGGGCGGGTCGCTCGAGGAGCTGGCGGCGAGCCTCACCCCCGAGCAGATCGGCGAGCACCTCTACACGGGCGGGCAGCCCGACCCCGACCTGGTCATCCGCACGTCGGGCGAGCAGCGCCTCAGCGACTTCCTCGTCTGGCAGAGCGCGCACAGCGAGTTCTACTTCATGGAGGCTCTGGGTCCTGACCTGCGCGAAGTGGACTTCCTGCGTGCGATCCGGGACTTCGCAACCCGTGATCGCCGCTACGGGGGGTGACCGGCGCTCGTCGCTTCGGGGGTGACCGGCGCTCGGGTCGTGTCTCACGGCGAGGTTCTCCTTCATGGAGGCTCTGGGTCCTGACCTGCGCGAAGTGGACTTCCTGCGTGCGATCCGGGACTTCGCGACCCGTGATCGTCGCTTCGGGGGGTGACCGGCGCTCGGGTCGTGTCTCACGGCGAGGTTCTCCTTCATGGAGGCTCTGGGTCCCGACCTGCGCGAAGTGGACTTCCTGCGTGCGATCCGGGACTTCGCGACCCGTGATCGTCGCTTCGGGGGGTGACCGGCGCTCGTCGCTTCGGGGGTGACCGGCGCTCGGGTCGTGTCCCACCGGGGCTGACCCGGAATATCCGGACCCTCGCGCGGGCGGTCGGGGCGGGGCTGTCTGCCACAATGTGACGGTGACGGATCTGGATTCGTTCCTGGCATCCTTCGACGGCGAGCCGGGGTATCTCGACTGGGCTTCCTTCGGCCCGCTCTCCTCGACGGTGCGCACGGAGGCCCACGCGGATGCCGAACTGCTCGGCGCGGGCCGAAGGTCGGGCATCGAGCTCGTCGCCGACCACGCGCGCGAGGCGCGCGAGCTGGTCGCGGAGCTCCTCGACGCGGATGCCGCACAGGTCGTCGCCCAGCCCTCGACGACATACGGGCTCATGCATGCGCTCTACGGACTGGCCGGCGGCCTCATCCTGTCCCGGGCCGAGTTCCCCGCGCTGACGATAGCGGCGACGCGCGCCGCCGACGCGCTCGGCTCGATCCAGCTGCAGTGGATCGAGCCGCCGGACGGCCGCGTGACCCCCGAGGCGGTGCGCGAGGCGCTCACCGACGACACGCGGGCCGTCGCCGTGAGCCTCGTCGACTTCCGCACGGGCTATCGCGTCGACCTGTCCGCGCTGCGCGAGGTCATCGGCGACCGGCTGCTCATCGTGGACGCGGTCCAGGGCTTCGGGGTGGTCGACGCCGACTGGGCCGCTGCAGACGTCGTGTGCGGCAACGGCTACAAGTGGCTCCGCGCGGGTCGCGGCACGGGCTTCGCCCGATTCGGCGAGCGCGCGCTCGAGCGCATCGCTCCGGTGCTCTCGGGCTTCGCCGGGGTCGACGGCGATCTGCCCCTCGACGTCGTGCCGCAGCCCGCCGCGTCCGCGCAGGCGTTCACCGTGACCGCGCCCGACCATCTGGCCGTCGCACGGCTCGCGACGGCCCTCACCGACATCCGGGACGTGGGCGTGGGCGCCATCGAGCGCGAGATCGCGGCGCGCGCGGCCGATGTCATGTTCTACGCCGACCGATACGACATCCCCGTTCTGACTCCGCGCGAGCCTCACCAGCGCGCGGGCATCGTCGCGCTCGCGCCCGCACCGCAGGATGCCGCTCCGCTGGCCGCCTCGCTCGCGAATCACGGGCTCACTGTGACGGTGCGCTCGGGGCTCGTCCGCGTCTCGCCGCACGTCGGGACCGGCGCGGACACGCTGCGGCTGTTCGGCGACGCGCTTGCGGCGTTCTCGTCGACGCGGGTCTGGTGAGCAACGAGGAATTAACCCGGCCGTAACCTCCTGCCAGCGTGTCGTCGCAGTGCGTGTCGCAGGCCCGACGTACGTTCATCTCATCGGGCAAGGCGCCCGGTCGGGTCGGCCTCCTGGATCGCGACTCGTGGCCCACCGGTCGACTCGTGACTGCCGGGTTCTCCACCCGGGGCAGGAGTGGGTTGTGACCACACGAGCACCACACACGCAGGATCTCGAGCTCGTCGACGACACCGAGGAACTGGAGGAAGACCTCCGCACCTACGTGCTCGACACGTCGGTCCTGCTGAGCGATCCGCGGGCGTTCTTCCGCTTCGCCGAGCACAGCGTCGTCATCCCGGTCGTCGTGATCACGGAGCTCGAGGGCAAGCGCCACGATCCCGAGATCGGGTACTTCGCGCGCCAGGCGCTGCGGCATCTCGACGAGCTGCGGATCGAGCACGGACGCCTCGACTTCCCCGTCCCGGTCGGACGCGGCGGAACGCTGCGGGTGGAGCTCAACAACACCGACTCGTCGGTGCTCCCCTCCGGCATGCGCCTGGGCGACAACGACAGCCGGATCCTGGCCGTCGCGATGAACCTCGCGAGCGACGGGCAGGAGGTCACCGTCGTGTCGAAGGACCTTCCCATGCGCGTCAAGGCGGCCTCGCTGGGCATCGTCGCGGAGGAGTACCTCGCCGAGCAGGCGGCCGACTCCGGATGGACCGGCATCGCGGCGATCGACGTGTCGGGCGACGAGATCAGCGACCTGTACGAGAGCGAGGTCGGCACGAGCGAGCAGACCGCGGGACTCCCCGTCAACACGGGACTCATCATCCACTCCGAGCGCGGCTCGGCCCTCGGGCGGGTGACGGGCGACGGCGCCTACCGGCTCGTGCGCGGCGACCGCGAGGTCTTCGGGCTCCACGGGCGCTCGGCCGAGCAGCGCATCGCGATCGACCTCCTGCTCGACCCCGACGTGGGGATCGTCTCCCTCGGCGGGCGCGCAGGCACGGGCAAGTCGGCCCTCGCGCTCTGCGCGGGCCTCGAGGCCGTGCTCGAGCGGCAGCAGCAGAAGCGCATCCTCGTGTTCCGCCCGCTGTTCGCGGTCGGCGGGCAGGAACTCGGCTACCTGCCGGGCGACCAGCAGGAGAAGATGAACCCGTGGGGGCAGGCGGTCTTCGACACGCTGGGCTCGGTCGTGTCCGGGAACGTCGTCGAAGAGGTCGTGGCGCGCGGCCTGCTCGAGGTGCTGCCGCTGACCCACATCCGCGGACGTTCGCTGCACGACGCGTTCGTCATCGTCGACGAGGCGCAGTCGCTCGAGCGCAACGTCCTGCTCACGGTGCTGAGCCGCATCGGCCAGAACTCCCGTGTCGTCCTGACGCACGATGTCGGCCAGCGCGACAACCTGCGCGTCGGCCGCCACGACGGCGTCGCCTCCGTCATCGAGACGCTCAAGGGCCACGACCTTTTCGGACACGTGACGCTCATGCGGTCGGAGCGCTCGGCCATCGCGGCGCTCGTGACGGATCTGCTCGAGGCCGGCGAGATCGCATAGCGGGACACCGGTGCCAGGGGGGTCGGGATGTCGCATCCCGGCCCCTCTGTCGTCCTATTCGCCCGCATGAAGCATGAGAAGAGTCTCATGCTGATCTCCTCTGTTTCTCATGAGCGCATGCCACGATTGATGCATCGCAGATCCACTGCGCCATGACCTGGGGGTTAGATCGTGGAAGGACGTACGCGTCTCGCGGCAGGCGGCTTCATCGCCGGCACTGCGACGATCGCTGCTGTCGCCGCGGTCATCATGAGCAACTCGGCGGCCCTCGCCGATGCGAAGGGCGTCCCCGTCAAGGCTGCCGCGATCGTGATCCCTGCCGCCACGGCCTCGCCCACGGCGGCACCGGCTCAGACCGCCGTCGAGACGCCTGTCGTCCTGGATGCTCCGGTCGAGCAGGTCGTGCCGGAGGTGTCGTCGCCCGATCACGTCACCGTCACGACGGTCGCGACCGCGCCGTCGGCATCGACGGAGGCCGCCATCGTCAGCAGCGCCGCCGGCACTGGATCATGGGCCGCGGCCTATGAGTGGTGCAAGGAGCACGGCTGGACGCGGGCACAGGCGCAGGAGTGGATCGCACGCCTCGAGCAGAAGCTCGCACAATACCGGGCGGAGGCGCAGTCGGACGACGGCGCCCGCAGAGACCGGTTCACAGAGACGTCCGAGCGAGACCGCGATGGTCATTCGCCCGGATCGAAGAAAGATCGATCGCACGATTCCCCAGATCACCGCGATTGACCCGGCCGGAGATCCCCAGCTCCGCGCCTCATTAGCCCCCGGCGTCCCCCAGCGCCGGGGGCTTCTTCATGCCCTCGCGAGACCCCGTCGGCGCATGCACGGCGATCGTCGGCGCGCGGACGCCGGACATCGCGGTGTGTCGCGGCGGCACTGCGGCGCGCGCGGAGCCCGGACTACTCCCAGCGGTAGCCCGCGCCGCGCACCGTCACGATGTGCTCGGCTCCCAGCTTGCCGCGCAGGTACCGCACGTACACGTCGACGACGTTCGATCCGGGGTCGAAGTCGAGGCTCCAGACACGGCTGAGCAGCTGCTCGCGGCTGAGGACCTGTCCGGGGTTGCGCAGGAACTGCTCGGCGAGGGCGAACTCCCGCGCCGACAGCTCGACCTCGTTCCCTCCGACGGACGCCCGGCGAGCGAGGATGTCGAGCACCACGTCGCCGTGCACGACCGTGACGGTGGGCGGGGCGGCGCCCTCGCGGAGGCGCGACCGCACGCGTGCGAGCAATTCGTCGAACGTGAACGGCTTCGCGACGTAGTCGTTGGCCCCGGCATCCAGCCCCTCGACGGTGTCGCGCGTGCTCGACCGTGCCGTCAGCATGATGACGGGCACGGTCGAGCCCTGCCCTCGCAGCGACCGCAGGACCTCGAAACCGTCCATGAGCGGCAGCCCGACATCGAGGAGCACGAGGTCGATGTCGCCCGCGACGGCCCGTTCGAGGCCGTCGACGCCGTCCTCTGCGATGGCCGTCGTGTACCCCGCGGCCTCGAGCCCGCGTTTGACGAACGCCGCGATGCGGGGCTCGTCCTCGACGATCAGGATGCGACTCACCCTGCGGCCTCCCTCTGAAGTACGACGTCGCCGGCGCGGACGGGCGCGGGAAGCTCGGACGTCGGAAGCGGCAGGTGGATCGTGAACGTCGCGCCGCCGCCCGGTGTGTCGGTCACGGCGCAGTGGCCGCCATGGGCCTTCGTGATGGCGTCGACGATGGCCAGGCCGAGTCCCGATCCGCCGACCGAGCGTTTCCCGTGCGCGCGGTCGAAGCGCCGGAAGATCCGGTGCCGCAGCGCCGGAGGGATGCCGGCGCCGTGGTCGCGCACCCACAGGCGCGCCGTGTCGTCGACGAAGGCGCTGCCGATCTCGATGGGCGAGCCCTCAGGCGTGTATTTCGCGGCGTTGTCCGCCAGCTGGAGCCACGCCTGCAGGAGTCTGTCCTGGTCGGCGGGGACCGTGCCCTCTCCCTGTCGCTCGACCGTCCAGGAGTGCCCGGGGATGACCGCCACGAGCTCGCCGACACGGGCCGTGAGAGCGGCGAGATCGACATCCGTCATGTCGAACTGGTCGCCTTCCGCCGCTGCGAGGAGGTCGATGTCCTCGACGAGCCGCGTCATGCGGTCGAGCTCCGCGATGCCGATGTCACGCGTGTTCTCGACGTCCTCCGCGTCGTTCGGATCCATCATCTCGAGGTGCCCGCGCACGATCGTGATGGGCGTCTTGAGCTCGTGCCGCACGTCGTCGAGCAGCTGACGCTGCACGTCGACGGAGCCCTCCAGACGGTCGAGCATCGAGTTGACCGTGCGCGTCAGGTCGGAGATGTCGTCGTTGCCCTGCGCCGTGAGGCGCGTGGAGAGGTCGGAGATCGTGATGGCGTCGGCGGTCTCGCGGATCTGGCGGATGGGGGAGAGGAGCCGCCCCATGACGAACCAGCCGACGACGCCGGTCGCGGCGAGCACCGCGACGGCGGCGATCCAGTACGTCGTGATGGCGGCCGTGACGGCGGCGAGCTCTGCTTCGAGGTCGACGGCGCGCAGGTAGACCCCCGTCTGCGGATCGCCCTCCATCGAGACCGGGATCGCGATGTAGCGGAACGTCCCCTCGCTCGTCACGGCCGTGCCGAGGACCGTCGTTCCCTGCCGCTCCGTCTCGGCGATCGCACGATCGATGAGCTGCTGGTCGCCCGAGATGTCGAAGCCCGACAACGTCTCGGGTCGGTAACGGGCCGTGCCGTCGACGATGGCGAGGGACGCCTCGTTCCGGCCGGGTACGAGACGCGCGACCGCCGCGTGCAGGAACTCGGACACCGAGCGGTAGTCCTCGATGCGGAGATCCTCCGTCGCGGTCGGCGTCCCCGACGTGTCGCCGGGCTGCGCGCCGCTGTCGCCGATGACGGTCTGCAGGCTCGCGACCTGGGCCTTCAGGCGGGCATCGACGTCCGTGAGCACGCTCTCGCGCTGCATGAGGAACGTGACGCTGCCCACGATCGCAAGCCCGACGCTCGCGACGGCCAGGATGGCACCCAAGATCCGTACGCGGGCCGAGATGGGCCGAGGGGTGCGAGTCACCTCCCGATTATCGCCCCCGCGCACGGCTGCCGACCATGCCGGGCCTCATCAGCCCGGGTGTGTCATCGAGAGCAGGTCGAGCTTCTCGTCGAGCTGCTCGAGCGTGATCTCGCCGCGCTCGACGTAGCCGAGGTCGATGACGGCCTCACGCACGGTGATGCCCTTCGCGACGGAGTGCTTCGCGATCTTCGCCGCCGCCTCGTAGCCGATGACCTTGTTGAGGGGCGTCACGATCGACGGCGACATGCCCGCGAAGGCCGCCGCGCGCTCGACGTCGGCCTCGAGCCCGTCGATCGTCTTGTCGGCGAGGAGGCGCATGGAGTTCGACAGGAGCCTGATCGACTCGAGGAGCGCCGTGCCCATGACGGGGATCGCGACGTTGAGCTCGAAGGAGCCGGACGCGCCGGCCCACGCGACGGTCGCGTCATTTCCGATGACGCGCGCGCACACCATGAGCGTCGCCTCCGGCACGACGGGATTGACCTTGCCCGGCATGATCGAGGATCCGGGCTGCAGGTCGGGGATGTGCAGCTCGCCCAGCCCCGTGTTGGGGCCCGACCCCATCCAGCGGATGTCGTTGTTGATCTTCGTGAGCGAGACGGCGATCGTGCGCAGGGCTCCGGATGCCTCGACCAGGCCGTCGCGGTTCGCCTGCGCCTCGAAGTGGTCCTTCGCCTCCGTGATGGGCAGCTCGGTCTCGGACGCGAGCAGCTCGATGACCTTCTGCGGGAAGCCCAGGGGCGTGTTGATGCCCGTCCCGACGGCCGTGCCGCCCAGCGGAACCTCGCCGACGCGGGGGAGCACGGACTGCACGCGCTCGATGCCGAGGCGGATCTGACGCGCATAGCCGCCGAACTCCTGGCCGAGCGTGACGGGCGTCGCGTCCATCAGGTGCGTGCGGCCGGACTTGACGGCATCCTTCCACGCCTCGGCCTTCGCCTCGAGCGCGACGGCGAGGTGGTCGAGCGCGGGGATCAGGTCGTCGATGAGCGCCTGCGTCACGGCGATGTGAACCGACGTCGGGAACACGTCGTTGGACGACTGCGAGGCGTTGACGTGGTCGTTGGGGTGGACCGGTGCGCCGAGCCGGCGCGTCGCGAGCGTCGCGAGCACCTCGTTCATGTTCATGTTCGAGGACGTGCCGCTGCCGGTCTGGTACGTGTCCACCGGGAACTCGGCGTCGTACCCTCCCGAGATCACGTCGTCCGCGGCGCCGGCGATCGCGTCGGCGATCGAGCCGTCGAGGGTGCCGAGCGCCTTGTTGGCGAGCGCGGCCGCCTTCTTGATGCGCGCGAGGGCCGCGATCTGCGTCGACTCGAGCCCCTTGCCGGAGATCGGGAAGTTCTCGACGGCGCGCTGCGTCTGCGCGGCGTACAGCGCGTTCTTGGGCACGCGGACTTCGCCCATCGTGTCGTGTTCGATGCGGTATTCGATGTCGGTCACGTCGTCGTTCCTTCTCGTGATGCGGGCCGCGCCCGCGGTGTCGATTCGGTCAGGCGGGGTCTGTGTCGTCGTCGACGACCCCGACGATGATGTCGGGCACGACAGTGCCCTCGGAGAGCCGGTAGTTGGCGGCGACGATCGCGAGGCGGCCGTCCGCGATGGCGTTGCTGATGAGCTCGGACGAGTGCAGCAGGTCGGCGACCGTGTCGCGCAGGTGCTCCCGTCCGACGTGCTCGACGTCGATCGGCGTGCCCGGCGCCGAGGTCGCCTGCTCGCGCATGACGCGACGCACGGCGGGGACGATGGGGGCGATCTGGCGCCAGATGTGCGGTGCGAGGGCGGGGGCGTCCTGCGCCGTGCTCTCGATCGCGGCACCCACCGCGCCGCACGCGTCATGCCCGAGCACGACGATGAGGGCGACGTCGAGCATCGCGACGGCGTACTCGAGACTGCCCACGACGGAGTCGGAGATGACCTGGCCCGCATTGCGCACGACGAACAGGTCGCCGAGGCCCTCGTCGAAGATGATCTCGGCCGCGAGGCGCGAGTCGGCGCAGCCGAACAGCGCCGCCTGCGGCTTCTGGCCCGTGGCGAGCTCGCTGCGCCAGTCGACGTCCTGATGGGGATGCTGCGGAGCACCCGCGACGAAGCGCGCGTTGCCTGCGCGCATCTCGGCCCACACCGACGCGGGCGTGCGCGACGGTGCGCTCACTCGCCGGCCCCTTCCCTCAGGTCGCGGACGTCGTCGGCGACGGATGCCGCGGCCTTCTCGAGACTCGCGTCGTCGGTCGCCCCGTAGATGAGGATCGTGTCCCGCCCAGCCTGCGCGCTGAGCGCTGCCGTCACGTTGCCGGCCCTCGCGGGGTCGGAGATGTCATAGCGAGCCCAGGCGATGCCGTCGACCGTCAGCGTCCCGTCGGCGGCCGCCCCCTTGAGGACCCGAGCAGGCCACGCCTCGTCGGCGTCGAATCCCTGCGCGATGTTGACGAACCCGGCGTCCTCAGCGGGGACGTAGGCGATCGTCCAGGCGCGGACGTCCTCGCCGCGCACCTCGGCGACGTTCACCGTCCACTCCTGCGGCACGCGCGGCACGATCACGGTGCGGCCCTCGGACGCCGCCAGCCCGGACGCGATCGCGGCGACGTCGATCGGCGCGCGCGGCGCGGACTGTCCACGCGGCACGGCGAAGACGATGACGAGGACGATCGCGAGCGTCGCGATCAGAGCGGCGACGAGATTGCGGACCGTCTGGCTCGACCGGTAGACATACGACGACTCGGCCTTCCGCGCCGCCGTCTCGTCGGGGGTCTCGGGGCGACCGAGCTCCGCGACGATCCTCGGACCCTGCGCCATCATGCCTCCGTGCCCTCGGCCGACGATCGTGCGGCGTCGAGGCGCCGCTTCGCGCCGATGAGCCACTCCTCGCAGCGGGCGGCGAGCGCCTCTCCGCGTTCCCAGAGCGCGAGCGACTGCTCGAGCGTCGGCGCGCCCTGCTCGAGCTCTGCGACGACCTTGACGAGCTCGTCGCGCGCCTGCTCGAACGACAGCGCCGCGACGTCGGGAGTCTCGCTCGACACGCTCATGCACTCGAGTTTAGTTGGGTCGGGAGGCAACCTCCGGCCCGACGGGACGACGCCCTCCGCCGCCCTGGCTACGCCGTCGACGAGTCGGCGCCTTCGGCGACCTCGCCCTCCGACCGCGCGGCGAACGATCCGCGGCCGACGGTCACGACGACTCCCGCTCCCGCGGGCGCCTGCGCGGCATCCCGGACGATGACGCCGTCCTGCAGGTGCGCGATGGCGTAGCCGCGGGCGAGGGTGGCCGCGGGCGAGAGTGCGCGCAGGGTGGCGCGCAGCTCGGCCGCGCGACGGGCCTGCGCGTCCAGACGCCTGTCGATCGTGTCGCGGCCGCGCGTGGCGAGCAGGTGCAGCTCGTGCGAGCGGCCCTGCAGCATCGTGTGCGGTGCGCGCAGCACGGGGCGCGAGCGCAGCTGTTCGAGCTGTGCGATGTCGTGGGTCACGCGCTGGGTCAGGCGCGACGTGAGCCGCGAGCGGTAGTGGGCGACGAGGGCGCGCTGCTCGGCGACGTCCGGCACGACCTTCTTCGCGGCATCCGTCGGCGTGGATGCCCGCAGATCGGCCACGTCGTCGAGAAGGGGGCGGTCGTTCTCGTGCCCGATGGCGCTCACGACGGGAGTGGATGCCGCGGCGACGGCGCGCAGGAGCCGCTCGTCGCTGAACCCCAGGAGGTGCTGCGGATCGCCGCCGCCGCGTGCGATGACGATGACGTCGACCTCGGGGTCGGCGTCGAGGGCCTTGAGCGCCGCGATCGTCTCCGGCACGCATCGGTCGCCCTGCACGGCGGCATGCCTCGTGCGGAAGACCACCTGCGGCCACCGCAGCTCTGCGTTGCGGTGCACGTCCTTCTCCGCGTCGGAGTTCTCGCCCGTGATGAGCCCGATGACGTGCGGGAGGAACGGGAGGGGCTTCTTGCGCGTCGCGTCGAACAGGCCCTCGGCGCGCAGCCGGGCGCGCAGGCGCTCGAGCTTTTCGAGCTGGTCGCCGAGCCCGACGTGCTTCATCATGGCGACGCCGAACCCGAAGTCGCCCGTCTTGACGAAGTAGTCGGCCTTCACCGACGCGATGACGTGGTCGCCGAGCGCGAGGTCGTCGGGCAGGCGCTGCAGGGTCGACGACCAGATGCGGAACGAGATCATCGAGTCGGTCGCGAGGTCTTTCAAGCGCCCGAAGACGTTGCCGCCGCGGCGGTTCCACAGCGTGATCTCGCCCTCGACCCACACAGACCCCCAGTTCGAGACGAATCCGCGGATCGTGTCGTTGAGGCGAGAAACCGACGTCGGGGCCTGCGCGCTCGAGTCGCGGGGGTGCACGGAGTCGGGGGGCGGGGCCTGGCCAGGCACCGGCTCGGGGCGGAAGCCCGTCATCGTGACAGCGCCCGGTGGGGGGCGTTCGCGGTTCGCAGGGGCGGGAAGCCCCGCAGCAGGGTCGTCATGGGCGTCCTCTCGTCGGCGGCGCGCGGCGCCCGTCCAGGCCCCGGCCGTAGAATCGAGGCGTGAGCGCCCCTTCGTCTGCCGTATCGCCTGCCGCACCGGCGGCCCCTGCGATCCGGATGCCGGTTCCGCGCGTGCCGCGGCGCCGCGAGCGCCTCAAGGATATCCCCGTCCAGGGACACAAGCGCGTCCTGCTGGCGTCGCCCCGCGGCTACTGCGCAGGCGTCGACCGGGCGGTCATCGCCGTCGAGAAGGCGCTCGAGCGTTTCGGCGCTCCCGTCTACGTGCGCAAGCAGATCGTGCACAACATCCACGTCGTGACGGAGCTCGAGAGCAAGGGCGCCGTGTTCGTCGACGAGGTCGACGAAGTGCCGGAGGGCGCGCACGTCGTCTTCAGCGCCCACGGCGTCTCGCCCGCCGTCGTGACCGCGGCATCCGATCGGGGACTGCTCGCGATCGACGCGACGTGCCCCCTCGTGACGAAGGTCCACCGCGAGGCCGTGCGGTTCGCGCGCGACGACTTCGAGATCCTGCTCATCGGCCACGAGGGCCACGAGGAGGTCGAGGGCACGGCGGGCGAGGCCCCCGACCACGTCACGATCGTCAACTCGCCCGACGAAGCCGACCGCGTCGAGGTCAAGGACCCGTCGAAGGTCGTGTGGCTCTCGCAGACGACGCTCTCGGTCGACGAGACGATGGAGACCGTGAGGAGGCTGCGCGTGCGCTTCCCCGAGCTGCACGATCCGCCGTCGGACGACATCTGCTACGCGACGCAGAACCGCCAGGTCGCCATCAAGAAGGTCGCGACGGGCGCCGATCTGGTCATCGTCGTCGGCTCGGCCAACTCGTCCAACAGCGTTCGGCTCGTCGAGGTGGCCCTCGAGCACGGTGCCAAGGCCGCATACCGCGTCGACTACGCCGACGAGGTCGAGCAGTCCTGGCTCGACGGCGTCGAGACCGTCGGCGTCACCAGCGGTGCGTCGGTGCCCGACGTGCTCGTGCAGCAGGTGCTCCAAGAGCTCGCCGGCGCGGGATACCGCGACGTCGAAGAGGTCCGCACCGCCGAGGAGGATCTCATGTTCTCGCTCCCCAAGGAGCTGCGCCAGGACGCCGCGGGCAAGCGCGACGACCGCGCCCTCGGCGGGCGGGCGCGCGCGTGAGCGACTTCACGCCCGAGAGGGGATCGGACGGCCGGGATCGCCCCAAGTACGGCGAGTACGCGACCCCCGAGGAGCAGCGCGCGCGGATCGCGCATCCCGAGTCGCTGCCCGCACCCGCCCCCGCTGCGGCGGCGAACGAGCACTGGGCCGGCCCTGCGCCCGCGTGGACCGCGGCGCCCGCCGCGCCGGCCGCCTCGCGGCGGGCCCGGCCGCGGACGGCCGATCGCTTCGCGACGCTCGCGCTCCTCGTCTACGGCCTCATCACGGTCGTGACGGCCTTCCCCGCGCTCGTCGAGTACGTGGGCTACGCGCACACGCTGCTGTCGGCCTTGGGCGTCGACGCCCAGCTGTCCGACCCCGCGGGGGCCCGCGCGTGGGGTGTCGCTGCGGCGATCGTTCTCGCCGTGGGCTGGCTCGCGACGGCCGCCCTGTCGTTCGTGAGCCTGCGCGCCGGGCGCCTGACGTGGTGGATCCCGCTCGTGGCGGGCGTCGTGTTCAACACGGTCTCGGCGCTGCTCCTGCTCATGCCGCTCGTCATGGACGCCGCCGTCTGGGAGGCGCTGCAGTCCGCCATCGGGGGCTGAGCCGCCGCTCGCGGTGCGCGACCGACCCGCCGGGGCGGTGTCGGGAGGGGCGATACTCGGAGGCGGGATGCCGTCCCGCGGCGTGAACCTCGTGCGCACGGATCTCGTGTCCCCAGCGAGGAGGTCACGGATGCCGTCCGATGACGACGCGCGCCTCACGGCGCTGTACGACCTGCACGCACGACCCGTGTGGCGCTACGTCGTGCACCTCACGGGCGACCGCGCGGGAGCCGACGACGTCGTGCAGGAGACCCTCCTTCGCGCGTGGCGCACGCCGCGCATCCTCGAGCAGGATCCCGAGTCCGCCCGTGCGTGGATGTTCACCGTCGCCCGGCATCTCGTGATCGACGACATCCGCAGCGCACGACACCGCCACGAGCAGCCGGTCGGCGAGGTCCCCGAGCGCGCGACAGACGACGACACCGACGCGCTGTTCGAGGCCATCCTCATCGAGGAGGCGCTCGCCGTGATCAGCGCCGACCATCGCGCCGTCATCGTCAAGGCCTACTACGGCGGCCGCAGCGTCGCGCAGGCGGCGGCCGAGCTCGACATCCCGGAGGGAACCGTCAAGTCGCGACTGCACTACGGACTGCGGGCGCTGCGTCTCGCCCTCCAGGAGAGGGGCGTGACCCGATGACAGCCGGACACATGAGATACGCCGAGTGGGATGCCGCGTACGTGCTCGGGGCGCTCTCGGCGCAGGACAGGCATGCGTACGAGGCGCACCTCGACACGTGCCCCGAGTGCGCGCGGGCGATCGCGGAGCTCGCTCCCGCAGCGGCCCTGCTGTCGCGCCTGTCGGCCCAGGATGTCGCACGCCTCGACGAGGTGGGCGAGGATGCCGCGGCCCGCTCGGGCTTCGTCTCGCTTGCACGCGAGCGTGCGCGTCGCACGAGGCGCGTGCGGTGGGCCGCGGCGGCCGCCGCCGTCGTGCTGATCGTCGCCGCGATCGCGGTGCCCGTCTCGATCGCGGCGCTCAACCGTCCGACGGCGGGGTTCGCGCTCGAGAGCGTGACGGATGTGCCGATCGAGGCCTCCGTCCGCCTCACCTCCGTCGCGTGGGGGACCCGCGTCGACCTCGACTGCCGGTATCCCGACGTCTACGTCCCGGGAGCGCCGCCGGTGCCCGAGGCAGGGTGGACGTACGCGCTGACGCTCGTCGGCGCGGACGGTGCCGAGTCGACCGTGTCGACGTGGCGCTCGTGGCCCGGTGCGTCGGCACGGCTGTCCGGCGCGACGGCGCTGTCGGTCGACGAGATCGCGTCGGTCGAGCTGCGCAGCGCGAAGGGGACGATCCTCATGCGGTACGACCTGGGCGGCGGCTGAGTCACCGCACGCCGCGCCGCCGTAGGATGACACGATGGCCCGACTCCTCGCCGTCTGCGTCGTCCATCAGCTGCTCCCGGATGCGGGAACCATCGGCGTGACGGCCATCGACAAGCGCCCCGTGGACGGGCCGGTGAAGGTCGGCCGGTACGGGATCTACGCCGATGTGCAGGCCAACCGGAAGCACCACGGCGGCCTCGACAAGGCGCTGTACGCGTATGCGCAGGAGGACGCGGACTTCTGGGCCGGGGAGCTCGGCCGCGACCTCGCGCCGGGCTTCTTCGGCGAGAACCTCCGCACGGAGGGCATCGACGTCAACTCCGCGCTCGTGGGGGAGCGCTGGCGCATCGGCGAGCGCGTCGAGGTCGAGGTCACGATGCCGCGAACGCCGTGCCAGACGTTCGCGCGCTGGGTCGGCGGAGCCGACGAGCGCGGCTGGGTCACACGGTTCTC
The DNA here is from genome assembly GCF_011759705.1 of Microbacterium ulmi. GTDB lineage: Bacteria > Actinomycetota > Actinomycetes > Actinomycetales > Microbacteriaceae > Microbacterium > Microbacterium ulmi. The sequence continues at coordinate 13,801 of NZ_JAAOZF010000001.1, read as the reverse complement.
GGCCGAGCGCCGGCTCGGCCCGTACCTGCGCGTCGTGACCGGCGGGCGCGTGCGCGCGGGCGACGAGATCGTCGTCGTGCATCGACCCGACGGTGCGCCCACGATCCTCGAGCGGTACAGGGACCCCGCATAGAAGCGGGATGCCTCGGCCCGATCGGCCGAGGCATCCTGCGACCGCGGAGGTCAGGCGCTGATCGAGTTGCCCGCCGAGCCGAGCTGCTGCGTCGCCTCGACGACGCGAGCGGCCATCGCGGACTCGGCCAGCTTGCCCCACGCGCGCGGGTCGTACGCCTTCTTGTTCCCGACCTCGCCGTCGACCTTGAGGACGCCGTCGTAGTTCTGGAACATGAAGCCCGCGACAGAGCGCGTGAACGCGTACTGCGTGTCGGTGTCGATGTTCATCTTGATGACGCCGTTGGCGACCGCGAGCGCGATCTCCTCGGGGGTCGAGCCGCTGCCGCCGTGGAAGACCAGGTCGAGGGGCTTGGGCCCCGTGCCGAAGCGCGTGGCGATGCCCCCCTGGATCTCGCCGAGCAGCTCAGGGCGCAGCTTGACGTTGCCGGGCTTGTACACGCCGTGCACGTTGCCGAACGTGAGGGCGGCGATCCAGCGCCCCTGGTCGCCGAGGCCGAGGGCCTCGACGGCCTTCGTGACGTCGGCTGTCGTCGTGTAGAGCGCGTCGTTCGAACCCTCGTGCTTGACGCCGTCCTCTTCGCCGCCGACGACGCCGATCTCCACTTCGAGGATCGCGTGGATGTTCTTCAGGCGGGGCAGCAGCTCCTTCGCGATCTCGATGTTCTCGTCGAGCGGAACGGCCGAGCCGTCCCACATGTGCGACTGGAAGATCGGGTTGCGGCCCGCCTTGACCTCCTCCTCGGAGGCGGCGATGAGCGGCAGGACGAAGTCCTCGAGCGCGGGCTTGGGGCAGTGGTCGGTGTGGAGGGCCACCGTGATGGGGTAGTTCTTGGCGACCTCGGTCGCGAACTTCGCGAACGCGAGCGCGCCGTTCGCACGAGCCTTGACGGTGTGGCCGGCGAAGTAGTCCGCTCCGCCCGTCGTGACCTGGATGATGCCGTCGGAGCCTGCCTCCGTGAGGCCTTGCAGCACTGCGTTGATCGACTGAGAGCTCGCTGCGTTGATGGCGGGGAACGCGAAGCCTCCGGCCTTCGCACGGTCCAGCATCTCGGCATACTGCTCTGGGGTGGCGACAGGCATCTGATGCTCCTCGGTCGTGGCGGGCTGTCATCGTCACTCTAGCGAAGCAGGGGAGTGCGAGTCAGGATGCCGCGGCCCGCTCGCGCGCGGAGGCTCCTGCCTAGGGTGAAAGAATCGCGATTCCTTCCTGCATCCGGGGCTGAAACTCTGCGTTGGCGCGAAGATCGCTGGCTAGGCTGACGCCATGGTGAGTCTGACGGCCGACATGAGCCCCCTGCATCCCGACCGCAATCTCGCGCTCGAGCTCGTACGCGCGACCGAGGCGGCGGCGATCCGCTCCGTGCCGTTCATCGGCCGGGGTGCGAAGGAGGCAGCAGACGGGGCAGCCGTCGACGCGATGCGCGCCTTCCTCACGACCGTCGACTTCGACGGAGTCATCGTGATCGGCGAGGGCGAGAAGGACAACGCCCCCATGCTCTTCAACGGCGAGCACGTCGGCACGGGCCGCGGGCCGCAGTGCGACGTCGCGGTCGATCCCATCGACGGCACCTCGCTCACGGCGGCCGGCCGCAACAATGCGCTGTCCGTGCTCGCGGTGTCCGATCGCGGCACGATGCTCGACGCCTCGAGCGTGTTCTACATGGACAAGCTCGTGACGGGACCGGCAGGGGTGGGCGTCGTCGACATCCGGCTTCCCGTCGCCGAGAACATCCGCCTCCTCGCGAAGGCGCTCGGCAAGCCCGTCGACGAGATCGTCGTCTCGGTGCTCAACCGCCCGCGCCACGACCGGCTCATCGCCGAGATCCGCGAGGCCGGGGCCGGCACGCGGCTCATGACCGACGGCGACGTCGCAGGCGGCATCAACGCGGCGCGCCACAACGCGCGCACCGACATGTGCATCGGCGTCGGCGGCAGCCCCGAGGGCATCGTGACGGCGTGCGCGATCAAGGCGCTCGGCGGACACATCCAAGGGCGCCTGTGGCCGCGCGACGACGACGAGAAGCAGAAGGGTCAGGATGCCGGGCTCAAGCTCGACGGCTACATCTACGAAGCCGACGAGCTGGTCCGGGGGCGCAACACGATCTTCGTCGCGACGGGCGTGACCAACGGCGAGCTCGTCGCGGGCGTGGGCCGCGAGAACGGATACGTGTATACCGAGAGCGTCGTCCTGCGCGGGACCTCCGGGACGCTCCGCCGCATCTCCTCGGAGCACCTCGCCTCGAAGTGGCTGTGATCGCCGATTGCGTCGTGCGGTCGTCGGCTGCCACGAGTGCCGTGCCTCGCCGTCGTCGATGACTCTGCCGCGGCATCCCTCTGGCACAATCGGAGCGAAGGATGCCGAGCTCGCTCGGCGGGCGAAGGAGGATCGACATGGCCGCATCGACCGGATCGACCCCGCAGACGGGAGCGCACGCCGTCATCGCGAATGCGACCGACCCCGCGCGTCGCCCGGATGTGCTGCTGCGCAAGCGCCGCCCCGAAGGCGAGCAGGTCTCCCCGTGGTGGTTCATCGGCGCGTTCGTCGTCGTGTCGGCGACGGTCGTCGTCCTGCTGAGCCTCATCCCGGGCGGTGCGTGAGGCCGATTCGACGAGTCGACGGCTGGATCGACCGCCTGTACGATCGCGCCCTGCTGGCGGCGCCCCTCGCGCACCCGGTTCGGGGGTCAGAGGTCGTCGGTCGCGAGACGTGCGCGCAGGTCGCCGACGTCGGCCGTGACCAGCCTCTCCTCGGTCTCGAGGGCGGACTGCGTCGCACCGTCGATGAGCTCGGGCGCCGTCAGCGCACGGGGTGCCTTCTCGATGGGCGCAGGTGAGGCCAGCGCGTCGAGCTTCGTCTCGTCTATGCCGGGGAACCGTCGGGCGCTCACGAGGACCCTCGACTCGAGTGAGCCGACGAACCGGTTGTATCCCTCGACCGTGCGCTCGATGGCTCGGCGCAGCTCCTCGGCATGCGAGGCGAGCCCGCCGAGCCGCTCGTAGAGCTGGTTGCCGAGCTCGAACAGCGTTCTCGCCTCCTTCGACACGTCCTGCTGCGTCCACGTGTAGGCGACGGTCTTGAGCACCGCCCAGAGGTTGACGGGCGACGCGAGCGCGACACGGCGGCCGAAGGCGTAGTCGAGGAGGGATGGATCCTCCTCGAGCGCCGCGGCCAGAAGGGACTCGCTGGGCACGAAGCACACGACGAACTCGGGGCTCGAGGAGAGCCCCGCCCAGTACGTCTTCTTCGCGAGCGCGTCGACGTGCGCACGGACGGCCTTGACGTGCTTCTCGAGCAGGGCGGTGCGACGGGCGCCCTCGGCGCCCTGCGCCGTGATCGGGATCGTGCTCGCCTCGAGGTAGGCGTCGAGGGGGACCTTCGCGTCGATCGCGAGGGCCTTGTCGCCCGGGAGGCGCACGATCATGTCGGGCCGGCCGGCTCCGGCATCCGTCGAGATCGACGACTGGGTGTCGAAGTCGACGTAGCGCGTGAGACCCGCGGCCTCGACGACGCGCCGCAGCTGCGTCTCGCCCCACACCCCCCGCGTGCTGCCCGACCGCAGCGCCCCCGCGAGCGACTCGGTCGTCGCGCGCAGCGCCTCGTCGGACTCCTGCGCGCGCCGGAGCTGCTCGGTGAGAGCGCCGAACTGGGACTGGCGGTCGCGCTCGAGCGCGTCGACCTTGTGCTGCATCGACTGCAGCGTCTCGCTCACGGGTGCGAGCGCGCGCAGCACCGACTGCTCGCGGCGCTCCCGCTCCTCGCGCGCGGCCTGGTCGGCGCGCGCCTGCGTCGTGAGCTCGCGATACAGCAGCTGCTGCTGCTCGAGCTGGGCGTGCAGGCCGTGACGCGACGCCTCGGATGCTGCGAGTCGCGCCTGCAGCTCGGTGCGGTCGCGCAGCGCGCGGGCGGCCGCACGCGCCGAGCCCGCGAACCAGCCGGCGAGCAGGCCCGCCGCGAGGCATCCGATCACGAGGACCGAGACGAGGGGAGTGTCCATGGCTCGAGGATGCCGTGACCCTCCGACATCCGCCGGACGGCGTCGCCCGTCAGGCCCGGATCGCCGCGAGATCGGGGGCAGGGGTCGGCGCCGGCGCGGGCATGTGCGACACGCGCACGCCCGCGAGCTCGGCGAGCGAGGCCACGTCTCGGGCGCCGACGAGCCGCGCCGCGTGGATCAGGATGTGCGCGCACGCGAGGGCATCCGCCGCCGCGTCGTGGTGCGGGAAGTCGAGGAAGCCCGCCGCCGCCGCGACGGACGGCAGGCGGTACGAGTCGAGCTCGTACGTCTTCCGGGCGATCTGGAGGCTGCACACATAGCTGTTCCGGGGCCACTCGTCGCCCGTCGACTCGCACGCACGGCGGATCACCGACATGTCGAAGCCCGCGTTGTGCGCCGCCAGGACGTCGTCGCCGATGAACGACACGAGGTCGGGAAGCTGCGCCGTCCAGCCCTTCGCGCCCGCGACATCCTCCTCCCGGATGCCGTGGATCCGCGTGTTCAGCTCGAAGAAGCGATCGTGCCCCGGCGGAGGCTGGATGAGCCAGCCGGCCCTCGCGACGACCTCGCCGCCGCGGACTCTGGCCAGGCCGACGGCGCACGCCGAGGCGCCGCTGGAGTTCGCCGTCTCGAAGTCGATCGCGGTGAAGTCCAATGCCACGCCTCCACCCTCGCCGTGGGTCCCGCGGCGGCGGGGGAGGCGCGCCGTAGGCTGGACGACATGGCAGAGCGCGCGGAGATGTCGACGTCCTTCGGCCGGCAGGCCGGCACCTACGAGGCGGGCAGGCCCGAGTATCCTGCCGAGGCCGTCGCGTGGATGCTTCAGCCCGTCGCGAGCCACGACCGCAGCGTGCGCGTCGCCGACGTCGGTGCGGGGACGGGAAAGCTCACTCGCGCGCTCGTCGAGCTCGGGGCCGAGACCGTCGCGATCGACCCCGACCCCGAGATGCTGGCCGTGCTGCGCAGCGCCGTGCACGGCATCCCGACCTTCGTGGGAACGGCGGAGCGGCTACCTCTTCCGGATGCCTCGCTCGACGCCGTCGTGCTCGGGCAGGCGTGGCACTGGGTCGAGCCCGTCGCCGGGTCGGCCGAAGTCGGACGCGTGCTTCGCCACGGCGGAGTGCTCGGGCTCATCTGGAACATCCGCGACGACAGCGTCCCATGGGTCGCGCGGCTCACGCGGATCATGCACGGCAGCCACGCCGATCAGTCGCTGGCGGACGGCGGACCGAGCGTCGCGTCGCCGTTCGGCCCGCTCGAACAGCGCTCCTGGGAGTGGGCGAGGCCGATGACCCGCGCGGCGCTCTACGACATGGCCCGCTCGCGCAGCTACATCATCACGGCCGAGCCGGACGTGCGCGCCCGCATCGAGGCCGAGCTCGGTGTGCTCTTCGACGAGATCGGCGCGATCGGCGACGCCGTCGTCGAGCTCCCGTACCGCACGACGGCGTTTCGCGCCCTGCGAGAGGGCTGATGCGGCCGCTGACAGTCTGCAACTTCACGACCGTCGACGGGTGCTACGAAGACGACGACCACGACATCGCGTCGTTCTTCGAGCACTGGCACCCCGACTATCGCGGCGCCGACAGCTTCGACCACTACACGGCGGGCCTGCTGCGGGATGCCGGCACGCTCATCCTGTCGGGCAGGCGTTCGTCGCTCGGCAACATGGAGTACTGGGCGGGCGTCGAGCGCGACGCGGGAGCGACGCGGATCCGCAGGGAGCTCGCCGCGCTCATCCGGGACGTCGAGAAGATCGTCGTCTCCGACACCGTCACGGACGACGACATCGCGTCCCACCCGAACACGCGCGTCGTGCGGATCGCAGACTCCCGTGCCGAGGTCGCCCGGCTCAAGGCGCAGGACGGGCGCGGCATCCTGATCCTCCTCGGGCGAGTGCTGTGGAACGACCTCATGCATGCAGGACTCGTCGACGAGCTGCACCTCGTGACCTTCCCGCTCATCGCGGGCGGGGGCGTGCCGCTCTTCGACGAGCGGCCGCCCGTCGCGCTCAAGCTCCTCGGAACGCACGTGTGGGAGGAGTCGGGCAACGTCCTCATGCGGTGGCGCGTCGACCCCGACGGGCCGCCCCGCTGACGGCGGTTGCCCGCGGCGCCGGCGCCCAGGAAGCGGTATCCCGTCCCACGTAGACTGGATGCCCGTGGCTCTTACCATCGGAATCGTCGGTCTCCCCAATGTCGGCAAGTCGACCCTCTTCAACGCGCTGACCAAGAACTCGGTGCTCGCCGCGAACTACCCGTTCGCGACGATCGAGCCCAACATCGGGGTCGTGAACCTCCCGGACTCCCGGCTGAACACGCTCGCGGAGATCTTCGGCTCGGAGCGCATCCTGCCCGCCGCCGTGTCGTTCGTCGACATCGCGGGCATCGTCCGCGGCGCTTCGGAGGGTGAGGGCCTGGGGAACAAGTTCCTCGCCAACATCCGCGAGGCCGACGCGATCGCGCAGGTCGTGCGCGGCTTCGCCGACGACGACGTCGTGCACGTCGAGGGCGGGGTCGACCCGCTGAGGGATCTTGAGACGATCAACGCGGAGCTGCAGCTCGCCGACCTCGAGACCCTCGAGAAGGCGATCGTGCGCTACGAGAAGGAGGTGCGGGGCAAGAAGACCGACCCCGTCGTGCTGTCGACCGCGCTCGAGGCGCAGGAGGCGCTGCAGCGCGGTGAGCTGCTGTCGGCCTCGGGGCTGGATCTCGCCCCGATCCGCGAGCTCGGCCTGCTGACCGCGAAGCCGTTCATCTTCGTCTTCAACGTCGACGAGGCCGTCTTGACGGATGCCGCGCGCAAGGCAGCTCTCGAATCTCTCGTCGCGCCGGCTCACGCGGTGTTCCTCGACGCCAAGATCGAGTCGGAGCTCATCGACCTGGAACCGGAGGATGCCGCGGAGCTGCTCGCCTCGACCGGTCAGGAGGAGTCGGGGCTCGACCAGCTCGCCCGCATCGGCTTCGACACGCTCGGACTCCAGACCTACCTGACGGCGGGGCCGAAGGAGACGCGCGCCTGGACGATCGGGAAGGGCTGGAAGGCCCCGCAGGCCGCGGGCGTCATCCATACGGACTTCGAGAAGGGCTTCATCAAGGCCGAGGTCATCTCGTTCGCCGACCTGGTCGCCGCGGGATCGGTCGCCTCGGCGCGGGCGGCAGGCAAGGCTCGGCTCGAGGGCAAGGACTACGTCATGCAGGACGGGGATGTCGTGGAGTTCCGGTTCAACGTGTAGCGCGTCCCGGCGCGGCCTGTCCTCAGTTGACGGCCTGCACCACCTGGATCAGATGCCCGTCGAGGTCCTCGACCCATGCGATGAGCAAGTGACCGAGCCATGGCTCTGGCGTCTTGATCGGCTTCGCGCCGAGCTCGATAAGTCGCGAATAGCCTGTACGAACGTCATCAGTCCAGAGGATCACCGCCGCGCGTTGGCCGTGGGCGACCGGGCTGAGGCCATGGTCTTCACGTGTGCTCGTCTCTGTGGCGAGGCCGAATCGGTACTCGTCGAGGACGAGATCGACGTGGATAGGGGTACCCGCTGTTGGCGTGCGGAACGCCTCTTCGAAGCCGAGAGCACAATAGAAGGTCGCTGCGCGATCGATGTCGCGTGTGAATAGGACGACCTGAGGAGTCCGGAAGAAGTTCATCCGTTGAGTCTGAAATAGCCCGACCGCCGTCGCAACGTGCGGTGCACATGTACGGAGCCCGGGGTCGCTGTGACATGTGAGCGCACACCGCCAGCCGCGACGCAATGCTGTGGAGTTCCGGTCCAATGTGTAGCGCGGGTGCTACGATCGCGCCATGAGTGTGGGTGAGCCGAACCCCGAGAGCCTTTCGCAGCGCGAGTTGCGCAACGAGTCCGGACGCGTGCTTCGCGCGGTCGGCGAAGGGCGCTCCTTCGTGCTGACCAACCGCGGAGTCGCCGTCGGTCGCATCGTCCCTCTCGATGCCCAGGCTCCCACGTTGCCCATCGCCCGCCCGGCGAAGCGTGTGGGTGGCTGGGCGGCGCTGAAGCCCCAGCGGTCCGAGGGCGACCGTCCGATGACCCGGATCCTGGATGAGATGCGGGAGGACCGGGTGTGACGGACGGTCCGCTCGTCTATGTCGACACCTCTGCGCTCGGAGCGCTCCTGGTCGCACAGGACGAAACTCAGGCGCTGGTGGACTGGCTTGATCACACACCTGCCAGGCTTGTCTCGAGTGATCTCCTCGAGACGGAGCTGCGTCGCATGGCAGTGAGCGAGGGGCGTGACCAATCGAAGGTCACCGCAATCCTCGATGGCGTGTCGCTCGCGGCGCTTGACAGGGCCACATATCGGTCCGCGGGCTTCTTGCCGATGCCGTATCTGCGTACCCTCGACGCCTTGCATCTGGAGGCGGCGATGCGCCTTGATGTTGAAGCCGTCCTCACGTACGACCATCGGCTCGGTGAGGCGGCGAGGTCTGCGGGACTCGACGTGATCGCTCCCGGCGCGATGAGCACCTCGTGAGGAAGACCGACGATGTGCTGCTCGCGCGAGCAGCTGAGCACATCGCCGTGATCACGCCGCTGAGGGTCGCGTGAGCGACCCGTCAGCCGTGCTCCGGCGACTTCGACGGACTGATGCTTCCGCTGTGCTCGCGGCCTTCGCGTCGAACCCGGACATGGCGCGCCAAGGCGACGTATCAAATGTGCCCGAAGCTGAGCGGTACGTTGACCGGCTGATTGCAGCCGACTCGCCGCACGAGGCGTGGGCCGTGGCTGAAGGCGACATGCTGGTCGGCCTCGTCTGCGTCACCGTCGACGAAGCGAACCGGAACGGATGGTTCTGGTACTGGATGTCGGATGCTGCACGAGGTCGAGGCTGGATGTCCCGCGCCGCGGCTACCGTTGCGGAGTGGGCGCTGACGGTGCGCGGACTGCAACGCCTCGAACTCGGGCATCGGGTCAACAACCCCGCATCCGGTGCGATCGCCATGCATGCCGGGTTCGTCAAGGAGGGGACGGAGCGCGAGAAGTTCCTTGTCGGCGGGCAGAGGATCGATGTCGATACGTACGGTCGGTTGCGGTCGGATCCGCCTCCCCCGTTCGACGCTGTCCCGATGATCGGATAGGGGCGCAGATGCCCATCAGTGACGTCACCCGGTGGAGTTCCGGTTCTCGAACTGACCTCTCTGGCGGCTCACGGATGCGCAGCATCCATCACTGAGCCGCGTTGACGGCCGGCGGGTGGCCCGAGGCGATCTCCATCGATGTATCCGGGAGAGCTGGATCGCGGGGCTCGACTCGTTGAATGCTCTGGGAAGAAGAGTCCGGCGACCAGGACTGGACCGTCGAGGAGCAAGGCCGCGGATGGGGAGTGGTCTCGCCCGAGCTCGCCTACATTCACGACACGCTGCTCGAGGCGATGACCGCCGTGCACGAGCCCAAGGCCTGAGAAGCGCATCGTCGCCGCCCATCCGTCCCCGAGGCGACCGCGAGGCGGCAGTCGCGGGCGGCGGAGTGTCCGACCCGCTCGTTATCGTCGGATCATGGACTTCGCGACCTCGGACGATGGAACCTCGATCGCCTACCGGCACATCGGTGACGGGCCTGTCGTCGTCATCGTGAACGGCGCCCTGTCGACGGCAGACGACGCGAGTCCTCTCGCCGCGGCCCTTGCGGATGCCGGATTCCGGGCCGTCACGTGGGATCGGCGCGCGCGTGGCTCGAGCGGAGACCGCCGCGGATCCGAGCCCACGGACGAGGTCGACGATCTCGACGCCGTCATCAGAGCCTCGGGAGGCGACGCCGTCGTCCTCGGACACTCCTCCGGAGCCGTCCTCGCCCTGTTCGCGGCATCCCTCGGCGTTCCGATGCAGGGGCTGTTCCTCTCAGAGCCGCCCTTCCGGTTCGGGGTCGACGAGCCCGCCGACGACCTCGGGGAGCGCCTGCAGCGTCTGGTCGACGACGGGCGCGCCGAGGAGGCGATCGTCACGTTCCAGCTCGAGGCGGTCGGACTCCCGCGGGAGATGGTCGAGAACTTCCGCGCGAGCGAGCAGTTCGCCGCGCTCGTGCCGATCGCGCAGTCGACCGTCTACGACACGGCGCTCACGCGTCACGTCTCCACACCTACAGCCGACATGCTCGCGGTATCGCAGCGGGTGACGGTGCTGCGGGGCGAGCAGACCTTCCCGCTGCTGATCGCGGCATCCGATCGCCTCGCGGCCTCGATTCCTCACGCAGAGCTCGTCGTCGTTCCCGAGTCGATCATGCACCGCCCCGATCCGGTCGCGACGGCACGCGTCGTCGCCGAGCGCGCGCGGTAGCGGTTCAGCAGGACGGATGCGCCCGAGCTTCGCTCGGCCGCGTCGGCCCCGTCAGCGGCTCTCGCCCGAGACATCGATGAGCACTTTGCCGACGGCGCCCTGCTCCACGGCATCGTGCGCCGCGGCCGTCTGCTCCAGCGGGAACCACGTCAAGGGCAGCCCGGCCTGCTCGCCGACGGGCAGCGCGCCGTCGCGCACCGCCGCTGTGATGTCCTCCGTGGCCGCGGCGAGCACCGCATCTCCGACGGTGTACAGGAGAAGGCCCTGGAGGCGGAGGTTCTTCGCGAACGTGGGACGCATCGGGATCGTCGCCCGGTCGCCACCGTTGTCGGCGTAATACGCGAGGCTTCCGTGGTTCGCGAGCACTCGCGCGTCGAGCGGCGCGTTCTCGGCGAGAGACACCTCGACGACGTGGTCGACGCCCCGTGGAGCCAGCGCCTCGATCCGATCTGCGACGCCGGCCTCGGTGTACCGGACGACGTGGTGGGCGCCCGCGCGCCGGGCGAGAGCCTCCTTCTCCTCACTGCTGACGGTCGCGATCACGGTCGCGCCGGCCCACACCGCCAACTGGATCGCGGCGTGCCCGACTGCCCCGGCTCCGCCCGCCACGAGCACGACGCGACCCGCGAGAGACCCCGGCGACAGCCGCGCCGGACCGGACTCGTGCACCGTCAGCGCTCGATGTGCCGTCAGGGCGGGGACGCCGAGGCTCGCGCCGACGTCGAAGCCCACTCCTTCGGGGAGGCGGACGGCGCGTGACGCCGGAACGACGGTGAACTCCTGAGCGGTGCCGGTGGGGCGCTCGTGCTGCGCGAGATACAGCCACACCCGGTCGCCCACGCTCACGTCGGTCACTCCTTCGCCGACGGCGTCGACGACTCCTGCGCCATCCTGATTCGGCACGATCTCGTCGAACGCCGGGCCCCTGCCGCCGCCCGCCCGCGACTTCCAGTCGGTCGGGTTGACGCCCGAGACCGCGACCTTGACGCGGACTTCGCCCACCCCCGGCGATGCCGGTTCGCGGTCGACGAGCGTCAGGACGGAGGAGTCACCGGTGCGGGTGTAGACGATCGATCTCATAGTGGGCGTGAACGAAGTGAGCCGGGAGGGCATTCCGGGCCTCGTCGCGACGGCGACGCATAGGGGTCCTCTCGTCAAGCTCGGCGACGGGCGAGTTCGAGGTCGCGGTGTTCTGGCTCGCCGCGCGATCCTTGCCCCGCCTTCTGTCGGGATGCGCGTGAGGCGGGATGTCACGGTGGAGCGCCGGCCGGTGTCTTCATGTCGAAGGGACCCACCGATCAAGGAGAAGACATGACCACCAGCACCCGCATCCCGTCGACCGAGGTCTCAGGCGCCTACGGAGCGATCGTGAAGCTCGCCGCGCGCGAGCTGATGGGTCGAGTCCCGGACTCGATCGGCGTGCTGTGGCAGCATCCGGCCGTCATGAAGGACGCCATGGGCATCGGCCGGAGAGTCGAGGCATGGCGAGAGCTCGACAGGGAGCTCGCCACCTATGCGGCCATGGCCGCGGCAGCGTCCGTCGGCTGCGGCTTCTGCCTCGACCTCAACTACTTCATGGCCCACACCCGCGGACTCGACGAGGCCAAGGTTCGCGAAGTGCCGCGCTGGCGCGAGGCATCCGTCTTCACACCGCTCGAGCGCACGGTCATGGAGTACGCCGAGGCGGCGAGTCAGACGCCGCCGGCGGTGACCGACGAGCTGTCGGACGCCCTCCTCGCAGAGCTTGGACCCGCGGCCCTCGTAGAGCTGGCGGCGCGCGTCTCGTTCATGAACATGAGCGCGCGGATGAACGTCGCCCTCGGCATCACGTCCGAGCTCTTCGCCGACGCGTGCGGGCTCCCGCCGCTCGCCGCTGCGCAGTCGGTAGCGGATGGCGCGTAGGCTCACCGAGGTGGAGAGCGTCGCGCACGTGGACGACGACCCGTTCTTCGTCCATCGCAACCTGCTCTTCACTGTCGCCTATGAACTCCTCGGCTCGGCCGCGGACGCAGAAGACGTGCTCCAGGAGTCGTGGCTGCGATGGGCGTCGGCCGACCGATCGGCGGTGCGCGAGCCGCGGGCGTACCTCATGCGCACGGTCACGCGGCAGGCGTTCAATCACCTCCGCGCGGTGTCGCGGCGTCGCGGAGACTACATCGGCGAGTGGCTCCCCGAGCCGCTCCTGACGAGTCCCGACGTCGCGGAGGACGTCGAACTCGCCGAGAGCCTCTCGATCGCGATGCTCACCGTTCTCGAGACGCTCCGCCCCGCTGAGCGCGCCGTCTTCGTGCTGCACGAGGTGTTCGACCTGTCGTACGACGAGATAGCGGATGCCGTCGGCAAGACTCCCGCGGCCGTGCGGCAGATATCGCACCGAGCGAAGGAGCATGTCGCTGCCCGGCATCCGAGGGTTCGCGTCGCTCGTGCGGAGCACCGGGAGGTCGTGGACCGGCTCGTGACAGCGCTCAACAGCGGCGATCTCCAGGCCCTCATGGACGTGCTCGCGCCCGACGTCGTCTCGGTCGCGGACGGAGGCGGCCAGGTGCGCGGCGCGGCGCGCCGGCCGATCGTCGGCGCCAAGAGACTGGCCCGCTACCTCGCCGGGGGGATGGCGAAGCTGGAGGGAGTGCTCGTCGCGGTCGAGACGACGGTGAACGGCCAGGCCGGCATCCGGATGGAGCTGGACGGGCAGCTCGCGGGCATCGTGAGCGTCACGGTCGAAGACGGGCTGATCACCCACATCTACTCGATCGCGAATCCGGAGAAGCTGACCCTGTTCGACCGCGGCGTCGCGCTCGCGCGATGACCAGGTCGTAACAACGCGCCCCGGACGTCGAAGGACGCGATACCGTTGCGGCTCCTGGTGCCTTGCCTGAGCGGTCGAGGGAGCGGCCTGCAAAGCCGTCGAGACGGGTTCGACTCCCGTAGGCACCTCCAGATCCAGGCGTGAACTGGGCTTTCCCGACGACGGCGACGCACGCGAAGTCGTGCGACACGCCCGGGGTGCGGGGTGGATTCGACGGGAGGTGTGGGGGCACGTAAAGTATTACTTGTTCGCCCCACAGGGAAGAGCGAGAGGCCGAACGGCCCGCCCCCTCAAGCGGAGAACAGAACCCAAACGTCCCACACTGTGGGGGCACTGATGTGCTAGGGTGGGTAGTCCCCTCAACGGACAGGCTAGGGACCACTGATCGGCGTCATGCCGAACGAAGCGCCGGCCTGAGTACTCCGTGTAGAGGGACGAATCAGGAAGTCGCCCCGTGGGCGGAGCCGGAAGGCCGAGCAGCGGGAGTGTCCGATCCTTGAGAACTCAACAGCGTGCACTTGTCAAATGCCAAATTTTACCTCGTCCTGGTCTTCGGATCGGGTGAGATTCCTTTGGA